>NZ_JACAOS010000018.1:0-347322 GCF_013386165.1 Pseudomonas gingeri | reverse complement strand
TGTAGGAGCAGAGCTTGCTCGCGATGGCGATCTTGCGCGCCCAAAAAATCCGCCTGACACACCACCATGCCCAAGATCCTGCACACCCCCTACTGCCCCGACTGGGCAACCGCCCTGCTCAACGGCTTCAGCCAGATATTCCTCCAGCGCCATCCGCTCTGCGGCCTGTGCTGTCTGCTGGCAATACTCCTGGGCGCACCGTCCTTGCTCGGCGGCGCTCTGCTCGGCGGCCTTGCCGGGCTGCTCACCGCCCAGCGTCGCGGCTACCCCAAAGCCGAACGCCAGGCCGGTCTGTACAGCTACAACGGTGTGCTGCTCGGTCTACTGATCAGCCTGAAATTTCCCTGGTCGATATTAGTCCCGCCACTGATCATCGCCGCCTCTGGCCTGAGTGCCATCCTGGTCCGCCAATGGCTCAAGCACGCCGGCGACGCCCAGAGCCTGTGCGCCTACACCGCGCCCTTTGTCGGTTTGAGCTGGTTGCTGCTGGCGTTCACAACGGTCGACCCGCCAAGCAACCTGTTATTCCCTCCCGGCAATACCGTCGCCTATGCCAACGCCGTCTTCACGGGCCTGGGCCAGATCATCTTCCTCGACCGGCCCCTGGCCGGCCTGGCGATCTTCATCGGCTTGCTGCTCGCCAACCGCCGCGCAGCCCTCTGGGCAATCCTTGGCAGTGGCGCCGGGCTGGCGTTCGCCTTGCTGCAGGATCCCGCGTCACCCGTTCATCTCGGACTGGCTGGCTACAACCCTGCCCTGGTGGCGCTCGCCCTGGGCCAACAGCAGCGAACAACCTGGCCTGCGCTGATCGGCATCGTCCTGGCGAGCCTACTGACACCCGGCTTTTCCGCCTTCGGCCTGGCGCCGCTGACGGCGCCCTTTATCCTCGCCTGCTGGCTGGTCCGGGCCGGTGCCCGCGTGTTACACCCGACAACCGACAGCCCACAGTCGCAACGCTGGCCCACAAGCGAAACACGAACCTTGTAGGAGCCGGCTTGCTGGCGAGGAGGCCCGTGAGCCTTGCATCGCCTGATGGGATGCCAACGCCAGCAAGCCGGTTCCTACAGGGACAGGTTCTGCTACACACAGGTCTGACAGACCGGCTTGCGCATTGATCGGCAATCCCCCACGCTTCGTGCATCCATAGCCTGGGCAACACCTTATGAACAGCAACAACGACTGGCGCCAGCGGCTCTACGTCATGGTTTTCCAATCCGACACCGTCGCCGGCAGACGCTTCGACAAAACCCTCCTGCTGATCATCCTCGCCAGCCTGGTGATCGTGATCCTCGACAGCATCGAGAGTTTTCACCAGACCTTCGCCGCCCCCCTGGCCTATATCGAATGGGGCTTCACCGTCATCTTCGCCGTCGAATACCTCGTGCGCCTGTACTGCTCGCCACGGCCGCTGCGCTACGCCTTCAGTTTCTATGGGCTGGTCGACCTGCTGGCGATCGTGCCGGGGATCCTCGCGCTCTACTACAGCGACGCCCAGTACCTGCTGATCATCCGCATCATCCGCATGCTGCGGATCTTCCGGGTGCTCAAGCTCGGCCCGTACCTGAAGCAGGCGCATTACCTGCTCGATGCCCTGCGCGGCAGCAAGCAGAAGATCCTGGTCTTCCTGCTCAGCGTCTGCACCCTGGTGATCGTGTTCGGCACCCTGATGTATGTAGTCGAAGGCCCGGAGCACGGCTTTACCAGCATTCCCAAGGGTATCTATTGGGCTATCGTTACCCTCACCACCGTGGGTTATGGCGACATCGTGCCCAAGACCGTGCTGGGCCAGGTGATCTCATCCCTGGTGATGATCACCGGTTACTCGATCATCGCCGTGCCCACCGGGATCTTCACCGCCGAACTGGCCAGCGCCATGCGCGGCGACTCGCACAAGCACGACTGCCCGGTCTGCGGGAAAAATAGCCACGAGCCGGACGCCTCTTTCTGCTCGCGCTGTGGGAATGCGCTTTACAAGAAAATAGAATAAGCAAAGCACTTTTTAATCTTTAAATGCCTATGCCAGCGCCGTTATAGTTGCTGGCAAATTGCCCCTCTCTCAGCTGAAACAAGGACTGCGCAGTGAAAAAACTCTTTGGCGCCTCACTTCTGGCCGCGGGCTTGGCCTTTGCCAGCCTGGCCAACGCCGCACCGACTTTGCTGAACGTTTCCTACGACGTGATGCGTGACTTCTACAAAGACTACAACGCGGCGTTCCAGAAGCACTGGCAGGCCGAGCACAATGAAAACATCACCTTGCAGATGTCCTTTGGCGGTTCCAGCAAACAGGCGCGCTCGGTCATCGACGGCCTGCCGGCGGACGTGATCACCATGAACATGGCCACCGACATCAACGCCCTGGCGGACAACGGCAAGCTGGTACCGGAGAACTGGGCCACCCGCCTGCCGAACAACAGCGCGCCGTTCACCTCCGCCACCGTATTTATCGTGCGCAAGGGCAACCCCAAGGCCCTGAAGGACTGGCCGGACCTGCTCAAGGACGGCGTCCAGGTCGTCGTGCCCAACCCCAAGACCTCGGGTAACGGCCGCTACACCTACCTGTCGGCCTGGGGTTATGTGCTGAAGAACGGCGGCGACGAGAACAAGGCCAAGGAGTTTGTCGGCAAACTGTTCAAGCAGGTCCCGGTGCTCGATACCGGCGGTCGCGCCGCCACTACCACCTTCATGACCAACCAGATCGGCGACGTGCTGGTGACCTTCGAAAACGAAGCGGAAATGATTGCCCGCGAATTTGGTCGTGATCAGTTCGAAGTGGTCTACCCGAGCGTGTCCGCCGAGGCCGAGCCGCCGGTGAGCGTGGTCGACAAGGTGGTCGACAAGAAAGGCAGCCGCGCGGTGGCCGAGGAATACCTGAAGTACCTGTGGTCGCCGGAAGGCCAGGAAATCGCCGCCAACAACTACCTGCGCCCACGTGATCCGCAGGTGCTGGCCAAGTTCACCGACCGTTTCCCGAAAGTCGACTTCCTCTCGGTGGAAAAGACCTTCGGCGACTGGCGCACGGTGCAGAAGACCCACTTCAATGACGGTGGCGTGTTCGACCAGATCTACAACGGCCAGTAAGAGCGCGCTTGCTCGCGATGGCAATACCGGCCTGACCGCCGCCATCGCCAGCAAGCTGGCTCCTACACAGGCCGGCCTCTCAGCGCAAAATTCTGTCAGGCCCGAGCCCCCTGTAGGAGCGAGCTTGCTCGCGATAGCGATACCGGCCTCACCACCGTCATCGCCAGCAATCGAGCGTCGACCGGCTGCTCCTGCAAGGCTTCAAACATCCGCTACATCGGCGGCTTGACCCCGTCCTTACCCGCCGAAATCCCCGCCGCCGTCAGCTTGCCATCCGCGCCCTTCTGGGCAAACAGCACCACCTTCACGCCCGGCTTGAGCAGGCTGCGATCGCCCGGTACCAGGTTCACGATCGGCACATTCTCCGGCACCACCACCGTCTTCTCACCGCCCTTGTAGCTGAGCACCAGGGTACGCCCGTTGGCGACCTTCAACTCCCCCACGCGGCCATTGGTCATGCTGCTGCCCGGCGCCAGATCGAAAGGCCGATGACCATCGCCAGTACCGGCCAATTCAGGCGGGAACACATGGACTTCCATCGCCGTCAACGTCCCGTCAGACCCCGGCATCGCCGCCGTGCCGATATAGCTGCCGGGCTTGATATCGGCGATCTTCGCCAATGTCACGCCACGGACCTGGGTGTCCTGGGTCAGGCCGACAGTGACATCTTCATTAGCGAGGGTATGGACCTTGAGGGAATCACCGTCGAGCGCCGTGATTTCACCGCGTACCGCCACCCGCTGGGCCGGGGCATCGGCGGCCTGGGCAACGCCAACAGACATCAATACCGCCAGACTCATCGCCGAGGCCAACGCACTGCGGCGGGCCAACTTGCCGAAAATCGAATTCATGGGACGTCAGGTTCCTTGGATGGGAGATAAACGGTTCTCGCTTCAACACAACCGTTATAGCGCTGATAGCAGGATTCGGGGATGAAAATATCGCTTTGCCGGTTTGAGTCTCCCAACGAAGGGTAAGTTTCCAGGCATTTCAATGTGAAATGTTTCGTTTATTGCGATTTTCGTTTATTTCGAATAAATTCCCATCATTGATTCCCCCCCTTGGAGCCAGCCATGACTCAATCCGCCCTCACCATCAACTTGCCCCTCGAACGCGAGGTCCAGGTCGCCATCGAAGGTCAACGCGCCCTCGCGGCCTTTCTGGCCACAAGGTTCGACACCCAGCACATTCAGATTTTCGATGAACGCAACGAGGCCCATAGCGTTGAACTACCCACCACCGCACTGCGGTTGCTGGTGGAGATCCTGGCCGAGCTGGCTGCTGGCAACGCCGTCCAGGTGGTCCCCGTCCATGCCGAACTGACCACCCAGGAAGCCGCCGACATGCTCAATGTCTCCCGCCCGCACCTGATCAAACTGCTGGAGTCGGGCGAACTGCCGTTTCACAAAACCGGCAAGCACCGCCGCGTACGTTTTGCCGAGCTAATGGCCTATAAAACCCAACGCTCACTGGATAGCGAACAGGCCATGGCCGAACTCGCCGAGCAGGCCCAACAACAGAGGATGGGCTACGAGTGAGATATTTTCTTCCGACAAGGCCTGGTTCAAACGGTAAAGGCACTGCTGGCCTACCGTCCCATGCTTTGATCACAGCATTTCAGGCATCCGCTGGTCGATACACCAACTGACGGGATCTGAAGAATCCTCAAAAAAAACGGCGACCTCTGAAGATCGCCGTTTTCACTCACTGACCGAACTGTTTGCTCAACCCCGGCGGTACGCCGTGGATATCGGTGTCTTCCCACGGTCCATTGGGGCTGATGGAGCGGCTCCAGCCGTTGTCCCAGCGATAGTAGGTGCGCTGGCGGTAGAAGGTGTTGGTCTGACTGTCGAGGACATAGACGCCCATCTGCCCGTCCCAATGGCTGTTGCCACCCGGTGGTGGGGCGAAGGTCGGTGAGGAACTCGGACGTGGTTTGCCCGGTACGGTCGGTTTACCCGGCGTGCCCGATGGATAAGGTTGGGTCGTCGGGCCGGACGGCGAACTCGTCGGTTCGCCTGGCGTCGGCGGACGATGCACCGCACAAGCGCTCAACCCCAGGACCAGCGTTAACAGGGTGAGGCGAGCAATGGCGGTGGTCATGGGAAACTCTCTATTTATCCGGGCTGTCGATGGTCAGGTTCTGTTGCACGGCGGTGCTGCTGGCCAACGGCTGGCTGCGCCCGATCCACTCGCCCGCCGTCGGTTGGCCGGCGCGGGATACCCGTGCAACCAGTTGGACTTCAGGAAAGTTCGACAGTTTCAATTGCGGCATCATCGCGTCCGCATCCCCCAATTCGACCGTGGCCGGCAGGTCGGCGACCGTCAGGCGCTTGGCCGCCAGCGGCGCAGGCGGCCCCTGGGTGGCCCGGGCGAAGATAAAGACGCTGTCGCCCGGCTGGACCTTGGCCTTCAGGTCCGCCGCCAGATCAACCCGCACCTTCAACAGCGCACCTTTCACCACAGGCGCCTCGGCGACCTTGCCGCCATTCGCCACCAGCTTCTCACTGGCGCGATCGATACCGCCTTGCAACGCCCCACGGGAATTGTCATCCGGCGGCAATTGCGCCAACAGGCGTGTCCAGTAGTCGATGGCCTCCTGGTAACGCTGTCCCTCAAACGCCGCGATCCCCAACAGCCCGAGGCTGGTGACTTCTTTCGGATCGGTCTTGAGGGCTTCGTCGGTCAACGCCTGGACCTGCGGCGACCACTGCTTGCCATCGGCAAAGTACTGCGCCTGGGCCCACTGCCCGAGCAACTCAGGCTGACGTCCGGCCACTTTGACGGTACGTTCGAAGACCTTCGCCGCATCGGCCGCACGGTTCTGTGCCATATAGGCACGCCCGAGGAAATACAGGCCCTCGGCCGAATCCGGTTGGGCCGCCACCGTCCGTTCCAGACGCCGGGTCATTTCTTCCACGGACTGCGGCGCCTGGGCGAATTCACGGGTCAGTTCGACCTTGTCGCTGGAACCGAAATGCAGGTACAGCGCCAACCCCAGCACCGGCACCAACAACGCCGCCAGCAATGGCAACGGCTTGCCCAACCGCGAGACACGGGGCGGCACCACGCCTTCGGTATCGGCCAGCAACTCACGGGCTGCTTCCGCCCGACCGTTGTTCATCTGCTCGGCACTGAGCACGCCTTCGACCTGCTGCGCTTGCAACTCGGCGACACGCTCCTGGTAGAGGGCGACGTTCAATGCGGTGCGATCTTCTTCGCGCTGCACGCGGCGCTCACGCAAGATCGGGATCAACAGGAAACTCAGGGCGATCAGTAACAGCAGACCTGTAGCGAGCCAGAAATCAATCATTCGGTTTTCTTATCCAACAGGTGGTCGAGGCGCTCGCGCTCCTCGGCAGAAAGCGCGTCCGGGGTGCTAGCGCCCTCGGCACGACGACGGCGGACGATCACCGCGATCACGACCAGGCCACCCAGCAGCAGGCCGGCCGGGCCGAACCAGAGCAAGGCGGTCTTGCCGCTAAGGGCAGGCTTGTAGCGCACGAAGTCGCCATAACGGTCGACCATGAAGTCGATGATCTGCTGATTGTCCTTGCCCTCGCCGAGCATGCGGAAAATCTCCCGGCGCAGGTCGGCGGCAATCGGCGCGTTGGAATCGGCGATGTCCTGGTTCTGGCACTTGGGACAGCGCAGTTCCTTGGTCAGGTCGCGAAAGCGTTCACGCTCGGCATCGTTGGCAAACTCATAGGTGTCGATGGCGGCATGGGCCACACCGACCAGGCTCAAGCCCAGGGCAACCGCGGCTAACCAGCGCTTCATGGTCGGGCCTCGTCCACCAGCGACTGATACACCGTCGCCAGTTGCTCGCGCCAGACCGTCTCGTCGATCACCCCGACATGCTTGTAGCGAATCACGCCCTTGGCATCGATGAAGAAGGTCTCCGGCGCGCCGTACACCCCCAGGTCCAGGCCCAGGGTGCCTTGCTCGTCGCGGATATTCAGCTGATACGGGTTGTGGAAATCCTTCAGCCACTTCAGCGCCTCGGCGTTGTCATCCTTGTAGTTGATGCCATAGATCAGCACGCCCTGCTGGGCCAGCTTGTTCAGCACCGGATGCTCGACCCGGCAGGAAATGCACCAGGTGCCCCAGACGTTCACCAGCGCCGGCTTGCCCTGCAGGTCGGCCACGGTCAGCTTTTTGTCGCCCTGCACATCGGGCAAGGCGAACGCCGGGAAGGGTTTGCCGATCATCGCCGAGGGCAACTCGGACGGATCCAGGTACAGGCCGCGATAGAGGAACACCGCCATCACCAGGAACGCCGCCAGCGGCAATACCATCAACCAACGCTTCATGCTGTTGCCCCACTCATGCCCAACGCTTCACGCACGCGGCTTTTTACCTTGACCCGATAACGCCGATCCAACGCCGCCAAAGCACCGCCCAGCCCGGTCAGCAAGCCGCCGAACCAGATCCAGCGCACGAACGGCTTGACGTGTACCCGCACCGCCCAGGCACCGTTTTCCAACGGCTCGCCGAGGGCGACATAAAGGTCACGGGTGAAACCGGCGTCGATCCCGGCTTCGGTCATCATCGATTGCTGCACGGTGTACAAACGCTTCTCCGGGTGCAGCAGCGCCACTTCCTTGCCGTTTTCAATGACCCGGATCGTGCCCTGGTCCGAGGTAAAGTTCGGCCCTTCGACATGCTTGGCGCCTTCGAAGATAAAGTGGTAACCGCCCAGTTCCATCGACTCGCCCGGCGCCATGCGCAGGTCGCGCTCGGCGCTTTCCTGGCTCGACAGCACCACGCCCAGGGCGCAGACCGCAATGCCCAGGTGCGCCAGTTGCATGCCCCAGTAGCTGCGGGTCAGGCTCGGCAGCCCCTTGATCAGACCGTTGTGACGAGTCTTGTCGAGGATATCGCGCACCCCGGCCAGCAGCACCCAGGCCGCCAGCAGGAAGGTGGCCAACACCGCCCAGTTGAAATCGCCGTAAACCAGCCCGGCCACCACCGCCAGGGCAACGCTGCCCAACAGCACTGGAGTCAGCATGCCCACCAGCCATTTCACCGGGGTGTCTTTCCAGCGCACCAGCACGCCGACCGCCATCACCACCATCAACAGCCCCATCAGTGGAATGAACAAGGCATTGAAGTACGGCGGGCCAACGGACAGCTTGGCGCCGCTGAGGGCATCGAGCACCAGCGGGTACAGCGTGCCCAGCAAAATCATCGAGGCCGCCACCACCAGCACCAGATTGTTGCCCAGCAGCAGGGTTTCCCGGGACCAGAGGTTGAAACCCACATGGCTCTTCACTACCGGCGCACGCAGGGCGAACAAGGTCAGCGAACCGCCGACCACGAACAGCAGGAAGATCAGGATGAATACCCCCCGCGCCGGGTCGGAGGCGAAGGCATGCACCGAGGTCAACACGCCGGAACGCACCAGGAAGGTGCCCAGCAGGCTCAAGGAAAACGCCGCAATCGCCAGGAGCACGGTCCAGCTCTTGAACACCCCGCGTTTTTCCGTGACCGCCAGGGAGTGGATCAGTGCCGTGCCCACCAGCCAGGGCATGAACGAGGCGTTTTCCACCGGGTCCCAGAACCACCAGCCGCCCCAGCCGAGTTCGTAGTAGGCCCACCAGGAGCCGAGGGTGATACCGACACCGAGGAATGCCCAGGCGACGATGGTCCAGGGCCGCGACCAGCGCGCCCAGGCCGCGTCGAGACGGCCGCCGAGCAAGGCGGCGATGGCGAAGGCGAAGGCCACCGAGAAACCGACATAACCCATATAGAGCATCGGCGGGTGGACGATCAGGCCGATGTCCTGCAACAACGGGTTGAGGTCACGACCGTCCGCTGGAATCTGCGGCAGGATCCGCGAGAACGGGTTGGAAGTCAGGATCAGGAACAGCAGGAAACCCGTGCTGATCATGCCCATCACCGCCAGTACCCGAGCCAGCATCACCTGCGGCAGTTGCCGGGAAAATACCGACACGGCAAAGGTCCAGCCGCCGAGGATCAGCGCCCAAAGCAGCAACGAGCCTTCGTGAGCCCCCCACACGGCGCTGAACTTGAAGTACCAGGGCAAGGCGCTGTTGGAGTTGTTGGCGACGTAGCTGACGGAAAAGTCGTCGGTCATGAAGGCGTAGGTCAGCACGCCGAAGGCGAAGACCAGGAAGGAAAACTGCCCCCAGGCCGCCGGCCGCGCCAGACTCATCCACAAGCGATCGCCACGCCAGGCGCCGAACAGCGGAACGGTGGCCTGCACCAGGGCGAAACACAACGCGAGGATCATGGCCAAATGGCCCAATTCAGGAATCATCGATCAACCCTCCTTGGCTTGTGTCGGGGCGGATTGACCGCTGTCCTTCAAGGCTTTGCTGACTTCCGGCGGCATGTATTTCTCATCGTGCTTGGCCAGCACTTCATCGGCCACCACTACGCCATCGGCGTTGAGCTTGCCCAGGGCCACGATGCCCTGCCCTTCACGGAACAGGTCCGGGAGGATGCCGCGATAGGTGATGGTGACGGACTTGTTGAAATCGGTCACCACGAACTTCACGTCCAGGGAGTCGCCGGAACGTTGCAGCGAGCCCTTCTCCACCATGCCGCCGGCGCGAATCCGCGTGCCACGGGGCGCGTCGCCGTTGGCGATCTGGGTCGGGGTGTAGAACAGGTTGATATTTTCCTGCAACGCACTCAAGGCCAGGCCCACGGCAGCGCCGACGCCGACCAGGATGGCAAGGATGATGATCAGGCGCTTTTTGCGCAGCGGGTTCACTTGGCATTCTCCCGGCGCAGACGACGCGCCTCTTGTTGCAGGTAACGTCGGCGGGCGAGGATCGGCGTCGCGACGTTCAAAGCCAGCACGGCCAGGCAGATGCCATAGGCCGACCAGACATACAGGCCGTGATGACCCATGGCGATAAAATCGCCGAAGGTGGCAAAACTCATCGAGCCACCTCCAGTTCATTCAGCACTTCGGCCTTGACCCAACTGGCGCGGGCCTCGCGCTTGAGCACTTCAAGGCGCATGCGCAGCAACACCACGGCACCGAAGAAACAGTAGAAACCCAGTACCGTCAGCAGCAACGGCAACCACATCTCCGCGGGCATGGCGGGTTTCTCGGTCAGGCTGAAGGTCGATCCCTGGTGCAGGGTGCTCCACCACTCCACCGAGTATTTGATGATCGGGATATTGATCACCCCGACAATCGCCAGCACCGCGCAGGCCTTGGCGGCGCTGTCACGATTGGTAATGGCGTTGCCCAGGGCGATCAGGCCGAAATAGAGGAACAGCAGGATCAGCATCGAGGTCAGGCGTGCATCCCAGACCCACCAGGCGCCCCAGGTCGGCTTGCCCCAGATGGCCCCGGTGATCAACGCCACAGCGGTCATCCAGGCACCGATGGGCGCGGCGCATTGCAGCGCGACATCGGCCAGTTTCATCTTCCAGACCAGTCCGACCACACCGCAGACCGCCAGCATCACGTAGCAGGACTGGGCCAGCATGGCCGCCGGCACGTGGATGTAGATGATGCGAAAGCTGTTGCCTTGCTGGTAATCCGGCGGCGCGAAGGCCAGGCCCCAGACCACGCCGACGCCGATCAGCAGCACGGCGGCCACGCTCAGCCAGGGCAGAAGGCGCCCGCTGATGCCATAGAACCATTTGGGCGAGCCCAGTTTATGAAACCAAGTCCAGTTCATCACGGTACATCCAAGGGTCTTTGCTGGTCATCAACTGACCAGACCTCATTATTCGCCGACGCTGATCTTCAGGCCAGCCGCTATTGCAAAAGGTGTCAGGGTCACCGCCAGGGCGGCCAGGCTACCCAGCCAGAGCAGGTAACCCGTGGCCGGCATGCCTTGCAGCGCGGCCTGCAAGGCCCCACTGCCGAGAATCAATACCGGGATGTACAGCGGCAGGATCAGCAGGGCCAACAACAGGCCGCCACGCTTCAATCCCACCGTCAGGGCCGCCCCCACCGCACCGAGCAAACTCAATACCGGCGTACCCAAGAGTAGCGATAACAGCAGCACCGGCAAGCAGCTACCTGGTAATCCGAGCATCAACGCCAGCAAAGGCGCGAGCAGGACCAGGGCCAGACCGGAAAATACCCAGTGTGCCAGTACCTTGGCCAAAACCAGAAGGGCCAGGGGGTGCGACGAAAGGACCCACTGTTCCAGGGATCCGTCCTCGAAATCACTGCGAAACAGCCCGTCCAGCGAGAGCAGGACGGACAACAGCGCCGCGACCCAGACCAGTCCCGGAGACAAGATTTGCAACATATTCGTCTCAGGTCCGACCGCCAACGGGAACAGCGCAATCACAATGGCGAAGAACACCAACGGATTGGCCAGCTCCGCCGGACGGCGAAACAGCAGGCGCGCTTCACGGGCGAACAACAGGCCGAAGACACTCATGGGGCCCACCGCCCGAGGTCGAGATCGCGGTAACCGGCCGGGACGCGGGTCAGCGTATGGTGGGTGGTCAGCACGACCATGCCGCCACGCTCGCAATGGCCGGCCAGGTGTTCTTCGAGTTGAGCAACACCCTGTTTGTCCAGGGCGGTGAAGGGTTCGTCGAGAATCCACAGCGGCGGACCGTCCAGATACAACCGGGCCAGGGCCACACGACGCTGCTGCCCGGCGGACAGGGTATGGCAGGAGACGTCCTCGAAACCGAACAGCCCGACCGCCGCCAGCGCCTGCCAGATGGCCTCGCGCCCGGCCGGCTGGTGCAGGGCACAGAGCCAGCTGAGATTTTCTTCGGCGGTGAGCAGGTCCTTGATCCCGGCCGCATGACCGATCCACAACAAGGTGCGTGCCAGCTCGTTGCGCTGGGCATTCAGCGGCTGTCCATCAAGCCGGACCTCCCCGGCAGTCGGCTGCATCAGGCCGGCCAGCAGGCGCAACAGGCTGGTCTTGCCGCTGCCGTTGGGACCGCTGATCTGCAACAGGTCGCCGGGGCGCAGCTGCAATTCGAGGTGCTCGAAGAGCATCCGCCCGTCACGCTCACAGGCGAGCGCCAAGGCTTCTAGAAGAGGGCTGGTCAAATAATCGAGGCCTTTTTACAGTTCAAGTCGGCACGGGTGCAGCCGTTAAAGTGAAGCAGAATAAGTGTTTTTGCAGCTCGACCTACAGAGCTGTGTCAATTTTTGCGCTATTTTGGACACACTTTTGGGGCAACGTCGCATTATACATGCGATGCCTTACTCCAAAGAGGGCTATTTCGACAGGCTGCGACCCGATGACAGGCGAAATCAACATCCTCCCCCTGCCCCAGTTGATCCCGGCCAACAGCCGTCCGATGCTGCTGGCCAGCGAATTGCTACAACTGACACCGCCGCTGGAAGGCCTGATCGCTCCCGGGCAGAGTGCCGAGGCCGAAGTCCTCTCTCTCAAGCAAACCGACCAGACCTTCCAGATGTTGCTCAAGGTCACCACCGACAGCGGTAGCCAGACCACCGTGCAGGTCAGCAGCAACCTGCCGCTGCCCCAAGGCACCAGTGTCGCAGTGACCCAACCCTCGGCCGGCAACCTGGCGATCACCGTACAACAGGCGCTGAGTGCCAGCGCCGCAGCGCTGACCCGCCTGGACACCACGCAACTGCCGGTCGGCACCCTGCTGCAAGGCAAGGTCATGACCGCCCAGCTCTTGCCCCAGACGCCCGGACAGCCGGCGGTCTATCGCTCGCTGGTGACCCTGCTCAACACCGCCCTGAGCGGCACCACCCTGACCCTCGACAGCCCGCAACCGCTGCGCATCGGTAGCCTGCTGAGCGCCCTGGTACAGGGCACGCAGAGCCTGAGCGTGGTCCCATTGGCCGCGCGCCAGGACCAATTGGCGGTGGCCCAGCAACTGGTCACCCAACAAGCTCGGCAAGGCTCGCTCGACAGCCTGGTCAGCACCCTGCAGAACCTGTCCCGGAACGCCGACCTGCCCGACGATCTGCGGGCGGTCATCAACACCTTGCTGGCGGACCTGCCCGACATCAATCAGTTGAGCAACCCCAAAGGCCTGGCCCAGGCCCTGCAAAACAGCGGACTGTTCCTGGAGGCCAATCTGTTGCAAGGGCAAAACCCGGCCCTGACACCGGACCTCAAGAGCAACCTGCTGCGCCTGATCGCACAGATCATGCCGCAGTTGCCCGGCAGCCCGAGCTTCGACCCGGGCGCCGCCGCGGCGCTGCTCGCCCGCACCCTGCCGGGTTTTGTCCGTAGCGCCCTGGGCACCCTCGGCCAGGTCAGCGAACCGACCCAGCCGATCAGCTTTCCGCTGCCCTCGCGCCTGCTGCAAAGCCTTACCGACGCTGGCGACCTGGAAGGCCTCCTGCGCCTGGCCGCGGCGGCTGTTTCGCGCCTGCAAAGCCATCAGCTTTCCAGTCTGGAACAGACCGGGCGCACCCCCGAGGGCAATCTGCAGACCACCTGGCAACTGGAAATCCCCATGCGCAACCTGCACGACATCGTGCCCTTGCAGATCAAGATCCAGCATGAGGAAAAGGAGCCGCCACCCGAGCAGGAAAAGCGCGAGAAACGCGAGCAGAAAGAACAACTGTGGCGGGTGGAACTGGCCTTCGACCTCGATCCGCTGGGGCCGCTGCAAGTCCAGGCACAGCTGGTGCGCGGCAATCTGTCCAGCCAGTTGTGGGCCGAACGCCCCTACACCGCCAGCCTGATCGCCAGCCAACTGGGCGACCTGCGCGAGCGCCTCCGGGCCTCGGGCCTGAATGTCAGCGAGCTCGATTGCCACCAGGGCAAACCACCCCAGGGCAAGCAAACCCGACTGGACCAACGCTGGGTTGACGAAACCGCATGAAAAATCCCCACACCCCACGCCAGGCCATCGCCCTCAAGTACGATGGCCAGCAAGCCCCGACCCTGACCGCCAAAGGCGACGAGGAACTGGCCGAAGCCATTCTCAAACTGGCCCGCGACTATGAAGTGCCGATCTATGAAAACGCCGAGCTGGTGAAACTGCTGGCGCGGATGGAGTTGGGCGACAGTATTCCGCAGGAGCTGTACCGGACCATCGCCGAGATCATCGCCTTTGCCTGGAACCTCAAGGGAAAATTCCCGGCCGGCCAGGACCCCAATGCACCGCCGATAGAAAAGGACATCACCGAGCGTGGGGAGGATTATTGATCCGCCGTCCTGCAAGCCTCCCGCCCGTCTCCCTACAATGCCCTACAGCCCTTAAAGACAGGGCCTTGTAGCCTTATTCTGATTTTGTTTTCGAGCATTCAACACCACCACCGACGGGTCCACACTCCGTGCATTCCCCTTGCAGGAGGCACAACGGATGTTCACCTCGGCACCTCGCTTCACCCTCACTCTTTCGGGCCTCGAACAGGGACTGGAAGTCCTGGCATTCAAGGGCACGGAGGCCATCAGCCAGCCCTACCGCTTCGAACTGGAACTGGTCAGCCGGCAGCCGGATCTCAACCTCGACGAGCTGTTGCATCGGCAGGGCTTTCTCGCCTTCAACGCCGACGGTGCGGGTGTTCATGGTCAGGTCTACAGCATCGGCCAAGGCGATACAGGCCAACGCTGGACGCACTATCAACTGACGTTGGTGCCTCAGTTGGCCTATCTGAGCCATCGCTTCAACCAGCGTATGTTCCAGAACCAGAGCGTGCCACAGATCATCGCCCGGGTGCTCAAGGACCATGGCATCTTCGGCAATGCTTTCAGCTTCAACCTCGCCACGCCCTTCCCCGCTCGCGAATACTGCGTGCAATACAACGAGTCCGACCTGGATTTCATCCAGCGACTGTGTGAAGAAGATGGCCTGCACTATCACTTCCAGCACAGCCCCCAAGGTCATCACCTGGCGTTCGGCGACGACCAGACCTATTTCCGTAGGCTGCCCGGCAGCGTGCCCTACCGACCGGGCAACGGTCTGGTCGCGCAATGGCCCTGCATCAGCGCCTTCGACCTGCGCCTGGAAACCCGCAGCACCCGGGCGACCCTGCGCGACTACGACTTCAGACAGCCCGGCGCCAGACTGGAAAACAGCGCCTGCGTGCTGCACTCCCTGCCGCAACCGGACCTCGAGGATTATAGCTATCCCGGTCGCTACAACCGCGACGAACACGGTCGGCAGCTCAACCGTCGCCAGCTGGAAGGTCATCGCAGCGACAGCCGACGGGCATCGGGCAAGAGCAATGAACCCCAACTGGTCAGTGGGCACTTCCTGCTTCTGGCCGAACATCCACAGCCGGACTGGAATACGCTCTGGCTGCTGACCCAACTGAGCCACGAAGGCAAACAGCCACAGGTGCTGGAGGAGTCGGCAGAAAACCCGCACCAGGCCGACGGTGATTTCCGCCAGGGCTACCGCAATACCTTTCTGGCCACGCCCTGGGAGACATTCTTCCGTCCACCACTGCAAGCGCGCAAATCCCGTCGCCTCAATACCCAGACCGCCATCGTCAGCGGCCCACCCGGCGAAGACATTCACTGCGACGAATATGGCCGGGTGAAAGTGAAGTTTCACTGGGATCGTTCGGACGAAAGCGGCGAACGGAGCAGTTGCTGGTTACGGGTGGCATCCGGCTGGGCCGGGCCTGGTCATGGTGCGGTGACCTTGCCTCGTGTTGGCATGGAAGTGCTGGTGACCTTTCTCGAAGGCGATCCAGAACAGCCGCTGATTACCGGCTGCCTGCCCAATCAGCGCCACCTGCCGGCCTACCCGTTGCCGGCGCACAAGACCCGCAGCGTGTTCAAGAGCCGCAGCAGCCCAGGCGGTGCTGGCAGCAATGAACTGCGTATTGAAGATCGCAAGGGCGAGGAACAGATCTACCTGCATGCCCAGCGCGATTGGCAACAGGATATCGGACACGATCTGTCGGTCATGGTCGGCCATGAACGGCATGAGTGCGTGACAGCCAACAGCTACTGCGAGTTCAAGGCCCAGGAGCACCACACCGTACACCAGGACCGTCGCGTCGAGGTGAAAGGCGATGACAGCCTGCTGGTGGGTGAGAGCCAGCAAGTGAGAACCGGGCTGGGATATTTCATCGAGGCCGGGCAGGAAATACACCTGCGAGCCGGGGCCAAGGTGGTGATCGAGGCGGGAGAACAACTCACTCTCAAGGTCGGCGCGCACTTTATCAAACTCGACGCCAACGGCATCACCCTGAGCGGACCCGAGGCGAATGAGAACGCGGGTATCGGCTCGGGACCGAGAATCAAGGGACCGTTGCTACCGGGAGCGGTGAAACAGGCGCTGCCGCCGTTGAGCCTTGAGACCGGAGGACCGGAAAAACGCCAGAAAGAACTGGCGCTCGATACGGGCTTTTCCGACTGAACCACCGTCGAACAGTGGCCGGCCATCTAGGTCGCCGGTCGAATCTCGCCGATCAAGGTCTGCAACGAATACCCGAGGCGCGGTGCCAGTTCATCGGCCCGTCCCCGTAGCGCCTGCATGTCCAGTTCCTGATCGAGGTCTGCCGGCACGATCAGGATGACATTGCCCTCCTTCACCGGCAGCTCCCAGTAGTGTCGGTGATAAAGCCCACGCAACAACGCCGCGCCCAGCGGCTTGCCGTCATCGGTAGCCCATTGGTTGATCACCAGCCAGCCACCGGGATTGAGCTTTTTCTGGCAGTTCTCCAGAAAACTCCAGGCCAGATGGCCGACACCCGGGCCGACATCGGTATACAGGTCGACGAAGATCAGGTCCGCCGACTCCGCCGACTCCAGCAACTCCAGCGCGTCGCCGACGCGGATATACAGGCGCGGGTCGTCATCCAGGCCCAGATACTCGATGGCCAGGCGCGGTACGTCCGGGCGCAATTCGATGGCCTCAACATCCTCCAACGGCAGGAAGCGCAGGCACGCCTGGGTCAGGGTGCCGGCCCCCAGCCCGAGGAACAGCGCACTCTCCGGTTCCTCGTGGCACAGCGCGCCGATCAGCATGGCCCGGGTGTAGTCGTACTCCAGCCAACTCGGATCGGCTGTGAACACGCAGCTCTGCTCAATGGCATCGCCAAATTCGAGAAAGCGGTAATCGTCCACTTCAAGGACTCGAATCATGCCGAAGGCATCGTGCACTTCGGCGAGCAGACGCTCCACGCGCTCCTCAGCCATTTCATATCCTTGCAAGCGGGAAAACGGCAATTGTCAGCCAAGCCGACAGAGCAGGTCACGCACTAATTGCTGCTAACATGGGCCTCCCCCCGTCAATCCTCGAGTTCATGATGAGCCAACCCTGGAGCCCCGACAGCTGGCGTGCCTTGCCGATCCAGCAACAACCCCAGTACCCGGACGCCGCGCATCTGCTGCGGGTCGAGCAAAGCCTGGCCAGTTATCCGCCGTTGGTATTTGCCGGGGAAGCCCGCGAACTGCGTCGTCAGTTCGCCGAAGTCACCCAGGGCCGTGCCTTCCTGCTCCAGGGCGGCGATTGCGCCGAAAGCTTCGCCGAGTTCTCGGCGGCGAAGATTCGCGATACCTTCAAGGTCTTGCTGCAAATGGCCATTGTCATGACCTTCGCCGCCGGCTGTCCGGTGGTCAAGGTCGGGCGCATGGCCGGGCAGTTCGCCAAACCGCGTTCGGCCAACGACGAAACCATCGATGGCGTGACCCTGCCGGCCTACCGTGGCGATATCGTCAATGGCATCGGCTTCGATGAAAAAAGCCGTGTGCCGGACCCGGACCGCCTGTTGCAGTCCTACCACCAGGCCACCGCCACCCTGAACCTGCTGCGCGCTTTCGCCCAGGGCGGCTTTGCCGACCTGCACCAGGTGCACAAGTGGAACCTGGACTTCATCGCCAACTCGGCCCTGGCCGAGAAATACAGCCAACTGGCTGACCGTATCGATGAAACCCTGGCGTTCATGCGGGCCTGCGGCATGGACAGCTCGCCGCAGTTGCGCGAAACCAGCTTCTTCACCGCCCACGAGGCCTTGCTGCTGAATTACGAAGAAGCCTTCGTGCGCCGCGACAGCCTGACCAACGACTATTACGATTGCTCGGCCCACATGCTCTGGATCGGCGACCGCACCCGCCAGCTCGATGGCGCCCACGTCGAATTCCTGCGCGGGGTGAACAACCCGATCGGGGTCAAGGTCGGCCCGAGCATGAACACCGACGACCTGATCCGCCTGATCGATATCCTCAACCCGGACAACGATCCCGGCCGCCTCAACCTGATCGTGCGCATGGGCGCGAACAAGGTCGGCGATCACCTGCCGCAACTGATCCGCGCCGTGGAAAGCGAAGGCAAGAAGGTGCTGTGGAGTTCCGATCCGATGCACGGCAACACCATCAAGGCCAGCAGCGGTTACAAGACCCGGGATTTCGCGCAGATCCTCAGCGAGGTGAAGCAGTTCTTCCAGGTGCACCAGGCCGAAGGCAGCTATGCGGGCGGGATTCATATCGAGATGACCGGGCAGAACGTCACCGAGTGCATTGGTGGTGCGCGACCGATTACCGAGGATGGTTTGTCGGATCGTTATCACACCCATTGCGATCCACGGATGAATGCCGATCAGTCACTGGAGTTGGCGTTCTTGATTGCCGAGACATTGAAGCAAGTTCGACGCTAAGCAGCGGCATCCCCCTTGTGGCGAGCGGGCTCGCCACAAGGGTTTACAGCAACCCCCGCAACCGCTGCGCACTGACCCGCTGACAATTGAGCTGAATATCCGGCAAGCCCAGCCACTCGGCCAATTGCCGCAAACTGACGGCCAACGCCGCCATCCCCACCTCATCCAGTCCCTGCTCTTCCTCATGCACGGCATGCACCGCCAAGCGCCCGAGCGCTCGCTCCGCACGTAAATCAATCCGCGCGGCAATGCGTTCGTTATGCAGGAACGGCAACACGTAATAGCCATACACCCGCTTGTGCTGCGGCGTGTAGATCTCCAACCGATAACGGAAATCGAACAACCGCTCGGTGCGGCTGCGCTCCCAGATCAGCGAGTCGAAGGGCGACAGCAACGCACTGGCCTCGACCCGGCGCGGGACCTTGATGTCCGGCAGGCAGTACACCGGCTGGCGCCAGCCCTGCACCTCGGCCACTTGCAACTCACCCGCCTCGAGCAATTCCGCCAGACGCGCACGGCTGTCAGCCGGGTCCAGCCGGAAGTAGTCCCGCAGGTCTTTCTCCGTCGCCAGCCCGAGGGCCGCCGCGGCTTGGCGCAACAAACCGCGCTGGGCCTCGGCCTCGTCGAGCAGCGGCAGCCCGAGCACCGCCGAAGGAATCACCCGCTCCGGTAAATCGTAGAGCCGCTCGAAGCCCCGGCGCCCGGCCACGGTGACCTCACCCGCGGCAAACAGCCACTCCAGCGCGTGCTTTTCAGCGCTCCAATCCCACCAGGGCCCGGCCTTTTCCTCACGCGTCGACAGGCTACCGGCGCCCACGGCACCGCGTTCCTCGACCAACGCCAACACCCGGCGAATGGTCGCCTGTTGCTCGCGACCGAAACGCGCCATCTGCTGATAGATCCCCTCGCCACGGGACGCCCGCTGCATGCGCCAGCGCATCAGCGGGTACAGCGACATCGGCAGCAGCGAGGCTTCGTGCCCCCAGTATTCGAACAGGGTGCGTCTGCGCCCCTGGCTCCAGGCGGCCTGGTCGAGCAAGTCGGAGGAGTAATTGCCCAATCGCGAAAACAGCGGCAAATAGTGCGAACGCACCAGCGCATTGACCGAATCGATCTGCACGACACCCAGGCGCTCGATCAACCGATTGACCTGCACCGGCTTGATCGACGCCGGGGCTTTACGCCCCTGGAATCCCTGGGCCGCGAGCGCCAGGCGCCGGGCTTGCTTCAATGAGAACGACAGGTCTGCGGGCATGCACGCCTCCTTGTGAACCCGCAAACTACCGCAGTCCGCCCCTGCTTGTGTAGCACCATCAACGGCCCTTGCTCATCGGATCGTCCCAGAAGTGCTGGTGGGTTTCCTGCTCGACATCGGCGCGACTGAGCCCCATGTCCTTGAGTGCATCGTCATTCAATGCCGCCAGAATCTGACGCTCCCGTGACACGTCGTGCCAACGGACAATCCGCTGCCACCAGCCCCGTGGCGACAGCCTCGAGTGCGAACCACCTTCGATCAACAGATAACCTTTTTGAGCTTTCATCATCTTGCCCTCCAGTTGGGGATGACTAAAGTCTCTGCCTGGGGCTAAGATCAATCCAACGAATGTTTCTTATGCAATACATCTCGGAGATTGATGAATTGGCCAGTTACCCGAGCATCGACACCGACGTCCTGCGCACCTTTGTCGCGATTGCTGAGCAAGGGGGCTTTACCAAGGCCGGTGAACGGGTCAATCGCACGCAATCGGCCGTCAGCATGCAGATGAAACGCCTGGAAGAAGACGTGCTCAAACGCCAGTTGTTCGAGCGCGACGGGCGCCAGATGCGGCTGACCGCCGAAGGCCAGGTCCTGCTCGGTTATGCCCGGCGGATCCTGAAACTGCACAGCGAGGTGTTCAATACCTTGCGTGAACCGCACATGGTCGGCATGGTCCGCATCGGCGTGCCGGATGATTATGTGATGCGCTTTCTGCCCGTCATCCTGTCACGCTTTGCGCAGTCCTATCCGCTGATCCAGATCGAGGTCAATTGCGAAGGTTCCACGCAATTACTGCAACGCCAGGACCTCGACCTGACCATCGTGACCCGCAAGCCAGGCTATGAAGTCGGCCAGTTGCTGCGCCAGGAACGCCTGGTCTGGGCTGAAGCCCAACACTCCGCCAATCACGAACAAACGCCCCTGCCGATGGCGATGGACGGCCCCGACTGCTTTTGCACCCAATGGGCCTTCAATGCGCTGGACGCCCGTGGCCGGGACTATCGCCTGGCCTACAACTGCCCGAGCCTGTCGACGATCATGGCGGTGGTCAACTCGGGCCTGGCCATGACCGCCCAGTTGGAAAGCCTGATTCCCCAGGACTGGCGGATTCTGGGCGAGGCCGAAGACCTGCCCCTACTGCCCTTGCTCAACATCATGCTGGTGCGCAACCCGAACAAGCCGTCGCCGATCACCGAATGCCTGGCCGAGCACATCGTCGAAGGTTTCAAACTTTGAAGCTGAGCAGCAGCGCGCCGAACACCAGGTAAGCGCAAAACAGGCCGCGCAAGACTCTTTCGGGCAAGGCGTAGGCGACTTTCACCCCCCAACTGATACTCATCAGGCCGCCGATGGCCATGGGGATGCCCATGCGCCAGTCCACCTCGTTATGCACTGCGTAAGTCACCAGGGTCACACTGGTGCTCGGCAAGGCCAATGCCAGCGACAGCCCCTGGGCGACCACCTGCGACGTGCCGAAGACGCTGGTCAGAACCGGCGTCGCCACCACCGCCCCGCCGACCCCGAACAACCCGCCCATGGTCCCGGATGCCGCGCCCAGCACGCCGAGCCAGGGCCAGGGGTAACGCATCTGCGCCGACACCGGGGACTGCGTCATGAACAGGCGCACCAGGTAGAACAGCGCCAGCGCCAGCAGGAAACCGATAAACCCCAGGCGCATGCTGCGCGAATCCAGCCCCACCGCCCACAAGGCACCGAACCAGGCAAAACAGAAACTCATCAGCACCAGTGGCAGCGCGTGGCGCAGCTGGATGCGATTGCGCTGGTTATAACGATGCAAGGCCAGCACCACATTGGGCACCACCATCACCAAGGCCGTGCCCTGGGCCAACTGCTGGTCGAGGCCGAACAGAATGCCCAGCACCGGTATCGCGATCATGCCGCCACCAATGCCGAAGATCCCGCCGACACCGCCCATCACGACGCCCAGCAGCAAGTACTCCATCAATTCGATCACAGCCATCTCCCCACTCAATGGCCTCCATGCTACGCAGTCCGCTCTAGCGCGGAAACGCACAGCAACGCACAATGGCTATGCCAATCTCGCACAAGCAACCTTTATGAATCCCACGACGCTGACCGATCAACTCGGCCTGTTTCTCGATGTCCTGGAAACCGGCAGTTTTTCCGCCGCCTCCCGCCTCCATCCGCTGACCCCGTCCGCCGTGGCACGCCGGATCGACAGCTTGGAAAGCTCGGTCGGCAGCCGCCTGTTCATTCGCAGCACCCATGCGGTCCGGGCCACGCCCGCAGGCCTGGCGTTCGCCGAACGGGCCCGGCGCATCGTTGCCGAACTGCGCCTGGCGCGGGCCGAGGCCGTTTCCCTGAGCAACGCCCCCGAGGGCTTGATCCGGGTCGACGCGCCGGCGGCTTTCGGTCGACGGCACCTGGCGCCGGCCATCGCCGACTTTCTCACCGGTTATCCGGGACTGGATGTGCAACTGCACCTGATCGACAGCTTCGTCGACATGCAAGGCTCCAACCTGGGCAAGGTCGACCTGGTGCTGCGCGCCGGACAAATGGCCGATACCCGGCTGGTGGCCACGCCCCTGGCGAGCATCGTGCGGATCGCCTGTGCCAGCCCCGCCTACCTGAAAAGTCGCGGCACGCCGACTCATCCCAGCGAGTTGAGCGAACATGACGGCCTCGACTGGGACGCCCTGGCCCCGTTCATGGCCTGGCGCTTCGTCCAGGACGGGCAGATGCAGCAGTATCGTCCGGCGCGGGTACGCATGACCTCGAACAATGCCGAGGCGCTGCTGTCCGGAGCCCTGGCCGGCCTGGGTATCGCCCATCTGCCGACGTGGCTGATCAGCGAATACCTGCTGCGCGGTGAACTACTGCCGCTGTTTTGCGAAAACGGCCTGCCGGCCCCGGAAAGCTCCGGTGTCTATGCGCTGCGCCTGGAACAACCGGCCAACTCCCGCAGCCGCTTGTTGCTGGAGTTCCTCAAGGGTCGTTTCAGCCCCGTACCACCGTGGGACCTGGCCCTGCAAAGCGGCCTGGGACGACACTAGGCCGGGAAAATTCTCTGGCGCATTAAAGATTCGACCGCTAGATTCATCGAACGTAACGCACAAGGCTTTAGTGATGACCAGCAACCGCGACAACTGTGACGACCTGCTTCTGGACAACCAGGTGTGCTTTGCCCTGCACTCCACCTCGTTGTTGATGACCAAGGTCTACAAACCCCTGCTCCAGGCGCTCAACCTGACCTATCCGCAATACCTGGCGATGATGGTGCTCTGGGAAAAGGACGGCCTGACCGTGGGCGAGATCAGCACGCGCCTGCTGACCGATCCGGGTTCCCTGACGCCCCTGCTCAAGCGCCTGGAAAGCGAAGGGCTGCTGAGCCGGACCCGGAGCAAAGAGGACGAGCGCGTGGTCATCGTCGAGTTGACCGAACAGGGCCGGGCCTTGCGCGAGCAGGCGCGGGGTATCCCGCAATGCATTCTCGCCGCCAGCGGCGACTCCCTGGAACGCCTGCGCGCCCTTCAGGCCGAGTTGGTGGCCTTGCGCGGGCATCTGCAAGACAGTCTTTGACAGCGCCTGCCTTCAGCGCTTCGCGCTGATCGCCAGCAAGCTGGCTCCTACAACCGCAAGTCTGCTCCTACAGAAAAGCCGGATCGCTCCTAGCCACAGGGGCGATCCGGCTCGCGGTAACACCTTCGCGATTGCCGTTAACCTCCCTCCCTGACCCCCGCCAAAAACCTGGATTCGGTTTTTTTGAAAATTTATCTTGCGCACAATATATTTGCGCAGTACATTTACCTCGCATTTAGTTAACGCGCAAACATTTAGCGCAAACAACCAACCTGAAACGACGAGGCTCATCATGCAAACTCTCTACACCGCAATCGCAACCTCCACCGGTGGCCGTGACGGCCGTGCTGTTTCCAGCGACCAGATCCTCGACGTCAAGCTCGCCACCCCGAAAGAACTCGGGGGTGCCGGCGGTGCCGCAACCAACCCGGAACAACTGTTCGCCGCCGGTTACTCGGCTTGCTTCATCGGCGCCCTGAAATTCGTCGCCAGCCAGAGCAAGCGCCAGATCCCGGCCGACGCCGCGATCACCGCCCATGTCGGCATCGGCCAGATCCCTGGTGGTTTCGGCCTGGATATCGACCTGCACATCAGCCTGCCGGGCCTGGAACAAGCCGAAGCACAAAGCCTGGTCGACGCCGCCCACCAGGTCTGCCCGTACTCCAACGCCACCCGTGGCAACGTCGACGTCCGCCTGCACGTCACTGTCTAACCCCTCACCTTCAAGGATCCGAACATGAACACTTTCAGCAAAGTCCTGACCGGTACCCTGCTCGCGCTGTCCGTCCAGAGTGCCTTCGCCGGTGATGTCGAACACAACACCCAGGCGTTTCTCGATGCCTTGAACGGCGGCGGCGGCAAGCCGATGGAACAACTGACGCCGACCGAAGCACGCGCCGTGCTGTCCGGGGCGCAGTCAGGGGTCAAGCTGAACCTGCCCCAGGCCGATGTCAGCCAGAAGACCATCCAGGTCGACGGCAAGCCGCTGGCGCTGACCATCGTCCGCCCGGCCGGGGTCAAGGGCACGCTGCCAGTGTTCATGTTCTTCCACGGTGGCGGTTGGGTCCTGGGGGATTTCCCGACCCACGAGCGACTGGTCCGCGACCTGGTGGTCGGGTCGGGTGCGGCAGCGGTGTTCGTCAACTACACACCGTCGCCGGAAGCGCACTACCCGGTGGCGATCAACCAGGCCTACGCCGCGACGAAGTGGGTGGCCGAACACGGCCAGGAGATCAATGTCGACGGCAAGCGCCTGGCCGTGGCCGGCAACAGCGTCGGCGGCAACATGGCCGCGGTGGTCAGCCTGATGGCCAAGGACAAGGGCACGCCAGCGATCAAGTTCCAACTGCTGCTGTGGCCGGTGACCGATGCCAATTTCGAGACGGCGTCCTACAACCAGTACGCCGAGGGGCATTTCCTTACCCGGAACATGATGAAATGGTTCTGGGACAATTACACCACCGATGCCAAGCAACGCAGCGAGATCTACGCCTCGCCGCTACGGGCCAGCACGGCTCAGCTCAAGGGCTTGCCGCCTGCGCTGATCCAGACCGCCGGTTCCGACGTGCTGCGCGACGAAGGCGAGGCCTACGGTCGCAAGCTGGATGAAGCCGGCGTGCCGGTGACCAGCGTGCGCTACAACGGCATGATCCACGACTACGGTTTGCTCAATGTGGTCAGCCAGGTGCCGGAAGTCCGTTCGGCCATGTTGCAGGCTTCGCAGGAACTGAAAGAACACCTGAAATAAGGCCTCCACCTGTAGGAGCCGGCTTGCTGGCGATAGCGATTTGTCAGTCAATAACGATGGCGACTATTGGACCGCATCGCCAGCAAGCCGGCTCCTACAGGATCGTGGTAGCCACATAGAAACAGAAACAAGCAGACACAAAAAAGCCCGGCGCATGTCCGGGCTTTTTTGTTTGTGCGGCGAAAAGCAGTGCTTATTTAGCACGGCCTTTGTAGGAACCGCCTTCACGGGTATCGATCTCGATCATGTCGCCGATTTCGATGAAGTCAGCAACCGACAGTTCGGTACCGTTCTTCAGTTTGGCAGGCTTCATCACCTTGCCGGAAGTGTCACCGCGAGCGGAACCTTCGGTGTAGTCGATCTGACGCACGATGGTGGTCGGCAGTTCTACGGAAACCAGACGGTCTTCGAAGAAGACGGCTTCGCAGACGTCGGTCATGCCTTCTTCCACGAATGGCAGAACAGCCTCGATGTCTTCGGCGTTCAGCTCGTACATGGTGTAGTCAGAAGTGTCCATGAACGTGTAGGAGTCGCCGCTGATGAAGGACAGGGTCGCTTCTTTGCGGTCGAGGATCACGTCGTCCAGTTTGTCATCGGCGCTGTAGACGATCTCGGTCTTGTAACCGGTCAGCAGGTTCTTCAGCTTGGTCTTCATGATCGCGCTGTTACGACCGGACTTGGTGAATTCAGCTTTCTGAACCAGCCAAGGATCGTTTTCGAGACGGATCACGGTCCCGGGTTTCAGTTCTTTACCAGTTTTCATTGCGAATATCCGAATTTGGATGGGATGTACATAAATCTAGGCCGCGTATCATATCCAATTTAGGTAAAGCTTCACCAGCGCCGTGGCAAGATCGGTCCGCGAACCCTGTTCCAGACACCAATGTTCAGCGTGTTCGGCCAGCTCCCGCTCGTTTTCCAGCACCGCATTCCAGCTCGACGCCATATCCCCCGCCCCGTTCCAGGCTCGCCACCAATCCTCGAACGCCGCCTTGGCCGGCACCGACAGCCCCTGGGTGTACACCCCGAGAAAGGCCTCCAGCTTGTCCAGGTGAACGTCATCCTCCTGGCGATAGATGTGCCAGAGCAACGGCCGCCCCGCCCATTGCGCCCGCACGAACGAGTCTTCGCCGCGCACCGCGTTGAAGTCACAGCTCCACAGCAGGCGGTCGTAATCCTCCTGGGGGACGAACGGCAACACCTGCACCGTCAAGCCGCCACGGACCTCGCGAGCGCCTGCCACCAGGCCTTCAACCCCCAGCCAGCACTGGACATCGGCGAGGATACGCCCCACGGGCACCAGCAATTGCGTCGGCCGGACGTCGGCCGCCAGGGCATCCATCCAACTGGCCAACCCCTGGTTTTCATAGGCGAACAGCGAGATAAGCCGTGCACCGTCCGTCGGTTCGACCCCCAGGCCACACAGGAAATCGCCACGCGCCCGCGGATCCTGGACAAAAGCCCGACGCTGCTCCAGCAGCCCGGCCTCACGCAGCAGGCCACCGGTCCCGACCTGGAAACCCGGGAAAAAGAAGAATTTCTGCACCTGCTTGAACTTGACCGACGGCAGCCCGTGGCAGCCGACGATCCAGTCCTCGGCGCTCAGGTAGTCGAGATTGAGCCACAACGGCGTCTTCTCCCGCTGCGCCATGGCTTCCATATATTCATGGGGCAAGCTGCAGGCGAAGGCGCCGATCACCACATCCGCCGCCGACACCGGCGACCAGGGCGTCGACCAACGGCAGACTTCGACCCCTCGCTGCGATTGCCGTTCGAGCCCGACATCAATCGCCGGGCACAGATGCTCGAAGGCCCGCAGGTCATCGACCCACAGTCGCACGGCACAGTCGTGTTCAGCGGCCAGTTGCCGGGCCAGGCGCCAGGTCACCCCGATATCGCCAAAGTTATCCACAACCGTGCAGAAAATATCCCAGGTGGCCTTCATTCCGGGCTCCGTTTGGCAAAAGCGCCGATTGTCCGCATAAATCTGCGCGCGCAGAAGAGCCGATGTCGATTAATCTTCATGGGACAATTGCCCTTTGTGCCAAATCGCCCTGCCAGGAGGTCACCATGCCTTACCGCCGACAAGCGCGTCGCCCCATTTATGTCACCCTCAACCCTCTGCAATTGACCGCCAGTATCGCCCTGGGCATCTGGTTGGGGGTCATGGCCCTGGCCCTGACCGCCTGGGTGGTGGCACGGATCTTTGTCCCGCAGCCCTTGGCCCCGCTGGCCGAGGCCGCCCGTCAGTTGAGCAACCCGGCCCCTGCCGTGATCGCCCCCGCGCCGCAAAGCGGTGGCGATTCGACGCAGATGTTCGAGCAGTACAAACAGAACCTCTCCAAAAACGAAGAACAGCAGCGCCTGGAACAGGCCCGCAGCAGCTACCGCAACCTGTCCAACCCCAAGTGCCAGTTCTGGCTGCAACAGGACCAGACGGCGCCCACTGACAAGAGCCGGGCCAACGTGCTGCAGTTCTGCAATTGAGCGACATCATCGTGATGGACAAATACGCCGTGCATCAACGGCTTCTCGAACGGCTGGACATCGATCTCGACGTCTTGCAGCGCGCGGCCCAGACCGCCTACGAAACCGCGACCGACGAGGAAAACGTCGCCGAGAACAAATACGATACACTGGGCCTGGAGGCTTCGTACCTGGCCACCGGACAAGCCCGGCGCATGGAAGAAATCCGCCAGGCCATCAAGCGCTGTCGGGAGCTGATCCTGCGTCCCCATGACGAGCAGAGCGGTATCCAGTTGGGCGCGCTGCTGGCCCTCGAAGCCGAGAACGGCAGTGAACAATGGCTGTTCCTGGCTCCCGATGCCGCCGGGCTCAAGGTCGAGAGCGCGGGCCAGCTGATCACCGTCATCAGCCCGCGCTCGCCCCTGGGCAGTGCCCTGCTGGGCAAGCAGGAAGGCGACGACGTGGCGATCAAGGTCGGTGCTGTCGCCCAGCGCTATAGCATCATCCGGGTCGAGTGAAGGCTGGGGTTACTTGGCCGCCGCCATCAGGCGATTGACCTCACTGCGCACCATGCTGGTGTATTCCGGCGGCGACAGGGTGTCGAGTTCCGAGCGCACCCACTCTGCCCACTTGCCCTTGCGCTTGGCGCGCTCGCCGAACAGGCGCGCGGCCTCACCCTTGGACTTGCCCAGGTTGCTCTGCCAGAGGTCGAACAGCCGGGACTTCTCATCCTCGAGGGCAGCACGCTCAGCCAGGGACTTGTTAGCCAGATTGAAGCTCATTGGAAAATCCTGCGGTGTAAATAGGCGTGTATCTTACACCGCCGATGGAAATATCCTGCCGAGGATTTTGGCTCGAACCCGGGCCACAACAGAAAAATTTGCAACTTTCACCGCCTTGGCCGACTCACATGATTCATCTCATCACTCACTTGAAAGGAAGATTCCATGGCCCGCAAATCCGCCGCACAAGCCGCCAATGACCAGATCAAGGACCAGGCCTTCAGCGAGTTGCAAGCGTTGATCCAGGAGTCGGAAAAACTGCTCAAGGACAGCGCCTCGCTGGTGGGCGAGGACGGCGAGAGCCTGCGCACCCAGGTCAGCCAGAAGCTCAAGCAAGCACTGGACTCGGTGACCCACGTACGCGAAAGCACCAAGCCGGTGGTCGAGGCGACCGAAACCTATATCGGCGGTCACCCATGGCAGACCGTGGCGATTTCCGCCGGTTTCGGCCTGGTGGTCGGCCTGCTGCTGGGCCGTCGTAACTGATCAACCCCGGCGCGAACGGTCCCTTGTCGCGCCGACAAGGGACACGCCTGCCGAAGCACTATCTACCACCCCTGCCCCCCGCCACTCGATAGCGTTTTTGCCATTCTCCGCAAAGCCTGGCCTGCCAGCGCCCTGCGGTTCGTCAGTACGAACGAAGGCAAAAACCATGACCACCGACTCATTTCCCTACGAGTTCTCCGAAGTCCTGGAACTGCGCGACAGCCCCAATGCCCGGGAACAAGCGCAGGACATTTCCATGGCCGATCGCAACTGGCTGAGAAACGTCTTTCTTCCTACTCAGGATGCCCGCCAAGCACTCGATGACCCGATGACCGTGGAACGACTCTTGATCGGTGCCCCCGGCATCGTGCCCGTGGATCTGGCGGGGGCGTTCCTGATGAGTCCGGCCACAGAAGACTGCTCGTATCTCTACAGCCCGGCTTTCGGCCTGGAACATTTCGACACCCGAAACGGGGCCAACCATGCCGTGCTGAGCCGCTTGAGCAACACAACGCAACGCGACGAACTGCTGTGCTTCGTGGCACTCGCGATCAAGAGCCGAATCCGCTTCGACAACCATATCTGGCTCAAGACCGAGCCCATCGACGGGGCCGTGTTCCTCGACCGGCGCCGATCCATCGATCAGCAGCAACACCAGAACTTACAGGCCTTGAACGAGGAACTGTTGAAACTGCCGACCCTCGCGGCCCTGCTCGGCAAGATGCTCGGCGACGAACTGGGTCGACGGTTTGCCGGGGTCAACCTGGCGAGCGTCAACGTCAGCCGCTACGTGAGCGAGACGCGAAACAACAGTGATTCGCCGCAAAGCCGGCGAGTCGACGTGCAATCCCTGGCCGACATGCTGCTGGCGCACTACCTCACGCAAACCTGGCCCGCCGGCCAGACCCGCACGTTCAGCGCACCCGGATACAGCGCCGCGCCCAGCGACACCGAGTCTTGGGAACGCGCCATCGCGAACATCTCCGGCACCCTGAAAATGCGCCTTCACAGCGAGTTGCAAAGCTACTGGAACGGCCTGCTGGACAGCGGCCACTCCCGTCGTTGGTTCTTCAGCGAAGTCATGGGAAGCTGCTGGCGAGCCGAGCTGTTCAAACAACTGCAATGGGACAGCATCAGCCCCAGGACCCACCACTGGCTGGCCGGCCTCTACCCACACAGGCCGGCGCGACTGCTCCGGACCCGCGTCAGGAGCCTGGGCTACGCCACCACCAAGCCCTCCCAGGCTGAACTCGCCAATGCGTTCGTGGCCAGCGATGAGTCCGTCAATCCTGCTTCATTGTTTGTCTATGCCTACGACCGGCTCACGCCGCTCAACGACCAGGAAGCCCTGGACGCAGACCTGCTGCGGGAGTTGCGCAACGACGGCAGCACTGATGCACTGGCGCAACCCCTTTCGCTGGGCGAACTCGGCGACCTGCAACAACTCCCCGCACTGGTCACGCCGCAAGCCGTCCTGCCTCAACCATTGTTCGAAAACCGCCTCGAAGCCGTTATCAGCAAGCAACTGGAAAACATCGACTACGTACTGGCCCGCTACCGCAGGAGCAACGGACAACTGGCGCTCGGCGCGGCCCTGGATGTCGCCCTGGATGTACGCGCGATGATCAGCAGGAAACTGCAATCGCTCGATACCCGCGAACGCTGGAGCACCCGCCTGGACCTGTCGGCGGACGCCCATACCCAGCCGACAACCCTGCGCCCGGCGCCCGCGTCCCCGACCACAACGCCGGCCAGCGCCAGTGAGCAGAGGCACGCGCTCAGCACCTTGAAAGCCCGTCTCGCCAGCGAGCTGGCCAAACGTCCTGATCTCCTGACCTTCGCACAAAGCGCGCTGCACGATGAGTTGCTCAATGCAAAGCGGACAGACCTGGACGCGGCGAACATCTACCTCAACCAGTACAAGAACGCCTCCGACGAACCGCAGACGCTCCAGCCGACCACCTCGATCAGCCTGGCCGAACATCTGCTGGAACGCTCGGTCGGCCTGGTCCTGCCACTGGCGCAAAGTACCAACAACGGCCTGTTCAGCCGCGGTCAGGCCGGTAGCTGGTCAAGGATTGCCACTCTGGACATGGCCACCGCCAATGCGCTCGTCGACGCCGCGCGGGTGGATTTCCTGCCACGCTTTCTGCGCCAGCATCGCTCGATCTACTCCCAACTCACTCCACTGATAAACAAGGCCATGAATCAGGGATTGCGCCATGAAGCACAACAACGCGTGCTGACAGGCACCCTGGACGACCGCGCCCGGGAACTGCTCGAAACGGTCCTCGACAGCCCGGACAGTGAAGGGCGCAAAGGCTTGCGGGGATTTATCCCGGATGTCTTCAGTCTCGCCCTGAAAGCCACCGAGCAGGCGCCGCCGCACACGCTGTCCAACTGTTTCCTGATCACCGAGCGTGGCGGGCTGGATCCGCTCAACTGCGGACGCGCGCTGCTCTGGACACCCGCCGGCGGACTCGAAGCGTTCGATTCATTGCCCAGGGCCGAAGACGAACTCAAGCGGCGCCTGCGCACCCCGGTCCAATGCCTGAGCCTGCTGGAGAACCTGATAACCGAAGCTCCCCACGCATCATTCGCGGCGAACAATCACCGCGACGGCATGAGCATCGGCTTCGAACGCATCCGCAACAACTTCCTGACCGAGCGGATCGACTCCTTGGTCGACAAGGCCCTGGGCGATATCGCCGAAGCGGCCCGCGCACAACTGCCGGCCGCCAGCCTGCAAGGCCAGGTGCAATCCTGCCTGCTACGGCACGCCTCACTGCCGCACCTGGAAAAAGCCCTCCAGGCAACACGCCACAGCCGCCTTCATAGCGCGTTGCCCGGCTGGCTGGCGAATGCCCGCGCCGACGAGCAACTGGCCCTGGCAGAGTTGCTGGACCGACACCGGCAGCACGTCGATACGCCCATCGATTACCACCACGATATCCCCGACATCCGCGCGTTCGCCCGGGCCAAGATTGCCGGCCTGCTCAATCGCGATTTTCCAGCCTTGGGCCTGAACCCCGATGACGTACACCTCTCGGTCTCCGGCCCGCCAGCGCAGAGCACACACACACAGACACTGACGGATTACGCCCTGCGCCATTTCGACGAGATCGACGGAGCGGCAACGACACTGACGGGCGCCGAGCAGCTTGCGGAGGGTTTGACGGTCGCGCACCTCAATACCCTGATCAAGGAAGCGAACCTCGGCACGCATTACGCGGCGCTGCTGGACTCCCACCTATCCCATAGCGAAAAGCGGGTACCCGAGCGTCAGCACCTGTTCAGCCGGCACCTGGTCTGGCAAAGCCTCGAACATGCGCTGCGCCAGTACCTGCAACAATCACTGTCCGCCCAGGCCCACGGCCTTATCCGGCATCTGTTCAGCATGCCCGACGGAGTGGCCCGCCTCCCGCTCGCCGGCAGTGACATCATCGTGCGTCCACTGGAACTGCTGCGCCAGGCCAGGAAGAGCGCCGACCAGGCCCTGGGCCTGTATCTGATCGGACGCTCCGATAGCCTCGGCGCCCAGGTGCTCTTCAGCCCTTATGGTGCGCGGCCGGCCTTTCGCGAGTTCGACAACGAATCGCTGTTCATGAGCGAACTGGGCCGTAGCGGATCGCTACGACAGCTCGTGCTCGGCAGGCTTTCGAGCAGCGTGCGCCAGTTCTACAGCGAGCAGGTGTTCAGCACCCGAACGGTCAGCCTCTTGTGGAACACCATCAAGGGCAATTTCCTCACCCGGCTGTACAACGACATGACCGCCCTGCTGAAAGACCAATTGGGGCTGCAAGGCACCCAAGGCCAGCAATCGGCATGGAACACGGTGGTTCACCTGCTCGGCAACCAACTGCACCAGGACACCCGCTTCATGCTCGGCCGCCTGCGCATGCCCTGGCTGATCTGGCAAACCCTGCCGCAATTCAAGGACGCCGCGGACAATGCCTGGCACGGCCGCTGGGCCGTGGCGATGGAAGAGTTCACCAGCGCCCTGGCGCAACTGGCCCTGGCACGCAAGGTCCCGACGGCCGGCACTCACGTCGGGTTAGCGCCCCCCGTACCGGCACCCGCGCCAACACCCACGCCGCCGACGCCGATCGAATCGCCGTTTCCAGCCGCACCTGGCTGGGCAGACATGCACCTGACCCGGGAACAGCAAGAGCGCCTGCTCGGCTACGAAGTCCGGGATATTGCCTTGAACGACCTGGAGCATGACGCCGCCCTGGGCATCCATACCGACCCGGGCACCCAGCGCCAGTACGCCGCCGTGCGCGGGCGGGTGTTCCAGGTGCGGTTCGAGGACCGGCGCTGGCGCATCGTGACGGATCAGGAACCCGGCCCCTGGCTCAGAAAGGGCGCGCAAGACCAGTGGGACATGGACCTCAAGGGCCGCTTGCTGGGTGGCGGCGATGGCAATCGCCTGCTGGACCATATCAACACCCGCCAGACCCTGAACCGTGAAATCAAGGTACTGGCCACGGGCATGAAAGCAATCAAACATCTTTACCCGGACAAGGCCCGGCGAATCAAGCAGGCCCACGCCCTGACCCTCACCTACCTGAGAAACGCCAGGAAACGCCTGCAATCGCTGACAGCCGGCACCCGACTCGACAGCCAGCGACAGCTTTACCTCCAGGAGTTCTTCGGCCTCAGAACCATCAGTCGAGGCCTGAACCAGAGAATCAGCAAAATGCTCGACAAGCTGGTCAGGGAATTGCTGTCTCCCGCACGCTCCCCCGACCTCTCGGAGCTCTATGTCCTCGGCGCCAGCCGCAGGCCGGAATGGATGTGTGCAGCCTTCGTGGTGGAGTGCGATCGTACCCGTAGCATCTATCTGAATGAGCTGTTCTTCGAACCCCGCCTCGAGGCCTATAGCCCCCTCAGGCCAAGGACCTTCAACGGCCTGTTGCACAACATGGCCAGTATCTTGCTCCACGAACTCAGCCATCTTGTCTTCAATACTGTGGACATTGCCTACCTTGACGCCTTCCGGCCCTTCTACGACCTGCTCGACACCCGCACCCGCGACGGATGTGAACAACAGGAGGCATTAAAAGAGCTACAGGAAACGGCACTCTCCTTGCGCACCCCCACCGAACAACTGTTCCGGCTTGAGGACGAGGTCACCGGCACCTGGCACGATATCGAGGATGAACCGTACAAGCGGGTCCTGGCCCTAACCCGCTGCTCCGATCTGCAAGGCGCCCGCCAGAAATTCCGCGACGACGAGGCCAGGCGCATCGACATCATCCTGGCCAACGCCGACTCCGTGGCGCTGATGATCAACTACCTGGGGCGCCCCACGGAGTTCTATCCGATTTTCACCGGCAACCCCCGCCAGACGCCAGGAGCCACACCGGCCAGCACTATCTAACGCCGCCCGTCGGAGCGCCCCCTGTAGCGTCGGTGTCCTTCAAGCGCGATGCCTCGCCTCGGCGAGCATCGCCCGCCGTCAACATGAACGAAGGCACAGCACATGTCCGACCATCCTCCTGTCTATTACCTGTCCCAGGCCATGGAACTGCGTGACACATCCAGCGCACTGGAAACCTCGCTGCATCTCCAGCCCGGTGAGCGCAACTGGCTGAGAAACCTCTTCCTGGCCAGCCAGGACGCCCGGCAGGCAATCGATATCCCCATGTCCGTCGATAAACTCTTCATTGTCGCGCAAGGGTCTGCGGCAGCCGACCTGGCCGGCACCTTCCTGGTCAGCGGCCCTCCCGGCCAGGCGGCGTTCCTCTGTACCCCGTCTTTCGGCCTGGAGCGTTTCGAGACACGGGACCTGGCGCTGAACAAGCTACTCGAACGCCTGGCCCTTGCCCCGCAACGCGACGAATTGCTGCGTTTCGTCGCACTCAGGATCAAGAGCGCCATCCGCTATCAGCCACCACCCACCCTGGTCTCGGAGCCTATCCGGGGAATCGTCTTGAATGATCGGCGCCAGTCCATCGAAAACTACCTCGACTACACCCTCAAGCACCTGCATGACGAACTGCTGCACTTGCCCACGCTCAACGCCCTGCTCACGCAACGGCTCGAAAGCACGCTGGGCAAGCGCTTCATTCACGTCAACCTGGCGTCCCTGCGGGTCATCAACTATGAAGACCCGGTCCACCACGCAACCGCGCCGCCACTGCCGCTGCGGCAGGTCTCGACCCGGTTACCGAGCGAGGCCTTGCTGGAGTACTACAATCGCGGCGGCTGGGCACACAATCAAACCCGCGAGTTCGTCGCACCCGGCTACGCCTCCTCGGTCGCGGATACCGCCGCCTGGGAAAGTGGCCTGGCGAGCATTGCCAATCAGCTGTCCAGCCATCTGGGAGCCGCCCTGCAAGCGTTCTGGAAGGAGCCCCTCGACAACGGACAAGCACGTCAGGAACTGTTCATCGATGCCATGGGCACGCGCTTTCGAGCCGAACTGCTCCAGCAGGAACAGGACTGGAATGCCCTCAATCCCGAGGACTTCCATTCCCTCTGCGGGCTCTACCCAGCGGATGCCTCGAGGCTGAACGAACTGACGCTCTACGCCTTGAGCCTCCAGGCAGGCGAACGCTCGTCGCGGCTGGCCAATGCATTTGTCGTGCGCAGCGACCGTCGACGGCGCCCCGCTTTCTTCCTCTATGGCGCCGGGCGCTTGCAGATCTTCGAAGACCAAACCGCGCTGCAGGCTTCGCTCAAGGCCCGGCTCGAGGACCCGAGCCATGGTGATGAGTGGCGTCATGGTTTGTCATTGCGTGAACGCGCCCGGCTGAAGAGCGCGGGCATCAGCAACATCGTGCTGGTCGCAGGCGCCCCGTCGGTGTTCAAGGCGCAGCTCGACCTCATCATCGCCAAGCAACGCGACAACGTGGAGTACGTGCTCGAACGCTATCGCGCCAGCAACGGCGCGCTGGCGCTGGCACCAGCATTCGAACAGGCAATCGATGTCCGCGCCATGATCGATCCGCGTCTGGTCGCGGTCGCGCCCCTGGGTCGATGGAGCCACCGGCTGGATCTCTCCACCAGCGAGAAGCCCGTCGAGGTAGGCCTGCGCCGAACACTGGCGCCGACACTGGAGACCGTCAGTTACCAGCTCAAGACATTGAACGAACTCAAGGCCACCCTCACCACCGGGCTGAAGCAGCGCCCTTCCCTCAAGGCCTTCATCCAGAGCGAACTGTCCCAGGCACTGAACCTCGACCCTCTGGGCAACCTGCCCGTCGCCGATCTCTACCTCAACCACTCCCCGTCAGCGCTTCCTGAACTCGGCGATACGCCGCTGCTGACGAGCCGTTCACAGCGCGTGGCGGACTATTTCCTCGAACGCCTGACACAGCAGGCCGACCCGCTGGCAGACGCGCCGCAGATCGGCCTGTTCAGCAAGGACCGGGACAGCCACTGGGCGCGGGTCGCCAACCTCGACGTTGCACGGCTCAACACGGTCGTCAATCAGCTCCTGCCGGGCTTTCTCGACCGCTACCTGCGCCAGCAACGCTCCGTGTACGGATCCCTGGCCGAGCCCTTGAGCGAGGCGGTGGTCAATGGACTGCGCTGCGAAACACAGTTCAAGGTACTGCGGGGAGACTTGAGCGAGAGCGACCTGGAACTGCTCGACAACATTCTCGACAGCCATCGACGGGACACGCGTCCCGGCTTGCATGGCTTTATTCCCGATGCCTTCGCACTGACGCTCAGGACCCACGCCTCGGCAACACCGATCAAACTGCACAACTGTTTCCTGCTGACCGAACGGGGCGGCCTGGACACCGAACACTCCGGCGCCGTGCTGCTGTGGACCCCGGTCCACGGCGCGCAAGCCTTTCCTTCATTTCACGCCGCCGAGGTCGAACTCCAGCGACGCCTGCATGACCCCGTGGATCGCCTGGCCCTGCTGGAACACATCGCCAGAAGCGAACGACCGACAAACCTGCCCCTGCCGAAGAACCCTCACGCCAATCACCGGGTCTATCCGGCCCTGGCTTTTGAGCTTATCCAGGACAGTTTCTGGAGCAACCGCCAGCACTCATTGATCGACAAGGCGCTGGGAGACCTGGCGCATGCCACCGCCTCCTCCTACTCGGACGACAACTTCCACCAGCACCTGGAGTCCTGTCTCGACACCCACGCGAGCATTCCCACCCTGGAAAAAGCCATCCAGGGCGGCGAGAACGCGGCCCTGCACCTGGCGCTGCCGGCCTGGCTGGCGAACACCAGCGACAGTCGGCAGTTCGCCCTGGCGAGCCTGCTCGACCGCTATCGCCAGGATGCCGCAACGACGGGGGACTATCACCAGGACATTCCCGCTATCCGCGACAACGCCAGGACCAAGGTCATGAGCCTGCTGTCACGGGACTTTCCGGCAGCCGGACTCGACCCCGACAAGATCAATGTCTCGCTGACGCTGGGCAATGCGGCCGAGATCATCCGTGAATCGCTGAGCGACTTTGCCCTGAGGCACTTCGACCATATCGACCAAAGCTCGATCGTCGCGAGCACTCCAGCGGGCTGGCTGCCCAAGGAGCTGACCGGCAACCGCCTCAAGAGCCTGGTGAAAGAAGCCGCCATTGGCAGCCATTATGGGAATCTGCTCGACTCCTATCTGTCGGCCAGCGAAAGTGGCAGCGCAAAACACCAGCTCGCGTTTCGAAAACACTTTTCCTGGCAGAGCCTGCTGCACGCCTTCACCCAGGTGATCCGCAACACCCTGTCCAGCACCGCCCACGGCTATATCAAGCACCTGCTGGCGATGCCCGACGGTCTCGCCAGAAAACCCTTGAACGGACAGAGTATCGACGTTCGCCCACTGGAATTGATCAGCGGCGTCCAGGCGCAAGCCGATCCCGTGGCCGGCTTCTATCTGATTGGCCGCAGATCCGGCGAACACGGCCCGCAAATCCTGCTCACCCCACAGGGCCCGCCGCCGATTTTCCGGGAATACACCGATGAAGCCGCGTTGCTGAACGACCTCAGGGACTCGAACAGCCTGCAACAGCGAGTTCTCGAAAGACTGGCCCATGAGCGGCGCGCTCATTACGCACAACAGGTATTCAGCACACCGCGGGCGCCCCTGGGAATCAGCGACAATCCGCTGCGCGGCAATTTCTTCCAGCGGCTCTATCAGGACACCACTGCGCTGCTCAAGGACATGCTTGGTCGACAGAGCGTACAAGACCAGCACCCGGCCTGGAGCAACGCCCTGTCCTGGCTCAAGACCGGGCTTTACCAGGGCGCGACGTTTCTGCTTGGGCGGCTGCACTTGCCACGGCTCATCTGGCAGACCCTCCTGCGGCTCAAGGAAGCGGGGCAAAAGGCCTGGCAGGGTCGCTGGGGCGAGGCGATCGAAGAGTTCGTCATCGGCCTGGCGCAACTGGCGGTGGCACGCCGCGGCTGGAGCCCATCGAACCTGGCCGACCCGGTGCCAACAGAAACCGCAGACCTGATCGAGTCACCCTTTGCCGACCCGGCCTGGGGCGTCGTTCGCCTGACGCCCAGACAAAAGGCCGCGATCCTCGACCATGAAGCCCATGACGTGGCCTTGGCGGACATGACCCCGGTCCTGGCCACCGGCCTGTACCAGGACATAGCGACTGGCAAGACCTTCGCGGCGGTCGGCGGAAAAGTCTTTCAGGTACAAGAAGACAATCGGCGCTGGCGCATCGTCAAGGACCACACGCGGGGGCCCTGGCTGCAACAGAACACCTACAAACAGTGGTCATTCAACCTGCAAGGGCACTGCCTGGAAGGACTCTCGCCATGAAGCTGCTTGATTATTGCCTGCCCCGAAGAGCCATCCGCGAACAAATGCGCGTACAGGCGATCGGGATTGACAGTATCCGCCGACTCTACCCCGCCCGCGCGCGCCTGATCCGCCTTGGCCACGAACAGGCAGTGGCCTATTTGAGCGCTGCCATCTGGAATATGGACCGACTTTTTTCCGACGCCATCCTGGATAAAAAGCGCCGTCTCTTTGTGGAAAAGTTCTTCGGCATCTCTGTGGTGAATGAAAGCGTGATCCGGAAAATCAAGTTCCGCGCCCACATGCTGCTCGGGGAACTGCTCAAGCCATCGCTCAATCCCGAGACTTCATCACGCTATGTGGTGGGCTCGGCCCTGCACCCGGAACACAGCATTCAGGCGTTCACCTTGCCCAACGAGAGCGCCAGGAAAATCTATTTGACCGAGCGCTTTTTCGATCCCGGCTTTCAGGCCTACCTGCCCATGCGCCCGAGAACCTTCGACATGCAAGCACACAACATGGCGGCAGTCCTGCTGCATGAGCTCAGCCATCTGGTCCTCGACACCATTGACTTCTGTTACCTGGATTCGAGCCGGCCGTTCCTGGATCTGCTCGATACCAGCACGCTGGTGGGCAGGCTGCGCCACGACGCCCTGGAGCGGGTCCAGGAGCACGCCTTCTCCAGTACCACGCCCGACAGCGAATTGTTCAAGGAGCCCGACGAAGAGGACGACGACCGACACTGGCATGACCTGGAGGGAAAATCCCTGCAACGCCTGTTGCTGCTCACCAGTGCCCGGGATCTGACTGAAGCCCGCCGTTTTTTTCTCTCGGATGAGCACAAAAGAGTCGATGTCATGCTCGACAACGCCGACTCCCTGACCTTGTTGCTCACTCACCTGGGAAGACCGCCCGAGTACCATCCCCTGCTGGAGATAGGGGCCAACCGTGGGCCTGGGATGTCATCCATCCCAGGCGCCAAGGCTCATTGACCGGCCAGCTCGCGCAGCTGTTGCAGATCGCGCTCGGCCAGTACGATCCCGTCGCGCTGGGACTCGGCCCGCTGCTGGTGCCGTCGGTCACCCGGCAGGCGTTGCAGGCCGACACCCTGCATCTGCCCGACCAGCGTCCGCGCACGCTCGGCGAAGTCCTGCCCCGCCGATTTGGCCGGGTCGATGACAATGATCAGTTGCCCGGTCCAGGGGGTCTTGGCGCCCGGATGTTTCGACCAGTCGAATTCGAAGGAGAAATTCCCACCGGTCAGGGCCGCCGCCAGCAACTCGACCATCATCGACAACGCCGAGCCCTTGTGACCGCCGAATGGCAGAAGCGCACCGCCGTCGAGGATCGCCTTGGGATCACAGGTCGGCTGACCTTCGCGGTCCACCCCGATGCCCGGCGGCAGACTACGGCCCTCACGGGCGGCAATCTGCACATCGCCATGGGCCATGGCGCTGGTGGCCAGGTCGAACACGATCGGATCCCCCCCGGCCTGCGGCGCGGCGAAGGCAATCGGGTTGGTCCCGAACAGCGGGCGCTCGGCGCCGTGGGGCACCACGCAGGTCATGCTGTTGACCACGCTCAGGGCCACCAGTCCCTCATAGGCAAAGGGCTCGACATCCGGCCAGAGCGCGGCGAAGTGATGGGAGTTGCGGATCGCCAGCACGGCGATCCCGGCACTGCGGGCTTTTTCCAGTAACAACTCACGCGCAGCGGCGAGGGCCGGCTGGGCGAAACCGTTGGCGGCATCGACCCGGACAAAACCGGAAGCGACATCTTCGACCAACGCAACCGCCTGGCCATCCACCCAGCCGCTGGCAAGTGTGGAGACATACCCGGGAATCCGGAAGATACCGTGGCTGTGGGCGCCATCGCGCTCGGCGCTGGCGCAGTTCTCGGCCAGGACCCGGGCGACTTGCGCCGAGGTGCCATGACGCTGGAAGACCTGGGCGAGCAATGCCACCAGATCGCTGTAGGAAATAGTTTGAGTAGCCGTCTCGCTGGGTACAGACATCCGAAGCTCCGATTCCGATTTATTTATTATTGGATCGATGAGAGAAAAGCAGTGCTTGGGCAGGCGTCCAGACTATCCGGCGGCGAGGGACTCCTTGTCAAACAGGGCATCGAAGCGTTGGCCCAACTGCTGCTCGGCGAACTGCTCCATGATGAAGTCGACAAAGGCCCGGGTCTTGCGCGGGAGCAATTTGTGCTCGGCGTAATAGATCGAGATATGACCGTCGTCGACGTACCAGTCGGGCAGCACCCGCTGGAGGGTTCCGGCCTGCAACCAGGGCACCGCGAACGGCATGCTCACCAACGCCACCCCCAGGCCCTGGGCCGCCACCGCGCAGGCGGCTTCCGAGTCGCTCATGGTCATGCGCGCGTTCAGGTCCAGGGGTTGATGCTCGCCGTCGCGACTGGTCAACTGCCAGGAGCGCACGCGCCCGGTCTGGGGCGAGCGGATCAGGATGCCATCGCAACGGCGCAGGTCCGCGGGCGTGCTCACCCTGGCTTGGCGCGCCAGGTAATCGGCCGAGGCCACCAGCACCCGATGGGCCACCGTCAGCTTGCGCGCCACCACGCCCTGGGGCAGTACGAAACCACCACCGATGGCCGCATCAAAACCTTGGCCGATCAGGTCCACCTGGCGGTTATCGAAATGCCAGTCCGGGCGGATGTCCGGAAAACGCCGCAGGAACTCACCGAGCAGTGGCACCACATAAAGGCGCCCGAACACGGTGCCGACACTGACCTTGAGGGTGCCGGCCGGGCGGCCTTCGACGCTGGCCAGGTTGGCGACAGCATTCTGGATGGTGTGCAGGCTGGCGCTGACTTCGCCAAGGAACACCTGCCCGGCTTCGGTCAGCCGCAGGCTGCGGGTGCTGCGCTGGAACAGCCGTACCCCGAGCCGCGCCTCCAGCTTGGCGACGCTCTTGCCGACCGCCGCCGGGGTCAGGCTCAGACGCCGCGCCGCCTCGGCAAAGCTGCCGACTTCGGCGCTGCGGACAAAACACTCGATGCTGCTGAAAGTTTCCATACTCGCCACTATAAACTTTTGGTTTACACAGACTGTATCAATTACCGTCTACACAGTCATCAATCCGAGGTCGATACTCGGCTCCAACAACAAGGCCCGCTCCCCTCCCTTACCCGGCCTTGAACTTTGGAGAACGACATGACCGAACATAATCTCACTGGCAAAGTAGCTTTGATCCAAGGCGGCTCGCGCGGCATCGGCGCCGCCATCGTCACCCGCCTGGCGGCCCAGGGCGCAACAGTGGCCTTCACCTACGTCAGCTCCGACGCCAAGGCCAAGGAGTTGCAGGACAGCGTTATTGCCGACGGCGGCAAAGCCCTGGCGATCAAGGCCGACAGCGCCGACGCCGACGCCATTCGCCATGCCGTCAGCAGCACCGTCGAAGCCTTTGGCCGAATCGACATCCTGGTCAATAACGCCGGTGTGCTGGCCATGGGGCCCCTCGACGAATTCAAACTGGAAGACTTCGACCGGACCCTGGCAGTGAATGTGCGCAGCGTCTTTATCGCCACCCAGGAAGCCGCCCGGCACATGGGCGAAGGCGGTCGGGTGATCAACATCGGCAGCACCAACGCCGAACGCATGCCCTTCGCCGGGGGCGCCGCGTACGCCATGAGCAAATCCGCGCTGGTGGGCCTGACCAAAGGCCTGGCACGGGACCTCGGGCCACGGGGCATCACCGTCAATAATGTGCAGCCCGGTCCAGTGGACACCGACATGAACCCGGCCAGCAGCGATTTTGCCGACAGCCTGATCGGTCTCATGGCCAGCGGCCGATATGGTCGAGTCGAAGAGATCGCCAGTTTCGTCGCGTATCTCGCCGGGCCGGAAGCCGGTTACATCACCGGGGCCAGCCTGACCATCGACGGTGGGTTCAGCGCGTAAGACGCAGCGGTTGTGCCAACGCCTGCTCCAGCAACAGCAGAAATGCTGCGGCCGCAGGCGTCGGCGTATGCGACCACACCGCATACAGATGGCGCGAAGGCGCGTCGGACACCGGCAGCGTCATCACCCCTTCAAAGGCCTCGGCGATCTTCTTCGGCACCAGGCCCAGCGCCAGTCCCCGGCGCACGAACTCCCCCACCAGCATCACATTGCCCGCCTCGAACTGCACCCGATGGCGCAAGCCCGCCGCGGCAAAGGCTTCATCGGTCTGACGGCGCCCTGCCGTACCGGCCTGGAAGTCCACCAGCGGCTGGTTTTCCAACTCCGCCAGCGGCAGGCGCTCGAAACGGGTCAGCGGATGCCCCAACGGCAACACCGCCACCAACTCTTCCTCCGCCAGCAGACGCTGCGCCAGGCCCTCAATCTTTTGCCCTGGCCACAGACCGATAAACGCCAGGTCCAGCCGCCGTTCGCGCACATCGAGCATCAGCGACTCGCTCTTGCTCATGTTCAAGTGAATATCCACTTGTGGATAAAGTCCGTGGAAACGCGCGAGCAAGCCCACCAGATCAACTTCGGTCAGGGAGGAGATCTTGCCGATGGACAAACTGCCGCGCACTTCCCCGGAAGCCGCCGCCACTTCGGCGACAATCCGCCGGGTCGCCTCCAGCGCCGGGCGGGCGCTGCGCACGAACGCCTCGCCGGCCGCGGTCAAACGCACCTTGCGCGAACTGCGTTCGAACAGCGTGGCGCCGAGATCCTCTTCCAGACGGGCGATCTGATGACTGAGGGCCGACTGCACCACATGGCAACGCTCGGCTGCGCGGGTAAAGCTGCCCTCGTCCGCCACCGCCAGGGCGTACTCGATCTGCTTGAGGTTCATCGCCTGTATCTCGTTTCAAGATGGATAGAATGAAAACAATGCATTGGCGTCATGCTAAGACATTCCAGATAATTCGCGCACCGAATTCCTATACCGAGACAGTCGATGTCCGACGCCAACGCCACACACAAACCCTTGAGTTCTGCCCTGATCCTGCTGATGTCGATCGCCACCGGCCTGGCGGTTGCCAGTAACTATTACGCCCAGCCGCTGCTGCACACCATCGCCCAGCATCTGGGCCTGAGCACCGGTACCGCCGGCACCATCGTCATCACCGCGCAACTGAGCTACGGCGCCGGGCTGTTGCTGCTGGTGCCGTTGGGGGACCTGTTCGAACAACGCCGGCTGATTTTCATCATGACCCTGCTCAGTGCCCTCGGCCTGTTGATCAGCGCGTTCTCGCCGAGCCTGCCCTGGCTGCTGTTCGGCACCGCGCTGGCCGGCCTGTTCTCGGTGGTGGCCCAGGTGCTGGTGCCGATGGCCGCCAGCCTGACCGCGCCGGAACAGCGCGGACGGGTGGTCGGCACGCTGATGAGCGGCTTGCTGCTGGGCATTCTCCTTGCGCGCACGGCGGCGGGCCTGCTCTCCGATATCGGCGACTGGCGCAGCATCTACTTGCTGGCCGCCGTGCTGATGCTTATCTGCGCGTTCGCTTTGCTCCGGGCCCTGCCGGAACACCGCCAGCATGCCGGGCTGAGCTACCCGGCGCTGATCGGTTCAGTGTTCCGCCTGTTCGTCGAAGAGCCGGTGCTGCGCCTGCGGGCCGTCCTCGGTCTGCTGACCTTCTGCCTGTTCGCGTTGTTCTGGACACCACTGGCGTTTCTGCTGGCGAGCCCGCCCTATGGCTATTCGGATGGGGTGATCGGTCTGTTCGGCCTGGCCGGTGCCGTCGGCGCCATGGCGGCAAACCTCGGCGGACGCATGGCCGATCGCGGCAAGGGTGAGTTCGCCACTACCGTGGGTCTGTTGGCGTTGCTGTTGTCGTGGCTGCCGCTGGGCTTTGCCGGGCATTCGCTGGCGGCGTTGCTGATCGGCGTGCTGGTGCTGGATTTTGCCGTGCAGTTGATTCACGTCAGCAACCAGAACGCCGTGTTCAAGGTCCGGCCGCAGGCGCGCAACCGCCTGAATGCCGGCTACATCACCTGCTATTTCATCGGCGGCGCGCTGGGTTCGCTGCTCGGCGCGCAGCTGTACGGCCCCTACGGCTGGAACGGCATCGTCAGCGCGGGCGGTTTGATTTCCGCCCTAGCGCTGGGCATCTGGGTGGTGATGCAGCGCCGCAGCGGACTGTCGGTGTCGGCCGCCTGAAAAGCCACGCCGTCAAACAGCCTCCCAATCAATCGCCGGCAACCCGACCGGCGCCAACGGGAAGTGCTTGAGCGACGACACGATCCGATCCGCATGCTGGTATTTCTCCGCCGCCATCGCCGGATCGGGTACCGCCACCGCATACATCCCCGCCGCCTTGGCCGCCGTCACGCCGAACGGCGAGTCCTCGAACACCAGGCAGTCCTCGGCCGCCACCCCCAGGCGCTTGGCCGCCAGCAGGAAAATATCCGGAGCCGGCTTGGCTTCACCCACCTCCGGATCGTCGGCGGTGACAACGGTATCGAACAGCGCAAACCATTCCCGGTGCAGGGTGGTCTTCAACTCGAACGAGCCCCGCGAAGAGCTGGTGCCCACCGCAATCGGAATCCCGTGGGCCGACAGATGCCGCACCAGCGCCTCGGCACCGGACATCGAACCGGCCTTGGGAAAACGCTCGCGCATCAGTGGCTCGCGCACCGCCAGGAACTCCTGGGGACTAATCGGCAACTCCATGGCCTCGACCACGTAACGGGCCAGGTCACCGGCGCCACGGCCGATAATATGCTGCTTGTGATCCCAGCCGAAGGTCCGGCCATAACGACCGACAATAAGCTGCGTCACTTCGGAGTAGATGCCCTCGGTGTCGAGCAGCAAACCGTCCATGTCGAAAATAACGGCCTTTACCGGGCCCAGGGTAGAGAGTGCTGCGCTCATCGCATCCGCCGTATAGAAGGTTGAAGGCCTGCTAGCGTCGCAGAGCCGGGCGATTCTTTCCATCCGAGAGTGAAGTCGCTAGCATGGCCGCTGTATTTTCCAGGCCCGTGGGCCCGCCGACGGCTTGCCGTCCGGCCATTCCAACAGAGACGCCAGCATGATCGCCAAAGAATCCCGCAACCAGGTCGCCCTCGACAAGTTCCTCGACGCCCATCCGCACCTGCGCGAAGAAACCCGCGACCTGAGCCCGAAAGAGCAGCAACAGCAATTTCAGTGGGCTTTCGAGGACGAAGCCGAAAACCTCGGGATCGAACCCTGGGAGCTGACCCTGCAACTGGTCGCCGAAACCCCCGAGGAACTCAAGGCCATGCGCCTGGAAGTCCACCGTGAAGTCGCCGAGGCCCTGGGCATGGATTGGGACGAGTACTGCTCGTTCAATGAAATAACCGAAGACTGAACCGCGTCAGCCGGGGACCCTCATCGAGCCCGTGGAAAGCCCACAGCCGCCCCTGGCACCGGGCACTATCAATCCCGGGAAAAGGCCGGCTGAAAGCCCGTTTCCAGTCCGTCAGTATTGACGGATGCCTAGACCCGTTTGGCGGGCATCTGGCCTGCCACTTGTCCCCTGCCGACGCCAATAAACAGCGCCTGCTGATTGGCCTGCAACTCGCTGCGTAACTCACCCACGAGATTGGAAATCGCCCTGGCGCTGGTCAAGCGGACCGTGGAAATCCCGGTCACCAGCAAGTCCACCCGCCCCGAATCCGAGTCGAAGACCTTCACGGTCAGTGAGCTGTCATGGCTCACCGTACATTGGCAACGAAGGGGTAAAAAACCGAGTTCAATGATGTTGCGCAGTTCAAGAATGGAAATCACTTCAATATGTCCCTATAGAGTGATGGAAAGGTAACCGCGCAAGGCAATCCGTGCGTTCTTGTCGACACCAGGAGCCTTGCGCTTCTGGCACAGGCCCTCGACAGAGGCCCTGGCGGACATCGTAACTATTTGACGCCAGTTAGTCGCCACCACCGATCGCCTTTCCTTACGTACGAAATAGATTACACCGACGCCACCATCAGACTATTTCCTACGACATCTGCAGAGTTCCTCAATTGCCCTTGTGGTGGCTCATTTCCAGCCTCCTGGCCATGTCCAGGTGCATCCGGGTTTGGCATAGCAGGTATCCTGCTGGCCTGCCCCCGCGCAGCCGGTCAATTGACAGGCAAAAAAAAGCCCGCGGGAGGGCGGGCAAGGGAAGCTTTTGAACGAGCGCAGATAATATAGACGCTGCTTGGCAAGCGTATCGTGAAACAATTTTCATGTTTGACGGGCAACAAAGACCCGGTCCGGGACCGGCGACCGACAGAAAGGGAACAGGCATGCTTTGGGTGGTCCTGCTCGGCGGAAAACATCCGCGGGCAAAAATAGAAGTACATGACGTCGCCTTTGTCCTGGCCGACAGCCTGGAAGCCAGCTACCCACAACTGCGCCAAGAGTGGTTCGGCAGCCCTGCCGGCCTGCATATCGATGCCTGGATGCGGGTCGACGGCGTGGACGGCTGGAAGGTCGAACTGAGCAACCTGGCGCCAGCGCCCGGCTCACCGCGCCTGTACTTTATCAACCTGGGCGGTTACGAAGCCCGGGCCTTTGGCGAAGCGCACCATTACCTGCTGGTGGTGGCCCGCGACAAGGCCGAGGCCAAACGCCTGGGCATGCGCCAGGTGCTGGCAAACTGGGGCCAGGCGCATACCGATGCCCTGCTGGATATCGACGACTGCCTGCCCATCGATCAGGTCGGCGGGCGTTACATCGAGCTGGTGCAGGGGCCGAATCGCGGTATCGTGCAAGGCAATGACTATATCGTCCTGACCTGAGCCGCCACTGACCCCGGTCAACGAAACTCGATGCCCGGCAGGTCCATTTCAGGCACATCGCTCACCAGGAAATCGCGAAAGGCCAGGATGCGCTCCCGACGCAGGCTGCTTTTCAGCCAGACCAGATAGTAGCCCTCTCCCGAACCGACGGCGGTCTTGAACGGCAGCCCAAGCAAGCCGCCACGGACATCCTCGAGAATCAGGTACAGGTCACCGATGGAAACACCGTGGCCACGCATCGCGGCCGAGATCCCCTGGTCCAGGGTACTGAACAATTTGCCGCGCTCCACCCGCGCCTGCCCTTCCCACCCCAGCTCTGCCAACCAGCGCCGCCAATCTCGCCGGTCGGTGGACGAGTGGATCAGCTCATGGCTTTCCAGGGTGTCGAGGCTCCACGGCTGCGCCCCCAGTAACTGGCTCGAACAGATCGGAATCAGCCACTCATCGAACAACTTGCAGCACTCGACCTGGGCGCCAAAACGCCCGTCGCCCAGCAGAATCGCACAGTCATAGGGTTCGGCGTGGAGGTCGACAGTATCGACATCCATCCACACGCTGGACAACTGCACCGACAGCTCGGGATTCACCTGCTTGAGCGTTTCCAGCGACTGCAACAACCAGCGCATGGTCAGGCTGGAAGGCGCTTTGAGCCGCAGTTGCTCGGCGTTTGCGCGAAAAGGCGAACAGGCCTCCTCGATAACCTTGAAACCGGTTTTCAAGCCCTGGGCCAAACGCTGCCCGGCTTCGGTCAATTGCAGTTTCGGGCCGTTGCGCTCGAACAGGTGACAGCCGAACAGCGCCTCCAGGTTGCGAATATGCCGACTGATGGCGCTCTGGGTCAGCGACAGCTCCTCGGCGGCGCGGGTAAACGAGCTGGAGCGGGCCGCCACCTCGAAGGCACGCAGGGCATAGAGCGGAGGGATACGTTCGGCCATCGTCGCGGCTCACTATGATTAATAATCATAGTGAGGCACAGATTTATCCATTTTTCAAACACGCACCCAAACCTCAGGCTTGGCGGATTCGATTCTCCCCTGCGGGTGCTCCTCCATGAACCTTTCGTTGCTACTGCTTTACCTGCTCAGTATTTCCCTGCTGATCGTCACACCGGGCCCGGTGGTCGCACTGCTGGTCAACACCAGCCTGGGGGCCGGCAGCGGCCGGGCGCTGCTGACGATGCTCGGGACCAACGGTGCCTCGCTGGTACTGGCACTGCTGGCGGCGCTGATCCTGAGCGGCGGTCTCTCGCTCAACCTGCAACTGGTCAATCTCGTCAGCCTGGGCGGCTGTCTGTTTATCGGTTACCTGGGGATAAAAAGCCTCCAGGAAGCCCTCTCGACGCCGATCGACGACAAGGTGCAAGCGCTGAACAGCGAACGACACAACGGCTTCGTCAACGGCTTCCTGGTGGGTATTTCCAATCCCAAGGAGATCATATTTTTCGTCTCGTTCTTCCCCCAGTTCATCCAGGTCACACCGTCATTCAGCCATAGCGTGGCGTTGCTCGCCGTGCTCTGGGCCGTGATCGACCTGTCGGTGATGACCTTCTACATCCTGCTGGCCCGCCAGGAATTCGCCATCCGGCACAAGGCCAGGATCACCTTCGCTTCCGGGATCCTGCTGCTGATGATGGCGATATTCGGGGTGCTGTATGCCGCCAGGGCGATACTCGCGAGCCTGAATTGAACCGCGTGTTTTAGTCATGATTCGGTCAATGAATGATGATTAGCGGCACGCCGCCGTTCTGCTAGGGTCTTTTACCTGAGTCAGGGAGTGCGGCGGATGAACGAATCGGAACAACATCTATTGTCGGTCAATGGGATCGAACTGAGCGTGCACGTGACAGGCCCGCTCGACGGCAGGCCGGTGTGGCTGCTCCACGGTTTCCCGGAATGCTGGCATTCCTGGCGTCAACAGGTGCCGGCGCTGGTGCAGGCGGGTTATCGGGTGTTTGTCCCGGAGATGCGCGGCTATGGGCGCAGCAGTGCGCCCGCCGATGTGAACGCGTACGACCTGCTGACCCTCTGCGCCGATATCCAGGCGGGCATGGATGCGTTCGGTCACACCCAGGCCTGCATCGTCGGCCACGACTGGGGCGCGCCGGTGGCCTGGCACCTGGCGTTACTGGAGCCGCAGCGGGTCAAGGCGCTGGTCACCTTGTCGGTGCCCTTCGGCGGAAGACCCAAGCGTCCGGCGACCGAGTTGATGCGCGAGCACTATGCCGATCGTTTCAACTACATCCTCTATTTCCAGCAGCCCGGAGTAGCCGAGCAGGAGCTGGACGCGGATATCGACCGGACCTTGCGGGCGTTTATGGGCGATACCGAGGTGTTTCTGCAAACCAAGCCGGTCGATGCACGCTTGTTTGACGGCGTGGACGTGGCCATGCAATTACCCGACTGGTGCGCGTCCGAGGATTACCAAGCCTACCGGCAGACCTTTGCCGGCAAGGGCTTTCGCGGCGCGCTGAACTGGTATCGCAACTTCGAACGCAACTGGCAGCGCACGGAGTTTCTGGTCGGTGCGCAGGTCCAGCAACCGACGTTGTTCCTGATTGGCGATAGAGACCCGGTAGGTGCCCTGGAAGCCCACACGATCAAACGCATGCCGGGGCTGGTGCCGCAACTCGAACAACGCTTGATCGAGGATTGCGGGCACTGGATACAGAGCGAGAAAGCCGAGGCCGTGAATGCGGCGATGCTCGAGTTTCTCGGGCGGGTTTATGCCGTGGGGACCGGGACCGCGACCTGAGGCAACTGACGGCTGGCAATCAGAATGAACAACACTGACAACAGCGCACAGAGCGCGCCCAGCAGAATCGAAACCGCGTAGCCCTGATAAAGATCGAACAACAGTCCGGCGATGCTCCCGCCGAGCAGCGCCGCGACCCCGACTGAAATGTACAGGGCGCCCAGGATAGCCCCCAGGTTCGCTGTGCCGAACCAGTTGGCCGCTACCGCTGGATACAGGGAGATGCAGCCACCATTGGCCACACCGAAACACAGGGCGAACAGCGCCAGCGTGATAAAGGTATGGGCACCGAGCCACAGCAGATTGAGCAGCACCAGGGCGAAGGTCAAAACCATCAATAAGCGACGCGCACCGATCCGGTCACCGATGCTGCCCAGGAACAACCGGCCGCCGACATTGCCGACGCCGATCAGCCCGATCAGCAAGTTGGCTTGGGTGGCGGAAATACCAAATTGGCGCGCGTAGGGATTGATGTGTACCAGCGCAAGAAACAGCCCGACCGAACCAAAGAAAATCGCCCCGAAGTACCACCAGAATCGCCTCGTACCCGCGGCTTCGGCCAGGCGCATGCCGCTGGCTGCCGCAGGATGTTCACTGCCCGAAACCAAGGAGTCGAGCCCCTCCGCAAACAGGCCCGGCGCCTGCGGAGGGTTCCTGACCAGCGACGTCACCAGCAAGCCCACCACCAGAATGGCCACGGCGAAGATCTGCAGGGTCGACTCCCAGGAAAAATGCTCCATCAGCAGACCTGCCGCCGACGGTCCGACAAAGGTCCCGACCCCGGTACCCGCCAGCGCGATGCCCGACGCCTGGCTGCGATTTTTGACGAACCAGCGCTGCACCGCTGTCACCATCGGTACATACACCAGGCCCACACCCAACCCGACCAGCACACAGAAACACACCAGGAACAATGACAAGGAGCCTGCCGCCAGGCTGCTGAGGAAAAATCCCAACGCCAGTAAAACAATGCCAACGCTGACCACGACCCGGGCCGAAATACGATCAGCCAGGGAGCCGGAGAAAACCCCGACGGTGTAATAGATGAAGGCCGTCAATGAAAACACCGACGCCACGGAAAAGCGCCCGACCTCATAGTAGGACTGGATCTGCGAGAAAAACGCGCCGAAGGAGTAGGCCGCGCCAAAGATAAGGGCAAGCAACACATGCGCCGCGAACACGACGTACCATCCTGGGAATATGTTGGTTTTCATCACAGCCAGCTCTCGGACCCTGTTTGCCGTTGGGGGGCAGCACCCGCTTCAGCTTCATCCAGGGTTGCTGCATAATCTTGTATATACATGAGTATGCAACTTTATGGCCAACCCTCAAACAAACACCTATTAGCCAAACAAGTCATTGAATTAAATAAAAAAATAAAAGCCATCGAGTTTTTTGGCTGAATGACTCAGGCGTTTTTTTGCAACACCGCGATACGTTCCGTAACAGCCCATTGGGGGGACATGTCCCGCCGCAGGCCATTGAAGAAGTATTGGCCCCCACCAGAATCAAGTACCTGCCGGAACTCAGGCAGCAGCGTCCGAATAACTGCAATGCCTCTCAAAGGACAAGTTGCTGCCCTACCCGCTTTAATACAGACTGCCTTATCAATAGTGATCCACTTCCCAGGAAGGCAAACGTGGCCTATCGGATTTCGCTTACATCCCGAATGACGCTGCTCATCTTCATCATGTGCGTCGTGCTCGTTGGCTCCGATATCTGGCGCAGTTTTACCGCTCGCACGGTGCAACTGGGCGAAATGACGACAGCCACCGATAACCTGGCGCGGGCAATGGCGCAACACGCCGACGACACGATCAAGGAAGCCGATCTTGTGCTGAGCGGGGTTGTCGAACGTGTCGAACACGATGGCACCAGCCCGGCCGCGCTGGAACGATTGCGCCAGGCGTTCAGTTTGCGACTCGGCGAGCTCGCGCAACTCGATGGTCTTTATTTGTTCGACCGCGACGGCACATTGATCACCCGGGCATTACCCGGGGCTGTGCCCAGCTATAACAACTCTGATCGTGAATACTTCATCTTTCATCGCGACCATCCTGACCGAGGCTTGCATGTATCAGTACCGTTACGTAGTCGGTCGACGGGGAAGTGGGTTATTCCTGTGTCACGACGCATTAACAATGCAGACGGCAGCTTTGCCGGTGTCGCCTCCGCGACTATCGATATTGATTTCTTCCTGAAATTTTATAATGGCCTCGGCATCGGCAAAGAAGGGGCTGTTGTCCTGGCTTATAACTCGGGGGTCATGGCGGGGCGGCGGCCATATGAAGAACGCTTCGTCGGCGCAGACATTTTAAATACCCGACTTTTCCATGAGCACACCCTGCAGGGCGCGTCCGGTACATTCTCCACCGTATCGGCTCAGGACGGTGTGCTTCGTCTCAACAGCTTCCGAAGCCTGCATGACTATCCACTGTTCGTTGCGGCAGCGCTCTCGCGAGATGAAAACCTGGCCGAGTGGTGGTCGGATACGCTGTGGCATGCCGCAGGTATTGGCTTGCTGGTGTGCGTACTGGTGATTTTCGGTCTGCGCCTGACACGCCAGGTCGCCCTGCAAAGCAAGACGGAAAAGGAACTGGCGCAGAGCCTGGAAACCACGCGGGCTATCCTGGAGACAGCGCCCAACCCGATTATCACGATCGATGGCAAAGGCAAAGTGCGCTCGCTCAACCGTGCCGGCCAGCGGGCATTCGGCTACGACACACAAGAGATACTCGGGCGCAATGTCAGGACGCTGGTGCCAGAGTCCCACCTTGAGGCGTACAACGATTACAACACACAGTTCGCCCGGGACGACGCCACTGAGACCGGCAGTAGCGCCGAGTTGGCGGGGTTGCGCAAGGACGGCTCGACCTTCGCGATCCACGTTTCCACCAGTTCGATGAAGGGCACGGGCGAACGCTGCTTCGTCAGCGTCATGACCGATATCACCGAACAGAAGAAACATCGCAGCGACCTTGCCGCGACCCGTGACCATCTCTTGTTGGCCGCCGACATCGCTGAACTCGGCATCTGGTCGTGGAACCTTTGCGACGGCACGTTGCATTGGAATGAGCGCATGTTCGAGATCTATGGCTACTCGCAGGGGCTGCTCGACCATGACCTGAACTTCGAGCACTGGCGTTCGCGCTTGCATGCCGATGACCTGGACAGGGTCATAACGGCACTCGACGCTGCGATCGCCGGTGGCGAAAAGCAGCTGCCATCGTTCCGGGTCGTACATCCCGATGGGCAGATACGCCAGATAGAAACACGCGTGCGTGTCGAACATGATGCCAACGGCACACCGGTCCTGATGACCGGGATCAATCATGACGTGACCGCCCAGCATGAAATGGAAGTGAGCCTGCGCCACGCCAAGGAACAGGCTGACGCAGCGAGTGCGGCCAAATCATCCTTCCTGGCGAACATGAGCCATGAGATCCGAACGCCCATGAACGCGGTGCTGGGAATGCTGCACCTGGTGCAGTTCACACCGCTGAACCTGCGTCAGCGTGACTACGTGAGCAAGGCCCAGACAGCCGCCCAATCGTTGCTGGGGCTGCTCAATGACATTCTCGACTATTCAAAGATCGAGGCGGGCAAACTCCAACTGGATCCGCATCCATTCGACTTCGAACCGCTGATGCAGGACCTGGGTGTGGTATTGGCCGGCAACCAGGGCCAGAAGGACATCGAAGTGTTGTTCGATATCGATCCTGACCTGCCCAGCGGCCTGATTGGCGACAGCCTGCGCTTGCAGCAGGTCTTGATCAATCTCGCCGGCAACGCCCTCAAGTTCACCTTGAAAGGACAGGTCATCGTCAGCCTTGAGCTTCTGGAACGCCAGAATTCGGCGGTGCAGGTTCGAATCTCCGTCACCGACAGCGGCATCGGCATGAACGCCGAGCAGATCGAGCATATCTTTGAAGGCTTCAACCAGGCCGAAGCCTCGACCTCGCGTCGCTTCGGCGGCTCGGGTCTTGGCCTGGTCATCTGCAAGCGCCTGGTCAAATTGATGGGCGGTGACCTGCAAGTGCAAAGCCGTCCGGATGTGGGTAGCCGGTTCTGGTTCGATGTCTGGCTGAAGGTGGACAAAAATGCCGCGTCAGGGGCCGGTGCCCTGCTCGCCCACCAGCCGATGCGGGTGCTGGTGGTCGATGACAACCCGGTTGCCGCCGAGCTGCTGATGCGCACGGTGGCCGCCCTGGAATGGCACGCCGACCACGTCTCCTCGGGTGTCGATGCCGTAAGCCGGATAAGCGCAGCCCTGCATGAGGGAGAGCACTATGACGTGGTCCTGATGGATTGGCGCATGCCGGATCTGAACGGCATGAGCGCGGCCAAGTTGATTCGCGAGCTGAAAGGACGGATACCGCCCCCCGTGGTGGTCATGATCACCGCCTACGGGCGCGAAATACTCGCCGAGAGCCATGACCGGGGCGATGCGCCTTTCGCCGGGTTCATCACCAAGCCCGTGACGCCCCGGCAACTGACCGAGGTTATTTTACGGGCGTTGCGAGGCCTCGATACGCCGACTGAATCGCCAGCGTTTGAGCACAAGCCTTCAAAACGCCTGGCGGGGCTCAACTTCCTGGTGGTGGAAGACAATGCCTTGAACCGTCAGGTCATCGAGGAACTGCTGAAATCGGAAGGCGCGTCGGTTCAATTGGCCGAAGGCGGTTTTGAGGGGGTCAGTTGCGTGACCGCAGGGAACAAAACCTTCGATGCCGTGCTGATGGATGTGCAGATGCCTGACATCGATGGCTACGAAGCAACCCGGAGAATTCGAGCCAACCCGCGCTTTACCACGCTGCCCATCATTGCAATTACCGCCAATGCGTCTTCTGCCGATCGGCAAGCCTGTTTGCAGGCGGGGATGAACGGCCATGTCGGCAAGCCGATCGATATCGAGCATCTCGTTTCGGTGTTGCGGGCACAACTCGATGGCAAAGAGCCCCCTGCCCTGGCACCGGCCCCGATCGCAGATCATCCGGTCATGGAACCCGGCGAACTCATTGAAACGCGTGCTTCAATCCTCGAGCGGCTGGACGGAAACCTGAACTTGATCCGCAATGTCCTGAAAATCTTTGGGACCGACACGGAAAAACAACTCGCGAACCTCGACGCGCAAATAGCACAGAACAACCGGGCGGGCGCTGCCAGTGTCTTGCATGCCATCAAAGGCAGTGCCGGCACCATCGGTGCCCTCGCGCTTTCAAGAAGAGCCGGCCAGCTTGAGCAGACGCTGAGCGCCGATGCGGCATCGACAAACATCGATCCCCTGGTCAATGGGTGCAGCGCTGAACTGCGGCAATTGATGCAGGCCTGCCTGGAACAATTGACGCTGGCGTTCGCCGAGCCAGCGGGTCCGATTGAATCCGCGGCGCAGACCTTGCCTTTGACTGAATGGCGACTGCATTTGAACGAAATATTAGCCCTGTTGAATGCTTCGAACCTGCAAGCCATTGCGGCAGCGGAAGCACTCTTGCCCCAAACGCCAGCGGAACGACTGGTCCGCTTCAATCCGTTTATCAAACAGGTCAGAGCATTGGATTTCACCGCTGCGGCACTGAGTGCATATGAAATGCTGGAGCAAGCTTAATCATGGAGCGAATACTCGAAGATTGGCTGCTTCACACAAACCGACGCCCCAAAATTCTGATTGCGGACGATCAGCCCACGAATATCCGGGTGCTGTACGACCTGTTTTCCGAACAGTGCGACATTTTCATGGCCATCAACGGCGAGCAGACGCTCAAGATATGCCGGGCCGAATTGCCGGACCTGATCCTGCTCGACGTCGTGATGGAAGATATCGATGGTCACGAGGTGTGCCGCCGACTCAAGGCCGATCCCCTGACGAGCACGATACCGATCATCTTCATTACCGCGCAGAACCAGGCGGCGGATGAGGTCATTGCCCTGGGGCTCGGGGCGGTCGACTTTATTGTAAAACCCATCAACTCGGTGATCGTCCGCGCCCGGGTCCGAACGCACCTGACCTTGAAGTTGCAGGGTGATCTGTTGCGGGCGAACGCGCTGCTGGATGGCCTGACGGGTGTGGGCAATCGGCGCAAGTTCGACGACGACTTGCTCACCAACTGGCGTCAGAGCCTGCGAGACAAGGTGCCCATGTCCCTTATCCTGCTGGATATCGATTACTTCAAGCGTTACAACGACCGCTATGGCCATCAGAGTGGGGACAGTTGCCTGAAGCGGGTTGCGAAAACGATTTCCGAGTCCCTCAGACGCCCCCATGACAAGGTGGCGAGGTATGGCGGTGAGGAGTTCGCCTGCATTTTGCCAAAAACGAAACTTGAAGACGCCCTCAGGATAGCCGAGACCATGCTGGGGCGTATCCGAGCACTGGAGATCGAACACCTCGACTCGGAAGTTGATCGCGTGGTGACGACGTCCCTGGGGGTCGCGACGCTGCTGCCCACCTTGGGTAATGGTCCGGAGACACTGCTGGCGGCTGCGGATGTACAGCTTTATGAGGCAAAGCGTGCCGGACGGGCGCGGGTTTGTGCGGCCAGGGAGGAGTGAGGCGCTGACGACACCCGGCCGCCCCTCACTCCTCACCCGGCAGACTCAAGCCGACATGCTTGGCCGGGCAGAGACTTTGTCGTACCAGGTTTGTAGCGCGGTTTGGTCCTCGGCTATAGCCATCTTCAAGGCGCCTTTGGCAAAATCCAGCGTCGCCATCGCAGTGATATCGGCGGCACTGAAGTGCGCACCCGCCACAAACGGCACGGTGTTTAAACGCTGGTTCAAATCAACGTAGAAGTTGATCACACGCAACTTGCTGCGCTCGGCGAGCTCAGGGATTTGCGCGTAGCCATGTGGACCGGCCAGCGCCCGCCCGATAAGGCCAGGCACGGCGTTGCGCACTGCTTCCATGACGGCGGCGAAGCCCTCGAGTTCGACGCGACGCTCCCACATGGCGACCAGGGCTTTCTCCGTGGGTGTGCTGCCCAGCAGCGGCGTCTCAGGATGGATCTCTTCCAGATACCGCCAGATCGCAGGGACTTCGGCGATCGAGACGCCGCTATCAAGCACAAGGGTTGGCACCATGCTGCGTGGGTTGATGGCTTTGTAGGCCTCGGAAAACTGCTCTTTGCTGCCAAGATCAACCGGCACCAGCGGAACATTCAGGCCTTTTTCGGCGATGAAAATCCGCACCCGGCGCGAGTTGGGCGAGCCGCCAGCGTGATAAAGAGTCGAAGTCATGATGTATTCCTCAGTTTCAAATGCGGTTGATGGGCGCGACATGGCGCAGCAGATCGATGCTCAGTTGGGTTGCAGTTCTTTGGCGCACGAAAAGTCGATGTAGGCTTTTTCATCGCCGCCCCAGAACGCGTCACGCACATACGGCGTCAGGCCAATGCCATGGCGAAAGCGTTCAGGCAGATCCGGATTGGAGGTGAACCAGCGACCGAATGCGATGGCATCGGCGTCACCTTTGCGCACCGTGTCATTTGCTCCTTCGCGGTCGAACCCACCGGCGGCGATGATCGGCCCACGGAACACTTTACGAAGCGTGGCGGCGGCAACCGGTTGCTGCGACACGCTCAAGTTTTCATCGGTGCCGTTGACCCGCGGTTCGATGATGTGCAGATACGCCAACTCGAAGTCGTTCAGGCGCTCAGCCAGATAACCGAATGTCGCCCCCGGGTTGCTGTCGGAAATGCTGCCCCACTCACCGCTCGGCGATATGCGGATACCGACGCGACCCGCTCCCCAGACCGAAATCATCGCTTCGAGTACTTCGAGGGTGAACCGCACGCGGTTTTCCAGCGAACCACCATAGGCATCGGTACGTCTATTGGTCCCGTCCTGAAGGAAGGTGTCCGCCAGGTAGCCATTGGCATTGTGCAGTTCAACACCATCAAACCCGGCGTCCAGGGCACGCTTGGCGGCAAGTCTGAAGGACTCCACCAATAGCGGAATTTCTTCGATTTCCAGCGCCCGATGCGGTGAATTGGCAACCCAGCCATCGTGCGTCAGTACTTGCGTTTCAAACGGCACCACGGAGGGTGCGATGGGGGATTGCCCTTCACTGAGATCGATATGCGACTGGCGACCATCGTGGGCGATTTGCATGACGATCCTGCCGCCCTTTGCATGCACCGCTTCAGTCACTTTTCGCCAGGCGTCCACATGGACGCTGGTGTAGATGCCAGGAGCGCCCAGGTAGCCGCGACTGTCCAGGGATGGGTGAGCACTCTCGGTGATCAACAAGCCCCCAGCCGAAGCACGCTGACGGTAGTACTCGACCATCATCGCGCTTGGGCTGTCATCAGCCTCGGCGCGCAGGCGTGTGGTGGGTGCGTGTATGACCCGGTGGCTCAGGCGGATAGCACCGAGGTCCAGCGGTTTGAACAATTCAGAAACAATAGTCATGAGTATCTCCAACGCCCGGCGACAAGGCACCGGGCGATTCAAGGGCAGGCGTCGGGCTCAGAGTTTCGAGCCGCCATCGACGCGCAGGGTGTCGCCGCTGATCCAGCGCGCGTCGTCCGAAGCCAGAAAGGCCACGGCACCCGCGATATCATCCGGTTGCGCGACGCGTTTCAGGGCCTGCATCGACAAGGTAAAGTCGCGACCGGCATCTGTTCTGGCGAAGCTCGACATGTCGGTCTCGACCACGCCCGGCGCCACCGCGTTGACCCGAATGCCACGAGGCCCGAGCGCTGCCGCGAAATGCGTGACCAGGGTGTCGACCGCGCCTTTGGTCGATGCGTAAGCCGACAGCTCACCCACCGCTGCACGTGCGGCCAGGGACGACAGCAGGACAATGCTGCTGCCCTCGCACATCACCGGCAACAGTTGCTGGACCACAAAGAACGGCGCTCGCACGTTCACTGCAAACAGCCGGTCGAAGTCCTCAACGGTGGTGTCTTCAATGCTCGCGGCATTGGCGACACCTGCGTTGGCGACCAGGATGTCCAGCCGCGCACCCACGATCTCGATGACGCTCCGCGCCAGTTTGTGCGGGCCATCGGCTGCGGAAAGATCCGCACCAACGGCTTGCGCCCGCCCGCCTCCTGCACGAATTTCTTCAACTACCGCCAGGGCTTCAGCGAGGCCGCTGCTGTAATGCACCAGCACCTGGGCGCCACCCTTGGCCAAAGCCAGGGCAGTGGCGCGACCGATACCACGGGATGCGCCGGTGACCAGCGCGGTTTTTCCAGTCAATGTGCTCATGATCTGTTCCTCGAATGGATAACTGAAATGTCAGGGATGGATAAGGCGGTGAATCACTGCTCGGAAAGAAAAGTGCAGACGTGACCGACGAAATGCTCGGGGTACTGGTACTGCGACCCGTGGTTGGCGTCCGGGTACAAAATCAGTTGGGCGTTGGGGATGTGCTGCTGCAAGTGCCAGGAGTTGATCGAGTAAATGATCACGTCGTTGTCACCGTTGATGACCAGGGTCGGTTGCTGCACAGCAGCCAGGTATTCAAACGGTTGCTCTTGTGGTGTTCCCCACTTGGCCAACGCGGCCAATTGAGCAGGAGCAACGTTTTCGTTGGCCTCTGGATCACGCCCTTCGCTGCGCAGACGGAAGCGTTCAAGGAAGGCACGGCCGGCGGATTGGCTGGCGTCAGACGCGGTGAAGAACACGCCCAGCCAGAGCTCATCCGGGTTTGCATAGGTGGCGCTGAAAACCTCGACGGCTTCCGGCGTCAGCGATGCCATGCCCTCGCCGCTGCGTGGGCCGGTGCCCACCAGCACCAGGCGGCGCACCAGCGTGGGTTCGGCAATCGCAAGGGTTTGCGCCACCAGTCCACCGAGGGAGAAACCCAGCACGTCTACCTTTGGCAGGCCCAGTGCCTTGATGAAATGCGCTGCGTTGGCAGCCATTTCCTCGATCGAAGTCGGTACCTCACCGGAGGTGCTGGAGATCCCGGCGTTGTTGAACAGAATCACTTCACGCTGTTGAGCCAGGCCATCGGTGACCAGCGGGTCCCAGTGGTCCATGGTGCCGGTGAAATGCATGTTCAGCACCACCGGTACGGTTTGCGCCTTGCCGAAACGGCGGTAGGCGAAGCGGATTCCGTTCGCGTCGATGTATTGAGTCGGAGCAGTCTGATGGGTATGCATTTAAGGCCTCGTTCGCTTGAGTCCGCAACCCTGTTTGGTTGCCGTTGAAGCTAATCTAGGCCGAGCTTGCGGGCATGAAAAAGACTTTGTAAGCTTCGCCCCATGCCTAAAAAGCATGGAAGGCTTTTTTCACCCCATCGGGAATCGAACATGGAACTGCGCCACCTGCGTTACTTCATTGCCGTCGCCGAGGAAGGCAGCCTGACCGTGGCGGCGCAGAAACGGCTGTTTACCTCGCAGCCGTCGCTGAGCCGGCAGATCAAGGATCTGGAGGACGAGGTGGGAGCGTCGCTGATGTCGCGCAGTGCGCGGGGTATCGAACTGACTGAAGCCGGCAAGGCGTTTCTTGAACACGCGCGGTTGGCGCTGAACCAGGTGCAGGCCGGGATCGAGGCAGCGCGCCGGGTGGCGCATCCGAGCAAGCCGACCTTTGCGGTTGGCTTTCTTACCGGCCAGGAAGTGGACTGGCTACCGGATACCACCCGCCTGCTACGCGACCAGCTGCCCAACATGGAAATGACCGTGTCCAGCCAGTATTCGCCAGACCTGGCCGACGCCCTGATGCGCGGCAAGCTCGACATCGCCTTCCTGCGCCAGGAGCACAACACCCCCGAGTTGGAATACATCAAAATCACCAGCGAGCCTTTTGTGGTGATCATGCCCAGCGATCACCGACTGGCGGCGGGCGCGGATGTCGATGTGCAGGAACTGGCCAACGAAGTGTTTATCGGTGCTTCAGACATTGCCTATCCCATGCGGCTGGCAATCGAAAACTACCTGAGCGCCAACGGCCTCGACCTACAACCCAGCCATCGCATCCATAACCTGACCATGGCCATGTCACTGATTGCCTCCACCCGTGGCGTGGCCTTGCTGCCGGCGTATGCAGAAAACTTCCTGCCGTGGTCAGTGACCAGCCGCCCGTTGCGCGGCCAGCCACCGATGCTGGATTTGATGATTGGCTATCACAAAGACAACACGTCGCCCTTGCTCAAGCTGTTTTTGTCGCGGCTTGATGAGTTGATCAAACGCACTGAAGTCGGTTGAGGCTGCGAGTGATCTGTGAGGCCTGGGCTCAAAATCCAGACCGTTTCACAATTAATCCGCACCCTCTCATTCCGGGACCGAACAACTAGCTCTGCATCGGCAAGCTGGTCTGGCCGGCCTGCTGTTGCAGTACACGCAGCGGCGAACCGATCTCGCAACTCCAGCCGTTGAGCGATTCGGGAATCTTTTTCAGAAAGCGCTTTTTGATCGATAACAAGACAACCGTTTTGTTAGCGCTGTCGTGCCATGCACGTACCGTGCTGGAAGTCAGCGTCAGGCTTTCGGTCGGGCGTCGGGCGATCGGGGGCGCAGTCGGTGTACCGACCGGGCGCGGCCGCGAGGTCAGCAATTGACCGACCTGGTTGGGCGCACAGGCGGCCATCAGTACCAACTCGTCTTCCGGTTGAGCCAGGCGTATCGCGTCTTCGCTACTGGGTATCACAGCTAATTTCATGGAACCTCGCTCAAGTGGCCCAGCAATTGTTCTTGATGTGGGTGAGGCTACCTTCATGAAACTTGTAGCCACCGTTCTGGACAGTCACCGGTCCGCAGTAGGCCGAGTTGAACCCTGTCGGGGTCATGGCGTTCACCGGTATCGGGTAGGTCTTCGCGCCGTTGCCGTCGGTGGAGAAGAACTCGATGGTCAGCGATTCGGGGCAGGGCAGCGGACAATAAGGGTTGGACATTGCCCCTGAGGCTGCGCCGCCGGGCGCGGCAGGTGCCACATAGTACTTGGTCGTGTCGTAGTTGGCCGTCACCAGGTAGGTAAACTTGCTGCCGGAATGACCCTTCACGTAGTCGTAGACCAGCTTTTCATACTCGTACATAAACGGATGGTTCGAGCCTTCGGTGAGGGTCACCAGGTTATTCGGATCGGTACCGCTGCCCCCTAACTGATTACCGATCAGATGACCGCGCTGATGATGGTTCGGGCACCCGCCGGTCACAAAACCTGGCGGTCTGATGCTGGCGCTGGGACCTGAACCGCCGCTCATGTTGGTGGAGTCCAATATGGCCTGTGCGGTGGATGGGACGGTCGTGGAGACACCGCCGATGAGAACCGTGGTCGAGGTATAAGTTGGCGTGATTGGCATGTTATCGATTGTTCCGCTATGAGCCTGCTTATTGCATCAGCACCTGTATTACCGGCTTGCTGCTGGCAGAATGCCCCAACACGCTAGTTCAAGGGCTCGAACAACGCAAACAACACGCCAATGCTGGCCGCCACCCTCTGTATCATGGCGGGTTGCATTCAGATCCGAGTCAGAGTGAAGCCTGTCCAGGCCGACAAAACAGACCTCAACGCACCAGTCCCATGACGGTCCCATGACGGTCCCATGGGGACATTTTGGGGACGCCAAAAACCAAAAACCCCCGACTTTCTCTAGGAAAATCAGGGGTTTTTGTTTGCAGAATGTGGCGGTGAAGGAGAGATTCGAACTCTCGATACAGTTTCCTGTATACACACTTTCCAGGCGTGCTCCTTAAGCCACTCGGACACTTCACCGTATCTCTTCAAACTCATTCAGTCTGTCGAGGCGCGCTAATGTAGTCGAAAGCTTTTCCGATGGCAAAGGTTTTTTTCAGAATTTTCATGTGGTTAAGTCAATCGACTGCACTCCCCCACCTCCCCGGCCCGTGGATCAGGGCAAAACCGCCAATCTCCGACCCGGCGCGCAGCGCTCTATTCTCTCCACAGCAGCCCCGCAACACGCCGTCAGCCCGGCGGTTAGGCGGAAAAGGCTGACTCACCAGTCAGTCACGGCGCTTTACCTGACCCCGGCGGCTGGGTAACGTCTGCCTCACTTCTATATAAGGAATTGCGTCATGAGTGAATTGATCTCTTACCACCTCGACGACGGTATCGCGACCCTGACCTTGAGCAATGGCAAGGTCAATGCCATTTCCCCGGACGTGATTACCGCGTTCAACGCCGCGCTGGACCAGGCCACCGCCGACCGCGCCATCGTGATCATCACCGGCCAGCCAGGCATTCTCTCCGGCGGCTACGACTTGAAGGTCATGACCGCCGGTCCCAAGGAAGCCGTGAGCCTGGTAACCGCCGGCTCCACCCTCGCCCGTCGCCTTTTGGCACATCCCTTCCCGGTTATCGTCGCCTGCCCGGGGCATGCGGTGGCCAAAGGCGCCTTCCTGCTGCTCTCGGCCGATTACCGTATCGGCGTCGAGGGACCGTTCAGCATCGGCCTGAATGAAGTGCAGATCGGTATGACCATGCACCACGCCGGGATCGAGCTGGCCCGGGATCGCCTCGGCAACTCGGCGTTCCAGCGCTCGGTGATCAATGGCGAGATGTTCAACCCGCAGGACGCCGTGGGCGCGGGGTTCCTCGACAAGGTGGTGGCTGCCGATGCCTTGCAAGACACCGCACTGGCCGCCGCCCATGCGCTGAAGAAGATCAATATGAACGCCCACAAGAACACCAAGTTGAAAGTGCGCAAGGCACTGCTGGAAACCCTGGATAACGCGATCATTCTTGATCAGGCACATATGGGTTAAAGCCCTGCCGGTCAGTTAAGCGAATACGAACCCTTGTAGGAGCAGTCGGTCAATGCCCGATTGCTTGCGATGGATTTGAGAGCGCCGCATTTACCCTGCAAACGCGCGTTATCGTTAACGTCCATCGCGAGCAAGCTCGCTCCTACAAGGGTCTTGTCGGACGCGCAACCGCTCTAATCCGCACCTGCCGCCATCAAGCGGAAACATACGCTAAAACATCACCATCTCCCGGCTACAGACGGCAATTGCCGAAAACAGTGCACATCCGTACACTGCGCCACTTTTTGTCCGGGCGGGTTCTGTAGATGCTGTTTCTGCTACGTATGTTATTGATGGCGCTGCATTTTGTGCTGGCCGGTGTGCTCGGCGTATTGCTCGGGCTGTGTCGTCCGTTCAATCCGGACAACAGCCGCCTCTGTGCCCGCCTTTATGCGCTGCCGGCGATGTGCATCCTGCGCCTGCGGGTCAAGGCCGAGGTCGGCGCGTTGATGAACAAGCCGCAAAGCTGCGTGATCGTCGCCAATCATCAGTCCAACTACGACCTGTTCGTCTTCGGCAATGTGGTCCCCCGCCGTACTGTGTGCATCGGCAAGAAAAGCCTGAAGTGGGTGCCGCTGTTCGGCCAGTTGTTCTGGCTGGCCGGCAATGTGCTGATCGATCGCGGCAACACCCACAAGGCCCGGCGCTCCATGCTGACCACCACCGAAACCTTGCAGCACAAGGACACCTCGATCTGGGTCTTCCCGGAAGGCACGCGCAATCTGGGCGAAGACCTGCTGCCGTTCAAGAAAGGCGCCTTTCAGATGGCCATCGCCGCCGGTGTACCGATCGTGCCGGTGTGTGTCAGCAGCTACATCAAGCACATGCGCCTGAACCGCTGGCGCAGCGGCAAGATCCTGATCCGCTCGCTGCCGGCGATTCCTACCGCCGGACTGACCCTGGACGACATGCCCCTGCTGATCGCCGAATGCCGCGAGCAGATGCGCGCCTGCATCGAGGCCATGGATCAACAACTTTTCCCCGAACTCCCACGGGTTTGCTGACTCTGATCAGGCAGGGCAGGATAAGCTGCACCGCGCCCCTCCCTCCAAAAAGAAGAAGTGATCAGCACTATGGGTAGAGTTGTTGCCTCGGCGGTTTACAGCGCCGGCAGGAAAGTCCGGGATATCACCCTCGATGAAGGCAGTGCCTGGGCGGCCAAACCGGACCATTTTGTCTGGATCGGTCTGGAAGAGCCCAACGCTGCGGAACTGGCCAGCCTGCAAAAGCAGTTCAATCTCCACGAACTGGCCATTGAAGACGCCCTGGAAAAACACAGCCGACCCAAGCTGGAAAGCTTCGGCGATGCGTTGTTTATCGTCACCTATTCGCCGATCCGCAACGAAGGCAAGCTGGAGTTCATCGAAACCCACATCTTTGCCGGCAATGGCTACATCATCACCTGCCGTAACGGCCACTCGAAATCCTACGCCCACGTCAGGCAGCGCTGCGAAGCGCGACCACTGCTGCTGGAGCACGGTGAGGACTTTGTGCTGTATGCCCTGCTGGACTTCGTCACCGAGAGCTATCAGCCCGTCACCGAAGCCATCCATGCCGAAATCGACGAGCTGGAAAAGAATGTGCTCACCAGCTCGCTGAACGAGGGCGATATCCAGCGCATCCACTACCTGCGTCGCGATGTGCTGCGCCTGCGCCGCTACGTGGCGCCGATGGTGGAGATCAGTGAGGAAGTGTCGCGCCTGGACTTCCCGTTCATCGACAAGAACATGCGCCCGTATTTCCGCGATGTGCAGATCCATGTCACCCGGCAGATGGAAGACCTGGCGACGCTGCGCGATATCGCCAGCCAGACCATCGAGATCGGTGTGCTGCTGGAGGCCGCGCGCCAGAGCGTGGTGCAGCGCAAGTTCGCCGCCTGGGCGGCGATCCTGGCGTTTCCGACGGCGGTGGCCGGGATCTACGGGATGAACTTCCAGAACATGCCGGAGCTGAGCTGGCACTACGGTTATTTCACCGTATTGGGCTTTATTGCCGTGGGCTGCACAGGGTTGTGGGCCAGTTTCAAGCGATCCGGCTGGCTGTAAAGAGCACCGCCAGGCTCAAGGGCCTCATCGCGAGCAAGCTCGCTCCTACAGGGGGCTCGGCAACACGATATTTTTGTGGTGAGACACGGTCCTGTGGGAGCCGGCTTGCCGGCGACTCAGACGGCGCGGTATCTCTGCTATACCGCGTTATCGTTCATCGCCAGCAAGCCGGCTCCTACAAGGTCACGCCGATGCAGTCTCTGGCTTATGCGCGACGAAACGCATCATCCATTCAGCCACCGTGGTGCCGTGGTGCTCGTGCACCAGGCTGGCCACGCCACTGGAATAGATCTGCTCGCCGAGAAATTCCTGGCGAATATCCAGCAGCGCCCGGGAGTAATCGTGGATGAATTCCGGATGCCCCTGGAAGCACAGCACCTGATCGTTGATGTGGTAGGCCGCAAAAGGGCAGAAATCGCTGGAGGCGATCACTGTGGCGTTTGCCGGCAATGCGGTGACCTGGTCCTGGTGGCTGATCAGCAAGGTCAGCTCTTCGCGCACCGGGCTCATCCATGGCGCCTTGGCGGCCATCTTGTATTGATGGATGCCCACGCCCCAGCCCTGGGTCGCCCGCTCGGTCTTGCCACCCAGCAGCAGCGCCAGCAACTGATGGCCAAAGCAGATGCCCAGCAGCTTGTCGCCGCGTTCGTAGCGGTTGAGCAGGTAAGCCTTGAGGGTCTGGATCCACGGATCGCTGCCGAAGGAGTCCGCCTTGCTGCCGGTCACCAGGTACGCGTCAAAGCTCAGCTCGTCACTCGGGTAGGTACCCTGCATCACATTAAAGACGCTGAACTGCGCCGCGATCGGTTGACGGGAAAAGAGGCGCTCGAACATCTGCCCATAGCCCTGATATTGATCGACCAGTTCTGGGCGCAGGACATCGGTTTCCAAAATGCAGATGCGTAACGACATAAAAGTACCTGACACAAAAGACAAGAAGTGAAACCCGAGCCTGCCTTGAAACCCTCGCTCAAGGCAAGTACAGAACGCGCTGCCGAAAGCTCCGGTTCAGCTTGGCGGCACACTGGCAAACCAACGGCTGAACGGCCCTGATCAGCACACTCGGACGAACGGTAGTCTGCTAAGGGATGGCCGTGTTTCACCTTTGCAGGTGTCTAGCAAAAGGCCCGCTAGGCGGTTGGCAATATGCCTCATGCCTTTTTGAAAATATTTCCTGGTTAGTTGATACGAAATGGTTCTAAGTCAAGTGAGACGCGGGCTCTAAGGTTAAGCCTGTAGCGATGGCCGTCGGGTTTTGCCGAGGCACCGTCTGCATCAGCATTGTTGTCAGTAGTCGTCGTCAGGAATAACAACAAAAGGCAGTCCGCCATGTTCAAACATTCGAAAATCCGTCAAGCCGGTCTCATCGTCATCGCCACCACGCTGCTGTTGATCTTGCCGAACCTCACCAAAGTGATCGGCTAGGCGCTCCATGGCGTGTTTCCAGGCAACTGTGCCGCAACCTTCATGGGTTCACTACCGAAGTGCGGTTTTGTGTGCCAATCTTGAGCTATGACTCGAGGGAGGGAGACTCATGCGCCACTGGATCGTCATTACCGGGTTACTCATCAGCTCTTGCGCCCAGGCGGGCATCATCGATGTGAATCGCGCGGTGGACGAAATCCGTGACGGTGCGCTGATCCTCGATTTGCGTAATAACGCCGATTTTGCCGCCGGCAATGTGCACAACTCGCTGCAAGTGGACCTGACACTGGAGGACGGCACCGGCAGTAACGCCGAGGGCCTGGCCTACCAGTTGCGCCAGGTGGTGCTCGACCCCAGCGCCGTAGTCGTGATCTACAGCGACACCAACCAACACGCCCTCGACGCCGAAGACACGCTGATCAAGCATGGCTACCTCGGCATCGTCAACGGCGGTAACTACGATGAATTGCGCGACGCGATCTTCGACCATGTCGAGGACACCCCTGGCTGGGTCTTCGAAGACGACAACGCAACCGCCGACGAAGCCGCCCCATCAGGTCCTCCCGCCGAATGAAACCACTGATACTGTTCACCGCCCTGCTGTTCTGCCCGACCCTTTACGCTGCGCAGCTGGAACTGCCCCAGGGCACCGGCAGCCGGACCTGGCAAACCGAGGAGCTGCTGGGCCAGGCCCAGACCATCACGATCAAGGATGATGTCTCCTACAAGCGCGACATGAGCTATCGCGCCGTGCCGATGGCGACATTACTCCAAGGCATCAAGGCCGACGATCACCTGCAAGCGGTGGCACTGGATGGATTTGCCGCCGAGATGAGTGCCGGCCCACTGTTGAGTCGCCAAGGCGCGCAGGCCTGGCTGGCGGTGGAGGACCCGAGCAAGCCCTGGCCGCCACTGGCTGACGGCAAACCCAGTGCCGGACCGTTTTACCTGGTCTGGACCGACCCGCAGGCAGGCCATATCAGCCCTGAGCAATGGCCTTATCAGATGGCGAGCATCAAGCGCCTGGCAACGGTGGCCGAACGTTTCCCCGCCCTGCGCCCGGACCCGAAATTGGCGGCGAATGATCCGGTGAACAAAGGCTTCGCGCTGTTTCAGAAAAACTGCATGGCCTGCCACCGACTCAACGGTGCCGGGGATGCCCAGGTCGGACCGGACCTGAACGTGCCCTACAACCCCACCGAATATTTCGCCGCAGGTTATCTCAAGCGCTATATCCGTGATCCGCAGAGCCTGCGGCACTGGCCGCAGGCGAAGATGCCAGCGTTCGCCCCGGCGGTACTGCCGGATAGCGAACTGGATCAACTGCTGGCGTACTTGAAGCACATGGCCAAACGCAAGCAGCCGATCTAGGGCGTCAGCGTTATTGCTGCTGCACCGACAGGATCGGCAAGACCGGCGCCGGCGACACCAGCACCTTGGCGTGCATCTGCTCACAACCGCCGCCCCGGCGCATGCCCCGTACCGGACAGGCGTCGAGGTAGTCCAGGCCCACCGCCAGCTTCAGATGGCGCTCCGGACGGGACAGCTGATTGGTCACATCGAAGCTGTACCAGGCGTCATCCAGCCAGGCTTCGGCCCAGGCATGGCTGGCCAGGTGCTCGCTGTTCTCGCTGTACAGATACCCTGACACATAACGCGCTGGAATCCCCAGGCTGCGGGCGCAGGCCAGGAACGCATGGGTATGGTCCTGGCACACCCCGGCGCGCCGGGCAAAGGCCTGGGCGGCGCTGGTGTCGACTTCGGTGGCACCCGGCGTGTAGGCCATATGCTGGTTAAGCGCCTGCATCAGGTCGATCAACGCACTGCGATCGCGCCGCTTGCGGCATTGCTTGTCGGCAAAACCGCGCAGGGCATCGTCCGGCTCGGTCAGGCGGGTCATGCGCAGGAACGGCAAGGCCGACTGGCTCTCGTGCTCGGCCTCGCGCTGTTCGTCGATGTCGACCTGGCCCCGGGCGCCGATGATGATGGCCTCATGGGGCTCGTCCAGGGTCAACACGTGCAGGATATTGCCAAACGGATCGAGCTGCGCCCGCACCGGACGCGGCAGGGTCAGTTGCCAGCTGAGCACGTGCTGGCGCTCGCTGTCGTGGGGAGTCAGACGCAAATACTGGATGCTCGCCCGCACCTGATCCTCATAGTGATAGGTGGTCTCGTGGCTAATGGAAAGTCTCATGCAGCCTCCAGGTAGGAACTGTGTATGGCGTTGCCCAGTTCGGCAACCAGCGGAATGAACTCGGTCAGCCAGGTGTGCAGGCCTTCGTCGAGGATTTCATCGATACCGGTGTAGCGCAGTCGCGCGTCCATCTCGGCGGCCAATCGCTGGGCCGGCCGGCCATTGATACCGGGCAGGCTGGCAAGGATCTGGTCGATTTCTTCGGTGCAGGCACGCAACGAGCGTGGCACGTCGGCACGTAACAACAGCAGTTCGGCAACCTGCCGCGCGCCCGGGGCATCACGGTAGATCTCGGTGTAGGCCTCGAACGACGACAGCGCCCGCAACAATGCACTCCACTGGTAGTAGGCGTGGGCCGTACCGTCGCTGACCGCGTCGGCCTGGTCGCCAGCCATGTCGTAGCGGGCATCCAGCAGGCGCAAGGTGTTGTCGGCCCTTTCGATAAAGGTCCCCAGGCGAATAAAACGAAACGCATCGTTACGCATGATGGTGCCGTAGGACGCGCCACGAAACAGGTGGGAACGCTCCTTGATCCACTCGCAGAAACGACTCATGCCATAACGCCCCAGGCCCTGGTCGGCAATGCCGCGAATCTCCAACCAGGTGGCGTTGATGTTTTCCCACATGTCCGCGGTAATCCGCCCACGCACCGCATGGGCACTGGCCCGTGCCGCCCGCAGGCAACTGAAGATGCTCGCCGGGTTGGCCGCGTCCAGGGCGAAGAAATGCAGCAGCCGGTCGGCATGCAGCTCGCCATGGCGCTCCAGGTAATCGTCCAGGGTGCCGGTGATCAACAGCGGCATGGCCATTTCATGCAGACCGTCGCCGCGACCGTCCTGGGGCATCAACGACAGCGAATAACTGACGTCGAGCATCCGCGCGAGATTTTCCACGCGCTCCAGATAACGCGACATCCAATACAAATCCGAGGCAGTTCTACTTAGCATGTCAGTCTTCCTTAATCCTCGACCACCCAGGTGTCCTTGGTGCCGCCGCCCTGGGACGAGTTCACCACCAGGGAGCCTTCGCGCAGTGCGACGCGGGTCAGCCCGCCCGGCACGACACGGGTCTCACGACCGGAGAGGACAAATGGGCGCAGATCGATATGGCGCGGAGCGATGCCGCTCTCGACAAAGGTCGGGCAGGTCGACAAGGACAACGTCGGCTGGGCGATATAGGCATGGGGCTTGGCCTTGAGCCGGGCGCGGAAATTCTCGATTTCCGCGGCGCTCGCCGCCGGCCCCACCAGCATGCCGTAGCCGCCCGAGCCCTGGGTTTCCTTGACCACCAATTCAGGTAGATGCGCCAGCACGTGGGAGAGTTCCTCGGGCTTGCGACACTGCCAGGTCGGCACGTTCTTCAGAATCGGCTCTTCGTCCAGGTAAAAACGGATCATGTCGGTGACGAATGGGTACACCGACTTGTCGTCCGCCACCCCAGTGCCGATGGCGTTTGCCAGGACCACATTGCCGGACCGGTAGGACGACAAGAGGCCAGGCACGCCGAGCATCGAGTCGGGGTTGAACGCCAAAGGATCGAGGAAAGCGTCGTCGAGGCGGCGATAGATCACATCCACCTGTTTCGGGCCGTCGGTGGTGCGCATGAAGACCTTGTCGTCACGCACGAACAGGTCGGCGCCTTCCACCAGTTCCACACCCATTTCCCGAGCCAGGAACGCATGCTCGAAGAAGGCACTGTTGAAGCGCCCGGGCGTCAGTACCACCACGCTCGGGTTGTCCAGCGGGCTGGAGCTTTTCAGCGTGTCGAGCAACAGGTTGGGGTAATGGTCGATCGGGGCGATGCGCTGGGCGGCGAACAGTTCAGGAAACAGTCGCATCATCATCTTGCGGTCTTCGAGCATGTAGCTCACGCCGCTGGGAGTGCGCAGGTTGTCTTCCAGGACGTAGTAGCTGCCGTCGCCATCACGGACCAGATCGACCCCGGAAATATGCGAGTAGATATCGCGGTGCAGGTTCAGGCCCTGCATGGCCAACTGGTACTGCTCGTTGGCCAGGACCTGTTCGGCGGGAATGATCCCGGCCTTGATGATTCGTTGTTCATGGTAGAGGTCGGCGAGAAACATGTTCAGCGCCTTGACCCGCTGGATGCAGCCGCGTTCCACGACGCGCCATTCACTGGCGGGAATACTGCGGGGAATGGTGTCGAACGGAATCAGGCGTTCGGTGCCCTGATCGTCGCCATAGAGGGTGAAGGTAATCCCGGCGCGATGAAACAGCAGATCGGCCTCACGTCGCCGTTGCGCCAACAACTCCTCGGGAGTATCGGCCAGCCAACGAGCAAATTCCCGGTAATGCGGGCGAACCTGGCCGCCTGCATCGTACATCTCGTCAAAATAGGTGCGGATCATGCCGTGCTCCTTGTCACCCGGTCACAAGAGCCTTCGCAAGGCTCGTGCCATCGGCATAAACGCTTAAATATCAAAGAGTTGGATAATCATCCAACCTGCGCCGCACCATAGATGTGCAGTAAACGCCCCAATGCGATCAGCCGCGCCTCATTGCGAAGCAGGCCTGACCTATCTCCAGCATAGTCAGAGTTCTATCGGCTGCCCGAGTGGCCCTTTTTTGTGCGCGTATGCGAAAACGGCCGACCCTGGGGTCAGCCGCTGCTGCTGGAAAGAAGTCGCTCAATTAAGCGCCCGTACCGGGTGCTTGACGCCCCAGCCTTCGATGGTGCCGCCCAGGGGCTCGACCACCGCCCCGAAGTTCTGCTCGAAGTCACCGATGCCGCCATAGGTGGCGTACATCACCTTGCTCAGCTCCAGATACCAGGCACCGTCGTCGCGGACACTGACCTGGGCATTCAAGGATTCACCGCGAAATTTACCTGCCGCCCTGCGCGCCCGCTCCTCGTCCGGGAAAACGGCATAGAACTCGATGGGATGGATGCGTGCGAAATCAAAACCGCCTTCTTTCATGCGGCGCAGCACGTTGCTGCTGATGTCTTCTTGATAGGCTGTGCTCATGAAACGTCCTCCTCAGCAAGCGTTGGATAGACTTTCCGTACTCCCGAACCAGGCACCGAACAGCGCTGGCGTTACAACAATCGGGAAACAAGCATGTAGCTGACAAGACCAGACCTATAGCGAATCACTCGCTGATCTCCCTTGCAGAGTAGCGCGATGACATCGCCTCTGCCAGGGGGGGCGCAGAGGAAAAAATCCGTTCAGGGTGAGGGCGTGATACTGAGGATCTGGATGCTATTCTGATCCTTCAGGCTTTTGACCGTCGGCTCCGGCGTACGGCCGTCCAGGTCATTGAGATCCAGCGCGGCGGGCACCGGCAACAGCTTGGCGCGAATCAATCGCGCGGCCTGTTCCAGGTCCGGTTGGCTGGCACATTCGAAGTGCTCCGTGTCCCGCACGCCATGATCGTCGACGAAGGTAACTGCCCACTTGCTCATCGGTGCCTCCTCGATAAAGCCCATGAAGGGGCTTACAGCATCTGGACTGCGGGGAGCGGCGGATCGTTCAAACGACTTTGCACGACCCGCCCCTGACAGATTCACCTTCAGATCACTTCTCGGCGCGTTCCTTCAGGGCCTTGAGGGTATTGAACGGTGCCTCAACCACAAATTTGTTGGCCAGCCACGAAGGCACGCTGCCGCCCGGCTCGGTGTGCACCTGGTAGGTGACTTCGGTCATGCCGCCGTCCTTGGGCACCAGCTTCCAGAAGCCGTCCACCTGGGCAACACGGACATAGCCTTTCTCTTCCGGCAGGTAGGTCGGCACTTCCTTGAGCGTACGGGTCAGGCTGCCATCAGCGCCTGTCGTGGTGGTGATCTGCAGGATCGAGTCGCGATCGGTGACCGGGAACGGCGCCTTGAACTGGGTGTAGGTCCAGCTCAGGTCACCGTCCTTTTTCAGCAGCTTCTGGGTCTTGCACTCATGAATCCAGGCACAGGCGCCGGCCACGTCTTCCTGCAAGGCCTGGATCTTCGCCACCGGCGCCTTGATCAGGGTCACGCCCCGGTAGGCTTTGTAGTTGGAGTTGGCCACTTCACTCAGGGACACCTTGATGCCGTCCTGATCCTTGGCCGTTTCCCAGGTCTGCGCGTACGCGGTACCACTCAGCAGGACAGTCAAACCACACACAACAGCCATTCGATGCAGCGAACTCATTGTTTTATTCCTTATTGTTGAAGTTCCGGTCATTGAACACACCTCACGCCGCGGTCATTTGCTCCCACCAGCCGATCAGCCGAATCGCCTCTTCGCGGCTGTCACCACAGACCTCGGGATCAGCCTGGAACGCCCCGCACACAAGCGGCCGTTCAGGTTGGCCGAACAGACCGCACAGACCTTCGACCGAGAGTTGCACGCAACGTTCTCCCGCCGGCTTGCCGTTGGGCATACCCGGAATCGGCGTACTGATGGAAGGGGCGATGCAACAAGCGCCACAGCCCTCACGGCACTTCATGACGACACGCTCCTGATAAGGGAAAAGGTGTGTGGAAGACAGAGTAACCGCTAAAACGGCTGTTTAAAATTGGTCGCACAATTGTTTTTCACGGATAAGGTCCATGACCGGGCAGTCACCGACGAAGTGTCGTAAGGGTAGCCGCGATTTTACTGTTTGAATTCAAAATCCAGGGCCGCGCCGTCAACTTCCTTGCGGTTCTCGTTGCGCAACTGCAGATCCATTTCATTCTTGAGCAAACGCCCGTTGAGCTGGAAAGGCGTCTGGTCAGGCGTTTTCTCGAACAGCTGCGGTAACAACGGCCGGCTTTTCGACAACGGCACCGTGCCCACCGGCTCAAGGTGCTTGACCATGTCCTGGGGCAGGCTCAGATCCAGCTTGGCCGGTGGCAGCGTGGTTTTCAGCGCCTCGCTGGCCGGTACCGCCTTGGCGGCGATCGGCGCACGCCGTCTGGACTTGCCAGAGGCAGCCTTGTGGGTTGTTGCCCGCTTGGTCGGCAGCGGCTTTTTCTTCACCAGCTTGACAGTGGTGGCCGGGGCCCCGAGCGGTTTCTTCGCCGCCGTCGCCGGTACGCTTGTGTCCTGGGCCTGCGCCATCGCGGCAACACCCGCACCCATGCCTGTCAGTACGATCATCAACAGCAAACGAATGGAAAAAGTCGCTTTCATAGGCTCTACGACAAGGACGACAGAGGGCCCATATGCTCGCTTGTTGAGCGCCTCCTGACAAGCGGGTCGATCATCAAGACCGCCCCTGCCTGTCCCCCCGTGCCGTCACAGCAGTCCGGCCGCCGTCTCCTGGCACAGTTGGCTGGCCAGCATGCCGAGGGTCATCAACGCCCGCTCGGCCTCGCGATTCCAGGGAATCCCGCAGTTGAGCCGGATGCAGTGGTTGAACTGCTCGGTGTTACTGAAGATCAGCCCCGGGGCGATACTGATGCCTTGCTGCAGCGCCCGCACGTGCAACTCCTGGGTATTGACCCTGCCCGGCAGGCTCACCCACAGGATGAAACCGCCCGTGGGCCGGGTCATCTGCGTCCCCTCCGGGAAGAACTGCTGCACCGCCAGCTGGAAGGCACTGAGGTTCTTGCGATACTCCTGGCGGATATAACGCAGGTGCCGGTCGTAGCCGCCGTTCTCCAGGTAAGCCGCCACCGCCATCTGCGTCACGCTGCACGCCGAGTGGGTGCTGAAGGTCTGCAAGCGCTGGATTTCCTGCTGGAACTTTCCGGCGATCATCCAGCCGATCCGCACGCCGGGCGACAGGGTCTTGGAAAAGCTCGAGCAGTAGATCACCCGGTCCAGGCGGTCATAGGCCTTGAGGGCCTTGGTCCGACCGACTTCGAACATCAGCTCGCCATAGATATCGTCTTCGACGATCTGGATATCGAAGTCCGAGGCCAGGCGCAGCAACTGCTTCTGCCGCTCTTCCGGCATGGTACCGCCCAGGGGATTGCTCAGCCGGGTGGTCAACACCAGGGCCTTGATCGACCATTGGTTGGCCGCCAGTTGCAGGGCCTCCAGGCTCATGCCGATGGACGGGTCACTGGGAATCTCGATGACTTTCAGGCCCAGCAGGTCGGCCAGTTGCAGCAGCCCGTAATAGGTCGGCGACTCGGCGGCGATCAGGTCGCCCGGACGGGTCAGCACCCGCAGCGACATTTGCAGGGCATCCACGCAACCGTGGGTAATCACCACTTCCGAGGGATCGATCACCACCCCGGCATCGCGCATGCGAATCGCCACCTGGCGGCGCAACGGCTCGAAACCGGGACTGAACATGTAGCTGAACGCCCGCGGGCTGTGGAAGCGCGTGACCTTGGCCAATTGCTGGTGCAGGGCCCGCACCGGCAGATAATCCACCGACGGCACTGCCGCGCCGAAGGGAAACACACCTTCACGGCGGGACTCGACCAACACTTGCTGGATGATGCTGCTGCGGGTGACCAGCCCCGGCCGTTCGACCCGGGCGATGTCCGGCGTGGGTGCGGTCAGGGCCGGGGTCTGGTGAACGTAGTAGCCCGATTGCGGACGTGCGCGGATCAGCCCCTGGTCTTCCAGGTTGGCATAGGCCTGCAACACCGTGGCGTGGCTGACATTGAGCTGCGAGCTCATCTTGCGCACCGACGGCACGCGCTCACCCGGCTGATAGACGCCCCGCCGGATATCCTCGGCGAGCTGCTGCGCAATACGTTGGTAGAGCAATAGGTTGGTCATGAAGCAGCACTCGGTTTCAACGGCATTTTTATTCTTGGCGGCAACAATACCGGAACAGTTTCAAAGTGTACTGGCACAGTTTCTACAATAGTCGACAATACAGTGCCAAGAGAAGTAAAACTGTACGGGCACAGCAATCCGCCGATCTGCGGGCATAAAAAAACCCGGCGCCTCGCGGCTGCCGGGTTTTTCAACAGATGGTCCACCGTCAGCGCGCCGCGCCCAGCTGGCCCTTCTCGTCGGAAAAGACAATCTCGACCCGACGGTTCTGCGCGCGTCCGCGCTCGCTGGCATTGACGTCCACCGGGTACTGCTCACCATAACCCTCGACCTGGATGCGCTTCTCGTCGATCCCCAGGTCCACCAGCATATCGGCCACCGACTGCGCCCGTTCACGGGACAGCTTCAGGTTGCCGTCGGTTTCGCCGGTGTTGTCGGTATAACCCTCGATGCGCACGATGCGCCGCGGGTTGAGCTGGAGAAACTGCACCAGCTTGAGCACCGTGCGATTGGCCGAGTTCTTCAGCTCCGCCTCACCGGTGTCGAACAGCACATCACCGAGGGTCATCACCAGGCCGCGATCTTTCTGCAGACGGGTCAGGCTGGCGATCTGTTCCTCGACCCACTTGCCCTGCTGCTGCACGCTGAGCAACTTGCTTTCCCGCAAGGCCAGTTGCAGGCGCTGACGCTCCAGTTCCAGCTTGGCCGCGCGCTCCTGGTTCAGGGCGGTTTCGGTGTGCTCGCGGGCAATGTCGGCGTAGCGCTCGCTCAGGTAGGCGTAGTGCTCGACGTCTCCGGCGCTGCCCAGATAACCGGACAGGCGCTCGGCCCGGGCCAGGGACTCACCGGCGCGGATCACGTCCTTGGGCGCGTAACGCAGCACATTGGCGTCTTCCTTGACCTTCTGGAAACTCGCCGACGCCGCCTGCAAGGCCGCCTCGCTGTCGTTCTGGCCGGCGCAACCGTACAAGCCGACACAGGCCAGCAACAACACACCGCCTGCCCTTGCGCTCGAATAGATCATTGAGCCGTCTCCAGTTGCTTGTGCAGGCGCGTAATGCGGGTGTTGAGCAACGTGACCTGCTCCTGGCTCTTCTCGGTCAGCACCCGGGCTTCGGCCAGGCGCGCATCCAGCTCGGCCTGTTCAGATTTGCGCCGGGCACCGCGGTAAGCCTGTTCGGCCATATTGGCCTTGGCCCGACGGAACTTGTCCTCGGCCTCTTTCAGCTCCGGGACATCATTGGCGTTGGCCCCGACGGCATGGGCCTGCGCGATGGCGCGCTCGGTCAGGCGCATCTGCTCATTCGGCGCCGGGTCGTTGGCGCAGCCCGCCAGCGCCAGCACGGCCAAGGCCGCAAATAGAGGTCGAATACTCACAAAAAAAATCCCTACGGTTTTGAGGCGCTGACCGGCTGCAACTGCGCCTTCCAACGCTCCAGATTGCGCTGCAGCGCGGCTTCGGTCAGGCCGGAGGCGGGCAATTCTGTCATCTTTTTCGCCAACTGTCCGCGCAACCAGGGGTCATTGCAGGCCGAGTTGTGGGAAACGGCGAGAAACAGCCCCGGCTGGTCGACCGGTTGTGGATAAGCCTTGAGATCGTTGGCCATGCCCAGGGCTTCGCTCGTGACCATGCCGGCATAACGCCCGGCCAGCACGTAGTCGACCTCGCCCAGCAGCAGTTTGTGCAAGGCCGGGGTCAGGCTCGGCGTACGCTGGAGGGTCAGGCGCTCCTTGATGAAGGTGCTGAAAGGCTGGGTCATCCGGGCCTTTTCCGAGACGGCCCCGGGATGTCCGTGCAGGTCTTCGGCGCTGTTGTAGGCCAGCGGTGAATCCCTGCGGGTCCAGACCAGGAAATCGTTGTGCAGCAGCGCCGGATGGATGTAGTCCAGGGTGTCCAGTTCGTCGAGGGCGATGGGCGCATCCACCAGCAGGTCCATGCGCCCGCTGCGCACTTCGTCCTGGGCCTGGGCGCGTTTGCCGCCGTAGAGCACTTCGACCTTGAGGCCCAACTCCCCCGCCACCTGGCGCAGCAGGTCGGCGCTGGCGCCGATCAGGTGCGTCGGGTCCTGCGGATCGCGCCACAGGTACGGCGGCGCATCCGGGCTGCCGGTGACGATCAGACGCTCGCATTTGCCCAGTGCCAGGGCGTCGGGGGCCAATACGGGCAAGCCCAGCAGCAGCGACAGCGCAACGGCGCGAAGCCTGTCCATGAGGTAAATCTCCAATCCTGCAAAAGGCGTCCAGCTCATCATTTCGCAAAAAAAACCCGGCCAAAAGGCCGGGTTCTTTTATAAGCGAAGACGCTGGATCAGACCAGCTTCTCCAACTCAGGCACGGCTTCGAACAAGTCCGCCACCAGGCCGTAATCGGCCACCTGGAAGATCGGTGCTTCTTCGTCCTTGTTGATCGCAACGATCACCTTGGAGTCTTTCATACCGGCCAGGTGCTGGATCGCGCCGGAGATACCGACGGCGATGTACAGCTGTGGCGCAACGATCTTGCCGGTCTGGCCGACCTGCATGTCGTTGGGTACGAAACCTGCGTCGACGGCCGCGCGGGAAGCGCCGACTGCCGCGCCGAGCTTGTCGGCCAGGGCGTACAGGTGCTTGAAGTTGTCGCCGTTCTGCATGCCACGGCCGCCGGAAACGACGATCTTGGCAGCGGTCAGCTCAGGACGGTCGGACTTGGCCAGCTCTTCGCCGACGAACGACGATTTGCCTGCATCGTGAGCTGCGGCAACAGCTTCAACCGCAGCCGAACCACCATCAGCGGCAACCGGGTCGAAACCGGTGGAACGCACGGTGATGACCTTGACGGCCGCAGTCGATTGCACGGTGGCAATGGCGTTACCGGCATAGATCGGACGCTTGAAGGTGTCAGCGCTTTCCACCGAGATGATCTCGGAGATCTGGTCGACATCCAACTGCGCGGCAACCCGTGGCAGGATGTTTTTACCGTTGGAAGTAGCGGCAGCCAGGATGTGGCTGTAGCCCTTGCCCAGCTCGGCGACCAGCGGAGCAACGTTTTCCGGCAGTTGATGGGCGTAGGCGGCGTTGTCGGCCACCAGCACTTTCGACACACCAGCGATTTTCGCAGCGGCTTCAGCCACGGCACCAACGCCCTGGCCTGCAACCAGCACGTGCACGTCACCACCGATTTTCGCGGCGGCAGCCACGGTGTTCAGGGTGGCAGGTGCCACGGTTTTGTTATCGTGTTCGGCGATTACCAAGATAGTCATGATCAGATTACCTTCGCTTCGTTTTTCAGTTTCTCGACCAGTTCAGCCACCGACTTGACCTTGATGCCCGCGCTGCGAGCAGCCGGTGCTTCGACTTTCAGGGTCTTGTTGGTGGAGGCGGTGGAAACGCCCAAAGCATCCGGAGTCAGCGTTTCAAGCGGCTTCTTCTTGGCTTTCATGATGTTTGGCAGGGACGCATAACGCGGCTCGTTCAAACGCAGGTCAGTGGTGACGATGGCCGGCAGGCTCAACGATACGGTCTGCAGGCCGCCGTCGATTTCGCGGGTCACGGCAACCTTGTCGCCCGACACTTCGACTTTCGAAGCGAAGGTGCCTTGAGGGTAACCGCTCAGGGCCGCCAGCATCTGGCCGGTCTGGTTGTTGTCGCTGTCGATCGCCTGTTTGCCAAGGATCACCAGTTGTGGCTGTTCCTTGTCGACAACGGCTTTCAGCAGCTTGGCCACGGCCAGGGAGGTCAGCTCTTCAGCCGATTCAACCAGGATCGCGCGGTCGGCACCCAGGGCCAGCGCGGTGCGCAGTTGCTCCTGAGCGGTGGACGGGCCGACGGAGACGACGACGATTTCAGTCGCTACGCCTTTTTCCTTCAGGCGTACCGCTTCTTCCACGGCGATTTCACAGAACGGGTTCATCGACATCTTGACGTTGGCGAGGTCGACGCCGGAATTGTCCGCCTTGACGCGAACCTTGACGTTGTAATCGACAACGCGTTTGACAGCTACAAGAACCTTCATGGATTCCTCACTCTCCGGTGAAAAGAAAGTCGCCTAGGCGAACCTGGCGGTTGATGCTCATTGGCCCAGGAGGACCTCGAAAAACGCCGACACGCTGAAAAGCGTCTGCCTTTTCCCCCGATAACCACCGTTCGTCCGACGTGACTGTACAGTCACGGGTCGCCGGGACGTGTAAACTTCGCGCCGAATCGGCGTGTCGTATCACGTTCGGGTGCCTTAGCCCTGTCTTTAGACGTGCTCCTGAGACTCGCATTTAGCCTACGGCGAGCGCAAAACCGCCCGTATCTTGACCGGAACGCCCATTCCGGTCAATACGGCAAAATGGCCAGTCATAAGCCGCGCTTCTTTGATTTATCTAGCCTGCAGCGAATTCAAACAAACGTTTGTATTGGACGCTGGTAGTGGTGTAGATATAATGCGCCGCCTAGAGAGAAAGATGTCTCATCCGTGATCCTCCTCCCGACGTGGAGCAGGAATACTGGAGCGGGGCACCAAACCTCCAACAAATAGAAAAATGTGAGCCTTGAGTAGGAGAGAGTCTGTGGAACGCGAATACATGGAATTCGACGTGGTCATCGTCGGTGCCGGCCCCGCAGGCCTGTCCGCCGCTTGCCGGCTGAAACAGAAAGCGGCCGAAGCGGGTCAGGAAATCAGCGTCTGCGTCGTGGAGAAAGGTTCCGAGGTCGGTGCCCACATCCTTTCCGGCGCGGTGTTCGAACCACGTGCCCTGAACGAACTGTTCCCGGACTGGAAGGAGCTTGGCGCGCCGCTGAACACTCCAGTCAAGCGCGACGACATCTATGTCCTGCGCAGCAACGAGACCTCGACCAAGGTTCCCGACTTCTTTGTGCCCAAGACCATGCACAACGAAGGCAACTACATCATCTCCCTGGGCAACCTGTGCCGCTGGCTGGCCCAGCAGGCCGAGAACCTCGGTGTGGAAATCTACCCGGGCTTCGCCGCCCAGGAAGCCCTGTTCGACGAGAACGGCGTGGTTCGCGGGATCATCACCGGTGACCTCGGGGTCGACCGCGAAGGCCATCCGAAAGACGGCCTGTACACCCCGGGCATGGAACTGCGCGGCAAGTACACGCTGTTCGCCGAAGGCTGCCGTGGGCATATCGGCAAGCAACTGATTTCGCGTTTCAAGCTCGACAGCGATGCCGATGCCCAGCACTACGGCATCGGCCTGAAAGAAATCTGGGAAATCGATCCGGCCAAGCATGAGCCAGGCCTGGTGGTGCACACCGCCGGTTGGCCGCTGGACATCATGAGCGCCGAGAACACCGGTGGCTCCTTCCTCTATCACCTGGAAAACAACCAGGTGGTGGTGGGGCTGATCGTTGACCTGTCCTACAGCAACACCTTCCTGTCGCCGTTCGACGAGTTCCAGCGCCTCAAGCACCACCCAGTGCTCAAGCAGTACCTGGAAGGCGGCAAGCGCATCAGCTACGGCGCCCGGGCCATTTGCAAAGGCGGCCTGAACTCGCTGCCGAAGATGGTTTTCAACGGCGGCGCGCTGATCGGTTGCGACCTGGGCACCCTGAACTTCGCCAAGATCAAGGGCAGCCACACCGCAATGAAGTCCGGCATGCTCGCAGCCGAAGCCGTGGCCGAGAAGCTGCTGGCCGGTGCCGAAGGCGGCGACCAACTGAACAGCTATGTCGAGTCGTTCAAAGCGAGCTGGCTGTATGAAGAACTGTTCGCCAGCCGCAACTTCGGCCCGGCGATGCACAAGTTCGGTCCGATCGTCGGTGCCGGTTTCAACTGGCTCGACCAGAACATCTTCGGCGGCAAGCTGCCGTTCACCCTGCACGACACCAAGCCGGACTACGCCTGCCTGAAGCTGGCGGCCGACTGCCAGAAGATCAACTACCCGAAACCCGACGGCAAACTCAGCTTCGACAAGCTCAGCTCGGTATTCATCTCTGGTACCAACCACGAAGAAGAGCAGCCTTGCCACCTGAAGCTGAAAGACCCGAGCATCCCGATCGGCAAGAACCTGCCGCTCTATGATGAGCCGGCACAGCGTTACTGCCCGGCGGGCGTGTATGAAGTGGTGACCCAGGAAGACGGTGCGAAGCGTTTCCAGATCAACGCCCAGAACTGCGTGCACTGCAAGACCTGTGACATCAAGGACCCTGCGCAGAACATCACCTGGGTGACCCCGGAAGGCGCCGGCGGCCCGACTTACCCGAACATGTAAGTCTCACGTTGAACAAGAAAGGCCCCTTCGGGGGCCTTTTTTGTGGCTCGGAGAAAACCGCCCTCAATCCAGCCCCACCTCCACCTGATCGCCATTCAAACGCACCGGCCAGACCCGCAGGCGCTGTTCCGGGTACTCGATACAGACGCCATCCGCCAGACGGAAGTGCTGCTTATACAAGGGCGAGGCGATCACCAACTCGCCCTTCAGCGTCCCGACGATGCCACGTCCGATGACATTGGCCCCCGACTTCGGGTCGCAATTGTCGATGGCAAACACCTGCTCGCCGCCAGCGCCGAATGGCAGGTGGAACAGCGCCACCTGGGCACCCTCGTGCCAGGCGACCACGCCGGAATCGGCCACCAGGTCAGCACGGTTGCACAGGGTTCTCCATTCAATAGCGTTCTGCGGACGTTCCAGGGTCGTGCTGTTCATCAGTTCATCTCCTCGGCGAAAGGAATCAGGTGAAGTTCGTCGGCACGGGCCGGACGACGCTGGCCACGCTCCTCGACGAAACGGATGGCGGGGTCGCCGCCAGTGTCATTGACGAAGGTCCGGAAGCGCTTGAGCTTCTCCGGGTCCTGCAAGGCGTTGGCCCATTCGCACTGGTAACGCTCGACCAGCAGATTCATCTGCCCTTCCAACTCGTCGGCCAGTCCGAGGCTGTCGTCGATGATCACCGCCTTGAGATAGTCGAGGCCGCCTTCCAGGCTTTCACGCCAGACCGAGGTGCGCTGCAGGCGGTCGGCGGTGCGGATGTAGAACATCAGGAAACGGTCGATGTAGCGGATCAATGTCGCGTCATCGAGGTCGGTGGCGAAAAGCTCGGCATGCCGTGGACGCATGCCGCCGTTACCGGCGACATAGAGGTTCCAGCCCTTGTCGGTGGCGATCACACCGATGTCCTTGCTCTGCGCCTCGGCGCATTCGCGGGTGCAGCCGGAGACCGCAAGCTTGAACTTGTGCGGCGCACGCACGCCCTTGTAGCGGTTCTCCAGGAGCAGGGCCATGGCGACGCTATCCTGCACGCCATAACGGCACCAGGTGCTGCCGACGCAGGACTTCACCGTGCGCAACGATTTGCCGTAGCCGTGGCCGGTCTCGAAACCGGCGTCCACCAGCTCGCCCCAGATCTGCGGCAATTCGTGCAACTGGGCACCGAACAGGTCGATACGCTGGCCGCCGGTGATCTTGGTGTAGAGGTCGTATTTTTTCGCCACCGCACCGAGGGCGATCAGCTTGTCCGGGGTGATCTCACCGCCGGCAATGCGCGGGATGATCGAGTAGGTGCCGTTCTTCTGCATGTTGGCCATGAAGGTGTCATTGGTGTCCTGCAACGGCACCAGCGCCGGGTCCATGATCGGCTGGTTCCAGCATGAGGCGAGGATCGAGCCCACCGCCGGCTTGCAGATATCACAGCCGACATGGCCTTTGCCGTGGCGTGCCAGCAACGCGTCGAAGGACTCGATGCGCTCGACCCGGACAATGGCGTAAAGCTCCTGGCGGGTATGGGCGAAATGCTCGCACAGGCTCTTGTCCACCGCGACCCCACGAGCGCTCAACTCGTGCTCGAAAACCTGCTTGAGCAACGCGGCACACCCCCCGCACCCCGTCGCCGCGCGGGTACAGGCCTTGAGCTCGGAAAGTTCGCTGCAACCGCCGTCGATGGCCGAACAGATCGCGCCTTTGCTGACGTTATGGCAAGAACACACGGTGGCGGTCGCGGGCAAGGCATCGACCCCGAGGGCCGGCGCGCCCTCGCCCAAAGGCAGGATCAAACCGGCCGGGTCAGCCGGCAGGTCGATGCCGTTACTGACATATTGCAGCAAGGTGTCGTAATAACTGTTGTCCCCCACCAGCACCGCACCGAGGGCCCGCTTGCCGTCGGCGGACACCACCAGGCGTCGGTAACTGGCGTTGGCCTCGTCGATAAAACGGTAGCTGCGGGCTCCTGGCGTGGCGCCCTGGGCATCGCCAATGGAACCGACATCGACGCCGAGCAACTTGAGTTTGGTCGACATGTCCGCGCCCGTGAAGGGTTCGCTGTCTTCGCCACAGAGTTGCGTGGCAACCGCGCGAGCCATCTGATAGCCCGGCGCGACCAGGCCGAAGATCCCGCCGTTCCACGCCGCGCACTCGCCGATGGCGTAGATGTCCGGGTCACTGCTGGAGCACTGGCTGTCGATGGCCACCCCGCCACGGGGACCGAGCTCCAGGCCAGACTGCCTGGCCAGGGCATCCTGAGGACGGATACCGGCGGAAAACACGATCAGGTCGGCCTCAAGGAAATCCTCGCCGGCGAAATTCATCCGGTAGCGGTACTCGCTGCCGGCGCTGATCGACTGGGTGCCACGGGACAGATGCACACGGACACCCAGGGCCTCGATCTGGTCCTTGAGCGCCTGCCCGCCCTGCTCGTCCAACTGCACCGGCATCAGCCGCGGCGCGAACTCCACCACATGGGCTTCCAGCCCCAGGGACTTCAGCGCATTGGCCGCTTCCAGGCCCAGCAGGCCACCGCCGACCACCACGCCACGCCGGGCATTTCTGGACGCGGCGCGAATGCGGTCGAGATCCTCCAGGGTCCGATAGACCAGCCGTGAATCGCCCTCGGCGCCTTCGATCGGCGGGACAAAGGGAAAGGAGCCGGTCGCCAGCACCAGCTTGTCATAGGCCACACAGCCGCCAGCCGTGATCACCTCGCGGCGCACCCGGTCGATCTCCAGCACCGCGCGGCCCAGATGCAGGGTGACACCTGGAGTCTGGTACAGCGAGATATCGCCGAGGGCCAGGGCCTGGGCATCGCGGCCACTGAAGTATTCGGACAGATGCACGCGATCGTAGGCGCGTTGCGGCTCTTCGCTGAACACATGAATCTGATACTGCGCCAGGGCGCCGCGTTCGACCAATTGCTCGACACAGTGATGACCGACCATGCCGTTGCCGATCACCACCAGCGTTTGCAGGGTATTGGAGGTCGCTGAATAGCTGTTCATAGGAAGCATCCGTCAAAAGCCAATCCGGTTTTTCGAAGGCAAAAAAAAACGCCTGGAACCAAAAGGTTCCAGGCGCCTTTGCCTGTTCGTGCTGCCGGCCCGTGGGCCCGACGCAGTCATGTTTACCCGGGCCGGTTGAGGCCAAACGATCGCCGTTGATCGACGGGGCATCCCACTCGCGCCATCGCGGTGAGGTGCAAGGGGCTATGCACTGCTTGTGCCAGATTGACGTTATTGGGTTATCAGGAAGCTTGCCCCAATGCCTATTTGAAGCCATGCGAGGGCTTACCCTGTGGCGAGCGGGCTTGCCCGCGCTGGGGCGCGAAGCGGCCCTAAAACCAGCGATTAGGATGTATCAGGCAGAACGAGGCGCTTGGTTTTACGGCTGCTTCGCAGCCGAGCGCGGGCAAGCCCGCTCGCCACAAACCTTGGTCAGACTTGAGAGCGATATTGAGGCAAACCCGGTCAGGCAAGGCGGCAAACAGCTCACACAAAAGCACCAAAACAATGCAGTAACGCTCGACTTGCCCCATCGCGACGCCGGCTTTCATCTCCCGAAGCCCTGCCAGCTTCCCGGCCTTCCCCCCACGTCAAAGCCCCCGAGTCGGGCGCGCCGACCTTGTCTGTCCCGCTCCACCGACCACCCTTGAGGCTCCGCTCGCAACAGTTGGCGCGCGCATTGCTAGACCCTGCACAGGCCATCAACGTCGATGGCCGCGAATTTCACTCTTCAGGCAACAGTCACGACAAAGGCGCCGTGCCGCTCCCGTTGAAAAACGTGGAGCAGCAGGCGCTTTTTTCGTTTCCGCCGGACCCGGCTTTCAACCCCGAGGACGCTCCATGACCGATACCCAGGTGGCCAGCAACAACGTGCGCAGCGTCTGTCCGTATTGCGGCGTGGGTTGCGGTATCGTCATGCAGGTCGAGAACAACCTGATCGTCAAGGTCTCGGGCGACAAGCAACACCCGAGCAACTTCGGCCGCCTGTGCACCAAGGGCAGCACCTGCGGCCAGGCGGTGGCCGATTCCGGGCGCATGGAACACGCGTTCCTGCGCTCGCAACGCGACCGCGACCCGGCACGGGTGGGCATCGACCAGGCCATCAGCGCCACCGCCAGCCGTCTGCGGGCCATTATCGATACCCACGGCGCCGACGCGGTGGCGCTCTATGTCTCCGGGCAAATGTCCCTGGAAGCCCAATACCTGGCCAACAAACTGACCAAGGGTTTTATCCGCAGCCGTCATATCGAATCCAACTCGCGCCTGTGCATGGCCAGTGCCGGCAGCGGCTACAAACTGTCCCTGGGGGCCGACGGTCCACCGGGCTCCTATGAGGATTTCGAGCACAGCGATCTATTCCTGGTGATCGGCGCGAACATGGCCGACTGTCACCCGATCCTGTTTCTACGCCTGCTCGATCGGGTCAAGGCCGGGGCCAAGCTGATCGTCGTCGACCCCCGGCGCACCGGCACCGCCGACAAGGCCGATCTGTTCCTGCAGATCAAGCCAGGCACCGACCTCGCCCTGCTCAACGGCCTGCTGCACTTGCTGGTAAAAAACGGCCATAGCGACCGCGACTTCATCGCCACCTTCACCGAGGGCTGGGAAGTGATGCCCGACTTTCTTGAGGACTACCCCCCGGCGCGGGTCGCCGAACTGACCGGCCTGGCCGAGGCCGACCTGCACCAGGCCGCGCAGTGGATCGGCCAGGCCGCCAACTGGATGAGCTGCTGGACCATGGGTCTCAACCAGAGCGTCCAGGGCACCTGGCACACCAACGCCCTGTGCAACCTGCACCTGGCCACCGGCACCCTCTGCCGACCTGGCAGCGGACCGTTTTCCCTGACCGGCCAGCCCAACGCCATGGGCGGTCGCGAGATGGGTTACATGGGCCCCGGCTTGCCGGGCCAGCGCTCGGCGCTGGTGCCCGGCGACCGCGACTTCATCGAGCAGATGTGGCGACTGCCCCCCGGCAGCCTGCGGGCCGAAGCCGGCGAAGGCACGGTGGCCATGTTCGAAGCCATGCGCGCCGGCAGCATCAAGGCCTGCTGGATTATCTGCACCAACCCGGTGGCCAGCGTGCCCAACCGGCAGAACGTCATCGAGGCACTGCAAGCCGCCGAACTGGTGATCAGCCAGGACGCCTACCTGGACACCGAAACCAATCGCTACGCCGATATCCTCCTACCCGGCGCCCTGTGGGCCGAGGCGCAAGGCGTGATGATCAACTCCGAACGCAATCTCACCCTGATGCAGCAGGCCGTCCTGCCCCCGGGCGAAACCCTCCCCGACTGGCAGATCATCGCCCGGGTCGCCTGTGAAATGGGTTATGCCGAAGCCTTTACCTACGACAGCGCCGAGGCGGTGTTCGAGGAAATCAAGCAGGCCTGGAACCCCAAGACCGGCTATGACCTGCGCGGCGCCAGCTATGCCCGCCTACGCGAGCAACCGCTGCAATGGCCCTGCGCCGAGGTGCAAGGGGCCACGCGCAATCCGATCCGCTACCTCAACAACGGCCTCAGCCAGACACTGAAACGCGACCAGAACGGCCAGCAACCGACGATCGTCTTTCCGACCGAGAGCGGCAAGGCGCAGTTCTTGGCCCGGCCGCACCTGATGCCGGCGGAAATGCCCGACGAGGAATTCCCCCTGGTGCTCAATACCGGGCGGCTCCAGCACCAATGGCACACCCTGACGAAGACCGGCAAGGTGCCGACCCTGAACAAACTCAATCCCGGCCCCTTCGTGGAAATTCATCCCGACGACGCTGCGGGCCTAGGCATCAAGGAACGCGACCCGGTACAAATCCGCTCGCGGCGAGGTCGCGCGGTGCTGCCGGCGGTGATCAGCGACCGAGTCCGGCCGGGCAACTGTTTTGCGCCCTTTCACTGGAACGATGTGTTCGGCGATGACCTGGCGATCAACGCCGTCACCAGCGATGCCATCGACCCCCTGTCACTGCAGCCGGCCTTCAAGTTCTGCGCGGTAAACCTGCTGGCCCTGGCCCCAGAGCCCACCCGCCTGGTCCCCGAACTCGCGCGGGCCGGCGCCTCGACTGTCGCCCAGGAGGGCTTTTCCCCCATGCAGCTCAACACCTTCGCCCGCCTGCTCAACCTCGATGCCCCGGCGGAACTGAGCCTGGCCGCCGACGAGCGCCTGTACATGCAAGGCTACCTGCTGGGCTTGCGCAGCGCCGAGGCCAAGGCACCCGGTGTGCCTACCCTCCCCGCCAGCGCCCCCTTTGGCGCCGACAAGCGCTTGTTGCTGGATGGCCTGCTCGCCGGGTTGTTTTCCCGCACGGCGAGCACGGGGGATGCACCGCAAGCATCGCAGGCCGCCGCCACGGTCCAGGCGACAAACGCCGAATGGCTGGTGCTCTGGGCCTCGCAAACCGGTAACAGCGAAGAACTGGCCCAGGCCTGCGCCAAACGCCTGGACGCCGCCGGCCAACGCACGCGCCTGCGCGCCATGGACGAAGCCGGCCTTGACGACCTGCGCAGCGCCGGCAGCGTGTTGCTGGTCACCAGCACCTTTGGTGACGGCGACCCGCCGGACAATGCCGCGAGTTTCTGGCAAACCCTGCAAGGAGCCCAGGACCAGGCCCTGAGCCAAAGCCGCTACAGCGTGCTGGCCCTGGGCGACAGCAACTACGATCAGTTCTGCGGCTTCGGTCGCAAGCTCGACGAGCGCCTGAGTGAACTCGGTGCCGAACGCCTGCTGCCACGCCTGGAGTGCGAACAGGACACCCAGCAAGCCGTCGAATCCTGGCTCAATACGCTCTGTGTGGCACTCAGCGGCTCGTCCACGGCCCCCGCTGCGCTCGCGCCGGTGGCCGAGGTGGCACCCGCAATGCTGGCCGCCCCAGCCGCCGACACCGGCAGCCCCTACAGTCGCCATCACCCGTTACGCGCTCACCTGCTGCACAATCAGGTGCTCAACGCCCCCGGCGCGGAAAAGGAAACCCGCCACCTGGTGTTCGACCTCGACGACCAGGACTTCCCCTACCAGGCCGGCGATGCCCTCGGCGTCTGGCCGAGCAACTGCCCGGAGTCGGTCGAGCAACTGCTGGATATCCTGCAACTGGACGGCAGCAGCCTGGTCACGCTCAAGGACAAAGCGCCAATGACGCTGCGCGAGGCCCTGCTCGACCACCTGGACATCACCCGCATCACCCCGGAAATTTTGCGCCGGGTCTGCGGGCTCTGCGCCAGCCCCTGGCTCGATGAACTGCAGGAGGAAGCCAACCAGGCCCGGCTCAAGGACTGGCTCTGGGGCCGGCAACTGCTGGACCTGCTGCTGGAGTTCCCCATCAGCCTCGGCGCCCACCAACTGGTCAGCCTGCTCAAGCCTCTGCAGCCACGCCTGTACTCGATTTCTTCCAGTGCGAAAGTCACTCCGAGCCAGGTCCACCTGACGGTTTCCACGGTGCGCTACCGGCATGGCGAACAGCAGCGTGGCGGGGTCTGCTCGACCTTTCTCGCCGACCGCGCGGCCAGCATCGGCGCCCGTCTGTTTATCCAGCGCACCACGCACTTCCGGGTCCCGCAGGACCCGCGCACACCGTTGATCATGATCGGCCCCGGTACCGGCATCGCACCGTTTCGTGCCTTCCTGCAAGAGCGCCAGGCCCAGGGCGCCGAGGGCAAGAACTGGCTGTTCTTCGGCGAGCAGCGCGCCGCCAGCGATTTCTACTACCGCGAGGAACTCGACGCCTGGCTGCGCAGCGGGCATCTAAGTCGCCTGGACACCGCCTTCTCCCGTGACCAGACTGAAAAGATCTACGTGCAGCAGCGCATGCTCGAAGCCGGCGCGCAGTTCTGGAGCTGGCTGGAGCAAGGGGCCAGTGTCTATGTCTGTGGCGATGCCAGTCGCATGGCCAAGGACGTTGATGCCGCGCTGAAGAAAATCGTCCAGGTCCACGGCCGGATGAGCGGCGGCGCGGCGGGTCTGTATGTCAGCGCCATGAGCAAGGACCGGCGTTATCTGCGGGATGTCTACTAAGTGGCAGCGCCCTGACCGATGGCTATCGGCATAACTCTTGCTCCGCCTCGTGACAGGCGTCAGCCCTACAGCTTCAGGAATCACCCCATGAGCAACGACTTGGCAGTATCTCCATTAGCCTGGGTAGCAGGCAGCGATGCCCCGGAAAAACATGTGCTCAACCTCGGCTATATGCCCTTGAGCGACAGCGCCTCCCTGGTGGTCGCAGCCACCCAGGGCTTTGCCCAACCCTATGGCCTGACCCTCAATCTGCAACGGCAGAACTCCTGGGCCGGCCTGAGCGACAAACTGGTCAGCGGCGAACTGGATGCCGCCCATGGCCTGTACGGAATGATCTACGCCATCCAGCTGGGCATCAGCGGCGCACCGGCCACCGACATGGCGGTGCTGATGGGCCTGAACCAGAACGGCCAGAGCATCAACCTCTCGCAACCGCTCAAGAACGCCGGCGTCACCAGCGCCCAGGCCCTGCAACAACGGGCCTGGCCCGGCCGGGCCAAACTGACCTTCGCCCACACCTACCCCACCGGCACCCACGCCATGTGGTTGTATTACTGGCTCGCCAGCCAAGGCATCCACCCACTGCAAGACGTCAACAACGTGGTGGTACCGCCGCCACAGATGCTCGAACACCTGCAGGCCGGGCGTATCGACGGTTTCTGTGTCGGTGAGCCCTGGGCCGCCCATGCCATCGAACAAGGCCAGGGTTTTACCCTGGCCACCAGCCAGGCGATCTGGCCAGACCATCCGGAAAAGGTCCTGGCCTGCACCCGTGCCTTCGTCGAACAATACCCCAACACCGCCCAGGCCCTGGTGATGGCGATCCTGGAGGCCAGCCGCTTTATCGAAGAAAGCCAGGAGAACTGCCGCAGCACCGCGCAGTTGCTCAGCGGCAGCGACTACCTCGACGCACCGCTGGCGAGCATCGAGCCTCGCCTGCTCGGTCGCTACGACGACGGCCTCGGCCGCCACTGGCAAGATCCCCATGCCCTGACCTTCCATGACCGTGGCGCGGCCAACTATCCTTACCTCTCGGACGGCATGTGGTTCATGACCCAGTTCCGCCGCTGGGGCCTGTTGCGCGAAGCACCGGATTACCTGGGCGTGGCGCGCCAGGTCCAGCAGCTCGACCTCTACAGCCGCGCCGCGAGCGCGCTGGACATCCCCATGCCCAGCGCGGCGATGCGCAGCAGCCAACTGCTCGACGGCCAGGTCTGGGACGGTTCCGACCCCGAGACCTATGCCCGCGGCTTTGCCCTGCATGCCCTCAATGATCACTGACAGGAGCTGGCCGCCATGCTGAAAATCCTGCTGATCAATGACACCTCGAAAAAACTCGGGCGCCTGCGCACAGCCTTGAGCGAAGCGGGTTTCGAGGTGATCGACGAATCCGGCCTGACCATCGACCTGCCCGCGCGGGTCGAGGCGGTGCGCCCGGATGTGCTGCTGATCGACACCGACTCGCCCAGCCGTGACGTGCTCGAACAGGTGGTGCTGTTAAGCCGCAACCAACCCCGGCCCATCGTCATGTTTACCGACGAACACGATCCCGCGGTCATGCGCCAGGCGATCAAGGCCGGGGTCAGTGCCTACATCGTCGAAGGCATCCAGTCCCAGCGCCTGCAACCGATCATGGAAGTGGCCATGGCCCGTTTCGAAAGCGACCAGCACCTGCGGGCCCAATTGCAGGCCCGCGACCAGCAGATCGCCGAGCGCAAGCGCATTGAAATGGCCAAGGGCCTGTTGATGAAAATGAAGGGGTGCGACGAGGAAGCCGCCCATACCCTGATGCGCCGCCAGGCCATGAGCAAGCAGCAGAAACTGATCCAGGTCGCCGAGCAGGTGATCGCCATGAGCGAACTGCTCGACTGATACGCACCGCAACGCAGCACGGCCTTTGCGGTGAGCTGCGTTGTGGGGCACGGGCGTCTCAGCGCTGATTTCCAGCCTGCGGACCAGCCCCTCGAAAGGCCGTGCTTGAGCCTCCGGCAGGCCCGGCCGAAAAGCTGGCACACATAGTGCTCAGGCAATACCCGGTAGCCAACGGCGGCTGCCCCACCCCCGACAAAGACGTCGCATTTCCCTTCGTGAAAACGAGCAGGGATGCGGCGTTTTTGCGTTTTTGGCGCAGGCCACAGGGTGCGGACCGCCGGTGACGATCACCCGCCCGCAGACCCCGAGCCTTCGCCGAACCTTTTGGCAGATGAGGTGTTAGATGCACAACAGTTTCTGGAAAGCCGGCCATACACCAACCCTGTTCGCGGCGTTCTTGTATTTCGACCTGAGCTTCATGGTCTGGTACCTGCTCGGGCCCTTGGCGGTGCAGATCGCCACCGACCTGCAACTGACCACACAACAACGCGGCTTCATGGTCGCCACGCCGATCCTGGCGGGCGCCGTCCTACGGTTCATCATGGGCATGCTCGCCGACCAGCTGTCGCCGAAAACCGCCGGCATCATCGGCCAGGTAATTGTCATCGCCGGCCTGCTGGTGGCCTGGCAACTGGGCATCCATAGCTACGAACAAGCGCTGCTGCTGGGCGTCTGCCTCGGCATGGCCGGTGCTTCTTTCGCCGTGGCCTTGCCATTGGCCTCGCAATGGTACCCGCCGCAGCATCAAGGCAAGGCCATGGGCATCGCCGGTGCCGGTAACTCGGGCACCGTGATCGCCGCCCTGGCGGCACCACTACTGGCCGCGGCCTTCGGCTGGGTCAACGTGTTCGGCCTGGCCCTGATTCCCCTGGTGTTGACCCTGCTGCTGTTCAGCCTGATGGCCCGCAACGCGCCCAACCGCGCCAAGGCCAAATCCATGGCCGACTACCTGAACGCCCTCGGCGACCGTGACAGCTGGTGGTTCATGTTTTTCTACAGCGTCACCTTTGGTGGTTTTATCGGCCTGGCCAGCGCCCTGCCCGGTTACTTCCACGACCAGTACGGCCTCAATCCGCAAACGGCTGGCTACTACACCGCTGCCTGCGTGTTCGCCGGCAGCCTGATGCGTCCGTTGGGCGGCGCCCTGGCCGATCGTTTCGGCGGGATTCGCGCCCTGCTCGGCACTTACGCCATCGCCACCCTGTGCATCGGCGCGGTGGGCTTCCACCTGTCCAGCTCGATGGCGGCCCTGGCGCTGTTCGTGATTGCCATGCTCGGCCTCGGCGCCGGTAACGGCGCAGTGTTCCAACTGGTGCCACAGCGCTTTACCAAGGAAATCGGCGTGATGACCGGCCTGGTCGGCATGGCCGGCGGTATCGGCGGCTTCCTCCTCACGGCCGGTCTGGGGGCGATCAAGCAGAGCACCGGTGACTACCAACTCGCCCTGTGGTTGTTCGCCAGCCTGGGGCTGATCGCCTGGTTCGGCCTGTACGGGGTCAAGCGGCGCTGGAGAACCACCTGGGGTTCGGCGGCCTTCTCCGCAGCCCGGGTCTGAGCACCGATCATGGGCCTGCAACTCAGCTATGCCGAGGCCAGCGCCAGCGGTCCCCGGGAACAGAACCAGGACGCCACACGCCTGGTGATTCCGGTGCCCGCCCTGGCCGCCAGCAAGGGTTATCTGTTCGCTCTGGCCGACGGTGTCAGCCAGTGTGCCGACGGCGGCCTGGCCGCGCGCTCGACCTTGCAGGCCCTGGCGCTGGACTACTACGCCACGCCGCCGACCTGGGGCGTGTCCCAGGCGCTGGACCGCCTGCTGCTGGCACAAAATCGCTGGCTGCACGCCAATGGTGGGCAGTCGCCGTTGTTGACCACCCTCAGTGCGCTGGTACTGCGCGGGCGTTCATTCACCCTCGCGCATATCGGCGATTGCCGGGTGTATCGCTGGTTTGCCGGACAGTTGCAGCGCATCAGCGAAGATCATGTCTGGGGCCAGGCCGGCATGCAGCACGTGCTCAAACGCGCCCTCGGTCTGGAACAGCATCTGGTGGTCGACTACCTGGAAGGCGAGCTGCGCCAGGACGAACAGTTCCTGATGCTCAGCGACGGTGTCTGGGCCAGCCTCAGCGACGGGGCGATCATCGATATCCTGCAACGTGATCTGTCGCCGGAAGACGCCACTTGGGCCCTGGTCGAGGCCGCGCATCGGTCTGGCAGCCAGGACAATGCCAGTGCCGTGCTGGTGCGCATCGACGAACTGGCCGACACCGACCTCGACGATCTGCTTGGACAAGCTGAACAATGGCCATTGCCACCGGCACTGAAACCGGGACAGTCGTTCGAGGGCTGGCAGGTCGAAGGCCTGTTGAAACAGAGTCGCCAGTCGCTGCTGTACCGGGTTCACGACGCCCAGCACCAGCCCTGGCTGCTGAAAACCCTGCCGCCGCAGCGCCAGGACGACAGCGCCGCCGGCCAGAGCCTGCTGCTGGAGGAATGGTTCCTGCGACGCATGGCCGGTCGCCACTTCCCCGAAGTGCACCCCGCCGAGCAGCGCCAACACCTGTATTACCTGATGCGCGAATATCCCGGCAGCACCCTCGCCGAGCACTTCACGGCGCACGGCAACCTCGGGCTCAACCAGGGCTTGGAGCTGGCCTCACGACTGCTGCGTGCCATCGGCCTGCTGCACCGGCGCAATCTGCTGCACCGGGACATCAAGCCGGAAAACCTGCTGCTGGGTGCCGACGGCGAACTGCGGGTGCTGGACTTCGGCCTGGCCTACTGCCCCGGACTGAACCGTCAGCGCGATGGCGAATTACCCGGTACGCCCAGCTATATCGCCCCGGAAGCCTACGGCGGTGCGCCACCGAGTGCGGCGCAGGATCTGTATAGCGTCGGCGTCTGCCTGTATTACCTGCTGACCGGGCACTACCCCTATGGCGAAATCGAAGCGTTCCAACGCCCACGGTTCGGCTCGCCGGTACCGGCCAGTCGTTATCGTCCGGACCTGCCCGACTGGCTCGACCACAGCCTCGCCAAGGCCCTGGCCAGCGATCCGGCGCAGCGCTACGAAACCGCCGAGGAGTGGCTGCTGGCCCTGCAACAGGCCGAGCACCTGCCGCCACCGCGCCCCCGGCCCTTGCTGGAGCGCGAGCCGGTCAAAGTCTGGCGCGCCCTGGCGCTGGGCTCCCTGTTACTGAATCTGGTCCTGCTGGCCTGGCGACTGCACGGCTGACTCAAACACCTTTGTAGGAGCGAGCTTGCTCGCGATGGACGTTAACGATAACGCAGCGTTTTCTGGACGAATGCGGCGCTCTCAGGTCCATCGCGAGCAAGCTCGCTCCTACAAGAGCATTCAGGCAAGCAGGCTCACCACAGATCTCGGCCAGGCTTGAGATTGCATTTAACTCACAGGTATCAGCCGAAGGCCTGGTTGCTCAGCGCCGGAGCGTACTGTCCATCGGCGAGCGGCCAGGCTGCTCGTTCATCCCCCGGATTGCGCTCGAAGTAGCGCTTGTACTCGCGGCTGAACTGCGAAGAACTCTGGTAACCCACCCGGTGCGCCACCTGCGCCACGCCCAGGCCGTCGGCCAACAATAATTGCTGGGCCTTGAGCAGGCGCAGACGCTTGAGGTACTGCACCGGCGACAACAGGGTGACGCGCTTGAAGTGCTCGTGAAAGGTCGACAGGCTCATGTTCGCGCAGTTGGCCAGGGTCTCGACGTTCAACGGGTCGGTGTAATGGGCATGCAGGTGGTTCAACGAAGCCGATATCCGCGAGAAGTTGCCCTGCTGCTCCACCAGCGCCCGCAACACCTCCGACTGCGGCCCGCGCAAGGCGGTGAACAACAACTCACGCATCCGCGCTTCACCCATGACCCGGCATTCCAGCGGGTCTTGCAGGCAACGCAGCAAACGTTCGACACAACCGCGCATCGTGTCGTCCAGCACCACCGAGGTCATCGACTCCATGGTCTGGGCCGCCGCCGGGCTGGCGTGATTGATGCCCATGGCCAGCACCAGCTCGCCGAGCATCGCCCGGTCGAGGGCTACGGAAACCCCCAGCAGCGGCGCGCCATCGGCGCCGGCAAAGGTCTCGCACTCGAACGGCACCGAAAGTGCCTGGATCAGGTAATGCCCGGCGCCATATTCCAGGCTGCGCACGCCCAGGTAGGCCAGCTTGCTGCCCTGGACAATGATCATCAGGCTCGGCTCATAGATCTGCGGGCCACGGGCCACATCGCAGCCGACCCGCAGCACCTGGACCCCGGGCAACAGGGTCGGCTGGAAGCCATCGCGCGTGGCCAGGGGTTCGACCAGCGCGACCAGGGTCGCGTTGGCATCCAGATGACGGGTCAACAGCATGGCAAAAACTTCACGGAAAAAGGGATGTGAGCATCATCGCAGGTCTGGGCGCAGAGGCGAATGCCACACGGCCGATACCGGAGGAATAGGCACGACACGCGGAGGAATCGCCATGGCCGCGGCGGCCCTCGGCGCAGAGAATGGCTCGCCTCAACCGTCACAGCTTTGCGAGGCTCCTCATGTACACCGCCATTGGTTACGCCGCCCAGTCGTCCACCGCCCCCCTCGCCCCCATGACCTTCCAGCGTCGCTCGCCGCGACCTGACGATGTCGCCATCGAGATTCTCTACTGCGGCGTCTGCCACTCCGACATCCACCAGGCCCGCAACGAGTGGGGCATTGCCGTCTACCCGTTGATGCCCGGCCATGAAATCGTCGGCAAGGTCACCGCCGTCGGCGCCAACGTCACCCGGCACAAGATCGGCGACCTGGTGGGCGTCGGCTGCATGGTCGACTCCTGCCGCCACTGCGAAGCCTGCGCCGCAGACCTTGAGCAATATTGCCTCGAAGGTCCGACCATGACCTACGCCACCCCGGATCGGGTCGATGGTAGCAACACCATGGGCGGTTACTCCGACAGCATCGTGGTCAGCGAGCACTTTGTCGTACGCATCCCGGAGAAACTCGACCTGGCCAGCGCCGCGCCGATTCTCTGCGCCGGCATCACCACCTATTCGCCCCTCAAGCACTATGGCGTCAAGCCGGGTGACAAAGTCGGGGTTCTCGGCATGGGCGGCCTGGGCCATATGGGCATCAAGTTCGCCAAGGCCATGGGCGCCGAAGTCACCCTGTTCACCCGTTCGGCGAGCAAGGCCGAGGAAGGCCGTCGCCAGGGCGCCGACCATGTGATCGTCTCCACCGATGCCGAGCAGATGGCCGCCGCCGCGGGGCGTTTCAACTTCCTGCTGGATACCATCCCGGTGCAGCACGACCTCAACCCCTACCTCGACACCCTGGCCTTCGACGGCGTGCACATCCTGGTGGGCCTGATCGAACCGGTGGACCCGGCGCTGCATGCCGCCAAGCTGGTGCTCAAGCGCCGGGTGCTGGCCGGCTCGCTGATCGGCGGGATTGCCGAAACCCAGGAAGTCCTGGATTTCTGCGCCGAGCACGGCATCACCTGCGACATCGAGATGCTCGACATCCGCCAGATCAACGAGGCCTACAGCCGCATGATCGCCGGTGATGTGAAGTACCGTTTCGTGATCGACATGGCGACACTCAAGGCCTGATAAAGGCCAGCGATGATGTCGTCTTCGCCGACGCTATCGCGAGCAAGCTCGCTCCTACAATTTCCACAATACTGCGTCTGACGCAATTTCCGCCTACGACGCGAATACTGTAGGAGCGAGCTTGCTCGCGATGAGGCCCGCAAGATCGCCAACGACCTTGCGGGCCCCCACCCCGCCTAAGCACACAGCCCCCATGCTATATTCCCGTCCCTTCCCGCCCCACAGAAGGAATCTCGACGGTGAACAAGAAGACTGGCATCAGAGCCCAGCAAGCCGACCAGACCCGCGCCCGTATCCTCAAGGCGGCGGTCAAGGTGTTCACGCGCGATGGCTATTCCGGTGGCCGGGTCGAGAGCATTTCCCGCGAGGCCGAATCCAACGACCGCATGCTCTACTACTATTTCGGCAGCAAGGAACGTCTGTTCATCTGCGTGCTGGAACACACCTACGAGCAGTTCAACAAAGCGGAAAGCAAGCTCAAGCTGAACCTGGAGGAACCCCTGCAAGCCTTGCAGGACATGGTGGCCTTCGTCTGGAATTACTACGTCAAGCACCCCGAATTCGTCGCCATCCTGAGCATCGAGAACCTGCACAAGGGCCAGCATGCGCAGCAGTCGGGCGAGTTGCGCCGGCTTTCCGGCGAGGCGGTGGGCGTGCTGCGACCGATCATCGAAGCGGGCCAGGCCAAGGGGATCTTTCGAGAGGACCTGGACATCAAGCACGTGTACCTGATGATTGCCTCGCTCTGTTATTTCTATAACTCCAACCAGCACACCTTGAGTTCGTTTCTCGGCGAGCCGCTGGCGGAGAAACGCCAGCAGCAGGACTGGCTGGCGTTTATCAGTGACCTGGTGGTGCGCGGCGTAATGCGCCTGCCGTAGCCATTCTGCCCCACAGAAACATCGAGACGAACAGACTATTGTGGCGAGCGGGCTTGCCCGCGCTGGGCTGCGAAGCAGCCCTAAAACCTGTTGTTGCGGTGTGCCAGGTAGAACAGGATGATCGGTTTTGCGGCTGCTTCGCAGCCGAGCGCGGGCAAGCCCGCTCACCACAATGTCCCGGTATCTGCCAGAAATATCCCGGTAGCTGCCAGGTTTGATCAGTGGGTGCCGGGATTGGCGCGTACGTGGGCCACCGTTTTCTCCAATCCTTGCCAAGCCGGCGCCTCACCGGCAAACCGGCTGCGCAGATACGCCGCCAACTCCGCCACCTGGGTGTCGGAAAAACTGTCCTTGAACCCCGGCATATAACCCAGGTCCCGGGTCGCCGGATTCTGGATGCCCTGCAGGATCACCTTGAGCAGGTTGTCCGGCACATCGCTGTGCACATTGCTGTTGGTCGCCAGCGACGGACTGACCCCGAACAGCTTCGGCCCCAACCCATCGGCGTGGCAGCCCTGGCAGGAACCTTCGAACAGCCGCTGGCCATTACTCAGTGACAACTTCACCTGCGGCACCGCCCGCACCACTGTCGGCTTCTCGACGACCGGCCGGGTCGCCTGCTCCACCACCTGCGCCTCAGCCTGCGCGCCGTTGAGCGACGCCAGGTACACCGCCATCGCCCGCACATCCTCCTTCGGCAATTTCGCCAACTCGGTCACCACCGGCCCCATCGGTCCCGTCGCCACGCCGTGGGCATCGGAATAACCCGTGCTCAGGTAAGTGAACAACTGATCCTCGGTCCAAGGCGTCGGCGCCTTCGACAAGCCGTTCAACGCCGGCGCCTCCCAGCCATCGACCATAGCCCCGCCGAGGAACGCAGCGCCACCTTTCTCCGCCCCCATGAAGTTGCGCGGTGAATGGCAGGCCGCGCAATGCCCCAGGCCATTGACCAGGTAAGCCCCACGATTCCACTGCTCACTGCGCTGCGGCTGCACCTGGATTTCTCCCTTGCGCAGGAACAAGGCATTCCAACCGGCCATCAACGGCCGTTGGTTGAACGGAAAACGCATCCCATTGGCCTTGGCCGGCTGGCTGACCGGCGCCTGGGACATCAGGTAGGCATACAGCGCCTGCATATCCGCATCGTTGATATTGCGAAACGCCGTATAGGGAAACGCCGGATACAGATTGCGCCCGTCCCGACCAATGCCATCCCGCATCGCCCGCTCGAACGCCGGATACGACCAACTGCCGATGCCGGTCTTCACATCCGGGGTGATGTTGCTGCTGTACAAGGTACCGAACGGCGTCTCCATCGCCAGCCCGCCGGCATTGGTCACCCCGCCCGGCGCCGTATGACACACCGCGCAATCGCCGACCGCCGCCAGCAAGCGCCCACGCTCCAGCGTTGCCGTCGACCAGGTGCCAGCACTGGGCGGTGCGATGGGCGCGATTTCAGCGTGCCAGGGCCAGGCTGTGGCGGCCATGCCGAGCAGTGCACCGAAGGCCGCAAACAGCGAACCGAACAACCATTTCGAACGTTTCTCCGGCGACTTCGGCGGATCCCCGGCCGTCCCGGCATTGAGCGCCTGCAACACCCGCTCGGGGGTAATCGGCAACTCGCGAAAACGGATCCCGGTGGCATCGAAGATCGCATTGGCAATCGCCGCCGCACTCGGCACCGAGGCCGACTCGCCGGCGCCCATGGGCGGCTCGCTCTGGCGCGGCATCATCAACACATCGATCTGCGGCACCTCGGGAAAGGTCAGGATCGGATAACCGCCCCACTCCTTGCTCGATACCGTCGACTCCTCGAAGGTCACCCGCTCCTTGAGCACCCGGCTGGTGGACTGGATCACGTTGCCGTGAATCTGATGCCGTACCCCATCGGGATTGATCATCATCCCCGAGTCATGGCCGATCACCACGCGGGTCACCGAGACATCGCCGGTCTGCCGGTCCACCGCCACATCGGCGACCCAGGCCGCCCAGGCCGCGCCGAAACCGGGAAACTTGCTGTGGATATAACGCGCATAGGCAAAGCCACGACCGCGCAACAGATGGTCTTCATTCGGGGTTTGCATGGGCGCGGTACGCGGGGTCCAGGCAGCGCGCTCGGCGGTGGACTTCACCAGGTCGACGGCCCGCTGGTCCGGCAGATAACGCAGGCGATACTCCACCGGATCGACCCCGGCGGCGAAGGCCAGCTCGTCGATATAGGACTCATGGGCAAAGGTGTTGGGCAAGGCCGACACACCGCGCATCCACGAGGCGCGGACAATCGGCGACATGTCGTTGATGCTCACCCGCATATGTTCATAGGAATACGGCGGGATCGACGTCCGGTCGCCCATCTCGAACATCGCCGCCACCGGCTCGACCCGCCCGGTCAGCAGCAAGGCCAGGGTCGGCGCGCCGTTGGACGGGTAGCTGGTCTGGAAATCGTAGGCCGCCACGCTGCCGTCGGCATTCAGGCCGCCATCGATGTCCATCAGCTGCGCCGTGCCCTTGGGCTCCCAGGCATGCTCCTGGTCGCGGGTCAGTTGCACCCGCACCGGTTTGCCCACGGCCCGGGACAACAACAAGGCATCGGCGCAGACATCATCGGCGCAGTTGCGGCCGTAGCAGCCGGACGCCTCCATGCGAATGATCTCGATGCGCTCCTCCGGGTACTCCAGCAGCCAGGCCAGGTCGGCCCGCAGCAGGTGTGGATTCTGGCTGCCGGACCAGACCCGGATGCCCTCCTGGTGATAATCCGCCAGGCCACAGGACGGACCGATGGAGCCGTGCATCTGATAGGGCCACAGATACGTGCGCGGCATGCGCTGGCTGGCACCGGCGAGCGCCGCGTCGACATCGCCCTGGTCCAGCACCGTGCGCTTGATCCGTGGATTGTCGCGAATCGCCTGCTCGACATCGCTCAGGTCCGGCAGCTTCTGCGTCCAGTCCTTCCAGCGCACCCGCAGTTCCCGAGCCGCCTTCGCCGCCTGTTCTTCACGTAGCGCGACGACCCCGACAAAGTCGCGGATCACCACCACCGCGACAATCCCGGGGATATGGGCGATGGACGACTCATCGACCTCCAGCAGGCTGTTGCCGACAAAATCGCCGCTGTCGAAACCGGCATAAGGCGGGCGCACAACCCGGCCATGGAGCATGTCCGGCACACGCATGTCATGGACATAGATCAACTCGCCGGTGGCCTTGGCCGGAATATCCACCCGCGCCGTGCCCTTGCCCACCAACCGATAGTCGGCGGCCGGTTTGAGCGGCGCGCTGCCGCTGATACGCAACTGGTCGTGCTCGCCCGCCACCAGTTCGCTGTAGCTCAGGGCCCGGCCATCCGGCGCCTTGACGGTGCCGCTGGCGACTCGCAGCGTCTCGACACTCACCGACCAGCGCGCGGCGGCCCGTTCCAGCAGAAAGCGTCGGGCTTCGGCGGCGGCATTGCGCAGGGGAATCGCGGAAATCTGCAAGGTCGCGCTAGCAATGGTCGCGCCCTGGTTCGGCGCGCGCTCGGTATCGCCGAGCACCATGCACACCTGCTCCACCTCCAGGTCCAGCTCCTCGGCAACGATCTGCGCCAGGGAAGTGCGAATGCCGGTGCCCAGGTCCACATGGCCATTGAAGGCATAGACCAGGCCATCGTCGTTGACCGCGATAAACAGCCCCAACTCCTTGGGTTTGACCACCGGCGTGCCGCCCTTGGCCACCGGCCCCGAGGGCGGCAGGATGTCGTCGACGATCAGCAGCACGCCGGTCTTGGCCAGCCATTGGTCGCGGGTGGGGATGGCGTCGCTCATGGTCGTCGATCCTGGTTCAAGGCAATGGACGGGCGGCACGCAGCACCGCGCGAAGGATTTCGATATGGGTGCCGCAGCGACAGAGATTGGCCGAAAGTTCCTGGCGGATCTGCGCTTCGGTGGGGTGCGGATTACGGTCGAGCAAGGCCTTGGCGGTCATGATCATGCCGTTCAGGCAATAGCCGCATTGGGCTGCCTGCTCGTCGATAAAGGCCTGCTGCACCGGGTGCGGCGCCTCGCGGCTGCCGAGGCCTTCGAGGGTGACGATCTGCCGGTCCACGGCGCCGGCCAGGGGAAAGACACAGGAGCGAGCGGCCACGCCGTCGACGATCACCGTGCACGCGCCGCACTCCCCCAGGCCGCAGCCGTACTTGGGGCCGTTGAGCCGCAGGTCGTTGCGCAGCACCAGCAATAGCGGCGTGTCGGCCATGGCCGTCACCGAATGGCGTTGGCCATTGACCTCAAGGGCTACCGTGATTTCCTGCATCGTCATGGGTTGCGCTCGCTTCATTTAATGAAGTGACCACTACATGAAAAGGGCGTGAGTTCAGGACGATGTCTCCTGACGACACACTTTTTCCATGAAGTGGTTACTACATGAATGAAGAGCAAGAAGGATGCCAGCCTGCGATGGCGTCCGGGTAGACAGCACGTGGCTCAAGGGCCCCATCGCGAGCAAGCTCGCTCCTACAGGAGTCTCAAAGAACCCGGAGAGCAGAGGCGCAGAGGTGAATGTGTGGCGAGCGGGCTTGCCCGCGCTCGGCTGCGAAGCAGTCGCAAAACCGATCACAGTGTTCTACCTGACACACCGTGATCACTGGTTTCAGGGGCGCTTCGCAGCCCAACGCGGGCAAGCCCGCTCGCCACAACCCAAAGTCAGACGAGGTTATTCGTCGCGGTCGTCGATCATCTTGCGCAGCAGGAACAGCACGGCGACCTGCTCGGCGGGATTGAGGTTGCTCATGGTCAGTTCGCTGATCTGCGCGGCGCACGGCACGGTCTGCTGCACCAGGCGGCTGCCGGCCTCGGACAAACCGACGATGACCTTGCGCCGGTCTTCGGGGTCCGGCTCCAGGGTAATCAACTCGCGGGCCCTGAGCCGCTCGACGATACCGCGAATGGTCGCCTGGTCCACGGCGGTGGCCTTGACCAGTTCGGTCAGGGAGCTGGGGCCGTGATCACGCACGGCGCACAAGGTGACGAATTGCACCGCGGTGAGCTGCGAATCGCCGACATTCTGCTGGAAGATCGCCATATGCCGCTGGTAGGCCTTGCGCAGCAGGTGGCCGACTTGCTCGGAAAACACATAAGGATTGGAATCAGGAATATCCGACACGGCGGGCTCGAAAAGGCGGTAGGGATTGGGCTGGCATGATGGACAGGTTGTCGGGCGTACTCAAGCCTGCAGGCGCATTCATTGGAGCGAGCGAGCACGATTTTGTGGTGAGCGGGCTCGCCCGCGCTGGGCTGCGAAGCGGCCCTAAAACCAGTGATCACGGTGTGTCAGGTAGAACACTGTGATCGGTTTTGCGACTGCTTCGCAGTCGAGCGCGGGCAAGCCCGCTCGCCACAAGACCGCGCTCGGCTTGAGAGGGTTCTTGACTGGCACTGGGGTAAGCCCCCATACCGTCCCTTCAGCGAACCCGCGACGCCTCCGGCGCCACCACATCGCCGCCGATCACCACCGCCTGGTCATCCAGGTACACATCGCAATGGCGCAGCGGAATGTCCAGATGGCACGGCGTCTTGCGCGTCCCGCCGACCTCGGTATTCGGCCCGGTGGAGAACAGGAAGTTGCCATAGAACGCCCGGGCATCCATGCACATGCCGTCGTTCTTGTCGTGCAGCCCCATCGCCGTCCACTGCGCCCGCGGTTGCAAGCCCCAACCGATATGGGAGATGCCGTACACCTCGGGGTCGTTGAAATACTTCATGTAGTCGCGCAGGTACTCGGCCTCGAAACCACCGTGGATCGAGGTGATAAAACCCTTCTCGATCTCCAGGGTGATCTTCTCCCGGGTATAGGTCTTGAACGGCAGCAGGATATCGCCGACATCCAGCACCAGCACGCCCTCGGCGGTTTCCTCGTTCGGCCAGGAGAACAGAAAGCCGCTCGGCCAATGGTCCCAACGCCCCGGCTCATCGGCGAAACCATACTCGGTCACCGATGGATATTGCCCCAGCGCCGCGCGGAAATCGCTGCCGGCACGGGAGGTCACATGGATCGAACGGGCCTTCTTCAACAGCTCTTCCGCCGCCAGCACCCGCACCTTGTCCCCCTCGGTAGGGAGCATGCGCGCCAACACTTCCGGCGGCTCCACCGCCAGCAGGATGCGCGTGCCGGTCTTGAGGATCTGCTCCTGTTCCGGCGAGTGCAGCAACATCATGGTGTCGACGATCAGGTCCGCCGCTTCCAGCGCCCGCTGCGCGGCGAGATTGCCGGTCAGCGCGGTGTCGCCACAGTAGGCGGTCATGTCGTTGCCCATGGCCGTCGGATGATTGAACGACGGCAACTCCACCGCGTACACCTTGGCCCCCAAGCGCTGCGCCGCCTCCATCGCCGAGCGCACGGTACGCGGATCGGAGTAATGACTCTTGAGTATCGCAACACTCTGGGTCGGGTCGACTTTCGACAACTTCAACACGTGCTCGAACATTTGCGTCAGTTCGCAATCACTTACCGGCATTTTCCTCTCTCCTCTTCGCTCGCGCTGCACCAAGTCGAGGCGCGACGCTTCAGTCTAGTGCGCTTTTATAGCGTATACGCCAATTAACCTCGATAAGACCTGAATTCACAGCGCTCTGCAAGCAGCAGACCAAAACGTTACCAAGCCACACATACCTAACAAAACAAGGTTACTTAGCGTTACCCATGGCTAAAACCGCTAAAAATTTAATTTTTATAGAGGCGCTTCTCTTTTGAAAAAAAGAGTGTATACACTTTAAAAACCCGGTGGCCGAACCTGCCACCCCACACTCGGAACGAGGAGCAAGCCCCATGGCAAGCACGCAAAAAATCGCCATCGTCGGCGCAGGCCTGGGTGGCGCCGCCGCCGCCACGCTGTTGCAACAAGCCGGATTTGATGTGTCGATCTACGAGCAGGCACCGGAGTTTTCCCGCCTGGGCGCCGGGATCCACATGGGTCCGAATATCATGAAGATCTTCCGGCGCATGGGCATCGAACAACAACTCGACCAGATGGGCTCGCACCCCGATCACTGGTTCAGTCGCGACGGCATGAGCGGCGACTACCTGTCGCGCATTCCCCTCGGTGAATTCGCCCGCAAGGAATACGGCGCGTCCTACGTCACCGTGCACCGTGGCGATCTGCACGCGCTGCAGATGTCGACGATCCAGCCCGGCACCCTGCACTTCAACAAGCGCCTGGAAAAGATCGAGGACACCGGTGACCAGGTGCGCCTGAGCTTCACCGACGGCACCACCGCCAGCGCCGATATCGTCATCGGTGCCGACGGCATCAACTCGAAGATCCGCGAAGAACTGCTGGGCCATGAAGCGCCGTTGTACAGCGGCTGGGTCGCCCACCGTGCGCTGATCACCCGCGACAAGCTGGCCCGCTACGACCTCGACTTCGAGGACTGCATCAAGTGGTGGAGCGAGGACCGGCACATGATGGTCTACTACACCACCGGCAAGCGCGACGAGTACTACTACGTCACCGGCGTACCGCACCCGGAACTGGACTTCGAAGGCCCGTTCGTCGACAGCAGCCGCGAAGAGATGTTCGAAGCCTTCCAGGGTTACCACCCCACCGTGCAGGCGCTGATCGAATCCACCGACACCGTGACCAAATGGCCGCTGCGCAACCGTAACCCGCTGCCGCTGTGGAGCCGTGGGCGCCTGGTGCTGCTGGGCGATGCCTGCCACCCGATGAAACCGCATATGGCCCAGGGCGCCGGCATGGCCATCGAAGACGCCGCCATGCTCACGCGCTGCCTGCAGGAAACCGGCCTCAGTGATCACCGCACCGCCTTCGAACTCTATGAAGCCAACCGCAAGGAACGCGCCTCGCGAGTCCAGGCGGTGTCCAACGCCAACACCTGGCTGCGCACCCAGGAGGATCCGGCCTGGGTCTACGGTTACGACCTCTACGCCCAGGTGCTGAAATCGGGGGTGGCCGCGTGAGCACTTTCGTCCACGGCGGCAACGTCCAGGCCAACGGCATTCGCCAGCACTACCTGCGGTATGGCGGCCAAGGCCCGGCGCTGATCCTGATCCCTGGCATCACCAGCCCGGCGATCACCTGGGGCTTCGTCGCCGAACGCTTCGGTCGGCACTTCGACACCTATGTGCTGGATGTCCGCGGGCGCGGCCTTTCCTCAAGCGGCCCGGAGCTGGACTACAGCGCCGAGACCTGCGCCACCGACATCGCCGCCTTTGCCGCCGCCCTGGGCCTGGATAACTACCACCTGGTCGGCCACTCCATGGGCGCACGCTTCGCCGTGCGCAGTGCCGTGCTCAGCCCGGCCGGGGTCAAGAGCCTGGTGCTGATCGACCCGCCGGTGTCCGGTCCCGGTCGTCGCGAATATCCGAGCAAGCTGCCCTGGTACGTCGACTCGATCCGCCAGTCGCTGATCGGGATGGACGCCGAGGCGATGCGCGCCTTCTGCGCCACCTGGACGCCGGAGCAACTGCAACTGCGCGCCGAATGGCTGCACACCTGCTACGAGCCGGCCATTGTCAGGGCGTTCAACGACTTCCACGACGTCGACTTCCACCAGGACCTGCCTCGGCTCACGGCCCCCGCCCTGCTGCTGGTGGCCGGTCGCGGCGGCGTGATCCAGGAAGAAGACGAAAGCGAAATCCGCGACCTGCAACCGGGCATTCGAATCGCCCACGTCGCCAATGCCGGCCACATGATTCCCTGGGACGACCTGGACGGTTTCTTCGCCGCCTTCGGTGACTTCCTCGGCGTCAGCCTGACTTGAACGGCACGAGCGGACACACACCTGAACCTGTGGGAGACTCGCGATGAGCGAACAAAGCGCCAATGACAACTACCAGGGCGTCTGGGGCCAGCGTATCGGCTTCGGCCAGAAGCCGGCCCTGCTGATGATCGATTTCATGCAGGGCTACACCACCGAAGGCGCCCCGCTGTTCGCCCCGGGCGTGGTCAGCGCCGTGGCCGAAAGCGTCGAGCTGCTGGACTGCGCGCGGAGCCATGGGATTGCCGTGGTGCACACCAATATTCGCTACCATCCGGGTCATTTCGCCGATGGCGGCATGTGGGTGCGCAAGGCCCCGGTGATGAAGGACATGGTCGAGGGCAACCCGCTCGCGGCCTTCTGCGAAGCGGTGTTGCCACTGCCCTCGGAAGTGGTCATCAGCAAGCAATACGCCAGTGCGTTTTTCGGCACCAGCCTGGCCTCGCAGTTGCACGCCCAAGGCATCGACACCGTGGTGCTGGCCGGCTGTTCCACCAGCGGCTGCATCCGCGCGACGGCCGTGGATGCCGTGCAGCATGGTTTCAGGACCATCGTGGTCCGCGAATGCGTGGGCGACCGCCATTCGGCGCCCCATGAAGCGAATCTGTTCGACATCGACAGCAAGTACGGCGATGTCGTCAGCAAACAGGAAGCAATTTCGAAGTTCAAGGAGCAATAAGGTTTTACGAAGAACCACGCCATAGAGCGTGGTCTTGAAAAACTGAGAGCCCACTTTGGCATACGGCTTGTTGAACGCAGCCGGTCAACTGTGGGAGTTGGCTTGCCTGCGATAGCGGAGTGTCAGACGACAGCAATGTTTCTGAACGACCGCCATCGCTGGCAAGCCAGCTCCCACATTGAAAAACCGGTGCAGCTCCCAGTCTTCTGACACTGCCTTTGGAAGTCGCTTTCACAGCACTCCGAAGTGCTGGAACAAAAGCGGCTGTAATAAAAACCATAAGTCACCGCCAGGAGACAAATAATGCCCATTGCGAATGCGACAACCGCGACCTCGGTCGCCGACCCGACCCAAGCGCTTTACCACAAGATCACCTGGAAACTGATCCCGTTCCTGTGCCTCTGCTACCTGGCCGCGTACCTCGACCGGATCAATATCGGCTTCGCCAAACTGCAGATGCTCGACCAACTGCACTTCAGCGAAACCGCCTTCGGCCTGGGTGCCGGGCTGTTTTTCGTCGGTTATATCCTGTTCGAAGTACCGAGCAACCTGGTGCTGGAAAAGGTCGGGGCGAAAATCTGGATCGCGCGGATCATGATCACCTGGGGCCTGCTCTCGGCCTGCACCCTGCTGGTGACCTCCACCACCCAGTTCTACATCCTGCGTTTTCTGCTCGGCGCCGCCGAAGCCGGCTTCCTGCCGGGCGTGCTGTTCTACCTGACCACCTGGTTCCCGACCCATCGGCGCGGGCGAATCATCGCCCTGTTCATGATCGGCCTGCCGCTGTCCAGCGTCATCGGCGGCCCGCTGTCGGGCTGGGTCATGGGCCACTTCGACCAGGTCAACGGGCTGCGCGGCTGGCAATGGCTGTTCCTGATCGAAGCGGTGCCCAGCGTATTGCTCGGCATCCTGACCTTCTGGGCACTGCCGAACCACTTCCGCCAGGCCAAATGGCTCAACGAAGAGGAAAAGGCCGTACTGGAAAGCGAACTGCAAAGCGACGAGGCCAGCAGCCCCGAGAGCAAGCAGCATTTTCGCGATGGCTTCTTCAACCTCAAGGTCTGGATGCTCGGCGGCATCGACTTCTCGATCCTGCTCAGCGCCTACGCCATGGGCTTCTGGATGCCAACCTTCATCCGCAACGCGGGGATCACCGACACCTTCCATATCGGCATCCTCACCGCCCTGCCGAGTGTCGCCGCCCTGCTCGGCATGCTGCTGATCGGCGCCAGTTCCGACAAGCATCGCGAACGCCGCTGGCACATCATCGTGCCGTTTTTCGTCGGTGCCGCCGCCATGGCCGCCAGCACCTTCTTCACCCATAACGTGGTGGCGACGGTGGCACTGTTCGCCGTGGCCTCGGCGGCAATCATCGGCGCGGTGCCGGTGTTCTTCAGCCTGCCGGCGACCTTCCTCAAGGGCACCGCGGCAGCCACCGGTTTTGCCCTGGCCTGCTCCCTGGCGAACATCGCCGGGCTGGTCAGCAACTCGCTGATGGGCGTGGCCATCGACCTCACCGGCAGCAGCGCCGGAGCCCTCTGGTTCTTCGCCGGTTGCCTGATCCTGAGCAGCTTCCTGGTGATCGCCCTGCCGGCAAAACTGGTTAATAGGTGAAAAAGCAGCTGCAAGCGGTAAGCCTCAAGCTGCAAGCTTGGAGCAACAGCAGGTCGCTGTGTTCTTGCTTGCAGCTTGTGGCTTGCGGCTTGTGGCTTGCGGCTGCGTCTTAACAACAACTACCAACAACAATTCTTCAAGGACAATCGTATGCAACGCTTTCTCAAGGTCTGCGCGCTGGCGCTGTCTGTCGGCCTCGCGGCCGGGTCGCTGCAAGCGGCTGAAAAAGTCATCATCGACACCGATTTCAACGTCCTCAACGACGACGGCCAGGCCTTTATCATGCTGGCGCAGTTGCACGCGCAGAAGAAAATCGACCTGCTGGGCATGACCCTGGTCAGCGGCAATGCCTGGGTCGACCAGGAACAGGTCGACGCCCTCAAGGCCGTGGAACGCATGGGGGTGGAAAAGGAGATCGGCGTCTACTCCGGCGCGGCCTATCCGTTGCTGCATGACTTCGCCACTTATCCACAGGAGCAGGCGATGTTCGGCGCCGGATGGCCGGGGGCGTTCAAGAACCCGCGTCCGACCTCGGCCTCACAACTGGTGGCACCGCCCGATGGCCTGGCGACCCACACCAAGCTGCGCAGCGAAACCGCGCCGCAGTTCATTATCGACAGCGTGCGCAAATACCCCCATGAAGTGACCCTGCTGGCCATCGGTCCGTTGACCAACCTGGCCCTGGCGATCCGCCAGGCGCCGGATATCGTGCCGCTGATCAAGCGCATTGTGTACATGGGCGGCGCCATCGAGATTCCCGGCAACACCACGCCGGCGGCGGAGTTCAACTGGTGGTTCGACCCGGAGGCGGCGAAGATCGTCCTGCGCTCACCGATCGAACATGTGATCTTCCCCAACGATGTCTGTGAGAAAGTCACCTTCGATGCGTCGGTCTACAATCGGGTGATTGCGGCCAAGGGCGCGGTGCCGGAACTCTACAAGAGCGTGTTCGGCCCGCAGTTCGCCAAGGACCCGGGCTATCACAGCTTTACCTGGGACAGCCTGCCGGCGTTGTTCCTGGCGGAACCGGAAATCGTCACCGAGTCGCGTGATATGTGGATCGATGTCGACACCCATTTCGGCCCGGACTACGGTCGTGCGCTGGGCTACAAGAAGAACCCGCCGGTGGGGACGCAGAAAGCCAGGATCGTGTTCGCGGTCGACCAGAAGAAATTCTGGAACGACTACGTGTCGCTGGTGACCTTGCCGACGCCGGTGAAAAAGCCCTGAGATCAGCGGTGCCGGGTAGACCGCTATCGCCGGCAAGCCGGCTCCTACAAGGGATGATGGTGAACGCCCGAGCGGCGTTACACACCGCCCCCCTGTAGGAGCCAGCTTGCTGGCGATGACCGCGCAGCGGTCGCCATTCAGAACCGCACGTCAGCCGTACCCAGCACCTGCACAAACGCCCCGTTCAGGGTCGCGTTGTGATGCTCGACAATCGCCCGGGCCGACAACCCGGGCGTTTCCATGCAGGTATGGGCGTCGCCCACCAGGACCGCCTCGAACCCCAGGTCCCTGGCCAACCGGCAAGTGCTGTCGACGCAATACTGGGTCTTCATCCCGACGATCACCAAACGCCCGACCCCGGCATCATCCAGCTGTTCGGCGAACCCGGTATTGAAGAAACAGCTGGGGCGCGTCTTGTCGAGCAGACGGTCCACCGCAGGATCAACCTGCAACTCCGGCACCAGTTGCCAAAACGCACTCCCCGCCGCAATTGGCGAGCCGTCAGGCCCGGTATGCCTGACCGCGAAAATCGGCGCATTGGCCTGCCGCGCCACACCGATCAGGCGATTGATATTCTCCAGCACCCGCGGCCCCTCCCAGGGCTGATCGGGACCATGGAACAAACCGACCTGCATATCGATGATCAACAGGGCCGAACGCTGTGCATTGTCTGCTTGCATGGGTGTTGCTCCTTGCGTGTGATGCCAGCAAGGGCCCAGAAACCAAAAGGCCCCGTCCATTGCTGGCGGGGCCTGGGGTCACTGCGTTTACCGACTCACGCACCGACCTCACGCCCGCCATAGGCGGTCGTGGTGGTTTGGGTGAGGTTCAGCAGATTCCGGTTCATGGGGTCGATCATGCTACGGACTATTTGAAGATGGCAACCCCAATCTCGAAAAAGGCTGCAGCCCATGGCCTCAGAAGCGCAACCGCCAGCGCCCATTGCGACGCAGGTCGACCACGGACAAGGGCTCGATATCGATCGTATTGAAGGAGGTAGGACTGGCCTCCAGGGCATGCAGAAGCGCCGCCCGGATCACGAAGGGATGGGTGACCACGACAAAATGCCCCTCCTCATGAAAACCGTCGAGCCAGACCCCGACCCGGGCACACAACGCCGCCACCGATTCACCTGCCGGTGGTACCAGCGTCGGGTCCGAGGTCCAGGCCGCCAGCCATTCAGGCTCGCTCTCCAACAGGTCCGCCAACGCAACACCCTGCCATTCGCCCACATCCAGGTCGCCCAGTTCCGGGACGATTTCAATCTCGCCGCCCAGGGCCTCGGCGGTCTGCCAGGCACGGGTTTCCGGGGCGCTGAGGATTCGCACCGGCTTCTTCAGGCGCACCGCCAGTTCGGCCGCCTTGAGCAAGCCCTTGGGCTCGACCGGTTCGTCCAGCGGAAAACGCCCCAGGCGCTGGGCCTCGGTGCGGGCGTGGCAAACAAAGCTCAAACGAATCGACATAAGGGTGTGTTCCGAAAGGCAGTCCGTGTCGTGGCTCAACATACCGGGAAGTCACTCGGCCCGTATTGCAAGTATCGCTCAAGGAAACAAAGGCTCAAAGGCGACGTTCGGCTACAGAGCGAGCTAGTATAGTCAGCTCACTTGATCCCACGAGGAACTGCTCGATGCCTGTTGCCCTGTTCAAGAAAACCCTCGGTGCCCTGCTCCTGCTGAGCGGCCTGGCCGGTGCGAACGTCGCCTTCGCCCATGCCCACCTGAAAAGCGAAACCCCGGCCAAGGACGCCACCGTCAGCGCCCCGGCCGATTTGCGCCTGGTGTTCAGCGAAGGGGTCGAGGCCGCGCTGACCAAGGTTGAAGTCAGCAGCTCCGATAAGGCGGTCACGCTGAAAAGCATCGCCACCGATCCGGCCGACAAGAAAATCCTTATCGTCACCCCGGCGGCGCCACTCCCGGCCGGCGAGTACAAGGTCGTCTGGCACGCGGTGTCGGTCGATACCCACAAGAGCGAAGGCAACTACAGCTTCACGGTGGGCAACTGAGTCTATGCAAAACGCCATGGTCCTGTGCCGCTTCCTGCATTTCGCCGTGGTGTTGTCGTTGTTCGGGGCCTGCCTGTTCAGGCCCTGGCTGATCGGCAGCGCGGCCAGCCCGGCACTCGACCTGAGGCTGCTCAAGATCAAGCGCTGGATGGCCCTGCTGGGGTTGCTCAGCGCTGGCGGCTGGTTGCTGCTGACCACCGCCAATATGACCGGCGACTGGGCCGACGCCCTGAATCCCGCCACTCTCCAGCTGGTCCTGGGCAAGACCTTTTTCGGTCAGGTCTGGAGCTGGCACCTGGGGTTTTGCCTGCTGCTGTTGCTCAGTCTGCTGGCCAACGCCCGCCCTGCCTGCAACCTGATCCTCGGTTTCCTGCTGCTGGCGACCCTCGCCCCGGTCGGCCACGGCGCCATGCTCGAAGGCCTCGACGGGCGCCTGCTGATGCTCAACCAGTTCATCCACCTGAGTGGTGTCGGTGCCTGGGTCGGCGGCCTGATGTTGCTCGCGCTGATGTTGAGCCAACCGGCGGAACATGACATCAAGCGGATCCTGCGCCGATTCGGCGACCTCGGCTACCTGCTGGTCGCGGTGATTATCATCACCGGCCTGATCAATGTCCGCGTACTCACCGGCGCCCTCTGGCCGACGCCATTGTTCAGCGGCTTCGCCCTGATCCTGCTGATCAAGGTGCTGATGGTCGCGCTGATGCTGGGGCTGGCGCTGTTCAACCGGGTGATGAGCCCTCGCGGACCTTTCAGCCTCTTGCGCACCAGTGTGACAGTCGAATGGCTGCTCGGGCTGGGGGCGATTCTCGCGGTCTCGCTGCTGGGCACCTTACCGCCGATGCTGATGGACTGAGGCCGCTCAGGCCTTGCCAAGCAACCGCGTCAATCTGTCTGAACCTTCATACTGCCGTTCGGAAAAAAACTCGCTCATGTAATCATCTATATGAATCCATCAGGTATATTCCCTCCAGACACGTGACAAAATATTACAAGAAGGGGTTCCCGTTGGATCTTTCACATGCCGCGTGGCTTGCCCACGACACCCGCCTGATCGTCTGCTGCCTGCTGGCAATCGCCACCATCATCGTGCTGATCAGCCTGACCAAACTGCCACCTTTCCTGTCCATCCTGGTCGGCACCTTTGTCGCCGGGATCGGCGCCTCGCTGCCGCCTGAAGAAGTGGCCAAGGCGTTCAGCAAGGGCGCCGGCAGCCTGCTCGGCGAAGCCGGGATCATCATTTCCCTGGGCGCCATGCTCGGTGCGCTGATGGCCGAATCCGGGGCCGCCGACCGTATCGCCTCAACCCTCCTGCGCCATGCGCGGGGCAAGGCCCTGCCCTGGGTCATGGCGTTGGTGGCGATGGTCATCGGCCTGCCGTTGTTCTTCGAAGTCGGCCTGGTGCTGATGGTGCCGATCATCTTCGTGATCGCCCGTCAGTCCGGCCAGCCGCTGCTGAAGGTGGCGATCCCGGCATTGGCCGGCATGACCACCCTGCACGCCCTGATGCCACCCCATCCGGGCCCGTTGATCGCGGTCAGTGCCTTGCACGCCGACCTCGGCCTGACCATGTTGCTGGGCTTTTGCATCGCGGTCCCGGCGGTCATCCTCGCCGGCCCGCTCTACGGTATCTGGCTGTCCAAGCGCATGGACGTGAAGGAGCCGGCTGAGCTCGGCGCGCTGTTCACCGCCAAGGTCGAGACCCGGCGCAAACCGAGCTTCGGCATTTCCTTGCTGATTATCCTGCTGCCGGTGCTGCTGATGCTCGGCAGCACCCTGGCCAAGGTCGCCATGGCGCCGCAAAGCACCCTCGCCGTGACCTTGAAATTCCTCGGCGAACCCTTGATCGCGCTGGGCATTGCGGTGATTGCGGCAGTGATCTGCCTGGGCTGGTCGATCGGCATGGCCCGTGACCAGGTCGGCGGCGTGCTGCGCAAGAGCCTCGGGCCGATTGCCGTGCTGTTGCTGACCATTGGCGCCGGTGGCGGGCTGAAACAGACCCTGCTGGAAGCAGGGATCAGCGACACCATCAGCAAGGTCGCCACCGGCGCGAACATGTCCTACGTGCTGCTGGCCTGGCTGATTGCCGTGGCACTGCGCCAGGCCACCGGCTCGGCCACCGTGGCAACCACCACCACGGCGGGCATTCTCGCGCCGCTGATGGCTGGCCTGGCGACGACGCAAAGCTCCCTGGTGGCCCTGGCCATCGGCGCCGGCTCGGTGTTCTTCTGCCACGTCAACGACGCCGGCTTCTGGATGGTCCGCGAGTACTTCGGCTTGCAGCTCAAGCAGACGATCTGGGTCTGGTCGGTGTTGCAGACCATTGTTTCGGTGGTCGGGCTGATCGGTACCTTGCTGTTGTGGCAGTACTTCAAATAAACCAGCGCCCGTGATTGCCCGAGACGTCGTCTGCGGGCAATTCGTTCGATAAAGCCGGTAATGACACGCGGCCCCCTGTAGGAGCGAGCTTGCTCGCGATGAGGCCCTCAAGTCTTGTATCGCCCTTGCGGACGCCATCGCGAGCAAGCTCGCTCCTACAGATGAGCAGTGTTTTCAGTCCTGCGAATAGGCAAAGTTCTTCAACACCTCACCATCCATGCGGTAGCGCACCCATTCATTCTGGGGTTGCGCGCCGATGGATTCGTAGAAGCGAATCGCCGGTTCGTTCCAGTCCAGCACACTCCACTCCAGGCGCCCGCAATCATTGGCACAGGCGATCTGCGCCAGGTGCCGCAAGAGCTTCTTGCCCGCACCCGCACCACGTTGTTGCGGTGACACGTAAAGGTCTTCCAGGTACAGGCCGTTACGCCCGAGCCAGGTGGAATAACTGAAGAAAAACACCGCAAAGCCAACCGGCTCGCCATCACGCAGGCAGATCAGGCCGTGGGCCGTGGCGCCTTCGCCAAACAGGCTGCGCTCGATGTCGACGACGTTGGCGATCACTTCATGGCGGGCGCGTTCGTACTCCGCCAGTTCAGTGATAAAGGCCAGGATCTGCGGCGCATCGCTGGGCCGGGCTTCGCGTATTTCAAGGGACATGGGCGCTTCCAGAGTCGGTGAAGTCGCCCATGCTATGCGGATTGTGTTGCCGCTTGAATCACTTCAATGAAAATTCACCAGCAACAGGCAGGTCAACAACGTCAAACCGATGATCAGCCCTGCGCCGACACCCAGCCCGAGCAGATGAATGCCCAGGCTATCCCAATGCCCGGGCGCTTCCTCTTCAGGCGCCATGACGCAGGCGATCAAGGCCCGGCTGCGCCAGGTAGAGCACTTCATAGGCCTTGCCGGCGCGGCGGCGATCGGGTTCGGACGACGACAAGGTGATCCGGATCAACTGCCAGGCCGCCGTGTCCAGCGCCAGGAACACCGCAACGGTATCGTCCTGGCGAACGATGGCCTGGTTACGTTCCACCTCCGCCGCCAGCAAGCGCACGCGGTCAGCCTCCGGGTTCACCGGCAAGGTTTCGCGGTACAACGCCCGCGCCTGGGGCGCACGGCCCAGTTGCAAATCCAGGGGCAGCCAGGCCTCGATATCCGGGCGGCCAAAGGAATCGATCACGCGCTGGAAACGTTCGTCCATCAGAAAGCCCGCGGCGGCGCTTGGATCGGACCAGAGGTACACCGACGAATACAGATTGGCCTGGGCCCCGAAGACGCCGCGCTCCTCGGCGATAAAAGCCTTGAACAGCAGGCCCTGGGTCTCGTCCCAGAGCGGCCCCAGTTCGCTGGCGCGGCGACGGATCAAACCCATGTCGTAGAGAGCGGGCAAGCGGTGTGAATATTGTTTGGCAAACATGGCGGCACTCCTGTGGGAAAAGGCTATCAAGAACCTGGAGCCAGCTTGCGCAGGATCTATAATTACAACAAGATATCTATAAATATATGTGTGATAAGAGATAGATATGACTGAAGCCGTCAAGCCTCTCGATATCGACACCGTCCAGGCCTTTGTGCTGATCGCCGACTTCGCCAGTTTCACCCGTGCGGCCCAGGCGCTGGACACCTCACAGGCGGCCATCAGCCTGAAGCTCAAGCGCCTGGAGGAGCGTCTCGGTTACCGCTTGCTGGAGCGCACGCCACGCCATGTGCGGCTGTCGCCCCCGGGCGAGCAGTTCATCCATGCCGCCCGCGCCTTGCTCCAGGCCCACGAGCGGGCGCTGGGGGATATGAGCGCCACGCCCAATCGGCGCTTGATCATCGGCATCAGCGACCATGTGGCGGGGCCGGACCTGCCGACCCTGCTCAGCCGCCTGGCGCACTATGATCCCCTGCTGATCATCGAGGTGCGGATCGCTTCGTCCCGGGACCTCAGCGCCGCCTTCGATCGCGGCGAACTGGATGCGGCCATCGTCCGCAGCGAAGGCGACCGCCACGACGGCGAGGTGCTGGTGGTGGAGCGCTTCGGCTGGTTCGCCGCGCCCACCTGGCAACACATTCCTGGCAGCGTCCTGCGCCTGGCGACCATGGCCGCACCCTGTGGCGTACGGCACCTGGCGGTGCGGGTGCTGGACGACGCAGGCATCCCCTGGACCGAAGTGTTTATCGGCGGCGGCGTGATGGCGGTGGGCGCGGCGGTCAGCGCCGGGCTCGGCGTGGCGGCACTGGCCAAGCGGGTGGCGCCGGCCGGCGCAATCGAGGTCGGCGAACAACTCGGACTGCCGGCGCTGCCGATCACAGAAATCATCCTGCATAGCCGCCCCACGGATGCTCGTTCGCAGGAAACCCTGCGGGCGCTGAGCGCGACATTTCGTGGGGTGCTGGAGCGATAGTCGATCAGGCCGGATTCTCTACAATCCAGAACATACGGTTACAGATCTCAACGTGAGACCTGGTATGCGTCGGCGTAGACTTGCGAAAAAGTAAGTCACTGGCGTACATTAGCTATGATTTTTATAGAAACCCCTGTCTTTACCCGTCGGGTCAGAGAGCTTCTGGACGACGACACCTACGCGAGCTTTCAAAAGTCGCTGGTGCTGGCACCATCGAGCGGCGATGTCATCGAGGGTACAGGTGGAATCCGAAAAATCCGTGTCGCAGCCAAAGGACACGGCAAACGGGGCGGTGCCAGAGTGATTTACTACCACTTTGTCTCGGTGTCACAGATTGCACTACTGATGATCTACCCCAAGAACGAACAGCAAGAGCTTGCTGCCGACCAACGTAAAGCATTAAAGGCAATCATCGAGCACTGGAGATAACCTTGAGCAAATTTTTTGATGAGCTGATGGAAAGCGTGCAACAAATGGACGAGATCGTGCGCGGAGAGCGTCAGCCCTCCCGCGAGTTCAGCGTGGATGCATTGCAGATCAAGGAGATTCGCAAAGCTACGGGCCTGACACAGGCCAAGTTCGCTGCCATGATCGACGTTCAACTCGGCACGCTGAGAAATTGGGAGCAAGGTCGACGTGAGCCGACCGGCCCGGCCAAAGCACTGCTAAGGGCAATTCATAATGACCCTGAGCATGTGCTCAACGCCCTGGCAATTTGAAATCAGCCAACATACTGAATTCGGTTTTCCATCGCGCGGATAGATCTTGTGCGACTAAAAACAAATCGGCCGGGCTCCCATGGGGACCCGGCCGATTTCGTGAAGCCATGGCAGAAACTAGATCAGCAGAAACAGTGCCAGCAAGCCACCGAAGATTACCCACTTTTCCAGGTAGTAGCGGGTACGGTTGGTCTTCTTCAAGGCCTTGCCGCGCACGCGAATGCCGTAGATCTTGGCGAAAAACTTGTTGATCCCACCGGTCTTGTCGTTGGCATCATTCGGCGACGCCGCAGCCGACATCACATTACGGCTGAACCAGCGGTTGAACGCCGTTGCCCAGCGATATTTCAGCGGCCGCTCGACATCGCAGAACAGGATCACGCGGTTCTTGTCGGTCTTGTTTTCGGCGTAGTGGATAAAGGTTTCGTCGAACATCACCGGTTCGCCGTCGCGCCAGTGGTAGTCCTGGCCGTCGACATTGATGTAGCAGCCCGGATCGTTCGGCGTTTCCAGACCCAGGTGGTAACGCAAGGAACCGGCGTAGGGGTCGCGGTGGCGGACCAGGCGCGAACCCGGCGGCAACTCGGCGAACATCGCGGCCTTGATGCTGCCGATGCTATTGAGCAGTTCCGTGGTGCGTGGGCACAACTCGACGGCGGAAGGATGGTTGTCGCCGTACCACTTGAGGTAGAAACGCTTCCAGCCGGTCTTGAAGAACGAGTTGAAGCCCACGTCGTTGGGCGTCTCGGATTTCTTGATCTCACCGGCACGCAACAAGGCCAGGGCCTCGGTGCGGATTTCCTGCCAGTTGTCCTGCAACGGCTTGAGTTCGGGGAAGTCGGCCGGCTCCAGATACGGACGGCTCGGCACCTTGGAGAACAGGTAGAGGAAGCAGTTGATCGGGGCCAGGAAGGTCGAATGGTCGCTCAGTTGCCGGCCCAGCTTGTGCCGGACCTTGCCGCGCAGGTGTACGTACGCGATGGACAAAACGTAAACAGCAATGATGATGAGTTTCACGGGCGTCGTCACAGAAGTCGAAAGGACACGCTACCTTTCATGTATCCGGTGGCCCGGTGCACACAGGCCGGGGTCCAGACATCGCAAAGGTAGCCAACGCACTAGGGTAGAACAGCAGGCGTATGGGTTTCCAGTGTTTCATCTCCCGGATGAAAGCAAACCGCTATCTATTACAGGATTTTCTTACAGTTTTACCGGTCCTCCGACCTCTCCTGTAGGAGCGAGCTTGCTCGCTCCTACAGGAGAGTCTTCAGCCTTCAGCCAGCATGGCATCCACTTCCGGCTTCCCGGGCGAAGTCGCCGGCCCCCAGCGCGTCACCGCCAGGGCCGCCGCCGCATTGGCGCGCCGGGCCGCCTCGGGGGCATCCAGCCCCGCCGCCAGCCCGGCGAGGAACACACCGCAATGGGCATCGCCCGCACCGTTGCTGTCCACCGCCTGCACCTTGAAACCGGGAACATGCTGGTGCTCCCCAGCCCGGCTGACCCAGCAACCGTTCGGGCCGTCACGCACCACCAGCAGAGCCCCCTTGGCCAGCCGCTCGCTCAAGCTGTCGAGGGAGCCGGCAATATCCGCCGCTCCGGTAAAACCCAGGGATTCGACGCTGTTGCTGGTCCAGATATCGATGCGCGGCAGCAAGGCCGCCATCGGCGCGGCGTCCGGCGAGTTGACCAACGGTCCCGGATCGAACACCACGCTCACCTCCTCAGGCAAGGCCAGCAACCACGCCAGCAACGCCGGCGCCTTGTCCGGGTATTGTAGGCTGTAGCCGCTGACATAGACGTAGTCGTCGGCCTGCACCGCAACCCGGGCCAGCTCTTCAGCCGAGACGCCGCCCTCCGCGCCGATATAGGAAATGAACGTACGCTCGGCGCTGGCTTCAGTCAGCGACACGCAGAGCCCGGTGTCCTTTTCGCTGTCGCGGTCGAGGGCGATCTCGACCCCTTCCGCCGTCATCGCCTGCCGGGCCAGGTCGCCGAAACGCCCATGACCGTGGCGCCCGAGGTAGACCACGGGCAAACCGTTGCGCCGGGCAGCGGCCATGACGTTGAAACCCGCACCGGCTTCGAAACTGGCGGCGTTCGCCAGGGCGTCGCCGCCGGTGCTCGGCAGTTGGTCGAGGGACATGACCAGGTCAACCATGACCTGGCCGGTATGCAGCAATCTAGCCATTGGCATTCTCTACAAACGCGGCACGGCGATCCGCCGCACCACCGAGCACGGCGTAAATACCGCCGGCAACCAGAAAGGTGACGATCCAGCCCAGGCCGTTGTGACCCAGCCAGGAGTCGGAGAGGAAACCGCGGAACCAGGTGGTCTCGGCGGTGGTGCCGATGGTGGTGAAGCTGAAACCCAGGACAATGGCCACGGCCCAGGCACCGAACGCGCGCCATTCGATACCACCGCTATACCAGTAGGCACTGCTCGGACTGACGTCCAGCAGGTCTTTGGGGCTGTAGTACTGGCGATGCACCAGGTCGACCACGAAGATCCCGACCCAGGCGGTGATCGGCACTGCCAGCAACGAGATAAAGGTGATGAACGGGCCGTAGAAGCTGTCGGCGATCAACATGAAGTAGATGGAGCCGGCGAAGATCGCCACGATATCGACGATCACCGCATGCACGCGCTTGACCTTCAGACCCAGGGTCAAGGTGGTCAGGCCTGCCGAGTACACCGACAGGTTGTTCGACAGCAGCAGCCCGCCGAACGCGGTGATCAGGTACGGCACGGCCATCCAGGTCGGCAGCATGTCGCGGATCGCGATGATCGGGTCGGTCGCCTGGGCCAGATCGTGGTTGCCCACCGACAGCAGGCCGCCGAGGGTAATCAGCAGCACCAGCGGGATACCGGCGCCGAAAGCCGCCGAAGCCACCAGACGCACTGCCTTGACGCTCTTGTGCTGGTAGCGCGACATGTCCGCGCCAGCGTTGGCCCAACCGATCCCGGTGCCGGCCGCCATGGTGCCGATGCCGATGATCATTGCGCTCATCGGTGCCGGGGTGGCATTGAACACCGCGCTCCAGTCGATGGTCGCGCAGAGGAAACCGCCCACCAGGATATTCAGGGCACCGAAGACATAGGTCGCCCACTTCTGGATCACCAGCAGGGTCGCATGCCCCAGGCCCGAGACCGACAGGGTCAGCAGCACGAAGATGGCGATAAACAGCAGCGTCAGTACCGGGGCGCTCTTGGCCTCCACCGGCGAGTGGAACAGGATCGAACACAACGACAGCAGCACAAATGCCGCGGTGGTGGTGTTGACCGTTTCCCAGCCCAGGCGCGACATCAGCGAAACGATGGTCGGGCCGATATTGCCGCGCACGCCGAAGATCGCTCGCGACAGGGTCAGGCTCGGTGCGTGGCCGCGACGACCGGCGATGGAGATAACCCCCACCACCGCGAAGGAACCCGCCGCGCCGAGAATCGCGACGATGATCGCCTGCCAGATCGCCAGCCCGCGAAAGGCCACCAGGGTCGCCCCCAGCGGCAGGCCGAGAATACTGATGTTGGCCGCGAACCAGACCCAGAACAGTTGCAGCGGATGGCCGTTGCATTCGGCTTCCGGAACGGGTTCTATGCCGCGGGTTTCCAGTTGGCCGGCACTTTGGCCGGCGTTTGATGAAGTCATGGTAGTTCGCTCCTGATGCCAATTGTTGTGGTTGTTGGGCAGTGCGGAAGGTGTAGAAACCCCTGGGCCACTTCCGGGCCCCCTTCGTCTGCAGTCCATTGCGTGTTGTTGTGTGTCAGGCGTTGCGCAGGGCGATCAGCCCTTGAACCAGTGGCACCAGTTCCAGCGCATTGACTTCGATGATTTTCGCGATCATCTCGGCGGGCCAGCAGTCCAGGCCATCGCAGGCCCCGAGCATGGCGCCGAGGATGCCGGCGATGGTGTCGGTGTCGCCGCCGATGCTGGCGGCCAGGCACAGGGCCTCGAAGGCCTTGAGCTTGCCGAGCGCGACCCGTTGGGCCAGCGCAAAGGCCACGACCACCGACTCCTGGGACGCCACCGAGGTGCCGACCACGTCATACAGCAGGTCGGCCAGTTCGGCGTCCGGGCAATCGCGACTGAGCTCACGGGCCCAGCGAATCCGCGGCCCCAGGCGCCCACCAGCGACCCAGTGACCCTGCTTTTCGGCGGTAAAGGCCATCTCGGTGCCGATATCCAGCGCCTGCGCCAGACTCTGGCGATTGATACCGCTGGAGATCACCGCAGCCACCGCGGCTGCGCTGGAGATTCCCAGGCTGGTGTTGTGGGTGACCTGGCACGCCTGGACCACCGCCTTGAGAAAGCTCAGGGGCTGGGCGATATCGGCGGCGATGCCCACCGGGGTAATGCGCATGGCCGCGCCGTTGGTGGTGCCGTAACGCCCGGATTCTTCCGGGCTGTGGCCAGCGAGGATCATTTCAATGGCGCGCTTGGTCGACGGCCCGAGCAGGTCCTGCGAACCCTTGGCCTGCATCTGCGCTTCCCAGGCGATCAGCCGCTCGGCCAGCAGGGCCGGTTCGATATAACCGTTGCCATCGATCAGCAACTGCGCGACCAGGATCGCCTGCTCGGTGTCGTCAGTGATGGAGCCGGCTGGCATGTTCGGCGCGATAGGCTGGTCGGGACCGGCGTCGATCAAGGTGGTGATGCTGCCGAAGCGAGCCTGGATTTCGGCGCGGCTCAAAGATTGGGTCGGCATGCCCAGGGCATCGCCCAGGGCGAGGCCGTAGAAGGCACCGAGGGCGCGATGAATCGGGGTCATGTCGGGTTTCCAAACGCCAGGTGCAGGCGGAAATGCAAAGGGTCCAGCAGGCTTTCGACCTGCTCCATGAAACGTCCCTGCTTGTCGTAGGTGGTGCGCAAGGCCTTGAGGAAGACCGTGCCCAAAGGGCGCCCGAGCAACTCGGCGTCTTCCACGGACAAGGGTTCGGCGCCGATCCATTGATCGCCGCGATCACCGACATAGCCGTAGGCCGCCAGGGTGATGGTCAGGGAGTTGTCGATCAGTCCGACGCTGGGCAGGCCTTCCAGGCCGCCGCTGGCCGGTATCAGCGAATGTTCGAGGGAGACCGCGGTGCCTTCGGTATTGCGCCGGCGCCGGTCGAGGGCGATGAACTGTTCGATGCCGTAGCGACTGAACAGGTCCGGCCGCGTCACCGCCTCCAGGCGCAACACCTCGGTGTTGATCATCGCTCCACTGTCTGCCAGGGCCTGGGCCCAGCCGGCGCGCTGGTCGAGGGGAATGCCATCGTAGGTGACGATGGAGCCCACGCCGCTCTGGGTCGCGATGTAATTGCGCCGCTTGAGCTCGGCCAGGGCCTCACGCAGCGTGCCACGGCTCACCGAGAATTCTTCGGCCAACTGATGTTCACCCGGCAACAGCAAGCCGTCTTCAAGAAGACCGCTTTCGATGCGCCGGATCAGCTCATCGACCACCTTTTTTTTCTTATCAAATCGGACATGTCTAATCATGTACAAATTGATAACCGAAACAGGCTCAGGGACGCAAGGATTTTATGTTGCTGGGAGATGAATGGTGGTGTTCTTCAGGACGCTATCGCCAGCAAGACGACTCCCACAGGACTGCGTCTCAGCACAAAAGGATCGTGCTACCGAGGTTTCTGCAGGAGCAGCCGATCGACGCTCGATTGCTCGCGATCCGCCGATAGGCGGAATCCAATCAGGGCTCGAGACCGATGGGAAAAAACTCGCCGCAGCTCCAGACGCCCAGCCAGGATTGACCGTCAATTTCCCGGGTTACCGCCAGTTCCACCAATTGGTAGAACACATTGCGGTGAATCAGAGCCTCGAGATTGACGCGCACATGCAGGTACGGCGCCGGCTCCTGGGTCAGTGGATCGATGACTACGCGGATCGGATGTTCAACGCCCGCCACCACCTGTTCATCGACATTGCTGGTGAACAGCAGCCGTTGCGCCTCACCCTCGCCTTCGACGCTCAAGGTCAGCGCCACGAACGGCGCATCGTCGACCTTGATTCCGACCTTTTCCACCGGCGTGATCAGGAAATAATCATCGCCGTCACGGCGAATAATGGTGGAGAACAATTTGACCATCGGCTTGCGGCCAATCGGCGTGCCCTGGTAATACCAGGTGCCATCACGGGCGATACGCATGTCGATATCGCCGCAGAATTGCGGATTCCACAAGTGAACCGGCGGCAGCCCCTTGTCCGTCCTGGGGATTTGCGCCAACAGATCGCTGGTCTTGCCCGGCTCACTCATACTCAATCCGACATCCACTGTTCACCGATGCCCAACAGACTACGCGCATATTCGGCCAAGGGGGCGGCGATCTGGTCTTCGGGCTTGTTGTTGTGGAACGTCAACAAGCCACCACGGCTCTTGATCCGCGCGCTATCGATCAGGTATTGGGTGCCGGTCTCAAGCAACATGATCTGGATCACACCGGTGTCCACGCCCAGGCGGTCGACGGATTGCTGGTCGGCCCATTCGTCGGAGTTGCCGATGCGGTCGTCAGCCTTGGCGAAGCGCGTGTACAGCAGGTAGTGCGCGCCAGCGGAACGGGCTTCGGCCATGGCCTGGTCAAGACCGAGGGGCGCACGGGCGCGACGCACCATGGGGAAATATTCGATGAAGCCGTTGAAGGCTTCCTCGGCCACCACGTTGGGACGCGGGTAAGCACTGCCGGGAGGCGTAAAGGCGCCTTGGGCAATATAGATAAAGGAGTCCGGCTGGATGCGCAGCGAATGGAGCCGGCGCGTATCACTATGATCGAGCAGGCCCGCATCACTCATCTGAGAGCGAACACCTTCGCCCATGTCACTGACACTCATGCAGCCGCCCAGCGCCAATAACGCCAGCAGCACAACCAGGCTACGCATCCTACCCTCCAGAGGCCGGTGACGGAAAACCGGCGAATAATCGCGAGGATGCAGCTTCCGCGCCAGATCAGCCACCGATGATTTTCATCACCGTCGCACCGCCCGAGAATGCCACTTCCTGCTTGTCGCCCAAGGCCTTGACCAGCAGCCGCTGCAACGCCGGCAGCGCCTCGTGGCGGGGCTTGTCGAGCAGGTCGCCGACATAATGCCGGTTGCTCGACGACAGGCAGCCATGCAGCCAGCCGGTGGACGACAGCCGCAAGCGCGAGCAGGTCCGGCAGAACGGCACGCTTTCGTTGGCGATCACGCCGAAGTGACCGCGCCCCGGAATCGCGTAACGCACCGCGGTGGCATCCACCGGGGCATCGGCCTGCAGGTATTCATAGCGCTCGCCGATCAACCCCAGCAACTGCTGGAGGCTGACGAACTGCTGGAGAAAGGCATTGCCGTCACTGGCCAGGTGGCCCATGCGCATCAGTTCGATAAAACGCAGCTCGTAGCCGCGTTCAAGGCAGTAGTCCAGCAGCGGCATCACCTGGTCGAGGTTCTGCCCCCGCAACGGCACCATATTGACCTTGATCTTCAGCCCCGCCGCCCTCGCCTGCGCCATGCCGTCGAGCACGCTGGCCAGGTCGCCGCCGCGGGCAATCGAACGAAAGGCGTCAGCGTCCAGGGTATCGAGGGAGACGTTGATCCGCCGGATCCCGGCATCCACCAGCAACGGCAGTTTGCGCGCCAGCAACTGACCGTTGGTGGTCAGGCTGATGTCTTCCAGGCCCATCTGGCCGACCGCGCCCATGAAGGCTTCCAGCTTCGGACTGACCAACGGCTCGCCGCCGGTAATGCGCAGGCGTTCGATCCCCGCCGCCTCGATCAGATAGGCCACGCCACGCGCCATGGCCTGCGCCGACAACTCATCCTGGGCAGCCACCAGCCGCTTGCCGTTGGGCACGCAGTAGGTACAGGCGTAGTTGCAGGCGGAGGTCAGGCTGATGCGCAGGTTACGAAAACGCCTGCCTTGACGGTCAACGATCATGGAACACTCCGGCGATGGACTCTGGAACGCGCAAAACTTGACTCATAAATCAAGTTTTGACAAGCCCTATCCCTGAGTATAGGCCTGGGGCATTGCGCCATATAGGAAAACATGACGCAATCACCCGGCCGAATGCCTTAACTGGCGGGCAGTTCGGGGTCGCGCTTGCGCTTGTTGCCCATGCGCACGCCGATATCCATCAGGAACTGGAAGAAACCTTCCTGATCTTCCAGCACATTGCTCCAGAACGGCGAGTGGTACAGCGCGACAGCGCCATGCACCAGGGCCCAGGCGGCGCAATAGTGGAAATACGGCGGCACGTCCTCGAGCTTGCCTTCGCTGATACGCCCCTTGATCAGCAAGGTCAGGCGTTCGAAGTTGGACGCACGGATCTTGTGCAACTCCTCGACCATCTCCGGCACCTGGTGGCCCTTGACCACTTTTTCTTCCAGGCGGTCGAACAGGCGGTAACGTTGGGGATCGCGCATACGGAATTCGAAGTAGGCCCGGGACAGGGCTTCCTTGTCCTTGTCGACATCCGCCGAGTGCAGCAGCTCGTTCAAATCACGCTCGTAGTCGAGCATCAGGCGCAGGTAGATTTCCGCCTTGGATTTGAAGTGCTTGTAGATGGTGCCTTTGCCGATACCGACGGCATCCGCGATCATCTCGACGGTGACACTGTCTTCACCTTGTTCGAGGAACAGCTTTAGCGCGGTATCGAGAATTTCTTGCTCGCGGCGACGAAACTCACGGACCTTACGGGGTTCTTTGTGCATAAGAAAAGGTCTGTAGGGGCAAAATCGAAGCCAAGCATTATGCCTGACTCACGCCAAATTGCACGAATCATCCGAGGCCTTTCGTTTTCACTGTCGACGAATCAGGCCGCACCAGTCAGAAAGGCTTCGCGACGGTCACGGATCGTCGCCGTCGGCAGCCGCTGAAAAGCGTTCCGGCGCGAAGAGAACTCAACAGAAGCGCCGGTATTCCAAATCTGTTTAAAAAATGAGCAACGGTCACTGGACGTCGAGCGATCCTGACCAATACTTGAATTGTCGGCGCGACATCTCCCCCAAGTGGCGCGTCGATAAAGGCACCAATGGACTGTGAGCCTTTGTTTTACTCCTAATGGTCTTAACCCGGATTCACCCCCCAGAACCCGGGTTTTTTTTGCCCACGATTTGAGCCTTCCACTAGCTTGTGGGAGCCGGCTTGCTGGCGATGGGAGCGACGCGCTGCCCTGTCAGACCGCGTTGCCGGAATCGCCAGCAAACCCGCGCTACGCTCAAGAGGCCACATGAGCCAACGGAAACAGGCGCTTGAAGTTCTCGGTGGTCTGCTCGGCGAACTGCTCGTACGGCACCCCGCGCAGCATCGCCAGGTAGTCGGCGACATCCCGTACATACTGCGGCAGGTTCGGCTTGCCACGATGGGGAATCGGCGCCAGGTACGGTGAGTCGGTTTCCACCAGCAGGCGATCGGCCGGCACTTGCCGAGCGACGTCACGCAAGGCATCGGCATTGCGGAAAGTGACGATGCCCGAGAGGGAAATGTAGAAGCCCAGGTCCAGCGCCGCCTTGGCCATCTCCCAGTCTTCGGTGAAGCAATGCAGCACGCCGGCCTGGGGCAGTTGCGCTTCACGCAGCAACGCCAGGGTATCGGCGCGTGCGCCTCGGGTGTGGACGATCACCGGCTTGCCGGTCTGCCCGGCCGCCTCCAGGTGCAAGCGGAAGGACGCCTGTTGCACGTCGGCGGCTTCGGGCTCGTAGTGATAGTCGAGACCGGTTTCACCAATGGCCACGACGCGCGGATGCTCAAGCTCGCGCAGCAACCAGTCGAGGGCCGGAGCGGCGTCGGGCTTGACGTCCAGCGGGTGGACGCCGACCGAACAGTCGACATCGGCATAACGCTCGGCCAAGGCTTTCACGTCGGCTGCATTATCGACACTCACGCCGATACACAGGAAGTGCCCGACCCCGCGCTGACGCGCCGCGTCGAGGGCTGCATCGAGAGAGCCCGCATGTTCAGCGAGATCCAGGCGGTCGAGGTGGCAATGGGAATCTACAAGCATAAAAAGGCGACAACTACATCGTATGGGTGGGACGGTCGGACTTCAGAGCGCCGGCCAGATGGGTTTCGATCTTGCTGCGGGCGGTGTTGTCGCCGTCGTTGAATTGCACGCCGACTCCCGCCGCACGGTTGCCCTGGGCTCCCTTGGGAGTAATCCAGGCGACCTTGCCGGCGACCGGAATCTTTTCCGGTTCGTCCATCAGGTTGAGCAACATGAACACCTCGTCGCCCAGCTTGTAGCTCTTGCTGGTGGGGATGAACAGGCCACCGTTCTTGATAAAAGGCATATAGGCCGCGTACAGCACGGACTTGTCCTTGATGGTCAGGGACAGGATACCGTTGCGCGGGCCGGGACCAATGGGTTCGTTCATACTCGCTCCGGTCATGCAGATAGCCGATTCTAGGCCCATCGCCTCAGTGTTGGGTAGGTAAAGCTGCCCATTGCACCAACAGTGCTTCGAGCAACAACACCCGATTGAGGTTGGCCTTGCTCAGGACCTTCTGGCGCTGGGCGAGAATCCAGTCCTGGATCGACAGAACCTTGTCGCGGGTCGTTTTCTGCGCCAGGTATTGCACCACCTTGCGCATATCCCCCAGACCCAGGCCGGCTTCGTCCTCGGTCAGTTGATAACGCAGGATCAAACTCGACCAATCGCAGAACCAGTCGAACAGCAACAACAACGGAATGGCGTTCCAGCCTTCAGCCAGCTGGGTGGCCGATTGCTGCTGCTTGAGCAATTTCTTCACCCCGTCGACCACCAGCGCCCGCTGTTCGCGAACGCCCTGGGCCTGGAGGCTGACAGCAGCCAGGGGTGAACCCGCCGCCAGGGTCAGCAGCTCGACCCGTTCTTCTTCGCTGCTGTCCGGCAACGCCGTCGCCAGCCATTGCAGGCTCATGGCCTCGCTCGGCAGCGGACAGGCCTGTTGCACGCAACGGCTGCGGATGGTCGGCAGCAAACGGCTGGACTGGTGACTGACCAGCAGCAACACGGTATCGCCGGAAGGTTCCTCAAGGCTCTTGAGCAAGGCGTTGGCGGCGTTGATATTCATCGACTCCACCGGCTCGATCAGCACCACCTTGCGCCCGCCCAGTTGTGCGGTCTGGACCACGAAGCTGACCAGATCGCGGACCTGGTCGACCTTGATCGCCTTGTCGGCTTCTTCCGGCTCCAGAATGTAGTTGTCCGGATGGCTGCCGGCGTTCAGCAACAGGCAGGACTTGCACTGTCCGCAGGCATTGAGGTTTGCCGGGCTCTTGCACAGCAGCAGCGCCATCAGCCGTTCGGCCAGGGCGCGCTTGCCGATGCCCGCCGGGCCGTGGAGCAGATAGGCATGGGCGTGCTGGGGCCGCCCGGCCATTTGCTGCCAGAGGCCGTCCTGCCAGGGATAGGCTTCAGCCACGGTGCCGCTCCAGGATTTCCGGCAGCAGCAAGTCGAGGGACTGTTGCACCTGGGCCAGCGTCTGGGCCGCATCCACCAAGCGGTAGCGCGACGGATCGGCTTCGGCGCGTTTCAGGTAGGTGCTGCGCACGGCGTCGAAAAACACCCGGCCTTCCTGCTCGAAACGGTCCAGCCGGCCCCGGGCGCTGGCGCGGGCCAGGCCGACTTCCACCGGCAGGTCGAAGACCAGGGTGAGGTCAGGGCGCAGCTCGCCCTGGACAAAATGCTCCAGGGTGGCAATACGCTCCGGGGACAGGCCGCGACCACCGCCCTGGTAGGCATAGGTGGCATCGGTAAAGCGGTCACACAGCACTATCGCGCCACGGGCCAGGGCCGGACGGATCACCGTGGCCAGGTGCTGGGCGCGCGCGGCGAACACCAGCAGCAGCTCGGTGTCGGCACACATGGCCTCGTCGCTGGTCGCCAGCAGCAGTTCGCGGATCCGTTCGGCCAGCGGCGTACCACCGGGCTCGCGGGTCAGCAGGACATCGACGCCCTGGGCCCGCAGGCACGCAGCCAGGTAATCGCGGTTGGTGCTTTTGCCGGCGCCTTCCGGGCCTTCCAGAGTGATAAACAAGCCAGTCACGGGCAGTCCTTAATCAGGGTCATTGCGAGTCTTTCGCCTCGGCGTCGGTTGACGCCGGTGCCGCGGGTACAGGTTCGACAGCCGGGGCCGATGCGGGTTTCGGCGTAGGCCCGGGCGCCTCGGGCGTCGGGCTCTGGGCCGGGGCCACCGTTGGAGTCGTCGGTGCTGGCGCAGTTGCCGGAGCAGAAGCCGGAACCGTCGGCGCCGGTACAGCTGCCGGAGCAGAAGTAGGAACCGGCGGCGCGGGTGCAGCCGTCGGAGCCGTGGCCGGCGCCGGGCTGGAACGATAGTCGGCCCGACGCTTGAGCTGGAACTCACGCACCGCATTATTGTGGGAGTCCAGGTCGTCGGAGAAGACATGGCTGCCATCGCCGCGCGCCACAAAATACAGGCTGTTACCCGCTACCGGGTTCAACGCGGCGTGAATCGCCTCGCGGCCGACCATGGCAATCGGGGTCGGCGGCAAGCCGGCGTTCATATAGGTATTGTAGGGGTTGGCCTCCCGCAGGTGAGCACGAGTGAGCTTGCCGGTATAACGCTCGCCCAGGCCGTAGATCACCGTCGGGTCGGTCTGCAACAACATGCCCTGTTGCATGCGCCGGACAAACACCCCGGCGATCTGGCCACGTTCCTGGGGTACGCCGGTTTCCTTTTCCACCAGCGAGGCCATGATCAGGGCCTGGTAAGGCTCGGTATAAGGTGCATCGGCAGAACGTTTCTGCCACTCCTGGGCCAGGACACTGTCGAGGCGATCGTAGGCTTTCTCCAGCAGTTCGGCATCGCTCATCCCGCGCACGAAGCGATAGGTATCCGGGAAGAAGCGACCTTCGGCGAAGACATCCTTGTGCCCCAGCTTGGTCATGACTTCGCTGTCACTGAGACCGGCCAGGGTTTGCTGGAGCTTTTCGTTCTTGGCCAAGGCCGCACGCACCTGGCGGAAGTTCCAGCCTTCGACCAGGGTCAGGCTATACTGCACCACTTCGCCGCGTTGCCACAGGGACAGCAGCGAACGCACATCCATACCCGGCGTCAGCCGATACTCGCCGCTGTGCAACGGCACACCGGCAAGATTGAAGCGCCAGTAGAGGCGCAGCCAGAAGGCGTCCTTGAGCAAGCCTTCGGATTCGAGGCGATTGAAGGTGCCCGTCGGTGTCGCACCGGCCGGAACATCCAGCAATTGTTCCTGCTTCAGGTTGAGGGGCTGTTCCAGCGCCGAATGCAACTTCCAGGCGGAACCGCCCAGGAGCAAACCGGCCAGCACCAGAACGGCTTGCAGCAGCACCAAGAATTTACGTCTCAATTCAAACTTCCAATAGCGCGCGGGCAATGCCTTGCAGTTTACGGGTGAGCGGGCCAACCGACCAGCTCAGGTCGGCAAAAGCCCGGACGGGCCAAACGCCGTAGACGCTGTTACAGAGAAAGACTTCATCAGCCTGTCGGAATTGCTCCAGGCTGATATCGGAAATATCGACAGGAATCGCCAGGGCTTGCGCCTCGTCCAACAGCTGCGCCCGCATCACCCCCGCCACGCCACAACGGCTAAAATCAGCGCTACGCAGCACACCGGCCTGCACCAGGAACAGATTGCTGAACACGCCTTCGATCACCCGACCCGAGGTGTCGAGCATCAAGCCTTCGGCATATTCGGTACCCTGCCATTCGGCACGGGCCAGGACCTGTTCCAGGCGATTGAGATGCTTGAGCCCGGCCAGCAAGGGCTGCTCGGACAAACGCGTGGTACAGGGGAAAAGAGCAATACCCTGCTGCTGGTAGGCCTGTGGATAAGTCGCTGGCGGACTGCCTTGCAGGATACGCCGCGGCTGCACATCCGCCGACGCCGCGTAACCGCGCTGGCTGTCACCACGGGTGACGATCAGCTTGAGCACGCCCTCGCCCAACGCCGCGCTGTAGGCGAGCAGCTCGCGGCGAATCAGCCCGTGATCCGCCGCGATACCCAGGCGCCGACAACCGTCAGCCAGGCGTTGCAGGTGCCGTTCGAGCAGCACCGGCTCGCCGGCTTTCACGGCGAGGGTCTCGAACAGACCATCGCCGTAGGCCAGGCCACGGTCCTTGAGGGACAACACATCGCCCGGCTGGCCGTCGACCCAGCTGTCCATCACTCGGCGAACCGGCGGAACACCAGGGAGCCGTTGGTACCGCCAAAGCCGAAGGAGTTGGACAACACCACATCAATGGGCATGCGCCGAGCTTCGTGGGGAACGAAATCCAGGTCGCAGCCTTCATCGGGCTCATCGAGGTTGATGGTCGGCGGCGCCACCTGATCGGCAATCGCCAGCACGCTGAAGATCGCCTCGATGGCACCGGCGGCACCCAACAGGTGACCCGTCATCGACTTGGTGGAACTGATCGCCAGCTTGTAGGCCTGCTCACCGAACACCTGCTTGATCGCCTGGGCTTCGGCCAGGTCGCCAGCCGGTGTCGAAGTGCCATGGGCATTGATGTACTGCACCTGATCCAGGTTCAGCTTGGCATCGCGCATGGCGTTGGCAATGCAACGGGCCGCACCGGCGCCGTCGGCGGGTGGCGAGGTCATGTGGTAGGCATCGCCGCTCATCCCGAAGCCGATCAGCTCGGCGTAGATGGTCGCGCCACGAGCCTTGGCGTGCTCCAGCTCTTCGAGCACCAGGGCACCGGCACCGTCGGACAGCACGAAGCCGTCACGGCCCTTGTCCCACGGACGGCTGGCACGGGCCGGCTCGTCATTGCGCGTGGACAGCGCACGGGATGCGCCAAAACCGCCCATGCCGAGACCGCAGGCAGCCATTTCGGCACCACCGGCAATCATCACATCGGCTTCATCGTAGGCAATGTTGCGCGCGGCCATGCCGATGCTGTGGGTGCCCGTGGTGCACGCCGTCGCGATGGCATAGTTCGGCCCCTGGGCACCCAGGTGGATGGACAGGAAACCGGAAATCATGTTGATGATCGAACCGGGGACGAAGAACGGCGAAATGCGCCGTGGGCCCTGGTCGTGCAGCGTGCGGCAGGTTTCCTCGATATTGGTCAGACCACCAATACCCGAACCCATGGCGACGCCGATGCGCTCACGGTTGGCGTCGGTGACCTCGAGGCCGGCGTTACGCACCGCCTGGAAGCCGGCTGCCAAGCCGTATTGAATGAATAGGTCGAGTTTGCGAGCTTCTTTGGCCGACAAGTACTCTTCGACATTGAAGCCTTTTACCGAGCCGCCAAAACGGGTGGTATAGGCAGAAAGGTCCGTGTGTTCGATCAGACCAATGCCACTGCGGCCAGCCAGAATGCCCTGCCAGGTACTCGGAACATCGGTACCCAATGGCGACAACATCCCCATGCCGGTGACTACGACGCGTCTACGCGACACAGCACTCTCCTTTATCCTGTTGACGACACTTTGCCTCACACCTAAAGAAAAAACCGCACGCCATAATGGCAGTGCGGTTTTTCCATGACAGCAGGCAACGATTACAAACTATTACGCCTGATGCTTGGTAACGTAGTCGATAGCGGCTTGAACGGTAGTGATTTTTTCAGCTTCTTCGTCAGGGATTTCAGTCTCGAATTCCTCTTCCAGAGCCATCACAAGCTCAACGGTGTCAAGGGAGTCGGCACCCAGGTCTTCAACGAAGGAAGCAGCGTTAGTCACTTCTTCTTCTTTGACGCCCAGTTGCTCGGCAACGATTTTCTTGACGCGTTCTTCGATGTTGCTCATACCTTGTTTTCACTCCTAATGGAAAAATTCAGGCAGCTGGCCGGTGAGTCAGTGTATAGAAAGGCTTTTCAGCTTTTCAACCGAAAGCTTCAGCCTTTGTCCCCCTTTGCCCTCTGCCCCTGAATAAGTTGCAGCTTTATAACGGATTTTAGACAGCTGGTATGACATTTTTTTGAAGCAATCCGTCACATTTGAATTACATGTACATCCCGCCGTTCACCGGGATTGTAGCCCCAGTCACGTAAGCCGCACCGTCCGAAGCCAGAAAAGCGACCACTTGCGCGATCTCTTGAGCCTGGCCCAGACGGCCCAGCGGAATCTGCGTCAGCAAAGCTTCACGCTGCGCTTCAGGCAATTCGCGGGTCATATCGGTGTCGATGAACCCTGGAGCCACCGAGTTTACCGTAATCGAGCGCGAACCGACTTCACGCGCCAATGCACGGCTGAAACCTTCGAGACCGGCCTTGGCTGCTGCGTAGTTTACTTGGCCTGCGTTGCCCATGGCACCCACAACCGAACCAATATTGATGATTCGACCCCAACGCGCCTTGGTCATGCCACGAAGAACGCCCTTGGACAGGCGGAACAGACTGTTGAGGTTGGTATCGACCACGTCGTACCACTCGTCATCTTTCATGCGCATCATCAGGTTATCGCGGGTGATACCGGCATTATTGACCAGGATCGCCGGTGCGCCGAACTGCTCGCTGATGCTCGCCAGGACGGCGGCAACCGATTCATCGCTGGTTACATTAAGTTCCAGGCCGGTGCCCTGAATGCCGTGCTCCTTGAGGGTTGCGGCAATCCGTTCGGCACCCGAGGCCGAGGTCGCGGTGCCGATGACCACGGCGCCAAGACGCCCCAGTTCAAGGGCGATGGCTTGGCCGATACCACGGCTGGCGCCGGTGACCAGTGCAACTTTACCTTGCAGACTCATGCAGGCTTCTCCTGATTCAGGCCCGCGCCGCGCGCGTGGCGGCGAAGGCATCCGGGGTGTTGAGGTTGGAAGTATTGACGCCGTCGGCGCAACGCTTGTTCAGGCCGGCCAGCACTTTGCCGGGGCCGCATTCGACCAGCTCGGTAGCGCCGTTGGCGGCCAGGCACTGGACCGACTCGACCCAGCGTACCGGCTTGTAGAGTTGTTCCAGCAGATCGCGCTTGAGGGTCACCAGGTCAGTGGCCACCTGGGCACTGACGTTCTGTACCAACGGGATCTGCGGTGCCTGCCAGTCGATGGCGGCAACGGATTCGGCAAAACGCTCGGCAGCCGGGCGCATCAGCTCGCAATGCGAGGGTACGCTGACCGGCAGCGGCAAGGCGCGCTTGGCGCCTTTGGCCTTGCAGGCCTCCATGGCGCGCTCGACGGCGGCCTTGGACCCGGCGATCACCACCTGGCCCGGCGAGTTGAAGTTCACCGCACTGACCACTTCGCCCTGGGCGGATTCGGCGCATGCGGCAATCACGTCGGCATCGTCCAGGCCGAGGATCGCCGCCATGGCGCCCTGCCCGGCCGGAACCGCTTCCTGCATCAACTGACCGCGGCGCTCCACCAGCTTCACCGCATCACCCAGGCTCAGGCTGCCGGCGGCGACCAGCGCGCTGTATTCGCCCAGGCTGTGGCCGGCGACATAGGCCGGACGCGCACCGCCTTCAGCCAACCACAGACGCCACAGGGCAATCGAGGCGGTGAGAATGGCCGGTTGAGTCTTGTCGGTCTGGTTGAGCTGCTCTTCCGGGCCCTGCTGGGTCAGCGCCCAGAGGTCATAACCCAGGGCATCGGAGGCTTCTTTGAAGGTCTCCAGGATCAGCGGGTATTGCGCGCCCAACTCGGCCAGCATGCCGAGGGACTGCGAACCCTGTCCTGGAAAGACGAATGCGAGGGATGTAGACATGTAACAAGCCCCTAATGATCTTGTCGTCGGAGAATTGACGTCCCGCCGTGGCGGACGCAAGAAACTGTCAGTTTGGATGGCTGATTGAACTGAGCGGTCACATTTAAGCATTCCCGCGGGAAAACGCCTAAAGCAATAGCTCCTCCAGGCGACCGTGCAGGCGCTCGGGGAGGTTTTCCTGGATCTCGATCAAGGCCCGCGCAATCGCGCTCTGGAAACCCTCGACCCCGGCGGAGCCGTGACTCTTGACGACAATGCCCTGCAAGCCGAGAAAACTCGCGCCGTTATGTCGTGCCGGGGCGAGATCGGCCTGCAGGCGCTTGAGCAGCGGCAGGGCCAGGGCACCAACCAGCCGCGAAGCCAGGCTCTGCTTGAACAGCGCCTCGATCCGCGCAGCGATCATGGTCGCCAGGCCTTCGCTGGACTTGAGCAGGATATTGCCGACAAAACCGTCGCACACCACCACGTCGGCCTCACCGCGATACAGCCCATCACCTTCGACGAAACCGATGTAGTTCAGCCCCCGCGCTTGCTGCAACAGCGTCGCTGCCAACTTGACCTGCTGGTTGCCCTTGATGTCCTCGGTGCCGACATTGAGCAGGGCCACACGCGGCCGCACCACGCCAAGGGCCTCGGCGGCCACCGCGCCCATCACGGCGAACTGGAACAGATGTTCGGCACTGCAATCGACATTCGCCCCCAGGTCCAGCAACTGGCAATAGCCACGCTGGGTCGGGATGGCCGCCACCATCGCCGGACGATCGATACCCGGCAAGGTCTTCAGCACATGCCGCGACAAGGCCATCAAGGCACCGGTATTACCGGCACTGACACAGGCCTGGACCTTGTCATCGCGCAGCAACTGCAAAGCCACCCGCATCGACGAATCCGGCTTGCCACGCAGGGCCTGGGACGGACGCTCGTCCATGGTGATGATTTCGCTGGCGGGGGTAATCGTCAGGCGCGCGCGATCCACAGCCGGCTGGCTGGCGATCAGGGGTTCAAGCTGGGAAGGTTGACCGACGAGGGTCAGGTGCAGCGAGGGTGTAGCAGACAGGCAGGCAATACTGGCCTGGACAATGCTGCGGGGACCGAAGTCCCCGCCCATTGCGTCGATCGCGATGATCTGAGCGGACAAGATTTACTCGTCAGCGCCCTTGTCGATCACTTTACGGCCACGGTATACGCCTTCTGGCGATACGTGGTGACGCAGGTGAACTTCACCGGTGGTCTTTTCCACGGACAGGGTGCTTGCCTCGAGGGCGTCGTGCGAACGACGCATGTCACGGGCGGAGCGGGATTTTTTGTTCTGCTGAACAGCCATAATTGATTAACTCCTAAACGTTTGGGTCACGCTTTAACTGCGCCAATACACTGAACGGGTTGGACCGCGTTACCTCGTCCTCGCTCGGTTCGGGCTCATCGAGCCCCGCCGGCTGCTGGCATTCTTCCGGATGATGAGCAGGCACAATGGGCAAGGCGAGCAGAAGCTCTTCCTCGATCAATGCCTGCAGATCCAAAGGATCTTCGCCCAGTTCCAGCACGTCATAACCTTTCGGCAACGACTGGGTATTCGCACCCTCCTTCACCACAGCGTAACTGCATTCGCTGTGAATCGGCAGGGTGACCAGCTCAAGACAACGCTGGCAAACCATTTTGACTTCGGTGTCGATAAAGCTGTGAATCATCACAGATTTACGTTCATCTCGCTCAAAAACGAATTTAGCCTGCACCGTACCGACAGTGTCGGAAAGCGAGTCGCAGAGTCTCTCCAAATCGGCCAGCAGCATTTCACCTTGAAGGGTGGTGCCACGATCAGCCAATTTGCGCGGGTCAACGTGAGGTGGAATCGGGTCATTCAACATAGGCGCAGCATTCTAGGGATGCACCCTGCCACTGTCAAAGGAAATTAGACCCTGTCCGTCAGCTGGCGACCCGACTAGAATCCCTGGCCTGCTCAGGAGAACCGCATGCTGCCCTTGTTACTCGCCTCAAGCTCGACTTATCGCCGGGAATTGCTGTCCCGCCTGCGCCTGCCTTTTACCTGCGCCTCACCGGACATCGACGAAAGCCAGCACCCTGGCGAAGCCGCCATCGCGCTGGTCAAACGCCTGGCCGAGGAAAAGGCCCGGGCCCTGGCCAGCCTCCATCCGGCACACCTGATCATCGGCTCGGACCAGGTCGCCGTACTCGACGGACGGATACTCGGCAAGCCCCACAGCTTCGAGAAGGCCCGCGAACAACTCATGGCCGCCAGCGGCACCCGCGTCAGCTTCCTCACCGGGCTGGCCCTGCTCAACAGCCGCACAGGGAGGTGCCAGGTGGACTGTATCCCCTTCAGCGTGCAGATGCGCACTCTCGACGTCGAGCGCATCGAACGCTACCTGCACGCCGAACAACCCTACGACTGCGCTGGCAGCTTCAAGGCCGAGGGACTGGGCGTGAGCCTGTTCCAGAGCACGGAAGGCCCGGATGCCACCAGCCTGATCGGACTGCCACTGATTCGCCTGGTGGACATGCTGCTGGCCGAGGACGTGCAGATTCCGTGATATTTTTATCGCGCAACCCTCAGCCTGCCGGCTGATCGCGAGCAAGCTTGCTCCTACCTACCGGAACCCTGCATTCCACCCATAAAAAAACCGGTCGCTGGCGACCGGTTTTTTATGACTGCACAAGCTATCAGCGCAGGGTCGGCCCCTGGAAGCCCATCCACATTGCCAACTGCTCCGCGACACTGGCACCGAGCTTTTTCGAGAAGCGATCGAAAGGCGACTCCTGAACGGTAAAGTCCACCAACTCCTTCTCGCCGATCACATCCCGCGCCACCGAACTGGCACTGCCCAGGCCATCGATCAACCCCAATGGCAACGCCTGCTCGCCAGACCAGACCAACCCGGAGAACAGCTCGGGGTGATCCTTGTCCTTCAGGCGATCGCCACGCCCCTTCTTCACACTGGCGATGAATTGGTTGTGGGTCGTGTCCAGCACACCCTGCCAGAACTTGGTCTCGTCAGCCTTCTGCGGCTGGAACGGATCAAGAAACGCCTTGTGCTCCCCCGAGGAGTAGGCACGCCGCTCCACCCCCAGCTTCTCCATGGTGCCGACAAAACCGTAGCCGGCCGCCGTCACACCGATGGAACCGACCAGGCTCGACTTGTCGGCATAGATCTCGTCCGCCGCACTGGCGATGTAGTAGGCACCGGAAGCACCAATGTCGGAAATCACCGCATAGACCTTGGTATCCGGGTGCAGGCCACGCAGGCGACGAATCTCGTCAAACACATAACCCGACTGCACCGGACTGCCGCCCGGGCTGTTGATGCGCATGATGATCGCCTTGACCTTGGGGTCCTCGAAGGCGCTGCGCAGGCTGCCGACGATATTGTCGGCACTGGCCGACTCCTTGTCCGCAATCACCCCACGCACTTCGATCAGGGCGGTGTAGTGAGCCCCACGACTGGCGTTCTTCTCCATATTGATCAACGGCGAAAACATCACCAGCGCACCAAACAGATACACGAAGGTCAACAGCTTGAAGAAGATCCCCCAACGCCGCGAACGACGCTGCTCCTGCACACCGGCCAGCAGGGTCTTTTCCAGCAGCTTCCAGCTCTTGTCATCACCCGATTCGGCATTCGCCTTTGGCGGCGCGCCCCATTCATCAGACATGCGTACTCACCCCAACGAATTCAATTGACCCGGCCATCGAGCCAGGCATGCAACTCAGGAAAACTGTCAATCGCCAAACGCGGCTCGAACACCCGCAGCTCATCCAGCGACAAGGCACCATAACCTACAGCCACTGAATCCATGCCAGCATTGCGCGCCATTTGCAAATCGAAAGCCGAGTCCCCGATCATCAGGGCCTGGGAAGCAGGGACAGCACAATGAGCAAGAATCTGCTCGAGCATCAGCGGATGCGGCTTGCTCGCGGTTTCATCGGCGGCACGGGTGATATCGAAATAATCCAGCCAGCCATGGGCTTTCAGCACCCGATCCAGCCCGCGACGATTCTTGCCGGTCGCGACCGCCAACTGGTAACCGGCGGCGCGAAACGCCGTCATGGACTCCAGGACACCCGGAAACAGCGGCGAAGGCTCCGTCTCAAGGGCAATGTAGCTGTCGGCATAGTGCTGGCGAAAGACCACCAACTCAGCATCGCTGATCGCCGGGTACAGGGTGCAGATCGCTTCCGGCAAGCCGAGACCGATAATTCCCTTGACCGCCGTCTCATCGCGCAGGACAAAACCCGAACGAGCGGCCGCCACCCCCATCGCCTCGACAATCCGACCAATGGAATCGGCCAGGGTGCCGTCCCAATCAAAAATCAGCAGCTTGTATTCAGACCGCACTCAGTCGCTCCACCGTCTTGGCCCACATTTCATCCACCGGCGCCTGCAACTTCAATTCGCCGCCATCGGGCAGCGGCACCGTCAACATATAGGCGTGAAGGAACAGGCGTTTGCCACCCAGATCACGAATTTCCTTGGTGAAGCTGTCATCGCCGTACTTGCTGTCACCGGCAATACAGTGCCCGGCGTGCAGGGTGTGCACACGAATCTGATGGGTACGACCGGTAACCGGCTTGGCCTCGACCATGGTGGCGAAATCACCGAAACGGCGCAGCACCTTGAATACCGTGAGCGCCTCCTTGCCCTCTTCGTTGACTTCGACCATGCGCTCGCCGGAGCGCAGGTTGCTCTTGAGCAAGGGCGCGCGCACCTGCTTGATGGAGGACGCCCAGTTACCGCGGACCAGGGCCATGTAACGCTTGTCGATGCCGTCGCCGCGCAGCGCTTCGTGCAGATGGCGCAACATGCTGCGTTTCTTGGCGATCATCAGCAGGCCCGAGGTATCACGGTCCAGGCGATGGACCAGTTCCAGCTCCTTGGTATCAGGGCGCAGCTGACGGAAGGCTTCGATCACGCCGAAATTCAGGCCACTGCCACCGTGCACGGCAATGCCGGCCGGCTTGTTGATCACGATCAGCGCCTTGTCTTCAAAGACAATCGAGGCCTCCAGGCGCTGCAACAGGCCTTGGGCCAGAGGCACCGGCTCGTCACGCTCGGGGACGCGCACGGGCGGAACCCGCACGATATCGCCGGCCTGGAGTTTGTACTCGGGCTTGATGCGCCCCTTGTTCACCCGCACTTCGCCTTTGCGCAAAATGCGGTAAATCAAGGTCTTGGGCACACCCTTGAGCCGGGCGAGAAGGAAGTTGTCAATGCGCTGGCCGGCATATTCCGGCGAGACCTCAAGCAGTTGTACGCCTGGAGTCGGGGGGGTAGTCGTCGTCATGTCGGCGATGATAACAATTTTTTATGGAATTGAAGCACTTAATCATTGCTGCTATAGTCGCGAACGCCGCCAAAAGCGGCTGGACAGAGGACAAACGGCCAACAGCCGGCCCTGCCCAACGCAATTCATCAGGATGCGAGGCCGTCCTACGGGGCTTTCGCCGTTCGAGGAAAGGTTTGCGATCGTAACAAGCGCAGGTGACATGAGGCCTGAAGCGCGCCGGTAAACTGAGTCAACACTCGTTTCCCGAGCCGATATTAACGGCCAGTTCACAAAGTGCAGTCGGTCATGAATCACACCTGGGCGAAGGCATCGGAAACAACGCCTAATTAGCCATGAGCGTGCTTTTCCCTTTCGGAAAACACGGTAAATGCCAACCCGCTGCGGATTCTGCGCGCGGCCGCACCCGAATTATCAGGGATACGTGTAGGGTGGAGATGCACAACCGTCGGACTGTGTAGCATTAGGCTTTATCAAGACGCTTCATATCGTCCACACCCGCGGTTGATTCCTCCTCCTGACAGAGCTTTTGCTTGTGAGGTGTCTTATGTCACCCCAAGAAGCAGGACGCGTGAGTCGCGACTTCGTCCCCTTTGGATGAACCTCGCAGACACAGGAGTGGCCAACCACTCCTGACGCACCTGACACCGACCGTGAGAAGTCGTGTGTGCCGAACGCCGTTTCCGGCAGCCCGGAAACCGACGGTACTACATGAAAAGAATGCTGATTAACGCAACTCAACCCGAAGAGTTGCGTGTTGCTCTGGTAGATGGCCAGCGCCTCTACGACCTGGACATCGAGTCCGGTGCCCGCGAGCAGAAGAAGGCCAACATCTATAAAGGCCGGATTACTCGCATCGAGCCAAGCCTTGAGGCTGCCTTTGTCGATTTCGGCTCTGAGCGCCACGGCTTCCTGCCGCTGAAAGAAATCTCCCGCGAATACTTCAAGAAAGCCCCTGAAGGCCGCGTCAACATCAAGGACGTCCTGAGCGAAGGCCAGGAAGTTATCGTCCAGGTCGAAAAAGAAGAACGTGGCAACAAGGGCGCCGCCCTGACCACCTTCATCAGCCTGGCCGGTCGTTACCTGGTACTGATGCCGAACAACCCGCGTGCCGGCGGCATTTCCCGTCGCATCGAAGGCGAAGAGCGCAATGAACTGCGTGAAGCGCTGAACGGCCTGGTTGCACCAGCCGACATGGGCCTGATCGTGCGCACTGCCGGCCTGGGCCGCAGCAGCGAAGAAATGCAGTGGGACCTCGACTACCTGCTGCAACTCTGGACCGCCATCAAAGAAGCTTCGCTGGATCGTTCCGCGCCTTTCCTGATCTACCAGGAAAGCAACGTGATCATCCGCGCCATCCGCGACTACCTGCGCCAGGACATCGGCGAAGTGCTGATCGACAGCGTTGAAGCCCAGGACGAAGCCCTGACCTTCATCCGCCAGGTGATGCCGCAGTACGCCAGCAAGATCAAGCTGTACGAAGACAGCGTGCCGCTGTTCAACCGTTTCCAGATCGAAAGCCAGATCGAGACCGCCTTCCAGCGCGTCGTCGAACTGCCTTCCGGCGGCTCCATCGTGATCGATCCGACCGAAGCCCTGGTGTCCATCGACATCAACTCGGCGCGCGCCACCAAAGGCAGCGACATCGAAGAAACCGCGCTGCAGACCAACCTCGAAGCCGCTGAAGAAATCGCCCGTCAGTTGCGCCTGCGCGACATCGGCGGCCTGATCGTCATCGACTTCATCGACATGACCCCGGCCAAGAACCAGCGCGCCGTGGAAGAAAAAGTCCGCGAGTGCCTGGAAGCCGACCGTGCCCGCGTACAAGTGGGTCGCATCTCGCGCTTCGGCCTGCTGGAAATGTCCCGTCAGCGCCTGCGTCCGTCCCTGGGCGAAAGCAGCGGCATCGTCTGCCCGCGTTGCAACGGCACCGGCATCATCCGTGACGTTGAATCGCTGTCCCTGGCGATCCTGCGCCTGATCGAAGAAGAAGCCCTGAAAGACCGCACCGCCGAAGTCCGCGCCCAGGTGCCGATCCCGGTTGCAGCCTTCCTGCTCAACGAAAAACGCAACTCGATCACCAAGATCGAACTGCGCACCCGTGCACGCATCGTGATCCTGCCGAACGATCATCTCGAGACCCCGCACTTCGAAGTGCAACGTCTGCGTGATGACAGCCCGGAAGCCCACACCAACCAGTCCAGCTACGAAATCGCCGCTGCCGCTGCCGAAGTGGAAGAAGTCCAGCCCGCCGCGGCGACCCGCACCCTGGTTCGCCAGGAAGCAGCGGTCAAGACCGCTCCGGTCCGCGCCAACGCTCCGGTTCCGGCCGAAGAGGTTGCCGCTCCGGTTGCCGCGCCGGCACCGGTTGTCGCCGAGCCAAGCCTGTTCAAGGGCCTGGTGAAGTCGCTGGTCAGCCTGTTCGCCAGCAAGGAAGAGCCTGTTGCACCGGCCGTGGTTGAAAAACCCGCAGCCGAGCGTCCGGCGCGCAATGAAGAGCGCCGCAACGGTCGCCAGCAGAGCCGCAACCGTAATGGTCGCCGCGATGAAGAGCGCAAGCCACGCGAAGACCGTGCTCCACGTGAAGAACGTGCGCCGCGCGAGCCGCGTGAAGAACGCGCCCCACGGGAAGAACGTGCACCGCGTGAAGAGCGTGCGCCACGTGAAGTCCGCGAAGTGCGTGATGAAGCGCCGGCCGTTGCCCGCGAAGAACGCGCTCCACGTGCACCGCGCGAAGAACGTGCACCACGCGCTCCGCGTGAAGATCGCAAGCCTCGTGGCGAGCGTGAAGAACGCGTCCGTGAACTGCGTGAACCGCTGGATGCCGCACCGGCTGTCGCCGCTGCTGCAACCGCTGCCGTAGTCGCCGAAGAACGTCCGGCCCGTGCTCCACGTGAAGAACGCCAGCCGCGTGCACCGCGTGAAGAACGTCAGCCACGCGCCGAGCAGGCTGTTGTCGCCGGTGAAGAAGAAGAGGTGTTGCAGGGCGAAGAGCATCTGCAGGACGACGGCCAGGACAACGCCGAAGGTGGCGATCGTCCACGTCGCCGTTCCCGTGGTCAGCGTCGCCGCAGCAACCGTCGTGAGCGTCAGCGTGATGCCAACGGCAATGTGATCGAAGGTTCGGAAGAAGGCAGCGAAGAACACCACGAGCCTGCTACCGGTGCCGAACTGGCTGCCGGCCTGGCCGTGACCGCCGCCGTTGCCAGCAGCGTGATCAGCGCTCCAGCCGAAGCCGAAGCGCATCAGCAAGCCGAACTGGCCACTGCCGCGATCCAGGAAACGCCAGCGGTTGAAGCGCCGGTCGTTGAAGCCACCACCCCGGTGGAAGCACCTGCGGTACCGGAAGTCGAAGTGGCTCCGGTTCGTGAAGCCGAGCCTGTGGTTGAAGCGGCTGTAGAAGCGGCCGTTGTTGCTGAACTGCCGGTGTTCGTGGCGCCTGAACCGGCCATCGAAACGCCGGTTGTTGAAGCACCGGTTGTCGCGGCCCCCGTAGTGGAAGAGCCTGTTGCTCAAGCCCCTGTCGCTGAAGCAGTCGCTGTTGAAGCGCCGGCTGCAGAAGTTGCGCCAGAGCCCGCCAAGGAAGTCCAGGCCACGTTCCAATGGTCCGAGCCAGCCGTCGAAGCACCTCAGGCACCTGTGGCTGAAACGGTGGTGGCTGAAGAGCCGGCCGTGGTTGCACAGCCAGAGCCTGCTCCGGTGGTTGTCCCGGTAGTGGCTGAAGTCGCTGCACCGGTTGTCGAGTCGGCTCCCGCCAGCGCCCTGGGCAGCAACGGTCGCGCACCGAACGACCCACGTGAAGTGCGTCGTCGCCGTCTGGCCCAGGAAGCTGCCGAACGCGCCGCTGCTGCCCCGGCAGTAGAAGCCGTGGTCGCTGCCGAACCGGCGCCTGCGCCTGAAGCCGCTCCGGTCGCGTTCGTACCGGCTGAAAGCGAAGCGGTTGCACCGACCATCGACGAAAACCTGCAGTCCGTCGAAGAAGTGGTTGAGCACAGCCCAAAAGCCCTGGAAGAAGTCCACGAGCCTAAACCCCTCGCCTGATTCTGACGGCTGTTGAAAAGCCCCGCCTGCAGCGATGCAGGCGGGGCTTTTTTTGCCCTCGACTTAGCCCCCTCCTCGCCCACCTGAAGATTCGGCCGCCAAACTTCAAGGAAAAGCCCCACATTACGGCGTGAAGTCCACTGACTGACGCCTCTGTTTCGTCGGAGCACAGTCAAGCCTCTCAGGGACGGGTGAGAGGGCAATGTTCATGACGGACACAAACAAGACGCTGGCCTGGTGCTTTCCTTTCAGGACGGCAGGCGCCCACAGCCAGGAAGTGGCTGACCCGCAAATCTGCTACGACGCGCTGGCCAAAGCCACGGGCGGCACCTACCCGTTGGGACAAGGCGGGCTCTGGCACGGCGGAGTGCATTTCGACAAGCACACGGCAATGCTCCTCAATCAGGAAGCCGTGCGCTGCATCGCCGATGGCGAGGTTATTGCCTACCGTATCGATCAGGTCTACCCCACCAGCCCCAAGGCCAACGGCGAACCGTCGACCTATTCAACGGGGTTCATATTGGTCAAACATTGCCTGGGCCTGGCTGGAGAACCCTGCAACACCGTCACCTCAGCGCCATCGCCGACACTGACGTTCTACAGCCTGTATATGCATCTGCTCAGTTGGGAGCATTACCTGCGCGACCCCGACAAAGCCAGGCCCGCATTCTGGATCGGAGAGCCGGAGGCCGAGGCTCGGGTCATCCTGCTCGACACCCCGTTTGCCATCAAGGCCGGGGAATTGATCGGCCATCCCGGGACCTTCAGTACACCCCGTCATGGGGATGGCGAGGGCCTGCTGCATCTGGAAATCTTCAGTTGCGACGATGTACCGGGTTTTATCGAAACAAGCAGGGCCTATGCCGCTGACCTTCCCGAGGGCGAAAGGAACCTGGCCGGCATCAGCACGATCGCCAGTGCGTTGGTGCCCCATACGCCGGAGATCAATGCCGCCAATCCACCGAAAATGACCCAGCGCAGCCTGCGGACACTCCCGGGTCTGATCCTGCCAAGGGTCGTCCTCGACAATCTGCCGTCCGACCACCGGATCCGCGACAGCTTTGCCCCTCCCGGCCTGAAGCCTTACACCCGGAACTGGTGGCATCTCAAGAACCGCATGGCCGATGCCAACGGCCAGCGTCTCAGCGGCTGGCTGGGCGAAAGTACCTTGTTCTTCGACCACTACAGCCCGTGGGATTGGGCAGGCTTCGACTGCTTGCAGGAGACAACCTGCCATAGCGAACAACTGGCCTGCCACTTTCAGGCCCTGAAGTTGCTCAGCAAGGCGCAACAAGCCGACTATGACTTGCTGGTGCACCAGGCCAACAACGGTCCGATCAAGACCCGCCTGCGCCAGATCATCCAGGGCAATGCCGATTCCATTGCGGTCAGCCCACTGCTGACATCCAAGCAAATTCGCGCCGCACTGGACAATCCCCATCACGCCCAAGCCATTTCACAGTTGATTGTCCATTACGAAAGCGAGTGGTTCTGGAACCCCGTCAAATGGAATGAACTGGATCACCTGCTGCGGCATAGGGACGGCGAGCCCAATAAACGCTGGGCAGAGGAGAAAAAGCGGATTCAGAAACTGTCTTGGTGGGCAGAGCTGGCGGGCAAACACGGGATCCGCCCGGACGGGAAAGCCTGGCACTTCCATCCCATCGGGTTATTGGCAAACTTTGTTTATATAGAAGATGAACACGACCTCAAGTGGCTCACGGTGGAGCGAGGACAACTGACGTTTGATGTGGAAGGTAACGATATTGATGACCCTGGCCATCCGCTGCATATCTACTTCAGTCGCAAGGTTCATTGGCCGGGCGGGGCTTCGGGAGTCACGATTGGTCGTGGCTATGATCTAGGGCAGAACAAAAATGCTGAAACCGACCTGGCATCAGCCAATATTCCCGAGCCGCTGTATAGCTGGTTGATTGGGGCCATGGGGCTGCAGGGTCAGACAGCAAGAAACTATATCAAGGCGGCCAGTCCGGAGATCAAGAGGTTTTCCATTTCCAGAAAGCAGCAGCATGATTTGTTTATCCCCGTCTATGAGTTCATGAAGAGTGAAGTTATCCGGATCTCAGAGAAGCTCGCTAAAGATCGCGAATATGGAGCACTGAACTGGGACTCGATAGAGAACAGGATTCAGGATCTGATAGTCGATTTGAGATACAGAGGAGACTACAACACGGACTCCAGAATTCTATTGCAAAGACACTTCGTAGCCAACGACCGCCCAAGGCTATTGGACATCATGAGCAACAGCTTGAATTGGCCCAACGTACCATCCGACAGATTTAACAGACGCATAAGGCACTTGAGGTGACTCCATGAAAAAAATAATAACGCTAGCGCTTATCTACACGGCAAGCACAATGGCCGAAGAAATTAGCTACCGATCGATCTTCGAGGTGGATTCCAAGCGCTTTGGAAATACAGTCGTACGCTATTTGATAAGCCGCGACAACTACCCCTGTTTGAATGTAGAAATTTTAGATCCTGAAAAAAACTGGAGTATTTCTTCAAGGAAAAAATTCTGTCGCTTTGAGGGAAAATCTTTAAGAGCCGACTTTACCGACGCCGACTTCGAAAATATAAGATTTTCGAAAATCGGAATAGAAACAACACTCTCAATTACTCCACTTGCCTTGACCGGAGAGGAACACTTTATCTGCTTGATCCCTATAGAGAGCAATCGTATAGGAAACCTCAGCTGTAGCCGCCAGGAGTAAGCATTGCAGGTATATCAACATCCCACAGCACACCGGGATCCTCGACAGACAACACTCGCACTTTGCCTTCCGCAAACAACGGCTTGGCTCCGCGATCCCCCGACAACCCCATCAAGGCAGGCCCGAACCCACGCCCGAATCCCACCGGATGCCCATGCTCACCCTGAAACACCGGCACGCAGATACCGTCGTCTTCAATCCCCGCCATCACCCGCGCAAGTGTCTGCGGCAGGATAAACGGCATATCCCCCAACACCACCAGCCACCCCGCCTGATCGGCCGTCGCCGTCACTGCGGCAGCAAGGCTGTCGCCCATGCCCGTCGACTCGATCATTAACACTCGACAGCCATACGCCCGCGCCAGACGAATCACCTCCAGCCTGTCCGCCGTCGTGACCAGCAATCGAGTGCCGAGCACCTGCGGCAAGCTCAACAGCACATGCTCCAACACCGCACGCTCGACACCATCACGCCCAACGCAACGCGCCAGCAACTTGTCCTGATCGGCCCCCGCCGCCTGTCGAAAGCGGCTGCCCTGCCCTGCCGCCAGGATAACGGCCGCAATCCCATCACTCACTGGTCGCCAACTCCGGTTTCTTCTGCCGCAATTCAACACCGTTCTTGATCGCCACAATTTCCGCCATCAGGGACAGGGCAATCTCCGCCGGTGTATGACTGCCGATATGCAATCCAATAGGCCCATGCAAGCGCCCGATGGCCTCACGGCTCAGGCCCAGCAACGCCAGGTTGTCCCGGCGCTTGCGACTATTGACCCGAGAGCCCAACGCCCCGATATAAAACGCCCGGGAGTTCAGCGCCGTGAGCAGCGCCATATCGTCCAGGCGCGGATCGTGGGTCAGGGCGACAATCGCCGTGCGTTCATCGGTTTCAATACCGAGCACCGCCTCATCCGGCATACCCGGCACAAAACGCCCATGCTGCGCTTCCCAACCCTGGACGAACTCCGTGCGCGGGTCACAGACCAGCACCTCGAAATCCAGCATGCGCGCCACTTCCGCGACATAACGCGACAACTGTCCGGCGCCGATCAACAACAAGCGCCAGCGCGGCCCGTAGATCGCCCGCAAGGTCCGCTCGTCGAACATGAGCGCCTCCTGCTTACCCGCCGCACACAAGGTCACCGCCCCGCTGTGCAGATCCAGTTCCCGGGCCACAACCTGGTGATCTTCACAACGCTGCAACAGCTCGGCGACCCACGTCGGATCACCCACACGCTCCTCGGTCAGGCGCAAGGTCCCGCCACACGGCAGACCGAAACGCGCCGCCTCATCACGGCTCACACCGTAGGTCACCAATTGCACCGGCGGCCCCTCTTCGGGCAAGCGGCCATCCTGCAAGCGGGCAATCAAGTCGTCTTCAATGCAGCCCCCGGACACCGAGCCGATCACCACGCCATCACCGCGCAAGGCCAGCATTGCCCCCGGCTGGCGAGGCGCGCTACCCCAGGTCTGGACCACGCTGTACAACACCACCCGCTGCCCCGCACGGCGCCATTGCAGAACACTGCGCAGGACATTCAGATCAACACTGTCCATCAAGCTTTCACCGGGTTCCAGCCTTGCAGTTGGTAACGCACCGGCAGGTTGCGGATACGCCTGCCGGTGGCGGCAAAGATTGCATTGCACAGCGCCGGCGCAATCGGCGGCACGCCCGGTTCACCGACACCGCCCAAAGGAACCTCGCCCGGCGGCGTGACCAGATGCACCGCGACCTCCTTCGGTGCCAGGGACATACGCGCTACCTCATACATATGGAAGTTGTCCTGCTGAACCTTGCCTTCCTTGAAGCTGATCTCACCCAACACGGCGTTGCCCAAACCCATCACGCAAGCCCCCTCGAACTGCGAGCGAATCCGCTCGGGGTTGATCTGCGGGCCGCAATCCACGGCGATATCGGCCTTGTGCACGATCAGGCTGCCATCCTCCTTGACCTCCACCTCGATCACCGCCGCCACGTAGGTGACGAAGCTGTAATGCACCGCCAGCCCCAGGCCACGTCCTGGCGGCAGCTTGCGTCCCCAGCCGGCGGCCTTGGCCGCGGTTTCCAGGACCGCCCGCAGGCGCCCGGTGTCGATGGGATAACGCTCGGGGGATTCACCGTAGTTCCACTGATCGCTGAGGGTGCGTGGGTCGATCTGGCGATCCGGCCCCAGCAACTTGAGCTGATAGGCCAAGGGGTCCTGGCCGGCCTTGTGGGCCAGTTCGTCGACAAAACTCTGGATGGCGAAACCATGGGGGATATTCGACACCGAACGGTACCAGCCCACCCGCGTATGCACCTTCGCTTCCGGGTTCTCCAGACGCACATTGGGGATGTTGTAGGCCATGTTGGTGAAGCCCATGCCCAGCTCGAACGCCGCCTCATTGTTCATGTTGGGCGCGAACAAGGCCGTGATGCTTGGCGCCACGGTACGGTGCAACCAGCCAGAAGGCGTGCCGTCCTGGTTCAGGCTGGCGCGCAGGTATTCCGCCGACACGGTGTGGAAATACGAGTAGTGGATGTCGTCTTCCCGGGTCCACTGCACGCGCACGGGCTGGCCGGGCATCGCCTTGGCGAGAACGGCCGCCTCGATGATGTAGTCCGGCTTGGACTTGCGCCCGAAACCGCCGCCGAGCAGGGTCACGTTGACGGTCACCTGATCGAAACCTATGCCCAGGCGCTCGGCGATCCGCTCGCGGGTGACCTGGGGGGCCTGGGTCGGGGCCCAGGCTTCACAGTGGCCATCGCTGAAACGGGCGATGGCAACCATCGGTTCCATCGGCGACTGGGACAGGTGCGGCAGGTAATAACCGGCGTCGAACTGACTGTCGGCACGTTTCAAGGCTTCGTCGACATTACCGGTATCACGCACCACCTTGCCGGGCTGACGCGCCGAAGCTTCCAGTTCCTGGCGATAGGCAATCGAATCATAACTGGCGTTGGCGCCGTCATCCCAGACGATGTTCAGCGCCTCACGGCCCTTGATCGCTGCCCAGGTGTTGCTCGCGATCACCGCCACCCCACCCAGTGGCTGGAACTCCGAAGGCAATGGCCGGGCTTCGATCTCCAGGACCTTGAGCACACCCGGCACCTTCAGCGCGGCGGCCGAATCGAAGGACTTGACCTTGCCGCCATAGACCGGGGGACGGGCGATGGTGGCGTAGACCATGCCATCGAAATGGATATCGGCACCGTACAAGGCACGGCCATTGACGATATCCGCGCCGTCGATGGCCCGCGTCGACTCCTTGCCGATGTAGCGAAACTCGGCGGGCTGCTTGAGCTTCAGGCTGTCCCGGGGCGGAATCGCCAGGGCGCCGGCAGCGGCAGCCAAGGCGCCGTAACCCAGTTCACGCCCGCTCGGGCTGTGGATAACCTTGTGCAACTGGGCGCGGCACTCGCTCACCGGGACTTTCCACTGCTGCGCCGCCGCCTGCTCGAGCATGGTCCGGGCGGCCGCGCCGCAACGCCGCATCGGTTCATACCAATGGCGCATGCTGCGCGAACCGTCGGTGTCCTGGTTGCCGAAACGCACTTCATCCGCCGGTGCCTGCCTGACCCTGACCAACGCCCAGTCGGCTTCCAGTTCGTCGGCCACCACCATGCTCAGGCTGGTGCGCACCCCCTGGCCCATCTCGGAGCGGTTGCAGATCACCGTGACGCTGCCATCGGCCTCGATGCTGACATAGACCTTGGGATCATCGATCCAGCCATGGGGCATACCGTCGGCGCCGTACTTCTTCTCCCCCTCGGCCCATGCATCGGGGAGGCCCCAGGTCGCCGCCAGGAGCAATGCACCGGTCGCACCGACACCCTTGAGAAAGCCGCGTCGACTGAGATTGCTCAGGGCGAAATCATTCAGGGACTGGCTCATGCCTTGGCCTCCTGCAGATGGGCCGCCGCGCTGTGGATCGCGGTCTTGATCCGGTTGTAGGTGCCGCAGCGGCAGATATTGCCGACCATTGCCTCTTCGATCTGCGCATCGCTGGGCTTGGGGTTGACCTTGAGCAGCGCGGTAGCCGACATGATCTGTCCACCCTGGCAGAAGCCGCATTGCGCCACGCCGCCGTCCAGCCAGGCTTGCTGCACCGCCTGTCCGACCGGATCGCTGTGCAGGTTGTCGATGGTGCTGACACTCTGCCCCGCCACGGAACCGACGGGCGTGATGCAGGAGCGCGCCGGCAGCCCGTCGATATGCACGGTGCAGGCACCGCACAGGCCCATGCCGCAGCCGAATTTGGTCCCGGTATAACCCGCCACGTCGCGGATCGCCCATAGCAGCGGCATGTCCTCGGTGACGTCCAGTGGATGGTCTTGACCGTTGAGTTTCAGGGTAATCATAAGCACGCCCGCATAGTTCGAGGTTATGGGGTCGAGCCCTCTGCCAAGGGTAGCCGCACGCACGGCACAGCAGATGAACTCAGGCTAATCGGATTTTTCATGAAGTGAACGCTTCATGAATCCGTTATTGAAGTCAGTATGTACAGCGTTAATCGGCCCAAGGAAAGCCATATCAATAAAAAAGCCCCGTATACGCTACATATACAGGGCTTTCTCGGTGGNNAGAGGTTCGGCTCCATTTCCAGCTCAACGGCAAATCGTTGCAAAATGTCAGCCTGGATGCGCCGGGCCAGGGCCAGCAACTGCAGGCCGCTCGCCGCGCCGTAGTTGACCAGCACCAGGGACTGTAAACGGTGTACCCCGGCATCCCCCTCACGAAAACCTTTCCAACCCGCCGCCTCGATCAACCAGCCCGCCGCCAGTTTCACCTGGCCTTCAGGCTGTGGATAACTCACCAGGCCGGGATGCACCAACTTCAATTCGGCAGCCTGGGCAGCCGACACCAAGGGGTTCTTGAAGAAACTCCCGGCGTTGCCCAGCACAGCCGGATCGGGCAGTTTTTCGCTGCGGATGCTGCAAATCGCCCGACTGACATCGCTGGCGGTCGGTTGGCTGACGCCCTGCTCGGCCAGGCGCGTGGCCACCGGGCCGTAACCCAGGTGCAGATGCTCGGCGCGGCTCAAGGCAAAGCGTACACGCAGGATCAACCAGCGTCCGGCGGCGTGCTTGAACAGACTGTCGCGATAACCGAACTGGCACTCTTGCAGGGAAAACTCGCGCAACTCGCCCGTCTCGCGATCCAGCGCGGTCAGGCCGGCAAACACATCCTTGATCTCGACCCCATAAGCACCGATGTTCTGCATCGGTGCCGCGCCCACAGTGCCAGGAATCAGGCTGAGGTTTTCCAGACCACTCCAGCCCTGGGCCAGGGTCGACAGCACAAAGGGATGCCAGGGCTCGCCGGCCTCGGCTTCGATCACGACCTTGTCGCCGTCATCGTGCAGCAGCCGAATCCCCCGGGTGCCCATGCGCAACACCAGCGCCTGGATATCGGCGGTCAGCAGCAGGTTGCTGCCGCCACCGATCACCAGCAACGGCAGTTGCCGCGCCGCCGCATAGGCCAGGGCCTCACGGACATCGTCATCGCCATGGGCCTCGGCGAACCACTGCGCGCGGACGTCGACGCCGAAACTGTTATAGGGCTTGAGGGACACCCCGGCTTGCACTTGCAGGCTCATAGACGCCCCTTGAGTTCGATCACCAGCCGATCGCTGGCCTGTTCGATCAGGTCCAGTACCTGCTCGAAACCGTGTTCTTCGTCGTAGTACGGATCCGGCACGTCCTCCACCGCCCCGTCATAACGCCGCAGGAACAAGTCCAGTTCGGCCTTGCCCTGGGCCGGCTGCAATAACTTGAGGTTACGCAGGTTGCTCTGGTCCATGGCCAGGATCAGGTCATAGCGGTTGAAGTCCGCCGCGCCGACCTGCCGGGCGCGCTGGGCCGACAGGTCATAGCCGCGCATCCGCGCCGCCCGCTGGCTGCGACTGTCCGGCGCCTTGCCGACATGCCAGGCACCGGTGCCGGCGGAAGCCACTTCGATCTGTTCGGCCAATCCGGCCTCACGCAATTTGTGCCGCAAGACACCTTCGGCCGTGGGCGAACGACAGATATTGCCCAGGCAGACAAACAGAACCCGCATCAGGCCTCCAGCAAACGACGAACGCGATCAAGGTCTTCCGCGGTATCGACGCCAGTGGGTGGCGCCTCCAGGGCATCGGCAACGTGGATCCGCACGCCGTGCCACAGCGCCCGTAGTTGCTCCAGGCGCTCGGTGGTTTCCAGCCAGCACGGACCCCAGCTGACGAAATCATGCAGGAAGCCGGCACGATAGGCGTAGATGCCGATATGTCGGCGGAATGGCACACCTTGCGGCATCTGCTCACGACTGATGGCAAAGTCATCCCGCGCCCAGGGCAAGGTCGCGCGACTGAAGGTCAGGGCCAGGCCGTTGATGTCGCTGACCACCTTGACCACATTCGGATTGAACAGGGCTTCGAGGTCATGGATCGGCTCGGCCAGGGTCGCCATGCGCGCCTCGCCATGGGCCGCGAGGTTGGCCGCGACCTGATCGATCACCACGGGAGGGATCAGCGGTTCGTCGCCCTGGACATTGACGACGATGTCATCCGCCGCCAAGCCCAGCAAGGTAGCCACCTCGGCCAGGCGATCGGTGCCGGACTCGTGATCTTCGCGAGTCAGCAGCACTTCGGCACCAAAGGCCCGGCAGGCCTCGACGATACGTGCATCATCGGTGGCCACCACCACCCGCTGGGCGCTGCTTTTGCAGGCCTGTTCCCAGGTGTGCTGGATCATCGGCTTGCCGGCGATCAGTTGCAGCGGCTTGGCCGGCAGGCGGGTGGAGGAAAAACGCGCCGGAATGACAACGACGAACGGGGTGCTCATTTGTCCAGACGCTCGTCGGTGCTCAGGGTACGGGCTTCGCTTTCCAGCATCACCGGGATGCCGTCGCGGATCGGATAGGCCAGGCCCGCGCCCTTGCTGATCAGTTCGGTCTTGTCGGCGCTGAGCTTGAGGGGGCCTTTGCAGATCGGGCAGGCGAGGATGTCGAGCAGTTTGGTGTCCATGAAGGTTCCCTGGATAAAAACGGGTTTAGGGCAAAAGACGGTTGGGCAGCAGGCGCAGCAGTTGGGTGTCGAACCAGGCCGTGAAGGCCTCGGACGGCAACGCATCCACCGCCAGGTACCACCAGTCGGGCGCCGCGAAGGCCCGGCATTTCACCGCATCCTTTTCGGTCATGACCAGCGGCAGCGTCGGTTCGAAGCTCAAGGTCGCGGCGCTGTACTCGGCATGGTCGGCAAAGGCATGGGGCACAGGCTGCAAGTGTAGCGTTTCGAGGGTATTGAAGAAACGTTGCGGGTTACCGATGCCGGCGACCGCGTGCACGGCCTGTCCGGGCGCAAAGTGGTCGACGGGCTTGCGTTCGCCGGTCAGCAGGTTGACCAATGCCGTCGGCTGCAGGCGAAAGGCAAAGCCGCTGTCACGGTCCTCGCTGGCGCCGTTGTAAAGCACCCCATCGACACTTTGCAGGCGTTCGATCGGCTCACGCAGCGGACCGGCGGGCAGACAACGGCCATTGCCCACCCCCCGGGCGGCGTCGATCAACACCAGTTCCAGGTCGCGGGCCAGGCGGTAATGCTGCAGGCCATCGTCGGACAGGATCAGGTCGAGCTTTTCCGTGGCCAGCAAGGCCTTGACCGCTTGGCTGCGGTCCGGATCGATCATCAACGGCACGCCGTTGCGCTGGACGATCAGCAACGGCTCGTCACCGGCCAGCGCCGCCGCCTGGTCGGCCTGCACACGCCAGGGCAACTGCGGCGGCTTGGCGCCATAACCGCGACTGACCACCCCAACCCGCAGGCCTCGCTGCCGACAGTGCTCGATCAGCCAGAGAATCATCGGCGTCTTGCCAGTACCACCGACGGTGATATTGCCCACCACGATCAACGGCACCGGCGGCTGGTAGATCGATCCTTCGCCCGCGACGAAACGCGCTCGCTTGCCGTCGACCACCCGGCGGTACAACCACTCCAGCGGGCGCAACAGGCTCAACGCCGGATGACCGTTGTACCAGGCGGCGAGCAGACGCTCGGAAAAGCTCATCAGGGGGCCGGCGCCGCTTCGACGGTGGTCATGCGCAGATGACTGAAGCCCAGCTTGCCGGCCGCATCCATAGCGGTGATCACCGCCTGGTGCTGGGTCTTGCCATCGGCACTGATGGACAGTGGCAAGCTGGTATCGCCGCCGGACTCTTTCTGCACCGCGTCCATCAGGCTCGCCAGATCATTGGCCGGCAGGCGCTGGTTGTTCACCGTGTAGACGCCCTCGGCGCTGATGGCGATATCCAGCTCCTTGGGAATATGGTCTTCGGCCGGCGAGCCGCTGACCGCCTGCGGCAGGTCGACCCGTAGCTCGGTCTGGCGGGTAAAGGTGGTGGTGGTGACGAAAAACAGCAGCAGAACGAACACCACGTCGATCAACGACGTCACGTTGATGTCCACGGGTTCCAGGGGCTTGCGGCGGAATTTCACGCTTTACCCTCTGGCATGTCGACGTCGCGGTCGCCCTGTATCACCTCGACCAGCTTGATCGCTTCCTGCTCCATGCCCATCACCAGCTCATCGACCCGGCGCAACAGGAAACGATGGAAGAACACTGCGGGAATCCCGACCATCAAGCCTGAAGCCGTGGTGATCAGCGCCTTGGAAATCCCCCCGGCGAGCACCGAGGCATTGGTGGTCATGCCCGTGCCCATGAATGAACTGAAGATATCGATCATGCCCAGCACCGTGCCCAGCAGCCCGAGCAAGGGCGCCATGGCGGCAATGGTGCCGAGGGCGCTGAGGTAGCGCTCCAGTTCATGGATGACCCGGGCAGCGGCTTCCTGAATACACTCCTTCATGATCTCGCGACCATGCTTGGAGTTCGCCAGGCCCGCGGCGAGGATCTCGCCCAGGGGCGAATCGGCGCGCAGTTGCTTGAGCTTTTCCTTGTCCAGTTGCTTGTCCTTGATCCAGCGCCAGACCTGCCCGAGCAGATGCTCCGGGGTCACGCGGCTGGCCCGTAGCGTCCACAGACGCTCAGCGACGATGGCCGTTGCAGCGATGGAACTCAAAATGATCGGCAGCATCATCCAGCCGCCGGACTTGACCAATTCCCACACAGTGACAGTCCCCTCGAAAAAGTGCGCCACTCTAACATAGGGGTTGCGCGGGCCGAAGATCGTGATGTCCCATGGCGGCGTACTTTAATAACCCAGGGTTATTGAAAAGCATCGGGCTATTGCCGCCAGAAGCGCCGCGCGGCGTGCAGGGACCGCGGTTCGTCGAAGCGTCCCAGTAGCAAACGCAGCGCGCCCTGTTCCGCGCTGTCGTAGATCGCCATGTCCAAGGCTTTGTAACGTGCCATGACCTGTGGATGGGGATGACCGAAGGCATTGCCGCGTCCACGGGAAATCAGCACACCGCGGGGGGCCAGGCGTTGCAGGAAAACCAGTGACGAGGAACTGCGGCTGCCGTGGTGAGGGGCCTGAAGCCAGTCGCTGCCGATCGCCAGCGGACTGTCGAGAAAGGCTCGCTCGGCCTCGATATCGATATCGCCGGTCAGCAGCAGGCGCTCGCCATTGGCCTCGATCTGCAGGACGCAGGAAGATTGATTGCTGTCCCGGGCCAGGGGCCAGCGCCACAGGGTAAAACCCACACCGTCCCACTGCCAGTGCCGGCCACTGACACAGGGCTGGGCCTGCAATATTGCGGGCAAACCCTCGATATCGCCGCCAAGCACCTCGCTCACCGGCAGCCCGCGCCGCACGGCCAACGCCCCGCCGGCGTGATCGGCATCGGCATGACTGAGCAACAGCGTATCGAGTTGGCGCACACCCAGTTTGCGCAAGGACGGCAGCACCACCCGCTCCCCCTGGTCGAACTCGCCGAAGCGCGGCCCGGCGTCATACAACAGGCTGTGCTGGCGGGTTCGCACAAGGATCGCCAGCCCCTGGCCGACATCCAGCTGCCAGACCTCGGCTTCCCCCGGCGCCACTCGCTCCGTGGGCGCAAACAGCGCCAGTGCCGCCAGCGGCCAACCCAAGGGTCGCAAAGGGATACCAGCCGGCAGCAACAGCAGCAGGATACCCAGGCCACTCAGCGCCCAGGCCCACAACGGAACGGCTGCCGGCACCCAGGCCGGCACTTGCGCGGCCAGCCATTCGAGCCCCTGAAACAACCCGCCCAGCAGACCGCCGGCCAGCCACAGCAAAACCTCCCCCAGCCAGGGCAGCGGCAACAGTAATGTGCCGAGCAAGGCCAGGGGCAATACCAGCAGACCGATCAAGGGCACGGCGACCCAGTTGGCCAGCGGTGCGCTGAGACTGACCGGCAGGCCCAGCAGCAGCAAGGCGGGAAACAAGCCGAGGGCGATCACCCATTGCGCGCGGGTCCAGCTCTGCCAGAAGCTCCAGGCGCCCAACCGTGCGCTGAAGGTGAAGATCAGCACCACCACGGCGGCAAAGGACAACCAGAACCCCGCTTGCAGACTCACCAACGGGTCGAACAGCAGCACCAGGTTCAAGGCCGCCAGCAGCGGCGTCACGGCCCCCAGGTGGCGATAACGCAAACGCCACAGCAGCACCATGGCGAGCATCACACAGGCCCGCCGCACCGGCACGCCGAAACCGGCCAGCAGCCCGTAGCCCAGCGCCGCCGCAAAGGCCAGGCCACACGCCCAGGGCAGCCAGGGCCAGCGACCCGGCCACAGGCCATAACGCGCCAACCCGGCGATCAACACGTAGACCAGCCCGGCGCACAGCCCGATATGCTGGCCGGAAATAACCAGCAGATGCAGGGTGCCGGTGTCCTGCAACACGCGCCAGGTCTGCGCGGACAGGCCCGAGCCATCACCGAGGACCAAGGCCACCAGGGTTGCCGATTGTCCTTGGGCATCGACTTGCAGCAAGCGCCGTCGAATCGTCTCGCGCCAGGCGCCGCTGGCCGGCGCCAGCAACTGTCCGTCCTTGATCGTACCGGTGGCGCCGATGCGCCGGGCGAGCAGCCAGGCTTCATAATCGAACCCCGCGGGGTTGAGCAAACCCTGCCCACGCTTGAGCTGCACCGCCAGCCGCCAGCGTTCGCCGCTGCGCAGATCCGGCCCGCCGAACCAGGACAGCCGCAGCCGGACCGGCAACCGGGCTCGGCGCGAAGTCGCGCCTTCCAGCTCGAAGCGCACGCCCTGTGCATGACGTTGCGGCAAACCGACCACCCGGCCTTCCAGCCACAGCGTCTGGCCGTCCAGCACGGGCGCCAGCCGATCGTCCAGCGCCCGTTGCGCCTGGAAACAGGCCCAACTGAAGCCAAACAGAAACAATGCCAGTGGATAAGTGCGAAACGGCAACAGCATCAAGCCGAGTACCGGCAGTACCAACAGCAGCCCGCCCGGTGGCAATTGCGGCAAAAACCGCAAGACCAGCAGCCCCGCCGCCAGCGCCAACATCCCTGTGCGCATAAGACCTTTCCCGAATCCATTCCATTTTTGGAATAGCCGGATTACACGCAGGCTGCTTTATTTATTGTCACAAAGTCTGAATTGGCTGCCGGTAAAATCCGGGCATACTGGCCATCTGAACTGTCCGAGAAGTCTTATGCCGCGCCGTTTTTTCAAACGTTATATGCCGGACCCGGCCCGTATCAGGGAACATAAGCACTTACGATTTTTCGGCGCCCTGCTCCACGACCCGAACCTCTGGCACCTCAATCGGCATTCAGTGGCGCGCGCGATGGCGGTGGGTTTGTTTGCCGCACTGATGCCCATTCCATTGCAGATGTTGCTGGCGGCGTTCCTGGCGATCCTGGTACGCGGCAATATGCCGATTGCCGTCAGCCTGGTGTGGCTGACCAATCCGCTGACCATGCCGCCGATCTTCTACATTACCTATCGAATTGGCGCCTGGCTGATGGACGTCCCGCCCCGCAACCTGCCGGACGAGCTGACATGGGAGTGGATCAGTGGGCAGTTGTCGACGCTGTGGCAACCCTTTTTGCTGGGGTCGCTGATCACCGGGCTGGTACTCGCCGTCCTCGGCTACTGCCTGACCATGGCCTATTGGCGCTGGTGGGTGGCCCGGCAGTGGAAACGGCGCCAGGAACGGCGCCGCAACAGATGAGGACCGGGTTTTAACGGGCTACTGGCGCATACCACGGCCGCTGACCAGCAGCCGCGCACAACCGATATACAGGGCCAGCGTCGCCACGAGCATAAAGGTGATGGCCACGCTGATACGGATGTCCGAGACGCCGAGAATGCCGTAGCGGAAGGCGTTGACCATGTGCAGCACCGGGTTGGCCAGGGACACGGTCTGCCAGAACGGTGGCAGCAGGGTAATCGAGTAGAACACCCCACCGAGGTAGGTCAGCGGCGTCAGCACGAAGGTCGGGATAATCGAGATATCGTCGAAGTTACGTGCAAATACCGCGTTGATGAACCCCAGCAGCGAGAAGATCGTCGCCGTCAGGATCACCACCAACAGGGTCACACCCAGGTGATGGACCTGCAAATGGGTGAAAAACAGCGAAAGCAGGGTCACGATGATCCCCACCATCAGCCCGCGCAGGACACCGCCGAGGGTGTAGCCGATCAGGATGGTATGGGGCGAAACCGGCGAAACCATCAATTCTTCGATGGAGCGCTGGAACTTGCTGCCGAAGAAACTCGAGACCACGTTGCCGTAGGAGTTGGTGATCACCGACATCATGATCAGGCCCGGCACGATGTACTCCATGTAGGTGAAACCACCCATGCCGCCGATCTGCTTGCCGATCAGGTTACCGAAGATCACGAAGTACAGGACCATGGTGATGGCCGGCGGTAGCAGGGTCTGCGGCCAGATCCGGGTAAAACGCCGGACTTCGCGGTAAACGATGGTGTTGAGGGCGACCAGGTTGGGTTGCAGTTCCGAACTCATACCGCCACCTTCGACAGATTTTTTTCCACCAGGGACACGAACAGCTCCTCGAGGCGATTGGTTTTGTTACGCAGGCTCAGGACTTCGACCTGCTGCGTGGCCAGTTGCCCGAACAGCGCCGTGATGCCCACCGCCTTGTCGACCTGGACTTCCAGGGTGCGGCTGTCCAGCAGCTTGCTCGGATAACCGATCAACTGCGGCGCGTGCTGCAGATCGTTCTTCAGGTCGAGCAGGAAGGTCTCCACATGCAGTTGGCTGAGCAACTGGCGCATGCTGGTGTTTTCGACAATGGTGCCGTGATCGATGATGCCGATATTGCGGCACAACTGTTCAGCCTCTTCCAGGTAATGGGTGGTGAGGATGATGGTGATGCCTTTCTGGTTCAGCTCGGTGAGGAAGGTCCACATCGAACGACGCAGTTCGATGTCGACCCCCGCGGTCGGCTCGTCGAGGATCAGCAGGCGCGGTTCATGCACCAGCGCCCGGGCGATCATCAGGCGACGCTTCATGCCGCCGGACAACGAGCGAGACGGTACGTCGCGCTTGTCCCACAGGCCCAGCTGGGTCAGGTACTGCTCGGCGCGTTCCTTGGCGACTTTCGCCGGAATGCCGTAGTACCCGGCCTGGGTCACGACGATATCGAAGGTCTTCTCGAACTGGTTGAAGTTGAACTCCTGCGGCACCACGCCAATACAGCGCTTGAGTGCGGCGGGTTCGCGATCCAGATCGTGACCGAACACCTTCACCGTACCGCCGGACTTGTTCACCAGGGTCGAGAGGATGCCGATGGTGGTGGATTTGCCGGCGCCGTTAGGGCCGAGCAAGGCGAAAAAATCACCTTCGGCGACGTCCAGATCGATACCACTCAGGGCCTGGAAACCGTTGCCGTAGGTTTTGGTTAGCTGCCGGATGGACAGAGCGGAACTCATATCGGATTCATGCACCAAGAAGGGAGGAAAGAACTAAATAAGGGCACACCGTTTTGAATGCAACGGCGGCGAACCAGCAGCATGGTGCTTGGCCTCGCCGCACAAGTACAGCAACCGGCGTTAATAATGGCTATTAAGTCAACGCGGTCATAACTGCCCGCTGATAGGCCGGACGCTGTTTAAGGCGCTCGTACCAGGCACTCAAATGGGGCATTTCAGGGCGTTCGATGGGCATTTCGAACCAGGCATAGATAAAGCTGCCAAGGGGGATATCGCCCATGCCGATCTCGTCGCCCGAGAGGTAGGGTTGCTCGGCCAACGCTTCATCAACCCTCTGCAGCAGGTCGGCGCAGGTTTTCAACGAAGCGTTGATCGCGGTCCAATCCTGTTGCTCGACGGGGGTGCGCAATACGCCCCAGAAAACCCCGCGAAACGGCGTGGCAAAGGACGAGGTGGTCCAGTCCATCCACTTGTCCGCCTTGGCCCGCACCTGCAGATCGGCGGGATACCAGTTGGACCCGGCGGCATGCTTGGCGGTCAGGTAACGCACGATGGTGTTCGATTCCCAGAGGACAAAATCGCCGTCCTCGATCATCGGCACCAACTTGTTAGGGTTTTTCGCACGATATTCGGGAGTATCAACGACACCGAAGGCTCCGCCGGCATCCAGAGCCTCGTAGGGCAAGCCAAGTTCCTCGGCACACCACAAGGCTTTTCTGACGTTCGACGAATTTTTCCTACCCCAGATTTTCAGCATGACAGCCTCTCTCATGGATAAATGCCGACGCAGTCTACGCCCGAACGGTCCGGGCTCAAATCCTTGCGCACAAGGAAAATAGCAGAGCGGATGACACCAGTCGCACCCCGGAGCATGACGAAATCGGCGAACTCCGCCGGCAGCGGGCGGTCACTATCGATAGCCTGCTAGCTTTTTCACCAGGCTGCCCGGGCCGTTGAACGTGCAAGAAGATGCCCGCCAATGTGCCTACAGATTTGGACACACAGCCCCAAGCCCTGTTTAGCGGATGCCGACTAAGCTCAATCGGTACCTTGGCGCTGCCCTTGAGGAGGATTGAATATGCTGTTGTTGTGGATACTGGTATTGGTGATTGGCATCGCCTGGCTCGCCCATCGCCGAATCGCTGCGCTTCCCATACTCGGCATGGTCGCCGTCTACCTCATCGCGATGGGCCGGTTCGGCCATGGACCGGGCACACTGATGCTGGTGCTCTGGGTCTTGCTGGCGGTCGCCGCCGCCACGTTGCTGTTACCCGATCTGCGCCGCAAGCTGTTCACCGCCCCGCTGTTCGCCTGGTTCCGCAAGGTCCTGCCGCCGATGTCCGAGACCGAGCGCGACGCCATCGACGCCGGCACCGTCTGGTGGGACGGCGAGCTGTTCAGCGGGCGTCCGGACTGGAACAAGCTGCTGGCTTATCCCAAGGCCCAGCTGACCGAGGAAGAACAGGCGTTTATCGACGGTCCGACCGAAGAACTCTGCGCCATGGTCAGCGACTGGCAGATCGGCCAGGACATGGACCTGCCGCCCGAAGCCTGGGCGCATATCAAGCAGCACGGTTTTTTTGCCCTGATCATTCCCAAGGAATTCGGCGGCAAGGGCTTTTCCGCCTACGCCCATTCCCAGGTAGCGATGAAACTGGCGACCCGCAGTGGCGACCTCGCCTCCACCGTGATGGTCCCCAACTCCCTGGGCCCTGCGGAACTGCTGCTGCATTACGGTACCGATGAACAACGCAATCACTACCTGCCCCGCCTGGCCCGTGGCGACGATATTCCGTGCTTTGCCCTGACCGGCCCGCTGGCCGGTTCCGATGCCGGTTCCATGCCGGACACCGGGGTTATCTGCAAGGGCCAATGGCAGGGCGAGGAAGTCCTCGGCCTGCGCCTGAACTGGGAAAAACGCTACATCACCCTGGGGCCGGTGGCGACTCTGCTGGGCCTGGCCTTCAAGGCCCATGACCCGGAACACCTGCTGGGCGATGAAGAAGACCTGGGCATCAGCCTCGCGCTGATTCCCACCGATACCCCGGGAGTCGAGATCGGCCGGCGTCACCTGCCCCTCGGCGCGGCCTTCATGAACGGCCCGAACTCGGGCAAGGACGTGTTTATCCCGCTGTCGTTCCTGATCGGCGGTCAGGACATGCTCGGCAAGGGCTGGATGATGCTGATGAACTGCCTGTCGGTGGGTCGCTCGATCTCGCTGCCGGCCGTCGGCACGGGGGCAGCCAAGTTCACCAGCCTGGTGACCGGCCAGTACAGCCAGGTCCGCGAACAGTTCAATGTGCCGCTCGCCGCCTTCGAGGGCATCCAGGAAGCCCTGGCCCGTATCGGCGGCAACGCCTGGCTGATGGACAGCGCGCGGATGCTCACGGCCAACGCCGTGGATTTGGGCGAGAAACCCTCGGTGCTCTCGGCGATTCTCAAGTACCACCTGACCGAGCGCGGTCGCGAGTGCATCGGCCACGCCATGGACGTGCACGGCGGCAAGGGCATCATCATGGGCCCGAACAACTACCTGGGCCGCAGTTGGCAGGGCGCGCCGATCTTCATCACCGTGGAAGGCGCGAATATCCTCTCGCGCAACCTGATGATCTTCGGCCAGGGGGCGATTCGCTGCCATCCGTTCGTCCTCAAGGAAATGGCCCTGGCCGCCCGCGAGGATCACGACCAGGCGCTGGTGGAGTTCGACAAGCTGCTGCTCGATCACATCGGCTTTGCCATCAGCAATGCCGCCAGCACCCTGGTCCTGAACCTGGGGCTCGGGCATTTCGAAACGGCGCCGGGCAATCGCTTGAGCCAGGGCTATTTCCGTGCACTGAACCGCCAGACGGCGGCGTTCGCCCTGCTGGCGGACCTGTGCATGATGCTGCTGGGCGGCGAACTGAAGCGCCGCGAGCGACTGTCGGCCCGCCTGGGGGATGTGCTCAGCCACCTGTACCTGGCGTCGGCGGCCCTCAAGCGTTACCACGACCTGGACTCTGCGGAATATCTGCAACCCCTGTTCACCTGGGCCATGGAAGAAAGCCTCGGGCACTCCGAACGGGCCCTGGACGAGTTGTTGAAAAACTTCCCGAACCGCGTGCTTGGCTGCTTGCTGCGGGTGATCGTGTTTCCGTTCGGTCGCCGACACACCGGGCCCTCCGATGAACTGGATGCCGAAGTCGCCGCAGTGCTGGGCCGGGCCAAGGGCGATCCAGCGCTGGAAGCCGTGCTTGAAGGCTGCTACCGCCCGCAATCGGCCAGCGACCCGGTCGGCGCCCTGCAACACGCCTGCGACTTGCTCGGTGCCAGTCATGAACTGCAGAAAAAATTGCATACCGCGCTCAAGTCCGGCCAGCTCAAGCCAGGTGCCGAAGAGTCGGCTATCGATGCCGCGCTGGAGGCCGGCGTGCTGCAGCCCGCCGAAGCCGAAACCCTGCGCCAGGCAGAAGCAGCGCGGCGCAAGGTCATCGACGTGGATGATTTCAGCAAGGAAGAACTGAGCCCTGGCGTTGGCAAGGTTCGCTAGGAGCGGAGCCCTGCTCGGGCGACCGGGTAGAGAGCCTGAGACGACAACGGGCGCCGAGAGCCTTATACTCTCGCGCCCGTTTTACCCTTGAGGACCCCTGTCATGTCCAACCTCGTTGCCGATCATCTGATCCTGCTCGACCACCTGCGCAGCATTCTGGTCGCCGTCGGCGAAGCCGAACAGGTACCCGAAGAAAGCCATGCGCTGTTCCTGGAGCGTTTCGATGAGTTGCGCGCGCAACTGCCGGTCGAGCCGGTGGAAAGCCAGTACCTGGGCCAAGACCTGCTGTGCCAGGTAATCCAGCGTTACCCGCAAATTGCCCATCTGGTACCGCGCGACCTGCTGTGGTTCTTTGGCGGAGACTGCCTGCATTACATGCCGGATGAAGAGCTGGAGCTGTACCAGGCGCTGGAAGAGCGCCGCTATGAAGCCGAACAGAACGACGAACCGTTCGACTGGAACCAGGAAAAGCAGTTGCTGGCGCTCTCGGCCCAGGACAGCAAGCACTGATACAAGCCGCACGGTCAGGCCGGGAGCCTACAATGCCTTGCGCAATGTCGGTTCCCGGGCCAGGCGCTCCACCAGATAGTCGATAAACACCCGCAGCTTCGGCGACAGATAGGGCGTCGGCGTATACAACAGCCACAACCCACCATGATAGGACGCCAGGAACGTCCAGGCCGGCAACACCTGAACGATCAAGCCCTGCTCCAGCGCGTGCCGCGCCGTGAAATACGGCAGGCTGCCAATCCCGATATGCTGCAATACCGCATCCAGCCTCACCCCCGTGTGATTGGCCGCATAACGCCCGCGCACCCCGACCGTCACCGACTTGCTGCCCTGCCTGAACTTCCAGCGCGCGTCGTTGGGCGTATCCCCCAGATAGATGCAACTGTGCTCCAGCAGATCATGGGGGTGCTGCGGCGTGCCGTGCTCGGCCAGGTACTGCGGCGTCGCACAGAGCAGATGTTCGATGGGCATCAACTGGCGCCCCACCAACCCGACCGGCGGATGGTCGGTAATACGCAGGATCAGGTCGACGTTGTCCTCGATCAGGTCCACCGGTCGGTCCTCGAGAATCATCTGCACATCCACCTGTGGATAACGTCGCAGAAACTCCGGCATATGTGGATGCACCACAAAGCGCCCCACCGCCTTCGGCACGCTGACCCGCACCAACCCTTGGGCCTCATGGGTGTACTGACCGCTGATCTCCATCACCGAACGGGCCGCACTGACCATTTCCCGACAACGTTTGAAGGTTTCCTCGCCACTGTCGCTCAGACGCAATTTGCGCGTGGTGCGCTGCAACAGCCGGGTCGCCAGGGCCTTTTCCAATCGGGAAATCGAGCGACTCACCGCCGAAGGTGATAAGCCAAGCTGGCGTGCTGCTTCCGAGAAGCTGCCGGTCTCGACCACCTTGACGAAAATCGCCATTTCGCTCAGCAACGTCAGGGGAAGATTGATGCTCATGACGCACAGGTCCATTGATATTTGATCGGATTATCACAAGCTAGCAGCCTTTTTATACTGGCGACACCCACCCGATCTGTACCTGAAACCGATCATTCATCTCTGGAATCAGCATGAATCCCCACTACCTGAACGAATTTCTGGCCCTGGCGGCCATTCACTTTCTCGCCGTGGTCGCCCCCGGACCCGATTTCGCCGTGACCATCCGTCAGAGCGTGCGTTTCGGCCGACTCATCGGCGTGATCACCGCCTTGGGCATCGGTGCCGGAATCTCGGTGCACGTGCTCTACACCCTGCTCGGCGTCGGTGCGCTGATGCACAGCGCGCCCTGGTTGCTGAACGTCGCCAAGGTGATCGGCGCCGGTTATATCCTGTACCTGGGCATCAACCTGCTGCGCAGCAAAGCCCAGGCGGCGCGCGCGGATTTCGGCGAATCCGTCCAGGGCCTCCCGCAGCAAAGCCTGACCAAGGCATTTATGGTCGGCTTCCTGACCAACGCCACCAACCCCAAGGCCACGTTGTTCTTCCTGGCGATCTTCACCACCGTGGTCAGCGCCTCGACCCCCATGAAGATCCAGGCTCTCTATGGCCTGTGGATGTGCAGCGTGAATGCGTTGTGGTTCATCCTGGTCAGCCTGCTGTTTTCCAGCGAACGGGTACGCCAGGCATTTCTGAAGATGGGTCACTGGTTCGAACGCACCATGGGCGTGGTGCTGATTCTGTTTGCCGGGCGCCTGATGCTGTCTCTATAAATGCCCCCACAGTAGGAAATATCTCACTTCAGGGACTCCCGCACTGAGCCTCCATGGTGTTAGTTTGGAAAAATATCTGCCTTATCGGTCAGATTTTTCTCACAAACTCTCTGCAAAGGAATGCTCCCTGCGATGAATTTCCCACTCAAGCACCTGGCCACCACCACCCTGATGCTGGCCAGCCTTTCGTCGTTCACCACCCCCGCAAACGCCAACGTCACCCCACAACAGAGCGCGGCCATCCTCAGTACCTTCAGTGACGCCTCCGTTACGGATTTCAGGCAGTTCCTCGGGCGTCTGGCCAAGAACGACCTGGCCAAAACCGACGACCTCGGCCCGGCAATCAACGCCTTTCTCGACAACAAGAGCCTTTCCCCGGAACAGCAAAACGAGATCCATCGCCTGCTCGGCCTCTATGCACGGGTGAAATACGGCAGCGCGGCCACCGAGACCCTGCGTGAACTGGTGGCCATCCCGACCTATCACGTGGACGGCGTGGCCCAGCACGAGAATCCCGAATTCATCAAGATCGCCGACAAACTCAAGGGCTTGGCCCAGGCTTTCAACCTGAACTTTCGCAACATCGACAACCGTGTCTATGAGATCTCCCTGGACGGCAGTGGCGACGAAGTCGTGGGCATTCACGCCCATGCCGATGTGGTGCCAGTGACGCCGGAGAACTGGGTACTGAAAGACGGCACCCGCCTCGACCCGTTCAAGGTCACCCTGATTGGCGACCGCATGTACGGCCGGGGCACCGAGGACGACAAGAACGGCATCGTGGTCGCGCTCTACGCCATGAAGATCATCAAGGAAGAAAAGCTGCCACTGGCCAGGCATTTCAAACTGCTGGTGGACACCACCGAAGAGACCAGCGGCGACGCTATCCCCTATTACTTCGAACACAACCCGGTCCCCCACTACAACCTGGCGCTGGATGGCGGCTACCCGGTGGTGATCGCCGAGAAAGGCTACGGCACCGTCATGGCCAACTTTGCCCGACGCAAAGCCGAGGGCCAGGGCGCGGAAATCACCTCGATGACCGGGGGCATGGCCACCAACCAGATCCCATCGACGTCAGTGGCCACACTGCTGACTGACCAGCCCGCCGAACTCGCCGCCAGCCTGCAGCAGGCCGGTAGCGAGTATGCCAAGCGCAACGGCGGCAACTTCGACATCGCCGCCAAGGTCGACGGCAAGGACGTCAAACTGACGGTCACCGGCGTTTCCGCCCACTCTTCCGAACCCGAATCGGGGGTCAACCCGGTGGCGAGGATGCTGGACTTTATCAACAGCCTCGATGGCAAGGTCGCGCTCAAGCACAACCACATCACCGACGCCGCCCGCTACGCCGCCGACAACTGGGGCCTGGACTACCTGGGTGGCAAATTGGGCGTGGGCTTTTCCGACGCCTTCATGGGACCGCTGACCACCTCACTGACCTATGTCGGGATGAATGAAAAAGCCTTCAAGCTCGCCGTCAATCTGCGGGTACCGAAGGGCAAGTCCCCGGAAGTGCTCAAGCGCGAAATCGCCGACAAGCTCAGCGCCTGGAGCCAGAAAACCCATATTGCGCCAGCCTTCGACTACTCGATCGCCGAGCCGATGTACCGCAACCCGGAAGGTGAATGGACCAAGGCCCTGCTGGCCGTCGCCAGCGAAAACCTGGGCATGGAACACAAGTTCGGCACCTCCGCCGGCGCGACCTCGGTCCATGAACTGCCCAATGGCGTGCAATTCGGCCTGGCCAGGCCCGAGGTCAAGTACACCGGCCACACCGACAACGAGTTCAAGACCGTCGACCAGTTCCTCCTGGACCTGCAGATCGTCACCGAAATGATGGGGCGCATCGGGCAGTTGCCGAAGCTCTGAGCCCATGCAGGGAGCGGTCTTCATCGACCGCTGCCCTGCCCCGGCAGCGCCGTTTCTTTCAACCCCGTGCGGTATCACTCAACGCACGGCTCAAGGCCTCATGGAAACGCTCCGCCAGGACGTCGATTTCGGCCTCGCGAATGATCAGCGGTGGCAGGAAACGCACCACCGCGCCATGTCGCCCGCCCAATTCAAGAATGACCCCGAGTTCCAGGCTACGGCGCTGAATGGCTTGTGCCAGCGCCGTATCGCCCTGGGGTGCACGCCCGGGTTGCGCAGGCGTTTTGACAATTTCCACGCCGATCATCAAGCCGCGCCCGCGCACATCGCCCAGGCAGGTGTAATCGCTTTGCAGCTGTCGCAATTGACGCATCAAGCGTTGCCCCATTGCTTCGGCATGAGCCGGTAGCTGCTGGTCGACGATGTGCCTGAGGGTCGCCGTGCCAGCCGCCATCGCCATCTGATTGCCCCGAAACGTTCCGGCATGGGCCCCGGGCTTCCAGGTGTCGAGTTCATCCCGGTAGAGCATCACGGCCAGGGGCAAACCTCCACCGATGGCCTTGGACAGCACCAGAATGTCGGGCTCGATATTGGCGTGTTCAAAGGCAAACAATTTGCCCGTGCGACCGAGGCCGGTCTGGACTTCGTCGATGATCAGGACGATGCCATGGCGCCGGGTCAACTCACGCAAGCCTTGCAGCCAGCGCACCGGCGCCGGGATCACCCCGCCCTCGCCCTGCACCACTTCGACGATGATCGCGGCGGGGGGCAGCACGCCGGATTCCGGATCGCCCAACAGTTGCTCGATAAAGTGCAGTCCCGCGTCGATACCGGCTTCACCCCCGATGCCGAACGGGCAGCGGTAATCATACGGATAGGGTAGAAACTGCACATCGGCCATCATCGAGCCCAAGGCCTGCTTGGGTCCCAGGTTGCCCATCAGGCTGAGGGTGCCCAGGGTCATGCCGTGATAGCCGCCGGAAAACGACAGGATCGGCTTGCGCCCGGTGGCGATTCGCGCCAGCTTCAACGCCGCCTCGATACCATCGGCGCCGGTGGGACCGCAGAACTGGATACGCGCCTGCCGGGCAAAGCCTGCGGGCAAGGCGGCGAACAGGGTTTCGACAAAATGGTCCTTCACCGGAGTGGTCAAGTCCAGGGTATGCAAAGGCAGCCCCGAGTCCAGCGTGCCACGCATGGCCTCGATGGTCACCGGATGGTTGTGGCCCAGGGCAAGCGTGCCCGCACCGGCCAGGCAGTCCATGAAGAGTTGCCCCTGGGTGTCACGCACGTACAGACCGTGGGCCTTGGCCAGGGCCAGCGGGATACGCCTCGGGTAGGAGCGGGCATTCGATTCGCGGGCGGCCTGGCGTTCCAGGTAGGCATTGCTGCCCAGGTCGCGTAACGGCTGCTGACGAAAATGCTCCAGGGTGAAACCCGTCTCGACCGGTGAGAGTTGCGCAATGCTTTCCATGGAAGATACCTGTTATGCAAACAAAGGCCTGGTGCGAGTGGCCGCTAAGGAAACGAGCAAGAGCGCGCGCGGGCAATCAGCCCTGCCCGTTCGCCTGCATGGCCTGACGCAAGCTCAGAGGCCGCATGTCAGTCCAGACCGACTCGATATAGGCCAGGCACTCCTGCTTGCTGCCGGCTTGATCGACCGCCGTCCAGCCTTGCGGAACCGCCTTGTACTGCGGCCAGATCGAGTACTGCTGCTCGTCGTTGACGACAACGAGGAAACGGGTATCAGGGTTGTCCAGGCTCATTTTTCGTTCCTTTGATAGGTGGCTAGAGGTGTAAGGTCAGTGGCACATGCCGCAACTCGGTGACGAGACGGCAAGCATACAGCATCACTGTTAACAATTATCATTAGCAGTCATGTCGATCCGTTCTCAAATGTGTTCAATGCTCGTGTCCGTTGGGTCTCCTGTTTATACTCGCGGCAAGAACGCTAACGCCTCTCACTCTCGTACTGCGCCTGGATGCGTCGATGATTGCCAGCCTCGCCCCGCTATTCAGTGGCCCCCTGCTTGCCTACGCGGAAAAACTGCAACCGGCGGACAACGCCGACGCCGTATCGGCGCAGGCGTTTTTTCGCCCCGAATCCCTGAACGCATTCATGGATGCCTTGCAGGAGCGCCACCAGGCCCATGACCGCCGCGCGCTGGTATCGATCTGGTCGAAGTGGTATTTCAGCACCTTCCTGGCGCCGGTCTTGGCCGCCGATCTGTTGTTGCAACGGGCTTTGCCAATCGCCCTGGCCGATGTCGGCCTTGTCCTCGACGCCAACGGCAAGCCCTCGGCCCTGACCTTGCCCGACGCCGGACAGGAACGTCAGCAGGCTTGCGGCTTCAGCCGTTTCGCCAGCTTGATCGAGGGGCATCTGGTACCCGTGATCGACGCATTCGCCTCGGTCTGTCGCGCCTCGCCACGGCTGTTCTGGAGCAATGCCGGGAACACCTTTGAATTCGCCACCAGCCGAATCGAACTGCATCCGCTGGCCACACCCGACTGCACCGCCAGCGCCCATCAGGTCCTCGGCAGCCGGCTGCGCCCCGACGGCGAGCGCAACCCGCTGTTCGAGCCGGTGACCTACCGCGACATCGGCGAAAGCGAACCGCAGCGCTTGCGCCGCATCTGCTGCATCCGCTACCGATTGCCCGGCGTCGGTTACTGCAGCAGTTGCCCGATCGAGGTCAGCAAGCGGCGTTGACTCACGCCGCCCGACGTCAGGCCGACTGAAACGGACTTTCGACAGCATGGTCGTAAGCCACCAGATGACCGTAATCCAGCCGATAGATATGGTCGGCCTGATCGAAGTAGCGGTCGTCGTGGGTAATGGCAATGACCGTCTTGCCGTCGGCTTTAAGCTCCGGCAGCAACTCGTGATAAAACACATGCCGGAACACCGGATCCTGGTCCGCCGCCCACTCATCGAGCAACAGCACCTCGCGCCCTTCCATCATCATCAGCAACAACGCCAGGCGCTTGCGCTGGCCCTGGGACAACGCCGTGGTCGACAGGCTGCCATCGTTCAGTCGGACCTTGTGTTCCAACCCCAGACGCTTGAGATAGTGTTCGACCCGCGCTTCGAGCCCTTCGCGATTGCCCTGCTCGCCAAGCACATCGGCGAACAGGTAGAAATCGGAAAAAATCGCCGCGAAATGTTCGCGATGCCATTCGCCATCATCGGCCCCGAGCACTGTGCCGTTGAGCAACACCCGGCCGGAACTCGGTGAATACAGACCGGTCAGCAGCTTGGCCAGGGTCGATTTGCCGCTGCCGTTGCCGCCGACGATAAACACCAGTTCGCCACGGCGAATCGTCAGGTCCATGGGCCCCAGCTTGAAGGCGAACTCATCGTTCTGCCCCGGATAGCGGTAATGCACGCCTTCCAGGCGCAACTCGCGAAACGGCTCGGACTTTTGCGTCGGCAGGTCGAAACGGGTCATCTCACCCAGCGCCAGGGCGTCAATGGACTGCAACGCCACATGACCACGGATCACCGCCGGGATCGCATCGAGGATCATTGAAATCGGCGTGCGCAGGAACATGATCGCCAGCACATAACCGACCACCACTTGCTGGCTGAGCAAGCCCAGACCCTGGCCGAAGAAAAACAGCGTGCCGATCAGCAGAAAGACCAGCAGCGTGGTCCAGTTCAGGTTGATTGCCCACAGGGTGTCGGCGCGCACCGAGGCGACCAGCGAATCCCGCGCAATCGGCTCCAGTCGATAGTGGAAGAGAAAGCTCCGTCGCTCACGGCTCAAGCCCAGTTCCGCACGCCCCTGGATCGACGCCTCGAACTGCTCGGTCAGTTGATCCTCCTGAAGCCGCACGGCCTGCATCAGCACTTTGACCTTGCGCCCGAGCACCAGGTCCAGGCCCACACCAAAGGCGATCACCAGCAATGTCAGCAGGAAGAACGGCAAACTCAGCCAGGCCATATACGCCAGCCCGGTCAGCAGCAACAAGCCGTTGTACAGGGAGATCGGCAGTTGCTTGAAGGCCGTGGCGACCGTCATCACGTCCTTGGTCAGCGCGTTATGGATGCGCGCGCTGCCCAGGCGCTCGATCCGCTCCAGTGCAGTGCCGAGCAGGCGCGCGACCAGCCGCAAGCGCAACTGATAGACCAGCCGATGACCGATCTGTACCAGCAGCCACTGGGAAACCACCCCACTGGCGAACAGCAACAGCAGCAAACCGCCGAACAACAGCGCGCCGCTCACCAGGCTGCCGATACCCTGATCCAGGCTGCGGTTGATGTAACCGATCAGACCGACGCTGGTGGCGGCACTCAAGGCACTGCTGAGGATCGCCAGGAAGATGCGCCAGCGGGCGTTGTGAAGAAGCTCTTTCAATAGGTTCATGAAATCGATGGTGCCTCGGCAAAGGGGGCTGGCAATGCGGCGTGCAGGCTGTCCAGCAACAGAGGATCGGTAAGCATCTCGTGGTGCCCGAGATCCACTGTCCAGTCACGCAACGGCCTGGAGCTGTGGGCCTGCCAGGTGGCACGCAGGTCACCATGGGCATTACCGCGCCACAACAGGATCGGAACGTCGACCACCGGCAGGCGTTGCTCATACAGCGCGACCTTGATCCGCCGGTACTGTGTCAGGTGCGTTTGCAATGCCGGGTCCTCGACCTGCCATTGCAGATGCTCGCGTAGCTGCGGATCCTCCAGCAGCTGTTGCACGCATTCAGCATAGGTGCCAACCGACAGTTGAGCGGACAACCGATCCAGCAGCATTGGCGGCAACGGTTGCTGGCGACTGCGACAGAAAAACGCCAGGTCCGCGAGCAATTGCCCGCTTTCATCGCCCTCGCCCGCCAGATCACGCTGCGGATCATGGTCCAGAACCAGCAACGCCCCGACCTGGAAGCCGTGTCTGAGCAAATGCGGTATCAGCAACAGCGCCAATCGCGAAGCCAAACTCCAACCCAGCAGGTGCAGCGGCCGTGACTTGAGTGCAGCGGGAATCGACTGCACATAACGCTCAAGCAGCGTGTCGAGCACGACCTGCGGTTGCCAGTCCTCCTCCAGCGCACTCAGGCCGTACACCGCGAAGCGCGGGTCCAGGCCGGCAATCAGCGGGGTGTAGGCCTGCAAATGACCTTGCGCACCATGCACCACCAACAGCACCGGAGCATCGTCCGCCGCCGCACGCAGCAGCCGGCAATGACCACTGGCGGCCTGAGCGAGGCTGCCCACCAGTTCGCGTACGGTCTGGTGGCTGAACAACAGGTTGGTCGGCGGATTGAGCCCCAACCGCTCGCGAATCATCGACACCACTTTGATGGCCGCAAGGGAATGCCCACCCACGGCAAAGAAGTTGTCCATCACCCCCAGTGTTTCGACCCCCAGCGCACTGCACCAGATCTCCAGCACCGCCGTTTCCAGTGCCCCCACGGGGGCGACCCGGGTGCTCGATTGCTGCAAGCGCGCACGCTCCAGCAACACCGTGCCATCCAGCTTTCCATTGGCGTTGAGCGGTAATGAACGCATCGACACGATCAGCGCCGGGCGCATGTAATCGGGCAAGCGCCCGGCCAGCGCCTGCTGGCGCTGCTCGGTACTTTCGCGCGGGGTCGAATCCTCGACAACAAACGCCAGCAGACGTGCATGCTCACCACTGCCGTCCAGCAACACGGCGGCTTGCTCGATCCCCGGCAAGTCACGCAAGGCCACTTCGACTTCGGCCAGTTCCAGACGGAAGCCGCGTATTTTCACCTGTTGATCGTTGCGTCCCAACAAGCGCAAGGCACCGTCGGCCTGACGCAGGGCCAGGTCGCCGGTGCGGTAGCAACGCCCGGCCGCGAACGGGTCTTGGCCAAACGCTCCGGCACCGACCTCGGTCCCGCCGACATAACCGCGTCCGACGCTGCTCCCGGCGACATAGACCTCGGCGACCTGCCCCGGCGGCACCGGCTGACGCGACTCGTCCAGCAGGTAAATACGGTTGTCGCCAATCACCTGATCCAGCGCCGCTCCAAGGCTGCCCCGAAGCGGGTCGAATCGACGCCAGAGCACACCGACCGTGGTTTCGGTCGGACCGTAGTGGTTGTACACACGACAATCCGTCGCGGCAGCACTCAAGCGGTTGGCCAGGCTGTCGCCGATCGGCTCGCCACCGAGCACCAGCACCTGGCGCGGCAGCACCGCAGTGGGCTCGCGCTCCCCCATCAGGGCTTCGAGGTGCGATGGGACGATTTTCAGGACGTCCAGCGGATGTCGCGCCAGTTCTTCGGCAAACGCCTGGGCATCGGTCACCACCGTCTGGGACAGCAAATGCACGCAGCCGCCCTGCAGCCAGGCGGGATAGAGCACGGTATTGCCCAGGTCGGCGAGCAACGAAGAGACCAGGCCGTAATGCCCGCCCTGGGGCAGTTGCAAGGCCTGGCTGACCTGGTTCACGTAGTGCCGCAGTTGTCCGTGTTCGATCTGCACACCCTTGGGTTTGCCACTGGTGCCGGAGGTGTACAGCACATAGGCCAGCTGTTCGGGCGCAGGCGCGCTCGACTCAGTCCAGGGCGTGCCCGCGCTGACCGCCGACCAGCTCAGGCCCGGGATCGACGTCTCGGCAGCCAGGTCATCCAGATGCAGCAAAAGCCGGGGCCGCGCGTCGTCGAGAATGCCTTGCAGGCGCAATGGCGGCTGCTGCGGGTCCAACGGCAGGTACGCCGCGCCCGCCTTGAAACAGGCAAGCATGGCAATCAGCATCTGCGCGCCACGCGGCAGGTACAGGCCCACCACCTGTTCGGCACCGGCACCGGCGCGATGCAGATGGCCGGCGACCACGTCGCTCAAACGGTCCAGTTCGGCGTAGGACAACAGCCAACCGCCATCACGCAAGGCCGGATGCGTGGGCTGGCGCCGGGCGTGCTCGCGAAAGCTCGTCACCAGATCGGCATCGGCCTGCGCCGGGACCGGCGTTTGCATGACTAGGGCATCGTCCGCCAACAAGGCCGAGACCTCATCCAGCGGAGACTGCGAATGGCTCAGCAGGTTATCCAGCCAAGCATGATAGCGACGCAACAACAGCGTTATCTGCCCGCGAAGATACAGACCGTTGTCATGAATCAGCAGCAACTGGCCGGCGCCGTGGGCATCAAGGCTGCAATGCAGGAGCAGTTCGACCGGGCCGTCGAACGACAGCGGTTCCAGCACCTGGCTGGCCGGCGCGTGCAACAGTCGCAGACCGGCCTGCAAAGCACCACGCCAGTCGGGCAGCACCTGGGCCTGGGCCACGTACTCTTGCCAATCGACGGCGTTTTCCACCTGGCGCGCCAGTTGCCGGGCCAGGCTCAGCCAGTTGCTCTGCGCCGACAACTGCATCAGCAGCGGCAGCGGCTGCTCGAACAGGCCATAGGCGCCCGCCAGCTCTTCATAGTCATCACGGGGATCATGCATCAACACCAGTTGCGCGTGGGCCTGGCCCTTGAGGCGCCCGAGCAAGGCGCCCCAGGCCGCCAGCAACAGTTGCTCAAGGCTCACCGACTCACGCCGGGCCAATGCCTGCAAGGCCGCCAGGGTACTCGGCGACAGCGCCTGGGAAACCGCTTCACGCTCACCGCTGGCCTGGCCGTAACGTTCGATCAGCCGTAGTCCCGGGGCCTGGGCAAAGTTCAGGTTGCGCCAGAACTGCGCGCCCTGTTCCGCATCCTCATCCTGCAACAGGCCATTGACCCATTCACTGTACTGGCCGTACTGCATCGCCGGCTCGGCGTCGGGGCTGTCCGGCACCGATGGCGCCACACCCAGCAAACGCGCCTGCAACTGGACCACGCTGCGCAAGTCCAGCGAGCAGACCGGAAACGCCAGCAGCAGTTGTTCGCCCAGGCTCCAGGCCAACACATCGGGACGCTGCGCCCGGTCGCGCAGGTGCTGCCGGGCGGCGGCCTGCCAGGTCGAAAAGTCGGCGCTGGCGGCATCCGCCTGACGCCAATCGAGGTCAACGTCGGCACCCTCTGCCACGATCTGCCGCAGACCGGTGGCCCCCTCCGGACGCACATAACGCAGGCGCAACGCTTCATGCCCCTGCAACACGTCGAGCAGGCGCCCGCGCAGCGTCTCGGCGGCAACCCCGGGAAGGCTCAAGCGCAGCCAGTGCCACGCCTCATGGCCGCCCTCGGCCAGGTGTTTTTGCTGTGCCGACAACGGCAATCCAAGGTTCATCATGCTGTGGTCTCCACGGCCGGTGCGGCCACGACCTGATGCCGGGCGTAGATATCGCCCATGGCCACGACAATTTTGCGTTCGCCGTCGAACGGATCCCGCGCATGGGCGGCGAGCATGTTATCCAGCATCACCACGTCGCCCTGTTGCCAGTCAAAACGCACGGCACAGCGGTCGTAGGCGGCATTGATCGCCTCGATCGCCTCGGGCTCCAGTGCCGAACCGTCCCCGTAATACACCTGACGGGGCAGCGCCTGTTCACCGCCGAGGAGGAACTGCTCGCGGATGTCGGCGTCGAGGAACGCCGGATGATAGAGCTGGACCTGGTTGAAGAAGCTTTCTTCACCGGTGATCGGGTGCAGGATCACCGCCGGGCAGACCTGGCGGGTATGCAGGTCATCGGCACCGCGCCATTCGAAGGCAATATCGCTTTCACGGCAGACGCGCTCCACTTCGGCCCGGTCTTCGGTGCGGAAGAAATGCTGCCAGCTGACATCGATGTCACGGGTAAAATTGCGCACATACATCAATTGCCGACGACGCAGGTTGTCCTGCAGCCAGCTCGGCAACGCCCGGTAGACTTCACGGCTGTCGACAATCGGCGTGGCCCCGCCGACCGTGGCCGGGATCTCGCAGTAGAACCACTGACGCCGTGGCCAGCGATGCTGGTGCGCGCTTTCGTTGTGGAACAGGATCATCCGGTCCTTGGGGTACGGCGTGGACTTGTAGATCTTGTTGCCGCCTTCCTTCTTCGGCAGGTCGCCGTACTGACCGTACAGCTCCGGGCACAGCGCCTGGCAGAACTGTTCGAAATCCGCCGGGGTCGGCAGATCGAAACCACGGAACAGGATCCCGCCATGGGTGCGCAACCAGCCTTCGACCTGTTCGCGGTGGGCTTGGGCCCAGACCGCCGGCGCCAGTTCGCGCTCACGGACCTGCACCAGCAAAGGGAACGGCGAATCGGCGCGCAACGGCCGGGTTTCAATCGGTTCGAGCACTGCGGCCGGGCCGCTCTGGCGCAGCTTGCCGAGTTTGCTCATTTTGCGTTGCACGGGGTTATCCGTGGACATGGAAGCCGCTCCCTTGGCGGAAAGAATTTCAATAGGCGTGTCGGGACGTTCCAGCGCCTGCTCCAGCAGGTCGGTGAAGGCGTCGCGCAGGCGCTCGACCGTGGCATGTCGGAACAGGCTGCTGCGGTAGACCCAGCGCAGGCTCAGCTCATCGCCGTCTTCGCTGGCAAACAGCGCCATGTCGAATTTCGAATGGTGCTGTTCGGCACTGATCGACACTACCTCGAGGCCACCCAGACGCTGCTGTTGGCGTGGCGTGTTGTCGAGCACAAAGAGGGTTTGCAGCAATGGGTGAACATTGCTCGCACGGGGCAGTTGCAGCCCTTCGACGACCTGGTCGAACGGCGTGTCCTGGAACGCGAACGCCTCCAGGCAGACCTCGCGCACCCGCAGCGCCTGCTCGCGCAGACTCAGCTCCGGTTGCGGACGCAGGCGCAAGGCCAACAGGTTGACGAAGAAACCGATCAGCCCTTCGGTGGCCGGGTGTTCGCGGTTGGCGACATCGGTACCGATCACCAGGTCGCGCCCCTGGGTCTGCTGTTGCAGGACCACGCCATAGGTCGTCAGCAGCAGCATGAACAGCGAAACGCCGCTGTCCTGCTGCAGGGTTTTCAAGCGCTGCACAGTGGCGGCACAGAGGCGGAAATCCACCGCGCTACCGGCGCCGTCATCATGCTCGGGGCGCGGAAAGTCGAACGGCAGCGGCACCTGCGGCGGAATTCCGGCCAGGGTCCGTTGCCAGAACGCGACACCTTGCCGATGACGCTGTTGCAATGCCGTCGAGGCTTGCCAGACCGCGTAGTCGACATATTGAATCGGCAACGCCAGCAGCGCCGGCTGAGTGCCCTGGCAGTAAGCTTCATAGCTCTGGATCAGCTCGTCGACCAGGATCGCCCCGGACCAACCGTCCGAGGCCACGTGGTGCAGGACCAACTGCAGCACATGCTCCCGGGGCGCGACCTGGACCAGCGCGGCGCGGATCGGCGCATCCCGGCCAAGGTCGAAGACCGCCAGCGACAGCTCGCGCAAGCGCGCGGGCCAGTGCTGTTCATCGAGGCTCAGCAGCTGCAGTTCGACCGGCAGATGCGGATGAATACGCTGCCGGCCTTCGCCATTGATCGAGTGATAGGTGGTGCGCAAAATGGCATGGCGCTCGATCACCTGTTGCAGTGCCCGCGCCAGTGCCTCCGACTGCAGATCACCGCGCAGGCGCACTCGGGTGCTCATGTTGAAGCCGCTGTCCTGCGGGTTCAGTTGCTGCATCAACCAGACCCGTTGCTGGGCCGACGACAAGGGTTGATCGTGCTGCACATCCACCCGGGCAATCACCTGGTTCAGCGCTTCACCTTCGCCCAGGCCGTCCAGGCGCGCCGCCAGTTCAGCCAGCACCGGGGTTTCGAACAACCAACGCAACGGCATGTCCAGCCCATGCTCACGCAAGCGCGAGCGGACTTGCGCGGCCATCAGCGAGTGTCCGCCAAGCAGGAAGAAATGCCCATCGAGCGGGATCTGCGCACGCTGCAGCACCTGCGCCCAGATGACGCCCAAACGTGCAGCATTCTCCGACCAATCCGCAGTGGACTGCACGGCCACGGGGCTATCGATAAACTCCAGCGTCGGCAATTGCTTGCGGTCGACCTTGCCGTTGCTGTTCAACGGCAGGTGCTCAAGGCGGCTCAGGTGCGTCGGCAGCATATACACCGGCAAGCGCTGGCCCAGGTGCTCACGCAACGCCTCTTCGTCCACGGCGGCGTTTGAGTCCGCGACCCAGAAGGCCGCCAGGTGTTCACCCTGCACGACCACCACGGCCTGTTTGACTGCCGGATACATCAGCAACGCGGCCTCGATTTCGCCCAGTTCAATGCGGAAACCGCGCAATTTGATCTGGTCGTCCGAGCGGCCGAGGTAATACAACTGGCCGTCCGCCTGCCAGCGCACCAGGTCGCCGGTTCGATACAGGCGTTCGCCCTGGCCGCCGAACGGGTCGGCGATAAAACGCTCGGCCGTCAGCCCCGGTTGCCCGGCGTAACCACGGGCAAGTCCGGCACCGGCGATGTACAACTCGCCGACGCAGCCCGGTGGCACCTTGCACAGAGACTCGTCGAGCACATGGCAACGGGTGTTGAGCAGCGGACGGCCAATCGGAACGACCACCTCGTCACCGTCGCTGACCTCCCCATAGGTGGACCAGACGCTGGTTTCGGTCGGGCCATAGACGTTGATCAACTGGCTCAGTTCAGTGCGCAGTTGGTCCGCCATCTCCCGGGGCAGCGCTTCGCCGCCCGCCAGCCCCAGGCGACCACTCAGCGCCTGGCGGTCGTTGTTGAGCAACAGGTTCCAGGTCGCCGGCGTCGCCTGGATCAGGTCCACCGCCTGCTGCCGGATCAATTGCCCGAGCAGCAATGGATCAAGGCGCTGCTGTTCGTCGGCAAGGACCACGGTCGAGCCGCGTACCAGCGGCAGGCAAAGCTCCAGGCCGGCAATGTCGAAGGTGATGGTGGTCAGGGCCAGGTAACGTTGCACGCCCTCCAGCGGCAGCGCCTGCTCCATCGCCAACAGGAAGTTGGCGAAGTTGCCACGGCTGATCTGCACACCTTTGGGCTGCCCGGTCGAGCCCGAGGTGTAGAGCGTATAGGCCAGGCGGTGCAGGCCGATATTCAACTGCGGCGGGTATTCGGGCTGTGCGCTCAGGTCCAGCTGCGCCCAGCGCTGTGTGCTCAGGCCTTCAGGCAGGTCGCCCGCCGCCGGCAGTTCATCACACAGGTACAGCCAAGGCTGCGCCCGTTGCAAAATGCTGTTCTGCCGGGCCGGCGGATGGCTCGGATCGAGGGGCAGGTACTGCGCCCCGGCCTTCTGAATCGCCAACAGGCAGATCAACAGCCGTTCGTCACGGGGCAGGCAGAAAGCGACCGTGGCCTCGGCCGGCACGCCCTGGTTCAACAACCAGTGCGCCAGGCGGTTGGCCCGGGCTTCGAGCTGACGATAGGTCAACTGCCGCTCACCGCAGAGCAGCGCCACGGCATCGCCGTGAACACTGGCTTGATGCTGGAAGCGCTGGACAAAATCCATCTCCGCCGTCAACGCCCGCGATTCGCCATGCTCAGGCAAAGTGGCCACCGAGGCCAGCGGCAGGTCGTTGAGACGGCTCTGCACATCGACTCGGCTCAGGCTCTCCAGCAGCCCCAGATAATCCGTCACCAGACGCTCGGTGGTTGCCGGACGGAACAAGGCCGTGGCGTACTCGACGATCAGTCGGGTCGTGGCCTGCTCGCCGCGCCCCTGGCTGAACAGGTTGAAAGTCAGGTCGAACTTGGCACTGATCGAATCGGCCGGCAAGGCCAGGGGTTCAACCGTGACCTCGGGCAGCTCGATGCGCCGCGCCTGGCTGGCATCGGCCTGGTAGTTGAACAGGGTCTGGAACAGTGGCGTACGGTCGAGGCTGCGGGGCACATCGAGTACGTCGAGCAACTGCTCGAACGGCAACTGCTGATGCGCCAGGTCGGCGCTCAACTGCCGCTGCAAATCGCGAATGAACGCTTCGACACTCTGCACGCCATCGATGCCGACCCGATACGCCAGGGTGTTGACGAAGAGCCCGACCAGCCCCTGGGACTCGGCGGACTCGCGCCCCGCCACCGGCAACCCGACGGCAAAATCCGTGCGCCCGGCATGGCGCCAGAGCAGCAGTTGCTGGGCAGCGAAATACAACACGAACGGCGTCACCCCCCAGGTCCGCGCGCGGCTTTCCAGCGCGGTGCTGAGGGCCACCGGCAACAGGTACTCGGTGCGCGCACCGCTGTGGACCTGAACCGGTGGTCGCAGCCAGTCGGCCGGCAACGCCAGTGCATCGTGATTCAAACCATCCAGGCGTTGCTTCCAGTAATCCAGCAACACGACGTTGCGTTCGCCTTCCAGCGCCTGGCGCTGTTGTTCGACCAGCGTCAGCAAGCCAGTGGCAGGCAGCGGCAAGCTGTCCACCGGCAACTGGCTGCGCAGGGCCGTATAGAGCGCGGTCAGATCCTGCACCAGCAGGCTCATGGACCAGCCATCGACGGCAATATGGTGCACGTTGAACAGCAGTCGATAGTCCTCGGCGCCGAGCTGGAACAGGTCCAGTGCCAGCAACGGTCCGTGGGCGAGGTCAAACGCACGCACCGCGCATTGCCCGATGCGCGCTTCGACTTGCGCCGCGCTCATGCCACGCACGTCATGCAGCTGGAACACCGACACCGCGGAATCATCGAGACGCTGCCAGACCTGGCCCGCCTCCTCGAAGAACCGGCAACGCAATGCCTCATGACGTTGTAGCAGCAGGTCCGTGGCCCGGCGCAGGACATCGACCTCCAGCGCGCCGTGCAAGGCCAGTGACTGGGTGACGTTGTAGGCAGTCGACGCCGGATCCAGTTGCTGCATGAACCACAGGCGTTGCTGGGCATGGGACAAGCGATGCGGCCCGACCACGGCGACCGCCGGAGGGGGAGCAACCTCGACCCGTCCATCCAGCACCGTCGCCAAGGCGCGTGGTGTCGGGTGCTCCAGCAGTTGCTTGGGCAACAGGCGCAATTTCGCCTGGCGCAGGCGAGCGATCAACTGCAGGCTGAGAATCGAATCACCACCGGCGGCGAAAAAGTCGCTGTCCGCATCGATCTCCGGCTGCTGCAGCAATTCGCGAAAGGCCATCAGCACGGTCAGCAACGCGGGCAAGGAAGCGCAGTCGGCGTGCAATGCCATGGCCGACAAACGCGAATGCTCCAGCACGGTTCGGGGTTTGAGCTTCAGCCCCTCACGGCGCGCCAGCCCGATCAACTGCAGGCTGAGGATCGAGTCGCCGCCCAAGGCAAAAAAATCATCCTCGCGACTGACGTCGGCACAGCCCAGCAACTGGCACCAGAGCTTCGCCAGGACCTGCTCGGTTGCGCTTGCTGGCGCCTGGCCAGAACCCGTGGCGAGCAACTGTTCTTCCGGCACCGGCAAGGCACGCCGGTCCAGCTTGCCGTTGGCCGACAGCGGCAGCGCTGCCAGGCTCAACCAGTGGGCGGGCACCAGAGCGTCCGGCAACTGCTGCCGGGCGGCGGCCTGCAGGGCGGCCAATGCCCGGTCGTCCTGGAGTGGCGCCAGGTACGCGACCAATTGCAGGCGGCCCTTGATCTCCAGCGCCAGCACGGCGGCCTGCTCGACCGCGGGCTGGGCGTTCAACCAGGCCGCCACTTCGCCCGGTTCGACGCGGAAACCGCGAATCTTCACCTGGTCGTCCTGACGCCCGAGGAACCATAGGCGGTCCTGCCGATCCAGGCGCACCCGATCACCGCTGCGATAACAACGCATGCCATCGCGGACTCCGAAAACACTCGCGTCGGGCTGTCCCAGGTAACCCAGCGCGACTTGCGGGCCGCCGATCAACAGCTCCCCGGCGACACCCCGAGGCACCAGGTTGCCGGCCGCATCGACCACCTGCACGCGAGCGCCGGCCAGCGCCTGCCCCAGGGGCAGATAGGCACTGGAGGCGCCGTGTTCATCGGCGGGAATTTGCGCGCAAACCACACCCACGGTGGTTTCCGACGGTCCGTAGTGGTTGAAGATGCGCAGTTGCGGCGACAGCTCGCGCACCCTGGCCAGCAGCGCCGCATCGAAGCCTTCGCCACCGAGGATCAGCAGGCGCTTGGGCAAGACCCGCTCGGCGTCGGCCAGGGCCAGCAAGCCGCGCAGATGCGACGGTGCGATTTTCAGGCAATCCACCGGCTGGCGTTGCAGGAAGTCAGCCCAGCCCGGAGGATCGAAGGCCAACGCCGCGTCCGGCAGCACCAACGGGTCACCGCTGTGCAGGGCGGCGAAAACGCAGGTCAGGCCGAGGTCCGCCGCAACCGTGGCCAAGGTCGCCCAACGGCTGCCGGCAGGTGCCTGCAAACGCTGCGTAACGGCTGCCGCGTAATGGGCCAGGTTGCCATGGCTGACCAGGACACCCTTGGGCTGGCCGGTGGAACCCGAGGTGTAAATCAGGTAGGCCGGGGCGTCGAGCCGACTGTTGGCGGGGCCTTGGGGAGGAGCCTGCGCGGTCAGCAGGTCGGCGAACGACAGCATCAGGCGGGGCAGTTCGCTGGATAACCCCGGAGCCTGCTCCAGGGTCAGCAGCGCCACGGCCTCGCTGTTTTCCAGCAGCCGCTCCAAGCGCTCCGCAGGTTGCGTCGGATCGAGAAACAGGCACACCGCGCCCAGTTGCCAGCAAGCCAGCATGGCGCTGATCTGCTCGGCCGTGCGCGGCAGGCACAAGCCCACCACCTGCCCGGCGCCGACGCCCAGGGCGGCAAGCCGCGCCGCCAGGGTTTGTGAGGCCAGGGCCAGATCGGCACGGCTGATTTCAACACCGTCGCCGAGCAACGCAGTGGCCTGCGGGTTTTCAGCCGCCGCGTGCAACAGGCGCTGATCCAGCGGCAACAATGGCGTCGTGAGGGCCTGGCCGGTGCATTCGCTCGGCGGCGAAGCCAGGCGCATTTCACTCAGGCGTTGTTGTGGGTTCAACGCCGTGCTGTGCAGGACGTCCAGTAGATCGTCGAGCAGTTGTTGCGCGGTGGCGGCATCGAACAGTTCGTCGCTGTATTCCAGCTCGCAACGAATCTGCTGGCCGTCGGTGCGCAGCATGCGCAAGGTCAGGTCGAAACGTGCGTGACGCTGCGGCGGGTCAAGCACCTCGACCGCGACGCCGGGCAACTCCAGGCGGCGGCTCTGCGGCAGGTCGACCTGGACGAACATCACCTGAAACAGCGGTTCGCCACGCGGGCGCTGCAAGGCTTGCAACAGGGTTTCAAACGGCAGTGTCTGGTGGTCAAAGGCCCCCGCCACGGTGTCGCGGGTGCGCAGCAAGGCACTGGCAAACGCCGGGTCGTCGTGCAGCGTTTGGCGAATCACCAGGGTGTTGAGCAACGGGCCGATCAGCGGGGTCAGTTCCGGGCGATCACGCTGGGCAATCGAGGTGCCGAGGCACAGGTCGCGCTCGCCGCTGTAGCGCGCCAGCAACCAGCTGAACGCGGTCAAACCGTAGATGTACAGGGTCACGCCCTGGCGGCGGATCGCCTCGTCGAGATCCCGCGACAGCGCCGCCGGCAATTCACGCGTCAACACCGCGCCACTGTACCGACGCTGGGCGGCACCTGGCCGTGGGCGATCCAGCGGCAACGCCAGGGGGCCTGGCGCGTCGGCCAGCACCGAGCACCAGTAGTCGAGTTGCTGGCGACACTGCTCGCTGTCCAGCCATTCCCGTTCCCAGGCGGCATAGTCACGGTATTGAATGCTCAACGCCGGCTGCTCGGGCGCGTCCCCCTCAAGCAGGGCACGGTAGGCTTCGGCCAGCTCGGCGGTCAGTTGTTGCGCCGACCAGGCGTCGTAGGCGACGTGATGAATGGTGAAAAACAGCCAGGTCCAGCGTCGCTCCTCGTCACTGAACGCGCGCAGGCGCAAGGGCGCGCCCTGGGTCAGGTCGAAGGGTTCGGCCAGTTGCCGTGCGTACTCTTCGGCACACCATGAGTCCTGTTGCGCCAAGGGCACCGGCAGCGCTTGCACCTGCGGCGCCTCCACCAACCCGTCACGGCACAGCGCCGAAGGCCGACCCTGCTCGTCCAATGGATAGTGGGTGCGCAGCACTTCGTGGCGTGTCACCAACTGCTGCAACGCCTGTTGCAGGCGCTGTACATCCAGTTGGCCTTCGAAACGCAGCACCGAACACAGGTTGTAGAGGGCTCGCCCGCTGGCGGCTTCGGCCGTCAGAAAACGTTGCTGCGCCGCCGACAGCGGGGCCGCCGCGCCGCTCTGCAGCGGCGTGGCGACGATTGGCAGGCGCCAGCTGTCGATGCCCTTTTGCGCCAGACGCTGGCGAAACAGGGTTTTCTTGTCCGCCGGCAGGGAAGCCAGGCGCTGGGCAATGTCGTGGAATGCCTGTTGCGTCATTGCGTCCATCTTCACTCTTCCATTTCTGATAGCAGGCGCTGCATCTCGTCCAGCGCCTCGTCCGCGGACGGTGCCTGCGGGGATTCAATCTGCTCGGCAAGACCGGCAATCGTCGGGTTGTGGAACAAGGCCCGCAGCTCGACTTTCACGCCGTAGCGGCTTTCGATCCGGGTCATCAGGCGCATGGCCAGCAACGAGTGCCCGCCCAGCTCGAAGAAGCTGTCCTGGACCCCCACCGTCGGCAGTCCCAGCAGCTCTTGCCAGACCTGCACCAGCTCGGCTTCGAGGGTCGTGCGCGGCGCCACCGAGCTGCGCTCAGCCGCCAGGTTGGGCTGCGGCAAAGCCTTGCGATCAATCTTGCCGTTGCTGTTCAGGGCGAAGCGCGGCAGCGTGACAAAGGCGCTCGGCACCATGTAGGCGGGCAAGCGGCTTTCGAGGTACTGACGCAGCGCCGCGCTGTCCGGCGCGCCGGCATCACCGACCTGCAGCCAGGCAGTCAGGCTGTCCTGGCGGGCATCGACCATCACCACCGCCTCCTCCACGCCCGGATAACGCCGCAGCAGGGATTCGATCTCACCCGGCTCGATGCGGAAACCCCGCACCTTGATCTGGAAGTCGGCACGACCGACGTACTGCAAGCGACCATCGGCACTGCGCTTGACCACATCGCCGGTGCGGTACATGCGGCTGCCCGGCTGCGGGTTGAACGGATCCGGCAGGAACGCCGCTGCGGTCAAGGTCGGCGCGAGGTGGTAGCCACGGGTCACCCCGACGCCACCGATGTACAACTCGCCGGTACTGCCCAATGGCACTGGACGATAGTACTCGTCCAGCACATAGCAGAAGGTGTTCAGCAACGGCGAGCCGATCCCGGCGATGCCACGCTGCTCATCGGACAGCGCTTCGGTGGTCGACCAGACGGTGGTTTCCGTCGGACCGTAGGCGTTGATCAACTTCACGCCGTGGTGCGTAAGGGCATTGGCCAGTTCGGCCGGTACCGCTTCGCCGCCGATCAGGCCACGCAGGGGCGGCCACTGGCTTTGCCCGGTTTCCAGCAACAACTGCCAGCCCGCTGGCGTGGCCTGGAACACCGTGGCCTGACGCAGCAAGGCAAACAGGCGATGACCGTCGACCACCTGTTCGCGACGCGCCAGCAGCAGCGAGGCACCGTTCACCAATGGCAGGAACAGCTCGGGCTTGCACATGTCGAAGGCGTAAGTGGTGCTGGCCAGCCACACATCGCTGGCGGTCAGCGGTACTTGCCGATCGAGCCCGGCCAACAGGTTGCTCAGGTTGCCTCGGGTGACCTGCACGCCTTTTGGCGTGCCGGTGGAACCCGAGGTGTAGATCACATAGGCGCGTTGCAGTGGCTCGACCGCCTGCGCCGGGTTTTCGGCAGCCAATGGGTCCAGCGCCAGAGTGTCGACCTGATGGCAGGCCAGCACACCGGCCAGGGACCCCAGCACGTCGGCACACGCCTGCTCACTGAGCAGCAACGCCGGACGCGCGTGTTCGAGAATAAAGCGCAAACGCTCAGGCGGATGCTGCGGGTCCAGTGGCAGGTAAGCAGCCCCGGCCTTGTGTATTGCGAGCAAGGTCGGCAACAGCCAGACGCCACGGTTCAGGCACACCGCCACCAGCGCATCGCGTTCAACCCCCTGCTTGCCCAGCCAGTGCGCCAGGCGATTGCTCAAGGTATTGAGTTGCGCATAGCTCAGGCTTTGCTCCTGGCAATCCACGGCCAGGGCGTCCGGGGTCAGGCGCACCTGCCGCTCGAAACGGGCGATCGGATCCTGTTCGGCACTCAATGGCTGCAACGGACGATGCCAGGGACGCTCGGCCAGCGCATGGTCGGCATTCGCCAGGTCCACCGCCCACAAACGTGCCTCGGGGCTCTCCAGCATGCCCTCCAGCAAGTACTGGAACTCGTCGGCATAACGCTGGGCCGTGGCCGCGACGAACAGGTCGGTGTTGTATTCAATGACGCACTGCCAGTGCGCACCGTGCTGTTCGATGTGCAGGCCGATGTCCACCAGGGCGGTGCTGCTGTCGATGTCCAGCCGTTGGGCCGGCAATCCGGCAAAGTGCTGCGTATCGGTGGCGGCCGTGTCCCGCTGGATCAGGTTGAACAGCGCCTGGAACAACGGCGTATGGCTCAGGTCGCGGCGTACCTGCAAGGCCTCGACCAGGCGTTCAAACGGCACGTCGCCGTGCTGCTGCCCGGCCAGCCAGGTGCTTTGCAACTGTTGCCAGAAATCCGCGACCGATTGTTGCGGATCGATCCGGCTACGCAACACCTGGGTGCTGGCGAAATAGCCGATCAGCGGGTCGGTGTGCGCTTGATGCCGTTGCGCAACCGGCAAGCCGAGCCAGAGGTCGCGCTGCCCGGAATGACGGGCCAACAGCAGGCTCCAGGCCGCGAGCAACGGCGAAAATGCCGTCAGGCCGTGTTGCCGGGCGGTCTCGCGCAGGCGGGCGATCAGCCTGCCCGGCAGACTGAAACGCAGGCGCTGTCCGTGGTAACGCTGTTGAGCCGGGCGCGGCAGGTCCGTCGGCAGGTCGAGCACCGGAGGCTCGCCGGCCAGTTGCTCGCGCCAATAGGCCAGTTGCGCCTCGATACGCTCCTCGCCCGCCGGGCTTTGCCAACTGGCCGCCACATCACGGAACTGCAGCACCAGTTCGGGCAACTGCGGAGCGCGGTCCTGGGCCAGCGCCTGATAGAGCTGTTGCAGCTCGTCGAAGAGGATTTCCAGCGAGCGCGCATCGGCAATGATGTGGTGCAAGGTCAATTGCAGCACGCCGGAGGCCGGCCCCTGATACAAACACGCACGCCACAGCGGCCCATTCACCAGGTCGAAGTCGGCCAGGGCTTCGTCGCGCAGGGTCTGTGCGAATGCCGGGCCGTGTACATCGCCCAGTTGAGCGAGGCGCAACACGGTGCCCGCGAGGTCCACCGTGGTTTGTCGTGGACCTTCGCCGGTTTCACTGAACCGGGTGCGCAGGCTGTGCTGACGCGCCGCCAGTTGCACCAGCGCCTCTTGCAGCAGGTCCGGCTGCAGTTGCCCTTGCAGATGCAGGGCCAGCGACAGGTGATAAGCACGGGTTTCGCCTTGCAGGCGATCCAGGAACCACAGCCGTTGCTGGGTGAAATGCAACGGCGCCGAGGTGCCGCAGACCGGGCGCACAATCATCTCCGGGGTCTCGTCGCCGGCTTCGAGCGACGCCGCCAGTGCCTGCAACGTGGGTTGTTCGAACACCGCGCGCAATGGCAGGCGCTGTTGATAGCGTTCGGAGATCCGCGCCACCAGGCGTGCCGCCAGCAACGAATGGCCGCCCAGCTCGAAGAAGTTGTCGTGCGGGCCGATATCGCCACAGCCCAGCAGCTCCTGCCAAAGCACGGCCAGCCGGGCCTGGGCTTCAGTCAGCAGCGGCTTGGTTTCGCCGCCCTGGCGCGCCGGCAGCGGGAGCGCCTTGCGGTCGACCTTGCCGCTGCTGCTCAAGGGCATCTGCGCCAGATAGACGAACTGGCTCGGCAGCATGTACTCGGGCAACTGGGTGGCCAAGGGGCCGCGCAAGTGTTCGGTGGGGATTTCCTCACCCGAATAGTAGGCCACCAGGCGGGCTGACTCACCGTGTCCCAGCAACAACACGGCAGCGCCAGTGACACCGGGCAAACGTGCCAGCAATGCCTCGATCTCGCCGAGTTCGATACGGAAACCGCGCAGCTTGACCTGGAAATCCAGGCGTCCCAGATAATCCAGGCTACCCTGCGCATTGCGCCGTACACGGTCGCCGGTGCGGTACATCCGCGCCCCCGGCACAAAAGGGTCCGGCAGGAAAGCGGCGGCGGTCAGGCCCGGGGCGGCGAAATAACCACGACCCAGGTGTTCACCCGCCAGGAACAGCTCGCCCGGCACGCCGGGGGCTACTGCCTGCAAGTCGGCATCGAGGATATAACCGCTGGTGTTGACCACCGGCACGCCGATCGGCACCTCCACCCCTTCGGCGCCCGGGGTACGGACTTCAAAGGTGCTGTAGACCGTGGCTTCGGTCGGGCCGTAGCCATTGATCACACGCGCGCCACGGGCTTCCATGGCTTCGGCCAACGCCGTCGGCAAGGCTTCGCCACCGGAAATCACCCGCACCCCCTCCCAGCGCCGCTGGGTGTGCGCCACCAGCATGCGCCAGGTGGCCGGCGTCGCCTGCAGCACCGTCGGCCGTGCGGCACCGATCAGCGCATCGATGGCCTGCGGATCGCGCGCCTGTTCGCGGTCGGCCAGCACGATACGGGCGCCCTGGGTCAGCGGCAGCAGCAACTCGACGATGGCGATGTCGAAGGTCGCCGTGGTCAGGGCCAGCACCGCGTCGTTCGCCGAGAGTGGCAGCACGGCGTTCATCGCCAGCAACAGGTTCGCCAGGTTGCCGCGATTGACCGCCACGCCCTTCGGCTGCCCGGTGGAGCCGGAGGTGTAGAGGATATACGCCAGTTGGCTCGGCTCGGCCCGTGGCGACAGGCTCGGGCTATCCGGCCCGCTAGCGGCGGACTGATCAAAGACCGGCAACAGGTCCTGGATATCCAGCAGCTCGACGTCACTGCCCCAGGCGGCCAATACCGGCAACTGTGGTGTTGTGGTCAGGCACAGCCGTGGTCGTGCATGGGCCAGGACATAGCCGCCACGTTCCTGCGGTGTGTCTTCGGCCAGCGGCACGTAGGCGGCACCCGCCTTGAGCACCGCGAGCATGGCCACCGGCAGGTAGGCATTGCGTGGCAGGCACAGGGCGACCCGATCATCGGTATCGACACCCCGGGCGCGCAAGGCACTGGCCAGGACGTCGACCGCCCGGCCCACCTGGGCGTAGCTCAGCGTGCCGTCGGCCACGCTCAGCGCCGTGGCGTCGGGATGCGCAAGCACCTGGTGTTCGAACGCCAACAGCACGTCCTCGACCGCGTCGACGCGCTGACCGATCAAACGCGAAGCGGCCCGCTCGAAGGGCTGCCAGCTCAGTTCACCCAACGCGCATTCCGGCGCCTTGAGGATTGCTTCGAGCATCGCCAGGTACTGCCCGGCCATGCGCTGCACGGTCTGCTCACGGAACAGGTCACTACTGTACTGGAAGCTCAAGGTGATGCCGTGCTCACTGTCGCGCACATCCAGGTGCAGGTCGCACAGGGCACTTTGCGGCGGGTTCGACAGCGGTTCGGCCACCAGGTCGGTCAGCTCGAAACGCTCCAGGGCATTGCCCGGGAAGTAGTTGAACATGGCCTGGAAAACCGGGTTGTAACTGACCTGCCGGGAGACACCGAGTTGCTCGATCAGGTAGTCGAATGGCAGGTCCTGATGGGTCTGGATCGCCATCGAACGTGCTTGCAGGTCCTGCATCAGTTGCACCGGGCTACGGGCGCCGCTCAAGGTCTGGCGGTACACCAGGGTATTAACGAAGCACCCGACCAAAGGCTGCAGCACCCGGTGATGACGGTTGGCGACCGGCACACCGACGAGGATGTCATCGCTGCCGCTGCGGCTGCGCAACAGGCACTGGAAGGTGCTGAGCAGCGGAATGAAACTGCTCCAGCCGCGGGCACTGCTGAAGCTGCGCAAGCGCTGGGTCAAGGCATCCGACAGGCGCTGTTCGACACGGCCGCCGGCCTGGCTGGCCTGGTTCGGCCTGGGGAAATCCGCCGCCAGTTCGAGCACCGGCAACTCGCCGGACAGTTGCTCGCGCCAGAAGCCCAGTTCTTTCTGGCAAACCTCACCGCGCATCCACTCATGCTGCCAAAGCGCATAGTCGGCGTATTGCAGGTCCGTCGCCGTGGCGGGGATCGCCGGTGCCTGGCCCTGAACCCGCTCGCGGTAACGCTGGCACAACTGATCGATGATCAATTGCAGTGACCAGCCGTCGGCGATGATGTGATGGCAACTCAAGGACAGCACATGCTCCTGCGGCGCCAGGCGGTACAGCACCGTACGCAACAGGGGCGCGGTGTCCAGGGCAAAAGGCGTCATGGCGTCCTGGCGCAGACGTGCGCTCAGATCGTCCTCACTGTCGATCTCCAGCAGCGGCAGGTGTGACGTCATCGACGGCAGGATCTGCAACTGCGGCTCGCCGGCGTTGCTGATAAACAGCGTCCGCAGCACTTCGTGGGCATCGAACAGGTCCTGCAACGCGGCGTTGAACGCCTCGACCTGCAATGCGCCAGTCAGGCGCACGGCACCGGACAGGTTATAGGCGGGGCTGGCGGGGTCGAGCTGTTGCAGGAACCACATGCGTTGCTGGGCAAATGACAGCGGCAACGACTCCGGGCGCGGCAAACGTCGCGGGCCCGTGGTGCTGCTGCCGTCCTGGGTCTGCAGCCATTCGGCCATGGCGGCGATGGTCGGCAGCTCGAAGACCTTGCGCAATGGCAGGTCCTTGCCGCTGATCTTGCCCACCAGGCCGATCAGTTGGGTGGCCAGCAGGGAATGCCCGCCCAGCTCGAAGAAATTGTCTTCGATACCGACCCGATCCAGCCCCAGCAGCTCTTGCCAGGCCTGGCTCATCTGCTGTTCCAGTTCGTTGCGCGGGGCGACATAACGGGCCTGGCTCTGCGCGGCGAAATCCGGTGCCGGCAGGTTCTTGCGGTCGATCTTGCCGTTGGCATTCAGCGGCATCCGCTCCAGCAGCATGAACGCGCCGGGCAGCATGTACGGCGGCAGGCCGGCGAGGACAAACTCGCGCAGTTGCTCAAGGGTCACCGAGGCTTCGGCGACGACGTAGGCCACCAGCACCTTGGCACGCTGCTGATCGTCACGGGCCACCACCACGGCTTCACGCACACCCGGACAGCGGGTCAGGCACGCTTCGATTTCGTCCAGTTCGATACGGTGCCCACGGACCTTGACCTGGTGGTCGGTGCGCCCGACGTATTCGAGGTCGCCATTGGCCAGAAAACGCGCCAGGTCGCCGGTGCGATACAGGCGGCTGCCATCGTTGGCGATCAGGTTGGGCAGGAACACCGCCGCCGTACGCGCTGGATCGGCCATGTAACCGCGCCCGACACCGACCCCGGCAACATAGACTTCACCCACCGCGCCCACCGGCAACGGCTCAAGATCGCCATCGAGCAGGTACAGGCGATTATTCAGGGTCGCACGGCCGATCGGCACGCCGCTGCGGTTATCGGCCAGGCGCTCGGTCAAGGCGTGGAAGGCCACGTCATCGGAACATTCGGCCGGGCCGTAGGCATTCATCAACGGGATGCTTGGGTAGCGTTCGAACCAGCGTCGGGCCAGGGCCGGTGGCAGGGCTTCACCCGTGGCCAGTACCCAGCGCAGCGACGAACGCTCCAGATCGGCGTCGAGCAGGCTTTGCATCAGCGAAGGCACGGCTTCCAGAATACTGATGCCCTCGGCGCTGATGGCATCCGCCAGGGCCTGGGGGTTCTGCACCACGCAATCGGCGAGGATCACCGTGCGTGCACCGAGCACCAGACCGGCCAGGGTTTGCCAGACCGAAATGTCGAAACATTGCGGCGCGGTCTGCGCAATCACATCGCTCGCGCCGAGCCCCAGGCCGTTGGCCTGTTCGGCCCCCGGCAGCTTGCCGAGCATGTTGTTGAGCATCCCGGTGTGGGTCACCATCGCGCCTTTTGGCGTGCCGGTGGAACCAGAGGTAAAGATGCAGTACGCCAGCGATTGCGAGTCCACAGCGATGCCGAGATTGCTGTCGCTGTAATCCTCCAGCGTGCGCAGGTCATACCCCTGGGCTTTCGGTGCGGCTTCAAGCAGCGCCAGGGCCTCTTCGGCCAACGGCGTTTGCCCCAGGCCATGGACCAGCAACGGCGTGCGGCTTTGTTTCAGTACCTGGGCCAGGCGCTGCGGCGGGTTGCGCGGGTCCAGCGGCAACCAGCCGGCACCGGCCTTGAGCGTTGCCAGGATCATGATCAACAGATCGAAGCCGCGCTCATCGAGCAGCGCCAGCAGGTCGTCATTGCCCACACCCTGGTCACGCAGGCTACGCGCCATGCGGTTGGCGGCGCGGTTCAGCTGATCGAAGGTCATGCTGCGGCCATCGAACAGCACTGCGACCTGATCGGGGGTCTGGCGTACTTGCTGCTCGAAGCGTTCGATATACAAAGGCTGCAGGGCCTGGAGATCCGCCACGACACCGCCCGTGGCCCAGTCCTGGAACTGCCGTTGCACGTCCTCGGTGGCAAGCATGCCAATGCGCTGCAGCGCGATGTCGGTCTGGGCCGCCAATGCGTCGCCCATGTTCAACAACAGCGTGCGGAAATGCCCGAGCATGGCCTGGATTTCCGCCGCCTCGAACCAGTCGGTCTGGTAGGTCAGTTGCAGGTGCAGGCGCTCGCCCGGCACGATCACTACCGTTACCGGGTAGTTGGTGTGGGTGCGGTTGGTCATGTCGCTGATCAGGTAATCCAGCGCGCCCTGGCGCAGGTCAGCGGTGATCGGCGCGTTCTCGAAAACGAACAGGCTCTGGAACAGGTCCTGGCCATGCACCTCGCTCCAGCGCTGAATCTGCGCCAGGGAAACACTTTCGTGTTCGCGCAGGCTGAGGTTTTCCACCTGCAACGCCGCCAGCCACTGGCCGAGGGTCTGCTCCGGCTGCAACTGCCAGCGCAACGGCAGGCTGTTGATAAACAGGCCGACGACTTGCTCCATGCCTTGCAGGTGCAACGGACGCCCGGCCACGGTAACGCCGAACAACACATCGCGATCACCGCTGTAGCGCGCCAGCAACAACGCCCACGCGCCTTGCACCAGGGTGTTGAGGGTGATGCCGTGAGTGCCGGCGACCTGTTGCAGTTGCAGGGTTTGCGCGACCGTCAGGTGTTCGACGCAATCGCGTACCGGTTCATCGGCGTGCAGGATGCGCCCGGCATGGCCGAAGCCGAACTCGGTCGGCGTATCGAAACCGGCCAGGCGCTGTTGCCAGAATGCCTGGTGATCATCCGGGTTCTGCTGTTCGAGCCAGCGGATAAAGTCCTTGTACGGGCGTGGCGCCGGCAGCGCCAGGCGCCGACCTTCCTGGGCGGCCCGGTAGCCGTTGAAGAAGTCCATCATGATGATGGAGAAACACCAGGCATCCATCAGGATATGGTGATAGCTGCGCACGAACTGATAAGTGTCGGCCGCCAGCTTGAACAGGCGCACGCGCATCAGCGGCGCCTTGGTGAAGTCCAGGCCGTCGCGGCGCTCTTCGCTGAGCAACTGCTCCAGGCGCCGCTGTTGTTCGGTCTCGTCGATCTGCGACCAGTCTTCATAGGTGATCGGCAGTTCAACCTGCTTGTGCACCACCTGCATCGGGCGCTTCTGCTGTTTCCAGACGAAGGAGGTGCGCAGCAGTTCGTGACGCTCGACGACCTCGGCCCAGGCCTGGCGAAACGCTGGCAGATCGAGGTCGGGCATGACCATCACATGGCGATACTGCAACAGGTACATGCCTTGGCCGGGGTGCATCAGGCTATGGAACAGCAGCCCCTGCTGCATGGGCGCCAGAGGATAGATAGCCTCGATATTGCGCGACAGTGCTTTTACCTTGTCATTCATGCAGCCGGTCTCCAAATCTTGTGCAAAGGGGTCATGGCAGGCGCTGTTACAGTTGCTCGAGCAGCCCCAGGAATTCGTCGTCGGACAGCCCGGAATCGGCAAAGTCCGAGGCGGTGGCGCGACCGGCGGCCGGCGCCAGGCAATGCTCGATCAGCGCACCCAGCCGCTGCTGGAACTGCCGCGCCAATTCGCCGACCAGCGCCACGTCATGCAGCGCCGGCGCATAGCGCCATTCGATGTGCAGGCGGCCGGCGATCACCAGCGCATTGACGTCCAGCAGGTGGCTGCGCCGGCCGTCGGCCGCGCGCATCCCCGGACACAAGGGTTGCTCCAGTTGCCACAGGCGTGAAGCACCCAGCCATTGATCGACACGCCCCAGGTAGTTGAACGAGAGCAACTGCGCGGCCCCCAGCCCGTTGGCGGGATCCTGGCGCAACAGGCCATAGCCGATGCCCTGTTCCGGCACCCGGCGCAAGGCCTCCTTGGCCGCGACGATGGACTGTTCGGTGTCGTCATGAACGCTGAGCAGCAGTGGGTAGCGACTGGTGTGCCAACCCACCGAGCGCGACAGGTCCGGCGCCTGTTCCCAGGCACTGCGACCGTGGCTTTCCAGTTCGATGGTGATGCGTTCGCGGCCCAGCCAACTGCCGAGGGTTTCGGCCAGGGCCGCGATCATCAGGTCCTGCACCTGCGTGCCATAGGCATCGTGGCAATCGCCAAGCAGTGCCTGGGTCAGCTCGGCAGAAAGCTGGCTGTCGAGGGTTCGACTGCTGCCATAGCGATTGTCGACGGCGGCCGGTGCGTGCTCGGCCGACAGTTGCTCCTGCCAGTAGCCGCGCTGCTCCTGCAGCGAAGCACTGCGGCTGTGGGCCTGAAGCGCCTCGCCCCATTGATGGAAGCTGGCGCTGACCGGCGTCAGCGCGGCCTTGTCGCCCAGATACAGGCTTTCCAGTTCCGGCAACAGAATCTGCCACGACACCGAATCAATGATCAGGTGGTGGGCAGTGCACAGCAGTTGCTGGCTGTGGCTGAAATACACCCAGCGGATCAGCGGCGCGCGGTCCAACTGCATGCCGGTCTGGTAATGTTCCAACAACGCATCGTCGACGGGCGCCTCGACCACCTCGAACAGCGTCGACAACCCACGCTCGTCCAGGGCCTGGTAACGCTGCTCCCAACCCTGCCCGTCGGCTCGCGGCGCAAACATCAGGCGCAGGCTCGCATGCCGTTGCAACAGGCTGCGCGCCGCTTCGGCAAAACGCGCCGCCTCCAGCGGTTGTTGCAGGGTCAGTAGCAGTGACTGGTTCCAGTGCGCGGGGGCCCCGATCTGATGGTCGACGTACCAGTTCTGGATCGGCGTCAGGGCAAAGGCCTCGGTGGGCAGCGAATAGCTCGGCGCCGGCGCACGCTTCAGGCTCAGATCTACGGCACGCGTGGCCCAACCACTGACGCTGGGAAATTCAAAGATCTGTTTCGGGGTCAGCTTCAGGCCTTGCTGTTTGGCCCGGGCAATAATCTGCAGGCTGAGGATCGAGTCGCCGCCCACGGCGAAAAAGTTGTCGTCCAGGCGCAGATCCGGCTTGCCGAGAATCTCGGCGGCGATGTCCAGCAAGCGCTGTTCAACACTATTGGTCGGCCCGGCAGATTCAGCCGTAGCCGATACGGCGGTCTGTGGCACGGTCTGTTCGGCAAGGGACACCAGGGCCCGACGATCGACCTTGCCATTGGCCAGCAACGGGAACACCTCCAGGCAAAACCAGCGGGCCGGCTGCATGTAGTCCGGCAAGCGCGCGGCCAGGCCTTGTTGAATGCCCGGCAGCGCGGCTTCGGCTGCCAACACAAACGCCACCAGGCGATTGCCCGAGGGGGCGACCGGAATGTTCAGCACCCGCGCATCGCCGACCGCTTCCAGACCGCGCAGTTGCTCGGCAATCTCGCCCGGTTCGACCCGATAACCACGGATCTTGACCTGTTCATCCAGGCGCCCGAGGAACAGCACTTGCCCCTGCGCATTCAGGCGTACCCGGTCGCCGGTACGGTAGCCATATTCGGTAAAACGTTGCAGATCGCTGGCGGGTGCCCGCAGATAACCCAGGGCGACCGTCGGTCCCTGGATGCACAGCTCGCCGATGACACCGACGGGCAGCACGGCACCGTTCGGCCCGCGCACGCTGATGCTGACATTGGGCAGTGGCCGTCCGAGGCTGATGGCCTCTTGCGGGATGATGTCCTGGGTCAGCACACCGACCGTGGTTTCACTCGGACCGTAGTGGTTGAGGATGCGCAGCCCCGGAGCCAGGGCCCGCACACGCGCCACCAGTTCCTCGCTCAACGCCTCGCCACCGACCACCAGGCACTGGCGCGGCAACAAGCGTTGCGGTTCGCTGGCAATCAGCAAGGCATTCAGGTGCGATGGCACGATCTTCAGCAGGTCCACCGGCTGCTGCCCCAGCGTCTGTGCCAGCGCTTCAGCATCAAAGGCCAGCTCTTCATCGAGCAAACGCAAACGGCGCCCGCTCAACAGTGCACCGAACAACGCCGTATGCCCCAGGTCGGTGGCACAGCTGGCAAGGCTGCTCAGGCTGGCATCGACGCCTAACTGCAAGCGCTGCAAACAACCGGCCACGTAATGGATCAGGTTGCCCTGGCTGACCTGCACCCCCTTGGGTTGGCCACTGGAGCCCGAGGTATAGACCACATACGCGGCCTGCCCTGCCGGCAGCGCCGTACGCAAGGTGCCTGCCGCCAAAGCCTGGCCCTGGCCGGGTTCGGGCAGTGCCAACCATTGCACCGAAGCCGGCAGCCACTGCGGACGCTGCCCCTGGGAGATCCACAGCCGTGGGCTGGCATCTTCACAGATACCCTGCAGGCGTGCGTCCGGCCAGTTCGGATCGAGGGCCATATAGGTGGCGCCCGACTGCCAGCTGGCAAGCATGTGCATCACCAATTCACGGCTGCGCGGCAGGCACAGCGCAACACGATCGGCAACACCGACCTGAAGCGCCTGCAGGCGTTCGCTACGCCCCAGCACGGCGGCCGCCAACTGGCGGTAACTCAAGGTGCCCTGCTGGTCTTCGATGGCCAGCGCATCCGGGCGCTGTGCACACTGCTGCACGAAGGCCTGCCAGGCGTTATCGACCGGCAGCGCCAGGCTTTCGCCCTGCACCTGCGAGCGCTGCCGGTCCGACAGCCAGGCCAACTCGTTGAAGGGCACATCCGGTTGCTCGATCGATGCCAGGACCAATGCGTTGAACTGGTCGCGATAGCCTTCGACCGTTTCACGTCGGTACAGCGCCTCGTTGTAGCGCCAACGCCCAAGAAAGCCCTGTTCGTCGTCGATCACCACCAGGTTCAGCTCATGGGCGGCGCCGCGCTGCTCCGAGAGCAGGCGCTGCACATCCTGCTCGAAAGGCGCGGTGCGCTCGCGGTTGAGGGTGAACATATGCTGGAACAAGGGCGCACGGCCCATCTGCCGCGGCAGGTCGAGTTGCTTGATCAAGCGCGAAAACGGGTATTTACGCTGCCTCAGCGCCTGCTTGAATTGCTGCGCCACCTGTTGCGCCCATTGCCCGCTGGACAACTCGGGGCGCAGGCGGCAACGAACCGGCAACGGGTTGACCAGATACCCCGGCAGACGCGAATGCGCTCGTTTCAGGCGCCAGCCACTGGGCGTGCCGAGAACAAAATCCTGCTGGCCACTGAGGACGCCGAGAAACTGCTGAAACAAGGCAAACCAGTACGCAAAGGGGGTCACGCCGAAACTTTGGGCCACCGCTCGCAAACGTTCGGCATCGGCACCGGGCAAGCGAAAGCTCATCTCACCGCCCTTGAACGCCTGGCTGCTGCCGTAAGGGAAGTCGGTCGGCAACTCCAGCGTCGGCACCTCGGCCAGCTCGGCCTGCCACCACGCCAATTGCGCGGGCTCACGCAGATCGGCCTGCAGTTGCAGTTCGCTGCACCAATGGTGATAGGCCTCGGGATCGACGTCGCCCAGGGGCTCGCCCTTGAGCAGCGCGAACAGCTCATCGGCGATGATGTAGAAGGTCTCCAGGTCAGAGGCAATGTGGTGAATGCCCAGGACCAGGACGGCGGCTTGACCGGGCACGCTCAGCAACACGGCGCGGCTGACCTCACCGCTTTCCAGGTCGAAGGGTTTGTCTGCCAGTTCGGCCACGCGCTGTTGCAGCGATGCCGCGTCGGCGGCCGGCAGATCATCGTGTTCCAGCGGACGGGGACGGGGCTGCCGATACCACTGCAGCGGTCGACCGTCACGCTCGGCGAAAGCGCTGCACAACTGTGGATGACGGGCCTGTACCGTCAGCCAGGCGCGCTCCAGGCGCGCGGAAAAGCCGGCGTCGAGCCATGCCTCATTGAGGCGTACCGCGTAGGCAATGTTGTAGGCGCAACTCTGCGGAGCCATACGGTGCAGAAAGAACAGTGCCTGCTCGTTGTCAGTCAGCGGCCGCGCGGTGAAATACTCGGGGTGCGCAATCAGCCACTGGACCACCTGCGGGCGCTGCGCGTCGAGTTGCTCAGCCAATTCCGCGCTCAACACCCCTTCAGGCGCGGCATCCATATGCAACTGCCCATCGCGGACCGAAAGACGAATTCCACGCAACCAGCAGCCCTGCATCAGACCTTCGAGCATTTCTATTCCTTGTTGGCTTGTCTGCAGAGGCAGGCGCAGTGCTGCCTCTGGTTTAGAAGAGTGACGCGCTATCGGTCATTGACCGACCGATGCAGGCTCGGCCATGGCGACCACAACTTTGCGAGTGCCCTGAAAGGTCGAGCGACCGTGGGCCACCAGCATGTTGTCGAGCATCAGGACATCCCCACCCTGCCAGGGGAAACTCACCTGATGACGCTGCAGCACACCGCGAATATGCTCCAGCGCCGATTCCTCGATGGGCGAACCGTCGCCGTAGAACACGTTTCTCGGCAGGCCCTCTTCGCCGACGATGGAAATCAGCGTTTCACGCAAGGCCGGCGCCAGGTTGGAGATATGGAACAGATGCGCCTGGTTGAACCACACCCACTCGCCGGAAACCGGGTGCTGTGCCACCGCCTGGCAGACTTGCCGGGTGCGCAGCTCATCCTCGTCCAGCCATTCGAAATCGATGTGGTTTTCGCGACAGAAGCGCTCGACCTGCGCGCGATCTTCGGTGCCGAACGCCTGCTCCCAGCTCAAGTCCAGGCCGTTGCCATAGTTGCGCACGTACATCAGGCGCTTGTTGGCAAAACGCTGGCGAATCGCCGGATCGATCTGTGTGTAGATCACCCGGCTGTCGGCGATCGGCGTTTCACCCCCCACTTCGGAAGCCTTGATGCAATGGAACCAGATTTTCATCGGCCAGTTGCGCGAGTACGACTGCTCGTTGTGCAGGGGGATGACCTGGTGTGCGGGGTATTCGGTGGAGGTGTAGACGCGACTGTGGAGTTTGGTGCGGGGCGTCGAAGCGTAGTCATAGGTCAGCAGATCGTGACCGAAGCTACGGGCAAAGGCTTCGAAATCCGCCTCGCCGTCAAACTGGAAACCCCGAAACAGCACACCCCCGGACATCGGCAGTTGCTGCTCCACGGTACGCTGGATGACGTCCAGTTGTTCACGCCAGGAGACACCACTGGCGTCGGCCTGAAGGACGTAAGGCAGAACCTCGGCTTGAGCGTTGAGACGGGCAACAGGCACTGCCAATTCAATATCCATTTGCAATCATCAACCCGTGTTGGCTGCTTTTCAGTGTGTGTACGCTAATACAAACACTACACAACAGCAATAGATAATGATTCACATTTAGTATTTATGACAAGTGCCTGATTTTTTTGTGATGGGTGCCATGAAAACCGCATGCAATCGGCGGCACGGCACCCATGAATGATGCGTACAAGGCTCTATTACTGGCCTTTCAAGACCGCCTCACGCTCGCCGATATGGGAAAACAGCAGGTAGGCGGACCCCAGGAGGCCCTGCAGGGTGTCGGCGTAACGACTGCGATTGAGGTAGAGGAACTGACGGTTTTTCACCGCAAACAGGTTCTGCCATTGCGGGGAACGGCGGAAGTCAGCGGTACTGGCTTCCGAATCCAGCAACTCTTCGTAGGTGTCGATAATGAAGTCGCTGTCGAAGTCACCGATGCGCTCCAGGCTATAAGGCACATTGGGTTTGCCTTCGCGATAAGCGGCGACTCGACCCAGGCCGAAATCGGCGATCACATCGTCCATGCCGCCCCGCCCGATCAACTGAAAGCTGTCGGGGTAAACCTCCAGCGTGGTCACGGTGATGCGCGCCGGGTCTTTCACCCGTTTCTTGAATTCACTGACCACCGACTGATACTCGGTGAGCATTTCGTTATAGCGTTGTTGCTTGCCCACCAGGTCGGCGAGCTCCTTGGCGTAGGCCTTGATATTGCCCTCGCGCACAGGCAACAGCACCACCGGGGCGATCTTGCTCAGCTTATCGCGGATGTCCGCGTGATAAGACAAACCGATAATCAGGTCAGGCTTCAGCGCGGCGATGGCTTCCAGGTCCGGCGATTGCTGGGAGCCGACATACTGGATCTTCGAGACATCGAAACGTGGTTGCGCGCCGCGAAACAGCACCGGCGACAGCAGTTTCTTGCGTCCGACCGAACCACAGGGCGTCACGCCCAGTTCCAGCAATTGCGTGGTCAGGCTGAGGTCGTGCAGCGACACAATGCAACGCGGCGCCACCGGCACTTCCGTGCGCCCAAAACTGTTTTCGAAGACCCGGGTTTCAGCGGCACTCGCCGACCCCATCCCGATCGACAAGACCACGCCAAGCAGCGCCCATAACCCGAACACACCGTTTCCCGCCCATTTCGCCACGCTTGATCTCCCGTCGAAAAAATAACCGTCAGCGATTGCGTTGACGGACCAGCAATATCATCAGGTAAGGCGCGCCGATCACCGCCACCACCAGCCCCGCCGGCAGTTGCAGGGGAGTGAACAGACCTCGCCCCAGCGTGTCGCCAAACAGCACCAGCAAGGCCCCGGACATCGCCGACAGCGGAATCAACGGCCCATGCCGCTCATTGCACAATTGCCGGGCCAGGTGCGGCGCGATCAGGCCGACAAAGGTCATGGTGCCGACGTTGGCCACCGCCGCGGCGGTGAGCATCACGCTGCACAGCAACAGACCGCCCATCAACGCACTGACGTTCAAGCCACGACTCATGGCCACGCTGTCGCCCAATTGCAGCAGGTCAAGCGGACGGTGGCAGAACAGCAGCGGCCCCCCCGCCAGCAACAGCCACAGGCTCATACTCCGGACATGACCCCAATCCGCGCGATGCAGGCTGCCACCCAGCCACATCAGCGCCGATTCGACCCGGTCGATGTTGCCGTAGGTGATCAGCAGGTCCGCCACGGCACTGAGCATGGCAGTGAGGCCGACACCGACCAGTATCAGGCGCAACGGTGAAATGCCCCGGCGCCAGGACAAGGCCATGACAAAAGCCGCCACCGACAGGCCTCCGATCAGTGCCGCCAGCGGGTATAACGACAACGGCAACAGTGAGGGCCAGAGCACCAGGATCAACAGCATGGTGACGCTGGCACCTGACTCGACTCCGACCAAACCGGGGGCCGCCAGCGGGTTGCGCGTCAACGATTGCAGCAGCAAGCCGGCCAGGGCCATGGCCGCCCCCGCCGTCATCGCCAGCAGGATGCGCGGCAAGCGCAACTCCCAGACCACATTGAGCACCGAATCCTCAACCTGCTCCGGCGCGATCAGCGCCTGCCAGACCTGGCCGAGGCCGAGGTGATAACTGCCCACGGTCAGTGAATACAGGGCCATGCCGATCAGGGCCAACAGCAGCAGCACGCCACTGCACAGATCCCGCGTTCGCCCCAGGCGCCAGGCGGAGGGCCGGCGCAAGGCGCCTACTGTGGTTTCGCTCACCGGATCCTCCGCAACACCAGCACCACGAAGATCGGCCCACCGAGCAGCGCCGTGACGATGCCGGTATTCAATTCATAGGGACGTACCATCACCCGCGCGGCGATGTCCGCGAGGATCAGCAGCAAGGCCCCCAGCAGCGGAGCGATCAGCAGCACCCGGCGGTAGTCATCGCCGACCAGCAAGCGCGTTGCATGGGGTACCACCAGCCCGACAAAACCAATCGGTCCCGCCAGCGCCACCGCGCAGCCGGACAACAACACCACCGACGCCAAGCCGCAGACACGCATGCGCAGCAGGCTCACGCCCATGCCGGCCGCAGCCTGCGCGCCCAGGCGGTGCGCATTCAAGGCACCGACATTGACCACACACAACAACAGCCCCACCAGCAGGTACGGCCAGACCCACTGCTGCATGTTGCCTCCGGTCACACCCAGCGAACCGGTCAGCCAACGGCGCAGGCTGTCCAGCCCTTGCTGATCGAGCAGCAACAGGATCGAGGTAATCGCACTGAACAACGCCGCCATCATTGCCCCGGACAAGGTCAGGCGCACCGGGTTGTGGCTGCGTCCGGCCAGCATCAGGACACCGAACGCGGCGGTCAGCGCGCCACAAAAGGCAAACAACGGAATCATCGACATGTCGTTGCCGGGCAGCACCAGCAGACCGAACACCACGAACAACGCGGCGCCGCTGTTGATGCCGAGAATGCCGGGGTCGGCCAGCGGGTTGTCACCCACCGCCTGCATCACGGTGCCGGCCAGCCCGAGGCTGATCCCCACCAGAATGGCCACCAGCAGACGCGGCAGGCGGGTGCCACGAATCACGCTGTGATCGGGATTGCCCGGCACATAGGCCACCAGGGCCTGCCAGACATCACGCCAGGGAATGTCCTTGGCACCGACGGCCAGATGAACCATCGAGGCCAGGGCAATGCACAGCAGCACGACCACCACCAGGGTCGGCGTATTACGCCTCACGACACAGCCTCGGCGCTGACCGCCCGCGGGCGCGTGGACTTCGGCACGCAGAGCAGATCGCCGGAATGCGGGTCGGTAATGATGTGCGCCTCCAGATCGAACACCTGCTTGAGATTGGCCGCCGTGAACACTTCACGCGGGTTCCCCTGGGCCAGCAGGTTGCCCTTGCACATCATCACCAGGTGGTCGGCGTAACGCGCCGCCTGATTCAGGTCGTGGAGCACGGCGACAATGGTCCGGCCCTGTTCGCGAAGGTCCACAAGCAGTTCGAGCAAGGCGATCTGATGGGCGATATCGAGGAAGGTGGTCGGCTCATCCAGCAGGATCACCGGAGTGTCCTGGGCCAACGTCATGGCGATCCAGCAGCGCTGCAGTTGGCCGCCGGACAGGGTCGAAAGGGAGCGGTCGAGCAAGCTGTGGATATCGGACAGGGCAATGGCCTGGTCAATGGCACGCTGATCCTGCTCCGACCACTGCCGCCACCAGCCTTGCCAGGGAAAGCGGCCCTGCATGACCAACTCACGCACCGTCATACCGGCGGGCGACGTGGTGCGCTGCGGCAACAAGGCCAACTGGCGCGCCAGGGCTCGACGCGAGTAATCGTCATGGGGTTTGCCGGCCAGCGAGACGCTGCCGGCGTCGGGCTTCTGCATCCGGGCCAGGACATTCAAAAGCGTGGTCTTGCCGCAACCATTGGCGCCGATCAGCGCGGTGAAGCGTCCAACAGGGATGTCAAGGCTGACATCATCCAGTACCTGCAAACCACCGAAGCGCAGACTCAAGTGTGACGCTTTTAACATGAACTCAATTCCATGATTCGTGTAGTGCGCGCTTGTCAGCAAGGGCACAAGGACGTCCCATCCGGCCTTCCCGACCCATGCCGGGCCCGCTTCAGGAACGTCGATTCTGTCACGAAGCCATGGTCAAGTGCATTCAAATGCTTACAAACAAAACAATACTAATGTAAATACTTATCATTTAGTACTAAAGTATGGCCCATCGACACCAAGCCATCAGCCTTCTGTCGACGCGGGAGCAAGCAGGAATACCCTTTGCCTCAGGCAAACAAAAACTATCAGGGACTTTTTTTCGATGTTCGACAGCAAACCACAACGGCTTTTGGCTAACCGCGCCAATACAATCAATCAAATGTTCGGCATGACCGCGCTGGCGCTGGCACTGGGGAGCGCCCTTGCCGGCAACGCTTACGCAGAAGACAGCGGCGAGAGTTCGGGGACAGCCCTGCAGCTGTCCCCACTGAATATCACCGGCAAAGCGGATGAGCTACCGACCGCCCATGTCGATGGCTACGTTGCCCTGCAGAACGGCAGCGCCACCAAGACCAACACACCGATTATCGAAACGCCGCAATCGATCTCCGTGGTCACCAGCGATGAGATGAAAGATCGCCTCTCCGACACCTTGGCCGATGCCTTGAGCTACACGCCGGGGATCACCAGCCAACCGTCGAGCTTCAACCGTACCTCCGACCGCTTCCGCATTCGTGGATTCAACGTCGAGTCCGCCACCGGTGGCTTGCTGCGCGACGGCATGCGCCTGCAGAACAACTCCTACGACGGTGTTCAGGAGCCCTACGGCCTGGAGCGGGTTGAAGTGATTCGCGGCGCGGCGTCGGTGCTGTACGGCCAATTGTCACCGGGCGGCATGATCAACGGTGTCAGCAAACGCCCGACCGATACACCGCTGCACGAGTTGAACCTGGAAGTCGGCAACAATGATCGCAAGCAGCTTTCCGCAGACTTCGGCGGCGCGCTGACCGACACCCTGAGCTATCGCCTGACCTTGCTCAATCGTGACAGCGAAACGCCAGTGGACTACATCAACGACGACAAGACCTATGTCGCCCCCGCACTGACCTGGCGCCCCAACGAAGACACCTCGCTGACAATCCTGTCGTTCTACCAGAAGAGCGACACCAGGTTCTCCGCGCCCCTGCCGTACCAGATGACCAAAGGCGTGGGCAACGGCCCGTTCTTCATCGGTCGCCACGATTTTGTCGGCGAACCGAACTACGACGACATGAGTGGCGAGATGTCGGCGCTGGGTTACGAGTTCGAACACCGCTTTGACGAACACACGAAAATCATCAACAAGCTGCGCTACTACGATGCCGACGTGAAATGGAACTACATGCAGATCCAGACCTCGGCAGCCGCACTGGCCGCTTCGGCCAACACCGGGATCCTGCGTCGCCAGTACAGTGATCGCCGCGAGCGCTCGCGCAGCTGGACCACCGATACCGGCATCGAGTCGAAGTGGAACCTGGGCGGCGCGGAACACACCTTCCTGGTCGGGTTTGACGGTTACGACACCTCGTATGACTCGCACAACTTCCGCGCCAACTCGGCCTCGTTGAACCTCAACACCTTCAACTACGGTCAACCGATCGTGGTCAACCACAACCCGTTGCTGGATCGTGGCTCGCAACTTGATACCCTGCAAAAAGGTATCTACCTGCAAGACCAGATCAAGTTCGACGATCACTGGATCCTGCTGCTGGGCGGCCGCCACGACTGGGCCGATCAGTCGCAGCAAGCCTTCGCCTCCGGTCTGCGATCCGGCCAGAAAAACGAGGCCACCACCTACCGGGCCGGCCTGGTGTACAAGGCCGACAATGGCCTGGCGCCGTATGTCAGCTACGCCGAGTCGTTCTTCCCGGTGGCCGTCGCCGAAATCACCACACCTGGACAAACCTACGCCCCAACCATGGGCAAGCAGTACGAAGTGGGGATCCGTTATCAACCCGAAGGCCGCAACCTGCTGCTGAGTGCGGCACTGTACGAGCTGACCCAGACCAACGCCTTGTCGGTCGACTTGCTCGGCAATGCCCGCCAAATCGGCGAACAACGCTCCCGCGGCCTGGAGCTCGAAGCCAAAGCCGACCTGACGCCTCAACTCAGCGCCATCGCCTCGTACGCCTACACCGATGCACGCATCACCAAGAGCGTGAACCCGGGCGAAATCAATCAGCGCATCGACGACACGCCGTATAACCAGGCGGCACTGTGGCTGAATTATGACTTCGCCCTGCTCAACATTCCGAAGCTGAAGGTCGGTGCCGGCGCCCGCTACCAGGGCACCACGCGCGCAACCGGGATCCCGACCGACCAGCCGGCCTACACCCTGTTCGACGCGATGGCCAGCTACCAGATCGACAAGAACTGGACAGTGAGCGTCAACGCCAACAACGTCACCAACAAGCAGTACGTCTACTGTGAGGCGGCGATCTGCCGTTATGGCGACGAGCGGGAACTGGTGACTGCGGTCAACTTCCGCTGGTAAGTCGCTGAACCATGCCTGGCCCGGGCAGGCTTTTCAGGCGTTTTGAAAGGACCTGCTGAGGATGGTCGGCATCAGAGAGTTCATGGATGAACTCGAACGCCACAGCCATGGAAAGATGAAGCTGCGGCTCATACCTGTAACGCGCACAAACAAAAACGCCGCTCATCACTGAGCGGCGTTTTTTGTTGAATGTGGAACGGGAAACGAGTCACGCTGCAAGCTTCTATCCCGTTGAAAACGGTCAAAATTTTTCGACCTCGAGCGGCTTCGACAGACATGATTCTGGGCTGGTTTTTCGAGGGGGGCAATCTTCGCCCCGCCTTCAAAATAATGATCAGTAACACTCAACCCCAGTCATTTATGCCTGTCCCTGATACAAGCATCTGGCTCTCTTCTTTTTCGCGGGGACTCCCGCCCTGCCCCCCCCAAAAAATCCACGCAGCCCACCTGAAATCTGCCCTGGATAAACGAACGCGCCATTACCTGGAGGGTTAACACATGAAAGACGAATATGATTTCAGTTCGGCCAAGCGCGGCCCAGTAGCCAGTAGCAAGGGCAAAACACGGATCACGATCATGCTTGATGACGACGTCATTGATGCTGCTCGCGAGCGCGCCGAAAGCGCTGGAACCGGCTATCAAACCATCATCAACAACCTCCTGCGCCAGGCCCTTGTTTCTCAGACAGCCCACACGCTGGTGCCTGTCTCTCAAAAGAGGTCCAGAGCACTCAGGCCCTATGCAAACGGCGTTACTCGGGCTGACGTCAAGGACCTTGAGAAACGCATGATCGCCATGGTTAAAGAGCTGCACAACATCGCGGAACCCACCAAACCCGAAAAACTCAAAGCATAGCGTTCACTTTCTCAAAGCCGGGATGCGCTCCTATAGGAGTGCCCGCTGACACCCTGATAACCTGAACCCGGCCAGCACTAAAATCCCACGCAAACAAAAACGCCGCTCATCACTGAGCGGCGTTTTTGTTGAATATGGAGCGGGAAACGAGACTCGAACTCGCGACCCCGACCTTGGCAAGGTCGTGCTCTACCAACTGAGCTATTCCCGCAAATGGCGTCCCCTAGGGGACTCGAACCCCTGTTACCGCCGTGAAAGGGCGGTGTCCTAGGCCACTAGACGAAGGGGACACGCTAACTGAAACACATGGTGTGTATTTCAGTGCCCAAATCCGCATCCGAAGATGTCGGTTCTGGTTTCACTCAGCCCCGCCCGAAAGCAGTGCTGTTTAAAAATGGAGCGGGAAACGAGACTCGAACTCGCGACCCCGACCTTGGCAAGGTCGTGCTCTACCAACTGAGCTATTCCCGCATTGGCGTCCCCTAGGGGACTCGAACCCCTGTTACCGCCGTGAAAGGGCGGTGTCCTAGGCCACTAGACGAAGGGGACACACTACAACTTCACTCCCTGCTGCGCTTCGCTGTGTGCTTTACGCTGCAAGTGGCGCGCATTCTATGGATGGATCGAAGGGTCGTCAACCCCCATGGATAAATTTATTTAAATCAATGACTTCGCCCCCCTTTATAGGGCTTTCCCGGGCATCCTCGCGTCCGCCCCTTGGCGCCTATATTCTGACGCCCGACAAGGCGTTATAGTTGACCCAGGGAAATAGTGGCTATGTGCTCCACCCCTGGGGCCATGCAGCGCGTCGATCAATGCTATCGGCGAAAACGCCAAGCCACTACACTCGTTCGCACTACACCTTGAAGAGGTCTTAACGGTGACACCATTCATGATCACCCTGCTGGTCGCAGCCGGGATCTTTCTCCTGATCGCCATCGGCTTCCTCAATCATATGGCAGAAAGCCGCAAGCTGGAGAAGGCCCGATCCAAGGTCGAACTCAATGACCGCATGCGTCGCTGTGGCGAAATCACCGAGACCTTCCCCGGCCAACTGATGAGCCCAGCCCTCAAGCTGCTGCTGACACGCCTGGAACTCAATGTGAACCAGCGCCTGTTGAACCTGGAAAAGACCAACAGCAAGGTCAAGGCCCGCATTGCCGAGCTCTCCGCGCAGGTCAGCCAGGGTGAATCGATTCCGGTCAACAACCCGCCCAGCCCGATCCAGACCGAAGCCAAGGCCAAGGATGTGCGTTTCCTCCTTGAAGCCCTGCACGGCCAGATCACCCGTGCCGCCCAGGACGGTTTCCTCCCCGCCGCCGAAGCCAAGCACTGGATTCGCGAAGTGCGCCATATCCTCGTGCTGCTGCACATCGAGTTCTTCAACAACCTCGGCCAGCATGCCCTGCAACAGGAACAACCGGGGCAGGCGCGCCTGGCCTTCGAGCGTGGTGTGCAATACCTGCGCAAGCAGCCAGAACCTGCGGTCTATAACGAACAGCTGATCTTCATGGAGAAGCTGCTGGCCCGCGCCAACTCCATGGTACTCACCAACATCAAGCCGACTGAAGAAGACGTCAACGAACTGACCCAGGGCCTGAAGGACGTCGAAGCCGACGCCGACTGGAAGAAGAAAGCCATCTACGACTGATGGAATCCCAGGCAAAAAAAACGGACAAGCCAGGCTTGTCCGTTTTTTTATGCGTGTACCGGGGAATCAGGCGACCGGATTGATCGGCTTTTCCGGGTACCAGACGTCCATCAGCGGGCTGACTTCAGCGGAGGTCAGTTCGCTACGGGTCTTGAGCCAGGCTTCAACGTTGGCACGTTGCTCAGCGCTGACCGAGCCACGTTTCTGCAGGCAAACCAGACCGTAGTCATCGCCGCCGACATAGCCTAGACCGTTGGCTTCCATCGCTTCTTTCAGGAACGCGTCGAGGAAAGCGTCGATAGCCTCTTCACTCAGGTCTTCTTTGAAATCCAGGTTCAGCTCAAAACCCAACTCCTGAAATTCATCGACGCACAGCTTTTTGCGCAGACGCTGGGAACGGTTAGTCGCCATGAAACAATCCTCAAAAGTAATAACGGGCGGCACTTTATCAGTTTAAGGCTGCAATTGCCCGGTTCCGTGGTGACGGCTGGTCGATCAGTGGAAAAAAATCCGGAATACGCGGCCGGCCCAAGGCCCACGTTTCCTTACCTTGGGGCATAATGCCGTCACTTTCACGACCATTGAGGGATTTTTGTCCACATGCCCTCGTATTTCCCCCCTCGACGGTAGGGTCTATTTCAGATGATCAAATCTTTGCGTCCGCTGTTGCTCGCCGGCCTTTTCCTTCCCCTGGCCTTTCCCACCTACGCAGCACCCGTCAACACCACCCTCCCTCCCAAGGTCCAGCAGGCACTCAGCGCCAGCAAGCTGCAAAACGATGCCCTGTCCCTGGTGCTGCTGCCGCTCAACGGCCCCGGTACACCGACCTTCGTCAATGCCGACGTGTCGGTGAACCCGGCCTCGACCATGAAGCTGATCACCACCTATGCCGCCCTGGAAATGCTCGGCCCCAACCACCAGTGGAAAACCGAGTTCTACACCGACGGCACCCTGAGCAACGGCGTCCTGCAAGGCAACCTTTACCTCAAGGGCGGCGGCGACCCGAAGCTGAACATGGAAAAGCTCTGGCTGCTGATGCGTGACCTGCGGGCCAACGGCGTGAACCAGGTGACCGGTGACCTGGTCCTCGACCGCAGCTTCTTCATCCAGCCGCAACTACCGGAGTTCAATGACGACGGCAACGACGAGAACAAGCCGTTCCTGGTCAAGCCCGATGCATTGATGGTCAACCTCAAGGCCCTGCGTTTTGTCGCGCGCAACGACTCGGGCAAAGTGCTGGTCTCGGTGGAACCGCCGATCGCCAGCATCCGTATCGACAACCAGGTCAAGGTGCTCAACGCCAAGCAGTGCAGCGGCGATGTGCGCTACAACCCGGTGCCCCAGGACGACGGCACCACCCTGGTCACCGTCAGCGGCCAACTGGCCGAAGGCTGTAGCTCGCAGACCTACCTGTCGCTGCTCGACCACCCGACCTACACCGCCGGTGCCGTGCGCGCCATCTGGCAGGAACTGGGGGGCAGCATCCATGGCAAGGATCGTTCCGACGTGGTGCCCAAGAGTGCCCGCCTCCTGGCCCGGGCCTACTCGCCGGACCTGACGGAAATCATCCGCGACATCAACAAATACAGTAACAACACCATGGCCCAGCAATTGTTCCTGAGCCTGGGTGCGGAGTACCGCAACGATGCCGACGGCGATGACGCCAAGGCGGCGCAGCGGGTGGTCCGTCAGTGGCTGGCGAAAAAAGACATTATCGCGCCACACCTGGTGATGGAGAACGGTTCCGGCCTGTCCCGTGCCGAGCGGGTCAGTGCACGGGAAATGGCGAGCATGCTGCAATCGGCCTGGAAGAGCCCGTATGCCGCGGAGTTCATCAGTTCGCTGCCGATCGTCGGTACCGACGGCACCATGCGCAAACGCCTGAAGCAGACAGCCATGCGTGGCGAGGCGCATATCAAGACCGGGACCCTGAACACCGTGCGCGCCATTGCCGGCTTCAGCCGCGACGATAACGGCACCACCTGGGCGGTGGTGGCCATCCTCAACGATCCGAAACCCTGGGGCGCCTCATCGGTGCTGGATCAGGTGTTGCTGGACTTGTACCGCCGCCCCAACGTGGCCGACTCGGACGAATAACCCGGGCCCCTGCATCAGGGCCCGGGATCCTGGCTGATCAGCGGGCGCTGATTTTCCAGGCGCGGTGGATCTTGCTGTTACGGGCGAAATCCGGGTCCAGGGTCTGGGCGCTGATTTCCTCGACGGCATAACGGCTCGCCAGGTGCTCGTCCAACTGGAACTTGCGGAAGTTGTTGGAGAAGTACAGCACGCCACCAGGTGCCAGACGGGCCACGGCCAAGTCGAGCAACTGCACGTGGTCACGCTGGACGTCGAACACGCCTTCCATGCGTTTGGAGTTGGAGAAGGTCGGCGGGTCGATGAAGATCAGGTCGAACTCATCGCGACTGGCCTCCAGCCAAGCCATCACATCACCCTGCTCCAGGCGGTTCTTGTCGGAGAAACCATTGAGCGACAGGTTGCGCCGCGCCCAGTCCAGATAGGTTTTCGACAGGTCGACGCTGGTGGTGGTGCGCGCACCGCCCTTGGCCGCGTGCACACTGGCAGTCGCGGTGTAGCAGAACAGGTTGAGGAAGCGCTTGCCGGCCGCCTCTTTCTGGATCCGCAGGCGCATTGGCCGGTGGTCGAGGAACAGGCCGGTGTCGAGGTAATCGGTCAGGTTGACCAACAGCTTCACGCCGCCTTCGTTGACCTCGGTGAACTTGCCCTGGGCGCTCTGGCGCTCGTATTGCTTGGTCCCGCTCTGGCGCTCGCGGCGCTTGATGATCACGCGGCTCTTGTCGACGTTCAACGCCTGGGGAATCGCGGCCAGGGCATCGAACAGACGGGCCTGGGCCTTTTCCGGGTCGATGGACTTCGGCGCGGCGTATTCCTGGACATGCACCCAATCGTGGTACAGGTCGATAGCCAGGGAGTATTCCGGCATATCGGCGTCATACACCCGATAGCAGTCGACACCTTCGCGTCGGGCCCACTTGCCCAACTGCTTGAGGTTCTTCTGCAAACGGTTGGCGAACATCTGCCCACCTTCGCTCAGGCGTGCCTGCTCGACCACGGGTGCGGGAGCCGGTGCCGGCTTGATCGGGTTACCGTTCTTGTTGAATTTCGGGGCTTCGGCCACTTCCTGAGCCAGAACCTCGGCCTGTTCGCGCTCGATCTGGCGCTGCTCCGGCGTACGCCGTTCGCCGGTGACGAACTGATCCGGCAAGACCTTGATCAACAGCAGCTTGCACGGCAACGCGCCGTTCCAGAACGAGTATTGCTTGTGACTGCGAATGCCCATGCGCTTGCCCAGGTCCGGGGCGCCGGTGAACACCGCCGCCTCCCAGTTCAGGCAGGACTGACGCAGGCGCTCGCCGAGGTTCTGGTAGAGGTAGAGCAGGCTGGCTTCATCACCCAGGCGTTCGCCGTAGGGCGGGTTGCAGATCACCAGGCCTTTCTGGTTCTGGTCCGGGCGCGGCTCGAAGGTCGCCACTTCGCCCTGGTAGACCTTGATCCACTCGCTCAGGCCGGCACGCTCGATGTTGTTGCGCGCAGGCTGGATCAGCCGTGGATCGGCCTCATAACCGCGAATCCACAGCGGCGGCTTGGCCAGGCCGGCGTCGGCACGCACCGTGGCTTCTTCGTGGAGCTTTTTCCACAGCGCCGGCACGTGGCCGAGCCAGGCGTCAAAGCCCCAATGGATACGGTTGAGGTTGGGGGCCATGTCGGCCGCGATCATGCCCGCTTCCACCAGGAAGGTCCCGACACCACACATCGGGTCGGCCAGGGCCCCGCCTTCGGCGGCAATGCGCGGCCAACCGGCGCGAATCAGGATCGCTGCCGCGAGGTTTTCCTTCAGCGGCGCCGCGCCCTGCTGCAGACGATAGCCACGCTGGTGCAGGCTGTGGCCGGACAGGTCGAGGGAAAGAATCGCTTCGCCACGGTCCAGGCGCAGGTGAATGCGCAGGTCCGGGCTGATCTTGTCGATGGAGGGACGCTCGCCGGTCGGAGTACGCAGCTTGTCGACAATCGCATCCTTGACCTTCAGGGCGCCGAAATGGGTGTTGTCGATGCCCGAACCATGGCCGCTGAACTCAACGGCCAGGGTCCCGTCGGAGACCATATGGTCCTGCCAATCGACGTCCAGCACGCCATGGTAAAGGTCCTCGGCGTCCTTCATGGGGAAGCGCTTGAGCACCAGCAACACGCGGTTGGCCAGTCGCGACCAGAGACACAGGCGATAGGCGGTCTCCATGTCGGCCACGCCACGAATGGCCGAGGTGTGCTCGCGCGCCTCCTCAAGGCCAAGCCCGACGGCTTCCTCAATGAGCAGGCCTTCAAGGCCTTTAGGACAAGTGAGGAAGAGTTCGTAACGATCCGACATGGGAATTCCAGGGCTTCAAGCCTTCAAGGAACGGGCAAACGCATCGCCCGCTCGGTTTCGATCAAGCGCTTTTCTCGAAGAGCGCTCGTGTGGCGCACCATTGCGCCTGTCCATCCAGGCAGATCCGGCAACCCGGGGTTGAAGGAACTCTGATGCCTGGACAGCTCAACTCTCGTAATAGAACCTTTTTAACAAAAATCATCGTAACAAAAAGTCACATCGTGACCCTTCGTCGAATAATACCCAACCCCAACAGGTTGGTATTCGCAATAGAGAATGAAACTCATCATTCATCTAAGGGCTGATCATAGCTAGGATTTCTCCAGCGACTCGAGCAAACAGCCATCATATCTTATGGCCTTAACACCATTATCGTTACGTCCTTATGACAAAACGATCATTCACACGCCCCTGCGCATTGGTTAGAACTCACTACAGGTTGACGTCGCAATGGCGTCAACACCCCGCTCTCTACCGCGAAACCGCCCAGGCGGCTTCTCGTACCAGAGCGGCGCTCGCCACGCCGGCAGCGAGCACCAACGGCAGATGCATTCTGCCCGACCTCGCCGAGAGGTCTACGGGACATATAACAGTCAACCAGTGAGGGCAACACCCTATGAGAAGACTTAAGCGTGATCCGTTGGAAAGAGCATTTTTACGCGGATATCAATACGGCGTTCATGGCAAATCCCGTGAGCTTTGCCCCTTTACTCTACCGTCGGTACGCCAAGCCTGGATCAATGGCTGGCGAGAAGGACGCGGCGACAACTGGGACGGTATGACCGGCACTGCGGGAATCCACAGACTCAACGAACTTCACGCTGTCGGCTGATCAGGGCACATTCCGACATGACAATCTGAGCAACAACCGACTTACCACGCACGCCCCATCCGGGCGGCGGGCTTCGGCCCAGGGGCTCCTACGGAGCCCTTTTTAATGCCGCCGACTCAGCGCCGCAACGCCGCGATGGCATCCACCGACTGGCGAATCAGCGCCGGCCCCTTGTAGATGAACCCCGAATACACCTGCACCAGGCTTGCCCCGGCGGCGATCTTCTCAGCCGCGTGCTCGCCCTCGGTGATACCACCGGCCGCGATGATCGGCAAACGCCCGGCCAGTTCAGCGGCCAGCACCTTGACGGTATGGGTACTCTTCTCGCGCACCGGCGCACCGGACAGACCACCGGCCTCATCACCATGGGCCAGGCCTTCGACACCGACGCGGCTCAGGGTGGTGTTGGTGGCAATCACCGCATCCATGCCCGACTCCAGCAGCGCCTGGGCCACCTGCACGGTTTCTTCGTCAGTCATGTCCGGGGCGATCTTGATCGCCAGGGGGACATGCCGGCCATGCTGCTGGGCCAACTGCGCCTGACGCACGTGCAGGGCCTCGAGCAGTTGCTTGAGGGAATCGCCGAATTGCAGGCTGCGCAGGCCCGGGGTATTCGGGGAGCTGACGTTGACCGTCACATAGCTGGCATGGGCGTAGACCTTGTCCAGGCAGATCAGGTAGTCATCGACGGCACGCTCCACCGGCGTGTCGAAGTTCTTGCCGATATTGATGCCGAGGATGCCGGTGTAGCGCGCGGCGCGAACCCGCGACACCAGGTTGTCCACACCCAGGTTGTTGAAGCCCATGCGATTGATGATCGCCTCGGCTTGCGGCAGGCGGAAGATCCGTGGTTTCGGATTGCCCGGCTGCGGCCGTGGCGTCACCGTGCCGATTTCAACGAAACCGAAGCCCAGCTGGGCAAAACCGTCGATGGCCGCGCCATTCTTGTCCAGGCCCGCAGCCAGGCCCACCGGATTGGGAAACTCCAGGCCCATCACCGTCACCGGGCTCGAGGCCGGGGCCTTGCACAACAGGCCGTTGAGCCCCAGACGGCCGCCCGCGCCGATCAGGTCCAGGGACAAGTCGTGGGAGACTTCCGGGGAAAATTTGAACAACAGCTGGCGGGCCAGGTTATACATGGGCGGGCTTGACTCGGATGGCGGCGATAGTGGCCGGCGATTATAGCCGGGAGCCAAGAAAAACCATAGGCGCACCACGAGCCCGGCTCACCCGCAAGGCGGCAACGCTGTCGGCTCCCCACAACCTTGCAGGCTGGTCACCAGGGCCAGGCGCGCCAGGGCTTGATGATTGCCCGCTTCCAGCTCCAGGACCCGGGCCACCGCCGCCCGCGCCTGCTCCACGCCCGCCCCCCGATCACACAGCCCGAGCATCGACAAGGCCAGCCAGGTATCGGCCAGTTGCAGCGCATTCCAGGGTTCACAACAGACGGCCATCGGCACCGCTGGCAAGACACTCAACACGTTCGTCAGTTGCCGGATCACGGCGTGCTGCGGATCCCCCGCAAACACCTCTTCGGAAGGGCGAACAGGCACCGCAGTGAACGCAGAGACCGCCGCCGGCTCGATCAGCGCAGGCAGCAACGGCAGCACCGGACCGGTAAAGCGATAGCCCTTGCCGTAGACGGTAGCAATATAGCCCTTGCTGTCCTCGAGCAACTTGCGCAGGACATAGATACAACGTGTCAGCGACTCCTCCGCCGCGTCCATGCCCGGCCAGACACTGTCGAGCAAACGATCCTTGGTCACCAGCCGTCCAGCCGAGCCGAGCAGCAGACGCAGCACCTGCAGCTCCTTGGGCGGCAGATGAATGCGGCGACCGTATCTCACCAGGCTTCCATCGTTGTGCAATATCCATTGACCAAAGACGAAGGCTTGTCGTGGAGTCTTTCCAATGACGCTGTCCATAACCTCGACGCAATCCTCTATAGAGATGTACGACCATTCAAAAATAAACCCGGGAAAAGGGCTTATTCGCGAGGAACGCCACGACTATAGGAATTCGCATCGAGCCATGTCGGTAGGACATTTCCCGCATGCAAAAGGAATATTCAACAGGACTGTAGACTCGACAAAACCTACAACCCAGAAGCCGATTCCCTCATACAAACTGCGCGTCAAAGCAGGAGCTTTCGTCGCTCCCCGCCCTCTCCCCGGGCGTTTCCTACAAGGCGACATAGATCAGCCACGGTCCGCCAGCATTCGGCCTCATCGACCGACAGTGCGACGCGGAACGCTCCATTGATCCGCCCAACCAGTTCGACCAGGTCGGCGCTGCCGATGCCCAAGTCGTCCAGCAGCCTCGACTCGAAGCGGATCTTTCGGCGCGGCACGGAGAAATGCTCAGCCAGCAACACCATCACCTGCTGCTCGATAAAGTAATCACACCCTCCCGGAACCAGGTAATTCATGGGCTGGTTTTCCCGCAAAGCGCTTCGGAACAGGACAACAGGACGTCCGTACTCAAATCCTCGAGATAGACCCGCGAGCGCCGCGGCAGCTCACCGTCGGCCGCGTGCCTGAGCACATAGTCGAAGCAGTCCCTGGCTTTGGCGTGCGCTCCAAGCGCCAGTTGGCACTCGCCGGTATAGAACATCGGTCGGTAGTCGCCGCGATCCTGGGCAAACGCCACCGCATACAGCTCCATGGCCTTGCGGTAGTGCCCGGAGACCTGGTAAACCGCCGCCAGCCCCATCCAGTAATGACTGTTGTAAAAATCGTAGATACACAGGAAACGGAAGAGTTTTTCCGCTTCCTCCAGGCGTCCTTGCTCATGGAACTGGCAGGCGTGGGCATAGAGCCCTTGCACCTGTTCGTCACCGGTTTCGCTCATCTCCTTGAGCGCCTCTTTGCGGCCACTCATCGCCATTCCCCCGAGAAACACGCCAGTTGCGCTGACGCCTTGACTGTCACGAGATCGTCGATCCCATGGACGCCTGGATATCGCAAAGGCGGCTGGGCGCCACGCCCAGCAGCTCACGAACCTCTTTGGAAAAGTGCGACGAAGAGGCATAACCGAACTCCAGCGCCACATCGGTTAACGAACACTCGCCACCGATCATGCTCAACAAGGCCTTGGCCGTGCGCCAGTCACGCAACTCGGGTTTGGCCGCACAGCCCAGGGCCTGGTGGCACAACCGGCGAAAATGCGAGACCGAGACGCCATAACGCTTGGCCAGACCGATCAGCTTCTCGCTGGCGGTGCCCTGCTCCAGGAGAAAACGCACCAGCCAGTAGTTCGGGCTTTGCCGCAGGACTTCGGCAAAGCGTTGATAAGCGGGATCGGCGCGCAAGGCGCAGTCGATATACCAGGATTCCAGCAAGGCCCTGCTGGTCGATACCTCGCAGGCCAGGGGCAATGCCGCCCAGGGTGCGGCGGCCGATCGCACCCGCTCGAAGCTCATGCCCTGGTCGATAAACACCTGCAACTTGACCAGGCTCGCCTCCACCGGGCGTTCGCTGAGCAGGTCACCGCCAATGACCCGCAACATGCCCCGCGCCACCAGCAAGCCCTGCCAACCCGCGGGCAGGCACCAGGACACGCTCGCCTCGTCATGGGCCAGGCACACGCCGGCCTCCCCCGCCTGTACCTGTACAACCTGTTCACCACATAAAAAGCCCGGACACCTGGTCGCGGATAGTTGATCACTCTGCACGCTGCGCCCCGTCTCGTTCTTATTGAGCGGTGCGATGATGGCCGGGTGGCGCCAGCCAATCATGATGAAAATCTGATGAAGCACTGTCCGAAAGTACGCCGAAGCGGGTCGATGGCGGCGCGGCGCTCAAATCGCAGGCGAAAAAAAGCCCGGCCGAAGCCGGGCTTTTTCTTACCGCAAGCTAATTACTGAGCTTGGGCTTCTACCGACGCTTCTACGCGACGGTTGATTGCGCGACCAGCTTCAGTAGCGTTGTCAGCCACTGGACGGGTTTTGCCGTAGCCAACCGACTGGATGCGGTTAGGAGCCACGCCGTCTTTGACCAGAACTTGTTTCACAGCGTCAGCACGACGCTGGGACAGCTTCTGGTTGTAAAGGTCAGGACCGACGCTGTCAGTGTGACCGCTAACAGTAGTAGTAGTATGTGGGTACTGCTTCATGAAGTCGGCCAGGTTTTTCACGTCGCCGTAGCTGTTAGGCTTGACCACGGACTTGTTGAAGTCGAACTTCACGTCCAGCTCAACCTTAACAACTTCTGGAGCTGGAGCGGATTCAGCTACTGGAGCTGGAGCCGGCTCTACTGGAGCAGGAGCTGGAGCCGGAGCTACTTTGCCGCCGCTGCCACCGAAGTTCACGCCCAGGCCGATCAGAGCCTGGTAGTCCCAACGACCGTTGTCCAGCTTGTAGTCAGCTTCACCGCCGGCACGAGCGTACAGGTTGTCGGTGATGTACATCTTCACACCGGCACCGGTGGTCAGGTAGGTCGAACCGTCACGGCCAGTGTGGCCATCAGCGGCTACGTTGGTCATGCTGCCGTGGGCAACGCCGCCTTCAACATAAGGACGGAACATGTCGCCGACTTGGCCGAAGTGGTACTGGGACTTCAGACCGAAGTGATCACCATTGATCTCTTGGTTGCCAGTGGCGCCGTTCGAACGAGTGTAGTCGTCCTTGCGGTAGGTCAGGTTCACGGAAACGTCGTCGGTCAGGAAGTAGCCGAACGAGACGCCAGGACCGCGGCCATTCTGGTAGTCGTCGACGCTGTGGTTATAGGTTTTGCTGTAGAAAGCTTCACCTTCAACCGCGCCTTGGCCTTGTGCCAGTGCGCCGAACGAGGTAGCGGCAATCATAGAACCAATGGCAAAGCCCAAGGTGTTTTTCAGTTTCATCCGTTAAATCCCCATCTGGTGATTGTATAGCAGTCCCACAAACCGGGGGACAACTCGGCGGCAAGTGTAGCAGAACTTGCCTACACGTAAGAGACATTTGCGCTGAACTAAGATTCAGCGATACCCGCAAATTTCTCACGCAATTTATCAAGGGCCCGTTTATAGCGCATTTTCGTGGCGCTCAAGCCCATGTGCATGATGTCTGCAATCTCCTGAAACTCCAGCTCTGCGACAAAACGTAGCACCAGAATTTCTCGGTCAATCGGGTTCACATGCACTAACCATCGATCCAGTCCGCCCTTTTCCTCAGGTTTCGGCGTCTTCTCTTCAGACGCTTCCTCGAGGGGGTCAAGACTCAACGCATCCATCAAACGCCGCTTTCGACGCTCTTTGCGATACTGCGTAATACACTCGTTGTACGTGATGCTATATAGCCATGTCTTGAACTTCGATTTACCCTCAAAGTTCTTGAGGCCATACAGCACCTTCAACATCACTTCCTGACAGACATCGTCCGCATCACGTTCGTTCCCTAAATATCTTGAACAAACGCTGAACAAGGTTCGTTGATAGCGCCGCATCAACTCTTCATAGGCGCGGGTCACATGAAACAGCTCCGAATGCGCACGCGACACCAACTCCTCATCGGTGAGTTCGCGGGGGTCGTAGCGCATGGAGAGCGATTGAGCTTTATTCAAAACGAGTCGGGCCGACAGTCAGGTCAATGTCCGCCGCAGCCCATGGCTGCGGGCTTTTTTGCGGCGGCATAGAGTAGCAGGGTTTGCCGGGTTAGCGGCTGCTCACATGCTGCTCCAGCAAGATCCGATTGGAGAGAGAGACTAGTTCACCCTCGTCAGTCAGCAACGTGGTCTTGACCGTGCCGATCTCCTCAATCTGTCCTTCGACCTCTCCCACACGCACTTGTTGCCCAACCTGATACAGCTCACGCACATAAATTCCCGCCAGAATCTGTCCGGCGATCTCTCGACTACCCAAGCCCATGGCCAGCGCAACAGCCAGACCAACGGTAATAAGCACGATGACAATCACATGGTTCAGCAGGTCGGTCTTGACCTCCAGCTGACTGATCGCCACCGAAATACTGATGATAATCACCAGCCCCTGGGCAACCCGCCCCAGGCCTGAAGCGTAATCCAGACCCACGCCTTCAGCTGCGCCGCGCACCAGCCCGCTGACCAATTGCGCCAGCAAGACGCCCACCAACAGCACCAGGGCCGCGCCGAATACTTTCGGCAAATACAGTGCCAGCATGTCGAGCGTAGCTGAAACTCGCTCAAGCCCAAGTGATTCGGCCGCAGAAACCAGGAAAATCAGCAAAATGAACCAATAGACGATCTTGCCGATCAGTGTCGAGATCGGCACCTGGAGGCCGGCACGACCGAGCAGCTTGGTCAATCCGGTGCCGCCCATCAGGCGATCCAAACCCAATTTTGCCAGCAGCTTGGACAGCAAGGTATCGAGCAGCTTGGCCACCACGAAGCCCAGCAACACCACCACCAGCGCCCCGAACAGGTTGGGGATGAAGTTTGCGACTTTGGTCCACAAGGCGGTCATTGCCGTGACGAGGCTCTGGGTCCAGAGGTCAAGTTCCATATTCAGTCAGCCTTATCCGTGGAGCGAGCAATAGGGGTTCGACGGGAAACCGGCGAAACGTGGGCCGATCCGTTGTTCAAGGCGATCATCAGCGCCTGCAGCCAACGGCCCATCAGACTGAAGAGATCACCGGCGCCCACCTGACGGTTGGCGGTTTTCAGGACACGCCCCAGGCAAGCGTCGTCGTCACGGGTGGACGGCGAGGCCTTGAGCATGTCACGCAAGGATTGTTCAAACGGATCGTGCATACGCACCTCTCGGTATATCTGTGAAAGACGCGATCATTTTTTTGCAGGTCACATGAAACATGTTTCAAACCCAACGCAAACGTCGGAAAAGCCACCATTGTCCGACGGCAACGGCGACGATCAGCAGGCACGCGATGATAAAACCGTAGGGGTTGCCTGACCACGGAATACCGCCGACGTTGATCCCCAACAGACCGGTCAGGAAGCTCATCGGCAGGAAGATCCCGGTGATGATCCCGAAGCGGTACATGGTCTTGTTCATGCGCACGTTCAGACGCCGGTCCTCGGCTTCAAGCACAAGCCCCACGCGCTCGCGGGTCAATTCGAGCTCTTCCAGGTAACGGGTCAGGCTGTTGTTCAATTCGTTCCAGTAACCGGCTTCTTCATCGGCGAACCAGGGCAGCTTGATCCGGCTCAACTGGCCAAAAATATCCCGTTGCGGCGCGAGGAAACGTTTCAGCCCGGCAGCTCGACGACGTATCTGCACGATGGCGCCATGTTCAGGACTATACCGTTCGTCGGCATCTATCTTTTCTTCTTCGTCATCGACCACTTCCGAGAGATCGCTGACCAGGTCCTGCACCTTCAGGGTGAGGTATTGCGCGATGTAAAGAATCAGCTCGGCGGCGTTTTTCGGCCCCTTGCCCTGCTCCAGGTGCACCAGCAATTCATCGGTGGCACGCAGCGGTCGCAAGCGCAGGGAAATCACCCGCTGGTGCGCGGCAAACACCCGTACCGAGACCATGTCTTCGGGCTCGGCACCGGGATTGAGGTTGACCCCACGCAAAAACAGCAGCAGTTCGCTGTCGGGCAAGGGCAACAGGCGCGGCCGGGTATTTTCTTCCAACAGCAGATCGCAGTTGAATTCGCTCAAGCCGCTGGAGGTGCGCAACCAGGTGTGGGTTTGCGGATGGCTGCGATCCCAGTGCAGCCAGAGGCTTTCCTCGGGCCGCAACTGCAGACCATCAAGCTCCGTCCGAGCAATCGAGCGCGCACCGCCCTTACCATCCAGAACCAGGGCATAAACCAGCCCCCATTGCGCGTTTTCTTCCTCGAACATCCTTACCCCATTTTGTGTTGCAAAGTTTTACTCAGGCATCTTCAGCGGGCTCGGCGCGATGATCACGCCGTTATTGTCCGCATAGATGTATTCACCCGGGCGAAAGGTCACACCGGCAAAAGTGACCGCGATATTCAGGTCGCCAATGCCACGCTTGTCGGTTTTCATCGGGTGACTGGCCAGGGCCTGCACCCCCAGGTCAGTCTGGGCGATCACGTCGACATCACGGATGCAGCCGTAAATCACCAGCCCTTCCCAACCGTTCTTCGCCGCTTTCTCGGCCAGCATATCGCCGAGCAGGGCACGCCGCAGGGAACCACCGCCATCGACCACCAGCACCTTGCCCCGGCCGTCGAGCTCGACCTGATCCTTGACCAGGGAGTTGTCCTCGAAGCACTTGATGGTGACGATCTCACCACCGAAGGAGTCGCGGCCGCCGAAGTTGCTGAACATCGGCTCAAGCACCTGTACCAACTCCGGATAGGCGTCGCACAGGTCGGGGGTGACGTAATGGTCCATGGGTAAACTCCTGTAGGTGGAATCGAGAATGCCAGACTTCGCAGGTCGCGCTACAAGGTGAAACGCTTGTCCCGGGAGAATGTTTAGACAATGACCCAAACCGCTCAATGCGTCATATCTTAGCCTTTACCACCCGTCAGCGGAATGCCCTTGTCAGGGCGTTTCCTGAACAACGGCTGACTCACGCTGCAAGAAAGCCTGCTGATCCCGCAGCCAATCGGCCACCCGCGGCCAGACTTCGGCCTGTGCCGGCTTGCTGACGAGCATCTCGACATGGCCGAAATCCGAGCTGAAACCCTGCTCGCGTCCCAGGCAGAGAAAGTGCTTGTGGGCCGAGCCGACCTGCTCGAACAACTTGCGGCAGGCCCAGGCCGGGTCCTGGTGATCACCGACCGCGCTGACGGCCAGCACCGGCACGTCCACCTCCGCCAGGCCACCCCACCAGTCCCGCTCGGCATCACGGAAGCGCCCGAACAGGCCGTACCAGCGCAGGCTTTCCAGGGCCAGGCCGATGGGCTCATCCTCCGGGCCGCGCTTGAGACGCGAACCGGACAAATGGGCGAAACGTCGAAGCAGCAAGCGACCGCCCCACTCCACCGGCGGAATCTTCAACGGCCAGTAGGTGCGACTGACCTGGCAACCGAACAAGGCCGCCGAAGCGACGCCGGGCGCACCCAGGTACTGACCGCCGAGGGCGGCCGCCAGGGTGGTACCGCCGAGGGAATGACCGATCCAGTGGGGAATCTGCCCGCTTTGCTCACGCACGAACGCGGCGATGGCTGGCAAGTCATAGCGGGCGTAATCGGCCACGCGGTTGCGTCGATAGTTGTGGTTGCGCGCCGACAATCCATGACCGCGCATTTCCGGGATCCACACATCGAACCCGGCACGCGCCAGATAGGCGCCCAGGCCGATGCCTTTGGCGGAATACCAGAAACGCCGATTGGAAAAGCTGCCATGCAGCAGGACGACCGGAACACCCCGTGCCTCGGGCTCGTCGGCCAGGCCCAGGCGGGTGACCGCCAGTTCCACCGTGCTGTCGGGGCTGTTGCCCGGTTTCAAACGATAGACGTCTTCACAGAGATCGCCACGACGCTCGGCGCTGATCAAAGCCACCGGAAAAAGATTGCTGCTGCTTTGCATAAGGCTCTTGCACAAAAAAGGGCGGCCCAAGTGGACTCGCCCTGAAAATAAGGTTTGTAACACGTCACTTCAAAACACCACCAACCTGTAGGAGCTGGCTTGCCAGCGATGGCGTCCGCTCGGCCAATGCCGAGCTCAAGGACCTCACCGCCGGCAAGCCAGCGCCTACAAGGGGAATGGCCCCAAGCCGTCAGGCCTGCGCCTGCCCTTCTGCCAGGAAGAACCAGGTTTCCAGCACGGAGTCGGGGTTCAACGACACGCTTTCAATGCCCTGCTCCATCAACCAGCGCGCCAGATCCGGGTGATCGGAAGGCCCCTGGCCGCAGATGCCGATGTACTTGCCGGCCTTGTTGCAGGCCTGGATGGCGTTGGACAACAGCTTCTTCACCGCCGGGTTACGCTCGTCGAACAGGTGCGCAATGATCCCGGAGTCGCGGTCCAGGCCCAGGGTCAGCTGGGTCAGGTCGTTGGAACCGATGGAGAAGCCGTCGAAGTACTCGAGGAACTCATCGGCGAGGATCGCGTTGGACGGCAACTCGCACATCATGATCACCCGCAGGCCGTTCTCGCCACGGGCCAGGCCGTTGGCGGCGAGCAGGTCGACCACCTGGCTGGCTTCGCCGAGGGTACGGACGAAAGGCACCATGATCTCGACATTGGTCAGGCCCATCTCGTTGCGCACGCGCTTGAGGGCACGGCATTCGAGTTCGAAGCAGTCACGGAAGGATTCGCTGATGTAGCGCGAGGCCCCACGGAAACCCAGCATCGGGTTTTCTTCTTCCGGCTCGTAGAGCTTGCCGCCGATCAGGTTGGCGTATTCGTTGGACTTGAAGTCCGACAGGCGCACGATGACCTTCTTCGGCCAGAATGCCGCCGCCAGGGTACTGATGCCTTCCACCAGCTTCTCGACATAAAAACCGACCGGATCGTCGTAACCGGCGATGCGCTTGTCGACGCTGTCCTTGATTTCCGGTGGCAGCCCGGCGTAGTTCAGCAGCGCCTTGGGGTGCACACCGATCATGCGGTTGATGATGAATTCCAGGCGGGCCAGGCCCACGCCGGCGTTCGGCAACTGCGCGAAGTCAAAGGCGCGGTCCGGGTTGCCGACGTTCATCATGATCTTGAACGGCAGTTCCGGCATGGCATCGACGGAGTTTTTCTTGATATCGAAGCCCAGTTCGCCTTCGAAAATATAACCGGTGTCGCCTTCAGCGCAGGAAACGGTCACACCCTGGCCGTCTTTCAACAGCTGGGTGGCGTTGCCACAACCGACCACCGCTGGAATCCCCAGCTCACGGGCGATGATCGCCGCGTGGCAGGTACGCCCGCCACGGTTGGTGACGATGGCACTGGCACGCTTCATCACCGGTTCCCAGTCCGGGTCGGTCATGTCGGAAACCAGTACGTCACCCGGCTGGACCTTGTCCATCTCGGACACGTCCTTGATGATCCGGACCTTGCCGGCGCCGATGCGCTGGCCGATGGCACGGCCTTCCACCAGCACGGTGCCGGTTTCCTTGAGCAGGTAGCGCTCCATGACGTTGGCCTGGGTGCGGCTCTTCACGGTTTCCGGACGAGCCTGGACGATGTACAGCTTGCCGTCGTCACCGTCTTTCGCCCACTCGATGTCCATCGGGCACTTGTAGTGTTTCTCGATGATCATCGCCTGCTTGGCCAGCTCGCTGACTTCCGCATCGCTGAGGCAGAAACGCGCGCGCTCGGCCTTGTCGACGTCGACGGTCTTGACCGAACGACCGGCCTTGGCTTCGTCGCCGTAGATCATCTTGATCGCCTTGCTGCCCAGGTTGCGGCGCAGGATGGCGGGACGACCGGCTTCGAGGGTGCCCTTGTGTACGTAGAATTCATCCGGGTTCACCGCGCCCTGGACGACGGTTTCACCCAGGCCGTAGGCGCCGGTGATAAACACCACGTCACGGAAGCCCGACTCGGTGTCGAGGGTGAACATCACGCCGGCGGTGCCGGTTTCCGAACGCACCATGCGCTGCACACCGGCGGACAGGGCCACCAGCTTGTGGTCGAAGCCCTGGTGCACGCGGTAGGAGATGGCGCGGTCGTTGAACAGCGAGGCGAAGACTTCCTTGGCCGCACGAATGACGTTTTCCACGCCGCGGATATTCAGGAAGGTTTCCTGCTGGCCGGCGAAGGACGCGTCCGGCAGGTCTTCGGCGGTGGCCGAGGAACGCACGGCGACGGCCATGTCCGGGTTGCCCGCCGACAGCGCGGCAAACGCGGTACGGATCTCGGCGTTGAGCTTTTCAGGGAACTCGGCTTCCATGATCCACTGGCGGATCTGTGCGCCGGTCCGGGCCAGGGCGTTGACGTCATCGACATCCAGCGCATCCAGCGCCGCATGGATCTGGTCGTTCAGGCCACTGAGTTCGAGAAAATCACGATACGCCTGAGCCGTAGTGGCAAAGCCGCCGGGGACCGATACACCGGCACCCGCGAGGTTACTGATCATCTCGCCCAGGGATGCGTTCTTGCCCCCTACGTGCTCTACATCATGGACGCCGAGCTTATCGAGGGAAACTACGTACTCTACCAAGGTGATCTCTCCACTAACTGTGTTGGAAAAGCTCAGGAGCGGGCTGCTCTAAGGGCAGGTTAGTCCGCTATATGGCCTGGACCTGGAAAATAAGTGAGAATGCCAGCCATTCCAGGCCGGCAAATCGCGCCTATCATATCCAAGAATCGTCACCAGCTTAAGGCCCAAGGCGCAAATGAAACGATCTGCTTTCTTTATCTCCGATGGCACCGGCATTACCGCCGAAACCCTGGGTCAAAGCCTGCTGGCGCAGTTCGAAAACATTACCTTCGCCAAATTCACCCGTCCGTACATCGACAGCGTGGACAAGGCCCGGGCCATGGTACAACAAATCAATATCGCCGCCGAAAAGGACGGATTTCGCCCGATCATCTTCGATACCATCGTCAACCAGGACATTCGTGAGATCCTCGCCACGTCCAATGGTTTCATGATCGACATCTTTTCCACCTTCCTCGCCCCGCTGGAACAGGAACTGAGCGAACACTCGTCCTACTCGGTGGGCAAGTCCCACTCCATCGGCGGCAACTCCAACTACATGGAGCGTATCGAGGCGGTGAACTTCGCCCTGGACAACGACGACGGCGCCCGCACCCACTATTACGACAAGGCCGACCTGATCCTGGTGGGCGTGTCGCGCTGCGGCAAGACTCCGACCTGCCTGTACATGGCGATGCAATTCGGCATCCGTGCGGCCAACTACCCGCTGACCGAAGACGATATGGAGCGCCTGCAACTGCCCGCCGCCCTGCGCGCCCACCAGCACAAGCTGTTCGGCCTGACCATCGACCCGGACCGCCTGACCGCGATCCGCAACGAGCGCAAACCCAACAGCCGCTATTCCAGCTATGCCCAGTGCGAGTTCGAAGTACGTGAGGTGGAGAACCTGTTCCGCCGCGAGAACATCGCCCATATCAATTCCACGCATTTCTCGGTGGAAGAGATTTCCGCGAAGATCCTCGTGGAGAAAGGCGTGGAGCGGCGGTTCAAGTAACCCCGCCCTTGTGGGAGCCGGCTTGCTGGCGATCCCTGTGGGAGCTGGCTTGCCAGCGATGGCGGCCGATGAGACAGCGCAAGGCTCAAGGGCCTCATCGCCAGCAAGCTGGCTCCTACAAGGGATTAGGCTCAGATCACGAACAAGTCCACAAAGCGCTGCACCGGCGTCGCTTCCAATCGCGCTTGATCCCTGCACAGGGCCAGGATCTCGGCACTGCGTTGAGCAGTGAAACGGGTCGCCAGATTGGCCTTGAACTTGTCTTCCAGCAACGCAATGCCCTCGGCCCGGCGACGACGATGGCCGATCGGGTATTCCACCACCACCTGATCGGTACTCGTCCCATCCTTGAAGAACACCTGCACGGCATTGGCGATCGAACGCTTGTCGGCCTCCAGGTATTCACGGCTGTAGCGCGGGTCTTCAACGATCACCATCTTCTCGCGCAACACATCGATGATCGGATGGGCCGCGTGGAAATCATCCTCGTAGTGCTCGGCCACCAGGTCGCCGAAGGCCAGCGGTACCGCCGTCATGTACTGCAGGCAGTGGTCGCGGTCGGCGGCATTGGCCAGTTTGCCGACCTTGGAAATGATGCGGATCGCCGACTCATGGGTGGTAATCACGATCCGGTCGATCTCCCCCAGACGATCCCTGACCTGCGGATGCAGCGTCACTGCCGCCTCGCAGGCCGTCTGGGCATGGAACTCGGCCGGAAAGCTGATCTTGAACAGCACGTTTTCCATGACATAGCTGCCATACGGCTGGGAAAGGCTGAAGCGGCGCCCTTCTTCGGGCTTGAGCGCCAGATCCTTGTTGGTATGGCTGAACAGCACGTCGTAGAAGCCCCATTGCGGTGCGCTCAACACCCCCGGAATGCCCATTTCCCCACGCAAGGCGATATCCGCCAGGCGCACACCGCGACTGGTGGCATCCCCCGCCGCCCAGGATTTACGCGAACCGGCATTCGGCGCATGCCGATAGGTGCGTAGCGCCTGGCCATCGACAAAGGCATGGGACAGCGCCGCCAGCAGTTGCTCACGGCTGGCGCCCATCAGTTTCGCGGTGACGGCGGTGGAGGCCACTTTCACCAGCAACACGTGATCAAGGCCGACCCGATTGAAGGAGTTTTCCAGGGCGATCACGCCCTGAATCTCATGGGCCATGATCATCGCTTCCAACACCACCCGCACACTCAGCGCGGCTTCGCCGTTGGCCACGCGCTTCTGTGACAGATGGTCGGCCACCGCGAGAATCCCGCCGAGGTTATCCGAAGGATGACCCCACTCGGCCGCCAGCCAGGTGTCGTTGTAGTCGAGCCAGCGGACGATGCAACCGATATCCCAGGCCGCCTTGACCGGGTCGAGGCGAAAGCTCGTCCCCGGTACACGGGCGCCAAACGGCACCACGGTGCCCTCGACCAGCGGCCCCAGGTGCTTGGTGCACTCGGGAAAGCGCAACGCCAACAGGCCGCAGCCCAGGGTATCCATCAGGCAGTTACGAGCGGTATCCAACGCCTGCGCGGACTCGATTCGATAATCGAGGACATAGTCGGCGATGTCCTGCAGCACCTGATCGTAATCAGGACGGTCATTCAGATCGACGTTGGCGCTCATCTTCAACTCACTCCCCGGGTACCCGTACCCAACCTTCCATCAACACCCGCGCACTGCGGCTCATGATGGCTTTGACCACCGTCCACTCACCATTGACCAGAGTCGCTTCGGCACCGACGCGCAAGGCGCCCGACGGATGACCGAAACGCACCGCACTGCGTGCGCCACCGCCTGCCGCCAGATTCACCAGGGTGCCGGGAATCGCCGCCGCCGTGCCGATGGCCACCGCCGCCGTGCCCATCATCGCGTGGTGCAACTTGCCCATGGACAACGCCCGCACCAGCAGGTCCAGATCAGCCGCCACCACCGGCTTGCCGCTCGACGCGGTATAGCTCGCCGGCGCCGCGACAAACGCCACCTTCGGCGTGTGCTGACGGGTGGCAGCCTGGTCGATGCTCTGGATCAAGCCCATGCGCAGCGCACCGTAGGCGCGGATCGTCTCGAACATCGCCAGCGCCTTGGGGTCGCCGTTGATATCGCCCTGCAACTCGGTGCCGGTGTAACCGATATCCGCCGCGTTGACGAAGATCGTCGGGATCCCGGCATTGATCATCGTCGCCTTGAAGGTGCCAACGCCCGGGACTTCCAGATCGTCCACCAGATTGCCGGTGGGAAACATCGAACCGCCGGCGCCCTCTTCCTCGGCCGCCGGGTCCATGAACTCGAGTTGCACTTCGGCGGCCGGAAAGGTCACGCCGTCGAGTTCGAAGTCACCGGTTTCCTGCACCGCACCCTCGGTGATCGGCACATGGGCAATGATGGTCTTGCCGATGTTCACCTGCCAGATCCGCACCACCGCCACGCCATTGCGCGGAATCCGGCCGGCATCCACCAGGCCGGCGCTGATGGCAAACGAACCGACCGCCGCCGACAGGTTGCCGCAGTTGCCGCTCCAGTCGATAAACGGCTTGTCGATGGAGACCTGGCCGAACAGGTAGTCAACGTCGTGATCGGCCTTGATGCTTTTGGACAGGATCACCGTCTTGCTGGTGCTGGAGGTCGCCCCACCCATGCCGTCGATCTGTTTTTCATAGGGATCAGGGCTGCCGATCACCCGCAACAACAGGGCGTCCCTTGCCGCACCGGGCAGTTGCGCCACGTCAGGCAGGTCGTTGAGGTTGAAGAACACCCCTTTGCTGGTGCCGCCACGCATATAGGTGGCGGGAATCTTGATTTGCGCTGCGTGAGCCATGAAATCGTGTCCTGTCAGGGCCGAAGTCATGTGGCGAGGGGGCTTGCCCCCGCTCGACTGCGCAGCAGTCGTAAAACCGGACACCTCGCCGTGTCAGACACAGCGAATTCTCTGGTTTTAGGGGCGCTCCGCACCCCAGCGCGGGCAAGCCCGCTCGCCACAAACTTTCTATACGGCGGTGGTCGATGATTGAAGGAAGTCCTGGGCAAAACGCTGCAAGACACCACCGGCCTCATAGATCGAGACTTCTTCGGCGGTGTCCAGGCGGCAGGTCACCGGTACGTCGACACGCTCGCCATTGTGGCGCTGGATCACCAGGGTCAGGGTCGCCCGTGGCGTACGCTCGCCGATCACGTCGAAAGTCTCGGTGCCGTCGATCCCAAGGGTCTTGCGGTCGGTCCCCGGCATGAACTCCAGCGGCAACACGCCCATGCCCACCAGGTTGGTCCGGTGGATACGCTCGAAGCCTTCGGCGGCAATCGCCTCGACGCCGGCCAAGCGCACGCCCTTGGCCGCCCAGTCGCGGGACGAACCCTGGCCGTAGTCGGCACCGGCAATGATGATCAGCGGCTGCTTGCGCTCCATATAGGTTTCAATGGCTTCCCACATGCGCATGACCTGGCCTTCCGGCTCGACCCGCGCCAGGGAGCCCTGCTTGACCTTGCCGTTTTCCAGCACCATTTCGTTGAACAGTTTCGGGTTGGCAAAGGTGGCACGCTGTGCGGTCAGGTGGTCACCCCGATGGGTCGCGTAGGAGTTGAAGTCCTCTTCCGGCAGGCCCATTTTCGCCAGGTACTCACCGGCCGCGCTGTCGAGCATGATGGCGTTGGATGGCGACAGGTGATCGGTGGTGATGTTGTCCGGCAGCACCGCCAGCGGGCGCATGCCCTTGAGCGGCCGCGCACCGGCCAGGGCGCCTTCCCAGTACGGCGGACGGCGGATATAGGTGCTGGCCGGGCGCCAATCGTACAGCGGCGTGACCTTGGGACCGGTGTCTGCGTGGATGGCGAACATCGGGATATAGACCTTGCGGAACTGCTCAGGCTTCACCGACGCCTTGACCACCGCGTCGATTTCCTCGTCGCTCGGCCAGATGTCCTTGAGGCGGATTTCCTGGCCGTCGGCATCCAGGCCCAGCACGTCCTTCTCGATATCGAAACGGATGGTGCCGGCAATCGCGTAGGCCACCACCAGCGGCGGCGAAGCGAGGAAAGCCTGCTTGGCGTATGGATGGATGCGCCCGTCGAAGTTGCGGTTACCCGACAGCACGGCCGTGGCGTAGAGGTCACGGTCGATGATTTCCTGCTGGATCGCCGGGTCCAGCGCACCGGACATGCCGTTGCAGGTAGTGCAGGCAAAGGCCACGACGCCAAAGCCCAGTTGCTCCAGCTCCTGGGTCAGCCCGGCTTCGTCGAGGTACAGCGCCACGGTCTTCGAGCCCGGTGCCAGGGACGACTTGACCCACGGCTTGCGGCTCAGGCCGAGCTTGTTCGCATTGCGCGCCATCAGGCCGGCGGCGATGACGTTGCGCGGGTTGCTGGTGTTGGTGCAACTGGTGATGGCGGCGATGATCACCGCGCCGTCGGGCATCTGCCCCGGCACATCGTCCCACTGACCGGCAATGCCTTTGGCGGTCAGGTCCGAGGTCGCCACACGTGCATGCGGATTGCTTGGGCCGGCCATGTTGCGCACCACCGAGGACAGGTCGAAGCTCAACCCACGCTCGTATTGCGCGCCCTTCAAGGCATCGGCCCACAGACCGGTGTGTTTGGCATAAGTCTCGACCAGCTTGACCTGCTCGTCTTCACGCCCGGTGAGTTTGAGGTAGTCGATGGTCTGCTGGTCGATGTAGAACATCGCCGCCGTGGCGCCGTATTCCGGGGCCATGTTGGAAATGGTCGCGCGGTCGCCCAGGGTCAGCGCGCTGGCGCCTTCACCGAAGAACTCCAGCCAGGCCCCCACCACTTTCTGTTGACGCAGGAACTCGGTCAGCGCCAGCACCATGTCGGTGGCGGTGATGCCCGGTTGCAACTTGCCGGTCAATTCGACGCCGACACTTTCCGGCAGGCGCATCCAGGACGCCCGGCCGAGCATCACGCTCTCGGCTTCGAGCCCACCGACACCGATGGCAATGACGCCCAGGGCATCGACGTGGGGGGTGTGGCTGTCGGTGCCGACGCAGGTGTCAGGGAAGGCCACGCCGTCACGCGCCTGGATCACCGGAGACATTTTCTCCAGGTTGATCTGGTGCATGATGCCGTTGCCCGGCGGGATCACGTCGACGTTCTTGAAGGCCTTTTTGGTCCAGTCGATAAAGTGGAAACGGTCTTCGTTGCGACGGTCTTCGATGGCGCGGTTCTTGGTGAAGGCGTCCGGATCGAAGCCGCCGCACTCCACGGCCAGGGAGTGGTCGACGATCAGTTGGGTCGGCACCACCGGGTTGACCTGGGCCGGGTCGCCGCCCTGGGAAGCGATGGCATCACGCAGGCCGGCCAGGTCCACCAGGGCGGTCTGGCCGAGGATGTCGTGGCAGACCACCCGGGCCGGGAACCAGGGGAAGTCCAGGTCGCGCTTGCGCTCGATCAGTTGCTTGAGGGAGTCGGTCAGCGTGGCGGGGTCACAGCGCCGGACCAGGTTCTCGGCGAGCACCCGGGAAGTGTACGGCAGGGTGGCGTAGGCCCCGGACTGGATGGCCTCGACCGCCGCACGGGCGTCGAAGAAATCCAGCTGGCTGCCGGGCAGCGATTTACGGTATTGGCTATTCATGTTCTGGGACTCGATCACGGTAGTTTCAGACGGGGCGCCTGGCACCGGCAGTGAATGGCAACCGAGTCCCTGTAGGAGCCGAGCTTGCTCGCGATAGCGGTGTAACGGTCGACATCAATGTTGCAGTCAGTCCGTCATCGCGAGCAAGCTCGGCTCCTACAGGGTCGCGGTTGATTCAGCAAGCTGCGCCGTTCCCCACCGGTCAGCGTTGCTCGATTGGCACGAACTTGCGCTGATCAACGCCGATGTACTCGGCGCTCGGACGGATGATGCGGTTATTGGCCCGCTGTTCGAACACGTGCGCAGCCCAGCCGGTCAGGCGCGAGCAAACGAAGATCGGTGTGAACAGCTTGGTCGGGATCCCCATGAAGTGGTACGCCGAGGCATGGTAGAAGTCGGCATTCGGGAACAGCTTCTTCTGTTCCCACATGGTCTTGTCGATGGCTTCGGAGACCGCGAACAACACGGTGTCACCGACCTCGTCGGCGAGCTTCTTCGACCAGCCCTTGATCACTTCATTACGCGGATCGTTGTCTTTGTAGATCGCATGGCCGAAGCCCATGATCTTGTCCTTGCGCGCCAGCATGCCGAGGGTGCCTTCGACGGCCTCCTCGGGCGAGCTGAAACGCTCGATCATTTCCATCGCCGCCTCGTTGGCCCCGCCGTGCAGCGGGCCGCGCAGCGAGCCGATGGCTGCGGTCACACAGGAGAACAGGTCGGACAAGGTCGAGGCACAGACCCGCGCGGTGAACGTCGAGGCGTTGAACTCGTGTTCCGCGTAGAGGATCAGCGACACGTCCATCACCTTGCGGTGCAACTCGCTCGGCGCCTTGCCATGCAGCAAGTGCAGGAAATGCCCGCCGATGGACGCTTCGTCGGTCACGCAATCGATGCGCAAGCCTTCGTGGCTGAAGCGATACCAGTAGCACATGATCGCCGGGAACGCGGCCAGCAGCCGGTCGGTGGCTTCATGCTGGCGGGCGAAGTCGCCTTCAGGCTCGATATTGCCGAGGAAGGAGCAGCCGGTCCGCATCACGTCCATCGGGTGGGCGTCGGCGGGAATCCGCTCGAGCACTTCCTTCAGCGCCTGGGGCAGGTCGCGCAGGGTCTTCAGCTTGCCCATGTAGGCCGCCAGCTCGGTGGCATTCGGCAGCTCGCCGTACAACAGCAGATAGGCAACTTCTTCGAAACGCGCCTCGGCGGCCAGTTCACGCACGTCGTAGCCACGGTAAGTCAGGCCGGCACCGGCCTGGCCGACGGTGGACAAGGCGGTTTGCCCGGCGACCTGGCCACGCAGGCCGGCACCGCTCAGTACTTTTGCTTCAGCCATTGCTCTCTCCAATTCTTGAATTTATGACGGACCCGGCAATTACAGGGATCGAGGGGGTTTACCCCAATGCAAACACGGTCCTTGTGGGAGCTGGCTTGCCAGCGATGGCGATCTCACATTCACCACCGCTATCGCCAGCAAGCCGGCTCCTACAAATCAGCGCTCCACCGCAAATAGTGCGGGGCTCGCTCAGCCCTTCTTCTGGGCAAACAACGCATCGAGTTTCTGCTCGAAGGTGTGGTAGTCGATACGGTCATAAAGCTCCATGCGAGTCTGCATGGTATCGATGACGTTCTGCTGAGTGCCGTCACGGCGAATCGCGGTGTAGACGTTTTCTGCCGCCTTGTTCATCGCGCGGAATGCCGACAGCGGGTACAGCACCAGGGCCACATCGGCGGATTTCAGTTGTTCGGTGGTGAACAGCGGCGTCGCGCCGAACTCGGTGATGTTGGCCAGGATCGGCGCCTTCACCCGGTTGGCGAACAGCTTGTACATTTCCAGCTCGGTGATGGCTTCCGGGAACACCATGTCGGCGCCGGCCTCGATGCATGCGGCGGCACGTTCCAGGGCCGACTCCAGGCCTTCCACGGCCAGGGCATCGGTGCGGGCCATGATCACGAAGCTGTCGTCGGTGCGGGCATCCACCGCCGCCTTGATCCGGTCGACCATTTCCTGCAGGGTGACGATTTCCTTGTTCGGACGGTGGCCGCAGCGCTTGGCGCCGACCTGATCCTCGATATGGATCGCCGCCGCGCCGAACTTGATCATCGACTTGACCGTGCGCGCGACGTTGAACGCCGAGGCGCCGAAGCCGGTGTCGACATCCACCAGCAACGGCAGGTCGCAGACATCGGTGATGCGCCGTACGTCGGTAAGCACGTCATCCAGCCCGGTGATGCCCAGGTCCGGCACCCCGAGGGAGCCGGCCGCGACACCGCCACCGGACAGGTAAATGGCCTTGAAGCCGGCACGCTTGGCCAGCAAGGCATGGTTGGCGTTGATCGCGCCGACCACCTGCAAGGGCTGTTCGCTGGCGACCGCATCGCGGAAACGCTGACCGGGCGTGCTCTTGTTGGAACCCTGACTCATGACTCACCTCGCTTCGTAGCTGTCGGTTTGACGGCGTCCTGGTAATGACGCGCGATATTGCGTTTCGACGCGCCGATATGGCGGCGCATCAGCAGTTCGGCCAATTCGCCATCACGCTCGGCGATGGCATCGAGAATCCGGTGATGCTCGGCGAACGCCTGGCGTGGCCGATTGGGCGTCGCGGAAAACTGGATGCGGTACATGCGCACCAGTTGGTACAGCTCGCCGCAGAGCATCTGGGTCAGGGTGCGGTTGCCGGCGCCCTGGATAATCCGGTAATGGAAGTCGAAATCGCCTTCCTGCTGGTAATAGCCGACCCCGGCCTGGAACGCCGCGTCACGCTCGTGGGTATTGAGAACCTGTCGCAACTCCTCGATCTCCTCGGTCGTCATGCGCTCGGCCGCCAGGCGACAGGCCATGCCTTCGAGGGACTCGCGGATTTCGTAGAGTTCGATCAGTTCGGCCTGGCTGAGGGACACCACCCGCGCACCGACATGGGGCACGCGCACCAGCAGGCGCTGGCCCTCCAGACGGTGAATGGCCTCGCGCAGCGGGCCGCGACTGATGCCGTAGGTGCGCGCCAGTTCCGGTTCGGAAATCTTGCTGCCGGGGGCGATCTCACCCTTGACGATCGCCGCCTGAATGCGCCGGAAGACGTTCTCGGACAAGGTTTCCGAGTCGTCCTGGGCTATCGCGGGCGGCTCCAGCTCATGCAGCATATTGTCGACACCTCATCTTTCAATGGCGCTAAAACTAGCCAATACCAATGAATCAGTCAAAGAATTAATTGGTATTGTCGACAATAGTCTAAGAGCAGCGGCAAGTAACGAGCTTCAAGCCGCAAGCCGACTGGGGGGTGGTCCCGACGCTGGCGTCATGAAACCAGCATGCTAGAATGCGCCGCGCTTCCACCGATGCGCTGACTGTCATATTTTCCTGACAGACGTACGAGGATGCTTGCGCGATATTGCCAGTCCCCTTGAATCAAGATTGCCCGATACGCGCCAGGATTTATGAGACTCAAGCCTTCCCCCCTACTGCTTCTCTGCCTGTTTTGCCTGCCAGGTGTGAGCCTCGCGACAGAGAAGACGGTGTACGGCCTGAACGAGTACGCGCAACTGGCCGGGATCGACCTGCAAGTGCCGGCCAAGCTCGACACCGGGGCCAAGACCGCCTCCCTCAGTGCCCGCGACATCCACCGTTTCAAACGCAACGGCGAAAGTTGGGTGCGCTTCTACCTGGCGATCGACGCCGCCCATTCGCACCCGATCGAACTGCCCCTGGCCCGCGTCAGCAAGATCAAGCGCCGCGCCGGCGACTATGACCCGGACGAGGGCAACGCCTATACCGCGCGCCCGGTGATCAGCCTGGAAATCTGCATGGGCAGCGCCTTGCGCAGCATAGAAGTGAACTTGACCGACCGTAGCAGCTTCCAATACCCGCTGTTGATCGGCTCCGAGGCACTCAAGCGCTTCGATGCGCTGGTCGACCCCAGTCTTAAATATGCTGCCGGCAAACCCGCCTGCGCCCACGACGCTCAAACCGCCGAGTAATCCGAATGCGTTCTCTCACCCTCCACCTGAAAATCCTCATCACCGTACTGGTGTTGCTGGGGGCTTCGGTCACGGCCTATCAGATTTTCGTGCTGGGTATCCCCGTCACCGAAGATGCCACGGACGACTTGTGGAACATCGACGCCAAGGTCGAGTTCGTCGCCAGCACCAAGGAACCGGTGAAGATCCAGATGTTCGTGCCGCCCCTGAGCCGCGACTACGTCAGCCTCAACGAGAGCTTCATTTCCAATAACTACGGGGTGAGCGTCAACCGCGCCGACGGCAACCGCAAGGTGACCTGGTCGGCGCGACGGGTCAGTGGCAAGCAGACGCTGTATTACCGCCTGGTGCTGACCAAGCGCTACACCGGCGAGAAACCCAAGGTCAAAGGCCCGACGTTCCGCGACAGCATGGCCATCGAAGGGCCGGAAAAAATCGCTGCCGAGGCCTTGCTCGCGCCGATCCGCCAGCACTCGGCGGACGTCGAGACCTTCATCGGCGAAACCATCAAGCGGGTCAACAACCTGGGCGATGACAACGTCAAGCTGCTGCTGGCCGGCGATCCGTCGACCCCGCACAAGGCGCAGATCATCGAGCTGCTGCTGTCCATCGCCCATGTGCCGATGGAACGCGCCCACACCCTGCGCCTGGTGGCCGATCAGCCACAGACCCCGGAACTCTGGCTGCGCAGCTTCAACGGTACGAACTGGCTGTACTTCAACCCGGATACCGGCGAACAGGGCCTGCCCTCCGATCGCCTGCTCTGGTGGACCGGCGCTGACAACCTGATCACCGTCGAGGGCGGCAAGAAAGCCGGCGTCACCTTCAGCCTGAACAACAGCGAGATGAACGCGATCCGCCTGGCCAAGCTGACCGACGAGAACTCCGACGCCAACTTCCTCGAATATTCGCTCTACGGCTTGCCGCTGCAAACCCAGCAGACCTTCATGATCATGGTGATGATCCCCATCGGCGTGCTGGTGATCCTGATCCTGCGCAACCTGATCGGCCTGCAGACCCTCGGCACCTTCACCCCGGTACTGATCGCCCTGGCCTTCCGCGAAACCCAGCTGGGCTTCGGCATCGCGCTGTTCACCATCATCACCGCCCTGGGGCTGTCGCTACGCTCCTACCTGGAACATCTGAAGTTGCAGATGCTGCCGCGACTGTCGGTGGTGCTGACCTTCGTCGTGGTACTGATCGCCGCCATCAGCCTGTTCAGCCACAAACTGGGCCTGGAGCGGGGCCTGTCGGTGGCATTGTTCCCGATGGTGATCCTGACCATGACCATTGAGCGGCTGTCCATCACCTGGGAGGAACGTGGCGCCAACCACGCCCTGAAAGTGGCCATCGGCACGCTGTTCGCGGCCTCCCTGGCGCACCTGATCATGACGGTGCCGGAGCTGATCTACTTTGTCTTCACCTTCCCGGCGATCCTGCTGATCCTGGTGGGCTTCATGCTGGCGATGGGACGTTATCGCGGTTACCGCCTGACCGAACTGCTGCGCTTCAAGGCCTTCCTCAAGGAAAACGCCTGATGTTCGGCCTGTGGAAAACCTGGAAGGCCCTGGAAGCCCGCGGCATCATGGGGATCAACCGGCGCAACGCGGACTATGTGCTCAAGTACAACAAGCGCAGCCTCTACCCCATCGTCGATGACAAGATCATCACCAAGGAACGGGCCATCGCCGCCGGCATCCATGTGCCGGAAATGTATGGGGTGATTTCCACGGAAAAGGAAATCGACCAGCTCGGAACGATCATTGCCGGACGCCGTGATTTCGTCGTCAAACCGGCCCAGGGCGCTGGCGGTGACGGCATCCTGGTGATCGCCGACCGCTTCGAGGGCCACTACCGCTCGATCTCCGGGCGACTGATCAGCCATGGCGAAATCGAGCACCAGATTTCCAGCATCCTCACCGGCCTGTATTCCCTGGGCGGGCACCGTGACCGTGCGCTGATCGAATACCGGGTCACCCCCGACCAGATCTTCCAGAGCATCAGCTACGAAGGCGTGCCGGACATCCGCGTGATTGTGCTGATGGGCTATCCGGTCATGGCCATGTTGCGCCTGCCGACCCGCCAGTCCAACGGCAAGGCCAACCTGCACCAGGGCGCCATCGGTGTCGGCGTGGACCTGGCGACCGGCATCACCCTGCGCGGCACCTGGCTGAACAACATCATCCGCAAGCACCCGGACACCAATCAGCCGGTGGACGGCGTACAACTGCCGTACTGGGACGGTTTCATGCGACTGGCAGCCGGTTGCCATGAGCTGTGCGGGCTGGGTTATATCGGCGTGGACATGGTCCTAGACCAGGACAAGGGCCCGCTGATCCTCGAACTCAACGCCCGCCCAGGCCTGAATATCCAGATTGCCAACGACTGCGGCCTGACCCATCGCACCCATGCCGTGGAGGCCCATCTGGCGGAACTGGCGGCCAAAGGCATCAGCGAGACGCCGGCGCAGCGGGTGCGCTTTACCCAGGAACTGTTCGGGCACGTACCGGCGGTCGGCGACTGACTCTTTCCGCCCTTGTGGGAGCGGGCTTGCTGGCGATGAGGCCCTTGAGCCGGGTGGCGCCTGTTCGGCCGCCATCGCCGGCAGGCCGGCTCCTACAGAACCGCGTCTCACCGAAAAATTATTGTGCTGCCGAGGTCTTTGTAGGAGCTGGCTTGCCAGCGATGAGGCCCTTGGGCCTGGCGCTGTCCTGGCTGACGCCATCGCCGGCAAGCCAGGTCCCACAGGGTAATAGGCCTGTCCTCGATCCGCGATATGCCTCTAGGAGCAACGCCTTCAGGGGACTACAATCGCGCCCCCGCGCTCTCTAATGGCTGACCCGCACCACATGCTGACCTGCATCCTGCACCCGCTGCCCTACCACGCCAATCCCGCGCATTATTTCGCGGCGATTCGCCATGCGCCCGGCGCCGTACTGCTCGACAGCGGCCGGCCCGAAGCCGAACGCGGGCGTTACGATCTGCTCAGCGCCTGGCCGCTGGAGCAACTGGCGGTGCAGCCGGACGAACACGGCATGGCCTTTGTGCAACGCCTGCGGGACAATCTTGCACGCCTGGGTGAAGCGCAACTCCCGGCGTCCTGCGAACTGCCCTTTGCCGGCGGCTTGATCGGCTACCTGAGTTATGACTTCGGCCGGCACCTGGAAGCCCTGCCCGAGCAAGCCCGGGACGACCTGCAACTGCCCGATGCACGTTTCGGCCTGTACGCCTGGGCGCTGATCAGCGATCACCGGCAGGGCAGCAGCCAGCTGGTTTTCCACCCGAGTGTCGAGCCCACCGAACGCGAGCGGCTGATCCAGCTGTTCAACCAGCCGGTCAGCACCGACGCCGCTGCATTCCAGCTGAACGGCCCAATGACCGCAGACCTCAGCGCCGAGGACTACCACCAGGCCTTCGAGCGTATCCAGCACTATATCCAGGCCGGCGACTGCTATCAGGTCAATTTCGCCCAGCGCTTCCGGGCCGCTTGCCAGGGCGATCCGTGGATTGCCTATTGCGCCCTGCGCGCCGCCTGCCCGACGCCTTTTTCCGGATTCCAGAGCCTGCCCGACGACGGCGCAGTGCTGAGCCTGTCGCCAGAGCGCTTCGTCAAGATCAGCCAGGGCCAGGTCGAGACACGGCCGATCAAGGGCACGCGCCCACGCGGTCGCGACGCGGCCGAGGACGCCGCTAACGCCGCCGAGCTGCTGGCCAGCAGCAAGGACCGCGCGGAAAACCTGATGATCGTCGACCTGCTGCGCAACGACCTGGGCCGCACCTGCCAGATCGGCTCGGTGCGGGTGCCGGAGCTGTTCAGCCTGGAAAGCTACCCCAATGTGCATCACCTGGTGAGCAGCGTCACCGGCACCCTGGCCGACGACCGCGACGCCCTCGACCTGATCGCCGGCAGCTTCCCCGGCGGCTCGATCACCGGCGCGCCGAAGATCCGTGCCATGCAGATCATCGACGAGCTGGAGCCGACCCGACGGGCACTGTATTGCGGCTCGCTGCTGTACCTGGATGTGCGCGGCGAGATGGACAGTTCCATCGCCATCCGCAGCCTGCTGGTCAAGGATGGCCAGGTCAGTTGCTGGGGCGGCGGCGGCATCGTCGCCGACTCCGACTGGCAGGCGGAATACCAGGAGTCGATCACCAAGGTGAAGGTCTTGCTCGATACCCTGCAAAGCCTCTGACACACCACCCAACCTGTAGGAGCTGGCTTGCCAGCGATGGGGCCATCGAGCCTTGCGGCACCCATACGGACGCCATCGCCGGCAAGCCGGCCACAGGGAATGCGTTCAGGCATGGGGCCGTGGCCGAAGGATTTTGTTACTATTCGCCTATTCGAGCGCAAAGCGCCACTGACTGTAGGAACCGCCTGATGAGCCAACCGTTCGACGTCGCTGAACTCGCCGCGACATACGCCAACAAGTCCGCCCAGGACATCCTCAAGCTGGCCTTTGCCCAGTTTGGCGACGACCTGTGGATATCCTTCAGCGGCGCGGAAGACGTGGTGCTGGTGGACATGGCCTGGAAACTGAACAAGAACGTCAAGGTCTTCAGCCTCGACACCGGCCGCCTGCACCCGGAGACCTATCGTTTCATCGATCAGGTGCGCGAGCACTACAAGATCGACATCGAGCTGATCTCGCCGGATCACCAGGAGCTTGAGCCCTTCGTCAAGGCAAAAGGCCTGTTCAGCTTCTACAAGGACAACCATGGCGAATGCTGTGGCATCCGCAAGATCGCACCGCTGCGGCGCAAGTTGTCCGGCGTCAGCGCCTGGGCCACCGGCCAGCGTCGCGACCAGAGCCCGGGCACCCGCAGCCAGGTGGCGGCACTGGAAATCGACAGCGCCTTCTCCACCCCGGAACGTACCCTGTACAAGTTCAACCCGCTGGCGCAGATGAGCAGCGAAGAGATCTGGGGTTATATCCGCATGCTCGAACTGCCGTACAACAGCCTCCACGAACGCGGCTTCATCAGCATCGGTTGCGAGCCCTGCACCCGTCCGGTGCTGCCGAACCAGCACGAACGCGAAGGCCGCTGGTGGTGGGAAGAAGCCACGCAGAAGGAATGCGGTTTGCACTCCGGGAACCTGATCGCCAAGATCTGACGCCCCCGGTAAAACCCCGCGCGCACAAAAAAGCCCCGAACCAGTCGGGGCTTTTTCATATTCGGGCGACTCAGTGCACCGGCAGCTCGACACCGTCGAACAGCTCTTCCAGTTCCTGCTTGTTGTGGCACTGGATGGCCTTGGCCATGACTTCACGGGTCAGGTGCGGTGCGAACTTCTCGATGAAGTCGCACATGAAACCACGCAGGAAGGTCCCGCGACGGAAACCGATCTTGGTCACGCTGGACTCGAACAACTCGCTGGCATCGAGCACCACCAGGTCTTTGTCGAGCACCGGGTCCACCGCCATCTTGGCGACAATACCGACGCCCAGGCCCAGGCGCACATAGGTCTTGATCACGTCGGCGTCCGCCGCGGTGAACACCACCTTGGGGGTCAGGCCGCGATGACTGAAGGCTTCGTCCAGCTTGGAACGGCCAGTGAAACCGAACACGTAGGTCACGATCGGGTATTCGGCCAGGCTTTCCAGGGTCAGCTTCGGCAGCTTGGTCAGCGGGTGCCCTTGAGGCACGACCACACAACGGTTCCAGCGATAGCACGGCATCATCACTAGGTCGCCGAACAGCTCCAGGGCTTCGGTGGCAATGGCGAAATCCACGGTACCGTCGGCGGCCATCTCGGCGATCTGCATCGGCGAGCCCTGGTGCATGTGCAGGGCCACGTCCGGGTATTGCTTGATAAAACTGCTGATCACCGGCGGCAAGGCATAACGCGCCTGGGTGTGGGTGGTGGCGATCGACAGGGTACCTTTCTTCTCGTTGGAGAATTCCTGGGCGATCTGCTTGATGCTCTCGACCTTGCGCAGGATCTCGCCGGCCGTGGTGATGATACGTTCACCGGCTGGCGTGACGCGGGTCAGGTGCTTGCCACTGCGGGCGAAGACTTCGACACCCAGCTCGTCTTCGAGCAGGCGGATCTGTTTGCTGATACCCGGCTGAGAGGTGTAAAGGCTTTGCGCGGTCGCGGAAACGTTGAGGTCGTGGTGCGCCACTTCCCAGATGTAGCGCAGTTGTTGAAGCTTCATATGTATCCCTCAAAGCAGGTAAACGCCACAGATCAGAGCGGCGATATATAACTATATGAATGGTTTGAAGAATAAATCTAGAACTTTTTTATCAAATCACTGACTTTCCAGCTCAGATATCGCCATAACGACGGCGCTGCAACAGCGGCACCAGGTAAACCGGCACCTGGGACAACTGCAGGACCCGTGCGGCGGTACGCCCCAAATGCACCTCGCCACCAGTGCCATGACTGTGACTGCCGACGATCAGCAGGTCCACCGAAAGAGCCCGGGCCTGTTCGAGAATGACCTGCGAGGGGTCGCCCTGGAGCACCTTGATCGACTGGATCATGCTCAGGTCCTGGAGCCCATCCGCGCATTCCTCGCGAAAGCTGTCGAGCACCCGCTGCTCGATGGTCGCCATCACGGTGTTAAGACCCTGGCTGTGAAATTCGTTCAATGCCTGCTCGTCCAGGTAGCTCTGCAACACCGATTCGGCGAACAGGCCCATCGGCTCGACCGCGTGCACCACATACAAATCGGCCTTGAACGTTCGCGCCAACTCCAGGGCATGCTGCATCACATAAGGTGCATACAGACCGAGGTCGGTGGCATACAACATCGAACGGATCATGGGGCCTCCTCGATTGCCAGAATGGCGGAGATCAGTTGAGCTTAGCAGCGCCCCGAAGACCGCGGGGCACGGCTGGTCGGGCCGGCCCCACGGTCCATCCCCGAAGGAACACACTCTTGAAAATCCCACAAAACCTGTAGGAGCCAGCTTGCTGGCGATAACGGTTTACCTGGCAACAAGAATGTCGACGCTCAGATCGCAATCGCCAGCAAGCCGGCGCCTACAGGGCTGCATTCACCCCTGACGATTGTTCACGTCGATAAACGCCAGCGCCTGGTACAAGGCGCGAATCTTGGGCAACTCGCAACCGGCGGCACTCGCCGCCGCCAACGGCCGGACATAGATGGAGTCCAGTTCCAGCGCGCGCTTGTGCACAAAATCGTGGTACATGCTCGGCCAGTAGTCCGGCATCTTTTCCGTCACCTTGAACAAGTGCTCGGCACAACCGGGCGGCAGCTCATGGCCACAGGCCAGGGCGCCCTGCACGACTTCGGCCATCAGCGCCTGGACCAGCTCGCGACTGCTGTCATCGGTCATCAACGGCGTGGTGCTGGCCCGCAGCAACACCGACAGGCCGCTATAAGGCACGTTCCACACCAGCTTCTGCCAGCGCGCCTGTTGCAGGTTGGCCATGGCCTGGGACTCGATGCCCGCCTCATGGAACAGGCCGGTGCCCTCTTCGACCAGGGCCTGGAGGGCCGCGACATCCTGCAGCAACGGACCACTGTGATAACCGATATTCACCGCCCCCAGGGCCTGGTGCACGATGGCCCCGGGACCGGCGCGGTGTACGCAGATAAAACACAGACCGCCCAACAGGTGCAGGGACTCGGGCAGCAGCGCGCGCAGTTCGTCCTCCACCTCGAGACCGTTCTGCAGCACCAGCACCTTCGCCCCCGGCGCGGCGGCCTGGGCAATCAGCGGTGCGAGACTGGCGTTGCTGGTGGTCTTGGCCCCCACCAGCAACCAGTCGCAGGGCGGCATATCGGCGGCCTCGGAATAAGCCTGCACCGTCGTCAGATGCAGCGGACCATGCACCGCACTGTCGATCTGCAAACCGTTCTCGGCCACCACCGAAAATTCGCTGCGCAGCAGGAAATGCACATCAAAACCGGCCCGCGCCAGCATCACACCGTAATACCCGCCGATCGCCCCCGTACCGATAATGCCGATACGCGGCCTGCTCGCTGAACCTGTCATGGCAACTCCTCTGGTACAAGACTCAAGGCTTGCCGAAGCGCTTCGACAAGCTCGTTCACCGCCAGGCGTGACTGTACGGCGCCATGAAACCCGCCGTCCTTGATCACAAACAGCGCGGGCAGATGAAACACCCCATAACGCTGCACCGCCCCGCCGTTGTCACCCGCATCGATCCAGCACAGGTGTTCCACCGGCAGGGCCAGGGTCGGCAATACTGCCCGGGCGAAGCGGCAGGAGGCACAGCCGACACTGGTGAATATCAGTAACGAAACACCTGGCAAGTCCAATAGATTCCGGTCGATATCAAAATCCGTCAACTCCAGGCTCTTCACTATACTGTTGGAAAGTTTTTCCACTGACCGACGCAGGGAGTCGTTGTTCATGGTTCGCTTTCTTCCTCATCCCGATGACGTTCCCGTCACATTGACCTTGCTCGAGCATTCCTGCATTTCCCTCCAGCGACTGGACAGCATCAGCCTGGGAGGTGTCTCCTGCCTTTCGCCACGCGGCTGGCGCAAAGGTTCGGCGCTGCAAATGTGCATTCCCAGCCTCGGCGCAGTTGCCTGTTATCCCGGCTACGTGGCCTGGTGCCTGAAACGCAAGCACGGCTACCGGGTGGGCATTGCCTTTGTCGACGAGCAAACCCTGTTCGGCGCCCGCATGGGCGAGCAGGTTTGCCAGATCGAACGCTACCAGCGAACCCGCGAGCAACAAAGCGAAGATCGGCAAAACGTCGAAGTCATTGCCCAGCAATGGGTTCGGGAACACGCCAACGACTTCTCCCAGGCCAGCCTTGGGCAACCTTATGTGCGGGCTTTACTCGATTAAACCGGCCAGGCCATTGCCCGCCCCCCGCTTAACGCGCTAAGGTTCGGCTCCCCGACGCGCTCAAATCTGCTGCGCTCCGCCGCGCGGGGATCGCTGGCGGCCGGCACCCGTGACCTGACGAGTAACACGATGGCTGATTTACCGATCAACGACCTTAACGTCGCCTCCAACGAGACGCTGATCACTCCCGATCAGCTCAAGCGTGATATTCCCCTGAGCGAGACCGCCCTGCGTACCGTGACCAAAGGTCGCGAGGTGATCCGCAATATCCTCGATGGCACGGACCATCGCCTGTTTGTCGTCATCGGGCCTTGCTCGATCCATGACATCAAGGCGGCCCACGAATACGCCGAGCGGCTGAAGGTCCTGGCTGCCGAAGTGTCCGACAGCCTGTACCTGGTGATGCGCGTGTACTTCGAGAAGCCGCGCACCACCGTCGGCTGGAAAGGCCTGATCAACGACCCTTACCTGGATGACTCCTTCAAGATCCAGGACGGCCTGCACATCGGTCGCCAATTGCTGCTGGACCTGGCGGAAATGGGCCTGCCCACCGCCACTGAAGCCCTCGACCCGATCTCGCCGCAGTACCTGCAGGACCTGATCAGCTGGTCGGCCATCGGCGCGCGCACCACCGAATCCCAGACCCACCGCGAAATGGCCTCGGGCCTGTCCTCGGCCGTGGGCTTCAAGAACGGTACCGACGGCGGCCTGACCGTGGCGATCAACGCCTTGCAGTCGGTCTCCAGCCCCCATCGCTTCCTCGGTATCAACCAGGAAGGCGGCGTGTCCATCGTCACCACCAAGGGCAATGCCTACGGCCACGTGGTGTTACGCGGCGGCAACGGCAAGCCGAACTACGACTCGGTCAGTGTCGCGGTCTGTGAACAGGCGCTGGACAAGGCAAAGATCAAGGCCAACATCATGGTCGATTGCAGCCACGCCAACTCCAACAAGGACCCGGCCCTGCAACCGCTGGTGATGGAGAACGTCGCCAACCAGATTCTCGAAGGCAACCAGTCGATCATCGGCCTGATGGTCGAGAGCCACCTGAACTGGGGTTGCCAGGCGATTCCGAAAGACCTCGCCGACCTGCAATACGGCGTCTCGATCACCGACGCCTGCATTGACTGGAGCGCCACCGAAAAAACCTTGCGCAGCATGCATGCCAAGCTCAAGGACGTCCTGCCCAAGCGCCAGCGCAGCTGATCGCCGAACGCAGACGCAAAAACGCCGGGCATTGCCCGGCGTTTTTGTGTGCGTCGTGGACTCAGATCTTCGCGGCGTGCCGCTGATGACGTTCCATGTAACGCTCGACATAGGAGCAGGAAGGAATCACCGTGTAGCCCATCTGATCGGCATAAGCCAGCGCGTGTTCAGTCAGCGCCGCCGCGATGCCCCGGCCGCGCAAGGCGTTGGGCACGAAGGTCCGGTAGATATCCAGGGTCTGCTTACCCAGGTCCATATAGGTCAGGTAGGCACGATGACCGTCCACATTGGTCTCGAATTGATGACCTGCCTGGTCATGGTGGATGGACAACGCCTCGCTCATCGCTACTCCTCGCGGGTCTTGGGTTCTGACCCTACCTTACATGTTTTTCCGGCGAAGGGACCACCTGGCTTCCTACGAAAAATCGCTACAGCAGCCAAATCATCACAAATATCCTACGCCACCCCGTGCCAGGTTGGACAACGAGAAGAGCCGACAGCTCCCGAACAAACGGGCACCTGACAGATAGTAGGCGTCCTCCCCGTACTGCTCAAGGGACGCTCGTCATATGGTCCAACCGGCTCATGGTAGCCCGGCCGCACTGGCCCTTTCGCTGAAAAACCTGAACAGCGGCTGAAGATTGCCGGAATGTTATGTTGTAAGACGAACAGTGCTCCTTAAAGTCACTTTTCAATTGGCAAAGATGCCTCCCCGCCCTACCGACGGTAGAAGAAAAGAGTCATTCGCCGCGACTAGCGCGACGCTTGTATGAGCAGTGGACAGTCCCTGTGACTGTCACACTAGTGCAGGTTGGACTTGCCCAAAGCGCCCGGATCGCGCCCGGTTGCTGCACATTTTTCATACAGGATGATGAAAAGTTAGCTGAAAACATTCTCTTCCAAAAATTTTTTTTGCTTCTTGCGTTACGTCAGTTTACTTACTACAAGTAATGGGTAGTATGTATGCCGACTATATCCCCACTCTGGGGAGATGGTTATTAATAGAAAGTCCTTGAAGGGGAACACGATGAACAACGTTCTGAAATTCTCTGCTCTGGCCCTGGCCGCCGTTCTGGCCACTGGTTGCAGCAGCGCATCCAAAGAAACCGAAGCTCGTCTGACTGCTACTGAAGACGCCTCTGCTCGTGCCCAGGCTCGTGCTGACGAAGCTTACCGCAAAGCTGATGAAGCTCTGGCTGCTGCTCAAAAAGCACAACAGACTGCTGACGAAGCTAACGAGCGCGCTCTGCGTATGCTCGAAAAAGCAAGCAAGAAGTAATAATCCTTCGGGGTTGTTATCAAGCCGATCCATTATTGGATCGGCTTTTTTTTGCCTGGCGAAAAGTTCGCCGGACCGCAGGCATAAAAAAACCCGCCAGGACCTCAAGGCCCAGGCGGGTTGCTGGACAAGCCCTTACTGCTGCAGATCGAGCGGCGCGTTGGAGACCATCGACGGTGCACCGGGCATGGCGATTTCAGTCGGCAGGCCATCTTCGGCTGCGACGACGTCACGCACCTGGTCCCAATTGACCCGCAGGTTGTTCGCCAGGTCTTCACGCTTGAGCAGGGCGTTGATCACCGCGGTGTGTTTGTCGACCACCGACGGATTGCCATTGTCGTCCAGCGGTGTATGGGCCTCGAGGAACACCTTGCCGCCACTCATGCCGAACTTGTAGGCCTCGTTGATAATCCGCACCGACGTGCCCACCGGCACCATGTCGGCCATCTCCAGCACGTTGTTGTTATACATGCGGAAACAACCGTGGCTGGTGCGGGTACCGATACCGAACTTCATGTTCGAACCATGGATCAGGTAGCCCGGTGTGCCCAGGGCGAACTTGAACGGCCCCAGCGGGTTGTCCGGGCCGGCCGGCACCACGTTGGGCAACGGATCACCCTCGGCGGCGTGCTCGGCCTTGATCGAGGCCGGCGGGGTCCAGGTCGGGTTCGGTATCTTGGCGGTGATGGTGGTGTGGGCAACCGGCGAGCCCCAGCCTTCACGACCGATCCCCAGCGGGAAGGTGTAGACCACGTTGCGGCCTTTCGGGAAGTAGTACAGGCGATACTCGGCCAGGTTGATCACGATGCCTTCGCGCGGACCCGGCGGCAGGATGAAGCGGGTCGGCAGGACGATATCGGTCCCCGCCCCCGGCAACCAGGCATCGACGCCGGGGTTGGCCGCGACCATTTCCGAATAGCCCAGGTCGTAGGCGGTGCCCAGGTCAGCGAAGGTGTCTTCGTACTTGGCCTTGAGCACCTGGACCTGGCCGACGATATCCTCGCCCGGCGGTGGCAGCGGAAATTCCAGCGCCGAAACAGGACCCGCCACACAGAGGGCGGCTACAGACAGGCAACGGGCAACGGCAGGAAAGCGCGACAACATCCGGGACATCCTTCGCATGATCGACGTAAATGAAATAGACCGCGATTGTACACCGACACCGTGCTGGCAAGGGAGATGGCACGCCGGGACAATCGTAACGAGACAGGTACAGTACAGGTTGCCGGAAATCAGAGTTCGAAGCGCAATTCCGGCCAGATCGGCGGTGTACCGCGCTTCTGCGATTCAAGAATCGCCCGGCACAGGGGACACAGGCGCTGGTCCTGGAAAATCGAACGATCCACCCCCGACCAGCGTGGCTGGGCCGGCAACAAGGTGCCACACAGCGTCCGATCGGCCGAGCCACCGAGCTCCAGCTGCCGGGTGACCAGGTGCACGCGTACTTCCTGACAGGCGAACAGATCGAGCTGCTCGTCGGGTTCGATCAGTTGGTAGGCAAACAAGGACCAGGCGGGACGCTGCATCAGGGGCTCCAAATCGGGGCGCCACCTTAGCCGAAAGCCAGCCGCTAGAAAAGCTCAAAGCAGCGGTTTCAGGCTCGGCCAGACGTTATCGAGCAACATCCCCTGCCCCGCGGGCGCCGGATGAATCCCATCGGCCTGCATCAGCTCGGGGTGACCGCCGATGCCTTCGAGGAAAAACGGCACCAGCGCGATGTTTTTTTCCTCGGCCAGCTCACCGTAGACCTTGGCAAAGGCCTGGGTGTAGCGCGGACCATAATTGGGCGGAATCTGCATCCCGAGCAGCAGGACTTTTGCACCGGCTGCCTGGGACTTGTCGATCATCGATGCAAGATTTTGTTTCAATTGAGCCGGCAACTGTCCACGCAGGCCATCGTTGCCCCCCAACTCGAGCACCACCACTTGCGGTTTATGCTCTGCAAGCAGCGCCGGCAGCCGCGCCTGGCCCCCCGCACTGGTGTCGCCACTGATGGACGCATTGACCACCGGGTCGGCAAAACCCTCGGTCTTCAGGCGCTTTTCCAGCAGGGCGACCCATCCCACACGGGTATCCAGGCCGAAACCTGCGCTGATACTATCGCCAACGATCAGGATCGTACCCGCCGCCGCGTTCTGGGCCATGCACATCAAGGCCAGGCCGGCACTCAAAAACCACACTCGCATCGGATTCTCCATGGGCGAAAGCATTCTCACCGCGCAGAACCTTAGCAAAGTGGTTCCCAGCGCGGAAGGTGAACTGACCATCCTGCACCCTTTGAGCCTGACATTGAACAAGGGCGACAGCCTGGCCATCGTCGGCGCCTCCGGTTCGGGCAAATCGACCCTGCTGGGCCTGCTCGCCGGTCTCGACCTGCCCAGCGCCGGCGAAGTCATCCTGGCCGGACGGGCCCTGAGCACCCTGGACGAAGACCAACGGGCACGGGTCCGCGCCGAACACGTCGGTTTCGTGTTCCAGAGTTTCCAATTGCTGGACAGCCTCAACGCCCTGGAAAACGTCATGCTGCCCCTGGAGCTGGACGGTCGCAGCGATGCCCGCGAACGTGCCCGTGGCCTGCTCGAACGGGTCGGCCTGGGCCAGCGCCTGACCCACTCGCCACGGCAACTCTCCGGCGGCGAGCAGCAACGGGTAGCCATCGCCCGGGCCTTTGCCGCCGAACCCGACGTGCTGTTCGCCGACGAACCCACCGGCAACCTCGACAGCCATACCGGCGAGCGCATCAGCGACCTGCTGTTCGAACTCAACCAGGAGCGCGGCACCACCCTGGTGCTGGTGACCCACGACGAACGCCTGGCCCATCGCTGCCGGCGCCTGATCCGTCTTGATGCCGGCCATCTGGTCGGCCCTCTGGAGCCTTGATGGCACGCCTGCCGCTGTTGCGCCTGTTCAGCCTCGCCACTCGCCAACTCCTGCGCGATGCCCGCGCCGGTGAGCTGCGGGTGCTGTTCTTCGCCTTGCTGGTAGCGGTGGCGGCCAGCACCGCCATCGGCTACTTCGGCGCGCGCCTGAACGGCGCGATGCTGCTGCGGGCCACCGAATTCCTCGCCGCCGACCTGGTGCTCGACGGCACCAGTGCTGCTCGCCAGGAGCAAATCCAGACCGGCCGCGACCTGGGTCTTGCCCACGCGCGGGCGGTCGAGTTCTCCAGCGTGATCGCCACGGACACCGGCATCCAGCTGTCGAGCATCAAGGCCACGGACGAGCAGTATCCGTTGCGCGGCGAACTCAAGAGCGCTGCCGCGCCCTTCGGCGTCGAGACCGCCGGCGGTGGACCGGCGCCCGGCGAAGCCTGGGTCGAGGCACGCTTGTTGACCGCCCTGGACCTGAAGATCGGCGACAACATCGATGTCGGCCTGAAGACCGTGCGCCTGGCGCGGGTCCTGACCTACGAGCCGGATCGTGCTGGCAACTTCTACAGCCTGACTCCACGGGTGCTGATCAACCTCGCCGACCTCGATGCCACCGGCGTGGTCCAACCCGGCAGCCGGGTAGACTACCGTGAGCTGTGGCGCGGCTCGGCAAACGCCCTGTCGACCTATCGCGAGCTGATCAAGCCGGGCCTGGCACCGAACCAGCGCCTGCTCGACGCCCGCGACGGCAACCAGCAGATCGGCGGCGCCCTGGGCAAGGCCGAGCGTTACCTGAACATGGCCAGCCTGGTGGCGGTGCTGTTATCCGGCGTCGCCGTGGCCCTCAGTGCCAGCCGTTTCGCCGCCCGACGCTTCGACGCCAGTGCGCTGCTGCGCTGCCTGGGACTGTCGCGCCGGGAAACCATGCTGCTGTTCAGCCTGCAACTGGCGATCCTCGGTGTGCTGGCCAGCATCAGTGGTGCCCTGCTCGGCTGGCTCGCCCAGTTGGGCCTGTTCTCCCTGCTGCATGACCTGCTGCCCGCCGACGTACCGCCGGGTGGGTTGAGGCCGGCGCTCGCCGGCATCGGCACCGGGCTGGTGGCCCTGGCCGGATTCGCCCTGCCGCCCCTGGCCGCCCTTGGCCGGGTACCGCCGTTGCGGGTACTGCGCCGGGATCTGCTGCCGATCCCGGCCAGCACCTGGCTGGTCTACGGCACCGCCCTGCTCGCCCTGGGCCTGATCATGTGGCGCCTGAGCCTCGACCTGCTGCTGACCTTCGCCCTGCTCGGCGGCGGCGTGGTGGCGGCGCTGGTGCTCGGTGGCCTGTTGTTGCTCGGGCTGCAAAGCCTGCGCCGGCTGCTGGCCGGGGCCTCGTTGCCTTGGCGCCTGGGCCTGGGCCAGTTGCTGCGCCATCCGCTGGCCGCGGCCGGACAATCCCTGGCCTTTGGCCTGATCCTGCTGTCCATGGCCCTGATCGCCCTGCTGCGTGGCGAATTGCTCGACACCTGGCAGAACCAGTTGCCGAAAAACGCACCGAACTATTTCGCCCTGAATATCCTGCCGGCAGACAAGGACGGCTTCCGCGACCACCTGATCCAGCTCTCGGCCAAGTCGGCGCCGATCTATCCGGTGGTGCCAGGTCGACTGATCAGCATCAACGGCACCCCGGTGCGGGACATCGTCAGCAAGGACTCCGGAGGCGATCGCGCCACCCAACGTGACCTGAGTCTGACCTGGGCCGCCGATCTGCCGCCGGGCAACACCCTGACCGAAGGCAACTGGTGGACGGACAAACCCAGCGGGGACATTCCCGGCGTATCGGTGGAAACCAAGGTCGCCCTGAGCCTGAAACTCAAGCTCGGCGATCACCTGATCTTCAGTGTCGGCGGGGCCAACCGCGAGGCCGTGGTCAGCAGCCTGCGGACCATCAACTGGGACAATTTCCAGCCGAACTTCTTCATGATCTTCCAGCCCGGCACCCTGCAGGACCTGCCGGCCACCTACCTCACCAGCTTCTACCTGGCCCCCGGCCACGACAAGGATATCGTCGAGCTGTCCCGGGCCTTCCCGGCGGTGACCATCCTGCAAGTGGAGGCGTTGCTGGAGCAACTGCGCAGCATCCTGGCCCAGGTGACCATTGCCGTGGAGTACGTGCTGCTGTTCGTCCTGGCGGCGGGCATGGCGGTGCTGTTCTCCGGTTTGCAGGCCACCCTGGACGAACGTATCCGCCAGGGCGCGCTGCTACGCGCCTTGGGGGCTGAGCGAAAACTGCTGGTCAAGGCGCGGCGGATCGAGTTCGGCCTGCTGGGCGCGGCCAGCGGCCTGCTGGCCGCCCTCGGCACGGAACTGGTGAGCTGGGTGCTCTACCGGTTTGCCTTTGACCTGCCGTGGCACCTGCATCCGTGGCTGTTGCTGCTGCCGCTGATCGGCGCGGTGATGGTCGGCGGCGCGGGGGTGTTTGGCACCCGCCGGGCGCTGAATGTCAGCCCACTGACAGTGCTGCGCGAGGGCTGATAGACTCAACGCCTTGTTTCGCCAAGGGATTGCAGATGAGTCGTTACCGCCCGCCCCGCACTGCCGGCACCGCCCTGATCACTCCGGAGGGCGAGGCCCGCATGCGCGCCGAGTTGCATGAGCTGTGGCATGTGCGCCGCCCTCAGGTCACCCAGTCGGTGAGCGAGGCGGCAGCCCAGGGTGACCGCTCGGAAAACGCCGAGTACACCTACGGCAAGAAGATGCTGCGCGAGATCGACAGCCGTGTGCGCTTCCTGACCAAGCGCCTGGAAAGCCTGAAGGTGGTTGGCGAACGGCCCAGCGACCTGAACAAGGTGTATTTCGGCGCCTGGGTCACCATCGAGGACGAGGACGGCAAAGAGTCGCGCTACCGCATCGTCGGCCCGGACGAACTGGACCTCAAGCAAAACCTGATCAGCATCGACTCACCCCTGGCCCGGGCCCTGATCGGCAAGGCGCTGGATGCGGAGATTCGGGTCATGGCGCCCACCGGCGAGCAATTGGTGTACATCACCGCCATCGACTATCCATGAGCCTGCTGACGCTGATACCACCTGACCCGCCTAGCGCCGTGTGATCAAACCCTGCCGCGCGACGCGGGTCAGCTGTCGGATCACCGCTTCGGCGTGCTCGGCATCCGGGGCCTGGATCACCGCCAGGTCGAAGCTGTTATCGGCAAAACGTTCCAGGGAGTCACCGTCCTCGACAAACTGGATCAGGAAGGCCGAGGCGCGTCCCTTGCGTCGCGGCCAGCCGTCGAGATAACGCAGCAGCGTCGGCTGGTGTTGACCGCCAAGGAGGATTTTAGGATTGCGAAAAGGCAGGCTCGCCGTGATCGGCGTAAGACGTACAACGGGGCGTGGGCTGTTCAAAGTGCGTGTCTCCGCCTCAACGATCTGCCGGGCAGGTGTGAGGCAACACCGAACCAGCGCTTTAGCGGTATTTCGAAGCCTGACTCAAGCTTCTGTCGGCGGTCTTTCGACCGGCCTGGCGCCCCGCAAGTAGCTGTTTAAATCGGCGCATGTCTTAATCCTAGAGAAGCCGGTGGCAGGCTGTCAAGAATCCCTCACAACGAAAAAGCCCGCAAAAATGCGGGCCAGGTTCATTGCGCGGGCCCCGCGCCGGTCCTACGAACGGGAGATCGCCGCATCCGCCGAGAGCTTGCCGGCACCTTCGATCAATACCGCGAGCGTGCCGCCCAGCAGGGCCAGGGCGAATTCATAACCGTTGTTGGCCATGAACAGACCGTTGTGGATATGCACCGAGAAGATCGCCACCAGCAAGGTGAAGCTCAGGCCCAACGCTGCCGGACGGGCCAACAGGCCGATGATCAACGCCAGGCCGCCGAAGAACTCGGTACCACCGGCCATCAGGGCCATCAAATGACCCGGTGCCAGACCGATGCTCTCCATCCATTGCGCCGTCCCCGCCAGACCGTAACCGCCGAACAGGCCGAAAAGTTTCTGCGAACCGTGGGCGGCGAAGATGATCCCGACGAAAATCCGCAGGACAGTCAGGCCATAGCCGGCGCGGGTGCTCAGGACGCGGTTGATCAAGGTGCTCATGGGTGAATCCTTTTTAATAGGGGGTTGATGGGCCTCATAATAATCAGTTTTTAAAATGTAAAAAGCGCAAAAATCCCGACAAAACAATCGATTTATTCGATTATTTACGAGAAGCAATCTTCCGCGCATTCGGTTCCAGGGAGTCACGCTCCCGGTCAAACGCCAGGTAGTACTTGTTCACGCTGTTCACATAGTTCACCGCGTTCATCCCCACCTGCTCCATGGCGATGCGTTCGACCTGGAAGAACCACTGGTTGGGATTCAGGCCACGGCGGCGGGCCTCGGCGCGCATGCCCTGGACCCGCTCCGGGCCCATGTTGTAGGCCGCCAGGACAAAGGCCATGCGCTCGCGCTCGTTGAGCTTGGGGCTGGCAAAGAACTTGCGCCGGATCATCGCCAGGTACTTGGCCCCGGCCTGCACGTTGTTATCGACATTCTGGATATTGCTCACGCCAACCCGCTGTGCCGCCGAGGGAGTGATCTGCAACAGTCCCGTCGCGCCGCTGGCACCGCGAGCACCAGGATCCAGGGCCGACTCCTTGAAGGCCAGTGCCGCCAGGTTCAGCCAGTCAATGCCCTGGGCCTGGGCATGGCGTTGCAACACCGGGCGCAGCTTTTCCAACTTCGCTCGATCACTGCGGCTCAACGGATAGTGCACCTGGTACAAACGTCGATAGATCCGCAGAAATGCCGTGTCCTGGTCCGAAGGAGTCTTGTAGGTCTTGAGAAAACGATCGATGCTCGCGCTCAACATCGAGGCGTTATCGCGCACGAACCAGTGCATCTGCCCCGGTTCGCTGACCAGCACCTGCTTGTCGAAACGCAGCTTGGGCATGATCCGGGCCCAGCGTTCGGCTATCGGCTGTTCGACGACGGTCAGGTGAAAGATCCCGCCCTGGACCATCTCCAGCACATCCTCCACCGCCAGGCTCGGATCGACCCACTCGACCTTGACCGGCGGCAGCTTGCGTAACGCCAGTTTCTGGTTGATCTGGTTGACCGCCTCCCCTGCCGCACTCCCCGGGGTCAGGGCCAGGGTGCGGCCGGAGAGCTGCTCGAAGCGGGTAAAACGTTTTTCGCCCTTGAGCCCCACCAGCAACAACGGCACCGTACTCCCAAGCGGATCGCTGGCGATCACCGCGTGGCCCGGCTGGGCTTCGAGCAGTTCTCCCGGGGCCACCAGGTCACCCTCGCCGCGCTGCAAGGCACCGAGCAGTTGGTCCTTGGCCTTGGGAATGATCTTGAGGGTAATCTCCTGATTGTCCCGCGCCTGGCTGTTGAGGAACTGCTCAAAGGCGCGCAAGCGATGGTATTCGACGCCGATGACTTCGCCCTGGACCTCACCGCTGCTGTTGCGGCTCTGGTTGACCAGCACCCGCAGGACCCGGCTGCTACGAATCTCCGCGAGGTCGCGAACCTTGCCCGGCTGGGCGATTTCCAACGGCCCGGCCAACCGCGCAACCGCCGGCAACGGCAGCAGCAGGGACAGGCACAGCAGGAGCAACAGCGAGGGTCGCTTCTTCATCCGTTCTCCGGAAAGAATATTGCCCAGACCCAGGCAGGTAGCCTGAAGTCGGACGACTGAAATCGAACGTCTTTTGAACGCGAAAAGTGCACAAGACGGGCGCTACACCGGGGTCATGCCAACCGATGCGTTCTTGCGGCTTTAAGAGACAGTCATAACTCGTTGTAGTTCTTGATTTTTATTATAAATCTACAGCTCTGGTATGCTTTTCGGCCTGTGGCCTGAGGTAGCACCATGCAACTCATCGATATCGGCGTCAACCTGACCAACCCCAGTTTTGCCGGCAAACAGCAGGAAATACTCGACCGTGCCTATGCCGCCGGAGTCTGCCAACTGATTGTGACAGGCACCAGTCTGGAGGGCAGCGAACAGGCCTTGGAGCTATGCCGGGAGCTGGATCAGAGCGGTCAGAGACTGTTCGCCAGCGCCGGCATTCACCCCCACTCCGCCAGTGACTGGAGCACCGACAGCGCCGCTCGTCTGAAAGCCTTGCTGATGGAGCCGAACGTCTGTGCGGTCGGCGAGTGCGGCCTGGATTTCAATCGGGATTTCTCCCCGCGCCCGCAGCAGGAAAAAGTCCTCGAGGAACACCTGGCCCTGGCCGTGGAGTTGCAGCGCCCGGTGTTCCTCCACGAGCGTGACGCCAACACCCGCCTGCTGGAGATCCTGCGCGACTACCGCGATCATCTGCCCGCCGCCGTGGTGCACTGTTTCACCGGTGAGCAGAAGGCGCTGTTCAGCTACCTCGACCTGGACCTGCATATCGGCATCACCGGCTGGATCTGCGATGAGCGCCGTGGCACCCACTTGCATCCGCTGGTGCGGGAGATCCCCCGTGGTCGCCTGATGCTCGAAAGCGACGCACCCTACCTGCTGCCGCGCAGCCTGCGGCCCAAGCCGAAGAACGGTCGCAACGAACCGGCGTATCTGGGTGAAGTGCTACGCGAAGTGGCCCTGCACCGGGGCGAAACCGAGGAAGACCTGGCGGCCCACACAACGGCCTGCGCCCGCGCCTTCTTCAATTTGCCTAGCCTCGCCTGACCCCTCTGACACACCGCGACATTGACCCACATCAACAATCGTCTTCCTCAGTAGCGGCACAATAATGGCACCTTGCCAAAACTGTTTCCGCTCAATCAGAGAAGACCTTCCATGGGTGCCTGGCTTAGCAACATCTCGCTGAAGTACAAGTTCTGGGCCGTGAACGCGGTCGCTTTCGTCACCACCCTGCTCCTGGTGCTGTACGCCGTGCAATTGGAACAACAGGCGCGCACCGACGCCTCGCGCGCCGCGGTCCAGGCCCAGGCTTACCTGCTCGGCGCCTGGCCCGAAGGCAAGGCCTGGCCCGAGGCCGACAACCTGCTGCTGTTCAAGGCCGGCGAAACGCCGACCCTCAAGGGCCAGATGCTGCCGCGCCTGAAAGACGCCAAGGGCTGGGTCGGCTACGACTATATGCCGCTGTTCGGCGACAACCCGCTGCTCGGCGCCCAGGTGCTCGGCCGTGGCGAGCAGCAGGTCGCCGTACTCGCCTATGCCCCCAGCCTGGCCCAGGTGTTCGGCGAGCGTTTCGCCCACTATGCGGCGGCCGTATTCATCCTGATGCTGGCGATGCTCGGCGCCTCGCAGTTGCTGATCCGCTTCCTCCTCAGCCAACTCAATACCCTCAAGGACGTGATGCTCCACGTGGAGAAGACCGGCGACCTCTCGGCCAGGGTGCCGCTGGCCTGCAAGGACGAAGTCGGACAAATGGCCAGCGCCTTCAATGCGATGCAGGCCGGCTATCAGCGAGTGGTCGGCACGGTAGCGCGTACGGCGGCACAACTGGACGTCGGCGCCGCCAGCCTGGCCTCGAGCATGAACGACGTGCGCCACGGCATGCTCGGCCAGCAGAGCGAAACCGACCAGGCCGCCACGGCCATCAACGAGATGTCGGCCACGGTCTATCACATCGCCCAGCACGCCGGCGCTACGCGTGACCTGTCGAAAACCGCCGACGACCTGGCCGGCAGCGGGCAGGCGGTGGTCAGCCGGGTCCAGCAGTCGATCACCGGGTTGTCCAGCGGCGTACAGCAGACCGCGACGATGATCCAGCAACTGGCCGAGGACAGCCAGAAGATCAATGGCGTGGTCAGCGTGATCCACAGCATCGCCGAACAGACCAACCTGCTGGCACTCAATGCCGCCATCGAAGCGGCTCGGGCCGGGGAAATGGGCCGCGGTTTCGCGGTGGTCGCCGATGAAGTGCGCAACCTGGCCAAGCGGGTGCAGACCTCCACCGACGAAATCACCGGCATGGTCTCGGCGTTGCAGGCCGGCACCCGTGACGCCGTGGACTTCATGCAGGAAAGCTCATTCAAGGCCGACGACTGCGTGCAGCAGGCCCGGGAAGCCGGCGAGGCGCTGGCGCAGATCACCAGCGCGGTGGCCCAGATGCGCGAAAGCAACACCCAGATCGCCGTGGCCGCCGAGCAGCAGAGCCAGGTGGCAGAAGAAATGAACCGGGCGGTGGTGAGCATCCGCGACGTGACCGAGAACACCGTGCAACAGACCGTGGACTCGGCCACCACCAGCCATGACCTGGCCAAGCTGGCGGGAGAGCTGAGCAAGGCGATTGGCCAGCTCAAACTATAAGACCGATAGGAAGAGTTGATTCGCGCGGGTTACGGGTCCGGCTTAATCTCTGTTCACCGACTACACGAACAGAGGACACGATCATGGGCCAACGTCACCCCAACTTCCCCGCCTGGCAATGGCGAGTTGCACCCCAAGCGACCAACGATGGCACTGGCGAAGGCATGCAACTGCTGGCGCTGATCCTGTTCGCGCTGTCCTTCCTGCTGGTGAGCTCCGGCGTATTTGCCCACAACCCGACCGATTTCGCCGTCGGCGTGCTGGGCCTGGCAGCCGCCTTCAGCCTGCGTAGCAAAGGCCAACGCCTGGTGCTGGAAGCCTGAACCCTCAGGGTTTTCTGTAGACGCTGGCGGTCGATGCAAGCCTTACCGGCCTCATCGCCAGCAAGCCGGCTCCTACAAGTCCGTGTTTCAACACAAAGACGTCGCCATGCCCAGCCTCCCTGTAGGAGCTGGCTTGCCAGCGATGGCGTCCGGACAGGCAACACAGATCACACGGGCTCCTACAAGGGCCAACGCTGCATCAGCCAAACACGGTAACGGTTTGTCGGCTCAACGCAATCAGCCGTCCATCCGCGCTCCACAATGCCGCAGCCACATGGCCATAACCGTCGCAGGCATGCTCGATCAGTGCGCGGTATTTGCACCAGTCCAGGGTATCGAGTTCAAGCAACGGCTGAACGAACTCCACAGTCCAGGTCAGGGTGCTGCCGGGCGCCGGTTTGCCCAGATGCGGCAACACCGCTGGCGGCCAGGCGTCCACCAGCGCCAACAGATGCGCCTCGGTCAACGGCTCTTGCCGGACATCCCCCTTCAACCGCACCCAACCGCCCATTTCACGGGACGTATTGCCGGTGAAAGGCATACCGCCAATCCCCCAACGCATCGACAAATGGTTCATGAACTCCGGCATCACCCCCGGGATATACGGTGCCTCCGGACATTCGTCCCAGTGTTTGAACAAGGGCGCCGGCTCAGCCACCACCGCCACCACCGAGGCCCGGGAAGCACCAAAGCTGCCCTGCACCAGCGTCACCACCTGACCGTTCTGTACCGCCCGGCCGAGCACCTGGCTGACCGCCTTGCCCTCGCGCAACACCTCGACTTCGAAGTCGATGGGCACCCCAGGCTCCGCCGGTCCGACAAAGGTCACCGCCAGCGAACGCAAGGGTCGCTCGGCCGGCACCCGGGCGCGCATCGCCTCGTATTGCAGCGCGACCACCAGGCCACCGAAACTGGCGCGTCCCTGCCCCCAGTCGGCAGGAATGGAAAGCCCCTTGGGCTGACGACGAACCGCATCGAGCAAATCTGAAAAGCGCATGCTGACCTCAGTTGGAAAAAGTCCTACGCAATAGTAATCAGCTCACTCGCCCATCACAGCACTCATACCGGCCAAAGCAGCCGTCAAACAGGCCGTCGGCACTCAGCTGAAACAGGTCTCGCTCAAGCGGTCCAGCACCCGGTCGGCCTTGCTCTCGGCCAGGGCCATGGTCCTGCGCCAACCCGTGACACAGGATTGCAAGTCCGGTTCCTGTTCCGCCCGTAGCAACCATTGCCAGCAATCGTGCCAGTCGCCCAGCGCTTCCTGGGCCGACTTCAGGGATTTCAAGGAGCGTGCCGGCAAGCGGCTCAATTGCGGATAGGCTTCGGCCGCGTAGCGAACGCGCTTGATCAACAGCCGCAACCGATGGCGGTCATGCAACGGATCGTGCAGCGCTTCATCCAGCGCCGCCCATTGTTTTTCCAGACGTTTGTCGATGCGTTTGTCCAGGCCCTTCAACAGGCCCTGGTGCTGCGAAGCCCGGAGAAAACGCGGAAAGGCATCGAGCACACTGAACAATTGTTTCAACTCGGCACTGCGCGCCACGGCCCAGTAATCATCGGATAACTGTTCCGTGCGCCGCGCCGCCGCCACGTGATGCCCCTGCCGATGCAGGTAGGCCGCCAGCACTTCGCGATCGCGAATCGGCGTGGTCAGGCTGCCGACCTGCTGCGCCGCCTGCTCGACCTGTTCGACCCCCGGCAAACCGCGCAACGGCCGCAACAGGCTGCGCAGACGCCGGACCGTGGTGCGCAAGTCATGCAGGCCCTCCTCGTCGGTCAGCGCATCCACTCGCGCATGACAGGCCAACAAGCGCACTTCGAGGCTCAGGACCTCAACCACCAACTCATCCACCAGGGCAGACATTCGACACTCACTCCCAAATCGAACTTCCAAGACTACGACGCAATGACCGCAACCGCTGTTGCAATGCATCCATCGACGGGGTCTGTTCAGCATAGCGCTGGGCCACGAAGCTCTGGATAAATGCATTGATATTTTCCGCCTGGCGCGGCAATTGTCGCGCCGCCCGCTCGCCAAAAGCCTGCGGGCCTTCACCCGGCTCACGCACCAGGCCGCGTCGACGCAGCAACTTTTCGAAGGCGGCGAACACCCGCAACGACGGCTCGGAGGTGTTCCTCCAGGGGCGCAGCAATAGCAGGGAAAGCAGCCCCAGGATCAGCACCAACCCGACCGGCAGGACCCACACGCTCAGGTCGCCGAACCAGCGTCCCAGCACCTGCAATTGCTGTTCGCCCTGATAACCCAGGACCCAGCGCTGCCAACCATAATTGAGATTATCCCAGCCCTGGCGCAGGTCATTGAGCCAGGTCAGGTGCTGGTAACGCAGCGGTGAGAGGGGCGAGGCCCCGAGCAGATCTTCGTCGGCCGCCAGGGCTTGCTCCAGTCCCTGGTCGATCCGTTGCGGTGCCACCGCATAGGTCGGGTCGGCACTGCGCCAACCCTGCCCGTCCTGCCAGTATTCGACCCAGGCGTGGGCATCGTACTGGCGCACCGTGAGGAAGTTGCCCGCAGGGTTCAGCTCCCCCCCTTGGTAGCCGGCCACCATCCGCGCCGGGATCCCCGCCGCCCGTAGCACGTAGACCATGGCCCCGGCGTAATGCGCGCAAAAGCCCTGGCGGCTGTCGAAGAGGAACGCGTCGATGCTGTCGGCGCCCAGGGTCGGCGGCTTGAGGGTGTAGTGATACGGCTCGTCGTGAAAATGTTTGAGCAGCGCCGCCACCAGTGCCTGGGGCTGTGGATAAGCTTGCCGCAATTGTGCCGCCCACTGGCGGCTGCGCGGATCGCCCTCGGCCGGCAACTGCAAGGCCTGGCGTCGGGCCCGGTCGCTGAGCTGCGGATCGCGCACCACCTGCGGCCAGGACTCGGCCCGATAGAGCAAAACCTGCTGCACCGGACGCTGGCGCTGCACCCGATAGTCCGCCAACTGGTGTACATCGGCCTGATCGGTGCGGGCTACATCCAGCGCCGGTAACCAGGGTTTGCCACTGGCCTGGAGGATGATGCTGTAGCGCCAGGACGCGCCGCCGGGCTGCCATTTCGGCGCCGGACTGTAGGTCACCGACGGCGCCTGGCTCCAGCGCCGGCCGTCGAATTGCTCCAGGGTCAGCGCCCGCCAGTACAGGTCGCGACGCGCCGGCAGGGGGCCGTCGAAGCTGGCGCGAAAGGCCAGCTCCGCGGAACGCCCCAGCTCGGCCACGTCCCCCGGCGACATACTCTCGGACAAGCCGCTCTGCGCCTTGTCGATGGCCAACGGCAACGACCACAGCGGGGCGATACGGGGGAAAAACAGGAACAGCAGGAGCATCAGCGGCAAGGCTTGCAGCAGCAGGGTCGTGGACAGCCGAAGGGTCGCCAGGGGCCGGGTCGTCGAACCTTGCTGCAAACCGATCAAGGCCGCCAGCAGCGCCCCCACCGGCAACAGGCTGTAGAACGCCCAGGGCAAGCTGTCCTCGAACAGATAGGCCACCGCGACACAGAACAGCCCGAGGAAAATCAGCACCAGGGCATCGCGACGGGTGCGGGTCTCCACCAGCTTGAGCATGAACATCGCCACCAGCAGCACCGCCCCGGCGTCCAGCCCGATCAGGCTGCTGCGCGAGAGCCAGATGCCGCTGATAGTCACCAGCAGCAGAAGCACTTCCATCAGCCGTCCGGGAAAACGCGCACGCATTCGGTAGACCTGGATCCGCCAGACCGTGCAGCCAAGCCACAACGCCACCATCCACAGCGGCACATGAAACCAGAACGGCACCATCACCAAGGTCTGGGCCACCAGCAGCCAGACCAGGCTGGCACGGGAGATCAGCGGCGCGACATTCATGGGGCTTTCCCGAACAGCGCGAGGGCCCGCAGGCATGCCTCGCCATGGGCCGCACCGCTGTCGCTGTCCAGTACCTGGTCAGGCAGGCGCAGGGAGAACGCGGTCTCGCGGCGGGACAATTCCAGCACCCAATAACACAGACGTGACAGACGCTGCTCGACGTCCCCACCGAGGGCGAGGAAATCCAGGCACAGTTCACGGCCATCGAGCCGGGCGAACTCCTTGACCAGCAGGCCCTGCCCACGGGAATAGGCTTTCCAGTGCAGGCGCCGCCAGGAGTCGCCGGGTTGATAGACCTTCAAGCCCTGATAGTCGTCGACACCCTGGCCGTGGGCGCGCATGCCCTCTTCGCGGTCGTCGCTGAGCACACTGGCCAGGGTTGGCAGTTGGCCTTCCAGGGGCTGTGGATAAACCAGCACCTTCTGGCCCAGGTCGAGTCGGCTCCAGGTCCGCAGGATCCCCAGCGGGAAACTGCTCTCGACGCCGAAACGCGGCGCGTGCAGCCAACCTCGCACCAGGGTCGGCAGATTCAACTCCAGTTCACAGAACCCCGCCGCCGGCACATCGATACTGTGCAAGTCCTGCTTCGACCAGCCCAGGCCAATGGCGCGATGGGTTTTCCCGGCACTTTCCAGGCGCACGACAAAACGCGCCTGCTCGCCGACAAACACCGCTGGCCCGGTCCCGGCGCTGAGCACCAGCCCTTGCAAGTTACGAAAGGTATGCAGGATCGCCACCACGAACACCGACAGCAGCAGGAAACACAGGGCGTAGGCCAGGCTGTTCTGGTAGTTGATGGCGACCATCAAAATCAGCGCCAGCAAGGCCGCGAAGACCCCGCCCGCACGATTGGGCATGATGAAGATCTGTCGCTGGGTCAGCTGGATCCGCGTCGAGGGCGGCAGGCGCCGCGCCAGCCAGGCCTGCCAGGACCCGCGCAGGCGCCGGATCAAAGCGCCGGCACCTCGCGCAGCAGCCACTGCACCAGGGCGCCACCGCCCTGCCCGGTCGGATCGGCGCGCTCGCGCAAGCGATGGCTGACCACCGAGGGCAATACCGCCTGGACGTCTTCCGGGACCACATAGTCGCGCCCGGCCAACAACGCCCAGGCCCGGGCGGCGGCGAGGATCGCCAGGCTGGCGCGGGGTGACAGGCCCCAGGCGAATTGTGGTTGATCACGGGTCGCCCCGACCAGGCGCAGCACGTAGTCCACCAACGGATCGCTGGTGCGCACCTGCTTGACCTGCTGTTGCAGGGCCGACAGTTCGGCATGGCTGAGGATCGCTTGCAACTGTGGCAGCAGATCGCGGCGCGACACTCCTTGCAGCAAGGCCTTTTCCGCGGCGCGGGCCGGGTAGCCGAGGGACACCCGCATCAGGAAACGATCGAGCTGCGATTCCGGCAAGGCGAAGGTACCGCCCTGGCTGCTGGGGTTTTGCGTGGCGATCACGAAGAACGGCGACGGCAAGGGCCGAGTGGCGCCTTCGATGGTCACCTGCCCCTCTTCCATGGCTTCGAGCAAGGCGCTCTGGCTCTTGGGGGTGGCCCGGTTGATTTCGTCGGCCAGCACCAGCTCGGCGAAAATCGGCCCCGGGTGGAACACGAACAACCCGCTGTCCTTGTCGAACACCGAGGTGCCGAGGATATCGCTGGGCAACAGGTCGGAGGTGAACTGGATACGCTGGAAGCTCAGGCCAAGGACCTTGGCCAGGGTGTGACTGAGGGTGGTCTTGCCCATGCCGGGCAGGTCTTCGATCAGCAAGTGACCGTTGGCCAGGAGACAGGTCAGGGCCAGGCGAACCTGTGCTTCCTTGCCCAACACCACCTGGTTGACGGCCTGCAGGCAGGCTTCCAGTTTACTGCGCATAGGCAGACATCCGAACGTGGAGGGAAGCCGAGGATACTACCGTTTTGGGCGGATAAGGCGATCCCTGCCACGCGGGCTGCCTGAAACACCGCAGCGTCCTCACGTTCATCGCGAGCAAGCTCGCTCCTACAGTAGGCCGGTAAACAGTAGGGACCGCGTCCAAGCAAAAGCGCGCGCGTCAAACATAGCCGCGCGCTCAATCCACTCAACGCCCGGCGCGGGACTCTCGGATGTAGAAGCGCGCTTTCTCGGCCTTGTTGGTACAGCCCTCATAGGCTTCGAACTGCTGCTGGGTCTTGGCCCCGGTCAGCAGTGACAGCGCCTTGGAATAACTCACGGTCCCGGCAAAACCTTCGGCCTTGGCCAGGTCCAGTTCGTGCCAGGCGGCATCCAACTCGGTACCACAACTGTCCCGGTAGGCAGTTTTGCCCGCACAACCGGCCAACGCCAACGCAATCAATGGCACACAGATCCAGGCTTTCATCGATGACACCTCAGGTAAAAATAAACACTCGTGCACATTAAGACGGCACGCCGGGCAAAAAGTGCCTTGGCCTTTCACTCAAGCTTAATCAATCAAGATGACGATGGCTGGAGTCAATCCGATTCGACAGGCAAAGAACAGCCGATGCCACGATTGTACCTGCCTTCCCGGAGGTGCATTGTGAGTAACAGCTTGTTCAAGGACTGAGTCATGAAAAAACGTGTCGCGCTGGTGCTGGGCTCGGGTGGGGCTCGTGGGTATGCCCATATCGGGGTGATAGAGGAAATAGAAAGACGCGGTTATGAAATCGCCTGCATCGCCGGTTGTTCCATGGGCGCGGTGGTCGGTGGCATCTATGCCGCCGGCAAGCTTGACGAATATCGCCGCTGGATCGAAAGCCTCGACTATCTGGATGTGCTGCGCCTGGTGGACGTGAGCTTTCGCCTTGGCGCGATTCGCGGCGAAAAGGTCTTCGGGCAGATCCGCAAGATCGTCGGCGAGATCAATATCGAGGACCTGCGCATTCCCTACACGGCGGTCGCTACCGACCTGACCAACCAGCAGGAAATCTGGTTCCAGGAAGGTTGCCTGCACCAGGCGATGCGCGCCTCGGCGGCGATTCCCAGCCTGTTCACCCCGGTCATGCAGGGCAACCGCATGCTGGTGGACGGCGGTATTCTCAACCCTTTGCCGATCGTGCCGGTGGTCTCCAGCCACTGCGACCTGATCATCGCCGTCAACCTCAACGCCACCAACCAGAAGCAGTACCAGCTACCGGTTATCCAACGGCCGCCGGCGTTCAAGAGCCGCTTCAACAACCTGCTCAGTTCCATGGGCTCGCGCCTGCCATTCCGGCGTAAACAGGCTGAAGAGTTATTGCGCCTGGAGCAGCAGACCCTCGCCAGTGAAGCCGCCCAGGTCGGTAATCCCTGGCTCGACGGTGCCGAATCCCAAAGCCAGCAACCGGCCGCCGCACCACAAGACGACGGTGCGCCGAAATCCGCGACCGGCTCGTTCATCATCGACAACGTCGGCCCGGCCTCGCTGCTGGATCTGATCAACCAGAGTTTCGAGGTGATGCAAACCTCGCTGGCGCAATACAAGATCGCCGGCTACCCGCCGGATATCCTGATCAACGTGCCGAAGCGGGTGTGCCGTTTCTTCGAGTTCTACAAGGCGCCGGAGCTGATCGCCCTGGGACGCTTGATTGCCAGCGATACGATGGATCGCTACGAGGAAGAAGGGCGCCAGGGCTAGTTATCGAGCAACCGGTAGCCGACACCTGCTTCGGTCACGATAAATCGCGGCGCGGTGGGATCATCCGCCAGTTTCTGACGCAAATGCCCGACCACGATCCGCAGATAATGGCTGTCTTCGGTATGGGTCGGCCCCCAGATATCCTTGAGCAACTGCTGCTGGGTGATCACCCGCCCGGGATGCCGCGCCAGTTGCGCCAGCACCGCATACTCCTTGCGGGTCAACGCCACTTCCGTGCCGTCGAGCAGCACCCGCCGGTAAGCCAGGTCGACGGTCAACGGACCAAAGCTCAATGCCGCCTCCTGGGCCTCGCCGCTCGGCGCCTGGCGCAACAAGGCACGAATTCGCGCAAGAAACTCCTGGATACCGAACGGCTTGGTCACGTAGTCGTTGGCCCCGCCATCCAGCGCCTCGACCTTTTGCCCCTCACTGGCCCGCACCGAGAGCACCAGCACCGGCGCGGTGGACCATTCGCGAAACTCACGCAACACCTGCTGGCCGTCCATGTCCGGCAAGCCGAGGTCGAGCACCAGCAGGTCCGGCTTGTTCAACGCGGCGTGGGCCAGGCCCTCGGCGCCGGTGCCGGCCTCCAGCACCTTGTAGCCCTGGGACACCAGGCTGATGCGCAGGAACTTGCGAATCTGCGGTTCGTCATCGATGACCAGGATGGTCGCAATCTGGGTCATGGTCTTAACATCATGGCTATCGGTCGCCAAAGCATATCAGGCTTCACTTTCAATGCCCGGTTGCTCCTGCAAAGGGAGGAACAGGGTGATACAGGTGCCGTGGCCGTCGATGCCGTCATCCACGCCGATATGCCCGCCGTGCGCACCGACCATGCCCTGGCAGATCGCCAGGCCCAGGCCCGTACCCTGCCCGCCGCGATCGCCACGGGCCGCGGTGTAGAACATGTCGAAAATCTTGTGCCGCTCATCGGCTGGAATCCCCGGTCCTTCGTCACTGACGGAAAAGAACAGCTCCGTGTCGGTGCTGCCGGCACGCAGTTGCAGGCGGCCTTGAGGCGGTGAAAAGCGCGCGGCGTTTTCCATGACATTGATCAGCGCCTGTTCGATCAGCGCCGCGTGCACATAGAGTAGCGGCAACTGCGCCGGCAACTCGGTGCTGACCTGCAAGGGCGCCAACACTGCCCGCAATCGGTTCAGCGCACTGCCGATGATATCCGCCGGTGCGACCCAGTCGCGGGCCAGCTTCAGCGCACCGTGGCCCAGGCGGGTCATGTCCAGCAGGTTCTGGATATAGCGGTCCAGGCGCTCGGCTTCGTCGCGGGTGCCTTCCAGTAGTTCCTGGCGATCGTCCAGGGGAATCGCCTCGCCCAGCGCCAGCAGGCTGTCGATGCTGCCGCGCATGGAGGTCAGCGGCGTGCGCAGGTCGTGGGACACCGAGGCCAGCAAGGCACTGCGCAGTTGCTCGGTTTCGCCGTGCAGGCGCGCGGCTTCCAGGTCATCGGCCAACTGGGCCCGGGCCAGCGCCTGGGCCAGCGGCTGGCTGAGGGCGGTCAACAGGCGCCGACGCTGCCCGCTCAGGGTCTGGCCGTCCTTGGGCCGCACCCCCAGCAAGGCCATCGGGCCCTCTTCCGCCGACAACGGCCACCACCACCATCGCCCGAACGGCAAGGTCCCGGTGCCCATGCCCGCCGGCTGGTCGTGTTGCCAGGCCCAGTCAGCGGCGGCCCGCTCGGACTCGGAGAAGGTCTGCGGACCGCCGGTCTCGACTTTCCAGCCACCCTGGCCATCGCGGTTCAGCAGGCAGATTTGCAGCTCTTCCCAACCACTGAGGTGCTGGGAAGCGGCGCTGACCACCGCCTGGCGATCCGTGGCCGCCGTCAGCTTGCGCGACAGGTCGAGCAGTTCGCTGGTTTCTTCCTGGGTATCGCGCAGGGCCTCCAGTTGCCGCCGCTGACGGGCGGCGAGATTGCCGGTGAGCGCGGCCATCAAGAGGAAAAACAGCAACGTCAGGACATCTTCCTCACGCTGGATGGCGAAGGAAAATTTCGGCGGGATAAACAGAAAGTCGTAACTCAGGAACGACAGCACCGCACAGGCCAGCGAGGGCCCCAGGCTGCTGCGCACCGCCACCAGCAACACGGCGGCCAGGAACACCAGGGAAATATTCGGCAACGGCAGGATACTGGCCACGCCCCAGGCCAGGGCCGAGGCCAGGATCGTTGCCAGCAGCGCCATCGCGTAGTCGAACCAGACCACCGTGTGCGGGGCGCGGGTACGCGTCACCGACTGTTCCTGGTCACGGTCCAGCACGTTGATTTCCAGGCCATGGGCGCTGCGCAGCAAACGCGCCGCGAGGCCGCCCCCCAACAATCGGCGACGCCAGTTCTGCCGCGACTGCCCCACCAGCACCAGGCTGGCGCGACGTTCGGCGGCGTGTTGGATCAGGGTCTTGGCGACTTCCCCGGCGCGCAGCAGCACCACTTCGCCACCAAGGCGCTCGGCCAGTTGCTGGGCGCTTTGCAAGCGCAGGCGCGACTGCTCGTCGCGCACGCTGCCGTTGTCCACATGCACCAGGCTCCAGGGCAGGTGCCGGCGCTGGGCGACCCGACTGGCATGGCGCACCAGGCGCTCGGCCTGGGTGTCACTGTCCACCCCCACCAGCAAGCGCCCGCGCAGGGCCGGCGCCGACTGGCCGAGGGTCCGGTAGCCGAGGGCGAGGTCGTTGTCGACCTGGGCCGCGGCCGTTTGCATGGCCAGCTCGCGCAGGGCCGTGAGGTTGGTCTGGGTAAAAAACGCATCGATGGCGGCGCGCGCCTGTTCCGGTACGTAGACCTTGCCGTCGCGCAAACGCTCCAGCAACTCCCGTGGCGGCAGGTCGATCAACAGCAGTTCGTCGGCTTCCTGCAGAACCCAGTCCGGCAAGGTTTCACGGACCTGCACACCGGTAATCCCGCGCACCTGGTCGTTGAGACTTTCCAGGTGCTGGACGTTGACCGTGGTGAACACGTCGATACCGGCGGCCAGCAACTCCTGGACATCCTGCCAACGTTTTACGTGACGACTGTTGGGGGCATTGCTGTGGGCCAGTTCATCAACCAGCACCAGCTTCGGCTTGGCCTTGAGCAGGCCGTCGAGGTCCATTTCCTCCAGCAGCACGCCACGGTATTCCGAGCGCACCAGCGGCTGCTGCGGCAAGCCGCTGAGCAGCGCCTCGGTTTCCGCGCGGCCGTGGGTTTCCACCACCCCGGCGAGCAGTTTCACGCCCTGGCGCAGTTGGGTGTGGGCGGCCTGCAGCATGGCGTAGGTTTTGCCGACACCGGGCGAGGCGCCCAGGAAGACCTTGAGCCGACCACGACCGTCGCGGGGCAGTTCTGCTAGGAGCGCGTCAGCGCGACCGGAATCACTCATGTCTTCGGTTCTCACTTGTGGATCTGATTGTAGGAGCAGCCGGTCGACCCTCGATGGCTCGCGATGACGGCCGAAAAATCGATGCCGCCCTCAAGGGCCCCATCGCGAGCAAGCTCGCTCCTACACAGTCAGTGTTTCACCGCAAAATGCCGTCAGGCCCGCAACTTCATGCAGGAGCTGGCTTGCCAGCGATGGCGGCCGAAAGATCGATGCCGAACTCAAGGGCCTCATCGCCGGCAAGCCGGCTCCCACAGGGTTACGGCGTTTATTTCGAAATTTCGGCCAGGGCCGCATTCAACGCCAGCACATTGACCACCGGCGGGCCAATCAGCGGTTGCTCGATATGCATTTCAACCAGCCGCTCGACATCGGCCGTCGGCAGGTTGCGCGCCTGCGCCACGCGCGCCAGTTGATAGCGAATCGCCTCAGGTGGCAAGTGTGGATCGAGGCCGCTGGCCGACGTGGTCAGCATAGACAAGGGCACCGGGCCTTGGCCGGGCACCGCCTGCTTGGTCGCGTCGTCGAAGATCCGTGTGGCCAGGGCCGGGTTGCTCGGGCCCAGGTTGCTCGATGAACTCGGTACGGTGGCAAAGGCCCCCGCCGAAGGCCGTGGGTGGAACCAGGTGTCACCGGTGAAATCCTGGGCAATCAGGGCCGAGCCACGGACCTTGCCGTCGGCATCACGCACCAGGCTGCCATTGGCCTGTTCCGGAAATACCACCTGGGCCACGCCCGTGACCACCAGGGGATAGGCGACACCGGTAATCAGGGTCATCAGGACCAACAGGCTCAAGGCCGGACGTATTACGCTGGACATGTTCAATTCCTCTAATTCAGGGGTACAGCACAACCTGCAGGAGCCGGCTTGCTGGCGATGGGGCCAGTGAGCCTTGCATCCCATGATCGGCCGCTATCGCCGGCAAGCCGGCTCCTACGGTTTTCGTACGCTTGCCGGCAGTCACACCGGCAAGCTCGCGACGTCACACCAGATGCAAGGCCGTCAGCAGCAGGTCGATGGCCTTGATCCCCACGAACGGCACCACGATCCCGCCCAGCCCGTAGATCAGCAGGTTGCGACGCAGCAGGTGCACGGCGCTCGCCGCTTGCACCCGCACGCCACGCAGGGCCAGTGGGATCAGTACGACGATGATCAGCGCGTTGAACACGATCGCCGAGAGGATCGCGCTCTGCGGGCTGGCCAGGTGCATGATGTTGAGCACGCCCAGCTGTGGATAAATCGAGGCGAACAGCGCCGGCAGGATGGCGAAGTACTTGGCCACGTCGTTGGCAATCGAGAAGGTGGTCAGCGCCCCCCGGGTCACCAGCAACTCCTTGCCGATCTGCACCACGTCCAGCAGCTTGGTCGGGTCGCTGTCGAGGTCGACCATGTTGGCCGCCTCGCGCGCCGCCTGGGTGCCATCGTTCATCGCCATGCCGACGTCGGCCTGGGCCAGTGCCGGGGCGTCGTTGGCACCGTCACCGCACATGGCCACCAGACGACCGTCGTTCTGTTCCAGGCGAATACGTGCCAGTTTCTTCTCCGGGGTGGCCTCGGCCAGTACGTCGTCAACCCCCGCCTCCGCGGCGATCGCCGCAGCGGTCAGCGGGTTGTCGCCGGTCACCATCACGGTGCGGATACCCAGCTTGCGCAACTCGGCAAAGCGCTCACGAATACCGGGCTTGACCACGTCCTTCAGGTGAATCGCCCCCAGCAGCCGGCCATCGGCGCAGACTAGCAACGGCGTGCCGCCGCTCTGGGCAATCCGGTCGACTTCCCGGGACAGCACCGGCGACAGGTCGCTGCGTTTCTGGCCGACAAAGGCCAGCAGCGAATCCACCGCGCCCTTGCGATACACCCGGCCCTGGTAGTCGACACCCGAGAGTCGGGTTTCGGCACTGAAGGGTACGGCGGTCAGTTCAGCCGCCGTCGGCTCCTGCTGCGGATGCAGTCCGCGCAGGTACTCGACAATCGATTTACCTTCGGCGGTGTCATCCGCCAGCGACGCCAGCAACGCACCTTCAGCCAGTTCCTTGGCGCTGACGCCAGGGGTGGCATAGACCGCCGTGCAGCGACGGTTACCGAAAGTGATGGTGCCGGTCTTGTCCAGCAACAGCACGTGCACGTCGCCCGCCGCTTCCACCGCGCGGCCGGACTTGGCGATCACGTTCAGGCGCACCAGGCGGTCCATACCGGCGATACCGATGGCCGAGAGCAAGCCGCCGATGGTGGTCGGGATCAGCGTGACCAGCAGCGCCACCAGGAACACCAGCGGCAGGCTGCCACCGGAGAAGTGGGCGAACGGCTGCAGGGTCACCACCACCAACAGGAAGATCAGGGTCAGGCCGATCAGCAGGATGTCCAGCGCCACTTCGTTGGGGGTTTTCTGGCGCTTGGCGCCTTCCACCAACGCGATCATGCGGTCCAGGGTCGACTCACCGGGGTTGGCGGTGATGCGCACGATCAGCCAGTCAGACACCAGCCGGGTATTGCCGGTGACCGCCGAGCGGTCGCCGCCGGACTCACGGATCACCGGCGCGGATTCACCGGTAATCGCTGCTTCGTTGACCGCGGCGATCCCTTCGATCACCTCGCCGTCGCCGGGAATCATTTCCCCGGCGGCGACCCGTACCACATCACCTTTGCGCAGGTTGGCGGCCGGGACCGACTCGAAGCTGCCATTGGCCTTGCGGCGGTGGGCCACCAGGCCTTCGCTGCCAGCCTTGAGGCTGTCGGCGCGGGCCTTGCCGCGGCCCTCGGCGAGGGCCTCGGCAAAGTTGGCGAACAACACGGTGAACCACAGCCAGAGGGCGATCTGGGCCGAGACAAAGAACGAAACGGTGGAGTCCGGCACAAAGCACAGGACCGTGGTCAGCAGCGCCGTCAGTTCGACCACGAACATCACCGGCGCACGTTGCAACTGGCGCGGGTCAAGCTTGACGAACGCTTGTACCAGGGCCGGACGCCACAGGGCGGAGATCGCGGTCTTGGGCTGTTCCACCACAGCCGGTTTTGTTGCGGGTAGAGGCATATTCATCATCAGATCCTCAGAAGCCCATGCTCAGTTGTTCGGCAATCGGTCCCAGTGCCAGGGTCGGCAGGAAGGTCAGGCCCCCCACCAGCAGGATGGTCACCGTCAGCAGCGTCACAAACAGCAAGCCATGGGTCGGAAAGCTGTTCTGGCCGACCGGAGCGGTCTTCTTCATCGCCAGGCTGCCGGCCAGGGCCAGTACCGGGAGGATGTAGCCGAAGCGACCGAGCACCATGCTCAAACTCATCATCAGGTTGTGGTACACGGTGTTGCCGCTGAAACCGCCGAACGCCGAGCCGTTGTTGGCACTGGCCGAGGTGTAGGCGTACAGCAACTGGCTGAAACCATGGGGCCCCGGGTTGCTGATCGCGGCGGCAGGCCCTGGCAGGCTGGCGGCAATCGCGCCGAGGACCAGGGTGCCCACCGGCATCACCAGCAGGGTGACCACCAGGAGTTGCACTTCCTTGGCCTGAAGCTTCTTGCCCAGGTACTCCGGGGTACGACCGATCATCAGGCCGGCGAGGAACACCGCGGTCAGCACGTGCAGCAGCATGCCGTAGAGGCCGGCGCCGACACCGCCGAAGATCACTTCGCCGACCATCATGTTGACCAGCGCCACCATCCCGCTGAGGGGGTTGAGGCTGTCATGCATGGCATTGACCGAACCGTTGGACGCCGCCGTGGTGGTCACCGCCCAGAGCGTACTGGCGGTGGTGCCGAAACGGACTTCCTTGCCTTCCAGCGGAGCGGCCTGCTCCACCAGTGGGTTGTGCAGTGTCGGGTTCGGCTGATACTCGGCATACAACGAGACCGCGCCGCCGATCAGCAGCAGGGCCAGCATGCAACCCATGATTGCCCGGCTCTGACGCAGGTCCTTGACGTAATGCCCGAAGGTGAAGACCAGCGCTGCCGGAATCAGGATGATCGACACCAGTTCGATCAAATCGCTCAGGGCGGTGGGGTTCTCGAACGGGTGGGCCGAGTTGGCGCCGAAGAAACCGCCGCCGTTGGTGCCCAACTGCTTGATCGCGATCTGGCTGGCCGCCGGGCCCAGGGGAATGACCTGGTCGACGCCCTGCAGGGTCACGGCATGGACGTAGTGGCCGAGAGTTTGCGGAACACCCTGCCAAACCAGGAACAGCGCCAGCACCAGGCACATCGGCAGCAGGCCGTAGAGCGTGGCACGGGTCATGTCGACCCAGAAGTTGCCCAGGGTCGTGGTCGAACGCCGGGCGATGCCACGGCATAACGCAACCAGCACAGCCAGGCCGGTGGCCGCACTGGCGAAGTTGTGCACGGCGAGGCCGGCCATCTGGCTCAGGTAGCTCAGCGAGGCTTCACCGCTGTAGTTCTGCCAGTTGGTGTTGGTCATGAAGCTGACTGCCGTGTTGAACGACAGGCTCCACTCCAGGCCCGGTAGATTTTGCGGGTTGAGCGGCAGGTATTGCTGGAACAGCAGGATGGCGAACAACGACAGGAAACCGACGAAGTTGAAGGCGAACAAGGCCAGGGCGTATTTCTGCCAGCTCTGCTCGCTGCTGGCGTCAACCCCGGACAGGCGATAACAGGCCCGCTCCACCGGCCCGAGCACCGGCGTCAGCCAGGTCCGCCGGCCCTCCATCACGTTGTAATAAAACCGCCCCAATGCCGGTGCCGGCGCAAGCACCAGCACGAGAAACGCCAGGATCAGCAAATAGTCATAACTGTGCATACCTGCCGCTCCTAGTTCCGGTCCGCGCGCAACAGCGCAACCAGTAGATAAATGAACAGCGCCACAGCCAGCAGCAGTGACACCCCGTCCAGAATGCTCATGGAATTTTCCCCTTGGTACGGCAATGGCCGTGTGTGGGCTTATTGTCGTGAGGGAGGCCGTAAAGGAACGAGAGCGACGCCGGGGGCGATGCGTAAAGAAGGCGTAAAGAGTGACTTTACGTAGGACTTACACCCTAGAATCCGTACGAGCTCCAGGGAGATGAAGGGTTTGCCGGGAAATTTTTGTGTCAGTTTCGATACAAAACCGACAAGCGGCCAACATCCCCCCCCTGTAGCTTCTTGCACAGCTACACTTGAAAGGGATTCCGGCCTTCGGTCCGGGTACCTATCCTGCAACAATTCGCGGCCCGTCTTTATGGGTGGCCGCTTACCGGTAGATAATCGCCCGCATGCAGAACACTCCCGCTCCTCTGGCTGATGTCAACAAAGCGCTTCCAACAGGCGATGACAAGCGCTGGAATGTCCGCGCGCTGATCGTCGATGACGACATTCCGATCCGCGAACTGCTGATCGACTACCTGGCACGTTTCAGCATCCAGGCCACCGGTGTCACCGACGGCGCCGGCATGCGCCAGGCCTTGCAGCTTGAAACCTTCGACGTGGTGGTCCTCGACCTGATGCTCCCGGGTGAAGACGGCCTGTCGCTGTGTCGCTGGCTACGCACCGAATCGGATATCCCGATTCTGATGCTGACCGCCCGTTGTGAACCCACCGACCGGATCATCGGCCTGGAACTGGGCGCCGACGACTACATGGCCAAACCCTTCGAGCCCCGTGAACTGGTGGCCCGAATCCAGACCATCCTGCGTCGGGTACGCGATGACCGCACCGAACAACGGGCCAATATCCGCTTCGACAACTGGCGCCTGAACAGTGTGCTGCGCCAGCTGATCGCCGATGACGGGCTGGTGGTGCCGCTGTCCAACGCCGAGTTCCGCTTGCTCTGGGTGTTTATCGAACGCCCGCGCCGGGTCCTCAGCCGCGAGCAGTTGCTCGATGCCGCCCGAGGTCGCTCCATCGAAGCCTTCGACCGCAGCATCGACCTGCTGGTCTCGCGCCTGCGACAGAAACTCGGCGACGACCCGAAATCACCGCAACTGATCAAGACCGTACGGGGTGAAGGCTACCTGTTTGACGCGAGAGAAATCGGCTGATGCGCGCACGCCTCGACACGCTGTTCGGTCGCTTGTTCGGTGTGTCGCTGGTGGCGATCATCCTCGCCCACCTGCTGGGCTTTCTCTGGTTTCATCATTATGGCGGCGGCCCTCCGCCGCCCCCTCCACCTCCGCCTCCCGGCATGATGGAGAACTTCGACCCCGACCATCCGCCACTCCATCATCGGCCTCTTCGGCCTCCCCGGCCCTGGTTTGGCGGGCCGTTGGTGCCGTTGACGTTCCAGCTGATTTCCCTGGTGATTGCCGCCTGGTATGGCGCCAAGCTGCTGTCCCGGCCGATCCAGCGCCTGAGCGACGCCGCCGAACGCCTGAGTGAAGACCTCAACAGCCCACCGCTGGACGAGACCGGTCCGCGTGAAGCACGCCTGGCGGCCAACACCTTCAACCTGATGCAGCAACGTATCCGCGAACAGGTGCAGCAACGCGGGCGCATGCTCGGCGCCGTGTCCCACGACCTGCGTACGCCGTTGTCACGCCTCAAGCTGCGACTCGAGCAGGTCGACAACATGAAACTCCAGGGCCAGATGCGCCAGGACCTGGACGACATGATCGGCATGCTCGACGCCACCCTCAGCTACCTGCATGAGCAGCGCACCAGCGAGGCCATGCAATGGATGGACGTCCAGGCACTGGTCGAGTCGCTGTGCGAAAACGCCCAGGACCAGGGCTCGCGGGTCCAGGCCAGCGGCCATTGCGCGCCGCTGCTGGTGCAACCCATGGCCTTGCGTTCATGCCTGAACAACCTGCTGGATAACGCCCTGCGCTACGCCGGCGATGCCTTGATCACCCTGGAAGACAGTCGCCGGCAGTTGCTGATCCGGGTGATCGACCATGGTCCGGGGATTGCCGCGGAGAAACGCGAAGCCGTGTTCGAACCCTTCTATCGCCTGGAAGGTTCACGTAACCGCAACTCCGGTGGCGTCGGCCTGGGCATGACCATTGCCCGGGAAGCTGCCCAGCGCCTGGGTGGCGAGCTGACCCTGGAGGAAACCCCCGGCGGCGGCCTGACCGCCGTGGTCCGTCTGCCCCGGGCCTGAACGCTCTGTGTAACAACCGGTACAAAGCCCACACACCCTCGACACCTGAGCCTTGGAGTCTGCACAAGCCGGTGCACCGCCATCGGCTTTGTCAACACTTAGGGAGTGTGCACTTATGAGCACGATCAGTAGCGTCAGCAACTACTCGAGCTATACCGGTTACAGCAACAGCACAACCGCGACACAACGCCAACAGCAATTCCAGCAGCAACTGTTGGCCAAGCTCGACACCAACGGTGACGGCTCCATCAGCAAGGACGAACTGAACGCCGCCCTGTCGCAGAACAGCGGCAGCAAAGTGCTCAATGACCTGAGCCAGAATTTCAGCAGCCTGGACACCGACGGCAGCGGCACCATCAGCGCCACCGAACTGTCGGCGATGAAACCCCATGGTCATGGCGGTCATGGTGGCGGCAAGCCCGATACCCAACTGGCTGATCAGTTGCTCCAGTCCCTGGACAGCAATGGTGACGGTTCCATCAGCAGCAGCGAACTGTCTGCCGGGCTGACCAACGCCGGAATGAGCACCACCGACAGCTCCTCGCTGTTCAGCGCTCTGGACACCGACAACAGCGGCAGCATCAGCAGCAGCGAACTGGCTTCGGCCCTGTCCGGGGTCCAACCACCGCCGCCACCGCCACAAACGGTATCCGCCTCTGAGCTGTTCAGCGAGCTGGACACCAACGGCGACGGCAGCATCAGCCAGGCCGAGTTGACCAGCGCCTTGCAGGGCACCTCGGGCACCAGCACCAGTTCGACTGATTCGACCAGTGACACGACCAGTGCCACCAGCAGCACCAGCAGCACCAGCTTCAACGCCACCACCTATCTGCTCCAGTCCCTGGCCAATGCCAGCGGTAGCAGCAACGGTAGCGGCTCGGGGACCGGTTCGGGCACCAACAGCCACACCGCCCAGGAGAACATCAAAGAGGCCTTGAGCCGATTGATGGTCAGCCTCAACAGCCAGACCGCGACACAGAGCGGTAGCACTGCTGTCGCTGCCGCAGCCTGATCCACTCCCCTGTAGGAGCCGGCTTGCCAGCGATGACGTCCGAACAGACGACACAAGGTTCAACGACCTCATCGCCAGCCAGCCGGCTCCTGCAATTAATGCGGCGTCTCACCCGGATTACCGTAACGCCCCGGAATCAGGATTTCTCTTCGCGCCGCGACTGGCTTGTGCTCCAGTCGATCAGCAGGCTATAGGCCACCGCCAGCAAGGTCGGGCCAATAAACAGGCCGATAAAGCCAAAAGCGATCAAGCCACCAAACACTCCCAGCAACACAATCACCAACGGCAGATTGCCGCCACGGCTGATCAGGTAAGGCTTGAGCACGTTGTCAACGCCACTGATGATGAAGGTGCCCCAGATCCCGAGAAACACCGCCATGCCGTACTCGCCTTTCCAGGCCAGCCAGGCCGTGGCGGGAATCCAGACCAGCGGCGGCCCCATGGGAATCAGGCTGAGCAGGAACGTCGCGATCCCCAACACCAGGGCACCGGGAATCCCGGCGATCAGGAAACCGATCAGCGCCAGTACGGCCTGGGCCGCTGCCGTGCCGATCACTCCGTTGACCACCCGCTGCACCGTGCCCGCCACCAGTTCCTGGTAGTAATCGGCACGCTCGCCGATCAGTCGCTCCAGCAGCCCATGGATAAAGGTCGCCAGCCGCGGGCCATCGCGATAGAAAAAGAACACGAAGACCACACTCAGGGTCAGCTCGAGGATCCCACCGCCGATCTGCGCACTGCGCGCCAGCAGCCAGTTGCCGACCTGTCCCAGATAAGGCTTGATCGCCAGCAAAAAAGCCGCGCCCTGCTGATCGATGGTGTTCCACAGGCCTACCAGCCGCTCGCCGACAATCGGCAGGCTGCCCAGCCAGGACGGTGCTGCCGGCAGCCCGTCGACCTGGGCATCCTTGATAAAGGTCACTGCGTCACGCACATGATCCGCCAGGTTAAGCCCCAACCACACCAGGGGAGCGGCCACCAGCAGCATCCAGCCCAGGGTCAGCAGCCCGGCCGCCAGGGATTCGCGATTACCCAGCGCGCGGGTCAGCAGGCGCATCAGCGGCCAACTGGCAAACGCCAGCACGGCGCCCCAGAACAGCGCCGACCAGAACGGTGCCAGCACCCACAAGGTGGCACCGAACAGCACCAGGAGCAGTATCTGCACCAGCAGACGATCATTATTGGGCATGGAGATTCCAGACAAGAGACGGCAATGAAAGCGTAGGCGAAGCCAGGGTCAGGGGTTTACCGACAGACGATCCGGGTTCAGCCGCAAAGCGAATGATCGTCTGTCGGTGGCTGTTCGTACAGGCTTTAGCGCAGCAATTCGATGTGCAAACCGCTGGAGGCGGCGTTACCCACTTCCAGGCGGGCAGCCCTTACGCCCTGAGCCATCAGCGCCTGGCGCCAGGCCTCGGCGGAAGCGCCCGAGAGGCTGACCCGCAAGGTTGCGTCCAGGTTCAGACCACGGGAAATAAGGGTGATCCAGGTGTCCTCGGGCGCACCGGCCAATTTCGGGAGGTCGAGCTTGCCGGTATCGCGCAGCTCACGCAGCAAGGTCGCGGAGGTCGGCAGCAACTCGCCCAATGGCGAAGCGGAGGCGAACTGTTCCACATGCAGGTAGGCCCGACGGTTGCCGCGGGTGATGCTGTACAAGGCCACCAACGAATTATCCGCCGGGGCCGCCAGCCGCAGCAGCAGGTAAGCCTGTTGATCGTCGGCACCGGACAATGTGGGGTTGCCGAACACTTCGTTGGCCCACAGGCTGTTTTCCCCGCAATCGCGGGCCTGGCACCAGAACAGCAACTGCGCGCCCTCCTTCTGCAACGCTTCGCGCGCCGCAGTGAACGCCTCGTCGGCACCGTGCTCGGGGGGCAACTCGTAGGTCACCGAGGTCATCTGCCCACGGGCACTGACCTGGGCATCGGTACGCAGGCGGTTGCTGATCTTGCGGATCGCGCTCTGTGGATAAATCCGTTCCAGCTCGGCCGGTGGCCGATAGTCGACGATCTGCGCATCGGCCAGACGCGGCACCAGCGCCAGATCATGGCTGCCCGGGACATCGGCGGCGAAAAGCGCCGAGCTGCAACAGGCCATCCCGATGACGCTGGCCAGGACTGTGGATAACTTCTTCATCGGATAGACAGGGCCTGAACGGTAAGCACGATAACCGGGACAGGACGTGCCGGAACAGGACGACTCAAAGTCGTGTGGAAGTCGAGGTCTGGCATGGTTGTCTCCCTTTCAACCAGCAAGCCTCGACAGTTGCCGGCGACAAGTCAAGGCATGGAGAAAAAGCGATTGAAACAGTCTGCGACAAGGATCGCCCCGGCCTCATCGTTCAGATGCAGGTGGTGCCCACCCGGCAGGTGCTCCAGGCTGAAGGGTAGACGATCAAGCAAGTCCTTGTGCTGGGCCAGCATGCCTTGCTCGGCCACCACCAGTTGCGCCGGACAGGCGATTCGATGGACAAAGGCCATGGCCTGCTCTTCGGTCAGGCGCAAGGGTGACGGCAGGGTCAGGCGATTGTCGCTGCGCCAGGTGTAACCGCCAGGCACCGGCATCAGCCCGCGCTGGGCCAAGAGTTCAGCGGCTTCGCGGCTGACCGCCACCAGGCCCTTCATCCGCGCCTCGATCGCCCGGTCCAGGGTCGGATGTACCGACTTGCGCTTTTCCGACAGCTCAAGCTGCGCCTGCAAGGCCTTGCCCAGGCGCTCGGCGGCGTTTTCGCCAGGGCCGGTGGGTGGAATCACGCCGTCGATCAGGGCCAGGCGTGTCACCCGTTCCGGCAAGGCACCGGCCAGCACGATCGAAACAATCGCACCCAGCGAATGCCCCAACAGGCTGAAGCGCTTCCAGCCCAGTTGCTCGGCCACCTGCAGGACGTCATGAACGTAATCCCACAACGCGTACCCCGCCCCCGCCGGTCGATGCCCGGAATGCCCGTGCCCGGCCATGTCCAGGGCGACGATACGCAGGCCGTGCAGCTTCGGCGCCAGGCGCGCGAAACTGTTGGCGTTGTCCAGCCAGCCGTGCAGGGCAATTACCGGCTGCCCGTCCTCGGGACCGAACAGATGGGCCGCCAATTCGATATGCGGCAGGCTCAGGCGCACCTCCTCGACCGGATGACTCATGCGCAACGCTCCTGCCCGGCCTGGTGTTCCCAGCGGCTGAAAATATCCTTGAGCAAGCGCGCGGTGTCCTGCGGACGCTCCAGGGGAAACATATGGCCGCCGGGCATGCTCAGGGATTCGCCATGGGGCAGGCGGCCGACACTGCGGGTGTGATGGGGCATGACCACGCGGCTCTGCTGGCCACGGACCACCGCCAGCGGCACTTTCAAATGCCGGGCCAGTCCGGGGCTGGTATGGGGCACGCCACGATAGATACTGATTTCCGTGGCCGGATCGAAGCTCAGGCGCAGACGTTCACCCTCCTGGCGCAGACCGTGTTGCAGGTAAGCCTCGAAGCACTCCGGATCGAAGCCGCGAAACAGGGTCTTGCCGGCAAAGTAGTCACGCGCGGCGGCGAGATCGGCGAACTCCTCCCGCCGTCCGAGGGTGCGGCCGGCCGGTGTCAGGCGATCGATAAAACCCAGGCGCTTGGCGGCGCGGATCACCCACTGGTCGGCGCGGGTCAACACCGGCGAGTCGAGCATCACCACGCCCTTGTAGAGCTGCGGACGTCGCAGGGCCGCGTGCAAATGCAGGACGCCGCCCAGGGAATGGCCGACGCCCCAGACCGGTTCGGGCTGTTGCTCCAGGTGGTGGATCAGTTCGTCGACCAGGTTGTGCCAGTTATCGTCCGCCGGGAAACGCGGGTCGTGGGCATGCTGTTGCAGATGCGCCACCTGATACTCCGGGGCCAGCGCGGCGAACAACTTGCCGTAGGTCCCCGAGGGAAAACCGTTGGCGTGGGCGAAAAACACGGGCTGCGACATACCGGGAGCATCTCGGAAAAAACCAGTGTCCATTGTCGGCAGGAGCCGGCACGACAGCAATGACCGTAACTGCCAGGAATGATGACAGTCCGGCCACGGCTATGGTGCGACTCAGCGCGCCGGCGGTGTTTGTCCCAGCGGCACCACGGCCATGGTCAGGCGCGACACGCAACTGGCCTTGCCCTCGTCGCTGGTCAGGCGGATATCCCAGACATGGGTGGTGCGACCGATATGAATCGGTTTGGCCACCGCGGTCACCCGCCCGCTGCGCAGGCCGCGCAGATGGTTGGCGTTGATTTCCAGGCCCACGCAATAGAACTGGCTCGCGTCGATGCACAGGTAACTGGCCATGGAACCGACGCTTTCCGCCAGCACCACCGACGCCCCGCCGTGCAACAGGCCATAGGGTTGATGGGTACGATGGTCGATGACCATGCTCGCGGTCAGCGATTCGTCATCGAAGGCCTCGAAGCGAATATCCAGCAGTTCGCCGATGGTGTTTTTCTGCAAGGCATTGAGTTGTTCGAGATTCGGTGCGGTGCGCCACAAAGCCATCGTTGATTCCCCTACTGTGGTTGTTCGTCATGCCTGCAACCCTCTGAACCAAGCAGACGCTCGGTCGACTATTTCACGGAAGAACAGAAACTCGCAAGCTGAAAAAGGCCGTACGCCACGCAGGAGGCAACGGACCGCAGCGGGAAAGCCGGGCGGAATCTGATAGTTGTCGAGGGGCATATCGCGTCGAATTTCCGCCTTCCAGCCCTTGCAAGAGATCTCCATGGCAACGATAGGCCGTCTTCTTCGTCGCTTCATGCCCTCGGGTAACGCCCAGGTCCCCATCCTCTCCAACGCCAGCCCGAACGAGCTGCACAGCAGCCTGCTCGGCGAACTGATGCCAGGCGACTTCTCGCAGATCGAACGGGACCTGACCCTGCTCGGGTTGAAGGACTCGCTGGCCCAGGCACGGGGATTCCTTGGCAGCGCGCCGTCCCTGCGCCAGTACCCGCTGGCCGACCTGCTGGAACTGATGGTGGCCGCCGCCGCGCGCTTTACCGGCATCCTCAACAGTTGGGACGGTGTGCACCTGGACGGGGGCGGCCGGGTTTCCCTGCATGTGCAGAAGAAACTCTTCGACTTGCGGGTGCCGCCCTCGCTGTCCCCCCAACTGACCAATGCCCTGAAGCGCAGCGCCTTGAACATCGCCGCCCGGGATCACCAGGCTGTCGCGTGCCTGCCGTTCCAGGACGACGAGACCCACCGCGCCTTCAGGTACTGGAGCAAGGCCTCGATCTGCCAGGCGCTACGGAGCTTGCAGGTGACCAACGTCAATATGATCGGCGTCGACCTGAGTGGCGGAGATCTGCGTGGGGTGAGATTTTTCGGGCAATACCAGCAGGCCGACTTCAGGGCCGCCAACCTCAACGGCGCGTTGCTGTCGAGTGGTTTCAAAAGCAACGATTTCAGCCATTGCGACCTGCGGAACACGGTGCTCTCCGGTCACTTTGAAGCCTGTCTGTTCAAGGGCGCCAAGGTCAATGCCGCGACCTTGAAGAACACCCGCACCGATCTGCTCGGTGCGGTGTTGAGCCACTGAACCTCAGGGGTGCCTGACGCCTAGCAACGTCATCGCCCCGTCCAGCGGCAACTCACCTTCCAGCTCGGCCAGGCTGGCCGTGCCCATGGGCACCGGCTGGCGCACATGGCCATGCTGCAACAAGCTGAGCAGATTGCCCACCAGCGGCTGATGGCTGACCAGCAACAGGTCCTGCTCCGTGTCGAGACGCTGGCTGACATCCCGTGGATTGCTCTCGGGGGTCAGCCAGGGCACGGTGATGATCTCGGCCTCGAAACCCAGCGCCTCGCGTACCAGCCGCGCGGTTTGTTGCGCCCTCAGGTAAGGGCTGGCGTAGATCGCCTGCAACGGCTGGCCGATCAGGTGGGCGGCACTGTGCAGAACCTGCTCGCGGCCATGGGCGGTCAACGCCCGTTCGGCGTCGCTGCGGGCCTGGGGTTCGGCTTCGCCATGACGCAGAACCCAGACTTTCATAGCTTGGGTTCCTCGTCACGGGCCGGATGCGGCGTCGGCGGTACCACATGCGGGGCTTCGCCCTCAGGCGCCCGTGGGGTCGGCCAATCAGCGAACGGCCAAGGCTTCTGTTCAGTGTGGAAAGTGCCGAAACGACCGATCTGGGCGAGGAACTGGCTCAGGCTGTCGCCGAAGCTCATCAGGTTGGCGCTTGGCGCACCGTAGAACAACCTGTAACCCAGCTGCACCAGCACGACTGCGCCGAGGATGAACTGGGCAACCTGCCAGACCAGCAGGAACACCAGCATCCAGACAATGCGCAACACAATGGATTCGTACTTGGACTCGTTCATGACTCGCTCCCGTGGCGCTGAATATCAGTTGAAACCGCTGGTGGAAATGAAATCGACATCGGTTTTCGGCTCGCCGCGCATCAGCAACTCGATCACCTGGGCCAAGGTCCGCCCTTCAAACAGAATGGCATGCAAACCGGCCACCAAGGGCATATAGACCCCGACTTCCTGCGCCTTGACCTTCAACACCTTGAGGGTATTGACCCCTTCGGCGACTTCGCCCAGGCGGGTGACCGCCTCTTCCAGGCTCAAGCCCTGGCCGAGGGCGAAGCCGACCTGATAGTTGCGGCTCTTGGGCGAGGAGCAGGTGACGATCAGGTCGCCGACCCCGGCCAGGCCGAGGAACGTCATGGGGTTGGCGCCCTGGCTGACGGCAAAGCGGGTCATTTCCGCCAGGGCCCGGGTAATCAGCATGCTCTTGGTGTTCTCGCCCATGTCCAAGGCCACCGCCATGCCGGCAATGATCGCGTAGACGTTCTTCAACGCCCCGCCCAACTCGACGCCAAAGCGGTCGGCGCTGGCGTAGACACGGAAGGTCCGCCCATGCAACGCGGCCTGGACGCGGCTGCAAAGCGCCTCGTCCTCGCTGGCGACCACCGTGGCGGTCAACGCGTGCTCGGCCACTTCGCGGGCCAGGTTCGGCCCGGACAACACACCGATCCGTGCTTGTGGCGCGATATCCTCGAGGATCTCGCTCATCAGCTTGAAGGTATGGGCCTCGATACCTTTGGTCAGGCTCACCAGCAACTTGCCGACCAGACGCTCGGCATGGGGCGCCAGCACACTGCGCAAGGCACTGGAGGGCAAGGCGACAAAAAACAGTTCGCAGTCATCGAGGGTCGCGACCAGGTCGGTCACCGGCTCGACCGCCGGGTGCACCTTGATACCCTTGAGGTAACGCGGATTCTCGCGATTGACGCGAATGGACTCGGCCTGCTCGGGGTCGCGCATCCATTGGCGCACCCGGTGACCGTTCTCGGCCAGCAGATTGGCGATGGCGGTGCCGAAACTTCCGCCACCCAGAACCGCGATTGGGTACTGTTCAGTCATATGTAACCCGTCTATCCCTACCAATGGCGATGGCTGCATTATACGGAGCACGCCACCGGCAGCCAGCCCCAATACCAATCGACCAGCCGAACGCAATTCTTTGTAGGAGCCGGCTTGCTGGCGATGCGGGCGCTGCGGTGTTACAGGCAGACCGCGTTATCGCTCATCGCCGGCAAGCCGGCTCCTACAGGTGTGCGGCGGGCCTAGGGTTTCGGGGGGTTGACTGATTCAGCCGATACAATGACGGCCATACGCCATGGCAAACCCGCCAAGCTCGGTTAACATGCACGGCTATTATTTTTTTCAAGGCTGTGCCGTGTCTTTTGGCCCTCCCACCACACGCTCCTCCGTCGTCCTGGCCCTGATATTCAGCGGCCCGTTGCTGGCTGACGACCTGTTTATGGAAAACCAGCCCCTGCCCGAGGTGTTGACGGCCACTCGCCTGAAACAATCGCCGGCCGCGGTCCCCGGCAGCATGACGGTCATCGACAACGAACTGATCAAGGCCAGTGGCGCCCGGGATATCGCCGAACTGCTGCGCCTGGTGCCGGGCATGATGGTCGGCTACACCAACGGCAACCAGCCCAGCATCAACTACCACGGCACCGACGCCAGCAACGCCCGGCGCATGCAAGTGCTGATCGATGGCCGTTCGGTCTACCGCGCGGGCCTGGCGACCGTGGACTGGAGCGATATCCCGGTCGCCCTCGAAGACATCGAGCGCATCGAAGTGTTTCGCGGTCCCAACACCGTCAGCTACGGCGCCAACGCACTGATGGCGGTGGTCAATATCCTCACCAAGTCACCGGGCAGCACCCACGGTTCGACCCTGAAGATCACCCGCGGCGAACGCGGCATCAATGACTGGTACGCCAGCCAGGGCAACGGCTGGGGCACCGGCGACCTGCGCCTGTCGATGTCCGGCGAGGAAGATGAAGGGTTCCAGAGCGACCACCTGGGCAACGACTACCGCGATGGCCGGCGCATCACCCGGGTCAATCTCTCGGTCAGCCAGACGCTCAATGAACAGCAGAGCATCGATTGGCAATTGAACGTCAAGGACGGCACCAACCAACGGCCCTACACCTACCAGGCGGTATTCCCCGGGATCACCGCGGCCGGCGACAACTCCGATGTGCTGGCCAAGGACTACGCCGGCTCGCTGCGCTGGAACCTCGACATCAATCCCCAGCACAGCCTGTATATCCAGGGTTCGGCCCAGCACTGGGATCGCCAGCAGGTCTGGCAAGCCTGCGACGCTAAAGTATCGTTCAGTCCGGAGCTGACCCGGTTATGGCAGTTGAATCCCAACTATGCCGAAAACCTGGCACGCAACATGACCCAGTACGCGGTGGGCAGTCCCCCTCCAGGTGGCGCCCCGGAACAGGCACTGGCCAATCAGGTGCTGAACCAATGGTACAACCAGGGCGCCAGCCAGACCGTCTGCGGCAATATCGACCAGAGCACCCGCGAGACCCGCTACGACCTCGAACTGCAGGACACCCTGAGCCTGTCGGACGGCCTGCGCCTGGTCAGTGGCATGAACTACCGTTATGACAAAGCCGACTCCGAGACCTACTTCGACGGCACCATCGACGACAGCACCTGGCGCCTGTTTGGCCAGCTCGAATGGCGTGCCAGCGAACACTGGCTGGTCCAGGGCGGCGCCATGTACGAAGACGCGCAACTGACCGGAGCCTCCCTGACCCCGCGCTTTGCGGTCAACTACCTGATCAATCCCCGGCACGGCCTGCGCGCGGTGTATTCCGAAGCCATTCGCTCGCCGGACATGTTCGAGAACAACGTCAACTGGAGCTATAGAGTCACCAACCTGAGCTCGCCCACCTACGGCCAGAACAGCGGTCAGTATTTCGTCCAGACCCGTGGCCCGGGAAACCTGGACAAGGAACGGATGCGTTCGCGGGAACTGGGCTATAACGGTTTCTTCGCCGAAATCGGCCTGAGCCTCGACGTGAAGCTGTTCTACGACGAGATCAGCGACATGATCAGCACGCCGTTGCGCAACAACCAGTACATCGCCAGCAATGCCAACAGCTCACGCTTCACCGGCAGCGAAGCCCAGTTCGACTGGCGCCTGGGCAGCGCCGACCGCCTGCGCCTGACCTATGCCTATGTCGATGTCCACGCCAGCAACCCGGTCGACGAACAGTTCACCGCCCGCAACAGCGGCTCGGCCGGCTGGATGCGCGACTGGAGCCACGGCTGGTCCAGTTCGGTCTTCTACTATGGCGACGATGCCATCAATCAATATCGCTTCGAACGGGTCGACCTGCGCCTGGCCAAGCGTATTCCCTTTCGCCGGGCCAGCCTGGAATTGGCCGGGACCCTGCAACAACGCCTCGACGACCAGCCCATCACCTGGGCCGACAACAACTACAACCAGCGCAGCGTCTTGTACTTCAGCGCAGAGCTGGAGTTCTGAACATGAGCCGCCAGGGGTCAAGGATGACATCGGCATGGAACCTTTGCCTCAAGCGACTGGGCCTGGCCCTGCTCGTGCTGTTGTCGAGCGCCCCGGCGCGCTCGGCCGAAGTGCTGTTGACCGGCCTCGAGGACAGCCCCGGGGTCCAGGCCTTTACCGCCGCGCTGGCGCAGCAGCGCCCGACCGACCAGATACGCTTCGTGCCTCTGGCCCAGATGCCCGAACCCAGCCGACTGCCCCCGGCCACTCGCCTGATCCTGCTGGACCCCGCCGGCCTCGACTGGCGGCTGAAGGATAAACAGGGGCCGGCGACCCTGGTCCTGCGCATCAGCCGCCTGCAAGCCATGCAACGTCTGGGCAGCGGACCGACCGCCAGCCTCAGCCTGCTCTGGAGCGACCCACCGCTGTCGCGCCAGCTGCGCCTGATCCGCGAAGTGATGCCCCAGGCCCGGCGAATCGGCGTGCTCTATACCCAGGGCAGTGAGTTCCTGTTGAACGAACTGAATCAGACGGCCCGCTCCCTGGGACTGGAGATCGTCCCCCAACGCTGGGACGACACCAGCGACAGCCGCCCCCTGCAAACCCTGCTCAAGAACAGCGACGTGCTGCTCGGCCTCGACGATCCGACCTTGTATAACCCCAGGACCGCGAAGAACCTGCTGCTCAGCAGCTATGCCCGGCAACTGGCACTGATCGGTCCCAACGCCGGCTTCGTCAAGGCCGGCAGCCTGGCCAGCACCTACAGCGACCAGACCGACTGGCTGGCGATCCTCGACGAGCTGCTCGACCGCGCCCCGTCCGGCTGGCCGAGCAGCCTCTACCCGCAACGCTTCAAGGTCCTGAGCAACCCGCAAGTCGCCCGCTCCCTGGGCATCGAACCGATTGACGAAGTCTCGCTCGCCAGCCGGCTGGCCGAAGGAGAAACCCGCCCATGACCCTGCGACGGTATTGGGGCATCAGCGCCCGGACCCAGATGATCAGCCTTGGCCCCGCGCTGTTGCTGACCTTGCTGCTGATCAGTTTCTTCACCTTCGTGCGGATCCAGGACCTGCGCCAGGAACTCGACCACACCGGCCAACTGATCGCCAACCAGCTGGCGCCGGCCACCGAATACGGGGTGATTTCCGGCAACAGTGAAGTCCTCGACAGCCTGATGCGGGCGACCCTGGCCACACCCCACGTGCGTTTCCTCGAGGTCCAGGACCGCAGCAACAATATCCTGGTGTATGTCGAGCAACCCTCCCAGGAACAAGCCCGGCAGCAGTCGGTGAAACTGTTCCAGGCCCCGGTACGCCTGCAACGCATTCAGTTGGACACTGACTTCCTGAAGGAAGGCAGCACCTCCGGCGCGACGCCGAGTGAGGACTATCTGGGGCGGGTGATCGTCGGCATGTCCAACGACGCCTTCAGCCAGCGGCAGCAGGAAATCCTGCTCAAGGCCGGGATCCTGGCGCTCTTCGCCCTGGTCTTCACCTTCCTCCTGGCCCGGCGCCTGGCGGCCAGTCTGGCGCAACCGATCAGCGCCATGGGCCTGGCGGTCAAGGCGATTCAACAGGGTGACTACAAGACCCAACTGCCGGTGGTCGACGACGCCGAGCTCGGCGCCCTGTCGCGGCATATCAACAACCTCGCCGGAGCCCTCGATCAGGCCAGTCGCGAACAGCACCAGGCCATTGCCCAATTGATCCAGACCCGGGAGGAAGCGGAACGGGCGAACAACGCCAAGTCGGACTTCCTGGCCATGATGAGCCATGAACTGCGCACCCCGATGAACGGCGTGCTGGGCATGCTGCAACTGCTCGAAACCACCGAGATGACCGAGGAACAGACCGAGTACGCGGCCCTGGCCTCGGAGTCCACCGAACACTTGCTCAAGGTGATCAACGACATCCTCGACTTCTCGCGGATCGAACGTTCGGCCCTGGAACTGGAACATATCCCGTTCAACCTCGCCGAACTGATCAACAGCTGCGCCCAGGCCTTCCAGCACAACGCGAGCCAGCGCGGCCTGAGCCTGGACCTGCAGATCCCTGCGGACATGCAGACCCTGCAGGTCAAGGGCGACCCGACACGCATCCGCCAGATCCTGGTCAACCTGATCGGCAATGCACTGAAGTTCACCGAGCACGGCAGCGTCGGCATCGAGCCACACTGGCAGGCACTGGACAACGATGTGCTGTGGTTTACCTGCACGGTGCGCGACAGCGGCATCGGCATTTCCAGCGAACGCCTGGAACTGATGTTCGATGCCTTCCAGCAGGCCGACAGCTCGATCTCCCGGCGCTACGGCGGCACCGGCCTGGGCCTGCCCATTGCCCGGACCCTGGCCGAACGCATGGGCGGCACCCTGCACGCCCGCAGCGAGGAAGGCCTGGGCTCGGTGTTCACCCTGGAAATCCCCCTGGCCCTGCACCGCCCGACCGCATCCGCGGTCCTGGCGCCCGTGCCGGGCGGCCATGGCGAAGGACGCAAGGTGCTGCTGGTGGAAGACAACCCGGTCAACCAGACCGTCATCGACGCCATGTTGCGTGGCCTGGGCTTCGACGTCAGCCTGGCCACCGATGGTGCCCAGGCCATCGATCGCGCGCGCAACGGCCTGTTCGCGGCGATCCTGATGGACTGCCGGCTACCGATCGTCGACGGCTACGAGGCCACCCGACAAATCCGCCAACTGCCCGAGTACGCTCAGGTCCCGATCATCGCCTTGACCGCCAACGCCTTGCAGGGCGACCGCGAAAGCTGCCTGCGGGCGGGCATGAACGACTACCTGGCCAAGCCCTTCAAACGCATGGATCTACAGCAGATTCTCCAGCAATGGCTGCCCTGAATACGATGTGCGACTGGCGTGAAAGACGAAAGTGCGGCAGTCTTAGGCACCCGAATGAGCTGGAAAACCGGCTTGAATAAAAATTTCAGTGCACAAGTGTACATTCATGTCCTTGGTGCTGTGACTTTCACCACAACGCAATAGTCTATGAGTAGGCTGTCGATTCGAGGCATGAACGCTTCGATCGGCCGGGAAGATTTGCCCCACCTGCCGCATGGGATTATTGAGGAGCTCGCATGACCAAACAAAACGCCTTTACCCGGGAAGATCTGCTGCGCTGCAGTCGTGGCGAGCTGTTCGGCCCAGGTAACGCGCAACTGCCCGCCCCCAACATGCTGATGGTGGATCGCATCACCCATATCAGCGAAGAAGGCGGCAAGTACGGCAAAGGTGAATTGGTCGCCGAACTGGATATCACCCCGGACCTGTGGTTCTTCGCCTGCCACTTCGAGGGCGACCCGGTGATGCCAGGCTGCCTGGGCCTCGACGCCATGTGGCAGTTGGTCGGTTTCTTCCTCGGCTGGCAGGGTCTGCCGGGCCGTGGCCGTGCGTTGGGTTCGGGCGAAGTGAAATTCTTCGGCCAGGTCCTGCCGACCGCGAAGAAAGTCACCTATAACATTCAAATCAAGCGCGTCCTCAAGGGCAAGCTGAACCTGGCCATTGCCGACGGTTCGGTCACTGTCGACGGTCGCGAGATCTACACCGCCGAAGGCCTTCGGGTCGGCGTCTTCACCTCCACTGACAACTTCTAAGGGTTATCCGCATGCGCCGCGTCGTTATCACTGGTCTGGGCATCGTTTCGTGCCTGGGCAATGACAAAGAGACCGTCTCCGCTAACCTGCGTGCAAGTCGCCCTGGCATCCGCTTCAACCCGGAATATGCCGAAATGGGTCTGCGTAGCCAGGTTTCCGGCTCCATTGACCTCAATCTCGAAGAGCTGATCGATCGCAAGATCTATCGCTTCGTTGGCCACGCGGCGGCTTACGCCTACCTGGCCATGAAGGACGCCATCGCCGACTCCGGTCTGAGCGAAGAGCAGGTGTCCAACCCGCGTACTGGCCTCGTGGCCGGCTCCGGCGGCGCATCGACCCTGAACCAGATGGAAGCGCTGGATATCCTGCGCGAAAAGGGCGTCAAGCGCGTCGGTCCATACCGCGTGACCCGCACCATGGGCAGCACCGTTTCCGCCTGCCTGGCCACGCCGTTCAAGATCAAGGGCCTGAACTACTCGATCTCCTCCGCCTGCGCCACCAGTGCTCACTGCATCGGTACCGCCCTGGAGCAGATCCAGATGGGCAAGCAGGACATCGTCTTCGCCGGTGGCGGTGAAGAAGAACATTGGAGCCAGTCGTTCCTGTTCGACGCCATGGGCGCGCTGTCCACCCAGTACAACGAAACCCCGGACAAGGCCTCCCGCGCCTACGACGCCAAGCGTGACGGTTTTGTCATCGCCGGCGGTGGCGGCATGGTGGTGGTCGAGGAGCTGGAACACGCTCTGGCCCGCGGCGCGAAGATCTACGCGGAAATCGTCGGCTACGGGGCAACCTCCGACGGCTACGACATGGTCGCGCCAAGCGGCGAAGGCGCGGTCCGTTGCATGCAGATGGCCATGGCCACTGTCGACGGCCCGATCGACTACCTGAACACCCACGGCACCTCGACTCCGGTCGGCGACGTCGCGGAAATGAAAGGTGTGCGTGAAGTCTTCGGCGACAAGGCACCGGTCATCAGTTCGACCAAGAGCCTGTCCGGCCACTCCCTGGGCGCCGCCGGCGTTCACGAAGCGATCTACTGCCTGCTGATGATGGAAGGCAAGTTCATTGCCGGTTCCGCCAACATCGAAGAGCTGGACCCGGAAGTCGCTGACATGCCGGTACTGACCAAGACCCGCGAGAACGTTGAGCTGAACAACGTGATGAGCAACAGCTTCGGCTTCGGCGGCACCAACGCCACCCTGGTCCTGAAGCGCTGGCAGGGCAAGTAAGCCCGGCTTGATCACAGAATGAAAAACGCCCCGACTGGTTCGGGGCTTTTTTTTGCAAACAACGCCGCTTTACCTATACTCACGGTGAGCAAATCTCCTGAAAAGGAGCAACCATGAAAGGTTTTCTCTGCTCCCTCGCATTTGTCGTCATCAGCGCTGTCAGTAGTCTGCCCTCGATTGCAAATGCCCAAGTGGGTATCAATATCAACCTGGGTGCACCTCCCCCACCGAGTTATATTGTTCCAGCGGCGCGCCCGGGATATATCTGGGCGCCTGGGTACTGGAACCTCGTAAGCGGTCGCCGTGTCTGGGTCAATGGTTTCTGGGTACCTGCTCGCCCCGGGTATGCCTACACCCCCGCACGTTGGGTTCACGGCCCCCACGGTTGGCACTTTCAAAAACCAGGGTGGAACCACCATCGGCCGTCCCATCACAAACCGCCTCACAAACCGCCCCATAAACCTCCTCATAAGCCGCCTCATAGACCTCCAGCAGGCGGTGGCAGGCCCGGTGGAGGACCGGGTGGAGGGCCGCGTGGTTGATCAGTAAACGATCAAACAAGCAGTTCGATGCCAACTCCACAATGGCGCGCGAGCGCAAAAAAGCTGAACACCACGCGCACCGAGTGATCTATAAAGCTCAGGGTCTTTTCCCGTCACTCTCTGCGCGAGGTTTGTCATGAGCATCACCATCAACACTGAATCCAGCGAAGGTTTTCGTCACAGCGTCCAGATCGATGATCATCAGTTGTTTACCGATGTCCCCAAGAGTGCCGGGGGCGAAGGCTCGGCACCGGAACCCCACGATTATTTCGACGCGGCCCTGGGAACCTGCAAAGCCCTGACCCTCAAACTCTACGCCCAGAAGAAAGGCATTCCGCTGACGGGGGTCACCGTCGAGGTCAAGCGCGACAACAGCCAGGAACAGAAAGGTCACTATGGCCTGCAGGTCAAACTGACCCTCAAGGGCGTGCTCAGCGATGCCCAGCGTGAAGAGCTGCATAAAGTCGCGGATCGCTGCCCGATCCACAAATTGATGACCAGCACCGAAGTCAGCATCGAAACCCTGCTGGCCGAAGGCGCTTTCAGCCAGTAAGGGCAGCGGCGAAAAAGCGGGTTATGCTCTGCGCATTACCCGCTGAGCCAGGAAGCCCCATGAACACACCACTGGTGATCCGTCCTCGCGCCGAGGATGTCGAAGGCCAACCGATCCTGCGCCCCCTGCCCTCGGCTCAGTGCCGCAGCGTCGGGCCCTTCGTGTTTTTCGACCATATGCTGGAAACCCGCTATGCCCCAGGGCACGGCATGAATGTGCGCCAGCATCCGCATATCGGCCTGTCGACCCTGACCTACCTGTTCGACGGCGAGATCGTGCACAAGGACAGCCTCGGCTCCGACCAGCACGTCAAGCCTGGCGATGTCAGCTGGATGACCGCCGGCAGCGCCATCGCCCATGTTGAAAGGACCCCCGCCGAGCTCGTCGCCAGCGGCTCCAGCCTGCATGGCTTGCAGATCTGGCTGGCGTCACCCAAGGCCTTCGAACAGGGTCACGGTCATTACAGCCATCACCCGGCCGCCAGCCTGCCCTTCAGTGACACCCTGGGGGTACGGATCTGTCTGATCGCCGGCAGTGGCTTTTGCCTGACCTCACCGGTGCCGGTCCTGTCGCCCACGCTGTATGCCGACATCCACATGGAAAGCGGGACCACCCTGCTGATTCCGGATGAGCATGAGGAGCGTGCGGTGTATGTGCTGGAGGGTGAGGCACAGCTTGAAGGTGACGCGCTGGAGCCGCGCAGCCTGGTGGTGTTGCCGAAGGGGGAAAGCCTCACGCTGTTCGCCGAGGGTGAGTGTCACCTGGTGGTGATCGGAGGTGCGCCGCTGGATGGGCCGCGACGGATGAACTGGAACTTCGTCGCCAGTGATCCGGCGTTGATCGATCAGGCGCGGACACGCTGGGCGGCCGGGGATTGGCCGACGGTGCCGGGGGAAAGCGAGCGGATCGAGTTGCCACAGAGGCCCGCCGCAGAAAAGCCCTGAATCCGACGCTATCCTGCGGTTGAAACACCCCTCCCCTGTAGGAGCGAGCTTGCTCGCGATTAGGCCAGCAAGTTTTGCATCGCTCTTGCGGCCGTCATCGCGAGCAAGCTCGCTCCTACAGGGGGGCAGCGTATCAGACGTGATGTCAGAGGCTGGCTCAGCCCTTGAACACTTCGTCCAGCAGGTTGTGCATCGACACAAAGGCCCGCGCCGCGGTCTTCGCGTCGTACATCATCATGCCCGGCGTATTGGCGTGCGGGTCGGTGAAGGAATGGAACGCGCCGCCATAGCTCAGGAGCTGCCAATCGACACCCGCCGCATTCATCTCAGCTTCAAATGCCGGCAGTTGCTCTTTCGGCACCAACGGGTCGGACGCGCCGTGCAGCACCAGCACCGAACCCTTGATGTTCTTCGCTTCCGATACATCCGGCGTATCCAGCGTGCCGTGGAACGACACTGTCGCTTTCAACGGCGCGCCAGTACGGGCCAGCTCCAGGGAGCAGCAACCGCCAAAGCAGAAACCGAAGGTCGCCAGCTGCGCCGTGTCCACCGCTGCCAGGTCCTGGCTTTGCAGCGCTTCAAAGGCCGCCTGCATGCGCTTGCGCAGCAGGACACGGTCGTTTTTCAACGGCATCATCGCCGCACCGGCTTCATCGCCATTGCTCGGACGAACCGACTGACCATAGATGTCGGCGATCAACACCACATAACCCTTGGCCGCGACCGCCTGGGCGATCTTCTCGGCACCGGCGCTGACGCCCATCCAGTTCGGTGCCATCAACAGACCTGGACGTGGCCCTTTGTGGCTGGCATCAAAGGCCAGACGGCTTTCATAGGACTGGCCATCAATCTGATAAACCACCGAACTCACAGTAACCTGGCTCATTTCGAACTCCGAAAAAAACATCCAAGGATAAAAAAACCCGCCGAAGCGGGTTTTCGTGCAACGAGCTTAAGCTGACAGCTCAACCAACAGCTTGTTCAGGCGGCGAACATACGCCGCCGGATCCTTCAGGCTGTCACCGGCCGCCAGGGCCGCCTGGTCCAGCAGGATGTGCGACAGATCGCCAAAGCGGTCCTCGTCCGGCTCCGCATCGAGCTTCTCGATCAGCGGGTGCGCCGGGTTGAATTCGAAGATCGGCTTGGAATCCGGCACTTTCTGCCCGCTCGCTTCGAGGATCTGGCGCATCTGCAGACCCAGGTCCTGCTCACCGATGGCCAGGATCGCCGGGGAGTCGGTCAGGCGATGGGAAACCCGCACTTCGCTGACAGCGTCGCCCAAGGCAGTCTTGATACGTTCAACCAGACCTTCTTTGGTCTTGGCGACTTCCTCGGCAGCCTTCTTGTCCTCTTCCGAGTCCAGATTGCCCAGGTCCAGGTCGCCGCGTGCCACATCGACAAAGCTCTTGCCGTCGAACTCGTTGAGGTAGCTCATCAGCCACTCGTCGATACGATCGGTCAGCAGCAGCACTTCGATGCCTTTCTTGCGGAAGACTTCCAGGTGCGGGCTGTTCTTGACCTGGGCGTAGGTTTCGCCGGTCAGGAAGTAGATCTTGTCCTGACCTTCCTTGGCGCGAGCCAGGTACTCGGCCAGGGACACCACTTGCTCACCGTCGTCACCCAGGGTGGAGGCGAAGCGCAGCAGGCCGGCGATTTTTTCCTTGTTGGCGAAATCTTCAGCCGGGCCTTCTTTCATGACCTGGCCGAAGTTTTTCCAGAAGCCCTTGTATTGCTCAGGCTCGTTCTTCGCCAGTTTTTCCAGCATGTCGAGGACACGCTTGGTCAGCGCCGACTTCATCGAGTCGATGATCGGGTCTTTCTGCAGGATTTCCCGCGAGACGTTCAGGGACAGGTCGTTGGAGTCGACCACACCCTTGATGAAGCGCAGGTACAGCGGCAGGAAGGACTCGGCCTGGTCCATGACGAACACGCGCTGGACGTAGAGCTTGAGGCCTTTCGGCGCTTCACGCTGATACAGGTCGAACGGAGCACGAGCCGGCACGTAGAGCAGCGAGCTGTATTCCAGCTTGCCTTCGACCTTGTTGTGGCTCCAGCTCAGCGGGTTCTCGTAGTCATGGGCGATGTGCTTGTAGAACTCCTGGTATTCCTCGTCCTTCACCTCGGTGCGCGGACGGGTCCACAGGGCACTGGCGCGGTTGACGGTTTCCCATTCCAGCGCTGGCTTCTCTTCGCCTTCGACTGCGGCCACTTCTTTCGGCAGCTCGATCGGCAAAGCGATATGGTCGGAGTACTTCTTGATGATGTTGCGCAGGCGCCAGCCATCGGCGAATTCGTTTTCAGCCGATTTCAGGTGCAGGACGATGCGGGTACCACGGTCGGCCTTGTCGACAGTGGCGACTTCGAACTCGCCCTCGCCCTTGGACGACCAGTGCACGCCTTCGCTGGCGGCAAGGCCGGCGCGACGGCTGAACACTTCAACCTGGTCGGCGACGATAAAGGCCGAGTAGAAGCCCACGCCGAACTGACCGATCAGGTGCGAATCCTTCTTCTGGTCGCCCGAGAGGTTCTTCATGAAGTCGGCGGTGCCGGACTTGGCGATGGTCCCCAGGTGGGTGATCACATCGACACGGCTCATGCCGATACCGTTGTCTTCGAGGGTGACGGTGTTGGCGTCCTTGTCGAAGCTCACACGGATCTTCAGTTCCGCGCCACCTTCCAGCAACTCAGGCTTGGACAGCGCTTCGAAACGTAATTTGTCGACAGCGTCGGAGGCGTTGGAGATCAATTCGCGAAGGAAAATTTCCTTGTTGGAATACAGCGAATGGATCATGAGGTGCAGCAGTTGCTTCACCTCGGTCTGGAAGCCCAGGGTTTCCTTTTGAGTTTCCACACTCATGGTCATCAAACTCCAATTGGATGGCAGTGGCCGCCCCCGAAAGGGTTGGCGGCGGGTTGTCATCAAAGTTGGGGGCGGTGATGGGGATTTCAAGTGCCCGGAAGCGTTTCCTCGATCTTGAAGTGGGCCCGGGCAGTGGCAATCGGCTCGGCCTCGGTAGTTTGCCAGGCCGTGATGGCGACGTTCGCCACCCGCCGGCCCTGGCGGCACAGCTGGCATTTGGCGTAGGTATCGCGGTATTGCCCGGCACGCAGGTAGTCGACGGAAAAGTCGATGACCTTGGGCACCCCCGGCGAACCGGTAAACACCAGCAGGTGCAGGGCGGCCGCCAGTTCCATGAAACCGGCGATCACGCCGCCGTGAATCGCCGGCAGCAACGGGTTGCCGATGTTGTCCCTGTTCGCCGGCAGGCAGAACAACAGTTCATCGCCCAGTCGTGAGCACTGGATGCCGATCAGCTTGGCGTAGGGGATAAGCTCCAGCAATTGGCCGTATTCACCCTGCTGGTGGGCCTGTTGCAGCATGGCCTTGAAGTCGTTGCTCATGCCGCACCGCCATTGAGTGAACCGCTGAAGCTGTGGGCGCCCTTGATCCCCTTGCCCATGCGCATGAAGGTGCCGACCACGTGGGCGATGGGCTGCTGCGGATCATCCTGATAGGCAAAGCCACGGGCGAAGATGATGTCGCGAGTCACCCGGTAGCATTCGGCGAAACCGTAGACATCCTGATGCGGGGCTGCCGGGTGCATGTAGTCGATACGCAGGTCCAGGGTCGGACAGACTTCGAACTCGGGCAGGACACACAGGGTGGACATGCCACAGGCGGTGTCCATCAGGGTCGTCAGCACCCCGCCATGGATCACGCCGGATTTCGGGTCGCCGACGATCTCGGCGCTGTACGGCAGGATCACGGTCAAGCCCGTGGCATCGGCGCTGAGCAAACGCAGCCCGAGGACCTGGCAGTGGCGGATGGCGCTGAGAAAGCGGGTGGCGCGCTCGAAAATCGGGTTCTGGCTCATGAACTGATAGCTCTCATCCGGAGAAAAACGTCCATAAAAACGAAACATCAGGAAAAAGTTCCGCTCGGTCGGTACTTATATATCTTTAAAAATCAAGGAACTTAACCCTGGAGAGCGTGTTCTGAAAGGCCGGTAGTCCAGTGATATTCACAAAGGAGCAACACCCCAATGCGTAAGACTTTAGCTATTGCCTTGATGCTGACCGCGTCCCTCGGTCTCGCCGCGTGCGATAAAAAATCCGAGGACAAAGCTCAAGACGCCACCCAACACGCCCAGGATGCTCAGAAAAGCATGAGCGAGGCTCAGGATAAGGTGAACGACGCCGCCAAGGAAAACGCCGAAGCTGCCAAAGCTCAGGCTGAATCCAACAAAGCAGCCGTCGAAGAGCAATCCAAGGAAGCCACCGGCTCCTGATTCTTCCAGACAAAATAAAACCCGCCTTGCGCGGGTTTTATTTTGTCTGCGTACAGGTGACGCAACCTCAGGCCAGGACTTCGCTCGGTTTGCCGAGCACCCGGTCGATCACCACCGCAATCGCCAGCATCACCACCGAAGGCACCAGCCAGGCCAGGCCCTGCTCGCTCAGCGGCAGGTGCGACAGCTGCGTCGGCATCCAGTCCGCCAGCCCGGCACCCTTGAGGGCGTCGATCATGCCGAACAACAGCGACACCAGCATCACCGGCCCGACGATACGCCCCTGGGCATACCAGAACGACTGGCAGAAGCTCAGGGCCACCAGGGCGATGCACGGCGGGTAGATCGCGGTCAGGACCGGGATCGAGAAGGCAATCAGCTTGGTCAGCCCCAGGTTCGACACCAGCAGCGAGAACGCCGCGAGGATGATCACCAGGCTCTTGTAGGACAACGGCAGGACCCGGCTGAAGTACTCGGCACAGGCGCAGGTCAGGCCCACCGCCGTCACCAGGCACGCCAGGGAGATCAGCACCGCGAGGAAACCGCTGCCCAGGGAGCCGAAGGTGTGTTGCACATAGGCGTGCAGCACCGCCGCGCCATTGCTGGCACCGGCCGCCACTTCATGGCTGCCCGAACCCAGGCGGAACAGGCTGATATACACCAGCGCCAGGCCGACCCCGGCAATCAGCCCGGCGATGACCGCGTAGCGGGTGATCAGCCGTGGCGACTCGACACCGCGGGAACGGATGGCATTGACGATGATGATGCCAAATACCAGGGCGCCGAGGGTATCCATGGTCAGGTAGCCATTGATAAAGCCCTGGGAGAACGGTGCCGCGACGTACTCGGGGGTGGCCGTGCCGATATCGCCGGCCGGCAAGGCAAAGGCCGCGATGCCCAGGGCCGACAGGGCAATGATCTTCAGCGGCGCGAGGAAACGGCCGACGGTGTCCAGCAGGCGCCCTGGGTACAGGGAGATGAAGAACACCAGCAGGAAGTACACCGAACTGTAGATCAGCAGTGCCAGCGGGCTTTCACCGGTCAACGGCGCCAGGCCGACTTCGAAGGACACGGTGGCCGTGCGCGGGGTGGCGAACAACGGACCGACCGCCAGGTAGCAGGCCGCGGCCAGCAAACCGCCGGCGACCTTGCCGATAGGGCTGCTCAGGGCATCCATGGCCCCGCCGACCTTGGCCAGCGCGACCACGGTGATGACCGGCAGGCCAACCGCGGTGATCAGGAAGCCCAGCGCCGCCATCCAGACATGGGGCCCGGACTGCAAACCGACGATCGGCGGGAAGATGATGTTGCCGGCCCCAACGAACAGGGCAAAGGTCATAAAGCCAAGTGCCAGGATGTCCTGGCCTTTCAACACTTTCATTTCAGGAAATACCACACTGCTGAATCGGAATTTAGAGAGGGATTTCCCGTGGGATGAGGGAAATGCTGTCGACCCGTATGGGGTTGACCCGTTTAGCGCGCGGCGGCCTTGTGGGCAGCAGACGCAAAGAGGCGGCCACACTAACAAATCTGGGGGTAAGGCGCACTGTTTGAGGGCAATATTGTCCTACAGACGACAACCTTATGTCGCATTTATATATGAAATCCAGAAAGCACAAAGGCCACCCGAAGGTGGCCTTTGCAGGTGAAGCATCAATCAAGAACACCCAACAAGCTCGCCGCTGATCGCTTGAAGCTCGTAGCTGTTCTTATTTGACCGCCCAACCGGTCAGCTCGGCCAGGGCCTTGCCGATGTCTGCCAGCGAACGCACGGTTTTCACGCCTGCGTCTTGCAGGGCAGCGAACTTCTCGTCCGCAGTGCCTTTGCCGCCGGAGATGATTGCGCCCGCATGGCCCATGCGCTTGCCCGCAGGGGCAGTCACACCAGCGATGTAGGAAACAACCGGCTTGGTCACGTGTGCCTTGATGTAGGCAGCCGCTTCTTCTTCAGCCGAACCGCCGATCTCACCGATCATGACGATCGCTTCGGTCTTCGGGTCTTCCTGGAACAGTTTCAGGATGTCGATGAAGTTCGAACCTGGGATCGGGTCACCGCCGATGCCGACGCAAGTCGACTGACCGAAACCGGCGTCAGTAGTTTGCTTGACAGCTTCGTAAGTCAGGGTGCCGGAACGCGAAACGATACCGACCTTGCCTGGCAAGTGAATGTGACCTGGCATGATGCCGATCTTGCATTCGCCTGGGGTGATCACGCCTGGGCAGTTAGGGCCGATCAGGATCACGCCCAGTTCGTCGCACTTAACTTTAGCGTCCAGCATGTCCAGGGTAGGAATGCCTTCGGTGATGCAAACGATCAGCTTGATGCCGCCGAACGCTGCTTCCAGGATCGAGTCCTTGCAGAAAGGAGCTGGAACGTAGATCACGCTGGCAGTGGCGCCAGTGGCAGCTACAGCGTCTTTCACGGTGTTGAACACTGGCAGACCCAGGTGCTCGGTGCCGCCTTTGCCCGGCGTTACGCCACCAACCATCTTGGTGCCGTATTCGAGAGCTTGCTGGGTGTGGAAACTACCTTGCGAACCGGTAATACCCTGGCAGATAACTTTGGTGTCTTTATTGATCAGGACGCTCATTATTTGCCCTCCGCAGCTTTGACAACTTGTTGAGCAGCGTCGGTCAGGCTGGTAGCAGCGATGATGTTCAAGCCGCTTTCTGCCAGTACTTTAGCGCCCAGTTCAGCGTTGTTACCTTCAAGGCGAACAACAACCGGGATTTTCACGCCGACTTCTTTCACAGCGCCGATGATGCCTTCGGCAATCATGTCGCAGCGAACGATGCCGCCGAAGATGTTGACCAATACTGCAGCGACGTTAGTGTCGGACAGGATGATCTTGAACGCTTCGGTAACGCGTTCCTTGGTTGCACCACCACCTACGTCGAGGAAGTTGGCTGGTTTGCCGCCATGCAGGTTGACGATGTCCATGGTACCCATGGCCAGGCCAGCACCGTTGACCATGCAACCGATGTTGCCTTCCAGGGCTACGTAGTTCAGTTCGAACTTGGCAGCGTGCGCTTCGCGCGGATCGTCTTGCGACGGATCGTGGAAGGTCTTCAGCTTAGGCTGACGGTACATGGCGTTGGCGTCGATGTTGATCTTGGCATCGAGGCAATGCAGATCGCCGTCAGCCTTGATCACCAGCGGGTTCACTTCCAGCAGGGCCAGGTCGTGATCCTTGAACAGTTTGGCCAGACCGACGAAGATCTTGGCGAACTGAGTCACTTGCTTGCCTTCCAGACCCAGCTGGAATGCCAGCTCGCGACCCTGGAATGGCTGAGCGCCAACCAGTGGATCGATAGTGGCCTTGAGGATTTTCTCAGGGGTGTCGTGAGCGATTTTCTCGATGTCCACGCCACCTTCGGTGGAAGCCATGAACACGATACGACGGCTCGAACGGTCAACGACAGCGCCCAGGTACAGCTCTTTAGCGATATCAGTGCACGATTCAACCAGGATCTTGGTGACAGGCTGGCCATTGGCATCAGTCTGATAGGTCACCAGACGCTTGCCCAGCCACTGCTGTGCAAAGGCTTTAGCGTCTTCTTTGCTGCGAACCAGCTTAACGCCGCCCGCTTTACCGCGACCACCAGCGTGGACCTGGGCTTTGACAACCCACTCGGTACCACCGATCTTGTCGCAAGCTTCTGCCGCTGCTTCCGGGGTATCGACTGCGAAACCCTGGGATACTGGCAGGCCGTATTCAGCGAACAGCTGCTTACCCTGATACTCGTGAAGATTCATGCTTTTTACCGTCTTCGTTAGGTACTGCGCATTCGGTGCTGCACTGATTGCAGTGCCGCACCACCTGTGACTGCTGCTTGCGTCGTTTTCCGGTTACCCGGCACAACGACGCAAGACTGCGTCCAGCGGACGTTCCGCGGTGAGTCTTGCGCGCAAGGCTCACGACGGGCAAACCGCCGTGGTTTCTTATTATCTACTTAGCGTTTTTTCTTGTTGGCAATGTGGATGGCGCCGCCATTCACTGCCAACGCCGCTTCGTGCAACGCTTCGGACAGGGTCGGATGGGAGAAAACCATCATGCCGATGTCTTCAGCGCTGGTGCCGAATTCCATACCGATCGCGCCTTGCTGTACCAGCTCGGCAGCGCTTGGGCCAATCACGTGGACGCCCAGGATACGGTCGGTCTTGGCATCAGCGATGACCTTGACGAAACCGCCGGTATCGTTGGCTGCCATGGCACGGCCACTGGCGGCGAACGGGAAGGTGCCGATGTTAACTTCAACGCCTTCGGCTTTCAAAGCCTGTTCGGTTTTACCGACCCATGCAATTTCCGGGTGGGTGTAGATAACCGATGGGATCAGGTCGTAGTTCATCTGGGCTTTGTGGCCCTTGATGCGCTCGACAACCATGATGCCCTCTTCCGAGGCCTTGTGTGCCAGCATCATGCCGCGAACCACGTCACCGATGGCGTAGACGCCCGGTACAGCGGTGGCGCAATGGTCGTCGACGTGCACGAAACCGCGCTCGTCCAGCACTACGCCGCAATCAGCCGACAGCAGGTCGGTGGTCACTGGGCGACGGCCAACGGCAACGATCAGCTTGTCGAACGTGATGGTCTGTTCGCCGGCAGAGTCGGTGTAGGTCACCACGACTTCTTTGCCCTTGTTGACCTTGGAACCGGTCACGCGTGCGCCCAGCTTGATGTCCAGACCTTGTTTGGTCAGGGTTTTCAGCGCTTCCTTGGAGATGGCGGTGTCGGCAGCCATCAGGAAGGTGTCCAGGGCTTCCAGCACGGTGACTTCCGCGCCCAGACGGGACCAGACGGAACCCAGTTCCAGACCGATCACGCCCGCACCGATCACGCCGAGGCGCTTCGGTACTGCTTGGAATTCCAGGGCGCCCGTCGAATCGACGATCACGTTCTGGTCAACCGGAGCCGGTGGAATGTCGATCGGACGCGAGCCTGGAGCCAGGATCACGTTCTCGGCTTCGATCACTTCAACCGTGCCGTCCGGCTTGGTCACTTCGACTTTCTTGCCCGCCAGCAGCTTGCCGTGGCCTTCGATCGAAGTCACGCCATTGGCCTTGAACAGCATGGCCACGCCGCCGGTCAGGTTCTTGACGATACCGGCCTTGCGACCAACCATCGCCGGCACGTCCATTTTGACGGCGCCGGTGGAGATACCGTGGATGGCAAAACCATCCTTGGCTTCATGGTACTTCCAGGAGCTGTCCAGCAGCGCCTTGGAAGGAATGCAGCCAACGTTCAGGCAAGTACCGCCGAGGGCCAGCTTGCCCTCTTTATCCTGGTACTTCTCGATGCAGGCAGTCTTGAGACCAAGTTGCGCTGCCTTGATGGCGGCTACATAGCCGCCAGGGCCCGCGCCAATCACTACCACGTCGAATTTCTGGGTCATAAAAAGGTTCCTTTTTAGCGGCAAGCTACAAGCCGCAAGCCACAAGTTCAAAGCCGACCGAACCCGCTTTGGGCTCGAGGCTCGTCACTTGCAGCTTGCAGCTGCTTTTTAGATATCCAACAGCAGGCGAGCCGGGTCTTCCAGCAGGTTCTTGATGGTCACCAGGAAAGACACCGCTTCCTTACCGTCGATCAGGCGGTGATCGTAGGACAGCGCCAGGTACATCATCGGCAGGATCACCACTTCACCTTTGACCGCCATCGGGCGCTCGTTGATGTTGTGCATGCCCAGGATGGCGGCTTGTGGCGGGTTGACGATCGGCGTCGACAGCAGGGAACCGAATGTACCACCGTTGGTGATAGTGAACGTACCGCCGGTCATTTCGTCGATGGACAGCTTGCCGTCACGGGCTTTCTTGCCGTAGGTAGCGATGCCGTTTTCGATTTCGGCCAGGCTCATCAGCTCGGCGTTGCGCAGAACCGGAACCACCAGGCCACGGTCGCTGGACACTGCAACACCGACGTCGGAGTAGCCGTGGTAAACGATGTCGGCGCCGTCGATCGAAGCGTTGACAGCCGGGAAGCGTTTCAGCGCTTCGGTAGCCGCTTTCACGAAGAACGACATGAAGCCCAGGCGTACGCCGTTGTGGGTCTTCTCGAACAGGTCCTTGTACTTCGAACGCAGGTCCATGATTGGCTTCATGTTCACTTCGTTGAAAGTGGTCAGCATCGCCATGTTCGACTGAGCTTCAACCAGACGCTTGGCCACGGTGGCACGAACGCGGGTCATCGGCACACGCTTCTCGACACGGTCGCCAGCAGCGAACACAGGCGCGGCGGCGGCCGGAGCGGCAGCCTTGGCCGGTGCAGCGGCAGGTGCGGCTTTCTTGGCGGCAACAGCAGCGACGACGTCTTCCTTGGTCACACGACCGCCTTTGCCGGTGCCGGCAACGGAAGCGATGTTGATACCGTTTTCTTCAGCCAGCTTGCGAGCAGCCGGAGCAGCCACTGGATCGTCTTCGCCGGCAGCAGCCGGTGCGGCAGCCTGGGCAGCAGCTGGTGCTGCGGCGGCGGCAGGAGCAGCGGCAGCAGCGCCGCCTTCAACGATGGAGCCCAGGACTTCGTCGGACAGAACGGTGTCGCCTTCGTTCTTGACGATAGCGCCCAGCACGCCGTCAGCGGTAGCCAGTACTTCCAGGACCACTTTGTCGGTTTCGATGTCGACGATCAGGTCGTCACGCTTGACAGCATCGCCCGGTTTTTTGTGCCAGGTGGCAACGGTGCCATCGGCAACCGATTCCGGGAAAGTGGGGGCTTTGATCTCGATAGCCATTATCTGTGGTTCCTTAAATTCGGTTTCAGGTGCGCGAAGGCGTTAAACAGTAAAGGCATCTTGCAGCAGTTTTTCCTGCTGCTCAGCGTGCATCGATGCATAACCACAAGCCGGTGCAGCAGAGGCGTCACGGCCGGCGTACTCAAGTACCAACGACTTGTTGTGTCCGCCAACGATGCGACGCATGTGATGCTGACTGCTGTACCAGGCGCCCTGGTTCATCGGCTCTTCCTGACACCAGACGATGTGCTTGAGGTTCTTGTACGGACCCAGGATTTCGATCAGATCGTCTTCCGGGAACGGATACAGTTGCTCGATACGCACGACAGCGATGTCGTCACGGCCTTCGGCACGACGTTTTTCCAGCAGGTCGTAGTAGACCTTGCCGCTACACAGAACGAGACGAGTAACCTTTTTCGGCTCCAGGGCATCGATTTCCGGGATAACGGTCTGGAACGAACCTTCGGCCAGATCTTCCAGCGTGGAAATGGCCAGTTTGTGACGCAGCAGCGACTTCGGAGTCAGCACGATCAGCGGCTTGCGCAGCGGACGGATGACCTGGCGACGCAGCAGGTGGTAGATCTGTGCCGGGGTGGTCGGCACGCAAACCTGGACGTTGTGCTCGGCGCACAGCTGCAGGTAGCGTTCCAGACGGGCCGAGGAGTGCTCCGGACCCTGACCTTCATAACCGTGCGGCAGCAGCATGGTCAGACCGCACAAACGGCCCCACTTGTGCTCGCCACTGGTGATGAACTGGTCGACAACCACCTGGGCACCGTTGGCGAAGTCGCCGAACTGGGCTTCCCAGATCACCAGCGCCTCTGGCGTGGTGGTCGAGTAACCGTATTCGAACGCCAGCACGGCTTCTTCCGACAGGAACGAGTCGTACAGGTCAAAGCGTGGCTGACCCTCGTACAGGTTCTGCAACGGAATGTAGGTGCCCGCGTCTTTCTGGTTGTGCAGCACGGCATGACGGTGCGAGAACGTACCGCGGCCGATGTCCTGGCCGGTCATGCGGATCGGGTGACCTTCGAACGCCAGGGTCGCGTACGCCATGGTTTCGGCGTAACCCCAGTTGATCGGCAGGCCGCCGGCTTGCATTTTCTGACGGTCTTCGTAGATCTTCGCGACCTGACGCTGAACCACGAAGCCTTCCGGGATTTCCAGCAGCTTGGCGGACAGTTCCTGCAGGGTCTTCAGATCGAAGCGGGTATCGTGACGTGCAGTCCACGCGTGACCCAGGTACGGGCGCCAGTCGACGAACAACTCCTTGTTCGGTTCCTTGACCAGGCTTTTCACTACGTGCAGACCATTGTCCAGCGCGTTGCGGTACTCGTCGATTTTTGCCTGAACCCGCGTTTCATCCAGGACATTGGCCTGAACCAGACGCTCGGCGTACAGCTCACGGGTGGTGCGCTGCTTGGTGATCTGCTGGTACATCAGCGGCTGGGTGCCACTCGGTTCGTCGGCCTCGTTGTGGCCACGACGACGGTAGCAGACCAGGTCGATCACCACGTCGCGCTTGTACTGCATGCGGTAGTCGATGGCCAGCTGGGTCACAAACAGGACAGCTTCCGGATCATCGCCATTCACATGGAGGATCGGCGCCTGGATCATCTTCGCAACGTCGGTGGCGTACTCGGTGGAACGCGAGTCCAGCGGGTTGCTGATGGTGAAACCGACCTGGTTGTTGATCACGATGTGCACGGTGCCGCCGGTCTTGAAACCGCGGGTCTGCGACATCTGGAAGGTTTCCATGACCACGCCTTGACCGGCAAATGCCGCGTCGCCGTGGAGGGAAATCGGCAGAACCTTGTCACCGGCCGCATCATTGCGACGGTCCTGGCGTGCACGCACCGACCCTTCGACCACTGGAGAAACGATTTCCAGGTGGGATGGGTTGAACGCCATCGCCAGGTGAACTTCACCGCCGGTGGTCATCACGTTGGACGAGAAGCCCTGGTGGTATTTCACGTCACCGGAACCCAACTCGACCTTCTTCTTGCCTTCGAACTCGTCGAACAGATCACGCGGGTTCTTGCCGAAGGTGTTGACCAGCACGTTCAGACGGCCACGGTGGGCCATGCCGATAACGATTTCCTTGGTGCCGTAGGAACCGGAACGCTGGATCAGCTCGTCGAGCATCGGAATCAGGCTCTCGCCACCTTCCAGACCGAAACGCTTGGTACCCGGGTATTTGGTACCCAGGTATTTTTCCAGACCTTCGGCGGCGGTGACGCGCTCGAGCAGGTGGCTCTTGATGTCCGCGGAGAAGGTCGGACGGCCGCGCACGCTTTCCAGACGCTGCTGGAACCAGTGGCGTTGCTCGGTATCGACGATGTGCGTGAATTCAGCGCCGATGGTGCGGCAATATGTCTGCTGCAACGCTTCGTGAATTTCGCGTAGGCTCGCTTCCTCTTTGCCGATGAACAGGTCGCCGGCACGGAAGGTCGTATCAAGATCGGCATTGGTCAAGCCGTAATGATTGATCGACAGGTCTGCAGGTGCAGGACGCTGCCACAGTCCCAGCGGGTCAAGCTGGGCTGCCTGGTGGCCACGCATCCGATAGGCCTGGATCAATCGCAGCACTTCAACCTGCTTCTTCTCGTGCTCACTGCTCACGCTGCCGGCGGAAACCGGTTGGGCGCGGCGCTGGTTCTTTGCCAGCAAGACGAAATGATCGCGGATTGTCGAGTGCGAAACATCGGTGGCAGCGTTGCCGTCAGCGGGCAACGTCTGAAATTTGGTGCGCCACTCTTCTGGCACAGCGTTAGGGTCGTGCAGGTAGAGCTCGTAGAGCTCTTCCACATAGGCAGCGTTACCACCTGAAAGATAGCCGCTGTTCCACATGCGCTGCATCACGCTTTCTTGCATGCTTGGTCACCCTCGGTTAGGGGACACCACCGGCGAAAACACCGCGCAAGCTTGCAGAAGTCCGAATACAGCGACCAAAACAAGCCACTTGGGATCACGCTGATAGTCCGGGTACCAGCCCGGATGCCCCTGCTGGTCTCATTTCTTCAAAAATAAGAGCCACAGCTTTATGAGCCGTTGCTCTGGTTATAGCCGGGGCGCGGGTTGAAGCCCGTGCCCTGGCCTTTCTACGGTTACAGCTACTACATTTACAACCGTCAGGTTACAACCGCTGAATCACACGCCGCTTTGCAGCAACATGTTACGGATGTGACCGATAGCCTTGGTCGGATTCAGGCCCTTCGGACAGACGTTGACGCAGTTCATGATCCCGCGGCAGCGGAAAACGCTGAACGGGTCATCCAGCGAAGCCAGACGCTCGGTGGTCTTGGTGTCACGGCTGTCTGCCAGGAAGCGGTACGCTTGCAGCAGGGCGGCCGGGCCCAGGAACTTGTCGGGGTTCCACCAGAAGGACGGGCAGGAAGTCGAGCAGCAAGCGCACAGGATGCACTCGTACAGACCGTCCAGCTTCTCGCGCTCTTCCGGCGTCTGCAGACGTTCGATGGCCGGAGCCGGCGTGTCGTTCTGCAGGAATGGCTTCACCTTCTCGTATTGCTTGTAGAAGATGCTCATATCGACGACCAAGTCACGGATCACTGGCAAACCAGGCAGTGGACGCACCACCAGCTTGTTGCCCTTGACCACGGCGGACAGCGGCGTGATGCACGCCAGGCCGTTCTTGCCGTTGATGTTCATGCCGTCGGAACCGCACACGCCTTCACGGCACGAGCGACGATAGGAGAAACCTTCGTCCTGTTCCTTGATCAGGGCCAGTACGTCCAGCACCATCAAGTCCTTGCCACCGGTGTCGACCTGGAAAACCTGGGTTTTCGGCGCGGCGTCGGTGTCCGGGTTGTAACGATAAACTTCGACTTGCAACATATCGATCACCCTTTAGTAAGTCCGGACTTTTGGTTCGAAAGTCGGAACGGTCTTCGGCGAGAAGTTAACGGCACGCTTGGTCACACGCTTCTCACCCGGGAAGAACAGGGTATGGCACAGCCAGTTTTCGTCGTCGCGCTCTTCAAAGTCTTCACGGGCGTGAGCGCCGCGAGACTCTTTGCGATGCTCAGCGGCAATCGCCGTGGCTTCGGCCACTTCCAGCAGGTTCTGCAACTCGAGCGCTTCGATACGCGCGGTGTTGAAGGCCTGGGACTTGTCGTTGATCTTGACGTTGGCAATACGCTTGCGCAGGTCAGCCAACTGGGCGATGCCCTTCTGCATGTATTCGCCGGTACGGAATACACCGAAGTAGTTCTGCATGCAGCTTTGCAGCTCGCGACGCAGGGTCGCCACGTCTTCGCCATCGGTACGCTCGTTCAGAGCGGACAGACGTGCCAGTGCCGCCGTGATGTCGGCGTCGGTGGCGTCGTCGTAGTCGATACCGTCGGTCAGGGCTTTTTCCAGGTGCAGGCCGGCCGCACGGCCGAAGACCACCAGGTCGAGCAGCGAGTTGCCGCCCAGGCGGTTGGCACCGTGAACCGATACGCACGCCACTTCACCGACCGCGAACAGGCCAGGGATGATGGTGTCGACGCCTTCGGCGTCCTGGGTGATGGCCTGACCATGGATGTTGGTGGCAACGCCGCCCATCATGTAGTGGCAGGTTGGAACGACCGGAACCGGCGCGACGACCGGGTCGACGTGGGCAAAGGTCTTGGACAGCTCACAGATACCTGGCAGACGGCTGTGCAGCACTTCCTCGCCGAGGTGATCGAGTTTGAGCAGCACGTGGTCGCCATTCGGGCCACAGCCGTTGCCGGCAATGATTTCCTTGACCATCGAACGTGCTACCACGTCGCGACCGGCCAGGTCTTTCGCGTTCGGAGCATAACGCTCCATGAAACGCTCGCCGTGCTTGTTGATCAGGTAACCGCCTTCACCGCGGCAACCTTCGGTGACCAGTACACCGGCGCCGGCGATGCCGGTCGGGTGGAACTGCCACATTTCGATGTCTTGTACCGGCACGCCAGCACGCAGGGCCATGCCGACGCCGTCACCGGTGTTGATCAGGGCATTGGTGGTGGACGAGTAGATACGACCGGCACCGCCGGTGGCCAGAACGGTGGCCTTGGCGCGGATGTAGCTGGTTTCGCCGGTTTCGATGCAGATGGCGATCACACCGACGAACGCGCCGTCCTGGTTCTTCACCAGATCGACAGCGTAGTACTCGTTCAGGAACACGGTACCGGCTTTCAGGTTGCCCTGATACAGGGTGTGCAGCAGCGCGTGACCGGTACGGTCGGAAGCAGCGCACGTCCGTGCAGCCTGACCGCCTTTACCGTAATCCTTCGACTGACCGCCGAATGGACGCTGGTAGATACGGCCTTGCTCGGTACGCGAGAACGGCATACCCATGTGGTCCAGCTCGTAAACGGCAGCCGGGCCTTCCTGACACATGTATTCGATAGCGTCCTGGTCACCGATATAGTCGGAACCCTTGACGGTATCGTACATGTGCCAGCGCCAGTCATCGTTCGGATCGGCGGACGCGATGGCGCAGGTGATGCCACCCTGGGCCGATACGGTGTGCGAACGGGTCGGGAACACCTTGGTGATCACGGCCGTCTTGTGACCGCCCTGGGCCAGTTGCAGTGCGGCACGCATGCCCGCGCCGCCGCCGCCAATGATGATGGCGTCGAAAGAAATCGTTGGAATGTTAGCCATGAATCAGATACCCCAGAGAATCTGCACACCCCAGACGAAGTACGCGAACATCGCAACGCCGCATACCACCTGGAAAAGGAAACGTATGACAGTCGCGGACTTGCCGAACGCCATTGGCGTCAGGTAGTCGGTCGCGATGGTCCACATGCCGACCCAGGCGTGAGCGCCCAGGGCCACCAGGGCCAACAGACTGAAGATGCGCATCCCGCTGTGAGCGAACAGACCGTGCCACTGAGCGTAGCCCAGGCCCGGGTTCGCAATGACGTATCCGATCAGGAAAATGAAGTAAGCCGCGAGAACGACCGCCGACACGCGCTGTGCCATCCAGTCATAGAGGCCCGAACGCGAGAGGTTTGTGACGTTGGTTACCATATCCAGACTCCTGCCAGCACGATAATCACCACGGAAACGGCGATAACGATTTTCGAGCCCAGCTTGCCGCCTTCCAGCGTTTCACCGATGCCCATGTCCATGATCAGATGGCGCACACCGGCAACCAGGTGATACAGCAAGGCGGACAGGATGCCCCAAATCACTAGCTTGGCTAGCGGACTGGTCAAACACGCTTTCACCTGACCGAAGCCTTCCTCGGAACTCAGCGACTTGTCCAATGCGTAAAGCATGATGGCCAGGCTGACAAAGAGGATGACACCGGAAATACGGTGAAGAATGGACGTGTAAGCAGTGACTGGGAGTTTGATGGTCCTTAGGTCGAGGTTTACAGGTCGTTGGCTTTTCACGGCTTTTTTTTCACTGATGAGCCCTAACGATCAGGGCAAAGTTGTTGGGCAAGTGCACTGGTCAGGTACCCACCACCCAGGGAGTGACGACCCCCAATAAAACAGGCCCAAAAGCCTCTGGCGGTCGGCTGCCGAGTATAGACAGTTAGGCTACTAATGACAACGCAAAGGACTCCCCCTAATGGCTCATTGCGTTAGCAGGATAAAAGGCGTAAATAGCCGTCAATTTCGAGGAAAAGCTCCGCCCAAAGCCGCCTACGACAAGACTTTTGGCAAATTGACATTCGAATTTATCTCACTATAGTGGTGCGGGCCCTGCGTGGGGGGCCTGTCTGATGATTTCAAGCATAAATAGGAGGCCACATGGCTGACAAAAAAGCGCAGTTGATCATCGAGGGCGCAGCCCCCGTCGAGCTGCCCATTTTAACCGGCACCGTTGGTCCCGATGTAATCGACGTGCGGGGCCTGACGGCCACGGGCCGGTTCACATTCGACCCAGGCTTCATGTCGACCGCTTCCTGCGAGTCGAAGATCACCTATATCGACGGCGATAACGGCATTCTGCTGCACCGCGGCTACCCGATCGAGCAACTCGCCGAGAAATCCGACTACCTGGAAACCTGCTACCTGCTGCTCAACGGCGAACTGCCGACAGTAGAGCAGAAGGCCCAGTTCGTCAGCACCGTGAAGAACCACACCATGGTGCACGAGCAGTTGAAGACCTTCTTCAACGGCTTCCGTCGCGACGCCCACCCGATGGCCGTCATGTGCGGCGTGGTTGGCGCCCTGTCGGCTTTCTACCACGACTCCCTGGACATCAATAACCCCCAGCACCGCGAAATCTCCGCGGTCCGCCTGGTGGCCAAGATGCCAACCCTGGCAGCGATGGTTTACAAGTACTCCATGGGTCAACCCATGATGTACCCGCGCAACGACCTGTCGTACGCGGAAAACTTCCTGCACATGATGTTCAACACCCCGTGCGAGATCAAACCGATCAGCCCGGTACTCGCCAAGGCCATGGACCGGATCTTCATCCTCCATGCCGACCACGAGCAGAACGCTTCGACCTCCACCGTGCGTCTGGCGGGCTCTTCGGGTGCCAACCCGTTCGCCTGTATCGCCGCCGGTATCGCCGCGCTCTGGGGCCCTGCCCACGGCGGCGCCAACGAAGCGGTCCTGACCATGCTCGATGAAATCGGCGATGTCTCGAACATCGACAAGTTCATCGCCAAGGCCAAGGACAAGAACGATCCGTTCAAGCTGATGGGCTTCGGTCACCGGGTCTACAAGAACCGCGACCCACGCGCCACCGTAATGAAGAAGACCTGCGACGAAGTACTGAAAGAGCTGGGTATCAAAAACGATCCGCAGCTGGAACTGGCCATGCGTCTCGAAGAGATCGCCCTGACCGACCCGTACTTCATCGAGCGTTCGCTGTACCCGAACGTCGACTTCTACTCGGGGATCATCCTCAAGGCGATCGGCATTCCAACCAGCATGTTCACCGTGATCTTCGCCCTGGCGCGGACCGTGGGCTGGATCTCCCACTGGAAGGAAATGCTCTCCAGCCCGTACAAGATTGGCCGCCCGCGCCAGCTGTACACCGGCTACGAGTCGCGTGACATCACCCAGCTGGAAGACCGCAAATAAGGTTTGCCCCAGGGTAAGACCTTAGCTGCACCGGAAACGGCCTCTTGATAGAGGCCGTTTTTGTTTGTGCTTCGCGCTGAGCGCGACCGACCAATAAAAAATGCCCCGATCTCTCGACCGGGGCATTTCGTTTCAACAGTGCTTATCTATAAGAACCGCTACAAGCCTTAGTGGGAAACCGCCCCGCTCGCCCCCAGACCGGTCTGCGAACGCACGAACTGCGGGAAGAACAGCGCCCGCTCCTTCTCGGCTGCCGCCGACTTGTCGGTGATGGAGAAGAACCAGATCCCGACAAACGCAATGATCATCGAGAACAGCGCCGGGTACTCATACGGGAAGATAGCCTTCTCGTGATGCATGATCTGCACCCAGATGGTCGGGCCGAGGATCATCAGCCCCACTGCGCTGATCAGGCCCATCCAGCCGCCGATCATCGCGCCACGGGTGGTCAGCTTCTGCCAGTACATGGAAAGCAGCAGCACCGGGAAGTTGCAGCTGGCGGCAATGGAGAACGCCAGGCCGACCATGAACGCGATGTTCTGACTTTCGAACAGAATGCCCAGGCCGATCGCCAGTACGCCAAGGGCGATGGTGGTGATCTTCGAGACGCGGATCTCATCCTTCTCGTTGGCCTTGCCCTTCTTGATCACGCTGGCATACAGGTCATGGGACACCGCCGAGGCACCGGCCAGGGTCAGGCCGGCTACCACCGCGAGGATGGTGGCAAAGGCCACGGCCGAGATAAAGCCGAGGAACACGCTGCCGCCTACCGCGTTGGCCAGGTGCACCGCCGCCATGTTGTTACCACCGAGCAACGCGCCCGCCGCATCCTTGAAAGCCGGATTGGTGCTGACCAGCAGGATCGCGCCAAAACCGATGATAAAGGTCAGGATATAGAAGTAGCCGATGAAACCAGTGGCATACAGCACGCTCTTGCGCGCTTCCTTGGCGTCGCTCACGGTGAAGAAGCGCATCAGGATGTGTGGCAGGCCGGCGGTACCGAACATCAGTGCCAAGCCCAGCGAGAAGGCCGAGATCGGATCCTTCACCAAGCCGCCAGGGCTCATGATCGCCTCACCTTTGGGGTGAACCTTGGTCGCTTCGGCAAACAGCATGTTGAAGTCGAAGTTGACGTGCTTCATCACCATCAGCGCCATGAACGAGGCACCGGACAGCAACAGCACCGCCTTGATGATCTGCACCCAGGTGGTCGCCAGCATGCCGCCGAACAGCACATAGAGGCACATCAGGATGCCCACCAGGATCACCGCCACGTAGTAGTCGAGGCCGAACAGCAGCTGGATCAGCTTGCCGGCACCGACCATCTGGGCGATCAGGTAGAACGCCACCACCACCAGCGAACCGCAGGCCGACAGCGAGCGGATCTGGGTTTGCCCGAGGCGATAGGAGGCTACGTCGGCAAAGGTGTACTTGCCCAGGTTACGCAGGCGCTCGGCGATCAGGAACAGAATGATCGGCCAGCCCACCAGGAAGCCGATGGAGTAGATCAGGCCGTCGTAGCCCGAGGTGTAGACCAGCGCGGAAATCCCCAGGAAAGAGGCCGCCGACATATAGTCACCGGCAATCGCCAGGCCGTTCTGGAAACCGGTGATCTTGCCGCCCGCGGCGTAGTAGTCGGCGGCCGACTTGTTGCGTTTGGAAGCCCAGTAGGTGATGCACAGGGTGAGGCCGACGAACACCACGAACATCGCGATGGCCGCCACATTGAGGGGTTGCTTGTGCACTTCGCCGGTCAGGGCGTCAGCCGCCAGGACCAGGGGCGCGAAGGCCGAGCCGGCCAATACTGCCAATAGACGCCGGATCATTGTTGGGCCTCCTTGAGAATCTCGTTGTTCAGGTCGTCGAACTCGCCATTGGCGCGACGCACATAGATGGCCGTCAGGACGAACGCCGAAACGATCAGTCCGACACCCAACGGGATACCCCAGGTGATGGAAGAGCCAGGACTGAGCTTGGCGCCCAGAATCTGTGGCCCGTAGGCGATCAATAGAATGAAAGCCGAGTAAAGTCCGAGCATGATCGCCGAAAGTATCCAGGCGAAGCGTTCCCGTTTCCTGACCAGCTCCTTGAAACGCGGGCTGTTTTGAATCGAGAGGTAAATGCTGTCGTTCATTGTTTTTATCCTCGCAGCACAGATGAGATGAAACATTTTTCACTTTAGGCGGCTGGAGAAGCGAAACCAGACGACCTTAGTATTAGAACGACATTACGATTTCGCCAGTTTTTGCCCGAATCCCGCACCGTCGCCGACGGAGAGGGGTTACGCCAGACGAAAAAAAGCCGCATGACGGGCTGTCATGCGGCTTTTTCGAGGGACTGCGCGGGTGGAGGTGTTACTTGATCCACTCGGCTACGCGGTCCGGGTGCTTGGCAACCCAATCCTTGGCCGCGACGTCCGGCTTGGCGCCATCCTGGACGGCCAGCATGACTTCGCCGATCTCATCCTTGGAGGCCCACTGGAATTTCTTCAGGAACGCCGCCACTTCCGGCGCTTTGGCTTCCAGGCCTTTGCTGCCGATGCTGTTGACGGTCTCAGCCGCGCCGTAGACGCCTTTCGGGTCGTCCAGGAAGCGCAATTTCCACTTGGCGAACATCCAGTGCGGGACCCAACCGGTCACGGCAATGGATTCATGTTTCTCTTCGGCACGGGTCAACTCGGCGATCATCGCCGCGCCCGAACTGGCTTGCAGCTTGTAGTCCAGACCGTAGTCCTTGATTGCCTGGTCGGTCTTGAGCATCACGCCTGAACCGGCGTCGATACCGACGATCTTGTTCTTGTAGGTGGTGTCATCCTTCAGGTCGGCAATGGACTTGGCCGTGACGTACTCTGGCACGATCAGACCGATCTTGGCGTCCTTGAAGTTGGGGCCGTAGTCGACCACCTTGTCCTTGTTCTTGGCCCAGTACTCACCGTGGGTCACGGGCAGCCAGGCAGAGAGCATGGCATCGAGCTTGCCGGTGGCAACGCCCTGCCACATGATCCCGGTCGCCACAGCCTGCAGCTTCACGTCGTAACCCAACTTCTGCTTGATCACCTCGGCCGCCACGTTGGTGGTGGCAACGCTGTCGGACCAGCCATCGACATAACCGATGGTGATTTCCTTACCAGCGGCACTCACCACGGTGGAGCCGATCGCCAGCGCCAGAACGGCACCAGCGCCTAAGAGTCGTCGCATCTTCATCGTTACTTCCCCGAAATGCTGCACCCGACGATTGCCGGGCGACGTCAACGTATTGTTTTGGTGCACAGCGCCCCCATCACGCCTCACCGCCAAACCGCCCGATCATCAGCGGAGTACTGACGCCCTGATCATCAACCCGCCCAGCCCTTCGACCTGCTCTGACAGCGACCTCAAGACAGCGAGAAACGACATCAGAACGCCAGCAGTCGGGGCCTGGAGAAATCCCTTCATTTATTGCGCTCGAACTTTGCATGACAAAATGCTGCACGGGCCCTGGGCCTGAAGAAATCCGGGTAAGATGCGCGGCTTTGTTCCCATACGGCCCGACCATGTCCGCCACTGCCCGCTTCCCGTTCCTGCCTTATTTATTCGCTTGCCTGCTCGGGCTCCTTGCACTCTGCGGCTTCTGGTATGGCCTTGGCCAACCGGTAATCCTGCCCGATGCGGCGACGCCGACGCACAAGCTGCAATGTGCCTCCTACACCCCGTTCGACAAGGACCAGTCGCCCTTCGACCAGCCGTTCAAACCGCGCCCCGAGCGCATGGATGCGGACCTGGCGTTGTTGTCGACGCGCTTCGACTGCATTCGCACCTATTCCCAGGCCGGCCTGGAAATGCTCCCCGAACTGGCGCGCAAGCACGGCCTGAAGATGATGATCGGTGCCTGGGTCAGCGCCGACCCGGTGGCCACCGAGCAGGAAGTCGACGCCCTGATCGCCTCGGCCAACGCCAACGCCGATGTGGTCACCGCGGTGATCGTCGGCAACGAAGCCCTGCTGCGCAAGGAAGTGACCGGCGACCAACTGGTCAAGCTGATCCAGAAGGTCAAGGCCCATGTGAAGCAACCGGTCACCTATGCCGACGTCTGGGTGTTCTGGCTGGAACATCCACAGATCGCCCCCGCCGTGGACTTCCTGACCATTCACCTGCTGCCGTATTGGGAGGATGAGCCTTCCAGCATCGACCACGCTCTCGAGCATGTCGCCCAGGTACGCGAGGAGTTCGGCAAACGCTTCGCGCCCAAGGACATCCTGATCGGCGAAACCGGCTGGCCAAGTGAAGGCCGCCAGCGGGAAACCGCACTGCCGAGCCGAGTCAACGAAGCCAGGTTCATTCGTGGCTTTGCCACCCTGGCCGAACAGAACGGTTGGCACTACAACCTGATCGAGGCGTTCGACCAGCCGTGGAAACGCGGCAGTGAAGGCGCCGTCGGCGGTTACTGGGGCCTGTTCGATGCCGATCGCCAGGACAAGGGCGTATTGGCCGGTCCGGTCTCGAACCTGCCGCAATGGCCGCTGTGGCTGGGCTTGGGCGGGTTGATTTTCCTCGGCACGTTGCTGATCGCCGGGCGGGTTCGCAGCACCCGGGCGGCGCTGCTGGTGCCGTTGCTGGGCGCACTGGCGGGCTGCTCCATCGGCGCCTGGGGTGAATTGGCGCGGGTCACCAGCCGGTTTACCGGTGAGTGGATCTGGGCCGGCTTGTTGCTAGCGCTGAATCTGCTGGTGCTGGCACATGCGGCGTTGGCCCTGGGTAGCCAGGCCGGCTGGCGCGCAGGCCTGTTCAAATCCCTGGAGCGACGCGCTGGCTGGCTGCTGGTGGGCGCGGGCTTTGCCGCGGCGGTGATGATGCTGGAACTGGTGTTCGATCCGCGCTACCGCAGCTTCCCGAGCGCGGCCTTGTTGCTGCCGGCGCTGGTGTTCCTGGTACGTCCGGTTCGCGGTCCGCGTCGGGAGATGGGGTTGCTGGCGTTGATCATTGGCGCCAGCTTGGCTCCGCAGCTGTACCGTGAAGGTCTGCAAAACCAGCAGGCCTGGTGCTGGGCGCTGGTCTGCGTGCTGATGGTTGCCGCGTTGTGGCGCAGCATTGTGGTGAGCAGGCAAGCCCCAGTGCCAGTCAGTTAAGAGCGATCTCAAGTCTGGCCGAAATTTGTGGTGAGCGGGCTTGCCCGCGCTGGGGTGCGAAGCGCCCCCAAAACCAGCGGACCCGACCTATCAGGCATACCGAGATAACCGGATTTACGACTGCTTCGCAGCCGAACGCGGGCAAGCCCGCTCGCCACAAGAGCTTGCCCGGCTGCAAGTTTCCTTAACTAGATGACACCGAGTCACGCGATGCTCTGACCAACCGCAACCCCGCAATCACCAGTCCAAACACCGCCAGGGTGGTGTTATACAACGCCAGCGCCGGAAACCCGGCCAGCATCGCCAACACCGCCAAGCCCCGGCCCAGGCGCCCCGGTGCCACAAACGCCAACACCGCCGCGACCAGCGCGGTCCAGCCCAGCGTCTTGAAGTGGATCAACCAACCCAGGTTCGAACGCGCCTGGCACTGCCAGCGCTGCGCCTCATCCATGCACAAGCCAACCCACTGCCCGTCCTCCATCAACCCATAACGCACGCCATAACTGGCAGCCAGCCACAACGGCAGGACAATAAGCAGCAGAACCAGCGGCAAACGGCGAGACATGGACGACTCCGATAAGCGAAAACGGCGCCCAGCATAATCGCCAGAACCGCCTATGCAAGCGCTCACCACACATAAGTGTTCGGCAAACTGCGGCAAAGTGTATCGTTGCCAGGCAATTGCTCGGCGCAACCCGGTCTAAAATATTTTTTTAGCGTCGGGACATGGCACTTCGGCAGTACCCCCGTGGTCATAGCCTGCGAACCTCATTCAGCGCTTTCCTTCAAAGGGATGTAGTCATGCTCCGTTCTCTGCGCCTCGCTGCCTTTCTCGGCGGTCTCATTCTGAGTGCGTCCGCCCTGGCAGTCGATGTCGACGCCGCCAGCTATGGCTACCCGTTGACCAACCCGTTTGAAGCGACCATCGCCACCACGCCGCCGGCGCTGCGACCGAAACTGCCCGACGACGACAAGATCAATCAGTCCGACTACAGCCTCAAGCTGCGCCCCGAGCGCGACTTCATCCTCCCGGACAATTTCTGGGCGGTGAAGAAACTCACCTACCGCCTGGCCCAGCAGGATCACCCCGCGCCCCTGATCTTCCTGATCTCCGGCACCGGCGCGCGCTATGACAGCAGCATCAACGAGTACCTGAAGAAGCTCTACTACCAGGCCGGCTACCATGTCGTGCAGTTGTCCTCGCCCACCAGCTTCGACTTCATGAGCGCCGCCTCACGCTTTGCCACCCCCGGCATCAGCCAGGAAGACGCCGAGGACATGTACCGGGTGATGCAGGCGGTGCGCGCCCAGCAACCGAAACTGCCGGTGACCGAGTACTACCTCACCGGCTACAGCCTCGGCGCCCTCGACGCGGCCTTTGTCAGCAAGCTGGATGAGACCCGGCGCAGCTTCAACTTCAAGAAAGTCCTGCTGCTCAACCCGCCGGTCAACCTCTACACCTCGATCACCAACCTCGACAAGCTGGTGCAGACCGAGGTCAAGGGCATCAACAACAGCACCACCTTCTACGAGCTGGTGCTGGCCAAGCTGACCCGCTACTTCCAGCAGAAGGGCTACATCGACCTCAACGACGCCCTGCTCTACGACTTCCAGCAGTCCAGGCAACACCTGACCAACGAACAGATGGCCATGCTGATCGGCACCACCTTCCGTTTTTCGGCGGCGGACATCGCCTTTACCTCGGACCTGATCAACCGCCGCGGCCTGATTACACCGCCCAAGTACCCGATCAGCGAAGGCACCAGCCTGACGCCGATGTTCAAGCGCGCCCTGCAGTGTGACTTCGACTGCTACCTGACCGAACAGGTGATCCCGATGTGGCGCGCCCGCAGCGACGGCGGCAGCCTGCTGCAACTGATCGACCAGGTCAGCCTCTACGCCCTCAAGGACTACCTGCACAACAGCCCGAAAATCGCCGTGATGCACAACGCCGACGACGTGATCCTCGGCCCTGGCGACCTCGGTTTTCTGCGCAGCACCTTTGGCGATCGCCTGACGGTCTACCCCCATGGCGGCCACTGCGGCAACCTCAATTACCGCGTCAACGCCGACGCCATGCTGGAGTTCTTCCGTGGCTAAATCTCTCCTGCTGATCGCTGCGTTACTCTGTGCAACCCCTGCCCTGGCCGACAACAGCAAGGCCCACGATCAAGTGGCGCCGGACCCGGACGGTTTCACCGAGCCGTTGAAAAAGCTCAAGTTCAATCCGGGCCTGGACCAGCGTGAATTCGAACGCTCGACCCTCACCGCCCTGAGCGTCTACGACCCGCTGGAGTCCTGGAACCGCCGGGTCTATCACTTCAACTATCGCTTCGACGAGTGGGTGTTCCTGCCGGCGGTCGATGGCTACCGCTACGTCACGCCAACCTTCCTGCGCGAGGGCGTGAGCCACTTTTTCAGTAACCTGGGGGATGTCTCCAACCTGCTCAACAGCCTGTTCCAGTTCAAGGGCAAGCGGGCACTGGAAACCACCGGGCGCCTGCTGCTCAACACCACCATCGGCGTTGCCGGCCTGTGGGACCCGGCGACCAAGATGGGCCTGCCACGGCAGACCGAAGACTTCGGCCAGACCCTGGGCTTCTACGGTGTGCCGGGCGGCGCGTACCTGGTGCTGCCGTTCTTCGGACCGTCGAACCTGCGCGATACCAGTGGCCTGGTGTTCGACTTCGCCGCCGAATCGCAGATCAACTTCCTCAACGTCTCGCAGGTCAGTTCAAACCACCCGGAGATCTACCTGCTGGAAGCCATCGACAAGCGCTACACCACCAGCTTCCGTTATGGCCAGTTGAACTCACCGTTCGAATACGAGAAAGTCCGCTACGTGTACACCGAGGCGCGCAAGTTGCAGATTGCCGAATAACCCCGGACCTTGCAGGGCCTGTCCGGGATATTAAAGACAAACAGATCTGACAAGGACATACACATGTACCACCTGATCGCCACCGACCTGGACGGCACCCTGCTGTTACCGGATGACAGCATCGGCGACTATTCCCACAGGGTACTCCAGCGCCTGCTGGACGCCGGCAAACAGGTGGTCATTGCCACCGGGCGCAGCCAGCCCGATGTCGAGGCGATCCTGCGGCCCTACAACCTGCCGGTTCACCTGATCACCGCCAACGGCGCGCGGATCAGCAGTGCCTGCAAGACCCTGCAAGCCAGCGAGCATCTGCCACCGCAGGCGGTGCGCGCACTGCTCGACGCCACCCGGCACGACCCTGACCTGGTGACCAACCTGTATGGCCAGTCCCGCTGGTTCACCAATGCCGATAGCCAGTTGCTCGCCAGATTCATGCTGAACGAAGGCTTTCCCCCCACGGTCGTGACGGGCGATGAGTTCCCCATCGAGGCGGTGGAGAAAGTCTTCTTTATCCACAAGGACAAGGACCATGAGGCCCTGGCCATTCTGGATGAACAGCTCAAATCCCTGGTGGGCGATCAGGTGCATAGCACCTTTTCCTCGCCTTTCTGCCTGGAAATGATGGCCAGCAGCGTGTCCAAGGGCAGTGCCCTGAAGAAGCTCGCGGACTTCCTGCAAGTGCCACTGAGTGAGTGCATCGCGTTCGGCGACGGGATGAACGATGTGGAAATGCTCTCGAGCATCGGCAAGGGCCTGGTGATGGGCACGGCCCACGCCAAGGTGTTCCAGGCCCTGCCCGGGCATGAAACCCTGGGCAGTTGCAGCGAGGAGTCGGTGGCCCGTTATCTGGCAGCGAACCTGCTGGCACCGTAACCAACCGGCTGCAAAAGCCCACGTCTTGTCACAGGTCCCTGTAGGAGCTGGCTTGCCAGCGATGAGGCCCTTGAGCCTTGCATTGCCCTTGCTGACGCCATCGCCAGCAAGCCGGCTCCTACAGAACCGCATTTCACCGCAAAAGTATCGTGCGACCCCAGTTCCCTGTAGGAGCTGGCTTGCCAGCGATGAGGCCCTTGAGCCCTGCATTGCCCTTGCTGACGCCATCGCCAGCAAGCCGGCGCCTACAGAACCGCGTTTCACCGCAAAAGTATCGTGCTGCCCCAGTTCCCTGTAGGAGCTGGCTTGCCAGCGATGAGGCCCTCGAGCCCTGCATTGCTCTTGCTGACGCCATCGCCAGCAAGCCGGCTCCTACAGAACCGCATTTCACCGCAAAAGTATCGTGCTGCCCCAGTTCCCTGTAGGAGCTGGCTTGCCAGCGATGAGGCCCTTGAGCCTTGCATTGCTCTTGCTGACGCCATCGCCAGCAAGCCGGCGCCTAGACCACCGACGCCGACTGCGCCACCCTCGAAACCTGCGGCAACCCGAGGAACCGGCACAACTCGTCACGCTTGGCCAGCGCATCACGACGCCCCAGCTCGATCAACTCGCTGCAATAAGACGCCTCGAACAGCAGATAGCTCAGTACCCCGGCACCACTGGTCCGGGTCGCCCCCGGCCCACGCAGGAAAAAGCGCAACGCCGGCGGCAATTCATGGCGATGGCGCGCGGCAATTTCATCGATCGGCTGGCTCGGCGCGATCACCAGCACATCCACCGGCGCCAGACCCAGGCTGCGCGGTTGTGGCGGCAACAGCCGGCTGCACTGATTCAAGCGCTGCAACAGCTCGATATCGCTTTCCAGGCTGTCAATAAACGTACTGTTGAGCATATGCCCACCAATCTGCGCCAGGCTCGGCTGCTGCCCGCTATAGGTACGCTCGGTGGCGGTGTCGATACCCCGCGGGTTGCCGCTGACCCCCACCACCAGCACCCGGGTAGCGCCCAGATGCAGCGCCGGACTGATCGGTGCCGACTGGCGCACCGCACCATCACCGAAATACTCCTGACCCAGCTTGACCGGGGCAAACAGCAGCGGGATCGCTGAACTCGCCAGCAAGTGCTCAACCGTCAGTTGGGTCGGCATACCCACCCGACGATGGCGCAACCAGGAATCAATGGCGCCCTTGCCCTGATAAAAGGTCACCGCCTGGCCCGACTCATAACCAAACGCGGTCACCGCCACCGCATGCAGTTGCTGCTGCTCGATGGCGTGGTCGATACCCGGCAGGTGCAGCTTTTCATTGAGCAGGTCGCGCAAGGGCGAACTGTCGAGCAACGCCACCGGCACCTGGGCGCCCATGCCCAGCAGGCTGCGGCCGAAGAATCGTCCGGCCTGACGCATCACGCCCGGCCAGTCGCTACGCAACACCAGGTGACTGTGAAAGCCCTGCCAGAATGCCGTCAGACGTTCGATCGCCGCCACGAAGTCCACCGCCCCACTGGCCAGACTGACCGCATTGATCGCCCCGGCCGAAGTCCCGACGATCACCGGAAAAGGGTTGGCCGCCCCTTCGGGCAACAGCTCGGCAATCCCCGCCAACACACCCACCTGATAGGCGGCGCGTGCGCCACCTCCGGAGAGAATCAGACCGGTGACCGGTTCAGCTGGGCTCATCGCGACACTCCGTCAGTCAGGAAACATCCTGATACACCACCCCCGGTCCCCGCCGCAACACCCGGATGGTTTTATCGGCGTTTCGGGTAGAGTTTTGGCTCACCTGGTGGCCGGCTCTTGAAGCGGCGATGGGCCCAGAGATACTGCTCAGGACATTTGCGCAGCACCACTTCGACCCATTGGTTGATCCGCAGGCAGTCGGCCTCCTCGGTTTCTCCCGGGAAGTCAGTCAGCGGCGGATGAATCACCAGCCGATAACCCCTGCCATCCGCCAGGCGTTCCTGGGTAAACGGCACCACCAGCGCCTTGCCCAAGCGGGCGAACTTGCTGGTGGCGGTCACGGTCGCCGCCTGGATACCGAACAACGGCACGAACACGCTCTGCTTGATCCCGTAGTCCTGGTCCGGTGCATACCAGATCGCCCGACCGGCGCGCAGCAACTTGAGCATGCCGCGCACATCGTCGCGCTCCACCGCCAGGGAATCGAGGTTGTGCCGTTCACGGCCACGGCGCTGGATAAAATCGAACAGCGCATTGCTGTGTTCACGGTACATACCGTCAATGGTGTGCCGCTGGCCGAGCAGGGCCGCGCCGATTTCCAGGGTGGTGAAATGCAGGGCCATGAGGATCACGCCCTTGCCTTCGCGCTGGGCGTTTTGCAGGTGTTCGAGCCCTTCGATATGGGCCAGTCGTGCCAGGCGTGGCTTGGGCCACCACCAGCTCATGGCCATTTCGAAGAAAGCGATCCCGGTGGACGCAAGATTTTTCCTCAGCAACTGGTCACGCTCGGCGTCGGACAACGCCGGAAAGCACAACTTCAAATTCAGAGCGGCAATCGTCCGTCGGTCGGCGGAAACCCGATACATCACCGCACCGAGGAAACGCCCCAGCCACAGCAGGCAGCCATAGGGCAGTTGGACAATCAGCCACAGCAATCCCAACCCCAGCCATAACAGCCAGTAACGGGGATGAAGAAAAGCAGCTCGAAAACGCGGGCGATCCATGGGTGATTCCGGACAGACAACAGGGCCGCGCATTCTACAACGGTTCGCGGCGGCTTGCGGCCTGCGGGCGTTCTCGTTATAAGTCTCGGCACTTTTAGTGACAAGCTGCGTTATCCCGACCATGAGCCAAACCGAACTGCTAGACCAGGATCCCGTGTTCCAGCTGAAGGGCAGCATGCTCGCCATCACGGTGCTGGAGCTGGCGCAGAACAACCTCGACGCCCTCGACCGGCAATTGGCGGCCAAAGTCGCCCAGGCCCCGAACTTTTTCAGCAACACGCCATTGGTGCTGGCACTGGACAAACTGCCGGACGGCCAGGGCGCCATCGACCTGCCCGGGCTGATGCGCGTCTGCCGCCAACACGGCCTGCGCACCCTGGCCATCCGTGCCAACCGCATCGAAGACATTGCCGCGGCGATTGCCATTGACCTGCCGGTGCTGCCGCCGTCCGGCGCCCGCGAACGGCCGGTCGATCCGACCGAAGGCCTGGAAAAGAAAAAACCGGAAAAACCACCAGAGCCTACTATCAAACCGACGAAGATCATCACCTCGCCGGTACGTGGCGGCCAACAGGTCTACGCCCAGGGTGGCGACCTGGTGGTGATCGCCTCCGTCAGCCCCGGCGCGGAACTTCTGGCCGATGGCAATATCCATGTTTATGGCCCCATGCGCGGTCGCGCCCTGGCCGGCATCAAGGGGGATACCAAGGCACGGATTTTCTGCCAACAGTTGAGCGCCGAGCTGGTCTCGATCGCCGGCCAATACAAGGTTTCCGAGGATTTGCGCCGCGATCCATTGTGGGGCGCCGGTGTTCAAGTCAGCTTGTCCGGTGACGTGTTGAACATCATCCGGCTTTAACGGATACTTGCCGCCATTTCCAAAATGTCGCCTTTTCGTAGCGAAAACAGCTCGAACAGCGTGGGAAATCGCGAAAGGTAAGAATAACCCGGGGCACTTCAGACTTTTCCTCGATTTCCAACCGACGCTACACGACTACAGTTATTTTTTAGTGACGTTCTTCAGGGGCTGAAAGTCCTTTATTCCTTAGGGGTGATACACCTTGGCCAAGATTCTCGTGGTTACATCCGGCAAGGGTGGTGTGGGTAAGACCACCACCAGCGCCGCCATCGGTACCGGCCTCGCGCTACGCGGCCACAAGACAGTGATCGTCGACTTCGACGTCGGCCTGCGTAACCTCGACCTGATCATGGGCTGCGAGCGTCGCGTTGTGTATGATTTCGTCAACGTCGTCCAGGGCGAAGCCAACCTGCAACAAGCCCTGATCAAAGACAAGCGCCTGGAAAACCTCTACGTGCTGGCCGCCAGCCAGACCCGGGACAAGGACGCGCTGACCAAGGAAGGCGTGGAAAAAGTCCTGATGGCCCTCAAGGAAGACTTCGAGTTCGTCGTCTGCGACTCCCCGGCCGGTATCGAGACGGGCGCCCACCTGGCCATGTACTTCGCCGACGAAGCCATCGTCGTGACCAACCCCGAAGTGTCCTCGGTGCGTGACTCCGATCGTATGCTGGGCCTGCTGGCGAGCAAATCGCGCCGCGCCGAGAACAACGAAGATCCGATCAAGGAACACCTGCTGCTGACCCGCTACAACCCTGAGCGCGTCAGCAACGGCGAGATGCTTGGCGTCGAAGACGTCAAGGAAATCCTCGCGGTGACCTTGCTGGGCGTGATCCCTGAATCCCAGGCGGTGCTCAAGGCCTCCAACCAGGGCGTGCCGGTGATTCTCGACGACCAGAGCGATGCGGGCCAGGCCTACAGCGACGCGGTCGACCGCCTGCTGGGCAAGACCGTTGAACATCGGTTCCTCGATGTGAAGAAAAAAGGACTCTTCGAGCGCCTGTTTGGAGGCAACTAAGCAATGAACCTTTTTGACTTCTTTCGTGCCAACAAAAAAGTAAGCACCGCGTCGGTCGCGAAAGAGCGTCTGCAGATCATTGTGGCGCACGAACGCGGCCAACGCAGCACCCCGGATTACCTGCCGGCCTTGCAGAAGGAACTGGTGGAAGTCATCCGCAAGTACGTCAATATCGGATCCGACGACGTACACGTGGCGCTGGAAAACCAGGGCAGCTGTTCGATCCTGGAACTCAATATCACCCTGCCCGATCGTTGATCGATCCGGCGGGAGCCACGGCGGCCCGGTGATGTTCACGCTTGCTGTTGTGGGAGCCGGCTTGCTGGCGATAGGTTCAACACGGTTTATCAGGTAAACCGCGTCGATGCGATCGCCAGCAAGCCGGCTCCTACAGTCTGCGTGAATATCATCGGGTCGCCGTTGGCGTTTGTACGAGACTGTTTTAATGCCGCTGTCCAATATCCGCATCATCCATCAGGACGCCGCCGTACTGGTGGTGAACAAGCCGACCCTGTTGCTCTCCGTCCCTGGCCGGGCCGATGACAACAAGGACTGCCTGATTACCCGCCTGCAGGAAAACGGTTACCCCGAAGCCCGTATCGTCCACCGACTGGACTGGGAAACCTCGGGAATCATCCTGCTGGCCCGCGACCCGGACAGCCATCGTGAACTGTCGCGACAGTTCCACGACCGGGAAACCGAAAAAGCCTACACCGCACTCTGCTGGGGTCAACCGGAACTGGACAGCGGCAGCATCGACCTGCCCCTGCGCTACGACCCGCCGACCAAGCCGCGCCATGTGGTCGACCACGAATTCGGCAAACACGCGCTGACCTTCTGGAAAATCCTCGAGCGTTGCGGCGACTGGTGCCGCGTCGAACTGACCCCGATCACCGGACGCTCGCATCAATTGCGGGTGCACATGCTGTCCATCGGTCACCCGTTGCTCGGTGACGGCCTGTACGCCCATCCCCAGGCCCTGGCCGCCTGGCCACGGCTGTGCCTGCACGCCAGCATGCTGAGCTTCACCCACCCGCAAAGCGGCGAGCGTCTGCGCTTCGAGTGCCCGGCACCGTTCTGAGCCAATCCCAAAGCCCGCCCCTGTAGGAGCCGGCTTGCTGGCGAATCGCAAGAGCAACGCGGCCCGCCAGGCACACCGCGTTATCGTTCTTCGCCAGCAAGCCGGCTCCTACAAGAGGTGGGCGCTAGACCACAGGTCTCGCGCCCAACTGACGACCAATACGGTAAACTCCCGACATTGCTGTCTGGAGCTACTTATGCGCGAAGAGTTGAACCAAGGCCTGATCGACTTCCTCAAGGCCTCCCCTACCCCGTTCCATGCCACTTCCAGCCTGGTTCAGCGCCTGGAAGCGGCGGGTTACCAGCGCCTCGACGAGCGCGAAACCTGGCACACCGAAGCCAACGGTCGCTACTACGTCACCCGCAATGACTCTTCGATTGTCGCCATCAAGCTCGGTCGTGCCTCGCCGTTGCTGGGCGGCATCCGCCTGGTCGGCGCCCACACCGACAGCCCGTGCCTGCGGGTCAAGCCGCAACCGGAACTGCAACGCCAGGGTTTCTGGCAGCTGGGTGTCGAAGTCTACGGCGGCGCTCTGCTCGCTCCCTGGTTCGACCGCGACCTGTCCCTGGCCGGCCGCGTGACCTTCCGCCGCGACGGCAAGGTCGAGAGCCAGTTGATCGACTTCAAGCTGCCCATCGCCATCATCCCCAACCTGGCCATCCACCTCAATCGTGAGGCCAATCAGGGTTGGGCGATCAATGCGCAGAACGAGCTGCCGCCGATCCTGGCCCAGTTCGCCGGTGATGAACGAGTCGACTTCCGCGCCGTACTCACCGAACAACTGGCCCGCGAGCACGGCCTGAATGCCGACGTGGTGCTCGATTACGAGCTGAGCTTCTATGACACCCAGGCCGCCGCGGTCATCGGCCTGAACGGCGACTTTATCGCCGGTGCACGCCTGGACAACCTGCTGTCCTGCTACGCCGGCCTGCAAGCGTTGCTCACCGCCGACAGCGAAGAAACCTGCGTGCTGGTCTGCAACGACCACGAAGAAGTCGGTTCGTGCTCCGCCTGCGGCGCCGATGGCCCGATGCTCGAGCAGACCCTGCGGCGCTTGTTGCCGGAAGGCGATGAGTTCGTCCGGACCATCCAGAAATCCCTGCTGGTCTCGGCGGACAATGCCCACGGCGTGCACCCCAACTATGCCGAAAAGCACGACGTCAACCATGGTCCCAAGCTCAATGCCGGCCCGGTAATCAAGGTCAACAGCAACCAGCGTTACGCCACCAACAGCGAAACCGCCGGGTTCTTCCGTCACCTGTGCATGGCCGAGGAAGTCCCGGTGCAAAGCTTCGTGGTGCGCAGCGACATGGGTTGCGGCTCGACCATCGGCCCGATCACCGCCAGCCACCTGGGGGTGCGGACCGTGGACATCGGCCTGCCGACCTTCGCCATGCACTCGATCCGGGAACTGGCCGGCAGTCACGACCTGGCGCACCTGGTGAAAGTCTTGAGCGCGTTCTACGCCAGCCGCGAGTTGCCGTAAAACAGCACCCCAACGGCTGACGCCGCCCCTGTAGGAACAGCCGGTCGACGCTCGATTGCTCGCGATGGGGACCTTGAGGCTTGGGTCGTCCTCACGGGCCTCATCGCTGGCAAGCCAGCTCCTACAGGGGGCTGGGGCCGCACGATATTTGTGGTGAGACGCAATCCCGTGGGAGCCGGCTTGCTGGCGATGGCGTCAGTAAGAGCCATGCAAGGCTCAAGGGCCTCATCGCGAGCAAGCTCGCTCCTACAGGGGTTCCAGGTACAACCATCGCTTGCCGATCACATCCAGGCACCTGTTTAAAACCGACCTAGACTCAAGGTATCACCCTCTCTCAGGTCGTCGTCATGATCACGCCCTTCGCTTTCCACACCATGCTCATTCCCATCCTGGGCGGTATGCTGATGCTGGCCGTCGGGTTCAACTTTCGCGAGCGCAACGCCGGAGTCCTGCTGATCTGGCTCGGCATGCTGTTCATCCTTGGCACCGTGGTCTACAAGATCCTCGCCCAGCTGACCGATTAAATGCATTGCCTCCACGCCTGACGTACACTTCGTCGACTCGTATCGTCCATGGTTGACTGCCCAGTGTTTGCCCGCCTCTTCGCCTTGCCCGCCGTCTTGTTCATCTGCCTGCTGACCCTCCTGCCGCTGGCCGGCGCCAACGCGGCCGGTCTGCCGAGCCTGCTGGCCAGCGCGGAAAAAACCCAGCCGGCCCCCAGCGAACCCCTGGCGCAATCCCTCGATGAAGTGATCAAGAGCCTGGAAAACGACCAGCAACGCACCAAGCTGCTGACCGACCTGAAGCGGCTGCGCGACAGCACCAAAAAAGCCCAACCGGCCATCGAGGAAGGCGTGCTGGGGCTGATCGGCAGCACCCTCGCCGGTTTCGAAAAACAGTTTTCCGGTGACGACAGCCCGCTCAATCGCTGGTCGCAAGAGTTCGACCTGGCCAAGGGCGAACTGATCGACCTGATGCTGCCGGCCAGCGAATGGCTGCCGATGGTCTTCGCCTTCGCCCTGATCCTGGCACTCTGGAGCTTCCTCGCCTGGGCGATGATCTGGCTCGGGCGCCAGGTCCGGCTGCGCTTCGGCCTCAGCGAAGAACTGCCGCAACACCCGCGCACCGTCGACCTGCTGCGTTTCGCCCTGCGCAAACTCGGACCCTGGCTGATCGCCCTGATCATCACCGTGTACATGAGCTACGCCCTGCCCTCGTCCCTGGGCAAGAACCTGGCGATGGTGCTGGCCTATGCCCTGGTGATCGGCACCTGCTTCTCCGCCATCTGCGTGATCGCCTTCTCCGTGCTCGACGGCCAGCATCGCCATCAGGCCCTGTATATCCTCCGCCGCCGGGCGTTCCGACCGCTCTGGCTGATCGGCAGTTTCGCCGCCTTTGGCGAAGCACTCAGCGACCCACGGATGATCGCCAGCCTCGGCAGCCACCTGGCCCATACCGCCGCCACCTTCGCCAATGTCATGGCGGCGCTGTCCACCGGACTGTTCATCATGCGGTTCCGCCGGCCCATCGCCCACCTGATCCGTAACCAGCCGCTGTCCCGGCGCCTGAACCGTCGCGCCCTGAACGACACCCTGTCGATTCTCGGCACCTTCTGGTTTGTCCCGGCGCTGATTCTGGTGGCAATCTCGCTGTTCGCCACCTTCATCTCCGCCGGCGACACCAGCACCGCCCTGCGCCAGTCGCTGATCTGCACCGTGCTGGTGGTGTTGTGCATGGTGATCAACGGCCTGGTTCGGCGTCACGCCCTCAAGCCCCATCGCGGCCACAAACGCCATGCGCTGTACTCCGAACGCCTGACCAACTTCGGCTACACCCTGGTGCACCTGGCGGTGTGGCTGGTATTTATCGAATTGGGCCTGCGGGTCTGGGGCATGTCGCTGATCCGCTTCACCGAGGGCGAGGGGCATGAGGTCAGCGTCAGGCTGTTCAGCCTGGGCGGCACGTTGATCTTCGCCTGGCTGGTGTGGATTCTCAGCGACACCGCCGTGCACCACGCCCTGACCCGCTCACGCAAAGGCCTGGCGAATGCCCGGGCGCAGACCATGATGCCGCTGATCCGCAACGTGCTGTTCGTGGCGATCTTCATCATTGCGCTGATCGTCGCCCTGGCGAACATGGGCATGAACGTCACGCCGCTGCTGGCGGGTGCCGGTGTGATCGGCCTGGCCATCGGTTTCGGTGCGCAGTCGCTGGTGGCGGACCTGATCACCGGCCTGTTCATCATCATCGAGGATTCCCTGGCCATCGACGACTACGTTGATGTCGGTGGTCACCTGGGCACGGTGGAAGGGTTGACCATCCGCACGGTGCGCTTGCGGGATATCGACGGGATCGTGCACACCATTCCGTTCAGCGAGATCAAGAGCATCAAGAACTACTCGCGGGAGTTCGGCTACGCGATCTTCCGGGTGGCGATTCCGTACAACATGGCCATCGACAGCGCGATCAAGCTGATGCGCGATGTCGGCCAGAAGATGCGCACCGACCCGTTGCAGCGACGCAATATCTGGTCGCCGCTGGAGATCCAGGGGGTGGAGAGTTTCGAGTCCGGCAGCGCGATCCTGCGCGCTCGGTTCAAGACCGCGCCGATCAAGCAGTGGGAGGTATCACGGGCGTTCAACCTGGCGCTGAAACGGACCATGGACGAGGCCGGCCTGGACTTGGCGACGCCGCGTTTGAGTGTGCAGGTGGTGACGGCGGGCGGTGGCCCGGAAACAGAGCAAACCGGTTCCTAAGCCAGACCACAACTCTGTGGCCAAGCCCAACTTTGTGGCGAGGGGGCTTGCCCCCGTTCGGCTGCGCAGCAGCCGCAAAACCGGCCATTTCGATCTGCCTGATACACCGCGTTCTCTGGTTTCGGGGGCGCTTCGCACCCCAGCGCGGGCAAGCCCGCTCGCCACGGGACCGTTAAACGACATCGACCCCGACATGAATCGCATCATGTCGCCAGAACTCCAGATCACAGTCGATCAGCCGTTCATGCTGGTCATAGTTGACCCGGGCAATCCGCAACCCCGGGCTCCCCACCGAGACCCGCAACGCCGCAGCCGCCTCGACCTGCAATGAGGTCGGCACGATCTCGAACCTGACCCGCCCGTAATGCAGGTCGTAATGCCGGGCATACAGCTCGGTGATCGACTGGTTCAGGTCAAACCCCAGAATCCCCGGGAAATACTGCGGATTCAGGTAATGCTCGACATACAGCACCAGCCGCTCATCAATCCGCCGCGCCCGGCAGATCTGGATCACGCTGGACAACGCCGGCAACTGCAACCAGTCACACACCGCCGCCGACGCCGGCTGCAAACGCGCCGAAATCACCTGGGTCGACGGCACTCGCCCCTGGGCACTGACCATCGCGTGAAAGTGGCTACGCTGCATCAGGTTGTAGGCCAGGCGCGGCGGCGAAATAAACCAGCCACGGCGCTCCTCGCGATAAATCAGCCCCTGGGCTTCCAGCTGCAACAAAGCCTCACGCACGGTAATCCGGGTGGTACCGAACAACTCACTGAGTTTGCGCTCGGCGGGCAATTTGCTACCCGGTGGCAGCAGGCCGTGACCAATCTGCTCATGCAGGGCCTGACCGATAGCTTTCACCGCCTTGGGTGCCTCTTCGCGCATCAATGTTACCTATCTGGACTAGACCAGCACTGTTTGAGGGCACAACCGCGCAAGATCGCGGTCTCCAGTTGTAGCGCTCAGCCTAGGCAATGCAGATGACTGATATGTGACAATGCGACGAAACGGTGCACATGGACGGTCGTTCCACAAAGATAAACTCCTTTAATATCAGCTAATTAACTATGGTCTACGCTTATCCCAGTGGACATGAGCACCACCGACAAAAACCCTTGCAGGACTGATGCCGACATCAAAGTGTCATCCAGCAAGCTTAAATTGGCTCAGGTATTGCTGACCTAGACCAATAACGTTCCAAACCACCGCACTACTTTTTATAAAAACCGCCGCGTTGAAAACGCCCAAAGGAGCTTCGGATGAAACAGCTTTTCCTGGCATCACTGTTAGGCTCGACCATTGCCCTGTGCACCTCCGCCATGGCTGCCGGCACCGATTTGAAAGCACTGGAAACCGCCGCCAAACAAGAAGGCACCGTGAACAGCGTCGGCATGCCCGATGACTGGGCGAACTGGGCCGGCACCTGGAAAGACCTGAGCGACAAGTACGGCCTCAAGCACATCGACACCGACATGAGCTCGGCCCAGGAAGTGGCCAAGTTCGCCGCCGAGAAAGACAACGCCAGCGCCGACATCGGCGACGTCGGTGCCGCTTTCGGCCCGATCGCGGTCAAGCAGGGCGTGACCCAACCGTACAAGCCAAGCACCTGGGAACAGGTTCCGGCCTGGGCGAAGGACAAGGACGGCAACTGGGCACTGGCCTACACCGGCACCATCGCTTTCATCGTCAACAAGAAGCTGCTGCACGGTTCCGACGCACCGAAAAGCTGGGCTGACCTCAAGACCGGCAAATACAAAGTATCGATCGGTGACGTGAGCACCGCTGCCCAGGCCGCCAACGGCGTACTGGCCGCTGCCCTGGCCAATGGGGGTGACGAGAAGAACATCCAGCCCGCGCTGCTGATGTTTGCCGAGATCGCCAAGCAAGGTCGCCTGTCGCTCGCCAACCCGACCATCGCCACCATGGAAAAAGGCGAAGTCGAAGTCGGTGTGGTCTGGGACTTCAACGGCCTGAGCTACAAGGCCAAGATGGCCAACCCGGATGACTACGTGGTGCTGATCCCATCGGACGGTTCGGTGATTTCCGGCTACACCACCATCATCAACAAATACGCCAAGCACCCGAACGCGGCCAAGCTGGCGCGTGAGTACATCTTCAGCGATGCTGGCCAGACCAACCTGGCGCGTGGTAACGCACGTCCGATCCGTGCCGAGCACCTGACCCTGCCGGAAGACGTGAAAGCCAAGCTGCTACCGAACGAGCAGTACAAGAAGGTCACGCCGATCAAAGACGCCGATGCATGGGAGAAAACTTCCAAGGCGCTGCCGCAGAAGTGGCAGGAAGAAGTCATCATCAACATGCAATAACTCTGGTAGGAGCCGGCTTGCTGGCGATCGCATCGACGCGGTTTACCTGATAAACCGTGTTGACCGTATCGCCAGCAAGCCGGCCCCCACGGATTCGGTAGCTCCCTGTAGGAGCGAGCTTGCTCGCGATGGTAGTCCAGGCACCGCTGGGGATCAGACACCCCGCGTTATCGTTGACGCCCATCGCGAGCAAGCTCGCTCCTACAAGGGTTGGTGTTCCCCCTTTTTGACGAGGCCCAGCTTATGCAGCACAACGTTATCCTGGTCGTGCTCGATGGCCTGAACTACGAGGTCGCCCAGCACGCCATGGGCCATCTCCAGGCTTACGCAGGCGCAGGACGCGCGGCGCTGTACAAACTGGAATGCGAGTTGCCCTCGCTCTCAAGACCGCTCTACGAATGCATTCTTACCGGTGTGGCTCCGATCCAGAGCGGCATCGTGCACAACCACGTCTCGCGCCGGTCCAACCAGCGCAGCGTGTTCCACTACGCCCGCGACGCCGGCCTGACCACCGCCGCGGCGGCCTATCACTGGGTCAGCGAACTCTACAACCGCACGCCCTTCGTCGCCGCCCGCGACCGCCACACCCAAGATGAAAACCTGGCGATCCAGCACGGCCACTTCTACTGGGTCGACCACTACCCCGATTCCCATCTGTTCGCCGATGCCGAAAGCCTGCGCCTGCAACACACGCCGAACTTCCTGCTGGTGCACCCGATGAACATCGACGACGCCGGCCACAAACACGGCCTCGACACGGCGCAATACCGCAACAGCGCCCGCACCGCCGACATCATCCTGGCCGACTACCTGCAAGGCTGGCTCGACGCCGGCTACCAGGTGCTGGTGACCGCCGACCACGGCATGAACAACGATCGCTCGCACAACGGCCTGCTGGCCTGCGAGCGCGAAGTGCCGTTGTTCGTCCTCGGCGATGCCTTCAGTTTCAATCCCGACGCCACGCCCCAACAGACGCAGCTCTGCGGCACGATCTGCGAACTGCTGGGCGTTCCCCATGACAAACCTGTATGCCGGGAGTTGTTGAAGTGAATTCACTCACCCGTGGCAAAGGGCTCGCCCTGCTCTGCCTGGCGCCCTTTGCCCTGTTCTTTATCGTGTTCGAGATCGCGCCGCTGGTGTGGGTGCTGATCAACAGCCTGCAGTCCGAAGACGACGGCTGGGGCCTGGCCAACTTCAGCAAGATCTTCAGTTCGAAGTTCTACCTGCAGGCGATCCAGTACAGCCTGGAAATCAGTTTCTGGTCCAGCGTGTTCGGCATGCTCATCGCGGTGCTCGGCGCCTACTCCCTGCGCCGGGTCGATTCGCGCCTGCGGGATTTCGTCAACGCCTTCGCCAACATGACCAGCAACTTCGCCGGTGTGCCCCTGGCCTTCGCGTTCATCATCCTGCTGGGCTTCAACGGCACCATCACCATCATGCTGAAGCAGGCCGGGATCATTCAGGATTTCAACCTGTACTCGAAAACCGGCCTGATCATTCTCTACACCTACTTCCAGATTCCCCTGGGCGTGCTGCTGCTCTACCCGGCCTTCGACGCCCTGCGCGAAGACTGGCGTGAATCCGCCGCGCTGCTCGGTGCCGGCGGCTGGCAGTTCTGGCGGCATATCGGCCTGCCGGTGCTGACCCCGGCGCTGCTGGGCACCTTCGTGATCCTGCTGGCCAACGCCCTCGGCGCCTACGCCACGGTGTATGCCCTGACCACCGGCAACTTCAACGTGTTGCCGATCCGTATCGCCGCCATGGTCTCCGGCGACATCAGCCTCGACCCGAACATGGCCAGCGCCCTGGCCGTGGTGCTGGTGGGCTTGATGACCTTCGTGACCGTGATCCATCAGTGGCTGTTGAAGAGGAGCTACCATGTCGCGCGCTGAACCCGGCTCCGCCGCCCTGTACCACCGCGTGGTGGTCTACCTGCTGTTCGCCATCCTGCTGCTGCCGCTGCTGGGTACCTTCGTCTACTCGATTGCCAGCAGTTGGTCGGCGACCATCCTGCCCGCCGGTTTCACCTTCAAGTGGTACCTGCAACTGTGGAGCGACCCGCGCTTTCTCAATGCCTTCGGCCAGTCGCTGATCGTCTGCGTCGGTGCCCTGATGCTGTCGGTGGTGCTGATCCTGCCGCTGCTGTTCGTGGTGCACTACCACTTCCCCAAGCTCGACGCGCTGATGAACATCCTCATCCTGCTGCCCTTCGCGGTACCGCCGGTGGTGTCTTCGGTAGGGCTGTTGCAGCTGTACGGCTCCGGGCCGTTCGCCATGGTCGGCACGCCCTGGATCCTGATCGGTTGCTACTTCACCGTGGCGTTGCCGTTCATGTACCGGGCCATCACCAACAATCTGCAAGCGATCAACCTGCCCGACCTGATGGACGCCGCCCACCTGCTCGGCGCCAGCACCTGGCAGGCGGCCTTCCTGGTGGTGCTGCCGAACCTGCGCAAGGGCTTGATGGTCGCGTTGCTGCTGTCGTTCTCCTTCCTGTTCGGCGAGTTCGTGTTCGCCAACATCCTGGTGGGCACCCGCTATGAAACCCTGCAGGTGTACCTGAACAACATGCGCAACAGCAGCGGTCACTTCACCAGTGCCCTGGTGATTTCTTATTTCCTCTTCGTGCTGGTACTGACGTGGGTCGCCAACCGATTGAACAAGGACAAAAGCCAATGAGCTTCGTCAGCGTCGAACAACTGCAAAAGACCTACGCCGGCACGCCGGTGTTCAGCAACATCAACTGCACCATCGCCAAGGGCGAGTTCGTCACCCTGCTCGGCCCGTCCGGTTGCGGCAAGTCCACGCTGCTGCGTTGCATCGCCGGCCTGACCCCGGTGGACAGCGGCAAGATCCTCCTCGACGGCCAGGACATCGTGCCGCTGAACCCGCAGAAGCGCGGGATCGGCATGGTCTTCCAGAGCTACGCGCTGTTTCCCAACATGACCGTGGAACAGAACGTCGCCTTCGGCCTGAAGATGCAGAAGGTCAATGCCGACGACAGCCACAAGCGCGTGATCGAAGCCCTCAGGCTGGTGGAGTTGCACGACTTCGCCGCGCGCTACCCGCATCAGTTGTCCGGCGGCCAATGCCAGCGCGTGGCCCTGGCCCGCTCACTGGTCACCCGCCCGCGCCTGCTGCTGCTCGATGAGCCGCTGTCGGCCCTGGATGCGCGGATTCGCAAACACCTGCGCGAGCAGATCCGGGCGATCCAGCGTGAGTTGGGCCTGACCACCATTTTCGTCACCCACGACCAGGAAGAAGCCCTGACCATGAGTGACCGGATCTTCCTGATGAACCAGGGCAAGATCGTCCAGAGCGGCGACGCCGAATCCCTCTACACCGCGCCGGTGGACGTGTTTGCCGCCGGTTTTATCGGCAACTACAACCTGCTCGATGCCGACGCGGCCAGCCGCCTGTTGCAGCGGCCGATCCACGGCCGTATCGCCATCCGCCCGGAAGCCATCGAACTGGGTACCGAAGGCGAGCTGGACGCGCTGATCCGCGGCCACAGCCTGCTGGGCAACGTGATTCGCTATCGGGTCGAGGCCCGAGGCGTGGAACTGGTGGTGGACGTGCTCAACCGCTCGGCCGCCGACCTGCATCCCGAAGGCCGGCGTTTGTCGCTGTCTATCGATCCGAGTGCGCTATGTGAGGTAGCCTGATGTCCTTAGAGCGTTTGAAGAGAGAACAGTACTGATGGCCTTGGCAATTTTTGATCTGGACGACACCCTGATCCACGGTGACTGCGCCACGCTCTGGAGCGAGCAGATGGTTCGCCTGGGTTGGGTCGACCCGGAGACGTTCATGCAGCGCAACAACGAGCTGATGGACGCCTACGGCAAGGGCGAACTGGCCATGGAAGACTACATGCTGTTCAGCCTGGAGCCGATGGCCGGGCGCACCCCGGAAGAAATCGCCCACCTGGTGGAGCCCTGGGTCGAGGACATCATCGAGCCGCTGATCTACAGCGACGCGTGCAAGGCCGTTGCCGCCCACCGTGCGGCGGGTGACCGGATCCTGGTGATCTCGGCATCCGGCATCCACCTGGTCAAGGCGATTGCCGAGCGCATCGGCATCGACGAAGTGCTGGGCATTGATCTGGACGTGCTGCACGGCGTCTACACCGGCCACACCACCGGCACCCTCACCTACCGCGAAGGCAAGATCGTGCGCTTGATGGAATGGCTGGATGCCGAAGGCGAGAACCTGGAAGGGGCGAGTTTCTACTCGGATTCACGCAATGATCTGCCGTTGCTGCTCAAGGTCGATCACCCCCATGTGGTGAACCCGGATCCGGTATTGCGCGCGCAGGCGGAAAAGGCCGGGTGGCCGGTTCACGCCTGGACCTGACATCCTGACGGACGCCAACAATGAAAGGGGAGCCAGGCTCCCCTTTCATTGATGATCACGCCTCTACGATGCATCAAGCTCACGGTATCAGACGGCTTTTACTCCGTAGCCATCTGCGTTTTCACTGGGATAGGGAGGAGTATCTCCCCAATCCATGATCGTGAACCTCACCAACGTAATCGGATTGATCACGTACTTCTTCCCTACTGGTGCACCGCCTGGATCGAGAATCCAATTTCGGAAACTACCCATGCCCATGTCATGGTTATAGTTCGTCCACAGGCCTCTCCATTCGCCTTCAGTCGGAACCCGGCAACCCTGGCTCTGAATCCAGGCCCGGCAGTCGCGGTAATTGCCCCTGTTGTATCCCGGCAAAAACATCTGAACATTCGACGCCCAAACGTTGAAAGCCGCCGTTTGACCGAGTGAATCCGATACCGTGATAGTGGAACCGGCCGAGCCTTTCGAGATAACACGCACTGTCGTTGCGTTAAACATAACCGCTTCAACAGCCGCCGGATTACTGGACGTACAGGTATAGGGTGGTGTTCCTCCTGACACGGCGCGGTACGCAAAGGCACCCGAGGGAGGATTCGGCGGAGTGGCGTCTTTCCTGTAGTGCGTCACACTCAGCGTGATATCACTGGGGTCGACCACCAACGGCACGTAGACATTGATACCCCAAAGATTCGACTCTTGATTATTGCCATAGAGCGCCTTGGTCTTGAATATGTGGGGGCCCAGGCCGAGCCCACTGACCGGCAGGGTCCAGTTGCCATTGCCGTCGACGTCGATCCGGCCCCTTGAGTCGGTACCCTCGAAGAGTTCCAACTGCATGCCCTTGGAGGCCGTGCCGCTCAGGGTGATGCTGGTCGAGGTGGTATAGCCACCCGTGGGGATTTCGGTACCGCCTGGGTCTTTGACCGAAGTGATCTCCGGTTGCACGCTGGCAACGACATTGATCTCCCAAACAGCAGACTCCGGATTATTGTCATAGAGCGCCTTGGCCTTGAAGGCGTGGGCGGTCAAGGCGAGTTGCGTCACCGCCAGGCTCCAGTCGCCGTTGCCACTGGCCTTGGCTGTCCCCTTCGAGGTGTTGCCGTCGAAGATTTCGACACTCTGGTTGTTCGCGGCCTTGCCGCTCAGGGTGAGGCTGGTTGAGACGGTGTACCCCCCGCTGATGATGGCGGTACCGTTGGGTTCCTTGACTGCGGTGATGGTCGGCGCTACTCCGCTTTCTACGGTCAGGGTGCGTACGTTCGAGTAGACGGTCGAGCTGTGATAGAGCGACTGGGCATACAGGCGCCGACCCCCTCTATCGACCGTGATCGTAAGTCTCCAGATGCCTGTCATGGTATCCGCAGTGGCCTGTCCCTTGGACTGCGCGGTACTGCCACTGCCCTCGAAAATCTCGACTTTCTGGCCTTTGCTGGCTTGGCCCGACAGTACCAATGTGGTGCTGGTGGTGGAGCCCTTGTCCGGGATTTCAGTGCCGCCAGGCTCCTGGACATTGTCGAGTGTCGGCGCCAGCAGTGCTGTCACGTCAAAGTCTTTTTCCAGCGAGTCGGGGACACCGCTGCCATAGAGCGCCCTGGCCTTGATGCGGTAGGCCTTGGGGCCCAGGCCTGCAAGGGGGGCGCTCCAGTTTATGCTGCCGGTTGGAATGGCTATCGGGTTGCCAATGTTGCTGCCAGCGTCCATGAGCTGTATCCGTTGACCACTGTTACCGGTGCCGGTGACGGTGACGCTGGTCTCGACGGTTATGTCGCCAACGACAGAGCCTCTGGAGTCACGGATATCGATAATGGTCGGGGCAACGGCAGCGGCGACAATAACGACCCAGGGGTCGGAGGTCAGGACACCGCCCACCGTCTTGGCAGTGAAGCTGTGAGTACCCTCGGTCATGGCAATCGACGCGCTGGTCCATATACGGCTGGGATTGACGTTGGCGATGCCTTTGGACTGGTTACCGTCGAAGATTTCCACCTGGGTATTGGCGGCGGCCGTGCCGTGCAGAATGACCGTGGTGTCGACGGTGTCACCACCGTTCGGTACATCGCCGGAAGGCGTTTCGGCCCGGCTGATAAAGGGTTTTACCTCGACCGCCACATTGACCACCCAGGGGTCGGAGATCAAGATACCGCCCACCGTCCTGGCGGTGAAGCTGTGGGTGCCGAGGCCCATGTCAATCGACGTGCTGGTCCATGTACTGCTGGCGTTGACGTCGACGATGCCTTTGGAGTCGGGGCCGTCGAAGATCTCCACCTGGGTATTGGCGGTGGCCGTACCGTGCAGAATGACGCTTCTGGCAGGGGTCTGACCACCGTTGGGCACATCCCCCAAGGGCGTTTGCGCCTGGTTGATCGCCGGCCTCACTTCAGTGGCGACAGTGATGACCCAGGGTGTGGAGGTCTGGGTACCGCCCACCGTCTTGGCGGTGAAGCTGTGAGTATCGGCGATCATGTCAATCGACGCGCTGTTCCAGTTACCGTTGGGGTCGACATCGGCGGTGCCTTTGGACGTGGTGCCGTCGAAGATCTCCACCTGGGTATTGCCGGTGGCCGTGCCGTAGAGAATAACGCGGGTTTCCACGGTGGTACCGCCATTCGGTACCTCGCCGGAGGGTGTCCGGGCCTGGGTGATCTGCGGTTTCACTTCGCTGGCGACCGTTATGATCCAGGGCGTGGAGACCAGGCTACCGCCCACCGTTCTGGCGGTGAAGCTGTGAGGTCCGGTGCCCATGTCAATCGATACACTGTTCCATGCACTGCTGGAATTGACGTCGAAGATGCCTTTGGAGTCGGCGCCATCGAAGATCTCCACCTGGGTATTGGCGGTGGCCGTGCCGTACAGGATGACGCTGGTTTCAACGGTGGTACCGCCATTCGCCACATCGCCGGAAGGCGCCTGGGCCTGGTTGATCTCCGGTTTAACTTCGGTGGCGACAATCAGGGTCCAGGGCGTCGAAACCAGGGTACCGCCCACCGTCCTGGCGGTGAAACTGTGGGTTCCGGTGCCCAAGTCAAGCGAGGCGCTGATCCATACTCTGCTGCCACTGACCTCGAAGATGCCTAGGGACTGGATATCGTCAAAGAGTTCCACCCGGGTATTGGCCGTGGCCGTGCCGTACAGAACGACGCTGGTTTGGACGGTGGTACCGCCATCCGGTACATCGCCGAAAGGCGTCCGGACCAGGGTGATCTCCGGTTTCACTTCAGTGGCGACAATGAGGGTCCAGGGCGCGGAGACCAGGGTACCGCCCACCGTCCTGGCGGTGAAGATGCGAGTGCCGGTGTCCATGTCAATCGACGCGCTGTTCCACGCACCATTGAGATCGACATCGAAAATCCCCTTGGAACTGGCGCCGTCCAGAATCTCGACCTGGGTATTGGCGGTGGCCTTGCCGTACAGAATGACGCGGGTTTCGACGGTGGTACCGCCGTTCGGTATCTCGCCGGAAGGTGTCCGGGACAGGTTGATCTGCGGTGCCACTTCGACGGCGACAGTGAAGGTTCGCACCCCGGAACTGGCGCCGCTGCCGTAGAGCGCGGTGGCCGTCATCGAGTGCAGGCCAAGGCCCAGATTCGGCATATCCAGGGTCCAGATGCCGTCATTGTTGGCGGTGACGGGCGCGCCCACGGGGTTCCCATCGTCATACACCTGAACCTGCAAGCCTTTGTTTGCATCACCACTGAGGATCACACGGGTTTGCACCGTGGTCCCCCCGTCGGCAATTTCGAAATCGCCGGGCTGGCCCTTTACCGACAGGATCGTCGGTACAATTTCCCGGGCGATCAACAGGTCCAGTACCCCCGAGTAGCGGTATTGACCGGTCGCAGCCAGCTTGAGGGTATAACGCACCTGAACCATGCGGTCGCGGTTGGCGATGATCAGCTCGCGCAACAGGGTGAAGCTGATCGGTTGCCCAGCCGTGACCGTGGTGATGGGCACCCAATCGCTGGCAGTGCCGCTGCCGGGGTTACCGTGCCAGTAGTACGTCAGGATATCGCCAGGGGTGGTGCCCAGGTAGTCCACCAGCAAGGTGGCGTTACCGGTGATCAGGTCCGGATCGAGGACATTGTCAGGGGCTTCGATCACCTTGGGCGGTGGCAGCTGTGCAACGATGCTGTTGACCTTGACTTCGAGGTGATCGGACTCCCTGACGTCATAGACCGCCGCGCTGTCGTTGGAGACATGGTAGTAGAGATCCAGAGTCCCCCCGTTCAGGGCCGCTATATGCTCGCCGTCGACCGCGAAGGTAATATCCGTTCCTTCCTCGTTCTCACTGACCGGATGCATGTCCTCATGCAAGTAAGGGACACCATTGGCCTTTTCACCCAGCCACACCAGCTGGATGAAATCCCCACTCTTCATGCCCGGATACGCATGAACCACCACCGTGGCGACGGGCAGATCCGGCATCAGGGTATCGCCGACGAGCTCGATGATGGAGGGCGCCGGCAGCAAGGACTCTTCGCCCACCACGCTGGCAAACGCATGCCGGGATGAGAGCGGCGGCGTACCGTCGGCTTTTCTCAAGATGTAGTAGACATCCCCCGCACCACCGGCGATGGCGCGGATTTCGCTGTTGGGAATTTTGAATTCATAGACGAAGGGCACGTTGTTGAGGAGTGTTGTCTGGGTGTTGATCAACGGCATGCCAACCACCGGCGTGCCGGTCCAGATCATTTCCAGCGTATCGTTCAAGACGAAGTCCGGCGCCTGCGCAACGATTTGTACCGTCACATCTTTCTTGCCCAGAGCGGCCAGGTCGATCACACCATTGGGTGCATCAGGAATAAAGGGCGCGGGTAGATACGCGGCCCCCGCGTCCACCTTCAGGTAGGTTCTCAGGGAATATTTTTCGGCATAGTTCCAGACTTCGTCGAACACCATGTAGTGCACCAGCAGGTTGGCACTGTCGCCGCCAGCCAGGATCGTGTCCTGCTCGACACGGATGAAAATCGAGTCGGTGCCGGCCGCTTCGCCCGGCGTGATCGTCCGGTAGACAAAAGTACTGCCCCAGGCCAGTTGCACGGTGTCCTGGGCCGCACGCCCCGGGTAATGCTGGATCTCGACGTCGAAGCCCAGCCTGGCCGACTCGGCGTCCACGCCGTCGCGGATGATGTTCGCAGGGGGCAGCGGCGCCTTGAGCTCCGAGTGGCCCGGATTGTTCGGCTCCCGGTCCTTGCCACCCGGTCGGTCGAGCTTGATGCGCAAACGAACCGGGTAGGACTCATCGTCGGGTTGGGTCGACCCCACACGGGTCAATTTGAAATGAAAGTCTTCACCCCAATCCGGGGTGATCCTGTCGTGGGGGAGCAACAGGAAAAGACGTTGGTCTTCCTCGCCGGCGAGGACATCCGCCTCGGCGATGATCGAACCGTCGAGATAGACATCGACATGATCGCCCGCCGCCTGCCCATTCCAGGGATCGATGATGCAGAGTGCGTCCTTGGCGACGTCATTCGGCAGAGGATTGAACACGATACTGCGATTGATCCCGAAATCGGCATCGGCGACCGGACTAACCCAGCTCGGAATGAAAAGCCCCCTGAGGGCAAGTGAAGTCTGGGAGTCGTCGATGGGAGGAAGCAGCAGGGGCATGAACCGGGTCATGGTCAACTCCATGGCGGCGTGGGTGGTGGTATTGATTGGATGCTCAAGTCATGGCTTTGCCTACTGTCAGAAATGACAGGTCGAACGCAATAGAGTGGCCGCCTGTCGGATAGCCATAAGCGTTCGGCACTACCGTGGGCCTGAGCCAGCACCCTCACCCAGCCCCGGAAGATCCGACCAACGGCCCCGTTTTTCCCCTCCGACCTGTCAGTTCTGACAGTAGGCAGCCTTCGTTTTCAGGCATTCAATAAGGACCAGTCCACCGATTCCCGACTGGAGTCTCGTCATGTCCCCCAAGAAGCCCCGC
>NZ_JACAOS010000017.1 GCF_013386165.1 Pseudomonas gingeri | reverse complement strand
ATCACCGCAGGGCTTCAGGGCCTCATCGCTGGCAAGCCAGCTCCTACAAGGGTTTCGGCAACACGATACTTTTGTGGTGAAACACGAACCTGTAGGAGCCGGCTTGCTGGCGATGGCGATACCACAGTCACCGCCATGATCGCTGGCAAGCCAGCTCCAACGGTATCTACAAAGCCAGCAACCGCCGCAACTCAGCCAGCACCGGCGCCGTATCCGGGCGCACACCGCGCCACAGCAGGAAGGCTTCCGCCGCCTGTTCGGCGAGCATCCCCAGGCCATCCATCGACACCGCCGCACCCTGCTCGCTCGCCCAGCGGCAGAACGCCGTCGGCTCCTTGCTGTACATCATGTCGTAGCAGAAGGTCTTGCCAGGCTCGATCAGGCTCGACGCAATCGGCGGCACATCCCCCGACAAGCTCGCCGAAGTGGCATTGATGATCAGGTCCACCGGCTCGCGCACCCCGTCAAACCCACTGGCGGACACCGGCCCCAGGTCGGCGAACAGTTCAGCCAGCAACTCGGCTTTCTCGACCGTCCGATTGGCGATGACCACCGACGCCGGCAGCTCCGCCAACAACGGCTCCAGCGCGCCACGTACCGCGCCACCGGCGCCCAATAGCAGGATGCGCTTGCCCCGCAGGCTGAACCCGGCATTCACCGTCAGGTCGCGCACCAGCCCGGCACCGTCGGTGTTGTCACCCAACAAGCTGCCATCGGCCAGCTTGCTCAGGGTATTCACCGCCCCGGCCCGCTGAGCCCGCGCCGTCAGGCTATTGGCCAGGCGATAAGCTTCTTCCTTGAACGGTACCGTCACATTGGCCCCGCGCCCCTCCTGGAAAAATCCTCGGGCACAGCCGAAAAAATCATCGAGGGGTGCCAGCAAGATGCTGTAATCCAGTTGCTGGGCGGTCTGCTCGGCGAACAAACGGTGAATCAACGGCGATTTGCTGTGGCCGATAGGGTTGCCAAAAACGACGTACCGATCCATCAGTGGTTGCCCTCCGTCAGCCAGTCGCGGTCCTGCAGGAAGTACTCGGTCAGGCGCGCCTCTTCACTGCCCGGCTCGGACTTCCAGTCATAGCCCCAGCGCACTTGCGGCGGCAACGACATCAGGATCGATTCGGTACGGCCGCCCGATTGCAGGCCGAACAGGGTGCCACGGTCGTACACCAGGTTGAACTCTACGTAACGACCGCGACGGAACTCCTGAAACTCGCGCTGCTGCTCGGTCCAGGCCTGGGCCTTGCGGCGCTGCACGATCGGCAGATACGCCTCGATATAGGCATCGCCAATCGCCCGCATGAAGGCGAAGCTGGTGTCGAAGTCCCACTCGTTCAGGTCATCGAAGAACAGCCCGCCGATGCCGCGCGGCTCGTTGCGGTGCTTGATATGGAAGTAGCTGTCGCACCAGGCCTTGTAGCGCGAGTAAACCTGCTCGCCAAACGGCGCACAGGCGCGCTCGGCGACCCGGTGCCAGTGCACGCAGTCTTCTTCATTGCCGTAATAGGGCGTCAGGTCGAAACCACCGCCGAACCACCAGACCGGCTCCTCGCCTTCTTTTTCAGCGATGAAAAAGCGCACGTTGGCGTGGGACGTCGGCACATGGGGGTTGTGCGGATGAATCACCAGGGACACCCCCAGGGCCTCGAAGCCACGCCCGGCCAGTTCCGGACGGTGGGCGCTGGCCGACGGCGGCAGGCCGCTGCCGAAGACGTGGGAGAAGTTGACACCACCTTTCTCGATCAGCTGACCGTTGGCGATCACCCGGGTCCGACCGCCACCACCGGCGGGGCGGGTCCAGGCGTCTTCGACGAAGTGCGTACCACCGTCTTCGGCCTCCAGGGCAGCGCAAATACGGTCTTGCAGGTCGAGCAGGTAGGCTTTCACGGCCTCGGTGCGGGTAGTCATGACATCACCTTGATCGGGCAAAGCTACGCGACACATCGGATGGCCGGTAGCAAAGAGGCGCGTAGCATAGCACCGCGTTTATGCTCGTCGCTGTTGACGAAGATCAAGCGAAGGAGTCCGATAGGCCCCTTGCATTGCGCTGTACAGCGCCCCTTTGTGAATGTCCAAGGAGAGAACGATGGCTAAACGTATCCTGTTTCGTGCCCATGGCGGCCCCGAAGTCCTTGAGTATGTCGACTACACCCCCGCCGAGCCGGGTCCGCAGCAAGTGCGGGTACGCAACCACGCCATCGGCCTGAACTTCATCGACACCTATTTGCGCAGCGGGCTGTATGCCCCACCGGCCATGCCGTCGGGCCTCGGGGCCGAGGGCGCGGGCGTGGTCGAGGCAGTCGGCAGCGAAGTCAGCCAGTTCAAGGTCGGTGACCGCGTGGCCTACGGCAGCGGTCCACTGGGCGCCTACAGCGAAGTGCATGTGCTGCCGGCGGCCAATCTGGTGCACCTGCCGGAAAGCATCAGCTTCGAACAGGCGGCCGCAGTGATGCTCAAGGGCCTGACGGTGCAGTACCTGTTGCGCCAGACCTATGAGTTGAAGGGTGGCGAAACCGTGCTGTTCCACGCGGCCGCCGGCGGTGTCGGCCTGCTTGCCTGCCAGTGGGCCAAGGCCCTGGGCGTGAAGCTGATCGGCACCGTCAGTTCGCCGGAAAAGGCCGCGTTGGCCAAGTCCCTCGGGGCCTGGGAAACCATCGACTACAGCCACGAGGATGTGGCCAAGCGGGTGCTGGAGCTGACCGATGGCAAGAAGGTCCCGGTGGTGTATGACGGCGTGGGCAAGGACACCTGGCTGACCTCGCTGGACAGCCTGGCGCCCCGTGGCCTGATGGTCAGCTTCGGCAATGCCTCGGGCGCGGTGGACGGGGTCAACCTGGGGATCCTGGCGGCCAAGGGCTCGCTGTATGTGACCCGGCCGACGCTGGCGACCTACGCCAACAATGCGGAAAACCTGCAAACCATGGCAAAGGATCTGTTCGAGATGATCAGCAGCGGCAAGCTGAACATCGAGATCGGCGCACGCTACAGCCTCGCGGACGCGGCCAAGGCCCAGACCGAACTGGCGGCGCGGCGGACTACCGGGTCGACGGTGTTGTTGCCTTAAGACAGCAGAGGCTCTCTTAGGCAGCATCCACTTGTGGCGAGCGGGCTTGCCCGCGCTCGGCTGCGAAGCAGTCGCAAAACCGGTCATCGTGTTCTACCTGACACACCGCGATCACTGGTTTTAGGGCCGCTTCGCGTCCCAGCGCGGGCAAGCCCGCTCGCCACATGGGCTCACCTTACGCCGGACGAACGATATTCCCCGTCGCCAGGTCACGGATCAGGCTCGGGTTCTTGCGTCCACCCAGGTTACCGCCCAGCACCAGATCGATCTGCCCGCGGAAATACTGCTCCACGCGAATCCGCGTACGCGCCGATGGCCGCCCCTGGGGATTGGCCGAGGTAGAAATCAGCGGGCCCACCAGCGAGCACAGATCCCGCACCAGCGGATGATCGCTGACCCGCAACGCCACCGTGTCATGCACACCGGTGACCCACTCCGGCAACAGGTCCTGATGGGGCACCAGCCAGGTATTGGGCCCCGGCCAGGTACTGGCCATACGGTCAATCCAGTCCTCCGGGAAATCCTCGAAGAGAAAATCGAACTGACGAATGTTGTCGGCGATCAGGATCAAGCCCTTGTCCACCGAACGATTCTTGATCGCCAGCAAACGGTCCACCGCCTCTTCGTTCCAGGGATCGCAACCCAAGCCCCAGACCGCCTCGGTTGGATAGGCAATCACCGCCCCTGCGCGAATTTCTCGTGCGGCTTCTTGCACACGCCAACTCTTGACCATTACTCGTTCTCCGGATTCAAAGCTGCTCGCAGTTTACTCAGGTAAACCTACCTCGCGCGAGCTAACCAGCGTCCGCTTTCATTGGCAACCCGACCTTCGAGCTCCAACTCGGTCAGCGCCGCCAATACTCGCGGTAATCCCCAGCCACAGGCCCGGGCCAGGGCCTCGCTGCTCTGCGGCGCGGCATGCAATAAGCCTAGCAGCGGATGCTCGGGCGCAGCGGGAATCGCGCTGGAGGTCACGCGCTGCCAACCGCGCAGGGGTTCGAGGATGTCTTCGACGGTCTCCACCAGCACCGCACCGTCGCGGATCAACTGATGGCAGCCCTTGGCGCCGGGATGATGGATGGAGCCGGGAATCGCGTAGACCTCGCGGCCCTGTTCCGCCGCCAACCGGGCGGTGATCAGCGAGCCGCTGGCGACGCTGGCCTCCACCACCAGCACGCCGAGGGACAAGCCGCTGATGATCCGATTGCGCCGGGGGAAATTGCTCGGATGCGGCGGCGCCTCCAGGGGCAACTCGGACACCAGGGCGCTGCCCTGGGCAATCATCGCCTCCGCCAGTCGCCGATGACGCTGTGGATAAAGATTTTCCAAACCGGTGCCGAGTACGCCAATGGTCCGCCCGCCAACATCCAGGGCCGCCTGATGGGCGGCCCCGTCTATCCCCAGCGCCAGCCCGCTGGTGATGACAAAACCGGCACCGGCCAGGCTCCGGGAAAAGGCCGTCGCCGTGTCCATGCCCGGCTTGGAAGCACGGCGACTGCCAACCAACGCCAGTTGCGGTTGTTCCAGCAGGGCAGGGTCGCCAGCGACGAACAGCAGCGGCGGAGCGTCGTCCAATTCGGCGAGAAGGGCGGGGTAATGGGCCTGGTCCCACATCACCAGATGGCAAGCCGGGCGCTCTAGCCAGAGCAATGCAGCGCTGGCAGCGTCCCGTACTTCAGGGCTGCGACGCACCTCGGCACAGGCCACCGGCAGCCCCAGCGCACGCCAGGCAGCGGCCGGTGCGGCAAGGGCCGCCGAGGCCGAGCCAAAGGCCCCGAGCAAGGTTCGAAAACGCCGTGGGCCGAGTTCCGGCAGACGGTGCAGACGCAGGCGGGCTTCCAGCTCCGCCGGCGACAGGGAGTTACAGTTGGACAGCGACATCGGATCATCCTTGATCTGTGGCGGTCCTGGAACAGCAGGAACAAGCTGTGGATAACTCTGTGGGTAACCTGTTTAGCCTACTAACGGAATCGGCCCCGCGTTATCGTCCGGCGTTACGGGTTGCGCACCTTGTCCAGGACTGTCAGGGACCGCGTGGCAGTGAGTACTAAACCATAGCTGAGCTTTTCGTAGGTGCGGAACACCATCAGCAGGCCCGAACGCTCGTCGGGGACCTTGATCCGCTGTCCGGTCACCTGGTCGTGCACGGTCTCACCGGTCTTCATCACCGCCAGGACGTTGCCTTCGGCCAGGCCATCGCGGCGACCCTTGTCGATGGTGACCACGTCCATGACGCCGATCTGCGTAACACCCCGTGGCACATCTATGATCGTGCCGCGGATCTGCGCTTGCGGCGCGCTGGGCATGAACGTCGAATTGACCGGGCGTTCTTCGGTAACGAACAGGCGGTCACCCAGGCGAACTTCCTGGGTGGTGCGGCGCAGGTTCAACGTGCCGACATCACCTTCGGTCGCCAGCAGCTCGCCGGTGCCGACGTCATCGGCGTTGATCCCGAGGAATTCCTTGGTCTGCGGATCGGTATAGACCTTGCCCTGGCGGAACAGGCCATACACGCTGTGCGCCGGGTCGAACGCGCCACGGGCATAGATCCGGTCGCCCATGCCGCTGAGCACCCGCTCATTGTTGCCGGCCAGGATATACGGGGCTTTCTGGAAGTCATCGGGGTTGTCGACGATGCGGTTGCTCAACAGGAACGCATTGATCTTTTCCAGCGGGATACTCGGAATCGCCTCGGCCACCGGCGAACGGCGCACCTGCGGCGACAACTTCACCGTGCCCCGCGACACGCCGCGATCCACCACCAGCCGCGGCTGGCCGTCGACGAACTGCAGCGTCAGGGTGTCGCCGGGATAGATCAGGTCCGGATTGGCCACCTGGGGGTTCGCGTGCCAGATCTCCGGCCACTTCCAGGGTTCGCTGAGAAACTTGCCGGAAATGTCCCAAAGTGTGTCGCCGCGCACCACCGTATAACGCTGTGGATAACCGTCCTTGAGTTGCACTTGCGCCTGCACGACGCCGGTAACGGCCAGCAACAGGGCGAGTAGTGTTTTCCTCATGCAGTGAATCCCTTTATTATGTGCCTTCGCGTGAAACGCCAGAGCCCCCGCGGCTCGCTCCCAAGGAGAACGTTTTACAACGGTAGCCGATCCCTACGGGACAATACGGCAGCCGTCTCTGACTTTACCTCACAAGTGCAGCAAATACGCCTATGGCCATTTTAAACATCCTCGAATTTCCAGACCCGCGCCTGCGCACCATCGCCAAACCCGTGGCCGTGGTGGACGATCAGGTGCGGCAACTGATCGATGACATGTTTGAAACAATGTATGAAGCCCCGGGCATCGGCCTGGCGGCGACCCAGGTCAATGTGCACCAGCGCATCGTGGTCATGGACCTGAGTGAAGATCGTAGCGAACCGCGGGTGTTCATCAACCCCGAATTCGAGCCGCTGACCGAAGAAATGGGCGAGTACCAGGAAGGTTGCCTGTCGGTGCCGGAGTTCTACGAGAACGTCGAGCGCCCGGTGAAAGTCCGGATCAAGGCCCTGGATCGCGACGGCAAGCCTTACGAGTTGACCGCCGAGGGCCTGCTGGCCGTGTGCATCCAGCATGAATGCGATCACTTGAACGGCAAGCTGTTCGTCGACTACCTGTCCACGCTCAAGCGCGACCGGATCAAGAAGAAGCTGGAAAAGAAACACCGCCAGAACGCCTGATCCCTCCGGCTTGCACCTGCCTCTTCATGTAGGAGTGTAGGAGCGAGCTTGCTCGCGATAAACGCAAGGGCGCCTCGGTATTCCAGGTGGCCAGCGTTATCGTTAACGATTTTTCGCGAGTAAGCTCGCCCCTACAGGTACAGGTTTTTTCACATGCGCATCGTCTTTGCCGGCACCCCCGAATTCGCCGCCGAACATCTCAAGGCGCTGCTCGACAGCCCCTACGAGATCGTCGCGGTCTACACCCAGCCGGACCGTCCGGCGGGCCGCGGGCAGAAGCTGATGCCGAGCCCGGTCAAGCAGCTCGCGCTGGAGCACGGCATCAGCGTCCTGCAACCGCCGACCCTGCGCAACGCCGAGGCCCAGGCCGAACTCGCGGCGCTCGCGCCGGACCTGCTGGTGGTGGTCGCCTACGGCCTGATCCTGCCCCAGGTGGTGCTGGATATCCCGCGCCTGGGCTGCATCAACAGCCACGCCTCGCTGCTGCCGCGCTGGCGCGGTGCGGCGCCGATCCAGCGCGCCGTGGAAGCCGGCGATCGTGAAAGCGGCGTGACCGTGATGCGCATGGAAGCCGGGCTCGACACCGGGCCGATGCTGCTCAAGAGCGTCACCCCGATCAACCCCGAAGACACCGGCGGCAGCCTGCACGACCGCCTCGCCGAACTCGGCCCGCCTGCCGTGCTCCAGGCCATCGCCGGTCTCGCCGCCGGGACCCTGGACGGTGAAGTCCAGGACGACAGCCTCGCCACCTACGCCCACAAGCTGAACAAGGACGAGGCGCGCATCGACTGGAACCGTCCGGCGGTCGAGCTGGAACGCCTGATCCGCGCCTTCAACCCCTGGCCGGTGTGCCACAGCACCCTCAGTGGCGAAGCCCTGAAAGTCCTGGCTGGCAGCGTCGCCGAGGGCCAGGGCAACCCTGGTGAAATAATCGCCGCGAGCAAGGACGGCCTGATCGTCGCCACCGGCGCCGGCGCCCTGTGCCTGACCCGCCTGCAACTGCCCGGCGGCAAGGCGCTGAACTTCAGCGACCTGTTCAACAGCCGCCGCGAGAAATTCGCCCTCGGTACGGTGCTCGGCCAATGAACCCGCGTCTGGCCGCCGCCAAGGCACTCGCCGCCGTCCTCAACGGCAAGGCCTCGCTCAACAGCTCGTTGCCACTGCAACTGGACAAGGTCGAGGACCGCGATCGCGGTTTTACCCAGGACCTGGCGTTCGGCACCGCGCGCTGGCAGCCACGCCTCTCGGCACTGGCGGCCAAGCTGCTGCAAAAACCGTTCAAAGCCGCCGATGCCGACGTCGAAGCCTTGCTGCTGGTCGGCCTCTATCAACTGCTCTACACCCGCGTACCGGCCCATGCCGCCATTGGCGAGACCGTCGGTTGCGCCGACAAGCTGAAAAAACCCTGGGCCAAGGCGCTGCTCAACGCCGTGCTACGCCGCGCACAGCGGGAAAGCGAAGCGCTGCTGGCCGAGCTGGAACATGACCCGGTGGTGCGCACCGCCCACCCGCGCTGGCTGCAAAAATCCCTCAAGGCCTTCTGGCCCGAACAGTGGGAAGCCATCTGCGCGGCGAACAACGCCCACCCGCCGATGATCCTGCGGGTCAATCGCCGCCATCACCCGCGCGATGCCTACCTCAAGCTGTTGGCCGACGCCGGTGTCAGCGCCCAGGCCTGTGTCTACAGCCCGGACGGCATCGTGCTGGAGGAGGCCTGCGATGTGCGCGGCCTGCCGGGCTTCAGCGAAGGCTGGATCAGCGTCCAGGACGAAGCCGCGCAACTGGCCGCCGACCTGCTGGACCTGGCGCCGGGCCAACGGGTGCTCGACGCCTGCTGCGCCCCTGGTGGCAAGACCTGCCATATCCTCGAAGCCCAGCCGCAACTGGCCGGCGTGGTCGCCGTGGACCTGGAAGCCAAGCGCCTGGTGCGGGTACGCGAGAACCTTGAGCGCCTGAAGCTCAGCGCCGAACTGATCGCCGCCGACGGCCGTGATGTCGCCACCTGGTGGGACGGCAAGCCGTTCCAGCGCATCCTGCTGGATGCGCCGTGCTCGGCCACCGGCGTGATCCGTCGCCATCCGGACATCAAGCTGACCCGCCAGCCCGACGACATCGCCGCCCTGGCCGCCTTGCAAGGTGAACTGCTGGACGCGATGTGGACGACCCTGGAAGTCGGCGGCATCCTGCTCTACGCCACCTGTTCGACCTTACCGACCGAGAACACCGAAGTGATCGAAGCCTTCCTGGCCCGCACATCCGGGGCTCGCGAGCTGGATATCGCCGGGACGTTCGGCATCAAGCAGCCCTATGGCCGCCAATTGCTGGCCCAGCAGGGCGGCCACGACGGTTTCTACTACGCCAAGCTGATCAAGATCGCCGCCGCGCACGGCTGAGCCCGGGGTAACGGAGCGACCCGATGAAAATCATCATCCTCGGTGCCGGGCAGGTCGGCGGCACACTGGCCGAACACCTGGCCAGCGAAGCCAACGACATCACCGTGGTCGACACCGACGGCGAGCGCCTGCGCGACCTCGGCGACCGCCTGGACATCCGCACCGTGCAGGGCCGCGCCTCGTTTCCGACGATCCTGCGCCAGGCCGGCGCGGACGATGCCGACATGCTGGTGGCGGTGACCAACAGCGACGAAACCAATATGGTCGCCTGCCAGGTCGCCCACACCCTGTTCCACACCCCGACCAAGATCGCCCGGGTCCGTGAGGCCGCCTACCTGACCCGCGCCGGGCTGTTCGACAACGACGCGATTCCGGTGGATGTGCTGATCAGCCCGGAGCAGGTGGTCACCCATTACATCAAGCGCCTGATCGAACACCCGGGCGCCTTGCAGGTGATCGACTTCGCCGACGGCAAGGCCCTGCTGGTGGCGGTCAAGGCCTACTACGGCGGGCCGCTGGTGGGGCAGCAACTGCGCCAATTGCGCGAGCGCATGCCCAACGTCGACACCCGGGTGGCGGCGATCTTCCGGCGCGACCGGCCGATCCTGCCCCGTGGCGACACGGTGATCGAAGCCGACGACGAAGTGTTTTTCATCGCCGCCAAGGCGCACATCCGTGCGGTGATGGGCGAAATGCGCCGCCTCGACGAAACCTACAAACGCATCGTCATCGCCGGCGGCGGACAGATCGGCGAGCGCTTGGCCGAAGCCATCGAAAGCCGTTACCAGGTCAAGATCATCGAGAAGAACCCGGCGCGTTGCCGTCACCTCTCGGACACCCTGGACAGCACCGTGGTGCTGCAAGGCAGCGCCTCGGACCGCGACCTGCTGCTGGAAGAGAACATCGCCGACACCGATGTGTTCCTGGCCCTGACCAACGACGATGAGGCCAATATCATGTCGTCGCTGCTGGCCAAGCGCCTCGGGGCGAAGAAGGTCATGACCCTGATCAACAACCCGGCCTACGTCGACCTGGTCCAGGGCGGCGAGATCGATATCGCCATCAGCCCACAGTTGGCGACCATCGGCACCTTGCTGGCCCATGTCCGGCGCGGCGATATCGTCAGCGTGCATTCACTCCGGCGCGGGGCGGCGGAAGCCATCGAGGCGATTGCCCACGGCGACGCGAAGTCGAGCAAGGTGGTGGGCCGGGCCATTGCCGACATCGCCTTGCCGCCGGGGGCGACCATCGGCGCGATCATTCGTGATGAAGAGGTGCTGATCGCCCACGATGCCACGGTGATCCAGGCGGGCGACCATGTCATTCTGTTCCTTGTGGATAAAAAACAGATCCGCGATGTGGAAAAGCTGTTTCATGTCGGCCTGAGTTTTTTCTAGGCATTGCGGCCGACATCGCTGGCAAGCCAGCTCCTACAATGATCGGGGGCATCCTGCGACACGACCCACTGTAGGAGCTGGCTTGCCAGCGATAGCTATTTCAAGCCAACCCGAAAGGACCGTCATGCTCGAATCACTGGAAAAAATGCTCGCCAAGGGTGTGGATAACTCGCTGCTGCGCTTCGGCCTCGGCAAGGGTTATCTGGACCTTGGGGAAAACACCAAGGCCGCCGAGCACCTGCAACGCTGCGTCGGCTTCGACCCGAAATACTCCGCCGCCTGGAAACTGCTGGGCAAGGCCCATCAGGCCGCGGGCGATAGCGCCGCCGCCAGGCAGGCGTGGGAACAGGGACTGGAAGCCGCGCGCGCCCATGGCGACAAGCAGGCGGAAAAGGAAATGACGGTGTTTCTGAAAAAGCTGGAAAAAGCCGCGCTCAAAGATCAATAAAGCGCAGGCCGATGCCATCGGCGTCGACCCGGACCACTTCCATACGAATCCGCGGCGCTGTCGCCGGCAGATCCTGCACCTGGCCATAGACCACCGCTCCGGTGGTCAAGCGCGCCAGGCTCGGGTGATTCACATACACGCCCTTGCTGGACAGGTTGCGGGCCTGTCCCAGGCACTCGCCGATGCTGGGGTGCTGGATCTTGATACGCAGAGCATTCTTATTATTGGACATCGGTTGCGTCCTTGATACGTACAGCTGTGGATAAATCAGTGGCGCGACTTTTTATCCACAGGTCGTATCCACAGATCATGCCAATCGGGTCTCAGTACCAGCGTTTCTCACCGGCTGGACGTCTCCGGAAGCGCTTCATGCTCCACATGTACTGGTCCGGATAAGCCCGCACATAACGCGCCACCACCTGGCTCATGGCCGCTGCGGAGGTCTCTGTATCGGTGCTGTACATGGCTTCGGGCGCGGCTTCCAGGATCACCTTGAAGCCCGAACCGTCGGGCAGCCGCAGCGCGTGGAGGAACACGCCGACCGCCTTGCCGCCGGCGAGCATATTGGGCACGAACTTGCTGGTCAGCGCCGTGGTGCCGAGGAACGGCACGAACACCCCGGCGGTTTCGGCCGGTTCCGGGTCAGCGGGAATACCCACTGCACCACCTTTGCGCACTTCCTTGATGACACTGAGGATGCCTTCCTTGGTGGAAGCGGCAACCCGGTTGCCCAACTGCACCCGCTGTTTGCGCAACAGTTCGTCCACCGCCTTGAGCTTGGGCGGACGATAGAAAATGATCGGCTTGCACTGGCTGCAATAGAAGTGATTGAGCACTTCCCAATTGCCCAGGTGGCTGGTGATCCCCACCACCCCCTTGCCCGAGGCCAGGGCCTCCTTGAGGATATCCAGGCCTTCGACTTCGCGTACCCGCTCCATCGACCGATGGGCCGGCCAGATCCAGGCGCAGGCGCTTTCGGTAAAGGATTTGCCGATGCCCATCAGGCTACGGCCGACCAACTGCTCGCGGGCCAGCGGGTCCAGCTCCGGGAAACACTTCGCCAGGTTGATCCGCACCACTTCGCGGGAGCGGTTGGGCAACTTCCACATCATCCAGCCGATGGCCGCGCCCACCCGCTGCACTGCGCACCAGGGCAGCAGCGCAAACAACCGCAACGCCCCTACCAGCACGGCGCCTTTAAACTTGTCCACAGGCCACTCCTGTCGTGATCGAGCTTGTTAGCCGGCTATTGTAACCGTGGTGTGGCCAATGTGGCGTAGCGATCACAATCGGTGGTGTGGTCCATGACCATGCCCGAGGCCTGCATGAAGGCATAACAGATGGTCGGGCCGACGAATTTGAAGCCCAGTTTCTTCAGGGCCTTGCTCATCGCCTCGGCCTCGGGCGTGACAGCCGGGACTTCACCGCGACTTGTGAAATGATTGACCTTCTGCACCCCGCCGACAAAAGACCAGAGCAGTGCCACCGGGTCCTCCAGGGTCAGCCAGAGTTCGGCATTGCGCCGCGCGGCATTGAGTTTCAGGCGATTGCGGATGATCCCGGTGTCGAGCATCAATTGCTCGATATCGCCATCGCTCAGGGTCGCGACTTTGTGCACATCAAAACCGAACAACACCTTCCGGTAGTGCTCACGTTTCTTCAGGATAGTGATCCACGACAAACCGGCCTGGAACCCTTCGAGCAAAAGCAACTCGAAGAGACGCTGCCCATCGCGCAGCGGCACGCCCCACTCCTGATCGTGATAGGCCATGTACAAAGGATCATCGTTGCACCAAAAGCAGCGTGGCATAAGGCTCCAGGGGGCGTGCGCGTGGCCGAATCGGGTATACTCCCGCCTTTTGAATCGCAGCCCAAGTAACAGGTGAATTTCGTGAGCCAGCCTACGCCAGCCGTGCGTACCTTCCAAGACTTGATCCTCGCCCTCCAGCAATACTGGGCCGAGCAAGGTTGTGTGGTACTTCAGCCCTACGATATGGAAGTAGGCGCCGGCACCTTTCATACCGCCACGTTCCTGCGCGCCATCGGCCCGGAAACCTGGAACGCCGCCTACGTACAGCCCAGCCGCCGCCCGACTGACGGCCGCTACGGCGAAAACCCGAACCGCTTGCAGCATTACTACCAGTTCCAGGTCGTCCTCAAGCCGAACCCGGACAACTTCCAGGAACTGTACCTGGGCTCGCTCAAGCATGTCGGCCTCGACCCGCTGGTGCACGACATCCGTTTCGTCGAAGACAACTGGGAATCGCCGACCCTCGGCGCCTGGGGCCTGGGCTGGGAAGTCTGGCTCAACGGCATGGAAGTCACCCAGTTCACCTACTTCCAGCAGGCCGGTGGCATCGAGTGCTACCCGGTGACCGGCGAGATCACCTACGGCCTCGAGCGCCTGGCGATGTACCTGCAGGGCGTGGACTCGGTCTACGACCTGGTCTGGGCCGACGGCCCGTTCGGCAAGGTGACCTACGGCGACGTGTTCCACCAGAACGAAGTGGAGCAGTCGACCTACAACTTCGAACACGCCAACGTCGAGAAGCTGTTCGAACTGTTCGATTTCTATGAAAGCGAAGCCAAGCGCCTGATCGAACTGGACCAGCCGCTGCCGTTGCCGAGCTACGAAATGGTCCTCAAGGCCTCCCACACCTTCAACTTGCTGGATGCACGCCGGGCGATCTCGGTCACCGCACGCCAGCAGTACATCCTGCGGGTCCGCACCCTGGCCCGTTCGGTGGCGCAAGCCTACCTGATGGCCCGGGCCAAGCTGGGCTTCCCGATGGCAACCCCGGATTTGCGTGACGAAGTGTTGGCTAAGTTGGAGGCAGCACAATGAGTGCTCAAGATTTTCTGGTTGAACTGGGCACGGAAGAGCTGCCACCCAAGGCCCTGAATACCCTGGCCGAGGCTTTTCTTGCCGGTATCGAAAAGGGCCTGCAAAGCGCCGGCCTGAGCTTCGAGAGCAAACAGGTCTACGCCGCACCGCGCCGCCTGGCCGTATTGCTGACCCAACTGCAGACCCAGCAGCCGGACCGCAGCATCAACCTCGACGGCCCGCCACGCCAGGCCGCCTTCGACGCCGAAGGCAACCCGACTCAGGCCGCCCTGGGTTTTGCCAAGAAATGCGGTGTGGAACTGAGCGAAATCGACCAGAGCGGGCCGAAACTGCGCTACACCCAGAGCATCCAGGGCAAGCCGACCGCAAGCCTGTTGCCGACCATCGTCGAAGACTCGCTGAACGACCTGCCGATTCCCAAGCGCATGCGCTGGGCCGCGCGCAAGGAAGAGTTCGTGCGTCCGACCCAGTGGCTGGTGATGCTGCTCGGTGACCAAGTCATCGACTGCACCATCCTCGCCCAGAAAGCCGGTCGCGACTCCCGTGGTCACCGCTTCCACCACCCGGAAAGCGTGCGCATCACCTCGCCGGCCAACTACCTGAGCGACCTGCGTGCCGCCTACGTGCTGGCCGATGCCGCCGAACGTCGTGCGCTGATCAGCCAGCGCACCACCGAATTGGCGACCCAGCAGGAAGGCACGGCGATCATGCCGGCAGACCTGCTCGACGAAGTCAGCGCCCTGGTCGAATGGCCGGTGCCGCTGGTGTGCTCCTTCGAGGAACGTTTCCTCGACGTGCCCCAGGAAGCCCTGATCACCACCATGCAGGACAACCAGAAGTATTTCTGCCTGCTGGACGTCGACGGAAAGTTGCTGCCGCGCTTTATCACCGTCGCCAACATCGAGAGCAAGGACCCGCAACAGATTATCGCCGGTAACGAGAAAGTCGTTCGCCCGCGCCTGACCGACGCCGAGTTCTTCTTCAAGCAGGACAAGAAGCAGAAGCTCGAGCAGTTCAACCTGCGTCTGCAGAACGTGGTGTTCCAGGAGAAACTGGGCAGCGTCTACGACAAGGCCGAACGTGTTTCCAAGCTGGCCGCCTTCATCGCCCCGCGCATCGGTGGCGACGCCCAGCGCGCCGCCCGCGCCGGCCTGCTGTCGAAATGCGACCTGGCCACCGAAATGGTCGGCGAGTTCCCGGAGATGCAAGGTGTCGCCGGTTACTACTACGCCCTCAATGACGGCGAGCCGGAAGACGTGGCCCTGGCCCTGAACGAACAGTACATGCCGCGCGGTGCCGGCGCCGAACTGCCGGGCACCCTGACCGGTGCGGCGGTGGCGATTGCCGACAAGCTCGACACCCTGGTCGGGATCTTCGGTATCGGCATGCTGCCCACCGGCAGCAAGGACCCGTACGCCCTGCGTCGCGCCGCCCTCGGTGTGTTGCGCATCCTGATCGACAAGCAGCTCGACCTCGACCTGATCGAGACCGTGGAGTTCGCGGTCAAGGCCTTCGGTGCCCGGGTCAAGGCTGCCGGCCTGGCCGACCAGGTGCTGGAGTTCATCTTCGACCGTCTGCGTGCCCGTTACGAAGACGAAGGCGTGGACGTGGCGACCTACCTGTCGGTACGTGCCCTCAAGCCGGGTTCGGCGCTGGACTTCGACCAACGCGTACAAGCCGTGCAGAAATTCCGCCAGTTGCCGGAAGCCGCAGCCCTGGCGGCGGTGAACAAGCGCGTGTCGAACCTGCTGAGCAAGGTCGAAGGCAGCATTCCGACCACCGTGGAAGCCAAGTACTTCGACAACGCCAACGAGTTCTCGCTGTACTCGGCGATCCAGCAGGCGGACCAGGCGGTCCAGCCGATGGCTGCGGCGCGCCAGTACAACGAATCGCTGGCACGCCTGGCTGCCCTGCGCGAGCCAGTCGACGCGTTCTTCGAAGCGGTGATGGTGAATGCCGAGGACGCCAAGGTGCGCGCCAACCGTTATGCGCTGCTGGCGCGTCTGCGAGGCCTGTTCCTGGGTGTCGCCGATATTTCCCTGCTGGGCTGAGGGCGCGTCTTGAAGCTGCTGATTCTCGATCGGGACGGGGTGATCAACCAGGACTCCGACGCCTACATCAAGTCGGTGGAGGAATGGATACCACTCCCCGGCTCGATCGAAGCCATTGCGCAGTTGAGCAGGGCCGGCTGGACGGTGGCCGTGGCCACCAACCAGTCCGGCATTGCTCGCGGCTACTACGACATCGCCACCCTGGAAGCCATGCACGAGCGCTTGCGTTCGTTGGTGGCGCAACAGGGCGGCAGCCTCGGGCTGGTGGTGTATTGCCCGCACGGGCCGGATGAAGGTTGCGCCTGTCGCAAACCCAAGCCCGGCATGTTGCGTACCATTGCCGAGTATTACGGGGTGTCGTTGGCTAGGCTATGGTTTGTCGGCGACAGCCTCGGTGACTTGGAGGCGGCACAGGCCGTCGACTGTCAGCCTGTTTTGGTAAAAACCGGTAAAGGCGAAAAGACACTGGGTAAAACCCTGCCGGTGGGAACCCTGGTTTTTGACGATCTGGCGGCGGTTGCCGCAGAACTTATCCACAACTGAAGCTCTTCTGACCTCCTGACCAAGGACTGTTCGGGAAGCGCTTTTTATAGGCGGGCAATGCCCGCAACGGTAAATGCCGCTATGTCGATCCTGCAGGCCATCAGAACCTTTTTCTTTTACCTGCTGCTGGGCACCAGTTCGCTGTTGTGGTGCTCCCTGAGCTTTTTTATCGCGCCGTTCCTGCCGTTCAAGGCACGTTATCGCTTTATCAACGTGTACTGGTGCCGTTGTGCCCTGTGGCTGACCAAGGTCTTCCTCGGCATCTCGGTAGAGATCAAGGGCGCGGAGAATGTGCCTGAGCGTCCTTGCGTGATTCTGTCGAATCACCAGAGCACCTGGGAAACCTTCTTCCTCTCGGCCTATTTCTCGCCGTTGAGCCAGGTGCTCAAGCGCGAGTTGCTGTATGTGCCGTTCTTCGGCTGGGCCATGGCCATGCTGAGACCGATCGCCATTGACCGGGACAACCCGAAGGCGGCGCTCAAGCATGTGGCGAAAAAGGGCGACGAGTTGCTCAAGGACAATGTCTGGGTGCTGATCTTCCCCGAGGGCACCCGCGTGCCGTTCGGCACGGTCGGCAAGTTTTCCCGGGGCGGTACGGCACTGGCGGTGAACGCCGATCTGCCGGTGCTGCCGATTGCCCACAACGCCGGCAAGTTCTGGCCGAAGACCGGCTGGTTGAAGAAACCCGGCACCATCACGGTGGTGATCGGTACGCCGATGCTGGCCGAGGGCACTGGACCACGGGCGATTGCCGAGCTCAATGACCGGGTCCAGGCCTGGAACGAGCAGACTCAGCGGGACATGGGCTCCTTGCCGCCAGCCCCTGCGGTAGAGACGCCTGTCGCGGTTTGATGGGATTGTGGATAACTTGTGCACAAGATTTTGATTTTCTTCAGAAAAATAACGTAACTATATGATTTAGTTGCTTATTTCTTTGTACGACTTTCTACGGTAAATCGTGCATAAGTTTTTTCGAGCGATAAAAAAACCGGCTTTAATGCCGGTTGATCAAGACGAAATACGACCCTTGTAGGAGCTGGCTTGCCAGCGATGAGGCCCTTGAGGCGTATATCGCCCAGATGGCCTCATCGCTGGCAAGCCAGACTCCTACAGGGTTGTGTAGCGCTCGCAAGGCCGTCGTCAGCCTCAGACCTTGTCGAGATCCACACCTCTGGTTTCCTTCAGGCAGAACACCCCCACCACCAGGCTTACCCCGGTAATCAGCACCGGGTACCACAGGCCATAGAAGATATCCCCGGTGTAGACCACCAGCGCAAAGGACACCGTGGGCAGGAACCCGCCGAACCAACCATTGCCGATATGGTAGGGCAGCGACATGGAGGTGTAGCGGATGCGCGTCGGGAACAGCTCGACCATCACCGCCGCCAGCGGACCATAGGTCATGGTCGCGATCAGGATCAGCAAGACGATCAACAACACCACCATCGGTTCGTTCACCGACGAGCTATCGGCCTTGGCCGGATAACCCGCCGTCGTGATCGCTGCGCGCATCGCGGCTTCGTCATACCCGCTGATCTTCTGTTCACCCACCGACACCGTCACATCCGTCCCTGGCGCCGCGGCCTGCGAGCTATAGGGCAGGCCCTGCTTGACCAGGAAGGTCTTGACCTTGTCGCACGGGCTGTCGAAACGCGCCTTGCCCACCGGGTCGAACTGGAAGGTGCAGCTCGCCGGGTCAGCCAGCACCACAATCGGCGCCTGGCGGCTGGCCGCGTCGATCTGCGGATTGGCGTAATGGCTCAAGGCCTTGAACAACGGGAAGTAGCACAGCGTCGCCAACAACAGGCCGAGCATCAGGATCGGCTTGCGGCCGATCTTGTCCGACAGCCAGCCGAACAGCACGAAGAACGGCGCACCGATCACCACGCTGATAATCAGCAGGGTGTTGGCCTGGGTCGGGTCCATCTTGAGCATCTGGGTCATGAAGAACAGCACATAGAACTGTGCGGTGTAGAAGGTCACCGCCTGCCCGGCGTTGATGCTGAAGAGGGCGATCAGGACGATCTTCAGGTTCTGCCAGGAGCCGAAGGATTCGCGGATCGGCGAGCGACTGACCTTGCCCTGGGCCTTCATTTTCACGAAGGCCGGCGACTCGTGCATGCTCAGGCGGATCCAGGTGGAAATGGCCAGCAGGAAGATCGACAGCAGGAACGGCAGGCGCCAGCCCCAGACTTCGAACTGGTCGCCGCTGATATAACGGCTGGCGAGCACCACCAGCAGGGACAGGAGCAGACCCAGGGTCGCGGTGGATTGAATCCAGCCCGTGTACGAGCCGCGCTTGCCGATCGGGGCGTGCTCCGCCACGTAAGTCGCGGCGCCGCCGTATTCGCCGCCCAGCGCCAGGCCCTGGAGCATGCGCAACAGCACGAGGATGATCGGCGCGGCGATGCCGATGCTGGTGTAGGTCGGCAGCAGGCCGACGGCAAAGGTGGAAAGGCCCATCAGGATGATGGTCATGAGGAAGGTGTACTTGCGCCCGATCATGTCCCCCAGGCGTCCGAATACCAGGGCGCCGAAGGGGCGGACCAGGAACCCCGCGGCGAAGGCCATGAGGGCGAAGATAAACGCCGTGGTGTCGTTGACCCCGGCAAAGAACTGCTTGCTGATCACCGCCGCCAGGGCGCCATAGAGAAAAAAGTCATACCACTCGAAAACCGTCCCGAGGGATGACGCAAAAATGATCTTCCGTTCTTCCTTGCCAGTGTTCGCGGTGGCGCTCACGGGCTGTTGCTCGATGTAGTCCGACATTTGCCATGTCCTCGGCCCTGAGGGCCACAGTGATTATTGTTGTTGTTCCACTGTGGATTCCGGCTGACCGCCACCGGAATCCGTCCTTTCATCTACTGATCTGACGCGGTCCCTGTAGGAGCCTGGCTTGCCAGCGATGGGGCCATTGAGTCATGCGCAACTCAAACCGACGCCATCGCTGGCAAGCCAGGCTCCTACAAGGATGAAGCCGAGATCTCCGTCGTTCGCATGTCACGAACCGCTGCGACATCCTCCAGAATCATCTGCGCCGCCTTCTCGGCAATCATCACCGTCGGCGAACAGGTATTGCCGGAGACAATGTTCGGCATGATCGACGCATCGGCGACCCGCAACCCCGGGACACCGTGCACCCGCAACCGGGCATCCACCACATCCAGCGGGCCGCTGCCCATCCGGCAGGTGCCCACCGGATGAAAGATAGTCGTTCCAATCCGCGCCGCAGCTTCATGCAACTGTTCTTCGGTTTGCAGTGCCGGTCCTGGCAAATATTCCTCGGGCTTGAACACTCGCAGGGCAGGGGAGTCGACAATGCGCCGGGTCAGCCGGATCGCCTCGGCCGCAACCTTCAGATCCTCGGGATCGCTCAGGTAATTCGGATCGATCAACGGCGCCACTTCCGGATCGGCCGAGCGAATATCGATCCGCCCCCGGCTCAGCGGCCGCAGGTTGCACACCGAAGCGGTAAAGGCCGGGAACCGGTGCAGCGGCTCGCCGAAGCGTTCCAGCGACAGGGGCTGCACGTGGTACTGCAGATTCGCCGAGGCCTGTGCCGGCGAGGACTTCACGAACGCCCCCAACTGGCTCGGCGCCATGGCCAGCGGGCCACTGCGGTCGTAGAGATAACGCAGGCCCATGCCGACTTTGCCCCACAAGCTATTGGCGACCTGGTTAAGGGTCCGGGCATTGCTGAGTTTGTAGATCAGGCGCAGTTGCAGATGGTCCTGCAGATTGCCGCCGACCCCCGGCAACTCATGGCGCACCGCAATTCCAAGATTTTCCAGCAAGGGCCGTGGACCGATGCCTGAACGCTGGAGAATGCCGGGAGAGCCGACCGACCCGGCACACAGGACGATCTCGCGGCGAACGTTGAACACATGTTCCTCACCTTGCCAGCGAGCGACGACGGCGCTGGCGCGGCCATCTTCGAGGCTCACCCGGTCGACCTGGACACCGGTCAGGATCGTCAGGTTGGGGCGCTTGAGGATCGGCCGCAGAAAGGCTTTCGACGAGTTCCAACGCACGCCGGAACGCTGGTTGACCTGAAAGTATCCACAGCCCTGGTTATCGCCTGCGTTGAAATCGCTGACGCTGGCAATGCCATTTTCAGCGGCGGCATCACGGAAAGCGTCGAGGATCGGCCAGGAATAACGCTGCTGCTCGACCCGCCACTCACCCTGATCGCTGTGAAATTCGCTGGCGCCGCCAAAGTGGTTTTCGCTGCGCTTGAACAACGGTAGGACATCGTTCCAGGCCCAGCCCGGATTGCCTTGTGCGGCCCAGCGATCATAGTCGCCGGCCTGGCCACGCATATAGATCATGCCGTTGATGGAGGAACTGCCGCCCAGCACCTTGCCGCGCGGATAACCGAGGCTGCGACCTTGCAGGCCGGGTTGTGCTTCGGTCTTGAAGCACCAGTCGGTACGCGGATTACCGATGCAGTAGAGATACCCCACCGGGACATGAATCCAGGGGTAGTTATCCTGGCCGCCAGCTTCGAGCAGCAGGACATTATTCTGCGGATCGGCGGACAGCCGATTGGCCAGCACACAACCGGCGGGCCCGGCGCCGACTATCACGTAGTCATAGGGCAGGTGGGCAGATGACATAGGCAACCTCGCCTTTTTTATTGTTCTTGTCTCCCTTCATGTTATTGATTAGTTTCGAGATGAAAACCTTCGTTTTTGCGCAAGTGCTGTGCGTTTTCAAGCAAGGCCGTGAACCCCGTGATTCACAAGGAAGCCCCATGTTCGACTGGAACGACCTGCGTTTTTTTCTCGAGCTGCAGCGCAGCGGGCGCCTGCTGACCGCGGCCAAGCGCCTGAACACCACCCACAGCACCGTGGCCCGGCATATCGAGACCATCGAGCAGAGCCTGGGCACGGCGCTGTTCGTCCAGCACGCCCAAGGTTATGAGCTGACGCCCTCGGGCCATGCATTGCTCAAACATGCCGAGGCCATGGAAAACGTCGCCTTGCTGGCCCAGGAGGAAATCACCCAGGCCATCGCGCCCCTGGGCAAGATCCGCCTGGGGGTGACCGAAGGGATCGGCATCATGTTTCTGACCCCGCGCATGGGCGGCCTGTACGAACGTTACCCGGGGCTGGAAGTGGAACTGGTGGCGGTGCCGCGTTTCGTCAGCATCCTCAACCGCGAGGCGGAGATCAGCATCCACCTCGACCGGCCCAATGCCGACCTGTTGATAACTCGCAAACTGACCGACTATCGCCTGGCGCTGTATGCCAGCCCGGACTACCTCGCCCGGGCGCCAGCCTTGCAGCAGCGCGATGACCTGTCGCAACACAACTGGATCGGCTACGTCGACGACCTGCTGTTCAGCGAGGAGCTGTTGTTCCTCAACAACTTCTGCCGCACGCCGAATGTGATTTTTCGCAGCACCAGCGTCATCGCCCAACAACAGGCGGCGCGGGCCGGGCTGGGGATTGCGGTGTTGCCCAACTACATGGCCAAGGATGATCCGCAGTTGGTGCGCGTACTGCCGGAAGAAACCATCCAGCGCAGCTACTGGATCAGCACCCGGCGGGAGCTGCACAAATCCGTGCGGCTGCGGGTGGTGTGGGATTTTCTGCTGGCGTTGTGTGCGAGTGAGCAGGGGGTGTTGCTGGCGCAATAAGCGGGGCTACCTGGCGGATGGCATCATTGACACTCAATAGAAGCCAACCTAGACTCTGCGCCAAATGGACTGGGGGATCCCGGTCGGCGTCGTAGCCTCGGTGAGTTTCATCGGGGCTTTTCGCTTTCTGGAGCAGGGAAAATTTTCAGGCCCCAGTTTTCAAAACCTGTTCCCACCTTCTCACGCCCACCACTGCAGTAGAACTTGCGCTTGAGCACATCAAATGCACGGTTCTCTTGTCCCGCGCGCAATACGCTCATTCCAATCGGCCTGGCGACAAGGTCGGCCAATTGCAATCCGGTGGAATTAACCTGTTTAGTGGCAAAAATTATTTCAAACGGAAGTTGTCTGTTCAATTTATTGGCAGCGTCGCACATACGGCGAAACTCCAATTCCAGTTCGTTATCCTCGCGTTTTCCTCTGCGCTCAAAAATGACATGGGTCAAAGCGCCTGTCTGTTGCTTCTCTTCCAGAAACTCATAAAGGGTTTCCAGGCAGAACCCCAGGGCCAGATGATAGGGGTTCTGGGCAACGCCCTGCCGCTCACGCAGGCTCATCTTATCGATCACACAACTGATCAATATGAAATGACTCGTATCAATGATGCTTGTGAGTTCGTTGAGAAACTGGTTTTTATGTTGTCGCGAGACAAATAGGCTAGAAAAAGCACCCTTTTCTTTTCGTATTTCCAACTCATGAAGCCCGATCAAATCGTGCCCCATGTGGTTGAATTTGAATTTTTGCAGGGCCGGAATGACGGTCTCACAGTAATATCGTTTATGGAAAATGCAAAAGGCCAATACAAACATTGGATAGTTGGCATCCAACGTCTGCATCCCGTGATCACCGCTTTCATCAACATAAACAATAAAGTCGCTGTATTTCCCAGGCGCCGTAGGAATTTTTCCGACACTGGACTCAGACTCGCCTTCTCGCTCAAAGAGGAGGAGTTGTTTTGAGGGCAAGGTAATCTCTGGCATCGGCTGGTCGGCTCCCTGATTTTCTTCAAGTGGAGCACACTCTCAGTTTCTACCCATCTTGATCACTAGCCTTTCCTGTAACAATCCATTTGCGAAAAGCTCCCGCCGTTGATGCGAATGGAGCCGGCATCGTCATTGGTGATTTCCTGGGGAGGGGTAAAGCCCAGCAGCGACGAGGCCCGGGTCGCGTTGATCCACTCCAGCCGGCCCTTGATCAACGCGCCGTCGAGCGAACCGGCACTGCTGCGAATACGCACGGTGTCCTTGCCATGCTGGTAGAAAAAGATGAACGGCCCGTTGAAACCCGGGCACTCGTAGCTGCTCAGCAGCCTGGGCGTGGGCATGTAGCCGGCGTTGATGATGCCGACATAGATCACCGAATAACCGATATACGCCAGCACCGGTACCGCCACCAGCGCCCCACCCCAATACCAGCGGCGCTTGCGCTTCGATTCGCCGGGCAACGGCTCGACAGGCGAGTTATCCACAGGCGGCAAAGGCACCTCGGGAGGGAGCAACTCGGCAGCCATGGGTTCACGAATACCGGGGATATCCTCTGCCGCCGCCTCCACCCGAATCACGCTGGCCGGCAGCGGCTCGGCGAGTATCGGATCGGCCATCGGGGTATGGCGCACCACCGGTTCAGGCCTGGGCAGCAAACGCAGGTTGCGCTGGATGATCCGACTCTCCACCAGCACAAAAATCGCACAGGCCACTGGCATCGCCAGCACCAGACCCGGAGCCTGGGCCGCCACCCAATCGGCAATCAGTGGGTCGGACATGCCGATATCCCCGGCCACCCACCCCAACAAGGCGCCACCCGCCGGGATCAACAACGGATAACGCTTGAACAACCCGCTGACGAACAAACTGCCGTACATCAGCATCGGAATGCTCAGCAGCAGCCCCAGTACCAGGATTCCCAGGTTGTCCTGGGCCACGGCCGCCAGGGCCACCACATTGTCCAGGCTCATGCTCAGGTCGGCAAAGACGATAAGCCCGACCACTGACCAGAGCGTCGAAGCCGAACTCTGCGGCCGGTGTTCGGCCTCGTCATCGGCCACCAGCAACTTGATGGCAATCACCACCAGGGCGCCCATGCCCAGGAGTTTCAAGCAGGGCACCTTGAGCAACAGGCCGATCACCGAGGTGAACAGGATTCGCAAGGCAACCGCCACGCCCATCCCGGCGAAAACGGCTTGGCGCATCTGCCGCGCCGGCAAGTGACGGCACGCCAGAGCGATGACCACGGCGTTGTCGCCGCTCAGCAGCAGGTCGAGCAGGAACACCTGCAACGTCAGGTTGATCCCCTGCATCCCGGTATCCAGGCCGATCATCTTGCTGCTCCCACAACCGTCGTCATCAATTCAACAAACCTCCCACACCACAGAACAAGCCGGTCAGGGAGGCAAACCCGAACACCAGGCCCACCACCCGCGCATACCAACCTTGCAACCTGAAAGCCCCGCTCAACTGCGTACGGGCCAGCCAATAGAGCAGGCCCAGTACCGCCGGTAGCAACAGTGCATTGACCACTCCGGTGAAGATCGACAGCTCCACCAGATTGACCCCGGAACACACCAGCACAGCGGCCCCCAGCAACATCGCGCCGAAGGCCGCGTAGAACCAGGGCGCCTCGGTCGGGCGCTGTTCCAGCGAGTGGCGCCGGCCCGTCGCCTCGCCAACGCCCCAGGCCACCGTCAGGCAGACCACGATAGTGGCCACCAACGCGCCCCCCGCCAGCCCCATGGCAAAGACCCCGCGCCCGACCGTCTGACCCAGGGACGCGGTAAAGGCGTCGGCCAGTTGCGGCACGCTGGTCAGGGTGAAGGCGTTGTCGGATCGGTTGAAACACGCCGCCGCGGCAATCACCACGGCGGCCGTGAGAATCTGGCAGAGGGTCGCGCCAAGGAAGGTTTCGATGCGCGCCGCTTTCAGGTGCCGGGCGTCCAGGCCTTTGTCGATCAGCGCCGACTGTTGGTAGAACACCGTCCACGGCATGACACTGGTGCCCAGGTTGGCAGCCACCAGATAAAGGTAGGCACTGTCGTGGAACGGCATCTGGTACCACTGCGCCGCGATCTGCCGAGGATCGGGATGAGCATTCCAGGCCACGGCGATAAAGGCCACGCCAAACAGGCCGAGGCAGATCGCAACACGCTCGACGCCATGGTAGGAGCCGGTGCAGACCATCGCGAAAATCAGCAACACCAGCACACCGATGGTTTCCCACAGGGGCACGCCGAACAGTTCGCCGACCCCGGCCAGCCCACTGAGTTCGGTGACCAGGGCGCCAAAGCAACTGAGCACCAGGGTCGCCAGGGACAGCAACGCAATGCCCCGGCCAAACCGCTGGCGCACCAGTTCACCAAAGCCCTTGCCCGTTCCCAACCCCAGGCGGATCGAGAGTTCCTGTGCGGTATACAGCAGGGGAATGATGAGGAACTGCAACAACAGCAACCGATAGCCCCATTGCGCGCCACTCTGCGCGGCGGTAATCACGCTGCCGGCCTCGGTATCCGCCAGCATCACCACCAGCCCCGGGCCGACCGCAGCGGCCATCAGGCGCAGCCGGCTCGAGCGGATTGAAAGGCTTGGCATCATGTCTGTTCCCGGCTCATGGCGTGCGTCCGTATTAGGCGAAAATCCCGTTCATCCACCCTCGAAGGGCATCAGGGTCGGTTATTCACCTGCGGGCCACTTTTAAAATCCTTGAGGAATGCCGTATCCGGTGACAGCACCAGGGTCGGCGCGGACTCTGACAGAGCCTGCCGATAAGTCTGAAGGCTGCGGTAGAGCTTGTAGAACTCGGGGTCCTTGTCGAACGCCTGGGAGGAGATCTGGTTCGCCAAGGCATCGGCCTCACCACGGGTGATGCGACTTTGCCGTTGCGCTTCGGAGATCAGCACCGCCCGCTCGCGTTCGGCGTTGGCCTGGATCTGCTGCGCCCATTCAAAGCCCTGGGCGCGAAGCTCCTTGGCTTCGCGCTGGCGCTCGGACTTCATCCGATCATAGATGGCCTGACTGGTCTCGAACGGCAGGTCGGCCCGATGAAAACGCACTTCAGTGACCTCGATGCCCAGCGGCCGGGCCTTCTCCACCACCTCGCTCTGGATAAGCGCGACAATCTTCGGCCGTTCGGCGGACAACAGCGACTTGAGCATGACCTGCCCCAGTTCGCGGCGCAGCGAGGAGCTGACCAACTGGGCCAGCTGCGCGTTGGCCTGGTCGACCGTGCGCAGGGCCTGGTAGAAACGCAGCGGATCGACGATGCGATAACGCGCATAGGTTTCCACTTCCAGGCGTTTCTGGTCGCCGAGAATCACCTGCTCGGAAGGCGGTGCCAGGGTCAGGATACGGGTGTCGTAATAGATGACCGTATCGATCAGCGGTACCTTGAGTTTCAGCCCCGGGGTGCGCACCGGTTCGGTCGGCGCCCCCAGCCTGACCACCAGGGCCTGCTGGGATTCATCGACGGTATACAGCGAGGAGCCCAGCGCCCACAGGACCATCAGCGGCACAATCACCAGGGCCAGACGAATCGGCGCTTTCATCGGGTCTGCTCCTTGGCCGGACGTTTGTCCTGTTCCGACAGCGGCATGTAGGGCACCACACCCGAGACCCCTTTGCCGGAGGTATCGATGATCACCTTCGAGGCTCTTTTCAGGACTTCATCCGTGCTTTCCATGTACAGCCGCCAGCTGGTCACATCCTTGGCCTGTGCATAACTTTCGTACACCGCCAGGAAGCTTTTCGCGTCACCTTCGGCCAGGTTGACCGCCTGGGCCTTGTAGGCTTCGGCTTCCTGGTTGATATGCGCCGCTTCGCCCCGGGCCCGCGGAAGAATGTCGTTGGCGTAGGATTCCGCCTCGTTGCGCTCGCGTTCCTGGTCAGCCCGGGCCCGTTGCACATCGTTGAAGGCATCGATCACCGCCGGTGGCGGATCGACGCGCTGCAACTGGATCTGGGTAATCAGGACGCCGGCCTTTTCATCGTCCAGCAGACGTTGCAGCAATGCCTTGGTTTCCTCGGCGATCTCCTGGCGCTTGTCCGACAGGGCGGCCTGGATCGGCGTACGCCCGATCACTTCACGCAGGGCACTTTCGGCCGTCAGCTTGATGGCGAATTCGGGCTTGTCCATGCTGAACAGAAACTGCCCGGCGTCCTTGATCCGCCAGAACACCGCGCAATCGGCCTCGACGATATTCTCATCGCCCGTGAGCATCTGCTTGTCGCGGGACAGGCTGCTGTCATTCAGCCCGAGCGCAGGACCATGCCCCAATTGCAGTTGGTTGACCGTGGTGACCTTGGGCAACAGCACCGTTTCGATGGGGAAGGGCAGGTGGTAGTGCAAACCGGCCTCGGTGGTGTCGACCCATTTACCGAAGCGCAGGACGATGCCTTGCTCGTCAGGCTGGACCTTGTAGATGCCACCGACGATCCAGACAAAAACCAGCAACCCGACGACCAGCACCAGACCTTTGCCTTGCAGCCCCGTCAGGGCAACAAAACGATTGGCCCGCAGACCCATCGAGCGGGCTTGCTCACCCAGTGAGGCGGAAGATTTTTCCGGTTCCAGGGGGCTCAAGGGCTGCGGGTCGGGCATGGTCTTATCCTGAAGGCGTCTGGCCGGACGGGAGCGGGTTTATTTTTTTATTACCGCATATTTCACGACATCATACAGCCGGGAACTGAATCGCTCCTGACATAGCGCAATGATTGAAGCAGCGGAAGCGCAAATGTGCTGACTGGGAAAGACTCCCGGGAACAACGCGGTGAACGCAGGCTACTTGCCGAGCACCGCCAGATGGATGTCCTGCAAGGGCAGGACACGTTTGGCCGCACCCAGCTTGATGGCTTCCTTGGGCATGCCGAACACCACGCAACTGGCCTCGTCCTGGGCCACGGTCGCGGCGCCGGCATCGGCCATTTCCTTGAGACCGCGAGCACCATCGTCGCCCATGCCGGTCATGATGATGCCGGTGGCGTTCTTCCCGGCGAACTTGGCCACCGAGCGAAACAGCACATCCACCGACGGGCGATGGCGATTGACCAACGGGCCGTCTGCCACCTGAACGTGATAATAGGCGCCGTTGCGCACCAGCATCATGTGCTTGCCGCCAGGAGCGATCAGGGCCAGGCCGGGCAATACCCGGTCATTGTTTTGCGCCTCGCGGACTTCAATCTGCGACAAGCCGTTGAGGCGCTGGGCAAAGGAAGCGGTGAATTTCTCCGGCATATGCTGAACGATGACGATCCCCGGGCAGACCCTCGGCAACACGGTGAGCAGCGCTTCCAGCGCCTGGGTGCCGCCCGTGGAAGTACCGATGGCGACGATGCGCTCGGTGGTCTGGGCCATCGCGTGACTACCGCCAGCCGACAACATCGCGTCGGCGCTCAGCTTGCTGCTCACCTCGAGGCGCGGCGCGGCGGCACGTCGGCCAAGGTTCTGGACGTTAGCCCCGGCCGCGCCGCGAACGGCGCCGAGCAGATGAGCCGCCGACTCGAGCAGGAAGTGTTTAACCCCACCTTGTGGCTTGGTGATGATATCCACAGCCCCCGCCGCCAGCGCCTGCAAGGTGGTTTCAGCACCGCGTTCGGTCAGCGAGGAGCAGATCACCACCGGCGTCGGCCGTGCGGCCATGATCTTTTTCAGGAAGGTGATGCCATCCATGCGCGGCATTTCCACGTCCAGCACAATCACGTCCGGCCAGGCCTTGGCCATTTTGTCCATGGCGAAGATCGGATCGGCGGCGACCGTTACTTGGATATCCGGTGCCTGACCGAGAATCGCCATCAGCACCTGGCGCACCACGGCAGAATCATCGACCAGTAAGACACTTATTTTTTTCATGACGGCTTTCCACCGTTGGCAAAGAAAGATGCCGGACCCAGACCGCGCCGCTCCAGGTGTCGAAGATCAGGCTGCGATGCCCGGTTCCTCCGAGGTCCATGGCACTGGGCGACAACTGCAAACCCTCGGCGATTCGCCTGACAGCTGCACAGTTAAGGCCGGCAATATCACCGACGGCCCCCTCGCGCGATTGTTCGGGAAACATCTCACCGCCACCGAACAACTTCAGCTGATACTCGCGGGCCTCACTCCGATAACCCTGGATGTGCTGCATCAGCCACTCGAAGGCTTCATCGATATAGCTGCCGTCCAGGGCTTCGCCGCGCTGGCGGCGGCCGGGCAGCAGGCAATGGGATATCCCGCCGAGCTTGCGCACCGGATGCCAAAGCACCATCGAGACGCACGACCCCAACAGGGTATGGATACGGGTGGGGTGACTGCGAAAGCACAGGCTTCCGGGGGCCAGATAGATTTCTTCGACGTCCATGGCAAGGGCGGCCTTCATGGCTTTTGATAGATGGAGGGAGCCACCAGCTTGAACGCGTCGCTGACGCCGTGCAGGCTTTCCGAGTGGCTGATCATGAAATAGCCGCCGCGCCTGAGCAGTGGCAACAGACGACTGACAACTTTGCGTTTAGTCTCCTGATCGAAGTAGATCATCACATTACGCAGGAAAATCACATCGAACTCGCCCAACTGCGGCAGGCTGTCGTTCAAGTTGATCTGGATGAAATTCACCCGGTTGCGCAGGCTCTTGTCGATCAGGAACGTGCCGGCCTGCTGGCCGATGCCCTTGAGGCAATATTTCACCAGCAAGGGTTGCGGCAGATTGCTCGCGCGCTCCATCGGGTAGTGTCCACTACGGGCCTTGGCCAACACCTGGGTGCTGATATCCGAACCGATGACTTCCCAGGGTGTACTGCCCAGGCCCTCGGCCAGGGTCATGGCCAAGCTGTAGGGTTCTTCACCCGATGAGCTGGCGGCGCTCCAGACCCGGAAGGTTTTTCCCGGTGAGGCGAGGGGCAACACTCGCAGACGCAAAAAATCGAAGTGCTTGGGTTCGCGAAAGAAATAGGTCTCGTTGGTGGTCAGCAGGTCGAGGGCTATCTGCAGCTCGTCGGGATTTTCCTTGCCCATGATCAGTTTGAAATAGGCGCCATAGCTCTCCAGCCCGTGATGCTTGAGGCGTTTGAACAGACGCCCGGCGACCAGGGCCTTTTTCGCGATCGTCAAATTGATGCCCGCAGCACCGTAGAGCCAGGCCTGGAACTGGGTGAATTCGCGATCCTCGAGCGTGATGCCGTTCAACCTGGCCGTCCTTTTTGATCACTCACAACGGCTGGCTGTCACCGACCTGCGCCAGCTGGGACATCTCGTCCACGGACAACACCCGATCAACCTGCAGGACGATAACGAACTTGCCGTCGACCTTGGCCATGCCGCTGATGAAGTCGGTACGAATACGCGCACCGAAGCTCGGTGGCGGTTCGATTTCGGCGGCCGGTATTTCCAGCACTTCGGACACAGTGTCAACCAGCAGGCCGATATCCTGCGCCTGGTGGTCGTCGCTGTTGGCTTCGATGATCACCACGCAGCTGCGCCGGGTCACGCTCGAACACGGCTGCCCGAAACGTGCGCCCAGATCCACCACCGGCACCACGGCACCGCGCAGGTTGATCACGCCCCGGACGAAGGCGGGCATCATCGGCACCGGCGTGACGTTGCCGTACTCGATGATTTCCTTGATCCCCAGGATCCCGATGGCGAACATTTCGCCGGCCAGCAGGAACGTCAGGTACTGCGCCTCCTGCAGTTGTACCGACACGGCTTGGCGGGTAGTGCTTAATGCGCCCATGTTGCTCTCCTGCATGAAAGGGCCCGCGCCCGGGCATCCGTCAGAACCGGGTGAATTCACTTTCGTCGGGACCGACGGCCTGGGTGAAACTCTTGTGCAGGGCCGGTTGTGGCGCCCGGACGATCGCTCGTGCTTTACCTTGCGCCACGTTCACCGGGGCATTGCTCGCTTCCAGGGTGAAAAAGCTCATCGCCTGCTGCAACTGTTCGGCCTGGCTGCTCATCTCTTCGGCCGTGGCCGCCAGTTCTTCGCTGCTCGAAGCGTTTTGCTGGGTGACCTGGTTGAGCTGGTTCATCGCGGTATTGATCTGCGCCACGCCAGCCGCCTGTTCTTCGGAGGCCGCCGTGATCTCCTGGACCAAGTCGGAGGTCTTGTTGATCGACGGCACCATCTCGTCCAGCAAATGCCCGGCCCGTTCGGCCATTTCAACGCTGCTGGTGGACAGCTCACCGATCTCCTGGGCCGCCACCTGGCTGCGCTCGGCCAGTTTGCGCACCTCGGCCGCCACCACCGCGAAACCCTTGCCATGTTCGCCGGCACGCGCCGCTTCGATGGCCGCGTTGAGGGCCAGCAGATTGGTCTGATAGGCAATGTCGTCGATGATGCTGATGCGCTGGGCGATTTTCTTCATGGCCTGGACGGTCTGCTGCACGGAGTCGCCGCCATCGGTGGCTTCCTTGGCCGCCTTGCTCGCCATGCCATCGGTGACTTTGGCGTTCTCGGTGTTCTGGTTGATGCTGGCGCTCATCTGCTCGACCGAGGCGCTGGTTTCTTCAACGCTGGCCGCTTGCTCGCTGGTGGCCTGGCTCATGGACTGGGCCGTGGCGCTGACTTCCTCGGACGCGCTGGCCAGGTTGTCGGCGGCCGTGCGCACCTCACCGATAATCTGCGAGAGCTTGCCGACCATGGTCTGCATCGCCGTGAGCACGCGACCGGTTTCGTCCTTGGAGCCCGGCTCGATGGTCACCGCCAGATTGCCCTCGGCCAACTGGGTCGCGACGCTGGCGGCGGTTTTCAGCGGATTGGCAATGATCCGCGAAATGAACAACGCCAGGGCGATCCCCACGAGCAGGGCCACGATGACCGCAGCGATGATCGACATTCGCCCATTGGTATAGATCTCGTTACCGCGCTGGTTGGCGGCCGTCGCACCGGCGTCGTTGAGTTCGATCATTTTCAGCAAATCGGTGGAGATCAATTCAAAGGTTCGCTTCGACTCCCCCCTGAGAATGGCCGCCGCTTGTTCCTTTTCCCCCTGCCGGACCTCATTCAACAGGGTCTTGCTGGAGGCGAGGTAGCTCTCCCAATCACTCTTGAAGGTATCGAACAACGCTTGTTCCGCAGGGCTGGAGATCAGTCCTTCCTTTTCATAGCGGACAATACGGGTGTCGACCTCCTTGCGGGCATCGGCGGCTTCCTGTTCATACTGGGTCCGCTCCGCTGCATCCTCGGTCGCCACATAACGGAGTTCCTTGATCCGGTAGTTGGCGACAAAGAACCGCAGGCCCGAAGCCAGGCGCACGGAGGGCAGCCAGTTGTCGCGCATGTCGGTGGCCGTCTGGTTGACCTGGCCCAGCTGGATGACGGCAAACACGCCCATCGCCGCCGTCAGCGCCAGCACCACCAGAAACGAGGTGATGAGCTTGGTTGCTATCCTCAAATCGTAGAACCATTTCATTGAAGGGTCCCTCCATGTGCGGTGTGGTTGGCTGAGTTGCCAGGTTTGCTATCGGTCGGTGAATAAACAGCGGCCTGCCGGGTTTCACGCTGGACCAGCTCCCCCAGCAACGACGGAACATCGAGAATCAGCGCGACCTCGCCACTGCCCAGGATGGTTGAACCGCTGATGCCGCGCAGGGCGCTGAACAACTTGCCGAGGGGTTTGATAACGGTCTGGAATTCCCCCAGCAGGTCATCGACCACCAACCCGGCCTTCTGCTCGGCACAACGCACCACCACCACGTTCTCGCGGCGCACGCTGTGCCCGGTATGGCCGAAGTGGTCGCGCAGACGCACCAGCGGCAGCACTTCCCCACGCAGATCGAGGTAGTTGTCCGCCGCCGCATCCTGACGCTGCAAGGCATTCAATTCGATGCACTCCTGGACCATTTCCAGCGGCACCACATAGTGGGTCTGGCCGATCCCCACGAGGAATCCGTTGATGATCGCCAGGGTCAACGGCAGGCGGATACGGATGATCGTGCCTTGGTCGGGTTGGCTGTCCAGATCGACAGTGCCGCGCAGCAGCGTGATGTTGCGCTTGACCACATCCATGCCCACGCCACGGCCGGACAGATTGGTCACGGCCTCAGCGGTGGAAAACCCCGGTTCGAAAATCAGGTTGTAGATCTCCTGGTCCGTCAGGTTCGACGCCGCAGGGACCAGGCCGCGCTCGACGGCTTTTTGCAGAATCCGATCACGGTTCAGACCGGCGCCGTCATCGGCGATTTCCAGGACGATGCTGCCCGAGTCGTGAAAGGCATTGAGCTGCAGCCGACCTTTGGCGGGCTTGCCGGCGGCCTGGCGCACCGACGGGGATTCGATGCCGTGATCCATCGCGTTGCGCAACAGGTGCATCAGCGGATCACCGATTTTCTCCACCACGGTCTTGTCCAGTTCGGTGTCGGCGCCGCTGATCAGCAGTTCGATGTCCTTGCCCAGTTCCTGGCTGACATCGCGCACCACGCGGCGGAAACGATTGAACGTCTCGCCGATAGGGATCATCCGCAGGTGCAGGGCGCCATCGAGAATTTCTTCCACCAGGCCCGAAACCGTCGAGGTGGACTCCAGCAACGGGCCATTCTGGCTGGTGCGCGCCAACAGGTTGGCCCCGGCGCTGGCGATGACCAGTTCGCCCACCAGGTTGATCAGCTCGTCCAGCTTGTCAGCATTGACCCGGACAAAGCGGCCTTCGGTAGCCGCCGCCCCCTGGGGTTCGCGTTGGCGGCCCTGTTTTTCCAACGCGGACTGCACCACGGCCGGTTCAACCACGCGCTGTTCAATCAGGATCTCTCCCAGCGGCACCGCCGCCATCCCGGCCGACTGCGCCTGCTCACGCTGGGCACGCAAACCGTCTTCCAGTTCCTTGGCCGTCAACGCGCCACATCGGGTCAGGATTTCCCCCAGTCGTGCAGGTTCCTCGGGCAGCGCCTCGATGAGTCGCAGGTACTCCTCCATGCGACTGTGGGGCGCGAGGATATGAATCAGGCAATCATCACGGACAAAATCGAAGGCTTCGGCAATGGTTTCGCGACTGGCCTCGGAACTCAGGTCGATCTCGAAGCCCAGATGACAGCTCTCGGCGTCGAATTGCTCCAGGGCGGGCAGGGTATCGGCGAGGGTGACCACATGGACGATTTCACCCAGGGTATTGAGGTAGCGAAGGAAGGACAGCGGGTCCATGCCATTGCGAAACACGTCCTCGCCGAAGCGCAGGGAAATGTGCCAGTGGCCGGAACTGACCGCGTCCTGGCCTGGCACCGGCTGGGCCACGGGAATATCCGGCAGGACCGGGACGACTGATGCCACCTGTACGGCCTGGTAGTTCAGCAACCCCCGACGCAGGACCGCTTCACGCGCCAGGGCGATATCGCTCAACGCTTCACCGGCACTGGCCACGACCTCAACCAGTTCGAGGATGTGATCGGCACTTTTGAGCAGCAGGGCGATCAACTCGCCATCCACCTGGATGGCGCCATCGCGCAGGCGGTCCAGCACGTCCTCGACAATGTGGGTAAACCCGACGATGGGGCTCAGCCCGAACAGTCCGGCGGAACCCTTGATGGTGTGCGCCGCACGAAAGATTGCGCCGATGGCATCGTTGTCATCGGGTTCGGACTCCAGGTGCAGCAACGACGACTCCATGTCCTGAAGCAGCTCGCGTGCTTCGACGATGAAGGTTTGCTGTGCCTGGTCGAGGTTGATGGTCACGATAGAGTCCTTTTCATCGCCCCGGGGTTACAGAACCACGGGAAGCTTGGCGCCCTGGATCACGGATGACCCAGCGTACCGGCCAGGTCGCACAGTTCGAACACCTCAAGCACCGCCGGGCTGTGCCCGTTCAGATTCAAGGTAACCCCGGTGCGCAAGGTTTCGCGCTTGGCGAGCATCAGCAGTTGCAGGCCCGCACTGTCGATTTCAGTGACCTGCGAAAGATCGATCGCCAGCGGGCTGCCCAGCGTCAGGAACGGCGCCAGCTGCGCATAGAGTTCGGCGGCGGTGTAGATGGTCATCTCGCCTTCGATCCCCAGATGCGGGGTCGGCGTGTCTGCTTGGCAAATGATCGGCATGCTCGAATCTCCCTGTTCGCCCGTTCCCTCTGGTAATGCCTTGACTCAGGGCAGGATCAGCTTGGAAACGGCCGCGAGCATTTGCGCCGGCTGGAACGGCTTGACCACCCAGGCCCGCGCCCCGGCGGCTTGCCCTTCCTGCTTCTTGGTTTCCTGGGATTCGGTGGTGAGCATGATGATCGGGGTGAATTTGTAGTTGGGCAGCTTTTTCACTTCCTTGACGAAGGTGATGCCATCCATGTTCGGCATGTTCACGTCGCTGATGATCAGGTGGATTTTCTGCCCGGTCAGCTTGCCCAATGCATCCTTGCCGTCGCTGGCTTCGATCACGTCGTATCCGGCGCTTTTCAGCGCGATGCTGACAACCTGACGAACACTGCTCGAGTCGTCGACCACCATTACGTTCTTCGCCATGAGCGGCTCCTAAAAGAAGGTGATTTCCTGGGTGTTAGTGGGTTGATTGACGTTGACCTTGCCCGTGCGGTGATTGCGCCGCTGTTCATCGGTGGCGTAGGTCAGCTCCATTTCCGCCAACCAGGCAGGCGCGTCGACGGCCACGGCGGCTCCCGGTGTCTGTTGCGCTTCACGCAAGTGACGGAGCAGGGCTTCCATGTTGTTGCGCACCTGCGCGAGGATCTGGCTGACCCGATCCTGGAATTGCAGGTTGACCAGCACCTCGGTGACCTCGTCGCGAATCCCCAGGCCTTCACGTTGCAGCAGGGCCGCGGATTCGGAGAGCTGGCCGGTGATGCTCTTGAAGCGTTCAAGTACGCCCTGGATGCTGGCCTCGGAGTCGGCCACCGAATCCTTGTCGTGATCGGTACTGCTGGCAGCGGCCTCGACCAGCTGGGTAATGGCACTGTTGATGATGTCGACCTTGGCGGACATTTTCTGCCCGGTTTCACTGGATTGGCTGGAGAGGGTCCGCACCGCATCGGCGACCACGGCAAAACCACGCCCGGCTTCCCCGGCTCGGGCGGCTTCAATCGCAGCGTTGAGCGCCAGCAGGTTGGTCTGCTGGGCGATGGCCGCCACTTCACCGGCCATAGCCCGCAGTTCGCCGGTATAGCCGGTGAGGTTGCGGACCTGAACCAGCATCTCGTCGCGGCTTTTTTGAATGGTCTTGAGCGACTCGATCACGTGCAGCAATTCGGCATCGCTCCGAGCCAAGACCTCCAGCGCACCACCCTGATGGTTGTGGTCGGCCAGATCGCCCGCCGTCGCCTGGGAGTTATCCACAGTCTGCTGCAAATGTTCGGCGATGGAACTGAAACGGCTGGTCAGTTCGATGATCGCGGTTTCGGTCTCGGTGCGGGAGCTTTCGATTTGCCGGGACCAGATGGGAATGGCTTCGAGGCAGACCGCCTCAAGACCGCCCGTGGGGCCGATGTCGGTGGTGATCTGAGCGGCTTGGGCAGCGCTCAGGATTCGGGCTGACAGTTGTCGGTAATGACGCTGGTTCAGCAGTCCGACGAGACCACCCACCACCAGCAGACCCAGCGACCAGGCCAGGCGGGCGGGGCTCCAATCGCCCAGGAGCAACACGCATGCGCCAAAGGCGGCGGGGATAAGGGGCATCCAGAAAAAAGCGCTCGCCTGAGGAGTAGGCTGCGGTACCTGCAGGTTGCCGGATGACGACATAGGTTCCTCCCTGAATCAGTTGAACAGAGCTCCACTGCATAACAAGGCTATCCGCCGAGACCATGGCCCACTTGAGTGTGGTGCAGGGTCAATCGTCGGATAGTCGCAAAACCGTTCGATTTTCGGATGCGGCACAATGCCATCTAAGGGCATAGGTAGATGAGTGTAGACGGGGTTGCGGAATGCAAAAGGGGGAATTTGCTTTTAAATCGTGGGGGGAAGTGACTATAGAGTCAGCCACGTATACGAAAAGCGGGGATTATCGACGGAGGGTATTCACTCGCCCTTGCCGAAGAGTTTTACATAGAGGGTGTGCTTCGCATGGCGCCATGACTCGGTCAAATCGCCATTGAGCTCAAGTGCTTCGAAGATGCTTCTGACCTGTTCGTTGGTAATCAGCTTCGCCGTAAGCATCTTCTTTAGCAGTTCATACCCATGCCAGATCGGGATACTGAAGTCTTTAGCCAGCTTGTGCATCCCCGATCATCCGTGACCACAATGGCCTCTCTGATCTGACCGAAAGCAAGTACCCGACAATCAGTCGGTGAAGGAGGGGAGCGGCCACCGCTGGTGTAAACAGTGGGATCAGCCAAAACCCATCCGCGCAGAACGCTTTGAGCAATATCCATCTGTACTCGCTCCTCGGCACTCAAGCGCACCCGCTTGGCCAGTCGCTCATTCGCCAGATCCTCCGCGTCAAACCAGGGAAATCTGAAACGAAGCGCACCGCTGCGATGCACTTCATCCTCAACATCTTTCAATATCGTCAGAACGTATTTCTTCTGCCCGAACTCGATACCCAGCATCGGGCGTATACGCTTGGCGAGCCGCAGATACGCATTGGTATCCAGCAACACCAGCGTACACCCCGTCACCGTGCAAGCTCTCCATGAACAGCCGTTGCATCACTCAGTGAGAGATCCATGATCTGCTGGACGTAGGATGGCCCTGTCCCATGTTCACGGATCATGCGTTTCAGAGCGCTAAAAAATACGGACTGGAAGGTATTGGAAGCAGCGGCAATGTAGTGAGCCGGCTTGGGTGGCATCGGGTCAAACAGGATAGTGCTGACCCATTGCGGCTCAGCATTGTTACGCACGGCATGGATCGTTTTTTCCGCCACGCGCAGCGCAGGCAGATCATTCTCCAAGGCAAATCCCTTGGCCTGCTGGAAAACAGTATTCAGCGAAATTTCATGTTGCTTCGCATACTTCTGCAATACGGTGACTTCACCTGCCGGGCCAGGAGCGTCGATGGCTTCTCGGTAGGCGAGTTGAGCGCAAGCCTCGGGAAACAGCAACGTACCTGCAAAGGCATCGGCAAAGTCCTCTCCTTCATCTTTGCCAGCCAACTCGGGGGTGTATACATGAGCCAGTTCGTGCGCCATCCAGAATTTGAAATCTTCCAGCTTGGTATCCAGGTTCACGAACACAAAGGTAACGTCAGCCGCTGGTAACAGGATATGCAGGGCATTCTTGTGCTGCTGCTTATGCCCCCAGAGAACCGGTACCAGCACCGCCCCACAGGACTTGAACTCGGCAATCAGCGCCTCGTAACCCAGAACAGCCCGTTCGCCCAACCCCAGTTTGCTGCGTACCTGGGAGGCATCGCTTTGCAAGCGAGCATAGTGCGTCGAAGGCGACGAAATCTTGCTGCGCAAGGTCGACAGCGTCGGTAGAAAATCAACCAACGGCATGAGCAGGCTGCCAATTCCTAGTGCCTTGAGGATGTGCTCGTCAGTCGTTTTGGTACCGGCCTTTTTTCGAAAGGCGACGACTGGCTGATCCTTGGGAGGCTGCACCAACTGCGAGAAGGAGAGCTGAAGTGTTGTCGCCAGCTTGAGCAGTTTGTCGGGACGCGGGAAGTCCTTGCTTTTGAGCCAGTTGGTGACGGACTGAGCCGACACCCCCAAGTGATCAGCAAGGTCTTTTTGCGTCCAGCCACGTTGAGCCAAGGCCGAACGGAGCGATTCGGTATTCAGGGTGTTTTGCATAGTGGGGCAATGTAGGCGCTGAGGGGAGTGAAATCAAGTTTAGTAAAGTTTCAGCGTAATTCCGAGAGGTATCAAACAAGGCCGGCAAAAATCAGAATCCGTCAACTTAGAAGAAAATCAACGCAAAAAAAAGCCCGCGTGAACGGGCCTGGATGACCGACCAGCCTTGCCATCCAGACCCGGCCAGTCATCTATTTGTGAAAACGCGCAGCTTTTCTGTGAGCCTAAAACCCATCAGAAATCCAGGTTCGACACCGCCAACGCATTGCTCTCGATAAAGTCACGACGTGGCTCTACCGCATCGCCCATCAGTGTGTTGAAGATCTGATCCGCACCGACGGCGTCTTCGATCGTCACTTTCAGCATCCGGCGAACAGTCGGGTCCATGGTGGTTTCCCACAGCTGGTCCGGGTTCATCTCACCCAGCCCTTTGTATCGCTGGATGGTGTGGCGCTTGGTGCTTTCGGCCATCAACCAGTCCAGGGCTTCCTTGAACTCGGTCACGGCTTTCTTGCGTTCGCCACGCTGGATGTAGGCGCCTTCGTCGAGCAAGGTGCTCAACTGCGCGCCCAGGGTCACAACGGTCTTGTAGTCGTTGCTGCCGAAAAAGTCGCGGTTGAAGGTGACGTAGTTGGACAGGCCGTGGGAGATCAGTTCGACCTCCGGCAGCCAGACGTTACGTTCACGGTCTTCACGCAGGCTGGCTTTGTAGACCAGGCCGGACTTCTCGTTCAGACGCAGGCGGACTTCATACTTGGCCAGCCACTCCTGCATCGCCGCGTGATCGCCCAACTGCTCCAGGCTCACGGCCGGCAGGTAGATGAAGTGCTCGGTCAGTTCCTGTGGGTACAGGCGCGACAAACGCTTGAGGGTCTTCATCACCATGCGGAAGTCATTCACCAGACGTTCCAGCGCTTCGCCGGAAATACCCGGTGCGTCTTCGTTCAGGTGCAGGCTCGCATCTTCCAGGGCCGACTGCGTCATGTACTCTTCCATGGCGTCGTCGTCTTTGATGTATTGCTCTTGCTTGCCTTTCTTCACCTTGTACAACGGCGGCTGGGCAATGTAGATGTAGCCGCGCTCGATCAGCTCCGGCAACTGACGGAAGAAGAAGGTCAGCAGCAGGGTACGGATGTGCGAACCGTCGACGTCAGCATCGGTCATGATGATGATGTTGTGGTAACGCAGCTTCTCGATGTTGTACTCGTCGCGGCCGATACCACAGCCCAACGCAGTGATCAGCGTGCCCACTTCCTGGGACGAGATCATCTTGTCGAAACGGGCTTTTTCCACGTTGAGGATCTTGCCCTTCAACGGCAGGATCGCCTGGGTGCGACGGTTACGACCCTGCTTGGCGGAACCGCCAGCAGAGTCACCTTCCACCAGGTACAGTTCGGAAAGGGCAGGGTCTTTTTCCTGGCAGTCAGCCAGTTTGCCCGGCAGGCCGGCGATATCCAGCGCACCTTTACGACGGGTCATCTCACGGGCTTTACGCGCCGCTTCACGGGCACGGGCGGCGTCGATCATCTTGCCGACCACCAGCTTGGCTTCGTTCGGGTTTTCCAGCAGGAAGTCCGAGAAGTACTTGCCCATTTCCTGTTCGACAGCAGTCTTCACTTCGGAAGAAACCAGCTTGTCCTTGGTCTGGGAGCTGAACTTCGGATCCGGCACCTTGACCGAAATGATCGCAGTCAGGCCTTCACGGGCATCGTCACCGGTGGTGGCGACTTTATGCTTCTTCGCCAGACCTTCCGCTTCGATGTAGGTGTTCAGGTTACGCGTCAGTGCGGAACGGAAACCCACCAGGTGAGTACCGCCGTCGCGCTGCGGAATGTTGTTGGTGAAGCACAACAGGTTCTCGTTGAAGCTGTCGTTCCACTGCAGGGCGATTTCCACGCCGATGCCGTCTTCACGTTGGATGTTGAAGTGGAACACCTGGTTGACCGGAGTCTTGTTGGTGTTCAGGTATTCAACGAACGCACGCAGGCCGCCTTCGTACTTGAACAGCTCTTCCTTGCCGCTGCGCTCGTCCTTGAGGACGATGCCGACACCGGAGTTTAGGAAGGACAGTTCACGAATCCGCTTGGCCAGGATGTCCCAGCTGAAGTGGATGTTCTTGAAGGTTTCGGCGGAGGCCTTGAAGTGGATCTCGGTACCGGTGGTTTCGCTGTCGCCGACAGTGCGCATCGGCTCCTGTGGAACACCGTGGACGTAGGTCTGTTCCCAGATCTTGCCGCTGCGACGCACAGTCAGCACCAGCAATTCGGACAGGGCGTTCACGACCGACACACCCACACCGTGCAAACCGCCGGAGACTTTATAGGAGTTGTCGTCGAACTTACCGCCGGCGTGCAGCACGGTCATGATGACCTCAGCCGCGGAAACGCCTTCTTCCTTGTGCACGTCTACCGGAATACCGCGACCGTTGTCGCGCACGGTGATGGACTCATCCGGGTGGATGATGATGCTGATTTCGTCGCAATGGCCGGCGAGGGCTTCGTCGATGGAGTTGTCGACCACCTCGAACACCATGTGGTGCAGACCGCTACCATCATCGGTGTCGCCAATGTACATACCGGGACGTTTGCGTACGGCATCCAAACCTTTCAGCACCTTGATGCTGGTCGAGTCGTACGTATTTTCTTCGCTCATGCCTTCACTCCCGATGGTCGTGGGTCTGGGTGATACAGCCTTGTTCCACGTGGAACAAAGCGACTGGCGTTTCCGTCTGCCAGCCTTCCCTCAATAATTCGTGGTCTACACAGGTGATAAACACCTGGCAGCGTAAGTCTTCCAGCAAGCGACAGAGTGCACGACGGTGTTGCTCGTCCAACTCGGACGGCAGGTCATCCACCAGATAAATACACTGACCGCGCCGGGCCTGACTGACCAGGTGCCCCTGAGCAATGCGCAAGGCACAGACCACCAACTTCTGCTGACCCCGGGACAAGATGTCCGCGGCATTGTGTGCGCCCAATCTAAGACGCAAATCAGCTCGCTGTGGTCCGGCTTGGGTGTGACCCATTTGCTGATCCCGGTGCAGGGAGGAGGCGAGCACGGTGCTCAATTCCTTCTCTTTGTCCCAACCACGGTAATAGCTCAGCGTCAGGCCCTCGAGTTCGACTAGCTCGCTCAAGGTCTGCTCAAAGACTGGTTTCAAGACTTTGATGTAAGCGCGGCGGTATTCATCGATTTCGGCGCTGGCCAGGCACAGTTCCCGGTCCCAGGCCGCTTGCGAAGCGGCGTCAAGTGTACCATGCCGCAGCCATGAGTTCCGCTGCCGCAGGGCCTTCTGCAAGCGCTGCCAGGTCGACATGAAACGAGGTTCCACGTGGAACACTCCCCAGTCGAGGAACTGGCGGCGGATCTTCGGAGCGCCTTCGAGCAGACGGAAGCTGTCCGGGTTGATCAGTTGCAGCGGCAGGATTTCCGCCAGTTGCGCCGCGCTCTTGGCGTTCTGGCCATCGATGCGGATCTGAAATTCGCCCTGGCGATCCCGCGATATCCCCAACGCGCTGTGCCCACCCTCGGCCAACTCCACCTGGCCGAAGACGGTGCAGGCGAGTTGTTCGTACTGGATGACCGGGAGCAGGCGGGTGCTGCGAAACGAACGTGCGAGCCCGAGCAGATGCAGCGCTTCGAGCACGCTGGTTTTTCCGCTGCCGTTGGCGCCGTAAAGGATATTGATACGCGGGGAGGGGGAGAAGGTCACCGGCTGCAGATTACGCACCGCGGTGACCGAAACACGACTGAGGGACATCTAGCGTTGGCTGGACATGGGCAGGCGCGACACCGTTACAGGCGCATCGGCATGACGACGTAGGCGGAGTCGTCGTTGTCGGACTCCTGCACCAACGCGCTGCTGTTGGAGTCGGACAGGATCAGACGCACCTGCTCGGTGGTCATCACGCCCAGCACGTCCAGCAGGTAGCTGACGTTGAAGCCGATTTCCAGCGAACCGCCGTTGTAGTCGACGCTGATTTCTTCTTCCGCTTCTTCCTGCTCAGGGTTGTTGGCCTGAATCTTCAGCTGACCATTGGCCAGTTGCAGACGGATACCACGGTACTTCTCGTTGGACAGAATCGCGGTACGGCTGAACGCTTCACGCAGTGCCTGACGATCACCCAGCACCAGCTTGTCGCCGCCTTTCGGCAGAACACGCTCGTAGTCCGGGAACTTGCCGTCTACCAACTTGGAGGTGAAGGTGAACTCGCCGGTGGTGGCACGAATGTGGTGCTGGCCGAGGACGATGCTGACGTTGCCATCCGGCTCGGTCAGCAGGCGGGCCAATTCCAGGATGCCTTTACGCGGCACGATGACCTGGTGGCGATCCGGCTGACCGATATCGGCCTGCATCGAGCACATGGCCAGGCGGTGACCGTCGGTGGCCACGGCGCGAATAATACCGGCCGACACTTCCAGCAGCATGCCGTTGAGGTAGTAACGCACGTCCTGCTGGGCCATGGCGAAGCTGGTGCGCTCGATCAAGCGACGCAACTTGCTCTGGGCGAGTTGGCAGGTCAGCGAACCCGGGCCTTCTTCGACTGTCGGGAAATCGTTCGCCGGCAAGGTGGACAGGGTGAAGCGGCTACGACCGGCCTTCACCACCAGCTTCTGCTCGTCGACCTTGATATCGATCAGGGCGTCGTTGGGCAGGCTCTTGCAGATGTCCATCAGCTTGCGCGCAGGTACGGTGATTTCACCCGGTTCCGCTGGCTCTTCGAGTTGGACGCGACCGACCAGCTCGACTTCCAGGTCGGTACCGGTCAGCGACAATTGCTGGCCTTCGACGACCAGCAACACATTGGAGAGCACCGGCAAGGTCTGGCGGCGTTCAACGACGCCTGCGACCAGTTGCAGGGGTTTCAACAGGGCTTCGCGTTGAATAGTGAAATGCATGGTCTAGTCCCTTGCCTTAATAAGCTGCGCTGGTGTCATCAAGTGGTCAGTGTACGCAGCAGGTTCTTGTAGTCCTCGCGGATGTCCGCGTCGGATTCCTTAAGTTCGTTGATCTTGCGGCATGCATGCAAGACCGTAGTATGGTCGCGCCCGCCAAAGACATCACCAATTTCAGGCAAGCTGTGGTTGGTCAGTTCCTTGGACAAGGCCATGGCGACCTGGCGTGGACGTGCCACCGAGCGCGAACGGCGCTTGGACAGCAGGTCGGAAATCTTGATCTTGTAGTATTCGGCCACCGTCCGCTGAATGTTATCCACAGACACCAGCTTGTCTTGCAACGCCAGCAGGTCTTTCAGCGACTCGCGGATCAGCTCGATGGTGATATCGCGACCCATGAAGTGCGAGTGAGCAATCACCCGCTTCAGCGCGCCTTCGAGTTCACGGACGTTGGAACGAATACGTTGGGCAATGAAGAACGCCGCATCATGGGGCAGTTCGACTTTCGCCTGGTCGGCCTTCTTCATCAGGATCGCGACGCGGGTTTCCAGCTCGGGCGGTTCGACCGCCACGGTCAGGCCCCAGCCGAAGCGCGACTTCAGGCGCTCTTCCAGGCCTTCGATCTCTTTCGGATAACGGTCGCTGGTCAGGATCACTTGCTGACCGCCTTCAAGCAAGGCGTTGAAGGTGTGGAAAAACTCTTCCTGGGACCGTTCCTTGCGGGCGAAGAATTGAATGTCGTCGATCAGCAGGGCGTCCACCGAACGGTAGAAGCGCTTGAACTCGTTGATGGCGTTCAGCTGCAAGGCCTTGACCATGTCCGCGACGAAACGCTCCGAATGCAGGTAGACCACCTTGGCATTCGGGTTCTTCTTTAATAGGTGGTTACCCACAGCGTGCATCAAGTGGGTCTTACCCAGGCCGACACCGCCGTACAGGAACAACGGGTTGTAGCCGTGCTTGGGGTTGTCCGCCACCTGCCAGGCCGCAGCCCGGGCCAATTGGTTGGACTTGCCTTCGACGAAATTCTCGAAGGTGAAGGTGCGGTTCAGGTAGCTGGTGTGCTTGAGCGCACCTTCCACCTGGACGGTGCGCTGTTCGGCGCGTACCGGGGCCTGTTGCGAACTGGCGCCGGCCATCGGGTCGAAACTGTCACGGGAAGGTTCCTGGCTGACTTCGACCGCCGTCTTCGGGGTCGGTGCCGGCTGAGCCTGTGCTGCCGGGGCGACCGCGACCGGTGCCGGAGCACTGGCGGCCATGGCCTGGGAAGCGGCGGCGGCCAACGGGGCATTTGGCGCGGCACGGGGGGCGGAACTGCGTTTGCTGCCTATTAATAAGGAAAGCGCAGGCGCCAGGCCGTTGCCATGCTCGTTCAACAGTTCGAGCAAACGTCCCAGGTACTTTTCATTGACCCAATCGAGCACAAAACGGTTCGGTGCATAGACACGCAACTCGTCGCCTTCGGCTTCGACCTGTAGTGGACGGATCCAGGTGTTGAATTGCTGGGCAGGCAGCTCATCACGCAGAAGCTCCACGCACTGCTGCCAAAGTTCCACTGACACGGATATCCCCTAAGTTGAAAGCCGGTGAGGCAAAAACAAGCGGCCATTGTACCGGCAGGCCGAGCACTTATCCACATGTAGGTTGCAGGGACAACCTGAAGAATCAACCGCTTATCGGTGGACAAAGCGACCAATGGTATGTGCATAAGCTCTGTGGATAACCGCCCTTGAGGCCGTTGCACAAGTGGGGGCGAAAGTCTGTGGGTAACTGGCCTGTGGATAACAAGGCATTCCACCCACAGCTTATCCGACAGCGCAGCACAGGCGGGGCACCGTTTACCCACTCAGTTGTCATTCTCTGTACAGTACGTGTTTTCTGGCCTCAGGGCACTTATCCACAGATAACTGCCTCCCTAGCTTCTATAAGCTTTACAGAAAAGCTTTAAATATTTCCCTTCTTTATTCTTATATCTAGGTCACGGTGGGTGCGGGGCAGAACGGGGCGAATATCTATATGAAGTAAAAGCTGGTTGGAAATTGACCTGCGGGCTTGCTTTCTCTAGAATCCCCGGTCTCTTAAAACGGGGGCCATTCCGGCCCGTTGTGACGAACCAGGTAGCAACGCCATGAAACGTACTTTCCAACCCAGCACTATCAAACGCGCCCGCACCCACGGCTTCCGTGCTCGCATGGCAACCAAGAACGGTCGTGCCGTCCTGTCGCGTCGCCGCGCCAAAGGCCGTGCTCGTCTGGCAGTTTGATAATCCGGCGCGGGTGGTGAGTCAGGACTTCAGTCGGGAAAAGCGTCTGCTTACTCCTCGGCATTTCAAGGCAGTCTTTGACTCCCCCACCGGCAAGGTTCCGGGGAAAAATCTCCTGCTCCTTGCGCGCAACAACGACCTTGATCATCCCCGCCTGGGGCTGGTTATCGGTAAAAAGAGCGTCAAGCTCTCCGTTCAGCGCAATCGCCTCAAACGTCTGATGCGCGATTCGTTCCGTCTGCACCAGGATTCACTGGTCGGCTGGGACATCGTTATCGTCGCGCGCAAAGGTCTGGGCGATATCGAAAACCCTGAATTGATCCAGCATTTCGGCAAACTCTGGAAACGCCTGGCCCGTACGGCGCCAGCGGTACCTGCAGGCAAAACCGAAAATGTGGGGGTAGACAGCCCAGATGCGTAAACTGGCCCTCGTTCCGATCCAGTTTTATCGCTATGCCATCAGTCCCTTGATGGCCAATCACTGTCGTTTCTACCCCAGTTGTTCTTGCTACGCGTATGAAGCCATCGAAACTCATGGACTCCTGCGCGGTGGCTGGCTGACCGTTCGTCGCTTAGGTCGCTGTCATCCGTGGAATGCCGGTGGTTATGACCCGGTTCCACCAATCCCTACCTCCCGTTCTTCTTCGATGGCCGAGTAATCATGGATATCAAACGCACGATCCTGATCGTCGCCCTGGCAATCGTGACCTATGTCGGGGTCCTGAAATGGAACCAGGACTACGGTCAAGCTGCCTTGCCGACCCAGAATGTCGCTTCCAGCACCACTGTTCCCGGCTTGCCGGATTCGGTATCTGGTAACAAAGCAAGCGCCAGTGATGACATTCCACGTGCAGCCAATGACACCAGTGCACCTGTTGAAGCACCGGTGGCTGTCAGCAACGACCTCATCCATATCAAAACGGATGTGCTCGACCTGGCTATCGATCCGAAAGGTGGGGATGTTGTTCAGCTGAAGCTGCCACTTTATCCACGTCGTCAGGATCATCCGGAAATTCCTTTCCAGTTGTTCGACAACGGTGGCGAGCGTACCTACCTGGCCCAGAGTGGCCTGATCGGTACCAACGGTCCAGACGCCAGTTCGGCCGGTCGCCCGCTGTATGCTTCGGCACAGAAAAGTTATCAGCTGGCTGATGGTCAGGACCAAGTGGTCGTCGACCTGAAATTCAGCGAGAACGGTGTCAATTACATCAAGCGTTTCACTCTGAAACGCGGCCTGTATGACATGACCGTGTCTTATCTGATCGACAACGAAAGCGCCCAGCCTTGGTCGGGTGCGATGTTCGCCCAGCTGAAACGCGATAACAGCACCGATCCATCCTCCAGCACCGCCACCGGCACCGCGACTTACCTGGGCGCCGCCCTGTGGACAAGTTCCGAGCCGTACAAAAAAGTGTCGATGAAAGATATCGACAAGGGCCAGCTGAAGGAAACCGTCCAAGGTGGTTGGGTTGCCTGGCTGCAACACTACTTTGTGACCGCTTGGGTTCCGGCCAAGGGCGACAGCAATGTCGTGACCACCCGCAAGGATAGCCAAGGCAACTACATCATCGGCTATACCGGTCCTTCGCTGACTCTGGCACCAGGCCAGAAAACCGAAACCAGCGCCGTTCTGTACGCCGGTCCGAAAAGCCAGGCTGTGCTGAAACAGTTGTCCCCAGGCCTGGAACTGACGGTCGACTACGGCATCCTGTGGTTTATCGCCCAACCGATCTTCTGGCTGCTGCAACATATCCACAGCCTGCTGGGTAACTGGGGCTTCTCGATCATCGTTCTGACCATGCTGATCAAGGGTCTGTTCTTCCCATTGTCGGCGGCCAGCTACAAATCGATGGCGCGCATGCGTGCCGTGGCACCGAAACTGGCGGCACTGAAAGAGCAACATGGCGACGACCGGCAGAAAATGTCGCAAGCCATGATGGAGTTGTACAAGAAAGAGAAGATCAATCCACTGGGCGGCTGCTTGCCGATCCTGGTGCAGATGCCGGTTTTCCTTTCCCTGTACTGGGTGTTGCTGGAAAGCGTTGAAATGCGCCAGGCACCATTCATCCTGTGGATTACCGACCTGTCGATCAAGGATCCGTTCTTCATCCTGCCGATCATCATGGGCGCAACCATGTTCATCCAGCAGCGTCTGAACCCGACTCCGCCGGATCCGATGCAGGCCAAGGTGATGAAGCTGATGCCAATCATCTTCACCTTCTTCTTCCTGTGGTTCCCTGCAGGTCTGGTGCTGTACTGGGTTGTGAACAACTGCCTGTCCATCACCCAACAGTGGTACATCACACGTAAGATCGAAGCGGCTACCAAGAAAGCCACTGCGTAACCTACTCTGTGGATAACCACTCAAGACGCCCCCTAGTGGGGCGTTTTGCTATCTGTCATTTTTAGTGTCGAGACCCGATTCATGAATGCTCCTCGGGAAACCATCGCCGCCGTTGCCACCGCCCAGGGCCGTGGTGGGGTCGGTATCGTCCGACTTTCCGGGCCTCTGGCACACGCCGCGGCGCTGGCCATCGCCGGGCGCGAGTTGAAACCGCGGTATGCCCATTACGGCCCGTTTCTCGATGGAAATGCTGACGTGCTCGATGAGGGTATCGCGCTGTATTTCCCGGGGCCGAACTCCTTTACCGGGGAAGATGTGCTTGAACTGCAGGGCCACGGTGGTCCGGTGGTCCTCGATATGTTGCTGCAGCGTTGTCTGCAACTGGGTTGCCGACTGGCGCGGCCGGGGGAATTCAGCGAACGGGCGTTTCTCAATGACAAACTCGACCTGGCCCAGGCCGAGGCGATTGCCGATCTGATCGAAGCCAGTTCCGCACAGGCGGCGCGCAATGCGCTGCGTTCGTTGCAGGGCGCATTTTCCATGCGTGTGCATAACCTCACTGAACAACTCATCGGTCTGCGGATCTATGTGGAAGCGGCCATCGACTTTCCCGAGGAAGAAATCGACTTCCTCGCCGACGGTCATGTGCTGTCCTTGCTCAATACCGTACGCAATGAGTTATCCACAGTGATGCGCGAAGCCGGGCAGGGTGCCTTGTTGCGTGACGGCATGACAGTGGTGATTGCCGGCCGGCCGAATGCCGGCAAGTCGAGCCTGCTCAACGCCTTGGCGGGTCGCGAGGCGGCCATTGTCACCGAGATCGCCGGCACCACCCGTGATGTCCTGCGTGAACATATCCACATCGATGGCATGCCCCTGCATGTGGTGGATACCGCAGGTTTGCGTGATACCGACGACCAGGTGGAAAAGATCGGTGTGGAACGGGCACTCAAGGCCATTGGCGAAGCCGATCGGGTGTTGCTGGTGGTGGATGCCACCGCACCGGAGGCTGTGGATCCTTTTGCCTTGTGGCCGGAATTCCTCGAGCAGCGGCCAGATCCGGCCAAGGTCACCTTGATCCGTAACAAGGCCGATCTGAGCGGCGAAGCCATGGCGATGGAAGTCAGCGAGGATGGCCATGTCACCATCAGCCTGAGTGCCAAGGTCGGTGGTGAAGGGCTGGAGCTGTTACGCGAGCATCTCAAGGCCTGCATGGGCTATGAGCAGACCTCCGAGAGCAGCTTCAGCGCTCGCCGACGCCATCTGGAAGCCCTGCGTCATGCCAGCGCGGCCTTGGAGCACGGTCATGCACAGCTGACCCTGGCGGGCGCCGGCGAGCTGTTGGCTGAGGATCTACGGCACGCCCAGCAGTTCCTGGGTGAAATTACCGGGGCATTCAGCTCCGATGACCTGCTGGGGCGGATCTTTTCCAGCTTCTGTATCGGTAAATAGCGCCCGGCTTCAGCCCTTTCTCTGGTTCGGGTAGCGCCTGGCGGCGCTATCGCGAGCAAGCTCGCTCCTACATAGCGGGCATAAATCCTATTGGTTTGTCTGGTCGCCGAATGATTTCGAATCGTTCCGGCGGCTTTCGGCTGCCTGGAATTTGCCCCACCAGGCATTTTTCTGTGGATTAAGCCCTGTGAATAACCGTGCCTCAGGTCAGTTGATAAGTGGGCTTGAAAACGGAGGATGAACCCGCTTGTGGATAACCATCCGTTTAATCCACAGGCTTAGACCGGTTATCCCAACCCCTCGTGGCCACATGACCACAGACTTTTGAACCTCTGTACACATTGATAAATAAGGCCTGTAGAACCTTATCCACAGAAAGGGTGCTCACTAAGAATAAACATAAAAACAAAGATTTAATAAATTTCTTTCTTTTTAATTTCTATTGTCCGCACTTCTCCACAGCTGGTTAAATTTTGTGCAAAGGGTTCTTTAGGAAGGGGGAAGCCCCTATACTTGTCGACCTGGTTCAAAAACCTGAGCCAAACCCATTCCTAATTACCTACTTGAAGCAGGCACGAGGTGCGTGGTGGATTTCCCTTCCCGTTTTGAAGTGATCGTCATCGGCGGCGGTCATGCCGGTACCGAGGCAGCACTGGCGTCCGCACGCATGGGGGCAAAAACCCTGCTGCTGACGCATAACGTGGAAACCCTCGGTGCCATGAGTTGCAACCCCGCGATCGGCGGGATCGGCAAAAGCCATCTGGTGAAGGAAATCGATGCCCTCGGCGGCGCGATGGCCATCGCCACCGATAAGGGCGGCATTCAGTTTCGCGTCTTGAACAGTCGCAAAGGCCCAGCCGTGCGCGCTACCCGCGCCCAGGCCGACCGCATTCTGTACAAGGCCGCGGTGCGCGAGATCCTGGAGAACCAGCCGAACCTGTGGATATTTCAGCAGGCCGCCGACGACCTGATCGTCGAGCAGGACCAGGTTCGCGGTGTGGTGACCCAAATGGGTCTGCGCTTCTTCGCCGAATCCGTGGTGTTGACCACCGGCACCTTCCTCGGTGGACTTATCCACATCGGGATGCAGAACTATTCCGGCGGCCGTGCCGGCGATCCACCGTCGATTGCCCTGGCTAAACGTCTGCGGGAGCTGCCGCTAAGGGTTGGCCGGCTGAAAACGGGCACACCGCCACGTATCGACGGTCGCTCTGTGGATTTCTCGGTGATGTCCGAACAACCGGGCGATACGCCGATTCCGGTGATGTCGTTCATGGGCTCGAAAGAGCAGCATCCACGGCAGGTCAGTTGCTGGATTACCCACACCAACGCCCGCACCCACGAAATCATTGCTGCGAACCTCGATCGTTCGCCGATGTATTCCGGGGTGATCGAAGGCATCGGCCCGCGCTATTGCCCGTCGATCGAAGACAAGATTCATCGCTTTGCCGACAAGGAAAGCCACCAGGTCTTTATCGAGCCCGAAGGCCTGACCACCCACGAGCTGTACCCGAACGGGATATCCACATCCTTGCCGTTCGACGTGCAGTTGCAGATCGTCCAGTCGATCCGCGGCATGGAAAACGCCCATATCGTGCGGCCGGGTTATGCCATCGAGTACGACTACTTCGATCCCCGTGACTTGAAGTACAGCCTGGAAACCAAGGTCATCGGCGGTTTGTTCTTTGCCGGACAAATCAACGGCACCACCGGTTACGAAGAAGCCGGTGCCCAAGGTTTGTTGGCCGGAGCCAACGCCGCACTGCGTGCCCAAGGCAAGGACAGCTGGTGTCCGCGTCGCGACGAGGCGTACATCGGTGTGTTGGTCGACGACCTGATTACCCTGGGTACCCAGGAACCGTATCGGATGTTCACCTCCCGCGCCGAATACCGGCTGATCCTGCGCGAAGACAACGCCGACCTGCGTCTGACCGAAAAAGGTCGCGAACTGGGTCTGGTGGATGACGCCCGCTGGGCGGCGTTCTGCACCAAACGCGAAAGCATCGAGCTGGAAGAACAGCGGCTGAAAAGCACCTGGGTTCGCCCGGGTACCGAACAGGGCGATGCCATTGCCGAAAAATTCGGTACACCGCTGACCCACGAATACAACTTGCTGAATCTGCTGAGCCGTCCGGAAATCGACTACGCTGGTCTGGTCGCCGTGACCGGGCAGGGCGCTGAAGACCCGCAAGTCGCCGAGCAGGTCGAGATCAAGACCAAATACGCCGGGTATATCGACCGTCAGCAGGACGAGATTGCTCGTCTGCGCGCCAGCGAAGACACCAAACTGCCTGTGGATATCGAGTACACCACCATCTCCGGCCTGTCCAAGGAGATCCAGGGCAAGCTCGGCGCCACGCGTCCGGAGACGCTCGGCCAGGCTTCGCGGATCCCGGGTGTGACGCCGGCGGCGATTTCCCTGTTGATGATTCACCTGAAAAAACGCGGCGCCGGCCGTCAGTTGGAGCAAAGCGCTTGAGTTCGTTGGTTACTTCGCAACACGCAGAAGAGTTATCCACAGGTGCGCGCCAACTCGGCGTCAACCTGAGTGAAACCCAGCACGCCTTGCTGCTGGGTTATCTGGCCCTGTTGATCAAATGGAACCAGGCCTACAACCTCACCGCCGTTCGTGATCCTGACGAAATGGTCTCGCGCCATCTGCTCGACAGCCTGAGCGTGATGTCCTTCGTCGAAAACGGCCGCTGGCTGGATGTCGGCAGCGGCGGTGGGATGCCGGGGATTCCCCTGGCGATCCTGTTTCCCGATTCGCAAGTGACCTGTCTGGACAGCAACGGCAAGAAAACCCGCTTCCTGACCCAGGTCAAACTCGAACTCAAGCTGGACAACCTGCAAGTTATCCACAGTCGGGTCGAAGCCTTCCAGCCGCCGCAGCCGTTCAACGGGATTATTTCCCGGGCCTTCAGCAGCATGGAGAACTTCACCGGCTGGACTCGCCACCTCGGCGACGCTGACACACGCTGGCTGGCAATGAAGGGCGTCCATCCCGCGGATGAGCTGGTAGCATTGCCGGCAGACTTCCACCTCGATAGCGAACACGCCTTGGCCGTACCCGGTTGCCAAGGCCAACGCCATCTGCTGATACTGCGCCGCACGGCATGATTGGGAACACAAGCAAGAATGGCTAAGGTATTCGCGATAGCGAACCAGAAAGGTGGTGTGGGCAAGACCACCACCTGCATCAACCTCGCAGCATCCCTGGTCGCGACCAAGCGCCGGGTGCTGTTGATCGATCTCGATCCACAGGGCAACGCCACCATGGGTAGCGGTGTGGATAAGCACGGCCTGGAAAACTCCATCTACGATGTACTGATCGGCGAATGCGACCTGGCCCAGGCCATGCACTTCTCCGAGCATGGCGGTTATCAACTGCTGCCGGCCAACCGCGACCTGACGGCGGCCGAAGTGGTGCTGCTGGAAATGCAGATGAAAGAAAGCCGTCTGCGCAACGCACTGGCGCCGATTCGCGAGAATTACGACTACGTCCTCATCGACTGCCCGCCGTCGCTGTCGATGCTGACGCTCAATGCATTGGTGGCCGCCGATGGCGTGATTATCCCCATGCAGTGTGAATACTATGCCCTGGAAGGGCTCAGCGACCTTGTGGATAACATCAAGCGCATCGCCGAGCTGCTCAATCCGGAGCTGAAGATCGAAGGCCTGTTGCGGACCATGTACGACCCGCGTCTGAGTTTGATGAACGACGTTTCCGCACAGCTCAAGGAACATTTCGGTGAACAGCTGTACGACACCGTGATTCCACGCAACATCCGTCTGGCCGAGGCCCCGAGCTACGGCATGCCGGCGCTGGCATACGACAAACAATCTCGTGGCGCCGTGGCCTATCTGGCCCTGGCAGGCGAGATGGTTCGTCGTCAACGCCGCCCTTCACGCACCGCAGCTCCGGCAACTTAAGGAATCCCCATGGCCGTCAAGAAACGAGGTCTCGGACGTGGACTGGATGCACTGCTGAGTGGTCCGACTGTCAGCGCGTTGGAAGAACAGGCTGTCCAGGCCGATCAACGGGAACTGCAGCACCTGCCGCTGGACCTGATCCAGCGCGGCAAGTATCAGCCGCGCCGGGACATGGACCCGCAGGCACTGGAAGAACTGGCGCAATCGATCAAGGCCCAGGGCGTGATGCAGCCGATCGTGGTGCGTCCCATCGGCAGCGGTCGCTTTGAAATCATCGCCGGTGAACGCCGCTGGCGCGCCAGCCAGCAGGCCGGGCAGGAAACCATTCCGGCCATGGTCCGCGATGTGCCGGATGAAACCGCCATCGCCATGGCGCTGATCGAGAACATCCAGCGCGAAGACCTCAACCCGATCGAGGAAGCCGTGGCCCTGCAGCGTTTGCAGCAGGAGTTCCAGCTGACCCAGCAACAGGTCGCCGAAGCGGTGGGCAAGTCCCGCGTGACCGTGGCCAACCTGCTGCGCCTGATCGCGTTGCCGGAAGTGATCAAGACCATGTTGTCCCATGGCGACCTGGAAATGGGCCATGCCCGTGCCTTGCTCGGTTTGCCGGATGACCGGCAGGTCGAAGGGGCGCGACATGTTGTCGCACGGGGTCTCACCGTGCGCCAGACCGAGGCACTGGTTCGCCAGTGGCTGAGCGGCAAACAGGAGCCTGTCGAGCCGGCCAAGGTCGACCCGGATATCAGTCGCCTCGAACAGCGCCTGGCAGAGCGGCTGGGCTCTGCGGTGCAGATCCGCCATGGTCAGAAAGGAAAAGGCCAACTGGTGATTCGCTATAACTCCCTGGATGAACTACAAGGGGTACTCGCCCACATCCGCTGAAACATTTCCTCATGTAGCGAGCAGTCGGAAATCACTACCCGGCAGTTGAATAGGGGCTGAACCGCCCCTATACTCTGCGCGCATTTTGTCGGCACAATTTATGCCAAGTTATTGATTGGCGGCGGCCGACCTTTGAGGAGCGCTAGTGATGGAAACCCGCAGGCCAAACAGGTTGCCGTTCCATCGCTTGGCGGTATTTCCGGTTTTGTTGGCCCAGTTTGTCGTTTTGCTGGTGGCGGCGTTGGCGCTTTGGCAATGGCATGGAGTCGTTGCCGGATATTCAGGACTCTGCGGAGGCCTGATAGCCTTGCTCCCCAATGTGTATTTTGCTCACAGGGCCTTTCGGTTTTCCGGCGCCCGAGCAGCCCAGTCCATCGTCCGGTCTTTTTATGCCGGCGAGGCGGGTAAATTGATTTTGACGGCAGTGCTGTTTGCACTGACGTTCGCAGGTGTGAAGCCATTGGCGCCGATAGCAGTCTTCGGTGTCTTCGTGCTGACCCAGTCGGTCAGCTGGTTCGCACCCGTGCTAATGAAAACAAGACTTTCGAGACCTTAGGGCGTTTGAGGCAACCATGTCAGCAGAAACAACCGCTTCGGGCTATATCCAGCACCACCTGCAGAACCTGACCTTCGGTCAGCTCCCTACTGGCGGCTGGGGCTTTGCCCATTCCGCAGCAGAGGCCAAGGCCATGGGCTTCTGGGCATTCCACCTGGATACTCTGGGCTGGTCTGTTGCACTGGGCCTGATCTTCATTCTGGTTTTCCGCCTCGCGGCGAAAAAAGCCACGTCCGGCCAACCCGGTGCCTTGCAGAACTTCGTTGAAGTCCTGGTCGAGTTCGTCGACGGCAGCGTGAAGGACAGCTTCCACGGTCGCAGCCCGGTGATTGCACCGCTGGCCCTGACCATCTTCGTCTGGGTGTTCCTGATGAACGCCGTCGACCTGATCCCGGTCGACTGGATTCCTCATCTGGCGATGCTGATCACCGGCGACGAGCACATCCCGTTCCGCGCCGTGTCGACCACCGACCCGAACGCGACCCTGGGCATGGCGTTCTCGGTCTTCGCGCTGATCATTTTCTACAGCATCAAGATCAAGGGCCTCGGCGGTTTCATCGGCGAGCTGACCCTGCACCCGTTCGGCAGCAAGAACATTTTCCTGCAGGCCCTGTTGATCCCGGTGAACTTCCTGCTGGAATTCGTCACCCTGATCGCCAAGCCGATCTCCCTGGCCCTGCGACTGTTCGGCAACATGTATGCCGGCGAGCTGGTGTTCATCCTGATCGCCGTGATGTTCGGCAGCGGCCTGCTCTGGCTCAGCGGCCTGGGCATCGTGCTGCAATGGGCGTGGGCGGTGTTCCACATCCTGATCATCACCCTGCAGGCGTTCATCTTCATGATGCTGACCATCGTCTATCTGTCGATGGCACACGAAGAAAACCATTAAGAGCTGTCTCGGCGGCTCTGATGTCCCCGGCGCCTCGGCGCGGGGTGGCCCCGCAAGGGGCCGCGAAACGATTTGTTTTACCGCTTTAAATTAAAAAAACCTAAACCATACGACGTAAAAGTCGGGAGGAAAGATGGAAACTGTAGTTGGTCTAACCGCTATCGCTGTTGCACTGTTGATCGGCCTGGGCGCACTGGGTACCGCAATTGGTTTCGGCCTGCTGGGCGGCAAGTTCCTGGAAGGCGCCGCGCGTCAGCCAGAAATGGTCCCAATGCTGCAAGTCAAAATGTTCATCGTTGCCGGTCTGCTCGACGCCGTAACCATGATCGGTGTTGGTATTGCTCTGTTCTTCACCTTCGCGAACCCCTTCGTTGGTCAACTCGCTGGCTAATCACTCGGATGTTTCGAGTAGATTGGTGTGATGGACAACGAACGAGCGAGGTGTTGGCGTGAACATTAATGCGACCCTGATTGGCCAGTCCGTTGCGTTCCTCATTTTTGTACTGTTTTGCATGAAGTTCGTGTGGCCTCCGGTCATTGCGGCACTGCACGAACGTCAGAAGAAGATCGCGGATGGACTGGACGCTGCCAGCCGAGCAGCTCGCGACCTGGAGTTGGCCCAAGAAAAAGCGGGTCATCAACTGCGCGATGCGAAAGCTCAGGCAGCCGAAATCATTGAGCAAGCCAAGAAACGCGGTAACCAGATCGTCGACGAGGCCCGTGAACAGGCTCGTGTCGAAGCTGACCGTGTGAAGGCTCAGGCTCAGGCCGAGATCGAACAGGAACTCAACAGTGTCAAAGACGCGCTGCGCGCCCAATTGGGTAGCCTGGTCGTCAGCGGTGCTGGGAAGATCCTGGGCCAGTCAATCGATCAAAACGCGCACGCAGAGCTGGTTAACAAACTGGCTACTGAAATCTAAGCGAGGGCGATCATGGCAGAACTGACCACGTTGGCCCGACCTTACGCTAAGGCGGCCTTCGAGCACGCTCAGGCCCACCAGCAACTGGCCAATTGGTCAGCCATGCTCGGCCTGGCAGCAGCGGTGTCGGAAGACGACACCATGCAGCGCGTGCTCAAGGCCCCGCGACTGACGAGCGCAGAAAAGGCCACCACGTTCATTGACGTGTGTGGCGACAAGTTTGATGTCAAGGCACAGAATTTCATCCACGTCGTTGCTGAAAACGACCGTCTCCTGCTGTTGCCGGAGATCGCCGCTCTGTTCGACCTGTACAAGGCCGAACAAGAGAAATCGGTAGACGTGGAAGTCACCAGTGCTTTTGCATTGAACCAAGAACAGCAAGACAAACTCGCCAAGGTTCTCAGTGCACGACTCAATCGGGAAGTGCGCCTGCAAGTTGCGGAGGACGCCGCCCTGATTGGTGGCGTCGTGATCCGCGCCGGCGACCTGGTTATCGATGGCTCGGTTCGCGGCAAACTCGCGAATCTGGCCGAAGCATTGAAATCTTGAGTTTGAAGGGGCAGCAGAGCAATGCAGCAACTCAATCCTTCCGAAATAAGTGAAATTATCAAGGGCCGCATCGACAAGCTCGATGTGACCTCCCAAGCCCGTAACGAAGGCACTGTCGTCAGCGTGTCTGACGGTATCGTGCGGATTCACGGTCTGGCCGACGTCATGTACGGCGAGATGATCGAGTTTCCGGGCGGCGTCTACGGTATGGCCCTCAACCTCGAGCAAGACTCTGTAGGTGCCGTTGTACTGGGCGCTTACACCAGTCTGGCTGAAGGCATGAGCGCCAAGTGCACCGGCCGCATCCTCGAAGTTCCGGTCGGTAAGGAACTGCTGGGTCGCGTTGTCGACGCACTGGGTAACCCAGTTGATGGCAAAGGTCCGCTGAACAACACCGAGACCGACGCGGTCGAGAAAGTTGCTCCAGGCGTGATCTGGCGTAAGTCGGTAGACCAGCCTGTACAGACTGGCTACAAGGCTGTCGATGCCATGATCCCGGTCGGCCGTGGCCAGCGTGAGCTGATCATCGGTGACCGTCAGATCGGTAAAACCGCTCTGGCGATCGACGCGATCATCAACCAGAAAGACAGCGGCATTTTCTGCGTCTACGTCGCTATCGGTCAGAAACAATCGACCATCGCCAACGTGGTTCGCAAGCTGGAAGAAAACGGCGCTCTGGCCAACACGATCATCGTGGCTGCCAGTGCTTCGGAATCTCCTGCGCTGCAGTTCCTGGCACCGTACTCCGGTTGCACCATGGGCGAGTTCTTCCGCGACCGCGGCGAAGACGCGCTGATCGTTTATGACGATCTGTCCAAGCAAGCAGTGGCTTACCGCCAGATTTCCCTGCTGCTGCGCCGTCCGCCAGGCCGTGAAGCCTACCCAGGCGACGTGTTCTATCTCCACTCCCGTCTGCTGGAGCGCGCATCCCGCGTTTCGGAAGAGTACGTCGAGAAGTTCACCAACGGCGCAGTGACTGGCAAGACCGGGTCCCTGACCGCGTTGCCGATCATCGAAACCCAGGCTGGCGACGTTTCCGCGTTCGTTCCGACCAACGTGATTTCCATCACCGACGGTCAGATCTTCCTGGAATCGGCCATGTTCAACTCCGGGATCCGTCCTGCTGTGAACGCCGGTGTTTCGGTATCCCGCGTAGGTGGTGCTGCTCAGACCAAGATCATCAAGAAGCTCTCCGGTGGTATCCGTACCGCTCTGGCTCAGTACCGTGAACTGGCGGCATTCGCCCAGTTCGCTTCTGACCTGGACGAAGCGACCCGTAAGCAACTTGAACACGGTCAGCGCGTTACCGAGCTGATGAAGCAGAAGCAATACGCGCCAATGTCGATTGCTGACATGTCGCTGTCGCTGTATGCCGCTGAGCGTGGGTTCCTGACTGACGTCGAAATCACCAAGGTCGGTAGCTTCGAACAAGCGCTGATTGCTTACTTCAACCGCGATCATGCCGACTTGTTGGCCAAGATCAACGTGAAGGGTGACTTCAATGACGAGATCGACGCTGGCCTGAAGGCTGGTATCGAGAAGTTCAAGGCCACCCAAACCTGGTAAGCCGCAGCGGGAGCCGCGAGGCTCCCGCTTGCTAACCTGATAGGTGTTACATGGCAGGCGCAAAAGAGATTCGCAGTAAGATTGCGAGCATCAAAAGCACGCAAAAAATTACCAGCGCCATGGAAAAAGTGGCGGTCAGCAAAATGCGCAAGGCACAAATGCGCATGGCTGCTAGCCGTCCTTATGCGGAGCGTATCCGCCAGGTAATTGGGCATCTGGCCAACGCCAACCCGGAATACCGCCACCCGTTCATGATCGACCGCGCCGTCAAGCGCGTCGGTTACGTCGTGGTGAGCAGTGACCGTGGTCTGTGCGGTGGCTTGAACACCAACCTGTTCAAGGCCCTGGTCAAGGACATGGCGGTAAACCGCGAAAACGGCGTCGAGATTGATCTGTGTGTTGTTGGTAGCAAGGGTGCGGCCTTTTTCCGCAACTTCGGCGGTAACGTCGTTGCAGCTATCAGCCACCTGGGTGAAGAGCCGTCGATCAACGACTTGATCGGCAGCGTCAAGGTGATGCTGGATGCCTACCTGGACGGCCGTATTGACCGCCTGTCCGTGGTGTCCAACAAGTTTATCAACACCATGACTCAGCAGCCGACCGTGGAGCAGTTGATTCCATTGGTTGCAACCCCGGATCAGCAACTCAAGCACCACTGGGACTATCTCTACGAACCGGACGCCAAAGAGCTGCTTGACGGCCTGATGGTGCGTTACGTGGAGTCGCAGGTCTACCAGGCGGTGGTCGAGAACAACGCGGCCGAACAAGCTGCGCGGATGATCGCGATGAAGAACGCTACCGACAACGCCGGTGATTTGATCAGCGATTTGCAGCTGATCTACAACAAGGCGCGTCAGGCTGCGATCACCCAAGAGATCTCGGAAATCGTCGGCGGCGCTGCCGCGGTTTAACGGTTCAAATATTCAGAGGATCCAGCTATGAGTAGCGGACGTATCGTTCAAATCATCGGCGCCGTTATCGACGTGGAATTTCCACGCGACAGCGTACCGAGCATCTACAACGCGCTGAAAGTACAAGGCGCGGAAACCACCCTGGAAGTTCAGCAGCAGCTGGGCGACGGCGTGGTTCGTACCATTGCGATGGGTTCCACCGAAGGCTTGAAGCGCGGTCTGGACGTTATCGACTCCGGTGCTGCCATCTCCGTACCGGTCGGTAAAGCGACCCTGGGCCGGATCATGGACGTCCTCGGTAACCCGATCGACGAAGCTGGCCCGATCGACACCGAAGAGCGTTGGGGCATTCACCGTCCAGCGCCTTCCTTTGCGGAACAAGCGGGCGGCAACGACCTGCTGGAAACCGGCATCAAGGTTATCGACCTGGTTTGCCCGTTCGCCAAGGGCGGTAAAGTCGGTCTGTTCGGTGGTGCCGGTGTCGGCAAGACCGTAAACATGATGGAATTGATCCGTAACATCGCCATCGAGCACAGCGGTTATTCCGTGTTCGCCGGTGTGGGCGAGCGTACCCGTGAGGGTAACGACTTCTACCACGAGATGAAGGACTCCAACGTTCTGGACAAAGTGGCACTGGTTTACGGTCAGATGAACGAGCCGCCGGGTAACCGTCTGCGCGTAGCCCTGACCGGCCTGACCATGGCCGAGAAGTTCCGTGACGAAGGTAACGACGTTCTGCTGTTCGTCGACAACATCTACCGTTACACCCTGGCCGGTACTGAAGTATCCGCACTGCTGGGCCGTATGCCTTCGGCAGTAGGTTACCAGCCGACCCTGGCTGAAGAGATGGGCGTGCTGCAAGAGCGCATCACTTCGACCAAGAACGGTTCGATTACTTCGATCCAGGCCGTCTACGTTCCTGCGGATGACTTGACCGACCCGTCGCCGGCGACCACCTTCGCCCACTTGGACGCCACCGTCGTACTGTCCCGTGACATCGCCTCCCTGGGTATCTACCCAGCGGTCGATCCACTGGACTCGACTTCGCGCCAGCTGGACCCGAACGTGATCGGCAACGAGCACTACGAAACCGCTCGCGGCGTTCAGTACGTGCTGCAGCGTTACAAAGAGCTGAAGGACATCATTGCGATCCTGGGTATGGACGAGCTGTCGGAAACCGACAAGCAGTTGGTATCCCGCGCTCGTAAGATCCAGCGCTTCCTGTCGCAGCCGTTCTTCGTGGCTGAAGTCTTCACCGGTGCTTCGGGTAAATACGTTTCCCTGAAAGACACCATTGCTGGCTTCAAAGGCATCCTCAACGGTGACTACGACCACCTGCCAGAACAAGCGTTCTACATGGTTGGCGGCATCGAAGAAGCGATCGAGAAAGCCAAGAAACTGTAATCCCGGCGCCCGGCAACGGGCGCTAATTTAGGTTGAGGCAATCAGATGGCTATGACAGTCCATTGCGACATCGTCAGTGCGGAAGGTGAAATCTTCTCCGGCCTGGTCGAGATGGTGATTGCGCACGGTGCACTGGGTGATCTTGGTATCGCCCTGGGTCACGCGCCGCTGATCACTAATCTGAAACCGGGTCCGATCCGCCTGATCAAGCAAGGCGGGGAAGCCGAGGTGTTCTACATCTCCGGTGGTTTCCTCGAGGTTCAGCCGAACATGGTCAAGGTGCTTGCCGATACCGTGCAACGTGCTGCCGACCTGGATGAAGCCTCCGCTCAGGAAGCCGTCAAGGCTGCCGAGAAGGCCCTGAATGAAAAAGGCGCGGACTTCGACTACGGTTCCGCCGCCGCACGTCTGGCCGAGGCGACAGCTCAGCTGCGCACCGTCCAGCAGATCCGCAAGAAGTTCGGCGGTTAAGCCGACGCTTGTTGTGTGATTGATTAAAAAGGGTAGCCTCGGCTACCCTTTTTTCTTTTCCGCGTTTATCACGTGGTCACAACCGCTGACCACCCAGGATTGGTAGCCAGTCATGTCTCTCGAAATCGTTATCCTCGCGGCGGGTCAGGGCACCCGTATGCGTTCTTCGCTGCCTAAAGTGCTGCACCCGGTCGCGGGCAATTCGATGTTGGGACATGTTATCCACAGCGCCCGGCAACTTGATCCACAGCGCATCCATGTGGTGATCGGCCATGGCGCGGATAAGGTTCGCGAGCGCCTGGCCGCCGACGATTTGAATTTTGTCCTGCAGGACCAGCAACTCGGCACCGGTCACGCCGTGGCGCAGGCGGTGCCGTTCATCAGCGCCGACACCGTGTTGATCCTCTACGGTGATGTGCCGTTGATCGAAGTCGAGACCTTGCGCCGTCTGCTGGAGCAGGCCGGCCCCGAGCAGCTTGGGTTACTGACGGTTGAGCTGGCTAACCCTAACGGTTATGGCCGGATCGTGCGTGATGCCGCCGGCAAGGTCGCTGCCATCGTCGAGCAGAAAGATGCCAGCCCGGCCGAGCTGGCCATCACCGAAGGCAACACCGGGATTCTCGCGGTGCCGGCCAAGCGCCTGGGCGAATGGATGAGCCGCCTGTCGAACAACAATGCCCAGGGCGAGTACTACCTGACCGACGTAATTGCCATGGCGGTGGGTGATGGCCTGGTGGTCGCTACCGAGCAACCTCAAGACGCCATGGAAGTGCAGGGCGCCAATGACCGTCAGCAGTTGTCCGAACTGGAGCGGCATTACCAGTTGCGCGCGGGCCGGCGCTTGATGGCACAGGGTGTAACCCTGCGCGATCCGGCCCGTTTCGATGTGCGTGGCGAGGTGACGGTTGGTCGTGATGTGCTGATCGACATCAACGTGATTCTCGAAGGTCGGGTGGTGATCGAGGACGACGTGGTCATCGGTCCGAACTGCGTGATCCGTAACAGCACCCTGCGCAAGGGTGTGGTGGTCAAGGCCAACAGCCATCTCGACGGTGCGATCATGGGCGAGGGCAGCGATGCCGGTCCGTTCGCTCGCCTGCGCCCGGGCAGCGTGCTCGACGCCCGTGCCCATGTGGGTAACTTTGTCGAGCTGAAGAATGCGCACCTGGGCGAAGACGCCAAGTGCGGGCACCTGACCTACCTCGGCGATGCCGAAGTCGGCGCGCGGACCAATATCGGTGCCGGCACCATCACCTGCAACTATGACGGGGTGAACAAGCACCGGACGGTGTTGGGCGCGGACGTCTTCATCGGCTCCAACAATTCGTTGGTGGCGCCTGTGGATATCTCTTCGGGTGCCAGCACTGCGGCGGGTTCGACCATCAACCAGAATGTCGGTGAGGGACAGTTGGGGGTGGCCCGTGCTCGCCAGCGCAATATCGATGGCTGGAAGCGCCCGGTGAAGATCATCAAGCCCTGAGTTATCCACAGTGGCGTGAATGGGTTATTTATCCACAGTCTGATTCATTTCACTTGACTAAGTTTCGGTTCGAAGGCTTTATAGCGGCAATTATCTTTCGAATCGAAACTTAAGTGACCATATCGAAACGTAACACCCCACAACGCCGGCACAATATCCTGGCCATGCTCAATGACCAGGGGGAAGTCAGTGTGGACGAGTTGGCTCGGCGCTTCGAAACCTCCGAGGTGACGATTCGCAAGGACCTCGCGGCGCTGGAAAGCCACGGCTTGTTGATGCGGCGCTATGGCGGTGCGATCACCATTCCCCACGAACTGTTCAGCGACCCGGCCCAGGCCGTTTCCCGCTACAAGCAGGCCATTGCCCGCGCCGCTGTCGGGCGTATCCGTGAGCACGCGCGTATCATTATCGACAGTGGCAGCACCACTGCCGCGATGCTCCCGCAACTGGGCCAGCAACCCGGCCTGGTGGTGATGACCAACTCCCTGCATGTCGCCCGGGCCCTCAGCGAACTGGAACACGAACCTGTTCTGCTGATGACCGGTGGTACCTGGGACCCGCATTCCGAGTCCTTCCAGGGGCAGGTCGCCGAGCGGGTCCTGCGTTCCTACGACTTCGATCAGTTGTTCATCGGCGCCGACGGCATTGATCTGGAGCGTGGCACCACCACCTTCCACGAACTGCTGGGGCTGAGCCGGGTGATGGCGGAGGTCGCCCGCGAAGTAGTGGTCATGGTCGAGTCAGACAAGATCGGCCGCAAGATTCCCAACCTGGAACTGCCCTGGAGCAGTATCCATACCCTTATTACCGATGATCGTTTGCCCAAAGAGGTACGCGAACAGATTCAGGCCCGTGGCATCACTGTCATTTGCGCGGTTGCCAGCCAGGAGAAATAGAGCATGTGTGGAATTGTCGGAGCAGTTGCTGAACGTAATATCACGGCCATCCTGGTCGAAGGCCTGAAGCGTCTGGAATACCGCGGCTACGACAGCGCCGGTGTCGCCGTTTTCAGTCATAACGGCACGCTGGAACGTACCCGTCGCATGGGCAAGGTCAGCGAACTGGAACAAGCCCTGGCCGGCGCGCCGTTGGCCGGTCGCCTGGGGATTGCCCACACCCGTTGGGCGACCCATGGCGCGCCGTGCGAACACAATGCCCACCCGCATTTCTCCGGCTCCGATATTGCTGTGGTGCACAACGGCATCATCGAGAACCACGACGTGTTGCGCGAGCAGCTCAAGGGTTTGGGTTATGTCTTCACCTCGGAAACCGACACCGAAGTCATTGCCCACCTGCTGAACCACAAGTTCAAGGAACTGGGCGACTTGACCAAGGCCTTGAAAGCCACCGTCAAGGAGCTGCATGGCGCCTACGGTTTGGCAGTGATCAACGCCCAGCAACCGGATCGCCTGCTGGCGGCCCGTAGCGGCAGCCCGCTGGTGATCGGCCTGGGCCTGGGAGAAAACTTCCTGGCCTCCGACCAACTGGCGCTGCGTCAGGTCACCGACCGCTTCATGTACCTGGAAGAGGGTGACATCGCCGAGATCCACCGCGACAGCGTGCAGATCTGGGACGTCGAAGGTCGTCAGGTCGAGCGCGAAGCCGTGCAGTATCGCGACAGCGCAGAATCGGCCGAGAAGGGCGCGTTCCGCCATTTCATGCTCAAGGAAATCCACGAGCAACCGACTGTGGTTCAGCGCACCCTGGAAAACCGCCTGGGTCCGAACCAGGTCCTGGTCCAGGCGTTCGGCCCCGAGGCGGCCGCATTGTTCGCCAAAGTGCGCAATGTCCAGATCGTTGCCTGTGGCACCAGTTATCACGCGGGTATGGTTGCCCGTTACTGGCTCGAAGGCCTGGCGGGTATTCCGTGCCAGGTCGAAGTTGCCAGTGAGTTCCGCTACCGCAAGGTGGTGGTGCAGCCGGATACCTTGTTTGTCGCCATCTCCCAGTCCGGCGAAACCGCCGACACCCTGGCGGCCCTGCGCAACGCCAAGGAGCTGGGTTTCCTCGGCAGCCTGGCGATCTGCAACGTCAGCATCAGCTCGTTGGTCCGTGAGTCGGACCTGACCTTGCTGACCCAGGCCGGTCGCGAAATCGGCGTGGCGTCGACCAAGGCCTTCACCACCCAACTGGTGAGCCTGCTGCTGTTGACCCTGGCCCTGGGCCAGGTGCGTGGCAGCTTGGCCGAAGGTGTCGAGGCGGAGTTGGTAGAAGAGCTGCGTCGTCTGCCGACTCGCCTGGGCGAGACCCTGGCCATGGACACCAAGGTCGAGAAAATCGCCGAGCTGTTCGCCGACAAGCACCACACCCTGTTCCTCGGTCGTGGCGCGCAATACCCGGTGGCGATGGAAGGCTCGCTCAAGCTCAAGGAAATCTCCTATATCCACGCCGAAGCCTATCCGGCGGGCGAGCTCAAGCACGGTCCGTTGGCGCTGGTGGACAACGACATGCCGATCGTGACCGTTGCGCCGAACAACGAACTGCTGGAGAAGCTCAAATCCAACCTGCAGGAAGTGCGGGCCCGGGGTGGTCAGTTGATCGTGTTCGCCGATGAGCACGCCGGTATGGTGAATGCCGAAGGCACTCACGTCATCACCATGCCGCACATCCATGACACCCTGGCGCCGATCCTCTACACCATCCCGCTGCAGTTGCTGTCGTACTACGTGGCCGTGCTCAAGGGCACGGACGTCGACCAGCCGCGTAACCTGGCGAAGTCGGTGACGGTGGAGTAAGGCTGCGGATTCAGTCGCTCTCTAAAAAAGCCGCCTTTCGAGGCGGTTTTTTTTTGCCTGCGATTTTAGGCTCGGCGTTTTCTGCTTCCTTGTTGGTGCAGGAAACGGTGGGCGCCCTCCAGGTACGGTAAAAAAACTATGCGGAGACTCTGCTAGAGGTGCTAGGAATTAGGAGTGGTCCTACACGAAGCAAAGCTGAAAGGCCCTGGGGAGGCGCTGTGGATAAGTCGAAAATAGGGGTTGAATACGGTCGGCTCATACTGATGAAATCGACTGAATCCGAGAGCTTCAATCGATGTAAGGGAACCTGTTGTGTGAGGAAAGTACTGGTCTGATCATCTGAAGGCTCTTCATATTGAGATTGAAGGGGTATGTTGGCTGCTAGGCCATCTGCAGCCCCATACTCAGACCTTGGTCGTTCCAACGGTTGAAGGACATCCTTCTGTAGCCCTGACGTTGCATTTTGAATACAGCTCCCATTGTGTCAGTGCTGGCCCAAAGCAAAACCAGGCCATTGATTTCCAGGCACTCGGGCATGAGCGCATGGTTATCGATCATCGTAAGGTCCGCCGTGTGTTTCACTCGGGACGACACGCATTGTCCTTTTTGCTTCCGGATATCATTGCGAGCATTGCCAACCGGCGCTGCTTCTTTACGGGGAGAGAGAATTTTCTGACTCTGGAACTTGGCAGCGCAATGTCGGGAAAAACGGTGGGTGTGCACTATGAGATCTACTTCAATGTGCGTAAGGGAGAAGGCAAAAACGCGCTCAGAGTGTTCATTGAAAGCGCTTATAGGCGGGATGAGGACGCTGACAACCGACCAGTGAATTTCAAGAAGGCCGACAAGATCAGGGCCTGGAAGCTGTTCTTGAATACGGTGCGGAGTGCCTCGATCAAAGCGGCGCGAAACAGTGCTTTGAGCATGAGGAAGAAAGGGTAGTGGGTGTAGAAAAAGCAAACCCCCAATGAAGGGGGTTTCGCGGAAGCCCTTAGGGGGTTAACCCATCAACCGGCACGACCGAGAACCAATGGCGGCATCTGAACACTTCAACCTGAAAGGCAGAAGCTCCGTATATATCCAGACCGTTTCAGGCTAATGAAAATCGACTGGCCCGTCAATGGCGGATACCTATTCCATCGTGAAGGCGTATCCGGTCTGATTTTGTCAGTGCGTATGCATTCTGGTATCCGCCAACGAGGCCTATAACAGCTGAATGCCTCTGGACATTTGAATTCGCGCAAGCAACGCTGTCCGATCTTTTTGCGCCTGGTACGGTAAGCCGGGTACGCGTTTTTTCAGCCATGACCGAGGGGAATTCAATGCCGTTTGTGACGATCGATGGGCAACCGCTGCATTTTCTCGACCAGGGTGCAGGCGAGGTGGTGGTGCTGGGCTCCAGCTACCTGTGGGACAGCGGCATGTGGGCACCGCAGATCGCGGCGCTGTCGCAACACTATCGGGTGATTGTGCCGGAGCTCTGGGGCCATGGGCAGTCAGGGCCGCTACCGGAAACGACTCGCAGCCTCGATGATCTGGCCAACCAGGTACTGGCTTTGCTGGACCACCTGGAGATTCAGCGTTTCACCCTGGTCGGCCTGTCGGTCGGCGGCATGTGGGGCGCTCGCCTGGCCCTGGCGGCGCCCGAGCGTGTGCGCGGCCTGGTGTTGATGGACACCTACCTCGGTGAAGAACCCGCACCGACCCAACAGTCGTATTTTTCGATGCTGAAAGTGATCGGCGACGCGGGCAGCATTCCGCCACCTTTGCTCGATGTGATCGTGCCGATTTACTTCAGGCCGGGTGTCGATACGCAACTGCCGTTCTATCAGACGTTTCGCACATCGCTGACCACCTGGTCCGCCGATCGCTTGCGTGACAGCATCGTCCCCATGGGGCGGTTGATCTTCGCCCGCGATGACCGTCTGGCCGCACTGGCAGGCCTGGATGCCGGCAGCACCCTGGTGATGTGCGGCGAGCAGGACAAACCACGGCCGCCGAACGAAGCCCGGGAAATGGCTGAGTTGATCGGCTGCGATTACATCGGGATACCGGAGGCGGGGCATATTTCCAGCATTGAAAACCCGACGTTCGTGAACGATGCGCTGTTGGCCTTTCTCTCAAAGTTGCCTGCGTAGTTATCCCGACCCGCAGTAGGAGCGAACGATCAGTCCATGGACCGATTCCAGGAAATGCAGGTGTTCGTCGCCGTTGCCCAGGAACAGGGCTTCGCGGCGGCGGCGCGGCGTCTGAGTCTCTCGGCGCCGAGCATCACCCGGGCAGTGGCGGCGCTGGAAAAACGTATCGGTGCGCAGTTGCTCGTGCGTACCACGCGTAATGTGCACCTGACCGAACCCGGACAACGTTATCTGGAAGACTGTCGACGTATCCTCGCCGCGATGGAGGAAGCCGAAGCCTCGGCCGCCGACAGCCATGCGCGCCCCAGCGGTCAACTGACCATGACCGCGCCGGTGCTGTTCGGCGAGTTGTACGTCACACCGGTGATGGTGCAATACCTTGCGCAGTATCCGGCAGTGGATATCAATGCGCTGCTGCTGGACCGCGTGGTGCCCATGGTCGAGGACGGCATCGATGTTGCGGTGCGGATCGGTGAGTTGCCCGACAGTGGTTATCACGCCGTCAGGGTAGGGCAGGTCCGTCGGGTGGTCTGTGCTTCGCCGGCCTATCTGGACCGGCAGGGACGACCCAGGCATCCGGACGAGTTGCGTCAGGCGCAGATCGTCATGGCCGCGTCGGCTTCGCAGGTCAGGAGCTGGCAGTTCCTCGATGGTGACAAACCCTTGAGCATCCGTCTGGAACCGCGCTTGGCGCTGACGGCGAATCGGGCGGCGATCCACGCCGCCTGCCTGGGTCTTGGCTTGACCCGGGTGCTGTCTTATCAAGTTGCGGACAAGCTGGCGACCGGTGAGTTGGAGATCGTGCTGGAAGATTTCGAGTTTGCGCCGCTGCCAATCCATGTGGTGTATCAAGGTGGCCGTACGGCATCTGTGCGGGTGCGCAGTTTTGTCGACTTCGTGGTCGCGGCCTTGCGCGAACACCCGAACCTGAAAGGCTGAGCAGCATTTCAAATTCTGAAAGAATGGATTGCCGTTTCTGGTGATTCTGTTGTTTTCGCTGAAGGAGCAAGATTGCTCCATCAGCGCGAACCATCCCGGGTTGCGCTTCTATCCCCGTGGAGTCCCGCCATGTCCCAGACCCCCATCAAGCTCTACAACTTTTCCCGCTCCGGTCACGCCCACCGTGCCGAACTGATGTTGTCCCTGCTCGGCTTGCCGGTGGAGCTGATTCATGTGGATCTGCCCGGTGGTGCCCATAAAACCCCGGAATACCTGTCCCTGAACGCCTTTGGCCAAGTGCCGGTGATCGATGATCAAGGCCTGATCCTGGCCGACTCCACGGCGATTCTGGTGTACCTGGCGCTCAAGTATGGGCAAGGCCGTTGGCTGCCCACCGATCCGGTTGGCGCCGCCCATGTGCAGCGCTGGCTGTCGGTGGCGTCGGGGCCGCTTGCTTTCGGCCCGGCTCGGGCCCGTCTGATCACGGTTTTCGGCGCACCCTTCGACGCGGATGAGGCGATCAGCCGGTCCCATGCCTTGCTCAAGGTCGTCGAGCACGAGTTGAACCAGTCGTCTTATCTGGTGGGGGATACACCGACCATCGCCGATGTCGCCGGTTACAGCTATATCGCCCATGTGCCGGAAGGCAATGTCTCGCTGGCCGACTACCCCAAGGTGCGTGCCTGGTTGGCGCGGATCGAAGCCTTGCCGGGCTTTGTGCCGATGCCGCGCACCGTTGCCGGTTTGCAGACCGCCTGAAGTCAATGAAACCTCCCGGTCACTTCGGCCGGGAACGTTTCCCGTGGAGACGTCGCGATGAACCCACACAGTCCCTCCCGCTCCCCCTGGCATAGCGGCGAACTGCAGATGCAGACCCAGGTCGGTGTCGCCCAACGGATGGCGGAGCTCGGTCCAAAAGCTATTCGTGATTATATGCCGGACCAGCACCGTGATTTTTATCGCCAGCTGCCGTTCATGCTGTTCGGCACTGTGGACGATCAGGGCAACCCTTGGGCGAGCCTGTTTGAAGGTGAGCCCGGCTTTGCCTTTTCTCCTGACCCCAAGCGGCTGCAAGTGGCGAGTTTTCCCCTGGCTGCGGATCCCACCCATTCAGCGCTGCGAACCGGTGCTGCCATCGGCTTGCTGGGGATCGAACTGCACACCCGGCGGCGTAACCGCATCAATGGGCGTGTCGCGGCGCTGACTGAGCAAGGCCTCAGCGTCGCCGTGGAACATGCCTTCGGTAATTGTCCGCAGTACATCCAGCTGCGTCAGTTCCAGCGGGTGCCCGCGCCGGACCCGACAACGCAGGTCGTTTATCGCTCGCAAGGCCTGGACGCCGAGGCGGCGGCAATGATCCATGCCGCCGATACATTCTTTGTCGCCAGTTATGTGGATATCGACGGTGCTCGCTCCGTGGATGTCTCCCATCGTGGTGGGCAAAGCGGCTTTGTGCGGATCGAGGGCGACTGCCTGACCATCCCGGATTTTGCCGGCAATCTGCACTTCAACACCTTGGGCAATCTGCTGATCAATCCTCGCGCCGGCCTGTTGTTTATCGATTTTAATACCGGTGACCTGCTACAGCTCAGCGGACGGACCGAGATCATCCTCGATGGACCGCTGGTGAAATCCTTTCAGGGTGCTGAGCGTTTGTGGACGTTCCACGTGGAACATTGTGTGCGTCGTCCGGCGGCCACGACTTTGCGTTGGAAGTTCGAAGGCTTTTCCCCCAACAGCCTGATGACCGGCAGTTGGGATCAGGCGGCTGCCCGCTTGCAAGCCGAGGCGTTGGGTAATGCCTGGCGGCCTTTGCGGATCAGTCGGATTGTCGAGGAAAGTCGCAACATTCGCTCGCTGTACCTGGAGCCGACGGATGGCGCGGGGCTGCCGGTATTTCAGGCTGGGCAGCATTTGCCGTTGCGTTTCGACCTGGGCGGGCAGACGCAGATTCGCACCTATAGCTTGTCGGGGGCGCCGTCGGATGAGTTCTGCCGGATCAGCGTCAAGCGCGACGGGAGAGTGTCTTCCCATGTGCATGACCAGCTCAAGGTCGGTGATGTGCTTGAGGCGCGTGCACCCCAAGGGCATTTCACCGTGGCGGCCCATGAGCAGCGTCCGTTGGTATTACTGGCGGCGGGGGTAGGGATTACGCCCTTGCTGTCGATGTTGCGCGAAGTGGTGTATCAGGGCAAACGCACCCGGCGGATGCGGCCTACGGTTTTGTTCCACAGCTCAAGGTCGTTGGCGGAGCAGCCGTTTCGGGCCGAGCTGGATGAGTTGATGGAGCGTGCGGGGGATACGGTCCAGGTGGTTCGGCTGTTGAGCCAACCGGAGCCTGATGCGGTTCCGGGTGAGGATTACCATCTGCAGGGTCGACTCGATGTCGAGGTGTTGAAGGCCGTGCTGATGGTCGACGATTATGACTCGGTGGATTTTGTCCTGTGCGGGCCCGGTGGTTTTACCCAGGGTTTGTACGATCAACTGCGGGATATGGATATCCGCGATGAGCGGATTCATGCGGAGACCTTTGGACCCTCGACGTTGCGCCGCCGCCAGGACCCTGGTGCGCCACAGATTGAGCAGCCGCCAGCGGCGACGGAGTCAGTGCCGGTGGTGTTCTACCGTTCGGCCAAGGAAGCTCGCTGGCAGCCGGACGTTGACAGCTTGCTGGTGTTGGCAGAAAGCCGGGGTCTGCAGCCGGAGTTCAGTTGTCGGGGTGGGTCCTGTGGAACTTGCAGTACGCGCTTGATCAGCGGGCAGGTGCATTATCCACAGCCGCCCGCGGAAATGCCGGGGGAAGGGCAGGTGCTGATTTGTTGCGCGATTCCGGCGAAGAGTGAGGAGCCGTTGGTGTTGGATCTGTAGTGACGGATGCGGTGGTATGCCTGTGGTATAGAGGCCATTTTCGCCACCGCTATCGCCAGCAAGCCGGCTCCTACAGTTTTTCGGTGCACACAAAACCTGTGATTGACCCGGACCTTGTGGGAGCCGGCTTGCTGGCGATGGCGGCCTTGCATCCACCGCAGCAAGCCGGCCTGGCTCAGCGCCGCAAGCTGGTGTCGATCTGGCTCATGCGGCTACGCAGGGTAAACACGCCATCTCCGGACAGGATCGCGCCACGGGCAAACAGGCGCCCGTTCTCCCAGTTCGAAAGCCCCAGCTCCGGCTTGTTCAGCGCGTACTGGCCGTCGACCCAACGGGTGAAGCCATCGCCGACAAAGGGCGCATTGATGTTGTTGTAGAAGTAGTCATGGGCGTCACGGTCAGCGCTGATCAGCGACACGGTGAACTGCGGGCTGTAACGATTGAACAGGTCAATCGCCTGATCCAGCTCATCGACGATTTTCAAGCTGACTTCCGGCGTATCTTCCCACTCCCACTCGCGGCCTAGTTGCTCTTCCGGCAATGACTCGGTTTGTGCTTCTTCCTCATAACCTTCGGCACGTTGGACCTGCACCCGGGCTTGCAACCACTCGGCGGGCAGCACGCTTTCATCGCCGCTGACAATATGCAGCTTGCAACGCTGACCCCGCGCCTCGCCGGCCGCTTTCAGCGCCTCAAGGAACAGCGGCACCAGTTCTGCCGCTCGCTGACGGTGGATCACACAAACGTTGAGGGTGTTGCAGACCTTGCGGTCCAGGGAGTTGCGCACCACTTCGGCAAAACGCTCGGCGTCGGCGTCCTGATGGGCGACCAGCCAGGCGCCCCCAGTGCCGTGCAGGCTGACCACGGTGCCCGCTTGCTGGGCGATGCCGCCGAGCTGCTTCACTGCGTGGCCCGATCCCCGCGCCACCGCCAGGGACAGACGGCGGTCGGCGAACATCGCCCAGCCGGCCGCCCGGTCGCTGCTTTCCACCAGCGACACCGCACCCGCCGGCAAACCGGCTTCGTGCAGCGCCGGATTGAGGGCGTGACGAACAATCGCCTGGGCCGTGCCGAGGGCATCGCTGCCGATCCGCAGCACCGCAGTGTTGCCGGTACGCAGGACGCCGGCGGCATCGGCGAACACATTCGGACGGCCTTCAAAGACGAACGCCACCACGCCCAAGGGCGCGACGACCTGCTCGACCTTCCAGCCCTGATGTTCCACGGACTCACGGACCCGACCACGAATCAGCGGTGCGTCGCGCCAGGCCCGCAGCCCGGCGATCATGTCGCGGCGCATGGCCTCGCTCGCCAGCAGGCGGGTGGTGGAGCGGCCGCGAGCCTTGGCTTTGGCGATATCGGCCTGGTTCGCGGCCTCGATCAATGCCCAGGACGCCGGCGTTTCCAGGTGCTGGGCGAACCGATCAAAAAACTGGCTGATGGCTTCATCCGAGACCTGGGCCAGGGCCGTGAACGCGCCCTTTGCTGTGTCGATGGCCTGGGTCGCAATCTGTTGCACGGCGTGTGGGATCAGCAGCAACTCGCCGCTGGCCTGGTCCACCAGCAGATGATCGCCCGGCTGGAAACGCTCGGCCAATTCCGGTGGCACCGGGGAAACCCGGTTACCCGCATAGAGAATTGGAGTGCCGGCGATAAGACGATCGAGCGTGCTGGTCATGATGGGAGAACGTGTCCATGGAAAGTAGAAGGCAAAATGTATAAGAAAAACGCCGTCGGCTCACCTGCTAACGGTGTTTCTTTTACCGGACAGCCCTCAAGCCTGCTGGATAAACGCCAATCTGACGGCAAAGCCGATCAATAGCCCGCCGAACAGCCATTGCTGCAGGCGTTGCGCCCGTGGGCTCTTGTCCAGCCATTGGCCGATCCAGGCGCCGGCCAGGGCGTAGCAACTGTCGAACAGCAGCCCGACCGCCACCAGGGTCACGCCCAGGCCAAGGAACTGCGCAGCCACCGGGCCGCTATGGGCATCGACAAATTGCGGCAGCAGCACGGAGCAGAATAACAGCGCCTTGGGGTTCAGCAGGTTGGTCAGCAAGCCTTGTTGCAGGGCGGCGCGCCAGCTCAAGGCTGCTTGGGCGCCTTCGGGGCCGGCGCTCAACAATGCCAGTGAGCCGGGCCGCAACATGCGCACGCCGATCCACAGCAAATAAGCGGCGCCTGCCAGGCGCACCATATCGAAGGTCCACGGCGCGGCCTTGAACAACGCCGCCAGGCCCAAGGCCGCCAGCGCCACATGGCAGGCGCGGGCGATACCCAGGCCGAGGGCGGTGGTCAGGGCCTGGCTGCGGCCATGGCGGGCACCGGTTTGCAGCAGCAGGATCATGTCGGGGCCGGGAAGCAGATAAACCATCGCCAGTGCGAACAGGTAGAGGAGCATCGTGCTGTTTCTCCAAGGGGGGTCACTGGAGAAAATTCTATGCCGGAAGGCCTGGGCAGGTGCTTGCGTATTCGACCTGTTAAAGGCCTACACTTGGTACTTTCTGCCAATACAGTCGAGACGAATAGTTGGATATGCCAAAAATAAAACTCGATGCCTACGACCGTAAAATTCTCGCGGCGCTGCAACGCGATGGACGCTTGAGTAATGTCGAGCTGGCCGCTGAAATTGGCCTTTCGGCTTCACCGTGCCTGCGTCGGGTACGCATGCTCGAGGAGGCGGGGGTGATTCGCGGTTATCAGGTGAACCTGGATCGCGATGAAGTCGGGTTGGGGCTGACGGTGTTCGTCGGGGTCAAGGTCGAGCGCCACCATGAGGCCGAAGCCGAGGCATTTCGCCTGGCGGTGCTGGCGTTGCCACAGGTGATCTCGGCGTTTCTGGTGTCCGGCGAGTCGGACTTCCTGCTGCAAGTGGTGGTGCCCGATCTGCGGGGGTATGAGCGCTTCCTCAATGGCGAGCTGCTGCGCCTGCCCGGGGTGCGGGATATCCGCAGCAACTTCGCGATCCAGGCGATAAAGGCGCCCGGACCGCTGCCGTTGAATCACCTGCCCGACTGATTCAGATCTGCGTGGCCAGGCCTTCGACGTTCATCGCCGCCTGGCGCAAGGCTTCGGAGCGGGTCGGATGCGGGTGGCAGGTGAGGGCGATGTCTTCGGCCGAGGCGGAAAACTCCATGGCCACGCAGTACTCGCCGATCATCTCGCTGACACTCGGGCCCACCAGATGGACACCGAGGACTTCGTCGGTGTGCTCATCGGCCAGGACCTTGGCGAAACCCTCGGTCTCGTGGTTGATCTTGGCCCGGCTGTTGGCGCTGAAGGGGAATTTTCCGACCTTGTAGGCGCGACCTTCGGCCTTGAGCTGCTCTTCGGTCTTACCGACACTGGCCAGTTCCGGCCGGGTGTAGATCACGCTGGGGATCAGTGCATAGTTGACCTCGCCGGCCTTGCCGACGATCTGCTCGATGCACGCCATGGCTTCGTCTTCGGCCTTGTGGGCGAGCATCGGGCCGCTGGTGACATCGCCAATCACCCAGATCCCCGCCGCCTCGGTACGGTGGCCCTGGTTGGTCAGCATGCCGCGCTTATCGGTGGAAAGTCCTACGCTCTCCAGTCCGAGCCCCTGGGTGAAGGGACGACGACCGATGGCCACCAACACGTAATCGGCGTCGATCAACTCTGCCTCGCCGCCGGCTGCTGGCTCCACGCGCAGCTGTACACCGGTTGCCGAACTGATGGCGCTGGTGACCTTGGAGCCCAGTCGGAAACCGATGCCTTGTTTGCTCAGCGAGCGCTGCAAGGTCTTGCCGGCTTCCAGGTCCACGCCGGGACAGATCCGATCCAGGTATTCCACCACCGTGACCTGGCTACCGAGCCGGCGCCACACCGAGCCCAGTTCCAGGCCGATAACCCCCGCGCCGATCACCACCAGATGCTTGGGCACCTCGGGCAACGACAGCGCCCCCGTGGAGTCGAGAATACGTCGGTTGTCGATGTCGACGCCCGGCAGTGGCGTCGGCTCGGAGCCGGTGGCGATCACGATGTCCTTGGCCTGCAAGGTGCTCTCGCTGCCGTCAGCGGCGCTGACCAGGACCTTGCCGGGGCCGGCGATTCGTCCCCAGCCCTTGATCCACTCGACCTTGTTCTTGCGAAACAGGTATTCGATGCCCTGGGTCAGCCCGGTCACGCTCTGGTCTTTCTGTTTCATCATCTGCGCAAGGTTGAGACTGGGCTTAACCTCGATGCCAAGGTTGGCGAATTCGCTACCCATGGCCGCCTCATAAAGTTCGGACGCGTGGAGCAGGGCCTTGGACGGCATGCAGCCGACGTTCAGGCAGGTCCCGCCGAGGGTCGCGCGACCCTCCACACAGGCGACTTTCAGGCCCAACTGACCTGCGCGAATGGCGGCGTTGTAGCCCCCAGGCCCGCCTCCGATGATGACTACGTCGTAGCTGCTCATGACTGTTCTCCTGGGAGGCACCCGTTGAGGAAGAAGGACAAAGATAGGTGTCATAAAATATTATGATCATAATATTGTCCTGTGCACAACCTTGGTCAAGGCTTCACGCGTCGAAGGGGTTCGACAGCAGGGTGTCACCTGGAGGACTTTTGGCGGCTGCCGCTGCGGGCCGGATCTTCCAGAAAGGTGGTGTAGGGGTACGTCGAGTCGGCGTGGAAATTGATCCTTCGGCCTCGGACGGTGACCAGTTCCGAGTCGGCTTTGATGCAAAGTGTCTGGCCGCTTTTGAAGGTGAGTCGGTGAATCTGCTGATTGTTTTCCCGGCTGATTTCATGACTGATCAAGTCCAGCAGATTGCTCAGGCCCAGGGGTGAACCTGCTTGATTGATGGTCAGACAACTGGAAGTCTCCGTATTAGGGACAGTCCCCAACGGACGTTGAAAATAGTGGTACTCACTCAAGGTGTGGCTCATGGCTGCTCCGTCGCTCAAGTGTGCGCGCCGAGTGTTGGGCATGTTATTAGTCGGCGGCGCGCACAAAGGGGATCACGTGTTTAAGGGGAGGCATATAGTTATAAGTTATTCGGCCTCATGGCATTGGTAAAGGTACGAGGTTGAATAAGGTTTTCGGGGTTTCGAGCCTTCTACTCAAGGGGTTAGGCGCGGTGCGGAACCGTTGGAAGGCGCTTTTCAATACTGAAACTTACGGAAATTTTTAATGAACCAACAAGGGCTATTTGGGGTCAGTGGAATGTTAGTCATTGCCAGGATACCAATCAAGTCGCGCAGATGTTGAATTTTGTTACATGAGTGTCCCATTGGTGAGTGGCAATTTTTCTGGTTGTTTCTAACAGTGGGATATCAGATAAAGTAATGTCAGTGTTTTCCGTAATATTGAGTTGGTTAATAGACGGCTATAGCGCTCGGACAATATTTGCATTATCCCTTATCAGGAAAAACGCTGTTATGGAGTAACGCAATATTTCAACAGGTCTTCCCCGCTGAGGGACAGTCGATCGGTGCGTCTGTCGAGGCGGGGGAGGGGGGCGAAAATTTATTTTCAAAAAATTTTGCAAGGGGCTGTAACGCCCGGTATCGACCTCTCTCTACTGCAATGTCGAGACTGAACATTCCGTTCGGACCGACACCCCCAACGCATTTTCGAGGATAAAAACATGTCGATCAAAACCGCCGCTGCCGGTGCCGCACTCGCTCTCGCCGCCGCTACCCTGTTTGCTGGTGTCGTAACCCAAGCGTCGGCTGCCGATGCCCAGGTTCACTGCTATGGTGTCAACGCCTGCAAAGGCCAGAACGACTGCAAAACCAAGGACCACGCTTGCAAAGGCATGGGCTCCTGCAAAGGTCAGGGCTTCAAGGCCATGACCAAGTCGGCCTGTGACAAAGCTGGTGGTAAAGTCGGCGAATAAGCGACGCCCGAGTGCACCCGCAGCGGTCGGCCACGATGCCGCTGCGGACACTTTCGCAAGGAGTCCAGTATGCCCGTTTCCCGCCCCTGCCTGGGTTATGGCCTGGGTTTACGCAGTCACTATCATCAGGAAATCCTTGAGCAGTCGCCTGCGGTGGACTGGTTCGAGATCGTTTCCGAGAATTACCTGGTCCAGGGCGGCAAGGCGCTGTATTACCTGGATGCCATCGCCGAGCGTTATCCGCTGGTGATGCATGGTGTGTCGCTGTCCATCGGCGGGCCCCATGAACTCGATATGCACTACCTCAAACAACTCAAGCAGTTGGCCGGGCGGGTCAATCCCGCGTGGATTTCCGACCATCTGTGCTGGAGCCGCGGCAACGCCCATCAATTGCATGATCTGCTGCCGCTGCCTTACACCGAAGAAAGCCTGTACTACGTGGCGGGCCGTGTCCGCCAGGTCCAGGACGTGCTGCAACAACCGTTGGTGCTGGAAAATGTCTCCAGTTACGTGCGGGCCGCCGGCGATGAATTTTCCGAGTGGGAGTTTCTCGAAGCCCTCAGCCGCCTGAGCGACTGCGAGCTGTTGCTGGATGTGAACAATGTCTATGTCAGCGGGCGCAATCACGGTTTTGATCCCTGGACCTTCATCCAGGGCCTGCCCCCGGGCAAGGTCCGTCAATTGCACCTGGCCGGGCACGCCGATTATGGCGACTACGTGATCGACACCCATGATCATCCGGTCTGTGATCCGGTCTGGGAACTCTATCAGCGGACCCTCGAACACCTGGGGCCGGTGGCGACCTTGCTTGAGCGTGACGATCACTTTCCGCCGTTGGATGAACTGGTGGACGAACTGGGCAAGGCCCGTGAATTGGGCGCTATTGCCCTGGCCAGGAGGTCGCTATGCGCCTGAACGACTGGCAGCTGGCCTTTGAGCGTTACCTGCTGGGGGAAAGCGCCGTGGCGGCTGCTGCATTGGGCGACAGCCTGATCGGCGGGCCGAGCCTGGATGTCGAGACTGGCCTGGCGATCTACCACAACGCCTACCGCGCCCGTTTGCAGGAAACCCTGCGCAGTGACTTTCCCACGGTCTGGCACTGGATGGGTGACGAGGAGTTCGATGCGCTGACCGCCGCCTACCTGAGTGAATGCCCCTCGTCCCACTACAGCTTGCGCTGGCTGGGCGCCGGGTTCGAGGCGTTTGTCCTGCGGCAGTTGGTGCCGGCCCAGGGCGAGCCGCTGGCGGAACTGATTCGCCTGGAATGGGCCTTTACCCTGGCCTTCGATGCGCCGCCGGGTGAGCCCCTGACCCTGGAAGCCATGGCCACCCTGGCGGCCGAGGCCTGGCCGTCGCTGCAACTTGAGCTGGTGCCCAGCGTGCAGTGGCTCGATGGCCGGTTCAACAGCCTGGCGATGTGGCGGGCGGTGAAGGCCGAAGCGGAGTTTCCCGACAGCCTCGAACTGGAGCAGCCCCAGGTCTGCCTGGTCTGGCGTGCCGGTCTGGTGTGCCAGTACCGCAGCCTTGAGCCAGAGGAAGTCCACGCCTTGGGCGGTATGGTGAATGCTGGTTGGAGTTTCGCCGAACTGTGCGCCGAGCTGGCGGTCAGTCTGGGAGAGGGGGCGCCCTTGCAAGCGGTCAGTTGGCTCAAGCAATGGGTGAACGAAGGGCTGGTCTCCCAGCGTCACGGGCTTTGACGCCGTCACTTCTTCGCCGGGCGGCATCGGGCAAATCCCATAGTTCGAGTCTATTATCTCGATAGGCTGACAGTTCCTGTGAATGCGCTACCCTTAATTCAGACGTCTGAAACAAGGGGGATTACTCATGCTCGCGCAACTTCCACCGGCCTTACAGAATCTTCAGCTACCGCTTCGCCTGAGACTCTGGGATGGCCACGAGATCAATCTTGGGCCGCAGCCCAGTGTCACGATCATTGTGAAGGACCCACAACTGGTCGCTCAATTCACCCATCCCACGCTGGACTTGCTGGGCAGTGCCTTCGTTGAAGGCAAGCTGGAACTCGAAGGATCGATCAGCGAAGTCGTACGGGTCTGCGACGACCTGAGCCAGGCGCTGCTGGAGGATGAAGGGGACAACCCGCCGCCTCGCCTGGTCCACGACAAGGCCACCGACGCCGCGTCCATTTCCTACCATTACGACCTCTCCAACGCTTTCTACCAGCTCTGGCTGGACCGCGAGATGGTCTATTCCTGCGCCTACTTCGAAAGTGCCGACGCTACCCTTGAAGAAGCCCAGCAAGCCAAGTTCCGCCATCTGTGCCGCAAGCTGCGCCTGCAGCCTGGCGAGTACCTGCTGGATGTCGGCTGCGGTTGGGGCGGGCTGGCGCGCTATGCCGCGCGGGAGTTTGGGGTCAAGGTGTTCGGCATCACCCTGAGCAAGGAACAACTGGCGCTGGCGAAGGAGCGGGTGATCGCCGAGGGGCTGCAGGACAAGGTCGACCTGCAACTGCTCGATTACCGCGACCTGCCCCAGGACGGTCGCTTTGACAAGGTGGTCAGCGTCGGCATGTTCGAGCACGTCGGCCACGCCAACCTCAAGCAGTACTGCGAGATCCTGTTCGGCGCCGTGCGCGAAGGCGGCCTGGTGATGAACCATGGCATTACCGCCAAGCACACCGACGGACGTCCGGTGGGACGCGGGGCCGGTGACTTTATCGATCGGTATGTGTTTCCCAATGGTGAACTGCCTCACCTGTCGATGATTTCCGCCGAAATCAGCGAGGCCGGTCTGGAAGTGGTCGACGTGGAGAGCCTGCGGCTGCATTACGCGCGGACCCTGGAGCAGTGGAGCCAGCGCCTGGAAAACAATCTGGAGGCGGCGGGCCGCGAGGTGCCGGAACAGGCCTTGCGGATCTGGCGGCTGTACCTGGCCGGTTGTGCCTACGCCTTCGAGAAAGGCTGGATCAACCTGCACCAGATCCTGGCGGTGAAAGCCTTCGCCGATGGCAGCCACAACCTGCCCTGGACCCGCGACGATCTCTATCGCTAGCCACCGCAGGCGCTGCCGAAGTCGGCGGCGCCTGCGCTGAGGTGCTTCTCTAGAGGATCGGCGAGATCAACCGTGCGACCCGCATGCCGAGTTGTTGCAGGCGGTGGGTCTTGCGGCTTTCGTCCTTGGCCACTTCATGGGCCAGGGCAAAGTCCTGCTCGAGCATCTGCTCCACCTGCCGGGCGAAGGCTTCGTCCACGGTCAGCAACATCAGTTCGAAATTCAGCCGGAACGAGCGGTTGTCCAGGTTCGCACTGCCGATGGCGCTGATTTCATTGTCCACCAACACCACTTTCTGATGCAGGAAGCCGGGGCGGTAGCGGAACACCCGCACGCCGGCGCGAACCGCTTCGAAGGCGTACAGGCTGGAAGCGGCGTAGACGATGCGGTGGTCCGGGCGCGAGGGCAGCAGCAGGCGTACATCCACACCGCGCAGCACCGCCAGGCGCAAGGCGGCGAACACCGCTTCGTCGGGGATGAAGTAGGGGCTGGTGATCCAGACCCGCTCCCGGGCCGCATGAATGGCTTCGACGAAGAACAGCGAACAGGTCTCCACCGGGTCGGCCGGGCCGCTGGCGAGCAGCTGGCAGAGTACGCCGTCGTCCGGGTAGGACTCTGGCAGGATCAGCGGCGGCAGTTTGCGCGAGGCCCAGAACCAGTCTTCGGCAAAAGATTCCTGCAAGCAGGCGACCACCGGGCCTATCACCTGCACATGGGTGTCGCGCCAGGGCGCCAGGGGCGGATTTTTCCCCAGGTACTCGTCGCCGACGTTATGCCCGCCCACGAAGCCCACCAGGCCATCGACCACCACCACCTTGCGATGATTGCGGAAGTTCACCTGGAAGCGGTTCAGCCAACCGCTGCGGGTGGCGAACGCACGGACATGCACGCCGCCCTCGCGCAAGGTCTCGACGTACGTGTGGGGCAGGGCATGGCTGCCGATGCGGTCGTACAACACATAGATCGCCACCCCTTCGGCGGCCTTTTCCAGGAGCTTTTTCTGCAGTCGCCGGCCGAGCTGGTCGTCATGGATAATGAAAAACTGCACCAGCACCGCTTCCCGGGCCTGGTCGATGGCCTGGAAAATCGCCTCGAAAGTCGCGTCGCCGTTGATCAGCAACTGCACCTGGTTATTCGCCAGGCACGGCATGCGCCCCAGTTTCGGCATGGCCCGCAGCGAGGCATAGGCCTGGGAGCTACGGGCGGCGAGGGCCTCCTCGACCCAGGGGCGCCAGTTCAGGTCGGCGATGGCCTTGCGCATTTCCACGTTGGCCTGGCGCCGGGCCTTGATGTAGGCGTCGAAGGTGCTGCGGCCGAAGACCAGATAGGGAATCAGCGTCAGGTACGGGATGAACATCAGCGACAGGGCCCAGGCGATGGCGCCTTGGGCGGTGCGCACGGTCAGCACGGCATGGATCGCAGCGATCAGGCCAAGGGAGTGAATCAGGGCTATCAGGTAGGCGAAAAGGTGTGGGCCAAAAAAATCCATGGGCGATTCTGCTCGGGCGTCTTCAATGTCTAACAGACCATGTTCCGCTGTTATTGTCGCTATTTAATTCTTGACGCAACCCCAGCACGATTCTGACGTCTAAGACGGACCATTTTCTAGGAGCTACTTGATGAACCTTCGTCTGCCGGGCCTGGCCCTTGTCCTTGGCTCAATGATTCCCGTTGCCCAGGCGCAGGTGCTGCAACCGGGTTTGTGGGAGCTGACCTCCAGCAATGTGCAGGTCGAGAACCAAGCGCTGGATGTCGGCATGCTCATGGGTGTGCTGAAGCAGAACACCACCCCGGAGCAGCGCGCGGCGCTGGAGAAGCAGGGGATCAACCTGGGCGGCGAAGGCGTGCGGGTGTGCCTGACGCAGCAGCAGGTGGCCTCCGATTCGATTCCGCTGACCGATCCGCAATCCGGGTGTAACCAGCAGATCACCGAGCGCAACGGCCCGGATTGGAAATTCCGCTTCAGCTGTCCGAAGGCCCAGGGCAGCGGTGTGGCACATTTTGTCAGTGACCGCGAGTTCAGCACCAAGGTCAGCGGCACCTTCAATGCCACCGGTATTCAGCAGAACGGCAGCATGGAAACCCGTGCGGTGTGGATGGGACAGGATTGCGGGCCGGTTAAGCCGCGCACCTGATCACGGGATCGGGGTCATGAGGTCAACCGCTGAAACGCCGCCTCCAGGCTCATGATCCCCAGGTCTTCACCCTGCCGACTGCGCAGGCTGACCTGCCCGGCGGCCTTTTCCTTCTCGCCCACCACCAGCAGGTACGGCACTTTCTGCAGGCTGTGTTCGCGAATTTTGTAGCCGATCTTCTCGTTGCGCAGGTCCGCGCTGGCCCTGAGGCCGCGGATCTTCAGGCCCTCGGCGACATCCCTTGCATACTCGGCCTGGCCTTCGCTGATGTTCAGCACCACCGCCTGCAACGGCGCCAGCCAGACCGGCAAGGCGCCGCTGTAATGCTCGATCAGAATGCCGATAAAACGCTCCAGCGAACCGAATAGCGCCCGGTGCAGCATCACCGGCCGCTGGCGCTCGCCGGTTTCGCTGATATAGCCGATATCGAAGCGCTCCGGCAGGTTGAGATCGACCTGCAAGGTGCCGCATTGCCAGTCGCGGCCAATTGCATCGCGCAGCACGAACTCCAGCTTCGGCCCATAGAACGCCCCTTCGCCCGGATTGATCCGGTACTCGATGCCCATGTGCCCGAGGGCGCCGATCAACGCACCTTCCAATTGGTCCCAGGTCTCGTCGCTGCCGATCCGGTTGGCCGGGCGCGTGGAGAGCTTGACCACGATATCGTCGAAGCCGAACTCGCTGTAGATATCGAACACCAGGGCAATCGCCGTTGCGCATTCGGCCTGCATCTGCGCCGGGGCGCAGAAGATATGGGCATCGTCCTGGGTGAAGTGACGCACCCGCAACAGACCGTGCAAGGCCCCGGAAGGCTCGTAACGATGAACCTTGCCGAACTCGGCGATGCGCAGCGGCAGGTCGCGGTAGCTCTTGATGCCGTGGCCGAAGATTGACACCGCGCCGGGGCAGTTCATCGGCTTGAGGGCGAACACCCGCTCATCCTCGGTGGTGGTGGTGAACATGTGGTCGCGGTAGTTCTGCCAATGCCCGGAGGTTTCCCACAGCCCGCGATCCATCACATCCGGCGTGTTCACCTCGATGTAGCCGGCGTGTTCCTGGCGTTTGCGCATGTAGCCGATCAGTTGCTGGAACAGGGTCCAGCCCTTGGCGTGCCAGAACACTGAGCCGGGCGCGCAGTCGTCGAAATGGAACAGGTCCAGTTGCGCCCCCAGTTTGCGGTGGTCGCGTTTGCCGGCTTCCTCGAGGCGGGTGAGGTAGGCCTTGAGGTCCTTGGCGTTGGCCCAGCAGGTGCCGTAGATCCGTTGCAGCGGCGCGTTGCTGGCATCACCGCGCCAATAGGCGCCCGCCACCTTGGTCAGCTTGAAGGCTTGCAGCAGGCCGGTCGAGGGGACGTGGGGGCCGCGACACAGGTCTTCGAAATCGCCCTGGCGATACAGCGACAGCACCTCACCTTCCGGGATCGCGCGAATCAGCTCGGCCTTGTAGTGCTCGCCGCGTTCTTCGAAGCAGGCGATGGCTTCTTCACGGGGCAACTCACGGCGACGCACCGAATGATTGGTTGCGGCCAGGACCTGCATGCGGGCTTCGATCAGCTCCAGGTCCTTGGGGGTGAAGGCGCGCTCATAGGCGAAATCGTAGAAGAAGCCGTCTTCGATCACCGGGCCAATGGTGACCTGGGCCGAGGGGTACAACTGCTTCACCGCCATCGCCAGCAGATGTGCGCAGGAGTGACGCAGAATCTCCAGGCCTTCAGCGTCCCGTGGGGTGACGATGCTCACCGCCGCGTCCTGTTCGAGCAGGGTTCCGCAGTCCACCAGAACACCGTCAACCCGGCCGGCCACCGCCGCCTTGGCCAGGCCGGTGCCGATGCTGGCAGCCACTTCGAACACCGTCAGCGGCTGGTCGTACTCGCGTTGCGAGCCGTCGGGGAGGGTAATGCGGATCATCGGTGGCGGTCCTTGGTCGATCAGGCGGTGGAGCGGATTAACGGAGAAAACCCAGGGGCTGGCCCTGGCAGGTGTCGTGGATTTTTCCGGCATGCCAGGCCACCTGGCCGGACACCACTGTGGTGCTGACCCAATGACGAAAGCGCCGCTCGACGAAGGGCGTCCAGCCACATTGCGACAGCAGCGGCTCGGCGCTCACCGGTCGCAACAGCGGTTCACGGTTCATCAGCACCAGGTCGGCCCAGTAGCCTTCACGCAGGTAGCCACGGTCGGGAATGGCGAACAGGTCGGCGACCCGGTGGCTGGTCTTTGCCACCAGGGTGGTCAACGGCAGGACCCGCCCGGCCACCAGCTCCATCAACGCCGGCAGGGCATGCTGGACCAGCGGCAAGCCGGACGGCGCCTCGCTGTAGGGCCGTTGTTTTTCTTCCCAGGTGTGCGGCGCGTGATCGCTGCCGATCACATCCAGGCGGTTGCTCAGCAAGGCTTCGCGCAGGGCGTCGCGATCCGACTGGTGCTTGATGGCCGGGTTGCATTTGATCAGGTTGCCCAGGCGCGGATAGTCACGGTCATCAAAGAGCAGGTGATGCAGGCAGACCTCGGCGCTGATGCGTTTTTCACTCAGCGGCTTGTTCTCGAACAGCGCCAGTTCCCGTTCGGTGGTCAGGTGCAAGACATGCAGGTGTGTGCCATGGCGCTTGGCGAGTTCCACCGCCAATGACGAGGAGCGATAGCAGGCCTCGGCATTGCGGATCAACGGGTGTGCGCCGGGAGGCACAAGGCCGCCGAACAGCTCCCGCAGGTTTTCCTCCCGCTCCTTGATGGTCGGTGTGTGCTCGCAGTGCGCGAGGAGGATCGTCGGCACTTCGGCGAACAAACGCTCCAGCACCTTCGGATCGTCCACCAGCATATTGCCGGTGGAGGCGCCCATGAACACCTTGACCCCGGCCACGCTCGTTGGATCGAGGGCGGCGATGGTGTCGAGGTTGTCGTTGCTGACGCCGAAGTGAAAGCCGTAGTTGGCCACCGAATGCTGCGCGGCGCGGCGTTGCTTGTCGGCGAGGGCTTCAAGGGTCAGGGTCGCCGGCTGGGTGTTGGGCATGTCCATGTAGCTGGTGATGCCGCCCACCACTGCCGCCCGCGATTCGGTGTAGAGACTGCCCTTGGCCGGCGCACCGGGATCGCGGAAATGCACCTGGTCGTCGATCATCCCCGGCAGCAGCCATTGGCCAGCGGCGTCGATTTCCAGGTCGGCGCTGGCGTTGTGAATCTGCGTGGCGAGGGTCTCGATACGGCCATTGATGACCCGGATATCGGCGTCGAATTCACGGCCCTCGTTCACCACGCGGGCATTGCGGATCAGCAGGCTGCTCATGGTCAGAACTCGTTTTGCAGGGCCTTGTAGCCACGTACCAGGTCAACGTTGGTCCGTGCCACGTCTTCGGAAAACTCCGAGGCGCTGACACTTACCGGCGGAAACTGCGACAGGTCGGTGCCCGGGCCGATGCGGGTGGTGGAGGGCACGTAGAAGTCCGGCGGCAGGTCACGACCGTCCACTACCGAGTTGTGCCGGACCACGCTGCCGTTACCCACCACGCAGTTGAACAGCACGCTGTTGAAACCGATGAACACCCGGTCACCGACGGTGCAGGGGCCATGGACGATGGAGCGGTGGGCGATGGACGTGAACTCGCCGATGGTCACCGCCGCGCCGGACTTGGAGTGGATCACCACGCCGTCCTGGATATTCGAGTTGGCGCCGATGACGATGGGGTCCATCTCGCCCTGGGCGTTGACTTCGTCGGCGCGGATCACCGCGTAGGGGCCGACGAAGACGTTTTCACCGATGACCACCTTGCCGCAGATGATCGCGGTCTTGTCCACGTAGGCGGACTCGGCAATCACGGGCAGGTGACCGGAAGGATTCTTGCGGATCATTAAGCGTTCTCCAGAGGGGCGCTGATGACGTGGACCTCGCCGTCACGAATCGCGTTGTAGAAACAGTTGGGGCGGCCGGTATGGCAGGCCGGGCCTTGCTGGTCGACCCGCAACAGCACGGCGTCGCCGTCGCAATCCAGGCGTGCCTCGACCAGGTACTGGCGGTGCCCGGAGGTTTCGCCCTTGCGCCACAGGCGCTGGCGTGAGCGTGACCAGTAGCAGACCTGGCGACTCTCGAGGGTTTCGCCGAGGGCCTGGCGGTTCATCCAGGCCAGCATCAGTACTTCGCCGCTGTCGTGTTGCTGGGTGATGGCGGCGATCAATCCGTCCTCGTTCCACGGCAGTGCATCGAGCACCGCCGCGAGAGGCCAGCGGCTACCCAGGGCGGCGCTCTCCAGATCGAGCATCGACAAGGGTGGCCGCGCGGTCATTTGCTCAGTGCCGCGTGCAGGGTGTTCATGTTGTATTCGAACAGACCGGTAAAGGTGCTGGCCGGACCTTCGGCGGCGAGTGCGTCGGAATACAGGGTGCCACCGATTTGCGCGCCGCTTTCGTCGGCAATCTGCTGGAGCAGGCGGGCGTCCTTGATGTTTTCCATGAACACGGCCTTGACCTTGTCCTTGCGGATCTGGGTGATCAGCGCGGCAACTTCGGCGGCGGACGGTTCCCGTTCGGTGGACAGGCCCTGCGGCGCCATGAACTGGATACCGTAAGCCTGGCCCAGGTAACCGAAGGCGTCATGGGAGGTGACAATGCGACGGTTGCCGACTGGCAGGTTGCCGAGCTTGTCCTTGGCTTCAGCCAGCAGGCCGTGGATGACGTTCAGGTAGGCCTGGCTGTTACGGGTGTAGTCGTCCTTGTTCGCCGGGTCGACCTTGATCAGCGCCTTGGTGATGTTGTTCACATAGATTTCGGCGTTGGCCAGGTTGTGCCAGGCGTGCGGGTCGGGAATGGTTTCGCCGTCATCGACCATGGTGTGGGAGATCACGCCTTTGCTGGCGGTGACCACCAGGGCCTTGGTCTCGGTGCTGGTCACCAGGCGGTCGAGCCAGGGCTCGAAGCCCAGGCCGTTCTTGACGATCAGTTTGGCGCCGAGCAGGGCCTTGGCGTCATCCGGTGTCGGCTCGTAGGTGTGGGCATCGGCGTCCGGGCCGACCATGCCGATCACGGCGATATGATCGCCGCCGATCTGCTGGGTGATGTCTCGGAGAATACTGAAGCTGGCAACCACCGGAAGTTTATCGGCCGCCTGGGCGGTGGACAGGTTCAGCGACAAGGCCAGCACGGAGCTGAACAGCACGAATAAAGCGCGCATCGGATGGGATCTCATTGGGATGTAAGCAAAGGCGGGCGGCGGAGCAAACCGTGCACCGGACCGAAGACCACGGACAGCAGGTAAAAGCCACCGGCTGCCAGCACAATGGCCGGGCCGCTGGGCAGCGAGTAGTAGAACGACAGCAGCAATCCGAGGGTGACCGAGACACAGCCGATCAGCGCGGCGATCAGCATCAGCATCGGCAGGTTGCGGCTCCAGAAGCGCGAGGCGATTGCCGGCAGCATCATCAGGCCGACGACCATCAGGGCACCGATGGCCTGGAAGCCGATCACCAGGTTCAACACCACCAGGGTCAGGAACACACCGTGGGCCAGGGGGCCGAGGCGGCTGACGGTTCGCAGGAAGAGCGGGTCGAGGGTGTCCAGCAGCAATGGGCGATAGATCACCGCCATCAGCACCAGGCTGATGCCGCAGACCCAGAGCATGCCGGTCAGGGTCGGGCCGTCCACCGCCAGGGCCGAACCGAACAGCAGGTGCAGCAGGTCCAGGCGTTTACCCGCGATGCCGAGGATCAGCACGCCACTGGCCAGGGAGATCGGGTAGATCGCCGCCAGGCTGGCGTCTTCACGCAAGCCGGTGCGGCGGGTGATCCAGGCCGAGAGCCCGGCCATGCCCATGCCGGCGGCGAGGCCGCCGATGGTCAGGGCCGACAGGCTCAGGCCGGCGATCCAGAAGCCGATGGCGGCGCCGGGCAGAATGCCGTGGGCCACCGCGTCCCCGATCAGGCTCATGCGCCGCAGGATCAGGAACACGCCGAGCGGCGCGGTGCTGCAAGCCAGGACCAGACCGCCGATCAACGCCCGGCGCATAAAAACGAAATCCTGGAACGGTTGCAACAGGTGAGTGATGAACAACAGCATCAGGCCACCTGCGTAATGGGTTGTTGCACGATCAGCTCTTTGCTCGGCGCCAGGACACAGCCGCTGCTCTTGATGCGCAAGGCGTCGGGAATGTGTTGGCGCACGGCGGCCAGGTCATGGCAGACCACCACTAGGGTGCGACCCGCCGCGTGCCAGGCGTGGATATGTTTCCACAGCAGGGCCTGGCCATCCTCGTCGAGGGCGGCGTGGGGTTCGTCGAGCAAGAGGACCGGTGCTTCGGCCAGGCTCATCCGCGCCAGCAAGGCGCGCTGCAATTCGCCGCCGGACAAGGCCATCAGCGGGCGATGCTCGAGGCCGCTCAAGCACCAGTCTTCGAGTACGGTTTGCAGGCGTTCGCTGCGTTGCTGTGGGCTTTGCTTGATGCCCCAGAATCCAGCGGCCACCAGTTCTTGCAGACTGATGGGGAACTGTCGGTCCAGATGCTGTTGCTGTGGCAGGAACGACAGGCTGCCGCGTCGTGGAACATCCAGATGCACCTTGCCGGCCAGAGGTTTCTGCAACCCCGCGATGACTTTCAGCAGGCTGCTTTTACCGGTGCCGTTGGCACCGATCACGGCGGTCAGGCTGCCGGCGGCGAGTTCGAAATCCACGGCGGGCGTGAGGGGCTGGCCCGGGGCGCCCCAGCGCAGGCCTTGGCAGCGGATCATGCCTGCCTCCAGTTCCAGCGGCTTTCGGCCACGGCGTCATGGGCGTGCAGGCTTTCGGCATGGACCACCCGCAGGTGGAAACCCTTGACCGCGTCCGAGCGCTTGAGCGCCAGGTTGAGGCGACGTGCCGCGTCTTCGCAGAACATCAGGTTCTGGCCGTTGGCGAGGGCGAAGGCTTGCTCGTCCGCGCGTTTCACCGCGGTCTGCACGGCGGTGCCGAGAGCGGCCTCGGCTTCGTTGATCAGGGCTTCGAAGGGAAACCAATACGTTTTTTCATCTAGATGAATATGCAATTGTGCAATGCTGCGTTGACTGTGAGGTGTGGCGACGACGCCTTGCGGTCCACCGAGCCAGCTGAGGACGTCACTGTGCTCCAGGGGCTTGTCGGCGAAGTCGGTGATGAATTGCTGTTGGATCAATTGCCGGGCGAGGGCAGCCGAGCATGGGCAAGTTGAGGAGTAGGCCACGTCAATTTTTAGTTCCACGTGGAACACTCCGTTTTTCAGTTCGGCTAAGACACTGACTGGATAGGTTTTCCAGCCGGCCAGCGGACTGACCAACGCCGTGCGTTTGAGCAGCAGATCGCTATGGAGTCGTAGATAGGCGTTGCTGGATAGTCCGTCGTGGCTGTCGAGAAATTGCTGTAATACTTCTCGGATCAGCGCGGGCGTCAGGTCTTCCTGCTCCAGTCGTTCCAGGGCCAGGTACAGACGTGACATATGAATGCCCCGCGCTTCGCCATCGTCGAGGCTGACACCCGCATCGGCTTTGGCGCTGAGGCGGTGGCCGTCAATCGAGATCGGAAGGGCAATGCCGCACATGCCCACCCACTCGAGGGGCAAAGCTTGCCGGGATGACTGCGCGGCGATATCCGGCAGCGTCAACGCATTCATGAGTAGGTCCATCGTCGGAGTTAATGCGACATGTTATATTATAACTATTCAGTCGACGATGCCTTTTTTGCTGGGGCTTTACACAGCGACAACGAGTATGGACGCTCCCTTATCCGCGGTACCTGTTATGCATAGACGTCAGTTACTCAACTTTTTATTGGCTGGCACGGTGGTTTTGCCGTTCGGCTTGTCGGCGGCTCAGATCCAGGATGCGCGGCTGTGGCGCGACGGCAACAAGCTGCGGCTGGTGCTCGACCTCAGCGGCCCGATTCAATACAAGACCTTTTCCCTGACCTCGCCCGAGCGTCTGATCATCGACTTGAGCGGTGCCAAGCTCACCGGTGATTTCCGACAGCTGGCGCTGAGCAACACGGTGATCCGTTCGATCCGTTCCGGGCATTTTGGCCAGGGCGATACGCGGATCGTCCTGGACCTGGCCGGCCCGGTTCAGCTCAACAGCTTCCTGCTGCCCCCCGAGGGTGCGCAGGGCCATCGCCTGGTGCTCGACCTGACCAGCAATGGCGGCGCTGGTGTGGCGCCGACGATCCTCGCAGCGGCCCCGGTCGTTGCCCCTCCGCCGCCGCCCGTGCGGCATGAGGAGGCAAGCGGCCCCGCCCATCGCAAGCGCGACATCATGGTGGTGGTCGACCCTGGCCATGGCGGCAAGGACCCGGGTGCGGTGGGTTCGAAGGGCGAGCGCGAGAAAGACGTGGTGTTGTCCATTGGCCGGCTGTTGGCCAAGCGCCTCAAGCGCGAGAAGGGTTTCGATGTGCGCCTGGTGCGCAACGACGACTTCTTTGTGCCGTTGCGCAAGCGGGTGGAGTTCTCCCGCAAGAACAACGCCGACATGTTTATCTCGGTGCATGCGGATGCGGCGCCGCGTATCACCGCTTCGGGGGCTTCGGTGTTCGCCTTGTCCGAAGGCGGCGCGACCTCCACGACGGCGCGGTTCATGGCCGAACGGGAAAACGGTGCCGACTTGCTGGGCGCGCAGAGCCTGCTCAATCTCAAGGACAAGGACCCGATGCTGGCCGGGGTGATTCTCGACATGTCGATGAACGCCACCATCGCTTCCAGCCTGCAACTGGGGCATAGCGTGCTGGGCAGCCTGGAAGGCATCACCACCTTGCACCAGAAGCGCGTGGAGCAGGCGGGGTTCGCGGTGCTGAAGTCGCCGGACGTGCCGTCGATCCTGGTGGAGACCGGCTTTATCTCCAATGCCCGTGACAGCCAGCGTCTGGTCACGGCGCGGCATCAGCAGGCGATTGCCGACGGTTTGTTCGAGGGCTTGAAGCGTTACTTCGAGAAGAACCCGCCGGCGGACAGCTATATCGCCTGGCAACAGCAGCAGAAGCGGGAAGTGTTGGTCTAATCCGGCATTCCCCTGTGGCGAGCGGGCTGCGAAGCGGCCCTGAACCGGCCACCTCGGTGTACCTGATACAACGAGTTCTCTGGTTTTAGGGGCGCTTCGCGCCCCAGCGCGGGCAAGCCCACTCGCCACAAAATGGCTCTAGATCCAGATCTAGCAGCCCACCATCCGATCGCAGACAAACTTCTTGCTCAACCCCCCTGAGCTGGAAAAGCGGTTCTGGGTGGTCCAGCCCACTCGCCGGCTGTAACCCACCCAAGCTTCGCCGTCCGAGGCAATCCCGGTGAAGAACGTCAGCTGCCCATAGCGGCTGCTGGTCTGCGCCCAGTAGCGCTTGCCGATCACTTCAAAGCCCTGCAGGTAAATCGTCTTGCCCTCGGTCGCCACGCCATAAGCGTTGCCCAGGCCATCCTTGCACGCCAGCAGGTTGGCGCTGCGGGTGCAGATCGTCTGGCTCGCGGCAGGCACTTGGGCCTGGGCGCTCGCCGCCACCAGCAACAAAGCCGGCAGCACATAGTTCAGGACAGGGCGCATCGGCATTCTCTTCAACGGGACCTACGCCAGCATTGCGCCCTTCGTCGTGGCGAGCAAGCGGGGGATTGGATTATTTGCATTGTTATAATATAACATTAAGTAAATCCCGGACCCGATCCCCATGACTGAACACGAACTGCTCGCCCAGCCCGAGGCGGACTACATGAACGATGCCCAGCAGGGATTCTTCCGTGAGTTGCTGCTCGGGCAGCGCCATGAACTGCAGGAACGCATCAGCGGTGAGTTCGACCAGCTGCGCGAGCAAGAAACCAGCAGCGACCCGGCGGATATCGGCAGTGCCGAGGAAACCCGGCAATGGCAACTGCGGCTGCTGGAGCGCGAAAAAAAGCTCCTGGACAAGATCGACGAGTCCCTTGAGCGCCTGGCCCGTGGCGAATACGGCTGGTGCCGCGAAACCGCTGAGCCGATCGGCCTCAAGCGCTTGCTGCTGCGGCCTACCGCGAGCCTGTGCATTGAAGCCAAAGAACGTGAAGAGCTGCGCGAACGGCATAAACGGGCGCTTTGACCCGGCCGACCTGATGAGGAAAACCCCATGACCCAACGTCTACCCGTGACCGTGCTGTCCGGCTTTCTCGGCGCCGGTAAAAGCACCCTGCTCAATTACGTCCTGCGCAATCGCGAAAACCTGCGGGTGGCCGTGATCGTCAACGACATGAGCGAGATCAATATCGATGGCAGCGAGGTCCAGCGCGACGTCAGCCTCAATCGCGCCGAGGAAAAACTCGTCGAGATGAGCAACGGCTGCATCTGCTGCACCTTGCGTGAAGACTTGCTGGAGGAAGTCGGCAAGCTGGCCCGTGACGGCCGTTTTGATTATCTGTTGATCGAGTCCACCGGGATCTCCGAGCCGCTACCGGTGGCCGAGACCTTTACCTTCCGCGATGAAAGCGGCCAGAGCCTGGCCGATGTCGCCCGGCTCGACACCATGGTCACGGTGGTGGACGGCATGAACTTCCTGCTCGACTACCAGGCCGCCGAAAGCCTCGCGTCCCGTGGCGAAACCCTGGGCGAGGAGGATGAACGTTCGATCACCGACCTGTTGATCGATCAGATCGAGTTTGCCGACGTGATCCTGATCAGCAAGATCGACCTGATCAGCAGCCATGAACGCGAGGAGTTGGTGGCGATTCTCGAGCGCCTGAATTCCCAGGCGGAAATCATCCCCATGGTGATGGGCGAGATCCCGCTGGCGAAGATCCTCAACACCGGCCGTTTCGACTTCGAGCGCGCGGCCCAGGCGCCGGGCTGGTTGCAGGAACTGCGCGGCGAACACGTGCCGGAAACCGAGGAATACGGGATTGCCTCCACGGCTTACCGGGCGCGGCGGCCGTTTCATCCCGAGCGTTTTTTCGACTTTATCAATCGGCCGTGGGTGAACGGCAAATTGCTGCGCTCCAAGGGCTTCTTCTGGTTGGCCAGCAAGTATCAGGAGGCCGGCAGCTGGTCCCAGGCCGGTGGCTTGATGCGCCATGGTTTTGCCGGGCGCTGGTGGCGGTTTGTGCCGAAATCGCAGTGGCCCGAGGATCAGGAAAGCGCTGCGGCAATCATGCAGCAGTGGACCCCGGAGACCGGCGACTGCCGTCAGGAGCTGGTGTTTATCGGACAGAACATCGACTTCGCACAGATGACCGCGCGCTTGGATAACTGCCTGTTGAGTGATGAAGAAATGGCCCTGGGGGTCGAGGGGTGGAGTGCATTGCCCGATCCGTTCGGCGCCTGGCATGAAGAGGAGGCGGCGTGATGCTGGCGCCACGTTGGAAAGCCTTGCCGACGATTCGTCAGGTACAGGGCGAAGCACCGACGGTGCTGGGTGAGATCCTCGACGAGGGGGTCAACCTGGCCGTCTGGCAGCGCCGCTTGCCGGGGCATATTGCCGATTTCGCGACCCTGCTGTTGTCATTGGACGAGCCGCTGGCCGAATCCTTGAGCCTGGAGATGCCGGATGACGAGGCCAAGCCCAACCTGCTGGGGCTGGCTTCGGGGTTTCGAGACCTGGAGGGCTATGAAGGGTTCTTGAGCGATGTGTCCTGGCTGGTCAGCGCCTATGCCTGCCTGCTCGGCGCGCGGCGGATCGGCTTGCGCCTGCGGGTGCTGGACAAGGCGATGTGCCCGCGTTTTCACGTCGATCATGTGCCAGTGCGGTTGATCACCACTTATGCGGGTGTGGGCAGCCAGTGGCTGGCGGAAGGGGCGATCGATCGTCGTTTGCTGGGCAATGCGGTGGCGGAGCCGGGCGAGCCAGCGCTGATCCAGCAGGTGGACAGTGGTGCGGTGGCGTTGCTCAAGGGTGAACGTTGGCAGGGTAACGAGGGGTTTGGCCTGGTGCATCGCTCGCCGCCGGTGCCGGAGGGCGAGCGGCGGTTGATCCTGACGCTGGATTGGCTGGCCTGATCGCTGGCAAGCCAGCTTCCACAAAGTCTGGGGCCTGACGCAATTTTGCGATGAGCCCCCACCTTTGTAGGAGCGAGCTTGCTCGCGATGCTAGCCCAGACACCGCAGAGCATCAGGATTCCCGCGTAATCGTTGACGATCATCGCGAGCAAGCTCGCTCCTACAGGGGACCGCGTTGGTCGCCTGGGTTATGGGGTCTGCCACTGGCCCTGGCTCTGGCTTTCGCAGAACGGCTTGAGGTACGCGGCATCGCTGGCCACGCCGTAATAGTGGATATTCTGCCGGTAAGGCATATTGGCCACTTGCGCGTTGCCGCACACGCCGAACGAACCGCTCGGGCACTGCTCGACGTACTCGACTTCGACCTTCTGCCCCGGCAGGTTCGGTTGGCAGAAGCCGTCGCTGAACAGCTTGGCCGGGATATTGATGTTTTCCTGGCAGACTTTGACGTCCAGCCGCTGCCCATGGCTATGCACCACGCAGGCCTGGGCCAGCACCTGGCCCGAGCCGAACAGCAACGCCAGGCAGATCAGGCGCATCATTCTTTTATCTCTTTCAGACCATCGGCCCTCTATGTTGCAGAACATTCCCACCCATGTCATCGCCGGCCCGCTGGGCGCAGGCAAGACCAGTCTGATTCGGCAGTTGCTGGCGCAAAAGCCGCCAGGCGAACGCTGGGCGGTACTGATCAACGAGTTTGGCCAGATCGGCCTGGACGCCGCGCTGCTGACCCAGGCTGACGATGGTATCGCACTGGGGGAAGTGGCAGGCGGTTGTGTCTGCTGCGTCAACGGCGCGCCGTTCCAGGTCGGATTGACGCGACTGTTGCGCAAGGCGCGGCCGGACCGGCTGTTGATCGAGCCATCCGGGTTGGGGCATCCGGCGCAGATTCTCAAGCAACTGGCCGAGGCGCCCTGGTTGGGCGTGCTGGCGTTGCAGCCGTGCGTGCTGGTGCTGGACGCCCAGGCCCTGGCGGCGGGCAAGCCGTTGCCGGATGCGCAGCAGGAGGCGCTGGGGCTGGCGGGGTTGCGGGTGCTGAACAAGTCTGCGGGGCTGGACGAGGTTGAACGGCAGCGGGTGCTGGCCCGGTTGCCTGAAGGGCCGGTGCACTGGACGGAGCAGGGGGTATTGGGGCTGGGCGAGTTGCTGGCTCTGCAGAGCGGTCATCGCGAGCCGGCTCACCCCTACGCTGATATCCCACCTTCCGTCGGATCGACGATCAACGCGCCATTGCCCGCGATCTGGACTGACCCGGCCCAGCCCATCTGCCTGGATCAGGCCCAGGACGGTAACTGGAGCATCGGCTGGCGCTGGCACCCCAGCCAGCGCTTCGATACGGAGAAGCTCCAGCACTGGCTGTCCGGGCTGGATTGGCGGCGGGCCAAACTGGTTATCCACAGCCCCGACGGCTGGGTTTCCGCCAACGCTGTGGATAACTTGACCGTGGAGTGGCAGCCCAGTGAGTGGCGGCGGGATTCGCGTATTGAGCTGATTTTCGGCGAAAAGCAGGAGATCGAGGGGCTGAAGGCTGGAATGGCGAGTTGTCGTTTGCAGGGATAGTGGCGGTGGATGTGACATCGCTATCGCCAGCAAGCTGGCTCCTACAAGGTTCCTGGCTTGACGATAGATTGCGGTGAAACACCGTCCTGTAGGAGCCGGCTTGCTGGCGATGGCGGCAATGAGTCTTGCATGGTGATCACTGGCAAACCGCCGCCAGCAAGCCCGGTGCTCCAGCGCAATATGTCGTCAAGCGCGAAACCCTGTAGGAGCCAGCTTGCTGGCGATGAGGCCGGCAAGCCCGGCATCGTCATCACCGGTTTCCCCGGGCGCTGTTCAGCGCCGCAGATTATTGTGGTCCTTGGCGTGATCCTGGCGCCACTGGCTCAGTTCGATCACTTCGGCGCTATGGGGCTCCGGCTTGGCTTCGAACGGGTAGGGCTCCAGCTCGATCTGGGCGCTGTGGGCGCCGAACTGGGTGATGGTCCCGCCGTGGCGCTGCTCACCGGTGACGGTGAATTCGAAGTTGTAGATCCGTGCCAGGCGCCGCCGACCGTGGGCGTCACGGACAAAACCGATGCGCTTGAGGGCAACCGCGCCATCTAGCAGCTCGAGATCGAGCTTGGCGCAGTGCTGCTTGACCCGCTCCAGCGCCCGCTCGCGCAAGCCATGGTTGTGCCAGAGCCAGGCAGCGCCGGTCGCCAGCAACATCAGCACGAACATATTTCCGAGGGTCAGCATGAACGCCACTCCAACAAAGTCAGCTCAGCTTAACTGGCTCTCCGGCCTGTCGTACAGGCTCTGTTTCGTCGCATACTCAGTCGCTTGAATCCACCGGTCTTTCTGGAATACGGAATGAAACGCACTCCCCATCTGCTCGCCATTCAATCCCACGTGGTTTTCGGCCATGCCGGCAACAGTGCGGCGGTTTTCCCCATGCAGCGCGTCGGGGTCAATGTCTGGCCGCTGAACACCGTGCAGTTCTCCAACCACACCCAATATGGGCAGTGGGCTGGCGAAGTGCTGGCGCCGCATCGGATTCCCGAGCTGGTCGAGGGGATCGCCGCCATCGGTGAGCTGGGCCATTGCGACGCCGTGTTGTCCGGCTACCTCGGCAGTGCGGCCCAGGGCCGGGCGATACTCGGCGGGGTGGCGCGGATCAAGGCGATCAATCCCAATGCCCTGTACCTCTGCGATCCGGTGATGGGCCATCCGGAAAAAGGCTGCAGCGTGCCGACCGAGGTCAGTGATTTCCTGCTGGAAGAAGCGGTGGCCATGGCCGATTTTCTTTGCCCCAACCAGCTTGAGCTGGACAGTTTCTGCGGGCGCGCGCCGAATTCCCTGTTCGATTGCCTGGCGATGGCCCGCAGCCTGCTGGCGCGGGGACCGAAGGCGGTGCTGGTCAAGCATCTGTCCTATCCGGGCAAGGCGGCTGACAGTTTCGAGATGCTGCTGGTCACGGCCGATGGCAGCTGGCATCTGCGCCGGCCCCTGCTGGCCTTCCCGAAGCAGCCGGTGGGCGTCGGCGACCTGACCTCAGGGCTGTTCCTGGCGCGGGTGCTGCTGGGCGACAGCCTGGTGGCGGCGTTCGAATTCACCGCCTCGGCAGTGCACGAGGTGCTGCTGGAAACCCAGGCCTGCGCCAGCTATGAACTCGAGCTGGTGCGGGCCCAGGACCGCATCGCCCATCCGCGGGTGCGCTTCGAGGCGGAGTCGATCAGCCTGTAATCGGGATCGTGAAAACACTCCAAACCCTGTAGGAGCCGGCTTGCCGGCGATGAGGCCCTTGAACCGTGCATCGCCCTTGCGGGCGCTATCGCCGGCAAGCCGGCTCCCACAGTGACCGCGTTTAGCCTTGGCTGGCTCTACAGGTCCTGCGATGTTTTCAGGGCTTCAGTCCCCGTCACCGTCGGCCTTGATTTCCTGATAACGCTTCTCCAGCTCCTGGCGAATCTGCCGACGCTGTTGCGCCTGCACGTAGCGACGCTTGTCTTCGCTGCTGTCGGGCTGCAACGGCGGCACGGAGGCCGGTTTGCGCTGATCGTCGACCGCGACCATGGTGAAGAAGCAGCTATTGGTGTGGCGCACCGAACGCTCGCGAATATTCTCCGTCACCACCTTGATGCCCACCTCCATGGAGGTGTTGCCGGTGTAGTTGACCGAGGCCAGGAAGGTCACCAGTTCGCCGACATGGATCGGCTCGCGGAAAATCACCTGGTCCACCGACAGGGTCACCACATAACGCCCGGCATAACGGCTGGCACAGGCGTAAGCCACTTCGTCCAGGTACTTGAGCAGAGTGCCGCCGTGGACATTGCCAGAAAAGTTGGCCATGTCCGGGGTCATCAAAACAGTCATCGACAGCTGGGCATTTCCGGGTTCCATAGCACGCTCACGGTTGGATAGGCAGGGATGGGCTCGGCACCTCTACGGGCGCTTCCTTCATTTTCACAAACACTCGATAACGGGACGCCATCGATTGGGCCATCGTCACGCTTCAAGGGATCTGTTTCCACATATTGCACCGGCTTTTTGTCGGAAGTCGCGGTGTTAACCTTCAGAAAGCCATGCCATAGACAATTCTCACACCAGGAACGGTGATTGCTTACAGCTCAAAAGGCTGTTGCGGGGCCGCTTTCCAAACAGCAAGGAGCGCCTCGTCATGCATGCCATCAGTTTTATCCAGGACCTGGCCGTGATCATGCTGGTGGCCGGCGTGGTGACCATCCTCTTCCATCGCTTCAAGCAACCGGTGGTGCTCGGCTATATCGTCGCCGGCTTTATCATCGGGCCGCACACCCCACCGTTCGGCCTGATCCACGACGAGGACACCATCAAGACCCTGGCCGAGCTCGGAGTGATTTTCCTGATGTTCTGCCTCGGCCTGGAATTCAGCCTGGGCAAGTTGTTCAAGGTCGGTGCCACAGCGTTTATCGCGGCCTTCCTGGAAATCGTGCTGATGATCTGGATCGGCTACGAAATCGGCCGCTGGTTCGACTGGAACACCATGGATTCGCTGTTCCTCGGCGCGATCCTGGCGATTTCCTCGACCACCATCATCGTCAAGGCACTCAATGACCTGAAGATGAAGAACCAGCGTTTTGCCCAACTGATTTTCGGCGTGCTGATCGTCGAGGACATCCTCGGCATCGGCATCATCGCCTTGCTGTCGAGCATCGCGGTCAGCGGTACCGTGAGTTCGGGGGAAGTGTTCTCCACCGTGGGCAAGCTGTCGCTGTTCATGATCGTCGCCCTGGTGGTCGGCATCCTGCTGGTGCCGCGGCTGCTGGCCTACGTCGCCCGTTTCGAAAGCAACGAGATGTTGCTGATCACCGTTCTGGGCCTGTGTTTCGGCTTCTGCCTGCTGGTGGTCAAGCTGGAATACAGCATGGTCCTGGGCGCGTTCCTGATTGGCGCGATCATGGCGGAATCCCGGCAACTGCTGAAGATTGAGCGCTTGATCGAGCCGGTTCGCGACCTGTTCAGCGCAATTTTCTTCGTGGCCATCGGTTTGATGATCGACCCGGCAATCCTCCTCGATTACGCCTGGCCGATTGTCGTGATCACCGTCGCGGTGGTGCTGGGCAAGATGCTTTCCTGCGGGATGGGGGCGTTTATTGCCGGCAACGATGGGCGGACGTCGTTGCGGGTGGGGATGGGGCTGTCGCAGATCGGCGAGTTCTCTTTCATTATCGCGGCGCTGGGGATGACCTTGCAGGTCACCAGTGACTTCCTCTATCCGGTCGCGGTGGCGGTTTCGGTGATCACCACGTTGCTCACGCCCTACCTGATCCGCGCGGCGGACCCGCTGTCGCTCAAGCTGGCGGCGGTGATGCCACGGCGCCTGGCGCGAGTGTTCAGCCTCTATGGGGAATGGCTGCGTAGCATCCAGCCCCAGGGTGAGGGCGCGCTGCTGGCGTCGATGATTCGGCGGATTCTGTTGCAGGTCGGGGTCAACCTGGCGCTGGTGGTGGCGATTTTCTTTGCCGGTGGTTTCTTCGCGGTGCCGATTGCCGACTACCTGGCCGCCTGGATCGATGAGCCGAGCTGGCACAAGGGCCTGATCTGGGGCGGGGCGTTGTTGGTGTCGTTGCCCTTCCTGATCGCGGCGTATCGCAAGCTCAAGGCGTTGTCGATGCTGCTGGCGGAGATGGGCGTGAAAGCCGAGGTGGCTGGGCGGCACACCCAGCGGGTCAGGCGGGTGATCGCCGAGGTGATTCCGTTGTTGTCGCTGCTGGTGATTTTCCTGCTGCTGTCGGCGCTGTCGGCGAGCATTCTGCCGACCAACGAGCTGCTGATGCTGATCGCGGTGGTGGCGGCAGCGGTCGCGGCGGTGTTGTGGCGCTGGTTTGTGCGGGTGCACACGCGGATGCAGGTCGCCTTGCTGGAGACGCTGGAGCAGAAGAGCGATTCGGCGGGGCACTGAACCCTACCCCCAACTCTCGCCTGTAGGAGCAAGCTTGCTCGCGATCCGCCAGAGGCGGCCATACGACGACAGATCGTGGGTGCCCGTGAAATCGCTATCGCCAGCAAGCCGGCTCCTACAAGGAGTCGGCGTCGATCAAGAGTTGATCAGCTTTCCAGCCAGACATCCCGCGCCCAGTGCCAGACCGATTCCCAGGACTCCTCGGTGATCAGCTCTTCTTCGCCGGACCACAGCACCACGGTGCCGTCTTCCTCGACGCAGTAGTAGTCCTCACCATCCTGGCAGATCGGGATCAGCTCCCGCGGCACACCACTGTCCCAGGCATTAGCCGCGACTTCCGGCAGGTAGGTGTGCGATTGCGGATCGGTGACGGTCACCGGTTCCAGGCTGCCATAGACCACGTCACTGACGGTCAGCAGGAATTCCTTGAAAACGAAGGGGATGTTGATGAACAACTCCTCCTCGATTTCGACCAATTGATCCTCGTCGGGCAACTCCAAAGGCACCGGTACGGGTTCGTTGGCTTCACGCAATTGTTCAATGACTTCTTCCACGGCCTCAATCCTCTTGCTTTATGGCGCGGTTCGTATCCCGGGTCTTATACAGTAGCTTGCAAAAAGTACAATTGTGAAATGCGAAAGCCCCGGACAGGTCCGGGGCTCTTGTAGCTTTTTTCAGCGCGCGCGGTGGATCAGCCGTTCTGGCGGATACCGGCCACCAGCCAAGGCTGGTTGTCGCCTTGTGGGCGCTCCATGTTCCAGCTTTCGCTGAAGGCTTCGCCCTGGTCGAAACGCGAGTTCTTCGACACACCGCTGAAAGTCAGGGTGGCGATGGTCTTGTCGGCGCGATCGTCCAGGCCGTCCAACTGCACGTGCAGGTTGTCGATGTAGGTGGACTGGAAGCCGTCGCCTTCATTCGCGCGCTCCTGTTTCAGGAACTGCAGCATCTGCGGGGTGACGAACTCGGCGATCTTGTCCATCTCGTTGGCGTCCCAGTGCTGCTGCAGGGCCTGGAAGTGGCTGCGGGCAGCTTCCAGGAAGCGCTCCTCGTTGAACCAGGCCGGTGCGACGATTGCGCGGCGTTGGGCAACAGGGGCGGAACCGCCGAAGATCGAGTTCTGCGGCTGGGCCTGCTGCTCGAACACTTCACGCTGGAACGGCGCACCGGCTGGAGCCATGTGCTCCTGTTGCTTGCGTCGACGGGCGGCAATGAAGCGGAAGATCATGAAGGCGATGACCGCCATGATCAGGATGTCGAAGAACTGCATGCCCTGGAAGCCGCCGCCCATGAACATGGAGGCGAGCAGGCCACCGGCGGCGATGCCGGCCAGAGGGCCGAGCCAGCGCGAAGCGCCGCCGGCTTTGGCAGCAGCGCCCGCGGCACCGGCAGCACCTGCGGTTGCGGCAGCACCGCCGACACCGGCGGAAGGGGCCATTTGGCTGGTTTGATGGCTGGGTGCCGAACCCATGCTTTTGCCACCGCCGAAGCGTTTGGCGTTCGCGTCGAGGCTCATCGTCAGACCGATGACAAGCGCCAAGGCGATACTGAGAAAACGTTGCATAAGGGTATTCCCGTTTGTGGAGTGCACGCGCGCCATACTGCACAGGTGAAATGTTACTGGCTAGCGAGAGAGTGTTTCCGGCTTTTGCCTGATCCTCTCATGCACCACCTGAAGGTTTCATGAAAGGCTATAGCGCCGATGCCGTTTGTCGCGTAAGGCGAGTCGATAAACTCTGTGCGAAATGTTTCCGATTAGCGTCGGAGAGCCAGCATGACCACGCCGGCGGTAATCAGGCCGATACCGCCCCATTGGCGCAGGTCGAGCTTCTCGCCCAGCAGCAGTACGCTGATCACGGCGACAAACACCACGCTGAGCTTGTCCACCGGAGCCACCAGCGAAGCCGGGCCGACCTTCAGCGCACGGAAGTAGCACAACCATGAGGCGCCGGTGGCCAGGCCCGATAACAGCAGGAACAGATAGCTCTTGGCGGAAATCGAACTCAATGACTGATATTGGCCCGTTGCGTACAAAATCAAGGCCAGGCTGACCAATACCACGATAGTTCGCAGCAGGGTGGCGAAGTCCGAGTTGACGTTGTCGATGCCGATCTTGGCGAAAATCGCCGTCAGGGCGGCGAAGGTCGCCGACAGCAGGGCCCAGAATGTCCACGAGGAAAAGAAGCCTGAACCCATGCTATGTCACGACCTCGATTGAATGAGGGGGCGGTACTTCCAGCCCCCTTGCCACAACTAGACCGCTTCCAGCTTGGCGTAGCCGAGCATCAGCCATTTGCTGCCTTCGCTGAAATTCACCTGGACCCGGGCCTGGGCACCGGCGCCTTCGAAGTTGAGGATCACGCCGTCGCCGAAGAGGCTGTGGCGCACGGTCTGGCCAAGGCTGAAACCGGTATCCGGAATATCGCTGCCGCCGAACAGGCTGCTGCTGACCTGGGCCTGGGCGCCGCCGAACGGTCGGCTGACGCTGTTGGACAGGCGCACTTCCTGAATCAGGCCTTTCGGCACTTCGCGTACGAAGCGCGAGACCTTGTTGTAGGTCTCGCTGCCGTACAGGCGGCGGGTCTCGGCGTAGGTCAGTACCAGGTTCTGCATCGCCCGGGTGATGCCCACGTAGGCCAGCCGGCGTTCTTCCTCAAGGCGGCCGGGTTCTTCCAGGCTCATCTTGTGGGGGAACAGGCCTTCTTCCATGCCCACCAGGAACACATAGGGGAATTCCAGGCCCTTGGCGCTGTGCAGGGTCATCAGTTGAACGCTGTCTTCGTGTTCGTCGGCCTGGGTGTCGCCGGCCTCCAACGACGCGTGGCCGAGGAAGGCGGCCAGCGGCGTAAGCTCGGCGTCTTCTTCGGCGGCTTCGAAGTTACGTGCGGCGCTGACCAGTTCCTCGAGGTTTTCCACCCGGGCCTGGCCTTTCTCGCCTTTTTCCGCTTCGTGGTAGGCGATCAGTCCGGACTGCTCGATGACCACTTGGGTCATCAGGTGCAGCGGCATTTCCCGGGTTTTCGTCGCCAGGTCCTCGATCAGTTCGACAAATACCCCCAGCGCCCCGGCGGCACGGCCGGTCAGGCCTTTGTTGGCAACCAGTTGGCGCATGGCTTCCCACATCGACAGTTCGCTGTGGCGGGCGTGTTCGCGAATGGCCTCGACGGTTTTCTCGCCGATCCCACGGGCCGGGACGTTGATCACCCGTTCCAGCGCCGCGTCGTTGCCACGGCCTTCCAGCAGGCGCAGGTAGGCCATGGCGTTCTTGATTTCAGCCCGTTCGAAGAAGCGCTGGCCGCCGTAGATGCGGTACGGGATACGTTCGCGCAGCAAGGCTTCTTCAAGTACCCGGGATTGGGCGTTGGAGCGATACAGGATGGCGATATCGCTACGGGCCAGGCCGGTTTTCAGGGCGCTTTCGATGGTTTCCACCACGTAGCGCGCTTCGTCATGTTCGTTGAAGGCGGCATAGAGGTTGATCGCCTCGCCATCGCCACCATCGGTCCACAACTCCTTGCCCAGGCGCCCGGTGTTGTGGGCGATCAGGGCGTTGGCGGCCTTGAGGATGCCGGCCGTGGAGCGGTAGTTCTGCTCCAGACGGATGGTCACGGCGTCCGCGAAGTCGGCGGAATACTGGTGGATGTTCTCGATTTTCGCGCCGCGCCAGCCGTAGATCGACTGGTCGTCGTCGCCGACCACCATCAGGCTGTCGCCGCCCTGGGCCAGCAGGCGCAACCAGGCGTACTGCACGGCGTTGGTGTCCTGGAACTCGTCCACCAGGATGTGCCGGAAGCGCTTCTGGTAGTGCGCCAGCAGGCCCGGGTGGTCGCGCCACAGGTCCAGGGCGCGCAGCAGCAGTTCGGAGAAGTCGATCACGTTGGCGCGCGCGCAGGCGGCCTCGTAGGCTTCATAGATGCTGCGCATGGTCGCCAGGAACAGGTCGCCGCTGGCCTGGATGTGCTTGGGCCGCAGGCCTTCGTCTTTCTGGCCGTTGATGAACCACTGGGCCTGGCGGGCCGGCCAGCGCTGCTCGTCGAGGCCGAGGTCGCGGATCACCCGCTTGACCAGCCGTTGCTGGTCGTCGCTGTCGAGGATCTGGAAAGTCTGGCTCAGGCCGGCTTCCTGCCAGTGCGCCCGCAACAGGCGGTGCGCCAGGCCGTGGAAGGTGCCGACCCACATGCCGGCCGGGCTGATGCCCAGCAACTGCTCGATGCGATGGCGCATCTCGGCAGCGGCCTTGTTGGTGAAGGTCACCGACAGGATCGAATGGGACGAGGCGTTTTCGACCTGGATCAACCAGGCGATACGGTGCACCAGCACCCGGGTTTTACCCGAGCCGGCACCGGCCAGAACCAACTGACGGCCAACGGGGGCGGCTACGGCCTGGCGTTGGGCATCGTTGAGGGAATTCAGCAAAAAGGAGAGATCATCGCGCATCGCCGCATTCTAGGGTGCCGGGCCTGGGCGGGCAAACCCTAATGCTGAGCGGGGCGACGTGGGACCTCAATCCCCTGTAGGGGATTGAGGAGGGCGCAGGTTGTCGGGGGCCTCGGCGGATAAAAAAGATCAGCTATGACGACCGGTCAGTCATTGGCTACAGGCGGCGCCGTGTCTTGCTCTGGCCCTGCACAAGGGGGCAGGGCCCCGGTTAATTCATTACATTTTATGACCTGGGGCAGTTTGGTCCGGCCGGATGCTTGTGTATGCTCCTGCCACGTTTATGGCTAACCATTATAAGAATACTGCCCATGACCCAGAGCTTCGACGCGCTGAGCCCCCCGATGGTGGCTGGGCGGGTTATCCGCAAGCAATTCGCCACTGAGCTGACGGTCGAGCGTACGCGCCTGCTGTACCAGGGGTCGTTGTTGCCGACTTTATTCATGTTGTTGAACGGTCTGGTCTGCGCCTGGTTGCTCTGGAGCCCGCAGCGTTATCTGCTGGTCAGCGTTTGGCTGGTGTGGTTGATGGCGCTGGTGGCCTTGCGCGTGATCCAGGTGGCGGCGTTCGATTCGGCGATGCCCAGTCGGCAGGCCCAGCCGATCTGGCGGCGGACGTTCCTGTTGGGTTCGGCGGTCAGCGGCCTGACCCTGGCCTGCGCCGGCATCGCCCTGGTGCCCACCGACAGTTTTCTCCAGCAGGCCTGGGTCTTCGGCCTGATCGGTGCCGCGACCCTCTCCGCCAGTGTGGCCTACGCCGTGAGCATCCCGGCGTTCCTGACCTTTACCCTGCCGTGCCTGTTGCCGGCCATCGGCTACCTGTTCTGGGGCGGTACCGAGGAGCAACAAGGCTGGGGCTGGCTGGGGCTGATTCTGCTGGTATCACTGAGTGTGGTGGCCTTGCAGGTCAACCGGCTGATCCAGCGCGGCCTGTTGCGGCGCTTCCAGAACCAGGCACTGATCGAGAGCCTGCAACACGCCCATGCCCGCAGCGAACAGCTGAACCACGAACTGGCGCGGGAAATCGAACAGCGTCGCCGCGCCGAACAGGAGTTGCGTGACGCCCAGGTTGGCCTGGAGGGCCGGGTGGTCCAGCGCAGCCTGGAGCTGGACGTGGCGAACCGGGCCCTGAGCAAAAGCGAAGCGCGCCTGGCCCTGGCCCTGCAGGCCAGCGAACTGGGGCTGTGGGACTGGAATCTGCAGACCGACGAAGTCCATCACACCCAGCTCAAGGAGCTGTTCGGCCTCGACCCGAAATACGTGACGGCGATGCTCAGCCACCTCAAGCCACGTCTGCACCCCGACGATGTGCCGACGCTCAAGCGCGCGTTGGTGGAACACTTGAAGGGCCGCAGCGAGGATTATCAGATTGAATACCGGATCCGGCATGGCGATGGCCATTGGGTCTGGATCGAAGACCGTGGACGGGCGGTCGAGCGCTCCGGCAGCGGTCGCGTGCTGCGCATGGTCGGCACCCGCCGCGATATCAGCGCGCACAAGGAACAGGAAGCCCAGCGCCAATTGGCTGCGACGGTCTTCGAAGCGGCCAGCGAAGGCATCGTGATTTTCGACCCGAATTACACCTTGCTGGCGATCAACCAGGCCTTCAGCCAGGTGACCGGCTACCTGCCCGAGGACATGCTCGGGCGCAATGTGATCGACTTGCCGGGCAGTCGCGATGCCCGGCGCCACTATTCGACCATCCATCAGGCCCTGGAGCAGCACGGCAGCTGGCAGGGTGAGTTGGTCGAGGCGCGCAAGAACGGCGAGTTGTACCCGCAATGGCTGCAACTGAATGTGGTGCGCGATACGCGGGGCAATGTCGGTCATATCGTCGGCTTTTTCGCCGATCTGTCGGCCCGGCGCGAGTCCGAAGAGCGCATGCGCTACCTGACTCACTACGACGAGCTGACGGGACTGGCCAATCGTTCGTTGTTCCGCGAGCGCTTGCGCGACGCCCATCAGCAGGTTCGCCAGGGCGGCCGCAGCCTGGCGTTGCTGCACATCAACCTGGACCGTTTCAAATTGCTCAACGACAGCCTGGGCCATGAAATCGCCGACCAGTTGCTGCAGCAGATGGCCCGGCGCCTGGTCAATGCCTTGCCGGAAGCCAACACCATCGCGCGGTTGTCCGGGGATGAGTTCGCGGTGTTGTTCGACGCCTACGGCAACCTCTCCAGCCTGGCCCGGGTGGCGACCCGCCTGCTCAGCAAGCTGCGGGTGCCGGTGACCATCGATGGGCACGAATTGGTGGTCAGCGCGTCCATGGGCATCAGCTTGCTGCCGGACAATGCGCGGGAAATCCCGGTGTTGCTCAGCCAGTCGAATATCGCCATGCAGCACGCCAAGCACCTGGGCGGGAACAACTTCCAGTTCTACACCGACAGCCTGCAGGCCAGCACCCTGGAGCGTTTGCAGCTGGAGAACCAGCTGCGCAAGGCCATTGAAGAGCAACAACTGATCGTCTTCTACCAACCCAAGCTGTGCCTGGCCACCGGCCGGGTGAACGCCGCCGAGGCGCTGGTGCGTTGGGAGCATCCGACCCTCGGCCAGGTACCGCCGGCGGACTTTATCGGCCTGGCCGAAGAAACCGGGCTGATCGGACCGATCGGTGAAATCGTCCTGCGCCAGGCCTGCTGGCAGGCCTGTGAGTGGCAGCGCGAGGGGCTGGCGCCGATCCGGGTGTCGGTGAACCTCTCGGTGCACCAGTTGCGCCAGGGCAAGCTGGTCAGCCTGGTGCGCCAGGTGCTGGAGGAAACCGGTCTGGCCCCGGAGTTGCTGGAGCTTGAACTGACGGAAAGCCAGTTGCTCGACAGCGTCGAACACATCATCGCCACCTTCCAGCAACTGCGCGACCTGGGGGTGAAGCTGGCCATCGATGACTTCGGCACCGGCTATTCGTCCCTGAGTTACCTCAAGCGCTTCCCGGTGGACTACGTGAAGATCGACCAGAGCTTTATCCGCGGCCTGGGCGAGGGCAGCGAAGACGCGGCGATCACCCGGGCGATCATCGCCATGGCTCACAGCCTGGAACTGAAGGTGGTGGCCGAGGGTGTGGAAAACCAGGAGCAACTGGATTTCCTCAAGGCCCAGGGTTGCGATGAGGTGCAGGGCTACCTGATCAGCCGGCCGGTGGCGGCGCAGGAACTGATGCGGCTGTTGCGCAATGGCTTCCCCTAGGCGTTGGCCATCGGAACGGCTACATGCTCCCCACGCTACGGCAGTGGGGAGGCCAGTTACGTAATGGAGCGGGCAATCCGCGAATTCTTGTAGTATAACTACAAGACTGCTACATCCCAGGCGTTCGCCCATAACAATGAGTCCAGACCTTTGAATCTGTTGCAACACATCGCCCAGTCTCGCAACCTGCTGCGCAAGTCGGAGCTCAAGGTCGCCGATCACGTCCTGCTCGATCCGGCGGCGGTGATGCACAGTTCCATGGCCGACCTGGCCCACAGCGTGGGCATCAGTGAACCGACCATCGTGCGTTTCTGCCGGGCCATCGGTTGCTCGGGTTTCCAGGACCTGAAACTGAAGCTGGCCCAGAGCCTGGCGGCCGGTGCCAGCTTCGGACAGTTCGCGATTCACGAAGACGATTCGGTGGCGGACTACAGCCTGAAGATCTTCGACACCACCCTGCATACCCTGATGGACGTACGCGAGAAGCTCGACCCGGCCGCGTTGCAACGGGCCGTGACCGCGATGTCCTCGGCGCAGCGCGTGGAGTTCTATGGTTTTGGCGCTTCCGGTGCGGTGGCGGCGGATGCCCAGCACAAATTCTTCCGCTTGTTGCTGACGGCGGCGGCGTATTCCGACCCGCACATGCAGGCGATGTCGGCGGTCACCCTCAAGCCCACCGACGTGGCAATCTGCATCTCCCAGTCGGGCCGCTCCAAGGACCTGCTGATCACCGCCAACCTGGTGCGTGAGAGCGGTGCGACCCTGATCACCCTGTGCCCGAGCCAAACGCCCTTGGCCGAGCTGTCGACGGTGAACCTGGCCATCGACGTGCACGAGGACACCGAGATCTATACGCCGTTGACCTCGCGTATCGCTCACCTGGTGGTGATCGACGTGCTGGCGATGGGCGTGGCCATGGCCCGTGGGCCGAGCCTGGTCAACCACCTCAAGAGCGTCAAGCGCAGCTTGCGCAGCCTGCGTCTGTCGCCCAAGTCGGTAAAAGCCCTCGACGACTGACCGCGCCCGATTTCATCGTTCTGTCATCGGTGCGCCTCCAAACCGTAACGCCGGACGTCCATCTTGAAACTCCCGTATCCAACCTGGGAGACTCGAAATGGCCCGGCACCACGAAGAGCAAAGCAGCGTTAAAACCCGTCGGCAGCAGGAAGATCAGCGCCGCATGGAATTTCGTCGCGCAATCGAAGACCGCACCGAACTGCGCCAACTGCAACAGGAAACCGCCGCACTCAATTACTGGCAGGCGGACTCGGCATCCGACCGTCGAAGCGCTCAACCAGCCCGCTGATTTTTAATCGTTCACTGCGAATAAACCCCAGGAACGCATGGGCGACCGGTGACAGGCGTTTGTCCTTGGCCTGAACCAGGCACCAACTGCGATAGAGCGGCAGTTCTTCCACCGGCAGTTCTCGGAGCACGCCGGTCGCCAGTTCCAGGCTCAGGGCATGGCGCGTCAACAGGGCCAAGCCCAGCCCCGCCACCACGCATTCGCGCTGGGCTTCGCCCGACGTCACTTCCAGCGTCTGCGAGAAGTGCACGCGCTTCTCCTTGAAATACTCCTCGCAGGCGATTCGCGTCCCTGACCCCGCTTCCCGGATCAACAACGTATACGGCTCCAGGTCCTGCAAGCGCAGCGGGCCGCCGTGGCACAACGGGTGATCGGGCGGTGCTACTGCGACAATCGGATTGTTCAGGAACGGCAGGAATTCGAGCCCCATGTCCTGGGGCACCATCGACATGATCAGCAAGTCGTCACGGTTATCCGACAGGCGCCGGATCGCCTGCGCGCGGTTGACCACGGTCAGGTGCAGATTGACCTCGGGATGCTGGCGCTTGAATGCGGCAAACAGGTGCGGGACGAAGTACTTGGCGCTGGATTCCACCGCCAGTTTCAGTTGCCCCTGCAGCGAGCCCTGCATGTCCGAGAGCTGCATATCGAGGTTTTCCAGCCGGCCGAAAATGTCCCGGCTGGCCCGCTGTAACGCTTCAGCCGCTTCGGTCATGTAGAGCTTTTTGCCGACGTAGTCGAATAACGGCTGGCCGATCAGCTCTTCCAACTGACGAATTTGTAGGCTGACGGCTGGCTGTGTGAGAGACATTTCATCAGCTGCGCGGCTGTAGGAACGCAGATCGCAGACCTCATTAAAAATCTTGAGTTGACGCAATGTCATACGCATCAAGGACTTACGCATTTTCTAAACACTCATGGGGGCTGCGAACGGTCTAACTATAAGCTTTTGCTTATGAGTGACCCAATAATTATTGATTTTGGTTTATCGCTGGGTAGGACTAGTGTGGACTGCGCGACTGGCTTGAAACATTTAGTCACGCGCCGACCCGTTTTCCGGTTGCACCCCAAGGGTTGTTTGTTCCAGCGGCTTAGGAATTTCCAAGTGATAAAAAAGATCCTGATCGCCAACCGTGGTGAAATTGCCGTACGAATCGTGCGCGCCTGCGCCGAGATGGGCATTCGCTCGGTCGCGATCTATTCCGACGCCGATCGCCATGCCCTGCATGTGAAGCGCGCGGATGAGGCCCACAGCATTGGCGCCGAGCCATTGGCCGGCTACCTGAACCCGCGCAAGCTGGTGAACCTGGCGGTGGAAACCGGTTGTGACGCGCTGCACCCCGGTTACGGCTTCCTCTCGGAAAACGCCGAACTGGCGGATATCTGTGCCGAACGTGGGATTAAATTCATCGGCCCGTCGGCGGAAGTGATCCGGCGCATGGGCGACAAGACCGAAGCCCGCCGTAGCATGATCAAGGCCGGCGTGCCGGTCACCCCGGGCACTGAAGGCAACGTCGCTGACATCGCCGAAGCCCTCGTCGAAGGCGACCGTATCGGTTACCCGGTGATGCTCAAGGCCACCTCCGGCGGTGGCGGTCGCGGTATCCGCCGCTGCAACAGCCGCGAAGAACTGGAACAGGCTTTCCCCCGGGTGATTTCCGAAGCGACCAAGGCCTTTGGTTCGGCGGAAGTCTTCCTGGAAAAATGCATCGTCAATCCCAAGCACATCGAAGCGCAGATTCTCGGCGACAGCTTCGGCAACGTGGTGCACCTGTTCGAGCGTGACTGCTCGATCCAGCGCCGCAACCAGAAGCTGATCGAAATCGCCCCCAGCCCGCAACTGACCCCTGAACAGCGCGCCTATATCGGTGACCTGTCGGTGCGCGCGGCCAAGGCGGTGGGCTACGAGAACGCCGGTACCGTGGAGTTCCTGCTCGCCGAGGGCGAGGTGTACTTCATGGAGATGAACACCCGGGTGCAGGTGGAACACACCATCACCGAAGAAATCACCGGCATCGACATTGTCCGTGAGCAGATCCGCATTGCCTCCGGCCTGCCGTTGTCGGTCAAGCAGGAAGACATCATCCATCGTGGTTTTGCCCTGCAGTTCCGGATCAACGCCGAAGACCCGAAGAACAACTTCCTGCCCAGCTTCGGCAAGATCACCCGCTACTACGCCCCTGGCGGTCCCGGCGTGCGCACCGACACGGCGATCTACACCGGCTACACCATTCCGCCGTTCTACGACTCCATGTGCCTGAAGCTGGTGGTCTGGGCGTTGACCTGGGAAGAAGCGATGGACCGTGGCCTGCGGGCCCTGGACGACATGCGCCTGCAAGGCGTGAAGACCACCGCGGCGTATTACCAGGAAATCCTGCGTAACCCGGAATTCCGTAGCGGCCAGTTCAATACCAGCTTCGTTGAAAGCCACCCTGAACTGACCAACTACTCGATCAAGCGCAAACCCGAAGAGCTGGCCCTGGCCATCGCCGCCGCCATCGCCGCCCACGCAGGCCTGTGAGGATTACTCCAATGACTAAGAAGATTCACGTTACCGACACGATCCTGCGCGACGCTCATCAATCGCTGCTCGCCACCCGCATGCGCACCGAAGACATGCTGCCGATCTGCGAGAAGCTCGACAAGGTCGGCTACTGGTCCCTGGAAGTCTGGGGCGGCGCGACCTTCGACGCCTGCGTACGCTTCCTGAAGGAAGACCCGTGGGAGCGTCTGCGCCAACTGCGTGCGGCATTGCCCAACACCCGTCTGCAAATGCTCCTGCGCGGTCAGAACCTGCTGGGCTACCGCCATTACAGCGACGACGTGGTCAGGGCCTTCGTCGCCAAGGCGGCGGTCAATGGCATTGATGTGTTCCGCATTTTCGACGCCATGAACGATGTGCGTAACCTTCGGGTTGCCATCGAAGCGGTGAAAGCGGCGGGCAAGCATGCCCAGGGCACCATCGCCTACACCACCAGCCCGGTGCACACCATCGAGGCGTTCGTGGCCCAGGCCAAGCAGATGGAAGCCATGGGTTGCGACTCGGTGGCGATCAAGGACATGGCCGGCTTGCTGACCCCTTTCGCCACGGGCGAACTGGTCAAGGCGTTGAAAAGCGAGCAGTCGCTGCCGGTGTTTATCCATTCCCACGACACCGCCGGCCTGGCCGCGATGTGCCAGCTCAAGGCTGTGGAGAACGGCGCCGATCATATCGACACGGCGATCTCCAGCTTCGCCTGGGGCACCAGCCATCCGGGCACTGAATCGATGGTCGCGGCCCTTAAAGGCAGCGAGTTCGACACCGGCCTGGACCTGCAACTGTTGCAGGAAATCGGCCTGTACTTCTACGCCGTGCGCAAGAAGTACCACCAGTTCGAAAGTGAATTCACTGCGGTCGACACCCGTGTGCAGGTCAACCAGGTGCCGGGCGGGATGATTTCCAACCTCGCCAACCAGCTGAAAGAGCAGGGCGCCTTGAGCCGCATGGGCGAAGTGCTGGCAGAGATTCCGCGAGTGCGTGAAGACCTCGGCTTCCCGCCGCTGGTGACCCCGACTTCGCAGATCGTCGGCACCCAGGCGTTCTTCAACGTCCTCGCTGGTGAGCGTTACAAGACCATCACCAACGAAGTGAAGCTGTACCTGCAAGGCGGCTACGGCAAGGCGCCGGGCACCGTCAACGAGAAACTGCGGCGCCAGGCCATCGGCAGCGAGGAAGTGATCGACGTCCGTCCAGCCGACCTGCTCAAGCCGGAAATGGTCAAGTTGCGCGGTGAGATCGGCGCCTTGGCCAAGTCGGAAGAAGACGTGCTGACCTACGCCATGTTCCCGGATATCGGACGCAAGTTCCTCGAAGAGCGTGAGGCCGGCACCCTGGTTCCTGAAGCGCTGTTGCCGATCCCTGAGGCCGGTGGCGTACGTTCGGCGGGCGGCGAGGGCGTACCGACTGAATTCGTGATCGACGTGCACGGCGAAACCTACCGCGTGGACATCACCGGTGTCGGCGTGAAAGCCGAAGGCAAGCGGCACTTCTACCTGTCCATCGACGGCATGCCGGAAGAAGTGGTGTTCGAACCGCTCAACGAGTTTGTCAGCGGTGGCAGCAGCAAGCGCAAGCAGGCCAGCGCGCCGGGCCATGTCAGCACCACCATGCCGGGCAATATCGTCGACGTGCTGGTCAAGGAAGGCGACACCGTGAAAGCCGGCCAGGCCGTACTGATCACCGAGGCCATGAAAATGGAAACCGAAGTGCAGGCGGCGGTGTCGGGCAAGGTCACGGCCATCCATGTGGCCAAGGGCGACCGGGTCAACCCGGGCGAGATCCTGATCGAGATCGAAGGCTGATCTAACGCCTTCGACTACCAACGTTTTTCCTCGGGGGAGCATGTGCTCCCCTTTTTTTTGTTCTGGTTTTGCCATGGAACAATGGTGATATCTATTTATATAACCCTCACTTCATAAGTCTCATTAAATAGGCGACGAGTATGCCCGATAGGGTATTGGGCGCTCATTAATGCGTAGTGATATGGAGTGGTTTATGTCAAGGCACAATCATGGCTTTCCTGATCGGACGCCGCCTTTCTGGCAAGCACAGCTTGAACAGCTTGAGGCAACACATCCTGCTGCCAAGCCTCCTTTCTTTGGCGCCAACGCTGATTTCGACTTTCAGGGTTGGAGCAACGAACTTGCCGCGATTGCAAAAGTTGTGGAGCAAGAAATTTTAAAGTTCCAGGAGCTGCTTGAGCGTCTTGCAAATTATACACCGCCGGAACCTCGGGGATTCATGGGCGAACAGGACCCCCACAGCGATGCGTTTGACGGGCTTGAAGAAGAGGCTTATGAAGTGATTTCCGGCCTGGTAGAAAAGAATGACATAACGCACGTCGAGTCTGCGCCCGCAGTCAATCAGCCGGATGCCTACAGCGAGTTTAACAACAGCTTCGACTGGCTTATTGATGATGGGGCGTTCCCCTATATTCTGGATATGGCTGCGTAATAGGCCATTTCACCGGTTTATAAATAGCCCGGTCAATTTATTCGTTTGAGCTCACCAAGAGCAGTGCCCTGGGCGCTGCTCTTCTGATGTTTTGCGCGCGCGAAATAATATTCAAGGAAGTCAATGAAGCCCTTGACGACAAAGCCCACGGCACCGTTGATAGAAGTGCTCGGGGAATATAAGCGTATTCTGATCAGCGTGGGCTGTTTTACCGCCTTGATCAATGTGCTGATGCTGGCCCCCTCGATTTACATGCTGCAGGTTTATGATCGGGTGCTGACTTCGCAAAACCAGACCACGCTGGTCATGTTGACCTTGATGATCGTGGGATTCTTCGTTTTTATCGGGCTGCTGGAGACCGTTCGCAATTTTGTCGTCAGCCGTGTCGCAGGGCATCTCGATCATCGGTTCAACCTGCGTGTCTACCAAGCCGCCTTCGAGCGCAATCGGGTCCGCGGTGACGGGCATGGCGCGCAGGCGCTCGGCGACCTGAACCAGATTCGCCAGTTCCTGACCGGCCCGGCCTTGTTCGCTTTTTTCGATGCGCCCTGGTTTCCAATCTACCTGGTGGTAATGTTCATGTTCAGCTTCTGGCTGGGTGTCTTCGCCTGTGTCGGCGCCGTGCTGCTGGTGACCCTGGCGCTGCTCAATGAGTGTCTGACCAGCAAGCCGCTGGCTGAAGCCGGTCGCCATTCGCAAGAGGCCAGCCAATTGGCCACCAGCCATTTGCGCAATGCCGAAACCATTCAGGCCATGGGCATGCTGGAGGTGTTGCGCCAACGCTGGTTCGAGCCCTACGCGCGTTTTCTCTCGCAACAGAACCGTGCCAGCGATACCGGCGCGCTCATGACCCATCTGAGCAAAGGCTTTCGCCAGTGCCTGCAATCCCTGGTGCTGGGGCTGGGTGCGTTGCTGGTGATCGTCGGCGAGATGAGCGCCGGGATGATGATTGCCGGTTCCATCCTGATGGGAAGGCTGCTGCTGCCCATCGACCAGTTGATTGCCACCTCCAAGCACTGGAACGCCGCCCGGTCGGCGTATCGGCGTCTGGACGCGCTGCTTGCCGAGTTTCCCGAATCGGCGGGAGCGATGGCCTTGCCCACCCCCAAGGGGCAACTGGCGTTCGAGCAGGTGAGTGCAGGGCCTCCCGGCACGCGGACCACGACCTTGCACCAGGTGAGTTTCAAGCTGGCGGCCGGGGAAGTGCTGGGCGTGCTGGGGGCTTCCGGCGCGGGCAAGTCGACCCTGATTCGCGTGCTGCTGGGCATCTGGCCGGTCCAGGGTGGAGTGGTGCGGCTGGACGGTGCCGATATCCACCGCTGGGCCCGCAATGAACTGGGTCCGCATATCGGCTACTTGTCCCAGAACATCGAGCTGTTCAGCGGTTCCGTGGCTGAAAACATTGCCCGTTTCGGCGAACCGAACCCGGACAAGGTCGTCGAGGCGGCCCGCCAGGCGGGTGTTCATGAGTTGATCCTGCGTTTGCCACAGGGTTATGACTCGGTGTTGGGGGACGCGGGCGCCGGTCTTTCCGGAGGCCAGAAGCAGCGCGTGGCCTTGGCCCGGGTGCTCTATGACCGGCCGCGCCTGGTGGTGCTCGATGAGCCGAATTCCAACCTTGATACCGAGGGTGAAGCGGCCCTTATCCAAGCCATTGCCCAACTGAAAGCCCAGGGCAGCACCGTGATTCTGGTGACCCACCGTACCAACGTTCTGGTCCAGGCCGATCGGTTGATGCTGCTGGAAGAGGGGAAAGTGCGGGCCTTTGGTTCGCGTTCGGAAGTGCTCGAAGGTTTATCGAGAACCCGGGAGCCCGCGTCGAAAGCCGCGGGTCAATCACCAGGGAAAACAGGCGCATGACTTCAGACAGCGCAAAGCAACATCGTCCTGCGCCCGCTTCGTGCTCGCCGCGCGGGGCCGCATTTTTCGTGAGGTTGGGCTGGATACTGGTGGTGTTCGGTGCCGGTGGTTTCTTCACCTGGGCGGCCCTGGCTCCGCTGGATCAAGGCGTCAGTGTGCCGGGCACGGTCGTGGTGTCCGGCAAGCGCAAGGCGGTCCAGTCCCTGGGAGGCGGAGCGGTCAGTGGGATCCTGGTCAGGGAAGGGCAGCGGGTCGAGAAGGGGCAGGTGCTGTTTCGCCTGGATCAGACCCAACTATCGGCCACTGTCCAATCCTTGCAAGCCCAGTACCGCCAAGCCCTGGCCACTCAGGCCCGCTGGGAGGGCGAGCGGGACAATCTGGCGCAGGTTCGCTTTCCCGCCGAATTGATTACCGATGTCGATCCGTTGTTGGCGGTGGTTCTGGAGGGGCAGCGGCAACTGTTCAACAGTCGGCGCGAGGCTTTTTCTCGCGAGCAGGCGGGCCTACGTGCGCGCATCGACGGGGCGACCGCCCAACTGTCCGGCCTGGGCCAAGCCCGCAATGACCTGCTGGCCCAGGCCGGATCGCTGCGCCGTCAAGTGGAGAAACTGCGCCCCCTGGCGGATGAGGGACATATTGCGAGTAATCGTCTGCTTGAGCAGGAGCGCCAGTTGTCCCAGGTGCAGCAGCAGATCGCGCGGAACGGGGGGGAAATCGGGCTGCTGAAACAGGAAATACTCGAGTCGCAGCTCAAGCTTTCCCAGCATGTCGAGCAGTATCAGACCGAGGTCCGTGGTCAGTTGGCCGATGTGCGACTCAAGTGCCTGACCCTGGAACAACAGCTGATGTCAGCGCGTTTTGACTTGCAGCACACGGAGGTCAGCGCGCCGGCGCAAGGGATTGCCGTCAACTTGAGCGTGCATACCGAGGGCGCCGTGGTCCGTGCCGGCGACACGCTGCTGGAGATCGTGCCGCAAGGCCAGCCTCTGGAAGTGGAGGGACGCTTGCCAGTCAGCCTGGTGGACAAGGTCAGTCCTGGCCAGTCAGTGGATATCCTGTTCACGGCGTTCAATCAGAGTGTGACACCCCGTGTCGCCGGCGAGGTCAGCCTGGTGTCGGCCGACCAGCTGCTCGACGAAAAAACGGGCGGCCCCTACTACCTGATACGCAGCACGGTCAGTGAAGCCTCCCTGGAAAAACTCAATGGGCTGGTGATCAAGCCCGGCATGCCGGCCGAGATGTTCGTCCGTACCGGGGAACGCTCGCTGCTCAACTACCTGTTCAAACCGCTACTGGATCGCGTGAGCGCCTCATTGACCGAATAGGACGTTGGTCTGCTGTCATGAAAATATTATCGATACCGGTTGCGCTGCTTGCCTTGATCGCCAGCCTCGAAAGTCATGCCCTGGGGCCCTTTCAAGTGTATGAGTCGGCCTTGCTGCATGACCCGCTGTTTCAGGGCGCAATGAAAGCCCGCGATGCTGGGCGCGAAAGCGATGCCCTTGGCCTGGCGGGGCTGCTGCCCCGGCTGTCCTACAGTCACAACCTGGGGCGTAATGAATCCAGGATCACTTCGTTCAGGGCGGCGGGCAGCAGCCATGACCAGCGCCGCTATCGCAGTGCCACATCGGCACTGACCCTGCAGCAACCGTTGCTCGATTACGAAGCCTATGCCGCTTATCGCAAAGGCGTTGCCCAGTCGCTGTTTGCCGATGAGGTTTTTCGCAACAAGAGCCAGGAGCTGCTATTGCGAGTACTCAGTGCCTACACCAGGGCCTTGTTGGCCCAGGACCAGATCGACATTGCCGAGGCCAGGAAAAAGGCCTTTGAGCAGCAGCTCCAGCGCAACACCCGGCTGTTTCGTCAGGGCGAGGGCACGCGTACCGATATCCTTGAGGCCGAGTCGCGTTTTGAACTGGCCACGGCGCAGCAGATCGAGGCCCATGACGAACAGGATGCCGCCCTGCGGGAGTTGGGCGCCCTGATGGGCGAGCCGCGGCTTGCCATCAACGATCTGGCGCCGCTGTCCGCGGCGTTCCAGGCCTTTCCCATGGAACCGGCGACATTTGATCATTGGCATCGGATGGCGCTGGTGCAAAACCCGTTGCTGGCTTCTCAACGCCAGGCTGTCGAAGTGGCCAGGCATGAGGTGGAGCGCAGTCGTGCCGGGCACTTGCCCAAGGTCACGGCCTACGCCAGCCTGCGCAAATCGGAATCCGATAGCAGCAGCACTTATGACCAGCGCAACAGCACCAACAGCATTGGCATCGAGTTGAATGTGCCGTTGTTTGCGGGGGGCGGTGTTTCGGCTTCCGTGCGCAAGGCCAGTCGGACCCTTGAGCAAACGGAGTACGAACTGGAGGCCAAGACCCGTGAGACGCTGATCGAACTGCGCCGCCAGTTCAGTGCGTGTCTGTCGGGGGAGAGCAAACTACGGGCTTATCAGAAGGCCCTGGCTTCAGCGGAGTCGTTGGTGGTTTCGACGCAAAAGAGCCTGCTGGGAGGAGAGCGGGTCAACCTCGACCTGCTCAATGCCGAGCAAGAGCGGTTCAGCACCCGTAGCGGGCTGGCCAAGGCCCGTTACGATTATCTGATGGCGTGGGTAAAGTTGCGTTTCCACGCCGGCATCCTCAATGAGAGCGACCTGGCCAGGATCGATGAGGTTTTTGTTGCCGATCTCGGTTGATGAGTTTTGATCTTGAACGAATCGTCGTTCAGTGCCATACGTCTGCATTTTATTGCGTAAATTGTCCGCTCTACGGGCTAAAAACGCATTTTATTGCGTTTTTTAGGCGAAGACGATGAGCTGATATGTACTATATTGCAGTTCTGTAGACAGTTTTCGCTCACCGAACGCATTAAATTGCAGGTCGAACCATGTACACCCTGACGCTCCAGATCTTTGCGAACGGGACTTGGCAGGATGCCATGACGCTGGCTTTCGAAGCGTCACAAAAGGGCTTTGAACAGCGTATGCAAGACTGGGGGCTGAAATGACCCTTAGTCTTGAAGTCCGTGCATTGCTGATTCAGTCCATCCAGGACGACCTTGCCCAAGGCGTGATCGGTATTGGCGCTGCGGTCAGGCGCTTGCGTGTCGAGGTCACCGGCTTGCACCAAAGCCAATTCGCCAGGATGTGCAGGATTTCGGTACGGACCCTTGTTCATATCGAGCATGGGGAGGGTAACCCGACGCTCAAGTCGCTGAACTCGGTGTTCAAACCCTTTGGGTTGCAGATGGGTGTGGTGCGGCTTCGCAAGACTCCAGTGTGATGCGCCCGCATCGCCTTGTGTGGTCAGGCCCGCTCTTGCCGCGCGGGTCTGACCGAGCGGTTAAAAGGCCAGCGTCCACTGCCCCATGACCCCATGATTGCGGCTGTTGCCGCCGACTTCCCCGGTGTAGCCGACGCCGAGGTTCTGGCGGGGCGACAGCCTCAGGTCCAGACCGGCCTCCAGCACCAGGCTGTCACGGTCCAACGCGGTGCTTTTGATCTTGAACGAGTCGTCGTTCAGCGCCATCAAGTTCTGTTCAGTCTGGTGAGTGGTGCGGCCATACAGATGTTTCCAGCCGGCGCTCAGGTGTGGGGTCAAGCTCATGCCGCTGTCCAGTGCGTGCCGATGGACCAGGCGGGCACCCAAGGTGCTGCTGATATGGTCCTGGGTTTGTGCCTTGACCTTCAGGGCTGTGTCACCGCCTTTTTCCTTGAACGTATCGCGGTGGTAGCGCTGATAACCGAGATTAACGAAGGGTTCCGCGTGCAGGTGACCGCTACCCAGGTTGTAGCCGAGTTCGGCGAAAGCCTGTTGGCTGGTGGCGCTGTGATTGCCTTTGAGGCGATCACTGAAACCGACGAAGTCCACGCTGCGCCGGGTTTTACCGTCATGACCGCTGTGCACCGCGCCAAGGCGCAAGGCCAGGGGGCCGCTTTGGCGGAGCGCATAAGCACCCAGGTGCCAGCTATCGAGGTCACCCGCGAAGTCGCTGCCACTGAGCCGGGTTTGTGACTTGCCGGCCATCAGACCCAGGCGCCATTGCTCATCGAGTGCCCAGTCGGCACCGAGGAGAAGGCCCCGGGTGTTCTGCTGCATCGCCTGGCTGTTCTGGCCGCGCTCGAATTTTGCGGAGTTGCCCAGGCCCTGGACCCAGAGTCGGCCATTGGCAGGGTGACTACGCCCATCACCAGGGGCGAGGGCGGTCGAACTCACGGTCTGTCGATTGACGGAGCCACCCAGTTGCCGCATGGCCGAGAGCAGGCTGCTGCTCACTTGACTGGCACCACTCAAGGTTGCATTGCCCAGGTTGGCATTGTGGCTACTGGCGAGTTGTTCCATGGCCCGTTTCAGCGTGGCTTCATCGCTGGCGCGCAGGAGATCGTCCACACCGGGTAAAGCGTCGATTGTCTCGACACTGGCTATCGCGCTGTCAGGCTCACTGTTCGCGATGTCGTCCAGGCTCCGGCGTTTTCGGACTATGGATTTGTTCAGGTCGTTCGAGAAAAACGCCTCATGGCTGACGGCTTGGGACTTGATCCCGGCGGTTATTCTCCCAAAACGTGTCACGGATTCCAGGTTTCTGGCGACACTCTTGGCATTATCAGAGTGTGCAAGGCTCTCAAGGGATACGTCGTTACGCCGGTAGCTCAGGCCAACCTCGGTCTTGCCGTAGCTGACCTCGGGTGTCATGAGCGCCAGGTCCGTACTGACCTGGCCGAAGGTACCCTCCACATTGCCCGCGCGCAGAAGGGTGTGCTGGCTGTGCAGCGGGGCACGACCTTGAGTCGAGTTGACCACCAAGGTGGCATCGCCCAAATGGGCAGTGCCACCGACCTGGACGGTGGCACTGCCGCCATTGGCGTCGACCCCGTAGACCAGCTTCGAACCTCGGCTCAAGCTGAGGTCCTGCCCGATATCGGCGGCGCCCAATGCACGATTGACCCGCAACGTACCGCTTACCTGCAAGCTATGGGCATGGCCGGGGCCGGCATATTCACCCCTGACATGGGTATGCCCGGCGATTGCGCCCTGGTTGATCAGCTTCGCGCCCCAGGCCACTTCGGCGCCGTCACTGAAGTCGCCTCGACTGGCCAGCGTCCAGGTCCCTGAATCGACATGGAGCTTTTCGAAGCCGAGGGTGTTTCTGAGCGTGCCGCCTCCGGCGCCATTGAGCACCACTCTGTCGTAACCCTCGCCACCGTCGATGAACCCGGCGATCCGGGAGCCGCTGTGCGCGGACAGCACATCGTCGCCAGCGCCGAAGTCAATCATGGGACCGCCTCCGGAACCGATGATCGCACCGCTGTTGACGACGACGTCATTGAAGTTGCCTTCGAACTTGATGCCCCGAAAGCCCTGGATGACCCCCGAGTTCGTCACATGGGTGGTACCGCCGCCCTTTGCCAGAATGCCGTAGCTCTTGCCGCTGATCAGTGCCGCCGGGCCGTTTGTAACGCTACCGCTGCCTATCACCAGGCCTGAGCCGAGCGGGTGTGTGGTTTCAATGGTTCCGGCGTTCGAGATACGGGCGACCTTGCCAACACGGATGCCGTCATTGAGGGCGCTACCCTTCTCGCCGAGGTTGCCGCTGATACGTCCTTCGTTTTCCACGGTGCCATTGTTTTTGGCGTGGACGCCGGCGCCGTCTCGACCGGTGATGGTCCCTGTGTTGAAGAGCCAGAGATCCTCTTCGCGGGTAATGCCATGGGGAGCATTCGAAATGAGTCCCCTGTTTGTGATGTCAGAGGCTTGAGTGTGTTGTGTCGCCGTTAAGCCGAGGGCAAATGTCACGGCGAGGCTCAAACGATGTTGAGGTAATTGCATTCCTTGTCACCTCACGTTAAGTGTGAGGTGAGAATTTAATTATTCGTGTTCCTGACGGATGTCGGGCGTTGCGCCTCTGGCGTGCGAGATAGCTCCCTGTTTCAGAGGTGTTTCGTCCCGGGCAGGGTGAACACCTTCCCGCCACCCGGCCGGGTGGCGGGAGCCGGGTTTAAAAGGTCAGCCGCCATTGACCCATGAGCCCATGTTTGCGCTGGTGGCTGCTGACTTCCCCGGTGTAGCCGAGGCCGAGGTTCTGGCGGGGCGACAGCTTCAGGTCCAGACCTGCTTCCAGCAGCAGGCTGTCGCGGTCCAGGGCGGCGCCCTGGACCTTGAAGGTGCGGTCGCTCACCGCGAATTTCTGCTGGGTCGTGCTGCCAACGTCGCCATACAGGTGCTTCCAGCCGGCACTCAGGTGTGGGGTCAGGCTCATTTTATTGTCGAAGGTGGTGACGCTGCTTACACGCAAGCCGACGTTGCTGTTGAGGTTGCCGTGGGTCTGGCTATCGATGGCCAGGGCCGCTTCGCCGCCGCGCTCGGTGAAGCGGTCGCGGTGATAACGTTCGTAGCCGAGGCCGGTGAACGGTTCGACACGCAGGTCGGCATCGCCGAAGCGGTAGCCGACTTCGGCAAAGGCTTGTTGGCTGTTGGCGTCGTAATCGCCTTTGAAATGATCACGGTAACCGTTGAACGCCACGCGGCGTCCGGTCTTGCCTGAATGGCTGCTGTACACCGCGCCGAGCCGCAAGGCCAGCGGGCCGTCCTGGCGCAGGGCGTAGACACCGGCGTGCCAGCTGTCGAGGTCGCCAGTGAAACCTTGACCCTTGAAGTCCGATTGCGATTGGCCGCCTAGAACGCCGACACGCCATTCGCTGTCGAGCGCCCAGTCGGCGCCCAACACCAAGCCCCGTGTGTTTTGTCGCAGTCCATGGTGGCCATGGATGCTGTCGAATCTGGCGGAATTGCCCAGGCCTTGAACCCAGAGCCGGCCATGGCCGCCGTTCATGACCTGAACCTTGCCGCCTTGGTCAGGCGGGCCCTCCGTTTGCCGCATGACCGTGAGCAGGCCGCTGCCGACTTGTCGGGAACCGCTGAGCGTCGCGTTGCGCAACTGGGCGTTGCCGCCGCCGGAAAGCTGGTCGAGCGCCTGTCCCGCCTCTACGGCGCTGATGTAGCGCGTGGCATGGCGCAGTGGCGAGTCCGGGGACGGTTTCTGCATGGGCTCGTCCGACAGTTCAATGTCCTGGTTTTCCTCGGCTGTCGGTTCCCGGATATTGTCCGGCAGGGCAACGACTGGCTCTGGCAGTTTATTGTCCGGCAGGGCGACGACAGGCTCTGGCAATTTATTTTCCGGCAGGGCGACGACAGGCTCTGGCAGTTTATTTTCCGGCAGGGCAGCGACAGGCTTTGGCAGTGTATTGGCCGGCCCGGCAGCGATCGGCTCCGTCGGTTTAACCGGTGTGTGGGTCGGGGCAGGCAAACTTGGCCTTGTCCAGGAGTCCAAGGCGTCCCCGGCGTTATGACCGTTGCTGGTATTCCCCAGATCTCCCAGATTGACGTCATTGCGTTTGTAGGTGAGGCCCACCTGCGTCGGGCTGTAGTGGGCGGTTGCTGTCAGCAGCGCCAGGTTGGTGCGGATGCTGGCGAACCGACCTTCCAGCTTGCCGGCTTTAATGACCGTGTGCTGGCGGTTCGATGGGTCGTCGGTCTGTACCTTCAGCAGCAGGGCGCCATCGAGATGGGCGGTGCCGCCGACCTCGACGGTGGCGCTGTTGCCGTTGGCGTCGACGCCATAGGCGAGGGTGGCGCCGGGTTCCAGGGTCAGATGCTCCTTGATCTTGGCGGCGCCCAGTCGGGGATCAACCTCGAGGGTTCCGGCCACCAGCAAGTGCCCGACGCTTCCGTTGCCGCCATAGGTCGCCCCCTCGTTGACCCGTGCCGTGCCGAGAATGCTGCCGTTGTTGATCAAATGGGCCAGTACCTCGGCGCCCGTGCTGAAATCGTCCTGGCTGGTGAGCGTCCAGGTGCCCTGCTTGACCAGCAGCCGCTCGAAATGGCGGCTGTTGCCAAAACTACCGCCGAGGGCGTCATCGAGGATCACCTGATCGTCGTTGGCCTTGAGCGGCGTGTCCGGGTCGAAACCAAGCTGAAATTGTTCCTGATAATCGTCAGTGGTCCCGCCGTCCACCCAGCCGGCAAAGCGGCTGCCGTTTTTCACGATCAGGGTGTCGTTCCCGCCCCCCAGGTTCAGCGCCACGCCACCGCCGCCGTCGATCAAGCCGCCATTGATCACCGTATCGGCGAATTGGCCGCTCAGGCTGACACCAACGCCACTGAGGCCGCGGAGGATGCCGTGGCTCTCCAGCCGCAGCGGGCCCCGTCGATCGGCGTCGGCGAGAATGCCATTGTGCTGCCCCTCGATAACCCCGTTCTCATGGTTGGTGAGGCGCCCGCCGTTCAGACGCACGCCTTCACTGCTGTGGCGCGGATTGGAGGAGTCACCGCCGGATGAATGGACTTGCTCGAAACCATTGGCGCCACTGCCGGTTATTCGGCCGTGGTTGTCGATCTGGGTGCTGCCCCGGACCCGCAGCCCGTCGGCATCGCTGTTCGCGGAGGAGGTGGTTCCGGTCACGGTGCCACGGTTGACCAGCTTGGTCCCGCCTTCCAGGTGCAGGCCCGTGCCATCCTTTGTGAGCAACTGCGCCTCGGGGAGAATTTCGATGCTCGTACTGAAAGGATTTTCTCCGGTGAGGGACCAGGTGCCTTGTCGGACTTCCAGTCGCTCGAAGTTGCGGCTGCCGCCGAGGTGCCCGCCCTCGGGGCTGTCGAGGATGACCTTGTCGTAACCCGCGTTGCCGTCGACGCTACCCTCGAAGCGGCTGTTTCCCCGCACGATCAGGGTGTCGTCACCGCCGCCCAGGTCGAGGGCATGGCCGTTGCCGCCGTGGATCAGTCCGTTGTTGGTCACGCTGTCGGCCTGCTCGCCGATGAACTGTACGCCAAAGCCTTTGTGGCCGTGGATGCTGCCGTGGTTTTCCAGTTCGGTGGGTAAGTGCGCCGGGTTGTGGTTGCCGTCACTGACGACGATGCCATGATCGGCGCCGCTGATATGGCCCTTGGCATGTTGGACGAGGGTGCCGCCGCCGATGGCGATCCCCTCGCTGCTATGGGGGTCGCCGTATTGATCGATACCGCGGCTGCCTTTGCCGGCAATCTGGCCGATGTTGTGGATCTCGGCTTTGCCCTTGATGCGTATGCCATCGCCGTCGGCATCCATGTCGGTAGCGTCACCCGTGAGGCTGTCGTAGTTGGTGACCTGCCCGCTGCCCGCAGAGTGGAATCCCGCACCATTGAGCCCGCTGACCTGACCTCGGTTTATCAGTGCTCCCTTGTGGTGGGTGGTGATGCCATGACGCCCACCCGTGACGGTCTTGGCGTTGTTCAGGGCGATGTCGCCGGCCCCCAGGTCGATGCCGTCATGACGCTCACTGGTTATTTTTCCATCGTTGCTGATGCGACCCACGCCGCGCCCGCGGACCTTGATGGCGTTGCCGGTAATCGCCTGAATCTCGCCGTCACGATGATTGGTGTAGTCGATCGAGGTGCCGCGTAGCGCGACCGTATCGCCCTGGTCGGCCTGCAGGCTGTCGAAGTTCACGGATGTCGATTGGGCGCTGCCGCCGTCGTGCCTGGAGGGGCTGGCTTGTGTGTCCCTCAGGACGACAGTGGTCAATGCCAGCGTGATCGCGAAGGCGAGTTGATGAGGGATAAGGGGCATTCGTTTTCCGGCCTCGGGTTGATTCGAGACCGGAAATGTATCTATGTATTTAACCGATAAATGTCGGCATTTTTACCTTCGACAGGCGAGATAAGTCCTTAGGTTAGAGGGATTAAAAACTCATCTTCCACTGCCCCATGAGCCCGTGGGTTCGACTGTTGTTGCCCACTTCGCCGTTGTAGGCCACGCCGACGGAATGCCTGGCCGACAGGTTGAGGTCGAGTCCGGCTTCGACCACCAGGCTGTCGCGGTCCTGGGCGATGCCTTTGGTATTGAAGGTTCTGCCGCTCACCTGATGCGTCTGGGTGCTGGTGCTGTCGATCGCGCCGTACAGGTGTTTCCAGCCCGCGCTCAGGCGCGGGGCCAGGCTCATTTTGTTGTCCATGTACTTGATGCTGGCGGTGCGCAGGCCCAGGGTGGTGCTGAAGTTGTCCTGGGTCTGGGCATCGGCTTTCAAGGCCGCTTCACCGCCTTTTTCCGTATAGCCCTTGCGCGAGTAGCGCTGGTAGCCGAGGTTGGCAAAAGGTTCGGCGCTCAGGCTGCCGCTGCCCAGGTTGTAGCCGAGTTCGGCGAAGGCTTGCTGGCTGTTGGCGCCGTAGTCGCCGGTGAGACGGTCCTTGTAACCCATGAACTCCACGTTGCGTTGGGTCTTGCCGTAATGCTGGCTGTGGATCGCGCCGAGGCGCAAGGCCACGGGACCGCTCTGGTGCAAGGCATAGGTGCCGATATGCCAGCTGTCCAGGTCGCCGTCGAAGCGGCTGCCCTTATGCTTGGATTGCGATTTGCCGCCCAACAGGCCCATGCGCCATTCGCTGTCCAGGGCCCAGTCGACGCCCATCACCAAGCCTCGGGTGTTCTGCTCGAAACCGCTCTGGCCTTGCGGTTGATCGAAGGTACTGGCGTTGTTCAGGGCTTGTATCCACAGGCGGCTCTCGCCTGGTTTGATATCCGCGCGCCCCGCCAATGACACCTGGCCAGGCGCGCCGTTTTGCGTCGCGAGTTGGTGTTGGGTGCTGTCGTTGCTTAACTGGCGCATGGCCGAGAGGGCGCTGTTGCCCACCAGGCCGGCACCACTGAGGGTGGCCCGGCTCAGGTTGGCATTGCCCTCCCCGGAAAGCTGCGTCCAGGCATCCCTTTTTGCCGCCGTGCCGAGTTTGCCCAGGGCTGCGAGCAGGGGCGACTCGACGGGCTTGGGCACTGGCGGCTTGGTATTGCCACCCTGGCCGCCCAGGCCGACACTCGGATCATCCGCTTGCGGTCGTTGCGTTGCCTGGGCTTGCAGGTTGACGATGTTGTTTTCGAGCTTGGCGATCCTTTCTTCCTGTTCCGGGTTTTTACCCAGATCGGCCAACTGCTGGGAGAGCTCTGCACGCGCGGTATTGAGCTGGGTCCGCAACTCGTCGATCTGCTGTTCGTTTCGGTCGATTTGCGCGATCGTTGCCGCACTGATCTCGGCGCCGTCCCTGCCGGGCGTCCCGGGTTTGCCCTGGGGGCCGATGGGACCGATGGGACCGGGGATACCTTGCACACCGTCTCTGCCGGGTTCGCCCTGAGGCCCGATGGGTCCGGCGATACCTTGCACGCCGTCCTGGCCGGGCTCGCCCTGGGGCCCGATGAGTCCGGGGATACCTTGCACACCGTCTCTGCCGGGTTCGCCCTGAGGCCCGATGGGTCCGGCGATACCTTGCACGCCGTCCTGGCCAGGGAGGCCCTGGTGTCCGATGGGTCCGGGGATGCCTTGCGGGCCACGTTCGCCTTGCGGGCCTTGCCCGCCGTCCCTGCCGGGTGAGCCCTGTTGTCCGATGGGCCCGGGAATACCTTGCGGGCCACGTACACCTTGCGGGCCTTGCGCGCCGTCCCTGCCGGGGGCCCCGTTCCCGGCCTGAGCCACAGGCTGGTCGTTTGCAACGGGGGCGTAATAAGTGCTGCCCGAAGGGTTGGTTGCGACATGCGCATCATTATTGTCTGTCGGTTGACCTGATGGGCGCGCCAATGAAGCAGAACCGTCGGGCTGGATGGAGGCCTCATAGACTCCGAATGGATCATCGTTACGTTTGATCCAGGCACTGCCGGGAGGGGCGGGCCATGTGTGGACCACCGTATATGTACCTTTTCTTAGAATTTGTGGGGCCTGTGAGTCCTGAGCCAACACTTGTTGCGCCAGCAGGCTGTTCAGCGCCAATGTCATTGCTACAGCAAGGCGGTTCTTCTTGGGGGACATTCCATTTCATCCTCAGAATAAATCGAGGCGGAAATGTATCTATCCATGTAATCGATAAATGTCGGGCTTTTTACCCGTCTTTTGCGAGATATGTCAGCGCTCTGGTGACGATTAAAGGCCTGTCTGTGACTGCGTGGTCTTGCGGTAGCCGAGGCGTCAGCCACCGCATTTCCAGGTCGACGGGCGTTGTACTTCCACGCTGTCCGGTTACCCGCGGCACTCCACCAGGGTCTTGATTTGTCCGGCTGCCGTCAGGTTCTCTTCCGACAACCAGCGCTCGAACCCGGCATTCACCGCCGGCCATTCCGAATCGAGGATGCTGTACCACGCGGTGTCGCGGTTCCTGCCCTTGACCACCATGTGCTGGCGGAACACGCCTTCAAAGCTGAAGCCCAGGCGCTCGGCCGCTGTACGGGAGCGGGCGTTGTCGTTATTGCACTTCCACTCCAGGCGCCGGTAACCCAGGGCAAAGGCTTCCTTGGCCAGCAGGTAGACCGCCTCTGTGCTCTTGGGCGAGCGCTGCATCGGCGCGCCGAAGGTGACGTGGCCGATCTCGATACGGCCCTGGGCCGGGACAATCGACATCAGGCTGAGGATGCCCTGGACTTCACCGCTGGCCGTGTCGATCACCGCAAAGAAATACGGGTCGCTGCTGGCCGCATTGGCATTGAGCCAATCATTGAACGCGCTGCGCTCCGGGAACGGGCCATAAGGCAGGTAGTCCCACAGCTTCGGGTCGGCGCCCGGGCCTTCCAGGGCGCGAAACAGATCATCGCCATGGCGGACGGCGTCGAGCCTCTCCAGGGTGATGAAGCGCCCCTCAAGACGCTGGGTCGAAGGCGTCGGCGCGCCTTTCCAGTTAGTTACGGGTGTCGACATGACGCTCTCCTCAAGGCTTATAACCCTTGGCGAAATTGGATGAAGCCGGGGCGTTCGGCAATCCGTTCGTACAACTGGATCGCGGTGGCATTGGTCTCGTGGGTCAGCCAGTGCACCTTACTGCACCCGGCCTCGGCCGCCGTGGCATAGACATGCTCGATCAACAAGCGTCCCAGCCCGGTTCCGCGCTGGCCGGGTGCAACGAACAGGTCCTGCAGGTAGCAGGAATTCTGGATGCTCCAGTTCGACCGATGGTAGATGAAATGCACCAGGCCCACGGCCTTGCCGTCCTGCCAGGCGAGGGCGGCGTGGGTGGTCTCGGCCGGGTCGAGAAAGCGCTGCCAGGTCGATTGGTAGATCGCGTCCGGTAGCTCGGTCTCGTAGAACTTCAGGTAGGCCTGCCACAGCGGCTGCCAAGCAGCCTGGTCGGCGGCGGTCACCGGACGGATTTCGATGGAACTCATGGTCACTCCTTAACGCATCAAGTGGGCGAGGGCTTGGTCCTGGCTGTCGGCGCTGGCCGCCAGCCCTTGTTGCACACCGGCGATGTCGGCGGCGCTGCGGTTCTGGCTGAGTTTGCGCTTGCCTTCCAGGCGCTGGATCGGCAGGGCAAAACCGACGATGGCCTTGAGCATGCTGTCGATGTACGGCGCGGGGGCGTCGGCGACTTTCCAGGGCTTGTCCCGGCCCGCCTCATGGCGGTCGGTCAGGGCGCTGACCAGGTTGAGCAGGCGATGGGCATCGTCGAACACCTCGGCCTGGCCATAGGCATGCACGGCCACGTAGTTCCAGGTCGGCACCACTTTGCCGTGCTCGGCTTTGGCGGGATAGAAGGACGGGCTGACATAGGCATCGGCCCCCGGGAAGATCACCAGGACTTCGCCGCCCTCGGCCAGTTCCTGCCACTGCGGATTGGCCCGGGCCAGATGGCCGTAGAGCGTGCCGTTGGGACCTTGCTCGGGGCTGAGCAGCAGCGGTACGTGGATGGCTTGCAGGCCGAGTTTGCCATGGGTGACCAGTGTCGCCAGGCGAGTGCCCTGAATATGTTGCTGCAGGGTGAGCAGGTCTTGTTCGGAAAAGGCGCTGGGTGTGTACATGGAAATTTTCCTTGGCGAATACCTGCATCCTAGGCAGGCTATTGGTTGGTTGTAAGAGCCATTACTGGTGATTTTCATAGGTCCAATCCCATGCCCAGCCCATCGTTGCCCCTGCCGTTCGACCCTGCCGGGATTTACCTGGATCCGGCCAAGGGGCTCAGTCGCCAGCTCTATCAGGCCCTGCGTCTGCGAGTGCTGGACGGGCGCTTGGCCAGTGGTAGCCGTTTGCCAGCCAGTCGCGATCTGGCCAGCGCCCTGGCGATTTCCCGCAACAGCGTGGTGCGGGCCTATGACCAGCTGTACGCCGAGGGCTTTATCGAGGGCCGGATCGGCGATGGCACCTACGTGGCGCAACTGCCGGAAAAAGCCCTGCCGATCAAAAAGTTGTCCACAAAACTATCCACAGGGTTTTCAACAGGCTTACCCACAGGGTTATCCACAAAATCGACCGAAACCGCTGGGGTTACATCCAGTAAAGTTATCCACAATCTGGCCATGGGGCGCATCGAGAGCAACCCGATGCACAAGCCGCCGGGTGGTCCGCCGCGAGCTTTTCGGGTGGGGGTGCCAGCGTTCGACCTGTTTCCCTTTGGCGTCTGGGCCAAGCTGCAGGCGGCTTTCTGGCGCAAACCGGACTTGCAACTGCTGTGTTACGGCGAGGCGGCGGGAGAGGCGCGCTTACGGGGCCTGATCGCGGCTTACTTGCGCAGCTCAAGGGGGCTTTCTTGCACGGCTGAGCAAATTGTGATCACCAGTGGCGCACAGCAAGGCATTAGCCTTTGTGCACAGTTGCTGGTGGACCCCGGCGATGGCGTGGCGGTGGAGAATCCCGGGTACCGCGCGGCTCGATTGGCCTTCGCGGTGGCGGGGGCCAAACTCCATGGCGTGGCGGTCGACCAGGAAGGGCTGGACTGCACCGAACTCGCGCAATTGCAGGATTGTCGGCTGGCCTATGTGACGCCGTCCCATCAATACCCCACCGGCGTGATCATGAGCCTGGCCCGGCGCCTTGAATTGCTGGCCTGGGCCGAGCGTGTCGGCGGTTGGATCGTCGAGGATGACTATGACGGCGAATACCGTTACAGCGGCGCGCCGTTGGCACCCCTGGCGGCGCTGGATCGGCAGGGGCGGGTGCTGTATGTCGGGACCTTCGGCAAAATCGCCTTTCCGGCGCTACGTCTCGGTTACCTGGTGCTGCCGCCGACGCTGGTGGAGACGTTTACCCGGCGTCGTGCGCTGGATATGCGCCACTCGGAGGTCAGTACCCAGGTGGTGATGGCCGAGTTCATGGCCGCCGGGCATTTCCAGCGACATATCCGGCGCATGCGGCGGGCCGCCCTGAGTCGGCGCGATGCCCTGTTGGCCCATTGGCCGCAGGGCATTGCGGGCATTGGCGCGCTGCCGGTGGTTGCGGCGGGCCTGCACCTGATGGTGCCCGTGGAGAGTCTGGCACGGGAGCGGGAGTTGATCGCCCAGGCGGAGAGTGTCGGGGTTGAGATCAGCCCCTTGAGTGGTTTCTGGATGACCCAGCCCGATCCGCCGGAGAACCAGCGCGCCGGGTTGGTGCTGGGGTTTGCGGCAGTGCCGGAAACGGATATCGAGTCGGCGCTGGCGCGTTTGCGCACGGTCTGGAAGCGCTAGTCGCGGAGGGTATTAACCGGTTACCGCAGGCCATCGCGCGATGGATGTTTATTTATTCCCGGAACCCGAAACCAGGATAAACAGACATGACGTCCCCCCTTGCCCGCGCGACCTTGAGCGAGAGCGAACAGGCTGAAAGGGTCTATACCCTCAGTGATTATTTTGCCCAGCGACCGACCCTGGAAAGCGTCGCGCCCGGCCTGGTGCGCGACATGCTGGAGGGCGAATACCCGTTGTTGGGCGAGCGGCTTGCCCATGCCGCGCTGATCCAGCCGGTAGCGTGCAAGGATGAAGCTTCCACGGTGGATTACGGGGTCCTGCCCCTGACGAACATGCTGATCAGACGCTTCCTCGGCGACAAGGCCGAGGCTCATCCGACGAACAGCTACCTGACGCTCTATCCCGGCGCGGAGCATCCGCAGCGCTTGTCTCTGGACACGGCGCGGGTGGAGACGCTCCTGAGCGAGTGGGCACCCTTGCTGCTTCAAGCGTATAAACAGGCGTTGGTCGAGTTCTGGAGTTCGCCGTTGGACCAGAAGGTCGCACCCTGGCAGCGCCTTTCCGAGTTCTTCGCGGCGCAATTGCGCCTGGCCTGCGCGGTGCTGTCGGGTGATGAATTGGCCACCGTGGAGGCGGTGCTCGACTATCCCGACCTGCGGGCGCGTCGGGCCAGGTTCGGCAGTGATTGCGCGCAGGCCTATGTCACCCTCATCGATACCCGCGTCAAGGGCCCCGAGCCCTTGCACGTCCAGGCACTGGTCATCAGCGGTTGGGTCGGCGAACGCCAGATCGTCTTGCTTTACACGCTGTTCGGCGGGATCGAAATGTTCGACTCCACGCGAGCACTTGAAGATTCCCTGAGTGTGACATTGAGCGGCGAGGACTCGGATTTCAGGAGTTACTCGCCGGATCATCACATCTTCGACGCCCTGACCGTGACCTTGCTGATACGGCAGTTGGAGGCCATTGATGGGCTCAAGCCGAGTGACTACCGCGACCCGGAGGCCCTTGAGCAGCACCTGCATGAGCTGACCGATTTGCAGGAATTGTTCGGCGCTTTTCGTTCCGGCCACGAGGCGAAACTGGGGCGCCTGCGTGACGTGCTCCCCGACGGGTTGCGCAAGGCCTCGGCGGCGGATCGCACGCGTTATGGTCGTTACGTGGCGGCGCTCGCGGCGGTGCACCGGAGTCATGCCGGCAAGGCGTTTCTCGATGGCATCCCGGATATCCGTAGCTTTGCCGGCCGGTCGTTGCAGGCGTGTTTGCAGGCGAAATATCCACAGGCTGCGAACGTGTCGGCCAGCGACATCAGCGTGACCTTGAGGCGTATTGCGAACGGTCCATACGCCTTGGTCGACACTGCGCTTGACGTTCGTTATGAGTCACGGACCCAGGAATATGTCGCCATGGCGCTGAAGAACCTTGAGGCCTTTCCTCTTGGCGCCTTGGCTCAGGTTCGTTACCAAGCCCAGACGGCGCCGGCCTGGATGACCTATGAGGTGCTGCGCTCGGCGGTGAGCGAGGCCGATATCGGCCGGACCTACCCTGAGTTGCTCGGGCAGAAATTGCAGCACGACCCGATTGAGCGAGCCCGGCAAGAGGGGCTGTTTACCGACTACCTGCGTGTCCTGCTGCCGATGCTGGCGCTGGAGTTGCGGCTCGAGCAGAAACTGACGGAGACCGCCCGCCTTTATGTCGAGGCGGCGGTGACCCAGGACGTTGGTTCCCGTGAGGTCCTGGGGCAATCCATCGTGGTCCGGCCCCTGGCTTTTCTGGCGCATCCCGGCGCCACGGCGGACCGGGTGCGCAATATGTTTGTGATTGGCCCCAAGGCGACGGGGCAGGGCCCGCAGGTGTTATGCCGCCCCGGCGCCAACGAGCTTTTGTCTGAGTTTCCGTCATGGGCCGGCTTGTTGGCGGCCATCCAGCAGGAGGGACCTTTGCAGCAGTCGGTCCTCGATGGCCTGGAAAGCACAAGGCGTTCAACCTATGACCATGGCGGATTCAAAGAGCCACACCTGACCCGGGTGAGCAACGCCGACTGGAACATCCCGGACACCCCTGAGCCGGCCTCGCTGGAGACTACGCCGCTGTCCGGGTCGTTTTGTGCGGCGCTGTTCGCCGCCAGCGTCGAGGCGTTGATTGCGCGGGCCGAGGCGGACTCGGTGTCCAATGCCGAAGATCGCTGGCACCGTTTCGTCGATCTGGGCTGGGCCCTGTTCGGCCTGTTGCAGCCCTTGCTGCCCGGCCCTCTGGTGAGTTTCGGCTGGCTGGTGCAATTGCTCTCCAGCCTCAGGACCTTTGCCGATCCGCAGGCAGCCCACCCCTGGGCGGCGTTGGCCGACGTCCTGCTGAACCTGGCGGTGCTGCTGGTGTATCACCGCCAGCCGCTGATCGGCACCGCCGGGGCCGTGCGCCCCAGGCCCATTCTCAGCAATGCCGTGATCAAGGAACCCGTCGCCAGCACGGCGAACCAGCTGGTCTTTGCCTGGACCCGTCCGGGACGTCAGTTCACCGCCTCCGAGCTGGTCCGGCTGGAGAAGTTCACGTTGGCGTTGTCCGAGGCGCCCGGCACCTTGCTGGTTTCGGGAGAATGGCAAGGCCTGTATCAGCGTGGCGACCTGCTCTATGCCCAGGTTGACGACGCCTGGTTTCGGGTGACGCGCAAACTCGATGGGGTGGTGATCATCGATGACCGTCACCCGGCGCTACAGGGTCCCTGGTTGAAAAGCGATGGCGCGGGGCGCTGGCAGTTGGATCGAGGCCTGCGCTTGCTGGGCGGTGCGGGGGAGTTGAGTGTCCGTGCGACGAAGAAGCTGAAGTCGCTGGAGAAGAAGGCCCGTGATCTGTTGGCGAGCCTGCCGACGCTGCTGGCGGACGCCGAACGCAGTGCGAGCGTGGTGCAGGTCCCGCGTGACATCGAGGACATCCTCAAGATGAAGGCGCAGCCTTTTGGCGATCTCGGCAGGGAACTGCGGGATTTGACCCGGGGGATTTCACAATCTCCGCGATATTTGATCGCTGAGCTGGAGCGAGCCGTGAGCAGCCTGCAGGATAAAGGCCTGAGCCTACGGATCAGCCTGACCAAGAGGCGCTTGCCGACCGCTGCCGCCGTTGAGTTCCTGACGGAGGAAGAGCAGATCACGATCCACAAGCTGGGTGAGCGCCGGGATATTTCCGGCGGCAAGGGCGATGACTTTCTCGATGAGTACGAGATTCGCGACAGGCAGGGCAGGCCATTGTGGTACGCGCATTTCCATTACCTGACCGCGACCACGCCAGCGACCCGTTTTTCCAAGGCTCACCTCAAGACCCGGGAGCAACGGTTTAAAGGGCTCAGTTTTCAGAGGGCCCAGGAGGGCGCCGGAACCAAAGTTGACCCTATCTGGCGTGCAGACATCGGCCCCAAGGTGGCAGCGGCGTTGTTCCTGCCACCGAGTGCCTGAAGATTGCGCGCTTCCCTGTAGGAGCCCGGCTTGCCGGCGATGAGGCCCGTGAGCCTTGTATCGCCTGATCGGCCGCCATCGCCGGCAAGCCGGGCTCCTACAGGTGGGGTGTTTCGCCGCGAAGTACCGTCAAGCCCCGATCCTTGGGGCGAGCAGAGGCCAATACTCAGACCCCGGACTTGATCTTGGTCCAGGCCCGCGTGCGTGCCCGTTCGGCCTTCTGGTCCAGCGGCTGCAAGGTGTAGAGCGTCTTCATCGCCGCTTCGGTCGGGTACAGATTGGGGTTATTGCGGATCGCCGGGTCGACCATTGTGGTGGCGTCCTTGTTCGGGTTCGGATAACCGACAAAGTCGCTGATCGGCGCGATCACCTGGGGTTGCAGCAGGTAGTTGATAAAGGTGTAGGCGTCCTGCGTGTCCTTCGCCCCCTTGGGAATCGCCAGCATGTCGAACCAGATCGGCGCGCCTTCCTTGGGCAGACGCATGTCCACCACCACACCGTTCTTGGCTTCCTTGGCGCGGTTGGCGGCCTGGGAGAAGCTGCCGGAATAACCGACGGCCACGCAGATGTCACCGTTGGCGATGTCCGCCATGTACTTGGACGAGTGGAAATAGGTGATGTACGGCCGGATCTTCAGCAGCAGCGCTTCGGCCTTCTCATAGTCCTTGGGGTTGTTGCTGTTGGGGTTCAGGCCCAGGTGCTGCAAGGCCAGCGGCAGGATCTCCGAAGGCGAGTCGAGCAGGGCGACGCCGCACTGCTTGAGCTTGCTGATGTTCTCTTCCTTGAAGATCAGGTCCCAGCTGTCCACCGGCGCCTTGTCCCCCAGCACCGCCTTGACCTTGTCCGGGTTGAAGCCGATCAGGATGGTCCCGTACATGTAGGGTACGGCGAACTTGTTGCCCGGATCGTTGGCCTCGATCAGCTTCATCAGCTTGGGATCGAGGTGGTTCCAGTTCGGGATCTTGCTGCGGTCCAGGGGCTGGAACACGCCGGCTTCGATCTGCTTGGCGAGGAACACGTTGGACGGCACCACCACGTCATACCCGGAGTTGCCGGTGAGCAGCTTGGCTTCCAGGGCCTCGTTGGTGTCGAAGATGTCGTAGACCAGCTTGACCTGGGTGTTCTGGGCCTTGAAGTCGTCCAGGGCCTTGGGGGTGATGTAGTCGAACCAGTTGTAGACCCGCAGGGTGCGTTCCTCGGCGTGGGCGGCGGTGCTGAGCACGGCCGCGCAGAGGGCTGGAGCAATAAGACGCTTGAGCTTGTTCATTCTTCTAATTCCTCATTGAGCGTATTGGAAACCTTCGAGTACGTTCACGGCATTGATGCCGATTTCTTCTACCGCGTAGCCGCCTTCCATCACGAACAGCGTCGGCTTGCCCAGGCGGGCGATACGTTCGCCCATGCGCAGGTAATCCGGGCTGTCGAGCTTGAACTGGGAAATCGGATCGTCCTTGAAGGTGTCCACGCCCAGGGAAATCACCACGACATCGGGGGCGTAGCGTTCGATTTCGCCACAGGCCTGTTCCAGCGCGGCGTTCCACTGGTCCCAGGCCGTGCCGGCTGCCAGTGGATAGTTGAAGTTGAAACCTTCGCCGGCCCCTTCGCCGAGCTCGTCGGCATAACCGAGGAAGAACGGGAATTCGGCTTCCGGGTGACCGTGGATCGAGGTGAACAGCACATCGCTGCGTTCGTAGAAAATCGATTGGGTGCCGTTGCCGTGGTGGTAGTCGACGTCGAGGATCGCGACCTTGCGGTGGCCTTGGTCGAGGAAGGCCTGGGCGGCAATGGCCGCATTGTTCAGGTAGCAGTAACCGCCCATCAGGTCGCTGGCGGCATGGTGTCCCGGCGGCCGGCAAAGGGCGAAGGCGCTGCGGGCACCGCGCTGGATTTCGGCCTGGGCGGTGAGGGCAACCTGGGCCGCGCTGTAGGCCGCCTGCCAGGTGCCGGCGGTGATCGGTGCGCTGCCGTCGAAGCTGTAGTAACCGAGTTCGCCGTGCAGGTTTTTCGGGATCACCCGGCGCAAGGTGCGGGCCGGCCAGGTGAAGGGCAGCAGGTCGCCGTCATGGCCTTGTTCGGCCCAGCGCTCCCAGGCGCCCTTGAAGAAGCTCAGGTAGGCCTCGTCGTGAACGCGGCGGATTGGCTCCAGGCCAAAGTCTTCGGGCTCACGCACCGGGCCCAGGGCCTGATGTTGCACGCGGGCCAGCACGTGGTCGGCCCGCGAGGGCATTTCGAAGCAGGGCATCAATTGCCCGTCGATTAGCTCGCAGCGGCCGTGGTGCAGGTGGTGATCGTCCGAATAGACCGTCAGCATTTATTGTTCTCCGTTAGCGTGGGCGTGGCGTCATTCTTGATTCCTGGCGCTTTTGGGAGAACGGCGGTAGTGGCCAAAAGGGGATTGATATGGCCAAAAGATTTGTCCTGATTTCGCCCCTTAACCGGGCGAAGGGCTGAATCGTGGCCTGAAAAGGCGCACGTACGGGGTTAGTTGTTACGGGCTTTTTCGGACCGGCTTACAGAGGCAACCTGCCGCCGCGATCTGCTTTGCCCGACAGTGGTTCTTGATCGGGATGGATACATTCTTGCCTCCATCAATCCAGGTAGGGAATGAAATGCCATCGACACACGATCATCTTGGCTGGGCCGTTGCGCTGGCCTTTTGCACTGCCTGCGCGCCACCTCTGCAGGCCTCCAGCCGGGTGAGCCGGGGCGACACTTTATCTGTGGAGCATGTGGGTGATGCCTCGTCGATCATGGCGTCGAGCGCCGATGGCATTTCTACCTGGCGCAATATTTCCCTGAAAAACGATGGGATGATCAAAGGCCTGAGTGGTTCAGGTGTCCATGCTCGCGGCAACGGTATGCTGTGGAACTGGGGGAGTATCTCCGGCCATCGTGCCGAGGGGGTTTTCCTCACGGGGTACAACGGGGTCAGGATCGACGGGCAGGCGCGGGTAGAAAACTACGGCGTTATCGAGGCCGATGTACCGAACGGTGCAGGCATCTCTTCGGGGCTCTCGATAGGCCGCGGCCTGGTGATCAACGCTGAGGGCGCGCTGATCGAGGGGCCCGGCTTCGGCCTCCTGGGCAAGGGCAAAGGTTCGATCAATGTGGTGAACCGAGGCACCCTGCGCGGGCACAGGGGGATCAAGTTCAGCGGTCATCACGATGACAGCGTGAGCAACCATGGTTTGATCGAGAGCACCTACATACATAACCATGACCCCCATGGTTCGACCGCCAGCGTCTACATGAAAGGTGCCTACCGTGCCGGTACGGCGATAGACCTGGGCGGTGGCGACGATACCTTGGCGCTGTACAGCGGGTCCCAGGTGTTCGGGGCCATCGATGGGGGGAGCGGTTCGGACAGGTTGCTCCTTGAAGGCGGCAGCGGCATGTTGGGCAATACCCGCAACTTTGAATGGCTGGCGGTCAACCAGGGCACCTGGACCTTGACCGGCCCGGCGGATTTCAGCGTCCAGGCGCGGGTCGGCAACAATGCGCAGCTGATCAATAACGGTGGGATCACCGGTGCCACCTGGGTGGATAAGTACGGTGTCTATTCCGGCAGCGGCAGTACCGACAGTTTGCTGGTCAACGGGACACTGTTCGCCAACCGCCAAGCGGGTGCGCCGGTGGTCGAACGGGATCTCACCCTGGCCCCTTCCTCGGTGCTGGTGTATGGCATTGATCGCGATGGCGGCAGTTCGACCCTTGCGGTCGGTGGCACGGCCTATCTGCAAGGCGCGACGCTGGTCCTGCGGCCAACGGCCGACAGTGTGCCGTCGATCAGTGCCCATACGATCCTGCGGGCCGGCCAGGTCGAAGGCGCCTTTCACAAGGTGATCAGCGACCTGGCCTTCATGACCTACCGGCTGTCCTACACCCCGACGGACGTCGGGCTGATCTATAGCCGCAATTATGTGTCCCTTGAACAGATCGCCGAATCCGGGAATGCCAAGCGTCTGGCGGCGAGCCTTGGGCAGACCGCGTACTTCGCACCGGCCCAGGCTGAACAGATGACTCCTGCGGCCGATGGGCAGACTGTCGAGGACAACACCGCCGCGCAGGCGCCACCGGCCCCGGCGCTGGTCTCTGGCCTGATCACGAGTAACGCCGCGACGGCGAAAATCGCCATGAGTCAGCTCTCGGGTAGCCACAACGCCAACCTGGGCAATGCGACCCTGAGCGGTGTCGGTCTGGTGGGCGGCGGCATGCTTTCGGCGATGCGCCAGTGGGGCGATGCCCGTCGTATGCGCGGGTTCGAGGCGTCCTCCGGCACCCCCGCGACGCTGGCTTTCGATTCCGATAGCCGTGGTGCAAAGGGCCGGCTCTGGGTTCAAGGCCTGGGTAACGCGGGCCAATTCGAGCGCAGCGAGCAGAACGATCAGGCCATGCAACGCCAGACCCAGGGTCTGCTGATCGGCGGCGACTGGGCCCGGACCGCCGATTGGCGCCTCGGGATGGTGGGCGGCCAAACGCAGACGCGCCTGAGCGGTCAGCAGTTCCGGGGGACGCTCGACAGCTGGCATCTGGGGGCTTACGCGCTGCATCAGAGCGGCCCTTGGGCGCTACGTCTCGGGGCCGTGCACAGTCGCCATGAGGGCAACACCCGGCGTGCTGTGGCGTTCGCCGGTTTCAGTGAGCGTCTATCGGGCCGGCACCAAGCCAGCAGCCAGCAGGTGCTCAGCGAAGTCGGCTACGCCCTGGGTCTTGGCAACTTGAATGTGGAGCCCTTTGCCGGTCTCGACTATCAACGCTATCAGCGTCACGCCTACACCGAAAAAGGGGGCGATGCGGCCTTGAGCGTCAAGGCGCAAACCCAAGGCAATTGGCGCAGCACCCTGGGCGTGCGGTTGGCCCAGCAGCACCGGTTGGATCAGGGCCGGAGCCTGGCGCCGCGCCTCAGTGCCGGCTGGAAACACCGGCACGGGCCCATCACCCACGCGGTCATGCAGTCGTCTGCGTTGGGCGGCGATGGGTTCGAGATCCGCAGTGCCACGCTGGATCGCGACAGCCTGGTGGTGGACGCGGGAGTGGATTTCAGGCTCTCCGAGGACCATGTCCTCGGCGTCGGCTATTCCGGTGAAATCGCCGACAACCGCAGCCTTCACGGTGTGCAGGGCGAATGGACGTTGCGCTTCTGAGCCGCTGTTCGCGGCTTATGGGCGGAACTGGCTGGGGCTGACCCCGCTCCAGCGCACGAAGGCATGACGGAAGCTGGCGGTTTCGCTGAAACCCAGCTCTTCGGCGATGCGATGGATCGGTAACTGGCCGTCGCCGAGCAACTGTTTGGCTCGTTCGAAGCGCAGTTCGTCGAGCAGTTCCTGATAGCTGCAGCCCAGCGTGTTCAGGTGCCGGCGCAGGGTGCGTGCCGAGCACTTCATCTGTTCGGCCAGCCCCTCCAAGCCGGGCGCGATGTGCAGTTGTTCGGCGAGCAACTGCCGGATGCGCCCCAGCCACGCCTGGCGGCCGGTGAACTCCAGGTTCTGCTTGCGGCAACGTTCGGCCATGGCCTGGTGGGTAATGGCATCGGCCAGGGGCAGGGGATGGTCGAGCCAGTGCCTGTCGAAGGCAAAGGCGTTGGCGGTGGACGAGAACTGTAGGGGGCAATCGAAGGTGGCGCTGTAGTTGGCCTGGTAGTCTGGCGCATCGTGTTCGAAGCGGGCGGCCAGCAGGGGCAGGGAGCGCCCGAGCAGGTCGTCGCAGATGATCTTCAGCGAAACCAGGCAGAACTCGACGTTGAAGACGGCGAGCACCGGGTTTTCCCGATAGTCGCCGGCGGTGAACCAGATGCGCTCGCCGTCCTCGTCCAGGCTCAGTTCGAAGAGTGTTCCCAATAGCGCCGGATAACGCAGGGCCAGGCGCAAAGCGTCACCGAAGGTGGCACAGGTGAGCAGGGCGTAGCCGAGCATGCCATAGGACGAAACGTGCATGCGCCGGCCCAGCTCCAAGCCAATTTCCCGGCGCAGGGCCACGGCGTTGGCGCAGACCTGCATCTCCTGGTTGGTGGTGATGCGGGTGTCGGCGCGGCTCAGGTCGGCGGCGCTGATACCGCTGCCGGCCAGGAGCGCATCGCTGGAAAAGCCCTGGTCGCGGAAGGTGTTGAGCACCAGGGAGACGGCGTTGAGGGTGGTGAGGTGGGAGTGGAGCATGCTCGATTCCGTCCTTGGTAGGTGCGGGAATCGAGCAAGTTGTGTGCCGTCCGCCAGGCTGGCTGCACCGCATTACCCTGTGGGAGCCGGCTTGCCGGCGATGAGGCCGGTGAGTCTTGCATTGATCTTACGGGCGTCATCGCCAGCAAGCCGGCTCCTACAAGAGCTGTGTTCGGCGCAGCATTTGTGCAGTGTTTGCCGTCAGGCTACGGCGTCGGCAGTGGGGTGTGATCCTGCCAACAACGCATCGACCACTGCCCGGGCCATTTCCACCGAATGGATCATCGACCAGATCAGCCCGCGCTCGACGCCGCTGCCGTATTCGGTAATTTCATCGGAGACTTCTTCGGCGCAGCGCAGCATCAACGACACATGGATCAGCGCCTGCTCGGCGTTGATGCCTTCCTGCACGTTGAACAGCGAGAGGTGACGGCCGTCATTGACGCTGCCTGGGCGGGCGGCGGTTTCTTTCAGGGCGGCCAGCAACGGCGCTTCGTGGCGCTGGCTGTTGAGCACCTGCAAGAGGTCGGCATTGGCTTTCTTGAGAATGGCGGTGATCCGGGTGCGGACTGCTTTGCTGGGCGGATCGGGGATTAGCTTGTCCATGATGTACTCCTATTGGCGCATGGGAGCCGACACCAATCGCTGCTAAACGATGGAGGGTGGCAGCTGTACGCGGGTTAGCAGACCGGCCAATAGGAAACCGGCGCACCCGAGGGTGCCCCACGCACAGCCACCATAAACCTGGGGCATTAAAAACGCCGACCATGAAAGATGGAGGCGTTGTGCGCCTATTGGACACGAGCTGCTAAACCCGTTCACTGCAAATTGGCAGTGACAAACGGAGACTAGTCACGTGGCTGGACAGGCGCAAGGCGTTGGGATTTTCTAGGAAATGTCGCTCAAGAAAAAGCGATTTGTCTTAGGTTGATGCAGTTTCAATCGAGGAAGTTTGAAGCCGAGTGTGGTCTTGTGGCGAGCGGGCCTTTGCCAGGCTGAAGTTCGTGCCAGGCTCCTGAATCAGCTCAACTCACCACACAGATCCAGCTCGACCAACCGCCGCACTTCAGCCAGCTCAAGACCCGCTCCCAGCAAACCCTGCAGCTTGCCGAACACCGCCTCACGGGTCATGCCGCCGCCGGACAGCACGCCGACGCCGCGCAAACGGCTACCGGCTTCATACACATCCAGCTCGACACCGCCTTCATGGCATTGCGTGACCGCCACCACCACGATGCCCTTGTCCTGCGCCCGCTTCAGGCTGGCGAGAAACGCCGGGTTGTCGCTCGGCCCGGTGCCGCTGCCGAAGCACTCCAGCACCAGCGCCTGGATACCGCTGTCGATCATGCCGTCCAATTGCGCGGCGCCAATCCCCGGCACCAGCGGCAATACGCCGACACTCGCCAACTGCGCGGGCTGACGGTAGTTCAACTGCGTCGGCAAGGCATCGGCCTTCGCCACACCACCGGCACGGTTCAACGCCGCAAACGGATGCCGGCCGAAGCTGCGAATCTTCGCGCAACGGGTCGGCGACAGCATCTCGCCGTGGAAGTGCAGGTGCACGCCCGGCGCCAGGCCCTGGTCCAACGCAACCAGCGCGCCGCAGACGTTTTCCCAGGCATCGCTATCCGGCACGCCGGCCGGCAGCATGGAACCGGTGAACACCACCGGTGCCGGCAAGCCCAGCAACTGGAAGCTCATCGCCGCCGCGCTGTAGGCCAGGGTGTCGGTGCCGTGCAGGATCAGCACGCTGTCGCACTGTTGCACCTCTACCGCCTCGACCACCGCATCACGCAGACGCAGCCAGTACTCGGGGGTCATGTTGGCGCTGTCGATCAGCGGGGCCATTTCGCGAAAACACCAGTTCGGCACTTTCAGGTCGGGCTGCCCGGCGAGCTGTTCGCGCATCCGCGCTTCGAAACCGGAAGCCGGGGCCAGGCCATTGGCGCTGGCCTGCATGCCGATGGTGCCGCCGGTGTAGAGCACCATGACGTGCTGCGCGGCAGGATAAGAGGCGGAAGTCATTGATGGTTCTCCTGGACGAATACACCTTGCGCCGCAGCATGCCTGCGTGCGCAAGGTGTGTCACGTCGGGCGGCTGGGCGCCGCCCGGTAAGGTCTGTCGCTTCGAACGGCAGGGCGCCGCCCGAGGGTGCGATCAGCGTTGCGTGGCCGGTACGCCTTGGGCGGCGTCTTGCTCGCGTGGTGCGGCCTGGCTCGGGGTTGGCCAGGCTTTCAGGTCCAGGTCCAGGTCGGCGAACTTGCTCGAATCGAACACTGGTTGACCAACACCGGCGCGGCGCTGGTTGTCGTAGTCGCGCATCACACGCAGGCCGACCTTGAACAGCATGGCCAGGGCGATCAGGTTGACGAAGGCCAGGCAGGTCATGGTGATGTCGGCGAAGGCGAACACGGTCGACAGGTTCTGCACCGAACCCCAGACGATCAGTGCCAGCACCAGGGCGCGGTACACCATCAACACGATGCGGTTGCGGGTCAGGAACTGCAGGCTGGTTTCGCCCAGGTAGTAGTTGTAGAGGATGCAGGTGAAGACGAACAGCGACAGGGCGACGCTGACGAACAGGCGGCCCCAGTCACCGACCACGGCGGCCAGGGAGTTCTGGGTCAGGACGATGCCGTCACCTTCGAAACCTGGGGTGTAGAAGCCCGACAGCAGGATCAGCAGCGCGGTACAGGTGCAGATCACGAAGGTGTCGAGGAACACGCTGAACGCCTGGACCACACCTTGTGCGCCCGGGTGCTTCACGGCGGCAACGGCGGCGACGTTGGGCGCGCTGCCCAGACCGGCTTCGTTGGCGAACACGCCACGTTTCACACCCATGACGATGGCGCTGCCGAGCAGGCCGCCGAACGCAGGGTCAAGGCCGAAGGCGCTCTTGAAGATGGTTTCCAGCATGGCTGGAACGTGTTCGATCTGGCTGAAGATCACGTACAGGGTCACGCCGATGTAGGCCAGGGTCTTGACCGGAACCAGCAGGTCGGACACCGAGGCGATGCGCTTGATGCCGCCGACGAAAACGATCGCCAGCAGGACCGCCAGGGCGATACCGGTGTGGTTTGGGGAGAAGCCGAAGGCGTTCTGCAGCGAGTGGGTCACGGTGTACGACTGCAGGCCGTTGAAGGCGAAGCCGTAGGTGACCAGCAGCAGAACCGAGAACACCACCGCCATGCTTTTGAGCTTCAGGCCGTGCTGGATGTAGTACGCCGGGCCGCCGCGGTACAGGCCGTCGCCATCGGCGCGCTTGTAGACCTGGGCCAGGGTGCATTCGAAGAAGCTGCTGGACATGCCCACCAGTGCGGTGACCCACATCCAGAACACGGCGCCTGGGCCGCCGAGGGTAACGGCGATGCCGACACCGGCGATGTTACCGGCGCCAACGCGGCCGGCGAGGCTCAGCATCAGGGCCTGGAACGAGCTCAGTTGGCCTGCTTGACCGCGAAGGGACTCTTTGAAAACCGTGAACATGTGGCGGAAATGGCGGAACTGGACGAACCGCGAACGGATCGTGAAGTAGCTACCGAGCCCGACAATGAGCACGATCAGTAGTTTCCCTGAGAGGAAGTCGTTGATGACCTCAAGCATGGAGTGGTTCCTCGCTGTTTTTTGATGCAAAGGCGGCTCGTTCGAAAGATCGCGTTACACCCGGTGTCACTGGGCAGTGTGGGCTGGCGATCTTTCATCCCGAGCTTGCGCGGGTTGTTTTTAGTGTTGTTTCGCGTGTTTCAGTGCCGCTGTACCGCGGATCGCTTACGCGAAGAGGGGCGGCACTATACCTAGGAGCACCGCAGTCGTCTGTACTGGTTTGTAGTACAAACGACGAAGCGCAGGGTATTTCTGGTGAAGGCAGGCGGCGAGTTAGAGCCTTCGTCCTACTTTCGGTTGTAAAAAAAAGGGCCTGAAGAGTGACCTTCAGGCCCTCAAAAGGTGAGAGGTGTCTAGTCCCTCAACCTGGTGAGCGTGTTGCGGTCCGGCATTGAAGGTCAGGCCTTCAGGGGCACCAGACGTGGGGCAATCATGTTTTCCGGGCGCAGGATGTCGGCGAGCATGGCGTCGTCGAGCAGGCCTTCTTCGCGCACCAGTTCCAGTACGCCGCGGCCACTTTCCAGGGCGATGCGGGCGATCCGGGTGGCGTTTTCATAGCCGATGTAGGGGTTCAGCGCGGTGACCAGGCCGATGGAGTGTTCCACCAGTTCGCGGCAGCGGGCTTCGTTGGCGGTGATGCCGACGATGCAGTGCTCGCGCAGCATGTCCATGGCGCGTTGCAGCAGGCGGATCGAGTCGAAGATCTTGAAGGCGATCAGCGGCTCCATCACGTTCAGTTGCAGTTGGCCGCCTTCGGCTGCCATGGTCAGGGCCAGGTCGTTACCGATGATCTGGAACGCTACCTGATTGACCGCTTCCGGGATGACCGGGTTGACCTTGCCGGGCATGATCGAGCTGCCGGGCTGACGCGCTGGCAGGTTGATCTCGTTGATGCCGGTGCGTGGGCCGCTGGACAACAGGCGCAGGTCGTTGCAGATCTTCGACAGCTTGACCGCAGTGCGCTTGAGCATGCCGGAGAACAGGACGAAGGCGCCCATGTCCGAGGTGGCTTCGATCAGGTCGGCGGCGGGGACCAGCGGCTGGCCGCTGATCAGGGCCAGGCGGTCGACTGCCAGTTGCTGGTAGCGCGGGTCGGCGTTGATGCCGGTGCCGATGGCGGTGCCGCCCAGGTTGACTTCGGTCAGCAGCTCCGGTGCCAAGGTCTTCAGGCGGGCCAGGTCTTCGCTCAGGGTGGTGGCGAAGGCGCGGAATTCCTGGCCGAGGGTCATCGGCACGGCGTCTTGCAGCTGGGTGCGGCCCATTTTCAGGACGTGGCTGAATTCTTGACCCTTGGCGGCGAAGGCCTGGATCAGGCTGTCGAGGCTGGCGAGCAGGGCGTCGTGGCCCAGCAGCAGACCCAGGCGGATGGCCGTCGGGTAGGCGTCGTTGGTCGACTGCGCCATGTTCACGTCGTTGTTCGGGTGCAGGTACTGATATTCGCCCTTGCTGTGGCCCATGGCCTCCAGCGCGATGTTGGCGATGACTTCGTTGGCATTCATGTTGGTCGAAGTGCCAGCGCCGCCTTGAATCATGTCCACCACGAACTGCTCGTGGAAATCGCCACGGACCAGTCGGGCACAGGCTTCGCTGATGGCCGCGTGTTTGGCTTCGGTCAGGTGACCCAGCTCGCGGTTGGCGTCAGCGGCGGCCTGTTTGACCATGGCCAGGGCCACGACCAGCTTCGGGTAGTGCGAGATCGGGACGCCGGAGAGACGGAAGTTGTTCACCGCTCGCAGGGTCTGGATACCGTAATACGCGTCGGCGGGTACTTCGAGTACGCCAAGCAGGTCTTTTTCTGTGCGGAAAGATGCAGCGGAGGACATGATAGAAATCATCTCGATAAGAACCCGGTCGGTGCCGGAACGTTGCCAATGCTAGGCTTGAGCGAATTATTGGGCCAATGCTGTTCAGCACTGCCCTATGCACAAACGGCATAATGTGGATGTGACGCGTTGTGTATGACGGACGTGTGAACCAAAATGGTGCGCATGGCGGGAGGAGCCGATGAATCTCGAAAGCAAATGGTTGGAAGATTTCAGTGCCCTGGCGGCGACCCGCAGCTTTTCCCAGGCGGCGGAGCGGCGCTTCGTCACGCAGCCGGCGTTCAGCCGGCGGATCCGCAGTCTGGAGTCGGCGCTGGGGCTGACCCTGGTCAACCGATCGCGCACGCCGATCGAACTGACGGCGGCGGGGCAGTTGTTCCTGGTGACGGCGCGTACGGTGGTCGAGCAGTTGGGCGAGGTGGTGCGCCATCTTCATCATCTGGAAGGCGGGCAGGGTGAAGTCATGCAGGTGGCGGCGGCGCATTCCCTGGCGTTGGGCTTCTTTCCGCGCTGGATCGCGCAGTTGCGTAATGAAGGGCTGAATATCGCCACGCGGCTGGTGGCGACCAACGTCGGCGACGCGGTGCATGCGTTGCGTGAAGGTGGTTGCGACTTGATGCTGGCGTTCTATGACCCGGATGCGGCGTTGCAGATGGATGCGGAGATTTTTCCGTCCCTGCACCTGGGGCAGACCGAGATGTTGCCGGTGTGTGCGACCGGGCCGGACGGCCAGCCGCTGTTCGATCTGGAAGGTGAGGCGAGCGTGCCGCTGCTGGCGTATAGCGCCGGGGCGTTTCTCGGGCGTTCGGTGAACCTGTTGCTGCGTCAGCGTAATCTGCGCTTTACCACTATCTATGAAACCGCGATGGCCGACAGCTTGAAGAGCATGGCGCTGGAAGGGCTGGGGATTGCCTGGGTGCCGCACCTCAGTGTCCGGGCGGAATTGGCGCGAGGCGAGTTGGTGGTCTGCGGCGGGCCGCAATGGCATGTGCCGCTGGAGATTCGCCTGTATCGCTGCGCGCTGGTGCGCAAGGCGAATGTGCGGTTGTTGTGGCGCAAGCTTGAAGGCGCGGCGGCACAGATGCCGGGTTCTGTCTGAATGCCGCGTCACCTGTGGGAGCCGGCAAGCCAGCTCCCACAGGTGGTCCGTGGTGTTTTTGAATTGACCTGAAAGTCAGGTAAACCGGCCTTTAGCGGCTAAAATCCATCAAACGACAGATGGTCGGTAAAGGTGCGTTTAACGCACTTTTTTCGGTATACTGCGCGGCCTTCGGCCGGCTTGCCCGGCCCCGATTCGTATGACAAGCCACGCCGGTCTCCCGCGTGGCTTGTTGTTTTTTGACGCGCCTGCGGGCGCCCAAGAGAAGAGGCACGACGATGAGTGCACTGGTTGGCGTGATCATGGGCTCCAAGTCCGATTGGTCCACCCTTAGCCACACCGCCGATATGCTGGAAAAGCTCGGCATCCCCTACGAGGTGAAAGTGGTTTCGGCCCACCGCACCCCGGACCTGCTCTTCCAGTACGCCGAAGAGGCCGAGTCCCGCGGGATCGAGGTGATCATCGCCGGTGCCGGCGGTGCGGCGCACCTGCCAGGCATGTGTGCGGCCAAGACCCACCTGCCGGTGCTCGGCGTGCCGGTACAGTCGGCCATGCTTTCGGGCGTCGACTCGCTGCTGTCGATCGTGCAGATGCCGGCCGGTATTCCGGTCGCGACCCTGGCCATCGGCAAGGCCGGCGCGATCAATGCCGCGCTGCTCTCGGCGAGCATCCTGGGCGCCAAGCACCCGCATTTCCACGCCGTGCTGAAGAAATTCCGTGCAGAACAGACAGACAGCGTGCTGGACAATCCAGACCCACGCGTCGCCTGAGGTTGATGACGATGAAGATCGGTGTAATCGGTGGCGGCCAGTTGGGCCGCATGTTGGCGCTGGCGGGTACGCCGCTGGGGATGAACTTCGCTTTCCTGGACCCGGCGCCGGATGCCTGTGCAGCCGCCCTGGGCGAACACTTGCGCGCCGATTACGGCGATCAGGATCACCTGCGCCAGTTGGCCGACGAAGTCGACCTGGTGACCTTCGAGTTCGAAAGCGTTCCGGCGGAAACCGTGGCCTTCCTGTCGCAGTTCGTGCCGGTCTACCCGAGCGCCGAAGCCCTGCGCATCGCCCGTGATCGCTGGTTTGAAAAGAGCATGTTCAAGGACCTGGGGATTCCCACCCCGGCCTTCGCCGATATCCAGTCCCAGGCGGACCTGGACGCCGCCGTCGCTCAGATCGGCCTGCCGGCCGTACTGAAAACCCGCACCCTGGGTTATGACGGCAAGGGCCAGAAAGTCCTGCGCACTGCCGCCGATGTGGTCGGTACGTTCGCCGATCTGGGCAGCGTCGCCTGCCTGCTGGAAGGCTTCGTGCCGTTCACCGGCGAAGTCTCGCTGATCGCGGTGCGCGGTCGTGATGGCGAAACCTGCTTCTACCCGCTGGTGCACAACACCCACGACAACGGCATTCTGCGCCTGTCCGTGGCCAGCACCGACCATCCGCTGCAAGCCCTGGCCGAAGAGTATGCCGGCCGGGTGCTCAAGCAGCTGAATTATGTCGGTGTGCTGGCATTCGAGTTCTTTGAAGTCGACGGTGGCCTCAAGGCCAACGAAATCGCGCCACGGGTGCACAACTCCGGGCACTGGACCACCGAAGGCGCCGAGTGCAGCCAGTTCGAAAACCACCTGCGGGCGATTGCCGGGCTGCCGCTGGGTTCGACTGCCAAGGTCGGCGAAAGCGCGATGCTCAACTTCATCGGCGCAGTGCCGCCGGTGGAGCAGGTGATCGCCATCGCCGATTGCCATCTGCATCACTATGGCAAGGCCTTCAAGGTCGGGCGCAAGGTCGGTCACGCGACCCTGCGGTGTGCCGACAAGGCGACCTTGCAGGAGCAGATCCTGCGGGTCGAGGCGTTGATCGCTGAATAAAGATAGTCAGTGCTGGCGGGAACCTACGGTTGCCGCCAGCCTCTGATGGCAGGATGTCAAAGTGCTGACTAGGCTTTGACTGTGCACACTCACCGAGAGGAAATGCCATGCACATTATCTGGACAATTTTTATCGGCCTCATCGTCGGCCTGGTGGCGCGTTTCCTTAAGCCGGGCGACGACAGCATGGGGTGGATCATGACCATCCTGCTGGGGATCGGCGGTTCGCTGGCGGCGACCTATGGTGGTCAGGCGCTGGGGATCTATCACGCGGGTCAGAGTGCCGGTTTTATCGGTGCGGTTGTTGGCGCGATTATCCTGTTGGTGATCTACAACCTGATCAGAAAGAACTGATCCAAGTGACCAAACCCTCTCTGCCGCAATGGCGGAGAGGGCTAGAATGCGCCAATCCTTTCTGTTTTCGAGTCTCCCCATGCGTCGTCTTCTTTTGACCCTTCTTTTCCTGGGCAGTGGCCTGGCCCATGCCGGCGAACTTCCGGAAACCGACTGGCTGGAATTGATGCCCAAGTCGGACCAGAAAGCCCTTGAGCAGATGCCGGAAATCACCCACAACACGCCCGAGGGCGACGGTACGTTTACCGCCAAGGGTGGTTTGAAGCAGAGCAAGGGCCTGCCGGCGGTGATGTATTCGACCAAGACCGTGGCGGCCATGGATGGCAAGGACATCCGCATCGGTGGTTATCCGGTGCCGCTGGAGACCGATGCCAAGGGGCGCAGCACGCTGTTTTTCCTGGTGCCGTACCCGGGCGCCTGCATCCACGTACCGCCACCGCCGCCCAATCAACTGGTGCTGGTGCGTTATCCCAAGGGATTGAAGCTGGATGATATCTATACGCCGCTGTGGGTCACCGGCACGCTGAAGATCGAGAAGGTCAGCAATGACCTGGCCGACGCGGCGTATGCGCTGGATGCGGGGAAGGTCAGGGTGGTGAAGGAGTCGGATCTGTAAGGCGCGAGAGCCTGCGAAACCTTTGTGGCGAGCGGGCTTGCCCGCGCTCGGCCGCGCAGCAGCCGCAAACCCAGGCACCCCGGTGTACCTGATATACCGCGATTAATGGTTTTAGGGCCGCTTCGCAGCCCAGCGCGGGCAAGCCCGCTCGCCACAGGGTTCAGGCAAGTTTCTGGCTGGCGATCGTCACGCCCAGTGTATGGCTGGCCCCAGGCGCCAGGGTCACCACATCATCCATCACGTTTGCGGTTTCGATGCACAACATCTTCTGCCAGCCATCGTCAGCCATGTCGGCGAACTGACTGGCCCGACCAATCCACGGATTCCAGATCACCGCCGCCCCTGAGCCACTGCTGGTCAGTTGGATGCGGCGCTGCCAGTCCGAATCGACAATGCTCAACTGTGCCGGTGGATTCTGGTAGATCCGGTCGGTTTCGCCGCTAAAGCGCAAACTGCCGACCTGCGTCGTCGACTGCCAATCTTCCAGGGTGTCGATATAGGTCAGGCCCTCGACCCCTTCAACCTGCACATTACGCACATCACTGACAGCGAAGTAGGTGTGCAGCGCCTGGCTGAGGGTGACCGGATGATCGTCCTGGTTCTCGCTGGTGAGCTCGATGTGCAAGGTCTCACCCAAACGAATACGCAGGGTCAGGCCTACCTTGTGTGGCCAGCCCGGCAGGCCGCCTTCTGGCAGCGGCAGGCTGAGCACCACGCTCACCGTATCGCCTTCGGCCTCGATGCCCTGCAACGTCCAGTTCATCGTCCGCACAAAACCGTGGGCCGTCGCCGCGTCGCTGGCCTGGCGCATGCCCTGCACGCTGTCCGGGTTGCGCGAAAAGTTGCCGAACCACGGCCAGCACACCGGCACGCCGGCGCGGATGCCCTTGCCATGCTTGAACACGGCCTCGTTGTTGAGCCAGATGAGCGGCGGGTGCCCGGCCAGCTGGTAGCTGAGGATCTGCGCGCCTTGTTGCGCCACCAGCAATTCGGCCTGGCCGTGGCGGATCCGCCAGCCGTTCAGCTCGTCCAGTTTTACCGTTTCAACATGGGGCGTGGTCATGGTGTTCTCGCAAGACAGGGAGTTTTAACGGGCCGCGGGGTCGCGGCCGGGTTAACGCCGTGGCACGGAGCGGGTGCGCCCGCTGCCATCGATGGCCACGAACACGAAGGCCGCTTCGGTGACCTTGCGCCATTCGCTGGTCAGCGGATCGTCGCTCCACACCTCGACCATCATCCGCATCGAGCTGCGGCCGATTTCTTCGGTGTGGGTATAAAAGGACAACTGCGCGCCGACGGCGACCGGGACCAGGAACGCCATGCGGTCGATGGACACCGTGGCCACCCGGCCACCGGCGACTTTGCTGGCCATGGCGGTGCCGGCCAGGTCCATCTGGCTGACCAGCCAGCCACCGTAGATATCGCCGAAGCCATTGGCTTCACGCGGGAGCGCGGTGATTTGCAGGGCGAGATCGCCTTGCGGGATAGGATCTTCTTGTTCGAGTTCGATCATGCCGGGGTGCCTCTGACCCGTAACGCTACGTTGGTACTGCAGGTGAATAGCCGTCTTCAAGAAAAACGATTCAGCCCGAACATACTACGTTCGTTACGTTTCTCGTAAGCCGCACTAAGGGAAACTCTGCGAAAGCGGCTGGTTCGGCCAACGGCGTTTTCGCACAATACCCCTCTAGCCTGCGGGTTTTACCCGGCGCAGGGCACGAGTATATCGGTCGGTAGACCGCGAGACGACCTCCCGGTTCTCATTTTTGCCGACGAATGCGCCGATCCATGTGCTTTTACGAACAATTTGCTATCGTGCCAGACCTGCCCCCAGCCTGAGTCGAGCCTTGCGTGGCTCACAGACGTGCCCAATAAGAGAAGCCCATGACCACCGCGTCCACCCCCATTGCGCAATCTGCGCGCCCGTTGACCCGCAATGACTACAAGACTTTATCGCTGTCTGCCCTGGGCGGCGCGCTGGAGTTCTACGACTTTATCATTTTCGTGTTTTTTGCCGCAGTGGTCGGCAAGCTGTTTTTCCCGGCGGACATGCCCGAATGGCTGCGTTTGATGCAGACCTTCGGAATTTTCGCCGCTGGCTACCTGGCGCGGCCGCTGGGCGGCATCGTGATGGCGCACTTCGGCGACCTGCTGGGCCGCAAGAAGATGTTCACCCTGAGCATTTTCCTGATGGCGGTGCCGACCCTGATCATGGGCCTGCTGCCGACCTATGCGCAGATCGGCATCTGGGCGCCGATCCTGCTGTTGCTGATGCGGGTGATCCAGGGCGCGGCCATCGGCGGTGAAGTGCCGGGGGCCTGGGTGTTCGTCGCCGAACACGTGCCGGAGAGCAAGATCGGCTTCGCCTGTGGCACCCTGACCTCGGGCCTGACCGCCGGGATCCTCCTGGGTTCGCTGGTGGCGACCCTGATCAACAGCCTTTATACCCCGGTGGAAGTGGCGGATTACGCCTGGCGGATTCCGTTCCTGCTGGGCGGTGTGTTCGGCCTGTTCTCGGTGTACCTGCGCCGCTGGCTGCACGAAACCCCGGTATTCGCCGAGTTGCAGAAGCGCAAGGCCTTGTCCGACGGCATCCCGCTGGGCGCGGTGTTGCGTGATCACCGTGGTGCGATCCTGATCTCGATGCTGTTGACCTGGGTGCTGTCCGCGGGTGTGGTGGTAGTGATCCTGATGACCCCGACCGTGCTGCAAACGGCCTTTCACTTCGCCCCGACGGTGTCGCTGGAAGCCAACAGCCTGGCGACGATCTGCCTGACCCTGGGTTGCATCCTTTCCGGTGCGCTGGCTGACCGTTTTGGTGCCGGGCGGGTCTTCGTGTTCGGCAGCCTGGCGTTGATGGTGACGTTCTGGACCTTCTATAGCACGGTGCCGACCCACCCCGAGTGGTTGTTCCCGCTGTATGCCCTGAGCGGCCTGTTCGTCGGCACCATCGGCGCGACGCCCTACGTGATGGTCAAGGCGTTCCCGGCGGTGGTGCGGTTCAGCGGTCTGTCGTTCTCCTACAACCTGGCCTACGCGATTTTCGGCGGCCTGACGCCCATGATCGTGACCTTGCTGCTCAAGGAAAGCCCGATGGGCCCGGCTTATTATGTGGCGATCATTTGCAGCATCGGCGTGCTGGTGGGTGGCTATCTGTGGGCGAAGGGGCGCTGAGTCGCGGTTAAAAGCGCACTTCAGTCTTCTCGCCAGCGACTGATTCGACTCGCAACCCCTGGGCAAGCAGTTGCTCGCGCGAGAAGTCTTTGAGTTCTTCAAGTACGAAGTCGGTACAGCACAAAGTGAAGGGCAGCGTGAACAGTTGCTCCAGCAATCCGGCATTTCTGAAGTCGATCCAGATATTTGTATCACTGATATAGATGAGGCTCATGGGCTCTCCAGCGGGCCCAGGAAGTTGGGGTCCAGGCTGCTCACCGGCTGGCGCAGGAGCTCACCCGCGCGAGACTTGCTGATCAGGCCCTCTGCCAATCCTCGGAATACCAGCGACTCGAAACGCTGGGGAGGCTTGCAGGGCAGGGGTTCGGGTTCGGACTTGCGCCAGCCATTGGCACTGAACTGAATGGTGAGGGTCTTGTAGCCGCTTTCACTGAGCAGATTCAGGTCTTTCAGTCGGCGCAGCGCCGCTTGCATCGATAGCCCGTAGTGACGTTTGGCAATCAGCAACTCGCGAGGATGGACCCTGGAGCGAGGGTGGCTGCCAAAGTCGCCGGTGACGCATTTGGCCGGGTAGAGGAAGGCGCCGGCAAAACGATGACAGCAGTTTTCCTTGTCCTGTTCGGGCATGTTGGCGGGTAAGCGCATGACCCAGTGCCCAAGCTCATGGGCGGCGGTGAATCGAATGCGCTCGCCGGGTCGCTCGGTATTCAGCGCAATCAGCACATGATGGCCGTCATCGGTGGCGGCACACGCCCCATCAAAATCATCCGATCCCGACAGCATGGCCACCTTGATACCGTGCTCTTCCAACTGTTCGGTCAGGTGGAAGATGGGATCGCCGCCAAGCCCCCAGAACTCACGCAGCACCTGGGCAGCTTGCTCCGCCTCTTCCAGTGAACCGACATCGATCATCCCGGCGGGCGTCGCGGCCGTCAGAATTTCTCGTGGGTCAAAGCACTCTTCCAGCGCGATATAGCGCTCTAGGTACTCGCGCATCTGCTCTTCTATCTGGACCTGGCGGTATTTGGGCATTTTCGCCAACTTGCGGAATTCCAGAGGGGCCAGTGGGATGGCATCCGCGCGGAAGAAATACTCGGGGCTCACCTCCAGGATTTCTGCCATGTGCAGCAGGCGCGTGGAGTTTGGGGTACTCAATCCCTTCTCGTATTTGCTGAGCGCTTGCTTGCTGATGTCACCCAACTGGAGGGCCAAAGCCTCCAGAGACATGCCGCGCAGCAAACGAGCACGGCGGATTCGGTCGTTGATCATAAAATCCTCTCGGGTTGACAAAATTGTATTTTATGTCTGTTTTGTCAACCCATCGAGCATTTCAAAATGTATTTGCTGGCAGTGAGGCGTCATGCGGGAGTCGAGCCTCTATATATAAGGAAGAGGATTTCAAATTGTTTCAAAGTCGACACGTCTGGCGTCTCGAGAAGGGGGCCGCAGTCCAGCAGGGGCGGGCTTTTGCCCGCTTTTGCGTTCAAAAGCCTTTGTTTTCCGCATGATGGCCATTCATCTAACTGTCATATACCAGTCATAGAGTGTTCATACGGCCTAAAGATACTGGCCCCGATCTGATAAACCCTCTCTGCTAGGAGCAAGGCATGAAACTGAAGCGTTTGATGGCGGCAATGACTTTTGTCGCTGCTGGCGTTGCAACTGCCCACGCGGTCGCCGCTGGTGTGGACCCATCCATTCCGTCTTATACAAAGGTCACGGGTGTATCGGGCAACCTGTCCAGCGTTGGTTCCGACACCCTGGCGAACCTCATGACCCTGTGGGCCGAGGGCTACAAGAAAGAATATCCGAACGTGAACATTCAGATTCAGGCCGCCGGTTCCGCTACCGCGCCGCCCGCCCTGACTGAAGGCACTTCGAACCTGGGCCCGATGAGCCGCAAGATGAAGGACACCGAACTGGCTGCCTTCGAGCAGAAGTACGGCTACAAGCCGACCGCTATCCCGGTCGCTGTGGATGCCCTGGCCGTGTTCGTGCACAAGGACAACCCGATCAAGCACCTGACCATGGAACAAGTCGACGCGATCTTCTCCTCGACTCGTCTGTGCGGCGCCAAAGCCGAAGTCAAAACCTGGGGTGACCTGGGCGTGACCGGCGACCTGGCCAACAAGCCAGTGCAACTGTTCGGCCGCAACTCGGTTTCCGGCACCTACGGCTACTTCAAGGAAGAAGCCCTGTGCAAAGGCGACTACAAGCCTAACGTGAACGAACAACCGGGTTCGGCTTCCGTTGTGCAGTCCATCAGCTCCTCCCTGAACGGCATCGGCTACTCGGGTATCGGCTACAAGACCGCCAGCGTGAAAACCGTTGCCCTGTCGAAGAAAGGCAGCACCGAGTTCATCGAAGACAGCGAAGAAAACGCCCTGAACGGCAAATACCCGCTGTCGCGTTTCCTCTACGTTTACGTCAACAAAGCGCCGGGCAAGCCTCTGGCTCCGCTGGAAGCCGAGTTCGTGAAACTGGTTCTGTCGAAGCAGGGTCAGGAAGTGGTTGTGAAAGACGGCTACATCCCACTGCCAGCCAAAGTTGCCGCCAAGGCACTGGCTGACCTGGGCCTGGGCGAAGGTAACGTCGCCAAGCAGTAAGCCTTCGGCCGGGACGCCAGTCCCGGCAGCTACACGAGGCGCGGTTTGATCCCCATCGACCGCGCCCCTCATTCCGAAACCGCTGCCAGCCACGCTGGGCGGCGGCTTCCGTGCGTCACTGTATTGTCATCTTTCTGTCATATAGGATCGCTAGGGTGTGCGCATGAACGATCTGGCCAATTCCACCATGACTACGACTTCTCCCCCCAAGCGTATTGATTTCAATACGCCTGAGCTGCAACGCAAGCGCCGTATTCGCGCGCTGAAAGATCGCCTGACCCGTTGGTATGTGTTCATTGGCGGCCTGGCCGTTCTCGGCGCGATCACCCTGATCTTCTTCTTTCTCGGTTATGTGGTCCTGCCCCTGTTCCAGGGCGCCTCGCTGACCGCCGAGAAAAGCATTACCCCCGCCTGGATCCAGGACGCCGGCAAACCCCTGATGATCTCCCTGGAAGAACAGAACCAGGTGGGCATGCGGGTTTCCGACAAGGGCCAGGTGCTGTTCTTTAATGTGCAGGACGCCACTGAGCTGTCGCGGGTCAACCTGCCGATTCCGGCCGGCACCACGGTTACCTCCATCAGCAAGGACCAGCCGGGCATTCCGCTGGTCATTGTCGGCCTGTCCAATGGCCAGGCGCTGGTGTTCCGTCACACCTATAAAGTGACCTACCCGGACGGCAAGAAAACCATTTCCCCGGCGGTCGAGTATCCCTATGGCGATACGCCGATCATCCTCGATGACCAGGGCCGTGCGCTTGAGCATGTGAACCTGAACGCCGCCGACACCACCTTGGTCGTGGCGGGCTCCACGGGCGCCCAACTGCATGTGCTGGCGCTGACCAAAGAAGAAAACATGATGACCGGCGAGGTCACCAGCGAGCAGAAGAGCATCGAGCTGCCGCAGATGACCGAGCCGGTCAAGGCGCTCTATATCGATCCGCGTCAGCAATGGCTGTACGTGATCAACGGGCGCGCCCAGGCGGATGTCTTCAGCCTGCGCGACAAGAGCCTGAACGGTCGCTATAAACTGCTGGAAAGCGCCGATGCCGAAGTGACCGCCAGTACGCAACTGGTGGGCGGTATCTCGCTGATCATCGGTGACTCCACCGGCGGCCTGGCCCAGTGGTTCATGGCCCGCGATCCCGATGGCGAGTTGCGCCTGAAAAATATCCGCGGCTTCCAGATGGGCACTGCACCTATCGTCGAGATCACCGCTGAAGAGCGTCGCAAGGGCTTTGTCGCCCTGGACGCTTCCGGCAAGCTCGGCGTGTTCCACAGCACCGCGCACCGTACCCTGCTGGTCAATCAGGTGGTCGATGGCCAGGGGGTGTTCGGCCTGTCGCCACGGGCCAACCGGGTGATCGTCGAGCAGGGTGGCAAGATCCAGCCGCTGGTGCTCGACAACCCGCACCCGGAAGTTTCCTGGAGCGCGCTGTGGAGCAAGGTCTGGTACGAGAACTACGACGAGCCCAAGTACGTCTGGCAATCGACCGCCGCCAACACTGACTTCGAACCCAAGCTGAGCCTGTCGCCACTGACCTTCGGTACCCTGAAGGCGGCGTTCTACGCCATGCTCCTGGCTGCACCGCTGGCTGTCGCCGCTGCCATCTACACCGCCTACTTCATGGCCCCGGGCATGCGCCGCAAGGTCAAGCCGGTGATCGAGTTGATGGAAGCGATGCCGACGGTGATCCTCGGCTTCTTTGCCGGCCTGTTCCTGGCGCCATATGTCGAAGGGCATCTGCCGGGGATCTTCAGCCTGCTGATGTTGCTGCCGATCGGCATCCTGGTGGCCGGTTTCGGCTGGAGCCGCCTGCCGGAATCCATCCGCCTGCGGGTGCCGGACGGTTGGGAAAGCGCGATCCTGATCCCGGTGATCCTCTTCGTCTGCTGGCTCTCGCTGTTCATGAGCCCGCACCTGGAGACCTGGTTCTTCGGCGGCGACATGCGCATGTGGATCTCCCACGACCTGGGCATCACCTACGACCAGCGCAACGCCCTGGTGGTGGGCCTGGCCATGGGCTTCGCGGTGATCCCGAACATCTACTCGATCGCCGAAGACGCCGTGTTCAGCGTGCCTCGCGGCCTGACCCTGGGCTCGCTGGCCTTGGGTGCCACGCCGTGGCAGACCATGACGCGGGTGGTGATCCTCACTGCCAGCCCGGGCATCTTCTCGGCGTTGATGATCGGCATGGGCCGTGCCGTCGGTGAAACCATGATCGTGCTGATGGCCACCGGCAACACCCCGGTGATGGAGATGAACCTGTTCGAAGGCCTGCGCACCCTGGCGGCCAACGTCGCGGTCGAGATGCCCGAGTCGGAAGTGGGTGGTAGTCACTACCGCGTGCTGTTCCTCTCGGCGCTGGTGCTGCTGCTGTTCACGTTCATCATGAACACCCTCGCGGAGCTGATTCGTCAGCGTCTGCGCAAGAAATACTCGTCGCTTTAAGAAAGGTAGAAGTCTGTGAAACAGAACTCCCTGAACAGTTGGTTCAAGAGCGGCGCCCCCGGTGTCTGGATCAGCGGTGGTGCCGTCTCCATCGCGGTCATCATGACCATCGGCCTGCTGGCCGTGATTGCTGTGCGCGGCCTGGGCCACTTCTGGCCAGCCGACCTGGTGCATGCTCAATACAATGTGCCAGGCCAGGCTAATCAGGTCGTGGTCGGCGAAGTGGTGCAGAAGGAAGAAGTCCCCCGCGAGCGTCTGAAAACGGCCGGCTTGCCGGTACCGGAGCAGGGCCCGGAGTTCATGACCCGGGAGCTGATCAAGGTCGGTAACCGCGACCTCAACGGCAACGACTTCACCTGGATCGTCGGCGAGTGGTTGCAGGACCAGACCTACCCGGCCGAACTGATGACCATCGAGCGTCGCGAGTGGGGCAACTTCTACGGCACCCTGGTCAACGTCAAGGAAAGCGGTAAGGTGATCGCCGAAGGCGAAGCCGCCTGGCCCGAGCTGCAGGCCCGTGTCCAGCGCGTGAACGGCTTGGCGGCGCAGATCAAGACGCTCGAGAAGAGCGACATCGGTGCCATCAACGCCGGCCTCGAGCGCATTCGCCTGCACAGCCGCAAGCTGGAATTGGAGGGCAAGCTCGACGCCACCGCCCAGGCCGACATGGCCGCCGAGCGTGCCGAACTGAATGCCCGCTACCAGGGAATCGAAGCCAGCCTGAGCGATCTGCACACCCAGTTCAACCGCGACAGCCTGACGGCCCGCGATGCCAACGGCAAGGAACTGGAAATCAGCATCGGTAAAGTGGTGCACGCCTATCAGCCGAACGCCATGGGCAAGCTGACCAAGCTGGGTTTCTATTTCAGCAAGGTCTGGGAATTCCTCAGCGACGACCCGCGTGAAGCCAACACCGAAGGCGGGATCTTCCCGGCGATCTTCGGCACCGTGATGATGACCCTGATCATGGCGATGATCGTGACCCCGTTCGGCGTGCTGGCGGCGGTCTACCTGCGTGAATACGCCAAGCAGAACCTGCTGACCCGGATCATCCGGATCGCGGTGAACAACCTGGCCGGTGTCCCGGCGATCGTCTACGGCGTATTCGGCCTGGGCTTCTTCGTCTATGTACTGGGTGGTTCGCTGGACCGGCTGTTCTTCCCCGAGGCCTTGCCGGCACCGACCTTCGGTACCCCGGGTCTGCTCTGGGCGTCCCTGACCCTGGCGCTGCTGGCGGTACCGGTGGTGATCGTGGCGACCGAGGAAGGCCTGGCGCGGATTCCCCGTACCGTGCGCGAAGGCTCGTTGGCCCTGGGCGCGACCAAGGCCGAGACCTTGTGGAAGATCGTCCTGCCGATGGCCAGTCCAGCCATGATGACCGGCATGATCCTCGCCGTGGCCCGTGCCGCCGGCGAAGTGGCACCGCTGATGCTGGTGGGTGTGGTGAAACTGGCGCCGTCGCTGCCGCTGGACGGCAACTACCCGTACCTGCACCTGGATCAGAAGATCATGCACCTGGGCTTCCATATCTATGACGTCGGCTTCCAGAGCCCGAACGTCGAGGCCGCTCGTCCGCTGGTCTACGCTACGGCGTTGCTGCTGGTGCTGGTGATCGCGACGTTGAACCTGTCGGCTGTATGGATCCGGAACCACCTGCGCGAGAAGTACAAGGCGTTGGATAGCTAAAGCGATTAGCCTCAAGCGGCAAGCTACAAGCCGCTTTGCTTAAAACTTGCGGCTTGCAGCTAGAAGCTTGCAGCTACGAACGGAGTGAGACTATGCAACATGAAACCCAAACCCACGGCATCAACATGTCCGCCCTGGGCCGTAGCAAGCAGAGCCTGGACCTGGCGAGTGAAACCGTTGCCATCGAAGTCCCGAAACTGAGCCTCTACTACGGCGAGAAGCAGGCGCTGTTCGACGTCAGCATGAACATCCCCAAGCAGCGCGTGACGGCCTTCATCGGCCCGTCCGGTTGCGGCAAGTCGACGTTGCTGCGCACCTTCAACCGCATGAACGACCTGGTGGACGGTTGCCGCGTAGACGGTGAAATCAACCTCTACGGCAACAACATCTACCGCAAGGGCGAAGACGTCGCCGAGCTGCGCCGCAAGGTCGGCATGGTGTTCCAGAAGCCCAACCCGTTCCCCAAGACCATCTACGAAAACGTGGTCTATGGCCTGCGTATCCAAGGCATCAACAAGAAGCGTATTCTCGATGAAGCCGTGGAATGGGCCCTCAAGGGCGCGGCGCTGTGGGAAGAGGTCAAGGATCGCCTGCACGACTCGGCCCTGGGCCTGTCCGGCGGTCAGCAACAGCGTCTGGTGATCGCCCGGACCATCGCGGTGGAGCCGGAAGTGTTGCTGCTCGACGAACCGTGTTCGGCACTCGATCCGATTTCGACCCTCAAGGTCGAAGAACTGATCTACGAGCTGAAATCTAAATTCACTATTGTGATCGTCACCCACAACATGCAACAGGCGGCCCGGGTTTCCGATTACACCGCTTTCATGTACATGGGCAAGCTGGTGGAGTTCGGTGACACCGACACCCTCTTCACCAACCCGGCGAAGAAACAGACCGAAGACTACATCACCGGCCGTTATGGTTAAGGGCAGCTGCGAGCGACAAGCTTCAAGCGGCAAGAAAAAAACGGTGTGGCACTGAAATCAACACATAACTGCTTGAAGCTTGCGGCTTGAAGCTTGCAACTTTCGCGGAGCGAACCCCAATGATTGATAAAGACGGTCTTACCCATCACATTTCCGCGCAGTTCAACGCGGAACTGGAAGAAGTACGCAGCCACCTCCTGGCCATGGGCGGTTTGGTTGAGAAGCAGGTCAACGACGCGGTGACCGCGTTGATCGAAGCCGACTCGGGCCTGGCCCAGCAAGTGCGGGACATCGACGACCAGATCAACCAGATGGAGCGCAATATCGACGAGGAGTGCCTGCGTATTCTGGCCCGTCGTCAGCCGGCGGCCTCCGACCTGCGCCTGATCATCAGCATCTCCAAGTCGGTGATCGACCTGGAGCGCATCGGTGACGAAGCGACCAAGATCGCCCGTCGTGCCATCCAGCTGTGCGAGGAGGGCGAGGCGCCGCGAGGTTACGTCGAAGTGCGGCATATCGGCGACCAGGTGCGCAACATGGTCCGTGACTCGCTGGATGCCTTTGCCCGCTTCGACGCCGAACTGGCGTTGTCGGTGGCACAGTACGACAAGATCATCGACCGCGAATACAAGACCGCCCTGCGCGAGCTGGCGACCTACATGATGGAAGATCCGCGTTCGATCAGCCGCGTGTTGAGCATCATCTGGGTGCTGCGTTCCCTGGAGCGGATCGGCGATCATGCACGCAACATCTCCGAACTGGTGATCTACCTGGTGCGTGGCACCGATGTTCGTCACATGGGCCTCAAGCGCATGCGCCAGGAAGTTGAGGGCACCTTGTCCGAAACCGCTAATGTTCCCGGTGAAGCTGACGATAAGTAAGATTGCCTGAGAGAAACGCCCGGCCTAAGGTCGGGCGTTTTTGTTTGTGGTCTACGAATTTACGCGCACCCCGCGAGCGAAAAGTCCCGGTGTGACCAATCGCTGTTGGCAAATAGCCATTAGTCAGTATGCTAGCCGGGATTTTCAGAGGAATGGTCAATGAGTAAAATCAGTGTGTTGGTGGTGGATGACGCGTCGTTCATCCGCGATCTGGTGAAGAAGTGCCTGCGAAACTACTTCCCGGGCATCCGGATCGAAGACGCTGTCAACGGTCGCAAGGCCCAGGCGCTGCTGGCCCGCGAAGCATTCGACCTGGTGCTGTGCGACTGGGAAATGCCGGAAATGTCCGGTCTTGAGTTGCTGACCTGGTGCCGCCAGCAGGACAACCTCAAGACGATGCCGTTTGTCATGGTGACCAGCCGCGGCGACAAGGAAAACGTGGTTCAGGCGATCCAGGCCGGCGTGTCCGGCTATGTCAGCAAGCCTTTTACCAACGAACAGCTGCTGACCAAGGTCAAGCAGGCGCTGCACAAGGTCGGCAAGCTCGAGACCTTGATGAACAGTGCGCCGACCAAGGCGAACTCGGCGTTTGGCAACGACTCCCTGAGCGCCCTGACCGGTGGCCGTGCCGAAGTGGTCAGCCCGGCTGCTGCGCAGGCCCCTGCGGCGGCGCCGTCCAAAGGCCTGCTCAACAGCCCGCCCGTGCGTCCGACCACTGCGGCCTCGCCCGCGGCCAGCGGCGTTTCGGGTGGTCGCGGCCAGGGCCAGTTGCGCCTGTCCAGCGGCACCCAGCAGTGCGTGATCAAGGCGCTGAGCATCAAGGAAGCCTTGCTGGTCGTGCGCCGTACCGAGGTGCTGCCGCAGGTGCTGGAAAACGCCGTGCTCGACCTGGAGCAGGGCGACAACGCCGAGATCGCCCGTTTGAACGGCTATCTGCATGCCATCGTCGCCCATGAGCCGAAGCCGGACAGCGAATGGCTGCAACTGACTTTCCGCTTTGTCGACCAGGACGCGCAGAAGCTCGACTACATCTCCCGCCTGATCGCCCGCGGCACCGCCCAGAAGCACTTCGTTCCCGGGGCTTGATGCCCGCCTGACGGCGTGGTGGCCTTGCACACCGCGCCGTTTGCCTGACTCCCTTCCTGCATCGCCTCCGGCTTGCGCAAAACCTTTCGTCCGAATCCCTTCGCTCAGGTTGTTTTATATCTGTTTGGATATAAGCTGTTTTTTGAGCGGCGCGGCGACGACCCTTCAGCCAAGCTTTGAAACAACCTCGTGCCACGGATGTCTCGCTCGCTGATTACGCGATAGGAGCAAAGCCATGACAAACCCCATCAAGACCGAACGTTTCGCCTCTGTCTGGGATGCCCTTGAGGACACCCCGCGGGAAGCGGCCAACATGCGCCTGCGATCCAAACTGATGATGGAGCTGGTCTGCCGGGTCAACGCCTGGGAGCTGTCCCAGAAGGATGCGGCCAAGCGCCTGGGGATCACCCAACCGCGGTTGAACGATCTACTGAACGGCAAGATCGACAAGTTCTCCCTGGATGCGCTGGTGAACCTGTCGACGCCGGTCCAGTTGGATGTCGACCTGTGTTTTGGCCCGGGTGCCATCCTGCCGGTGTGATTCACACAAATGCCCTGGCCACCTGCTAGTCTGGTCGCCATGTTTTATTCGGCGACCCTCGTTTATGTTCCTGCGCCTGCTGTTTTCCTGTGGTCTGTTGATGGCCGCCACCTCGGCTGCGGCCATGACGATCTACAAGTACACCGATGCCAATGGGGTGGTCTCCTACAGTGACCGCCCGGCGCCGGGTGCCCAGGTGTTTGTGTTTCGCGATCGGATGGTTGAACACCTGGAGCGTCAGGTGCGCCTGGATATCCGTAAGCAGAAGGGCGCTGATGAGGTCTACGTGCGCAACGACCTGTATGCCCCGGTTGAGATCGAACTCGGTTTCGGCGCCCTGCAGAACGTCAGTGGCGCGCCACAGTCGATCCGCAAGGTCCTGCCGGCTCGCAGCAACCAGCGCCTGGCGTTGCTCACGGCAACCAGGGCCGGCGAGCCGATGCGCTACACCCCCAAGTTCCAGTATTTCCTCGGCGACCCTTCCGGGCAGGCACAGGGCTATCGCTATCCCTTTCCCTGGCGCGGCGGGCCGTTCCGCCTGACCCAGGGTCCGAACGGGCAGTACAGCCATTTCGGTGCCAAGAGCCGTTACGCGATGGACATCGCCATGCCGGTGGGCACGCCGATCATCGCGGCGCGGGGCGGGGTGGTGATCAAGACCGAGAATGACCAGAGCGGCGGCGGCAAGAACCCTTCAGGCAACTTCGTGCGGGTGTTGCACGACGACGGCACCATGGGCGTGTACCTGCACCTCAAGCAAGGTTCGGTGAGCGTACGCGAAGGCCAGCGGGTGGAAGTGGGCAGCCCGCTGGCGCTGTCGGGCAACACCGGCAACACCACCGGGCCGCACCTGCACTTCGTGGTGCAGCGCAATACCGGGATGGGGCTGGTGTCGATTCCCTATCAGTTCAGCCAGCCGCTGGAAGCGTTACCCAATTTTGCCCTGAGGGGGAAATAACCCCGCTCAGTCGATCTTGAGGACCTTGGCCAGGATGATCTTCGGCCCTTTCATCTTCTTGATGATGATGCGCAGGCCTTCGACCTCCAGCACTTCTTCCTCTTCCGGCACCCGCTTCAGGCTGTCATAGACCAGCCCGGCCAGGGTTTCCGCTTCGATATGGTCCAGGTCGACGCCCAGCAGGCGTTCGACCTTGAACAACGGCGTATCGCCGCGGACCAGCAACTTGCCCGGCTGATAAGCGAGGATGCCGCGCTCGGTCTTGCGGTGCTCGTCCTGGATATCGCCCACCAGCACTTCCAGCACGTCTTCCATGGTCAGGTAGCCGATCACCTTGCCATCGGCTTCTTCCACCAGGGCGAAATGCGAGCCGCCCTGGCGGAACTGTTCCAGCAGGCGCGACAGCGGCATGTGTCGCGACACCCGCTCCAGCGGCCGGGTCAGTTCCGCGAGGTTGAACGACTCGGGAATGTGGTCAAGGTCCGCCAGTTCCAGCAGCAGGTCCTTGATGTGCAAGAGGCCGACGAACACGTTGCGTTCGGCGTCGTACACCGGATAACGGCTGAACTTGTGGCGACGGAACAGTGCGAGGATTTCCTTGAGCGGCGCATTGCAGTCCAGGGTCACCAGGTCTTCGCGGGAGTTGGCCCAGTCGACTACTTCCAGCTCGCCCATTTCCACCGCCGAGGCCAATACCCGCATGCCTTGGTCACTGGGGTCCTGGCCACGGCTGGAGTGCAGGATCAGCTTGAGTTCTTCGCGGCTGTAATGGTGCTCGTGATGCGGGCCGGGTTCACCCTGGCCGGCGATCCGCAGGATGGCGTTGGCGCTGGCGTTGAGCAGGTAAATGGCCGGGTACATGGCCCAGTAGAACAGGTACAGCGGCACCGCCGTCCACAGCGACAGCAGCTCGGGTTTGCGGATCGCCCAGGACTTGGGTGCCAACTCGCCGACCACGATGTGCAGGTAGGAAATGATGAAAAAGGCGGTAAAGAACGACACGCCCCTGATCACTTCGGCGGAGCTCACCCCGAGGGCGCCGAGCAGCGGCTCCATCAAGTGGGCGAAGGCCGGTTCGCCGACCCAGCCCAGGCCCAGGGAGGCCAGGGTGATACCCAACTGGCAGGCGGAGAGGTAGGCGTCCAGCTGGCTGTGGACGGTGCGCAGGATCTGTCCGCGCCAACCGTTCTGGTGGGCAATGGACTCGACCCGGGTCGAGCGCAGCTTGACCATGGCGAATTCAGCCGCAACGAAGAAGCCGTTGAGCAATACCAGGATCAGAGCGAAAAGAATCATGCCGAAATCGGCGAAGAGCGAAGCGAGGGTCAAGCTACTAGGGGAAGGGTCCATGATGGGGTTTTACGGGTTCCGTATTTCAATTTGAAGTAGGTGGATAGGCGCCTGAAAGGCAGGCACAAGTCATCCAATGTAGCGGCAGATGCGTCCGTTGCCTAGTGGCCTGGCCCGACGCTGTCCCGGCAAGGCCCTAGGCGGGCAGGTTGTTGGTGCTTGTGCGCGTCACCTGGACCGGAGCGAAATGGCAGGTAAACGTGCTGCCGTGGCCCAGTACGCTGCTGATTTCCAGGCGCGCGCGGTGGCGCAGGAGCACGTGCTTGACGATGGCCAGGCCCAACCCGGTGCCGCCGGTGTTGGAGTTGCGACTGGAGTCGACCCGGTAGAAACGTTCGGTGAGGCGCGGCAGGTGTTTGTTGTCGATGCCGATGCCCGAATCCTGCACGCTCAGGTGTGCGCCGTGCTCGTCGCCCCACCAGCGCACGCGGATATTGCCTTCGGCCGGGGTGTATTTGACGGCGTTGAACACCAGGTTGGAGAAGGCGCTGCGCAGTTCCGCCTCGCTGCCCTTGAGACGAATGGCGCCGTCGGCTTCCAGGGTAATGGTCTGGTTGCGTTGCCCGGACAGGGCCTGGGCGTCGTTCTTGATCGACTGCAACAGGCTGTCGATGCGCACCGGCTGGTTGTCCGAGGGGTAATCGGTGGCTTCCAGCTTGGCCAGCAACAGCAGGTCGTTGAGCAGGGTCTGCATGCGGCTGCCTTGCTGCTGCATCTGCTGCAGGGCACGGACCCAGCGCGGGTTCACCTCTTCGACGTTGTCGAGCAGGGTTTCCAGGTAGCCGCAGATTACCGTCAGCGGCGTGCGCAGTTCGTGGGAGACGTTGGCGACGAAGTCCTTGCGCATCTGTTCCAACTGATGGATACGGGTCACGTCGCGCACCAGCATCAGGTGCTCGTTGTTGCCGTAGCGCGTGATGTACAGCTGGATGCGCATCCGGTCATTGGTCGGCGAAGGGATTTCCAACGGTTCGGCGTAGCTTTCCTGCTCGAAGTATTCCTTGAAGCGCGGATGCCGCACCAGGTTGGTCACCGGTTGGCCGCTGTCCTGGGGGGTCTTGAGGCCCAGCAGGGTTTCGGCGGCGCGGTTCCACCATTCCAGGTTGCCGTCGCTGTCGAGCATGATCACCGCATCCTTGAGGGCAGCGGTGGACTCCTGGACCCGGTCGATCACGGCTTGCAGGCGACCGCGCACGCGCTGGTCGCGACGCTGCAGGTGATAGATGCTGTCGAACACATCGCCCCACAGGCCGTAGCCGTCCGGCGGTGCTTCTTCGGGTTTGTGCTGGCGCAGCCACTGGTGCAGGCGCAGCAGTTGCTTGAGGGTCCAGCCCAGGTAAAGCCCCAGGCCCACGGCCAGGCTCCAGCCGTAATAGCCGCTGGCCAGGCCTGCCACCAGGCAGCCGGTGACCAGCAACAACAGATGGCGGATCAGGGTGCCATGCCAGTTTTGATTCACTTCAACACGAGTCCTTGAGAGAGGCAGCTTTGAGCGGCAAGCTTCAAGCTGCAAGTTTGAAGCAGATCGGCTTGCAGCTTGTCGCTAGAAGCTCGCAGCTGTTCCTATCCTTTCGTCGAGAAACGATAGCCAGTGCCGCGCACGGTTTGTACCAGATTCTCGTAGGCATCGCCCAAGGCTTTGCGCAGGCGACGGATATGCACGTCGACGGTGCGCTCCTCGACATAGACATTGCCGCCCCAGACCTGGTCCAGCAACTGGCCACGGGTGTAGGCGCGTTCCTGGTGGGTCATGAAGAACTGCAACAGGCGGTATTCGGTGGGGCCCATTTCAGCGGGTTTGCCGTCGATGGTCACTCGGTGGCTGATGGGGTCGAGCAGCAGGCCGCCGACTTCGATGGGAGCTTCACCATCAGTCGGGCCGGCACGACGCAGCACGGCCTTGAGGCGCGCCACCAGTTCCCGTGGGGAAAACGGCTTGGTGATGTAGTCATCGGCGCCGACTTCAAGACCCTGGATCTTGTTGTCCTCTTCGCCCTTGGCGGTGAGCATGATGATCGGGATGTCGCCAGTCAGCTCGTCGCGCTTGAGGCGTCGGGCCAACTCGATACCCGAGGTGCCGGGCAGCATCCAGTCGAGCAGGATCAGGTCGGGTTTGCGATCAACGATGATCGCATGGGCCTGCTGGGAGTTTTCGGCTTCCAGGCAGTCATAGCCGGCCATTTCCAACGCCACGGCGATCATCTCGCGGATGGGCGCTTCGTCGTCGACGATCAGAATGCTCCTGCCAACCATAACTCTTCACCCTCTTGTCATTTAACTGTCTTGCGCCGCATTAGATAACGAAATTATTGCAGTCATGTGACAGCTTTTTTCGGCACGCCGCAAGGCTCACATTCATGGGCTACGCTGGGAGTTCGAAACCTACAACCACAAAAGGAAGGTTCTGATGACTCATTCTTCGTTTTCGTTGAAAGCCTTGATGGTCGCGGTGGCGCTAACGCTGCCAGCCCTGGCTTCGGCGGCCGAGCCGGCCATGATGAAAGACGGCAAGATGGTCGATGCCAAGGGCATGACGCTGTACACCTTTGACAAGGATGCCGGCGGCAAATCCATGTGCAACGACAAGTGCGCCGAGAACTGGCCGCCGATGATGGCCCCTGCGGGTGCCATGGCCGAAGGCAAATGGACGATGGTCAAGCGCGATGACGGCTCGATGCAGTGGGCGCATGACGGCAAGCCGATGTACACCTTCAAGATGGATGCCAAGCCTGGCGATGCCATGGGTGACGGCAAAGGCGGCATGTGGCACATGGCCAAGCACTGATGCACCATCCCTGTAGGAGCGAGCTTGCTCGCGATGAGGCCCTCAAGCCTTGCAGCGTCATTGAGGACGCCATCGCGAGCAAGCTCGCTCCTACAGGGGACCGCGTCGATCAGCACGTTATAGGTTCAGGTGTGTCGGATCAGCGCACCGCGTAATCCAGCACCACCCCCAGGAAAATCGCCAACCCCGCCCAATGGTTGTGCAGGAACATCTTGAAGCAGAGCTGCGGGTCCTTGTCCCGGGTGACCCAGAATTCCCAGACAAAACACAGTGCCGCTGCCAAAAGCCCGATATGGAACCAGCCCCCCAGCTCGAACCGCGCGCCCGCCAGCAGCAGGCAGCCGAGCATCAGGCCTTGCAGGGTCAGGATAATCACCCGATCGGCCTCGCCGAACAGAATGGCCGTGGATTTCACGCCGATCTTCAGGTCGTCCTCACGGTCGGTCATGGCGTAATAGGTGTCGAACGCCACCGTCCACATCAGGTTGGCGATATACAGCAACCAGGCCGCAGCGGGCAGGTTGCCGGTCTCGGCGGTGAACGCCATCAGGATGCCCCAGGAATACGCCGCACCCAGCACCACCTGTGGGTAATAGGTGTAGCGCTTCATGAACGGATAGCAGGCCGCGACCGCCAGGGCGCCAAAGGATAGCCACACCGTGCTGGCATTGGTGCACAGCACCAGCAGGAAACTGATCCCCATCAGCAGTGCAAACACCGCCAGGGCTTCCTTGCCGCTGATCCGACCGGCCGCCACGGGGCGTTGTTCGGTGCGTTTGACGTGGCCGTCGACCTTGCGGTCGGCGAAGTCGTTGATGGCGCAGCCGCCGGCGCGGGTCAGGATCACACCGAGGGTGAAGATCAGCAGGTTGCTCAGCGACGGCACGCCCTTGGCCGCGATCCACAACGCGCTCAGGGTCGGCCACAGCAGCAGGTAGATGCCGATGGGCTTGTCCATGCGGGTCAGTTGGATAAAGTCCCAGGCCCGTGGGTGCAGGCGGTTCAGGGATTTGAGCAGGTTCAGGTACATCAGCAGTTCTCCCCACAGGTACTGACGGCCTGCCACAGGCTCGGCAGGAAAATCTCTGCCACCAGCAGGCTCAGCGGCCCGCGATTGAAGCGTGAACGACGACCCCAGAGGTCATCGGCGCGGTGCTCCGGCGGCAGCCAGGGCGCGGGGTAATGGCAGACCTCGATGGCCTGGCGCTCGAACGCCTGGTCGCAGAACAGCAACTCACCCAGTGAGCGGCTGCCCAACTCGTCCATATTCAGGCCGCCGTCGCGCAAGGCGCTCTGCGCCGCGACACTGCGGGCAAACACCCAAGGCTGGCCGTGACCGCGCAAATACACTTCGCGCACCCAGCCCAGGCTTTCACCCGGCAACTCCAGCGCCGCGCACTCGTCGTCGCGCAGCGGTTGCCAGCCTTCGAACAGCGGCGTGACACTGAAAGCGTTATCGGAAAGTGCTGTAAGACGACGAGTAAGCGACCCTTCGTCAAATAACCAGTCGAGGGTTTGTGCGTCTGGCGAGGTGCTCAGCCGGCTCTGCGTGAGCCAGGTGGGAGACGCTGGAACGGGGGCTTTGTGCGGCACGATGGGCAGTTGATTGGCAGCCAGTGAGGCGCCGAGCTTATCACAGGCGGTCCGGCCGTTTAGAGCGTCCGGGTCATCCACGCTGTCGATCGTGCTTGCATCGGCGGGCTGTGATCAGTACAAAACGCCCTGAGCCGGACGGCAACGCTGCACCCATCGACTGTCCGTGCCGTAAAACGCCTGGGAACCGAGGAAGTAACGAGATGAAAAAGTGGCAATGTGTGGTCTGCGGGCTGATTTACGATGAAAAAGACGGTTGGCCGGATGATGGCATTGCACCGGGCACCCTCTGGCAGGACGTGCCTGAAGACTGGCTGTGCCCGGACTGCGGTGTCGGCAAAATGGATTTCGAAATGATCGAAATCGGCTGATTGATCAATTTTTAAACAAAATCAATGGATCTGGAGAAAGGAATGAGTGCACCTGTCGTGATCGTCGGTACCGGGCTTGCCGGTTACAACCTGGCCCGGGAGTTTCGCAAGCTCGACAGCGAAACCCCGCTGCTGCTGATCACCGCCGACGACGGGCGTTCCTACTCCAAGCCGATGCTGTCCACCGGCTTTGGCAAGAACAAGGACGCCGATGGCCTGAGCATGGCCGAGCCCGGGGCCATGGCCGAGCAGCTCAAGGCCGAGGTCCGCACTCACACCCGCATCAGCGGCATCGACCCGGGCCACAAGCGCCTGTGGATCGGCGAGGAAGCGGTGAACTACCGCGACCTGATCCTGGCCTGGGGCGCGGAAACCGTGCGGGTGCCGGTGGAAGGCGACGCCCCCGAGGCAATCTTCCCGATCAACGACCTGGAAGACTACGCGCGTTTCCGCGCGGCGGCGGCGGGCAAGCAGCGCGTCCTGCTGCTGGGCGCCGGGTTGATCGGCTGTGAATTCGCCAATGACCTGATCCTCGGTGGTTACCAGGTGGAACTGGTCGCGCCTTGCGAACAGGTCATGCCGACGCTGCTGCACCCGGCGGCCGCGACCGCTGTACAGGCCGGCCTGGAAAGCCTCGGGGCACGTTTCCACCTGGGCCCGGTGCTGAACCGCCTGCAACGCAGCGGCGAGCACCTGGAAGCCCATCTGTCGGATGGCACCACCCTGGCCTGCGATGTGGTGGTCTCGGCCATCGGCCTGCGCCCCCGTATCGATCTGGCGGCGGCGGCCGGCTTGCAGGTCAATCGTGGGGTGGTGGTCGACCGTCACCTGAAAACCTCCCACGCCAATATCTACGCCCTGGGCGACTGCGCCGAGGTCGATGGCCTGAACCTGCTGTACGTCATGCCACTGATGAGCTGCGCCCGGGCGTTGGCCCAGACCCTGGCCGGCAATGCGACTGCGGTGAGCTACGGCGCCATGCCGATCACCGTGAAAACGCCGGTGTGCCCGCTGGTGGTGTCGCCGCCGCCCCGTGGCAGCGAGGGCGTCTGGACCGTCGAAGGGCAGGGCGCCGACATCAAGGCCTTGTGCCGCGATACCGGCGGTCGGCTGCTGGGTTATGCCCTGACCGGCGCTGCGGTGATGGAAAAACTGGCGCTGAACAAAGAGCTTCCACCGCTGCTGGCGTAAATACCGGTCCTTCTGTCGTAAACACTGGGTTTTTGCCCCTACAAAGGTCGTAACGAGACTGGCGCGGTGCCCGGCCTCGTGCCATCCTCACTCCCGTCTGCCGCAGAGTAGAGCCTGCGGCGCCTTGGGCGCTGTTCTGGAAGAACAGCACGGACATAACAACAAAAAACCGTCAAAGAGGCTTCATCATGCGTAAACCAGAACTCGCCGCTGCAATTGCTGAAAAAGCGGACCTCACGAAAGAACAGGCCAACCGCGTGCTCAACGCCGTCCTCGAAGAAATCACCGGCGCGCTGCACCGCAAAGACAGCGTCACCCTGGTGGGTTTCGGCACCTTCCTGCAGCGTCATCGCGGTGCCCGTACCGGCAAGAACCCGCAAACGGGTGAGCCAGTGAAGATCAAGGCCAGCAATACCGTCGCCTTCAAGCCGGGCAAGTCGCTCAAAGATAGCGTCAACCCGTAAGCGTCAGGTAACACTCTCGGAGCAACGGGAGGGCTGTAGAAAAAATGGGCACGCCGATGGGATCGGGTGCCCTTTTTTTATGCCCGCGATTCAAGGTTTCGGGAGTGCTGCCAGGCACGCGGCGGCGGCATCCACCACCACTTCCAGCTGGCTTTCCTCGGTGTAGGAAAAGTTGCCGTATTGCGCCATGGCCCGGCAGGTCGAAAGCCGTTCCAGGGCTTCGCGGATGTTGTTGGCTGCCTTGAGTTCGGCTGCCTTGTCGATGAAAAACTGGGCGGACTCGTTGCGACTCTTCTGCAACTGCGCAATCAGCGTGTCCAATGCGCTCAATAAAGCGGTCAACGGCATTACCAGGGAACTCCTAAAGTATTGACGACCCACGCGCGGGGCAGGTTCGAGACCACACCCTGATAGCCGCCACCGGGGTAGCCGGCACCTTGCGGCGCCGCCGGCCCTTCGCTGATCCAGGTGCCCTTGGGCACGTTGAATTCCGATACCCGGGTGATCTTGACGCCCCAGTCATGACGGATCGCGAGGTCGGCGCGCAGTGTGTCTTCCGACGTGTATTTCTGATTGGTGAGCCAGGCGAATTTGCGCCCGGTGCGGTTATCGACGCCATGGTACTTGTAGTACGTCTCGTTGGTGGCGAGTTTACGGTTCTTGTACCCGCCACCGGTGAAGGTGTCGGCGATGTTCTTCGGCAGCGTCGGTCCAGGCGGGCCCTTGGCGGCACCGCCACTGCATTTGCTCAGGCCCAGCGGGTCGGCCCAGGTCAGCGGGTTCGGCGCATAGGCATACAGGTTGATACCGCCGGCCAGGCCGATCGGGTCGGGCGTGGTAAAGCGCCCGATATCCGGGTCGTAAAAGCGGAAGGTGTTGTAGTGCAGTCCGGTTTCGCGGTCCAGGTACTGGCCCTGGAAGCGCAGGTTCTGCTCTTCCAGGTAATACGGCTCGCGGGTTTCGCTGACGGTATTGCCCCAGATCCGGTAGCGGGCCTGCCAGACCACATGGCCGTCGCTTTCCGTCAGTTGCTCGGGCAAGCCGCTCTGGTCGTTGTGGTAATAGCGGATTTTCTGCAATGCGCCGCTGCCGTCGACCCGGGCCAGCGGTTCGTGGCCGTCGTCGGCGTAGAGGTAAAGGCTGCTCAGGCTGTGCCGGTGTTCTTGCAGCAGGCGCAGACCGTCCCAGGTGAAGCGGGTTTCGCCCAAGGGGTAACCATGGCTGTCGTGCTCGCTCTTGGCGATGCGCCGGCCCAGCGGGTCGTAGCGCATGCGCACCAGGGTTTCCCGTGCACCGTCCTGGTTGCGCACCCCGATCAAGCGGTGTTCGGCGTCATAGGTGAAACGCTGGACCCGATGACTGCCGCTGCGCTTCTCGATCATCCGGCCGAAGGCGTCGTAGCGGTAGCGCTTGTCCTGGTAGGTCAGCAGCTTGTTGTGCAGCACCCGACCGCCCTGGGGGCCGTCCAGCAGGTTGGCGGCGGCGTCGTAGGCGAAGGTCTCGTTCTGGCCCTGGACGTTGTCCTGGCTGGCGACGATGCGACCGCTGGCGTCGTGGTGCATCAGCTGTCGATGGGCGCCACCCGGCTGTTGCTCGAGGCGGCCGACCAGGTGATCGGCTGGGTCGTAGTCGAAGTGCTGTTGCGCCGGGGCGGGCAGCGCCGAGGGTTGGCTGTTCGGGCGGCGCAGGCGCGAACGCAGGCGTCCGGCGCGGTCGTATTCGCTGCGGGTGCCGAGCTGACCCTGGGTACGCAGCACCTCACGGTGCAGGCGGTCGCGCTCGAAATCGCTGATGACCCGACCGTCGAGATTGAGCTGGTGCAGATGGCCGCTGCCGTAATACAGCCGATTGAGCCAACGACCGTCCGGCAACTGTGTCTGGATCAGGTTGCCGAGTTCGTCGTAGTGATGCTGGAGGCTGCCCGCCGCGCTTTGCTCTTCGAGCAACTGGCCAAGGACGTCATAGGCGAAGCCGAGGCTCTGGGCGTTGCCGTCGGTATCGGTAAAGGTGACCGCCGTCAGTTGATCCAGCGCGTCGTAGCGGTACTCGGTGCGCCCGTCGTTGGTGACTTTTGCCGTCAGGCGCCCGACTGCATCGCGTTCCAGATGGTGGACAATCGGCGCGACCGGCGTTGCCGGCACCGAGGCCAGGCCGCTGCCATGGGGCGCGGGTAGAGCGTCGACGCGGGTGACATCGTTGCGGGCGTTGTAGGTGTAGCGGCGGGCGCTGCCGTCCAGGTCCTGCTGCTCGACCAGACGGTCGCCGGCATCCCAGGTGAATCGATAGTGTTCGCCGTTCTCGTTGGTCAGCGCCTGCAAGCGTCCATAGGCGTCGTAGCTGAACTGCACCTGCCGCCCGCTGGCGTCGACGCGCTGGCGCACCTGGCCGCGACGATCATAGCGGTAGACGGTGGTTTGGCCAGCCGGGTCGATGTAACCGATCAACTGGCCGTCGGCATTGCGCTGGTACTGGTGCGTACGGCCATCGGGCAAGTGGCTGTTCAGCAGACGGCCCTGGGGATCGTAGTCGTACTGGGTGCGTTCGCCCAGGGCATCCGTGATCGTGCGTAACAGGCCGCGCTCGTCGTAGCCCAGGCGTGTCGGGTAGCCGGAGCAGTCGACATGTTCGAGTAACTGGCCGAGGGGGCTCCAGCGCAGGGTTTTGCTTTTGCCGCTGGCGTCGATGATCTCGACGGTCTGGCCCTGGGCGTCGACGCGATAACGGGTGACGTGACCCAGCGGGTTGATTTCCTGGATGCAGTTGCCGCGGCTGTCGTAGCGAAACTGCCAGCTGTTGCCCGCCGCGTCGGTTTCCACCAGCGGCAGTGCCCAATGTTCCAGCCACAGGGTCGACTCGCTGCGGCCCAGCGGGTCCTGGGTGGCGCTGAGGTTACCGGCTTCGTCGTAGCTGAACGGGTACTGCCCGCCTTGGGGGTCGATGGCGCCGAGCAACTGGCGTTCGTCGTTCCACTGGAATTGCCAGGTCTGGTCGAGGGTGTCGGTGTATTCGGTGATCTGCTGTTGTAGGTTCCAACGCCGGATGCTGGTGCGCTTGAGATTGTCGGTGATGCGGGTGGTTCCGGCGTCCAGGTCGTAGTCGAAAGCGTACTCATCGCCCTCGTCGGTCCAGTGCCGCACCACCCGCCATTCACGGCCGTCGACCTGTGCCCACTGATAGAAACAACGCAGGCCAACGGACAATTGGTGTTCGACCAGGCGCTGGCCGTCGTCGTAGGTGAAGCGCCGTTGTACGTGGCCGGTGGCATCCAGGACTTGCGACAGGTCGCCGCGAATGTCGTAGGCGTAGCTGACCAGCAACTCGTTTGGGCTATCCGGGTATAGGCGCTCGATCCGGCTGACCCGGTTCGGCCATAGGTCGCTGTAGATCAGTTGTACTTGTACAAGGTCGAAGGTGTCGCGCAGGCACGCCAGTCGTCCCGATTCGTCATAGTCGAGATAGATCCGGTTGTCGTTGCGATCGCCCTGTTGCGTCAGGCGCAAATGGCCGGGCTCGCCCAAGGCTGCTTCGAAGAGCCGATAGACGCCGTCGTCGCTTTCGATCAATAACTGACCGTTGCCATGCCGACGCACGCTCAACCCTTCACCCGCACTGAACACCGCGCCGCCCAACGGGATCGAGCCCATGTCGATACGCCGGGCCTGTTCATCGGTGTAGATCAGGCGTTCGCCGCCCTCGGGGTGTGCTTCGATCTGTACGCGGACTTCATAGGGCACGCTCCAACCCGCGCCGAACAAGCCGTTGCGCCGCTCGTCGCGGCTGTTGTAGAAGCGCTGCCAGTCGATGGGCAGGATGCCGGGCAGGACAAAGTCCAGCTCGTCCTGGCCGCCGAGGACCTTGGCGCCGGTGGCGGCGTGTACCGGGTTTGGCGACCCGACGATGGCCTGGGTCAGCGCGCCCACGGCCTGGCTGACCACAAAGGAATTGACCCCGGCCAAGAGCATGCACGGCAGGTTGCTGAGGAACTTGCCCTTGCTGCCCTTGAGCATCATGAGTGCGGTGATGGCCAGGCCGACGCCGGGGGTCTTGCCGCTGCGGATCTCGCGTACCACCACCGAGCCGCCGCCGATGGTGACGTTGGGTGAGATCAAACCGGACGAAACGACGGTGGCGTCACAGGTGCTGCGGTCGCCACTGCGCACGGCGGGCTGACCGTTGATGCTGACCTTTTTTGAACCTTCGGCGAGAAACTGCTCTGGCATCGGCGAATGCTTGGTGCAATTCACCCGATCCAAGGGTTTGGGCACGGCGCCGGGGGCGGGAGTCGCGACTGTGGGGCGCCACATCTGGGCAAAGAAGCCCTTGGCGATATCCAGGTAACTGGCTTCCTGGGCTGGTTCTTCGCTGTCTGGCGTGCCGGCCGCTTCGACATGGGACGGTACGGCGCCGGCGGCGCGGGCGGCGGGAATCGAGTTGATCAGGGTGTCGGTGGAGCCGCTGAGAATGGTGGCCTGCACCGTGGGCGGAAAGAGGCCGTTGCCGATGTCCTCGCACAGCTTGCTCAGGCCCTTGTCGGCGCCGGTCTTGCTCATCGCCACGCCGACAATGACGCCGACCACGGCACCGAGCACGCAGGCCCCGAGCCCGCCGGTGGCGACCGTAATCCCGGTCGCGGCGACCACGGCGGCGGTCGCCAGTGCGCCGATGGCAACGTTGGCCGCGACCTCGAGCACGCCGCCGAGAATATCGGCCATCATCGAGGTATGGGACAACGCGTCACCCAGGCGGGCAGCCCAGAGCGCGTCAGACATGAAAGGTCATCAAGACAGGTGGTCCATCATCAGGTCAAGAGCGGCGCAAAGTATGAATGATCTGATGTTGGCGGGAAATTATTCCTACTGTGATTGCGGGGGTGGATCACAGTTGTCGAGCAAATAGCGGGCACACAATTCCATAAGCACCGCTCCCCCTTGTAGGAGCGAGCTTGCTCGCGATGGCGCCCGCAAGCCCTGCACCGTCTGCCCGATCGTCATCGCCCGCAAGCCGGCTCCCACAAGGGTGGCGTGGGTCAGCCGGCCAGATGCAATGGCGTGTGATGCTCGCCGGCTTCCTTGAGCAGCCCATCGACCCTTTTCAGGGCCGTCAACAAGCTGCCCACGCTGCCAGCATTGAGCAGCACGCCATCGGTGAAGGCCTTGTTGATCGAGACCATGACACTGGAAACGCTCTTGTCTGCTTGAGCCTCCAGCAAATTGTCCCGCAGGTGGGTGATCAGTTCCTTGAAATGTGGATCGTCCAGGGAAAGCGGGGCTTCCAGATCGTGTTTTTTCAGGGTGCTGATCAACAACCCCAAGGCCACGCTGGCCCGCATCAACGCTCTTTCTCGTGCATCCATTCGCTGTCTCCTGTGTCGAGGTCCGGCTCTAGTGACGCCTCAAGGATAGACCACGTTGGGGATGCTGCTTTTGGCTGGTGTGGGTGAGCGACGACTGGCCTGATGGTTAGAACGTTTCATTGTTTTTCCAATGGGGCCGTACGAGGCGCCGATCAATTAGGATGACAGCCTGGATTTTGAAAAATATCTGATATTCATAAAGGATATATCCCGCATGTTTGAAAAACTGAGCGATCAAGTAGAAAATTCGGCCCGGTTGCTATCCGCATGTCATGAGAGCATCAAGGATGACAACGATCTTAATAATCGAATGGCACTGATTGATGAGCTTTACTCACATGCGGACAGTGAGGATCATGCGGCTGTGCGCTTTGCGGAGCTGGTGGCTGATCGTGTGTATGAATATGAGACTGAAACGGTTTTGATCCCTTATTCTTCTCAGCCGCAAGCGTTGGCATTTCTGATGGATGAAAGAAGGGGCAAGCAAAAGGATCTTTCTGCCATTGCGACTCAAAGTGCGATTTCTGAGATTTTAAACGATAAAAGAAAAATGACTGTTGCACAGGTAAAAAAGTTTTCCGAATTTTTTAAGGTCCCTGCTGAGTTTTTTGTGCGGGGTGTTGCCTAGTTTGATTATCCCGATAACGCGCTGAAAAATGACAGGCTGACCGTTATCGGGATTTTATGCCGTGAGGATCGCTTCGCTTATCGCTGTTACGAGGACGTGTCCTCTAGCAGTGCATCCACCACCGCACGGGCCACCTCCACCGAATGCAGCATGCCCCAGAACAGCGCCCGCTCGACCGGATTGGTATGCAGGCTGATTTCGTCGCCATTGAGTTCTGCGGTTTCGAGCAGTCGTGACACGTAGGTCAGCGCATCCTGGGCATTGATGCCTGGTTGGATGGCGAACAGCGTAGGCTTGCAAGGATCTTCGGGAATGACGGGTTTTGAGGAAGTGAAGGCGAGAGTGTCGAGTAATCGAGGTATGCCTGGAGGGTTCGATTCTGCCTTGCCTGAAGGACTATTCGGAATTTTACGTAGGTACGTTTCTTTATCTGCGGTGCTCGGGATTTTGCGAGCGGTTGGCGGATCGGGGGTGATCTTCTTGCTAGTCATGGAGACTCTCCTATTCAAGATAAGGGATTCATCCACTCTTGCTGCGACACAAGGGTGGCGAACTGCACGCAGGTTCGCAGACCGGTGAATAGGAACCGGCAGGGCTAGGCCTCCTGCGCACAGCTCGCCATAACGCGAGTACAAAAATACCGCTTTCGCGGCGCTGTGCGCCTATTCACTAGCGGGCTGCGAAACCCGTATCGCTGAATTTGCAGCGACAACCAAACTCTAGCCCTCACTGCGGGCGCACACAATATTCTCCCACGTCTGAAGTGTGTAGGAAATACGAGATTTTTTGGCGAGATATTTCTCCTGTTGGTGATTTGAGGCATGAGCTGAGTATCAAATTAATAAATAAATGACGCCAGAGTTTGTAGGAAGAGTGTATTGATAGTGTGAGGCAGAAACTAGAATGCATTGCATGAAATGCTTGTGCGTTGACTGGTTATGTGGTGAGTGAGAGTATGTAGCGGTAATAGGAGGAGTGATTATGGCGCTTCACAAAGCTATGGATATAGCGAATTGGTTTGTAGCGAAGTGTGCTGGGTCTGGCGATCTCATTACGAATTTGAAGGTTCAGAAGCTGCTTTATTATGCGGAAGCCTGGACTCAGACGCTGATTGATAAAGAACTTTTTCCTGAGCAAATTCAGGCTTGAGATCATGGGCCGGTTGTTCCTGAGGTGTTTCAGGAATTTAAAAAGTACGGATGGAGTCCTCTACCGACTCCCGAAGATCAAAAAATTCCAATCGTTTCCGCTGAGGCCGAAGACATACTGATTCAGGTTTTTGAGGCTTACGCTGATCTGCCTGCAAAAACACTTGAAAGCATGACGCATAAAGATGTGCCGTGGATGAACGCTAGAGGTAGTTTGAGTCCGGAGGAGCGTGGCGAGGTCGTTATGCCAAAATCTGAAATTTGTGAGTTTTTCAGAACGAAGTATACGGCGGAAATCGATGGCTCGCAGGTTGTCCAAAAATAAAGTAATCGAGAAAGTAAGAGCTGCTGAAAAAGTCACCTGCCTATCGAGTAATGTTTAGGCTCTATCAATTGAGCAGATTTTTCTTGTGTCGAACACTTCAGCACCTACTAGATTAAGTTCTTTAAGTGCAGCAGCTGCGTAGGACGAGAGAAATACAAATCCCAGCAAAATAATTTCATCGATACTAAAAAAATCTACACTGACGTTTTCTTTGATTGCCAGGCTGACGATGTTTTTGATTTCGCCGTTCGCTCGAAAATTTATCTTCGACCGTGTCTGATCGATTACGTCGGCAGCTTCCTTTTCTGCTCGTTGTTGACGCATGAAAAAATACTTTCGCTGTGCGACTGAAATGCCCTTTGGATTGACGATCCCCAGTTCTGCGACCTCCCATCGTGAAGTCTTGAGGTTTTGGAAGACCTTCAGGAAGCGCTCACTGACAATATGCCCCTCAAAGGCTGTGCAGAAATCAAAGTCATAGCACTTGTCCTTGGTAATAAGCACGAGCTTTCCCGGGAGGGGAGCGAGCTCTTCGTCGGGGCCCGCGTCGTGCCAGCCGGCGTCCATCGAGTCGTCATAAGCACCAGGGCTGAACGACTCATGAATGACACCATCGATGAAGGTGGGGCAGTTTTTGTCTTTCTTGAATGCAAGGGTGTAGAACATGAAAGCCTCTTGTAGCGACCACCAAACCCTAGCCCTCGCTACTAGCGTGCACAGTATTTCCCACGCCTGAGAGGTGTGGGAAATACTTGCTTTTCTTGAAGGGTATTTCGTCCTTTGACAGGGCGCTGGCGCAGTGACTGTTGTTCGATGAAATGGCCTAGTCTTCGTCCAGATTTTCTTCGTCGATCAACCCTTGAACGAAGCGGGTAAAGTTTGAGCAGACTGATTTTTCGGCTCTGACCTGGTTTTCGTCAGGGCTAAGATTGCTATCAAAGCTGTCAGTCGTGAAATAGCTGATCGCGCCTGAATCAAGGTTCAGGCAAAAGAAATTGCCACCCCAGTCGTTAGCGAAAGGAAGCAGATGCGGAGGAATAACCTGCTTTTTCAGCATGGATTGGTAAGTGGAAAGCAGAGTGGAGGACACATTAGCAATTGCCTTGAAGGCGGCCACCTCCAAAGGCTCGTCAAAATTTTCACCAAGCCAATAGGTCCGCTCCGGAACACCACCGTTGTACCTGAGATAGTGGTCTCGAAAGGGGATAGGCAGCCTCTTCCCGATTACGGACTCCAGATTGTCGAGATCTGCCGGACTAATGGCCGCTTCGTCATTCGAAAATGTATTCTCGATCATCGTTAATCTCCGTTCATGGGCAGCGCCCGAGTTTAGATTTAGGGATCTTGTTGGCTAGCCAGCCTTTTTTGGACGCTGCCAGGACCGACTCGTTGCTCTCGTACTTGACCTTGAAATGCTTTTCATACTGAGCAACCGATCCGCCATGGGGGAATGTCGCCTCATGCGCAGGTGTCCTGACCAACTGCATTGTGGTGGTGCCCGTTTTGGGGTTGAAGTCATCCACATGGTGCCAGGTATAACCCGTTGCTGCTTTTTTGGAGATGCCGGCCTCTTTGAACGCCTGGGTAAAATCGCGCCCCCTGGCTCCCTGCATCTGGATGGTCACAATATTTTTCTGTGAGCCAACTGTCGGGAACAGATCACTGCTTCCGGTGAAGTCCACGCCCGCAAATGCCCAACCCCACGGGTCAGCCCATCCAATAGGATTGGGTGCGTATTGATATAGGTTGATCCCGCCAGCGAGCCCAATCGGATCCTGAGTCGTAAACCGCCCCACATCCGGATCATAAAACCGGAACGTGTTGTAGTGCAGCCCAGTCTCCCGGTCCAGGTACTGACCCTGGAATCGCAGGTTCTGTTCCTCGATGTAATACGGTTCGCGTATCTCCTCCAGGGTGTTGCCCCAGACTCGATACCGGGCTTGCCACACCGTGGCGCCATCTTCCTCCGTCAGTTGCTCGGGCAGGCCACTCAGGTCGTTGTGGTAATAACGGACCTTCTGCAACGCACCGCTGCCATCGACCCTCGCCAGCGGTTCATAACCGTTATCGGCATACAGATACAGGCTGGTCTGGCTATTGCGATGCTCCTGTAACAAGCGCAAGCCATCCCAGGTAAAGTGCGTTTCGCCCAACGGGTAGCCATGGTTGTCGTGCTCGCTCTTGCCGATACGCCGCCCCAGCGGATCGTAGGTCATGCGCACCACGGTTTCCCGCGCACCGTCCTGGTTGCGCACCTCGATCAAGCGATGCTCCGCGTCATAGGCAAAACGCTGCACCCTATGACTGCCGCTACGTTTCTCGATCATTCGCCCAAATCCATCGTAGCGATAACGCTTGTCCTGATAGGTCAGCAGCTTGTTGTGCACCACCAGCCCGGCACCCGCTTGCGGGCCGTCCAGCAGGTTGGCGGCGGCGTCGTAGGCGAAGGTTTCCTGCTGGCCTTGCACGCTGTCCTGGCTGGCGATGATCCGGCCTGTGGCGTCGTAATGCAGCAACTGGCGTTGGTCGCCACGGGGCTGGCGGTCGAGGCGGCCGATCAGGTTGTCGCTGGGGTCGTAGTCGAAATGCTTTTGCGTCGGTGCCGGCAGTGCCGGCGGCTGGCTGGAAGGGCGGCGCAAGCGCGAGCGCAGGCGTCCAACACGATCGTACTCACTGCGGGTGCTGAGCTGGCCCTGGGTACGCAACACCTCGCGGTGCAGACGGTCGCGCTCGAAGTCGCTGATCACCCGGCCATCCAGATTGATCTGATGCAGATGCCCGCTGCCGTAATACAACCGATTGAGCCAGCGCCCATCCGGTAACTGTGTCTGTATCAGGTTGCCCAGCTCATCGTAGTGATGCAGCAGGCTACCCGACGCGCCCTGTTCTTCCAGCAACTGGCCCAGGGCGTCATAGGCAAAGCCGAGCTTTTGTTCGTGACCGTCGTTGTCGGTAAAGCAGATGGCGGTGAGTTGGTCCAGCGGGTTGTAGGCGTACTCGGTACGCCCATCATCGGTGATCTTGGCGATCAGGCGTCCCACCGCATCGCGCTCCAACTGATGAACGATAGGCGCCACCGGTTGCGTCGGTACCAGCGCCAGTCCATTGCCAAAAGGTGCCGCAACGTATTCCACGCGAGTCGCGTTATCCAGCGCGTCATAGCCATAACACCGGGCGCTGCCGTCGAGATCGCGTTGTTCGGTGAGGCGGTCGCCGGCGTCCCAGGCAAAGCGATAGCTCTCGCCATTCTCATTGGTCAGCGCCTGCAAACGCCCATAGGCGTCATAGCCGAACTGCACCTGGCGTCCATGGGCATCGATGCGCTGGCGCACCTGTCCGCGACGGTCGTATTGATAGCCGGTGCTGTGTCCGGCCGGATCGACATAACCGGTGAGTTGGCCGCTGCCGTCACGCAGGTACTGTTCGACGCGCCCGTCCGGTAGCTGGCTCTGCAACAGGCGACCCTGGGCATCGTGCTGGTAGGTCACGCGCTCGCCGAGGGCATCGGTGACCGTCTGCAGATGACCGCGCCGGTCGTAACCGAAGGTGGTCGGCGAACCCGAGCAGTCGACATGGCGAATCAACTGCCCGAGGTCGTTCCATTGCAAGGTTTTGCTTTTGCCCGTGGCATCGATGATCTCGACTGTCTGGCCCTGGGCATCGAAGTGATATTGGGTGACTTGCCCCAACGGATCGGTCTCGTGGGTGCAGTTGCCGCGCGGGTCGTAGCGGTATTGCCAGCTGTTGCCCGCCGTGTCGGTCTGCACCAGCGGCAACGACCAGTGCTCCAGCCACAAGGTCGACTCGCTGCGCCCCAACGGATCGACGCTGGCGCTGAGGTTGCCCGCTTCGTCGTAGCTGAACGAGTGCTGCCCGCCCTGAGGATCGGTGGCACCGAGCAACTGGCGCTCGTCGTTCCACTCGAAGTGCCAGGTGTGGCCGAGGTTGTCGGTGTATTCGGTGATCTGCTGCTGTGGGTTCCAGCGACGGATGCTCACACGCTTCAATCCGTCGGTGACACGGGTGATGCCGTTGCTCAGGTCGTAGTCGAATAGATATTCGTCGCCTTCATCGGTCCAGTGCCGAATCACCCGCCACTCAAGGTTCGCGATCTGAGCCCACTGATAAAAACAGCGCAATCCGCTGGGCAACTGATGCTCGACCATCCGCCGCCCGTTATCGTAGGCAAAGCGCCGCTGCACTTGGCCCAGGGTGTCGCGCACCTCGGCCAGGTCGCCGCTGCCGTCGTAGTTGTAGCTGACCAGCACCTCGCGTTGCTGATCGGCAAACAACCGCTCGATCTGGCTGACCCGCCGTGGCCACTGGGGGCTGTAGATCAGCTCCACTTGCACTAGATCGAAGGTGTCACGCAGTCGAACCAGACGTCCCGACTCGTCGTAGTCGAGATAGATCCGGTTGTCGTTGCGGTCACCCAACTGGCTCAGGCGCAGTAGAGCAGGATCGGTCAGGGTCGGTTCGAACAGGCGATACAAGCCGTCATCGCTCTCGATCAACAGTTGCCCATTGCTGTTGCGCCGAACCGCCAGGCCGTCTCCGGGGCTGAACACCGCACCGCCCAACGGGATCGAGCCCATATCGATACGCCGTGCCTGTTCGTCGGTGTAGATCAGCCGCTCGCCGCCTTCGGGATGCACTTCGATCTGCACGCTGACTTCATAGGGCAGGCTCCAGCCCGCGCCGAGCAAGCTGTCGCCACGCTCATCGCGGCTGTTGTAGAAACGCTGCCAGTCGATGGGCAGGATGCCGGGCAGGACAAAGTCCAGTTCGTTCTCGCCCCCCAGTACCTTGGCGCCCGTGGCCGCGTGTACCGGATTCGGCGAGCCGGCGATGGCGTTGGTCAGCGCGCCCATGGCCTGGCTGACCACAAAGGAATTGACCCCGGCCAGCAACATGCACGGCAGATTGCTGAGAAACTTGCCCTTGCTGCCCTTGAGCATCATGAGTGCGGTGATGGCCAACCCGACGCCGGGCGTCTTGCCGCTGCGGATCTCACGCACCACCACCGAACCACCGCCGATGGTGACGTTGGGTGAGATCAGTCCGGTCGAAACCACGGTAGCGTCACAGGTACTGCGGTCGCCACTGCGCACGGCGGGCTGCCCATTGATGCTGACCTTCTCCGAGCCTTCTGCAAGAAACTGCGGCGGCATCGGCGGATGCTTCATGCAGGTGACCAGGTCCAGCGGCTTGGGCACCGCGCCAGGGGCCGGGGTCGCCACCGTGGGCCGCCACATCTGCGAGAAAAAGCCCTTGGCCATGTCGAGAAAACCCGGTTCCCCGGCCTTGTCGCTGTCGGCGGGGGCGGCGTCTTCGCTCTCGGGCGTACCCGCCGGCGCGACATGGGACGGAACCGCGCCGGCGGCACGGGCGGCGGGGATCGAGTTGATCAGGGTGTCGGTGGAGCCGCTGAGAATGGTGGCCTGTACCGTGGGCGGAAAGAGGCCGTTGCCGATGTCCTCGCACATCTTGCTCAGGCCCTTGTCGGCGCCGGTCTTGCTCATTGCCACACCGACGATGACCCCGACCACCGCACCGAGCACACAGGCCCCGAGCCCGCCGGTGGCGACCGTGATTCCGGTCGCGGCGACCACGGCAGCGGTCGCCAGTGCGGTGATTGCCACATTGGCCGCCACCTCCAGCACACCGCCGAGAATATCGGCCATCATCGAGGTATGGGACAGTCCATCGCCCAGCCGGGCGGCCCACAGTGCGTCAGACATGCATGGCGCCCGTCACACCGCCCGGTCGAACTGCAGGGACTGCTTGATCGTCGCCCAATGCGCCGCTTCGGCATCCCCCAGCTTGTCGGCCTTGACGTAACTCAGGGCGAGCATCTTGCGGGTGCCCGGCAAGACCAGCGCGAGCTGGTACTGGAAGACCTTCTCCGCGCCCTTGCTGAACTGGCTGCGCAATTCGATGCCGTCCACCGACTGATCGGCCCCCAGGCGCACCGCCTGACCCGGTTGATAGCGCAGTTCCTGGACCTGTTGCTCCAGGCGCTTGAGCTGGGCGTCGAAGTTGCTTTGCAGGGTTTCGCCTTCGGCCAGTTGGCTGCGGCTGACGATCAGCGAAGTCCCCAACTCCGGGAACTTGAGGATATTGATCGAGGCGTCCAGCAGCTCGCTCTCGGGCAAGGCGAACTGGAATTCATTGAGGCGGTAAGTCATGGCTCGCGAGTCTCGTTATTTGGGCTTGGGGAACATCGCCTCGACGCTGGCGTCGATGCTGCCTTTGACGCCTTGGCCTTCGGGTGCTGCGCCGGGGCCGCCGCCGTTGTTCAAGTGCAGGGTGCCGCCGGTGTTGAACTCGGCATCGCCCGAGGCATGGAAGCTGATCTGCACGCCGCTGAGGTTGATCTGGCCGCTGGCGTTCAACTCCAGCACGCTTTCACCGCAGACCAGCCGCAGGTTTTCGCCGACCTCGATGACGTAGCTCTGGCTGATGCTGTCGGTCTTCTTGCGGCCGACCACGAGGATGTCGTCGTCCTTGACCGCCCGCAGGCGCACCGAGCCGATGGTCACCGTCTCGTCGCGTCCCACGCTCTTGTTACGGTCGTGGCCCACCGCATGACTTTCGTCGACTTCGACCACGATGTCCTGGTTGCGCTCGGCATGGATGTACAACTGCTCGGCGCCTTTCTTGTCTTCCATGCGGATTTCGTTGAAGTTGGCCGGCGTGCCGCCCTTGCTCGAACGGCTTTTCATGCCGCTCTGGGTGGCATTGGCGGGCAGGTCGTAGGGCACCGTCTGTTCGGCGTTGTAGACCCGGCCGGTGATGATCGGCCGGTCGGGGTCGCCTTCGAGGAAGCTGACGATGACCTCCTGGCCGATCCGTGGAATCTGCATCGAGCCCCAGTTCTTGCCGGCCCAGGCCTGGGACACGCGGATCCAGCAGGAGCTGTTTTCGTTGGACTGGTCGTGGCGGTCCCAGTGGAAGTGCACCTTGACCCGGCCGAACTGGTCGGTCCAGATTTCCTCGCCGGCCGGGCCCACCACCACGGCGGTCTGCGGGCCTTTGACAGTGGGCCGGGCGGTGTTCGCCAGGGGGCGGAAGCTCTGTTGCGCGTCGATGCAACTGAGGCTGCTTTCGAACTGCGAACCGGCGGCTGCCGCACCGCTTTCCAGGCTTTCCTGGGCGATGTAGTAACGGGCGCCGACGATCAGGTATTCGCGGTTCTGATCCTGGCGACCGAAGCCGGTGAGGCTGAACAGGTTCCCGGAGCCCAGGCCGCGGGCGTTGCCGTTGAGCTCGACCCGTTCATGCAGACTCTGGATGGCTTCGATGCGGGTGCGCGCGTAATGCTCGCCGTCCTGGCTCTGCACGTAGGTGCCAGGGTAGTCGTATAGCGGATAGTCGCCGGCGGTGTGCGGGCGCGGCATGGCCGAGCGCACATCGATCCGCGCGCTGGGGCGCTGGAAGTCGTAGTCGTTGAGTTCCAGGGAGCCGGGTTGGACTTCCTGGGCCAGGTGCCAGCCGTTGAGGTGATCGCGCTCGCGATGCTGGCCGTCTGGCGGGTAGTAGGGCAGCGATTCGTAGCCCGGGGCGTTGTGGTGGGCTCCGTAGGCGTCGGCCAGGACCAGCACGTGGCGGTCCTTTTCGTGACGGAAGTAGTAGTAGATGCCTTCCTGTTCCATCAGCCGGCTGACGAAGTCGAAGCTGCTTTCGCGGTACTGAACGCAGTATTCCCACTCGCGATAGGGCTGGCTGAGGGCATCTTCGAAGTCGGAAAAACCCAGGTCGCGGAACACCTGCTTGATGATCTGCGGGATGCTCTGGTGCTGGAAAATCCGGCAGTCGGAGGTGCGGGTCAGCAGCCAGAGCCAGGGGCGCAGGGTGACTGAATAGCTGGCGAACTGGCCCTGGCTGACGTTCTGGCTGCAACGGGCGACGATGCCGTGGAAGTAGCGCAGGCCGCCCTGGACCTGTAGCGACAGGCTCATGGGTTTGCCCAGCAACTGGTTGAGGTCGAGGGCGCCGTCGTTGGAGGTCAGGTGCAATTCGTAGTCGAACAGCCGCCCCAGTTCCTCGCCGCCGCCGAAATCCTTGAGCAACAGGACATCCGGCCCGAGGGGGCTGTTGATCTGGGCCAGGCGGGTGGCTTGGGTGAATAGCATTTCGTGTCTCTGGGATTTGTGTTGTTTGGTCTGGCCTCATCGCGAGCAAGCTTGTTCTTACAGGTTCTCGGTCGCTCACAAAACAGGAGAACGACCCGCCCCCCTGTAGGAGCGAGCTTGCTCGCGATAGCGCCGGCTCAGGCGCTCGCGTCGCTGAACTGGTAATGCAATTCGTTATCCCGCTCGCTGATCCGCACCCCCGCCAACGCCTTGCCTTCAAGCATGCGCGTGAGGAATTCGCGGCTCATGTCCGGCAGCAAACTGTTGGTCAGGATGGTGTCGATCATCCGCCCACCGCTTTCGGTCTCGGTGCAGCGCGACACGATCAGGTCGATCACCCCGTCGTCGAAGTCGAAGGCCACCTTGTGGGTGTTTTCCACGCGCTTCTTGATCCGACCCAACTGCAAGCGGGTGATCGCCTTGAGCATGCTGTCACTCAGTGGGTAGTAGGGAATGGTCACCAATCGCCCCAACAACGCCGGCGGGAAAATCTCCAGCAACGGCTGGCGCAACGCCTTGGCGATTTCCTCCGGGTCCGGCACATTGCCGGCGTCCTTGCACAGGTGTGAAATCAGCTCGGTCCCGGCGTTGGTGGTGAGCAGGATCAGGGTGTTCTTGAAGTCGATCACCCGGCCTTCGCCGTCCTCCATCACACCCTTGTCGAACACCTGGAAGAAGATTTCGTGCACGTCCGGGTGGGCTTTTTCCACCTCGTCGAGTAACACCACGCTGTAAGGCTTGCGCCGTACCGCTTCGGTCAGCACGCCGCCTTCGCCGTAACCGATATAGCCGGGTGGGGCGCCCTTGAGGGTGGAAACGGTATGGGCTTCCTGGAACTCGCTCATGTTGATGGTGATGACGTTCTGCTCGCCGCCGTACATGGCTTCGGCCAGGGCCAGGGCGGTTTCGGTCTTGCCCACGCCCGAGGTGCCGGCGAGCATGAACACGCCGATCGGTTTGCTCGGGTTGTCGAGGCCGGCGCGGGAGGTCTGGATGCGCTTGGCGATCATCTTCAGGGCATGGTCCTGGCCGATGATGCGCTTCTTCAGGTGCTGGTCGAGGTTGAGCACGGTTTCCAGTTCATTGCGGGCCATGCGGCCCACCGGAATGCCGGTCCAGTCGGCGACCACCGAGGCCACCGCCTGGTAGTCCACGGTCGGCAGGATCAGCGGGTTTTCGCCTTGCAGGGCGCTGAGCTGCTGCTGCAGTTCAACCAGTTTTTCCCGCAGCCCATGGCCTTGTTCGCTGCCGACTTCGCTATCCACCACACCAGCGCTTTCACGCAGTTCGGCGCGGGTGGCGAGCAGTTCGTCCACCAGGGCTTTCTCATCGGCCCAACGCACTTCCAGTTCGGCCAGGCGCTCGCGCTCGTCGCCCAGCAGGCTTTCGCTGGTGTGGCGGCGCGCGGTGGTATCGATGCCGATGGCGTGCTCGCGGGCAATGATCTGCAACTCGATTTCCAGTGCTTCGATACGCCGACGGCTGTCGTCGACTTCAGCGGGCACCGCATGCAGGCTGATGGCGACCCGGGCGCAGGCGGTGTCCAGCAGGCTGACGGATTTGTCTGGCAACTGGCGCGCCGGAATATAGCGGTGCGACAGCTTGACCGAGGCCTCCAGGGCTTCGTCGAGGATCTGCACCTGGTGGTGTTTTTCCATGGTCGAGGCGACGCCCCGCATCATCAACAGCGCCTTGTCTTCCGACGGCTCGGCGACCTGCACCACCTGGAAGCGGCGGGTCAGGGCCGGGTCTTTCTCGATGTGTTTCTTGTACTCGGCCCAGGTGGTCGCGGCCACGGTGCGCAGGGTGCCGCGCGCCAGGGCCGGTTTCAGCAGGTTGGCCGCGTCACCGGTGCCGGCGGCGCCACCGGCACCGACCAGGGTGTGGGCTTCGTCGATAAACAGGATGATCGGCTTGGGCGAGGCCTGAACATCTTCGATGACTTGGCGCAGGCGTTGTTCGAACTCGCCTTTCATACTCGCACCGGCTTGCAACAGGCCGACGTCGAGGCTGCGCAACTCCACGTCCTTCAAGGCCGGTGGCACGTCGCCGGCGACGATGCGCAGGGCGAAGCCTTCGACCACGGCGGTCTTGCCGACACCGGCTTCGCCGGTAAGGATCGGGTTGTTCTGGCGCCGACGCATCAGGATATCCACCAACTGGCGGATTTCTTCATCACGGCCGACGATAGGGTCGAGCTTGCCGCTGCGGGCCTGTTCGGTCAGGTCCACGGTGAAACGCTTGAGCGCTTCCTGCTTGCCCATGGCTGCCGGGGCCATGGCGCCGCTGGCTTCGCCCGGCACTGCACCGGCGGTGAAGCCGTCGCTGGCACCCAGGTTGTTTTCCGGCGAGTCGCCGACGTATTCGTCGAAGCGCTCGCTCAGGGCCTCGACCTTGATCTTGTCGAACTCCGAGGACAACGCCAGCAGGGCATGGCGCAGGCTCGGGGTCTTGAGGATACCGAGCACCAGGTAACCGGTGCGCACCTGGCTTTCGCCGAACATCAGGCTGCCGTAGACCCAGCCGCGTTCCACGGCCTCTTCGACGTGGGACGACAGGTCGGTGATCGAGGTCGATCCACGTGGCAGGCGGTCGAGGGCATCGGTCAGGTCACGGGCCAGGCGGGCCGGTTCGAGATTGAACTGGCGGATCAGGCGGTGCAGGTCGGAGTCCGGCAATTGCAGCAACTGGTGCAGCCAGTGGCTCAGTTCGACATAGGGGTTGCCCCGCAGTTTGCAGAACACCGTGGCGGCTTCGATGGCCTTGTAGGCGACGCTGTTGAGTTTGCCGAATAACGCGGCGCGGCTGATTTCACCCATGGTCCGGGCTCCTTGAATGGTGGGCCGAGGTGGCCTGATCGGCGTAATGCCGGGCCAGGATCAGGTCCTTGGCATCTTCTTGGGGTTGGCCGAGCCAGGTGTTGAAACCCAGGCGGAACTGGCCGTTGAGTTGCAGCTTGGGCACTTGCGGCTGTTCCAGGACCAGGTTCAGGTCCCAGTCCAGTTCGTGCCCCAGGTATTCGGCGACCCAGGCCACCAGGTGACGGAAGGGTTCACCGTCGGGCAACAGGCCCATGTAGTCGGCCAGCTTGAGCGGACCGACGCGGATACGGAATTTGTGCTGGCGGTCCCAGACGTGGCGACCCAGGCAGAAGTCGACGCCCAATTGATGCGCGCTGACGCCGATGCGGCTGCGTTCGGGCAGGTGCAGCCATTGGCCGACGTATTCCTCGATCTGCACCGGCAGTCCGAAATACTCCTGCAGGATGGCGCGCAGGCCGTCCGGGTAGCGGGTTTGGGCGGCGAGGTGGCCGCTGAAATGCAGCTTGGCGGTGTCCGCGATCAGTCCCTGGTTCAGCAGGCTGGGCATACCCCGGCCACTGAGGGCGGCCAGGCGCGCGGACCAGTAATCGTCGTCCGGGCGGTCGTGACTGACGGTCGGCCGTGCTTCGGCCCAGGCCCGGTAGAACAGACTCAGCAGGCGATGGTGGAACACATCGAGGAAACGTTTGCTGGTGCTGTCGGCGTTGTTGCGCTGGCGTTCGCGCATGTACTCGGTCAGGTGCAGCGGCAACGGGCCGTTGGGGCCGCCGAGGCCGAAGAAGAACTGCTCCAGCCGGGCTGGCGCGGTCTCGCTGGCTGGGGTCATCGAGGCCAGGGTGGCCGGGGCGAAGGCGCAGTCGAGCTGCTGGCCGAGGCGCAACGGGTCGTCGGCCAGGCGTTGGGAATGGCCGAAGCGCGGCAGGTGCGGCGATTCGCACTCGATACGCCGCAATGCCTGGAAGAAATCGTATTCCCAGGGTTCGGCCTGCATCGCCGTGAGCGTACTCACAGGGTCGGACGGCGTCCGGGCTTGGCTTTCCATCGCATGATCTCGCCGCGTTCGGTGGTACGGATCACCGTCTCGGTAAAACTGTTGATCGACACGTAGCGTGCCAGGAAGCGTTCGAACACCGCGCCGAGGAGGAACACCCCGGTGCCGCGAAACGCGTTTTCGTCGAATTCCAGGGTGATCTCCAGGCCGCGCCCGAAGACGATCGGCCCGGGCATCGGCAGGCGCCGGGTGCAGGGTTTGCTGCTGACCTCGCGCAGGCCCTCGATCTGCAATTGCAGGGCGGCGTCGTTGCTCTCGCCGTACAGGCGCAGCAATTCGCGCAGGGCGGCGGCGCCCTGGCCGGCTTCGCTCAGCGACAGGTAGTTCAGCGATAGCTGGCTGATCAGGCGCCAGGCCTGGTTGTCGTGGGCGTGACTGGCCCGTGGCCGACTCGGCCCGGCCAGGCAGCGGATCGCCGAGACCGGAGCGCTGTCGGCCAGGGTGAAGTCGCTCTTGCCGGTGCCGACGTTCATGAACAGCGGCAGGTCGCGGTTGGTGCACAGGGCGCTGACGCCCAGTTGGCGCAGGTCGTGGCCGTAAGGTGCCTGGCGGTTGTCCACCAGGCTGATGAAGGTTTCACTGCCGACGTAGGTCGAACGGGTGCCTTTGCGCCGTTGTTCGCTGGACAGCACCCGGGGTTCGCGGCGCAGGGTGTAGTAGGCCTGGTCGCGGCCGTAGCGCGACGGATCGCGCACCGCATAGAACGGCAGGAACGGCTGGTCGGACCCGGTGCCATGGCCGGTGACGCCGGTCAGCGAGTGGATTTCGAAGTCCATGGGCCGGGTGCGGTCGGCGATCACATGGTGTTCGTTGACCCGCTCGGACAGGTGGATTCGGTCCACTCGGCGTGGGAACAGGTTGATCGCCGGGGTGCAGAACGGCACGAACTGCGCGGCGCCGACGCTGCTTTCCAGGCTCGGGTCGAAACGCTCGAAGAGCACGATCAGTTCCAGTTCCTGACCGGCGCAGCGTTTGACCGCGCGGCCCAGCTCGGCGAATTCGACAAACAGGTAGCGCTGGGGCAGGGCGAAGTATTCCTGTAGCAACCGATAGCCCTGGAAGGCCTGGGCCACCACCGGCATTGCTGCTTCGCGGTCATCGAAACCGCAGGCGCGCAGGGCGTCGGCGGGCAGGCGCTCGACCCAGTCGCCGCCGGGGGCGCGGGCGAATACCGCGCAGGCGTTGCCGAGCAGTTGCTCGTACAGGCGAAACGGTTGCTCGTCGGCACCGTTGAGGTAGAGCGGCAGGCTGTCCAGGTCGAGCTGGTTGAACGGCAGCTCGGCGCCGGTGCGCAGGGTCAGGCGCAGGCCGGCCTTGGCTTTCGGCTCGCTGGCGGCCAGGCGCCCGAGCACCGTCGAGGGGTTGCCGAAGTACTCGGCATGGCTGACCTGCAACGGCCACAGGGTCACGGCATGGGCGCTGCGGTATTCGCAGGAGGTCTGGGTGTCCTTGCCCAGGGTGGCCCGTAATACGCTGTCCCGGGGCAGGGTGAAACCGCCGGCCAGGGAGCCTTCGTCCGGGTCGGTCTGCAACTGCACCACGGTCATCGACGGTGTCGGTGCCAGGTAATGCGGGTAGGCGATTTCCAGCAGGTTGTGGGTGAAGGTCGGGTATTCGGCATTGAGCTTGAGCTGGACCCGGGCGGTGAGGTAGGCGAAACCTTCCAGCAGGCGCTCGACGTAAGGGTCGGCGCAGTCGAGCCCGGACAGCGTCAGGCGCCCGGCGATCTTCGGGTATTCCTTGGCGAACTCGGCGGCGCTTTCGCGAACGTGTTGCAGTTCCTGGTTGTACAGGTCGAGCAGGCGCGGGTTCATGAGCGTCTCCGTTGCTCGGCGGGGACCACGCGTACATGGCCGGATTCCAGGTCGAGGTCGGTGCGCAGCAGCAGCGGCAATGAGGCCGGCAAGGCCCAGAGATCGCCTTCGATCTCGAAACTCAAGGCGTTGTGGTTCATCTCGCCGTGGGCGACCTGGGCCCGGACCCGCAGCGTATGGCTGAGGATGCGCGGTTCGAACGTAGTAATCGCGGTGTGGATCAGGCCTTCGAGGGCGGCCACGTCGATGCTCGAGGCACTGTTGCCCGCCAGTGCCGGCAGGCCGTAGTTGATCACGGAAGTACCGGCCGGGGTGTGCAGCGTGGCGTCGGCATCCAGCAGGCTGGTGCTGTTGAGCAGCCAGGTCAGGTCACGCAGCACCGAGGCCTTGAGTTGGCTCAGGGACAGCACACGTTTGTCGCTGCCTTCCTGGAGGTTTCCCGGCTCGTCGTCGGTCAGGCGGTCGAGCAGTGACGGCTGCAGGCGTTCGCGCAGGGTAAGGTCGCTCGGCACGCTGCTCATCGCGCGACGTCACAGGGGCTGGACACTGCGCGGCGACAGCGCCACTGAGCGGGAAACGAAGGCTTGGCCATGCACGGACACCGGGAATGAATCGAATTCGGGGTAACACCAGACGCCCCCGACGCTCAGCGCCGGAGGCGTGGGGATCAACGCTTGGTGTTCGAGCGGATGTTCCAGCCGAACTTGACCGGGCCACCTTGCTTGGAGCCGTCGGCTTTCTGTTCCTGGTACTCGACCATGACCTGGGCGAAGTTCAGGGTGACGTTTTCGGTCAGGCGATCATCGCTGCCCGAACCGCCGGTGCTCAGGGAGGTGACCAGGACTTCTTCCAGGTCGATTTTCATGTACTCGACCTGGCTTTCGCCGCCGGCCTTGCGCACCACCAGGGTGACCTTGTCGATGTGCTTGCCGCTGGCGCAATGCATCATCAGGTTCGGCGATGCCTTGTCGACGTACTTGGTCAGCGACAGGTCCTGGATATTGACCTTGCCGGCACCACCGCCACCGCCCATGTGCATGTTGCCGGACTGGGACATGCCCCAGCTCCAGTTGAGGACGTCGATTTCCTCTTTGTGAGCCTTGTCCTGGGACTCGCCCTTGATGTCGCCGATCTTGATGAAGATATCAACAGCCATGTTTTCTCCAGTGTGGTCTTCACCACGATGTTGTTAGCCAGGGTCGGCCCCGTGGTCGGGGCCGAACTCAATCTTTCGGACGTATCCATCCACACGACACGCCGCAATCCCTGTAGGAGCCGAGCTTGCTCGCGATCGAGTGCGCAGCACTCGCAAACCCGGTATACGGTTTTCCTGAAAAACCGAGTGCTCAGGATTTACGACCGCTTCGCGGCCGATCGCGAGCAAGCTCGGCTCTTACAAGTGTCTTGCGTTGTCTGCTTAGGCGCCTTTTGCCGACGGCAGCTTCGAAACCAGGCGCAACGAAACCGTCAGGCCTTCCAACTGGTAGTGCGGACGCAGGAAGAACTTGGAGGTGTAGTAACCCGGGTTGCCCTCGACGTCCTCGACCACCACTTCCGCCGCCGCCAGTGGGTGCTGGGCCTTGGTGGTTTCGGTGGAGTGGGCCGGATCGCCGTCCACGTAGTTGAGGATCCAGTCCTGCAACCAGCGCTGCATCTCGTCCTTCTCTTTGAACGAACCGATCTTGTCGCGCACGATGCACTTGAGGTAATGGGCAAAGCGGCAGGTGGCGAACAGGTAAGGCAGGCGCGCGGCCAGGTTGGCGTTGGCGGTGGCGTCCGGGTCGTCGTATTCGGCCGGTTTCTGCAGCGACTGGGCGCCGATGAACGCGGCGAAGTCGGTGTTCTTCTTGTGCAGCAGCGGCATGAAACCGTTTTTCGCCAGCTCGGCTTCGCGCCGGTCGGAGATCGCGATTTCGGTCGGGCACTTCATGTCCACGCCGCCGTCGTCGGTCGGGAAGGTGTGGGCCGGCAGATTCTGCACTTCGCCGCCGGACTCGACGCCGCGAATCCGCGAGCACCAGCCGTAGTGCTTGAACGAACGGTTGATGTTCGTCGCCATGGCGTAGGCCGCGTTGGCCCAGGTGTACTTGGCGCTGTCGGCGCCGTCGGTGTCTTCTTCGAAGGCGAAGGCTTCCACCGGGTCGGTCTTGGCGCCATAAGGCAGGCGCGCCAGGAAGCGCGGCATGGTCAGGCCGATGTAGCGCGAGTCTTCCGATTCACGCAGCGAGCGCCAGCCGGCGTATTCCGGGGTGGTGAAGATCTTGGTCAGGTCGCGCGGGTTCGACAGTTCCTGCCACGAGCCCATGCCCATCACGGTCGGCGAGGCGGCGGCAATGAACGGCGCGTGCATGGCCGCGCAGACCTTGGACAGCTCGCCCAGCAGCTCGACATCCGGTGGCGACTGGTCGAAGTAGTAGTCGCCCACCAGGCAGCCGTAAGGCTCGCCGCCGAACTGGCCGTATTCCTCTTCGTACATCTTCTTGAAGATCGGGCTCTGGTCCCAGGCCGTGCCCTTGAATTTCTTCAGGGTCTTGTGCAGTTCCGGCTTGGCGATGTTCAGCACGCGGATCTTCAGTTGTTCGTCGCTTTCGGTGTTGTTGACCAGGTAGTGCAGGCCGCGCCAGGCGCTTTCCAGCTGCTGGAACTCCGGGTGATGGATCACCTGGTTGATCTGCGCGGTGAGCTTGGCGTCGATGGCGGCGATGATCGATTCGATGGACTTGATGGCGTCGTTGGACACCAGGTCGGTCTGTGCCAGGGCCTGCTCGGCGAGGGTGCGCACGGCGCCCTCGACGGCTTCACGGGCACGCTCGGTCTTGGGTTTGAATTCCTGCATCAGCAGGTTGGCGAATTCGCTGGGCTCGGTGGTGGTGCCGGGCAACGCCTGAGAGTCTTGCTGCAACTGGGTCATGATCGTTCGTCCTGATTAAGCGCTGGGCTCGGAGTCCTGGGGCTTTGGCGCACTCGCCAGGGCCTGGAGCAACGCCGGATCCTTGATGGCTTTCATGATGATTTCTTCGGCGCCGGTCTTGCCGTCCATGTAGGTCAGCAGGTTGGCCAGTTGGGTGCGGGCTTCGAGCAGCTTGTTCAGGGCATCGACCTTGCGCGCGACGTTGGCCGGGCTGAAGTCCTCGAGGCTCTCGAAGGTGATGTCCAGGCTCAGGTTGCCTTCGCCGGTCAGCTCGTTCGGCACGTGGAACGCCACTCGCGGTTGCATGGCCTTGAGACGCGAGTCGAAATTGTCGACGTCGATTTCCAGGAACTTGCGGTCGGCGACGGCTGGCAGCGGCTCGGCAGGCTTGCCGGCGAGGTCGGCCATCACGCCCATGACGAAGGGCAACTGGACCTTTTTCTCGGCACCGTAAAGCTCTACGTCGTACTCGATCTGGACCCGTGGCGCGCGGTTGCGCGCAATGAATTTCTGAGAGCTGGTGTTCGCCACGTTGTTGCTCCTGGTCGCTCAAGCGACGGTGTTGGCGTTATCGGTGGTTGCCGTTAACTAAGCGGCGCGGTCCTGACGGGCTTATTCGCCCTCGGGGCCCCGCAGGTTTTCAAATTGGGACAGGCCGTCGGGAATCAGGTTGCGGACAATCGTCGCGAAGTCGGCGTGGACCAGGTTCTTCGCCCGGTTCAACAGCACCGGCAGGGGGCTCGAGGGCTCGTGGCGGACGTAGTAGTTCAGCAGCCGCTCGAGGCTGCGCAGGACGTCGTCGCGGTTGCCGATCTCGCCCGGCGGCGCGGCGCGGGTGACCGCGGGAGTCGCAGCGGCGCTGTCGTGTCCGCTGGGCGTTGGCTCGGATTCGTTGGCGCTCGACTCACCGGCAGCCGTGTCGGGCGCGTGTTCGGCGAGGATCTGCAAGGCCAGCTTGAGGGGTTGGCGCAGGGCACTGAGGTCGACGCCTTCGGCCGAGCCGACCTGGTCGCTGACGAAACGCTCGATGGCGTCGACGGCGCCACGGGCTTCCTGGAGGGCGTGGCGCACGGTCGCCAGTTGCTCGGGATCGCTGTCGCGCAGGGCGCCGGCCAACTCGTCGGCGTTGAGGTTTTCATCGGAAAAACCTTGCAGGCCGCTGGCATTCAGCGCGGCTCGCAGGGTCACGGTGCCGAAGGCCCGGGAGCGGGTCAGGACGCTTTCGCGCAACAGGCGGATATTGGTTTCGCAGGCCAGGCCCGAGAGCGCGTTGATCCGCACCGTGGGGTCGTTGTCGTCATCGGCGTCGAGCAGTGGATAGAGTTCGGCCCAGTACTGCTGGAGCATCTGGCTGACCAGCGCGAGGGCGTTGGCGAGGCCCGGCAGGCCGTCGAGGGCCAGGGCGCTTTGCACGAGAAAATGCGTGATGCGCAGGTCTTTGCTGCGTTGCAGGAGCGCTGTGCTCGACTGCTCGATGGCCCGCCACGCCGGTGGTTCGGCCGGCTGTACCGAGTCGCCCATGCTGCGCTCGGGTTTGCCTTGGGCGTCACGCTCCAATTGCAGGAATTGCGCGTCATATTCCAGGTCCTCGCCACAGGGCGAGTTCGCTGAAACAGCGGCGAGCAACAACGGAACGTCCACCAAATTCGATCTCCTTATCGGCCTGCTGGAATAGTCAGGCATTCGTCCTGAAAGTTCCTTCAGAAAACTCTCATATTTCCTGCTGGTATATACGGAGTGGCATCACATAGCCATCATCTATAAACAAGAAGTTGTGCATTTTTGGTGTAGTAGTTATAGCTTGTCAAGGTAAGCTATCGGCCCTTTGTTACCGTTGTGACACACTCGTCAAGGCTGTCGACCGATGGGTCAGACCGTGTGCGCTTTCACAAATTTTGTAGGTAGAATTCGCTATATTCAGCGAACTGGCTGAAATAGATAGGTTTTTACAGGTTATTCGTGGCCATCGCGGGACCCGGTGCAAGGTGTTTGTGCCGGGCGGCTCGTGCGTGGATGTACAGCAAGGAGGCGCAATGTCGCTGTGTTTGACTATCACTAGTTATCACAAGATCACCCCTGGTCAATGTCCGGAGAAATCCATGGACGCCGGGGTGATGGCAATTGGCCGTAGTTCCGAAAATGACTGGGTACTGCCCGATCCGGAGCGACTGGTTTCCTCGCAACACTGCGTTATTCAATACAAGGACGGTCGTTACTATCTGACGGACAACAGTACCAATGGCGTGGAGTTAGTTCAGGCCGGTATTCGTTTGCGCAGAGGCAACAGCGAGCCGTTGCAGGACGGCGAGATCATCCGCATCGGTGAGTACGAGATCCGCGCGCGCATCGATTTCAACCTGCACCTGGCCAACGAAAACCTGTCAGGGAACGACTCATCCAACAGTTTTGAAGCGCTGATGGGGCGGGCGGCCGCTGTGCCCGTCGCCGCGCCGCTGAATACCCCGGCCGCGCATTTCCAGGGTGGTTCGGCGATGGACACGCTGCCTGACCTGTTTGACTTCCTGGCGCCCTCGAGCATTCCTCCCGCGACCCAGTCGGACCATGTGCCGGCGCAGCAGCATGACTTTCGTCCGCCGACACCGGTGATCAGTCCGCCACCCTTGGTAGCGCCGCCAAAAGCGCCAAGCTCCGGGGTGATTCCCGAGGACTGGGACCTGTTCGGCGACACGCCCAAGGTGCCGGTCAGCCCGCCGGTTGCGGTGCCTGTTCCAGTGGCGATTGTCGAGGCTATCGTCGAGCCCGCACCCGCACCCGCACCGACACCAACGCTGGCTCCGGCTGCCCAGCCTGCTCCCGTGGCCGTGTCGAGCACTGTGCCCCAGGCCGATTTGCTGCAAGCCTTCCTGCGTGGCGCCGGCCTCGACCAGTTGCGTATCGACACCGCCCAGGCGCAAGCGCAGATGGAAGCCATCGGCCGCAGCTACCGGCTGATGGTCGACGGCCTGATCGATGTGCTGCGGGCCCGCAGCAGTCTCAAGGGCGAGTTCCGCATGCAGCAGACGCTGATTCGCCCGGTGGAAAACAACCCGTTGAAATTCGCCCCGAATGCCGATGAAGCGCTGCTCTTGCTGCTGCGTCACGGCAACCAGGCGTTCATGGCGCCGGACCAGGCGGTCAGCGACAGTTTCGATGACCTGCGGGCGCACCAGATGGCGGTGATGGCCGGGGTGGAAGCGGCCATCAAGCATCTGCTCAAGCGTTTCGAACCTTCGGAGCTGGAGGCCCGCATGGGCAAGCCCGGCGGTTTGTCGAACCTGTTCAGCGGTTCGCGCCAGGCCCAGTACTGGCAGCAGTTCACCGAGCTGTACACGAATATTTCCCGTGAGGCCGAAGAGGATTTCCAGGACCTGTTTGGCCGGGAATTCAGTCGTGCCTACGAGGAGCACAGCGCGCGGTTGCGCAAGGGATGAACACACCACGACCCCTGTAGGCGCGCCGGCGATGAGGTCCTTGAGTCTTGCGCCATCCGCTCGGCCGTCATGGCCGGCAAGCCGGCTCCCACAGGGTCTTTGATACGACGATGTTTTTGCAGTGGTTATACGGATAAACGGACAGTCAGAAAGTCATTGAGGACGCAGGATGATTCACCGAGTTTTACTGGCCGCAGCCCTCACGCTGCTGCTCGGCGCATGTGCCAAGGACGCGACTGCCCCTGCGCCCGTCGACGCCCCCGTTGCCGATAGCGCGACGGTTTCCCTGCATTTCCAGGCCATTGCCGGTCTCAATCCCGGCGCTGACGGTGTGCCCGCCCCGGTGCGGGTGCGCATCTTCGAGCTGAAGAACAGCGCCAACTTCAACCGCGCCGATTACTTCGCCCTGGCCGACCGAGCCCAGGCGACCCTCGGTGCCGACCTGATCGATCAGGACGAGGTCCTGGTCCAGCCCGGCGAGCCACTGGATATCGAGCGGGCACTCAACCCGGCGACCCGCCAGGTCGGCCTGGTGGTCGGCTACCGCGAAGTCGACCAGGCGCTCTGGCGCACGCTGCTGACTATCACGCCCAAACAGCTCAACGATTATCAGATCAGCCTCGATGTGCGCGCCGTGCGCAGTGCCGTCGTCGTGACCCCAACCCGCACCGCCCCTTAGGCAAACGGAGAAGCCATGTCCTGGAACAATCGAGTGGTCTGGTCGGAAGGCATGTTCATTGGAACGCAGCACTTCCAGCAGCATGACCGCTATCTGGAAAACCTCATCGATGCGCGCAGTCGGCCGCTGGCTGTCGGTGCCTGGGGTTTTTCCGAGCTGCTGATCGACCAGGGCCTGCTGGCCCAGGGCAAGCTGGCCATTGTCTCGGCCCGAGGCCTGCTGCCGGACGGCACGCCGTTCAACATCCCCCATGACGATCTGGCGCCGAGCCCGCTGACCATCGACGAGAGCCTGCGCGACGGCCTGGTCTACCTGGCCTTGCCGCTCAAGCGCGCCGGCTCGCGGGACACCGTCGACGAAGGCGAGGCACTGGGCGGTGCGCGTTACCTGAGTCAGGTCCGTGAAGTGCGTGACGACAATGCGCCGTTCGAGAACCGCGCGCCGGTGGCCTTGGGTTCGCGAGCCTTGCGTCTGTTGACCGCCGAGGATGGCCTGGGCGATTACGCCGCCATCGGCCTGGTGCGGGTCAAGGAAAAGCGCGCCGATCGCGCCCTGGTTCTCGACGATGGCTATGTGCCGCCGGTCCTTGATGTGGCGGCGAGCAAACCGCTGACGGCCTTCCGTAGCGAACTGCTCGGCCTGCTGCACCAGCGTGGTGAAGCTCTGGCCGGCCGGGTGGTGGCCTCGGGCGCCGGGGGTGCCTCGGAGATTGCCGATTTCATGCTGCTGCAACTGGTCAACCGCGCCCAGCCGCTGATCAGCCACCTGAACCAGATCAGCCCTCTGCACCCGGAGCGCCTTTACAGCGAACTGGTCAGCCTGGCTGGCGAATTTTCCACCTTCTCCAGCAGCGGCCGGCGCCCGGTTGCGTTCCCGGCGTATCAACACGACAACCTGGCGCTGAGCTTCGCGCCGGTCATGCAGGCCCTGCGCGAAGCCCTGTCGATGCTGATCGACAGCAAGGCCACGCCGATTCCGATTGTCGAGAAAGCCTATGGCATCCACGTGGCGATGCTGGCGGATCGCGGCCTGATCGACAACGCCAGCTTCATCCTCGTGGTGCGCGCCGATATCCCCAGCGAAACCCTGCGTGGGCGTTTCGCCCAGCAGAGCAAGGTCGGCTCGGTGGAGCACATCCGCGACCTGGTCAACCTGCAACTGCCGGGCATCGGCCTGTTGCCGTTGCCAGTGGCGCCACGGCAGATTCCGTTCCATGCCGGGTCCACCTACTACGAGCTCGACCGGGGCAGCGAGCACTGGAAACAGCTGCTGAATTCCGGCGGTTTCGCCTTCCATGTCGCCGGTGATTTCCCCGGTTTGAACCTGGCCTTCTGGGCAATCCGAGGATAAGCCGCGATGAGCGCCAACGATGATCCGTCGGGCCAGCCAGTGCCCGCCAACGACCGCACCCAATTTATGCCGCGTCCCGGTGGCCGGGCGCCGGAAGCTGCCCGCGCCGAACCGGTGGCCCCCTTGTCGGTAGCGGCCGCGCCGCTGCCGATCGGTCAGTCCCAGGGCTTGAACCCGCTGGAGAGCGCAGCCGGGCCGTTGCTGGCGCTGCTGACCCGGCTACGCAACACCATCGCCCATCCGGCGCCGGCCAGCCTGAGGGCGCAATTGCTGGCTTACCTGCGCCAGTTCGAGGAGCGTGCCGAAGCGGCCGGTATGGCACGCAACGAGGTACTGCTGGCGCGTTATGCGCTGTGCACCGCGCTCGACGAGGCGGTATTGAGCACACCGTGGGGCAGTGCCGGCGACTGGGGCAAGCAGAGCCTGCTGATCACCGTGCACAACGAAGCCTGGGGCGGCGAGAAGGTCTTCCAGCTGCTCGACCATTGCCTGCAAAGTGCGCGCGAGCGCCTGTATCTGCTGGAACTGTTGTACCTGTGCATTTGCCTGGGTTTCGAAGGCCGTTACCGGGTGATGATCGACGGTCGCAGCCAGCTCGATGCCCTGCGCGAGCGCACCAGTGCGGCGATCCGCAGCGCCCGTGGTGAATATGAGCGCGAGCTGTCGCCCCACTGGCGCGGCTTGACGGTGGCGCGTGATCGCCTGAGCCAGTTCATGCCGCCCTGGGTCGGTATCGCCATCGGCGTGGCGCTGTTGCTGGCCCTGCTGTTCGGCCTGCGCCTGAAATTGGCCGCCGACGCCGAACCGGTGTTTCGCAATATCCATGCCCTGGGCGAGATCCCGGTGCAGACCATCGACCGTCCGGTGATCCAGCCCAAGCTGGTGGAGCGGCCGCGTCTGGCCGGGTTCCTCGCCGATGACATCAAGGCCGGCAAGGTCGCGGTGGAAGACAAGGTCGACCGTTCGGTGGTGACCATTCGCGGCGACGAACTCTTCGCCTCGGCCAGTTCCAGCATTGTCGATGACTACCAGCCGCTGATGCTGCGCATCGCCGACGCCATTCGCAAAGTGAAGGGCCAGGTGCGGATCACCGGTCACAGCGACAACCGGCCCATCGCGACCCTGCGCTTCCCGTCCAACTGGGCGCTGTCCCAGGCCCGCGCCGAGCAGGTGTTGCAGATCCTCGCGGCGAAGACCGGGCAACCGGAACGCTTCAGCGCCGAAGGGCGCAGTGACACCGAGCCGCTGGCCTCGAACGCCACGGCCGAGGGTCGGGCGAAGAATCGTCGGGTGGAAATCACAGTCTTGGCGGAGGGCGTCGAGTGAAGGCGTTTGTCGGTTTTGTCATTCGCTGGGTGATCCCGTTGCTGGGGCTGATCGCCCTGAGCCTGATCATCTGGTTTGTCGGTCCCTTGCTGGAAGTGTTGGTGCCGGAAGGTCGGCGCTGGACGCTGATCGTGTTGATTTTCGCGGTGTGGATCGCCTACCGCGTGTTTCGTCTGATTCAGGCTCATCGCCAGGCCGCCAAGGTCATGCAGAGCCTGGCCGAGCAAACCCCGCCTGATCCTGCCAGTGTCGCCACCGCCGAAGAGCTGGCGACCCTGCGCCAACGCATGGCCGAAGCCCTGGCGTTGCTCAAGAAAGCCAAGCTCGGGGGGGACGAACGTCGCAACCTCTATGAGCTGCCGTGGTACGTGATCATCGGCCCACCGGGTTCGGGCAAGACCACCGCGCTGGTGAACTCCGGGCTGCATTTCCCCCTGGCCGCGCAGTTCGGCGCCGGGGCGATTCGCGGTGTCGGCGGTACGCGCAACTGTGATTGGTGGTTCACCGACCAGGCGGTCCTGCTGGACACCGCCGGCCGCTACACCACCCAGGACAGTCATGCCCAGGTGGACAAGGCGGCCTGGCTGGGCTTTCTCGACCTGCTCAAGACCCAGCGTCCGCGCCGCCCCATCGACGGTGCTTTTATCGCCATCAGCCTGTCGGACCTGCTGCTTAGCACCGACGCCGAACGGGCCGCCCATGCCACGGCGATCCGCGCGCGGATCCAGGAGTTGTACACCCAGCTCGGCGTGCGTTTCCCGATCTACCTGATGCTCACCAAGCTCGACCTGGTGCCGGGGTTCATGGAGTTCTTCGATGCCCTGAGCAAAGAGGAGCGCGCCCAGGTCTGGGGCATGACCTTCGACCTGGACGAGGGCAAGAACAGCGAGGGTCCGCTGGTGCGTTTCGGCGCGGAGTTCAGCGGGCTTGAACAGCGCCTCACCGCGCGCCTGGTGGAGCGCCTGCAACAGGAGCGCGACCCGGCGCGGCGCGACCTGATCTACGGTTTCCCGCAGCAATTCGGCGCCTTGAAGACCTGTCTGCAGGATTTCCTCGACGGTGTGTTCAAGCCCAATGCCTATGAAGATCGCGCCTTGTTGCGTGGTGTGTACTTCACCAGCGGCACCCAGGAAGGCAGTCCCATCGACCGCCTGATCGGTGCCATGGCCCAGAGCATGAACCTGGACCGCCAGCAGTTGGCGCGCCAGAGCGGCCCCGGGCGCAGCTACTTTATCGAGAAGCTGTTTACCGCCGTGGCTTTTGCCGAGCGCGGGCTGGTGGGGGTCAACCCCAAGGTCGAACAGCGGCGCAAATGGCTGGCCCGCGCGGTGCTGGCAACCACGGCCGCGGTGGTGCTGGTGGTCGGGACGCTCTGGTGGGTGAGTTTCCGCGCCAACGAGGCGTATATCGCCCAGGTCGACCAGAAGGTCGCCCCCCTGGGCCAGAGCGTGCAGAACCTCAGCCCGGCGCAGCGCGATGTGCTGGCGGTGTTGCCGTTGCTCGATGCGGTCAAGCACCTGGCCGGTGACGCGCCCGGCTGGGCCGAAGGCCTGGGCCTGTATCAGGGCGATATGCTCGAAGCCGAGTCCGCCAGCGTCTATCGCAAGTTGCTGATCGCGGTGTTCGCGCCGCGCTTGCTGACCCGGGTGGAAGAACAACTGCACAGTGGCGGCAATTCGGACTTCCTCTACGAAGGCCTGAAAGCCTACCTGATGCTGGCCGACAACGAGCACTACGACCCGCAGTTCATCAAGGCCTGGATCGCCCTCGACTGGGACCGCAACCTGCCACGGGATCTGCCGCCGGAGCAGCGCGCCGCCCTCGGCGAACATCTCCAAGCCCTGTTCGAGCGCCGCCCGCCGAATGCCCGCCTGGACGAGCGACTGATCGACGACCTGCGCCGCCAACTGCAACAATTGCCGGTGGCACAGCGGGTCTATGACCGGGTCAAACGCCAGAAACTGCCGGACGGCGTGGCGGATTTTCGCCTGAACGAGGCGGCCGGTCGTGATGCGGCGCTGGTGTTCAGCCGCAAGAGCGGCAAGCCCCTGGGCGATCCCCTGAGCGGTTTCTTCACCGCCAAGGGATATCGCCAGGCGTTCCTGCTGACCAGCCTGAACCAGTCCAATACCCTCGCCGAAGAGCAGTGGGTGCTGGGCCGCGACCCGGCCGAACAGCAGAATGTCGCCAGCCTCGCGGCGGATGTGCGGCGCCTGTACTTCCAGGACTACCTGCGCCAGTGGGATGCCCTGCTCGCCGATATCGACTTCGTGCCGATCACCAGCGTGGCCCAGGCCGCCGATGTGCTGCGGGTGATTTCCGGCCCGACCTCGCCGCTGAAAAAGCTGCTGGTGGCGGTGGCCAAGGAGACCGATCTGCAACAGGACGAGCGCTTGCTGGCAGCCCAGGGCAAGCCGGTCGCGGGCAATGTCGATCAGCTCAAGCAACGCCTGGGTTCCTTGCTCGGCCAGGAACAGGCGACGGGCAACACCGCAGCGGTGGAGACGCAGGACCCGGTGAGCGCGCACTTTGCCGAACTCAATGCCCTGGTCAACAAGGGCGAAGGCGAGCCGGCGGCCATCGACGCCTTGCTGGCGGATCTGAATGCACTCTATGTGCAGGTCAGCGCCATGTCCGGGGCCAGCGGTGAAGCCTTGCTCGGTGAGGCGAAGAACCAGGCCTCGGCCGCCGCCACACGGGTCAGCCTGACCGCCGAACGCGAGCCACCGCTGGTGCAGGGCTTGGTCAAGTCGGTGGTCAGCTCGACCACCAACAGCATGATGGGTGGGGTGCGTAACCAACTGAACGCGGCCTGGACCAGTGAAGTGGTCAATGTCTACCGGCAATCCCTCAGCGGTCGTTATCCGCTGGCTACCGGGAGTGCCCGGGATGCGACGCTGGAGGACTTCGGCCTGTTCTTCGGGGTCGGCGGGGTGATGGACAACTACTTCCGCAAGTACCTGCAACCCTACGTCGACACCTCGGCGACCCCTTGGCGCTGGCAGCCGGGGGCGGCGCAGAAGCTCGGTATCGCGCCCGGGGTGTTGCAGACCTTCCAGCGCGCCGCAGCGATTCGTGATGCGTTCTTCCGTTCCGGCGGCACCCAGCCGACCGTGCGCTTTGAACTCAAACCGGTGGCGATGGATGCATCGATCACTCAGTTCCAGCTCGAACTCGACGGCCAGCAGGTCGGTTATGACCATGGTCCGAGCCGGCCGGTGGCGATGCAATGGCCGAACCCCGGCAGCGTCGGCGTGGTGCGTCTGTCGATTACCCCGCCGTCGGCCAGCGGACGTTCCGGGCTGACCCTGGACGGGCCCTGGGCCTGGTTCCGTCTACTGGAACAATCGGACCTGGTGGCCGGCAATGCGCCGGATCGCTTCAACCTGCGGTTGCAGGTGGACGGTGCGAGCATCTCCTACGAGTTGCGCGCCAGCAGTGCCTTCAATCCTTTCAAGAGCCGCGTGCTCAATGGCTTCAGCCTGCCGGAGCGGCTATGACGACGGTGGGTTTCTACGGCAAGCTGGCCAGTCGCGGCGACTTTGTCAGCCGCGGCCTGCCGCAGAGTTTTATCCAGCCCTGGGATGCCTGGCTGGCCTCGGGGTTGCTCGCCAGCCAGGAGCAACTCGGCGCGGACTGGTTGGGCGTGTATCTGGTCAGCCCGCTCTGGCGTTTTGTCCTGGCGCCGGGCGTTTGCGGCCCGGAGGCCCTGGCCGGGGTGTTGATGCCGAGCATCGACCGGGTCGGGCGCTACTTTCCGCTGACCGTGGCGCTGCCCCTCGATTCCGGGCACGCCCTGGCGGCGGTGGTCGGCGGCGCGGACGCCTGGTTTGAGCGCGCTGAAACCCTGTTGCTGGCGACACTGGAAGAAGGTGCCGGTTTCGAGACCTTCGATCAGGGGGTCCAGGATCTGGGCGGTCTGCCGTTTGCCAACAAGGCACCTTGCAGCGAGTTCGCCGGCTTGCAGCGCCTGGCCGCACTCGATGCCGCGAGCCGCGCCAGTGCCCTGGCCGAGCAGGCGTGTGTCGGCAGCAGTCTCTGGTGGGGCCGTGGCTCGCAGCGGATCGAGGCCGGCCTGATGCGCTGCGCGGGCCTGCCGGCGACCGCCGATTTCGGCAGTTTCCTGCTGGGCCGGGGGGCGTCGATCTAAATGGCTCATGCACCTGCAATCACTTACCAGTCGGCCAGCTACAGCCATGTCGGCATGGTCCGCCAGATCAACGAAGACGCCTTCCTGGAGCTACCCGGCGCCGGACTCTGGGTGGTGGCCGACGGCATGGGCGGACACGCGGCGGGGGACTACGTCAGCAGCTTGATCGTCGACACCCTGCGGCGTATTCCGCCCTCGGATTCCCTGGCGATCTACACCACGGCCCTGCGCTCGCGCCTGGCCGAGGTGAATGCCGCCGTGCGTGAGGAAACCGCCCACCGTGGCGTGGCGATGATGGGCAGCACCGTGGTGCTGTTGGCGGTACGCGGCGCCGAGGGCGTCTGCCTGTGGGCCGGCGACAGTCGCCTGTATCGCCTGCGCGACGGCCAGTTGGAGAGCATTTCCCGCGATCACAGCTACGTCCAGGACCTGCAGGACAGTGGCCTGCTCAGCGAGGCCGAGGCGCGGGTGCACCCACGGGCGAACATCGTCACCCGGGCAATTGGCGTGGAAGCGCAACTGGAGTTGTCGCTGGTGCCGTTCCAGGTACTGCCCGGCGACAGCTACCTGCTGTGCAGCGATGGCCTGAACAAGACCGCCGAAGATGCCGAGATCCGTGAAGTGCTGGCCCATGCCGACCCCTATGACGTGGTCCGCAGCCTGGTGCACCTGGGCCTGACCCGGGGCGCCCCCGACAACATTACGGCCATTGTCGTCAAAGCCATCTGAAGACCCCCGACACCATGGATATTCTGATTCCCGGATTCGATATAGGCGAGGAGATTGGCGAAGGCGCCATGGCAACCGTCTACCTGGCGACCCAACGGTCGCTGGAGCGCAAGGTGGCGCTGAAAGTGATGGCGGCCGCGCTGGCCGCCGACCCGACCTTCTGCGAGCGCTTCCTGCGGGAAGGCCGGACCTTGGCGCGGCTGTCGCATCCGAACACCGTGACCATCCACGACATCGGCAATGTCGGCGAGCTGTATTACATGGCCATGGAGTACCTGCCCAACGGCACGCTCAAGGAGCGGATCGCGGCGGGGCTGAGCCCGGAGCAGGGCTTGGTTTATGTCCGTCAGATCGCCTCGGCCCTGGGTTATGCCCATGCCAAGGAGCTGGTGCACCGCGATGTGAAACCGGCCAACATCCTGTTCCGCGCCGATGGCACGGCGGTGCTCTCGGACTTCGGCATCGCCAAGTCGCTGGACGATCGCACCCAGTTCACCCAGGCCGGGTTTGCCGTGGGCACGCCGAGCTATATGAGCCCGGAGCAGGCCCGCGGCCAGGACCTCGATGGGCGCTCGGACTTGTATGCGCTGGGCGTGGTGCTCTATGAAATCCTCGCCGGCAAGCTGCCCTATATCGGCAACGATGCGCTGTCCACCGCCCTCGCGCACCTGACCGAGCCATTGCCGGAGTTGCCGCTCCAGCACGGGCGCTACCAGGAGATCCTGCGCCAGTTGCTGGCTAAGGACCCGGCGGAGCGTTTCCCGGATGCGGCGGCCTTGCTGCGGGCGCTGGATAACCTTCCGGCGGAAAACCCCGACGCGACGTTGGTCCGGCCGCTGGTGACGGCTCCCGTGGCAGCTATGGCGACGCCGGCCAGCGATCTCGGCGGCTTGACGCCGGTGTCGATCGAGATTCCCACGGCGGCGCCGACACCCGCAGCGCCGCCACGACCTGCCGTATCGCCGGTGCTCGACCGTTCTGCCGAATCCGCACAGCGGCGCGGCCCGGTACTGACGCTGGTCGCCGTGGCGGTGGCCGCTGCCCTCGGTCTGGCGGGCGCCGGTTACTGGTGGTTGGGTGGTGCGAGTCATCCCGCCGCATCGGGTCTGGCTGCGCAGCCGCCGGCTAAAACACCGTCGGTGTCGAGTCCGCCACCGGCTTCGAATCCGCCGCCAGCTCAGCCGCCCAGCGTGACCCCGGCAGTGGCGGCGGACAGCGACGGCGGCCAGCGGCCCTTGTTGATGGCTGGCAAGAAGACCCTGTTCCAGCGGGTCCTGAGCAAGCCCGGGGCGAGTTTTTCCAGCGAGCCGGGGGCCAAGCCGGGCACGCCGTTGCCGGCCTTCTCGGTGCTCTACGTCTATCAGCGCAAGACCGTTGATGGCGGCGCTTGGCTGCGGGTCGGTGCGGCCAGTGATGGTCGTAGTGAAGGCTGGTTGCCGCAGGACGCGGTCAGCGACTGGAAGCAGAGCCTGGTGCTGAAGTTCACCGAACGCTCCGGACGCGCACCGGTGATGTTCCTGCGTGACGCCGCCGATATCGACAAGCTGCTGGCCAACCCGGCGGCGGCGAAGAACCTGCTGCTCAATGCGCAGAAAAACCCCCAGGACAATCAGCGCGTCCTGGCCCTGGAGCCGGCCGCCAGCGCGGTGCCGCAGAACCAGTTCTACCTGCTGCCGATTTTCGATTCGCGCGAAAGCCTGGATGAAAACGGCCAGCCGGTGCAGTTGCTCAACGTTGCCTCCATCGATCCCGGCAGCACGCCGAAAGCCCTCGGCAACGGCACCACCCCGGCGGTTGTCGCCGACACCTTCCGCACCGCCATCGTGCTGGTGGTGGACACCACGGAGTCGATGCAGCCGTATATCGATCAGGTCCGCGACGTGGTCCATGAGCTGCAAAGCCAGATCGCCCAGCGCGGCGAACTGGACAGCGTGAGCTTCGGCCTGGTGGGCTTTCGCAACAATGTCCAGAAAACCCCGGGTCTGGAGTACCTGACCAAGACCATGGTGACCCTCGACCAGGGCCGCGATCCCGAGCGCTTCCTGGAGCTGGCGCGGCAGGTGAAGGCCTCGACGATCTCAAGTCATTCGTTCAACGAGGACTCCTTCGCCGGGGTCATGCAGGCGGTCGACGGCATGGACTGGTCGGGCTACGGCGGCCGACTGATCCTGCTGATCACCGATGCCGGTTCGTTGCGCAAGAACGACCCCTACAGCAGCACCAAAATGAACGAAGCGGAGATCCGCCAGGCCGCGCTGGGCAAGCAGATCAAGATCTACGCCTTGCACCTGCGCAGCGATGCCGGGAAAAAGAACCATGCCTTCGCCGAGCAGCAGTACCGCACCCTGACCGCCGACGCCAACCCGCAGATCGGCGACCTGTATATCCCGGTCCAGGGCGGCGATGTGCACAAGCTTGGCGAGCGGGTCGGCGAGATCGGTTCGGTGTTCGCCAACCTGGTGCACCAGGTCCGCAGCAACCAGACCCAGGCGGTGCCGCTGCTGGCCGCGTCGCCGAGCCTGGCGGACAAGTCGGCGGCCATCGGTTATGCGATGCACATGGACTTCCTCGGGCACAAGGCGGCCAGCCAGGCGCCGCAGCTGGTCAGCGCCTGGACCGCCGATCGCGACCTGACCAACCCAGCACTGCCGGCGTTCCAGGTCTGCGTGATGCTGACCAAGCTGCAACTCAACGAGCTGCAACAGTCGTTGAAGCTGATCGTCGATGCGGCGCGCAAGACCCAGAGCTCACCCAAGGATTTCTTCCAGGAAATCGCCAGCGCCAGCGCCTACATGAGTCGCGACCCGCAGGCCTTGCGCAAGGGCGGCAATCTGGCCGACGGCGGCCTTCTCGGCGAGTACCTGGAAGGCCTGCCGTATCGCAGCAAGTCGCTGAACATGACCCAGGATCTCTGGCTGTCGTTGAGCGTGGCCGAGCAGGAAGACTTTATCGACGAACTGGATTCGAAGATCCGCCTTTACGAAACCTTCCACAACGATGTGGCCAATTGGGTCCGGTTCGGCGATGCCGAGCCGGGTGATGCGTTGTATCGCGTGCCTTTGTCGACGTTGCCGTGATGATCAGTCTGCGAGAGGTGCGCAAGACGCGGGGCGAAGGCGCCCAGCGCTACAGCCTGGAGGTGCCGCGCCTGAGTCTTTCGCCCGGTGAGCAATGGGCGGTGGTCGGGCCCAGCGGTTGCGGCAAGAGCACCTTGCTCGACCTGCTGGCGCTGGTCCTGGCACCGGACCACGCTGGGCTGTTCGCCTTCGACGAACCGGCCGGTGCGCTGGATATCGCCGCGCTGTGGCGCCAGGGCCAGCACGACCGCCTGGCCACGTTGCGCAGCCGGCAGCTCGGTTATGTGCTGCAGACCGGCGGCCTGCTGGGCTTTCTCGATGTGCGCGGGAATATCGCCTTGTCGCGGCGACTGTTGGGCCTGGAGGACGACGGCAGTGTCCAGCGACTTGCCGAGCAACTGGAAATCGCCGATCAGCTGGACAAGAAACCCCAGGCCCTGTCGGTGGGCCAGCGCCAGCGGGTCAGTTGCGCCCGGGCCTTGGCCCATGGCCCGCGGCTGCTGCTGGCGGATGAACCCACCGCCGCCCTCGATCCGCTGAATGCCGGACGGGTCATGCAATTGTTGTTGAACCAGGCCCGGGAGCAGGGCGCCTGCTGCGTGATTGCCACCCATGACGAAGCCCTGGTGCGCGAACTCGGCGTGCCGCTGCTGCGCATTGCTTGCCAGCGCGACAGCGATGGCGGTGTCACCGCGATCCTGGAGACGACCCCATGAGCCGCGCCGCCCTGGTGGCCGGCCTGGCCTGGCAGGATTATCGCGCCGACTGGCGGCTATCGGCCTGTGCGGTGCTGGCACTGGTGGCGGTGATTGCGCCGTTGCTGGTGCTGTTCGGCCTCAAGTTCGGCCTGGTCAGCAGCCTGACCGAACGCCTGGAGCGCGACCCGACGGTGCGCGAGATCATTCCCCTCGGTGGCGGGCGTTTCAGCGCGGCGTTTATCGCCGGGCTGGGGCAGCGTGAAGATGTCGCCTTTGCCTTGCCCCGCACCCGGCAGATTGCGGCGACCGCCGACCTGTCGAGCAGTGCCCAGGGGCCGGTGGTCAATGTGGAAATGTTGCCCACCGCCGCCGGTGATCCACTGCTCGGCAGCCTGCCCGCGCCGGTGGGCCTGGCGGCGATGCTGCTCAGCCAGACCGCCGCCGAGAAGCTCGGGGCGAAGGCCGGAGACTGGTTGCAGGTGTCTTTCGGTCGGCAGGTGGCCGGTCGCCTGGAAAGCCGCCATACGCAAATCCAGGTCCAGGCGGTGTTGCCGCTGGAAGCTTTCGAGCGGGACGCGCTGTTTGCTCCGCTGGGCCTGCTGGAAGCTGCCGAGGACTATCGTGACGGCCGTGGCGTGCCGGTGCTCGGCTGGGCCGGCGACCCGCCGGGCAGCGCTGCACAGCGGGTCTATCCGGGGTTTCGCCTGTACGCCCGTGAGCTGATCGATGTCGAGCCGCTGCGACGTTATTTCGCCGAGCGCAACCTGCTGGTTTCGACCCAGGCCCAGACCATCGCCCAGGTGCAGTCCCTGAGTCGCAACCTCGGCATCGTGTTCTGGGTCATTGCCACCCTGGCCTTGGGTGGGGCTTTTGCGGCGATCTTTGCCGGGGCCCTGGCGGCGGTCGAGCGCAAGCGCCGCGAGTTGTCGGTGCTGCGCCTGCTGGGCCTCGGCACCGGCGCCTTGCTGCTGTTCGTGGTGCTGCAAGCGCTGTACAGCGGCCTGCTCGCGGCGCTCTTGGGTGGCGTGCTCTACGGCATGGCGGAGTGGGGCCTGAACCGTTTGTTCGTGCAGGCGGCCGGCGAGTACGCCAGTCACCTGCTGTTGCCCCATTACCTGCTGGCACTTTTCAGTGTGTTGGCGGTCTGTGCTCTGGCTGCCGCCCTCGGGGGCTGGCGCGTGGCACGGATAGAAGCTTCGGAAGGAATCAGAGATGTATAAGTTGCGCTGCGCGGCCCTGGCGGTTCTCGCCCTTTCCCTGTGCCTGGGTGCCTCGGCGCGGGCCGATGAGGCGAGTGAGAAACTCGACAATCCCAAGCCCCTGGCCGATGACATCAGCCTGCCGCTGCCCTGCGAGGGCGAGATGGTTTTCCGGGCGGTCTATGTGCTGGCGCGCGGCACCCTCGATGACCGTGAGATCAGCCTCGGCTATCCCTTCAGCGAGGATGAAGCCGGGTACAAGCAGTCGTTTATTTCCGGTTATCGCCGGGACTATATCAACGGTCAATTCACCCTCAAGGATTTGCCCGGCGACTGGCAGAAATCCATTGCCCCGACCTTGCCGAAAGCCGACGCCGACTCGCCGCTCAAGCCGATGTTCTATTTCATCGGCAAGTATGCGGTGACGGCGCGCCAGTACGCCTTGGTGATGGCCCAGGCGCAAGCCCTGGCCAGCGGCGAGCCGGCGCCGGCCTGCGACGCCCCGAGCGGTGTGGCCGGGCGGCTGCCCAAGGTCAAGGTGTCGCGGTTCGACGCCGAGCGTTTCTCGGCGGTCTACAGCGCCTGGCTGATGAAGTATCACCGTGACCTGCTGCCGGTCAGCGGCCGTGGTTCGTCGGCCGATGATGGCGGGATGGGTTTTGTCCGCCTGCCCACCGAAGTCGAATGGGAGTTCGCTGCCCGGGGCGCCCAGGCGGTCAGTCGCCAGGATCTGGAAGGGCGTTTGTTTCCCCGGCGGGCGCCGGGTAGCGACAGCGATGGGCCGCTGTCCGACTACGCGGTGTTCAACCAGGTGGCCGGCGGCACCGGCCAGGCGGCGCGGCTGATGCCGATCGGCACCAAGCTGCCCAACCCGATCGGGATGTTCGACGTGATCGGCAACGCTGCGCAGATGGTCCAGGAGTCGTTCCAGCTGGTGCATGCCGGGCGACGCCAGGGCACCTACGGCGGTTTTGTGGTCAAGGGCGGCAACTACCTGGAGGGCGAAGGCACGCTGTTCACCGGCATGCGTCGCGAGTATCCGCTGTTCGCCGCCGATGGCACCGAGCAGAGCAACGAGACCACCGGTTTCCGGGTGGCCGTTGGCGCGCTCTCGGCGCCGCGCTCGCGCTACAAGGAGCTGTTCGCCCAATGGCAGCAGGAAGGTCGGCTGGCCTCCCTGACCGACGCCATCGACGATGCCCAGGACCCGACCAAGCGCCTGGACGGGATCATTTCCGCCAGCACCGACCCGAAGCTGCAAGCCGAACTGGGCCAGGTCAACGAAGAGCTCAAGCGCAACGTCTCGCTGATCGCCCGCCAGCGTGAAGAAGCGGCCGGCAACCTGATCCAGTCGGCGGCCCTGGTGGCCGAGACGGTGAATAACTACAACATCCGCCTGACCAACCTGAAGAAAAGCCAGCAGCAGGCCGTGGCAGCCAAGGACGAGGCCGCCGCCAAGCTGTTTGCCGGGGCCATCGAGAACGGCACCAGCGCGCTGGACGGCGCGGTGGCGATCTATATCGACAACCTGGCAACGGCCACGCGCTACACCGATGCGGTGATCCAGGCGCAGTTCCAGCGGGTCAAGGAAGAACTCAATCGCAAACCCGTGCTCGGCAATAGCCTGGTGGCACGGGCCACCTTGTTCGTTCGTCATGTCGGGGATTACCGCAAGCAACAGCGGGCCGACCCGGCGGCGATCTTGAAAGCGTTACTCGCGTCGACCGCCCAGAAGTCTTGAGCGGTCGGTATCCGGCGAGTGTAGAGGGGACTCGGACGGCAGGGTGCCGTACCGGGCAAGTCAAACCAAAAAAGGGAACATGAACATGATCTTCTCCAGCCACAAACCCCTTGTTTCGACCTCCAAGTGCCGTGCCGCGCTGTGGGTTGCCGCCGGATTCAGCACCGTGCTGATGGGCGGTTGTGCCACGTCGCCGACCTCGAAAGTCGCCGCGACCACCAAGGTCGAGTACTACCCGACGTGCTACGAGCCGGTGCAGCACTTGCGTGCGACTGATTCGGACATGACCAAGTCGATCGCCACCGGCGCGGTGATCGGTGCCCTGGGTGGTGCCGCCCTTGGCGCGCTGACCGGCGATGACTCGGCCAAACGCGGTCGCAATGCCGCCATCGGCGCGGCCGGCGGTGCCCTGGCGGGTGGTGCGGCGGGTTACTACACCGAGAAGCAGAAGCAGATCACCGATGACAACCAGCGCATCGGCTCCTATGCCCAGGACATCAACAAAAGCGCTGCCGATATGGATCGCAACACGGCCTATGCCAAGGCCTCGCAGAGCTGCTACCAGCGTGAGTTCGCCAGCCTGGTCTCGGCGCGCAAGGCCAAGAGCATCGGTGATGCCGAGGGTCGCAAGCGCCTGGCGGAAATCGTCTCGGGCCTGAAAGAGTCCAACGACCTGATCGTCGCGGTGAACGGGCGTTCCGCCGAAGACCTGAACAATTACACCCAGGCCTACGAGCAGGATCTGCGTCAGGTCGGTGTGCAGCGTACCGACGTGGTCACCGTGGCAACCGCCGATAGCAACCCGGTGGTCGCACCGACCACCACCAAGGGCAAGAAGGTGAAGGTGGCGAAGAAGGCGGCGTTGCCGGTCGTGCCTAAAGAGGCGGTCGCTACCGAGAAGACCATCCAGGACGCCAATGCCAAGAAAGCGGTAAGCCAGGACGTGGCCACCAGCGGTCAGTCCCAGGTCAACAGCATGTGCAAGAACCCGGACCTGGGCGACTGGGCACCGGTTCCTTGCCCGAACGCGTGAGTGGCGGATCGTCTGACAATTTGTCGGTATAAGCGTTAAACGCCAGCCGATCTCCTGGGTAAAGCGGGAGATCGGTGGCGTTCTTCAGGTAAAGCGCTACACTGCGCCGGCCGTTAATCTTTTCTGCCGAGGCTGTGTGCATGAAATTTCGTTTTCTTCTCTGGGCACTGGGCTTGTTGATGGCCCGGGCCAGTCGTAAAAATCCCGCCTTCCAGCAGCAACTGGCCGACAAGGCCCTGGTGTTCCAGCTGCAGACCCAGGATGGCAAGGTGGCCCGTCACTTTATCGTCAAGGATCAGCGCATCAGCAGTCGGTCCGGGGTTTATCCGGAGCCGGCGTTTGCGATTGCCTTCAAGGATGCCGCCTATGGCTTCGCCACGTTGCAGGCGAAGAACAAGCAACTGGCGTTCATGACGGGGATTCAGGAGAAGTCGGTGCAGATCAAGGGCAATCCGGCGCTGGTGATGTGGTTCCAGGGCTTGATGAAGTACCTCAAGCCGCGGAAAAAGCCCAAGGCCGCCTGACGCGCAACAACTCTCTACGCCGCCGCCCCCTGTAGGAGCGAGCTTGCTCGCGATGAGGCCTTTGAGTCTTGCGCTGTCCTTGCGGACGCCATCGCGAGCAAGCTCGCTCCTACAGGGAACCGCGTCGATCACAGGTTTTGCGAGCGACACGGATAATGTAGGAGCCGGCTTGCCGGCGATAGCGGTCTTCCAGCCGCCGCTTCAGCCCTGGCTGAACTGCGAAGCCAGTTCGCGCAACAGCACTTCGGCTTCCAGCACCTTGTTCACCACATCGTCGGCCTTGTCGCGGGTCAGCCCCAGGCGTTCGAGCAAGGCGTCCGGGATCTCTTCATCCGGGCCCGAGCCGATATTGCGGCTGCGCAGCAGGCGCACGGCCAGGCACACCAGGTTCGGGTAGGCAGCATAGTCGCCGTCGTAGCTCGGGTCGTGCTGGAAACGCAGCGCGGTGGACAGCTCGTCCGGCATATCCCAGTAACGCATCAGCCAGGCACCGATCTGCTCGCGGCTGATGCCCAGCAGGTGCTGCTCGATGTAGCTGTGGCACAGGTGCGGGTTGACTTCCAGGTGCCGGCAGATCAGCGAGAAATGCGGCGGGAAGACGTGGGCCAGCAGCAGGTAGCCGAAGTTGTGCAGCAAACCGGCCAGGTAGGTCAGGCCGGCTTCCGGACGCTGGGCCCGCGGCATGGCGCGGGTCAGGCCTTCGATCACCGCCGCGGTGTAGATCGATTGCTGCCAGTACGGCGTGCTGTGTTGCGGGTGGTCCTTGGGCAGGCTCAAGGTCTTGCCCAGGGCCAGGCCCAGCGCCAGGTTGATCACCAGGTCGAAACCCAGCACCCGGACAATCGCGTCTTCCACCGAGCGAATCTTGCCCGGCGAAGCGTAGTAGGGCGAGGCCGCCCAACTGACCACTTGGGCCGCCAGCGCCGGGTCGGTCTCGACCACGCCGGTGATGTCGTCGATGGTTGCGTCGGGATCAACCCGCAGCTTGATGATCTTTTGCGCGGTTTCCGCCAGTGGCGGAATCTCGATGGTCGCTTCCAGGCGTTGCTGGATGCGCCGTGCGGTAAAGGCTTGCACGGCCTGGGTGATTTCCTCGCGGTCATCGTCCGGGCGGTCGAGGTTGGGGCGGATACTGGCCACGGACTCGCCGAAACTGGCGGCGCTGGCCTTGCTCAGCATGGTCTTGAAATCGTCGCTGGAAATTTCCAGGAGCAGGCCGTTTTCGCCGGAATCGATCAGCAGATTCGGTTCACGCAGCAGTTGCTCTTCGTACAGGCACGGCGAGCTGGTCAAACCTGGCAATCCTGGCAGCAAGTGCAGGCTGTGTTTGCCAAGCATGCGCTCCATGCGTTCGGTGGGCACCGCGGTCAGGCGTCGGCCGGTCAATTCGGTCAGGCGATTGAGGTCAAGCAACTGGTCCTGGGGGAACAGGACCATGAGTGCGCCGACTGCGTCGTCGAGCAGCACGGCCTGGACCTTGCGCGCGGCCGGCAGACCAGGGTGGTCCAGGACCTCGCTATAGCGGATGGCGAGCTTGTCGAGCAGCAGCCGGACCACAGACGGGGTGTGCGGGGTTGCATCGATGAGGGCAACTTCTGTCATGGTCTGTATCCGGGTTCCTACAATTTCCCCAGTATAACCAGCTTGGCCGTCCCAATGGTCTATAAACTGTGAGGTCTATCACACTTGGCCGTATTGTTGGCCATGGCGCAGCCAGCGCTCCAGCAGCGGGCTGACATGCTGGGGCCAGCGTGCCATCAGGGCTTGCGCCGCATCGCGGACCGCCGGCAGCAGATCGGCGTCGCGCATCAGGTCGGCGACCTTGAATTGCAGGAGCCCGGTCTGGCGGGTGCCGAGCATTTCCCCGGGGCCGCGCAGCTCCAGGTCCTTCTCGGCGATGATGAAGCCGTCGTTGGTTTCACGCATGATGCCCAGGCGTTGGCGACCGATCTGTGACAGCGGCGGATGGTAGAGCAGCACGCAATGGCTGGCGGCGCTGCCCCGACCGACCCGGCCGCGCAGTTGGTGCAGTTGCGCCAGTCCCAGGCGCTCGGGGTTCTCGATGATCATCAGGCTGGCATTGGGCACGTCGACACCGACTTCGATCACCGTGGTCGCCACCAGCAGTTGCAGGGCACCGGCCTTGAATTCGGCCATCACGGCAGCCTTTTCCGCCGGCTTCATGCGCCCGTGGATCAGCCCGACGCGCAGTTCGCCGAGGGCGGCGGTGAGCTCTTCGAAAGTGGTTTCGGCAGCCTGGCAGGTCAGCTCTTCGGATTCTTCGATCAGGGTGCAGACCCAATAGGTCTGGCGGCCTTCGGCGCAGGCGGCGCGGACCCGCTCCACCACTTCGAAGCGCCGGCTGTCGGTCACCAGCACGGTGTTCACCGGCGTACGGCCTGGCGGCAGCTCGTCGAGGATCGAGGTGTCGAGGTCGGCGTAGGCGCTCATGGCCAGGGTCCGCGGGATCGGCGTGGCGGTCATGATCAACTGGTGCGGGCACATCCGCCCGCCGACGCCTTTCTGGCGCAGGGCCAGGCGCTGCTGGACACCGAAGCGGTGCTGTTCGTCGATGATCACCAATGCCAGGTTCTTGAACTGCACTTCGTCCTGAAACAGTGCGTGGGTGCCGACCACCATGGGTGTGCCGCCGGCTATCTGTTCCAGGGAGGCGGCGCGGGCCTTGCCCTTGAGCTTGCCGGCCAGCCAGGCGGTTTCGATGCCCAGCGGCGCCAGCCAGCGCTGGAAGTTCAGGAAGTGCTGTTCGGCGAGGATCTCGGTCGGCGCCATCAGGGCCACCTGGTAACCGGCTTCCAGGGCCTGCAAGGCGGCGAGGGCGGCGACCACGGTCTTGCCGGCGCCGACGTCGCCCTGGATCAGGCGCAGCATCGGTTCCGGCTGGCTGAGGTCGTAGGCCACCTCGTTGCCGACCCGTTGCTGGGCACCGGTCGGCGGGAAACCGAGGTTGGCGAGAAACTGTCCGGGCAGCCGTTGGGCTTTGGGCAGGGCCGGCGCGCGCAGGGCTTTCAGGCTTTCGCGCAGACGTTGCTGGGAGAGTTGGTGGGTGAGCAGTTCTTCGAAGGCCAGCCGGTGCTGGGCCCAGTGATGGCCGAGGGCAAGTTCGTCGACATCGGCATCGGCGGGGGGTTGGTGCAGGTAGCGGATGGCTTCGTCCAGCGGCGCCAGCTGATAGTCGCGGGCCAATTCCTGGGGCAGCCAGTCCGGCAGGCTGCGCGGGCCGAGGAGTGCCAGACTTTGCTGGCAGAGCTGGCGCAGGCGTTGCTGGGTCAGGCCTTCGGTCAGGGGGTAGATCGGCGTCAGGGTGGTGTCCACCGGCGGCGGCTCGTCACCGCTGATGGCGCGGTATTCCGGGTGGTAGATCTCCAGGCCCGAGGCGCCGGGGCGAGCTTCGCCGTAGCAGCGCACATGGGTGCCGCGCTTGAGGCCGTCCTTTTGCGCGGTGCTGAAATGGTAGAAACGCAGGCTCAGGCTGCCGGTGCCGTCATTGAGCCGCACCAGCAGGCTGCGGCGCTTGCCCATGACCACGTCGGCGCCGCTGACCACGCCTTCGACCACCGCGTCCTGACCCGGGCGCAAGGCGCCGATGGGCACCACGCGAGTGCGGTCCTGATAGCGTAACGGCAGGTGGAACAGCACGTCCTGGAGATTTTCCAGACCGACCTTGGCCAGCTTCTCGGCCATGGCCTCGCCGACGCCCTTGAGCGCCGTGACCGACACTTGCGACAGTTCAGCCACGTCGATCAGCTCGCTGCGGGAGGCTTGGCCACCGAGCACAGGCGGATCGAGTCGGCGAGGATTTCAATCGCCTTGGGCCGTGGGAAGCTGGCGCGCCAGGCGATGGCCACGGTGCGAAACGGCACCGGTGGCGTCAGTGGGCGCACTTCGATCACGCCGGCAGCGTAGTGATGGCTGTCCACGGCCGACAGCGGCAGGACCGAGATACCCAGGCCGGAAGCGACCATGTGGCGGATGGTTTCCAGGGAGCTGGACTCGACCGTGGTGTGCCGGGCCGCGTCGCCGCCCTTGACCAGGGTCGGGCAGGCTTCGAGGACCTGGTCACGGAAGCAGTGGCCTTCGCCCAGCAGCAGCAGGCTCTTGTCGTTGAGCAGGGCGCTGTCGATGGTTTCTTTCTTGGTCCAGGGGTGCGAGGCCGGCATCAGGACGTAGAACGGTTCGTCGTAGAGCGGCAGGGTCAGCACATCGGCTTCATTGAACGGCAGGGCGATGATCACCGCGTCCAGTTCGCCGTTGCGCAGTTTGTCGCGCAGCACGTGGGTGAAGTTTTCCTCGATGTACAACGGCATCTGCGGGGCGACCCGGTGCAGTTGTGGAATCAGGTGCGGGAACAGGTAGGGGCCAACGGTGTAGATCGCGCCGACTTTCAGCGGGGCGGTCAGCTGGTTTTTCCCGGCCTGGGCCAGTTCGCGGATGCCCTGGGCCTGCTCGAGGACCTTCTGCGCCTGGGCAACGATGGTTTCGCCGACCGGGGTCAGGCGCACGGCGCTCTTGCTGCGCTCGAAAATCAGCACACCGAGTTCGTCTTCCAGCTTTTTCACGCCGACCGACAGGGTCGGTTGGCTGACGTGACAACGTTCGGCCGCGTGGCCAAAGTGTTGTTCCTGGGCGAGGGTGACGATATAGCGTAATTCTGTAAGAGTCATAGCGAGCGTCCATGAGGTTGCCGGGCCAAGCATAACGGCTGCCATCGATAGACGCACGTTATCAGACGCAGGATGAACGCAGATTGTCGTTAATGTCGACGTGGGGGCTGTACGCAATCCGTAGGAGCCGGCTTGCTGGCGATGGGGGCCCGGGGTTTTCGGGTGCTCTTGCTGACGCCATCGCTGGCAAGCCAGCTCCCACAGGACCGCGCCTCACCACAAAGATATCGTGCTACCGAGAATCTTTGTAGGAGCCAGCAAGCCGGCTCCTACAGTTTTCTAGCGGGCGCGCTTGTCGATGGAGTAGACGAACGGCGCGACGATCTCGATGCTGCCGTTGGTCAGCATGTCGGCCGGCGGCTTGGGCAGCGGTTGGGCGCGACGGATCATTTCCAGGGTGGCCCGGTCCAGATCGGCGTTGCCCGAGCGGCCTACCAGTTCATACGAGAGCACCTTGCCTTCGGCATCCACGACGAAACGCAGACGGTTCAGACCTTCCTTGCCGCGTGATTGCGCCGCCGGTGGGTACTTCTTGTACTTGCTCAGGTGGGCCAGCAAGGTGCCTTCCCAACTGGCTTTCGCGGCGACCTGCTGGGGCGATGGGCCGGGTGCGGGGGCTGCGGATTTTTCCGGTGGGGTGTTGGTCGGCGGCGTGTCGGAAGGTTTTTCTTCCGTCGGCTTTTCCTTCACCGGTTCCGGTTTCACCTGGGGCTTGGGCGGCTGCGGCTTGGGTTTCGGCTTGACTGGCTTGGGTACCGAGATCGTCGGTTTCGGTGCTTCGGCCAGTTTCGGCAACGGCAACTCTTCCACCGGCGCGGGCGGCTGTGGCGGGGTGATCACCTTGGGCGGCGCCGGTGGCGGTGGTGCCGGGGGCATTGGCGCCAACTCGACCATCATCGCCTGGGGCGGCAGCTCGATGGGCTTGGACACCGACCAGTTCAGCGTGGCGATGATCGCCACCGCATGAATGCCCAGCACCAGGCCCAGGCTGGCGCCGTAACGCGTCAGCTTTTGGCGCGTATTGATCATTTCTTGGCTGCCGTCTCGAGTCCCACCAGGCCGACCTTCAGGTAACCGGCGGCGCGCAGGGAATCCATCACACGCATCAGGTCGCCATAGTCCACGCCTTTATCGGCCTGGAAGAAAATGGTCGTGTCCTTCTTGCCGTGGGTCCGGGCGTCGAGGGTTGGGCCCAGGGCGTCAGCCTTGACTTCGTCTTCGCCGAGGAACAGGCGCTGGTCGGACTTGACGCTGAGGAACACCGGCTTTTCCGGTCGCGGCGCCGGCTTGGCGGTGGACGCGGGCAGGTCGACCTTGATGTCCACGGTGGCCAGGGGAGCAGCCACCATGAAGATGATCAGCAGTACCAGCATCACGTCGATAAACGGCGTGACGTTGATTTCGTGGTTTTCGGCGAGATCGTCGCCGCCGTCGTTCAAATGCAGGCCCATGGCTGATTACCCCACTTTCACCATGTGCGGCGCTTGTGCGGAGCGCTCGAACGGCTGGTGGTCGAGGTCGCGGCTGACCAGCAACAGGACCTGGGCCGACGCGTCGGAGACCTGGGCCTTGTAGCCGGCGATGGAGCGGGCGAAGACGTTGTAGATGACCACGGCGGGGATCGCTGCAACCAGACCAAAGGCCGTGGCCAGCAGGGCTTCGGCGATACCCGGGGCGACCACGGCAAGGTTGGTGGTCTGGGTTTTGGCGATGCCGATAAAGCTGTTCATGATGCCCCACACGGTACCGAACAGGCCGACGAAGGGCGCAGTGGAACCGATGGTGGCGAGCACGCCGGTGCCGCTGCTCATGTTACGACCGCAGGCTGCGACCAGGCGCTCGAGGCGGAAGCTGACGCGTTCCTTGATGCCTTCTCGTTCGCGGCTGTTGGCCGACAGGTGCATTTCTTCCAGGGCGTCATGCACCAGCAGGTGGGCGAGGGTGCCCTCCTTGTTGGCGGTTTCGCTGGCTTCCTTGAGGGTGCGGGCCTTTTTCAGGGCGAGCATCTCACGGCGCAGGCGACGCTTGGCGCCCAGCAGTTCGAAGCCTTTGGCAATCCAGATGGTCCAGGTGATGATCGAGGCGATGGCCAGGCCGATCATCACGATCTTGACGATAATGTCGGCGTTCTTGTACATGCCCCATGGGGACAGGTCGTGGGCCATGCCCAGGCTGTTGTCTTCGGCTGGCAGTGCGTCGGCATCCGCGGCGTCGGCCGGTGCGGCATTTTCAGCGAGGGCTGGAGCGGCGGCGGTCGGCGTGGCGACAGGCGCGGCATGCTCGGCCGGAGCCGCGGCGACTGCTGCCGCTGGGGCGTGGGTTGCTGCTTCGTCGGCGAAGGTCACGGTTGGCGCGAGCAACAGGCTGAGCAGCAATGCCGCTGCCGAGCGCCAGGCGCGCGAGGGACTGTGGGGCTGAGGTGACGAAGCGAGGCGTTTATTACGTGTCATGCTGGCCGGACCTGAGAGAAGATAGAAGAGGGTCTTGTCCTTCCAGGCCTCGTGGGCCGAGAACATTTGGTCGGGCATTATTGCAAGTAATTCTTGTTAACAGAAGTAATAGCTTCTCTTTTTTTCTTCCATTGCCAACCGCTGGTCAATTTTCAGCGCTTGTTTGTGGCTTTTTTCCTGGAGATCCGTGATGTCTGCTCCTTCTGTTCTGATTGCCGGTTGCGGCGATGTTGGTAGTCGCCTGGCGACGCAGTTGCTCGCCCAGGGCTGGCAGGTCCATGGCCTGCGCCGTTCGATCGAGCGTTTGCCGGAGGGCGTCGTGGGGGTGGCGGGTGATCTGTTCGCCGAGCAACGGCCTGTCACCTGGCCGAGTGGCCCGCTGGATTACCTGGTGTATTGCGCCGCCGCGACCGAGCACGACGAAGCCGGTTATCGCGCCGCCTATGTCGACGGCTTGCGGCATGTGTTGAGCTGGCTTGGGCAGTCGGGCCAGCGGCCGCGGCGTCTATTGTTTGTGTCCAGCAGCAGTGTGTACGTGCAGCAGACGGGCGAGTGGGTCGACGAGACCGCGCCGACCGAAGCCGAGGGTTATTCCGGGCGCTTGATGCTGGAGGCCGAGCAAGTGGCGCTGGACAGCGGCATTCCGGCGACCCGGGTGCGCCTGACCGGTATCTATGGTCCGGGTCGCGAGTGGTTGTTGACCCAGGTTCGGCGCGGTTATCGGGTGGCGGTGGAGCCTCCGTTATATGGCAATCGGATTCATGCCGATGACGCGGCGGGGCTGCTGGCGTTTCTGCTGGAGGCTGATCGCGCCGGGAAGGCCTTGGAAGATTGCTATATCGGTGTCGATGATGCGCCGGCGCCGCTGGCCGAGGTGGTGGGCTGGTTACGCGAATATCTGGGGGTGACCGAGTGGGCCGAGGACGCCAGTGTTCGCCGTACTGGCAGCAAGCGCTGCAGCAATGCCCGGGCGCGGGCCCTGGGCTGGGCACCGCGTTATCCGAGTTTCCGCGAAGGTTATGCGGCGATTCTTGAAGGGCGTTGCTAGTTGAAGCGAAACCCGTCCGTGTAGGAGCCGGCTTGCCGGCGATGGCGGCTGTAAGGCCGATGCAAGGCTCTATGGCCTCATCGCCGGCAAGCCGGCTCCCACAGGGTGTGCGGTGTTTTCAGTGGTGTGCCGCGCAGGATTATTTCTCCAGCAACCACTGACGCGGGCCAGGGCTGAGCTGCGGCTGGTCGTCAGGCTGGGCGGTGTTCAACGCCTGGAAGATTTCCAGTTGCTTGCCCTTGCGCACGAAGATCCAGGCGGCACCCTTGCCGCCTTGCTGCAACCAGATGCTGTCGTTCTCGCCGCTCATGGAGGCGCAATCGCCCGCCAGGCAGAGTGCGTAGCGGTCGGCGCCGGGCAAGCCTTCCAGGCGTCCGTCCGGGAGGAATTTCACCTGGCCGCCTTCACCCGGGCCGTTGCTGATTTTCCAGTCGCCACCCATGTAGGCCGTGTACAAGGCCTGTTCGAAGCTGGCACCCACCGGCGCATTGGCCGGCAGTTCGGTTTCGGCGCGCACGAAAGGCTGTTCAGGCTCCGAGTCACTGGCGCCCTGGATCAGTTCCTTGCCGTCGCGGGTCAGCGAGGTACCGGCGCTGCCATAGAAGTCGACATGCCACTGCTTGCCGTCCAGGCGCACATGGCCTTCGGGGCGCTCGAAACCGTTGCTGTAGCGGGCTTGGCCGTTACGGGTATCGACACTCCATTCCAGGTTCGGTCCGTAGGTTTCCAGGGCTTCGCGCAGGCTGCCCTTTTTAACGGCGGCATCAATCGCGGCCTGGTTGATCCAGGTACCGCTGACGTCGTATTTGGCAGGGTCGCTGGCGCAGCCGCCGAGCAGGAGGGCAAACACCGATAAGGCAAGCGCTTTGCGCATGGTGGAATCCTTTGCAGACGAAGCTGATGCAGCAGGAAAGCTGCATCAGGCAGTGCGGGGTTGTTCGAGGGCGGCGGGGCTGGCGGTTACTCGAGGACCAGGATCGCGTCCATCTCGACTTGCGAACCGCGTGGCAGAGCAGCGACGCCGATGGCGGCGCGGGCCGGGTAAGGCTGCTCAAAATACTTGCCCATGATCTCGTTGACCTTGGCGAAGTGGCTCAGGTCGGTGAGGAAGATGTTCAGCTTGACGATGTCCTTGAACGAACCGCCTGCCGCTTCAGCCACGGCCTTCAGGTTTTCGAAGACCTGTACGGTCTGGGCTTCGAAGCCTTCCACCAGCTCCATGGTTTTCGGGTCCAGGGGAATCTGGCCGGACATGTAGACGGTGTTGCCGGCCTTGATCGCCTGGGAGTAGGTGCCGATGGCGGCCGGGGCCTTGTCGCTGCTGATAACGGTCTTGCTCATGAACAGGTTCCTTGTAATGGGCGGCTACGTAGACGGGCTATTGAGCTATGCGCGCATGCGGGTAATGCGGATCACGCCGGTCAGGGCGCGCAGTTTCTTGATCACGCGGGCCAGGTGCACGCGGTCGTGCACGCTGACCACCAGTTGGACCACGCTGATGCGACCATCGCGCTCGTCCATGCTGATTTTCTCGATATTGCCGTCGGCGGCATTGACGCTGCTGGCCAGCAGGGCGATCAGGCCGCGTTGGTGTTCCAGCTCGACGCGCAGCTCGACGTTGAATTCGCCGGTGACATCCTTGGCCCAGGAGAGCTGGATGCATTTTTCCGGGTTGTGGCGGATTTCGCTGATATTGCGGCAGTTGTCCAGGTGCACGACCATGCCTTTGCCTGCGGACAGGTGGCCGACAATCGGGTCGCCCGGGATCGGCGTGCAGCACTTGGCGTAGCTGAGCACCAGGCCTTCGGTACCGCGGATCGCCAGCGGGCCTTCGGGGCTGGGCAGTTGTTCGCCTTCGCCGAGCAGGCGACGGGCGACCACATAGGCCATGCGGTTGCCCAGGCCGATGTCTTCCAGCAGATCTTCGATCAGTTCCAGGCGGTATTCGTGAAGCATCGCCTGGACGCGCTCGCCGGGGATCTTGTCCAGGGCGCTGTCGAAACCGTTGAGTACCTTGTTCAGCAGGCGTTCGCCGAGGCTGATGGATTCGGAGCGGCGTTGCAGTTTCAGGGCGTGGCGGATATGGGTGCGGGCCTTGCCGGTGACGACAAAATTCAGCCAGGCCGGGTTCGGGCGCGCGCCCGGGGCGCTGACGATCTCGACCGTGGAGCCACTTTGCAGCGGCTCGGACAGCGGTGCGAGACGGCGATTGATCCGGCAGGCAATGCAGCTGTTGCCGACGTCGGTGTGCACCGCGTAGGCAAAGTCCACCGCCGTGGAGCCTTTCGGCAGCTCCATGATCCGGCCCTTGGGCGTGAACACATAGACCTCGTCCGGGAACAGGTCGATCTTCACGCTTTCGATGAATTCCAGGGAGTTGCCGGCCCGTTGCTGCATTTCCAGCACGCCCTTGACCCACTGGCGGGCCCGGGCGTGGGTGCCCTTGGGCTGCTCGTCGCCGCTGGACTTGTACAGCCAGTGGGCGGCGATGCCGTTGTTGGCCATCTCTTCCATTTCGCGGGTGCGGATCTGGATCTCGATCGGCACGCCGTGCATGCCGAACAGCGTGGTATGCAGCGACTGGTAGCCGTTGGCCTTGGGAATCGCGATGTAGTCCTTGAAGCGCCCGGGCAGCGGCTTGTACAAATTATGCACAGCGCCGAGCACTCGATAGCAGGTGTCGACCTTGTCGACGATGATCCGGAACGCGTAGACGTCCATGATCTCGTTGAAGGCCCGACGCTTGCCGCGCATCTTGGTGTAGATGCCGTAGAGGTGCTTCTGGCGTCCGCTGACCTCGCCCTGAATTTCGTCGACCGCCAGGCAGTGGCTCAGGGACTCTTCGATCTTGTTGACGATTTCCTTGCGGTTGCCCCGGGCGCGCTTGACCGCCTGGTAGATCCGCGCGGAACGCATCGGGTGCATGGCCTTGAAGCCGAGGTCTTCGAATTCGATGCGGATCGCATGCATGCCCAGGCGGTTGGCGATGGGTGCATAGATCTCGAGGGTTTCCTTGGCGATGCGCCGGCGTTTTTCGCCGGACAGTACTTCAAGGGTGCGCATGTTGTGCAGGCGGTCGGCCAGCTTGACCAGGATCACGCGAATGTCGCGGGCCATGGCCATGGCCATCTTCTGGAAGTTTTCCGCCTGGGCTTCGGCCTTGGTCTCGAAATTCATCTGGGTCAGTTTGCTGACCCCGTCGACCAGTTCGGCCACGGTTTCACCAAACTGCGCTTGCAGCGCTTCCTTGGCGATACCGGTGTCTTCGATCACGTCATGGAGCATGGCCGCCATCAGGCTCTGATGGTCCATGTGCATGTCGGCAAGAATATTGGCCACCGCCAGCGGATGCGTGACGTAGGCTTCGCCGCTGCGACGGCGTTGACCGTCATGGGCTTGTTCGGCGTAGAAGTACGCCCGGCGGACCAGGTTGACCTGGTCGGCGCCGAGGTAGGTCGATAAGCGATCGGCGAGGGCGTCTATGCTCGGCATGAGGTTTCCCCCGACCGAAGCTTTGTACCCTGCGCCGTGCTACGTCGACCAGGCATAGACTTAGACGGCCTCGTTGGACTCGTCCTCGAAGGCGGCGAAGACCGGGTCTTCATGGACGATATCCTGTTCAGCGATGAACTCGTACGTCACGTAGCCTTCGGCGATTTCCCGCAGCGCCATTACGGTTGGTTTGTCATTTTCCCACGCCAGCTTCGGCTCTTTGCCGCCGGTCGCCAGTTGACGAGCACGCTTGGTGGAGAGCATGACCAGCTCAAAACGGTTAGCCACATGTTCTAGGCAGTCTTCAACGGTTACGCGGGCCATGGTGTTCCTCGTAGCAAATGCGGTAATCACGCTACCCGGATGGGCGAGCGGACTGAACAGTTTAAAAAATCACCAGCGTTTAGGGAAGCGCTGATTTTTCCTGGCAGTTCGCCAACGCGCTACAAGTGCCAATGTAAAGCCCTCGCAGCGCTTTTGGGAAGTGTTGCTTATGCCAACAATTCACTCAATAGCTGGGTGAATCGCTGTTGCTGGGGCAACTGTTGCAGGCGATTGGCGCGGAAAATCGCCTTCAGATCGTCCAGTGCGTGGGCAAAATCGTCGTTGATGATCAGGAAATCATATTCGACGTAGTGGCTCATTTCGCTGACCGCTTCGCGCATCCGCCCTTCGATGATCTCATCGCTGTCCTGGCCACGGTTGGTCAGGCGCTGGCGCAGGGCCTGCTGGCTCGGCGGCAGGATAAAGATGGAGCGGGCCTCGGGCATTTGCCGGCGGACCTGTTCGGCACCCTGCCAGTCGATTTCCAGGATCAGGTCGTGGCCTTCGTCCAGGGTCTGCTGCAGGTGGCTTTGGGAGGTGCCGTAGAGGTTGCCGAAGACTTCGGCCTGCTCGAGGAAATCACCGTGCTCGATCAGGCGCACGAACTCGGCGCGGTCGACGAAGTGATAGTTCACGCCGTTGGCTTCGCCCGGGCGCATGGCGCGGGTGGTGTGCGAGACCGAGACGCGGATCTGCGGCTCGGCGGGGATCCGCGCCTGGGCATCGATCAGGGCCTTGACCAGGCTGGTCTTGCCTGCGCCCGACGGTGCGGAAATGATGTAGAGGGTGCCAGTGCTGTGGGTCATGTCGGGTTAGCCTTACTCGATGTTCTGTACTTGTTCGCGCATTTGCTCGATCAACACTTTGAGGTTGACCGCCGCCTGGGTGCTGCGCGGGTCGAAGGCCTTGGAGCCAAGGGTGTTGGCTTCGCGGTTGAGTTCCTGCATCAGGAAGTCCAGGCGTCGCCCGGCAGCACCGCCGGACTTGAGGACCCGACGGACTTCGATGATATGGGTGGCGAGGCGGTCGAGTTCTTCGGCCACGTCGCTTTTCTGTGCCAGCAGGACCATTTCCTGCTCCAGGCGGGTCGGGTCCAGCTCGGCCTTCATGTCGGCGAAGCGGTCGAGAACTTTCTGGCGCTGGGTGGCGAGCATCTGTGGGACCTGCTCGCGCAAGGTCGCGACATCGCCTTCGATGGCGTCCAGGCGCTCGACGATCAGGCGGGCCAGCTCCGCGCCTTCACGCTGACGGCCGTTCTTGAGTTCCTTGAGGGCTTGGTTGAACAGGGCCAGGGCCTCGTTGTTCAGGGCTTGCGGGTCACTGGCGTCGGCCACCAGCACGCCGGGCCAGGCGAGGACTTCCAGGGGGTTCAGCGCGGCGGGTTGCTTGATCAGGCCGGCGACGATTTCGGCGGCGGCGATCAGCTGGGTGGTGCGCTCGCGGTCGATCTGCAAGGCCTTGCCGGTGGTTTCCTCGGTGAAACGCAGGGTGCATTCCAGCTTGCCCCGAGACAAACCCTGGCGCAGGGCTTCACGAACCGCGCCTTCGAGGTCGCGGAACGACTCCGGCAGGCGCAGGTGGGGTTCCAGGTAGCGGCTGTTGACCGAGCGCAGTTCCCAGCTCAGGGTGCCCTGGCTGACGGCGCTTTCGACGCGGGCGAAGGCGGTCATGCTATGGACCATGGAAGTACCTCGCGATTCCGGTTCGCTGCCGCTTGGATGGGCAGGACCGATGAATGAATTAAAGCCGACAGGCAGCAAAGGCGCAGGATTGTAGCGCAGTGCGGGCGTTGTCCCCAAACCCCCGTCAGGACGGGGCGAGGTATTTAGAGGTGCCCAGCACAGTCCGTGGCCTCTATAATGCTCGGTAGATTTCCGTCCCCGTACAGGTATTCCCAGATGAAACGTCCAAGTGGTCGCGCTGCCGATCAGCTCCGCTCGATCCGCATCACCCGCAACTACACCAAACACGCCGAGGGATCTGTACTGGTCGAGTTTGGTGATACCAAAGTGATCTGCACGGTCAGCGTCGAGAACGGCGTACCGCGTTTCCTCAAGGGTCAGGGCCAGGGTTGGCTGACCGCCGAGTACGGCATGCTGCCGCGCGCCACCGGCGAGCGTAACCAGCGTGAAGCGAGCCGCGGCAAGCAAGGCGGCCGCACCCTGGAGATCCAGCGCCTGATCGGTCGTTCGCTGCGCGCCGCACTGGATATGTCCAAGCTCGGCGACGTGACGCTCTATGTCGACTGCGATGTGATCCAGGCCGACGGCGGCACCCGTACCGCGTCCATCACCGGTTCCATGGTGGCGCTGGTCGATGCCCTGGCCGTGATCAAGAAACGTGGCGGCCTGAAAGGCGGTAGCCCGCTCAAGCAGATGATCGCCGCGGTGTCGGTGGGCATGTACCAGGGCGAGCCGGTCCTCGACCTCGACTATCTGGAAGATTCGGCGGCCGAGACCGACCTGAACGTGGTCATGACCAGCACCGGTGGTTTCATCGAAGTCCAGGGCACTGCCGAAGGCGCGCCGTTCCAGCCTGAAGACCTGAACGCGATGCTGGCACTGGCACAAAAAGGCATGAGCGAAATCTTCGAATTGCAGAACGCCGCATTGGCCGACTGAGGGTTCGAATTGTTTTCCGCATAAGGAGCGCGCGATGAATGACGACCTGCTACCCACACCCGCCCCGAGCCAGGAAGTCCGGCAATGGGCGATGTTCTGTCATTTGTCGGCGTTTCTCGGCTACTGGTTTCCGTTCGGCAGCCTGATCGGGCCGCTGATCCTGTGGCAGATGAAACGTGAGCAGGACCCGTTCATCGACGCCCAGGGCAAGGAAGCGCTGAATTTCCAGATCACCGTGGCGGTGGCGGCGATGGTCTGTATCCCGCTGATGTTCCTTCTGATTGGCATTCCTCTGTTCGGCTTGCTGGTGATCGCGGCAGTGGTGCTGACCATCATTGCCGGGATCAAGGCCAATGAGGGCGTGGCTTACCGCTATCCCTTCACCTGGCGGCCGATCAAGTAGCCCTGATGCCGACACGCAAAAAAGCCGACGCTAGGTCGGCTTTTTTGTCGCTGCGAAAAGACGCTTAGATGGTCAGCGTCCAGTCGTAGTCGACGATCAGCGGCGCGTGCTGCGAGAAACGCGGCTGGCGCGGCAGGCGTGCGCTGCGGACAAAGCGGCGCAGGCCCGGCGTCAGCAGCTGATAGTCGAAACGCCAGCCGAGGTTGAGCATCTCGGCCTGTTCGTTATCCGGCCACCAGCTGTACTGGTCGCCTTCGCGACTGACTTCGCGCAGGGCATCGACATAACCCATATTGCCGACAATCTCGTCCATCCAGGCCCGTTCCGGCGCCAGGAAGCCCGGGGATTGCTGGCTGTCGCGCCAGTTCTTGATATCCAGCTTCTGTTGCGCGACGTACAGCGAGCCACAGTAGATGTATTCGCGACGTTTGCGCCGCTGTTTATCCAGATAGCGGGCGAAGTCGTCCATAAGCTTGAACTTCTGGTTCAAGTCTTCATCGCCGTTCTGCCCCGAGGGAAGCAGCAAGGTCGCGATGCTGACCTTGTCAAAATCGGCTTGCAGGTAGCGCCCGTAGCGGTCTGCCGTCTCGAAACCGAGACCGCTGATGACAGCCTTCGGTTGCAGCCGCGAATACAGAGCCACGCCACCCTGGGCGGGGACTTCGGCATCGCAGGCATAAAGGAAGTAGCCATCCAGTTGGAAGGCTGGGTCGTCCAGTTCAAAGGCGGAGGCGCGGGTGTCCTGCAGGCAGATGACGTCGGCATTCTGAGCTTGCAGCCAACTGAGCAAACCACGCTCGACTGCGGCCTGAATACCATTGACGTTCACACTGATGATCCGCATAAATGGCCCCAAAAATCACGTGCGTGTATGATACCCCAAGGTCTACCTAATTAGCTAAATCCGTGGTATTTGGGGCTTTTTTCATGCAAGCGTATCAACGCGATTTCATTCGTTTTGCCATCGATCGCGGGGTTTTGCGCTTCGGTGAGTTCACTCTGAAGTCCGGGCGGACCAGCCCTTACTTCTTCAATGCCGGCTTGTTCAACTCAGGTTCCGCCCTGGCCCAGCTGGGGCGTTTCTATGCCTCGGCGATCGTCGAGAGCGGCATTCCGTTCGACGTGCTGTTCGGCCCGGCCTACAAGGGTATTCCCTTGGCGGCGGCCACCGCCGTGGCCCTGGCCGAACATCACGGGCGCGATCTGCCCTGGTGTTTCAACCGCAAGGAAGCCAAGGCCCACGGCGAAGGCGGCAGCCTGGTCGGCGCACCACTGGCCGGCGATGTGTTGATCATCGACGACGTGATCACCGCAGGCACCGCGATCCGCGAAGTGATGCAGATCATCCAGGCCCAGGGCGCCAAGCCTGCCGGCGTGCTGATCGCCCTCAACCGCCAGGAACGCGGCAATGGCGAGCTGTCGGCGATCCAGGAAGTCGAACGTGACTTCGCGATCCCGGTGGTCAGCATCGTGTCCCTGACCCAGGTTCTGCAGTTCCTGGCCGACGATGAGCAACTCAAGCAGCATCTGCCTGCGGTTGAGGCTTATCGCGCGCAATACGGGATCTGACGCTCCTTGCGCCGCGGGTATCGGTGGTTGCCCCTGATGCTTTGCGCGTCCTTTGCCGCTCAGGCCGAGGACGCGTCCGGCGTGCTGCTGTATCGCTATGTCGACAGCAAGGGTGTCACCGTGCTCGATCGCCAGGTACCCCCGGAGTATGCGGGCAAGGGTTATCAGGTACTGAACTCGCGCGGTCGGGTGGTGCAGACGATTGCACCGGCGCCGACGGCCGAGGAGCTGGCGCGTTTGCAGACGCAGAAAGCCCAGGCGGATGCCAATGCGCAGTTGTTGCAGCGTTATTCCAGCGTGGGTGAGGTCGACAAGGCCCTGTCCCGCAAGCTCGCCGAGCTGGATGGGATGATTGCGAGCATCCAGACCAATCTGCAAGCCTTGCTGGCGCAGCAGGCCAGCTTGCAAGGCCAGGCGGCCGAGCAGGAGCGCGCGGGGCACGAAGTATCGCCGCAATTGCTGGGGCAATTGTCAGGGTTGCGGGATGAGCAGGGGCGGATGAGGGCGGACATTGCCCGCTATCAAGCGGCACGAGTCCAGGCGCAGCAGGATTTCGCGGTGGATCGGGCGCGGGTGGAACAGCTGACGCGCTGAGGCATAGGGCCGAGTACGTTCCCCTTGTAGGAGCGAGCTTGCTCGCGATGGGCGTCAACGATAACGCGGGGCATCAGATGCCCTGCGGTGCCTGGGCTACCATCGCGAGCAAGCTCGCTCCTACAGGGGGTGTGTTCGTTTTCAGGGTGGTGTTTGATCAGTGACGCTTGCGATTGCTGATCAGGGTGCCCATGCCGGTATCGGTGAAGATCTCCAGCAGCACCGCATTCGGCACGCGACCGTCGATGATCAGCGAGCTGCCGACCCCGCCCTGTACCGCTTCCAGTGCACAACGAATCTTCGGCAGCATGCCGCCGTAGATGGTGCCGTCTGCGATCAGGTCGTCGACCTGGGTAGTGCTCAGGCCGGTCAGCACCTTGCCTTCCTTGTCCATCAGGCCGGCAATGTTGGTCAGCAGCATCAGCTTCTCGGCCTTCAGGGCCTCGGCGATCTTGCCCGCCACCAGGTCGGCGTTGATGTTGTAGGACTCGCCATTGGCACCGACACCGATCGGCGCGATCACCGGGATGAAATCACCCTTGACCAGCAGGTTCAGCAGATCGGTGTTGATCCCGACCACTTCGCCGACCTGGCCGATATCGATGATTTCCGGCTGGGTCATTTCCGGGGTCTGGCGGGTCACGGTGAGCTTTTTCGCGCGGATCAGCTCAGCGTCCTTGCCGGTCAGGCCGATGGCACTGCCGCCATGACGGTTGATCAGGTTGACGATGCTCTTGTTCACCTGGCCGCCGAGGACCATCTCCACCACGTCCATGGTCTGGGCGTCGGTCACGCGCATGCCATCGATAAAGTGGCTCTCGATGGACAGGCGCTTGAGCAGGTCACCGATCTGCGGGCCACCACCGTGGACCACCACCGGGTTGATCCCCACCGCTTTCATCAACACGATGTCGCGGGCAAAACCGGTTTTCAGCTCTTCGCTTTCCATGGCGTTGCCGCCGTACTTGATCACCAGCGTCTTGCCGACGTATCGGCGGATGTAAGGCAACGCTTCGGAAAGAACCTTGGCGGTATTGGCAGCGGCATCGCGTTCGAGGGTCATTCAGGGCTCCGGTGGAACAAGTGGTCGGACGGTGCAAAGACTACGCTTTTACACCGTCCAAAGGTCAGAACGGTAGTGGCAGATCAGGCGCAACACGTTTTAATTGGGCGTGGAACACGTCCTTGATGCGCTGCAATTCGGCTTCGCTGTCGGCTTCGAAGCGCAGGACCAGCACCGGCGTGGTGTTGGACGCGCGGACCAGGCCCCAGCCCTGGGGATAGTCGACCCGCACACCGTCGATGGTGGTCAGGTTGGCATCGCCCCAGTCGGCGTCGCGTTGCAGTGCATCAATGATGCTGAATTTGCCCTCGTCGGTCACATTGATATTGATTTCCGGCGTGGAAATATCGTTCGGGAAGGTCGCGAACAGGTCTTCGGCGCTGGATTTCTCCTGGCTGAGGATCTCCAGCAGGCGCGCGGCACTGTAGATGCCGTCGTCGAAACCGAACCAGCGTTCCTTGAAGAAGATATGCCCGCTCATTTCGCCGGCGAGCAGGGCGCCGCTTTCCTTCATCTTTTTCTTGATCAGTGAGTGGCCGGTTTTCCACATCACCGGACGACCACCGTATTCGCGGATCAAGGGCGTCAGGCGACGGGTGCACTTGACGTCGAAAATGATATCCGCACCTGGATTACGTGCGACCACGTCCTTGGCGAACAGCATCAGCAGGCGGTCCGGGAAGACGATATTGCCGGTGTTGGTCACCACGCCCACGCGATCGCCGTCGCCGTCGAAGGCCAGGCCCAGGTCGGCCCCGCTTTCCTTGACCTTGGCGATCAGGTCCACCAGGTTCTCGGGTTTGCCCGGATCCGGATGGTGGTTGGGGAAGTTGCCGTCGACCTCTTCGAACAACGAGATCACTTCGCAGCCCAGGGCTTCGATCAGTCGCGGGGCGATGACCCCGGCGGCGCCGTTGCCGCAGTCGATCACGACCTTGAGCTTCTTCGCCAGCACGATGTCGTTGCGGATCTGCTCGAAGTAAGGGGTGAGGATGTCGACTTTCTCGATGCTGCCCTTGCCGCTGCTCAGGTCGTTGGTCTTGAGGCGGGTGTGCAGGGCCTGGATCTGTTCGTTGGCCAGGGTGTCGCCGGCGATGACGATCTTGAAGCCGTTGTAGTTCGACGGGTTGTGGCTACCGGTGAGCATCACCCCGGACTTGCCGGCCAGCACGTTGGCGGCGTAGTAAAGCGCCGGGGTCGGCACCAGGCCGACATCGCTGACATGGCAGCCGCTGTCGTGCAGGCCCTGGATCAACTGCTGGACCAGCTCCGGCCCGGACAGGCGACCGTCACGGCCAACCGAAACGTTGGGTTCGCCCTGGGCCAGGCTCTGGGCGCCGATGGCGCGGCCGATCCAGTAGGCGGTTTCGCCGTTCAGGAACTCCGGGACCGTGCCGCGGATGTCGTAGGCGCGGAAGATGCTGTCAGGGAAACTCGGGATGGCAGGTGCGGTGCTGTTCATGATTTGGGGGGGCTCCGTTCCCAGGAAATCCTGGTGTTCGTCGAGAATATCGATATCGAGAATGTCGGTATCTTGGAACAGCGGATCGGCCCAGGCGACACTTGGCGCTTCGGGCTGGATCGGCGCTGGGGCGTTGCGAGGCGCAACGCCTGGATCACTGCCGGCAGGCTCGGGATGACCGTTGCGCAAGGAAAAGCGCGCCAGATCCTGAGCCAGTCCATTGAGGGCCGGCAGGCTCAAGCTGAAGGCTTTGACGGCTTTCCCGCCCGAGAGTTCGTGAAACAGTTGCTCCAGCTGTCGGGCATCGCCGTCTAGGCGGTTTTGCAGGCGTTTGTGGGTCAGGTAGATCCCCAGCAGCGCGCCGCCCAGGGCGAGCAGGGCGGCCAGCAACGTGACCCCATAGGCGCTCAAGGGATAGGGCAGCTTGAGCAAGGGGCCGGGACTGAATTTCAGTGTCCAGTTGGGGTTGCCGGTGCTGAAGGGATAACTTTCGTCCGCTGTTGCCGTTCCGCGCTGGTCCAGTACCTGTTCCGGGCTGCCGAGGACACTTTGCGTCAGGCGCAATTCGCCCGTCTCGGGGTGCCAGGCACTGAAGGACTGAAGCAGTCGTTGCAGATCGAATACCAGCAGCAGGGTGCCGCCGCTTTGGCTGTCGGCGGAGGCCTTGAGCGCAGCCACGCTATAGACCAGCCAGCGTTGGCCGATCTTGTAGGCTTCCGGTGCCGGGTGGGTGCCTCTTTCGGCGCGGGTGATCAGGTCCAGTGCGGAAAAATTCAGCGGCGCGGCGCGGTCATTGCTCGGTTGGGCCTGGCCGGGCAGGTAGAGTTGCGCGTCCACCAGGTCGCTGGCGAAGCGCAGGCCGGCCTCCGCGGCTTTGACCTGGTCGGCGTTCTGGCTTTGCAGGGCCTTGAGCAGCGAAGGATCAAGGGCTTTGGCCTCGGTCTGGGCGATCAGGTCACGGGTCGCCTGGCTCAGGCCCGTAGCGGCCACGGCGCCGGGATACTGCGCCAGGCTGCTGCGCAACGTCTGGTTCCACGGCGCGACCACGCCAAACCAGAGCAGCGCAGCGGCCAGGAGCAAACCGCCCAAGGCAATCTGCAGTCCTGGCAACAAAGGTTTGCTGGCGTCGCCTGGAGGCGCGTGGCCGTTGCTTTCATGACCGCCGACGGTCTTTGCACTGCGCTTGAAGCCTTTCAAATACTGCCTCCGAGAGGATCATCCTGAAATTCAACGCGCACCGTTCGGACCGGTTCTGGATCAGCTTAGGTCAATGGCTGCCCGAGTGCCCGAAACCGCCGGCACCGCGTTGGCTTTCGTCGAAGGTTTCGACCAGTTCGAAGTGCGCCTGGACCACCGGCACCAGCACCAGTTGGGCAATACGCTCGCCGACGACGATGTTGAAGGCGCTCTGGCCACGGTTCCAGCAGGACACCATCAGTTCGCCCTGGTAGTCGGAGTCGATCAGGCCCACCAGGTTGCCCAGTACGATGCCGTGTTTATGACCGAGGCCGGAGCGCGGCAGGATCAGGGCGGCGAGGCCCGGGTCGCCGATGTACACGGACAGGCCGGTGGGGATCAGCAAGGTCTGGCCCGGTTCCAGTACGGTGTCCTGCTGGAGCATGGCGCGCAGGTCGAGGCCGGCGGAGCCCGGCGTGGCGTACTGTGGCAGCGGGAATTCACCGCCGATGCGTGGGTCGAGGATCTTGGCTTGCAAAGCGTGCATGAAAATTAAACCTGGTTCAGTCGTTCGGCGATAAAGGACACCAGCTGGCGGGCAATCTTGCCCTTGCTGGTCTGGGCAAAGAGCGTCGCATGGAGCTTGCGGTCGATCACGCTGCAGGCGTTTTCCTCGCTGTTGAAGCCAATGCTGGGGTTGGCCACGTCATTGGCGACGATCAGGTCGAGGTTCTTGTCCTTGAGCTTGCGTGCAGCGTAGTCGAGCAGGTGTTCGGTCTCGGCGGCGAAACCGACGCTGAACGGACGGTCGGCACGGCTGGCAATAGTGGCCAGGATGTCCGGGTTACGCACCATCTGCAGCAGCAGGCCGTCGCCGTTCGTAGGGTCTTTCTTGAGTTTTTGCGGGGCAACGACTTCCGGGCGGTAGTCCGCGACTGCGGCCGAGGCGATAAACAGGTCGCAGGGCATGGCCGCTTCGCAGGCGGCGAGCATATCGCGGGCGCTGACCACGTCGATGCGGGTCACCCGGTCCGGGGTCGGCAGATGCACGGGGCCGGTGATCAGGGTCACCCGGGCACCGGCTTCGACCGCGGCTTCGGCCAGGGCAAAGCCCATTTTCCCGGAGCTGTGGTTGGTGATGTAGCGCACCGGGTCGATGTTTTCCTGGGTCGGGCCGGCGGTGATCAGCACGTGTTTGCCGGTCAGGGCCAGGTGCTGGAAGCAATCGGCGGCGCAGTGCGCCAGGTCCGTGGCTTCGAGCATGCGCCCCAGGCCGACGTCGCCGCAGGCCTGGCTGCCGGAGGCCGGGCCGAAGACCTGAATGCCGCGGCTTTGCAGCAATTGGGTGTTGGCCTGGGTGGCCGGGTCGCGCCACATGGCCTGGTTCATGGCCGGGGCGATGGCCACGGTGGCGTCGGTGGCGAGCACCAGGGTCGTCAGCAGGTCGTTGGCGATGCCCTGGGCCAGGCGCGCGATCAGGTCGGCGGTGGCCGGGGCGATCAGCACCAGGTCGGCCCATTTCGCCAGCTCGATATGGCCCATGGCGGCTTCGGCGGCCGGGTCGAGCAGGTCCAGGTGCACCGGGTGCCCGGACAGTGCCTGCATGGTCAGTGGGGTGATGAACTCGCTGCCGCCGCGGGTCATGACCACGCGCACTTCGGCGCCCTGGTCGAGAAGTCGGCGAACCAGCTCGGCGCTCTTGTAGGCAGCAATGCCGCCGCCGACGCCGAGAACGATGCGTTTCCGATACAGCCGCTGCATAGACCTGCCTTTTAGTCCGGTGATGGCGACCCCCTGACGACGCCTCCCCAGGCCAGATCAAGGGTAAAAATGATGGGCTAAGATAACACAGCGACCGCCAGGGAACAGCGGCGCCACAAGGACAGGGAGGTGCAATGAGTATTCGTGATTGGCCGGCGACGGAGCGGCCACGGGAGAAATTGCTGGAGCAGGGCGCGGCGAGTCTGTCGGACGCCGAGTTGTTGGCGATCTTCTTGCGCACCGGGGTTTCCGGCAAAAGCGCGGTGGACCTGGCCCGGGATCTGTTGAGTCGGTTCGGCAGCCTGCGCAATCTGCTGGAGTCCGACCAGAAGGCGTTTGCTTGTCAGTTGGGCCTGGGACCGGCGAAGTTCGCGCAATTGCAGGCGGTGCTGGAGATGGCCCGTCGGCATCTGGCCGAGCGCCTGCGGCGCGACTCGGTGCTGGAAAGCCCGCGGGCGGTGCGCGATTACCTCAAGGCAATGCTGCGCCATGAGCCCCATGAGGTGTTCGCCTGTCTGTTTCTCGACAGCAAGCATCGGGTGTTGGCGTTCGAGCCGTTGTTTCACGGCTCCATCGACAACGCCAGCGTCTACCCGCGGCAGGTGGTCAAGCGGGCGCTGGCGCATAACGCGGCGGCGTTGATCTTGTGTCACAACCACCCTTCGGGGGTTGCCGAGCCCAGTCAGGCCGATCATGTGCTGACCAAACGGCTGAAAACGGCGCTGGAATTCGTCGATGTGCGGGTGCTCGATCACTTTATCGTCGGCGAGGGCGAGCCCTTGTCGATGATGGAGCGTGGTTGGATGTAGGGGGATCGGATTGGGATCGGGCAAACGCTGCGATCCCTTGTAGGAGCCGAGCTTGCTCGCGATCGGCTGCGCAGCAGTCGTAAAACCTGTGCTTGCGGTGTATCTGGCACACCTCGTCCGCCGGATTGCGGCCGCTGCGCGCCCGATCGCGAGCAAGCTCGGCTCCTACAGGAACCGTGCCCGCTGTCGTGATGCGGTGCCGATCAGGGCTTTAGGCTGACCTTGGAGAAGTCCTGCCGCCCAAACGGACTCACTTCATAACCCTTGACGTTCTTGCGCAGCAAGGCAAAGGCCGTCGGATGCGCCAGCGGTACCCACAAGGCCTGTTGCTGGATCTGCGCCTGGGCCTGTTCGTACAGCTTGCTGCGTACCCCTTGTTCGCTGGTGGTCTTGCCAGCGCTGATCAGCTTGTCCAGTCCCGCATCGCAGTAGCGGGCGAAGTTGGTGCCCGACTTCACCGCGGCACAGGAGAATTGCGGGGTCAGGAAGTTGTCCGGGTCGCCGTTGTCGCCGGCCCAGCCCATGAACAGCAGGTCATGCTCACCGGCCTTGGCCCGGCGGATCAGTTCGCCCCATTCGATCACGCGGATCTGCGCCTGGATGCCGACTTCGGCGAGGTCGGCTTGTAGCAGCTGGGCGCCGAGGCTGGGGTTGGGGTTGAGCAGGCTGCCCGACGGGCGCGTCCAGATGGTGGTCTGGAAACCGTCCTTGAGTCCGACCTTGGCCAGTAGGGCCTTGGCTTTTTCCGGGTCATGGGCGTAGCCGGGCAGGTCCTTGGCATAACTCCAGGTATTGGGTGGGTACGGGCCGTTGGCGGCCTCGGCGGTTTCTTCGAACACCGCCTTGAGGTAGCTGTTCTTGTCGACGGCGAGGTTGATGGCCTGGCGCACTTCCGGCTTGTCCAGCGGTGGATGCTGGCTGTTGATGGCGATAAAGGCGGTCATGAAGGCCGCGGTTTTTTCCACCTTGAGCGTCGGCTCCTTGCTGGCGGCCACGACATCCAGGGGTTTGGGCGACAGTGCGATCTGGCATTCATTGCGCCGCAGCTTCTGCAGGCGCACGTTGGCATCCGGGGTAATGGCGAAGATCAGGTTGTCGACCGCCGGCTTGCCCGCGAAATAGTCCGGGTTGGCGCTATAGCGGATCGAGGCGTCTTTCTGGAACCGACCGAACACGAACGGCCCGGTGCCGATGGGTTGGCTGTTGAGCTTTTCCGGGGTGCCCGCGGCCATCAGCTTGTCGGCGTATTCCGCCGAATAGATCGAGGCGAAGCCCATGCTCAAGGCGGCGAGGAAGGTCGACTCGGGGTGGTCGAGGGTGAACCGCACGGTCAGTGGATCAGTGGCCTCGATCCGTTTGATCAGGCTCGGCAGTTGCAGCGACTGGGCGTGGGGAAAGCCGCTCTGGGCGACCTGATGCCACGGGTTGGCCGGGTCGAGCATCCGTTCGAAGCTGAAACGCACGTCGCTGGCGGTCAGGTCGCGGGTCGGCTTGAAGTAGTCGGTGTGATGGAATTTCACCCCCGGATGCAGCTTGAACTCGTAGACCAGGCCGTCGTCGGACACGGTCCAGCTGTCAGCGAGGCTGGGCACCAACTTGCCGCTGGCGGCGTCGAAGTCCACCAGGCGGTTCATCAGCACGTCGGCTGAGGCATTGGTGGTGGTCAGCGAGTTATACTGCACCACGTCGAACCCATCGGGGCTGGCTTCGGTGCAGACGCTCAGTGTGCTGGCGGCGAAGGCCGGCAACCCGAGGAAGGGGACGAGCAATAGCGGTAGGGCAGCGAGACGCATATTCAGTATCCTTTGCAGGTCGTTGTCCCATCTGCGAGTGCAGTCTGGAAAAGTCCTACCCTAGAGGTATGGACGGTAATTGACTATCCCGTTTTTACCGGGTTTTGCAGTTTGCCTGCTTCCCCCGATATTTTCACCGCACGGTTTGGCGGGCCTTTTGGACCGATGATCGGCATTGTGCGACGAGCGGCCTTTCAGGGCGCCAGCCCATGCTGCTGGCGTGCTGGCCGGCTATTTCTGATGCGCTGCCTGGGTTTTAATCACACATTGTGTTGTTGCACCTTGGTCTTTCTGGTATAAAGCAGCGCTCTTTTCTAGGGGCCCGGTTCCTTCGCTTGTAGGTGTAGCCGGTAAGACCCTTAAAGAAACGCGGCGCCTGGCGCCAAATGACTGAGAGATTAAGCGGCCAACCCATGCCGGGTTGGGCATGTGGTTTTAGAGGGCTGAGGCATGTCTAGAGTCTGTCAAGTTACCGGTAAGGGTCCGGTGACTGGGAATAACATTTCCCACGCAAACAACAAAACCCGTCGTCGTTTCCTGCCGAACCTGCAGCATCACCGCTTCTGGGTCGAGTCCGAGAAGCGTTTTGTGCGTCTGCGCGTATCCGCCAAGGGCATGCGTATCATCGACAAGCGCGGCATTGATGTCGTGCTGGCCGAAATCCGTCGCGATGGCAAGGTATAAGGAGCTAAATCATGCGTGAATTGATTCGTTTGATCTCGAGCGCCGGTACTGGTCATTTCTACACGACTGACAAGAACAAGCGCACTACTCCGGACAAAATCGAGATCAAGAAATATGATCCGGTTGTTCGTAAGCACGTGATCTACAAGGAAGGCAAAATCAAGTAATTGATTTTGTTTTTCAAGAAAAACCCCGACTTGTTCGGGGTTTTTTTTCGCCCTTTTTTCGGCCGACTCCCGCCTGTTGCGTGTCTGATTCCTACATTTTTCCCGTTGCACCTTTCCTAGACTGGGGTGAACACCGAACGGATGCGGATGTGGAGAGCGCTCATGATGATTGCAAGGATGTTTGGCTTCCTGCTGCTGGTGGTATTGGCGGCGGGCAGTATCGCGGTTTTGGCGGCGCCATCGTCGCCGTCGAAGGCCGGCGCCGCTACGGATGCCTATGTGCGCAGGATGACCGAGGCGACCCAGGCCGCCTGGCCCGCGCTGGCTGAGTTCAGCGAGGTCACCCGGGTCTTCGCGGATGTCCAGTTGTTGACCAGCAATGGACAGCGGGCCTGGTTGATGAATGCTCACGGCGGGCATGAGATCGACATGGCGGCGATCCGGGCACTGGGGCCGTCCTACGCATACAAGTCGTTCGACAAGCTCCGCTGGCAAGGTCGCCCGGCAGTCTTTGTGGGGATGGGCGAAACGTTGCCTGGGGATGAAATGCAGCGGCTGGAGGATCCCCAGGCGGTCCCCGAGCTGTTTGGCTTGGCGACTCACGAGGCCTTCCACTTTTACGCCGAAGAGGCCTGGGCGCATCATCCGGGGGCCGAGCGCAGCATTCGCTATCCCGCGATTGCCGAGCCGCGGCTGTATCGCAACCAGATGATTCGCCACTTGCTGGCGGCGGTCCGGGGCGAGCCCGATGGGCTGGCGCGGGCCAGCTACTGGTATCGCCACTGGTTGGGCGAACATGCCCATGAGTCGACGGGCATTCGCAATACCGACCGCTCCGAAGGCAGTGCCTATTATGTGGAGCTGATTGCTCAACTGCTGGCGCTCGGGCTGGAGCCGGGCACCGTTGAATGGCACGCGCTCATGCTCAAGAAGCTGAGCCTGTCGGGGCAGACCGAGTACTTGGCCGCCGATCATGAAAGTTATGCGCTGGGTGCCCTGGCTGGACATCTGCTCGATCGCCAGGGGGTGAATTGGCTGCCTCGTGTTGCTCGGGGAGAAATGCCCGTGTCGATACTCCTGGGTTCGGTTTCGGCCCTCGAAAACCCGCCTGACGAATCTCTGGGTCAACGCCTCGAAGACGCGATCGCCAAGGAAAATCGCCAGGCCGCGCAAGCTTTCGAGGCATTCCTGCTGCGTTTCAACGATCCGACGGGCAAGCGCCTGCTGGTGCCGCAGGGAGCCATGCAGGGAAGTTTCGGGCTCGGGAATACCTACCGGATCGCCGCGCTGCCCGAAAAAATTGAAACCGGAGTCGAGGCCAGGTTCGCCTTGAGCGACGGCCGAATCGATCTGCGGGCGGCGACGGTGGCTTCCCAGGTCAAGGAGGACTGTGGGCGGAAGGACTTCTACTGGATCCTGGCCCTGAGCGAGGCCGAGTTCGAGGAAACGGCCGAGGGCCGTCTGCGTTTCGAGCGCGATGACCTTCAGCTGGACATTCCCTATCCGCGTAAGTCCACCCAGGACCCGCGGTCCTGGTGCGTCCAGGTTTGATCAGGCTTTCTGTTCGAAGACCACATAGATCTTGCGGCAGTGTTCCAGCACCTCCCAGGTGCCCTTGAAACCCGCTGGAATCACGAAGCGATCACCGGAGCGCAAGGTCTTGGCATTGCCGTCGTTGTCGCGCAGCACCGAGACGCCCTGGACGATTTCGCAGTATTCATGCTCGGTGTAGTTCACCGTCCACTGGCCCACTGCGCCTTCCCAGACGCCGGCATTCATCTGTCCGCAGGGGCTGCCATAGTGGTTGTAGATCGTCTGCTCGGGGTCGCCCTTGAAGACTTTCTCCGCTGCCGGGCGAAAGCGTTCCGGCGTGGTGGTGGCTTCGCTGAAATCGACGATGTCCTGGATACTCATACTGCTCTTCCTCTGCGGTGATGGGCCTTGGGTCGTAAGCACCGAGTCTATGTTTATTAAAATGAACATGGCAACGCTGTTTGGCGAGCTTATGTCAAATATATTGAAACATCAGGTGCCGCTGGTTTAGGGTGGTGGGTGCCATGGGCCCTAATCGGCGTCCATTGGACAGGATTCTGAACGGTGCTGGCGCAAGAGCGCACGGCTCCAGTATTTCAACAAGAGGAGGACACTCGAATGATCACCCTGACTCGTGCTGACTGGGAACAACGTGCCCGCGAGCTGAAGATTGAAGGCCGTGCCTACATCAATGGCGAATACACCGCCGCGGTCTCGAATGAGACGTTCGAGTGCATCAGCCCGGTTGATGGCCGCCTGCTGACCAGCGTTGCCAGCTGTGATGTGGCAGATGCCCAGCGCGCTGTGGAGAGTGCCCGCGCGACGTTCAATTCCGGTGTCTGGTCGCGCCTGGCCCCGGCCAAGCGCAAGTCTGCGATGATTCGTTTCGCCGCGTTGCTGAAGGTCAACGCCGAGGAGCTGGCCCTGCTGGAAACCCTCGACATGGGCAAGCCGATCAGTGACTCCCTGCACATCGACGTTCCCGGCGCGGCCCAGGCCCTGAGCTGGAGCGGCGAGGCCATCGACAAGATCTATGACGAAGTGGCCGCCACTCCCCACGATCAGCTGGGTCTGGTGACCCGCGAGCCGGTGGGCGTGGTGGCGGCCATCGTGCCGTGGAACTTCCCGTTGATGATGGCTTGCTGGAAGCTCGGGCCGGCGTTGTCCACGGGTAACTCGGTGATTCTCAAACCTTCGGAAAAATCTCCGCTGACCGCGATCCGCATCGCCGCCCTGGCGGTTGAAGCCGGTATTCCGGCGGGCGTGCTGAACGTGCTGCCGGGTTATGGTCACACCGTCGGCAAGGCCCTGGCCCTGCACATGGACGTCGATACCCTGGTGTTCACCGGTTCGACCAAGATCGCCAAGCAACTGTTGATCTACTCCGGCGAGTCCAACATGAAGCGCGTCTGGCTCGAAGCCGGTGGCAAGAGCCCGAACATCGTCTTTGCCGATGCCCCGGACCTCCAGGCCGCCGCCGAATCCGCTGCCAGCGCCATTGCCTTCAACCAGGGTGAAGTCTGCACCGCCGGTTCGCGCCTGCTGGTGGAACGTTCGATCAAGGATCGCTTCCTGCCGTTGGTGATTGAAGCGCTGAAGACCTGGAAGCCGGGCAACCCGCTGGACCCGGCGACCAATGTCGGTGCCCTGGTGGATACCCAGCAGATGAACACCGTGCTGTCGTACATCGAGTCGGGCCATGCCGATGGCGCCAAGCTGGTGGCCGGTGGCAAGCGGACCCTGCAGGAAACCGGTGGGACCTACGTCGAGCCGACCATTTTTGATGGTGTGAGCAACGCGATGAAGATCGCCCAGGAAGAAATCTTCGGCCCAGTGCTGTCGGTGATTGCCTTCGATAGCGTGGAAGAGGCGATCAGCATTGCCAACGACACGCCGTATGGCCTGGCGGCGGCGGTCTGGACCGCGAACATCTCCAAGGCGCACCTGACCGCCAAAGCCCTGCGGGCCGGCAGCGTGTGGGTGAACCAGTACGATGGCGGCGACATGACCGCGCCGTTCGGTGGTTTCAAGCAATCGGGCAACGGCCGCGACAAGTCGCTGCATGCGTTCGACAAGTACACCGAGCTGAAGGCGACCTGGATCAAGCTGTAAAGCCGTCTTCGATCCCGAGGGCGCCGCGAAACCTGTAGGAGCTGGCTTGCCGGCGATGAGGCCCTTGGGCCAGGCATCGATCTTCCGACCGCCATCGCCGGCAAGCCGGCTCCCACAATGATCGTGTTTTGCCTGGTACATGACTGGGCAGCCCCCATAACACAGCCGGACTCTCCGCCAGGAAGTCCGGCTGTGTTGTCTTGAAGAAAAATTATCCACAGGAGCGTGGAACATGCGTTGGGCGACTTATTTCGCCGTGCTGGCTTCGGTACTCAGTGTCGGCTTGGCACTGGGCGTGAGCATGCCGTTGGTGTCCCTGCGGCTGGAAAGCTGGGGTTATGGCGCCTTCGCCATTGGTGTGATGGCGGCGATGCCGGCCATCGGGGTTCTGCTCGGGGCCAGTGTCTCCAGTCACCTGGCCTCGCGCTTCGGCACCGCCAGGCTTATGGCCCTCTGCCTGTGGGCCGGGGCCTTGTCCATCGGTTTGCTGGCGCTGCTGCCCAGCTATCCGGTGTGGCTGGTGCTGCGCCTGATGATCGGGGTGATCCTGACCATTGTCTTTATCCTCGGCGAAAGCTGGATCAATCAACTGGTGGTCGAGCAGTGGCGCGGGCGTCTGGTGGCCCTGTATGGCAGCACTTATGCACTGAGCCAACTGTCTGGTCCGCTGCTGCTGGCCGCCGTGGGCACCGAGGGCGACTACGGTTTCTGGGTCGGCGTGGGTTTGCTGGTGGCCGCACCGTTCCTGTTGCTGGGGCGTAGCGGTGCGCCGACCTCGGAGTCCAGCCGCGTCACGCTGATGGACTTGCTGGGTTTCTGTCGGGGTTTGCCGGCCATTGCCTGGGCCATTTCGCTGTTTGCTGCCTTCGAGGCGATGATTCTGACCTTGCTGCCGGTGTATTGCCTGCGCCAGGGTTTCACGGCGGATATCGCCTTGGCGATGGTCAGCACGGTGGTGGTGGGCGATGCCCTGCTGCAGTTGCCCATTGGCGCCTTGGCCGACCGCGTGTCCCGGCGCGCGTTGTTCAGCGGTTGTGCCCTGGCCCTGATGCTGTCGAGCCTGGCGGTGCCCCTGTTGATCGACACCTTGCTGATCTGGCCTTTGTGGGTGCTGTTCGGTGCCAGCGCGGGCGGGCTGTTCACCTTGTCGCTGATTCTGATCGGCGAGCGTTATCGCGACGACGCGCTGGTGCGGGCCAACGCCCATGTGGCGCAGTTGTGGGGCGTCGGCTGCCTGATCGGGCCGTTGGTGGCCGGCGCGGGCAGCCAGTGGATCAGCGGGCAAGCCTTGCCGTTGTTCATGGCGGCCGGGGCAATGGGGTTGCTGGTATTGGTATTGCGTCAGGACGCCTTCGGTACCTGTAGGAGCGAGCTTGCTCGCGATCAGCCGGCAGGCTGACGTTTCGGCGGCGTTCGTGGCGTCGTCATCGCGAGCAATCGAGCGTCGACCGGTTGCTCCTACAAATCCAGCGAATGCCTGGAAGGCCTCAGAGCATCCGCTCCAGCCCGATATGGTTGGCGAACCAGGCGTTGAACTGGCGCCACCAGTTACCCGGCTCGCGGTGCAGTTCGTGGAGCTGCCCGTTATCTTCAGTGACCCAGACAATCTGCCCCTGCTCCAGGCGTGGCTGGTAGCTCAGGGCCGGGGCCATGCCGCGCAAGGCCAGGGCGCGAACGTGTTCCGCCAGCTCCGGGCTGTCCACCAGCACGCCGACTTCGGTGTTCCACAAGACCGAGCGTGGGTCGAGGTTGAACGAGCCAATAAAGGATTTCTGTCGGTCGAAAATCATCGCCTTGCTGTGCAGGCTGGAGTCCGAGCCATTGTAGCCAGCACTGTGAAACAGATGGGGCCCGCTGCCGCCACGGTTGCCGGGCTGGCGGCGCAGTTCGAAAAGCTTCACGCCGTGCTCCAGCAATGCCTGGCGGTACGGCGCGTAACCACCGTGAACGGCGGGCACGTCGGTGGCTTCCAGCGAATTGGTCAGCAGGCTGACCGAGACCCCGGCGTCGGCGCGCCCGGTCAGGTAGACCAGCCCTGGCTGGCCGGGCACGAAGTAGGCGGAAATCATCATCAGTTCGCTATGGACGCTGGTCAGCTCCGGCGCCAGTTGAGTGGTCAGCAGCAGTTGCGGATCCGGCTCGCCCCTGGCCAGGACCTTGCTCGGTGCGTCCCACAGCGCCTGGCTCCAGGCCCAGATCAGCTCGCGGCGCCAGAGGTCCATGCGCGGTTCGCTCTTGTAGGCCCGAAGCTTCAGGTACAGGGCGGTATTGTGCTGGCGATAGCTGCCCAGCGAATCCTTGAGCTGCTGCCGGGCCTTGGCCAGTTCCGTCGTGGATGGTGGGTTGGAGAGGAAATCGCCGATGGGCACGCTCAGGGCGCTGTTCCAGTATTGGTCGAAGCTGTGCCCGAGCTGCTCGGCCACGGGGCCGAAGCCGAGCAGGTCGATATCGGTGAAGTTCAGGTCCGGCTGAGCGCCGAAATACTCGTCCCCCAGATTGCGTCCGCCGACGATGGCCACGCTGTTGTCGGCCAGCCACAGCTTGTTGTGCATCCGCCGATGTTGTTGCGACAGATTGAACAGGCGGCCCAGGGTACGGGTCGTTCCGGTGCTGCGCCCCAGGTTCAGCGGGTTGAACAGGCGGATATGGATATTCGGATGGGCGGCCAGCGTGCCGATGACCGCGTCGAGCCCGTCGCTGGCGGTGTCGTCCAGCAGGATGCGCACCCGTACGCCGCGATCGGCAGCCTTGAGCAGTTCGTCCACCAGCATGCGGGTGCTCAGGCCGTCATGGACGATGTAGTACTGCAGGTCGAGGCTGACCTGGGCGTCGCGGATCAATTCGGCCCGGGCCCTGAACGCCTCACTGCCGTTGGGCAACAGGCGAAAGCCCGAGCGTCCCTGCCAGGGCGCGGCCTGGGCCTGGATCGAACGGCCGAAGGCCGACTCGCTCGCCGGCAGGGCTTGGCTGGGAAACCGTGGAACCTCCAGGGAGGCGCATCCGCTCAGCAGCAGGGCAATGAGCAGCAAACAGGCTTTCAACGTTCATCGCCCCGGGTCATGGCAGGTGTCGGTATATGGACGCTGTCTGGCGGGTAAAGGTCAATGCGCCAGTAATTTGATCGCGGCCGCGCCGACTTTGCGCACGGCTTCTTCGATCAATGCGGTTGGCTTGGCAGCGTAGTTCATGCGCAGGCAATTGCGGTATTTGCCCGAGGCGGAAAAGATGCTGCCGACCGCGATCTGCACGCCCTGGTCCTGCAGTGCCCGGTTCAGGCGCAGGGCATCGAAGCCCTCGGGCAGCTCGACCCAGAGCATGAAGCTGCCCTGGGGACGACTGGCGCGGGTGCCGGCGGGGAAATAGCGGCTGATCCAGTCGATCATCAGGTCGCGGTTGCGCTGGTATTGGCTGCGCATGCGCCGCAGATGCGGCTCGAAGTGGCCGTTTTTCAGGAAGTCGGCGATGGCCAGCTGCGGTTGCGGCGCGGTGGAGCCGGTGCTGATGTACTTCATGTGCAGTACCCGCTCGAGGTAACGACCGGGCGCGACCCAGCCGATGCGCAGGCCGGGGGCGAGGGTCTTGGAGAAGGAGCTGCACAGCAGCACGCGGCCGTCTTCATCGAAGGACTTGATGGTGCGCGGACGGGGGTAGGTATAGGCCAGTTCGCCATACACATCGTCTTCGATAATCGCTACGTCGAAGCGCTGGGCCAGGGTCAGCAGGGCCCGTTTGCGCGACTCCGGCATGATGTAGCCCAGCGGGTTGTTGCAATTGGGGGTCAACTGTATGGCTTTGATCGGCCACTGTTCCAGGGCCAACTCGAGGGCGTCGAGGCTGATGCCGGTGATCGGGTCGGTGGGGATTTCCAGGGCCTTCATGCCCAGGCCCTTGAGGGTCTGCATGGCGCCGTGAAAGCTTGGGGAGTCCACCGCGACGATGTCCCCCGGCTCGCAGATGGAGCGGATGCTGGTGGACAGGGCCTCGTGGCAGCCGGTGGTGATCACCAGGTCGTTGGGGCCAAGCTGGCAGCCGGAGTCGAGCAGCAGGCGCGCCACTTGTTCGCGCAGCCCGAGGTTGCCGTGGATATTGTCGTAGGACAGGCCGGGCATGTCCTGGCGGCGGCTGATCTGCGCCAGGCTGCGCAGCAGCGGTTTCAGGGTCGGGCTGTCGATGTCCGGCATGCCGCGGCCCAACTGTACGGTGTCTTCACGCGGGACGGCGCGGATCAGTTCCAGCACCTGCTCCCATTGCGAGATATCCACAGGGCGTTGCGCCGGGCGCCCAACCACGGGCAACGCTGGCAGCTCGCGGCCCACGGGCACGAAATAGCCGGACTTGGGCTTCGGCTGGGCCAGCCCGCTGTCTTCCAGGACGCGATAGGCCTGCTGCACCGTGCTCAGGCTGACACCGTGCTCTACACTCAATGCCCGTACAGAAGGCAGTCGATCACCGGGACGATAGAAACCTTGTTCTATGCGGGTTCCAAGCAGTTCGGCGAGGTTGACGTAGAGGGTCATGGCACAGTCCTCGGGGGTATTGGAAAGCATTGGCCGGTACAGATAGAGCAAAAATACAGGATTCAGTCGCGCTTTGGCGAGTTCTGTATTGAATTAATAAAAATTGATTGAATCTGTAATGGTTTTGGCCGTTCGCCCATCCTGTGTACTCATGGCAATCGAGTCACAAAGGAGCATAGGTAATGAACGGCATGAGCGATGTGCGTCTGGTTTTGCGCAGTCAGGAACTGGTGATCGAGTACGAGCGGGCAATCAAGGCGTCCTCCGCCCGTCGTTGCGCGCCGGCCTTCGGTCTCATGGGCTTGTTCTGGCATCGCCTGCGTACCCGCAAGAGCTTGCTTGCACTCACCTCCGAGGAGCTGCGCGACATAGGATTGACCGAGGAGCAGGCCCGGGAAGAAGGCTTGAAACCGTTCTGGCGTTCCTGACACGGAGCAGGTTTGCTGCCGGGAGCGGCCTTTTCAGGCAAAATCCACGCTCATTCTTCTTCCGGTCGTCGTTCGATGAGTTGCAACAGTCAGAAAATCCGCTTTCTGCGCCAGCAAATTCCGTCTTTCGACTGTGTGCCGGGCTGTCACGACTGCTGCGGGCCGGTAACCACTTCTTCCGAGGAGATGGCCCGCCTGCCGCGCAAGACCGCCGCCGAGCAGGAAGCCGCGCTGAATGAGCTCAACTGTGTACACCTGGGCCCGAACGGCTGCACGGTATACGACGAGCGGCCGCTGATCTGTCGTTTGTTCGGGACAACGCCGACACTGCCTTGCCCCAATGGCCGACGTCCCGTGGAGATGATTCATCCACGGGCCGAGCAACAGGTGCACGAATACATCGCCACCACCCGGCAGGTACTCGTCTAGCTTCAATCCGGAATCGGCAGGTTCAGGCTCTCTTTCACTTCCTCCATCACGATATAGCTCTTGGATTCCCGCACATGGGGCAGCTTGAGCAGGATGTCGCCGAGCAATTTCCGGTAGGAGGCCATCTCGGAAATCCGCGCTTTCACCAGGTAGTCGAAATCCCCCGAGACCAGGTGGCATTCCAGCACATGAGGCAACTTCAGCACGGCACGTCGGAATTCTTCGAAGGTGTCGCCTGATTTGTAGTCCAGGCTGATCTCAACGAACACCAGCAGGCTGCCTTTGAGGTGCTGTGGGTTCAGCCGGGCGTTGTAGCCCATGATGATGCCTTCGCGTTCGAGCCGGCGAACCCGTTCGGTACAGGGGGTGGTGGACAGGCCGACCTTTTCGCCCAGCTCGGTGAATGAGATGCGTCCGTCGGCCTGCAGGATGCGCAGGATATTGCGGTCGATCTTGTCCAGCTCGCGCTTGGTCTGATGGTTGGTTCTCATTAGGGAATGCCCCTCCGTCAAAAGCGATAGTGCCGAGAATTCTCGCCAAATATAGGCACTTATATAGTGAAAAGCACTGGCTATTGTTTTTTACACTGCGCGCATCTTGGCTCTGAACACTAAACACCGGCACCTGGCCGCGGATTGAGGAATAGACACATGCGAGTTCTGGTATTGGGTAGCGGCGTCATTGGTACCACCAGTGCTTATTATCTGGCCCGGGCCGGTTTCGAAGTGGTGGTGGTCGACCGTCAGCCGGCCGCTGCCATGGAAACCAGCTTCGCCAACGCCGGCCAGGTCTCGCCCGGTTATGCCTCGCCCTGGGCCGCCCCGGGCGTGCCGCTCAAGGCCATCAAGTGGTTGCTGCAGCGCCATGCGCCGCTGGCGATCAAGGCCACCGCTGATATCGACCAGTACCTGTGGATGGCGCAGATGCTGCGCAACTGCACCGCCAGCCGTTATGCCGTGAACAAGGAGCGCATGGTCCGCCTGTCCGAGTACAGCCGCGACTGCCTCGATGAATTGCGCGCCGAAACCGGGATTGCCTATGAAGGGCGCAGCCTGGGGACCACACAGTTGTTCCGCACCCAGGCGCAACTCGATGGCGCGGCGAAAGACATCGCGGTGCTCGAGGCCTCCGGCGTACCTTACGAACTGCTCGATCGCGACGGCATTGCCCGGGTCGAACCGGCCCTGGCCAGCGTCACCGATATCCTCGCCGGTGCCCTGCGCCTGCCGAACGACCAGACCGGCGACTGCCAGATGTTCACCAGCCGCCTGGCCGAAATGGCTGTCAAACTGGGTGTGGAGTTCCGCTTCGGCCAGGACATTCAGCGGCTCGACCATGCGGGCGACCGTATCAATGGTGTGTGGATCGACGGCAAGCTGGAAACCGCCGACCGCTACGTGCTGGCGCTGGGCAGTTATTCACCGCAGTTGCTCAAGCCGCTGGGGATCAAGGCGCCGGTCTACCCGCTCAAGGGTTATTCGCTGACCGTGCCGATCACCAACCTGGCCATGGCCCCGACCTCGACGATTCTTGATGAAACCTACAAGGTCGCGATCACTCGTTTCGACAACCGCATCCGAGTGGGTGGCATGGCGGAAATCGCCGGTTTTGACCTGTCGCTGAACCCGAAGCGACGCGAAACGCTGGAGATGATCGTCGGCGATCTTTATCCTCAGGGCGGCGACCTCGAGCAAGCCAGCTTCTGGACCGGTTTGCGCCCGACCACACCCGACGGCACGCCGATCGTGGGGGCCACTTCATTCCGCAATCTGTTCCTGAACACCGGTCACGGCACGCTCGGCTGGACCATGGCCTGTGGCTCCGGTCGCTTGCTGGCTGACCTGATGGCGAAGAAGAAGCCACAGATCAGCGCCGAAGGCCTCGATATTTTCCGTTATGGCAACACTCCCCGGGAGACTGCAAAACATGTCAATCCAGCGCCAGCTCACCAATGAGCGTTTGAGCCCGCTCGTCGTTGTTGTGACTGCCCTGACTTAAGTACGATCCCTCTCCCGGTGCGAGGGCGGCTGCATTGCCGTTCGCGCCGGTTTTTTATTCCCGTCCTCGACTGTCCAGAAGTTTGCCGCCATGCGTCCTGCCCGTGCCCTGATCGACCTCCAAGCCCTGCGTCACAACTACCAATTGGCCCGCGAAGTCTCGGGAGCCCGAGCCCTCGCGGTGATCAAGGCCGATGCCTATGGTCATGGCGCGCTGCGCTGTGCCCAGGCCCTGGAAGCCGAGGCCGACGGTTTTGCCGTGGCTTGTATCGAGGAGGCTCTGGAACTGCGGGCCGGAGGGATTCGCGCGCCGATCCTGTTGCTGGAAGGCTTTTTCGAAGCCGACGAACTGCCCTTGATCGTCGAGCATGATTTCTGGTGTGTGGTGCATGCGCTCTGGCAGTTGGAAGCCATCGAGCAGGCGGTGCTGGCCAAGCCGATCAATGTCTGGCTCAAGTTGGACTCGGGCATGCACCGGGTCGGGCTGGAACCGGCGGACTACCAGGCGGCTTACCAGCGCCTGCTGGCCAGCGGCAAGGTGGCGAAGATCGTCCTGATGAGCCACTTCGCCCGTGCCGACGAGTTGGGCAGCCAACGCAGTGCCGAACAGGTGGCGACTTTCGAAGCGGCACGCCAAGGCCTGTCGGCTGAGGTCAGCCTGCGCAACTCCCCGGCGGTGCTCGGTTGGCCACAGATTGCCAGCGATTGGGTGCGTCCCGGCATCCTGCTGTTCGGCTCGACGCCCTTCGAAGAGGAAAACCCCCTGGCCGCGCGCTTGCAGCCGGTCATGACCCTGGAGTCGAAAGTCATCAGTGTGCGTGAACTGCCGGCGGGTGAGCCGGTGGGCTACGGCGGCCAGTTCGTGGCGCCGAAGCCGATGCGCATAGGTGTGGTGGCCCTGGGTTATGCCGACGGCTATCCGCGTCACGCGCCGACCGGCACGCCGGTACTGGTGGCCGGCCAGCGCAGCCGGTTGCTGGGCCGGGTGTCGATGGACATGCTGTGCATCGATCTCACCGATGTGCCCCAGGCCGGGCTGGGTTCGACGGTGGAGTTGTGGGGCAAAAACGTGCTGGCCAGCGAGGTCGCGGTTCAGGCCGAGACCATTCCTTACGAGATTTTCTGCAACCTGCGCCGGGTACCACGGCTCTACACCGGGAGCTAGGGGAAATCCCGCTGCGCCACAGGTCGTCTCGCCGAGGTGGATTCGGGCCCTGAGTGTTGTAAATACTGAACGCTATGCCATGATATCGCTCAATTACAACATTGCCTGAACCCCTGGGAGGCTGCCGTATTGGACGTCGGTGAACGACTGCAATCCATTCGAAAACTGAAAGGTCTGTCTCAGCGTGAACTCGCCAAACGCGCGGGCGTCACCAATAGCACCATTTCAATGATTGAGAAAAACAGTGTCAGCCCCTCGATCAGTTCGCTGAGGAAGGTGCTTGGCGGCATTCCCATGTCCATGGTCGAGTTCTTTTCCGAGGAAATCCTCCAGGAAAAACCGACCCAGATCGTCTACAAAGCCAACGAGCTGATCGATATCTCCGATGGTGCCGTGACCATGAAGCTGGTCGGTCGCGCGCATCCCAGCCGTGCCATCGCGTTCCTCAATGAGATCTATCCTCCAGGTGCCGATACCGGGGAAGAAATGCTCACCCATGAAGGTGAAGAGACGGGCATCTTGTTGGAAGGTCGACTGGAATTGGTGGTCGGTGCAGAAACTTTCGTCCTCGAAGCGGGCGACAGCTACTATTTTGAAAGCACCAAGCCGCATCGCTTTCGCAACCCGTTCGATACTCCCGCGCGACTAATCAGCGCAGCGACACCGGCAAACTTTTAACAGCAAGAGGCGCCAGGTCAGGGATTTCAAGGCGCCCGGCAGTGTGGATTCGCCACTCGAGCAATACCCTTGCAACTACTGTGGTTGTTTCGGAGTGGCAATCGAACCGCTATACTCACGCCGCCTGCGAAACCGTGGTTGCGGGCGTGATTAGCCACCATTGAGGGTGTACGCGTGAATCCAATTATGAAAATGCTGGCCGTACCAGCAACCGTAGTCGCCCTGTGGGCAATCAGCGCTCAGGCTTCGACCATCAATGACGACATCGCCAAGCGTCTCGATCCGGTGGGCAAGGTGTGTGTTCAGGGCGAAGAGTGCAAGGGGATGGAAGTCGCGGTCGCCGTGGGCGGTGGCGGTGGGGCCAAGACGCCGGATGACGTGATTGCCAAACATTGCAACGCTTGTCATGGCACCGGCCTGCTGAATGCGCCGAAAATCGGTGACACCGCCGCCTGGAAAGAGCGCGCCGATCATGTGAGTACCGTGATTGCGAGTATTGCCGGAGCCTCGGACGAGGAGAAAGGCAAGAAGGGTGTCGCGGGCCTGGCAGCCGTGGCGACTCATGGCTTCAATGCCATGCCACCGAAGGGGACTTGCGCCGACTGTACGACTGAAGATCTTCAAGGTGCCATCGAGAAAATGTCCGGCCTGAAATAAGGACGATCTTCTCTGAAAAAGCCGCTTACGAGCGGCTTTTTTGTATCTGCTGAAAACGCGTTCCTATGTCGCCGGGCTGTCATTTGCAGCAAATTCCCGGCAAGCTCGGTCGAACCTCAATTCAAGGAAAGGCGAGGAGGCTCCGATGGTGCAGTGCTGTTCTATCGAACGTGCGGTCGACGAGGTGTTGGCGCGGCTGCCGATGCATATTCACATGGCCAGCCCGTTGGGTTTGGGCAAGCCCAACCGATTTATCAACGCGCTCTACCAGCGCATCAGGCAATTGCCGGAGCGCCGGCTGACGATCTACACGGCCTTGAGCCTGGGTCGCCCGTCCTTGGGTGACGGCTTGCAGCGGCGTTTCCTCGAACCCTTCGTCGAACGGGTATTCGGTGACTACCCCGAACTGGATTTCCTCGCCGACCTGCGCCGGGACAGCCTGCCGCCGAATATCCACGTCCAGCAGTTCTTCATGCAGCCCGGCAGCCTGCTGCACAGCAGCCAGGCCCAGCAGGACTACGTCAGCAGCAACTACAGCCATGCCGCTCGCGACATCAACGCCGCCGGCCTGAACCTGGTCGCGCAATTGGTGGCCGAGTCCGCGGAGCACCCCGGGCAACTGAGCCTGAGCTGCAACCCGGACATCACCCTCGACCTGCTGCCGATGATCGCCCGACGCCGTGCTGCGGGTGAAACCATCCTGATGCTCGCCCAGGTCCACAGCGACCTGCCCTACATGCCCGGGGACTCGGAGCTCAGCCGTGACGCCTTCGACCTGCTGATCGATGAAGCGGAACGCAGCACCCTGTTCTCCACCCCGAACATGCCCGTGGACACCCAGGATCACTTTATCGGCCTGCACGCCAGCACCCTGGTGCGCGATGGCGGCACGCTGCAGATTGGCATCGGCTCCATGGGCGACGCGTTGACCGCTGCCTTGCTGGCCCGCCAGGCGGATAACGAGGGTTACCAGGCCTTGTTGGCGGATATCGATCTGTTGCCCTGGAAAGCCCTGCTCGACAAGGAGGGCGGTGTCGAGGTGTTCGCCGAGGGGCTTTACGGTTGTAGCGAGATGTTCGTCAACGGCCTGTTGGTGCTGGCGGACGCGGGTATTGTGCGGCGCAAGGTCTACACCGACCTGGAGCAGCAACGCCAAGCCAATGCCGGAACCCTCGACAGCGGCCTGCGGACGGGCGGAATTGCGGTGCATGGCGGCTTCTTTCTTGGGCCGCGCAGTTTCTATCAGCGCCTGCACGAGCTGTCCCGGGACAAGCTGGGTGAGTTCAACATGACCGCCATCAGCTACATCAACGAGCTGTATGGCCAGGAAGAACTCAAGCGCTTGCAACGCATCGATGCGCGCTTTATCAACAGTGCCTTCACCATGACCTTGCTCGGTGCCGGCGTGGCCGACCAGCTCGAAGACGGCCGGGTGCTCAGCGGTGTCGGCGGGCAGTACAACTTCGTGGCCCAGGGGCATGCGCTGGAGGGCGCGCGGTCGATCCTGATTCTGCGCAGCTGGCGCGAGTCGGGCGGTGAGGTCAGTTCGAATATCGTCTGGGAGTATGGTCATTGCACCATCCCCCGGCATCTGCGCGATATCGTCGTGACCGAGTACGGGATTGCCGATCTGCGTGGCAAGACCGACGCCCAGGTGATCGAGGCGTTGCTGAATATCGCCGATTCACGCTTTCAGTCGGAACTGATCGAGCAGGCGCAAAAAGTTGGCAAACTGCCGGGGCATTTCCGTCTCGACCCACGCTTTGCCGATAACAGCCCGCAACGTTTGCAGGCGATTCGGACACGGCACCCGCATTTGTTCCCGGAGTATCCGCTGGGCTGTGATTTCCAGCCCGAGGAACGGGAGCTGTTGCGGGCGTTGAACTGGCTGAAGAGCAAATTCAAGCTGAGCGAGGCGCTTGAGTTGGGCAAGGCGACGTTGGAGGCGCCCGAGCCGTCGGCGTTTGCGGTGCATCTGCAACGCATGGGGCTGGCGCAGCCGCAAGGCCTGCGTGACGAGTTGTACCAGCGCCTGTTGCTGACGGGGCTGCAAGCCACTGCCGGCTAGCGGATGGGGGTCCTGGCGCTGGGCGTATGCCTCAGTTGTAGGTGACGTCCACCGTCGCCAGGCTTTCCAGCGAGCCTTCGCTGACCGCGCCGGATTTCCAGTAGGCCGCTCCCAGTGGCAGTACGGCCAGGCCGCCGCTGGGGGTCAAGGTGCGGGCATTGTCGCTGCCGTCGGCGCGGAGGGTCTGTTGCACGCCCCCCAGGCGCGAGTACAGCCACAACGCGAGGCCGCTGGCGTCGCCGCTGTTGGCGAAGCGGGCGCCATCGGCGGGTGCCGGGGTGCCGTTGAACGTGAAGGTGATGCTGTTGATATCCGAGTCGCAGCGTGCGCTCAGCTCGAAGGGCTTGTGCCCCGCCGAGTCGCTATTGGCGAAGTCACCGACCCTGATCGGCGGCAGTGAGATGGAGCGATTGCTGTCATCGGCAATCAGGCTGCAAGTGCCTCCCTCGACGGTGCCATTGATCTGCAGGTTGCCCTGGTTCGGGTCCTCGGCGGCCGAGGCCTGGGTGATGCCCACCACCGTCAGCGCCAGGGGTATCAGGTAGATTTTCATGGGGTGTTGTCCGTTCTCGCGGGCCGACTGGCAGGTTGCGGCCAGGCAGGGCCTGGGTGCGTCAGTTGTAGGAAATGGTCACGAAGGCTGCAGTCACCAGTGTGCCTTTGGTGACGGTGCTGATGGGGATCTTCATGTAGTGCGCGCCCATGGGGATTACCGCACGGCCGGCGGTTGTTGCAATGGTTCGCGAGCGAGCGGTAGCGGTGCCGTTGGCCGGGAAGTTGTAGGCCACTCCGCCAATGCGCGATTGAATCACCGTGACGATGCCTCTGGAGTTGCCGGTATTGTGGAAGTGCGTAGGGGACCAAGGGGATTGCGTGCCGCTGAAGGTGAAGGTGACATTCCTGATATCCGGATCGCAGTTGGCGGTCAGGTCGAACGTATGGAGCCCGGCCCAGGTGCTGCTATCGAAGTCACTGACCTTGACCGGAGGCAGGATGATGGTGCGGTTGGTGTCACCGCTGGCCAGGCTGCAGGTGCCGCCCTGGATCTCCCCGCTAAAGTTCAGGTTGCCGCTGGTGGCGGCATGGGCGGTGGCGGCGATAGTGGTGGCGGCAATCCACAAGGAACATGCAAAAACAGGGGCTTTCATTGTCGGGGTCCTTGCTGATTAAGAAGTCGATCAGTTCCGGGTGGCTGACGAAAAGCGTCGCCTGCCACGGGCTTGCTAGTTGTAGGTAATGTTGACGGTGACGCGGCTCACCAGCGTGCCCTTGGTCAGGGCGCCGCTGGTCTTGTGATACTCCGCGCCCATGCGCAGCACGGCGCGGTTAGCTGACACCGCCACGGTGCGGGTGCTGTTGTGGCTGACGGTCTGGCCCGGTGTATGCAGCCATAGAGCAACGCCGCGAGCCGTGCCGGTGGTGTTGGCAAAGAGCGCGGAGTTCGTGGGCTCCGGGGTGCCGGTGAACCTGAAGGTGACGTTCGAGGCGTTGCTGCAGTTAGCGGTCAGGTCGAAGTATTTGAGACCGGTGGAGATGCCGGTGAAGTTCGAGATCCGCACGGGGTCCAGCGCGATCGTGCGGTTGACATCGCCAGCGTTGAGATTGCAGGTTCCAGGAACAATCTGGACGGGAGAAATCCTGTAGTAGACGGATGACCAGGTCCCTCCCGGAGGCGCGCCAAAGCAACATTCTCCCGGTAAGTATGCGATCGCAAGGGGAGTCATTTCGATAATTGCACCGCTCTCCGTTACGGTCCCTGGCGATATGTTTCCAGTCTTCACCAAGGCAAACGCGGCCTGTCCACCGACAACACCTGATCTCTCCTGGGTGGTTGAACCCGCGATGCCTCCCGTTCCACCAGGGCTGTTCGGTATGGACGTGTTGTTCCAAGTGGCTGTATTCGCTTTGGCGGCAACGGCCAATCCGACACCCACAACATTGGTTGCGTACACTCTGCTCTGCGTGTAGGCCGGTGAAGGTGCGGCAGCCCAAGCGACTGCCGGTCTCGAGCCGACATACGTCAACGTCGAGCCGTTGTAAAATCGGCGCCAATCAATAGTGGTGTTTGAGGTGCAATTGAAGACCCCGGTATGGGAAGGACTATAGGTCCAGGGGGTCAACATCCCGCCAACCGGCAGGGCATCTGATACATCGACTTTTGTGGGCAGTGCAACGACTGCATTTATTCCGCCGCCGCTACAGGTTCCGATTTTAGGATCTCGGGCATAGACCTTGTCTGTCGAGGCGAGCGATACAATAAGGCCTATGGCAACGGTCCAGAGGGTCCGGTTTTTCACCCGGTTTGCGATCCTTTCCTTGCAATGTTCGAGCGTTTGGTTCGACATGTCATGACCTGTTCTTTCGTTGATGGAGCCGTTACTGAGGGGGCTGTGGTGCTGCTGGCGCGGAGTCGCAGACCGCATCCATTTGCGGCAGGCTTTCGTTTCGGACGCCGTTCCCTGGCTCTGCAAGGGCATAGTCGATGTGGCACTGCTCATGGGGGCTTTGGCCCCATTTGACGGTCAACACCCCCTGGTCCTGCTCGGTCCGCACGAACATCTTGCCCGCCTGCCCGACCACGCCCACGTTGGTGCCGCTTTGATCGAACACATCGGCAGCGAAGGGCAGCGGGAGGCCGTCCGCCCGGCTGGCATTGATGATCAGAGCCCGGCCGCTGCTGGTCTCGTACTTCATCACCACCACGGAGCCGGCCCGGGGCGCGACGTTGTGCGAGGCGGACTTGAGCTCCACGTCATGGGACATGCCCTTGGGGTCCAGTTCGACCACGTTCTGGCGGTACGGCGTGAGGTGTGGCACCACGGCGTAGCCGTTGTCGTCCACCTGCGCATTGTTGTTGCCGACCCAGGCGCCCTTGGCTCCGGGCGCGCTGACCAGGCCGATGGTGTCGCCGAGTTCCGGGGTCAGGGTCAGGCCGTCGGCATGGGCCACGATGCCGCCGGACAAGCCCAGGGATTGCGAGTGGTAGCCGTTGCCCTGGCTGTAACTGGTGGAGGTCTGGGCGTAGCGACTGCGGTATTGCAGGTCGGCGTTGAAGCTGTTGCCGATGCCATTGTCGGCGTGGCTGGCCGAGGCCCCGTAGTTGATCTCGTTGCGTTCGCCCCAGGTGCCACTGAGGCCGGTCCGGAGGCTGTTTTGCCGGTCGCCATGGGTCAGTGTGCTCGACAGGTTGGGCGCGCGGTTCGAGTAGCCGAGCGGAAGGCTGATGGTGAGATCGACCTGGTTGTTGCTGCGCTCGGTGAGCAGGTCGCGGGTACGCTGGGCACTGACGGTGTAGTTCATGCGTTGCCAGTTGCTGCTGTAGCCGGCGCTGAAGCTCAGGCTGCCGCCCTTGCGGTTCCAGTAGTTCTGCGACGAGCCGGTGAGGAACACCGAGCCCCGCTCCAGGCTCTGGTTGAGGCTGATATCCAGGCGTTCGCGGACCCGGCTGATATTGTCCAGATTGCCTCCGTCGCGGGCCAGTTCACGCAGTCGCGCGGTATCCCGCGCGGTGAGGAAACCGTCGGTGGAATAACGGAAGGCGCCGAGGGCGAAGTTGGTCCCGGTGTCGGCGAAGTTCTTGTTGTAGCGTGCCTGCAGGCTCTGGCCCCGGCGGCTTCCATTCCCCGGCAGTTCGGCATGGGAAGTGGTCAGGTCCAGCGAAATTGCGCCCAGCGGGGTATTGAGAGCCGCGCCGAAGATTTGCGAGGCATAACCTTCCGAGGCCAAGGCACCGGTATAGCCGGTGAGCAGGTTGTTCAGGCCGTACTGGAAGGTGCCCTGGCTCAGCCAGGGATTGCTGTTGACGCCGAGCTCGGCCATCTCGCCCACGCTCAGGGAATAGCGGCTATAGCCGGGCCGGAGCAGCTTCACATCGGAAGCGAAAGGTACGATGAATTGTCGCTGGCGCCCGTCAGCCTCGGTGACGGTGACCTCCAGATCGCCGCCGTAGCCGGTGGGGAACAGGTCGTCGAGCACGAAGGGCCCCGGGGCCACGCTGACTTCGTCGAGCAGTATGCCGCGCTGGCGTATGCTGACCCGGGCGTTGGTCTCGGCCACGCCACGGACGGTGGGCGCATAGCCGGTCTGCGAGTCGGGCAACATGCGATCGTCGGTGGAGAGGGTGGCGCCGCGCAGGCGAATGCCGTCGAACAGCTCGCCGCTGGTGTAGATTTCGCCGGTCATGAATTGCGCTTGCAGCTCGGGCAGTTCCCGTTGCACATAGGTGGCGCTGCTCTGGTAGCTGCTGCTGGCATTGTTGCTGCTGTAGGCGCCGTTGTGCCGCAGGTGCCAACCGTTCAGGTTGAGACCGGTGTTCAGCCTCAGGGAGTTGGAGAGCGATGAACGGCCCTGGTTGCTGTTCCTGAACGCGTTGGCATCGTAGCGGATGAACGCCGCGTTCACGCCCGGATCCCAATGCTCCGGGCTGACATAACCGCGTGCCTTGCGCGCCAGGTAAATCTGCGGGACTTGCAGGTCCAGCCGGCTCTCGCCGGCATCGAAGCGGGCGCTGGCGCCGGGTAGATAGGTACTGATATCGCCGCAGGCCGGCGTGCTCGGTAGTGGCGGCGGAACGGTTTCACCGGCTTCGGCGGCCTTTTGCGCTACCCCGTCAAGGTCGACCCCGAGCCTGATCAGCAGGCTGCGGTCCAGGCAAAGCTGGGCGTTTTTCTGGCCCTCGACGCTGGCGAAGGTCAGTTCGTCGCGGCCGATCCAGCCACCGTTGACGGTGATATCGGCACGATAATGTCCCGGCAGGACCACATTGCCTTCGTTGAAGCGCGAGATGTCGATCTGCCCGCCACCTCCTGGAAAGAAGGCCGGGTTGAACTCCACCCGCTCGACCTCGTCGGCGGCCAGGGCGCTGCCGGCTCCCAGCAGCAGAAGGCTGTGAATGACGTGGGCCAGGCGGCTGCGCACAGGGTGCGTTCCACCGGCTACAGGTTGTGTTTTCGATCTCATCGCTAACGTTCCAGACCTTGTGTATTGCCGGATTTGGGCAAGCCGCTCCCTACCGTCGTGTGTTTTGGGTCGCGACGGGGCCGGAGGTGTCGTTACGGGTGGGCGTTCAAGTGACGCCGGGTCTTCGTTCAGCCCGTCATGGCATGACCTGGGCTTTGTGTGTCTGCCGGGCACCGTAGTCGTCGATGATCTGGAATTCGACCTGGGCGCCGGCACCCGGGGCCGATTTCAGGCTTGGTAGGGGGAAACGGTTGCTGGCATGGGGATTGACCATGTTCTCGGCTGCGGTCTCGCCGACCGGCTTGGCATGGCGTTGCCCCGCCGCCAGCAGACCCACCGAATCGAAGTTCAGGTGGTAGGGCGTCGGGTTATGCACTTCCAGGGTCGGCCCCTGCTCGGTTTGCACCAGCTTCCAGAGCAGTTTTTCGGCGGCCTGTGCCGTCTCGTACGGCAGGCCCTGTGGTCGGAAGAACACCTTGATCCGGGTCTTGAACGCCAGTTGCAACTGATTGCTCTGCTCCGAATCCCGGGCCTTGGGCGGGACTTCCAGCATGTTGAGCCAGAACAGGCTCTCGCGATCCGTGGGCAGCGGTTCGCCGGTATAGGTCAGGCGCACGACCTGCTGCTTTTCCGGCTCCATCCGAAAGATCGGTGGCGTGGCGACAAACGGGACCTTGGCCTGTTCCGGCGTCACTTCCTCGTCGCCGCTGTCCAGCCAGACCTGTACCAGCGCCGGTTTCTGGTTCTTGTTCTCGAAACGTATGCTCACTTCCTTCTGGTTCGCCGGGTACACCACGCGGGTGCCGGTGATGACGACGCTGGCCTGGGCCGTGACGCTGGCGATCAACGTCAGGGTCGCCAGGACGAGCCGCGCTTTGCGGCGAGTGAAGCGGGTGGTGTGCTGGGATCTGAGGGCGTTCATGGTCAATCGTTGGTCCGGTTCAAGAGGGGATGTCGGCGGTATGGCTGACCCGCGCGCCGAAATCGCTGATCGCGCTGAACTCGACCTTCAGTGCACCCGCTGGCGGGGTCCGTAGGCCGGGTAGTACGAAGCGTTTGATATCGCCGGCCGGCAACAACAGGCTGTCGTTGACCTCCTTGTTCGGGGCTTTCGGGTAACGTTCGTTGCCGCTTTTGCCCACCAGTTCGACCGATCCCAGCGAGACGTGATAAGGCGTCGGGTTGACGACTTCCAGGGCGTGACCGCCTTCATGGGACACCAGCTTCCAGCTCAGCCTCGGTGCCGCGGCGGCCTTCGAATAGGGCAACCCCTCGGGTCGGAAGAACACCCGCAGACGAGAGCGAAACGACAGCTCCAGCAGGTTCCTGTCCTTGGCATCGGCGGCGGTTGGCTGCACTTCCAGCACATTCAGCCAGAACAGGCTTTCGCGGTCCTTGGGCAATGGCTCGCCGGTATAACGCAGGCGAGGGGCCTGCTGTTTTTTCGGTTCGATGCGCAGGATCGGCGGTAGCGCGGTGAAGGGCGCCTGCGCGGTGGCGGGCGTCGCAAGTTTGTCGCCGTCATCGAGCCAGAGCTGGACCAGGGCGGGGCGTTCGCCCTTGTTCTCCAGACGGACCACGACTTCCTGCTGTTCGGCGGGATAGATCACGCGCGCGCCATGGATGATCACGGCGGCAAACGAGGACGTAGCGTGCAGCGATGCCGTCAGAAGGGCACAGATGACCATGCCCGAACGAGCCAGGTTGTTCATTGGCGAAGCTCTCGTATTGAAGGCTGGACCCGCGACAGGGCACGGGCCCTTTGGATGGCGCTTAGTCGGCGTACTCGACCATGAAGCCGACCCGGGTGTTGACCTCGCCTTCGCCCGCGGCGCCAGTGGCGTAGTACTGGGCGGCCAGGGGGATGAGCGCCTGGTTGTCGGCAATGACCACGCCTTCGGATTTTTCGGTGTAGACGTGGATCGGCGTGCCGTCGCGGCGGGTCACTTCGACCTGGACGTTGCTGGCAGAGTCTGCCGTGCTGTCGATGTTCAGGCGGCCGGTGGCGACATCGATGGCCGGGCTGCTCGGGTCGAATGCGATCATCGCGGTGCGGCCGTCGGTGCAGGCGGTTTCGCCTGGTGAGCCGACGCGAATGGTGAAGCCGGTGAGGTTGCGGCGATCGCCGGCGTTTGCCAGGAGCGAGGCGGGCACACCGCCCAGGTCGATGTTCTTGACCACGGTGCCGCCGCCTGGCGCTTCGCCTTCAATGGTGCAGGTCACGTCGGTTACCAGGCCGTTGAAGGTGATGATGCCGTCGTTGGCCGCGAAAGCCGGCAGGGCGATAAGGGCCGCGAGGGCCAGGGAGACGGCGGCAGAGACTTGAGAGATTTTCATCGGATTACCTTGAATGGTTTCAGTTGATGTCTCCTCCGCCAGGCGGCTAGGGAAGGCGCTAGCCTGTCGGATGAGGGTTACCACTCTCTTGCAAGCCGCACCGCTGGACTATCGAGATACCTCGAACCCGGGCAGTTTCGTGATTTCTCGAATGGGTTGTCGTTTGTGCTCCCGGGGTTGGCTGCTATAAGTCTGAAAGTTCTGTAGGTCTTAGCCGGGCCCCTCCCGTTGCCGGCCTGGCTTTCATCATTCAGGAGGTCTGATCCAAAATGAGTAGCGTATTTCCGGGTACCCGCACCGTCATGCTGCTGGACGACCATGAGGTGATCAGGGTGGGTACGGCCCTGTGGTTATCCAAGGAGTCCGATCTTGAGATCGTCGGTTCCTTTTCCACGAGTGGGGAACTGTTCGCCGCGTTGGCCAATCGACGACCCGATATCGTCGTCGTCGACTTCATGCTCGGTCCGCTGGAGATCGACGGTGTCAACCTGATCCGCGCACTCCGGGTGCGTTATCCCGAGTGCCGGACCCTGGTGCTGTCGGCGCAGTACACGCCGGCGACCGTGTCGCTGGCGCTGCAGGCGGGAAGCTGGGGTTTCTTCGGCAAGTCCCAGCGGCTGGACGAACTGGCGGCCGCCATCCGTACCGTGGCCCGCGGCAAGATCTACCTGCATCCCGACATGGCGCGGGAGGTGGGGGTGTCGCAGTCGGCGCTGTGCAAGGTGTCGGTCACCGCCGAGCGCACGTGCGGCTGTGCGCACCATGAGATTCTTTCACCGCGGGAGCGGGAAGTGTTGCGCTGCTTTCTAGATGGCATGTCGGTGAATGGGATCGCCGCCAAGTTCTCACGCAGCGCCAATACCATCAGCACGCAGAAACAGTCGGCCTACCGCAAGCTGGGGATCAAGACCGACAGCGAGTTGTTCAAGTTATCCGGCTCGCTGCGGGACTCGAGTGCGATAGGCCTCTGATTTCCGGGTTCTTGTCAGAGAAAACTGACGACCCCACCGGCCAGCGATTGCACCCGGGCCAGGGATTCCACGCGATAACCCTGGGCATCCAGTTCGGCACGGCCGCCCTGGAAGGATTTCTCGATGACGATACCCAGGCCGGCGACGGTCGCACCGGCCTGCTTGATGATCGAGATCAGCGCCTGGGACGCTTTGCCGTTGGCCAGGAAGTCATCGATGATCAGCACGCGGTCGCTGCTGGTCAGGTGGCGCGGGGAAATTGCCACGGTGCTTTCCACCTGCTTGGTGAAGGAATACACGGTCGCCGACAGCAGGTTTTCAGTCAGGGTCAGGGACTGGTGCTTGCGGGCGAAAATCACCGGCACGCCGAGGTTCAGCCCGGTCATGATCGCCGGGGCAATGCCCGAAGCTTCGATGGTAACGATCTTGGTAATGCCCGAGTCGGCGAACAGTCTGGCGAATTCGTCACCGATCAGTTTCATCAACTGCGGGTCGATCTGGTGGTTCAGGAAGGCGTCGACCTTCAGTACCTGATCGGAAAGCACGATGCCTTCTTCGCGAATTTTCTTGTGCAGTGCTTCCACGGAACGTCCTCGAATAGCGCCTTTGCGCTGAAGATAGATTAAAAAATGCTCAATTCTAGCGCTTTAACATCGCGCGTATATCCGCCAATGCCGAATTGCCGCGTACGGCTTTCACTTCGGTCGGCGTGTCGTCGTTGCCTTCCCAGGCCAGGTCGTCCGGCGGTAGTTCATCGAGGAAACGGCTTGGTGCGCAGTCGATGACCTCGCCGTACTGCTTGCGCTTGGCGGCAAAGGTGAAGGCCAGGGTCTGACGGGCACGGGTAATGCCGACGTAGGCCAGGCGCCGTTCTTCCTCGATGGTGTCGGCCTCGATGCTGGAACGGTGTGGGAGGATTTCCTCCTCCATGCCCATGATGAACACGTAGGGAAATTCCAGCCCCTTGGAGGCATGCAGGGTCATCATCTGCACGCCTTCGGCGCCGTCCTCTTCTTCCTGCTGGCGCTCGAGCATGTCGCGCAGCACCAGCTTGCCGATGGCGTCCTCGACGGTCATGTCGCCGTCTTCGTCTTTTTCCAGGGTGTTCTTCAGCGCTTCGATCAGGAACCAGACGTTGCCCATCCTGTAGTCCGCGGCCTTGTCGCTGGAGCTGTTGGTGCGCAGCCAATTCTCGTAGTCGATGTCCATGACCATGCTGCGCAGGGCCGAGATCGGATCTTCGCCGGCGCACTGTTCACGCACACGGTCCATGAAACGCTTGAAACGCGCCAGGCGGTCGGTGAAGCGGCTGTCCAGGTGTTCGCCCAGGCCGATTTCGTCGGTGGCGGCGTACATCGAGATCTTGCGCTCGGTGGCGTAGTTGCCGAGTTTTTCCAGAGTGGTCGAACCGATCTCCCGGCGTGGGACGTTGATCACCCGCAGGAAGGCGTTGTCGTCGTCCGGGTTCACGATCAGGCGGAAGTAGGCCATCAGATCCTTCACCTCCTGACGTCCGAAAAAGCTGTTGCCCCCTGACAGGCGATAGGGAATCTGGTGGTGCTGCAGCTTCAGCTCGATCAGCTTGGCCTGGTAGTTGCCCCGGTAGAGGATGGCGAAATCACTGTAGGGTCGGTCGGTGCGCAGGTGCAGGCTGAGGATTTCCACGGCCACGCGCTCGGCCTCGGCGTCCTCGTTGCGGCAACGGATCACGCGGATTTCGTCGCCGTGGCCCATTTCGCTCCACAACTGCTTTTCGAATTCGTGGGGGTTGTTCGAGATCAGCACGTTGGCGCAACGCAGGATGCGGCTGGTGGAGCGGTAGTTCTGCTCCAGCATCACCACTTTCAGGGACGGATAGTCGTCCTTGAGCAGCATCAGGTTTTCTGGCCGCGCACCGCGCCAGGCGTAGATCGACTGGTCGTCGTCGCCGACCACGGTGAACTGGTTGCGAGTGCCGATCAGCATTTTTACCAGCAGGTATTGGCTGGCGTTGGTGTCCTGGTATTCGTCCACCAACAGGTAGCGGACCTTGTTCTGCCACTTTTCCAGGATGTCGGCATGTTCCTCGAAGAGTTTCACCGGCAGCAGAATCAGGTCGTCGAAGTCCACCGCGTTGAACGCCTTGAGCGTGCGCTGGTAGTGGGTGTAGACGATGGCGGCGGTCTGCTCCTTGGGATTGCGCGCATTCTCCAGGGCCTGGGGCGGCAGGATCAGGTCGTTTTTCCACGAGCCGATCATGTTCTTGATCTCGTCGACGCCGTCGTCGCCCGAGTATTCCTTCTGCATGATGTCGGTCATCAGGGCCTTGACGTCGGCCTCATCGAAGATCGAGAAGCCTGGCTTGTAGCCCAGCCGCACGTGCTCCTTGCGGATGATGTTCAACCCCAGGTTGTGGAAGGTCGACACCGTCAGGCCACGGCCTTCGCCGCCCTTGAGCAGGGTGCCGACGCGCTCCTTCATTTCCCGTGCGGCCTTGTTGGTGAAGGTCATCGCGACGATGTACTGGGCACGGATACCGCAGTTCTGGATCAAGTGGGCGATCTTGCGGGTGATCACGCTGGTTTTGCCGGAGCCGGCACCGGCGAGCACCAAAAGAGGGCCGCCGACGTAGTTCACGGCTTCTTGCTGCCGGGGATTGAGTCGGGACATGACGGAGTCAGGAGTCTGTTGCAAAAAGGGCGGGCATTTTAACAGGCTGGAAGGATTCTGCTGCGACTCTCCGACACTGTGACGTGCCGCTCTATCTAAATTTGCCGGTTTTGTTACTTTCACGCAGGATGCGCGGCGGATTTACAGCTATTGTTCACATTTGTGTTACACAGCCAAGCACTTGATAATCAATCGTATTTAAAGTCGCCCCGAAGCGTGTCGCAATGTTGATCGTCAACGTTTTTTGCAGAGTTTAGGGAGTCAGCTTGTCTACGCCTGTGGAACCCTTGCGTTTGCTGCTTCTGGCCGATGAGCCGGAGTGGGCGGCCTTGTTGCGCGAGTGTCTGGCTCCTTTGGGAGACTCGGCCGTGTTGATCCATGCGCCCTCCTGGGAGGTGGTCAGCCGCCTGTTCGAGGCTGATCGCACGGCGCTGTTGTTGACGGTGCCGAACCTGCAGCCCGCACCGGGCCGCTGCCACCTGTCGACCATCCTGTTGCTGGATGAAGAGCCGTTGATCGCGCCCCTGGGGGTCAGTGACTGGCTGGTTCGCCAGGGCCTCGATGCGCCGACCTTGCGCCGCTGCCTGCGCCATGTACGTGAGCGTGGCGTGCTGGAAAACACCTTGCAGCGCCTGGCCGAGCAGGACCCGCTGACTGGCATCGCCAATCGCCAGGGCTTCCAGACCTTGCTGGCGGCGCGCCTGGCTGAAAACGAAGGACGTGGTCTGGCCCTCGGGCACCTGGACCTGGACAATTTCCGACATGCCAACGACGCCCTGGGTCACCAGGCCGGCGACCGGCTGATCCTGCAGGTGGTTGCGCGGCTCAAGAGCCAGCTCGAGGCCGGCGACCAGCTCGCCCGCCTGGGCAGCGACGAATTCGCCCTGCTGATCGACACCCGTCGTGCGCCCCAGCGCGCCGAGAGTGTGGCCGAACGGATTGTCGAGGCCATGGCCGAGCCTTACTGGATCGACGGCGAGAGCCTGTTGATCGGCTGCAGCCTGGGCATCGCCCATACCCGCGCCAACGCCGGGGCCGACCCGTTGATGTGGCATGCGCATATCGCCATGCAGCAGGCCAAGAGCACCCAGGGTTGTACCTTTCACATCTTCAATGAGCGCATCAATCGCAACGCCCGCAGTCTCGCCGACCTGGAAAGCGAACTGCGTCGGGCGCTGCGCCGCGACGAACTGGAGTTGCATTACCAGCCGCGTCTCGACCTGGGCAGTGGCCGGATCGTCGGGCTCGAAGCCCTGGTGCGCTGGCGTCACGGCGAGCGTGGGCTGTTGCCGCCCAGCGAGTTCGTGCCCCTGGCCGAACAAAGTGGCCTGATCGTGCCGTTGGGTTACTGGGTGATTTCCCGGGCGCTGCGGGATATGCAGGCCTTGCGCGAGCGCGGGCTGGCGCCGTTGCACATGGCGGTCAACCTGTCGTTCCGGCAGTTCCAGGACAGCCAGTTGCTCCCGACCTTGAGTCGGCTGATCAGCGAGCGTGGCGTCGAGGCGCAGTGGCTGGAGTTCGAACTCACTGAAACTGCAGTGATGCGCCGCAGCGACCTGGTCAAGCAGACCATGGATGCCCTCGGGCGGCTGGGCGTGCGCTTTTCCCTGGACGACTTCGGCACCGGGTTTTCTTCCTTCGTGCACCTCAACAGCCTGCCCATCGCCTTGCTCAAGGTGGACAAGAGTTTTGTCGGCGGCATGGAGCTGCGTGAGGAGAACCGCAAGCTGGTGCATGCCATGGTCAACCTGGCCCACAACCTTCATCTGGAGGTCGTGGCCGAAGGGGTGGAAACCCCCGAGCAACTGGCCTTGCTGCGCGAGTTCGGCTGCGACCAGGTCCAGGGTTACCTGATCAGCAAGCCGTTGCCACTGGCGGAACTGGTGGAGTATCTGACCTTTGGCGCCGCTCAGTCGGTGGTCCAGGAAGTGGTTTGATGCCGCTGGATGCAGCCTGTCGACTCAGGCTGCATCCATGATGTTGCGTTGATGACCTGGCGCCCCATGGCGTCCGAGCATCCGCTTCATCCGCCATTCGAAGGCCAGTGTCAGGCTCACCGCCGCGCAGGCCAGGCCCAGCGCCAGTCCCCACCAGACACCGGTCGGGCCCTGGTTGAAATCAAACGCCAGCAACCACGCCGCCGGGGCGCCGATCAGCCAGTAGCAGGCCAGGCCCACGAGGAAGGTGGTCTTGGCGTCTTTCAGGCCCCGAATTGCGCCCATGGCGATGGTCTGGGTGCCGTCGAACAGCTCGAACCAGGCGGCCACCGCCAGCAGTTTGACCGCCAGTTCGATGACCGGTTGGAACGCCGGGTCGTTGCGATCCAGGAACAGCCCGACCAACTGATTCGGCGCCAGCCAGAACAGCGCGGCAAAGGCCAGCATGGCGGCCGCGCCGAAGGCGATCCCGACCCGGCCGGCCAGGCGCGCATCCAGCAACTGTCCGGCGCCATAGTGCAGGCCGATGCGCATGGTGATGGCATAGGAGATCCCTGCCGGCACCATAAAGGCCGCCGAGACGATCTGCAGGGCGATCTGGTGCGCCGCCAATTGCGTGCTGCCCATGGTGCCCATGCACAGCGCGGCAAAGGCGAACAGCCCGACTTCCACGGCATAGGTTCCGCCAATGGGCAGACCCAGGCGCCAGAGTTCGCGCAGGTACTGCCAGTTGGGCCGCGACAGCCCCCGCAGCAAGGGGTAGTTGCGGTAGGCCGGGTGTTGGCGGATATGCCAGGCCAGCGCCAGGGCCATGCAGCTTGCGACTAGGGCGGTGACCAGGCCGATACCCACCAGGCCCAGCTTCGGCAGGCCGAACATCCCGGTGATCAGGGCATAGTTGAGGGCAAAGTTGGCCACGGTCCCGCACAGGCTGATCACCATCACCGGGGTGGCGCGGCCCAGGGCGCTGGTGAACCCGCGCAGGGCCATGAAGCTCAGGTAGCCGGGCAGGGCGAACGGCAGCGCCGTCAGAAATTGCGTGGCGGCGTGCACGTTGGTCGGGGTCTGGCCGAACATCAGCAGCACCGGCTTGAGGTTCCACAGCAGCAGGCCGGCCACCAGGGCCATGGCCCAGGCCAGCCACAGTCCGGCCTGGGTCAGGCGGGTCGCACCTTCGATATCGCCGGCGCCCTGGCGAATGGACACCAGGGTGCCGACGGCCGCGATCACGCCAATACAGAAAATCGACACGAACGAATAACTCGCCGCCCCCAGGCCGCCGCCGGCCAGGGCTTCGGGGCTGAGCCGGGCCATCATCAGGGTGTCGGTCAGCACCATCAGCATATGCGCCAACTGCGAGGCGATCAGCGGCCCGGACAGCCGCAGGATGGCCCAGAGTTCGGTGCGTGCTGAATGCTTCATGATCATCAGGCTCGGCAGGTGGAAGGCAGTGAGAACCGTTGATTTTCAGGGTTCCCGGGCATTTGCACAAAGGGATAAAACCGATTGCTCGCATGATAAAAACTCATGCAAGGCGGTTTCTGCTAGGGTGGCCTGATTGCGTTATCGGAGCGCTGCCCATGTCCCGTCGTCTACCTCCCCTGTATGCCTTGCGTGCGTTTGAAGCGGCGGCCCGCCACAGTTCGTTCACCCGGGCGGCGGAGGAGCTTTCCATTACTCAGAGTGCGGTCAGCCGACATATTCGTACGCTTGAAGAGCACTTCGCCTGTCGGCTGTTTCAGCGTAACGGGCGCAATCTGCAACTGACCGAATCCGCGCGTTTGCTGCTGCCGGGTATCCGCGACGGTTTCGGTGCCCTGGAGCGGGCCTGCAATACCTTGCGCGCCGAAGACGACATCCTGCGCATGAAGGCGCCGTCGACCTTGACCATGCGCTGGTTGCTGGCCCGGCTCAGCCGCTTCCGGCATTTGCAGGAGGGCAACGAGGTGCAGCTCACCAGTGCCTGGATGGATGTCGACAGCGTGGACTTCAACCAGGAGCCATTTGATTGTGCGGTGTTGCTCAGCAATGGCCATTTCCCGCCCGACTGGGAGGCCAGCTACCTGTTTTCCGAGTGGTTGATTCCGGTGGGAGCACCTACGCTGCTCAATGAGCGGCCTTGGGATGCCGAACGTTTGGCCAGTGTCGAACTGCTGCACCCGACACCGGATCGGCGTGACTGGCGCAGTTGGCTGGAGCGCATGGGGCTGTCCGAGCGGATCTCGCTCAAGGGCGGCCAGCTGTTCGATACCCTGGAACTGGGCATGATTGCCGCTGCGCGGGGTTACGGGGTGTCCATGGGCGACTTGCTGATGGTGGCCGAGGACGTGGCCCAGGGACGTCTGAGCCTGCCGTGGCCGACCGCCGTCGACAGTGGTGAGAAATATTACCTGGTCTGGCCAAAGACCCGACCGGGCGGGGAGCGCCTGCGGCGTCTCAGCGATTTTCTTCAGGGCGAGGTGGCGGCCATGGTGTTGCCCGACGTCGAACGTCTGAGCTGATACGCTGTTTTTGGTGGCAACTGATATCCGTCCAAATGACTCAAGTATTCACTGATGCCGCCGAATCTACCGACATGGAACCGGCGCCAAAAAACGGTTCGCTCATATTTTGTCCATTAGAAATGTTTCCGCGCGGTCTGACAGTCTCCACAGGATTCGCCGCCCGGTCAGGAGCCGTACCATGTCTCGACCCCGTGCCCGAATTGCCTCGCAACTAGGGCTGGCCCTCGCCGTTATCCTGGCGTTGGTGATCAGCGGCAGCACCGTATTTGCCCTGCGCTCGCTGGATTCCGCCAACCTCGACACCCGCGAAGAGCACCTCGCCAGCGAAGCGCGCCTGCTCGCCGATCAGTTGAACACCTTCCACAGCACCTTGCGCGAGAGCACCCAGCGCCTGAGCGGGCTGTTCGAAAAACGCTTTGGCAGTGGCCTGAGCGTGCGTCCCGAGGAGTTGGTCAAGGTCGGTAGCGTTCAAGCGCCGGGCCTGTACCTGGGCAATGAACTGCTGAACAACAACTTCGCCGAAGTGGACGAGTTCAAGCAGATGTCCGCGGGTGTTGCGACCCTGTTCGTGCGTAGCGGCGAGGATTTTGTCCGGGTCAGCACCTCCCTGACCAAGCAGGACGGCAGTCGGGCCATCGGCACCTTGCTTGATCACCAGCACCCGGCTTATCAGCGCCTGTTGGCGGGCCAGGGTTATGTCGGCCGGGCGCTGCTGTTCGACCGTTACTACATGACTCAGTACACCCCGGTACGTGATGCCGCCGGCAAAGTGATTGCGGTGCTGTTCGTCGGTTTCGACTACACCGATGCGCAGAATGCACAGTTCGACAACCTCAAGCGCTTCCGCATTGGCACGGCTGGCTCCTTGTCCTTGCTCGATGAGCAGAAGCATTGGCTGGTACCGCCGGCCGGGGTGGCGGATCTTGAGCAGGCGATTCCGGTGGTCGTCGATCTGGTCCGGCAACCGGGCCGTGGGCGCTTCTGGAGTGACAAGAACGAGGACTTCTACAGCGTCGCGGTGAGTTTTGAAGGCGGGCCATGGACCGTGGTGGCGAGCATGCCCAAGTCCGAGATCCGCGCCGTGACCTGGAGCGTCGGTATTCAACTGGTGATCGGCAGCCTGTTGGCCATGCTGCTGGCTGTCGGCGCGGCGATCTGGCTGCTGCGCAGCAAGTTGCGGCCCCTGGACGACCTGGTGCGTCAGGCACAAGCGCTGGGGGCGGGGGACTTGAGCGTACGCCTGGACGTGTCCAGCCATGACGAGATCGGCCAGTTGGCCGACAGCTTCAACCAGATGGGCCAGGCGCTGTCCTCCATGGTCGAACACATCCGCAAGGCGGCCGGTGAGGTCAGCAGTCGTGCCCATGTGCTTTCCGGTTTGTCCGGTGGTGCCTATGAAGGGATGGAGCAGCAATCCGGCGAGATCACCAGCATGGCCGGTGCGGTGGAAGAGTTCAGCGCCACCTCGCTGAATATCGCCGACAACATGGGCAATACCGAGCAGTTGGCCCAGGAAAATGCCCGACAGACGCGTATCGGCCGTACCGCCATGGAGGAGGCTTCGACGTCCCTGGAGCAGATCGCCGGCTCCCTCGGCAGCACGGCGCAGGTGATCAATGCCTTGGGGCAACGTTCCGAGGAGATCGGCGGGATTGTCGGGGTGATCACCTCGATTGCCGACCAGACCAACTTGCTGGCGTTGAACGCGGCCATCGAAGCGGCCCGGGCCGGCGAGCAGGGGCGCGGCTTTGCCGTGGTGGCGGATGAGGTGCGCAGCCTGGCGGGGCGTACCCGTGAAGCCACCGACCAGATTTCCGGGATGATCCAGAGCATCCAGCAACAGACCGGTCAGGCCATCAGTACCATGGAAGAAGGCAATCGGTTGATGCAGGAAGGCCTGTCACGCAATGCCAACGTGGCTTCGGCCCTGGCACAGATCGACGAGCAGAGCCGTTCGGCGGGACAGCAATTCGCGGTCATCACCACTGCGACCCAGGAGCAGAGCAGCACGGCGACTCTGCTCAGCAGCAACCTGCAAAGCATTGCCCTGGCCAACAGTGAGCAGCGTGAAGTGGTGTCCAACCTGGCGATCACGGCCCGGGAGCTGGAAGCCCTGGCGGCGGAGTTGCGTCAGGAAGTGGATCGCTTTCGCTAAAAGCAGCGCCTTATCGCGAATGTTGGAATGCAGGCTGTAGTGCGCGTGGTCCTCGGGCTGACGCGCATTTTTTCGACCGACTTGCTGAATCGTTTCATCAAGGCTATAAAAGTCGAACAATTCCAATAAGGACAGCCCATGACCTCCCTCCGATTGCTCTTCGGCGTCACCGCCTTGACCGCTGCTTCCCACGCCATGGCCTGGGACTCTGTGTTGCTCGACAGCGACACGCCCGCGCAGAACCGGCAGATCACCAGCCAACAACTGGGGATCAAGACCGACAAGCCCTTCTCCATCACCATGCGTACCTTGCACGGCGGCCGCCAGGAAGGGGTCAGCATCGTCGATATCGACAATGGAACGATGAAACTCTCGGTGGTCCCGACGCGGGGCATGAACGTCCTGCACGCGTCCGTGGGCACTGTGCGCATGGGCTGGGATTCGCCCGTCAAGGAAGTGGTTAACCCCGCCTTTATCGAACTCAACGGTCGTGGCGGCCTGGGTTGGCTGGAAGGGTTCAACGAGATGGTGGTGCGTTGCGGCTATGAGTGGGTCGGGCATCCGGGGCTTGATAACGGCGAACTGCTGACCTTGCACGGGCGGGCGGCGAATATTCCGGCCAGCAAGGTCACCCTGCATATCGATGAACAACCGCCTTACGCCATTCGTTTGCAGGGCGAGCTGAAGGAGCAGGCGTTCAAGAAAGTCGACTTCTCCGTGCTCACCGAGCTGTCGACGGTCCCTGGCAGCGTGAGCTTTGCGCTCAACGACACGCTGACCAACAACGGCGATTATCCGAAGGAATACCAGGCGCTGTATCACAGCAACTTCAGCACCCCGTTCCTGGAGCAGGGCGCGCGTTTCGTCGCGCCGGTGAAGCAGGTGTCGCCGTTCAACGACAAGGCCAAGGGCGACCTGCCGGACTGGCAGACCTATCGCGCACCGACCAGGGACTATGACGAGACCGTCTATAACGTTGTGCCGTATGCCGATGCCAAGGGCGACACACTGGCGGTGTTGCACAACAAGGCTGGCAGTCTCGGGGTTTCGCTCGGGTTCAATACCCAGCAGTTGCCGGTGTTCTCCCTGTGGAAAAACACCGATACCCAGGGCCAGGGCTATGTCACCGGGCTGGAGCCGGGTACCAGCTTCTCCTATAACCGCCATTACCAGCGTCCACTGGGTTTGGTGCCGACCATTGGCGCCGGGCAGAAACGCCAGTTCCAGATCAGTTACAGCCTGCTGGCGGACAAGGCGGCTGTGGATAAGGCGGTGCAGCGGGTGACGCAGATTCAGGATGGGCGCAAGACGGAGGTGCGGGGCACGCCGTTGGTGGATTTGAGCAAGGAATAACCTGATTGGGATGGGCTGGCCGGTGACTAGCTGTTTCGGCCAGGTCTTACTCAAGCGATGTTACTGTTTTCACTGAGTTTTGAAACAGCGTATGACATTGGTTTGACTGTTTCGTCATAGGCGAATAATATTCCATCAACAGCCCAGTACAGCGCGCAGGCAATCGTTAGAACCTGCCCAGCGGTCCTGGGCTTTTTTTTGCCTGGAGAAAGCCAATGAAACGAACAGCCGTCCTTATTGACGGAGGGTTCTTCTTCCAGAGAACCCTGTTTTTTATTCGAAAATATTTCAGGAAAGATTTTTCTATCACCGCTGAGCAATTAGCACGGGTTATCAAGAAAATCGTTCGGCTTCATGTCGAAGACTCACGAGCGGCAACTCGAGAGCTGTACCGGGTTTACTATTACGACTGTCCGCCGCCGTCGAATCAGGTGCGTCTGCCAATAGCCCCTGAAGGGCAAACTTCGGCAGGTCATTTCAATTTCAAAAGTCATCCGCCTTATCAGCTTCGGCGGGATTTGCACGATCATCTCCGGTCAAGCCGAAAGACCGCTTTACGTCTGGGGGAGTTGGCTAAAAACGGAGAGTGGCAGCTTAACGTCCATACTCTGAGGGACCTGCTTAGAGGTACACGGCAATGGGCAGAACTGACGAACGATGATTTTCACTACAAGGTTCAGCAGAAGGCAGTTGATACGAAGCTTGGGATGGATATAACAACGCTTGCTCTCGACAAGTTGGTGGATGTCATCATATTGGTTGCCGGGGATTCTGATTTTGTTCCCGCTGCCAAATTGGCGCGTATGAAAGGTATCGATTTTGTTCTGGACCCCATGTGGGCTAATACGAGCAGTAGCTTGAGTGAGCATGTCGATGGACTTCAATCATATGACTTGGTCCGGATAATTCGAGATGTGACGGGGGAGGTTGTTTCAAATATTCCTGATTGGTGGCAAAAGTGTTCGGACATCAACCTACAGAAGCACTATGCAGAGATGACTATCACTCGAGGCTTGGGGTCGGATACAGGTGTTTTCAATTGAGCGTGTAGGAGATATTCCATCGCGTTCGCCAGATATTTTCTATAGTCGCTGGATAACGCGCAGTGCGCGCGCCGCCCTGGAAAATTTAGACGCGTATTGGCGTAACCCAAAGGTAACGGCTGAATAGTGGCAATGTTTGCGTGGGTATAGTAGAAGCTGAGCACCGTAGACCCATATGGAAGAGCCCGATGCTGTTAAAGACTCTCGGCAGTGCCCTCCTTGCCATTGCATTCAGCACACCCACGCTAGCGGCGATCACCGAACAGGAGGTCACGATTCCGGTCACGGTCAAAGGCCTTTTTGGCGATTCGCAGCAAAATATGGTGGCTACCGAGTTTCGTCCGGAAGGCCCGGGCCCCTTTCCGCTGCTGGTACTCAATCATGGTACCCCGCGCTCGAAGGCCGACAATGCGCGGATGAAAGACGGCTTCAAGCCACAGGCGCGACTGTTTGCTCAACGTGGGTTTGTGGTCATCAATCCGTTGCGTCTGGGGTTCGGAAAGTCCGATGGCGTTGCCGGGGACAGCTATGGCAATTGCCATAATCCGAGCTATTTTGAGGCCGGGCTGGAAACTGCCAGGGACATTGGTGCGGCGGTGACGTATGCCAGGAGCAAGCCCTATATCGATACCACACGGATTGTCCTGGTCGGCCAATCGGGCGGTGGTTTCGGTGTGCTGGCGTTGGCCAGCCTGAATCAGCCTGGGGTGATTGGCGTCATCAACTTTGCCGGGGGACGTGGTTCACGCGGGCCTGATGAGGTCTGTGATGAAAGCAAGTTGGTGGAGACCTTTGATCGTTATGCCAAGACCACCCATGTACCGATGTTGTGGTTCTATTCCGAAAACGATCACTTTTTCTATGCTGCGTTGGCCAGGAAACTCTATGGCGCCTATCAACACGAAGGGGTTGATGTACGTTTCATCGTGGCTCCGCCTTATCGTAATGACGGCCACGGGTTTTTCCATCATGTTGAAAATGCACCGGTCTGGATGCGTGAAGTAGAGCCATTCCTGCAGAAAATAGGCCTACCTGCTCCCCACGATACCGCCCAGGCGGTAATTGCCCACTGATAGCGGCGAATGAAAGACCGTGCTGCCCCACCTATTGCGACACTGGCCGATATTGCAGCGCCTCTGCCAGATGATCCCGACCGATGTTTTCCACCTGCTCCAGATCCGCCAAGGTGCGCGCCACTTTGAGCAGCCGGTGGGCCGCCCGTAGCGAAAGCGTCAGTCGTTCACAGGCCGTCTCCAGCCATTTTTCATCGCCTGTGGATAACTTGCAGTGCCTGCGCAGTGCCGGCAAATCGAGAAATGCATTGGCACAACCTTGGCGTTGTTGCTGGCGTTGTCGGGCCTCGGCGACCCGGGCGGCGGCTTGGGTGGTGTTGTCGCCCTCCTGGTGGCTGGGGCTGAGGGCCGTGGCCTCGCGGGCCACGGTCAGGTGCAGGTCGATGCGGTCCAGCAATGGGCCGGAGAGTTTGTTGCTGTAGCGCTGGATCTGTTCCGGGGTGCAGCGGCAACGTCCACTGGGGTCGCCAAGATATCCACAGGGGCAGGGATTCATCGCCGCGACCAGTTGGAATCGTGCAGGGAAGCGCACCCGATCCCGGGCCCGGGAAATGACGATCTGGCCGGACTCCAGCGGCTCGCGCAAGACCTCAAGCACCTTGCGGTCGAATTCCGGTAACTCATCGAGGAACAGCACGCCGTGATGGGCCAGGGTGATTTCACCGGGCTGCGGTCGGGAACCTCCACCCACCAATGCGGGTCCCGAAGCCGAGTGATGGGGTTGGCGAAAGGGCCGTTGTGGCCAACTGCTCAACGGCACATGGCTGGCGACCGATTGGATGGCCGCGACTTCCAAGGCTTCCTGTTCATCCAGCGGCGGTAGTAAGCCGGGCAGACGGCTGGCAAGGAGGGTCTTGCCGGTACCGGGCGGGCCGCTGAACAGCAGGTTGTGCGCCCCGGCGGCGGCGATCAGCAGGGCGCGTTTGGCGGCGAGTTGACCTTGTACTTCGCTCAGGTCCGGATAGGGCTTGCTCAGGTGCAGCAGGCCGCTGGATTCGAAGGGCTTGATCGGCGCATGGCCGTTGAGATGGGCCACCAGTTGCAGCAGGTGGTCGACGGCAATCACCGTCAGCCCGGAAGCCAGTGAGGCCTCTTCGGCATTGGCCTGCGGCACCACCAGCGTGCGTCCGGCGGCGCGTGCGGCCAGCGCCGCCGGCAGCACGCCTTGCACCGGGCGGATGGCGCCGGACAAGGCCAGTTCGCCGAGGCACTCCAGATTGTCCAACGCCAGGCTTGGCACTTGCACACTGGCAGCGAGGATGCCGAGGGCAATCGCCAGGTCGAAGCGTCCGCCGTCCTTGGGCAGGTCGGCTGGGGCGAGGTTGAGGGTGATACGTCGGGCCGGAAAATCGAGAGCCGAATTGAGGATCGCACTGCGGACCCGGTCCTTGCTTTCCTTCACGGCGGTTTCCGGCAGCCCGACCAGCGTCAGCATCGGCAGACCGTTGGCCAGATGGGTTTCGACGGTAACGGCGGGGGCTTCCACGCCCACCTGGGCGCGACTGTGGACGATGGCCAGGGACATGCTCTTTCCTTGAACGCGAAGGGGCCGCTTCCTGCGGTTCTGGAAGACTAGTTGAGCGGGGGAGGGGCTTGAGGGGTTTTATGTGTCCAGACGATTCGGGGTCTGGTCGCAGGATGAGTTAGCGTTGATGGTGTCGGAGGGCGTTGGTTAACACGCAAATGAGCGATGATCAGGTTGGGTAAGCGCTCGGTATGCTCGAACGAAAGTGCAATTAAATTGGCATTCTAAGCACCGTATCGCCAGATTAATTGCACCTGCTTCGCTGAAGTGAAGGAGTAACAATCACCTCAGTGGCAACTCACTGGCATCAGCGGAATGCTAGCTCGCCGTACACGATAGCGGCGGGGGCTTCCACACTCATTTGGGTGCGACTGTGGAAGACGGCCAGGGGTATGCGCGTTTCTTGAATGCAAAGTGAATCGTTCCCTGTGATTTTGCGCACGTGGCAGAGATGGGGTTTTGCCGGGTTGCTTTTATGTGCCTAGGCGATACACTTGATTAATGAATAACGTTAAGAGTTAATCATGATTGTAAGCTTCAACTGTTCCGAGACCGAGTGGCTTTTTCGTAAGGGTAAGACCCGTTTATGGTCAGCCATTGTCAATGTCGCGGAGCGGAAGCTGGCGATGCTCGACGCGGCCTCCGCCTTGATGGACCTTCGTTCGCCTCCGGGTAACCGCCTGGAGGTGCTGGAAGGGAATCGTAAGGGGCAGCACAGTATTCGCATCAACAACCAATGGCGAATCTGCTTCATCTGGGGACCTAACGGGGCCGAAAATGTCGAGATCGTCGATTATCACTGAGGTGAGCATGATCAAGAACGGTATGCGTCCGGTACACCCCGGAGAAGTCCTCAAGGAAGAATACCTGGTGCCGTTGGAGCTGACGGCGGCAGCCTTGGCAAGGGCGCTGAACGTCTCGGCGCCAACGGTCAACGACATTGTGCTGCAACGTCGTGGTGTCAGTGCGGACATGGCGCTCAGGTTGTCGATCTGCCTGGATACCACGCCCGAATTCTGGCTTAACCTGCAATCGACCTACGATTTGCGCACCGCTGAAATCGAGCGCGGTGCAACGATCAGGCAGCAAGTGGCGCGCCTGCCCCACTGTGCCTGACACATAGCGTGCAACCTCATGAAAACGAGGAGACGCCTGTTAAACCCGGCTCGCCGGTGACAGCGCCTGCTCCGGCTCCCCCGTATCGCTTTCGAACAGCCGGGCCAGCTCGGCGCGGGCTTCGAGGGTGGTCTGCTTGATCTTCGAGCTGTCGTCGCGCACCAGTCGCTGGGCCGCCAGCACCTGTTCGTCATGAGCCATGAACTGCTGGATGCGGTGCTCGGCCTGGGTCGCGCTGATGCCCAGCCCTTCCAGGGCGCGGCGGGTCATTTCCAGGCTCGAGTAATAGGTTTCCCGCACCGGCTCGGCACCGGCATCGAGCAGTTTGTGCACGTGCTGGCGGTTGCGCGCGCGGGCCAGGACTTTGACCTGCGGGTATAGGCGCTGCACCGTTTGCGCGGTTTTCACCGCTATCTCCGGGTCGTCCACGGCGACGATGAAGTACTCGGCCTCGCCGACCTTGGCCGCGCTGAGGATTTCCGGGCGCATGGGGTCGCCATAGAAGACCGGCGCATGCTCGAAGCTGCGGACCATCTCGATGGTATCGACCGAAGTGTCCAGGGCGACAAAGGGGATGTCCTGCGCATGGAGGATTCGCGCGATGATCTGGCCGACCCGGCCCATGCCGGCGATGACGACCCGGGGGCCGTCGCTGTGGATCTTCTTCAGGTTTTCCGGCACTTCCTTGACCGGCTGCGGCCGCGCTTTCAAGAAGCGTGCGCAGGCCATCAACAACAGCGGGGTGACGGCCATCGACAGGGTGATGGTCATGATCAGGGTGTCGTAGGTGCGGGCATCGAACAGGCCCAGGTTCTGGCCGAGTTTGAAGACCACGAAGGCGAATTCGCCACCCGCAGCCAGCACCACGCCCAGGCGCAGTGCCGCGATAGGCGACAACCCGCCGGCCAGGCGCCCGACGAACATCAGCAAGGGCAGCTTGAGGCCAATCAGCAGCAGGGTCAGGCCGATGATCAGGCCTGGGCGCTCGAACAGCAGCGGCAGGTTCGCGCCCATGCCCACGCTCATGAAGAACAGGCCCAGCAGCAGGCCCTTGAAAGGCTCGATCTGCGACTCCAGCTCATGACGGTATTCCGAGTCGGCCAGCAGCAAGCCAGCCAGGAATGCCCCCAGCGCCATCGATACCCCCGCCAGTTCCATCAGCCAGGCGGTGCCGATCACCACCAGCAGCGCGGTGGCGGTGGCGACTTCCGGCAGGCCGGTGCGGGCCACGGCGCGGAACAACGGGCGCAGCAGGTAGCGCCCGCCCACCACGACCAGGGCGATGCTCCCGAGCACTTTCAGCCCATGAACCAGGCTGCTTTCGCCGCCGGCTTGCGGATCGGTGACGGCCAGTAGCGGCACCAGGGCGATGAGCGGGATGGCGGCGATGTCCTGGAATAGCAAAATGGCGAAGGCGAGCCGACCGTGGGGGCTGTTCAACTGGCGGCTTTCGGCGAGACTCTGCAGCCCCATCGCCGTCGACGACAGCGCCAGGCCCAACCCGAGGATAACCGCCGCCTGCGGGCTCTGGCCGAAGACGAGCATGGCCAGCGCGCCAATCACCAGCCCGGTCAACAGCACCTGGGCCAGGCCAACGCCGAATACCGCCTTGCGCATGAGCCAGAGGCGCTTGGGCGACAGCTCCAGGCCGATGATGAACAGCAGGAACACCACGCCCATCTCGGAGAAGTGCGCGACGTTATCCGCGTCACCCATCAGTTTCAGGACTTGCGGGCCGATGAGCACACCGGCCAGCAGGTAGCCGAGCACGGCACCGAGCTGCAAGCGCTTGGCCAGGGGAACGATGATGACCGCAGCCATCAGGAAAATGACCGCGGCCTGCAGCAGGCTGCCCTCATGTGGCATGGGGGAACTCCCTTTCTTCGGGTGGATAGCATGAAAACCCGCCAGCGCTGCCGCCTGGCGGGCCAATCATCGGAAGGATCCGTCCAGGGTACGTTGCGGGGCGTTGTGCACCATGGTGTAGGCGTAGTCCACGCCCATGCCGTAGGCGCCGCTGTGCTCGCGCACCAGATCCATCACCGCATCGTAGGTTTCCTTGTGGGCCCAGTCACGCTGGAATTCGAGCAGGACCTGCTGCCAGGTCACCGGGATCGCGCCGGCCTGGATCATCCGCTGCACGGACATGTCGTGGGCCTCTTTGGTGGTGCCGCCGGACGCGTCGGTGACAATGTACACCTCAAAACCTTCGGCCAGGGCTTCCAGGGCCGGGAAGTTCAGGCAGACCTCGGTCCACAACGCCGCCATGATCAGTTTCTTGCGGCCGGTAGCCTTCACCGCCTCGACGAACTTCTTGTCTTCCCAGGAGTTCATCGAGGTGCGCTCGATCGGTTCTGCGCCCGGGTTGACCGCCAGCAGTTCAGGCCAGATATAACCGCTGAAGCTCTTGGTTTCCACCGAGGTGTAGATGGTCGGCACGTTGAAGATCTTCGCTGCCTTGGCCAGGCCCACGGTGTTGTTCTTCAGGGTCTGGCGGTCGATCGATTGCACGCCGAAGGACATCTGTGGCTGGTGGTCGATCAGGATCAGGGTGGCGTTGGTTGGGTTCAGCAGTTCGAGATTGGACATGATGGATTTCCTTATGCGTCGAGAGTTTTGGCGGAGCGAATTTGGCGGCGGCCTGTCGTTGTGGTCAGTGGCTGCGGCATGGGTGTACTTTAGGTTCGCTCATCTCTCGAAACAATCCGGCAAAAACGGAAATCATTGATTCTAATAAAGGGACAATTGGTGCGGTGTTCGAGCGGGTGCCTGGCGCGGCCCAGGCAGCCGGACGTTTATTCCTCGACGGGTGCCAGCCGTGCTTCCAACTCTGCCACCTTCGCCTCCAGGCTCTCCAGTCGTGCACGAGTACGGGCCAACACCACCATCTGGCTGTCGAACTCCTCCCGGCTGACCAGGTCCAGCTTGCTGAAGCCGCTTTGCAGCAACACCTTGAACTGACTTTCGAATTCCTGGCGGGGCAGGGGTGTTTCGCCGCTGAACAAACGGGAGGCGTGGCCGCTCAGGGCATCGAGGAAAGCTTTGGGCGCAAGCATGGCTAAGGTTCCGGAAACAGATTGCCGGCAGTGTACCACGCAGTGTCTATAGTGATTTTCATGGGGGCGGACGCACGGTTATCGCGCATTGCCTCGGCGCAGTGCGCACCGTTGTTGTGCGTATAGCCCGGATGCAACCCGCCTTTTCACCCCGCGTAGCGGCCAACAGACTGAAATCACTGGTTTTTACGGAGCTGGCAAGGTTTCTGCTTAGTTGCCAATGACCCATGCACTGATGCAGTCGCTGTGACGAATGCAGTGCGGCAGACGAAGCTGGGAAGTTTCGCCAGCAGCGGTTTAGCTGGCGTCGGGCGGTCGATGTGGACCGACGATGCGTTACAAAGCCAGGCACTGCGCTTAGACTTGAGTCGGGTTTGTTTTCCTGGGGCAAGTCCACCAATTCGGGAGAGAGTTTTCATGAAGCTAGTCACTGCCATCATCAAGCCGTTCAAGTTGGACGACGTGCGCGAGTCGTTGTCCGAGATCGGCGTGCAGGGCATTACCGTCACTGAGGTCAAAGGCTTCGGTCGGCAGAAGGGTCACACCGAGCTGTATCGCGGCGCGGAATACGTGGTCGACTTCCTGCCCAAGGTGAAGATTGATGTCGCCATTGACGACAAGGATCTTGACCGGGTTATCGAGGCGATAACCAAGGCGGCCAACACCGGCAAGATCGGTGACGGCAAGATCTTTGTGGTCAATCTGGAACAGGCTATTCGCATCCGTACCGGCGAAACCGATACCGACGCAATCTAAGCCGCCAAACCCCAACGCCCCAGGAGAAAACAATATGACTCTGCGTAAATTCGCAGGGCTAGGAGCCCTGTTGTCCCTCGTAATGCCAGCCTTGGCAATGGCGGCGGACCCGGTACCTGCTCCAGTCCTGAATTCCGGCGACACCAGCTGGATGCTGACCTCGACAGCCCTCGTGCTGTTCATGACGATTCCAGGCCTCGCGCTGTTCTACGGCGGCATGGTGCGTTCGAAAAACATTCTTTCCGTGATGATGCAGTGCTTCGCCATTACCGGTCTGATCACCATTCTGTGGTTCATTTATGGCTACAGTCTCGCGTTCGACACCACCGGGATGGAAGCCAACGTCGTCAACTACAACTCCTTCGTCGGTAGCATGGCCAAGGCCTTCCTAGCGGGCATCACGCCGGCCAGTATCACCGGGCCGACGGCGCTGTTCCCTGAGGCGGTGTTCGTCACCTTCCAGATGACTTTCGCCATCATCACCCCGGCGCTGATCGTCGGTGCCTTCGCTGAACGCATGAAGTTCTCCGCGATGCTGGTGTTCATGGGCGTATGGTTCACCCTGGTCTATGCGCCGATTGCGCATATGGTCTGGAGCGGTCCGGGTTCCCTGCTGGGTGACTGGGGCGTGCTCGACTTCGCCGGCGGCACCGTGGTTCACATCAATGCTGGTGTGGCTGGCCTGGTGGCCTGCCTGGTGCTGGGCAAGCGCAAAGGCTTCCCGACCACCCCGATGGCGCCGCACAACCTCGGTTACACCCTGATGGGCGCGGCCATGCTGTGGGTCGGCTGGTTCGGCTTCAACGCCGGTTCCGCTTCCGCGGCCAACGGCACCGCCGGTATGGCGATGCTGGTCACCCAGATCGCTACCGCCGCCGCTGCCCTGGGCTGGATGTTCGCCGAGTGGCTGACCCACGGTAAGCCAAGTGCCCTGGGCATCGCTTCGGGTGTGGTTGCCGGTCTGGTGGCCATTACCCCGGCTGCCGGTACCGTTGGCCCGATGGGCTCGCTGATCATCGGCCTGGCGGCCGGCGTGGTGTGCTTCTTCTGCGCCACCACCCTGAAACGCAAACTGGGCTACGACGACTCCCTGGACGCCTTCGGCGTGCACGGTATCGGCGGTATCCTCGGCGCGATCCTGACCGGTGTGTTCGCTGCACCGTCCATGGGCGGCTTCAACACCGCGACCACTGACGTTGCCGCACAAGTCTGGATTCAGTGCAAAGGCGTCGGCTTCACCGTCATCTACACGGCGATCGTGACCTTCATCATCCTCAAGGTGCTGGACGCCGTGATGGGGCTGCGCGTCGCCGACGAAGAAGAGTCGGTGGGCCTGGACCTGGCGCAACACAACGAGCGCGGTTACAACCTGTAAACGCAGCAAAAAAAATTGCCCGGCTTGCCGGGCATTTTTTTGTCTGGAGTTTGTCATTGAAAAAGGGACTGAAAGGATTTATCCAAAGGCATTACGGCCAAAACCCCCGGGTGTTTTTGTAAGGGCTGATTGCTTACAGCAAAGCAAGAGTATTAGGCTCTTTGCTTTTTTCCACAGCGCGCTAGAATGCGCGCCGAAGAGGCTTCGATCTGTATGTGGCAACAGACACTGATTACCTTGCGGGCCAGGCCCCGGGGTTTTCATTTGGTGACCCAGGAGTTGCTCGACGGCTTGCCTGAACTCCAGGCGTGCCAGGTCGGTCTGCTGCATTTGTGGCTGCAGCATACCTCGGCCTCGTTGACCATCAACGAGAACGCCGATCCGGCGGTCCGTCGTGACTTCGAACGTTTTTTCAACCGGCTGGTACCCCAGGTCAAGGCCGATTATGAACACAACGACGAAGGCGCGGACGACCTGCCGGCGCATTTCAAGGCCAGTTTGCTAGGCTGTCAGCTGACTTTGCCGGTGACGGCGGGACGGTTGGCTCTGGGTAGCTGGCAAGGTGTCTATCTGGGCGAGCACCGGGATCATGGCGGGGCTCGTAAAGTCCTTGCCACCTTTTACGGTGATGGGGCATAAGCCGCTGGTATGCAGCGGATGTTGAATTTTTTCCGGCGGCCTTCGACAGTCGGCGTAGCTGGGCTATAACTAATCTGCTTTTCGCAAGTCATGAGGTAGAACATGAGCGACGATGATCTGGAAAACGACGACCTTGAGGTCGGTGAAGACGACGAAACCGAAGAAGGTCTGGAAGCGGCAGCTGAAGACGTAGACGTTGCCGACGACGATGGCGGTGACGCGCCGGCACCGACTGCCAAAGGCAAGGCCAAGGCTGCGGTATCGGTTGACGAACTGCCGAGTGTTGAAGCCAAGAACAAGGAACGCGATGCCCTGGCCAAGGCCATGGACGAGTTCCTCGCGCGTGGCGGCAAGGTGCAGGAAGTCGAGGCCAATGTGGTGGCTGATCCACCCAAGAAGCCCGATAACAAATACGGTAGCCGGCCTATCTGAGTCTCAGTGCCGGTTTTCTGGTTTGTTGAAAAAGCCCGCCATCGCTGCGGGCTTTTTCATGGCTGCGGATCAGGCGGGGGTATTCCAACCGGCCAGCAGCGCCGGCAGCTCGGTCAGGCTGCGAACCTGCGCATCCGGCTGGCGGTCGGCTTCCCAGGCCTTGCCCGTCGGGTTGTACCAGATCGCCCGCAGGCCCGCCTGTTGGGCCCCGGCGATGTCATCCCCGGGGTGATCGCCGATGTGCACTGCCGCGCTGGCCGGCACATTCCCGCCGCGCACCAGGGCCTCATGGAACAGCCGTGCATCCGGCTTGGCGATGCCGATGTCTTCGGCACACAGCGCAAAGCGGAAGTAGTCGGCAAGCCCGAGGCGGCGTACGTCGGCATTGCCATTGGTCACCACCCCCAGGGCAAAGGAGCGGCCCAGGGCCTCCAGGGTCGGTTCGACCTCCGGAAACACCTCGATCTGGTGCCGGGCGTGGATAAACACCTCGAAGCTCTCATCCGCCAGTTCTGAAGCCCGCGCATGAGGGTAACCGGCCTCTTCCAGGGCATGGAACAGCACCCGCCGACGCAAGGCGCTGATGCGGTGCTTGAGCGTCGGTTCCTTGAGCAACACCCGTTCGCGAATCGCCCACAGGTGTTCCACCGGAACGCCGCCCAGGTTCGGTGCATGCTCGGCCAGCCATTCGCGCAAAACGGTCTCCGCGCTGTGGATCACCGGCGCGGTATCCCACAGGGTATCGTCGAGGTCGAAGGTGATCAGCTGAATCGTCATTACGAAGGGTCCTTGCTGCGTTTGGCCCGTGGATGGGCACTGTCATAGACGGTTGCCAGGTGCTGGAAGTCCAGGTGGGTGTAGATCTGCGTGGTCTTGATGTCCGAGTGGCCGAGCAGTTCCTGCACGGCACGCAGGTCCTGGGACGACTCCAGCAGGTGGCTGGCGAAGGAGTGGCGGAGCATATGCGGGTGCAGGTTCTGCCCCAGTTCGCGCTCGCCGGCGGCTTTGACCCGTAATTGAATGGCCCGGGGCCCGAGGCGGCGGCCTTGCTGGCTGACGAACACGGCATCGTCCGGCGGATTGCTCAGGGCGCGCAACGGCAGCCAGTTCTGCAGGGCTTCCCGGGCTTTGCGGCCGATGGGCAGGACGCGGGTCTTGCTGCCTTTGCCGTGGACCTGAACCAGGCCATCGGCCAGGTCAAGCTGCTCCAGATCAAGGCCGGTCAGCTCCGACAGGCGCAGGCCCGAGGAGTAGAACAGCTCAAGAATGGCCTGGTCGCGCCGGGCGATAAAGTCGTCCTCGACCCCACCGTCGAGCAATTGCAGGGCGCGGTCGGTGTCCAGGGTCTTGGGCAGGCGCCGTTCGCCCTTGGGCGGTGCCAGGCCGGTGGCCGGGTCGTGGTTGCAGAGGCCTTCGCGGTTGAGGTACAGGTACAGCCCGCGCACCGCCGAAAGCAGGCGTGCCAGGCTGCGGGAAGATTGGCCCTGCTGGTGCAGGCGGGCGATCAGGCGGCGCAGGCGCTGGATATCCAGGGCGCTCCAGTTGCCGATCTGTTCCTTGGTGCAAAAGGCCAGGACCTTGTTCAGGTCGCGGCGATAGGCTTGCAGCGTATGGGGCGACACCTGGCGCTCACTGCGCAGGTGCTCGCAGTAGGCGTCCAGCTGTCGCTCCATGGCTAGCGCACCGAGCGCAGGGCGGGAGTGAAGCGCGGAACGACGCGGCCCAGGACTTCGGCGATGTAGCTGAGGAACAGGGTGCCCACCGAACTTTTGTAGTGCTGCGGATCGCGGCTGGCCACGGCGAGAACGCCATGTACGCCCTGATGACTGATGGCGACCACCGCGGTGGAGCCGATCTGCTTGCGCTGTTCTTCGCCGAACAGGAAGTCCAGTTCGTGCTCGCGCAAGCTGCCGCTGACGCTCTTGCCTTCCGAGAGCAGGCCACCGATGGCTTGCTGGGCTTCGGCATGGCTGACCCAGCGGCCCACCGGCATGGCGTTGTCGCCGAACAGGATCAGGCTGACGAAGGGCACCTGGAAGTCCTGGCGCAGGCTGTCTTCCACGGCCATGACCAGATCGTCCAGGCTGGCGGCGTCCATCAGCGCGAGGATCAGGCGGCGGGTTTTCTCGAACAGGCGATCGTTGTCCCGGGCGACATCCATCAGCTGCGACAGCCGATGGCGCATCTCGATGTTGCGCTCGCGGAGGATTTTCATCTGGCGCTCGACCAGCGACACGGTATCGCCGCGCCGATGGGGAATGCGCAGCGCCGGCAGCAACTCTTCGTGTTCGACGAAGAAGTCCGCATGAGCCTCCAGGTAGGCGGCGACCTGCGCCGCCTCAAGGCTCTGTGCAGGCGACTCGTTGGGCTGTTCGGCTGGAACCTGAGGCTGATCGGTCATGGTATTGGCTCGCTTATAGACGCACTTGTCCTTCATACACCCGAACGGCAGGACCCGTCATCATCACCGGCTCGCCGACACCCGCCCATTCGATGGACAAGCGTCCGCCGGGCAGGTCGAGGGTTACCGGCGAATCCATCCAGCCTTGACTGATGGCGGCCACCGCGGCGGCGCAGGCGCCGGTGCCGCAGGCCTGGGTTTCCCCGGCGCCACGCTCCCAGACTCGCAGTTGCGCGCGGTGGCGGTCAATCACTTGCAGGAAGCCGACGTTGACCCGGGCCGGGAAGCGCGGGTGATGTTCGATCTTTGGCCCCAGCTCATGCACCGGCGCGCTGTTGATGTCGCTGACCCGCAGCACCGCATGGGGATTGCCCATGGACACGGCGGCCAGGTCGACGTTCTGGCCGTCGACGTCCAGGCTGTAGCTCGTGGCCTGCTGGTCGGCCTGGAACGGAATCTCGGCCGGCACCAGGCGCGGCGGGCCCATGTTCACGCTGATCTGGCCGTCCTGGCGGACATCCAGCTCGATGACCCCGCTCTTGGTTTCGACGCGGATCAGGCGCTTGGCGGTCAGGCGCTTGTCGAGCACAAAACGGGCGAAACAGCGGGCACCGTTGCCGCACTGTTCCACTTCCGAACCGTCGGAGTTGAAGATCCGGTAGCGGAAATCCACTTCCGGATTGCTCGGCGCCTCGACGATCAGCAACTGGTCGAAGCCGATCCCGGTGTGACGGTCACCCCATTGCTTGGCGTGCTTGGGCTGGATATGCGCGTGCTGGCTGACCAGGTCGAGGACCATGAAGTCGTTGCCCAGGCCGTGCATCTTGGTAAAACGCAGCAGCATGGTCTTACTCCGGCAGCTGGCTTTCGCCGGCATACAACTCGGCGACCGTCTCGCGACGACGCACTTCGAACATCTGCTCGCCATCCACCAGCACTTCGGCGGCACGGCCGCGAGTGTTGTAGTTGGAGCTCATGACAAAACCATAGGCGCCGGCCGAGTGCACGGCCAGCAGGTCGCCTTCTTCCAGCGCAAGCTGACGTTCCTTGGCCAGGAAGTCACCGGTCTCGCAGATCGGCCCGACGATGTCATAGACCCGCCCGGCGCTCTCGCGCGGACGCACGGCGCTGACGCCCATCCAGGCCTGGTACAGGGCCGGACGGATCAGGTCGTTCATCGCCGCGTCGACGATGGCGAAATCCTTGTGCTCGGTGTGCTTGAGGTACTCGACCTGGGTCAGCAGCACGCCGGCATTGGCGACGATGTAGCGGCCCGGTTCGAACAGCAGCGCCAGGTCGCGACCGGCAATACGCTCGCGCACGGCCTTGATGTAGTCACCGACTTGCGGTGGCTCTTCGTCGCGATAACGCACGCCCACACCGCCACCGAGATCGATGTGCTGCAGGTAGATGCCGCATTCGCCAAGCCGATCGATCAGCGCCAGCAGGCGGTCGAGGGCATCGAGGAACGGCGACAGGTTGGTCAACTGCGAGCCGATATGGCAATCAACGCCCAGCACTTCCAGGTTTGGCAGCTGTGCGGCGCGGATGTAGACATCCTCGGCATCGGCAATGGCGATACCGAACTTGTTCTCTTTGAGGCCGGTGGAGATGTACGGGTGGGTGCCGGCGTCGACATCCGGGTTGACCCGCAACGAGATCGGCGCACGCACGCCCAGCTCGGCCGCCACGATTTGCAGGCGCTCCAGCTCGTCGGTGGACTCGATATTGAAGCAGTGCACGCCGACTTCCAGGGCCCGACGCATGTCTTCGCGGGTCTTGCCGACGCCGGAGAAAACGATCTTGTCCGCGCTGCCGCCGGCGGCCAGGACACGCTCCAGCTCACCGCGTGAGACGATGTCGAACCCGGCACCGAGCCGCGCGAGGACGTTCAGTACGCCCAGGTTGGAGTTGGCCTTGACCGCGAAGCACACCAGGTGTGGCGTGCCTTCGAGGGCATTGGCATAGGCGTTGTACTGCGCCTCGATGTGGGCGCGGGAGTAGACGTAGGTCGGCGTGCCAAAACGTTCGGCAATGGCAGACAAAGCTACACCTTCCGCGAACAGCTCACCGCCACGGTAGTTAAAAGCGTCCATGATGATCCCTTAGTAGGTGTCGTTCTGGTGCGCTTTGGCTTGCGAGGACTTGGCCTGGTCGTTCGGGTTCTGGCTGTCGTCGGGCAGATACAGCGGACCTTTTTGACCACAGGCAGAGACGAGGCAAGCGATCGCGAGGAGCGCAGCAAGGGAAGAGATCAGGCGCTTCATGGCGAAATCCTTTGAAAAAGCATTAATTGCGCCGGAGTATACCGGCCACCTGTCGGCTTGCCTATGCGGGCCGCTGCCCGTCCGGCGGCGCCCAGCTACCGTTGCGTGGATTATTGATGTCACTCTTGGCCCCACGTGGTTATGCTTCGCCATCGTCCGAGAGCGCTCGTATCTTGCGACGCTTGAAGGGACACGCATTTTTCGAGGTTCGCGCAATGAGTTTGACTGAAGCCCGTTTTCACGATCTGGTCGATAACACCCAGCAAAATCTGGAAGATGTGTTCGATGAGAGTGGCCTGGATGTGGACCTGGAAAACTCCGGTGGCGTGCTCACTGTGAAGTTCGAAAGCGGCAGCCAACTGATCTTCAGTCGCCAGGAGCCTCTGCGTCAGCTCTGGCTGGCGACGTCCAAGCCCACCGGCGGCTATCACTTCGAGTACAAGGAAAGCAGCAGCGAGGATGAAGACGGCAGCTATTGGTTCTGCGTGAAGAGCGAAGAGAAGCTCAACGAGATCCTGGCGCGCTTTACCCTGGAACAGGCCGATGTCGACCTGGATTTCGAAGAGATCTGATCGTGACGCAGCAAACCGCCCCGGTCCGTCCCGCCAAGCCGTTGTACAGCAATGTCAGTTCGGCCGTGTCGTCACCTTGTGTGAGCCTTTGTCGGCTGGACGAGCAGAAAATTTGTATCGGCTGTTTTCGGCACGTCGAGGATATTCGCGAGTGGCGCTCGGCGGATGATGCCCGCCGCCGGGTGATCTGCGAGCAGGCCATGCAGCGCAAGGCGCAGGCCTGACGAAGCCACCTCGCCACAGGTACCCTCAGCGCCAGCTGCCTCGGGTTGTGTATTTACGCCGCTGTGGTAGTGTCCGGCTACGCCTCACGTTGACGAGGCCCGTGAAAACCCCGCCTTTCCTGGCGGGGTTTTGCTTTTATCGTGCAGAAAAAAGGAGTCTGCCTGGATCATGAGCACCGCACCTTCCATCATCCTCACCCGCCTTGACGTGCAACGTCTGGAGCGCCTGATCGACAGCCTGGATGACACGCTGCCCGGCGTCATCGCGTTGCAAACCGAACTGGACCGAGCCGAAAGCGTGGTAGGCCACGAAGAAGTGCCCGCCGGTGTCGTGACCATGAATTCCCGGGTGCACTGCCGTGAGGAAAGCAGTGGCAAGGATTACCACCTGACCCTGGTGTACCCGCAGGACGCCAACGCCGATGAAGGACGGATCTCCATTCTTGCGCCCGTGGGCAGCGCGTTGCTCGGTTTGCAGGTTGGCCAGCACATCGATTGGCCGGCCCCGGGTGGCAAGATCCTGAAGCTGAACTTGCTGGAAGTGGAATACCAGCCGGAAGCCGCTGGCGACTTCCACCTCTGAACCCGCCGTGGCGCCCTTGACCGGGCGCAGGCGCTGCGGGTTGCAGTCGCCCGACCGCCAGCCGTGCCCTCAGACCTGTTCGAGTGCCAGGTTCAGCGCGCTTTCCAGCTCGGCCTTGTAACGCAGGTAGAGGTTGCTCGAACCCTGTCCGTCACCGATCAATGCGCTCAGGTCCAGGTCGGTGATGTAGCAGCGGTAGCGTTCGATTTCGCGGCGCTGCCCGACGATTTCCCGAGCGACCGTGATAAACAGCTGGTCGCCATATTCCAGTTCGGAAAACTCCCGCTGATTGCAGTACAAGGTGATCTGGACCGCATCGGTCCCGGCTTTGCCGACAATCGCCTGGACGTCGTAGAACGGCTTGTTGACCGGGGTTTGCGGTGCTGGCCGGGTTTCGACCCGGCGTACCCGCCCGGGGCCCGAGGGCAGCAACTGGTAGTACAGGGTTTCCAGCGCCGCCGAGGGCTGTGCCGTTTCCATCGGCATCAGCGCCTCGCGGCGGTAGAGAATCGACTGCAGGAAGCGTTGCAGCGGTACCAGCAGGCTTAGCTCGTCATGGAACGGCAGGCGCTGTTGCCAGAGGGCGTTGAACTCGTCCAGCACGTACAAGTCGGCGTGGGTTTCGTTGATCCGGTAGAACACCTGCACGCATTCGGGCTGGCCCATGGGCAGCACCAGCGCCAGGTCGTGTTCCTCCATCGCCCGGATGTCCACGTAGAGCGGGCTGTAGGCGGATAGCTCCTGGCTCAGGTAGTTGAGCAACTCCGGCAGGCTGTCGAGGGCGATATGCCTGACTTGACCCTGCACCAACTCCAATACGTGATAGTGCTGCTGGATCTGGACCAGATAACGATGGTTGAGGTTGCCAAGCAACAGTTCCTGGGCGGTGTTGAGCACTTCCTCGACCCGCTGGGCAATGAACTGCGCGCGGTTGTGGCAGAAGCAGCGCACCCGCAGCCGTGGTAGCTGGCGTCCGATCGGCAAGTGGTTGAGGTAGTTGCGCAGGCAGTCGAGCAGTGCATGAGGGCCGTGGTAACGGTTGATCAGCACTTCGTTCCAGCTGTTGAGCGTGACCTGGTCGAGGGTCAGTACCAGGTTTTCCCTGACGCCGGCGTAACTCAGGGAGTCGGTGCGCTCGGTGGTCATCAGGATATTCAGGTCGCGGTGATGCTTGAGCGGATCGACTCCGATGTTCACCAGGATCAGCACCTCCGCCGGGATACTCGGGCGCAGCAACTGGTCCTCGCTGACGCTGCCCAATGGCAGGGGCAGGGTCTGTTGCAGGCTGCCCAGCAGGTTGAACAGCTCGAACTCGGTCAGGTCGCTGCTGCCAGGGTGCAGCGACAGGCGCGTGGTGGTGTCGATTACGCCGTTGCGATGGCACCAGGTCAGCAGTTCCAGCAGTTCACGGCTGCGCTTGATCGGCGCGAAGTTTTCCCATTCCAGGGCGTTCAGGCTGCCGTTGTACAGGCCCCAGTGGGTTTGCCCCGGCTCCTTGCGGTTCGGCGACTGGACCAGGGTGAGGGTGTCTTCGGCCAGGTCCGGGGCGATGCCGGGGTTGATGAACTCGATTTTTCCGGCCTTGCGCTCGAACGCGGCGTACAGCCGGCGGCCGAGGACATTGAGGTCGCGCTTGTTGATCAGGCTGACGGCCTGTTCGGTGCGGGCGAACTGGGTCAGGAAGCGATAGCTGTAGTTGAGCTCGGTGACCAGGGCCCGGCGTTCGGCGCTGACCTGGCGGACTTTCCACTGGCTGCGGCTGTCGAGCAGCGCCAGTTGCCGGCGATCCCAGCCCCATTCGGTGGCCAGGCGCATCAGCAACTGGCGCTGCCAGCTCTGGTTGCGGCTGCTCTGGCCGGTGAGCTTGCGGTTGACCTTCAGGTACAGGCTGCGCCGCACCAGTTCCAGGCGTTCCGGTTCGTTGCGGGCCTTGAGGTACTCCTCGATGCGCCGGTAGACCACGATGTACGGGTCCAGCTCGTCGAGGTCCAGCTGGTTGGCGAACACCGCCTGCTTGAAGCGCAGGCTCAGGCATTCGACATGGGGGTGTTCGCTGGCGTAGACCTCGATCAACAGCAGCTTGAGCACTGATTTGTAGGGCGACTCGATACCCTTGAACAGTTGCCAGAGCCCGGCGCCGATGAATTCCCCTGGCGGGATCCGCGCCAAGTGGCCGAGATCGAGGGTTTCGTTGTCGCGGATAAAACGCTTGGACAGCAAGGTGTGGGTGTACTGGTCGTAGTGCTGTTCCTCGTACACCGGCACCAGCCACCACAATGGTGTGCGCCCGGCGAGCCAGATGGCAGTGCGGTAGAACTCGTCCAGCAACAGGTAATGCTGGGTAGTGCCGCAGTCTTCCGAGCTCAGTTGCGTATCGCGTTCGCCACGGACGAAGCGGCTCGGGTCGATCAGGAAAAAATGCGCCTCGGCGCCCTGGCTGGCGGCCCATTCCTCCAGCAATTGGCACTTCTTGCGCAGTTCGGCCAATTCGCCCGGGCTCAGTTCACCGGCGTGGCAGACCCACATGTCCATGTCGCTCTGCTCGGCCTGGGCCAGGGTGCCGAGGCTGCCCATCAGGAACAGGCCGTGGATCGGCCGCGGCGGATTGCCGTGGCGGGTCTTGTAGGAGAAGGAGCGAGTCAGGCGCTGGGCTTCGGCCAGGGCCAGGTCGTCGGGCTCATAGTGCGACAGCCCGGCCGGGGTACTGCCCGAGACATAACCGGGTAGTAGCGGATGATTGACGTGGAAAAACAGCGGCAGCAGGTTCAGCACCACCTGTTGGCGCGGTGACAGACCTTCAAGGGCACGGTCCAGACGTCCCTGGTTGAGCTTCAGGAAGCGCGCACGCAGTTGGCTGAGGACTTTACGGTCGATTCCCTCGTCCAGGTTCGGGCGAATTTCGTGGGTACGCGTCATGTCTAACTCAAACCGGCTCGCGGGGCTCGAAAGGAAGGGGTTCGCAAGGATGGCAGTTTAGCGCTGAAGTGCGGGGACGCTTAAGCAGAATTTCTTCTGGATGGCGGTTTTTCAGTGTTCTGTCGTCGGCGCCCGCGAGATCGGGCAGGAGAAGAAGATCCCGTGGGCGCGGCGAGGGGTCAGGCGGCCTCTTTGATGGCCAGGATGGTCAGCAGGCCTTGGGCATGTTCGGCCGCATCGCGGCCCAGGCTGGTCAGGTAGCCACCGTCGGCTTGGGTGATGAGCTCCTTCTCGAACAGGCGTTGGGCGGCGGCGATGGCTTTTGGCGCGGCGGTCTGATGAATTTTCAGGCCTTCCTGGGAATTGCCCAGATTGAACAGTGCAAGGATTTCCAGTTCGGCAACCAACTCAGGGGTATACGACATAAGGACTCCAGACTTTCTAGGAATTATTGGACGACAGCGCCCCTAAGGTGATCGCAGTTGAGCGCTCTGTCCAGTATTGGATGCGTGTGCGGCCGGACGGTGGGTGCGGTGTCCCGGGCCGGGGTGGCGGCGGGGCGTTGTCAGTGTAGACAAGGGGGCGGGGGGAAGGCGGGAATTAGATGTGTGTCTGAGTATTTTTCGCGAGCAATCGAGCGTCGACCGGCTGCTCCTACACGATAGGGTGTTGCACCACTTACCCCTGTAGGAGCGAGCTTGCTCGCGAAGCGCCCGTCAAGGCGCCGAAAGTCCCGGAGCCTTACTGATTTTCGGGCGGCAATTCCGGCAATGCGCGCAGCGCGGTCTCATACCACTCGGTATTGAACGGGCGATCCTCATCGAGCATCCCGTCGATTTCCACTGCCAGCACATGGGCCATCAGGTTGAGGATCTCTTCACGTTCGTAACCCACCAGGGTCAGTTTGTTGAAGATCGCCTTGGCCGCCGGCGGGTTTTCGGTCTCGATCTGGTTTTCGATGGCCTGGGTCAGGGTGCTCTCGGCGAACGCTTCGTCGTCGTTGTCGATATCGGTTGGTTCGCTCATGGCGGACTCCTCAAGGAAAGGTGGCCAGTTTAACTGCATTCAGGGGCGTGATGCTGCTGGCAAGAGGTCGTCCGAGGTTCTATAACTGCCGGGGCCAACCCCCTGCACGGCCTGGAGGCTTTGTGATGCTCAAACTTTATGGATTCGCGGTCAGCAACTACTACAACATGGTCAAGCTGGCGCTGCTGGAAAAGGGCTTGCCCTTCGAAGAAGTGCCGTTTTATGCCGGGCAGACGCCTGAAGCCCTGGCCATCAGTCCGCGCGGGAAGGTCCCGGTGCTGGGCACGCCGCAGGGGTTTATCAATGAAACGGCGGTGATCCTGCCGTATATCGATGACACCCAACCGGGGGTGAAACTGTTGCCTGCCGATCCTTACCAGCGTGCCCGGGTGTTGGCGCTGGCCAAGGAAATCGAGTTGTACATCGAGTTGCCGGCGCGGGCGTCGTTTGCCGAGGCCTTTTTCGGCATGCCAGTGCCGGAAGCAATCAAGGAGAAGACCAAGGCTGAGCTGTTGCTGGGCTTCGCCACCCTCAAGCGCCATGGCGCCTTCGCCCCTTATGTGGCGGGCAGTGAGTTCAGCGTGGCGGATATCTACTTTCTCTACAGCGTCGACCTGGCCTGCGGAGTTGGCCAGAAGCTGTTCGGGATTGATTTGATGGCCGAGATGCCTGAGGCCAAGGCGCTGCTGGAGCGTTTGCAGCAGTGGCCGAATGTGCAGCGGATCGCGGCGGACAAGGAAGCGGCCATGCCGGCGTTCCTGGCGATGATTGCGGCCAAGAAATAAGAAAACCGAGGCGAGAACAAGGTAAGCCGCAACGCCATCCTGAGGCCCGGCACGGTCTTGTGGTGAGCGGGCTTGCCCGCGCTCGGCTGCGAAGCAGTCGCAAAACCGACTATCTCGGTCTGCCTGATAGACCGGATTCACCGATTTCAGGGGCGCTTCGCACCCCAGCGCGGGCAAGCCCGCTCGCCACAAGTCTTGTTCAGGCTTGAGATCGTTTGTACCGGGGATCAGCGGCTGGCGAGCAATGCCTGGCCGCGTGCAACGGCCAATTTCACCTGCGCCGGTGCGGTCCCGCCGATATGGTTGCGGGCGTTGACCGAGCCTTCCAGGGTCAACACCGCAAACACGTCGTCATCGATCTGGTCGCTGAACTTGCGCAGCTCTTCCAGGCTCATTTCCGCCAGGTCCTTGCCGGTTTCCACACCGTACTTCACCGCATGGCCGACGATCTCGTGGCAATCACGGAACGGCAGGCCACGACGCACCAGGTAATCCGCCAGGTCGGTCGCGGTGGAGAAACCACGCAACGCCGCTTCGCGCATCACCGCGTGCTTGGGCTTGATCGCCGGGATCATGTCGGCAAACGCCCGCAGCGAATCGCGCAGGGTGTCGGCGGCGTCGAACAGCGGTTCCTTGTCTTCCTGATTGTCCTTGTTGTAGGCCAGCGGTTGGCCTTTCATCAAGGTCAGCAGGCCCATCAGGGCGCCGAACACGCGGCCGGTCTTGCCGCGTACCAGCTCCGGCACGTCGGGGTTTTTCTTCTGGGGCATGATCGAGCTGCCGGTGCAGAAACGGTCCGGCAGATCGATGAACTGGAACTGCGCGCTGGTCCACAACACCAGCTCTTCGGAGAAACGCGACAGGTGCATCATCGCGATGCTGGCCGCCGAGCAGAACTCGATGGCGAAGTCACGGTCCGAAACGTTGTCCAGAGAGTTGCCGCCGACCGCGTCGAAACCCAGCAGTTGGGCCGTGTATTCACGGTCGATCGGGTAGGTGGTGCCGGCCAGCGCCGCGCTGCCCAGGGGCATGCGGTTGGTGCGCTTGCGGCAGTCGACCAGGCGCTCGTAGTCGCGGCTGAGCATTTCGAACCAGGCCAGCATGTGGTGCCCGAAGGTCACCGGCTGGGCGGTCTGCAGGTGCGTGAAGCCGGGCATGATGCTGCCGGCTTCGCGCTCGGCCTGTTCCAGCAGGCCTTTTTGCAGGCGGGTGATTTCAGCCAGGATCAGGTCGATCTCGTCGCGCAGCCACAGGCGGATATCGGTGGCCACCTGGTCGTTGCGGCTACGGCCGGTGTGCAGCTTCTTGCCGGTGACGCCGATGCGGTCGGTCAGACGCGCTTCGATGTTCATGTGCACGTCTTCCAGGTCCACGCGCCAGTCGAATTGGCCGGCCTCGATTTCGCCCTGGATGGTGGTCAGGCCGGCGGCGATGCTGTCGCGCTCGGCCTCGGTCAGTACGCCGACCTTGGCCAGCATCGTGGCGTGGGCGATGGAGCCCATGATGTCGTGGCGATAGAGGCGCTGGTCGAACGTGACGGAGGCGGTGAAACGTGCGACGAAGGCGTCGACGGGTTCACTGAAGCGGCCGCCCCAGGACTGATTGGTCTTGTCGGTGCTCATGGATTCGCTCGTGATCTGCTGAAGGTGGATTGCCGGAAAAATCGTCACCGATCATAACAGGGTTGCGCCAATGCCCGTCAGCCGGCCAGCGACCACAAGGTAGGTTTGCAACACTGGTGAATTATATTTCGACCGAATCTGTCGAACGGCTTGTCGTTAAGGGAGCGTGCGCAGAGACTGGACCCATGCCTATTTCACGATCGAACGAGGGGCGTGAAGTGCCCGCGACCCAGGAATTCTTCCTCCCGGAACTCTGCCTGCCCGAGGCGTTGCTGGTGCTGGTGGTCTCGGCGGAGTTGCTGGTGATGGTGTTGGTGCTGGCCGAGCCGATGCCCGTCGGTTTCGACTGGGTGCGCCTGGCCCTGACGTCCCTGTATGTGCAGTGGATCGTGCTGTTGTCGGCGGCGTTATTGTGTAGCGCACGGGCCTGGCTGGCGCGTTTGCGCCCGGGGCTGGCCGGGGTGTTGTGCTGCGCCCTGGTGGTCGGGCTGAGCCTGGCCTGCACCGGCCTGACCGAATATTTTTCCCTGGCCGGTCCACCCTCGGGCGAAGGCACGGCGGGGCACTATCTGCGCCATGGCTTGATCAGCCTCATCATGTCGGCCCTGATGTTGCGCTACTTTTACTTGCAGAGTCAGTGGCGTCGCCAGCAGCAGGCGGAACTGCAGGCGCGCCTCGAAGCCTTGCAGGCGAGGATCCGCCCGCACTTCCTGTTCAACAGCCTGAACAGCATCGCCAGCCTGGTGGTGAGCGATCCGCAACAGGCCGAGCAGGCGGTGCTGGATCTGTCCGACCTGTTCCGTGCCAGCCTGGCCAAACCCGGCAACCTGGTGACGTGGCGTGATGAGCTGGAATTAGCGCAACGATATTTGTCGATTGAGCAATATCGTCTTGGCAACCGTCTACAGTTGGACTGGAGGGTGGGCACAATTCCCGAGGATTTGCCGATCCCGCAATTAACCTTGCAACCACTGTTGGAAAACGCTCTGATCTACGGCATCGCACCGCGTATCGAAGGCGGCGTGGTCAGGGTCGAAGCCGACTATAAAGAGGGAGAGTTCATATTGTGTATCAGCAATCCCTACGACGATGTCGCACCGCGGCAGGTGTCAGGCGGTACTCAGTTGGCACTGGCAAATATCGGTGCTCGACTTACGGCACTTTTCGGGCCTCGCGCTAGTCTTAGCGTGGATCGCCGTGACGGTCGTCACTTCACCTGTCTACGCTATCCTTGTGCGAGACTCACGCAGGAATCCAGTGCAATATGAATGTCCTGATCGTTGATGACGAACCCCTGGCCCGCGAGCGCTTGAGCCGTTTGGTCGGCGAACTCGAGGGTTACAGTGTCCTGGAGCCCAGCGCCACCAATGGCGAAGAGGCATTGTCCCTGATCGAGAGCCTGAGGCCCGATGTGGTCCTGCTCGATATCCGCATGCCGGGCCTCGATGGCCTGCAGGTGGCTGCCCGGTTGTGCGAGCGCGAAGCACCGCCCGCCGTGGTGTTCTGCACCGCCCATGACGAGTTTGCCCTGGAGGCGTTCCAGGTCAGTGCCGTGGGTTACCTGGTCAAGCCCGTGCGCGCCGAGCACCTGCTCGAAGCGCTGAAAAAAGCCGAGCGTCCCAACCGCGTGCAACTGGCGGCCCTGACGCGGCCCGCCGCCGAATCCGGCACTGGCCCGCGCAGTCACATCAGCGCCCGTACCCGCAAGGGCATCGAGCTGATTCCGCTGGACCAGGTGATCTACTTCATTGCCGACCACAAGTACGTGACCCTGCGCCATGAGGGCGGCGAAGTGCTGCTGGACGAGCCGTTGAAGGCCCTGGAAGACGAGTTCGGCGACCGTTTTGTGCGTATTCATCGCAATGCGCTGGTGGCCCGCGAACGCATCGAGCGCCTGCAACGTACGCCGCTGGGGCATTTCCAGTTGTTCCTCAAGGGGCTGGGCGGCGATGCGCTGATCGTCAGCCGACGCCATGTCGCCGGCGTGCGCAAGATGATGCAACAGCTTTAATCCGTGCCTTGCGCGAGGCGCAAGGTACCGTCCACCCGGTATTTCCAGGCCAGGGAGGCTGCGTATTGGCTGATACAAGTCAAAGCGGGCCGGGCTGAGCTGTTATTATCTGCCGTATCTATTCAGTACGGATCGATCCATGTCTTCTCGCGAAATCCGCATCGCTACCCGTAAAAGCGCGCTGGCCCTGTGGCAGGCCGAATACGTCAAGGCCCGCCTGGAGCAGGCTCATCCCGGTTTATCGGTCACCCTGGTGCCCATGGTCAGTCGCGGCGACAAGCTGCTCGACTCGCCACTGTCGAAAATCGGCGGCAAGGGACTGTTCGTCAAGGAGCTGGAAACCGCGCTGCTCGAGCACGAGGCCGATATCGCCGTGCATTCGATGAAGGACGTGCCGATGGATTTCCCCGAGGGGCTCGGTCTGTTCTGTATCTGCGAGCGCGAAGACCCGCGCGACGCCTTCGTTTCCAATACCTTCGCCAGTCTTGACGCCCTGCCCGCCGGCAGCGTGGTCGGCACGTCGAGCCTGCGTCGCCAGGCGCAATTGCTGACCCGTCGGCCCGACCTGCAGATCCGCTTCCTGCGCGGCAACGTCAATACCCGCCTGGCCAAGCTGGACGCCGGTGAGTACGACGCGATTATCCTCGCCGCCGCCGGCCTGATCCGTCTCGGCTTTGAAGACCGCATCACCTCGGCCATCAGTGTCGAAGACAGCCTGCCGGCCGGTGGCCAGGGCGCGGTGGGCATCGAGTGCCGCAGCGTCGACACGGAAATCCATACGCTGCTGGCACCCCTGCACCATGCCGATACCGCCGTGCGGGTCACCGCCGAGCGCGCCTTGAACAAACATCTGAATGGCGGTTGCCAGGTGCCGATTGCCTGTTACGCGGTGCTGGAAGGCGAGCAGATCTGGCTGCGTGGCCTGGTCGGCGATCCCAAGGGCGGCCTGCTGCTCAGCGCCGATGCCCGGGCTCCCCAGGGTGAGGCCCAGGCCCTCGGCGTGCAGGTCGCGCAAGCGCTGCTGGCCCAGGGTGCGGATGCGATTCTCCAGGCGGTCTACGGCGAGGCCGGCGAAGAGTGAGGGGTTGGCGCCTGTTGTTGACCCGGCCGGCGTCAGAGTCGGCGGAGCTGGCGAGCGTCTTGAGCGCTGCCGGGATTTTCAGCAGCAGCCTGCCGTTGCTGGACATCGAAGCCTTGCCCCTCGACGGCGCCGGGCGGGCAATGATCTACGACTTGGCCCACTACAGCGCGGTGGTCGTGGTCAGCAAGCCGGCGGCGCGCCTGGCGGTTGAGCTGGTCGACCAGTACTGGCCGCAGGCGCCATTCCTGCAATGGTTCACGGTCGGTGCGGCGACTGCGCAGATCCTCGCCGATTACGGTCTTGAGGTTGCTTATCCGAACGAGGGCGACGACAGTGAAGCGTTGCTCGCTTTGCCGGCGTTGCAGCAGGCCCTGGCGCACCCCGAACCGCGGGTATTGATCCTGCGCGGGGAGGGTGGGCGCGAGCTGCTGGCCGAGCGTTTGCGCAGCCAGGGTGCTAGTGTCGACTACCTTGAGTTGTACCGTCGGCTGCTGCCCGAGTACGCCGAGGGCCTCCTGGCCCAGCGTGTCGCGGCGGAACGCCTGAACGCCCTGGTGGTCAGCAGTGGGCAGGGATTTGAACACCTGCGGCAGTTGGCGGCGACGGCCTGGCCGGAACTGGCGCGTCTGCCGTTGTTTGTTCCAAGCCCGCGGGTGGCCGAAATGGCCCGTGCCGCGGGAGCCCAGGATGTAGTGGATTGCCGTGGTGCCAGCGCCACGGCTTTGCTAGCGGCGTTGCGGGAGCATCCCGTACCCGCTCTCTAGAATGCAAAGGATGGACACGTGAGCGAAACAGCCTTGCCGAAAGAAGAAGCCCAGCCGGTGGTCGATGCCCCGGTTCAACCGCCTTTGGCACGCCGTGGCAATGGCCTGGCGATCCTCGCCCTGTTGCTCGGCGCCGCCGGCGCGGCGGCGGGTGGCTGGGGTGTCTGGCAGGTGCGCAACCTGCAAGCCAACCATCAGCAGCAGAGCGGGCAACTGCAAGACCTGGGCAGCCAGACGCAGTCCCTCAAGCTGAGCGAACAGCAGCTTGTCTCTCGCTTGGATCAGTTGCCGGGTGCCGGAGAGCTGGAAGACCGCCGTCGCCTGGTGACCCAGTTGCAGGGCGATCAGCAGCGCCTCAGCCAGCGTCTGGAAAGCGTGCTGGGCGCCAGCCGCAAGGACTGGCGTCTGGCCGAGGCCGAGCATCTGCTGCGCCTGGCCAGCCTGCGCTTGTCGGCCTTGCAGGACATCACCAGCGCCCAGGCCCTGGTCCAGGGCGCCGACGATATCCTGCGTGAACAGAACGATCCGGGCTCCTTTGCCGCCCGCGAGCAAGTGGCCAAGAGCCTGGCCGCGCTGCGCAGCACCGAGCAACCGGACCGCACCGGGCTGTTCCTGCAACTGGGCGCCTTGCGCGATCAGGTGAGCCAGCTCAGCGAGCTGGCGCCGGAGTACAAGGATCGCGGCGACTCCCTGCTCGGCCTGACCGCCGACGGCGATGGCGCCAGCCGTTGGGCCGTGTGGTGGGATGAGATCTCGCGTTACATCCGCATCGACTTCAATGCCAACAAGAACATCCGGCCGTTGCTCGCCGGGCAGAGCCTGGCACAGGTCCGCCTGGCCCTCAGCCTGGCCCTGGAACAGGCCCAGTGGGCGGCTTTGAACGGGCAGGCCGGGGTCTACACCCAGACCTTGACCGAGGCCCGCGACGTGTTGACCGGCAGCTTCAACCCGGACAATCCGCAGAGCAGGATCATGATCGAGCGCCTTGCCGAGTTGAGCAAACAGCCGGTGACCGTGGTCACGCCGGACCTGGCCGGGACCCTGGCGGCGGTGCAGGCCTATCTCGAACGGCGACATGTCGAAATTGAAACGCCTGTCAGCCCGAGCGCGACGGCGACCCCGGCCGAGGAGACCAGCCCATGAAGCGTTTCTTCCTGATCCTGTTGCTGGTCGTCGCCATTGCGGCGGGCCTCGGCTATGCGATCTCGCGGCACGCCGGCTACGTCCTGATCGCCTATGACAGCTTCCGTTACGAATCGAGCCTGTGGGCCTTCCTGGCCGTGTTGCTGCTGGCATGGCTGGTGTTGTGGCTGCTGAAATTCCTCGTCGGGTTGGTGACCACTTCAGGTTCGTTGGCCAATCCCTGGTCCCGGCGCAATCGCAGCCGGCGTACCCAGGTGGCCATCGAGCAGGGCCAGATGGACCTGGCCGAGGGCCGCTGGGCCAGCGCCCAGCGTCATTTGCAGCGGGCCGCCGAGGCCGAGCGCCAGCCGTTGCTGTACTACCTCGGCGCGGCCCGGGCGGCGAACGAACAAGGCAAGCACGAGGAGTGCGACAACCTGCTGGAGCGTGCCCTCGAGCGCCAACCCCAGGCCGAGCTGGCGATAGCCCTCAGTCACGCGCAGTTGCAAGTGGACCGTGGCGACAGCGAGGGGGCATTGAATACCCTGCAGGCCATGCATGAGCGTCATCCCCACAGCGTCCAGGTCCTGCGTCAGTTGCAGCGCCTGTATCAGCAGCGCGGCGATTGGTCGGCGTTGATCCGCCTGTTGCCGGAGCTGCGCAAGGACAAGGTGCTGGCAAAGGCTGAGTTGGCCGAGCTGGAGCGTCGCGCCTGGGGTGAAAACCTGAGCCTGGCGGCCCAGCGCGAGGAGGGCGAAGCGGGCCTGCAAGCGCTGGATCGGGCCTGGCAGCAATTGAGTTCGGCCCAGCGCCAGGAGCCGCCGTTGGTGCTGGCCTATGCCGAGCAATTGCGTCAGCTGGGCGCCGACGCCCAGGCCGAAGAGGCGCTGCGCGAGGCGCTCAAGCGCCGCTACGACAGCCATCTGGCGCGGTTGTACGGTTTGTTGCGCGGGCGTGACCCGGCCCGGCAGTTGCAGACCGCGGAAGGCTGGTTGAAAGACCATCCAGACGACGCCAGTCTGTTGCTGACGCTGGGGCGCCTGAGCCTGCAAAACAGTCTCTGGGGCAAGGCCCGTGACTACCTGGAAAGCAGCCTGCGGCTGCAACGCCATCCTGAAGCCTGCGCGGAACTGGCGCGACTGCTTGCCCAGTTGGGCGATACCGAGCGCAGCAACCAGTTGTTCCAGGAAGGCCTGGGTTTGCTGGACAAGCGCTTGCTGGCATCGCCACTGCCGGTGTGAGAGGTCCTGGAAGGCGGGATGCGGCGGCAGGCATCCCGTCTTTGCGTGTCAGGATGCTTCCCTTTCCTTGGGCAGGTCTGATTCCTACTCCTGAATTAATGGTTTCATAGGATGTCCGTCGGTAATTCCTTACAGGCTTAAGGAATTGTCTGCTCTGGCTCGCCTTGAAAGGGCCAAGGGCTTTCCTCTACCGTAACTGCCTGTCTCTCCTGTTACGGATAAGCCATGTTCTTGGCCCGCTCACGTTCTCTGTTCTCCCTGGCCTTGTTGACAGGTGCCCTGGTCATGGGGGCGTCGCTGTACCTGGAACGTGTGACCGGGCTGGAGCCTTGCTCGCTGTGCATCGTCCAGCGTTTTTTTCTCGCCGGGTTCTGCCTGGTCAACCTGCTGGCGATGCTGCACGGCCCGGGCCGCATCGGCCGCTGGGTCTATGGCGGCCTGAGCCTGCTGCTGGCCCTGGCCGGTGCCGCCACGGCGGCGCGGCAGGTGTTGCTGCAGCGGGTGCCGGCCGAGCAGTTGATGATCTGCCAGCCCGACCTGCATTGCCTGATGCAGCAGTTGCCAACCCTTGAAGCCTTCAAGCTGATGTTTCGGGCCACGGCCGAGTGCGCGCAAATCCAGTGGACCCTCTTCGACCTGAGCATTCCCGAGTGGAGCCTGCTGGCTTTCGTGGGGATGAGCCTGCTGGTGATCTGTCAATGGGTGGGGCCGGATTCGGTGGCGGACAAGGTGCAGAACTAACCGGCAGTCGTGCTCTGGATTAAACACTTGTATGAACTTTCTCTCCTGCGTACCTTGAAGCAGGTGTCGAGCGGGCATAATCTGGCCCGCATCGCGTTATCGCAGTCAGCTTGTTCTGTTTGGCCAAGTCAGGAGCCCCGATCTGCTCGGGGTATCGGTCGGCATGACCCAGAAGGGAAGAGATCACCATGCTCGAAAGTTGTCGGAATGCTCAAGAACGCTGGGGCGGAGTGCATCTGCTGATCGACCGCTGGTTGAAGGAGCGTCACGAACTCGTGCGTGCCTACGATGCCCTCGGTGCCGAGCCGGGTGCCCTGGCGCAGAATCCTAAACCCTTGCAGGAGTTTTGCGGTCTGCTGGTGGATTATGTGTCGGCCGGCCACTTCGAAATCTACGAGCAGTTGACCGGTGAGGCCAAGGCCTTTGGCGACAAGCGCGGGCTGGAATTGGCCGAGACGATCTACCCGCGCATCGATGTGATTACCGAGAAGCTGCTGGCCTTCAACGATCTGTGCGACGAAGGTCAGTGCGTCGCGCATAAATTCCAGGAGCTGGGCGGTCTGCTGCACGAACGCTTCGAACTGGAAGATTGCCTGATCGAAGTGCTGCATACGGCGCACAAGGAAAAGGCTGAAGCCCAGGCCTGATACCGATGGCTACCTATGAAAACGGTGCGCTCAGGCGCACCGTTTTTCGTTGTGGCGGGACTGTCAGCTGGCGACGCCGAGCAGCTCGATTTCGAACACCAGCGGTGTGTAAGGGGCGATCAGGTCGCCTGCACCGTCTGCGCCATACGCCTGCGCCGAAGGCAGCACCAAGCGCCATTTCGCACCGACGGGCATCTGTGGCAAGGCCGTGCGCCAGCCACTGATCACGCTGTCCAGGCGAAACCACTGCGGTTGCCGATTCTGATCGAATACGGTGCCGTTGGGCAGGCGTCCGACATAGCGCACCTGGACCTTGCCGTTGGCCGCGACTTTTTCTCCCGTGCCGGGCGCCAGTTCGGTCATCAGGATGCCGTCGGCCAATTCGTGGACGCCGGGTTTCGCCTTCTCTTCTGTGAGGAATTTTCGCTCGGCTTCCAGGGCAATTTCGCTCTGTGGTTTGGCGGCTTCCTGAGCGACCTGGGCATCATGAGCAGCGAGAATCTGTTGGATGCGTTCGTCCTTCAAGGCCAGCGGCTTGCCCTGGTAGGCCTGCTTCAAACCGTCGAGCAAGGCCTTGATCTGCAGGTCCGGAGCATCCTGGCGCAGACGCTCGCCGAGGCTGGCGCCGAGGCTGTAGGCCAAGTCGTGGGCATCGTCGTTCGCGACCTCTGGCGCGGCTTGCGCAAGGGACCAGAACACACACAGTGACAGCAGAAAATAACGCGGCATAAGCACTCTCCGACCTCAGGTGCAAAGGATTATGCCAGTGCTCCGGGTTGGTTGTTGAAGAAGCATTTTTCAAGGCATGCAACGCGGGCCCTTCGATACTGTCAACATGCCCTAGCGGCGCTACTCCCAGAGGGCTAGTATGAGCCGCATTCACTCAGCCAGGAGGTACACCATGTCGGCCACCAAGAAGCCTGTAAATACCCCGTTGCATTTACTCCAACAGTTGTCGGGCAGCTTGCTCGAGCACCTGGAAACCGCTTGCACCCAAGCCCTGGCTGATGCTGAAAAACTGCTCGCCAAACTGGAGAAACAACGCGGTAAAGCGCAGGAAAAATTGCACAAGGCCCGCACCAAATTGCAGGACTCGGCGACTGCCGGAAAAGCCAAGGCACAAGCCAAGGCCAAGAGCGCTGTCGGTGAACTCGAAGCATTGCTGGACAAGCTGAAAACCAGCCAGTCGGACACCCGTGGTTACATCCTGCAACTCAAGCGCGATGCCCAGGAAAGTCTGAAACTGGCCCAGGGTGTTGGCCGTGTGAAAGAAGCCGTCACCAAGGCGCTGTCGACGCGTGCCGCCAAACCTGCCGCTGCCAAACCGGCTGCCGCCAAGCCTGCTGCAAAAGCTGCCGCTGCTAAACCTGCCGTCGCCAAGCCCGCTGCAAAAGTTGCTGCCGCTAAACCTGCTGCTACCAAGCCAGCCGCCAAAGCCGCTGCTGCCAAACCGGTTGCCGCCAAGCCTGCTGTAAAAGCTGCCGCCGCCAAACCTGTTGCTGCCAAGCCAGCCGCCAAAGTCGCTGCTGCTAAACCGGTTGCCGCCAAGCCAGCCGCCAAAGCTGCTGCTGCCAAACCGGTTGCCGCCAAGCCTGCTGTAAAAGCTGCTGTCGCTAAACCGGCTGCCGCCAAGCCAGCTGCAAAAGCCGCTGCAGCTAAACCGGCTGCTGCCAAGCCAGCCGCCAAAGCTGCTGCTGCCAAACCGGTTGCCGCCAAGCCTGCTGTAAAAGCTGCCGCCGCTAAACCTGCTGCCGCCAAGCCAGTTGCAAAACCTGCTGCTGCCAAACCTGCTGCCGCCAAGCCAGCTGCAAAACCGGTTGCTGCTAAACCAGCTGCTGCCAAGCCCGCCGCAAAGCCAGCTGTGACTGCCGCCAAGCCCGCCGCGCCGGCATCGGCTGCGCCAGCCAGCGCTGCTCCAGCCGCGCCGACTGCTCCAGCCGCACCTGCCGTAACCCCGACCAGCGCTTCCTAAGTCTGGCTCACCGCGACGCGCAGCTGCCGCAGCGCGTCGCGATTCAGGTGCGCGGCCTGGGTGGTGACAGCCTCCAGCCACGCGTCCAGATCTTCCGCGCCCACCTCTGGCCAGTCCCGCGCCAACCCTTCCAGTCGCTGCAATAGCTGCTGTTCGGCGGCCAGCTCCAATGCCTTGACCTGATCCCTCAGTATTTTCAACTCGACGTCCGCGGATGCCGCGGTGCGCCATTGCGTGCGCAACTGTCGGAGCGGCTGCACCACTTGCTCATCCCAGGGCTCGGCGAGTGCCTGCAATTGTCGCGAGCGTTCGGTCTCGCAACGCACCCCACGTCGGCCCAGCCAGGCCGCGCACAGCAGCAGGCAGACATTCGCCCCCTGCGCCTGGAGCGCCAGGCAGGTTTCTTCGACGCCGGGTTTGGCGTAAGTGTTCAGGGAAAACGTCCACAGGTCAGCATGCATGGTGAGATCCGCGCCAGTTGCGAGGGAAGCTGGTAGACTCCGCCGCCATTATGATTCGACTTCAGAACCTGACTTTACAGCGTGGCCCGCAACGTCTGCTAGAAGACGCCGAGCTGACCCTGCACGCCGGCCATAAAGCCGGCCTGATCGGTGCCAACGGCGCCGGCAAATCCAGCCTGTTCGCCCTGCTGCGGGGCGAGCTGCACCCCGACTCGGGTGACTGCTTCCTGCCGGCCGATTGGCGTATCGCCCACATGCGCCAGGAGGTCGATACCCTCGAACGCCTGGCGGTCGACTACGTGCTCGACGGTGACGTGCGCCTGCGCCAGGTGCAACACGACCTCGCGGCGGCCGAAGCGGCCCATGACGGCGCCGCCCAGGCGCGCCTGCACTCGGAACTCGACAGCGCCGACGGTTACACCGCCGATGCCCGCGCGCGCAAGCTGCTGGCGGGCCTGGGCTTCACCAACGACCAGATGGACCATCAGGTCTCGGCTTTCTCCGGTGGCTGGCGGATGCGCCTGAACCTGGCGCAGGCCCTGATGTGCCCGTCGGACCTGTTGTTGCTCGACGAACCGACCAACCACTTGGACCTCGACGCGATCATCTGGCTGGAGGACTGGCTCAAGAGTTACCCCGGTACCTTGCTGCTGATCTCCCACGACCGTGACTTCCTCGATGAAGTGGTCGATCACGTGGCCCATGTCGACCAGCGCAAGATCACCCTCTATCGCGGTGGCTACACGGCGTTCGAGCGCGCTCGTGCCGAGCGTCTGGCCCAGCAGCAACAGGCCTACGAGAAGCAGCAGGCGCAGCGTGCGCACATGGAAAGCTACATCGCCCGCTTCAAGGCCCAGGCCACCAAGGCCCGCCAGGCCCAGAGCCGGATCAAGGCCCTGGAGCGGATGGAGGAGCTGTCTGCCGCCCATGTCGATTCGCCGTTCGACTTTGTGTTCCGCGAATCGCAGAAGATCTCCAGCCCCCTGCTGGATCTGTCCGACGCGCGGCTGGGTTATGGCGACAAGACCATCCTCGAGAAGGTCAAGCTGCAACTGACCCCGGGTGCCCGGATCGGTTTGCTCGGCCCCAACGGCGCAGGTAAATCGACCCTGATCAAGAACCTCGCGGGCGAGCTGTCGCCGCTGGCGGGGCGGATGACCCGCGGTGAAAACACCGTGGTCGGCTACTTTGCCCAACATCAGCTCGACTCGCTGGACTCCAAGGCCAGCCCGTTGTTGCACCTGCAGCGTCTGGCGCCGACCGAGCGCGAGCAGACCTTGCGCGACTTCCTGGGTGGTTTCGACTTCCGTGGCGCGCGCATCGACGAGCCGGTGCTGAACTTCTCCGGTGGCGAGAAGGCGCGCCTGGCGCTGGCCTTGATCGCCTGGGAGCGGCCGAACCTGTTGCTGCTCGACGAACCGACCAACCACCTGGACCTGGAAATGCGCCTGGCGTTGACCATGGCCTTGCAGGAGTTCAGTGGTGCGGTGCTGGTGGTCTCCCACGACCGTCATCTGCTCAAGAGCACCACTGATAATTTCTACCTGGTGGCTGACGGCAAGGTCGAAGAGTTCGACGGCGATCTGGAAGACTACGCCCGCTGGCTGGTGGAGTATCGCCAGCGCAATGCGCCGGTGAGCAATACGCCGGTGAATGCCGACAAGACCGACAAGAAGGCCCAGCGTCAGCAGGCTGCCGCGTTGCGCCAGCAACTGGCCCCGCACAAGCGCGAAGCCGACAAGCTTGAGGCCGAGTTGGGCAAGCTGCACGAAAAGCTGGCGAAGATTGAAGCCAGCCTCGGTGACAGCGCCGTTTACGAAGCCGCTCGCAAGGACGAGTTGCGTGATCTGTTGGCTGAACAGGCCAAGTTGAAAGTGCGCGAGTCCCAGCTCGAAGAAGCGTGGATGGAAGCTTTGGAATTGCTCGAAAGCATGCAGGCGGAGCTGGAAGCGTTGTCCTGATTGCGCCGCCGGGCTCAAGCCTGGGCAAGATTTGTGGCGAGCGGGCTTGCCCGCGCTGGGCTGCGAAGCGGCCCTGAAACCGGTCACCTTGGTGTATCTGATACAGCGCGTTCTCTGGTTTTAGGAGCGCTTCGCGCTCCAACGCGGGCAAGCCCGCTCGCCACAAAGGTTAACCGGATCGGCGGCTGGTGTTTGTCAGCGGCGCGCGCGCCCGACAAAAAACGATAGTCAATTTCACGCCCACGGATTAGCTTAGAGGTTTGTTACAACTCTTATCCGAGGTGCGTGATGCTGCTTGAGACATGGCTGGCCTTTTTTGCCGCGTGCTGGGTCATCAGCCTATCCCCAGGTGCCGGCGCCATCGCCTCGATGTCCAGCGGCCTGCAATACGGTTTCCTGCGTGGCTACTGGAATGCCCTGGGCCTGCAACTGGGCCTGGCGGCGCAGATCGCGGTGATTGCCGCGGGCGTCGGGGCGATCCTGGCGACGTCTTCCTCGGCCTTCTATGCCATCAAGTGGTTCGGCGTGATCTACCTGGTGTACCTCGCGGTCAAGCAATGGCGTGCGTTGCCCAGCAACATGGCTGAAGAATCGACGATTCGCCCGGTCGGCAAGCCGTTGACCTTGATGTTCCGTGGTTTCCTGGTGAACGTCAGCAACCCCAAGGCCCTGGTGTTCATGCTGGCCGTGCTGCCGCAGTTCATCGATCCCCAAGCACCGCTGGTGCATCAGTACCTGATCCTCGGCGTGACCATGATCGCTGTCGATATGGTCGTCATGGCCGGTTACACGGGCCTGGCGTCCAAGGTCCTGCGCCTGTTGCGCACGCCCAAGCAGCAACGTCGGATGAACCGCACCTTTGCCGGTTTGTTCGTGGGGGCTGCGGGGTTTCTGGCGACCTTGCACAAGGCGACCACCTGAAGGTCAGGGTTGTCTGAGCGGACGCCATCGCCGGCAAGCCGGCGCCTACCGTTGTCCGCGTCGTGTACAAAAACTCAGGTCAGCGCGAACCATTGTAGGAGCGAGCTTGCTCGCGATGAACGATAACGCGGTCCCGGATCAGTTCAGAATCCGTGGCGCTTCATCCGGCGGCAGGTTGTTGCGCAATGGTGGCGCCGAACCCGGCCCCATGTCCGGCCCGCCCAATTGCAGGCTCAACTGCCGCGCCACATCCTCGCCCAATGCCTTGGACACATCACGCACCACCCGCGGACGGTTCAGCGACACGTGGACATCCCGGCTGTTGATCAGCTTGGTGTCCTGGCCCTCACCCATGGCGGTGAACGCCGAGGTGATCTCGTAGGTGCGGGTGTTGATCAGGCTGAAATCGCCCACCAGGGTCAGCCCCAGCACCGCAGAGTAGCTGTTGGTGTTGGCCAGCTCGTTGATGTCCTGGGTGAAGTCGATGTCCGACACGGTGCCGAACAGCACGAAATCGGCACCCTTGAAGCTGCCACCCTTGATCCGCTTGATGACGTCGTAGACATCACCCTTGGAACTGGCGGTATAGGGCGTGCCCTGGACCAGCTGGAACATCCCGCTGCGCAGGATCTCGCCCTTGATATCGCCGGTGAATCGGCGCAGTTCGCCTTGCTCGATGTAGCTGCTGCGGCTTTCGTACTCGTCGTAGCTCGACGAACCACTGGCGCCGTAGTAACTCTCCTGGTGGTTATCCCGCGCCGAGATATTGTGGATGTACTGCTCCACCTGCGCCTGGTACGCCAGGTCCGCCACCGCCACCTTGGGCGCGGCCTGGACGCCGAAGGCGCAGACCAGGCCGATCATGCCAATCCATGCACGCATTGTTTAACGCTCCGTGGTTTTGCGGATCTCTTTTTCGTCCATCCATTCGGCCAGGCCGCTTTCGACGTCGATCAGTTGCAGGCTGAACTTGTAGAACACGTCCTTGTAGTCGCTGCTGCGCTTGACGATCGAGCTGATCGAACCTTCCAGGCGGTACTTGGCAGCGATCATGTTGCCGGTCTTGCTGACGGTGCTTTTCTTGTACAGGCCGCTCTGGTTCTGCAACTTCAGCTGGTCGACCTGGCTTTGCATCTCGGTGTTGTCGCTGGCGAAGCGGGCGGTGCCGGTCTTCATCAACTGGGTCTTGATCGAGTTGGTGATGTCGCGGGTATCGATGTACTCGCTGGTCTTGTTCTTCACGTCATAGACCTGCACCACCGGACGCCCTTGCAGGATGCCGGACTGGGCCAGGGAGCGGGTCATGGATTCGGCGATCATCTGCAGGTCGGTGGAACCGAACTCGTTGGTCACCAGTTCCACGGCCTTGGTGTCGCCGTAGCTGATGTTTCCGCCGCCCAGCACGGGCGAAGTGTTGTTGGCGCAGCCGCTGGCCAGCAGGGCGAAGGCGGCAAGGAGGGACAGGCGTGCAAACATGGGCTGATTCTCTTCAAAAGGACGCGAGAGGGGGCGTCGACTCAGGGGGTTTTGACTTCAAGGCGGAAATCGGTGGCCTTGGGCGTCGGCGCAATCGCCTGCAGGAAGGTGCTCTGGGCGCCATACAGGTTCAGGGTTTTCCAGACTTCGTCGTCGCTCACCGGGAAGCCGTCGTTGCCCAGCCAGGAGAAACGGTAATACATCATCTTGTTCTTGGTGCGGGTGTTGCTCAGCTGCACCTTGACGGTGAGGAAACCGTTTTCCCGGGCGACGCGGATGGCGCCAACCTCGATGTTTTCCATTGGGCCCATGGCGACGATCTTGCTCGCCGCGCTACCGGGAGCCGGTGGTGGCGGCGGCGGGGTGACGCACCCGGCCAGGAGGGCCAGGGCGACGGCAGCAATCAGTTTGAAACGCATGCACGAGACTCCGTTCTTCAAGGTTGTTTGACACTGGCGATGGCGGTCGGCCCGCTATCCGCCATCCGTTGGGTGGCTACGCCGCTGGTGAACACCTGGTTGCCCACGGCACGCAGGCTGATGACCTGATAGCGACGGTCAACCGTGAACGCTACGCGGGAACCGCCCAGGGCATTCGGCAGGGTGACCTGGTGTTCACCCTTTTTCAGGCGCAGGCGTACCACCTGGGTGGTGTCCGGCAAGGTTCGCCAGGTGCGGGTATCGGCGCCTTCGAGGACCGCGGAAGTGATGCCGACGGCCAGACCGGCCAGGGGATTGGTCTTGTTCAGCTTGGCCTGCGCCGCGCCACGGCTGATGGCCCGCACGCTGGTGCGTAGGATGATCCCCGGCATGTCGTCGCGCAGGGCGCGGCGGGACATGGCGTTGGTGCTGTTGAGCAGGGTCAGGTTCTGCGGCTGGCCGTCCACGCCGATCTGGGCGAAGGTGGCCGTCGAGGTGTCGGCCTGGATGATCGGGAACGACAACGGAGTGATGACCAGGTTGTGGTCGATCGGCAACGGCAGCGGAATGCTGATGGAGGAGCGCGACGGCGCCAGGCCGCTCTGCACGACAATCAGGATGTCGCCGTCGTCATCCTTGCCGGCAGGCTTGTCGAGATTGACCAGCGCCTGCTCCAGCAGCGGTGTGTTCGGGCGCAGTTCGACGGCCTGGCGATAACCGGGGGCGGCGAGATCTTTCTCGCCGATGGCTTCGTAGACGAAACCGGCCAGGTAGTGGCTGAACGCGCTCTGGTAGCTGTTCTTCAGACCGACCACGTCCGGGGCGTCGAGGCTGGCCACCGGATAACCCTGGAGATCCTTGTACTGGGTCTTGATGCCCTGCTGGTCGGCCTCGTTTTCACTCTTGAGGTACTGCTTGTCACGCAGGTCGGCGATCACCGCTTCGCGTTCATGGGTTTTCTTGATCGCGACGCGGGCGCCGTCGAAGTCGTTCAGGGCCAGCTGGTTCAGCGCCATCTGGGTGGTCAGCATGACTTTTTCGTAGTCGTAGCCTTCGTAGCGACGGACCTTGTCGTTGACCAGGAAGCTGCCGAACTGGGCGAGGTACTTGGCGCTGTCCAGTTTCACCGCGTCTTCCCATTGACCGACCATCTGGTCGGCGCTGCCCCAGGCTTTCTGGCTGCCGGCCAGATCGCCCTTGGCCTGCAGCAACTCGCCTTTTTCGAAGAAATACAGCAGGTCCTTGTCCGCGTCGCTGTTGTTCTTTTCCAGCAGGGTCAGCGCGCCGTCAACATTGCCCGAGGCCAGTTGCTGATTGGTTTGCGCCAGTTCGGTGTCGTAGCTGCGCATGATCGAACAGCCGGACAGCAAGGTCGCGGCGCCGAGGGCAAACGAGAGGAGGGCACGGGATGCCATGTAATCTTCCCTGATGAAAAAATCAGCCAAGCGTGCTGGTCGGACTGAGATGGACCCATTGAGAGGGAAAGCGGCTACCCTGCCAATTCCTCATAAATCGAGGAGCTTTAATGCCATATCGCGATAACGAAGGCGCGCCAGTATAACTGTGGCTATTGGCTATGTAATGGCTTTTTAGCGTCATCCGGGCAGGACGAAGATCCGGTTGCCGATGACCCGCAGGCTGATCACCTGGAAGGGCCGGTCGATCTTGAAGCTCAACGGCGTCAAACCCGCCGACTGACCCAGTTGCATCTGGTGTACGCCGGGCTTGAGGCGCAGGCGCATGACCAGGGTATTGTCCGCGAGGGTCCGCCAGGTCCGGGTATCGGACCGCCCCATGAATCCCTGATAGACCGACGAGGCTTTGTCCGGCTTGCGCTTGTTCTCCTTGGCCTGAATTTCGGCATTGACGCGGGCGTAGGCCAGGGTGGAACTGATAATGACCGGCATATCGTCGTGCAGGGTACGAAATGACATGTCGGTAATGTTGTTGAGCTGTGTCGGCGACTGGGCTTTGCCGTCTACGCGGAACTGTTTCAGGGGCGGCGTCGAGGTGTCGGCTACCAGCACCGGAATCGGCAGGTTGACGGTGATCCGTTGGCCGTCTTCGGTCTGCACCAGGATCGGTATCGGCAGCGACTGGAGTGCGGGTGCCAGGCCGGTCTGGATGACGATCAGTACGTCGCTGTCGCTGGAAGCTTGCGGCGGCTTGCCGAGGTTGGACAGGGCCTTTTCCAGCAGCGGCGTATTGGGCAGCAACTCGATGGCCTGGCGATAACCCGGTGCGGCCAGGTCACGCTCGCCCAGGGCTTCATAGACAAAGCCGGCCAGGTAATGACTGAACGCACTCTGGTAGCCGTTTTTCAGGGCAATGACTTGCGGTGAGTTGAGGGTCGTCACCGGATAGCCTTGCAGGTCCTGGTAGCGCAACTTGATACCGCTGGCCTTGGCCTTTTCTTCGATGGCCAGATATTGCTTGTCGCGCTGTTCGGCGATCAGGGCTTCGCGTTCGTGGGTTTTCTTGATATCGACGCGGGCGCCGTCGAAGTCGCCCAGGGCCAGCTCGTTAAGGGCCATTTGCGTGGTGAGCATGACTTTCTCGTAGTCATAACCTTCGTAGCGGCGCAGCGAATCACCGACGACGCCGAAGCCGACCCCCAGGCTCTTCAGGAAGGCGCTGTACTGCGTCCCCTCTTCGAACTTGAAGATCATCTGGTCCGCCGAGCGCCAGGCGTCCTGGCTGCGGGGCAGGTCGCCATTGACCCGCAGCAGTTCGCCTTTTTCCAGGTAATAGAGCAGTTCCTTGTCGTCCCAGGGGTTGTGCAGTTCCAGCAACTGCAGCGCGCCATTGACGTTGCCCGCGATCAACTGCTCGTTGGTGGCCTGGAGTTCCCGGTCGTAGTCGTGCAGCAGTCCGCAACCGTTCAGGAGCAACGCACAGGAGAGGAGTGTGAGTAAACGGCGCGAGGGCATGGTGTGGCGTTCCTTGTCTTACCTGGGGTGATGAGCGCTGACGCGAGGTATCTGATGCACGCTGGGCGTGGGAGCTGGCTTGCCGACGATAACGGTGGTGGATATTACATCGCCATCACTGAAAAACCACACTGCTACCGGTTGTTGAGATCGCGTTCTGGCTGGGATCACGATGGCTGATCGTGATCAAAACATTGGGGATTAAGGCCGATCAGGGTTGAGCCACGTGCTTTGAGAAGGAACAATGTGTGACTTCGCATCTGGATTTAGGCTTTTTCATGACTGTTCCCTCTCGTTTCCTGGCGTGGCTGATGCTGCCGCTGTTCGCTCTTTGCAGCTTCAACCTGTTGGCTGAAACGGTGGAGGGCGCACCCCAGGCCCTGCATCTGCTGGACTATATCGGCGCCGATTACCCGCCCACGGTGCAGGCCGGCCAGGTGGTCGACGACTCCGAATACCGCGAACAACTGGAATTTATCAAGGTCCTGCAAGGACTGGTCGCCGCCTTGCCGGCCAAGCCGGAACAGGCCGGGCTGGTGCAGGGCATCGAGGCTTTGCAGGCGGCCGTGACGGCTCGGGAGGAGGGCGAAAGCGTTGCCCGCCAGGCCCGGCAATTGGGGGCGAAGTTGGCCGTGGCCTATGAGGTCAGCCAGGCACCGATCATTACCCCCGACCCGAGCCGTGGGGCGCCGCTCTATGCCCAGCACTGCTCGGTGTGCCATGGCGACGCGGGGGCCGGGGACGGTCCGGCCGGTGTCGGCCTGACACCGCCGCCCGCCAACCTGCGCGATGCCGCGCGGCTGGATCGACTGAGCCTCTACGCGATCTACACCACCCTCGGCCTGGGCGTCGAAGGCACCGATATGCCGGCCTTTGCCGACCAGTTGGATGAGCGTCAGCGTTGGGACCTGGCGACCTACATCGCCGGTTTCAGTGCTGCCCCGGTCGCTGCCAATGGTGGGAAAACCTATAACCTGGCCGACCTGGCCCGCTCGACGCCGGCTGAAGTGCAGGCCGCCGAAGGCCCGGCCGCCGCCGTCACCTTCCGTGCCCAGCGGGCCCAGCCGCCACAGGTCAAGCGCGGTCCGGGGCAATTGCTCGACTACACCGCGACGACCCTGGACAAGAGCCTCGCCGCCTACCGTGCCGGTGAGCATGAGCAAGCCTATGACTTGTCCGTGGCGGCCTACCTGGAAGGCTTCGAGCTGGTGGAAAGCTCCCTGGATAACGTCAATGCCACGGTGCGCAAGGACACCGAGAAGTCGCTGATGGCCTATCGGCAGTCGTTGCAGGATGGCTTGCCGATGGAGCAGGTCGAGCAGCGTCTGGATGTTGCCAAGGGCAAGCTCAAGGAGTCGGCTGACTTGCTCGGCAACGATGGCCTGAGCCAATCGCTGAGCTTTATCTCCGGGCTGCTGATCCTGCTGCGCGAAGGTCTTGAGGCGATCCTGGTCCTGGCCGCGGTGTTGGCTTTCCTGCGCAACACCGGCCAGCAGTCGGCGGTGCGCAGCGTGCATGTCGGCTGGGGCCTGGCGCTGGTCGCCGGGTTGCTGACCTGGGCGGCGGCGGCTTATCTGATCGACGTCAGCGGTGCCCAGCGTGAACTGCTGGAGGGCTTCACGGCGCTGTTCGCCAGCGTCATGGTGCTCTGGCTCGGCGTCTGGATGCATGACCGCCGGCATGCGGCGGCCTGGCAGGACTACATCAAGAGCAGCCTGGTCAGTGGCGGCGGGCGTTTTGGTTTCGCCCTGCTGGCGTTTTTCTCGGTGTACCGCGAACTGTTCGAAGTGATCCTGTTTTATGAAACCCTCTGGTTGCAGGCAGGTCCTGCAGGACACAACGCCGTGCTGGCGGGGGCCGCCACCGCGTTGGTGCTGCTGATCGGCCTGGCCTGGGTGATCCTGCGCGGTTCGGCGAAGCTGCCGCTGGCGCTGTTCTTCGGGATCAACGCCGGGTTGCTGTGCGCATTGTCCGTGGTGTTTGCCGGACACGGAGTCAAGGCGTTGCAGGAGGCCGGGATCTTCGGCACGCGGCCGGTGGCGTTCTTCGAGTTCGACTGGCTGGGGATTCATGCCGACGCCTACTCGCTGGGTGCCCAGGCGCTGGCATTGCTGGCGATTGGCGTGCTGTACGGCCGCAGCCGGTTGGCGGAGAAGCGTCGGGTTCAGACGGCCTGACTTTTGTGGTGAGACGCCGAACCCATGTGGGAGATTCTATGGTTCGGTGCAACTGATTGATTCTGTTCACAGGGTCCGGGCCGACCACAGATTTTGTGTACGCCGAAAGACTGTGGGAGCTGGCTTGCCGGCGATGGCGTCAGTCAGAACGCCGCCAGACTCAAGGGCCCCATCGCCGGCAAGCCGGCTCCTACAGTAATCGCGTTTCGACCTTTGCTGGTTTCTGGCGTTAAATGTCTACGGCTTTGGCATTCATGGTCAGCGGATTTTTTCGCCATAGCCCCTAATCTTTACAGATCGACTCTGGAAGGTTGGCCCCATGGACTTCGTGCCTTACGCGGTACCGTTTTTCATTGCCTTGATCGTCATCGAGCTGCTCGCCGATCGCTGGCGTGGCGTGCGCAACTATCGCATGGCGGATGCCATCAACAGCATGAGCACCGGCGTGCTGTCGACCACCACCGGGCTGATCACCAAGGGCGTCGGTATACTCACCTACGCCTTTGCGCTCCAGCACCTGGCGCTGTTCGAACTCTCCGCGCAAAAGCCCTGGGTCTGGGTGTTCGCCTTTGTCGCCTACGACTTCTGCTACTACTGGCTGCACCGCATGGGGCACGAGCGCAATATTCTCTGGGCCGCGCACTCGGTGCATCACCAGAGCGAGGACTACAACCTCAGCACCGCCCTGCGCCAGACCAGCACCGGGTTTCTCCTGAGCTGGATCTTCTACCTGCCGCTGGCCGTGCTCGGCGTGCCGCTGGTGGTGTTTATCAGCGTGGCCTCGCTGAACCTCCTGTATCAGTTCTGGGTGCACACCCGGCACGTGCCCAAGCTGGGTTGGTACGAGTGGTTTTTTGTCACGCCGTCCAACCATCGGGCGCACCATGCGCAGAACGCGCTCTACATGGATCGCAACTACGGCGGGGTGTTTATCCTCTGGGATCGGCTGTTCGGCACTTTCCAGGAAGAGGACGAGCGTGAACCGGTGATCTTCGGCGTGACCACACCGCTCGCCAGCTGGAACCCGTTGTGGGCCAACCTGCAGTTCTATGCGCAGTTATGGTCCGACGCCCGGCGCACGCAAAGCTATTGGGACAAGCTGCGGATCTGGTTTATGCGCACCGGCTGGCGCCCGGCCGATGTCGCGGCGAAATACCCGCTGAACAAGCCTGATCTGAGCCAGTTCCGCAAATTCGAGGTGCACCTGGAGGTTCGCCAGCAGATCTACCTGGCCCTGCAGTTCGCGGTCTATGTCGGTTTGGGCAGTTATCTGATGAACTTCGGCGAGCATTTGCCGCTGGCGGCGCTGCTGCTGGGCGCCGGCACCCTGATACTGGGCCTGTTCGTGCTCGGCGCGGCGCTGGAGAATCGCCCTTGGGCGTTGCGCCTGGAGATCGTGCGCCTGGCGTTCAACCTGCCGCTGGTCTGGTGGGCGCCGCTGGTCGGGCTGTGGCCGGCCAGCCCGTTGGCTTGGGTCGGCGTGCTCAGCTACAGCCTGTTGAGCGTGATCGGTCTTTACTACTGCAGCAAGCCGCGGGTCATTCGCCTGGCCGGTTCGTAGTTTCCGCCTGGCGGGCCTCGGCCCGAGCCAGGCGCGCGCTGCGGATGCGCCGCCAGCTCCACAGGAGCAGGCCGGCCAGCAGCAGGCCGCCAAGCACCCACAACTCGTATTTCTTCACGCTGCCGAGCATCCCTTCGAGGATCGCCCCGAAGTGATAGGCCGCCGCGGCCAGGGCCGCGGCCCAGATGGCGGCACCAATCCCGTTGAGCAACAGGTAGCGGCCCGGCGGATAACCCGACAGGCCGATGGCCACCGGCATCACCGTGCGCAAGCCGTAGACGAAGCGGAAGGTCAGCACCCAGATATCCGGATGGCGGCGGATATGCTCCAGCGCCCGGTCACCCATCAATTGCCAGCGCGGCTTGCGGGCCAGGAGTTTTCGGCCATGCTTGCGCCCCAGGAAATACCACAGCTGGTCACCGGCATAGCTGCCGAAGAACGCCACGATAACCACCAGGTTGATGTCCATGTATCCGCGGAACGCGAGGAAGCCGGCCAGTACCAGAATGGTCTCGCCTTCGAAGAACGTGCCGAGAAACAAGGCGAAGTAGCCGAAATCCTGCAGAAATTGTTGGAGCATTGTCTGGATGCTGGCGAAATGAACGCGCAGCCTAACCCTTCGAGGACAGAGAGGAAAGTGTCGAAATGTGTCTCCACGTTAACATTTCCTACAAGAGCAGCGACTGCGGCGGCAGGTCGCAGGAGTAAGCACAACTGTAATTCCTTCGTCATAATGGCCGCTTATAACTGCCATGCTCGCCCGCTTTTGCGGGCTCAGGAGTCTGCCGTGAGCTTTACCCCCGCCAATCGCTTGTTTCCAGCCACCCGCCTGCGCCGCAATCGCCGTGATGATTTTTCTCGTCGTCTGGTTCGTGAGAATGTTCTGACGGTTGATGATCTGATCCTGCCGGTGTTTGTGCTGGACGGTGAGAATCGCCGCGAAGCCGTGGCCTCGATGCCGGGGGTTGAACGCCTGACCATCGACCTGTTGCTCGAAGAAGCGGCGAAATGGGTCGAGCTGGGGATTCCGGCATTGGCGTTGTTCCCGGTGACACCGCCCGAACTCAAGTCGCTGGATGCCAGCGAAGCCTGGAACCCGCAAGGCATTGCCCAGCGCGCCACCCGCGCCCTGCGTGCGCGTTTCCCGGAGCTGGGGGTGATTACCGACGTCGCCCTGGACCCGTTCACCACCCACGGGCAGGACGGTATCCTCGACGAACACGGCTATGTACAGAACGACATTACCGTCGATGCCCTGGTCAAGCAGGCCCTGTCCCATGCCGAGGCCGGCGCCCAGGTGGTCGCACCGTCCGACATGATGGACGGACGCATCCAGGCGATCCGCGAAGCCCTGGAACTGGCCGATCACGTCAATGTGCGGATCATGGCCTATTCCGCCAAGTACGCCAGCGCCTACTATGGTCCTTTCCGCGATGCCGTCGGCTCCGCGCTGAACCTGGGCAAGGCGAACAAGGCCTCCTACCAGATGGACCCGGCCAACAGCCACGAAGCCCTGCACGAAGTGGCCGCGGACCTGGCCGAAGGCGCCGACATGGTCATGGTCAAGCCGGGCATGCCGTATCTGGATATCCTTTTTCGGGTCAAGGATGAATTCAAGGTGCCAACCTTTGTCTATCAAGTCAGTGGGGAGTACGCCATGCACATGGCGGCTATCCAGAATGGCTGGCTGGGCGAAGGCGTTATTCTTGAATCGTTGACCGCTTTTAAACGGGCTGGTGCCGATGGCATTCTGACCTACTTTGCCGCCCGCGCCGCTCAACTGCTACGAGAGCAGAAATAGCCCTCACAGGAACACTCGATGAATACCGAAGGACTCAGCGAAGTTGAAGTAATAGACGCCCAACCGGTGGTCGAGCAGATCACCGAAACCCCGCCGGAGCTGGAACCCGTGCCGGTGGTTGCCGAAGCGCCGCCAGTGGTGGCGTCGGCGTCGGCGGTGGCGATTCCCGGCCTGGATGACAGCAGCCTGTACATCCACCGTGAGCTGTCGCAGTTGCAGTTCAACATCCGCGTGCTGGAGCAGGCGCTGGACGAGTCCTATCCGCTGCTGGAGCGACTCAAGTTCCTGCTGATCTTCTCCAGTAACCTGGATGAGTTCTTCGAAATTCGCGTGGCCGGGCTGAAGAAGCAGATCACCTTTGCCCGCGAGCAGGCCGGCGCCGACGGCTTGCAGCCGCACCAGGCCCTGGCGCGCATCAGTGAGCTGGTGCACGGGCATGTCGATCGCCAGTACGCGATCCTCAACGACATCCTGTTGCCGGAGCTGGAAAAGCACCAGGTGCGCTTTATCCGCCGCCGCTACTGGACCACCAAGCTGAAGACCTGGGTCCGTCGTTACTTCCGCGACGAGATCGCGCCGATCATCACCCCCATCGGCCTCGATCCGACGCACCCGTTCCCCTTGCTGGTGAACAAGAGCCTGAACTTTATCGTCGAGCTCGAAGGTATCGACGCCTTTGGTCGCGATTCGGGCCTGGCGATCATCCCGGCACCGCGTCTGCTGCCGAGGATCATCAAGGTACCCGAAGACGTGGGTGGGCCTGGCGATAACTATGTATTCCTGTCGTCGATGATCCACGCGCACGCCGACGACCTGTTCCAGGGCATGAAGGTCAAGGGCTGCTACCAGTTCCGCCTGACCCGTAACGCCGACCTGGCGCTGGACTCCGAAGACGTCGAAGACCTGGCCCGCGCCCTGCGCGGCGAGTTGTTCTCCCGTCGCTACGGTGATGCGGTGCGCCTGGAAGTGGCCGATACCTGCCCGAAACACCTGTCGGACTACCTGCTCAAGCAGTTCAACCTGAACGAGACCGAGTTGTATCAGGTCAACGGTCCGGTGAACCTGACGCGGCTGTTCAGCATCACCGGCCTGGACAGTCATCCGGAGCTGCAATACACGCCGTTCACCCCGCAGATCCCGAAACTGCTGCAGAACAGCGAGAATATTTTCAGCGTGATCAGCAAGCAGGACATCCTCTTGCTGCACCCGTTCGAATCCTTCACCCCGGTGGTCGACCTGCTGCGCCAGGCGGCCAAGGACCCGCACGTCCTGGCGGTACGCCAGACCCTGTACCGCAGCGGGGCCAACTCGGAAATCGTCGACGCCCTGGTGGACGCGGCGCGCAACGGCAAGGAAGTCACCGCGGTGATCGAACTGCGGGCGCGCTTCGACGAAGAGTCCAACCTGCAACTGGCCAGCCGCCTGCAAGCGGCCGGTGCGGTGGTGATCTACGGCGTGGTCGGCTTCAAGACCCACGCCAAGATGATGCTGATCCTGCGTCGCGAGGCGGGCGAGATCGTCCGTTACGCGCACCTCGGCACGGGTAACTACCACGCCGGTAACGCTCGCCTGTATACCGACTACAGCCTGCTGACCTCCGACGACGCCCTGTGCGAAGACGTCGGCAAACTGTTCAGCCAGTTGATCGGCATGGGCAAGACCTTGCGCATGAAGAAGTTGCTGCACGCGCCGTTCACCCTGAAGAAGGGCATGCTCGACATGATTGCCCGGGAGACCCAGTTCGCCATCGACGGCAAGCCGGCGCACATCATTGCCAAGTTCAACTCGCTGACCGATCCGAAGATCATCCGCGCCTTGTACAAGGCCAGCCAGTGCGGCGTGCGTATCGATCTGGTGGTGCGCGGCATGTGCTGCCTGCGTCCGGGCATCGCCGGGGTTTCGCACAATATCCACGTGCGTTCGATCATCGGCCGCTTCCTGGAGCACACCCGGGTGTTCTACTTCCTCAACGGTGGCGAGGAGCAGATGTTCCTGTCCAGTGCCGACTGGATGGAGCGCAACCTCGACAAGCGCGTCGAGACCTGCTTCCCGGTAGAGGGCAAGAAGCTGATCCTGCGGGTCAAGAAAGAGCTGGAGAGTTATCTCACCGATAACACCCACAGCTGGAGCCTGCAGTCGGACGGTCGTTATATCCGCAACACGCCGACCGGCAACCAGAACCCGCGCAGTGCCCAGGCGATCCTGCTCGATCGCCTGAGCAACCCGGTCCTCAGCGTACGTTGAGGGTAATACTGACTCGGGTCAGCCACTCCGCTTCCAGCGCGAAGTCGGCCTGAGTCAGCTGGTTCTGCTCCAGCCAGTCCTTGGGAAACACCACATCCAGGCTATCGCCGTCGGCACGCAAGGTGACCTGCGGCATTTCCTGGGTGCCACGGATGTGATGGAACAGGATCGCGAAGCGCAGCAGCACGCACAGGCGAATCAGCTTGATGCCTTCATCACCGAATTCGGCAAACTTGTCCTTGGGAATATTACGCCGGTGCCCGCGCACCAGCAGGGCGAGCATTTGCTGGTCTTCCCGGGAGAAGCCGGCCAGGTCCGAGTGCTCGATCAGGTAGGCGCCGTGCTTGTGGTACTGGTAGTGGGCGATGTCCAGGCCCACTTCATGGACCTTGGCGGCCCAGCCCAGCAGTTCACGCCAGACCCCATCCGCCAGTTCCCAGGCATCCGCCACTTGATCGAAGGCATGCAGTGCCTTGCGCTCGACCCGTGCCGCCTGTTCCAGGTCGACGTGGTAACGCTCCATCAGCGAGCTGAGGGTCCGTTCGCGCACGTCTTCGTGGTGATGGCGACCCAGCAGGTCATAGAGCACGCCTTCGCGCAGGGCGCCGTCGCAGTGGTCCATGCGTTGCAGGTCGAGGGCGTCGAAGATGGCTTCGAGAATCGACAGGCCGGCCGGGAAGATCGCGCGGCGGTCGGGCTTGATCCCTTCGAAATCGATTTTCTCGGCATCGCCGAGCTTGAACAGTTTGCGCTTGAGCCAGGCCAGCCCTTCGGCATTGACCTCGCCGCTGCCCTGGCCGCCGGCCTTGAGGGCCAGGCCGATGGCGCGGATGGTGCCGGAGGAGCCGATGGCCTCATCCCAGGTCAGGCGGTGCAACGCGTGCTCGATGCTCATGATTTCCAGGCGCGCCGCAGTGTACGCCTGGGCGTAGCGGGCCGGAGTGATCTTGCCGTCGCGGAAATAGCGCTGGGTGTAGCTGACGCAGCCCATTTGCAGGCTTTCGCGCAGCAGCGGCTCGAAGCGCTGGCCGATGATGAATTCGGTACTGCCGCCGCCGATGTCGGCCACCAGGCGCTTGCCCGGGGTGTCGGCGAGGGTGTGGGACACGCCGAGGTAGATCAGGCGGGCTTCTTCACGGCCGGAAATGACTTCCACCGGGTGGCCGAGGATTTCTTCGGCGCGGCGGATGAATTCGCCCCGGTTGCGGGCTTCGCGCAGGGCGTTGGTGCCGACGATGCGCACGGCGCCCAGGGGCATGCCGTTGATCAATTGGGCAAAGCGCTTCAGGCAATCGAGCCCGCGCTGCATGGATTCTTCGGTGAGCTGACGGTCCTCGTCGATACCGGCCGCCAGCTGAACCTTCTCGCCGAGGCGCTCGAGAATCCGGATCTCTCCGTTCTGGGCCTTGGCCACGACCATATGGAAGCTGTTGGAGCCCAGGTCGATGGCAGCGATCAGGGACAGATTCTTGGCTTGGGAATGCGGCATGGTTGAAGGATCTCGGTCGATAACCTCGCCATCGTGCCACGATCAGGCGCCGACGCCAACGTAGGACGCCTGGGAGCCTCAGGCCTGGGGCTTGCAGCGAGGGGGCTGGAAAATCATTGCTTCAATTTTCCTACATAAATATTTCACATTGATGACCTGTGTCATGAATTGTGATGACAGCGATATTTATTAAAGTTGGCAGTGTTTGTTTATCCGTCGCACCCCGAGCGTGCCCCCTTCCGGTTTTCTTGTCAGGTGTCAGCGAGGAAACTAGCGGCCGGCGATGATGCCGGGGTGTTAATTATTTATCGGACTGCCGTCGAGCGGCTTAAGTGCTGACTCTGTTTCGGGTATGAACCGGGATTAAATTCCGCAGTCCTGAATAACCAGCATCTGCTCACACTTAATAATAGGGAGTAGGAAAATGAAGTTGCTATCCGGATGGACGCTCGGTGCTCTGTTGGCCGTACTGGGAGTTAATGCCAACGCGGCGGATTTACTGGTGAAGGGCACCATCGTTCCGTCCAGTTGCACGTTGAGCCTGCACAATGGTGGGGTGGTCGATTTCGGGAAAATCCGTGCCGCTGATCTGGGCCTCAACGCCTACACGGCTCTGCAGCCGAGGGGCGTACCGTATACGGTCAATTGCGACGGCGGCACCCGGGTGGGGGTGAAGGCGCTCGACAACCGCTCCAGCAGCAAGGTCCCGGGAATCCTGCAGTCGGCTCTCGGCCCGGACTATAGCGATGTGTACAACTATGGCCTGGGGACCACGGTGGATGGCAGGCGGATCGGCGGTTACGCCCTGAGCGTGAAAGATTCCGTGGCCGACTTTCCGCTGGTCAACACCATTGTCTCGACCAATAACGGTTTGAACTGGAATCGGGGTAACGGTGCCTTGGGCCAGTACCAGAACATCCTGTCCTGGAGCGGCTTCACCGCCACTCATCCGGCGTCGGTACAACGGGTCAGCGGTACTTTGGAAGTTAAAGCCGTGATCAACAGGGTTTCCGAGTTGGATGTGACCCAGGATATCTATCTGGATGGCCTGGCCACGCTGGAACTGCGTTATCTCTGACGTGTATTGATGTCAGTAACAACATCGTCGGCGCATGAACATGTGCCGGCGTTCTTTCTATGTGTGCCGAATAATAAAAGTTCATTCGCAAGGAGCGTATCGCTTGAAGGTTGTACCCCTTATATCGATGTTCGGATCATTGTCTGCCGCTGTGTTGTTATTTCTTCTGGGGGTGTTCTGGAGTGTCGCCCGTGCCGACGGCATGCAACCGGAAACCACGGTGGTCATCCTCTATGAAGACGAGGGCGAAGCCAGTATCCAGATCAAGAACACCGACGGCGGTCCGGCGTTGCTGCATTCGGCCATTGAGTCCATTCCCGAGGATCTTGAATCGCTGGTGGTGATCACGCCCCCCGTGACCCGGGTTGATGCCGGTGAGACGCAACTGGTGCGGTTTCTGAGCGCCAATGACCAGCCACTCAAGACCCAACGTTTGAAGCGCGTCACTTTCGAGGGCATTCCCCAACGCAAGACCGGGACCGGCGCCACCGTCGGCATCAGTCTGCGGCAGAACCTGCCGTTGATCTTGCATCCCAAGGGGTTGGCCCGGCATCCGGCGCCCTGGAAGGAGCTGACCTGGCACCTGGAGAAATCCCGGCTGGTGGTGCGCAATAACAGTCCCTATGTGGTTCGCCTGTCGCCGGAGCTGGAGCTCAATCCGCACAAGGTCAACGTGATGTTGAGTCGCGGCTATGTCCTGCCGGGGGAGGCGCTGAGCGTCGAAACAGACGCGACGCAACCGGCTGCCACCTCGGTCACCCTGCAGCCCGCGACCGTCTATGGTTTTGCCGTTGCCCGTCATGAAGCGCCCATTCTGTTCGAGGCGCTGTGACGCCTCCATGAGAAACCCAAGACCGCCAGCCAGGTTCGCCAGCGCATCAGGGCTGGCAAAGGCCCTCGGTGTCGCCGTTTTGCTGGGGTTCGGCGAGCCGCTCGCCGCCGAGAAAAAGGATGAAGGGGCTGAGACGGAGTTTGATCTGTCGGTGCTCTCCGGGCGCGGCCTCGATCCGCAGGTGGCCGATTATTTCCGCTCGGCGCCGCGCTTTCGCGAAGGCCCGCAGCGGGTGACGCTGGAACTCAACGGTAATCTCCTGGGGCTGGCAATGCTGCGTTTCGATCAGGACGGTGAGCTGTGCTTTACCTCCGGGTTGCTGGACAAAGCCGGCTTGCAGAGGCCCGACGCCGGCGCGGAGGCCGATGAGGAAAGCTGTCACGACTTTCTGCGCGAGTACCCGCAGACCCAGGTCAGCTTGCGCCCCAACAGCGAGGAGGTCTCCCTGCTGGTGCCGACCCGGGCCCTGCGTGGAGCGGCCCTCGACAGCGGCGTCTACGCCCGTGGCGGCACGGCCGGACTGCTCAACTACGATGTGCTGGGTTTCGACACACGCTCACGCCTGGGCGGCGGGCGCTTCTTTTCGGCAACGACCGAGGCCGGGTTCAATGCCGGCGACTGGATTGTCCGCAGCCGCCAGTTGCACGTCTCCAATGACGGGCAGGAGCAGACCGAGCATCTGTATGCCTATGCGCAGCGAGATTTCCGGCCTTGGCAGACGACCTTCCAGGCCGGTCAGATCAACAGTGCCGGTCCGGTGTTCGCCGGGGTCCAGCTTTCCGGCGTGCAGTTGATGCCTGATGGTGCGCAGCGGGGGCAGGTCGGGCATGGTGTGCTGGTCGAGGGTGTGGCCTTCGATGCTTCGCGGGTCGAGGTTCGCCAGTCCGGTGCGTTGATCTACACCAGCCTGGTACCGCAGGGGCCTTTCAGTCTGGGCGGTTTGCCGCTGCTCAACGGCACCAGCGACCTGGAGGTCAGGGTCATCAGCCAATCCGGCAGCGAGCGCCGTTTTGTCGTGCCCGCCGCTTCTTTCCCCGGGACCGCTTCGGTTCAGCCTGGTTACTTCCTTGCCCTGGGGCGGGTGCGCAGCAGCGCCGAGCGTCGCGAAGAACCGCCGTTGCTCGCCACTGGCAGCGGCACCTGGGGGCTGGGCCAGGCCGCGTCATTCAGCGCCGGGCTGCTGGGCAGCGATGATTATCGCGCCAGCGCTTGGGCGCTCGATGGCCGCCTTTGGCAGCAGGTCGGCGTCGGCCTGCGCAACAGCCTGTCCCATGACACTCGGCACTCGCTGACGGGGAGCCAGAACAGCCTGTCGTTGAACAGTCCCCTGGCGGCGGGCGTCGACCTGGACCTCAGCGCGACCCTGCGCACTGACGGTTATCGTGATCTGCTACAGGTCGGCGAAGTGGGCCTGAGGGACGATTCCGCTTCACGCTTCAAACACCAGTACACCGCCGGGCTCGGCTGGGCGGACCGGCAGCTCGGCGGTTTCAGCCTGGGTTACTCACGCAGCCTGATGTTCGACGGACGCTTGTCCCGGCGTCTGCACGGCTCGTGGAACCAGAGCTATCGCTACGCCAGCCTGAGCCTGAGCGTGGAGTCCGACATCGGTTCGAGCGGCGACCGCGATGCCATCGACTCAGGCCTGGGGATACGCCTGGGAGTCAGCGTTCCGCTGGGCGGCGACCGGCGGATCAGCAGCTACCTCAATCGTCGCGGCGAGCGCCTCGATATCGGCGGCGACTACCGCGAACGGGTCAGTGAAGTGGTCAGTTACAACCTGGGGTTGGAGCAGGATCTCAAGGGCGACCGGCAGATTGCCCGGGGCCAGCTGGACCTGATGCCACGTTACACCCAGCTCGGCCTGGGGGTGACCCGCAATGACGCCAGCAGCAGCTACAGCGGACAGCTGTCCGGAGGCCTCGCGTTGCACGAGGGTGGCCTGACGTTCTCGCCCTACGCGATCCAGGAGACCTTTGGCGTGGTCTCGGTGGGCGATCTTTCCGGAGCGCGGATCGCCACGCCCCAGGGGCCGGTCTGGACCGACTTCAGCGGGCAGGCGGTGGTCGCCGGTCTGCCGGCCTACCGCAACAGCCAACTGGAGGTCGACACCCGCTCGTTGCCGCGGCGGGTCGACCTGCGCAATGGGACAAAAAGCCTGGAGGCCGGACGCGGCTCATTCAATCGGGTGGATTTCAGCGTGGTGAAGGTGCGACGGCTACTGCTCAAGGTCACCGACGAAAACGCCACGCCGTTGCCTCAGGGCGCTTCGGTGTTCAGTGATGACGAGGACTTCCTGACCACGGTGGTCGGTGACGGCATGGTGTTCCTGAGCAATGTCGAGACTGGCCAGCGATTCACCATCAGGTTGGCGGATCACAGCGCCTGCACGTTGCCGGTCGAGTTGTCCGAGACCCTGGACAGTGACCGGCTTTATGAAACGGCCACGGCGGTTTGCCGGGCGAGTTAACCCTGGGGATGGTTTCCATGAACGCTCATGTCCGCGTGGTTTTACAGTGTTGTTGCGTCGCGCTTGTCCTGTTGTCGGTCCAGACCGAGGCCAATGACTGCACGCTGTCGCTGAGCCAGTCGCAGATCGAACTGGGGGCGTTGCACCCGGGAGGCTTGGCGCTGGCGCCAGGACAGCCGGACCTGTTCCTCGGCACCCGGCGGCTGAGCTTGAACATTGCCTGCCCCTGGCCGACCTCGATGGTGCTGCGGTTCGAGGCGGCGGCAGCGGGGGCGCAGGCCTTTCGTTTCGATCGCCAGGGGCGTTTCACCGTGGGCCTGAGTCACGCCGTGCTCGATGGCAAACCGGTGACCCTGGCCACGGCGCAACACTCGACCGAGGCTGCGGCCAGCCGCTTGATGGCGCCGGGTCAGAGCCTGGTGGTGCTGGCTGGGGACCGGCCAGTCAAAGGTCGGTTTTTCTCGGCGCAGGTCGAGGTCGACACGCACCTGCCGGTGAGTGCGACCCGGGTGCACGACGAGACATGGGTCGAAGGTCGCGGCCGTTTCGAGCTGCTGCCGGTGGAATAAGGGCCTCATCGCTGGCAAGC
>NZ_JACAOS010000016.1:779728-853384 GCF_013386165.1 Pseudomonas gingeri | reverse complement strand
CCAACCGTCGCCTGTCGCAGATTGGTTTGAAGGAAGAGTACCCGGGTACAACTAACCCGTTCCCATGGATGAGCGAGATCATGGACTTGAAGAAAGAGAAGAACTTCTTCGAGACCCGCGTGATCGAGTATCAGACTGGCGGTGCGTTGAGCTGGGATTGATGTGGCTGTTCACCTTGGGTGAATAGACTGGAACACCGGAAAGCCCTGAACTCGTTCAGGGCTTTTTTGTTTGCGTGTGATCACTGCGTCATAAGGCCAAGTGCTTCGCTTCCAACCCTCGCGTCTCGATCACATCGAATACGTCACTGGCATCCTGTAGCAACAGCCGTGAGATCGAGGCGATATTGCCCAGGTCTCGTGGATCGCTATCGCTCAGCCGGCTACAGGTAAACAAGGTCATCAGCTTGTTGACCGCCCGCATGCGCTCGCTGACGCAGGCATGCAGATCAACCAGCGGGGCATTGCGGTCGATGTAGAGAACCGGGAACTCAGTGGACACGCTGTCCATCGGGATAAAGCGCCTGGGGGTATGTTCGGTATGCATAGTCAAACTCCGTGTTCTAGAGAGTTGGCCCCCTTCGCTGCGAAACGAAATGGGTGGCAGCTGTGTGCGGGTTCGCAGACCGAAAGAACACGAAAAATCGGCAGGCTCGGAAGCCTCCCACACACAGCCACCATGAAACAAGCAGCGGCAAATATACAACCGCCGACACCTTCATGATGCTTTTTTCGTGTTCATAGAAAGGGCTGCGAAACCCTTCTCGCCAGATTATCCAACGAGCCATTCAGACTCTAAGCCCGCCCCTCCATCAGGAACAATTAGCCACATCCAACAAATGACTGATGACTTTTCTGACCTGCAAGTAAGACAGGTTACCGCTGACGACTGGAGCGGAGTTCCCAGCCTGAAAAACAAACCGAAGCCTACCTTCACAACCTCGATATTCCTGCCGGAAAATATCTGCAAAAAAATCTGCGACTTTCTCCAAAAAAACGATGCTACAAGCTCTTAAAAACCTTTAAAAACAAGGCCTCCAGCCTTCAATAAATCTGCAAAAAAATCCGCAGAAAGAGCCGAAATCCTCTCCAAATTGATGACAATGATGGCTTGTGATGTTCGGTCAACATTTTCTGCCTGGCGTGCCTCGAAGCGGCCTGGGTGATGCCAGGTGAGAGGCTATAAGTGGCGAGCATTTCCATGCTCTTGCAACTCCTGCTCGATAAACCCGGCAATCATGGCCCGATAGACCTGTTCGACCACATCGGGATTGGCGGCGTACTCCTCGGATAATCCCCGCACCTTAGCAATCACCTGTTCCACGCGTTGCGGCGCCCTGACAGCATCGCTGTCTTTTTTAAAGCGCGCAGCCTCAGTGACGTAAAGACCCCGTTCCGCCAGCAGCATGACGATCTTCCGGTCCAGGCGATCAATGTTTTCGCGGACCTCTTCGAGTGATGTGCAATGGACGGCCATGTCGTTCTATCTCCTTTTTGATCCCGGTACTTTGAACTATCCCTTACGCCCTTTACAACTCATCAGGCATACAACTCACGCAACGCCGCCGTCGCCAGAAACCCGGAGCGCGAGGCGTAGCGATGATCCTTCTGCACACGCTCGTCAATCCGCTCAAGCAGATGCTCGGGCAACGAAGCATTGAATCTCACCGACTTGCCCAGGTAAGGCGTCACATCGAAGTCGACAATAGCCCAGAGACCGCCTGCGTAATCCGGATTGTCCAGATAGACATCGGCCTCCTGTGCATGGGGCAACGGCTCGCCATCGGCCAGCAAACCCTCGAAGTGCAAAGCCAGGGCCTCGTGCACATTTTCCAAGGCTTCGGAAAAAGTGCTTCCGGCAGAAAAACAGCCCGGCACATCCGGTACGGTCACGCCGTAGTCCGACTCAGCCTCTTTGTGTAATACGACTGGAAATTTCATTGGATACCTCGCCCATGTGTTTACATCAGGCTGAAAATACACACCCTACACAACATTGTTTTTATCAAGCAAAGAAAGGCCGTAACAAAGCATGTCCCACAGTGTTCACCGGAGGGGCGATCTGCGCATGGGCCGATCCCCGCTCTACGAATACCGCCGCTCGATACCGATAATCGGAATGCTGAAAAAACGTTTGATCAGGCTCAAAAACAACTGTACAAAAATACAGTATTTTCAAATCAGCCGATCAAGCCCGGAGAGTGCCATGCCCAGCCAAGCCGCCAGTCATGTGATGAGGACCACCGTTGAACGCATCGTTTTGCATCAATTCACGCCCCGACACTGCCTGCAGGCACGCGTCATGCTGGGCTGGGGCCATGAGCAACTGAGCCGGGAGTCCGGCGTCTCGGTCGCCGCCATCCAACGCTTCGAAGCCGGGGAATTACTCAAGGATGTCACCCGGCTGGCCCTGGCCTTTCGCTTCGAAGCCGAAGGCCTGGTGTTCTTTCCCGGATTTGCCCCCGGACGTGGGATGAATATCCGCGGAACCACACCGGACCCGATTGAGCGCAAGGATTACGAACTGATCGAATAACAGCCTCACAGCGATGCTGCCGGCCGCTCCAGCGCACGTATTACCTGCTCGACCAACGCCGCCACGCCATGCTCGGTGGTGTCCAGTCGTAACACCGGACACGGCAGGCTCCTGATCCAGGTTTCATGACGCTTGAGGCTGCGGGTGCCATGGTCGCCGGTGTCGTAGCCGGCGGCCCACTCCAGGAAGATGCGAGTCGCGACAAACCGCTCTCCACCTTCGTGAATTTGCTCGCCGTAGCGCTGGAATTCACGAAGGCGCAAACGCTGCAAACGGACCTCGGGATCGAGATGCAGGAAAATCGCCAGGGTGAACGCCGGAATCACCGAATCGCCCCAGCCACAGAGCGAACCGGAGAGCACCCAGTTGTCCTGCACGGCCAGTTGCTCACGCAGCAACTGCACCCGCTGGTCACGGGGGCGCTTGCAGCTGAAAGGCTTGTCGGCGGGCTGCCAATAAAAGTTGTCCGAGTCGAAATGGGCAACACCCAGGCGTTCAGCCAGTGCAACACCCAAGGTCGTGGTACCGGAACCCGACGCGCCGAAAAGATGAATTCGATGAGCCATGGTCGTTTCTGACGCTCCGCTTCCCGTCTCGAACCCATGGTAGCCCCCTACTCGCTCGGGGTCTGTACGAAAAGTCTCGCGAACCAGGCGAGTGTTTCCGTACAACGGCTACATCTGCAATTGCAGCGAGCGCCGGATAACCTGCGGCGGCTGGCCATAAGCACGCAAAAAGGCGCGGCGCATGCGCTCCGGATCGGCGAAGCCGGTGTCGCGGGCGACGATGTCGATGGAATGCCAGCCCGACTCCATCATCAACCGCGCCGCTTCCAAACGCAGGTGTTCGATCGCCTTGGCCGGCGATTGGCCGGTCTCGGCACGGAACAATCGGCTGAACTGACGCGGACTGAGGTGAGCCACTTGCGCCAGTTGCTCAACGGATAGATCTTCGCGCAAATTCTCCTGGGCAAACGCCAGGGCGCTTTGAATACGATCAGACTTCGGATCAAGGTCCAGCAGCGCGGAAAACTGCGACTGGCCACCCGTCCGGCGGTGATAGACCACCAACGTACGGGCGAGACTGCGCGTGACTTCCACCCCCAGGTCCTGCTCTACCAGGGCCAACGCCAGGTCGATGCAGGCCGTCATGCCGGCCGAAGTCCAGATCGGACCATCCACGATGAAGATACGATCCTCCTCCAGTCGAACAGCGGGATGCAGTTGCTTGAAAATCCGAGCGTGGTACCAGTGGGTGGTCGCCCGTCGCCCTTCGAGCAGACCGGCCGCCGCCAAGTGAAACGAGCCGGTGCACGCCGAGGTGATACGCCGGGCAAAAGCCGGTGCGCTTCGCAGGTAGTCAATCAGGCCTGCCGTCCCCGGCACCAGGTCGTTATCCCCCACCACCACCAGCGTGTCGTAATCCTGCACGCCGAAGGGTTGGGTCTCGACGCTGAATCCGATGGAGCTTCTGACCGTACCACCGTGCTCGGAGAGCAGGTCTACCTGGTAGACCTCGCGCTCAACTTCCAGGTTGGCGTGCTCGAAAACCGTACCCGTCGCCAACGTCAGCGCCTGGAAACCAGGGAACAGGATAATACCAACGCGGATCATAGGCAGGACTCGATGATGTCTTGAAAGGTGGGAGATATGGCATTGCAGACAATAAATTACCACCATAATCTTAATTCCAGCAACGCCGACATCTCGTTGGCCACTCTGGAGATTTGCAATGACTCAAGCATCCTCGAAAGGTTTTGCCCTGATTACCGGCGCCTCTTCCGGCATCGGCGCCGTCTACGCCGACCGTCTGGCGCACCAGGGATACGACCTGATTCTGGTGGCACGCAATCGCGAACGCCTGGAGCAACTGGCCGCCCGGTTGGGCAAGGACAGCCAGCGGACCGTCGAGGTGGTTCAGGCTGACTTGAATGACGCGGGCGATCTGAAGCGGATCGCCCAGCTCCTTGAACAGGATCAACGGATCAGCCTGCTGGTGAACAACGCCGGCGTCGGCGCGGCCGCCTCGCTGCTGGAGTCCGAACAGGCGAAAATGGATGCGATGATTCACTTGAACGTCGTGGCCCTGACCCATCTGGCCAAAGCGGCGGCGAGCAACTTTGTCGCCCGCGCAGAAGGGACGATTATCAACATCGCCTCCATCGTGGCCATCGCGCCCGAGTTGCTCAACGGTGTGTATGGCGGGACCAAGGCTTTCGTACTGGCCTTCACTCAGTCCCTGCATCACGAACTGAGCGAAAAAGGCGTCAAGGTCCAGGCCGTATTGCCCGGTGCCATCCGCACCGAGTTCTGGGACATCGCCGGATTGCCCATCCAGCATCTGCCCGGTGAGATCGTGATGAACAGTGACGATCTGGTCGATGCCGCGCTCGCCGGCCTGGCGCTCGGCGAGGTGGTCACTATCCCGTCGCTGCCGGAGATTGCCGATTGGCAGGCGTTCGAACAAGCTCGCCAGGCACTCAAGCCCAATCTTTCGCACACAGTGCCAGCCGCTCGTTATGCCGTAAAAGGCTGACCCTGCAACCTGCCGCCTCACTCGGCGGCAGGCCGACAACTACCCGGGCTTATTCAAAGTCTGGGTCCTGTCGCGCATTCGAGGCCTGTTCGTAACCGTAGGCGATCGCCAGCAACTCGGCCTCGCTCCAGCGCGCACCGTAGAAATACACCGAAGTAGGCATGCCATCGGCGTCCATGCCCGAAGGCACGGTAATCCCCGGATACCCGGCAAAGGTTGCGCTGCCCAGTTCAAGGATCGCGAACGGATGGGGATCTCCCAATGCCGCATCCAATCCATGGTCCGCCAACAGCTTGTCGACATTACTGCGCGCTTCATCGCCCAGCCCATCCGACAGTTTCAAGTACTCGGCCTCGTCAACGACCCGCGCGTTGGCGCGTGTGAGCAGGTTCTGGTTGTAGTTCTCCGCCCCCGGGTGCTTGTCGTTGTAATCAACCAGTTCCTGGAGCGTCGAAACCTTCAGACCCGAGCGGCTGGCCAGATAGCCGGGCAGCACCCGCTTGATCGACAGATCGAACAAACGCGAGACCCGAGACCAATCGTTGTCACTCCAATCGGTGCCTTTCAAATCGACCGGAATCAGTTGCGCACCGGCGCCACGCAGGGTGTCCAGGGCCTGGGCAAACTGTGGATGCTCGTTCAAGTCCTTGCTGCCAGGCTGGAAGCGGCTGGGATAACCGATGACCTTTCCTTGCAATGCATCGGCTCTCAGCTTTTGCGTGTAGTCCTGCCTGGCGGGCACCTGTGCGGTGGCCAGGTCTTGCGGGTCGAGGGCGGCCATGGCATTGAGGAGCAAGGCGGCATCGCGCACGGTGCGCGTCATCGGTCCGGCGCTATCGAGTTCACGGGAAGCGGGAATAATACCCGTGCGGCTGAGCAATCCCACGGAAGGCCTCAGGCCGACGATACCATTCCTCGCCGCCGGGCAAATCACCGAACCGAAGGTATCGGTCCCCAGCGACAGAGGCGCATACCCCGCCGCTATCGCCGCAGCGGAACCGGAACTGGAACCACAGACATCGCCATCCAGTGCGTGGGGGTTCCTTGTCCGCCCGCCTCGACCACTCCAACCATCGGGCAATTGGTCACCGCGAAAATTCGCCCACTCGCTCATATTGGTCTTGCCCAGGATGATGGCGCCCTGCTCGCGAAGTTTTTGCACGATGAACGCGTCGTCAGCCGCCACAGCCCCGACCATGGCCAGCGACCCGGCCGCCGTCTGCATCTGGTCGGCAGTGTGGATGTTGTCCTTGAGCAACACCGGGATGCCATGCAGAGGGCCACGAATATTGCCAGCCTGGCGCTCTTCGTCCAGCGTCCGGGCAATCGACAAGGCTTCGGGATTGAACTCGATCACTGCCTCGATGGCCGGACCGAACGAGTCCAGATCAGCCGCCCGCGAAATGAGATAACTCACCAGTTCCTGCGAAGTGAAGCGCCCTTCGGTCAACGCCAGTGCCACCTCGGCGGTACCGGCATAGACCATCCCGGCCAACACCTCGTTTTTAACCGAGGCTGACGCCGGGAACACAGGTGGGGCGGGGGTATGCGCCTGACTGACAAGCGGTGTAAGACAAAAGGCGTGCAGCAACGCCAACCGGGTGAACACCGCGATGCGCTTTCTGAGGGTTCGATACATGAATCGTGTCCTGATAAAACCAAACGCCAGTGATCCATTTCACTGGCGGCGGTCATCCTAATGGGCGCTTCCGTCAGAAGCGCCGGACACAATCGGTTGCAGGCTGAGTGAAAAATCAATGCAAACCGTGGGACAGCTTAGCGCGCCGTGATGGGTGTTTTTGCCTCTTCCGAGTGTTCCACTTCCAGCCACCAGGCATACCCGCGATGGGGCTGCTGCAGGTTGAAAGCTTCGCCCATCCGCGGCGTGGTGATGGACACATTGCGTTCCCAGGCCAGGGCCAGGATACGGTCGAAGGGTTCATGCCAGGCATGGAAGGACAGGTCGAACGTGCCGTTGTGGATCGGCAGCAACCAACGGCCCTTGAGGTCCAGGTGAGCCTGCAGGCTCTGCTCCGGTTGCATGTGCACATGGGGCCAATCGACGTTGTAGGCCCCGGTTTCCATCAGGGTCAGGTCGAAGGGGCCGTAATGCTCGCCGATCTGCTTGAAACCCTCGAAGTAGCCGGTATCGCCACTGAAGAAAATCCGCTGGTCACCCACCATCATCACCCAGGACGCCCACAGCGTCTGGTTGCTGTCGCGCAGCGTGCGGCCGGAAAAATGCTGGGCCGGGGTAGCGGCGAAACGAATACCGCCGACCTGGGTTTCCTCCCACCAGTCCAGTTGCCGAACCTTGTCGGCCGGGATGCCCCACTTGATCAGCAGGTCGCCTACGCCCATCGGGGCGAGGAAATAGCGCGTCTTGGCAGCGAGTTGCAGGACCGTCTTATAGTCAAGATGGTCGTAATGATTGTGGGAAAGAATCACGCCCTCGATAGGCGGCAGCTCTTCGAGGCTGATGGGCGGCTGGTGAAAACGCTTGGGGCCAGCCCATTGCACCGGCGACGCACGTTCGGCGAACACCGGGTCGGTCAACCAGAACAGCCCCTGCAGCTTGAGCAACAAGGTCGAGTGGCCGAGACGAAAAACACTGAAGTCCGGCGCCGCCAGCAGTTGCTCACGGGTCAACCCCAGCACCGGGACACTGCCGGCCGGGCGGGTATTGCGCGGTTTGTTAAACAGCGAGCGCCAGAAAATACCGAGCATCTTGACGAACCCGCCCTGGGGGGTTGGCGCATGGTTGCGGTACTGCCCCTGCACGTGCAAGGAGGAGGGTTTGGCGCGGGTAAGCGAACGAGTGGTCATAACAGGGTGACTCCCGGAAACCGCCAAGGGTTCCCACGTTCTTCTGCTGGATGATCAATGGCTGCTGCACGCAAGCCTTGAACCGATGAAATACTGGAGTGGAGTAACTACACTACACAGTGTAGTTTCAAGCTTGCAACAACGCTGTCGATAAGTAAACTACCGAGTGTAACTTTTCTTCTCTTGCCGAAGCCGCCCATGACCGCTCCCCTACGCCTGACCGACCGCAAACGTGAAGCTATTATCCAGGCGGCCATCGAGGCCTTTCGCGCCGACGGTTTCGAGGCCACCAGCATGGACAAGATCGCCGCCAAGGCCGAGGTGTCCAAGCGCACGGTGTACAACCACTTTCCCAGCAAGGAAGAGTTGTTCGCGGAAATCATGCACCACCTGTGGGCCAGCAGTGCGGCGCAAGTGGATATGTCCTACCACCCGGATCGCAGCCTGCGCGAGCAATTGCGCGAATTGATGGCCTTGAAGCTGCGCCTGCTCAGTGAAAGCAGTTTCCTCGACCTTGCCCGGGTGGCGATCGCCGCCACCATTCACTCACCCGAACGGGCCCAGGGCATGGTCGCGCGCCTGGCTGAACAGGAGGAAGCCTTCAACCAGTGGATTCGTGATGCCCAGGCCGACGGCACCTTCAAATCCGTGGACCCGGCTTTCGCCGCCGCGCAATTGCACGGCCTGCTCAAAACCTTCGCTTTCTGGCCACAGATCAGCCTCGGCCAGCCTCCCCTGGACCCGCCGACCCAGAGCCGCGTCATAGAATCGTCGCTGGATTTGTTCCTCGCCGGCTACGAAATCGTCAAATAGCCGGCACAGACGACCCAAGCCATCTCAAGACCCTCGAAATGGCTTGGAAGGACACTGATTATTCTTTACGGAATGCCCGACAATATTCATCCTTCTTATCCGATGAACGGCCGTTCCGTGCAGAGCACCGCCCAGGTGTTCAGATGAATAAAGTGGCGCAAAAAACCTATGCAAATCCAACGAGGCAAAGGGCTATCGTTTGCCAAGCGCATTTACCTGCCCCGCACGGTAGGCGTTGGTATCGGCTGCTTCAGCGTAATCGCCGCACTTTATCCATTGGCCATGCCGACCTGGATCTGGGTATTGCTGACCCTCAATGTCGTGGCCTGGCCGCACCTGGCCTATCAAGTCGCCAAACGCTCGCCCTTCCCCTACCGGGCTGAACGCCGCAATATCCTGATCGATTCGCTGATGGGGGGCTTCTGGGCCGCGACCATCCAGTTCACGCCCCTGACCACCATCAACATGCTTGCCTTGATGGCCATGCACAACGTCGCCGCTGGCGGCCCACGCCTGATGGCCCAGGGTCTGGTCGCCCAGGCCATCGGCATCCTGGTGTCCTGGCTGATCTTCACCCCGGCGTTCAACCCGGAGACCACGCCGCTGCAGATCTACAGCGTGCTGCCGGTACTGATCCTCTATCCCCTGGTGATCGGCATGGGCTGCTATCAAGTGGCGATCAACCTGGCCGAACACAAACGCACCCTCAGCGCCCTGAGCCGTACCGACAGCCTGACCGGGTTGCTCAATCACGGCTCATGGAAAGACCTGCTGCACCTCAAGTTCCACAAATGCCGCTACAGCCATTGCCAGGCAGTGATTGCCCTGATCGACATCGACCACTTCAAGGCCATCAACGACACCTACGGCCACCTGGTCGGCGACAGCGTGCTGCGCCAGTTGAGCAAGGACTTGCGCGACAACCTGCGTGAAGACGACCTGGCCGGACGGTATGGCGGCGACGAGTTCTGCGTGATCCTGCCGGAGATGTCCCTGAAACGGGCCAATGAAGTGATGGAGCGCCTGCGTGAAGTGTTTGGCAACTATCGTAATGCCGACGTCCCTGAATTACGGGTCAGCCTGAGTATCGGCCTGGCCACCTGCCGCACGGACTTCAACGATGCCGGAGCCTGGCTGAACGAAGCCGACAAAGCGCTCTATGTCGCCAAGAATACGGGCCGCAACAAGGTCAACAGCGCCGATGCGGAGATCGCCGAGGTGACCTCGAGCAGCGTGGCCAACCCGGCCTGAACAGTTTCCGCTGATCTGAAAGATCATCGGACAAAGTTGTACAATTGTGCTTTTATTTGTATAACAAATATCAATTGGCCACTATTTAGCCAGCACCTTTCCGAACGATTACTTGGATACAGGCATTTGCACAGCCCATGGTTTTTCGTGGGCGCAGCAGTGCAGCGCCCTGCATCAAAAATGGTTTGCGGCACCCAAGCCGCATTGAATTGCCAGCCATGGAGCGCTGGCATCGGGCTACAGCTTCCCTTGTCCTTCGCGGACAAGCCGCAAGCCGCACGACCAGGGACAAACTTTCACGTTGCATCCCTCTCCGAGTCGACGCCATGCTATTTGCCTCCCATAAAAAAACCATCAGCACCCTGCAACAGTCCGTCGCCGAACAAGCCAGCCAACTTGCCGCCATCGAACGCTCCATGATCGTGATCGAGTTCGACCTCAATGGCACGGTCCTGCGTGCCAATGAGAACTTCCTCAAGGCCACCGGTTATCGTCAAGAACAGGTAGTGGGCCAGGCGCATCGGATGTTCTGCACGCCCAACTACGCCCGCAGCAGCGAGTACAGCCAGTTCTGGACGCGGCTGAAGTCTGGCCAGTTCGAATCGGGGACCTTCGAGCGGGTCGCGGCCGATGGCCGGATCGTCTGGCTGGAAGCCAGTTACAACCCGATCAAGGATGATCGGGGCAACGTGTCCAAGGTCGTCAAATACGCCCTGGACATCACCGCCAGAGTGCAGGAGGAGCACGAAACCAACGGCAAGTTGCAGGCCATTGACCGGGCCATGGCGACGATCGAATTCAACCCCGACGGCAGCGTCATCGCCGCCAACCAGAACTTCCTCAGGCTGATGGGCTACACCCTGGCGGAAATCCAGGGCAAGCACCACCGGATGTTCTGCAAGCCGGCCACCGCCAATAGCAGCGAGTACCAGGATTTCTGGCGTCGGCTGAACCAGGGCGAGTTCTTCAACGGCCAGTTCGAACGCGTTGGCAAACGGGGCCAGACCTTGTGGGTCGAGGCCAGCTACAACCCGGTGTACGATGCCAGCGGCCGGCTGTGCAAAGTGGTCAAGTTTGCCTCGGACATCACCAGCCGTGTCGAGAAACACGAACAGGATGCCAAGAGTGCGACCGAGGCTTACCACCTCTCGATCGAGACGCGAAAAGTCGCCGAGCACGGTACCGGCGTGATCCAGCAGGCGGCCACTGAAATGCGTGAAATCGCCTCGAACATCGAAGGCTCTTCCTCGCTGATCGCCAAGCTGGGCGAGCGCTCCGAACAGATCACGGCCATCGTCAACACCATTCGCGGGATTGCCGACCAGACCAACCTGCTGGCGCTGAACGCGGCCATTGAAGCGGCGCGGGCGGGCGAACAGGGACGCGGCTTCGCGGTGGTCGCCGACGAGGTGCGTTTGCTGGCGGCACGCACCAGCGGCTCGACCGCGGAGATTTCCGGGATGATCGGCATGATCCAGAGCGAAACCCTGCAAGCCATCGACAGCATGAACGGCACCCGCGACCGGGCCGCCAAAGGCGTTGACCTGGCGGACCAGGCCGGCACGGTGATCCTGCAGATTCGCGAAGGGGCCAATCACGCGGTACGTGCGGTGAGCATGTTCGCCGGTGAGCAGGGCTGACTGCCAACGAGCCAGGCAAGCGCGCCACGGACGGCGCCGGCAGTGGCGGATGAGGCTATAGTGAGCCTTGATTCCCACGCCTTGCAGAGTTCACCATGACGTCCGAAAACCTCGAAGCGAAAAACCCCGAAACCTCGAAGAAAATCATCGACCACCTGCGTTTCCACCGCCCCCACGCCCATTTGTCCACCACCTTCGGCAACGACACCTTTGCCTTGAAGGCTGAAGCCTTTGCGCGTTTTTTTGGTACACCGATGTTTCTCGGCGCCCAGACGGTCATCGTCGCAGCCTGGATTTTGCTCAACGTCGCCGGCGTGACCCAGTTCGACGTCTATCCGTTCATCCTGCTCAACCTGGCGTTCAGCCTGCAAGCGGCCTACGCCGCCCCTTTGATTCTATTGGCCCAGACCCGTCAGGCCGCACGCGACAAGGCCCATGCCGACGCGGACGCCCAACACCGCGAAGCCTTGGCCGTCGCCAATACCGAACGTCAGGCCGCAGCGGAGAAAACCACCGAACAACTGCTGGCGCTGCTGGAGCAGAACACCCATCTGACCGAAATGACCAAGCAACTGACCGAGCGTATCGAGGGGCTGACCTTGGAGATGCACGAGCATTTCGTGCGTAAACCCTGACGAAACGGCTCAGGCCGGTGCCTTGGCATCCTGCCCGAGGCGAATGGCCCGGGCCAGTTCATCGAACAAGGTCACCACCGAACGCAACGCCCGGCAGTCGGGGCGGGTCAGCAACCACAACGCGGTGTCGTAGTTGGGCGGCACCTCGGCCAGGGCCCGTAGGCCCCGCTCATCGCCGATCATGAAGTCCGGCAGCACCGCGACTCCCAACCCGGCCCGCGCCAGCTCCGCCACCGACAGCATGCTGTTGCAGCGGTAACTCGGCACCACCCCGGGAAAACACTGGCGACGCCAGCTCACGCTCGGATGATCGGGCAGAAAATCGTCTGGCGCGATCCAGGCCAGTCGCTCCAGATCCCCAGGCGCCGCCGCCGACAAATACCCCGGGCTGGCACACACCCGATAAGACACTGCTCCCAGGCAACGACCCACCAGATGTTCAGGGGGTGAAGCGGTCAGGCGCACGGCGATATCCGCATCACGCCGGTTCAGGTTGGCGAAGTCGTTGCTGGTGCTCAGTTCCAGGGTCAGAGCCGGATAAGCCGGCATGAACCGCGCCAACGCCGGTAACAACAGCATCTGCAAGACCGAGTCGGTGCAGGTCAGGCGCACCGTGCCGCTGATCACCTCGCCGCCCTGCTCGATGCTGACGCACGCCGCCTCCAAGGCCTGCTCGGCGCGCTCCGCCTGTGCGGCCAGGGATTGCGCCAAACCGGTGGGCAGATAACCGGCGCGACTCTTTTCGAACAACTCGCGCCCCAGCGCGGCCTCCAGTCGACGCACCGAACGGAACACCGTCGACACATCGACCTTGAGCAATGCCGCCGCCCGCGCCAGGGAGCCACCCCGGACCAGCGCCAGAATCAGCGAGAGGTCGGCATGTTCCAACCGATAGTGCAGCGGTGCATTGATCAATTGGATAACTGCCTATATTGAATGCGTCAGCGCCACCTTATAGTTCGCTGCGAGCCCCCACAAGCCTGGAGCAACAGCCATGGAACAGCGCCCGCCCCTGAAGATCGCCCTGATCGGCGACCATGACCCACAGGTCACCGCCCACCGCGCCATTCCCGTGGCCCTGCAACGGGCGGCCGAGTCCGCCGGGCTGAACATACAGGCTCACTGGCTGGCCACCGACAGCCTGACGCCGCAGACCGACCTGGGTCTTTTCGACGGTTTCTGGTGCGTACCGGCCAGCCCCTATCGGAGCCTGGAAGGCGCCTTGCTGGCGATCACCCATGCCCGCGAACAACAACGTCCGTTCCTCGGCACCTGCGGCGGTTTCCAGCATGCGATCCTGGAATATGCCCGGCACGTACTGGGCTGGGCGGACGCCGAACATGGCGAAATATCCCCCGACTCGCCACGCGCAGTGATTGCACCGTTGAGCTGCTCCCTGGTCGAAGCCCACGACCGCATCCGGCTGCTCGAAGACACGCGGATCGCCAAGGCCTACGGAACCCTGGACATCCATGAGGGTTACCACTGCCGCTACGGTATCAACCCCGCGTTCGAAAGCGCCTTGCTCGACGGTGACCTGCGCGCCAGCGGCCACGATGCCCAGGGCGATCTGCGAACCGTCGAACTCAAGGGCCACCCCTTCTTCGTCGCGACCCTGTTCCAGCCCGAGCGCGCGGCGCTGCAAGGCCATACGCCGGCGCTGGTCAGCGCATTCCTGGCCGCCTGCGCGAGTCAGCCACAATGATTGCCCAGACACCACAACCGCCTTACTACGCTGTCATCTTCACGTCCCTGCGTACCGAAGGTGATCAAGGCTACGCTGAAGCGGCGCAGCGCATGGTCGAGCTGGCCGGAGAACAACCGGGCTTTCTCGGCATGGAGTCCGCCCGGGGCGAGGACGGGCTGGGTATCACCGTGTCCTACTGGAACAGCGAGGCGGCCATCCTCGCCTGGAAACAGCACGCCGAGCACAGCGAAATCCGCGAACGTGGTCGTTCAACCTGGTACGAGGCCTTTCATACCCGGGTATGCAAGGTCGAACGCGCCTACCCTTTCCAGCGCTGACCGCCAGCCGCTCATCAAGAGGCGCTGAGCGCCCGGCGCAGCGCCACGATCTCAGGGACATCGACACGCCGCTGGTAGACCCGCAGCGGTTCGCTGATGTTGATCCGGTCATCGATGTTCTGCGCCAGCAACAGCTGGATCCGCTCACGGCAGAGGCGCATGGTCTCCTGCGCGGCCGGCAGCCAGACAAACTCGCACGCCGGGAAGATGGCGTCATCCGCCACGTCCATGCCGAACGAGTCCTCACTGAAGCGAACGATGTACTGGGCGGTCTTGCGATTGAAGCCGACAAATCCCTTGAGTTGGTCGGCGGCCTGGCAGATAAGCTCGGATGTGATCGTCATGGTAAACCTCGCTGAAGAGCCCCAAGGCTCATGGATGGCTGGTTTACACGCAGGGCAGGCCTCTCCCTCTGGCGGGGAAATGAGCGACAACGCCTCAGGCACCCTACCCGATGAAAAAGCCGAAAACCGGATCTGGAGCAGGTTTGTGTCAGTTTCGCGATAGCCGCTATAGCAATCAGCTGCTAAAAGTAGCCCCTGATACTCACTCTCTGCGAAAGGAATTCGAGCATGGCCGCCCCCCTCACCCAAAGCGCCCTGGCCCTGAGTCTGTTACTGGGTCTGGGCACCGCCGAGGCCAACAGCGCCTCCAGTGCCCTCGCCGCGTCGAATGGTATTCCCCATCCTGCGGTGATCGCCCATCGTGGCGCCTCCTTCGATGCCCCGGAATCCACCGCTGCTTCCTACACGCTGGCCCGCGACCTGGGCGCCGACTACCTGGAAATGGACCTGCAACGGAGCAAGGACGGGGTGATCTTCGCCCTGCACGACAATAACCTGTCACGCACCACCGACGTCGCCAGCAAGTTCCCCGAGCGCAAGGACAGCCCGGCCAACGCGTTTACCTGGGCCGAACTGCAAACCCTGGACGCCGGCAGCTGGTTCAACCAGGCCCACCCCGAGCGGGCACGTCCGTCCTACGTCGGCCTGAAAATCCTCAGCCTGGACCAGATCATCGACATCGCCCAGGCCAATCCGCAACACCAGCCGGGCTTGTACATCGAAACCAAGGAACCCAAGCAGTTTCCCGGTATCGAGCATGAGCTGAAGAACAAACTGCAGGAACGCGGCCTGCTGAGCCCGAACTCGCTGGTGTCCAAGGAACAGCCCCAGGTCGGCCAGGGCAAAGGCAAAGTGATCCTGCAGACCTTCGAGAAGAGCAGCCTGGAACTGTTGCACAAGGAAATGCCGGATACGCCGAAGATCCTGCTGCTGTGGGTCGGTGACGGCAACATCGAGCCCAAGTCGAAGGTGAGCTTCGCCGACTCCGGCGAGAAGACCAAGGCCGCCTACTACGCCAGGCAGGAACCCAAGGACAAGGCCGAATTCGAGAAGTGGGTGGATTACGCCAAGTCCCAGGGCGCGATCGGTACCGGCCCCTCGGCGGAACTGACCCACGGTGGCGACCAGAGCTATTCGGACCTGGTCAAACCCTGGATGAACCAATACACCCATGACCAGGGCATGCTGGTGCATGTGTACACCGTCGACACGCCGAGGGACTACCAGAAGGTGCTGGATGCCGGGGTTGATGGCATCTTCACCAACCGCTCGGCCGAGTTGCTGAAGTACTTCAAGCGCCCGTCGCCAAAAACCATACCGCAGATTCTCGAAGCCAACGGCTACTGAGTGAACAACAGCGAGTGGACCGGCGCCCTGTGGCTGGGACGCGACTACGCCTTGATCCACGGTGAACTGGGGCGTACCGCGTCCCATGCCCACTACGCCCACCAGGTGATCCTGGCGCCCGAGGCGCCGGTTACCCTGCTGCTCGATGATCAGCCCCACAGCCGCCATGACTTTTTCATCAAGGCGCAGCGTGTCCATGCCATCCTCCAGGCACCGGGCCGTTCATTCTCGCTCTACGCGGAACCCCTGACCCTTGATCTGGGCGTCCTGCAACAGGCCCTGAGCCAGGTCGAATGGTCATTGCCGGCCCTCGAGGACGCCTTGCACCGGTGCCCCCGCCGTCCTCTCGAAGACCCACGCATCGCCCGCGCCCTGCTGGCCCTGGAACATTCGCTGGAAGGTAAAGTCTCGGCCGACGCCCTGGCCCGGGCTGCCAACCTGTCCCAGAGCCAACTGGAACGACTGTTTGCCAGTCGCCTCGGCCTGCCGATCCGCCGCCTGGTGCTTTGGCGTCGCCTGCGCCTGGCACTGGCCCGGGTGTTGGCGGGCGACTCACTGACGGCGGCGGCCCATGCCGCGGGGTTTGCCGACTCCGCACACTTTTCCCGAACCATGAAAAAACTCTTCGGGGTCACCGCTGCTCACGCCCTGGGCCGGATCCAGGTACGACTGCTGGATTGACCCGGCGCTGCAACGGCTCAGGCGTCACGGGAGCCGGATGCGTCGGTGCCGAGATAAACGGATCGATCAGTTGCCGGACATACCCCACCGGGAAGTCCGCACGTGTGCCAATCCCCAGGTCACCCTCGCCGATCCGGTACCCCTGCGTGTAAAAGGCCGTCCCCAGCAACCGATCCCAGAGCGTGAAGAACAGCCCGAAATTCACATCCCCGGCCTTGCCGTATTTCATGTGGTGAAAGCGATGCAACGGCGCCCAGGCGAAGATCCAGCGTAACGGCCCCAGGCGCATAGCGACATTGGAATGCTGCAGCAGCAATTGAATGGCAATGGCAAACGCCAACAGGGCCGCGACACCCTGCGGGATGCCCAGCAGCCAGAGCGGCAGCAAGCCCGCCGTGGCTTCCAGTGCCTGGTGCAACGGATGTTTCATCAGGCCATTGAAGCCATACATGCGTTGCACACTGTGATGCACCGCATGCAATCGCCACAACCACGGCAACCGATGGCTCGCGTAGTGCGCCAGGGTGATCCCGGCATCGGCGATCACCACCGCCAACAACAGTTGCAGCCACAACGGCCACGCCTGGGGCCAGACCACGGCAAACGGCAACCACAGCGCCAGTATCGGCAAGACCAGCAGCCCCAGGGCATTGAGACTTTCATTGACCAGCCCATGGGCGATATCCCTGAAACGGTCAGCCTTCGAGTGGTTCCAGAGCGGTTCATAGGGCAACCCCCACTCCGCCAGAAACGACACCATCACGGCCAACAAAAACAGCAAGGGCAAGCTCCAGAGCTGTTCAAACAGCCCCAGGCTCGCCCCCAGGAAACCGCACCAGAACACTGGCGCATACAACCAACTCAATACACTTTTCATGGGACGCTCCTCTTCAGAGGCGTCCAGCATGAAAGCTCCCTTCAACGGGCGATTGAACAAACAACGCAATCGACGCGCCGCGGATTTCGTCCTGGTCGATGCCCGTCCAGGGCCGACTCCCGGTTCCCAAAAAAAACGGCAGGAGCCGGGCAAGCCGGCTCCTGCAGAGTCCATGTTTCAGGTCGGGTCGGACAACAACGGAAGTGCCCTGCCGGCTGTTACCAGAGCGCCAAGGTATAGCTGATGATCAGGCGGTTCTCGTCCAGGTCATTGCCGAAGTTCGAGCGCACCGTCGCATTGCGCCACTTCACCCCTACCCCTTTGAGCGTGCCATCCTGGAACACATAGCCGATATCGGTGTTGCGCTCCCATTCCCGGCCTTCACCCGGAACCGTGCGTTGCACATTGTCACCGGACACGTAGCGGGTCATGAAGGTCAGGCCCGGCACACCCAGTTGTGCAAAGTCGTAGTCATAACGCACCTGCAAGGAACGCTCGTTGATATTGGCAAAGTCGCCAATCTGCACGAAGTTCACCAGGTACGGGTCGCTGTGCCCGATGTATGGGAACGGATCCGAGCCGCTCATGCGCTGATAACCGAAGCCCAAGGCATTGCCCTTGAAGGAGTAGGTGAACATGCCGCCCAAGGCGCGGTTATCCAGCGGACGGAAGCTGCCATCCTCGGTGCTACGGGCGTAACGCAGGTCGCTTTTCAAGCTCTGGCCCTGGCCCAGGTCCCAGTTATGCAACAGGCCGATGAAGTTCTGCTGGTAGACATCTTCCAGCTTGCCATAGCGGTACTGGGTCAGCAGGTTGGGCAGCCACTGGTAGTCGGCCCCGGCGAACTGGAACTTGTCGCTCGAACCGCCAATGCGGTTGGCCGTCATCTTCTGATCATCGGTGGAGTCGACGTAGCGGATCTGATTGAACGAACCCCCGGTCAGCTTCAGGTGGTCGATTTCCTGCACGTTCACCAGCGCGCCCTGAAAGGTTCCGGGCAGCAGACGGGTATCGTTGGAAATGATCACCGGGTCCTTCATCTGGAAACTACCGACCTTCAGGGTGCTATTGGAAATCTTCACCTTGGCCGCTGCCGCCAGCTTGCCGTAGCTGTCCTGGGAGCCGCCATTGCGGCTGTCCGCCGGCAGCAGGCCAGTGCCGGCCGTGCCACGTCCCGAGTCCAGTTTGTAACCGACCATGCCCAGGGCATCGAGACCGAACCCCACGGTCCCTTCGGTGTAACCCGACTCCATGCGCAGCAGGAAACCCTGGGCCCATTCATCGGCCTTTTCCCGGGAGCCGGCCTGGCGAAAATCCCGGTTGAAGTAAAAGTTGCGCAGCTCCAGGTTGCCCTTGCTGTCGCTGAGAAAATCCGCCTGGGCGTTCGGCGCGCAAATCAGGCCCAGGCCCAATAATGTGCCCGCCGGCACAGACAAACGGGAAAAATAATCGAACGGCTTCATGGTGTGCTCCTTATCGCGGACGCGAGCCGACCCTCTCGGGGGCGTTGGGATCGCGGCCGATGTGGTTGAAATGTCAGGATCAGTAGTGACTGGGCCCGCCGGACCCAGGTGCGTCGAGCATCAGTTCTCTAGCTGGCGACCGCGGGTTTCCGGCAGGCTCAGGGCCGCCAGGATCACCACGGCGTAAGCACCGGCGGCAAACACGCCGATGCCGACGCCAATCGGCAGGGTTTCACTCAGCGCGCCGATGAACAGCGGGAACAACGCGGCGATGGAGCGCCCGGCGTTGTAGCAGAAGCCCTGGCCCGACCCACGCATGCGGGTGGGAAACAGCTCAGTGAGGAACGCGCCCATGCCGGCGAAGATGCCCGAGGCGAAGAACCCCAGGGGAAAGCCCAACCAGAGCATCCAGGTGTTATCGATGGGCAACTGGGTATAGGCCAGGACGATGCTCATGGAGCCGACGGCAAAGAGGATGAAGTTCTTCTTGCGGCCGATGGCATCGGTCAGCAAGGCGCTGACGACGTAACCGACGTAGGAGCCGACGATCACCATCGCCAGGTAACCGCCGGTGCCCAGTACGCTCAGGCCACGTTCGGTTTTCAGGTAGGTCGGCAACCAGGTGGTGATCGCGTAGTAACCGCCCAGGGCGCCAGTGGTCAGCAACGAGGCACGCAAGGTGGTGCTGAGCATCCGTGGCGCGAAGATCTCGAAAAAAGCCCACGGCGAAGGCTTTTCAGCTTGGGTCAGACGCTCGTCCCGCGCCTGCTCGAAGGTATCGGACTCCTTGACCAACCGACGGATCGCCAGCACGAACAGCGCCGGAACCAGACCGATCATGAACAGTGCCCGCCAGGCCTGCTCCGGTGGCAGAAAACTGAACAAGCCGGCATACAGCAACGCCGTCAGGCCCCAGCCCAAGGCCCAACCGGCCTGCACCATGCCCACCGCCTTGCCCCGATCCTGGGAACGGATCACCTCGCCGATCAGCACCGCCCCCGCCGTCCACTCACCACCAAAACCAAAGCCCATCAGCGTACGCGCCACCAACAGTTGGTCGTAGTTCTGCGCCAGCCCACACATGAACGTGAAGAAGGCAAACCACAGCACCGTCAGTTGCAGGGTGCGCACCCGACCGACGCGGTCGGACAGAATCCCGGCGATCCAGCCGCCGGCCGCCGAGGCCAACAAGGTCGAGGTACCGATCAGCCCGGCCTCCCCCTTGGAAATGCCCCAGGTGGCAATCAAGGTGGGAATCACGAAACTCAACATCTGGGTGTCCATGCCGTCCAGGCCATAGCCGATCTTGCAGCTCCAGAAAGTACGCTTTTCATTTTTGGACAGCGGGCCGTACCAACTGAACGGGCCGGCACGGCGCGTCCCTGAAGGCACGTTATCAGTCATGGTGTGTTCCATGGAGGGTTCCTGCGGCAGCAAGGGAAGATGACGGACACGCCTCGTTGTTTTTTTGTGAAGGCGTTGTCGTGGAGAACCGATGCAGATGCGCTACATCGTGGGGTGGATTCTTCGCGCCGGAGCGGTTCAGCGTCAAACGGGAAAAAAGCCGGTCAATGCATAAGAAAAGTTGATGGCCCCTCAGGGACCCGTGCCGGATTCAGGAGCACTGTGCGTCAGCGTGGATCAGTTTTTCTTGTTCGCAATAACAGATTTTCTCGTTGGACGGGGCTGTCGCGGCGCCCTAAAAAGGCCTCGACCCAACACAAGAGAGACGTTCGATGAACCTGCCTGCGCTGTCCTTCGATCAGTTGCGCCATCTGGCGCCGCGCGCCTTGCGCCGACACATCGCCACCGACCAGTACCAGGGCCACACCAGCGGCCTGGGCCTGGGCCGGGTACAAGCCAATATCGTGATTTTGCCGGGGGACTGGGCCGATGAGTTCCTGCGCTTCTGCACCCTCAATCGCCAGGCCTGCCCGATACTCGACATCACTCAACCCGGGGACCCGATGTTCCGCCACCTGGGCGAAAGCGTCGATATCCGCCACGACGTCCCGCGCTACCGGGTCTATCGCCACGGCGAACTGAGCGAGGAGCCGCAGAACATCAAGCATCTCTGGCGCGACGACATGGTGGCCTTCGCCATCGGTTGCTCATTCTCCTTCGAACAACCCTTGCTGGATGCCGGCATCGACCTGCGCCACGTCAAACTGGGACGCAACGTGGCGATGTTCCAGACGAATATAGAGACCCGCCCCACCGAGCGCCTGCAAGGCAAGCTGGTGGTGAGCATGCGGCCGTTGAAGGCCGCCGACGCGATCCGGGCGATCGAGATCACCGGGCGCATGCCCAATGTGCATGGCGCACCGGTACACATCGGCGACCCGCGACTGATCGGCATCCACGACCTCGGCACACCGGATTATGGTGACGCCGTGCCCCTGGCTGACGATGAGCTACCGGTGTTCTGGGCTTGCGGCGTGACCCCGCAAGCGGTGGTGCAAGCGTCACGCCCACCGTTATGCATTACCCATGCACCGGGCTGCATGCTGGTGAGCGATCTGCACAATCACAGCCTTTGACTCAGGCGGTGGTGTTCACCGAAGTGCCCGAGGTGCTGCTGCCCTCTGCCTGCAAGGCGGTGGTCAGGGCAGCGCTGACGGTGGAAATCGAACCGGCAATGGAAGACACCTGGGATTCCGCAGTCGCGAGCAAGGTGGCCTTGGCGTCCGGGTCGCCCTTGCTGTCCTGGGCTTTCTGCATTTGCAACTCCGCTTGCTGCAATTGCTTTTGCAGATCGGCCAGTTGCTTTTGCAGGTCCTGGACCTGCTGGGAGGAAGAACTGCTGCTGGAGCTGTCGCTGCCACTACCGGACGCGCCGCCAGCGCCGGCCGGTGGGGTGCCGCCAGCCTGGGTGGTGCTACTCGCAGCCCCTGTGGTGGTGGTGCTGGAGGTATCAGTATCGGTGGTGCTGGTGGTGCCGGTGTTCTTGTTGGTGCTGGTGGTGGAAAGGGTTGGGGCAATGGTGACCGAAGTGATGCTGACCATGGGGGATCTCCCGATTCAGTTATGGGCAATCTTGTCATCGACAGACTTGCGCCATCTTTGAGATTGATTCTGTATCACGCGTGTCAGCGTCCCGATACAAGGCCACGTCCCTGTGGCGGCCAATCAGGCCCCGAGACGGGCCGTCACGTCATTCAACTGTCCCGACAAGCCGTGCAGGTTCTGGCTGGCGGTCTCAGTGCGCTTGACGTTGTCCAGGTTGGTACTGGCGATGGCAGTGATCTCGGTCAGGTTGCGCGAAATATCTTCGGCCACCGAGGTCTGCTCTTCGGCGGCGGTGGCGATCTGACGGTTCATGTCACGGATCGCCTCCACCGCCACAGTGATACGTTCGAGCATGGCACCGGCCTCGGTCACCTGCTCGACGCTCTCTTCACTGCGCGCCTGTCCGCCTTCGATGGCCTGGGCGGCATCCACCGCACCGGTCTGCACCGAATGGATGATCTGGTTGATCTCGATGATCGACGCCGCCGTGCGCTGGGCCAGGCTGCGCACTTCATCGGCAACCACGGCAAAGCCGCGTCCGGCTTCACCGGCACGAGCGGCCTCGATAGCGGCGTTGAGCGCCAGCAGGTTGGTCTGTTCGGCGATCCCGCGAATCACTTCCAGGACCTTGCCGACCCGCCCGCTATCGGCTTCCAGCCGCCGAATAACCGCGGCGGTGGTGCTGATCTCGCCACGCATCCGGGTAATGGTCTCGATGGTCGACTGCATCACCAACTCACCCTGCTGGGCCGCACGGTCGGCGTCATCCGCCGCCGTAGCGGCATCCACCGCATGGCGCGCGACCTCCTGGGCCGTGGCGGACATTTCGGTCATCGCCGTGGCCACCTGGTCGGTCCGCTGGAACTGTTCGTGGGTGCCGTTGGCCATCAGGCCGGCAATCGAGCTCAACTCACCGCTGGCGCCGTCCAGGTCCGAGGTGCTGCGCTTGAGATGGCTGAAGGTCTCCGCGAGGAAGTCGCGCAAGGTATTCGCCGCCACCGCCAGGCGACCCAGTTCGTCCTGGCGATCGGCATTGACCCGATTCTCGAACTTGCCATGGCTCAATTGCGCCACGTAGTCGATCAGGCGGCGGATCGGCGCCACCAGATTGCGGTTGATCAGCCACAGGCTCAACAAGCCGATCAACAGCCCCGAAGCCACCAACACCAGGATGCCGATCCAGATTGTCCGTTCAGCATTGTCACTGATGGCCTGAGACTGCTCATCACCTTGCTGGCGCAGCTCGGCAACCAGCGTCTTCATCTGCTCGCTGGCGGCGCGGTCGACACCCTTGACCGCCTGGTCACCGGCGCTCGCGTCGGACCCGGCAGCCAGATAGGCCTCACGGCCTTTCAGGTAAGCGGAGCCCAGCACCCGGTGCTCTTCACGCAACTGCTCGATCTGCGATTTGAGCCGTGCATCCATGCCCGGTTGACTGTCCAGACGGCCCAGGATGTCCTGCACATCGCGCTGACGCGCTTCAAACTGCGACCAGTACCGGTTGAAATCCTCCGGTTGCTTGCCGCGCAACAGGACATCCTTCCACTCCTGCACCTGTGCCTTGAATTGCACATTGGCCTCATCGATCAAGTGCGAGGTGTGCAAGGGGCCTTCGATCAGGTTGCGATAATCCTGAACGCTATTGGACAGGAAATGAAAACAGGTCAGCGCGATCAGCAACACAGCGATCAGGCTACCGCTCAGGAGCGCGAGAATCTGGGCTCGCAGGGATTGTTGCAACATGGGAAGAATCTCTGAACAAGGATTAAGCGTCCCCTGTAGGAAACGCAAGGAGTCGAAACATCCTTGTCAGCGACAACCGGGCACGAGGCCACTTAGTGCTGTGGATTACACATCACTACCATCGACGTACCGGTGCGGTACTTGAATGGGGCCGACCATCGGTCAACGGCGCGCATCATACGCCTCGGCCGTGAAAAAAACGCGAAGCCCTCGCTCGCCCCAAAAAAAACCGTCACAAAAATGTCAAGAAGCGTTGCGATGATGAGCGCCGCGAACCTGTAAAAAAATGTTTCAGGCGTTTCCCTCCAGCGAGCCTCCATGAACCACAGCCTTGACCAAAGCCATCGTGACCCGGATCTGTTCGGCCTGCTTTACGGTTTTCGCTTCCGTGCCGGCGAACGGGGCGAAGAAATCGACTCGGCCACCGCCCTGCAATGCCTGCAACAACCGGAAGATCCTGATCAGTTTCTCTGGTTGCACTTGAACCTGGCGCACGCCGCCTGCGAGCGCTGGATGAAGACGCACCTGGCGTTGCCCGAAGAGTTTTTCGAGGCCCTGCACGAAGGCTCGCGCTCGACCCGTATCGAACATGTGGACAACGCCTTGCTGGCGGTGGTCAACGACGTAGTGTTCAACCTCAGCAGCATCGTCTCCTCGGACATCTCCACCCTGTGGGTCTGCGCCCGCAGCAGGCTGTTGATCAGCGCGCGCCTGCAACCCCTGCACTCGGTGGACAAGCTGCGCTCCTCGGTCAAGGCCGGCGAACGCTTTCGCTCGCCGCTGGAATTGCTCGTGCACCTGCTGCGCGACCAGGGCGAAGTGCTGACCCAGATCGTGCGCAAGACCAGCACCAGCGTCGACCAGATCGAAGACCAGTTGCTGGCCTTGCGCCTGAGCAACAACCGCGCCGAACTGGGTGCCATGCGCCGGGTACTGGTGCGCCTGCAACGCCTGCTGGCCCTGGAGCCGGGCTCCTTGCTGCGGCTGCTCAACCGTCCGCCGCAATGGCTGCAGAAGGAGGACGTCAAGGAATTGCGCAAGTCCACCGAGGAGTTCTCGCTGATCCTCAGCGACCTGGAGGCCCTCGGCGAGCGGATCAAACTGTTGCAGGAAGAGATCGCCGCCAGCCTCAACGAACAGAGCAACCGCACCCTGTTCACCCTCACCGTGGTGACGGTCCTGGCACTGCCGATCAACATCATTGCCGGTTTCTTCGGCATGAACGTCGGCGGCATTCCGCTGGCGGGCGACCCGGAGGGTTTCTGGATCCTGGTGGCGCTGGTCGTGACATTCACCCTGCTGGCCGGGCGCTGGGCGTTTCGCAAACGGCAGGATTATTAGGGGCAGCGGCGAGCTTCAAGCGCCAAGCCGCAAGCCGGGTTGCGTAACGGCCACTGGAGTTGCCTCGAACACACTCTGGCTTGTCGCTTGAAGCTTGTCGCTGCTCTTTACAGCCACTCTTTCTGTAACATTTGGCAACGATTATGGCTGGCATCCGTTCTCAAAAAGGATTCCCGGCATGGCCATCCCCTCACTGACTGCGACCTCGCCCGCCCAGGGCGCAGGTAAACAGCGGTTCGAAAGCAAACCCCGCGTCTTCACGGCGGTCATCTTTTTCGCATTGGTGGCCATGGGGCTGTTGTTCACCGCCTATAGCCTGATGCACGACATGCACGACTTCGGCACCGTGGTCACCACCTGGACGCCCTTCCTGCTACTCGGCGTCGCACTGTTGATCGCCCTCGGTTTCGAGTTCGTCAACGGCTTCCACGACACGGCCAACGCCGTGGCCACCGTGATCTACACCAACTCCCTGCCGCCGCATTTCGCGGTGGTCTGGTCCGGCTGCTTCAACTTCCTCGGCGTGCTGCTCTCCAGCGGCGCGGTGGCTTTCGGCATCATCGCCCTGCTGCCGGTGGAACTGATCCTGCAAGTCGGCTCCTCGGCCGGCTTCGCAATGATCTTTGCCCTGCTGATCGCCGCCATCCTCTGGAACCTCGGCACCTGGTGGCTGGGCCTGCCGGCTTCCTCGTCCCACACCCTGATCGGCTCGATCATCGGCGTCGGCGTGGCCAACGCTCTGATGCACGGACGTGACGGCACCAGCGGCGTGGACTGGAGCCAGGCCGCCAAGATCGGTTACGCCTTGCTGGTATCACCGTTGGTCGGTTTCTTCTTCGCCGCACTGGTGCTGCTGGTTTTGCGCCTGTTGGTGAAGAACCGTGAACTGTACAAGGCCCCCAAGGACAACGCGCCGCCGCCATGGTGGATTCGTGGCCTGCTGATCCTGACCTGCACCGGCGTGTCCTTCGCCCACGGTTCCAACGACGGGCAAAAAGGCATGGGGCTGATCATGCTGATCCTGGTCGGCACCCTGCCGATGGCCTACGCCCTGAACCGCACCATGCCGGCCGACCAGGCACTGCAATTTGCCGCGGTCGCCGAAGTCACCCAACAGGCGCTGGTACGCAGTGCACCACAACCGGCGCCCGCTGATCCGCGCCATGTGCTGTCGGAATATGTGCGGACCAAACAGGTAACACCGGACATCGTTCCGGCCCTGGCCGCCCTGGCCGGCAATATCGGTACTGACGTCAAGACCTACGGCTCGCTGGCCAAGGTTCCGGCCGAAGCCATGGGCAACGTGCGTAACGACATGTACCTGAGCAGCGAAACCATCCGCCTGATGGACAAGGACAAGATCGGCAACTTCGATGCTGAAACCCAGAGCAAGGTGCAACTGTTCAAACAGCAGATCGACACCTCCACGCGCTTCATTCCGCTGTGGGTGAAGATTGCCGTGGCCATCGCCCTGGGCCTGGGCACCATGGTCGGCTGGAAGCGCATCGTGGTCACCGTCGGTGAGAAAATCGGCAAGACCCACCTGACCTACGCCCAAGGTGCCTCAGCGGAAATGGTCGCGATGCTGACCATCGGCGCGGCGGACATGTACGGTTTGCCGGTGTCGACCACCCACGTACTGTCCTCGGGCGTGGCCGGGACCATGGTCGCCAATGGCGGCGGCTTGCAGATGCGCACCATCCGCAACCTGGTCATGGCCTGGGTGCTGACCCTGCCGGCGGCAATCCTGTTGTCGGGTAGCCTGTACTGGCTGTTCACGAAGATCTTCTGATTCCTGCCCCGATGACCGCATGCCCCTGGCATGCGGTCAGCTTCAAGCCTCGCCCAACTCCTCCTGCAACACCTGCCCCAACCAGGCCATGAACACCCGCACCCGCTGGGGTAAATGGCGTTGCTGGGCATACAGCAACGACACCTCCAGCGGCGCCGGCAAAAAGTCGGGCAATAGCGCCACCAGCGCACCACTGTCCAGATGCTTGCGTACCCCCAGATACGGCGCCTGGATCAAGCCGAACCCGCCCAGGCACGCCGACTCGTAGCAATCGGTGCTGTTCACCGTCACACTCCCGGCCATAGGCACCTGCTGCAACTTGCCGTTTTGCAGGTACTCGAACCCCGGGGAGCGGGCACCCAGCATCCCGACATAGTGAATCAGCCGATGCCCGTCGAGGTCGGCGACAGACTCCGGCCGACCATAACGCTGCAAGTAGGCGGGACTGGCGCAGTTGGCCATCGGCAACTCACACACCTGGCGTGCCACCACCGATTGATCGGGTTGCGCACCGACCCGCAACACACAGTCGAAACCTTCGCCCAACAGGTCCACGCGGCGGTCGGTACTGCTGATTTCCAGCTCGATGCGCGGATGCACCGCCATGAATTCCGGCAGACGCGGCATGATCACGCGACGGGCCATGACGCTGGGCATGTCGAAACGGATCCGCCCGGTCAGCAAGGCTGCATCCTGACGGAACAAGCCCTGCAATTCATCCATCTGCGCCAGCAAATCCTTGCTGCGCTCATACAGCACCAACCCGTCCTGGGTTGCCTGGACCTTACGCGTGGTGCGCTGCAACAAACGCGTGCCCATCACGTCTTCCAGCGCCTGGACATGCTCGGAGACACTGGACTTGGGCAAACCGAGACTTTCTCCCGCCAGGGTGAAGCTCGACAGTTCGGTGACCCGGATAAAGGTTCGCAGCAGGTCCAGTTTATTCATCACCACGTCTGCCTATTGTTCGGATCAGGCGATCAGTGTTTCCGATTTCACCGCGTTTATCCAATACCAGCCGGACAAATACACTTTCCTCAACGTTAACCACTCCTTGAGGAACACGACATGACTCGTAAAATCGCCCTGATCACCGGCGCCAGTCGCGGCCTTGGCAAAAGCACCGCGCTGCATCTGGCCGCCCAAGGCGTCGATATCATCGGCACCTACCACAGCCGGGGCGACGATGCCCGGGGCGTGGTGGCCGAGATCGAAAAACTCGGTGGCCGTGCCGCCATGCTGCAACTGGATGTGGGCCTGATCGATGGGCTCAAGGCCTTCAGTGAGGGGCTTGCCAAGGTATTGGTCACGGTCTTCGGACGTGAGCGCTTTGATTTCCTGGTGAACAATGCCGGGGTCGGGGTGCATTCGTTGTTCGCCGAGACCAGTGAAGAACAGTTCGACCAGTTGTTGAACGTACACTTCAAGGGGCCGTTTTTCCTGACCCAGAAACTCCTGCCGCTGCTGGCCGACGGTGGGCGCATCGTCAATATTTCCAGCGGCCTGGCGCGTTTCAGCCTGCCGGGCTATGCCACCTATGCGGCGATGAAAGGTGCGATGGAAACCTTGACCCGTTACCAGGCCAAGGAGTTGGGTGCACGGGGGATCAGCGTCAACTGCCTGGCCCCGGGCGCCATCGAGACCGATTTCGGCGGCGGCGGCGTGCGCGACAACAAAGATCTGAATGCCTTTGTCGCGGCCAACACCGCGCTGGGCCGTGCTGGCTTGCCGGACGACATCGGTGGCGCCATTGCGCTGCTGCTGAGTGATGGCGGCCAGTGGATCACCGGCCAGCGCATCGAAGCTTCGGGTGGGATGTTCCTGTAAATGTCGCGGTGCCTGAGCTGACGCTATCGCCGGCAAGCCGGCTCCTACAGTAGTTTTGTGCCGTTCCATGATCGAGCGAACGGCACAGGACTGTAGTTTTGTGTCATTCCATGATCGAGCGAACGACACAGGACTGTGGGAGCCGGCTTGCCGGCGATGAGGCCCGTCAGTCGGACACACCACTGCGAATCAACAGATCTTTCAGCACGCTGCGCAACGGCACCTCGCCCTTGCGCGGCGTTCCGGCGAACTCGATCCAGCCTTCGTTGAAGCCGTCGATCATCTGCATACGCGGCAGCGGGTTATTCATGCCCTGCGCCGTGAACAGATCCTGCCAGGTATCACGCAGCACCCCTTCCATGCGCACCGGCTTGCCCAATAACTCGGCAAAACCCGCGGCAATCTGCTCCGGTGTCACACGCTCCGGTCCTTCCAGCTCGACGATACGTTTGCCATTCCAGGACTCCTGCAACAACTGCCCGGCCAGGCGCCCGACATCCGCCGTGGCAATCATCGGCACCGGCTTGTCCAGCGGTTGCAGAAAGCTCGGGATCACCCCGGCCTCCACCGCCGCCGCCACATCCCACAGGGCGTTTTCCATAAACCAGCCCGGACGCAGGAAGGTGACCGGCAAATCCAGCGTGCCCAGGCCCTGCTCCAGTATCTGCAACTGGTTCAACAGATTCGGCTGGGTCGCCTGGGCTCCGATGGTCGACAAGCACACCACCTTCGCCGGCCGGGCTTGCTCCAACGCCGTGCGAAGGGTTTCCACCACTTGCCGGGCTTCCGGAAAACCCGGGGTCGGATCAAAGTTCGACGGCATCATGATAAACACGCCCTCGACACCACTGAACGCCTGCGCCAGCGCCTGTCCATCGTCCACATCGGCCAAGGCCACCTGACAACCTTGTCCGGCCCACACCGCGCCTTTCTCCGCACTGCGCACCACTGCGCGCACCGATTGCCCGGCGCTGAGCAAGGTACGGGCGACGGCACCGCCTACTTGTCCGGTAATGCCCATGACTGCGTACATGAAAGTTCCTCCAGGAAGCGGCGACACTCTGTCGCGATGGAGGGATTTTCCACCACGCTCGAAAATTCTCCGATAGCATGGATGTCACTGAATAAGTGACCGGTAATCAGCAATGAGCTTCGACTCAAACCTGGCCAGTGGCCTCGGTGTCCTCAGCGCGGTGGTCGACGGCGGCAGCTTCGTCAAGGCCGCCGACACCCTCGACATGACCGCCTCCGGCGTCAGTCGGGCCATCGCCCGGCTGGAGAAACGCCTGGGCATCCGCCTGTTCGACCGCACCACCCGCTCGGTCAAGTTGACCGACGAAGGCCGCCGTCTGTACGAGGAAGTCACCCCGCTGCTGGCGGGCCTCGAAGAAGCCGCCTATGCCGCCAGCGGCAGCGCCAGCCAGGTACGCGGGCGGTTGCGGGTCAATATCGATCCGTATTTTTCCCGCCTGATCCTCGGCCCCGCCCTGGGCGAATTCATGAGCCGCCATCCGCAACTGCAATTGGAACTCTATACCCGCGACCAACTGGGCGATGTGGTGGCCGACGGTTTCGATCTGGCCGTACGCTTCGGCCATCCGGCCAATTCGTCCCTGGTGGCGCGCAAGCTGCTGGACGTGCGGGTACTGACCTGTGCGGCACCGGCCTACCTGAAACGCCACGGACGACCACTCATGCCACTGGACATGGAGGACGAACGGCATGTCTGCGTGTCCTTCCGCGATCCGGAAACCGGGCGGCCGTTTCCCTGGGAATTTCACCGCGCCGGCCAGCGGGTGGATGTGCGCAATAACGCGCGGCTGGTGCTCAACGATGTCGGCACCCTGCACAGCCTGTGTGAAAGCGGCCACGCCATCGCCCAGGTGCTCGACCTGGGGATACGCCCCGCCCTGGAGGCGGGTCGGCTGGTGGAGTTGTTTCCCGATTGGCCGGATGAACGCTTTCCGCTTTACGCCCTTTATCCGTCCCGGCATCTGCCGCCGGCCAAGGTCAGGGCGTTTCTGGATTTTATTATTGGGCTGAGTGCTGCCTGATTCGGCCTGAGCAAAAAACTTGATGAGCCTGTGTATGGCCGCCTGCGGCGGATCGCGAGCAAGCTCTGCTCCTACAGGGTTACATGTAGCCGCAGGCGTTCGCGTATTGCGTCATAGGCCCAGTGATACAGGTAGGTATAGGGCAGGAAAAACAGCAACACGCCGATATCCAGCAACAGCGCCGTCAACAGGCTGAGGTCCAGCCACCAGGCCACCAGCGGCACACTTACCACCACCAATCCACCCTCGAACAGCAGCGCATGGAGCAGGCGCGTCCAGACGTTCTGCGCCAGGGCAAAGCGCACCCGCATACGATCGAACATTCCGTTGAACAACACGTTCCAGCCCAGGGCGATAAAGCAGTTGGCGACCGTCACCACACCCATCTCCAGCAGCGGCTTGCCCATCAACCAGGCGAACAGCGGCGTGCACAGCAGCACGGCGAACACCTCGAAGCCGATGGCTTGTAATACACGTTCGGTAAGGGACTTGCCGGGGGTCATGACAGACGCCTCCATTGATGCCTGGGGTTGTCATTATCGCCAGCCTTACAGATACTAAAAGTCGATTACCATCGACAAAAGCGATAGTTCATGGCTTCCAACGAAATGCTCCAGGCCTTTGTCCAGGCCGCGACCCTGGGTTCTTTTTCCGCTGCGGCGCGCAAGCTGGGCAAGAGCCAGTCGACCATCAGCGCGGCCGTCGCGAGCCTGGAAATCGATCTGGGCCTCGAGCTGTTCGACCGCAGTACCCGCAAGCCCGGCCTGACTGCGGCCGGCCACGTCATGCTGCAAAAGGCCGAAGACATCCTCGCCGCCAACAACCGCCTTGAGATGAGCGCCCGCCAATTGGCCGGAGGGCTGGAAGCGAGGCTGACGGTGGTGATTTCCGACACCTACCAGTCCAACCGTTTCGAGGCCACCCTCAGCGATTTCGAAGCCCGCTACCCGGACCTCGAACTGGAATGCCTGATCGCCGAGTGCGACGACCTGGTGGAGTTGGTCCGCCAAGGCCGGGCCCAGGTGGCCTTTGCCGAACGACAGGACAGCTACCCGCCGGACCTGGGCAGCGCCACCGTGGATGAACGCACTGAATTTGCCGTGTTCGTCCACCGCGAACATCCCCTGGCGCAGCAGGCCAAGGTCGATCAAGCCTGCCTGCAGCAACACCGTGAACTGCGTCTGGCGACCATCGTCAATCCGTATGAAAGCCGGGCCCAGGGCCGCTTCTGGTCGGCGTCGAGTTACCTGATGCTGCTGGAAATGGCCCAGCGCGGCTTCGGCTGGGCACCGCTGCCGCGCTGGCTGGTGGAACGCTTCGACAATGCGACGCTGGTGGAACTGCCGCTGCGTGGCTGGCCGAGGCCGGTGGCGGTGGATGCCCTCTGGTCGCGCCTGCATCCACCGGGACCGGCCGGTAGTTGGTTGCTGGCGAGAATGCTGGAGTAACGGCGCCTACCCGGCGCCTTTCAACTCTTCCAGCCGACGCTCGATAAAACGCCGCTCAGGCGCCTGCTGTGTCAGCTCCAGTGCCCGCAAATAAGCCTCACGCGCCTGCTCCACCCGTCCCAACCGTCGACAGAAATCCGCCCGCGCCGAATGCGCCAGGTGATAGTCCAGCAACTCGCCGCGCCCGAGGATGCCCTCCACCAACTCCAGCCCCGCCAGCGGCCCATCAAACATCGCCACCGCCGCCGCCCGATTGAGTTCGATCACCGCCGAAGGCACTGCCCGCAGCAACAGGTCATAGAGCCCGACGATCTGCCGCCAGTCGGTGTCCTCGATCGTCGCCGACTCGGCATGCACGGCGGCAATCGCGGCTTGCAAGCCATAGGGGCCGAAGCGTCCCGTGCCCAATGCCCGCTCCACCAGCCCACAGCCTTCGGCAATCAGCGACGCATTCCAACAGGAACGATCCTGGGCATCGAGCAGCACCAACTCGCCACTCTCGGACACCCGCGCCTGACGCCGCGACTCATGCAACAACATCAACGCCAACAAGCCCATGACCTCCGGGTCGGGCAGCAACTCCAGCAACAGGCGCCCAAGGCGAATGGCTTCCGTCGTCAGTTCGTCGCGAGTCAGGCTGGTCCCCAGGGAGGCCGAATATCCCTCGTTGAACACCAGGTAGATAACCCGCAGCACACTGTCCAAGCGCTCGGGCAATTCCGCCAGGGAAGGCACCTGATAAGGGATCTTCGCATCACGAATCTTGGTCTTGGCCCGGACAATACGCTGGGCGATGGTCGAGGGGCTCGAGAGAAAGGCCCGGGCGATTTCCTCGGTGGTCAGGTCACAGACTTCGCGCAGCGTCAGCGGTACCTGGGCATCCGCCGAGAGTGCCGGGTGACAGCAGGTAAAGATCAGCCGCAGCCGGTCATCCTCGAGTTCCTCATCGTTCCACTCGCTTTGCTCCAAGGCTTCGGCCTGGGCGATCAACTGCCGTTGGGAGGCGGCAAAGCGTGCCCGGCGGCGCAACACATCGATGGCCTTGAAACGTCCGGTGGAGACCAGCCAGGCCCGGGGATTGTCCGGCACGCCATCGCGCTGCCAGCGTTCGACAGCGATAAAAAAGGCTTCGTGCATGGCCTCCTCAGCCAGATCGAAATCCCCCAGCAAACGGATCAGGGTGGCCAGGATCCGCCGCGACTCCTGCCGATACACCCTCTCGACCTGCTGCTTGACGCTATCGGTCTCAAGACTCAATCCAGCAGCCCCTGGCTGACCAGCAGGGCCAATCGATCGAGGCTTTCGCCCCAGCCCTGATAAAACCCCATCTGTTCGTGCGCGGTCTTTTCCGCCGCCGACCAGTGCATCGCCCGGGCGGTATACAAGGTATGACCGTCCGCCTCCTCGAGGGTGATTCGCGCCGTCATGAACGGCTTGCCCGTCGGTGTCCAGTCGGGAGTAAAAGCATCGGTGAAGACGATCCGCTCCGGTGCGGCGATCTCCAGGAATACGCCCTGATAGGGATACTCAACCCCCTCCGCGGTGCGCATCAGGGTCCGGAACAAACCGCCGACCCATAGCTGCATTTCACAGACCGGCATGGTCATGCCGCGGGGGCCCCACCATTGGCTCAGCAGACGCGGTTCGGTCCAGGCTCGAAAGACCTGGTTACGTGGCGCCTCGAACAGGCGACAGATGGACAACTCATGCTCGGCTCCCCCAAGGGGCAGCGGTTGACGGTTCATATTCAGGCTCCTTTTATTCTTATGGGTTGCCGTTTGAAAGTGGTCGCGCCCTCAGAGATTCAGTTCCCGTACTGGCCGTACCTCCACGCTGCCCACCCGCGCGGCCGGGATATGCCCGGCGATCTGCAAGGCCTCGTTCAAGTCGCGGGCCTCCACCAGATAGAACCCGGCCAGCTGCTCCTTGGTTTCGGCAAACGGGCCGTCGACGATCGACAGCTTGCCGCCGCGCATGCGCACCGTGGTAGCGGTGCTCACCGACTCCAGAGGCTCGGCGGCGAGCATTCGGCCACTGGCCCGGATCGAGTCGGCGTAGGCCAGGCACTCGGGGTCCCGGGGACTGTCGGGATGGGCATGCGACAGGTCTTCATTACTGTAGATCAGGCACAGGTATTTCATGGCAGGTCTCCGGGGCGGTCGAACAACTATGGCTGCTGTTTCGGACTTTGGCGAAGACCGCTGCCGATCAGCACGTGTACGAATAGTCGCCTGGTAGCCAGGGAAATCGACAGGCGTAAAAAGCCTCGGGAAAAATAATATCAAGCCCGCCAAAGCCGATAGAATCAGCCCCCCTACTGTCGGAAACAGGATAGACCGCTGTGAGAACTGCTCTTGTCGACGACAACAGATTCCCATGAATGCCCGACTGGCCCGCTACGAAGACCTCAACGCCCTTCAGCGCGAACAGCTCACAAGCCTCGAAGTCCATCCCGAGCAGTTGCCATTTTGCGGCGATATCCACGCGGCCCTGTACTTCCTGCCCCGCGAGCCCCATGACGGCGTGCTCGGTTTCGCCCTGCTGGACAACGAGACGCCGGTGGCCTTCCTGTTACTCAAGCGCCATCCTTTTGTCCCACACTGGGCCGACGAAGGCAGCGCCACCCTGCATGCCCTGCAGGTCGACAAACGGCTTCAAGGCCGGGGGTTCGGCTCGGCCTGCCTGCAAGCCCTGCCCGAAGCGGCACGCCAGGCCTGGCCCCAGGTCCATCAGTTACTGCTATCGGTAGGAACCGATAACAACGCGGCGATGAATCTTTACCTGAAACAGGGTTGGGTGGATACCGGTGAAGCCTATCGCGGCGAACGACGCTTGACCCTGGTACTGTAAAGTTCCGGGTGGCCATAAGTATGAAATCAGTTGGTCACTTACGGTAAAACTTGATCGCTGGGCAAACTCACTTTCCAGTTATTAAATCGATGACGTCGCTGCTACATCAGCGTGTCGCTACTTGATAAGCCGTTATTTAACGCAAGTGGCCATTTAATAAACTTGAAAGGACTCAATCCCCATGGATGCACGAAACCGAATCTCGAACAGCGCCCCCAAAACCTCGCCCTCCGCGGTCATCGAACGGCCCGGCAGTGCCGGAAAATTTGACCTGGAATTTGGTGAGCACCGCGACGGCCTGGTTATCTTTTCCGAAAGAGGTCCTGGCTTTGTCGGCCCCTCTTTATTGCAACCCGACGGCCGTCATCGGTTTATCGGTGTACATGAAGACTGGCCGGAAAGTATCACCCAAGCCAACTTCAGTGAAGACGGCCTTTACTATCATGACTTCGCCCAATCCCTCGGAAGCTCCAGCCGAAGACTGATCAAGGCGGTCGTCGACGAAGATGACACCTTCCTCTTGCTCGGCCACTTCCGTGCGGGTGAACAGGTCTTCTGCGCCCGAGTGACTGAAACCGGCGCCCCGGACCCCGACTTCGGCGACAACGGTCAGGTCACCCTGCCTTACACGGCACCCTGGATGGGCTATGGCCGCCGACTCGCCGTACAACCCCAGGACGGTTTTATCGTCCTGGCCCTCAAGAACAGCGCCGTGGGCGAGCCGGAGCGCGACGTCATCGTGCGTCTGGACCGCAACGGCAGTTTCGACCCGCGCTTCGGCACCTGCGGTGTCGTCACGGCACCGGAACCGGACATCGCCTTCGAGGCGGTTCAGGTCCAGGCCGATGGCAAGCTGGTCGTGGCCGGACGACGGGGCCGCAAGGCCATGCTGATGCGCTACGGGGCCACCGGCCTGCCGGACAAGACCTTCGGTTGCGCCGGCTATCTGGAGCTGGAGCCGGCCCGCGACGGCAACGCGGCGTTTTTTGATATCGCCGTGCAGCCCGATCAGAAAATCGTCGTCACCGGCTCCGCCGATCTCACCCACAACATCGTCCTGCTCACCCGTGTCACGGCCGATGGCAAGCTGGACGTCACCTTCAACGCCGGGGTGCCCTGGGAGCTGCCGGAACTGGATATCGCCTTCGCCCTGCTGGTGCAGGAGGACGGGAAAATCGTCAGCGCCGGTCATATCAACAGCGGCAGCCGCTGCTGGTTGATGCGCCATTTGAGCAACGGCGAACTCGACCCTGACTTTGGCGACAACGGGATCAGCCGCTTGATCTACATCGGCGATTCCACCAGCTACCTCTCCAACCTGGAGTTGCAGACGGATGGCAAGATCCTGCTCTCCGGACGCTACGCCAGCCATTCGGCGGTGATTCGCTGTTACGGCAACTGAGTTCACATAGCGCCTGGAAGGCAACGTCATCTCGGTTACGTGACGTTCCTCGCGGCCACCCAGGCGCCCCAGAACAGGCTGGAAAAGAACCGCGTCGCGGTGCCGAACCCAGCCTCCTCGAGCAAGTGCTGAACCGCCGCCTCCGAGTGGGGCGGATCGGCGCCCTGGAGAATCTTGCCGAGCTTGGCGCGAACGGCGTCAGCACTCGCACCCTGCTGACGCCAACGCTCGCCCCAAGCCGCCAACAACAGCGGCTGACTGGCATAGGCCTGATGGTTGCCGGCGACAATCAACGGCGCCCCCGGTTTGAGCCGGGCGGCAATCGCCTTGAGGATGTTGTGCTTGGCCTGATCGCCGGGCAGGTGATGCAACACACCGATCAGGGTCGCAGCGTCATAGGGTGGCTCATCCGTCAGTTCCTCGACCGTGCCGAGGAATACCCGGGTACGCGAAAGCAGGCCCTGTGCCTGGAGGCTGGCCTGGGCCAACTCGAGCATCGGCGCCGAAGGGTCGACCGCAGTGAACTGCCAAAGCGGCTCAAGCGCCCCCGCCGTGAGGATTTCCTGGGCCGTACCGCCGGCGCCCACCACCAGCACCCTCGCCTCGCGCCCGCTGCCCAGGCTGGCCGCCAGCATGCAGGCGACCAATTCGTGACAGGCGTCATAACCGGCCAGGGCGATACGGCTTTGCTCGGCGTACTCGCCAGCACGGGACACATCGAACTTTCGAGCCGAATCCGGGTGTTCAGACGACATGGGCTTTTTCTCTTGGCCGGGGACTTCAGCCCAAGGTAGTCGTCGCTCGAAAATAAAGAAAATTCATGTTTTTAATGCAATGCATTCCTCTAAGGAATACGAGAAAAGCATCAGCGACTCGACGAACATAACCCACCCAGGCGCCCCTCTAGATCGAAAGCCGGCGACGATTTGAAACCGCCATGAACAGCATCGAGAAGACGATTACAGCCCACTTCGTATCCGCCCCATATTGTTGCGCGAACACCCCGTAAAGCTTTCATATAGTCGATGTCATTTGCGCGAATTTTCGACTATTTCTCTGCAGGTCGCCGCCTGATGCGGTGTTTTCCGGAGACCTGTCATGACCCATATTCAGATCGGCTTGCTTATGCTGCTGGGCATCAGCGCGTTCGGTGTGATCACCCTCTACCTCGATTTCTGGCGGGCGGCCAAGGCGCAAAGGGAGAACAAATAAGCCGTCACAGGCCGACCGGACAGGGAACGTCAGAGCGTGGGATCAGGCCTTGATCGGCAACCAGATCTCCACTTTCCCGGTGCCTTTTTTCGGATTGAAATCGGCGCTGTAGCGCTCGAACTCCGGCGCATCGGCGGCCAGGTAGCCGGATTGCGGCAACCAGTGGTTCCAGATGGCCTCGAAGGTCTGCTTGAGGGTATCGAGGGAGCCCTGGTGTTCAAACACCGCGTATTGCTGGTCCTGCAACTCGACCCAGCGATACAGCTCGGGCAGGTCGTCGAGCTTGCTGATCTGCACTCCGGCGATGTACTCGAAGCCGCCCTGGCCGTCCGGATTGCAGCAGATACCGTACGTCGCTTCCCCCATCTGACTGGGGACTTTTCCGATATGCGGCACGAAGGCGTCCCACAGATCCGGGATCGAGCCCGATGTCTCGGCGGTGAAACGCGCACCCAGGCCGGCGATCAATTGGAAATGACCATGCTCGAAGCGTGGTGCGGGCAAGGCATGCGTGTAGCCAAGGCTGTGTGCTGCGTCCATGGGTGCAAACTCCATATGGGAAACGACTCCGAAAGGCAGTATAGAAGCAAATAATCCCGTCGTTTGAGCAACACGGCGGCTGTCCCCCCAGCGTCAGAAATATTTCCGCGGGCCATCTGGACAGAAGGCCAGTATCCCCTTTATTGTCTGCCCCGCAGGCCACCGCAGTGGCCAACGTCGCTCGGACGGTTCCGGGCGCTTACGTGTCAGAGGTTTACATGGCCAACCCAGGTTCGCCGCGCCGCTTTGCGCGCATTGATCGACTCCCCCCTTACGTATTCAATATCACTGCCGAGCTGAAGATGGCCGCCCGTCGTCGTGGCGAAGACATCATCGACTTGAGCATGGGTAACCCCGACGGCGCCACCCCGCCGCATATCGTCGAAAAACTGGTCACCGTCGCCCAACGCGAAGACACCCACGGCTACTCCACGTCCAAGGGTATCCCACGGCTACGCCGGGCGATTTCCCACTGGTACAAGGATCGTTATCAGGTCGATATCGACCCGGAAAGCGAAGCCATTGTCACCATCGGTTCGAAAGAGGGCCTGGCGCACCTGATGCTCGCCACCCTCGACCAGGGCGACACGGTGCTGGTGCCCAACCCCAGCTACCCGATTCACATCTACGGCGCGGTGATCGCCGGCGCCCAGGTCCGTTCGGTGCCACTGGTACCCGGCGTGGACTTCTTCGCCGAACTGGAAAAGGCCATCCGCGGTTCCATTCCCAAGCCGAAGATGATGATTCTCGGTTTCCCGTCGAACCCGACCGCGCAGTGCGTGGAACTGGAGTTCTTCGAACGGGTGATCGCCCTGGCCAAACAGTACGACGTGCTGGTGATCCACGACCTGGCGTATGCCGACATCGTCTACGACGGCTGGAAAGCCCCGTCGATCATGCAGGTGCCGGGGGCCAAGGACATCGCGGTGGAGTTTTTCACCCTGTCCAAGAGCTACAACATGGCGGGCTGGCGCATCGGTTTCATGGTCGGCAATCCGGAATTGGTCAGTGCCCTGGCGCGGATCAAGAGCTACCACGACTACGGCACCTTCACGCCCTTGCAGGTGGCGGCCATCGCTGCGCTGGAAGGCGATCAGCAATGCGTCAAGGACATCGCCGAGCAGTATCGCCAACGCCGCAACGTGCTGGTCAAGGGCTTGCATGAACTGGGCTGGATGGTCGAAAACCCCAAGGCATCGATGTATGTCTGGGCGAAGATTCCCGAAGAGTATGCCCAGATGGGCTCGCTGGAATTCGCCAAGAAGCTGCTGGCCGAAGCCAAGGTCTGCGTCTCGCCGGGGGTTGGGTTTGGCGAGTACGGCGACGACCATGTGCGGTTCGCCCTGATTGAAAACCTCGACCGCATTCGCCAGGCCGTACGCGGAATTCGCGGGATGTTCCGCGCCGATGGCCTGCTGAAGAAAGCCAGCGCGGAATAACCCGGGTGGCGAGCGGGCTTGCCCGCTCGCCACATTTATTGCGGCCGACATTCATCATGAGTGTCGGCCCCGAGTCGTTTAGACCACCAGCGACAGCAGCAGGATAAACACCAGAGCCACAACTGACAGAATGGTCTCCATGGCCGTCCAGGTCTTGAACGTCTCGGCCACGGTCATGTTGAAGTACTGCTTGACCAGCCAGAACCCGGCATCGTTGACGTGGGACAGGATCAACGAACCCGCCCCCGTCGCCAGCACCAACAGTTCGCGGTTCACTCCGGGGATCAGGTCCACCACCGGCATCACGATACCCGCCCCGGTAATGGTCGCGACCGTCGCCGAGCCCGTGGCCACGCGAATCACCGCCGCCACCAGCCATGCCAGCAGGATCGGCGAAATCTGCGCATTCACGGCAATATGCCCGATCACATCACCCACGCCACTGGTCACCAGCATCTGCTTGAAACCACCGCCGGCGCCGATGATCAGGATGATCGCCGCCGTCGGCGCCAGGCTCGCATCCAGCAACTTGAGCACACGCTTGGAATCCATGCCCTGACGCTTGCCGAAGGTATACAACGCCAACAGCAGGGCCAGCAGCAAGGCACTGATCGGATGACCGATCATGTCCATCCAGATGCGGAAGAAATGCCCATCCGGCAGGGCAATGTCGGCGAAGGTCTTGAGCAGCATCAGGAACACCGGCAGCAACACGGTGACCAGGGTCACGCCAAAACTCGGCAGCGCTTTGACTTCCGGCTCGCGGGCCAGTTGGTCGACCAGTTCCTGGGAAGGGTTGCCCGGGATGTACTTGGCAATGAAGGTGCCGTAGATCGGCCCGGCGATGATGGCAGTCGGCAAGGCGACGATCAGACCGTAGAAAATGGTCTTGCCGATGTCGGCGTTGAACACCCCGATGGCCAGCAGCGGCCCCGGATGCGGCGGCACCAGGCCGTGCACCGCCGAGAGCCCGGCCAGCAGCGGGATGCCGATCTTGATCAGTGGCACGCCGGTACGCCGCGCGACGATGAACACCAGCGGAATCAGCAGCACAAAGCCGATTTCGAAGAACAGCGGAATGCCCACCAGGAACGCCGAGCACATCATCGCCCATTGCACCCGCTCCTTGCCGAAGGCACGGATCAGGGTCTGGGCGATCTGATCGGCACCACCGGAATCGGACATCATCTTGCCGAGCATGGTACCCAGCGCAAGGATGATACCGACAAAACCCAGCACACCACCGAAGCCGTCCTGGAACGCCTTGATGATCTTGTCCGCAGGCATGCCCGAGGTCAGGCCGAGAAACGCCGAAGCGATGATCAGGCCAATAAAGGGGTGAATCTTGAAGCGGGTGATCAACACGATCAGCCCGATAATCGTGACCACTGCATCCAGCAACAGATAGGTCTCGTGGGACAGTCCAAACATAAGGTGTCTCCTGCTTGTTGTTTTTATACGCTGCGTTGTTTGACGATAGCCGATTGGGATAGCGCTATCTTTTCGAGACGAAAATCAGGCGGATCGATCCAGCCCGTGGGCCTGCCACCAGCGATGGGCCGACTGGGCCAAACGCTCGATACTCTGGGTCGAGGCATCGAGGGCCAGGGTCAGGGGCTCGCCAACGGGTGACTCAAGGGTGGCGAACTGGCTATCGATCAGGGTTGAAGGCATGAAGTGCCCGGGGCGATGGGCCACCCGCTCGGCGGCCACTTCACGGCTCAGTTCGAGAAACACGAAACCCAGCCCCGGCGCCGCACTGCGCAGGCGCTCGCGGTAGCTGTGCTTGAGCGCCGAGCAGGTCAGCACCGGATGGCCGCCCGTGGCCAGGACCGCGCGCAACTCGTCGCACAGGCTGTCGAGCCAGCCGGCACGGTCGTCATCGGTCAGGGGGATGCCGGCACTCATCTTGGCGATATTGGCGGCGGGGTGAAAGCTGTCGCCTTCGATCTGGGTCGCGCCATTGAGCCGGCACAGGGCCTCGCCCACGCTGGACTTGCCGCAACCGGAGACGCCCATGATGACCAGGGCGGTGATGGGTTGACTCATGTAACACCTCAGCACGTAGACAGCGCTGTCTTTGTCAGGCCTTCCATTACTTGGAAAGCAAAGCACAAAACACAAACTGCCGACGCTTTCTTGTCATTTTTATGGGGGGAAGCGGTCACTCTCCACGACAGCATCCAGCGCGATCAGGCCAACCACGCTCAGACAATTGCAGGCTCGTCGAGACAGCGCTACCTTAGTGCCTTGAATTTTGTTTGGCAAGCCGCCCGATGACCTCCACCAAAACCGATAAAAATACCCGTACCACGGGACGCCCTACCCTCAGCGAAGTCGCGCGCCTGGCCGGCGTCAGTCCGATCACCGCGTCGCGGGCCCTGCGTGGCATCAGCAGCGTGGCCACGGAACTGGTGGAAAAAGTCCGACATGCGGCAGAGGAATTGAACTACGTGGTCAATCCGGCCGCCCGTGCCCTGGCCTCGGCCCAGAGTCATTCCGTGGTGGTGCTGGTGCCGTCGTTGTCCAACCTGCTGTTTATCGACACCCTGGAAGCCATTCACTCGGTGCTGCGCCCGCGCGGCTTTGAAGTGCTGATCGGCAACTATCATTACTCCCGCGACGAAGAAGAAAACCTGCTGCGCAACTACATGTCCTACCAGCCACGGGGCCTGTTGCTGACCGGTTTCGACCGTTCGGAAAGCGCGCGGCGGATGATCGAGGCGAGCAACGTGCCGTGCGTCTACATGATGGACCTGGACCCCGGCGCCGGGGTGAACTGTGTCGGCTTCTCGCAACAGAACGCCGGCGCCACCGTGGCCGAACACCTGATCTCCCGGGGTCGCAAGCACCTGGCCTATATCGGTGCGCAGTTGGACCAGCGCACGCTCCTGCGTGGCGAAGGCTTTCGCCAGGCGTTGCAGACGGCAGGCTTGTATCACCCGGATCTGGAATTACTGACCCCGCGCCCTTCGTCGGTAGGCCTGGGCGGCGAGTTGTTCCTGCAACTGATGCACAACCATCCCCAGGTCGATGGGATCTTCTTTGGCAACGACGACCTGGCCCAGGGCGCCCTGCTGGAGGCCATACGCTGTGGCATCAAGGTGCCGGAACAGGTCGCGGTGGTGGGTTTCAACGACCTGCCCGGCTCGGCCTTCATGGTCCCGCGCCTGAGCAGCATCCGCACACCGCGGGAGGCCATTGGCCGGCGGGCGGCGGAACAGATGCTGAGCTTGATGGCCGGTAACCCGGTAGCCCAGCCGGTGCAGGACATGGGTTATGAACTGATGGTGCGCGAAAGCAGTTGAACCGCCGCCAGCACCTGGAGCACTCCCCGACTCAGCGGGGAGTGGATATCAAACCTGATCGGAACGACGTTTTTCCCTGATCAGCAACAGCGCGGCAAATACCCCGATCCACACCACCGACGCGCCGTAGTTCACTCGTTGGTAAAGGCCGAAGCCCTCTCCCGCCGCCACCGCCAGTCCCATCAACGGCAACGCCGCCACGGCCACCAAGGTGCATGCCAGGGAAAACCAGGCGAAGGCTTTCGAGCCCAGCAAACGACTGGCGAGGTAAACCCACAAGGCGTTGGCGATGACCAAAGTCAGAAACATCATCAGCCCCGCGCTGTTATGCACGGTCTGGCTGAAGGATGGGTGCTGCAAGCCACAACCCGCATCGCAGGAAAAGTAACCGGTGAACAGGCTGGCAATCCCGTGGAGCGCAATCAACACGCCGCTGATCTGCGCCAGGCCACGCCCTTCGAAACAGGCGAAGACCGTCACGCCGAAAGCGAAGAACAGCAGCCCCAGGGGCAGGTTGTTGATCAACGGTGACAACTCGTGGGTGGGCGCACCCAGCGCCCCCAATTCACTCATGGCCTGATTGAGATGGCTGTAGCCCGGATACAGGGCCCCGACCAGCGCCAACCCGACAAGCAACCAGAAAGGCGTCAACACTCCGGCCACGCAGCCGAATTTACGCAATGCCTTGTGCATCTAGCGGGGACCTCTGGACAGTAAGTGAAAGCGACAGGCCACTATCGTAAAACGCCACGTGAACCTCGATCCAGCCTTTTATCAAGCAAGCAGACTGGCGGCCATGGTCTATCCTGATTCGTCACAAAGCCTTCATTCAAGCGTAAAAAAAATTACATGGAAGTCTGAATGAACACACTCAAAGTGTTGCTGACCGGTGCCTGCGGCCGTATCGGCAAGACCTTTTTCCAAGCGACCCAACAGCATTACAACTTTGTTCTCGCCGACCGCCATCAACCGGATTTTGCCATCGGCGATCACCGCTTCGTCCGCCTCGACATGGCTGACAAGGAAGAGCTCGTCGCCCTGGTCGACGGCATCGACGTGGTGGTGCACCTGGCCGGTATCCCCTTTGCCGACTCGTCCATCGAGGAACTGCTGCCCAACAATATCCTGGCCACCACCTACCTGCTGGAGGCTGCCGCGAACGCACAGTGCAAGCGCGTGGTGTTCGCCAGCAGCGCCCAGACCATCGAAGGTTACCCGCAGGGCCGGCAGATCACGCCGGGCATGCCGGTGATGCCGACCAATTTATTCGGCGTGAGCAAGTGCTACGGCGAAGCGCTGTGTGCCTTCTACTCGGCCCAGCGCGGACTATCGTGCATTGTCTTGCGTATCGGCGCCTTCAAGTTTCCCGACGATCATGACCTGTACAAGACCGCCGACCTGAGTACCTGGCTCAGTCCACGGGACGCCGTGCAATTGTTGCAGCGGGCGATCGAGGTCAAAGACGTACAGCATCTGGTGGCCTACGGCATCTCCAACAACCGCTTCAAGCGCCTGGACCTGAGCGAAACCAGCCGGGTCCTGGGTTATCACCCCATGGACGATGCGTCCCAGGAGTTCGGGTTGCCGCTGCACTGACTGCGGAAGTGCACTGCCGGGAGCGGCAATCCAGGCGGCAAGCCCCCTCCGCCCGCCGCGGCTTTTTTACCCGCTGTGTATCCGCCAAGCCTTGATAAGTCCGGCTTTGTACCGATAGGCATACAAATTGCTGACATGGGTCATGTTCCCACATTCAGGGGTTTATCCCATGTTGGTCAATGCCCGTTATAACCCAGTGATTCAGCCCAGCCATCGCACGGACCTGGATCCGACCACCGCCGCTGCCAATGCGCTGTCCAGCGGTTTTATCCAGAATGCCCAGGCGGCCAGCGCCACCAGCAGCGCCAGCGGCACCCAAAATGCCGCGGACCAGATCGCCGACAACGTCAATGCGGCCTTCGCCAAGACCCGTGTGCAGTTGCAGGCCTCCGTACCGACTGTCGCGGCCCCCGCCACCCTGACCGCGACAGCGCCGACCACCCGCATGGCGCCCCCTGCCGTGGCGAGCAGCGACAGCGGCGCGGCGCAGGCATTCAAGGACTACATGAGCAAGCCGGTGGCCCAGCGCATCCGTGATCAGATACTCAAGGAAGAAGGCCTGACCGAAAATGATCTGAAAAGCATGTCGCCGGAAAAGCAGAAAGGCATCGAAGACAAGATTGCCGAGCGCATGAAGATGGAGTTCAACGCGAAGACTGCGGACAACCAGGCCACCCCTGGCGACCAGCAGGCAGCCGGGGCCTTCCTGGCCAGCGCCAGCCAGTAAATCGATCGGCTGTGGTAGCCGGCTTGCCGGCTACCTTTATCAGGGCAACTGCAAGGTCGCATTGATCTGGCTGATGGCATCCACCACATGCCGCGACCCCTGCTGGATTTCCAGGATAACCTCTCCCGCTTCGTTCGCCAGTTCGACCCCGCGCCCGGTTCGGCTGAGACTCGACTGCATGCTCGTGACCGCGCTGTGGGACAGGTCATGGTTCTTGCCCACCACGGCGACGATCTCCAGGGTCGCCTGGCTGGTGCGCGCCGCCAGGTTACGAACCTCATCGGCCACCACTGCGAAGCCGCGTCCGTGCTCCCCGGCCCGCGCCGCCTCGATGGCCGCATTGAGCGCCAGCAGGTTGGTCTGGTCGGCAATCCCGCGAATGGTCTGGACAATGCTGCCGATGACATCGGACTGACGATTGACCGCGTCGATGCTTTGCGCCGCATCGTTCAGGTTGCGGGAAATTTCCTCGATGATTTCCACGGTCTGCTGCACCACCTGCGACCCCTTCTGGGCGCTGGCGTCATTCTGCACCGAGGTGGAATGCGCCGACTCGGCCGCCGATTGCAGGCTGGTGACCTGGGCGGTGATATCGCTGGCGAACTTCACCACTTTATACAGCCGGCCCTTGGCATCGAAGATCGGGTTGTAGGACGCTTCGAGAAAAACCGTATGACCGTATTTATCAACCCGCTCGAACCGGCGTGAGTGATATTCCCCGCGATTGAGGGACGCCCAGAACGCCTTGTATTCCGCTGAGTCGCGCTCGGCGGGGAGGCAGAACATGCTGTGATGATGGCCGACCACTTCAGGGAGGCTGTAGTGCAGGGTCTTGAGGAAGTTCTCGTTGGCCTTGATCACCTTGCCGTCCGGGGTGAACTCGATCATCGCCATGGACCGGCTCAAGGCGTTCACGATGCTCTGGTTCTCATGCTCCAGGTGCATACGCTCGGTAATGTCCGCTGCGACCTTGATCACGCTGCGCACCTGACGATCGGCATTCAGGACCGGCATGTAGCTGGCCTCCAGCCAGACCTCGCGGCCCTGACTGTCCAGGCGCATGAACTCGCCGCTCAGGGCTTCGCCACGGGCCAGGTCGCGCCAGAACTTGGCGTATTCCTCGCTGTTGGCAAAGGACTCTTCGCAAAACAACCGATGATGCTTGCCACGAATCTCATCGATGGCATAACCCATGGCCGTGCAGAAGTTGGCATTGGCGTCGAGGATATGGCCGTCGGGGCTGAACTCGATCATCGCCATGGAGCGGCTGATGGCCGCCATCTTGGCGTTGACGTCGGATAACTCGCAGGAAAAACGTTGAATTTCCAGCAGGTCGGATTTGCGACGAGAATCAAACATGGCTTAAATCCCTTCAGCGCTGTCAATGGATGGGCCCGAGTGACGACTTCACCTTGAACGGTTGGATTTCGTCCTTCATATAAATCCATCTGAAAGCATAGACAGCCGTCGGTTGGATGCAAGCCAATCGCCAGCAACCAACGGTTGCCAGCTGATTCGATACCAATACCGCGCAAATCAGCGCAACATTTCGAACAAAGCCTGCACCGCCGCCGAGCGCGCCCCCGAGCTTGAAGCGAGCAAGCCGAAGCGCCGCTCGATCGTCACGTCCAGGCGCAAGACCCGCAGGCCCTTGCGCTCGGTGGGCAGGGCCAGCTCGGGGACCAGGGTCACACCGAGGTTTTCCCGCACCAGGGTATAGGCGCTGCTCCACTCACGAACCTCGACCCGAATGTCCTGCAGCGACAGACCGATTTCGCCGGCAATGCTGCGGGCATTGACCGCGCAACCGCCGGTCGCCAGCACAAAGGGTTCGGCCACCAGTTCGGCCAGGCTCACACAGCCATCGCTGCCCCTGGCCGCCAACCGGTGACCCAGTGGGACCACCGCAACCCAGGTATCGCGTCCAAGCTCCAGGGCGCCGCTTTTAATATCCGGGTTGAGCACCACGCCGACATCCACGGTGTCACTGGCGAGCATCGCCTGCACTTCATCGTCACTGACCTCCAGCGCCACCACCTCGATGCCGGGATGGCGTTGGCGGAACTGGCGCAGCAGCGGGGGCAAGAAGGTGCTCAGGACCATGGGGAAACTCGCCAGGCGGATACTGCCGCCGACCAGCCCTTTGTCGCTGTCGACCTGCTGGCGGATGTTCTCCAGGGCCGCGAGCATGATCCGCGCCTGGGCAAGGACCTGCTGGCCGATGGCGGTGGGCAACGACTGGCGGGCATGGCGGGTGAACAACTGGACACCGAGGGTCTGTTCCATTGCCGCCAACGCCTGGCTGGCCGCCGACTGGGTCAGGCCGACCTGTTCGGCGGCATGGGTCAGGGTGCCGGTATCGAGCACCGCCACCAACAGGCGCCAATGGAGCAGATTCATCATGACAGTAGCTGACCTTATGGCTATTTTCTGAAGAATTAATTTTACCCAGGTCAGGGTTACCTATGACACTGCCGCTCGCCAAGGCCGTCAAGGCTGAACACGATCATTACCCAGGGAGTCTCATCGTCATGAAGCTGTACTACGTTCCCAGCACCTGCTCGCTGTCACCGCATATCGTCCTGCGTGAGCTCGGCCTGCCCTTCGAATTGGTACGGGTCGACAACCAGAGCAAAGTCACCGAGCACGGTGAAGATTTCCTCAAGATCAATCCCAAGGGTTATGTCGCGGCGCTTCAACTGGACGATGGTCGGGTACTCACCGAAGGCGTGGCCATCGTGCAGTTTCTCGCCGATCTCAAGCCCGAGGCCGGACTGGCGCCGGTCAATGGCAGCTGGGAGCGCTCGCGTTTGCAGGAAGTGTTGAATTTCATTTCCGGCGAAGTGCATGGCGCGATGGGGCCGATGTTCAACAGCGCGATACCGGATGAGGTGAAGGCAATTTTCCGCGACAAGCTGTACAAGCGTTTCACCCTGCTCAGCAGCACCCTGGAAGCCCATGACTACCTGCTGGGCGAACACTTCAGCGTGGCCGATGCCTATCTGTTCACCGTGCTGCGCTGGACAGCCTTCCTTGGCCTGGACCTGGCGCCATGGCCGGCACTGCAACGCTTTATGGCACGCGTCGAGCAACGTCCGGCGGTGATCGCCGCGCTGGCGGCGGAGGCGGGCTGATACCCTGGGTCTCGATCAGCCCCAGCAACAGGCACAGGCCCTTGAGCATCACAGGCTGCCACTTACACGCTGGGCCACCGCCGAGGGTACCCAGGCGTTCCAGACCTGTGGTTGCTCACGCAGGAAAGCTTCGGCGACCTGGCGGGGTGGCAGGCGTTTTTCAGCCATGTCGGCCAGGGTGCGGTTCAGCAGGTCGATCGGCAGGTCGACTTTGGCAAAGAACTCCACCAGGTCCGGGTACTGCGCCTTGAACGGCGCGGACACGCCGATCGCCAGGTGCGCCGGCATCGAGCGGGTACCCCTTGGGTGCGGGTTGTTGGCGTCGGCCAGGGTCTTCCAGGCTTCGGCGTCAAACGCGGGTTCTTCCAGTTTCACCAGGTTGAAGCGACCCAGCAGTGGGGTCGGCGACCAGTAGTAGAACAGCACCGGCTTGCCGCGTTTGACCGAAGACGCCACTTCCGCGTCCAGTGCCGCGCCGGAGCCGGTACGGAAGTTGACGAAGCTGTCGCTCAGGCCATAGGCCTTGATTTTCTGGCTGTTGACGATTTCCGAGGTCCAGCCGGTGGGGCTGTTGAGGAAGCGTCCACGGGACGGATCTTCCGGGTCGCGGAACACGTCCTTGTAGCGTGGCAGGTCGGCCACCGACTTGAGGTCAGGCGCCAGTGGCTTGATGCCGCGTGCCGGATCGCCCTTGATCACGTATTCCGGTACCCACCAGCCTTCGGTGGCGCCCTTGACCGTGTCGCCAATGCCGAACACCTTGCCTTCGTTTTCGGCCTTGATCCAGGCCGGGCTGCGTCCGGCCCATTCCTCGCCGATGACCTGGATATCGTTTTTCGCCAGGGCGGCTTCCAGGCTCACGGTGCTGCCGGGCAAGGTGTCGGTGGAGTAGCCGTAGCCTTTCTCGACGATCAGTCGCAGGACTTCGGTGATCAGGCTGCCGCTCTCCCAGGTGATGTCACCGAAGTGGATCGGGGCGTTCTTTTCCGCGGCGGGTGCCAGCTGGGCCAACAGGCTCAGGGCCAGGATGGAGCCGCCGAACAGGGTCTTGATGGATTTCATGCTCGCCTCGTGGTGGTTTGGTTTTCAGGGTCAATCGTTGCCTTGCACGGGATTTCCCCCGTTGGAATACGAACCTTGCTGGCCCGGGTCATGTAGTCGCTGACCGAACGCTGGGAAATGCCCAGCTCGGCGGCAATCTCGGGATAGGTCAGGCCGTTGACGCGGGACAGCAGGAAGGTGGCCTTGACCTTGTCCGGCAGGCCATCGAGCAGGCAGTCGATGTTTTCCAGGGCTTCGAGCATCTGGGCCCGCTCTTCGGGCGACAGCACGTCGGCGTCGGGGATCTGTTGCAAGACATCGAGGTAGGCCCGTTCCAGGTCGCGACGGCGCCAGCGCTGGTACATCAGGCGCTGGGCAATGGTGGTCAGCAGCGCGCGCGGCTGGCGGATCGGCACCACGTCGGGCGCCATCAGCAACTGGACGAACGTGTCGGCGGCGATGTCTTCGGCGCTGGCGCGGGAATCCAGGTGGCGGCGCATACGGGCGCACAGCCATGGGTAATGACTACGGAACAATCCGCCCACGTAATCGCGGTGAGGTGTGTCGGCGCCGGACATAGTGGCTCCAATTCAAGAGAGATGCGCTGTATGTCCGGTGGTCCGGTGGCAGGAATCCTACCAACACGGCTTATTCTTTAATAATACTTAAAAACTATTTTTATATACTTATTAGTTATTTAACGAATTGATGCAAACCCCAGTGCCTGAGCCTCATCCCGGTAATCCAGCAACACCTGATAGTCCGCCTCGCACGCCGGCAGCACTTCACTCAAACCCAGCGTCGAGGCGACATCGGGAAGCTCCTGCAGCGCCTGGTTCATCGCCGCCCGAATGCCTTCGATCGCTTCGACACTCGTCTCGGCATGGGTGATGTAAGGCAGGCACGGACTCAAGGCGCTGCGCGCCACCACTCTCAAACCGGCCACCTCATGGGGCGCGAAACGCGCCAGGTAGGCGAAGCTCACACTGTCCACTGCCGCCAGGTCGGCCAGGTCTTCACGCAACCAGCGCAGGCTTTCGCGGTGGGCGCCGCTCTGCCCGACACTGTCGAAGAACCGACCGTCCTGATGCAGGGGTGCCAGGGAATGGCGTAGCAGGTTCATCCCGCTGTTGGAGCCTTCGTCGTTGATCACCCCGCGGCTGTCGTAGAAGTCTTCCAGCGTGCGTCGGCCTTCACGCTCATGGCTCAACAGCAGGCTGCAATGAGTACCGCCCGAGGCATGCTCGAACTCATAGCGCGGACGCCCGATCAGCTTGACCTGGCCGCGCAACAGGGTCATCAGCGGATAGCCGCAGGTCTGGGTGAACAACAACTGCGGCGACAGCCAGAGTTGCATCAGCTCCAGGTCCCGGGCGGAACCACGGCGGACACCGAGCGTTTCCACGATCCGTTCGATCCAGCGCTCGTTGGCCTCCTGCACTTCGTGCGGCGCCACATACATCAACAATTCGGCATAACGGTGAGTCATGAAGGTTCCTCAGGCAAACGGATGCTGTGGGCTATCGACAACTTGCAGGGCATGCCGCCGCGCCAGTTCGCCATAGCCTTTTACCAGGTAGCCACCACTGCGCGCCAACCAGGCCTCACGCCGCGCACGATAGACCCTCGGCAGGAAATACCAGGGCAGTTTCGGCAGGTCATGATGGACCAGGTGCAGGTTCAGATTGAGGAACAGCCAGCGCCACGGCCAGCCCGCTTCGTTGAGCACCGTGCGCTGCTCCGGCAAGGCATTCGGGCGGTGCTCATAGAAAGACCGCAGCGCCCCCACCGACAGTGCCGGGACGCTGATCAGCAACAGGTAATGCCAGACCGGGATCACGCTGTAACGGGCGATGAACGCCAGCATCAACAGGGTCAGCGCGCCGTGGGTCAGCCACATCAGCCAGGCCTGGCGATCACCACGGCGCAAGCGTTGGCCTTCTTCCTTGACCAGGCCGAACAAGGACAGTGGCGCCCCCAGCAGCAGGCGACCGGGGACCGTCTTGTTCAACCGGTGCAGGCCGCGCACCAGGACCGAGCGATGCGGCCAGTCCTGCTGGCTGAAGTAGCGGCTTTCCGGGTCGCGACCGGGCAAGGTCAAGTCCTCGTCGCGGTGATGCAACAAGTGGCTGTCACGATACAGGGTATAGGGATACCAGACGGCGAGCGGCGCGTAGCCCATCAGCTTGTTCAACCAGACAAAACGGGTCGGATGACCGTGCAACAGCTCGTGTTGCACCGACATCCAGAGCGTGACGACAGGAATCAACAAAAAGGTGCTCGGCCACAGGCCCAGCCAGGGACTGGCCAGCAGCACGGCGAACCAGCTCAGATAGACACCGATCAGCAATAGCCAGGTCGGCCATTCGGTACGACCGGTGAAGGTTTGGTGCAGGTGCAGGATTTCTTCGCGTTGGGCAACATCAAGATAATTGGGCATCGGTCGGCTTCACACAGGGACAGCCGATGGATAAACCCCGGCTTTATCCTCTGGTGTGAATTACCGACGGAAAATCTTGCAGAACGATTGGTTATATCCTTAGAACCCTCAGTGGCCGAGCACATCAACCTTCTTCACCTTCTTCGCCGCACGCTTTTCGTCGGCAGTCTTGGCGGGTTTCTTCTTGGCGGCTTTCTTTGAATCCATACCCTTGCTCATGATGCGCACTCCAGGAGGATGTAGACTCAAGGTATACACCCATCCGGGCACTTCGGCTCTCTTATAATCCCGCGCCCCGCCCCACCACCGATGAATTCCATGCCCGACCCCGACTACGCACTGCTGCCGGAAACGCTGCGGCCTCTGCTGAACAAGTTCTACCGCGCGCACAACTCGCCCATGCGTTCGGCCAGCGATGGACAGCTGTGGGTGGCCCGGCAAGGGCAGATCATCGGCGGCCTTTCGTTGACCCCCGTCGCCCAGGGGCATTGGCTCACCGGGCTGTTTGTCGCCCCGCTCTCCCGTGGCCGGGGGATCGCCGCACAGCTGTTGCAACAGGCACTCGGCACCTGCAACGGCCCGGTCTGGCTGTTCTGCCATCCCGAGCTGCGCGGGTTTTATGAACGCCAGGGCTTCCACGGCGATCCGCTACTGCCGCAGCCATTGGCAGAGCGCCTGGCGCGCTACTCACGGAGCAAGCCGATGATCGCCCTGGGTATAGAACCGTTGGTAAACTCGACTGTGCAAAATGTGTGATCGACGGCGCATTTGCCCGTGATAGCCTCAAGCCCACACTCGTTTTGACCAGGATGATCATGAAACGCACGCTCGTGGCTTTATCCTTGACCGCCCTTCTCGCTCCATTCACCAGCCAGGCCGCAACCGCCAGTAGCGCCATCACCGACGGGCAATACGCCAAGGTCCTCGCGGGCCCATGGCGGGCTCCGGAAAACAGTGTCCGCGACGGCTACCGCCACCCCCAGCAGACCCTGCAGTTCTTCGGTTTACAGACCAACCAGACGGTGATCGAAATTACTCCCGGCGGGGGCTGGTACAGCGAAGTGCTCGCGCCGCTGCTCAAGGACCACGGGCATTACATTGCCGCCGTGCAGGCCGCTTCGACCAGTGAGTTCGCCAAGCGCTCGGCCGATAACCTGAAGCAGAAATTCGCCAAGGACCCGAGCCACTACGCCAAGGCCAGCGTCGTCGAGTTCAATCCCCAGGCGCCGGTGTTCGGCAAGCCGGGCTCGGCGGACCGGGTACTGACCTTCCGCAATGTGCACAACTGGGTCATGGCCGACGACGCCCCGGCGATGTTCAGCGCCTTCTTCAAGGTGCTGAAACCGGGCGGCGTGCTCGGCGTGGTGGATCATCGGGCCCAGGACGGCGCGGATCTGGCCAGCATCAAGCAAAGCGGTTATCTGCCCACCGCCTACGTAGTGAAACTGGCCACCGATGCCGGGTTTGCGCTGGAAGGACAAAGCGAAATCAACGCCAACTCCAAGGACACCAAGGACTACCCTGGCGGCGTCTGGACCCTGCCACCGTCGCTGAGACTGGGTGATCAGGATCGGGACAAGTACCTCGCCATCGGTGAATCCGACCGCCTGACCCTGCGCTTCGTCAAACCCGGCAAGGTGGCGGCCCAATAGCAGCGGCCGGGAGCGGCGGCGGTCAGTCGTCTGCCGTCGGGTCCTGGTCGGGGAACAGCACTTCGGTGAAACCGAATTTACTGAAATCGCTGATCCGCGACGGGTACAGGCGTCCGATCAGGTGATCGCATTCGTGCTGCACGACCCGGGCATGAAAGCCCTCGGCGATCCGCACCAGCGGCTCGCCATTGGGCGTGAAGCCTTCGTAGCGGATACGCGAATAGCGCTCCACCGCGCCCCGCAGCCCTGGCACCGACAGGCAACCTTCAAAGCCTTCTTCCAACTCCGGTCCCAGGGGCGTGATCAGCGGGTTGATCAGGATGGTCTGCGGCACCGCCTCGGCATCCGGGTAGCGTTCGCTGTGCTCGAAACCGAAGATCACCAGTTGCAGGTCGACACCGATCTGCGGCGCGGCCAAGCCGACCCCACCCACATGCTCCATGGTCTGGAACATGTCATCGATCAGCTCCCACAGCTCCTTGCTGTTGAACAGTTCCGGCGGCACCGGTGGCGCAATGCGCAACAGGCGCTCATCGCCCATTTTCAGGATTTCACGAATCATGATCAGGCTTCGTCAGTAGTCGGCTTCGGCGAGTGGTCTCGCCCAAGTCCGGAGATAGGCAGGGTGTCGTCATGCTCGTGGAAGTCCTTTTCGCCAGGATTCTTGCCTTCGGACGACATGTGTTCGATCACCGCATTCATCTCGGCCCCCAGCAACAGGACCGCCGCGGAAATATAGAAGTACAGCAGCAACACGATGATCGCCCCGATACTGCCATACATTGCGTTGTAGTCGGCGAAGGTTTTCACGTAGTAGCCGAAACCCAGGGACGCGACGATCCAGACCACCACCGCCAGCACCGAGCCGGGGGTGATAAAACGGAATTTCTGCTTCACATCAGGCATCACGTAGTACATCAAGGCCACGGCGAACATCAACAACAGCACCACCACCGGCCAGCGCAGCCAGGTCCACAGTGTGACGACGTACTCCTGCATGCCGATCTGCCCCGCCAGCCAGCTCATCACCTGCGGCCCGAGCACCATCAGCGCGGCGGCGGCCAGCAGCATCACGGCGATGCCCACGGTGTAGAAGATCGACAGCGGGAAGCGCTTCCAGATCGGCCGGCCCTCGACCACGTCGTAGGCGGCATTCATCGCGCTCATCATCAGCCGCACACCGGCCGAGGCGGTCCACAGGGCAATGACGATACCCACCGAGAGCAGGCCACCCTTGGATTGCTGCAATTGGTCGATCACCGGGTTGACCTGGTCCAGCGCCTGGGGCGGCAATACCAGTTCCGATTGCATGCGCAGCCAGGTAAAGAAATCCGGCAGGTGCAGGAAACCGATCAGGGCGATCAGGAACAACAGGAAGGGAAACAACGAAAACAGCATCTGGTAGGCCAATGCCGAGGCATAGGTCGACATTTCGTCGGCGACGAACTCAGTGACCGTGCGCATCATCACGCGATGCAGGGGCAGGTCGCGCAACTCAGGGAAAATCATAGCGTCTCCTTTCGCCGCAAATAGAGGTAGCGAGTCAAGGCGACTCAAAGGGTGTTCCGACACAGCTCTTTCTAACGCAAAGCAACGCCGTTGGCGACCCTCAAAGCGTTTCTCGATCTTAACCCGTGTAGCCGCCACGCAAAAACGGCCATCCTGGGATGGCCGCACGGTCCGCTCCCCGAAGGGTCAGGCTCGGTCGACGCCTTTCTTGATGGCGTCCTTGGTTTTACCGACGGCCTTCTGGGCATCGCCCTTGAGTTCCTGGGCCTTGCCTTCGGCGCGCATCTGGTTGTTGCCGGTGGCCTTGCCGACGGCTTGCTTGACGTTACCCACCGCTTCGTTCGCCGTGCCTTTGATTTTATCGCTGGTGCTGCTCATGATATTTCTCCAATAAGAAATGCGGGTGTCATGTCTCGACATAAGGTTGACCCGAGGCCTGCGCGCGGAGTTTCATTTTTTTTCAGTGAGTGTTTGCACGGGGCTTTTCATCGAAGAATTCAGGTTTGCCTTTATGTTTGCCCGCCAACCCCCGAGAATGCGCACCAGATTCAGGCTGCTGCGCTGAAAATCGATAACGGTAGGAAAGTCATGAAACTCGATAAAAAGCAGGCCATTGCCCGCCGCAACCAGGAACTGGGCGGCGCGGTGCTGGGCGTCAACAACTGTCATTTCACCGAACTGAACCGCAACAAGAACATCTGGTGGTTCGATATCCCGGTGGCACGCCTGGCGATCGGGCAATACGAATGGGTGCACCTGTTGCTGCACACCCCGAGCACCGACCAGTTGCTGCACCTGAAGGTGACCACGGCGTTCCTGCGCGAGAAGATGGAAGGCCTGGTGGTACGCAACGCCGGCAAGCGCCGACCGACCCTGAGCCTGGAACTGAGCGCCGACAAGGACTCGTTCCTCAAGGACGTGCGCCCGGCCGGCACCGGTGTGGACTTCGCGCCGTTCCAGCAGCGCTGAACAGCCCCGGCTACAAATGACAAAGCCCCGCAGTGCGGGGCTTTGTCGTTTTTACCTGTAGGATCAGGCGATTTTCTTCAGGCCCAGCTTCTTGAGTTCGGCATCACGCAGCTCGCGACGCAGGATCTTGCCGACGTTGGTGGTGGGCAGCGCATCACGGAACTCGACGAACTTGGGCACCTTGTAGCCGGTGACGTTGGCGCGCATGTGTTCCATCACCTGGTCCTTGGTCAGGGTCACGCCCGGCTTGGCGACGATGAAGATCTTGATGACCTCCCCCGACTTCTCGTCCGGTACGCCGATGGCCGCGCATTGCAGCACGCCCGGCAGGGTCGCCAGCACGTCTTCCAGTTCGTTCGGATAGACGTTGAAGCCCGACACCAGGATCATGTCCTTCTTGCGGTCGACGATCCGCATGTAGCCGTCCGGCTGGATGATCGCGATATCGCCGGTCTTCAACCAGCCTTCGCTGTCGAGGATTTCGTCGGTAGCGTCCTGGCGCTGCCAGTAGCCCTTCATCACCTGCGGGCCCTTGATGCACAGCTCGCCGATTTCGCCCAGGGCCTGTTCTTCCCCGGCATCGTTGACCACTTTGCACAGGGTCGAAGGCACCGGAATGCCGATGGTGCCGATCTGGATGCTCTGGCTCGGGTTCACCGTCGCCACCGGGCTGGTTTCGGTCATGCCGTAACCTTCGCAGATCGCACAACCGGTCACCGCTTTCCAACGCTCGGCCGCGGCCAGTTGCAGGGCCATGCCGCCGGACAGGGTGACCTTGAGCGCGGAGAAGTCCAGCTTGCGGAACCCCTCGTTGTTGCACAGCGCCACGAACAGGGTGTTCAGGCCGACAAAGCCACTGAACTTCCACTTCGACAGTTCCTTGACCATCGCCGACAAGTCACGTGGGTTGCTGATCAGGATGTTGTGGTTGCCGATCAGCATCATCGCCATGCAATGAAAGGTGAAGGCATAGATGTGGTAAAGCGGCAGAGGGGTAATGACGATCTCGCAGCCTTCATTGAGGTCCGAGCCCATCAGTGCCTTGCACTGCAGCATGTTCGCCACCAGGTTGCGGTGGGTCAGCATTGCGCCCTTGGCCACGCCGGTGGTGCCGCCGGTGTATTGCAATACGGCAACGTCACTGCTGAGCGGGTTGGCTTCATTGACCGGCTGGCCATGGCCCTTGCTCAGCACGTCGTTGAACTTGACGGCCTTGGGCAGGTGATAAGCCGGGACCATCTTCTTCACGTACTTGATGACGCTGTTGATCAGCAGGCGCTTGAGCGGCGGCAACAGGTCGGCGACTTCAGTGACGATGACGTGCTTGACGCCGGTTTTGGGCACCACGGTTTCAGCCAGGTGCGCCATGTTCGCCAGGCACACCAGGGCCTTGGCGCCGGAGTCGTTGAATTGGTGTTCCATTTCCCGCGCGGTGTACAGCGGGTTGGTGTTGACCACGATCAGGCCGGCGCGAATGGCGCCGAAGACCGCGACGGGATATTGCAGCAGATTGGGCAACTGCACGGCGATGCGATCACCGGGTTGCAGGTCGGTGTGCTGTTGCAGGTAAGCGGCAAAAGCGCCCGACAGTTCGTACAGCTCACCGTAGGTGAGTGTCTTGCCCAGGTTGCTGAAGGCCGGCTTGCTGGCGAATCGTTGGCAAGACTGTTTCAATACCGTCTGAACATTCGGGTACTCGTCGGGATTGATATCGGCAGCAATCCCAGCAGGGTACTTATCCTTCCAAAAGTCTTCGATCATGGAAGCCTACTCCTCGGCAACGCGAATTCAGCACCGCATTTGATGCGATTATTATTTGTCTGTGTTTTTTATTGGGTGAATCCGGCTTTAACTTACGCCGAGAAGTCACAAAGCGCGCCGAGAGTAGCAGCTTTGCCATAGGTCGCCTAGAGCCAAACGTGGCCCTCATGGTCACAAACATGACTCAAGAAACACCAATGGTCACTTTTAGAGTAAAAATTCTATTTGCTTGAATTTCGCTCTGGACTGGGGATTTCGGCCCCCAAAAAGCTTCGCGGCGGCCCGGCACCCCGGACCGCCGCGAAGGGTCTCTCAATAACGCCACCGCTATTGCGGCCTAGGCGATATCCCGCAGCTCCCGCCGCAGAATCTTGCCCACCGCCGTCATCGGCAGCGAATCGCGCAGCACGATGTGCTTGGGCACCTTGTAGCCGGTAAAGTTTTCCTTGCAGTAGACCTTCAGCTCTTCGAGGCTGACCCCCGAGTCCCGTGCCACCACGAACAACTTCACCGCCTCGCCGGAACGCTCGTCCGGGACACCGATCACCGCACAATTGGCAACCTTCGGGTGGGCCATCACCACGTCTTCGATTTCATTGGGGTACACGTTGAAACCGGAAACGATGATCATGTCTTTCTTGCGGTCGACGATGCGTACGAAGCCGTCCGGTTCGATCACCGCGACATCGCCGGTCTTGAACCAGCCCTCGGCATCGAGCACCTGTTCGGTGGCCTCCGCCTGCTGCCAGTAGCCCTTCATCACCTGCGGCCCCTTGATGCACAACTCGCCGCGCTCACCCAATGGCTGCTCGACCCCATCGTCATCGATGACCTTCAAGGCGGTGCCGGGCACCGGCAGGCCCACCGTGCCAAGCTTGCCCTTGTCGCCATAGGGGTTGGTGCAGGCAATCGGCGAAGTCTCGGTCAAGCCGTAGCCTTCGGTGATACGACAGCCGGTGAGCGTGTGCCAGCGCTCGGCGGTGGCCTTGACCAGCGCGGTGCCCCCGGAGTTGGTGAGTTTCAGGTTGGAAAAATCCAGGGTCTTGAACTCGGGATGCTCCATCAAGGCCACGAACAGGGTATTGAGCCCCAGCAGCGCGGAGAACCGCCAGTTTTTCAATTCCTTGATAAACGCGCCGATGTCCCGCGGATTGCTGATCAGCACGTTGTGATTGCCGGTGACCATCATGCACATGCAGTTCGCGGTGAACGCATAGATGTGGTACAGCGGCAGCGGCGCGATCATCACCTCCTGGCCTTCCTTGAGCAGTGGCTGGCCATCGGGCCCCGGCTGGGACAGACAGCCCCGGGCCTGCTGCATGTTCGCCACCAGGTTGCCATGGGTGAGCATCGCGCCCTTGGCCAGCCCCGTGGTGCCGCCGGTGTATTGCAACACCGCGATATCCTCCAGGCTGGCGTTCAATGGTCGGATTCCGTGACCACGGCCCAGGCGCAAGGCGCTCTTGAACGAGGTCGCCTGGGGCAGATCGTAGGCTGGGACCAGCTTCTTCACCTTGTCCACCACCAGGTTGGTCAGCCAACCCTTGGCAGCGGGCATCAGGTCGCCCATCCTCGCCTCGATCAGGTACTCGATCTGGGTATCGGGCAGCACTTCCTGGACCCGCTGGCCGAACAGGTTCAGATACACCAGCGCGCGGGCGCCGGAATCCTTGAACTGATGACGCATCTCGCGAACGGTGTACAGCGGATTGGTGTTGACCACGATCAGCCCGGCGCGCAACGCGCCGAACACGGCAATCGGATAATGCAGGACGTTGGGCAACTGCACCGCGATGCGGTCGCCCGGTTGCAGTTCGGTGTGGCTTTGCAGGTAACCGGCGAACGCCGCGCTGTAGCGCTCGAGCTCGGCGTAGGTCAGGGTCACGCCCATATTGCTGAACGCCGGACGGTCAGCGAACTTCTTGCAGGAGCGCTCGAACACCTCGATCACCGACTTGTAAGCGCCCAGGTCGATGTCCAGGGGTACGCCGGTGGGGCGTTTGTCATTCCAGAAATCAGGTTGCATTGTTTTTGTCCTCTTACCTGAGCCTCTGCGGGGCCGCCTGCGCGCCAGGGCGAAAAAAGCGGTGCTTAGCGGACGTTAGCAGTTAACGCGGATCAGGCAAACATGCCAGACACAGTCATTAACATCATGAATCTTGCTGCCAATGCGCGGCAGGGTCTGCTTCCTGTGCGAGGATGCGCTATACAATGGAGCGACAACGCGCCCAGGCCGATGTCCGTCTCGTCCCCGTGCAAAGGAACCGCCATGATCCATGACACCTTCTGGCTGACCGTGAGTGACCACAGCCGCCTGTACGTCAATCGCTGGTTGCCGGACGGCAGCCCGAAAGCCTTGATCCTGCTGTCCCACGGCATGGCCGAGCACAGCGGACGCTACGCCCGCCTGGCCGAGGCCCTGTGCGCCGCCGGCCATGGTTTGTACGCCTTCGACCAGCGTGGCCACGGCAAGACCGCCGAACACGGGGTGCTCGGCCACTACGCCGACCAGGACGGCTGGTGCGCGGTGGTCAGTGACCTGGCCAGCCTCAACCAGCGCATCGGCGAAGAGCACCCGGGGGTGCCGATCATCCTGCTCGGCCACAGCATGGGCAGCTACATCGCCCAGGCCTACCTGCTGCACCACAGTGCCAGCTTGCAGGGCGCGGTCCTCAGCGGCTCGAACTTCCAGCCGGTGGCGCTGTACCGCGCGGCCGCCGCGATTGCCCGCTTCGAACGCTGGCGCCAGGGGCCCACCGGACGCAGCGCGCTGATCGATTGGCTGTCCTTCGGTTCGTTCAACAAGGCCTTCAAACCCAACCGCACGGCCTTCGACTGGCTGAGCCGTGACCCGGATGAAGTGGACAAATACGTCAACGACCCGCTGTGCGGCTTCCGTTGTACCAACCAATTGTGGATTGATCTGCTCGGCGGCCTGCAACAGATCAGCAAGGCGAAAAACCTTGCCCAGATCGATCAGGGCCTGCCGCTGCTGGTGATCGGCGGCGAATGTGATCCGGTCAGCGAAGGCAAGCGTCTCAAGGATCTGGCCGACGCTTTGCGCGCCGCCGGTAGCCAGAACCTGCAATTGAACGTCTACCCACAGGCACGGCATGAAGTGTTCAACGAGACCCACCGCGAGGACGTCACCCGCGACCTGATCCAGTGGCTGGAACAGGCCCTGGCCCACCGTCGACCGTCGCGCTCGGAATGATCGCCGGCTCAATTATTTTCCTTAAGATCAATCCGTTGATTTTAGATAACACCTAACAGGATCCCCTTGCGATGACCCAGGTTACCAACACGCCTTACGAAGCCCTTGAAGTCGGCCAGACCGCCAGCTACAGCAAGACCGTTGAAGAGCGCGATATCCAGTTGTTCGCCGCCATGTCCGGCGATCACAACCCGGTGCACCTGGACGCCGAATTCGCTGCGGCGAGCATGTTCAAGGAGCGTATCGCCCACGGCATGTTCAGCGGTGCGCTGATCAGCGCCGCGGTGGCCTGCGAGCTACCCGGGCCGGGCACCATCTACCTGGGCCAGCAGATGAGTTTCCAGAAGCCGGTGAAGATCGGCGACACCCTGACGGTGCGCCTGGAGATCCTCGAGAAGCTGCCGAAATTCCGCGTACGCATCGCCACTCGCGTGTTCAACCAGCGCGAGGAACTGGTGGTCGACGGCGAGGCCGAGATCCTCGCGCCGCGCAAGCAACAGACCGTGACCCTGACCAGCCCACCGCCGATCACCATCGGCTGATCATGCGTCCATGATGGCCTCATCGCTGGCAAGCCAGCTCCCACAGGATCAGCGTCTGCCGCGTTTTTTGTGGGAGCCGGCTTGCTGGCGATGGCGACGGTGAAGCTTGCACAACCATCCAATAAAAAACGCCGGATCAACCGGCGTTTTTTATTGCAGCAGCCGACTTAGCTGGCGCGAGCGATGTTACGCAGCGCCTTGACCTGGTCATGGTTGCGCAACACACCCTGGTACTGACGGTTCACCAGATCGGTGAGGCCCATCAGGTTGTACTTGGCCAGCTTCACCAGTGCTTCGCTGTAGGCTTTCTTGGCGTGGTCTTCACCACGCTCGGCTTCGTTGAGCACCGCCTCTTCACCCTTGCCGGTGAACAGCGCCTTCACGTCAACCCAGCGACGGTGCATATCACCGGCGACACTGGTGGAGGTCTCCGGATCGCCACCCAGTTTGCGCACCTCGGCCTGCAGTTGCATGGCCGAGTTCGCGCACTCGCTGGCACGCTGTACGAACAATGCCTTGAGCTCGGGGTGCTTGATATCTTCGGCACAGGTCTGAAAACCTTTCTGACCGTCTTTGCTGACTTCGATCAGATGGTTGAGAATCGATACGGCTTCTTTATTGATGTTGGTCATGGCTCAATTCCTTCTGGTGGTGGAAGTTGCAAGGACTGTTGCAGTCACCGTGCCAAGCCCTGATCGGTATTTTTTTACATATATTTCAACCACTTAAAAATATTCAAAGTATCTGTATGGCGGTTATTTGCATGATCTGTCAATTGGCCTGCATGCAGAATGCCTGTATTTTTCAAGACGCTGGAACAGCGCAAGACAAGGTTGCCCATGAATCCCGAAAAACTCGAACTGCTGATCACCCGCGAGATGCCGTTCGGCAAATACAAGGGACGGATCATCGCCGACCTGCCCGGTCCTTATCTGAACTGGTTCGCTCGCGAGGGTTTCCCCCACGGCGAACTGGGCGGCCTGCTGGCCTTGATGCAGGAGATCGACCATAACGGTTTGTCCGACCTGCTCGACCCGCTACGCGCCAAACACGGCAAACCCAAACCCCGCCATTGACCCCGTTGTCGAGAGAAGCACCGCCATGCCGAGGAATGAAGAGCACGCCCGCGACGAACACTTCTGGCACAGCGTGGCTGCGCGCTATGACGTGGAGCCCGGCCCGATCAACCTGGAAAACGGCTACTTCGGCCGCATGACCCGCAGTGTCGTGGAGGCGTACAAAGGCCATATCGAGTTCATCAACCGCAGCAACTCGGTGCATGTGCGCCAGCGCTTCGAAACCATCGAAAGCCTGGAGATTCGTGCGCAACTGGCCGATCTGCTGGGCACTCATCACGAAGCGGTGGCCCTGACCCGCTGCGCCAGCGACGGCCTGCATTCACTGATCCGCAACTACAACGCCCTGCAGCCCGGCGATCAACTATTGGTCAGCGACCAGGAATACCCCAGCGTCCTCGGCGCCATGCGCTGGCTGGCGCGCAACCGCGGCCTCGAACTGATCGAGATCAGCCATCCCGTCCCGGTGAGCTTCGCCAGCCTGGTGGAGACTTATCAGGACGCATTCGAGCGTTATCCCCGGCTGAAGCTGATGGCCCTGACCTACGTCACCCATCGCAGCGGGCTGGTGATGCCGGTCCAGGCCATCGCTACCGCCGCCCGTCACCATGGGGTGGATGTGATCCTCGATGGCGCCCATGCCCTGGGCCAGATCGATTTCAACCTTGCCGCGCTGGGTATCCTGTTTGCCGGTTTCAACCTGCAGAAATGGATGGGCGCGCCCCTGAGCCTGGGCTTTATCTATATCGATCCAGCGCGCCTGGCGGATATCGACCCGGACATGGGCGAAGACCGCTACCCGATCAGCGACATCCGCTCCCGCGCGCCCTATGGCACGCCGAATATTCCGGCCTGGATGACCTTGCCCCTGGTCTTCGAGGAACATCGGGCACTCGGTGGTTCGGCGGCCAAGGGCGCACGGCTCAATTACCTGCGGGATATCTGGGTGAGCGCGGCACGCGGGATGCCGGGGATCGAGGTGCTGACACCGGATGATCCGCGGCTGTATTGCGGCATCACCTCGCTGCGCTTTCGGCATGAGCCGAACCAGCAGCGGATGGTCGACCGACTGCTGACGGAGTACAACCTGTTCACCGTGGCCCGCGAAGGCACGGCCCATGGCAATTGCATCCGGGTCACGCCGGGGTTGGCCAACTCGGCCGAGGATCTGAAGTTGCTGGCCCGGGCGTTGGGCGAACTAAGCGGTTGAAAGCGCGGGATCGCGAGCAAGCTTGCTCCTGCAGGTCCGTGTCGTACATGCGATAACGGTATGGCAGGGTTTTTCGCCAGGCAAAAAAAAACGGTGCGCCGACCAAGCGCACCGTAAAGCCGTAGAACACACAACGAGTTCAGTAACGATGAATCAGTCCAGCAGGGCCAGCGCCTCGGCGGTGCACTCCTGGATACGTGCCCAGTCGCCGTTCTTGATCCACTCCGGATCAAGCATCCAGCTACCGCCCACGCACATCACGTTTTTCAAGGCCATGTAGCTCTTGATATTGGCCGGGCTGACGCCGCCGGTCGGGCAGAATTTCACTTCGCCGAACGGGCCGCCCAAGGCCTTGATCGCCGCCACGCCGCCGCTGACTTCCGCCGGGAACAGCTTGAAGCGGCGATAGCCCAGGCCATACCCCTCCATGATCCCCGAGGCATTGCTGATACCGGGCAACAACGGGATCGGGCTGTCGACGCTGGCTTCCAGCAGGTCACGGGTAATGCCCGGGGTGACGATGAATTGCGAACCCGCAGCCTCCGCCGCCGCCAGCATCTGCCGATCGAGCACGGTGCCGGCACCGGTCACCAGTTCCGGACGCTGCTCACGCAGGATCTGGATGGCCTTGAGGCCGAACTGCGAGCGCAGGGTCACTTCCAGCGCGGTCAGGCCACCAGCGGCCAGGGCGTCGGCCAGCGGCAGGACATCCTGTTCGCGGGCAATGGTGATCACCGGAAGAATCCGTGCACGGGCGCAGAGCTCATCGATCAGGACGACCTTGTCTGCCATGGAGACGGTCGGGGCATTTTTTGTCATAGCAGCGGATCCTTGACTCATGGGCACCAGTAAATATTCAGGGTAGGTTGCAAGAAAGCGCGAATCGGCATGGCGGCGAGGTCATCACCGGCCAATGCGGCATTCAGGGTGGTCAGCTTCGACTGACCGGAAATCGCCAGGACGGTAAAGGTGGCCGAAGCCAGCAGGGCCCGGCTCATGCTCAGGCGTTGGTGCGGCACGGTCGGCGCCAGCATCGGCCAGACCCGCCGGCTGCCATCCACTTGCAGAGCCGCCGCGAGGTTCGGGCTGTCCGGGAACAGCGAAGCGGTGTGACCGTCATCACCCATGCCCAAGACCAGCACGTCGATATCCGGCAGTTCGGCGAGCAATTGATCGGCCTGTTCCGCCGCCGCTTCCAGGTTCGCCGCTGCTCTGTACAAGCCGATAAAGCGCGCCTTGGCCGCCGGGCCCTGGAGCAGGTAGCGCTTGAGCAGACCGGCATTGCTGTCGGCGTGCTCCACCGGTACCCAACGCTCGTCGGCGAGGCTGATGACCACGCGGGACCAATCCAGCTCCTGTTTCACCAGGCTCTGGAAAAAGGCCACCGGGCTGCGCCCGCCGGACACCACCAGGGTCGCCGCGCCACGGGCGGCAATGGCCCCGCGCAGTTGCTCGGCCACCGCCTGCGCCTGACCCTCGGCCAGCAGCGCCGGGCTGCGGAACTCGTGGGCCTGCACGCCTTGCGGCAGTTTCAATTCAGATATCGCCATACCACGACCTCCCATCCCGTGTGATCAGTGCAATGGAACTCATCGGTCCCCAGGACCCCGCCGCGTAGGGCTTGGGCGCATCGCCGGATTTCTTCCAACCGGCGATCAACTGGTCACACCACTTCCACGCGGCTTCGATTTCATCTTTACGGACAAACAGGTTCTGGTTGCCGTGCATCACTTCCAGCAACAGACGCTCGTAGGCGTCGGGAATCCGCGCACTGCGATAGGTGTCGGAGAAGTTCAGTTGCAGCGGCCCGCTGCGCAGTTGCATGCCCTTGTCCAGGCCCTGCTCCTTGGTCATCACCCGCAGGGAAATACCTTCGTCCGGTTGCAGGCGGATAATCAGCTTGTTGCTGATCTGCAGGCGCTGCTCGGGGGCGAAGATGTAGTGCGACGGTTCCTTGAAGTGGATGACGATCTGCGACAGCTTCTGCGGCATGCGCTTGCCGGTCCGCAGGTAGAACGGCACGCCGGCCCAACGCCAGTTGCGGATATCGGCCCGCAGGGCGACGAAGGTTTCGGTGTCGCTCTGGGTGTTGGAGTTTTCTTCTTCCAGATAACCCGGGACCGAATGCCCTTCGCTGTGCCCGGCGATGTACTGGCCGCGCACCACCTGGGTGGTCAGGCCTTCCGGGCTGATCGGCGCCAGGGCCTTGAGCACCTTGACCTTCTCGTCACGAATGCTGTCGGCCGAGAGGTCGGCCGGCGGGTCCATGGCGATCAGACAGAGCAACTGCAGCAGGTGGTTCTGGATCATGTCGCGCAGTTGGCCGGCCTTGTCGAAGTAACCCCAGCGGCCTTCGATACCGACCTTCTCGGCCACGGTGATTTCCACGTGGGAGATGTAGTTCTGGTTCCACTGGGTTTCGAACAGGCTGTTGGCGAAACGCAGGGCGATGAGGTTCTGCACCGTCTCCTTGCCCAGGTAGTGGTCGATGCGATAGGTGCGGTTTTCCGGGAAGAACCGCGCCACGGCGTCGTTGACCTTGCGCGACGACTCGAGGTCCGAACCGATGGGTTTTTCCAGCACCACCCGGGTGTTTTCGGCCAAGCCGACCTTGGCCAGGTTCTCGCAGATCGCGCCATAGACCGAGGCCGGCGTGGCGAAATAGGCGATCAGGCACTGACTGGTGCCGGCTTGCTCGGCCAGGGCGACATAGTCGTCAGGCTTGAGGAAGTCCACATGCAGGTAGCTCAGGCGCGCGAGGAAGCGTTCGAGCACCGCCTCGTCGATTTCCTTGGCTTCGACAAAGACCCGCAGTTCTTCTTCGATGGTCGCCAGGTGCTCGGCATTGCTGCCGGGCTCGCGCGCCAACGCGAGGATGCGCGTGTCCTCATGCAGCAGGCCCGCGCCATCGAGGTGATACAAGGCAGGAAACAGTTTGCGAAGCGCCAGGTCGCCGAGGGCGCCGAACAAGGCAAAGGTGCACGGTTCAACCGTTATCGAAGGCATGATGTTTGTTCTTTTATCAAGTTAAACGATAAATACCTTTTTTCGAGGCATCACTCAAGGAAAAATGTAGTAATAACCACAACATTTTATCAATATGATGATTCCGAGTGGTGGTCATCACACGCCATCAGTAGGATAGGCCACCGCCGGGAGCTGCCCAAGGGCATTGTTCCGGGCCTTGCAGAACCCAAGTTGCCTCGAATCAAGGAATCACCAAATGGACCGCGTGCGAAATCTTCTGGAGCAGATCCAGAGCCGCCTCGAAGACCTGAACAAGGCCGAGCGCAAAGTCGCCGAAGTCATCCTGCTCAACCCGCAGCAGGCGACTCGCTTCAGCATCGCCGCCCTCGCCCAGGCGGCCTCGGTCAGCGAACCGACGGTCAACCGTTTCTGCCGCTCGTTCGGTGTCAGCGGCTACCCTGAACTCAAGCTGCAACTGGCCCAGAGCCTGGCCAGCGGCGCGGCCTATGTGAGCCGTGCGGTGGAGGCCGACGACAATCCCGAGGCCTACACGCAAAAGATCTTCGGCAGCGCCATCGCCTCCCTGGACAGCGCCTGCCAGGCCCTGGACCCGAACCTGATCAGCCGCGCCGTCGACCTGTTGATCCAGGCCCGGCAGATCCACTTCTTCGGCCTGGGCGCTTCGGCGCCGGTGGCCCTGGATGCCCAGCACAAGTTCTTTCGTTTCAACCTGGCGGTCACCGCCCATGCCGACGTGCTGATGCAGCGGATGATTGCCTCGGTGGCCCACACCGGTGAGCTGTTCGTGATCATTTCCTATACCGGGCGTACCCGGGAACTGGTGGAAGTGGCGCGTATCGCCCGGGAGAACGGTGCCTCGGTGCTGGGATTGACGGCGGCGGGTTCGCCCCTGGCCAAGGCCAGTACCCTGAGCCTGAATATTCCGCTGCCGGAAGACACCGACATCTACATGCCGATGACCTCGCGGATCATCCAGTTGACGGTGCTGGACGTGCTGGCCACCGGCATGACCCTGCGCCGTGGCGTGGATTTCCAACCGCACCTGCGCAAGATCAAGGAAAGCCTCAACGCCAGCCGGTATCCGGTGGGTGATGAGTTCAACTGAAGCCTGTGTGAATTTGCGTTGAATGATCGGGCCTTATCGCCGGCAAGCCAGCTCCCACAGGATCAGTGTCTGGCACAATTTTGTGGGAGCCGGCTTGCTGGCGATGGCGTCATCCGCCACACCCGATAATCCAGGTCAGGCCGAAGCCCGCGCCTGCAGGCTCAGATGCGCTCGCTCCCCGGGCGCCAGGCACAGGCTGTCGGTGCCGCCACTGGCGGCCTCGACACAGACAAAGCCCATCACTTCATTCCAGCTCACCCCCAGCAACGGCCGGTGCCCCGGATGCCAGACCACGGTGTCGCCACTGTCGCCCGTATCGATGCACAACTCCCGCTGCCAGGCATGATCCTTGATCTGTAACTCACCCTCATGCTGGAACACCCGCTGGCAACCGCCATCGACCCGCAACTCGCCTTCCTGCCGGCACGCCTGGCGACTCAACTGGTCATAACCCTCCGCACCGTCGAGCCCAGACAGCGCTATCTCACCAACGTCGCCAATACGCCAATAGGCGTGCAACGCGTGGCTCAACTGACACGGTTCGCTGTCCTGATGCTCGGTGCTCAGGCGCAACTCCATGCTCTCGCCGAGGCGCGCATGCAGGTCAACCTGCCAGTCACAGAGTTGCAGACGCCAGTGCAGGCTGACGCCCTCGTCGTCGCTGCTGCTTTCCAGCAGTTTCCAGTCGATCAGCCGCGCCCAACCATGGGATGGCCAGGCATTCTCGCTTGGGTGACGGCCGTACCAGGGCCAGCACACCGGCACCCCACCGCGAATCGCCCCGACCTGTGGCCACTTGGCCGCGCACCACAACCAGGGCTTCTGTCCCCGTGGCTGGAAGTGCAGCAACTGCGCACCCTGGCGACTGAACACCGCCTGGCACAGCGGGTGGTCGATCACCAGCACCTCACGCAATTGAAAGCGCTCCCACTGGAAGGTCGGCTGCTCGCGCCGGGATTTGAAAAAGCGTTGTAGCGGTTGCTCATGCATGTGCCGCAAATCCTGAAAATCGTCTCTATCGTCGAAAACACCACGCGTCCCTCCTTTGTAGGAGCGAGCTTGCTCGCGATGGTCGTCAACGATAACGCGGACGTCCTGGTCGTCCGCGGTGCCTGGGCTACCATCGCGAGCAAGCTCGCTCCTACAGGGAGAGTGGCGGTGCATTCGAGGTGCGTTTGCACCTCAAGGAATCAACCCGCCTTCTGCGCAAAAAAAAGCGGACGGTCTGGTGGACCATCCGCAAGATGCGCACATAGAGAGAGAGCTTACCAGTCGAAACCTTAGAAGACCGACTGAATTTTCAGACCGGCAACCAGGGCGTCGTCCACTTGATCAACACCACCTGGGTGCTTGATGTACTGCAGGTTGGGACGTACGGTCAGCCAGTTGGTGACGTGGAAGCCGTAGTTGAGCTCGACGTTGTACTCGGTCTTCTGGATCGGCAGGAAGCTCGGGTTGTTGTAGTCGCTGATGCCGTTTTCTTCGTTGATCAGCTCGGCATTTTTCTGCACATCGCTGTTCACGTGAATACGACCGATACCCAGGCCTACATCATCCTTCGGACGTGCATCGAACGGACCTTTGAAGACCAGCATGATCGACTGGTAGTTGTCGATGAAGTTGGTGTCCTTGTCGTGGAACGTGGCGTTGGCCGCGATGTTCAGACCACGGGAAGCATCACCCTTGTAGTCGGTGAGCTGTTGTTGGGCCACGAACCAGTAGCCGCTCTTGCCCTTGTGGGTCTTGTACGGCAAACCGCTCACTGCCGCATCGCCACCATTGTCGTCCTTGAGAACGTCGTTGGCCGGGGCGCTGCTGTAGTAGTAACCCAGGCGGTATTCGCCCGGCAGGCCGTTGAACTTCGGCGACCAGACGCCTTCCACCGGGATCACAGTACCCTTGGTGCCAGTGCCGTCAAGCTTGAAGCCGTTGCCGGAATCCAGCTGCGTCGGGTTCTGGTTGTAGAAACCGATCTGGGCATAGAACTCAGGCGTGATGTTGTACTTGAAGCGGATCGCCGCCTGGCTGACAGGCCAGTTGTACCAGATACCGGTCGCCCAGTTACCCGCCTGGGAGCCGCAGAACGTCAGGTTCTGGAATTCGCACGGGAAGGTGTTGAAGTCTTCGCCTTCGCCGAAGTAACCGGCCTTGACGTCGAACTTACCGTCGAGGAACTGGTGCTGAATCCACAGTTGGGTCAGACGGACCATGTGACCACGGCCAAAGACTTCCTGGGACGAGCTGATGGTGCCGACACGCGGGTCGCCGACACGGTCATTGGAGATGTTCTCACCGTTACGGTTGGTGAGCTGGATCTTGGCCTGGGTGTTATCCCAGCCGAACAGCTTTTGCAGATCCAGTGCCACGCCCAGACCGAATTGGTCACTGTAGCGCGCGGTCTTTTGATCGTTGTAGCCACCACTCAGGTTGCCACCGACTTCACCGACGTAGTCGGCCTTGATGTCGATACCCTCGTCGATCAGTTTGGTCCGCTCTCCACCCCAGTCACCGGTCATCCATTTGGAGTTGGCGCTGAATGCGTCGTCGGCCATTGCGTTACCGGCCATGACCAGTGCTGCTACCGCTGACAGCTGGCAGATCAGCCGGGTATTGGTGTTCTTTTTCATCCCTACATCCTCGTCTTATTGTTATTAACGGTTTTTATTGAACGTGGTTTACATCGTCTGTAACGCGTTGAACCTTCTTGGCAGACGGTTTACCTGATACTCCCGCCCCTCAGGCTTTAGGGCCGCTTCGCGGCCCAACGGGAGCAAGCTCCCTCGCCACAATCAGCGGCCCTTGAACTGCGCCACATTGTCGGCATGCACCTGGGCTTGTGGTTTAACCACACCCAGGCGTTCACCGGTCTGGGCGTCAAACAGCAACACCTTGGCCGGATCGAATTGCAGGGTCAGGGTCTCGCCCACCTGCGGTGCCACGTCCGGCGCCAGTCGGCAGCAGACCTTGGTCCCGTTGAGGTTGACGAATACCAGGGTGTCCGGACCGGTCGGCTCGGTCACCTGTACTTCGGCACGGATGTTCGGCAAGCCATTGGGCTCGCCCTGCATCAGGCTGATCTGTTCCGGGCGCATGCCGAGGATGATCTCGCGGTCTTCAAGACCGGCGTCGGTCACGCCCAGCGGCAACTCGCAACGGGCCTGGCCGCTGTCGAGCAGGGCCATCAGCCGGCCATCCTTGCGCTGCAGGCGCAGGGGGATGAAGTTCATCGGCGGCGAACCGATGAAACTGGCAACGAACAGGTTCGCCGGGTCGTTATAGATCTGCTTCGGCGTACCAAATTGCTGGATGATGCCGTCCTTCATCACCGCCACTTTGTCGCCCAGGGTCATCGCTTCGATCTGGTCGTGGGTCACGTAGACCGTGGTGGTTTTCAGGCGCTGGTGCATCAGTTTCATTTCAGTGCGCATCTCGACCCGCAGCTTGGCGTCGAGGTTGGACAGCGGTTCGTCGAACAGGTAGATCTTCGGCCGCCGGGCCAGGGCACGGCCCATGGCCACACGCTGTTGCTGACCACCGGAGAGTTGACCAGGCTTGCGATTGAGCAAGTGCTCGATCTGCAGCAGCTTGGCGACCCGCGCGACTTCTTCGTCGATGGCCGGCTGGGCCATCTTGCGAATTTTCAGACCGAACTCGATGTTCTCGCGCACGCTCATGGTCGGGTACAGCGCATAGGACTGGAACACCATGGCGATGTCACGATCCTTCGGGCTCATGCCGCTGACGTCCTGGTCACCGATCATGATCGCGCCGCCGGTGATGTTCTCCAGGCCCGCGATGCAGTTCATCAGCGTCGACTTGCCGCAGCCCGAAGGCCCGACCAGGATCAGGAACTCACCGTCGGCGATCGACAGTTCGATGTTCTTCAGGGTGTCCGGCAGACCGGCGCCGTAAGTCTTGTTTACATTGCGAAGTTCGAGCGTTGCCATGATTACCCCTTGACTGCGCCGGCCGTCAGCCCGCGCACGAAATACTTGCCTGCGACCACATAGACCAGCAGGGTCGGCAGACCGGCGATCATCGCCGCTGCCATATCAACGTTGTATTCCTTGACCCCGGTACTGGTGTTGACCAGGTTGTTCAGCGCCACCGTGATGGGCTGCGAATCACCGCTGGAGAACACCACGCCGAAGAGGAAGTCGTTCCAGATCTGGGTGAACTGCCAGATCAGGCAGACCATGATGATCGGGGTCGACATCGGCAGGATGATCAGCCGGAAGATGGTGAAGAAGCCCGCACCGTCCAGGCGTGCCGCCTTGACCAGCGCATCGGGAATGCTCACGTAGTAGTTACGGAAGAACAGCGTGGTGAACGCCAGGCCGTAAACGATGTGCACGAATACCAGGCCCGTGGTGGTGCTCGCCAGGCCCATCTTGCCGAGGGTGAACGAGGCCGGCAGCAGCACGGTCTGGAACGGCAGGAAGCAGCCGAACAGCAACAGGCCGAAGAACAACTGCGAACCACGGAAGCGCCACATCGACAGCACGTAGCCGTTCAACGCACCGATGGCGGTGGAGATCAGTACCGCCGGAATGGTGATCTTGATCGAGTTCCAGAAGTAACCGTTGACCGTGGCCCAGGCCTTGACCCAGCCAATGTCGGTGATCACCGTCGGCCAGCTCAGCAGGTTGCCGGTGCTGATATCTTCCGGCGACTTGAAGCTGGTCAACAGCATGACCACCAGCGGAACCAGATAGAGCAGCACGGCGATGATCAGCACCGCGTAGATCGCGACGCGGCTCAGGCTGATAGCCGGTTTGTGGGCGAGACTAGTCATTACGCTTGGTCCTCAGCTCGGAGTACAGGTAAGGCACGATGATCGCGAGAATCGCACCGAGCATCAGAATCGCACTGGCCGAGCCCATGCCCATCTGGCCGCGACTGAAGGTGAAGGAATACATGAACATGGCTGGCAGGTCGGACGAATAGCCCGGGCCGCCGGCGGTCATCGCCGCCACCAGGTCGAAACTCTTGATGGCGATGTGCGCCAGAATCATCACGGCACTGAAGAACACCGGACGCAGGCTTGGCAGCACCACTTTCCAGTAGATCCGGGGCAGGCTCGCGCCATCGATCTGGGCGGCACGGATGATCGATTGATCGACACCGCGCAGGCCGGCCAGGAACATTGCCATGATAAAGCCCGAGGCTTGCCATACGGCGGCGATCACCAGGCAATAGACCACACGATCCGGGTTGATCAGCCAGTCCAGGCGGAAGCCTTCCCAACCCCAGTCACGCAGCAGTTTGTCGAGGCCCATGCCCGGGTTGAGCAGCCATTTCCAGGCGGTACCGGTGACGATCATCGAGAGCGCCATCGGGTACAGGTAAATGGTGCGGATGAAACCTTCGCGACGGATGCGCTGGTCGAGGAACACGGCCAGCAGCACGCCAATCACCAGGGTGACGCCGATGAACAAGCCACCGAAGACCGCCAGGTTCTTGCTCGCCACCCACCAGCGGTCGTTGTCGAACAACCGGGCGTATTGCGCCAGACCTACCCATTTGTAGGTCGGCAGGAAAGTCGAGTTGGTGAACGAAAGTACGAACGTCCACAGGATATAGCCATAGAAGCCCACCAGGACGATGAACATGCTGGGCGCCAGCACCAGTTTGGGTAGCCAGCGCTGCAATGCATCGAACGGCGAGGCTTTGCTGAACACAGCAACAGAACTCATGGGGAAATCCACTACAGGGGAAAGGGACTACATGCAGATCCCTTGTAGGAGCGAGCTTG
>NZ_JACAOS010000016.1:522055-779689 GCF_013386165.1 Pseudomonas gingeri | reverse complement strand
GCAAGCTCGCTCCTACAGGAGGAGCCTGCGTTACTGATGATTACTTAGCAGACTTGACCGCTGCGCCGAGTTTCTTCGCGGCATCGGCAGGATCGGCTTTCGGGTCGTTGATGTAGTTGGTCACTACGTCAAAGAACGCACCCTGTACCGCCAGCGTGGTCGCCATGTTGTGCGCCATGCTCGGTTGCAGGCCGCCGGTCTTGGCATCTGCCAGGAAGTCTTTCGCCGCTGTCTGGGCGCAGGAGTCGAAGCCCAACTCGGCCATCTTGTTCAGCATGTCGTTGCGAACAGGGATCGAGCCCTTGTTGATGCTGAAGACTTTCTGGAAGTTCTCACCCAGGGCGACCTTGGCGATGTCTTGCTGACCGGCCTTGGTGCCGGCGTCCTTGACCTTGAACACCGCCAGGGAGTCGATGTTGTAGGTGAAGGCTTTTTCGGTGCCCGGGAAGGCTACGCACTCATAGTCCTTGCCCGCGACTTTCTTGGCGGCGGTCCATTCGCTCTTGGCCCAGTCACCCATGATCTGCATGCCGGCCTTGCCGTTGATGACCTTGGCCGCTTCCAGGTTCCAGTCCTGGCCTTTGCCATCAACGTCCATGTAGGTCGCGACTTTCTTCAGTTCGGTCAGCGCCTTGACCATCTCAGGACCGGTCAGTGCAGCGTTGTCCAGGTCGACCAGGGCTTTCTTGTAGCCATCAACCCCCATGACCGACAGGACTACCGCTTCAAACACGGTGCTGTCCTGCCAAGGCTGGCCACCGTGGGCGAGAGGAATGAAACCAGCAGCCTTGAGCTTGTCACCGGCAGCATAGAATTCCTGGAGGGTGGTCGGGGCTTTTTCGATACCGGCTTTCTTGAAGACTTCAGGGTTGATCCACAGCCAGTTGACGCGGTGAATGTTCACCGGCACGGCGACGTAGTTACCTTCGTACTTCACGGTATCGGAGACTTTCTTGTCCAGCAGGCTGTCCCACTTCTCTTCTTTGGAAGTGGACTTCAGGACGTCGGTATCGAGCAGACCGGTAGACGCCCATTCCTGGATGTCCGGCCCCTTGATCTGGGCCATGGCTGGAGGGTTACCGGCTACGGCGCGGCTTTTCAGCACGGTCATGGCGGTAGCACCGCCGCCGCCGGCGACTGCGCCGTCTTTCCAGGTGAAACCGTCTTTTTCTACTTGAGCCTTGAGGACATCGACCGCAGCTTTTTCACCGCCGGACGTCCACCAATGAACGACTTCCACGGACCCTTTAGAGTCGGCGGCCATAGCACTGAGAGGAAACAACGAGGCGAGAGAAACGACAGCGGCGAGGCGGGAAATCGAATTCATCTGTAGTACCTTTCTTGTTGTTATGCATGCAAGTCTGGTGCTTGCGCTGCATGGGATTCTAGTCAAGGCACGACCCTTCGCAGGTAACGAAGGGACGTGCAAATGTCACCGTATGGTTACATGATTTTCGTTGTCGTTATCAGCCTAAGATTGCCGGGCCAGAGCGCTCGCGAGGCTGGGAGCCAGTGGCAGGCCCGGAAGCAGCACCGCTTGAAAGGCGTGATAGAGGTCGGGTTTGCCGCCCCAGATCTTTGCATCGGGCCGATTGTGCTCGTCCAATTCGTGATGCCAGCTGCCCAGGGCATGGTCGATGAAGTACACATCGATGAAGTCCCAGAAGCGCCGATACCAGGTTTCGTACTGCGCTTCACCCGTGCGCCGGAGAAACGCGGCGGCGGTGGCACTGGCTTCGGCATGGGTCCAGTGCAGGCGCTGGCGGACCACCGGGCGATTCTCCCAGTCCAGCGTATAGACGATGCCCGCCGTGCCATCAGCGTGCCAGCCATGACGACAGGCGCTGTCGAACAGCCCACGGGCGTCGTCCAGCAGCCATTCGGGGGTCAGCAGGCCAGCCGCGCGGCGTGCGGCCTCCAGGTGCAAGACCAGCCGCGCCCACTCGAAACCATGGCCGGGCGTCGTGCCATACGGGCGAAAGCCATCCGCCGGGTTGTCGTGGTTGTATTCGCGCAGGGGCTGCCAGTGGCGGTCGAAGTGTTCGATGACCATGAAATCGTTGGCGGCGGCGTGATCGTGGATGACCCGCTCGACAATGCGCAGCGCGCGATCCAGCCAGCAACTGTCACCGGTGACGTCCGCCAGGGCGAGGAAGGCCTCGGTGCCGTGCATATTGCTGTTGGCACCACGATAGGCCTCTTCCTGCTGCCAATCACGGGTAAAGGATTCGCGCAGGGTGCCCTCCTCCTCGTTCCAGAAATGCGTCTCGAGCACTCGGATCGCTTCGGCCAGCAGACGCGGGGCATCGGCGCTGCCGGCGACCACCGCGGAACTCGCGGCCAGGGCGACAAAGGCGTGCAGGTAGGCCGCCTTGCCACTGTTGCCGTCACGATGATCGGGCACCGCATACCAGCCGCCGTGGGTGGCATCGCGCAGCGGGCCCCAGAGGGCAGCGACACCGTGCTCGACCAGGGCCAGGCAGCCGGGAACTCCCTGGATATGGGCCATGGCGAAACTGTGGGTCATGCGGGCGGTGTTCATGGTTTCCGCCATGGCCCCAGCCGCCAGTTGCCCGCGCTCGTCGAGGTTGCCGAAACCTTCGGCCAGGCGCGAAGCCTTGGCAAACGACAACAGCCGCCGACCTTCGGCCAGCAACCAGGCACGATGAGCTGGCGCGTCAAGCCAACTGCTGAAGGGCAGTTCAAGGGTGTCCATCCGAGTACCTTTCTTGTTGTTAAGGCGCGGAGCGCTTATCCGGCGATTCTAGCCAGACATCCCTCACAAGCAGGTCACGAAGCCCCGCGCAAATGTCACCATCCAGTGACAAAAATTCCGAGAAAGCCCTCTTCGGCCCAAGGCTCTGCAGAGTAGGAAAATTGCTGAATAAGTCGTTTCCCTTTCCAATGTAGGAGTGATCCCTAACGTCTTTTCCCACATTGAATCACTCCTTTACTTCGGCGAATCTGCTGCACTTCTTCATTTCAGGTGCGCCCGTCGAGCGCCCAAAAGGAGGTGTGATCCATGGTTACCCCCCATCTGCGCAACTCCCGCCAATGCTGCATCTTCCCGGTCTACAACGGACAAGGCCTGTGTGCCTGGAGGGTCGAGGTCGTGCGTGGTGGCGCCCGTCTGGACGGGTTCTTCAGCTTCGCCGAATGCGGCGGCGAGGAACCAGCCCGAAGCATGGCCGAGTCCTACCGCAATGCCCTGGTGCTGAAAATGCAGCCGTCACTGGGTTATGCCGAGCGCCAGCGCCTGATGCCACATAACACCAGCGGGCATCCCGGGGTGATCCGGGTCGAGACCAACAACACCGGCTACTGGCGGGCCAGCACACGGATTCATGGTTACTGCCTGAGCCGCAGTTTCAGCGTGCGCCGCCACGGTGAAGAACAGGCCAAGCGTCTGGCATTGCATGAGCGGGAACGGCAACTGGCCTTGTGCAATCAGCCCTATGAACAGGCGATGGAAGCCTTGCAACGCTACTTCAGCCAGAGCAACAGCCGCGTACGCGAGCACCGCATCCGTGCCGCCATGGCTCGACCGCGGGAAGTTCAAGGCTCAGTGGATAGCCTCACGCCAAGCCCGTTGGAGCCAGCGCTGAACATCAGTGCGGAACAGGCGTTCCTGTCGATCAGTCGGCATTTCGCGGCAAGTACAAAGTAACCCGCAGCCCACCTTCGCGCAGGTTCTGCAGGCTCACTTCGCCGCCGTGGCTGTGGGCGATATTGCGCGCGATGCCGAGCCCCAGGCCGTAGCCCTGTTGCTGGCCGGACAAACGAAAGTGCGGTTCGAACACTTGCTCCAGACGTTGCTCGGGCACTCCGGGACCTTCGTCATCGACGTGCAGCACAAAGGCCTCGTCGTCGTCTTCGATATGCAGGTGAGCCTTGTCGCCATACTTGAGGGCGTTGTCGATCAGGTTGCCCATGCAGCGCCGCAGCGCCAGCGGCTTGCCGGGAAAGGCCGCGAAGGCGCGACCGTTCAGCGAGACCCGGCCGTTACCGTTGGGTGGCAGGTAGGGTTCGATCAGGCAATCGAGGGCATGATTGAGGTCCACCGGCTCGATGTTCTCGTGGATATCGGTGTCCTTTACGCATTGCAGCGCGCCCTTGACCAGCATCTCCAGCTCGTCGAGGTCGCGGCCGAACTTGTACTGCAGCTTCTCGTCCTCCAGCAGCTCGACCCGCAGGCGCAGGCGGGTGATGGGGGTGCGCAGATCGTGGGAAATGGCGCTGAACAACTGGCTGCGCTCGGTCAGGTAACGGCTGATCCGTTCACGCATGGCGTTGAACGCGCGGCCCACCTCCACCACCTCGCTGCCGCCGCCCTCGGCCACCGGTCGCACCTGCGCATCACCGAGGGACATGTCCCGCGCCGCCCGCGCCAGGCGCTTGAGGGGCCGGCTTTGCCAGTGCACCAGCAAGCCGATGAACAACAGCAGGAAACCGCTGGTAAGGACGATAAACCACACCTGCTGGGACGGCAGGCCTTCCTCTTCAAGGCTGGTGTAGGGCTCCGGCAGCAGGGAGGCGATGTACAGCCATTCACCGGGAGACATCTGGATCTGCGTCACCAGCACCGGCGGATTGACCGGTTCCAGGGTCAACGCGTAGTGGGCCCAGGAGCGCGGCAGTTCGTCGAGTTTCAGGCCGCCATTGAAGATCCGCAGATCGTCGGGGCTGACGAATTGCACCGAGATGTCCACCTCGTTGCCCAGGGCCTGGCGCAGCACTTCGTGCACGGCGTCGAGCACGGCGGTCTTGCGCGGCGTAATCGGTAGCAGGCGCATATCCAGGGGTTTGTCATTGAGGGTCACGACAAAACGCGTGCCGCCCATGCTGCGCAATTGATCGAGCACCAGCGGACGGTAGGCCAGCGGCAGCGAGCGCAGGTAGCTGACACTGGCGGTCATCGAATGGGCGAGGCTGCGGGCACTGGTGACCAGACCTTCGAGCTGCGTGGCGCGCAACTGCGAGAGCCAGATCACGCTGGACAGCGTCTGGGCGATCAACACCGCCAGCAGGGTCAGCAGCAGCATGCGCCCCAGCAGCGAGCGCGGAACCGGCAAACGCCGGCGCACCTCAGAGAGCATTGGCCGCAGTGACGTTGGCCGCCAGTTGATAACCGCTGCCACGCACGGTGCGAATCAGCCGGGGTGGCTTGTCGGTGTCGCGCAGGCGTTGGCGCAGGCGGCTGACCGCCATGTCGACGATCCGGTCCAGGGGCATCAGGTCACGCCCACGGGTGGCGTTGCCGATGGTGTCGCGGTCGAGGATTTCCTGGGGGTGGTCGAGAAACAGCTTGAGCAGGGCGAAGTCGGCGCCGGAGAGAATCACTTCCTCGCCGTCGGTGTGGAACAGTCGGTGACTGACCGTGTCCAGGCGCCAGTCTTCGAAGGCCAGGACCTCGCTGCCGCTACGCTCCTGGCCGAATTGGGCGCGGCGCAGCAGGGCCTTGATCCGCGCCTGCAACTCACGCGGGCTGAAGGGTTTGCCCAGATAATCATCGGCACCGAGTTCCAGGCCGATGACCCGGTCGGTTTCGTCGGAGCTGGCGGTGAGCATGATGATCGGCACCTGGGCCTGGCGCGGGTGTTGGCGTACCCAACGGCAGAGGCTGAAACCGTCTTCGTCGGGCAGCATGACGTCGAGGATCACCAGATCGCTGGGGGCATCGTTGAGCGCCTGGCGAAAGCCGGCGCCATCGCCGACGGTACGCACCTGGAAACCGGCACGGCTGAGGTAGGTGTCCAGCAACTCACGGATTTCCTGATCGTCGTCGACCAGGAGAATGGACTTACTGAATACGCTCACGGAAATCGTCCTTGTTGTTGTGGGGAGGACTGAAATGCGGATTATGCCTTAAACGATTAAGCCGTGAAGCACGTGTTGCCTGGACTGGCGCCTTCGCGAGCAAGCCCGAATACAGATCAATCGCAAGTCTGGCCGACATTTGTGGCGAGCGGGCTTGCCCGCGCTGGGGTGCGAAGCGCCCCTAAAATCGGCGAATTCGGTCTATCAGATAGATCAAGATAATCGGTTTTGCGACTGCTGCGCAGCCGAGCGCGGGCAAGCCCGCTCGCCACAAGACCCTGCCAGGCTTCAGACTTTCTTAAATCAGTGCCCGAAAGCCTGCTGCAACGCCACTCCCGCGCCAATCAGCCCGGAATACGGAGCCGTCACCAACCACACCGGAATACCCTTGAAGTAATCGCTCATGCAGCCCTTGTCAGCAAAGCTCCTGGCAAAGCCACTGTTGATGAAAAAATCGGCAAACCGTGGAATCACCCCACCGACGATATACACCCCACCGCGCCCGCCCGTGGTCAGGACGTTGTTACCCGCGACCCGACCCAGCCAGCAACTGAACTGCTCCAGCACTTCCCGGGCAATCGGATCGCCCGCCAGACCAGCCGCGGTAATCGACTCCGGGGTTTCCAGCACCGGCACATGCCCGTCCACCGCGCAGATCGCCCGGTACACCCGTGGCAAGCCGCCGCCACTCAAGGCGGTCTCGGCGCTGACATGGCCGATTTCACTGTGGATATGCTGCCAGAGCTGGGTTTCACGCGGGCTGCTCAGGGGCAGGTCGACATGCCCACCCTCCCCCGGCAACGCCATGAAGTGCTGCTCGCCCAGATGCAGCAGAGTCCCCACGCCGAGCCCGGTCCCTGGGCCGATCACCACCGCCGGGCGCAATGGCTCCGGCGTGCCTTCGCAGACCACGCGGTAATCCCCCGGCTCGAGCCGGGTCATGCCCAGGGCCATGGCGGAAAAGTCGTTGACCAGCAGCAGTTCGTCGACCTGCAAGGTTTCGCAGAACGCTCGACGACTCAAGCGCCAGTGGTTATTGGTGAACCGAAACTCGTCGCCGCCCACGGGACCGGCCACCGACAGGCACACGGCGCCGACCGATCCCAGCGCCAGGCCGAGTCCGTCGAGATAGACCTTGATGGCCTCCTCGGGACTGGCATGATCAACGGTCGCCAGGACCTTCACCGAATCCAGGGCATTGTCCTTCCACAACGCAAAACGCGCATTGGTCCCGCCAATATCCCCAACCAACGCCAACTTCATTCAAGGTGCTCCAGGGCCGAAGTGAACGCGCTGGCGCCCTGCTCCGCCGAGCTGAAGGCCATACGCATGAAGCCGAAGAGTTCACGGCCACAGCCGATATTATTACCCAACAAACCGACCGCAGGCTCGCGCGCAGCGAATTCGGCGTCGTCCACCAGCACCCGCAAGGTGCCCTTGACCCCGTCCACGCGAATCACATCGCCGTCGCGCACCCGCGCCAGCGCCCCGCCCACATGGGCTTCGGGGCAGACATGGATGGCCGCCGGGATCTTGCCCGAAGCCCCGGACATCCGTCCGTCGGTGACCAGCGCGACCTTGAAGCCACGGTCCTGCAACACACCGAGGAACGGGGTCATCTTGTGCAGTTCCGGCATGCCGTTGGAGCGCGGCCCCTGGAAGCGCATCACCGCGACAAAATCCTTTTCCAGCAAACCGGCCTTGAAGGCATCGGCCAGGTCCTGCTGGTCCTGGAACACCACCGCCGGCGCTTCGACGATCTGGTGCTCTGGCGCCACGGCGGAGACTTTCATCACGCCACGACCGAGGTTGCCTTCCATGACGCGCAGACCGCCCTCGGGGGAGAACGCGCGGGCCACCGGACGCAGGATATTTTCGTCGAGGCTTTCGATCGGGCCTTCGCGCCAGACCAGTTGGCCATCCTGCAGGAACGGCTCCTGGGTGTAGCGGCTCAGGCCATGACCGACCACGGTGTTGACGTTTTCGTGGAGCAGGCCGGCTTCCAGCAGTTCGCGGATCAGGAACGACATACCGCCCGCCGCCTGGAAGTGGTTGATATCGGCCTTGCCGTTCGGGTAGACGTGGGACAAGGTCGGCACCACCTCGGAGAGGTCGGCCATGTCCTGCCAGGTCAACTGGATCCCCGCCGCCTGGGCGATGGCCGGCATGTGTAGGGTGTGGTTGGTGGAACCGCCGGTAGCGTGCAGGGCGACGATGGAGTTGACCAGCGAACGCTCGTCGACGATCTCGCCGATCGGCATGAAGTTGCCGCTCTGCGAGGTCATGCGCGTGACCTGGAACGCCGCTTCGCGGGTCAGGGCGTCGCGCAGCGGGGTGTTCGGGTTGACGAAGGACGAGCCCGGCAAGTGCAGGCCCATGACTTCCATCAGCAACTGGTTGGTGTTGGCGGTGCCGTAGAAGGTGCAGGTGCCGGGGCCGTGATAGGACTTCATCTCCGACTCCAGCAGCTCTTCGCGGCTGGCCTTGCCTTCGGCGTAGCGCTGACGGACGTCGGCTTTTTCCTTGTTGGAAATGCCCGAGACCATCGGCCCGCCCGGAACGAAGATAGTCGGCAGATGACCGAAACGCAGCGCGCCCATCATCAGGCCCGGCACGATCTTGTCGCAGATACCAAGCATCAGCGCGGCGTCGAACATGTTGTGGGACAGGGCCACGGCGGTGGACATCGCGATCACTTCGCGGCTGGCAATGCCCAGCTCCATGCCCGGCTCGCCCTGGGTCACGCCATCGCACATGGCCGGCACGCCACCGGCGAACTGGCCGACCGAGCCGATGTCGCGCAGGGCCTGCTTGATCTGCGCCGGGTAGGTTTCGTAAGGCTGGTGGGCCGAGAGCATGTCGTTATAGGACGAAACGATCGCCACGTTGGCGGCGTTCATCATCCGCAGGCTGTTTTTGTCTTCGGTGCCGCACCCGGCCACGCCATGGGCAAAGTTCGCGCATTGCAGCTTGCCACGCACCGGGCCATCGCTGGCGGCGCCGCGAATCAGTGCCAGATACGCCGCGCGGGTGGCGCGGCTGCGGGCGATAAGCCGTTCGGTGACCTCAAGAACGCGGGGATGCATGTGTAGAACTCCAGGCTAACGGATGTGGTGACCTGTGTGTCCTAAGCTGACCAAATGCCTGACGGGGCAGGGCTTTTCGATCATCCGGACCCGTTGATCCAGGTCACTCGTTGTAGATAAGACAAAATATTGCCACTAAAAAGGCTTGTTTTCTATTTTTATGCGAATAATCTTGTAATTCCAACAACAAAACTATGACAGGCGCTTCCCTAAATGACTCTACGAATCGCAATCAACGGTTTTGGCCGCATCGGCCGTAACGTCCTGCGTGCACTCTATACCCAAGGTTACCGCCAGGACCTGCAGGTCGTCGCCATCAACGATCTCGGCGACAGCGCCATCAATGCTCACCTGCTCAAGTACGACACCGTTCACGGTACCTTCGATGCCAGCGTAGAACATGACAACGAAAGCCTGACCGTCAACGGCGACCGCATTGCCGTCAGCGCGATCCGCAATCCGGCCGAACTGCCCTGGGCCGCCGAGAAGATCGACGTCGTATTCGAATGCACCGGTCTGTTCACCGACCGTGCCAAGGCGGCCGCGCACCTGACCGCCGGTGCCCGCAAAGTGATTATTTCCGCACCGGCCAAAGGCGCCGATGCCACCGTGGTGTACGGGGTCAACCATGACATCCTGCGCCAATCGCACCAGATCATCTCCAACGCTTCGTGCACCACAAACTGCCTGGCCCCGGTGGCCCAGGTGCTGCACCGCGAACTGGGCATCGAAAGTGGCCTGATGACCACCATCCACGCCTACACCAATGACCAGAACCTGACCGACGTCTACCACACCGACCCGTACCGTGCCCGTTCGGCGACCCAGAACATGATCCCGAGCAAGACCGGCGCGGCTGAAGCCGTGGGCCTGGTGCTGCCGGAACTGGCGGGCAAGCTGACCGGCATGTCCGTGCGCGTACCGGTGATCAATGTGTCCCTGGTGGACCTGACCGTGCAGCTCAAGCGCGAAGCCACGGCTGACGAGGTCAACGCTTTGCTCAAGGAAGCCAGCCAGCATTCGAAGATCCTCGGTTACAACACCCTGCCGCTGGTTTCCAGCGACTTCAACCACAACCCGCTGTCGTCGATCTTCGACGCCAACCACACCAAGGCCAGCGGCAAGCTGGTCAAGGTCCTGGCCTGGTACGACAACGAGTGGGGCTTCTCCAACCGCATGCTGGATAACTGCCTGGCGCTGTGCAACGCCGAGTAACCGCGGGATAAGGAACAGGTGTGGAGCAGGAACCGATGATAGGGATCAGCTTTACCCAGGCCACCATGGCGGCGCGCAAGCGCATCGCCTTGGTGGCCCACGACCACTGCAAGGTGTTTCTGCTGGACTGGGCCGAACGCCAGAAAGACCGCCTGGCCCAGCATGAGCTGGTGGCTACCGGCACCACGGGTTTGCTGTTGAACAAGCGCCTGGGATTGCCAGTGGAAAGCATGATCAGCGGGCCATTGGGCGGCGACCAGCAACTCGGCGCCCGCATCGCCGAGCAGCGGGTGGATCTGCTGGTGTTCTTCTGGGACCCATTCGAGCCGCAACCTCACGACCCGGATATCAAGGCGTTGCTGCGGGTCGCTGCGGTCTGGAATATTCCCGTGGCTTGTAACGAGTGCACCGCCGATTACCTGCTCAGCAGCCCGCTGATGGAGCAGGCCCATGAGTATCGGGTGCCGGATTACGAGGCGTATCTGGCGGCAAGGCGTTAATGCCGGCCAGCCAGGCCGAACACGATCTCTTATAGGAGCCCGCCTTTAGCGGGTTTTCTTCGTTTTTGTCCCCCGAAGACAGTTCTTGAAACTCCATTCTTGATTGCATACCCTCTTAATGAGTTTTGATAAGGGGAAATGATCATGCGGCCGTCTGTTGTACTCGATATGAATCGAGGCGCAGTACGCGAAGCGACAAGTCGCTTCCACACGGCGAACCCTCGCGTCTTTGGCTCAGTACTGCACGGCACTGACGGGGACGGTAGCGATCTCGATCTGCTGGTTGATGCGCTGCCCGGCACGACCTTGTTCGATCTGGGCGGCCTGCAGGATGAGCTGGAATCGCTACTGGGTGTCCACGTCGATCTGCTGACCCCTCTCGACCTGCCGCCGAAGTTCCGGGCCAAGGTGCTCGCGGAGGCGCAGCCAGTATGAGCGAGAACCGCCTTCCCGATTACCTCGAGCACATGCGGCAGGCCGCGACCGATGCGTGCAGCTTCGTGGAAGGTCTGGCCAAGGATGACTTCCTCGAGGACAAACGTACCCAGCAAGCCGTTGTCATGAGTCTCATCATCATCGGTGAGGCCGCGACGAAAGTGATGGACGGCTACACCGAGTTTACCCAGGCCCACGCGCAAGTACCGTGGCGCAGCATGCGCGGTATGCGCAACCGCATACGGTTAGACGGAAACATGCCCCTCGGACATCTGTAAGTATTGATTTCCGGGGGTATACGAAAGTGTTGTAAAGCCATTCTGACGCAATGCTGCCCACTGTAGGAGCGAGCTTGCTCGCGATAAACGCAAGAGCACCGCAGTGTTCCAGATAACCCACGTTATCGTTGACGATTTTTCGCGAGCAAGCTCGCTCCTACAGGGGTCGGCGTTAGTTCCGACTTACCCGATATCTCGGGCACCATCGGAACCATGAGCATATTAGGACTTGACCTACAAGACAGATGAGAAGCATTATCATTCGCTTACAGTCGGTCCGGTGCTTCCGTGAGTCAGTCCCACTTCAATACTGTCTTCCTCGCCCAGCGTGTCACGCTGCTGCGCACCTTGCAGCGCATGGTCAATAACCCCAGCACCGCCGAGGACCTGCTGCAGGAAACCTACCTGCGGGTCACCCGTGCGCTGAGCGAACGCTCGGTGGATCATCTGGAGCCGTTCGTCTTCCAGACCGCCCGCAACCTGGCGCTGGACCATCTGCGCGCGCTGCGGATCCAGTCGCGTACCCTGATGGACGACGTGCCGCTGGATGTGATGCAGAATGTCGCTGCGCCCCTGAGCACCGCGGAAGACGCCGCCCACGCCGAGCAGATGCTCAAGCGCCTGAGTGTCAGCCTCGGTCAGTTGAGCGCCCGCCAGCAGCAGATTTTCATCCTCAGCCGTCTCCACGGCTGCAGCTACCAGGAAATCGCCGACGAACTCGACGTGTCCCTGAGTACCGTGCAAAAAGAGCTCAAGCTGATCATGGCGATCTGTGTCGGAGTGGCCGAACGCTTGGATCACCCTTAAGCTCTACTACCCGATAGCCTGGATAATCCGTTCAAAAGTCCTACAGCCCTATCGCTCAAAATCATAAGATCGTTGAACCAAACCGTAGCAACCGTTGCCGAGGAACACCCGTGACAGACCGCCAAGACCTGCGCTCTCCCGCCTCCGGGCTGGTGCCGCATGACGCAGCCATGGATCAGGCACTGGACTGGCTGATCCTGATGGAGTGCCCGACGGCCGAGCAGCAGGCCGTCTTCGACACCTGGCACGCCGCCAACCCGCGCCATGCCCAGGCGTATGCCCAAGCCAGCGGTGCCTGGAATGCACAGCCGGTGTTCGCCGCCGCCCAGGTCCTGCAACAGCAACGCCGTCCATCATGGCTGCGAGGCCTGCGCCCGCACTGGAAGCCCCTGGCCACCGCCGCCGCGCTGCTGATCGCCCTCGGCAGTTATGGCAACCTGCCCCTGCGCCTGCAAGCCGATCACCTGACCGTGACCGGCGAACGCCAGCACCTGCAACTCGAGGACGGTTCGAAAGTCCTGCTCAACACCAATTCGGCGTTCTCCAGCAACTTCAGCGAACGACAACACAAGGCCCGGCTGTACAAGGGCGAGGCGTTTTTCGAGGTGGCCGCCGAGCGCGAGCAACCCCTGGAAATCGATGCTGGACCGGTCCGCGCCAGTGTCAGCGATACCAGTTTTGCCGTGCGTTACCTCGATGGCGTAGCCCAGGTGCAGGTCCAGCGTGGCGATGTCGACCTGCGCACCCTCGACGACAGCGCCCGCCTGCGTCTGTCCGCCGGCAACAGCGTAAAGGTCGGGCCCCACGGCTTCGGGCGCCCGGAAAAACTCGATGCGCAGAAGGACCTGGCCTGGGTCCAGGGCCGCCTGGTGTTCGAAAACTGCCCGATGAGCCAGGTGCTCGCCGAACTGCGGCGCTATTACCCCGGCTGGATCGTCAACAACAACGAACACCTGGCCCAGGTCGCCGTCACCGGCAACTACCGCCTGGACAAGCCCCTGGACGTGATCCGCTCCCTGGCCCAGATCACCTCCGCCAAGGTTTCGGAGTACCCGGCGCTGGTGATTCTCAACTGAGAATAATTATTTTTACGCGATAGCCGTTGCTCGTACGTCTCGTTATAGCCAATGCAAGTGATTCGCATTTTGAATCACGCGATACCTATAACGATTCGTCCACCAGGGAGCGCTATCGATGTCCACTCGTTTCACCTCCAAGGCCCGCACCGGCGGCCTGCAACAATGCACCTTGTCCTTGCTGACCGCGGCCATCCTGCTGGCCGGCGCGCAAGCGACGCCGGTGCTGGCCGCCAGTACCGTCGAGCAACCGACCCGGAGCCTGGGCAACTACAGCTTCTCGATCGCGCAACAACCCCTGGTCTCGGCGCTCAATGCCTTCACCTCGATCACCGGCTGGCAAGTCGGCCTGCCTGCCGAACTCGGTCAGGGCGTGGCCTCGCCGGGCGTACGCGGCGCACTGCCAGCGGAAAAGGCCCTTGAGCGCCTGCTGGTCGGCACCAACCTGAGCTACCGCAAAGTCGGCGACAACAGCATCGTCCTGGAAAAACGCGCCAGCGGCAGCACCCTGAACCTGGAGCAGGTGACCATCAGCGCCACCCGCCAGGAGCAGGACGTCAACTCGGTCCCCAACACCGTGACGGTGAAAGACCGCCAGCAACTCGACCGCCAGAACGTCAATACCATCAAGGAACTGGTGCGTGACGAACCCGGCGTCTCGGTCGGCGGCACCGGCCTGCGCGGCGGTGGCATCAGCAACTACAACATTCGTGGCATCGACGGCGACCGGATCCTGACCCAGGTCGACGGCGTCGAGATTCCCGACAGTTTCTTCAACGGCCCCTACGCCAACACCCAGCGCAACTACGTCGACCCGGAAATCGTCAAGCGCGTGGAAATCCTCCGCGGCCCGGCCTCGGTACTCTACGGCAGCAACGCCATCGGCGGCGCCGTGAGCTACTACACCCTCGACCCGGACGACATCATCAAGCCCGGCAAAGACGTCGGCGCCCGCCTGAAAACCGGCTACAGCTCCGCCGACAGCAGCTACCTGACTTCCGGCACCGTCGCCGGGCGCACTGGTGATTTCGACGCTTTGCTGCACCTGAGCCAGCGCAACGGGCGTGAGACCGAGTCCTATGGCGGTACCGGCGGCGATGGCCTGAACCGCACCGCCGCGAACCCGCAGACCGCCCGTACCACCAACGTATTGGCCAAGCTGGGCTGGAACTACAACGACGACTCGCGCCTGGGCCTGACCTACGAGCGCTACAAGGACGATGTCGATACCAACGAGCGCAGCGCCGTCGGCGGCCCGTTCAACGTCGGCCAACCGCTGGGCATGTACCGCTCGCGCATCGGCAACGACACCATCAGCCGCGAACGCTTCGGCATCGACAACAGCTTCGGCCTGAACAGCGCCGTGGCCGATCACGTCAAGCTGAGCCTGAACTACCAGATCGCGAAAACCGACCAGAGCACCCTGGAAAACTACTTCCCGTTCACCCGTAACGTCATGCGCAGCCGCGATACGGTCTACGAAGAGCAGCAGTGGGTCTTCGATGCCCAGGCCGACAAGGCCTTCGACATCGGTGCGACCGATCATCTGTTGACCTACGGCACCACGATCAAGCGCCAGGACGTGACCGGTTCGCGCAGCGGCGCCGGAGTCTGCCTGGCGGTAGGCCGGGGTTGTACCGCCGTGGGCGCCGACAGCCCGTCCGACCGCCTGGTCAAATCCAGCGACTTCCCAGACCCGACCATCGACAGCTACGCCCTGTTCGCCCAAGACCAGATCAGCTGGAACAAATGGACCTTCCTGCCGGGCCTGCGCTACGACTACACCCAGCTCAAGCCGGACATCACCCAGGAATTCCTCAACACCATCGCCGCAGCGGGCGGCGGCGCCGTCGACGGTTCGAACAAGACCTGGCATCGCGTCTCGCCCAAATTCGGCCTGACCTACGCCCTGAGCGACCAGTACACCTGGTACGGCCAATACGCCGAAGGCTTCCGCACTCCGTCGGCCAAGGCCTTGTACGGGCGCTTCCAAAACCTGAGCAGCGGCTATCAAGTCGCACCCAACCCGGACCTGCAACCGGAAAAGAGCAAGAGCTACGAGACCGGCCTGCGCGGCAAGTTTGATTCCGGGTCCTTTGACGTGGCGGTGTTCTACAACCAGTACCGCGACTTCATCAACGAAGACGCCATCGCCCCCGGCTACAGCGAGCTGACCTTCCAGACCAACAACATCAAGCACGCCACCATCAAGGGTGCCGAGTTCAAGGGTCGCCTCAACCTGGACGCCTTCGGTGCTCCACAAGGTCTCTACAGCAAGGGTTCCCTGGCCTACGCCTACGGTCGCAACAACGACACCGGGCAGCCGCTCAACAGCGTCAACCCGCTCACCGCCGTCATGGGCCTGGGCTACGACCAGGATAACTACGGTGGCCTGTTGAGCTGGACTCTGGTGCAACGCAAGAACATGGTCGACAGCAGCAACTTCTTCTCGCCTGACGGCAAGGGCGAGCAGTTCAAGACCCCGGGCTACGGCGTGCTGGACCTGACCGGGTACTACAAGGTCAGCCACGACATCACCGTCAACGCCGGTCTCTACAACCTGGCCGACAAGAAGTACTGGAACTGGGATGACGTGCGCGGCTACGACAGCGTCGGCGAAGCCGGTGTGCTGAACCCGGCCAACCTCGATCGCCTGACCGCGCCGGGCCGCAACGTCTCGGTCAACCTGATCTGGGATATCTGATCGGACTGAACCTCACCCGGCCGGATTTCACAGGGCCGGGGTGAGGTTTTTTTACTGTCGCGCGTCTTCTGATTCGTCTAGTTACACAGCGCCTCTCTTTTTCAAGGACATCGCCATGACCACCCCGGATAACACACCGCGCCCGAGCCTGCGCTCGCAACGCCTGAACCAGATCACCCACGAGCCGCATGCCAAGCTCGACCAGTTGGTCAAAGCCCATGCGCCGTTCGAAACCCAGGCCAACTTCGCCCGTTTCGTGGTGGCCCAGTACCTGTTCCAATCGGAGCTGGTATCGCTGTACAACGACCCGGCACTGATCGCCATCGTCGCCGATCTGCCCGAGCGCTGCCGGGCTGAAGCGGCCAAGGCCGACCTCGCCGACCTGGACACCGAAGTGCCGGCGCCGGTGGCCGGTGCGGTGCACAACCCGAGTCAGGCTGAAGCCCTGGGCTGGCTTTTCGTCTCCGAGGGTTCCAAGCTCGGTGCCGCGTTCCTGATCAAGCGTGCCGTGGGCCTGGGCCTGAGCGAAACCTTCGGCGCCCGCCATCTGGGCGAACCGGCCGGCGGTCGCGCCGAAGGCTGGAAGCGCTTTACCAGGACCCTCGACGGACTGGAGTTGAATGCCGAAGAAGAAGCGGCGGCGGAGAAAGGCGCAATTGACGCGTTCGTGCGTTTCACCGTGCTGCTGGAGCAGGCTTACGCCACGGCGCCGGAACTGGCCTGATACAAAATACTGGGTCAGATCAAATCTTGTGGCGAGCGGGCTTGCCCGCGCTCGGCTGAGAAGCAGTCGTAAAATCAGTCATCTCGGTTAGCCTGATAGACTGCGCTCGCTGGTTTTAGGGCCGCTTCGCGCCCCAGCGCGGGCAAGCCCCCTCGCCACAAACCTCGACCCGGCTCAAGATGACATCGAGCATGGCAATCCATACGGACACCAGGACTTGAGCCAACTCGCTCGGCGCACCACAATTGACACCATGACCCAGCCAAAACCCTCCTCCTCCAAACTCGTCCGCGTGCTCTTCGGCCTGCTCGCCTACGTCAGCCTGGGCATCGGCCTGATCGCCATCGTCATTCCCGGCCTGCCGACCACCGAGTTCATCCTGCTGGCCGCCTGGGCCGCCACCAAGAGTTCGCCGCGCCTGAGCGCCTGGCTGGAAAACCATCGACTGTTCGGCCCGATCCTGAGCAACTGGCGCAACGGCAAGATCATCGCCCGCAAGGCCAAGATCAGCGCCACCGTGAGCATGCTGCTCTGTGCCACGCTGATGCTGGTGATGCTCGAACACGGCTGGCCGATCTATCTGGCCATCGCCGGGATGAGCCTGGGCAACCTGTGGATCTGGTCGCGTCCGGAGCGACTGCCGCTATCCGACGCGTCCTGAATGTCAACCTGTCGCACCTGCGTTATGTGCGCCACCTGACATCGACAATCCCCCGTATTTCAGGTGCAATGGCCCTTCTCACGGAGAGCCTTCGATGACCGATCTGTTGACGTCCATTCAAGCCGCGCTCGATCTGCCCCTCACGTCCCCGATCTTTACCGGCAGCGGCGTTCTGCCTTCAACCTTCGCCGTCACCGATCTCGCTGGCGCCAGCCTCGCCGCCGCCGGCCAGGCGGTGGCCGAACTGCTGCAGCAACAGAACGGACAGCGCCCCGTCGTCGAAGTCGACCGACGCCTGGCCTCCCTCTGGTTCGGCAGCGCCGTGCAGCCGCTGGGCTGGGAAATCCCGCCGCCCTGGGACCCGATTGCCGGCGACTACGCCAGCGCCGACGGCTGGATCCGCCTGCACACCAATGCCCCGCACCATCGCCGCGCCGCCGAACGCGTCCTCGGCCTGGCCTCCGATCGCAGCGCCATGGCCAGCAAAGTGGCCCAATGGTCCGCCGCAGAACTGGAGCAGGCGGTGGTCGAAGCCGGTGGCTGCGCCGCGCAGATGCGCTCATGGTCGGCCTGGCAGGAACACCCCCAGGGGCTGGCGGTGAATGCCGAAGCCCTGGTCCAGCGGGACAGCAACGATAGCCACGGTTCACGGACCTGGCAGGGTTCCCCGGCGCGTCCGCTGGCGGGCATCAAGGTCCTCGACCTGACCCGTGTACTCGCCGGCCCCGTGGCCAGCCGCCTGCTGGCAGGGCTGGGCGCCGAAGTGCTGCGCATCGACCCGCCGACCTGGGACGAACCGGCCCTGACACCGGACGTCACCCTCGGCAAGCACTGTGCCCGCCTGAACCTGCACGACGCCGCTGACCGCGAAGTCTTCGAAAGTTTGCTCGGGGGCGCCGATATTCTCCTCCATGGCTACCGCGCCGACGCCCTGGAGGGACTTGGCTACGATGCCCCGCGCCGCCAGCGCCTGGCCCCCGGGCTTATCGATGTGAGCCTGAACGCCTACGGCTGGAGCGGCCCCTGGCGCAATCGCCGGGGCTTCGACAGCCTGGTGCAGATGAGCAGCGGTATCGCCCAGGCCGGCATGCTCTGGAAACAAGCGGACAAGCCCATCCCATTACCGGTGCAGGCGCTCGACCATGGCACCGGTTACCTGATGGCGGCCGCGGCAATCCGCGCGCTGACCGAACGGTTGCGCAACGGGCTGGGTGGCTCGGCGCGTTTGTCCCTGGCCCGCACGGCGAAGTTGTTGCTGGAACAGGGGGCGGTCAATGGGACCGAGCCTCTATCGCCCCTCGGGACGCGGGACTGGAACCCCTTGCTGGAGCAGACCTCCTGGGGCCCGGCGCGGCGCTTGCTGTCGCCGCTCAAGGTTGGAACGCAGCCTTTGCAATGGGATTCAGGGGCGACAAAGTTGGGGGCTCATCCACCACGCTGGTGGTGATCCTCAAAGCGACAACAGCCCAGCATAGAGCCCATAGGCCGCCAGCCCTGCGCCCACCAGAACGCAGGCGAAAATCCCCTTTTCCAGGGGCGTGAACAGCGGCTCGCCCTGTTCACGCTTGGCCATGGCAAAGAGGATCACGCCCGGCGCATAGAGCAGTGCCGACAACAGCAGGTATTTCAGGCCGCCGGCATACAACAGCCAGATCGCATACCCCAGGGCGACCACACCCACCAGCAGGTCCTTGCGCCGTGCACCGACCGTCCCTTCATAGGTTTCCCCGCGCCAGCACAGCAACACCGCATACGCCGCCGACCACAAGTAAGGCACCAGGATCATCGACGAAGCCAGGTAGATCAGGCTGGTATAGGTCCCCTCGGAAAACAGCGTAATCAACAGGAACACCTGAATCATCCCATTGGTCAACCACAGCGCATTGACCGGCACATGATTGGCATTTTCTTTTTTCAGAAACGCCGGCAAGGTGCGGTCCCGGGCCGTGGCGTAGAGGATCTCGGCGCACAGCAGCGCCCAGGACAACAACGCGCCGAGCAACGACACCGCCAACCCGACACTGATCAGCAACGCCCCCCACGGCCCGACGATATGCGCCAGCACCGCGGCCAACGAAGGGTTCTGCAACTGCGACAGTTGCGGCCCGCTCATGATCCCCAGGGACAGGACATTCACCAGCACCAACAACGCCAGCACCCCAAGAAAACCAATCAGCGTGGCCTTGCCCACGTCCGAGCGTTTTTCCGCCCGACCGGAGTAGACGCTGGCACCCTCGATGCCGATGAACACGAATACCGTCACCAGCATCATGTGCCGGACCTGCTCCATCACCCCGCCGAGCTTTGGATTGCCAAGCCCCCAGATATCCCGGGTGAACAGATCGGCGTCGAAGGCCATTGCGGCGATCACGATAAACATCACCAGGGGCACCACCTTGGCGACCGTGGTCACCAGGTTGATGAATGCCGCTTCCTTGATCCCCCGCAACACCAGCCCATGCACAGCCCATAGCAGCACCGAGGCGCAGCCGATGGCCACTGGGGTATTGCCCTGGCCAAACACCGGGAAAAAGTAACCCAGGGTGCTGAACAGCAGGACGAAATAGCCGACATTGCCCATCCACGCGCTGATCCAGTAACCCCAGGCCGACGAAAACCCCATGTAGTCGCCGAAACCGGCCTTGGCATAGGCGTAGACACCGGAGTCCAGTTCCGGCTTGCGGTTGGCCAGGGTCTGGAACACAAAGGCCAGGGCCAGCATGCCCACCGCGGTGATAACCCAGCCGATCAGCACCGCGCCCACCGCGGCCCGCGCCGCCATGTTCTGCGGCAGGGAAAAGATCCCGCCGCCGATCATAGACCCCACCACCAAAGCAATCAGCGCGCCGAGTCGCAGTTTCTGGGTCGCCCCTGACATATGAACTTCCTTGATCACTTAATTGTTTCAACATTTAACAAGAGAACGGATGTTCACTCGATTAATTATCCGGCGTCGCACTGCGTTTATTCGACAGGGCTAACAAAGATAGGCGTTCAAGATCATAAAACCCTAGTGACTCGATCATTTTGTGGGCTGTGTCGAATAAATCGAGTGCGTTTAAAAAAGGCGTATCAGAAATTTGCACATTCCACAGGATTAGCTAGTTTAAACACCCACGGCAATACGAAACATTCTTTTTAATGATGGCACAATGGCTCTAGGACGGGCCTTTTAGCACGCTACCACCTGCCCCGCGCCAATCACTCAACTCGTTCATAAACAACGGAATGTGCCAATGAACTGATCTGCATCATCCCTCGCTTTTATCCCTGGCCTTACTCTCTAGCCTTATTTCTCCTGGATTGGAGTCATGCAATGTCTGAGTCTCCCGGAAAACTGCGATTAGGCGCGCTCGTCGCTCTGGTGGTGGGTTCGATGATCGGCGGCGGGATCTTTTCGCTGCCACAGAACATGGCCGCCAGTGCCGATGTCGGCGCCGTATTGATTGGCTGGGCCATTACCGCCGTGGGCATGTTGACCCTGGCCTTCGTGTTCCAGACCCTGGCCAATCGCAAACCGAACCTGGACGGCGGGGTTTATGCCTACGCCAAGGCCGGTTTCGGCGACTACATGGGTTTCTCGTCCGCCTGGGGCTACTGGATCAGTGCCTGGCTGGGCAACGTCGGCTACTTCGTCCTGCTGTTCAGCACCCTGGGTTACTTTTTCCCGGTGTTCGGCGAAGGTAATACCGTGGCCGCGGTGATCGGCGCCTCGGTGCTGCTGTGGGCGGTGCATTGGCTGGTCCTGCGTGGCATCAAGGAGGCGGCGTTCATCAACCTGGTGACCACCGTCGCCAAGGTCGTGCCGCTGGTGCTGTTCGTGCTGATCGCGCTGTTCGCCTTCAAGCTGGACATCTTCACCGCCGACATCTGGGGCGTGAAGAATCCGGACCTGGGCAGCGTGATGAACCAGGTGCGCAACATGATGCTGGTCACCGTCTGGGTGTTCATCGGCATCGAGGGCGCGAGCATCTTCTCCTCCCGCGCGGAAAAACGCTCGGACGTGGGCAAGGCCACGGTCATCGGCTTTATCACCGTGCTGCTGTTCCTGATGCTGGTGAACGTCCTGTCCCTGGGCATCATGACCCAACCGGAACTGGCGAAATTGCAGAACCCATCCATGGCCGCCGTGCTCGAACACGTGGTCGGTCACTGGGGCGCGGTGCTGATCAGCGTCGGCCTGATCATCTCGCTGCTCGGTGCCCTGCTGTCCTGGGTGCTGCTGTGCGCGGAGATCATGTTCGCCGCCGCCAAGGACCACACCATGCCGGAGTTCCTGCGCCGCGAAAACGCCAACCAGGTGCCGGCCAATGCCCTGTGGCTGACCAACGCCATGGTGCAGATATTCCTGATCATCACGCTGTTTTCCGCCAGTACCTACCTGTCGCTGATCTACCTCGCCACCTCGATGATCCTGGTGCCCTACCTGTGGTCGGCGGCCTATGCCGTGCTGCTGGCGGTGCGCGGCGAAAGTTATGAACAGGCCCCTGGCGAACGGCGCAAGGACCTGCTCATCGGCGCCATCGCTTTGATCTACGCGGTCTGGCTGCTGTACGCCGGCGGCACCAAGTACCTGCTGCTCTCCGCCCTGCTCTATGCCCCCGGCGTGATCCTGTTCGCCAAGGCCAAGCACGAGCTGGGCAAACCGATTTTCACCAACGTCGAGAAGCTGATTTTCGCCGCGGTGGTCATAGGCGCCCTGGTGGCGGCCTACGGCCTCTACGACGGCTTCCTGACCCTGTAACACCCTGTTTGTTTCGTTCCCTGGAGGATCTGCAATGACCACGGAAAAAGTGAAATACGGCGTTCATTCCGAAGCCGGCAAGCTGCGCAAGGTGATGGTCTGCTCACCGGGCCTGGCGCACCAGCGACTGACCCCGAACAACTGCGACGAGCTGCTGTTCGACGATGTGCTCTGGGTGGCCCAGGCCAAGCGCGATCACTTCGACTTCGTCACCAAGATGCGCGAACGCGATATCGACGTACTGGAAATGCACAACCTGCTGACCGATATCGTCGGCCAGAAGGAAGCCCTGGACTGGATCCTGGAGCGCAAGATCACCGCCAACCAGGTCGGCCTCGGCCTGGTCAACGAAGTCAGTTCGTGGCTGCGCAGCCTGGAGCCGCGCAAGGTCGCCGAGTTCCTCATCGGCGGCGTTTCGGCCGATGACCTGCCGAGCAGCTTCGGCGGCAAGACCATCGAGATGTTCCGCGACTTCCTCGGCCACTCCAGCTTTATCCTGCCGCCGCTACCCAACACCCAGTTCACCCGCGACACCACCTGCTGGATCTATGGCGGCGTGACCCTCAACCCGATGTACTGGCCGGCGCGACGCCAGGAAACCCTGCTGGCCAGCGCCATCTACAAGTTCCACCCGGAATTCGTCAACGCCGACTTCCAGGTCTGGTACGGCGACCCGGACCAGGAACACGGCAACGCCACCCTCGAAGGCGGCGACGTCATGCCGATCGGCAACGGCGTGGTATTGATCGGCATGGGCGAGCGCTCCTCGCGCCAGGCCATCGGTCAACTGGCGCTGAACCTGTTCAAGCACAAGGCGGTGGAGCGGGTGATTGTCGCCGGCTTGCCGAAATCCCGTGCGGCCATGCACCTGGACACCGTGTTCAGCTTCTGCGACCGCGACCTGGTGACCATCTTCCCGGAAGTGGTGAACCAGATCGTCGCCTTCACCCTGCGACCTGACGAGAGCAAGCCTGGCGGTATCGATATCCGCCGTGAAGAAACCAGCTTCCTCGACACCGTCGCCAAGGCCCTCAACCTCAAGGCCCTGCGCGTGGTGGAAACCGGCGGCAACAGCTTCGCCGCCGAACGCGAGCAATGGGACGACGGCAACAACGTGGTGGCCGTGGAGCCCGGCGTGGTGATCGGCTACGACCGCAACACCTACACCAACACCCTGCTGCGCAAGGCCGGTGTGGAAGTCATCACCATCAGCGCCGGCGAACTGGGCCGGGGCCGTGGCGGTGGTCACTGCATGACCTGCCCGATCATTCGCGATCCGATCGATTACTAACTCACCCTCAAGCCTGCCCCTGCCCCCACGAAGGGCCCTGGCCGGATGCAACCCCTGTAGGAGCCGGCTTGCTGGCGATGAACGATAACGCGGTGCAACTGAATGACCGCGGCGCCTGAATCGCCAGCAAGCCGGCTCCTACAAGGCAGCGTATCCAACCTGGACAGGCGGATAACCGATACCCAAGGAGATCCAAACATGGCTTTCAACATGCGTAACCGCAGCCTGCTCTCGCTGATGCACCACACCAACCGCGAGCTGCACTACCTGCTCGACCTGTCCCGCGACCTCAAGCGCGCCAAGTACACCGGCACCGAGCAACCGCACCTCAAGGGCAAGAACATTGCGCTGATCTTCGAAAAGACCTCGACCCGCACCCGCTGCGCCTTTGAAGTCGCGGCCCATGACCAGGGCGCCCACGTCACCTATATCGACCCGGTGTCGTCGCAGATCGGCCACAAGGAAAGCATGAAGGACACCGCCCGCGTACTCGGGCGGATGTTCGATGCCATCGAGTACCGTGGCTTTGAACAGGAAATCGTCGAGGAACTGGCGAAGTTCGCCGGGGTGCCGGTGTTCAACGGCCTGACCGCCGAATTCCACCCGACACAGATGATCGCCGACACCCTGACCATGCGCGAGCACAGCGACAAGCCACTGCACGACATCAGTTACGCCTACCTGGGCGATGCACGCTACAACATGGGTAACTCGCTGCTGATGATCGGCGCCAAGCTCGGCATGGACGTGCGCATCGGCGCACCGAAGGCCCTGTGGCCCCATGAAGACTTCATCGCCCAGTGCAAGGCATTTGCCGAGGAAAGCGGCGCGCGCATCACCATCACCGAAGACCCGAAGGAAGCGGTCAAGGGCGTGGACTTCATCCACACCGATATCTGGGTGTCCATGGGTGAGCCGGTGGAAGCCTGGGACGAGCGCATCGAGCAACTGATGCCGTATCAGGTCAATGCGAAAATGATGAAGGCCTCGGGCAACCCCCGGGTCAAATTCATGCACTGCCTGCCGGCCTTCCATAACAGCGAAACCAAGGTCGGCAAGGATATCGCCGCGCGTTATCCGCACCTGGCCAATGGTGTTGAAGTGACCGAGGAGGTGTTCGAGTCGCCGGCCAACATCGCCTTCGAGCAGGCGGAAAACCGCATGCACACCATCAAGGCGATCCTGGTGGCGGCGCTGGCCGATATCTGACAGTAGACACTATCTACTGTAGGAGCCGGCTTGCTGGCGATGAACGATAACGCGGTGTACCTGAATGACCGCGGCGCCTGAATCGCCAGCAAGCCGGCCCCCACAGGGCTCTCGTGATCCGAAGAAGGACAATCTCCATGCGTATCGTCGTAGCACTGGGCGGCAACGCCCTCCTGCGTCGTGGTGAACCCATGACCGCGGACAATCAACGCGCCAATATCCGTATCGCCACCGAACAGATTGCCAAGATCTACCCCGGCAACCAGTTGGTCATCGCCCACGGCAACGGCCCGCAAGTCGGCCTGCTGTCGTTGCAAGCCGCGGCCTACACCCAGGTCTCGCCCTATCCCCTGGACGTCCTCGGTGCCGAAACCGAAGGCATGATCGGCTACATCATCGAACAGGAACTGGGCAACCTGCTGGATTTCGAAGTGCCCTTCGCCACGCTGCTCACCCAGGTCGAAGTCGATCCCAAGGACCCGGCTTTCCAGCACCCGAGCAAGCCCATCGGCCCGGTGTACGGCAAAGCCGAAGCCGAACAGCTGGCCGCCGAAAAAGGCTGGAGTATCGCCCCCGACGGCGACAAGTTCCGGCGCGTGGTCGCCAGCCCGAAACCCAAGCGCATCTTCGAAATCCGCCCGATCAAATGGCTGCTGGACAAGGGCAGCATCGTGATCTGTGCCGGTGGTGGCGGCATCCCGACGATGTACGGCGAAGACGGCAAGCTCAAGGGCATCGAAGCAGTGATCGACAAGGACCTGTGTTCGGCGCTGCTGGCCGAACAGCTGGAAGCCGACCTCCTGGTCATCGCCACCGACGTCAATGCCGCTTTCGTCGACTGGGGCCAGCCCTCCCAGAAGGCCATCCTCCAGGCCCACCCCGACGACCTCGAGAAACTCGGTTTTGCCGCCGGCTCCATGGGCCCGAAAGTCCAGGCCGCGTGCGAGTTCGCCCGGCACACCGGCAAGGTCGCGGTGATCGGCTCACTGGCGGAGATCGAAGCGATAGTCCAAGGTAAAGCGGGGACCCGCATCAGCACGGCGAAACCCGGCATCACTTATTCATGAGAACCCCTGGGCAGGCCCGTGGTCTGCCTTACTCCATGCCTTGAAAGGAGAACACCATGGCCACGTTCGAGCCCGGGCACCTGCATATCCAGCGTGCCGCCCTGCAGCCCGGCGATTTCAGCTACGACCTCAAGATCGACTACGAGGTGGTGAACGACCCGAAGGAAGGCACCTCCATGCAGTTCACCCTGCACGGCGAGATCAACCACAAAGCCTTCAAGGAGACCTTCACCCTGCCCAAGGACCTGGCCTTCAACTTCGCCAGCGAAGCCTTCCATATCACGGTGAAGCACGGCATGCCGAAAAATGCCGACCTGCGCAGCATGCACGGTTACTACGACAGCATGTTCGAGGACGTGCGCGGGCAACTCCATGCCAAATCCGGCGACCCGGTGAAACCCGAGCATTTGGAGTAACACCCCGCGCCAAGGCATAATTGCCGCCCTCGCGCCCGGAACTCCGAACCGCCCCATGCGTATCCACGTCAGTTTCATCGACCGCGTCGGCATCACCCAGGAAGTCCTGGCCCTGCTCGGTGGTCGCAATCTCAACCTGGATGCGGTGGAGATGGTTCCGCCCAACGTCTATATCGACGCCCCGACCCTCAGCCCGCAAGTGCTCGAGGAGTTGCGCGACGCGCTGTTCAGCGTCCACGGCGTGCAGGCGGTGACGGTGGTGGACATCCTGCCGGGACAACGCCGGCACCTGCAACTCGACGCCCTGCTGGCCGCCATGACCGACCCGGTGCTGGCCCTCGACAGCGCCGGCCACGTGCTGCTGGCCAACCCGGCCCTGATTGCCCTGTACGGTCGCGAGCCTGCGGGTGAAAGCGTCGCCGAGCTGTTTGCCGACCCCAATCTCCTGGACACCCTGCTGGAAAACGGTTTTCGCCTGCCGCTGCGGGAAATCACCGTCAACGGCCAGACCCTGCTGCTGGACGCCACGCCCATCACCGATGCCGGCGCGCTACTGACCCTTTATCAGCCAAGTCGCATCGGCGAGCGCTTGTCGGCCCTGCACCACGACCATGCCGAAGGCTTTGACGCGCTGCTCGGCGAGTCCCCGGCAATCCGTACCCTCAAGACCCGTGCCCAGCGGGTCGCGGCCCTCGACGCACCGCTGCTGATCCAGGGTGAAACCGGCACCGGCAAGGAATTGGTGGCGCGGGCCTGCCATGCCATCAGTGCGCGTCATAGCGCACCGTTCCTCGCGCTGAACTGCGCGGCCCTGCCGGAGAACCTCGCCGAAAGCGAACTGTTCGGCTACGCCCCCGGGGCCTTTACCGGCGCCCAGCGCGGCGGCAAGCCGGGGCTGATGGAGTTGGCGAACCAGGGCACGGTGTTTCTCGATGAAATCGGCGAAATGTCGCCGTACCTGCAAGCCAAGTTGCTGCGTTTTCTCAATGACGGCAGCTTTCGCCGCGTGGGCGGGGACCGCGAGGTCAAGGTCAACGTGCGGATTCTCAGCGCCACCCACCGCAATCTGGAGAAGATGGTCAGCGAAGGCAGCTTTCGCGAAGACCTGTTCTACCGCCTGAACGTGCTCAATGTCGAAGTCCCGCCGCTGCGCGAACGCGGCCAGGACATCCTGCTGCTGGCACGCTACTTCATGCAGCAGGCCTGCGCGCAGATCCAGCGCCCGGTCTGCCGGCTGGCGCCCGGCACCTATCCGGCACTGCTGGACAACCGCTGGCCGGGCAATGTGCGACAGTTGCAGAACGTGATCTTCCGCGCGGCGGCGATTTGCGAAAGCAGCGTGGTGGACATTGGCGACCTGGATATTGCCGGGACCTCGGTGGCGCGCCAGAGCGATCCCGAGATCGACAGCCTGGAACAGGCCGTGGAAGATTTCGAGAGAACCCTGCTGGAAAAACTCTACGTGCAGTACCCCTCGACCCGGCAACTGGCCAGCCGTTTGCAGACCTCCCACACCGCCATCGCCCATCGGTTGCGCAAATACGGCATTCCCGGCAAGTCCTGAAGCCACCCACCGGCCAGACAGCGTAAAAAACGACCTCTATCTGTACTGAAAGCGCTACAGCGGAACGATTTCGCTACACAGCAAGCCAATCCCCGGAGCACAAGGCTTTGATCCTGTTAGGCTTTTTTTCTCCCTTCCAGCTGTAGCGATTTCGCTACAGCGGCCATCGTCTGACGCGCTCAAAAACCTCGCAAACCCTTGATTTACAAGCCTCGCCCAGTATTGGCCACAAACTTGCTAAGGGAACTCCCATTCAGCGGGACGTCGATCCCGCATCCCCTGCGTCCACCCGACGACGAGTCTGGCCCCCCTAGGAGTTTCCATGAGCGAGTTGCGTTTTACTGAAGACCACGAATGGCTGCGTACCGAAGCCGATGGCAGCGTCACGGTCGGCATCACGGCTTTCGCGCAAAACGCCCTGGGCGACGTGGTATTTGTGCAACTGCCGGAACTGCAGCACTACGACAAAGGCGCCGAAGCCGCCACCGTGGAATCGGTCAAGGCCGCCAGCGGTGTGTACATGCCCCTGGACGGTGAAGTGCTCGAATTCAACCCGGCCCTGGCCGATACCCCCGAGCTGGTCAACGACGACCCGCTGGGCTCCGGCTGGTTCTTCCGTTTTCAGCCAACCGATGCCTCGGCAGTCGCTAAACTGCTGGATCAGGATGCCTACGACCGCCTGATCAAAGCCAACGCCTGAGGAACTGTCATGACTGTCAATCTCAGCACCGCCAACGAATTCATCGCCCGTCATATCGGCCCGCGCCAGGCAGACGAACAGGCCATGCTCGAAACCCTCGGTTTCGACTCCCTGCAAGCCCTCAGCGCCAGCGTGATCCCCGACAGCATCAAGGGCACCAGCGTCCTTGACCTCGGGGCCGGGCAAAGCGAAGCCGACGCCCTCGCGTCGATCAAGGTCATCGCCGGGAAAAACCAGCTGTTCAAGACCTACATCGGCCAGGGCTACTACAACTGCCACACACCGTCGCCGATCCTGCGCAACCTCCTGGAAAACCCGGCCTGGTACACCGCCTACACCCCGTACCAGCCAGAAATTTCCCAGGGTCGCCTGGAATCGCTGCTGAATTTCCAGACCCTGATCAGCGACCTCACCGGCCTGCCGATCGCCAACGCCTCGTTGCTCGACGAAGCCACCGCCGCCGCCGAAGCCATGACCTTCTGCAAGCGCCTGAGCAAGAACAAAACCAGCAACACCTTCTTCGCCTCCGTGCACAGCCATCCGCAGACCCTCGATGTCCTGCGCACCCGTGCCGAGCCCTTGGGCATCAACGTGGTGGTGGGTGATGAACGCCAACTGACCGACGTCAGCCCGTTCTTCGGCGCTCTGCTGCAGTACCCGGCAAGCAACGGTGATCTGTTCGACTACCGTGCCCTGACCGAGCGCTTCCACGCGGCCAACGCCCTGGTCGCGGTCGCCGCCGACCTGCTGGCCCTGACCCTGCTGACCCCGCCGGGCGAGTTCGGCGCCGACGTGGCCATCGGCAGCGCCCAACGCTTCGGCGTCCCGCTGGGCTTCGGTGGTCCGCACGCGGCCTACTTCTCCACCCGCGATGCGTTCAAGCGCGACATGCCCGGCCGTCTGGTCGGCGTCTCGGTGGACCGTTTCGGCAAGCCGGCCCTGCGCCTGGCCATGCAGACCCGCGAGCAACATATCCGTCGCGAGAAAGCCACCAGCAACATCTGCACCGCCCAGGTCCTGCTGGCCAACATCGCCAGCATGTACGCGGTGTATCACGGTCCGAAGGGCCTGACCCAGATCGCCCAGCGTATCCACAGCCTCACCGCGATCCTGGCCAAAGGCCTGGGTGCCCTGGGCCTGACGGTCGAGCAGGAACACTTCTTCGACACCCTGACCCTGAACACCGGCGCACAGACTGCGGCCCTGCACGAACAGGCCCGCGCCCAGCGCATCAACCTGCGCGTCGTCGATGCCCAGCGCCTGGGCCTGTCCCTGGACGAAACCACCAGCCAGGCCGATATCGAAACCCTGTGGAAGTTGCTGGCAGGCGGCAAAGCCGTGCCGGACTTCAGCGCGCTGGCCGCGTCGGTGGAAAGTCGTCTCCCGGCGGCACTGGTGCGCCAGTCGGCGATCCTCAGCCATCCGGTGTTCAACCGTTATCACTCGGAAACCGAGCTGATGCGCTACCTGCGCAAGCTGGCCGACAAGGACCTGGCCCTGGATCGCACCATGATTCCGCTGGGCTCCTGCACCATGAAGCTCAATGCCGCCAGCGAAATGATCCCGGTGACCTGGGCCGAATTCGGTGCCCTGCACCCGTTCGCTCCGGCCGAACAGAGCGCCGGCTACCAGCAACTGACCGATGAACTGGAAGCGATGCTCTGCGCCGCGACCGGCTATGACTCGATTTCCCTGCAACCGAACGCCGGTTCCCAGGGCGAATACGCCGGCCTGCTGGCGATCCGTGCCTACCACCAGAGCCGTGGCGACGAGCGCCGCGATATCTGCCTGATCCCGTCGTCGGCCCACGGTACCAACCCGGCCACCGCGAACATGGCCGGCATGCGCGTGATCGTCACCGCCTGCGATGCCCGTGGCAACGTCGATATCGAAGACCTGCGGGCCAAGGCGATCGAGCACCGCGAACACCTCGCCGCGCTGATGATCACCTACCCGTCGACCCACGGCGTGTTCGAAGAAGGCATCCGCGAAATCTGCGGCATCGTTCATGACAACGGCGGCCAGGTGTACATCGACGGCGCCAACATGAACGCCATGGTCGGCCTCTGCGCCCCGGGCAAGTTCGGCGGCGACGTGTCGCACCTGAACCTGCACAAGACCTTCTGCATTCCCCATGGCGGTGGCGGCCCGGGCGTCGGCCCGATCGGCGTGAAGTCGCACCTGACCCCGTTCCTGCCGGGTCACGGCACTATGGAACGCAAGGAAGGCGCGGTGTGTGCGGCGCCGTTCGGCAGCGCGAGCATCCTGCCGATCACCTGGATGTATATCCGCATGATGGGCGGCGAAGGCCTCAAGCGTGCTTCGCAACTGGCGATCCTCAATGCCAACTACATCGCCCGTCGCCTGGAAGAGCACTATCCGGTGCTCTACAGCGGCAGCAACGGCCTGGTGGCACACGAGTGCATCCTTGACCTGCGTCCCTTGAAAGACAGCAGCGGCATCAGTGTCGATGACGTCGCCAAGCGCCTGATCGACTTCGGTTTCCATGCGCCGACCATGTCGTTCCCGGTGGCCGGCACCCTGATGATCGAGCCGACCGAAAGTGAATCCAAGGAAGAGCTGGACCGTTTCTGCGACGCCATGATCCACATCCGCGAAGAAATCCGCGCCGTGGAAAACGGCAGCCTGGACAAGGACGACAACCCGCTGAAGAACGCCCCGCACACCGCGGCGGAGATCGTCGGCGAGTGGTTCCATCCGTACAGCCGTGAACAGGCGGTGTACCCGGTGGCGTCGTTGATCGAAGGCAAGTACTGGCCGCCGGTGGGGCGTGTCGACAACGTGTTCGGCGACCGCAACCTGGTCTGCGCCTGCCCGTCGATCGAGAACTACGCCTGACAGAGCCATCGACCGTTCCCACGCGCTGCGTGGGAACGGTAAACCCTGTGTAGGAGCGAGCTTGCTCGCGAAGGAAGTCGACACGCCGCGGTGTATCAGATGCCCCGCGTTATCGTTAACGTCCATCGCGAGCAAGCTCGCTCCTACAAGGGGACGCGTCATCCGCCAATAATTATTAGAAACACCGGAGAACCCACATGTCCCTGAGCGTGTTCGACCTGTTCAAGATCGGCATCGGTCCCTCCAGCTCCCATACCGTCGGCCCTATGCGTGCGGCCGCCCGGTTTGTCGAAGGCCTGAGGCGCGAGCAACTGCTGCAACAAACCACCAGCGTCAAAGTCGAGCTGTATGGCTCTCTCGGCGCCACCGGCAAAGGCCACGGCAGCGACAAGGCCGTACTCCTCGGCCTGGAAGGTGAACACCCGGATACCGTCGATACAGAAACCGTCAGCGCCCGCCTGCAGACCATTCGCAGCAACGGCCGCCTGAATCTGCTCGGCGAACATTCCATCGAATTCAACGAAAAACTCCACCTGGCGATGATCAGGAAACCCCTGGCCTATCACCCCAACGGCATGATCTTCCGCGCCTTCGACGCCGCCGGCATCCAGATCCGCAGCCGCGAGTACTACTCGGTAGGCGGCGGTTTCGTGGTCGATGAAGACGCCGCCGGCGCCGACCGCATCGTCGAGGACAGCACGCCGCTGACCTTCCCGTTCAAAAGCGCCAAGGAACTGCTCGGCCATTGCAGCACTTACGGCCTGTCCATCAGCCAGGTGATGCTGACCAACGAAAGCGCCTGGCGCCCGGAAGCGGAAACCCGCGCCGGCCTGCTGAAGATCTGGCAGGTGATGCAGGACTGCGTCGACGCCGGTTGCCGCAATGAAGGCATCCTCCCCGGAGGCTTGAAGGTCAAGCGCCGCGCTGCCGCATTGCACCGGCAACTGTGCAAGCACCCGGAAGCAGCGCTACGCGATGCGCTGTCGGTGCTGGACTGGGTCAACCTCTACGCCCTGGCGGTCAATGAAGAAAACGCCAACGGCGGCCGCGTGGTCACCGCACCGACCAACGGCGCGGCCGGGATCGTTCCCGCCGTGCTGCATTACTACATGCGCTTCATTGCCGGCGCCAACGAAGACGGCGTGGTGCGTTTCCTCCTCACCGCCGCCGCCATCGGCATTCTCTACAAGGAAAATGCCTCGATCTCCGGCGCCGAAGTCGGCTGCCAGGGTGAAGTCGGCGTGGCCTGCTCGATGGCCGCCGGGGCCTTGTGTGAAGTACTCGGCGGCACCGTGCAACAGGTGGAGAACGCCGCCGAAATCGGCATGGAACACAACCTCGGCCTGACCTGCGACCCGATCGGCGGACTGGTGCAAGTGCCGTGCATCGAGCGCAACGCCATGGGTTCGGTGAAAGCCATCAACGCCGTGCGCATGGCCTTGCGCGGCGACGGCCAGCACTTCGTCTCACTCGACAAGGTGATTCGCACCATGCGCCAGACCGGCGCCGACATGAAAAGCAAATACAAGGAGACCGCTCGCGGCGGTCTGGCCGTCAACATCATCGAGTGCTGACCCTAAACTCAAGGGGCGTGGCCTTGGCCAGCCCCGCCACTCCCCATTCAAGGAGCCGCAATGTCCACCGAATCCCTCAAGCAAACCCCGCTGCACGCCCTGCACCTGCAACTCGGCGCGCGCATGGTGCCGTTCGCCGGCTACGACATGCCGGTGCAATACCCACTGGGCGTGATGAAGGAACACCAGCACACCCGTGAAAAAGCCGGGCTGTTCGATGTCTCGCACATGGGCCAGATCCGCCTGGTCGGCGCTGCGGCCGCCAAGGCCCTGGAAGCCCTGGTGCCGGTGGATATCGTCGACCTGCCGGTGGGCATGCAGCGCTATGCGATGTTCACCAACGAAACCGGTGGCATCCTCGATGACCTGATGGTCGCCAACCTGGGCAACGATGAACTGTTCCTGGTGGTCAACGCCGCCTGCAAGGAACAGGACCTGGCGCACCTGCAAAAACACCTGGGCCATCTGTGCGAAGTCCTACCGCTGTTCGAGGAACGCGCCCTGCTCGCCCTGCAAGGCCCGGCCGCGGTCAGCGTATTGGCGCGCCTGGCCCCTGAAGTGACGAAGATGACCTTCATGCAGTTCGCCGCCGTGCGCCTGCTGGGAGTGGACTGCTACGTCAGCCGCTCCGGCTACACCGGCGAAGACGGTTTCGAGATTTCCGTACCGGCCGCCAGCGCCGAAGCCCTGGCCCGCAGCCTGCTGGCCGAAACCGAAGTCGAGGCCATTGGCCTTGGCGCCCGTGATTCGCTGCGCCTGGAAGCCGGCCTGTGCCTGTACGGGCACGACATGAACACCGAGACCACCCCGGTGGAAGCCAGCCTGCTCTGGGCCATCTCCAAGGTCCGTCGTGCCGACGGTGCGCGGGCCGGCGGCTTCCCCGGCGCCGAGACGGTCTTTGCCCAGCAGCAACAGGGTGTGTCCCGCAAACGTGTAGGCCTGTTACCGCAGGAGCGCACACCGGTGCGCGAAGGCGCGGAAATCGTCGATCAGGACGGCAAGGTGATCGGCAATGTCTGCAGCGGCGGCTTCGGTCCGACCCTCGGCGCACCTCTGGCAATGGGCTATGTAGACAGCTCGCAGGCGGCACTGGACAACGAAGTCTGGGCCATCGTGCGCGGCAAGCGCGTACCACTCAAGGTGAGCAAAATGCCGTTTGTGCCACAGCGTTATTACCGGGGCTGATACACCGGCATCAACAGGGGCTGACACCCCTGTTGATACTTACAGTAACAACTAAGCCACTGCTGAAACAATGCACTACCTTGTCACGCAACCGCCACAAAACAGTGCATATATGCGCCAATGAACTTGCGTTATAACAACCGAAGATAAGCCCCTCTCGCCGGAGGGCCAGCGGTGGCCTGTAAAGTCATGCAAACACCCGTAAACAGGCATAAACCTGGGGATTTCGCAGGGCTTGTTTTTTCTCCCGGAGTTGGCGTAGAGTTTCTCTACTGTGTTTGCATGGGTCGCTTGGAACCGTGACCTGGGCAGTAGCCTGAAGTTTGCTACAACCCGCTCGACGTCTCTTACTTTCCTGCAACTCAGCCCAGTACTCTTTCATATGAAAGGGGCTGTCATTAATTTTAGCGTCAAGGAAATAAGAAAATGTCCCAACGTCAGAGCGGTACCGTCAAGTGGTTTAACGACGAGAAAGGGTTTGGTTTTATCACTCCAGAAAGCGGTCCGGATCTGTTCGTCCATTTCCGCGCCATTCAGGGCAACGGCTTCAAGAGCCTGAAAGAAGGCCAGAAAGTGACCTTCGTCGCCGTGCAGGGCCAGAAAGGCATGCAGGCTGATGAAGTACAAGCGGAAGCCTGATCCCCTCGGGAATAAGCCTTCGTATCATGAAAAGCCCCTGATATTGATATCAGGGGCTTTTTTATGAGCACAATTTCGTAAGATGGCTTTTTTCAGTCCTCACGGAGAGAGCCGCCATGTCGAAACATACGCTGAGCCCCCAGGGTGATTTTCCCGCCGCCGGCCTGGGACGTCGCCTGGCCGCGATGTTCTATGACTTTCTGCTGTGTACGGCGTTGCTGATCGTCACCGGGTTTATCTACAAGCTGGTGCAGATGGCGATCATCGGCGAACAGCAACTGCGCAAACTCTCCGATACCGGAGCACTGGACGGTGACCCGCTGCTGTCGACAATCCTGGTGTTTGTGCTGTTCGGCTTTTTCGCCAAGTTCTGGACCTATAAAGGCCAGACACTAGGTATGCAGGTCTGGGGGATTCGCGTACAAAACGCTGACGGTACGGCCATCAGTCTCTGGCAGGCCCTGTTGCGCTTTATTGTTTCCATCGCTTCCTGGCTGTTCGGCCTGGGCTTTCTCTGGTCGCTGGTGGACAAGCAGAAACGCAGCTGGCACGACATCTACTCCAACAGCCAGTTGGTGCAGTTGCCCAAGCGAGCCAAGTGATCGGAGAGAAAACCGTCACCTGGCTTCAGGCCACTCGCTGGCTGCGCCATACGCTGACCAGAGCGGCTACGAGTGTCAACAGGGCACCAATGCCAAGCCCTGTGCGAGGCGCGGTATCGACCGAGGACATACTGAACAGAAGGGTCATGATAAGCGCACCTGTGGTTTGCCCGAACAACCGGGCAGTGCCTTGCAACCCTCCGGCAGCCCCACTGCGCTCAATGGGCGCCGAAAGGAACATGCTGCGGTTATTCGCCACATTAAAGAAGCCAAAACCGAGGCCACACAGCATGGTGAAGGGGATGAGCAGGAGCGGGATGTCCTTCAACGACAACAGTGAGCTGGCCCCTAGCCCGATTGCGAGACACATGCCGCCTGCGAAGCACAGCCATGCTGTTGGCCATTGGTCTGCAAGGCGGCCGGCGAACGGTGCGGCGAACGCCACGGTCAACGGCCATGGCACCATATAGAGACCGGCTGTCAGTGCATCCTGCCCCAGACCGTGTTGCAGATAAAACGGCAGCGCAATCATGCCTGCGGTCTGTCCGGCAAAACAACAGACCGAGGCGATCACAGAAACGCGAAATGCAGGGGATCGGAGCAAGTCGATCGGGACAAGGGGGGCTTGCTTCGGCCTCTCCCGTCGCACCAGCAGCACCCACTGAATACCGGATACCGCCAGCAGAAGAGCTACCCATGTCGGCTGGCCCGTCAAAAGTTCCACGGATACCACCAGCGCCGCAAAAGCCCCGGCATTCAACGCCATGCTCAACACATCGATTGCCCGAGCCGTGCCCTCGTTATCTGGCAGCGCACGACTGGCGAGCAGTACCAGAATCCCCAAAGGTAGTTGGACAGCGAACAGCCAAGGCCAACGCGCCACCGACAGGATCAGCGCGCCGATCATCGGACCCGCAGCCGATGCCAGCGCCACAGTCAGGGCGTTCCAGCCGATAGCCGCACCCAGCCGCTGAGGAGCAATGCTGCTGCGCAGCAGCGCAACGCCAAGTGCCATGACTGCGGCCCCACCCAGCCCCTGAAGAAACCGCGCCGCGATCAGCCAAGGCAGGGATGGCGCCAGTGAGCACAACAAGGTTGCGCCCGTGAACAGCGCAACCCCCCAGGTGAATACCCGGCGATGGCCCAGGCTTTCTCCGAGCGCCGCGCAGGGCAGCAGAGCCATCAGCAGCGCGGCCTGGTGAGCGGTGATAATCCACACGGATAGGGAAGACGTCACCTGTAGCGAATCGGCGATGGTCGGTAGCGCGACGTTTACCACAACCGTATTCAGCACCACCAACACCATCGCCGCCAGTACGCAGCCGATCGCCATCCTCGACCGCAGCTCAAGCCTCAACAACGGTGCCTGACTGGCCTGCCCCGCCGACCGTCGGTCAGTGACGCTGCTCATGGCCCAGGCACCCAGAGACCGTCCCGTTCTACATAGCGCGTCAGCCGGCGCGCTTGCTGGTCTTCCTTTTTCAAATCGCGCTCGGTAAAGCGGAACAACAACGCAGGCCCCGAAATACAACGCGTATCGTGAATATCTCCCGGCAGATACACCTGCGCCTCTCCAGCACGGACCACGGTGGAACCGCGCTTCACCAGCTTCACGCTGCCGTCCGGCGCCTCTACCCGGGCATAAGTGCCCATTTCGATTTCCCCTTGCTGAATCCCATAGATAACCCAGCCTCGACCATGGTCATGGGGTGGCCTGTAGAGTCCTTCAGGTTCCATGTGTGCCAACAGCACGAAATCCTTGGCCGGGTCCCTGTACATCTCCTGCTGGGCCGGCTGTTCACGATGCAATACCGCCAACCACTCTTGCGTACATGGCGTTCTCAGCAGCGTCTCCAACTGCTGCTGGCACTCGGCAACCAGCTCAGAGCTGAGGGGGCCCCAGACTGACCCGACACCTTCGATAAACCTATTCAACGAACTCATGAATGCTCTCCTACCCGTTCAGCGCCCGTGCGCCATTGGCCGGAACTATAGGCAGGGCATCGGTAATGGCGGAAGGCGCACCTTTTGCACATTATTGATGCATCTGACGCCATATCAGCCTGCACGAGGAGCGGGCCGCAACCCTCTGGCCGGCATGAATCAGCCAATAAAAAAGCGCCGACATTGCTGTCGGCGCTTGGGAGCTACTCGGCCTGGCGATGTTTTTTACATCGCCAGGCTTGATGCCTGAAACCCTGGACCGCCTGGGTTTCGGCTTACTCAGCCAGCTTGAAAGTGATGAAGCTGGCACGTCCCTGACGCAGCACGCGCATGGACACCGAACGGTTCTTCGGCAGGGCCTTGGCAATGTCCGCGAACTGCGCCGCGCTGGTGATCGCCTGGTTGTTCAGGTGAGTGATCACATCGCCTGGCTGCAGACCGATCAAGGCCGCAGGACCGTCCTGGACGTCTTTGATGACTACGCCACCCTTGAGGTCGTTATCCTTTTTCTGGTCATCGCTCAGCTCGACCACGGAAATCCCCAGGCGGTTGCTGCTGCGCTCGGCGCCGTTGGCCTTGGCGATATCCATTTCCTTGCCTTCATCCGGAATCGCACCGACCGTCAGGTCCACGGTCTTGCGCTTGCCCTCGCGAATCACTTCCAGGGACGCCTTCTCACCGGCCTTCAACGCGCCGACCAGATGCGGCAGGTCCGCCGACATTTCGATCGGCTGGCCGTTCATGCTGAGGATCACGTCACCGACCAGCAAACCACCCTTGGCCGCCGGACCACCGTCCTGCACCTGGGCAACCAGGGCACCGGCCGGTTTGTCCAGGCCGAACGACTCGGCCAGGTCCTTGTTGACTTCCTGGATCACCACACCCAACCAGCCACGGCTGACTTTGCCGCCAGCCTTCAGCTGATCGGAAACATCCATGGCGACATCGATCGGGATCGCGAAGGAAACCCCCATGAAGCCACCGGAGCGGGTGTAGATCTGCGAGTTGATCCCGACCACTTCACCCTTGAGGTTGAACAGCGGGCCGCCGGAGTTACCCGGGTTGATCGGCACGTCGGTCTGGATGAACGGCACATAGTTTTCGTTCGGCAGGCTACGGCCCACGGCGCTGACGATGCCCTGGGTCACGGTATGGTCAAAGCCGAACGGCGAGCCGATGGCGACGACCCACTGGCCGGCTTTCAGGTCCTTGGACTTGCCCAGCTTGAGGGTCGGCAGGTCCTTGCCGTCGATTTTCAGCAGCGCCACGTCGGAACGTGGGTCGGTGCCGACCAGCTTGGCCTTGAGTTCGCTGCGATCAGCCAGGCGTACCAGGATCTCGTCGGCATCGGCGACCACGTGATTGTTGGTCAGGATGTAGCCGTCCTTGGAGATGATGAAGCCCGACCCCAGGGACTGGGCTTCACGCTGGCGACCATTGCCACTACCACCGCCTTTCGGACTGCGCGGCTGCGGGAAACCGCGGAAGAACTGCTGGATTTCCGGCGGCAGGCCTTCGAGGCCCTGGGTGTCGGCGACCTTGCGGTCCGGCAGCTTCTGGGTGGTGCTGATGTTGACCACCGCCGGCGAAGCCTGCTCCACCAGTTCGGTGAAGTCGGGCAAGTCAGCGGCCTGGGCGGTCACCGCCTGGCCGAGCACCAGAACGGTGGCGACAATGGACAGATAAGACTTCAAGCGTGGTATCGACATAGGGCTCCCATGAACAACGAGCATGATTAAGCGATAGACCCCTAAAAGCCCCGGGCATGACACGCCGAGGCTTCTGGACCGGAAACAGCAAACAAGGCCAGCGCGCAGAGGCTCTGACCTATAGGAAAATTCAGGGATATTTGCAAATGAATTTGATCACCAGACATTTCTGCAGCAGCCCCCCACAAGCCCCATGATTCAGCCGTTCACTGCTTGGCCTGCACACTGCCGGAACGCATGGACAGTGCAACCCGTTCGGCGGTGCCGATAGGAATTTCTCCCACCACCGTCACCATGATATCGCCGCTCGGCATGGCCAGGCGTCGGGACACCGCGACCGTCGGCCCCAACTGGGCCCGGGCGTCCGTCGCCGTGGCGCCGTTGAGGGGTTCAAGGAACACTGAAAAACGCGACAGACCATCGTCGTACATCAAGCTGCTGACCTCGGCCTTGGTCGCCGGGTCGATCCGGGCCGTGCTGCTGACCAGTTCGAAACCCGGTGGCAGCCAGTCCGAATGCCAGAGCTGGCCCGCCGCCGAGCCCAACGCCTGCACCTTGGGCTGGGCCTGATTGGTCAACAGGACCACCGGCTTGCACTCGGCACTGGCCTGCACCTGACGTTCATCAGGGGGCTGGGCGGTATTCAATTCGGTGAACTGGAAACGCTCGAGCAACTGCCCCTTGTCATTGAGCAACAATGACTTCAACGGCAAGCCGGTCTCACGGTCCAGGTGCAGCTCAAAACCATAACGGTGCTGGTCGCGCGGCGTCAGCGAGATCACCACGGCCGGGCGCCCGGCCACGCGGGATTTGCCGACGACAGCGATGTCGTACCAGCTCTTGAGGGTTTGCGGGTCCAGCGAACGGGTATGGGAGTCCGGCATATCACCGAGCCCCGCCACCAGTGCACCACTGGCACACTGGGTATGACCATCGACGCGAACAACCTCTTGTGCCGAGCCATCGAGCTGGATCAAGCGCTCACGAACCTTGCCATCGCGCACCAGGTGCCAGATGCCATGGGTAGAAAAACTACCATTGCGCTCGTAGACGAAAGTGCCCTGAAAGCTTTGCTGCTGCTCGGCTTGCCCAAGACGGTTCAACCAGTCCTGAGCTTCATCGGCCTGGGCTGGAAGAACCCACCAGCCGCTGAGCAAAAGCGTTAGAAGAGGTAGCGCGCGCATGATCCTCCTTAACGGTTTTCCAGGCTGGCGGCACGGGCGTAGGGCAGAGCGCTTTCAGTGCCCTTGAGTGCGGCCTGTTGCGCATGCTGGCGCAGGTAGCCTGGCAGACGCTGGTCTTGCCAGCCGGACTGGCCTTGCTGCAGCACACCATTGGCCATCGGGCCGGTTGCCTGATCGCTGCTCTCGGTGTAGCCGGCCAATACCGCCGGACCTTTGGCCGTAGGGGCGACCAAGCCTGGCTGGTTCGATTGCTGGGCCAGTTGGGCACCGACAATGTCATCCTGGTTGTACAGGCGCACACCGGCCAATACGGCCAGGGTGACCGAGGCTGCGACGGCCAGGCGACCCAGGGTACGCCAAGGACCGCGAGTGCCCTTGGCCGGGACTTCCTCGCCGGCCAGGGCCGCGGAAACGGCCGAGGCGAGATCCAGGCGCGGGTCCAGCAGCTCCTTGTGCATCACTGCCCGGGCGATTTGGTAACGAGACCAGGTGGCACGGGTCTCGGCATCGTCGAGGGCATTGAGCACCCGACGCAATTCCAGTTCATCCGCTTCGTTATCCATCACCGCGGACAGCGATTCCTGCAGGGCTTCACGACTCATGGCGGTTCCTCTCTTGGCTATCGCCGCTGTCTCAGGATTCCTGCAACAACGGCTGCAGGGCTTTATCGATGGCCTCCCGGGCGCGGAAAATCCGGGAGCGCACGGTGCCCACCGGACACTGCATGACCGCTGCAATGTCCTCATAACTCAGACCGTCGAATTCACGTAAAGTTAAAGCTGTACGCAAATCTTCTGGCAATTGCTGGATGGTTCGATGGACAGTGCCTTCGATCTCATCCCGCAGCAACGCACGCTCCGGTGACTCGAGGTCCTTGAGGCCATGATCGCCGTCGTAGAACTCCGCGTCTTCGGAACTCACATCGCTGTCTGGTGGCCTGCGACCGCGGGAAACCAGATAGTTCTTCGCCGTGTTGATGGCGATGCGGTAGAGCCAGGTGTAAAAGGCACTGTCACCGCGAAAATTGCCCAATGCACGGTAGGCTTTGATAAAGGCTTCCTGTGCAACATCCTGGGCTTCATGGGTGTCGTGCACGAATCGCACGATCAACCCGAGAATTTTGTGCTGATATTTCAGCACCAGCAGATCAAATGCGCGCTTGTCGCCGCGTTGAACGCGCTCGACCAGCTGCTGATCCTCTTCCTGGGTTAGCATGAACACTCCTCATAGGACCTGAAGGAGGCACGCATCGCTAATTGACCAGGCTTGCAAACATAGACTCGGGCTTCTGGCAAAAGTTCTCCCCCTTCAAGCAAGTTTCCTGTGGCCCGCCGAACGGACACACACGAAAAACGCAGCACGGCCATCGCCGACTGCGTGAATAATCTGGTCGTCGAATCTGCTAGCAAAGGCCATCTCAGGCTCCCCGCATAAAGCCGACGCTGTCCCCTTCTTTCAGGCACCCCGCATGGGAGCCTGGAGCCTCGTAAAAGTTCCCGGTACCCGCTGCAGGTAGTGGCATTGTGATAGTGATGCTGGCCACGGCTGCCTGAGCCATGGTTATAGCTGAAAAATCATTGCCTTACCCTGCAAAAGCGCATGCATGGCGGCATGGACTGGCGCACACTCAGCGCCCACAGCCCTTTCACAATGCCACAAAGGCCCGGCTATTGTGCCGCTCCCCCCAGCCATATACTAGTGGGCTGTCGGGCGGGGCCCGGCCACTGCCCCCCGGGCGCTTTTTTCGGATGTTTCAGATGAGCCGACATTTTCAACACGATGTGCTGGTGATTGGCAGCGGTGCCGCCGGCCTTAGCCTGGCCCTCACCCTGCCCAGCCATCTGCGCATTGCCGTATTGAGCAAGGGCAACCTGGCCAACGGTTCGACCTTCTGGGCCCAGGGCGGGGTCGCCGCGGTGCTCGACGATACCGACACCGTGCAGTCCCACGTCGAGGACACCCTCAATGCCGGCGGTGGCCTGTGCCATGAAGACGCTGTGCGCTTCACCGTCGAACACAGCCGGGAAGCCATCCAGTGGCTGATCGACCAGGGCGTGCCGTTTACCCGGGACGAAGCAGCCAGTAGCGATGACGGTGGCTTCGAGTTCCACCTCACCCGCGAGGGCGGTCACAGCCATCGGCGTATCATCCACGCGGCCGATGCCACGGGTGCGGCGATCTTCAAGACCTTGCTGGAGCAGGCCCGCCAACGACCCAATATCGAATTGCTGGAACAGCGGGTCGCCGTCGACCTGATCACCGAAAAACGCCTGGGCCTGGACGGCGACCGCTGCCTGGGGGCCTACGTGCTCGATCGCGGCACCGGCGAGGTCGATACCTATGGCGCGCGCTTCACCGTGCTCGCTTCGGGCGGCGCGGCCAAGGTCTACCTCTATACCAGCAACCCCGACGGGGCCTGCGGCGACGGTATCGCCATGGCCTGGCGTTCGGGCTGCCGGGTGGCAAACCTGGAGTTCAACCAGTTCCACCCCACCTGCCTGTATCACCCCCAGGCCAAGAGTTTTCTCATCACCGAAGCCCTGCGCGGCGAAGGTGCGCACCTGAAGCTGCCCAACGGCGAACGCTTCATGCCGCGCTTCGACCCACGGGCCGAACTGGCGCCACGGGACATCGTGGCCCGGGCCATCGACCATGAGATGAAGCGCCTTGGGATCGACTGTGTCTACCTGGACATCAGCCACAAGCCCGAAGCCTTTATCAAGACGCACTTCCCGACGGTGTACGAACGCTGCCTGGAATTCTCCATCGATATCACCAAAGGCCCGATCCCGGTGGTCCCGGCCGCGCACTACACCTGTGGCGGAGTGCTGGTCGACCAGCAGGGCCGCACCGATGTGCCCGGCCTGTACGCCATCGGCGAGACCAGCTTCACCGGCCTGCATGGCGCCAACCGCATGGCCAGCAACTCACTGCTCGAATGTTTCGTCTACGCCCGCTCGGCAGCGGCGGACATTCTCCAGCAACTGCCGCAGATCGCCGTACCCGCCGCCCTGCCGAGCTGGGATGCGAGCCAGGTGACCGACTCCGACGAGGACGTGATCATTGCCCACAACTGGGACGAGCTGCGGCGCTTCATGTGGGACTACGTCGGCATCGTGCGCACCAACAAGCGCCTGCAACGGGCGCAGCATCGGGTACGCCTGCTGCTGGACGAGATCGATGAGTTCTACAGCAACTACAAGGTCAGCCGCGACCTGATCGAGTTGCGCAACCTGGCCCAGGTCGCCGAACTGATGATTCGTTCGGCCATGGAACGCAAGGAAAGCCGGGGCCTGCATTACACCCTCGACTACCCGGACCTGCTACCCGAGGCCCTGGACACTATCCTGGTGCCGCCCACCTTCGCCGGCTGAACTTCAAGCGTACACGCAGGCGCCGATGCACATCCGGCGCCAGGGCATCAAAGGGTACGCACAGCCCACGCACGCGCCGCTCGCCCGGCAAACGAAAGCGCAGCAGCACCAGCCACGGCAAGGCCAGGCTATCGCGGCACAACTGCACCGGCTGCCAGCCCGCAGCCTCGCTCCACAGTTGCCAACCCTGCTCATCACGGCGCAAGCCGGTAAACGCCGACGGATGGCTCAACAAGAGTTGTCGCGGCAGCACCCAGGCGCCATGCAGCAGGCACAGCAAAGCCCCGGACAGACTTGCCCAGAGCGCAATATCCAGCAGACAGAGAGAAACCAGCGCCAGGCCCAAGGCCCCGAGATACGCCGCCGGCAACAGCCGCGAGGCCTGCCAGCGGCATTCGAACAGATTACTTGGGCTGGACACGATCCAGGATCATGCGAACCATGCGCTGCAACTCCGGATCTTCCGATTCGGAACGCTCCATGAACCAGCCGAACATGTCCTGGTCTTCGCATTCGAGTAGGTTGCGATAACACTCGCGGTCGGCCACGCTCAGATGCGGGTACACCTCCTTGACGAACGGTACCAGCAACACATCCAGCTCCAGCATGCCGCGGCGGCTGTGCCAGTAGAGGCGATTGAGTTCTACATTTTCGACGACCATGGAGCGCTCCTCAAATTTGAGCGCAAGTATACAGCCCTGGGCGCGTGCCGACAGTCGGCTTTGGTCGGGGCCGACGGCGGCGTTGTGAACTACCCATTTGCCAGGCGCCCCTCTATGATGTCTCCCATCCTTTTTCCGCTGCGATGACCCATGGCCGATTCCGCTTTTTTCTGCACGCTGACCCACGAAGGCGTTCTTGCCGTCCGCGGCACCGACGCCGCCAAGTTTCTCCAGGGCCAGCTGACCTGCAACCTCAACTACCTGAGCGACACCCGGGCCAGTCTCGGTGCCCGCTGCACGCAAAAAGGCCGCATGCAGTCGAGCTTCCGCATCCTGCTCGAAGGTGACGGTGTATTACTGGCGATGACCGGCGAGCTGCTGGAAGCGCAACTGGCGGACCTGAAAAAGTACGCCGTGTTCTCCAAATCCAAACTCACCGACGAAAGCGCCGGCTGGGTTCGCTTCGGACTCGGCGAGGGCGACACCGCCTTGCGCGGCCTGGGCCTTGAGCTGCCGGCCGAGACCGATGCCTTGGTCCGTGCCGATACGCTGATCGCCCTGCGGGTTTCTCCGGGACGCAGCGAACTCTGGGTTCCGGCGGATCAGGCCGCTCGGGTTCGCGAACATCTGGCGAGCCTGCTGCCCGAAGCCGAGCTGAATACCTGGCTGCTGGGCCAGATCCGTGCCGGTATCGGCCAGGTCATGGCGCAGACCCGTGAATTATTTATTCCTCAAATGCTCAATTTACAGGCCGTCGGAGGCGTAAGCTTCAAGAAAGGCTGCTATACAGGGCAGGAAATCGTCGCCCGCATGCAGTACCTGGGCAAGCTCAAGCGTCGCCTTTATCGTCTGGCGCTGGTTGCCGAACAACTGCCGGAGCCGGGTAGCGCGCTGTTCGCGCCGTCCCATGGCAGCGCCATCGGTGAGGTGGTGATTGCCGCCCAGGCGGAAAAAGGCATTGAACTACTGGCCGTGCTGCAAGCCGAGGCGGCTGAAGCAGGCCATGTGCATCTGGGCGATTTGCAAGGTCCTGCCCTGATATTGCTGGACTTGCCCTATCAACTGGACCGCGACAGCGAGATCCAGCGTTAACTGCACCGCCTTAGAGAATTGAAATGAACAAGCTGGCGGAAAAGGTCCAACGGGATTTGGTTCGGGCCATCGACAACGATGACCTGGTTCTGCCGACGCTCCCGGAAGTGGCCCTGAAGATTCGCAAGGCGGCCGAAGATCCGGAGATCAGTGTCAGCACCTTGAGCAAAGTGATCGGGGGCGATACCGCGTTGTCGGCGCGCCTGATCAAGGTGGTCAACAGTCCGTTGTTGCGGGCCAGCCATGAAGTCACCGACTTGCACACCGCGATCACCCGGCTGGGCGTCAACTACAGCAGCAACCTGGCCATCGGCCTGGTCATGGAGCAGATTTTCCATGCCCGCTCCGAGGTGGTGGAACAGAAGATGCGCGAAGTCTGGCGCAAGAGCCTGGAGATTGCCGGGGTCTGCTACGTGCTGTGTCGCAACTTCACCCTGCTCAAGCCGGACCAGGCAGCGCTGGGCGGGCTGGTGCACCAGATCGGCGTCCTGCCGATCCTGACCTATGCCGAAGACCATTACGAATTGCTCGCCGACCCGCTGAGCCTGGATCACGTGATCGACAGTATTCACCCGTTGCTCGGCGACGAATTGCTGAAAGTCTGGGAATTTCCGGAAATGCTCGCCAAGCTCCCCGGGCAATACCTGAACCTGGACCGTGACAGCAAGAGCATCGACTATATCGGCCTGGTGCAGATCGCCAGTGTGTTCTGCCATCAGGGTACAGAGCATCCTTTCGGGCAAATAGCGCTGGGCGACCTGAAGGCTTTTATCAAGCTGGGGCTGGACCCGGAAAGCAGCACCCTCAGTGACCAGCTCAACGAAGCGCGGGAGATGTTCCGCTAGTTCAGGACGACGAGGCCGGCCCGGCGATAAAACTCACTCGGACTTTCAGACCGTGGGGCTGGGCATCATGCAGGCTGATCTGCGCCAGGTGCGCCCGGCAGATCTCGCCGACAATCGCCAGGCCCAACCCCGCACCGACGCCCTGCTGATGGCGCCGGTAAAAACGCTCGAAGACCCTTCCCCGCTCCGTCTCTGGAATCCCGGGCCCGTCATCCTCCACCTCAAGCACCGCCGGTAACCCGACCCGCAGGATCACATTGCCACCCGATGGCGTATGGGCCAGGGCGTTGTCCACCAGGTTGCTCAACAGTTCATTGAGCAAGGTCGGCTCACCCCGCAGCCACACCGGCTCATCGGCCTCCAGCGCCAACGCCACGCCCCGCGCATGGGCCAGGGGCGCCATCGCCATGCCCAACTCCCGCGCCAGCTGACTGAGGTCGAGTAACTGCGCGCCGCCTTCGGCAATCGCCCGCGCGCCATTTTCGATCCGCGCCAGCGACAGCAACTGGTTGGCCAGGTGGGTCAGGCGGTCCGTGCCCTGGGCCGCGGTCTCCAGGGTCTCGCGCCAGACCGCCGGCTCAGTCGCCCGCAAGCCCAGCTCAAGACGGGCCTTGAGCGCTGCCAGCGGCGTGCGCAACTCATGGGCGGCGTCGGCGATAAACTGCCCCTGGCGCTCGAATTGCCGACGCAGGCGCTCGGTAAAGTGATTGAGCGAACGCACCAGCGGCTGGAGTTCATCCTGCACCTCCATCAGCGCCAACGGTCGCAGGTCGTCCGGCTGACGCTCTTCCACCGCGCCGCGCAAACGCTCCAGTGGACGCAAGGCAGCGCTCACGGCAAAGCCCACCAGCAACAACGCGCCCAGCGCCAGCATGCCCAGGCGCAGCAGGGTATCGGCCATCAGGCTGCGGGCCATATTCACCCGCGCCTCATCGGTCTCGGCCACGCGAATTTCCGCCATACCGTTCATGTTCGGCTCACTGACCGCCTTGAGCAGACTCACCACCCGCACGTTCTGCCCACGGTATTGGCCGTCGTAGAAGCGCGCCAGCGCCGGATAGTCATCGGTGCGCGGCGTACCGGGCGGCGGTGCGGGAAGATTTTCGTAGCCGGAAATCAGCTGCTGGTGGATGTCGTTGACCTGGTAATAGATCCGCCCGGCGCTGTCATAGGCAAAGGTGTCCAGGGCGACGTAAGGCACGTTCGCGCTCAAGCTGCCGTCGCGTTGCGAAAGACCCGCGGCAATGGTTCGTGCCGAGGCCAGCAAGGTACGGTCATAGGCCGTGTCCGCGGCTTCGCGACCGTTGTAATAGGCGCTCCAGCCACTGGCGAGCATCAGCGCCACCAGCAACAGCGCGAGGTTCCATAGCAGCCGCCAACGCAGGCTGCCGGCCTTATGCATCGCGATGTTCCAGCAGATAGCCGAGGCCACGGAAGGTCACGATGGCCACCGCCTGGCCGTCGAGTTTCTTGCGCAGACGGTGCACGTAGATTTCGATGGCATCGGCGCTGGCCTCTTCGTCCAGGCCAAAGACCTGGGCGGCCAACTGCTCCTTGCTCATCACCCGTCCGGGACGGGCGATCAACGCTTCAAGCACCGCCTGCTCACGGGAGGTCAGGGTCAGCAGTTCGTCGCCAAGGCTGAAACGCCGGGTGTCCAGGTCGTAGACCAACGGCCCGCAGCGCTGCTGGCGCTCGCCACCGAGCACACTGCGCCGCAACAAGGCCTTGACCCGCGCTTCCAGCTCGGTGAGTTCGAACGGCTTGGCCAGGTAATCGTCGGCCCCTAGGTTGAGGCCATGGACACGGTCCTTCACGTCGCTGCGCGCGGTCAGCATCAGCACCGGCAGGTTCTTGCCACGGGCGCGTAGACGGGCCAGGACTTCAAAACCGTCCAGGCGCGGCAACCCCACGTCGAGGATCGCCACGGCGTATTCCTCACTGCTCAAAGCCAGGTCGGCGGCCACTCCATCGTGCAGCACATCCACGGTCAAGCCCGTGCTCTTGAGCGCCTGGGCAACACTTTCAGCCAGTTGGGGATGGTCTTCGACCAGAAGCACGCGCATGATTTCCTACCTCGAACGGCGCTACTTAAACGCCCTTTTGGTCGCGGAGTCTACCGGATAAACAACGCCTCGTTAGCCATCGCCACGCCGGTTCAGCGGACCTTTCGCGCTGAAAGCTTGGTGAAAGGTTGACCCATTAGAGTCTCTTCACGGACAGTGACGACCACCGTCGGCGCCGGTCCCTGAAGCTCGAAAACGCCTCGATGCGTTTTTGCTCGAATAAAAACAATAATGGAGTAACCCACGATGTTGCCATTGCGCACCTTCGCCCTCGCCGCCGGCTGCCTGCTGTTTGCCGGACACCTCAGTGCCGCCGAACCCAAGCGCCCCGAATGCATCGCCCCGGCTTCCCCCGGCGGTGGTTTCGACCTGACCTGCAAGCTGGCGCAAAGCGCCCTGGTCAACGAAAAGATCCTCAGCAAACCCATGCGCGTGACCTACATGCCCGGTGGCGTCGGTGCCGTGGCCTACAACGCCGTGGTCGCCCAGCGCCCGGCCGATGCCGGCACCCTGGTGGCCTGGTCCAGCGGTTCGCTGCTGAACCTGGCGCAAGGCAAGTTCGGTCGTTTCGACGAAGGCGCGGTGCGCTGGCTGGCGGCCGTCGGCACCAGCTACGGCGCCATCGCGGTGAAAAGCGACTCGCCGTATAAAACCCTCGACGACCTGGTCAAGGCATTGAAGGCCGACCCGAGCAAGGTGGTCATCGGTTCCGGCGGCACCGTCGGCAGCCAGGACTGGATGCAGACCGCGCTGATCGCCAAGGCCGCCGGGATCAACCCCCGGGACCTGCGCTACGTGGCCCTCGAAGGCGGCGGCGAAATCGTCACCGCATTGATGGGCGGGCACATCCAGGTCGGCAGCACCGACATCTCCGACTCCATGCCGCACATCCAGAGTGGCGACATGCGCCTGCTCGCGGTGTTCGCCGAAAATCGCCTGGGCGAAGAGGAAATGAAGAACATCCCCACCGCCCGGGAACAGGGCTACGACATCGTCTGGCCGGTGGTGCGCGGTTTCTACCTGGGGCCAAAGGTCAGCGACGAAGACTACGCCTGGTGGAAAGCCGCCTTCGACAAACTCCTGGCCTCGGAAGACTTCGCCAAGCTGCGCGACCAGCGCGAACTGTTCCCCTTCGCCATGACCGGCCCGGAACTCGACACCTACGTGAAGAAACAGGTAGCCGACTACAAGGTGCTGGCCAAGGAGTTCGGCCTGATCCAGTGATCACCCGTGCCTAGCCTTCGTGCCCTCCCCTGCGGAGGGCGCGCCAGAGGAGTTCGTCCCATGCTTTTACAACGACTGTTCGCCGCCGTGTTGCTGCTGGCCTGCGCCGGCCTGGCACTGATGGCCTGGCCCTATCAGGCGGCCTTTTCCTACGAACCGGTCGGCCCGCGCGCCTATCCGTTGCTGATGCTCGGCCTGATGGGCCTGGGCTTGCTGTACCTGCTGTTTCGTCCCACTCCCATCGTCCACAGCGAAGACGAACCGCCGCTGGACCGCGCGACCCTGCACAAGATCGGCCTTTGCACCGTTCTGCTGCTGGTGTTTGCCGGCACCTTCGAATCCCTGGGTTTCATCCTCAGCAGCATCCTGGTGGGCATCCCCATGGCGCGCCTGTACGGCGGCCGCTGGTTGCCCAGTGCGCTGATCATCAGCCTGATGAGCGTCGGGCTTTATCTGCTGTTCGATAAAGCCATGGACGTGCCGCTGCCCCTCGGACTGCTCGACGTTCTGGAGAACTGACATGGATACTTTAGGTTATTTGGGCCAGGGCTTCGGCGTTGCCCTGACCCCCTACAACCTGGTGACCGCGTTGTGCGGCACCCTGATCGGCACCGTCGTCGGCCTGCTCCCGGGCCTGGGCCCGATCAACGGCGTGGCGCTGCTGATCCCGATTGCCTTCGCCCTCGGCCTGCCGCCGGAATCGGCGCTGATCCTGCTGGCGGCGGTGTACCTGGGTTGCGAGTACGGTGGGCGGATCAGCTCGATCCTGCTGAACATCCCCGGCGAAGCCTCCACCGTGATGACCACCCTCGATGGCTACCCCATGGCCCGCCAGGGCCTGGCCGGCGTAGCCCTGTCGCTGTCGGCCTGGAGCTCGTTCATCGGCGCCTTCATCGCCACCTGCGGCATGGTGCTGTTCGCCCCGTTGCTGGCGAAATGGGCGATTGCCTTCGGCCCGGCGGAGTACTTCGTGCTGATGGTCTTCGCCATTGTCTGCCTGGGCGGCATGGCCGGCGACCGGCCGCTGAAGACCTTTATCGCGGCGCTGATTGGCCTGTTTCTGTCGAGCATCGGTATCGACGCCAACAGCGGTGTGTACCGTTTCACCGGCGATAACGTGCACCTGGCTGACGGCATTCAGTTCGTGGTGCTGGTGCTCGGCTTGTTCTCCATCAGCGAAATCCTCCTGTTGCTGGAAAAAACCCATCGCGGCCAGGAAGCGGTGAAAGCTACCGGCCGGATGATGTTCAACTTCAAGGAAGCGGCCTCGGTCTTCGTGGTGAACCTGCGCTGCGGCGTACTCGGCTTTATCATGGGCGTGTTGCCGGGCGCCGGGGCGACCCTCGCCAGCGCCGTCGCCTACATGACCGAGAAAAAGCTCGCCGGTGCCGACGGCAAGTTCGGCCAGGGCGACAAACGTGGCCTGGCCGCCCCGGAAACCGCCATCGGTGGCGCGGCCTGCGGTGCCCTGGTGCCGATGCTGACCCTGGGCGTGCCCGGTTCCGGGACCACGGCGGTGATGATCGGCGCGCTGTCGCTGTACAACATCACCCCCGGCCCCTTGTTGTTCCAGCAGCAGCCGGACATCGTCTGGGGCCTGATCGCCTCGTTGTTTATCGCCAACGTCATGCTGGTGATCCTCAACATCCCGATGATCCGCATCTTCACCCGCATCCTCGCCGTGCCGAACTGGGCGCTGGTACCGGTGATCGCCATCATCACCGGTATCGGCGTCTATGCGGTGCACGCCACCACCTTCGACCTGTTCCTGATGATCGGCATCGGCATCTTCGGTTATATCCTGCGCAAGCTGGACTTCCCACTGTCGCCGATCCTGCTGGGCTTTATCCTCGGCGGGCTGATGGAGTCGAACCTGCGCCGGGCGCTGTCGATTTCCAATGGTGCGCTGGAGATTCTCTGGTCGAGTCCGATCACCGCGGGTGTCTGGGCGCTGACGGCGGTCATGCTGCTGATGCCGCTGGTGCGGATCTGGCGCAAGCGTTCGATCCAGCGTCGCGCACTGGCCGATGCCTGAGAAAAACAGCCGCCGCCCACTGTAGGAGCGAGCTTGCTCACGATGCGATTCAACAGTCGACATCTGCGTCGCCTGGAGGACCGCTATCGCGAGCAAGCTCGCTCCTACAGGGAAGGGGATTGCATCAAAGTGGCGGTAATGCCCATTCAATTGGCGCCAGGCCATTCTGTTCGAGGAACTTGTTGGTCCGGCTGAAATGCCCGCAGCCGATAAAACCGCGATAGGCCGACAACGGCGACGGATGCACCGACTTCAACACCAGGTGCTTGGTCGCATCGATCAGCTTCTGCTTGCCCTGGGCATGGGCGCCCCAGAGCAGGAACACCAGTTTGTCCTGGCGCTCGCTGACCACTTCGATAATCCGATCGGTAAAGAACTGCCAGCCGCGATTGGCGTGCGAGGCGGCAACCCCGCGTTCCACGGTCATGGTGGTGTTGAGCAGCAACACACCCTGCTCGGCCCAGCTCTGCAGGTAGCCGTGCTTGGGAATCTCGATATTCAGGTCGCGCTGCAACTCTTTATAGATATTGACCAGCGACGGCGGCGCCGGCACACCCGGCTGCACCGAAAAACACAGGCCGTGGGCCTGGCCCGGCCCGTGGTAAGGGTCCTGGCCGAGGATCACCACCTTCACCTGATCCAGCGGCGTGGCGTTCATGGCATTGAAGATCAGCGGACCCGGCGGGTAGATCTCCTTGCCGGCGGCGTGCTCCAGGCGCAGAAATTCTCGCAACTCGCCCATGTAGGGCTTGTCGAACTCTTCACGTAGTGCGTGCTTCCAGCTGGGCTCGAGTTTGATGCGGTCGTCGTCGGTCATGATCGTGTCCGGAAATAACAATGGGGCGGACACTAGGAAAGCCCATCACGCTTGTCAATTGATCCGAGACAGAACCGGCACTTTCCCACACAAGGATCATACTGAGCATTCAACGAGTAGCGAGGTCACGATGAACCTGCATTTCGAAGAACTTACCGGCATCAACGGCGCCCGCCTGGGCATCGCCACGCTGGATGCCGAACACACCCTCAATGCGCTTTCACTGCCGATGATCCAGGACCTGGACGAACGCCTGGAGACCTGGGCACGGGATCCGAACATCGCCTGTGTGCTGTTGCGCGGCAACGGCGTCCGGGCGTTCTGCGCCGGCGGCGAGGTGCGCAGCCTGGCCCAGGCCTGCCAGGCCCACCCGGGCGCCGTGCCGCCGCTGGCCAGCGTGTTCTTTGCCTCGGAGTACCGCCTCGACTATCGCCTGCACACCTACCCCAAACCGGTGCTGTGCTGGGCCCATGGTTATGTCCTCGGCGGCGGCATGGGCCTGCTGCAAGGCGCGGCCATTCGTATCGTCACCCCGAGCAGTCGCCTGGCGATGCCGGAAATTGGCATCGGCTTGTACCCGGATGTCGGCGCCAGCTGGTTCCTGTCGCGACTGCCGGGCAAGCTGGGGCTGTTTCTCGGCCTGACCGGCGCGCAGATGAACGCTCGCGACGCCATCGACCTGGGCCTGGCCGACCGGCTGCTGGGCGACGATCAGCAGGAAGAACTGATCGAAGGGCTGTTGCGGCTCAATTGGCAGGAACAGACGGCGATGCAGCTCAACAGCCTGCTCAAGGCACTGGAGCGTCAGGCCCGGGATCAGCAACCGGCGGCGCAATGGTTGCCGTTACGCGAGCGTATTGATGAGTTGCTGGATGTCAGCGATGTGCACTGCGCCTGGAAGGCCCTGGCGCAGTTGGCCGAAGACCCCGACAAGCGCCTGGCCCGGGCGGCCCGGCAGCTCAAGGAGGGTTGCCCGCTGACCGCGCACCTGGTCTGGGAGCAGATCGCCCGGGCCCGGCACCTGTCGTTGGCGCAGGTGTTCCAGATGGAATACACCCTGAGCCTCAACTGCTGCCGTCATCCGGAGTTCAGTGAAGGCGTGCGGGCGCGGTTGATCGACAAGGACGGCGAACCGCGCTGGCATTGGCCGGATATCGCCGCCGTGCCGGAAGCGGTGGTCGAGGCGCATTTCCACAAGGCCTGGGAAGGACGCCATCCACTGGCGGACTTGTCGGACTACTGAACGGCGTCGCCAGGGGGCCGGCTAACGCCCCCTACCGCCCTGACCACGGCCACCGCCGCCGTGGTGACCGTGACCGCCATCGCCGCCGTTACCACGCCATTGATACCGATCCCAGCCCCAGCCTCGGTTCGGATAAGGGCGGTAAGTCGGCGCGGGTGCGTAATAGCGTGGCGCCGGCACATAGTAGCCGCGCCCGTAGTAGGCGCCACCACCGTAATAGGCCGGGGCGGGAGCGGTGTAGACATCGGAACGATAGTAGGCGGGGCCCCCGTCGTAGTAGGGCACGCAGGCGGACAGCAGCACGGAGAGGCTTGCAGCGAGAAGGATTCGAGGGCACATGGCGGCCTCCTGGACCGCTAAAGGGCGCCGGACAGCGATGCTGACCGACGTAGGCGGGCCAATGCCCGCCTACACCCGATCAGACCGCGAAACCCTCGACGAGTGCCCTGAAGCGAAAAATTCCCCGCCGACCCGCTGGTTCACAAAGAGCCCCTCAAGCGTGGTGCAATAATCAGGGTTTTGCGGTGATCTGCTCCTGCAGGTTCTGGATCTGGTTCTGCAGGGTGGTGATGTTACGCGTGACCTGCCCACGGAACGCATCGAACTCCGCCGTGTTGGAGCCCGCCTGCCCGCCTGCCTGCCCAGCCGCAGCCTGACGGTTGTCCTGCTCGCTCTTGAGCACAATCAGTTCCTGCTCGATACGCTCGACCGCCGCGCTGCTGTTGCCCTGCTTTTTCAAGGCGGCAATCTCGGCGGCGTTGCTCTTCACTTGCGCATCGAGCTTGCCCGCATCGCCCTGGCCAGCCTTCACAGCGGCCAGTTCCGCCGTCAGGCTTTTCACCTGGGCCTGCAACTGGGTATTGGCGGTCTGCTGGTCCGCCGTCAGTGCGCTCATCTGTTGCAAGCGTTGGTCAAGGCCGGTCGCCTGACCGGCAACGCCCTGCTGCTGCTTGCCCTGCTCGAGCAACTTGCCTTCAAGCTGGCGGATCTGCAACTTCAGCGCTTCGCTGTCACTGTTGACGCTCGACTCGCTGGCCACCACCTTCCCGGAAATCGCCTGCAAACGCCCCGCCGCGTCTTCGCTGATACGCGCGAAACTTTCCTGGGTTGCTACCAACTGCTGCTCCATCAGGGAGATCTGCTGGAAGCTCCACCAGGCCAACCCGGCGAAGGCAATGAACAAGGCCCCGACCAGCGCCCACAGCGGACCCGTGCTCGGTACCTTGACCTTCAACCGCGGCGTGGCCGCGACCTGGGCACGGCTGCGTTCACGCACGGGCGCGGGCGCGGCATGATCATCATGGTCGTCCGCATCGGCACGCAGGCTGGGCACATCATCAAAATCGTCGTTGGCATCGTTACGCATGAAGGAACCTTTCTGAACCGCAGTGATAGCGAAATGCGGCGAGTATACCCCCCTCACCCGCCGCTCTGATCGACCCTGAACCGGGAACCCGGTTCAGTCGGTAACCGAATATTTAAACGGCCACCGGCTCCTGGGCTTTCCACCAGGCACAGAACTCATCAAGGGCAGCCCACAGGCTGACCTTGGGGTCGTAACCGAGATAATGCCGTGCGCGGCTGATGTCCAGGGTGAAATCCTTGTTCATGACCTGCATGCCGAGGCGCGACAAGGTCGGCTCCGGGCGCCCCGGCCAGAGGGCACAGGCACTTTCGTTCAAGGCCGCAACGCTGTAGGCCAGGCCAAAGGAGCGGTAGCGAGTTACTTGCGACACCTGCATCTGGCGCATCACGTAGTTCACCACATCCCACAACGGGACGGGGGTGCCGTTGCTGATATTGTAAGCCTTGCCCAGGGCCGAGTCGCCCACCTGCAGGCTGCTCAGCAAGGCTTCGTTGAGGTTGTGCACGCTGGTGAAATCGACTTTGTTCAGGCCGTTGCCGACAATCGACAAGCGCCCCTTGCGCTGCATCTTCAGCAGCCGCGGGAAGATGCTCATGTCGCCGGCCCCGGTCACAAAACGCGGGCGTAGCGCGAGGACTTCGAGACCAAACTCCTGGGCGCCGAAGACTTTCTGCTCGGCGAGGAACTTGGTGGCCGCATAAGGGTGCTTGAAGCGCTTGGGCACTTGCTCCTCGGTCAAGCCCTGGTGCGAGCGACCGTCGAAATAGATCGAGGGCGACGACAAATGCACCAGGCGCCGAACCTGTTGTTTAAGGCACGCCTCGACCACATTCTCGGTGACCAGCACATTGCCCTGGTGGAATTCCTGGTAACGGCCCCACAAGCCCACCGCACCGGCGCAATGCACCACGGCTTCGACACCGTGGCACAACTCACGCACCAGTTGCGGGTCGCTCAGGTCGCCCTGGACGAACTCGGCACCACGCCGCACCAGATGCTCGACGCTCTCGGCCCGGCGTCCATTGACCCGCACCTCAAAGCCCTGCTCCAGGGCGCAACGCGCAAAGCGCCCGCCGATAAAGCCGCTCGCGCCGGTGACCAGAATTTTCATGTCGTGCTCCAAATGCCTTGATTCGTGTTGCCTGCTACTTAAACGCTGCCCGTCACGCCAGAGGCACCAAGCATTGCGCCGCCGAACGCGCCAGGTGCTCGGTCAACTGCCCGAGCAATTGCCCGCCATTGCGCCAATGATGCCAGTACAACGGCACATCGATGGTTTTATCCGCGATCAATTCCACCAGGCTGCCCCGGGCCAACTGCTCGCGCACCTGTAATTCGGGCACCAGCCCCCAGCCCAGGCCGGCTTCGGTGAGACGGATAAAGCCCTCCGATGACGGGCACAGATGATGTTCGAAACCGCCCTCCACGCCCAGTGCCGCCAGGTAACGGTGCTGCAGGAAGTCGTCCGGGCCGAACACCAGGGCTGGGGTCCGGACCAGCGCCTGCACATCGATGCCCCGTGGAAAGTGCCGGGCGATAAAGGCCGGACTGGCCAGCGCGCGGTAACGCATGGCCCCGAGCAGCAGACTGCGCGCACCGGCCACCGGACGTTCGCTGGCGCACAAGCAGGCGGCGACCTCACCGGCGCGCATGCGCTTGAGGCCCACGGTCTGGTCCTCCACCACCAGGTCCAGCAGCAGGTGCTGGCGGGCACAGAAATCCCCCACTGCCTCGCCCCACCAGGTCGCCAGGCTGTCGGCATTCAGGGCGATGCGCAGGCGTTCCGGCAGGCCTTCTTCATCCAGCGCCGGCACCTGGCTTTGCAGATCGCGCTCAAGCAGGCGCACCTGCTGCACATGATTGAGCAGACGCCGGCCGATCTCGGTCGGGCTCGGTGGCGTAGCCCGCACCAGCACCGGTTGGCCAACCCGGGCTTCGAGCAATTTGATCCGCTGGGAAATCGCCGACTGCGATAAACCCAGCACCTGGGCCGCTCGCTCGAAGCCGGCCTGCTCGACCACGGCCGCCAGGGCAGAAAGCAATTTATAGTCGAACATCAGTTTTCCTAATGAGCGATCAGCACTATTGGTTTTTCTTATACAACATCGCCCCGCAGAATGCCCACATCCACTGCTTATCCGAGGACATCGACATGGCCGGCGAAACTTCCCTGAGCGTGCTGCTGCGCAGCATGAGCCCCGAACTCAACGAAGGTGACTACGTTTTCTGCAGCCTGGCCGACGCCAGCCTGCTCAAGGGCCGCGAGCCCATCGGCAGCTTTCGCGAACGCGAAGGCCTGACCGTGATCATTAGCCGTGAAGACGCCGAGGCCCTGGGCCTGCCGTTCGATTACCTGGCCGCCTGGATCACCCTCAACGTGCACTCGGCCCTGGCAGCGGTCGGCCTTACGGCCGCCTTCGCCGGCGCCCTGGGCAAGGCCGGCATCAGTTGCAACGTGATCGCCGGTTATTACCACGACCACCTGTTCGTCGGACGCGCCGACGCCGAGCGCGCCCTGCAGGTCTTGCGGCAATTGGCCGAACACGGGGAGTAGCCGTCATGTGGCAAAGCTATCTGAATGGCATGCTGGTGGCCGCCGGCCTGATCATGGCGATCGGCACGCAGAACGCCTTTGTCCTGGCCCAGAGCCTGCGCCGCGAACATCATCTGCCGGTGGCAGCCCTGTGCGTGCTCTGCGATGCAATCCTGGTGGCGGCGGGGGTCTTCGGACTGGCCAGCGTCCTGGCACACAACCCGACGCTGCTGGCGATTGCCCGCTGGGGCGGCGCCGCTTTTCTGCTCTGGTACGCCAGCCTGGCACTGCGCCGGGCCTTCTCGCGCCAGAGCCTGCAACAAGGCGCCGGCCAAACCCTACGGTCATTGCGCGCAGTATTGCTCAGCGCCCTGGCGGTGACCCTGCTCAACCCCCACGTGTACCTCGACACCGTATTGCTGATCGGCTCCCTGGGCGCCCAGCAAACCGAGCCCGGCGCCTACGTGGTCGGCGCGGCCAGCGCCTCGCTGCTGTGGTTCTTCAGCCTGGCCTTGGGCGCAGCGTGGCTGGCCCCCTGGCTGGCTCGCCCGGCCACCTGGCGCCTGCTCGACCTGCTGGTGGCAATCATGATGTTCAGTGTCGCCGCCCAACTGATCAAGGCCGGTTGATCCGTGACAAAAGGCTCTGGAACCTCTATCCCACACAGTTGTTGCGTGGTTAAGCCGCGACCCCGGTGCTATGATCCGAGTCTTGCGCCGCAAAGAGTACAAACTCCCCGGCGCACGCCAGTATGGCCGCCGTGATCGGCCTTGCGCTCACCGCAACTGACCTGATTAGGAGAATCACCATGGCTTTCGAATTGCCTCCGCTGCCTTATGCACATGATGCCCTGCAGCCGCACATCTCCAAGGAAACCCTGGAGTTCCACCACGACAAGCACCACAACACCTACGTCGTGAACCTGAACAACCTGGTGCCAGGCACCGAGTTCGAAGGCAAGACCCTGGAAGAAATCGTCAAATCTTCCTCCGGCGGCATCTTCAACAACGCCGCTCAAGTCTGGAACCACACTTTCTACTGGAACTGCCTGGCGCCAAACGCCGGCGGTCAACCGACCGGCAAGCTGGCTGAAGCCATCAACGCCGCGTTCGGTTCCTTCGACAAGTTCAAGGAAGAGTTCACCAAGACTTCCGTCGGCACCTTCGGTTCCGGTTGGGGCTGGCTGGTGAAAAAGGCTGACGGTTCCCTGGCCCTGGCCAGCACCATCGGCGCCGGCAACCCGCTGACCAGCGGCGACACCCCGCTGCTGACCTGCGACGTCTGGGAACACGCCTACTACATCGACTACCGCAACGTTCGTCCGAAATATGTCGAGGCGTTCTGGAACCTGGTGAACTGGAAATTCGTCGCCGAGCAGTTCGAAGGCAAAGCCTTCACCGCTTGAGATTGAACCCGCTTCGCAAAAAAACCCGGCCTCGCCGGGTTTTTTTATGCCTGCCGTGCCGCCAGGAACTAATCTGAATAATCCGGGAAAATAACGCGCCGTCCCCTCAAGTAGACGGCTTGGGCGACCGACACAGTATCAATGGTCCGAAGAGCCCGGGAACCGCTTGACCGGCCAAGCATGAGCACAGGTTCTCGCCGCTCGCATTGTCCCTTTGACTGAGCGGGCCGGATTGCCAATACTCATGGCAACTTGATGCCATCCGCACGGAACAAGGAATAACCCTTTGAAGCTGGAACTCAAGAACAGCTTGTCGGTGAAGTTGCTCCGGGTCGTGCTGCTTTCGGCGCTGATCGTCGGCGCTGTGCTGAGCTGTGCGCAGATCGTCTTTGATGCCTACAAGACTCGGCAGGCCGTGGCCAGCGACGCCCAGCGCATCCTCGACATGTTCCGCGACCCTTCGACCCAGGCCGTCTACAGCCTCGACCGCGAGATGGGCATGCAGGTTATCGAAGGCCTGTTCCAGGATGATGCCGTGCGCATGGCTTCCATCGGCCATCCCAACGAGGCGATGCTCGCGGAAAAATCCCGCAATCTGCAAAAATCTTCCAGCCGTTGGCTGACCGACCCGATCCTCGGCCAGGAAAGCACCTTCAGCACCCAACTGGTCGGTCGCGGCCCCTACAGCGAGTATTACGGCGACCTGAGCATCACCCTCGACACCGCCACCTATGGCCAGGGTTTCCTGGTCAACTCGGTGATCATCTTTATTTCCGGCGTGCTGCGCGCGCTGTTCCTCGGCCTGGTGCTGTATCTGGTCTATCACTGGCTGCTGACCAAACCGCTGTCACGGATCATCGAACACCTGAGCAACGTCAACCCGGATCGCCCCAGCGAACACCAGTTGCCCCAGCTCAGGGGCCATGAAAAGAACGAGTTGGGCATCTGGGTCAACACCGCCAACCAGTTGCTGGCCTCCATCGAGCGCAATACCCACCTGCGTCACGAGGCGGAAAACAGCCTGCTGCGCATGGCCCAGTACGACTTCCTCACTGGCCTGCCCAATCGCCAGCAGTTGCAGCAGCAACTGGACAAGATCCTGGTCGATGCCGGCCGCCTGCAACGTCGGGTCGCGGTACTTTGCGTGGGTCTGGACGACTTCAAGGGCATCAACGAACAATTCAGCTACCAGGTCGGCGACCAACTGCTGCTGGCCCTGGCCGACCGCTTGCGCGCCCACAGCGGCCGCCTCGGCGCCCTGGCCCGGCTGGGCGGCGACCAGTTCGCCCTGGTCCAGGCCGATATAGAACAACCCTATGAAGCGGCCGAATTGGCGCAGAGCATCCTCGACGATCTGGAAGCGGCGTTTGCCCTCGATCACCAGGAAATCCGCCTGCGCGCCACCATTGGCATCACCTTGTTCCCGGAAGACGGCGACAGCACCGAGAAGCTGTTGCAGAAAGCCGAACAGACCATGACCCTGGCCAAGACCCGTTCGCGCAACCGCTATCAGTTCTATATCGCCAGCGTCGACAGTGAAATGCGCCGCCGTCGTGAACTGGAAAAAGACCTGCGCGAAGCCCTCAACCGCAATCAGTTCTACCTGGTCTACCAGCCGCAGATCAGCTACCGCGATCATCGGGTGGTGGGCGTCGAGGCGCTGATCCGCTGGCAGCACCCGGAACACGGCCTGGTACCGCCGGACCTGTTCATTCCCCTGGCCGAGCAGAACGGCACCATCATCGCCATCGGCGAGTGGGTGCTGGACCAGGCCTGCCGCCAGTTGCGCGAATGGCACGACCAGGGCTTCACCGACCTGCGCATGGCGGTCAACCTGTCCACCGTGCAGTTGCACCACGCCGAGCTGCCGCGGGTGGTCAACAATCTCCTGCAGATGTACCGCCTGCCACCGCGCAGCCTGGAGCTGGAAGTCACCGAGACCGGCCTGATGGAAGACATCAGCACCGCCGCTCAGCACCTGCTGAGCCTGCGTCGCTCCGGCGCTCTGATCGCCATCGACGACTTCGGCACCGGCTACTCGTCCCTGAGTTATCTCAAGAGCCTGCCACTGGACAAGATCAAGATCGACAAGAGCTTCGTCCAGGACCTGCTCGATGACGATGACGATGCGACCATCGTCCGGGCGATCATCCAGCTGGGCAAGAGCCTGGGCATGCAGGTCATCGCCGAGGGCGTGGAAACCGTCGAGCAGGAGGCCTATATCATTTCCGAAGGTTGCCACGAAGGCCAGGGCTACCACTACAGCAAACCATTGCCGGCCCGCGAGCTGGCGGCGTACCTCAAGCAGGCACAGCGCAGCAACGCGGCGATCTTGTAAGTCCCCCAGGCAAACAAGCTCGTCGCCACAAAATTCAATGGGATCAACTCCCGTTTTAATACCAAATATTTCAATCACTAAGCCCTTTACACAGAATGCAAATCCTTCGCATCATGTGCCGGTTTTGCGGGGCCGTGCGCCCCCATCCACCCTCTCGAAGCAGGATGTTCGCCATGATTCGCATGCCCCTGGCTACCGCCAGTTTGTTGGCCATTGCCATCGCCCTCGCCGGTTGTGGCGACAAGGACAAGGAAAACGCCACAGCGGCCAGCCAGGCACCCGCTGCTGCCCAGGCATCCGATGGCGATGCCACGGTGAAAGTCGATGAAACCGCTGCCAAGGCCGTGGTTGCCCACTACACCGAGATCGTCTTCGCCGTGTTCAGCGATGCCGAATCCACCGCGAAGGACCTGCAGACCGCTGTCGATGCCTTCCTCGCCAAGCCGAACGCAGAGACCCTCAAGGCCGCCCGCACGGCCTGGATCGCCGCGCGTGTGCCGTACCTGCAAAGTGAAGTGTTCCGCTTCGGCAACACCATCATCGACGACTGGGAAGGTCAGGTGAACGCCTGGCCGCTGGATGAAGGCCTGATCGACTACGTCGACGCCTCCTACGAACATGCCCTGGGCAACCCGGCCGCAACCGCCAATATCATCGCCAACCCGCAGATCCAGGTCGGTGAAGACAAGGTCGATGTCAGCGAAATCACCCCGGAAAAACTTGCCAGCCTGAACGAGCTGGGTGGTTCCGAGGCCAACGTCGCCACCGGCTATCACGCCATCGAATTCCTGCTCTGGGGCCAGGACCTGAACGGCACCGGCCCTGGCGCCGGCAACCGCCCGGCCTCTGACTACCTGGAAGGTCCTGGCGCCACCGGCGGTCACAACGACCGTCGCCGCGCCTACCTCAAGGCCGTGACCCAACTGCTGGTCAACGACCTGGAAGAAATGGTCGGCAACTGGAAACCGGATGTGCCCGACAACTATCGCGCCAGCCTGGAAGCCGAGCCGGCTGAAAGTGGCCTGCGCAAAATGCTCTTCGGCATGGGCAGCCTGTCCCTCGGTGAACTGGCGGGCGAACGCATGAAGGTATCGCTGGAAGCCAACTCCCCGGAAGACGAGCAGGACTGCTTCAGCGACAACACTCATAACTCGCACTTCTACGATGCCAAGGGCATTCGCAACGTCTACCTGGGTGAATACACCCGTACTGATGGCACCCAGCTGACCGGCCCGAGCCTGTCCTCCCTGGTGGCCAAGGCCGACCCGGCAACCGACGCAGCGCTGAAGAACGATCTGCAAGCCACCGAAGCCAAGATCCAGATCATGGTCGACCACGCCAACAAGGGTGAGCACTACGACCAGTTGATCGCCGCCGGCAACGAGCCCGGTAACAAGATCGTGCGCGACGCCATCTCGGCACTGGTCAAGCAGACCGGCTCCATCGAGCAGGCGGCGGCCAAGCTGGGCATCACCGATCTGAACCCGGATAACGCCGATCACGATTTCTGATCGGTTGTGGCGAGCGGGCAAACCCGCTCGCCACAAGACCGTGCCACGAATCACGCAAATGCTAATCCCTCTTATTCAAATGTATCGGGACTGATAAAATCGCGCCCGGTCTTTACTCATGCCCTGGACGCCGATGCCCTCGCTGCTTCTTCGCCTGTCGACGCTGTTCCTGGCCCTTGGCCTGGCCGCCTGCGACGACGCCCCGCGCTTTACCAAGCCCGAACCCGGCGAAGCTCGATCCGGCGGTAGCACCACGGTGGGCAAAAGCGACCGCAACGCCTTCTCCCAGCCCTCGGCCAACCTTTCATTGGAGCGGCGCCTGGACTTCAGCGTCGGCAACAGTTTCTTCCGCAGCCCCTGGGTCATCGCACCGTCCACCACCACCGCCCGCGACGGCCTCGGGCCGCTGTTCAACACCAACGCCTGCCAGAACTGCCATATCAAGGACGGCCGCGGCCATCCACCGGCGCCGGGTGCGGATAACGCGGTGTCGATGCTGGTACGCCTGTCGATTCCCAACAGCCCGATGTACGCCAAACTGATCGAACGCCAGGGCGTGGTGCCGGAACCGGTCTACGGCGGGCAGTTGCAGGACATGGCCATCCCCGGCGTGGCCCCGGAAGGCAAGGTGCGGGTCGACTATGAAAACGTGTCGGTGCGCTTCAAGGACGGCAGCGCCGTCGAGCTGCGCCGCCCGACCCTGCGCATCACCCACCTGGGCTATGGCCCGATGCATCCACAGACGCTGTTTTCCGCGCGTGTTGCGCCACCGATGATCGGCCTCGGCCTGCTCGAAGCGATTCCTGAAGAAGCCATCCTCGCCAACGCCCGGCAGCAGCAACGCCTGGGGGTCAACGGACGACCGAACCGGGTCTGGGACGACGCCCAGCGCAAGACCGTTCTCGGCCGCTTTGGCTGGAAGGCCGGGCAACCGAACATCAATCAACAGAACGTCCACGCGTTTTCCAGCGACATGGGCCTGACCAGCAACCTGCGCCCCTTCGACGACTGCACCCCGACCCAGACCGACTGCCTGCAAGCGCCCCACGGCGGCGGTGCGGACGGCGAGCCGGAAGTCAGCGACAACATCCTCCGCCTGGTGACCTTCTACACCCGCAACCTCGCGGTCCCCGCCCGGCGCGACGTCGGCGCAGCGCAGGTGCTGGCCGGCAAGAACCTGTTCTTCCAGGTCGGCTGCCAGGCCTGCCATACCCCGCAGTTCACCACCTCGGCCAACGCCGCCGAACCGGAGCTGGCCAACCAGTTGATCCGCCCCTACAGCGACCTGCTGTTGCATGACATGGGCCCCGGCCTGTCCGACCAGCGCAGCGAGTTCCTGGCCGACGGCAATGACTGGCGCACCCCACCACTGTGGGGCATCGGCCTGACGCAGAACGTCAGCGGCCATACCCAGTTCCTGCATGACGGCCGCGCCCGCAACCTGCTCGAAGCCGTGCTCTGGCATGGCGGTGAAGCCCTGCCGGCGCAGCAACAGGTGCTGTCTTTCAATGCCGAACAACGCACCGCGCTGCTCGCTTTCCTGAATTCTTTATAAGATTTCTCTCAATAGAGGACCCGGACATGTTCCGCCCCAAACTGTTGTTCACCAGCCTGGCCGCCCTCGCCCTGGGTGCCTGCTCGCCCCAGGACCCGCAAGCGCTGACCTCGGCCGCAATCGCCAAGCAGGTGATCCTGCCGACCTACAGCCGCTGGGTCGACGCCGACCGCCAGTTGGCGATCAGCGCCCTGGCCTTCTGCGAAGGCAAGGCAAGCCTTGCAACCGCCCGTGCCGACTTCCTCCACGCGCAGAAGGCCTGGGCTGAATTGCAGCCGCTGCTGATCGGGCCATTGGCCGAAGGCAATCGCTCCTGGCAGGTGCAGTTCTGGCCGGACAAGAAAAACCTGGTGGGCCGTCAGGTCGAACAACTGGTCAGCGCCCAGCCGCAGATCGACGCCGCCGCCCTGGCCAAATCCAGCGTCGTGGTCCAGGGGCTTTCGGCCTATGAATACATCCTCTACGACAGCAAGATCGATATGGCCGACAGCGTGCAGAAAGCCCGCTATTGCCCATTGCTGACCGCCATCGGCAAGCGTCAGCAAGCCCTCGCCGAAGAGATCTTCGCCCGCTGGGAAACCAGCGACGGCATGCTCGCGCAGATGAGCAAGTTCCCCAACCAGCGCTACGCCGATTCCCACGAAGCCATCGCCGATCTGCTTCGGGTCCAGGTCACCGCCCTCGACACCCTGAAGAAAAAGCTCGGCACGCCCATGGGCCGCCAGACCAAGGGCATCCCGCAGCCATTCCAGGCCGATGCCTGGCGCAGCCAGTCGTCGTTGCAAGGCCTGCGCGCCAGCCTGGCCGCCGCCCAGACCGTCTGGGTCGGGGTCGACAACAAGGGCCTGCGCAACCTGCTGCCGACGGGGCAGAAGCCGTTGGCCGACAAGATCGACGCCGCCTACGCCGCCTCCCTGAAGCTGTTCGACAGTACCCAGCGCTCCCTGACCGACCTGCTCGGTGACGATGCCGGTCGCCAGCAGCTCAACGACCTCTACGACAGCCTCAACGTCGTCCACCGCCTGCACGAAGGTGAACTGGCCAAGGCGCTGGGCATCCAACTGGGCTTCAACGCCAACGACGGGGACTGATAATGTTGCGACGCCAGGCCCTGACCCTCGGCAGCCTGCTGCTCAGCGCATTGACGCTGGGCGGCTGGAGCCTGTTCCGGCAAAAAGGCAAAAGCCCGCTGCTGCTTTCCGCCCGTGACGACAGCGATGGCCGCCACTATGCCGTGGGTTATCGGCTGGACGGCAAGCAGGTCTTCGCCACCCAGGTCGGCCAGCGTTGCCACGACATCATCAACCATCCGACCCAGCCCCTGGCGCTGTTCGTGGCGCGGCGCCCCGGCACCGAGAGTTACCTGATCGACCTGCGTGACGGCCGTCTGTTGCAAACCCTCGCCTCGCAGCCGAACCGGCACTTTTATGGCCATGCGGTGATCCACAAGAGCGGCGACTGGCTGTACGCCACCGAGAACGACACCAGCGATCCGGGCCGTGGCCTGCTCGGAGTGTACCGTTTCGAAGGTGAGCGGCTGGTCCATCGCGCAGAGCTTTCCACCCATGGCATCGGCCCGCACCAGGTGTCCTGGATGCCCGACGGCGAGACCCTGATCGTCGCCAACGGCGGCATTCGCACCGAAGCCGAAAGCCGGGTGGAAATGAACCTCGAGGCGATGGAACCGAGCCTGGTGCTGATGCAGCGCGACGGCACCCTGCTGAGCAAGGAAACCCTGCCCCAGCAGATGAACAGCGTGCGCCACCTGGGCGTGGCCAGCGACGGCACCATCGTCGCCGGTCAGCAGTTCATGGGGCCGTCCCACGAGTCTTCCGAGTTGCTGGCGATCAAACGTCCCGGCCAGCCCTTTGTCGCCTTTCCGGTGGCCGAGCAGCAGTTGCAGGCCATGGGGCATTACACCGCCAGCGTCGCGGTGCATAGCGAACTGCGCCTGGTGGCGTTGACCGCGCCACGGGGCAATCGCTTTTTTATCTGGGACCTGGACAGCGGCGCCGTGCGCCTGGATGCGCCCTTACCGGACTGCGCGGGTGTCGGTGCGGTGGCTGACGGCTTCGTCGTCACCTCCGGCCAGGGTCGCTGCCGCTTCTATGACTGTCGCCAGAAGGAACTGGCAGCCCAGCCGCTGGAACTGCCGGCGGGGCTGTGGGACAACCATCTGCACCTGGTCTGAACACGAACTTAATCCTGCTGGCGCTCGAACGCCAACGTCACTTCCAAACCGCCGCCTTCACGGTTGCGCAAGATCAGGCTGCCGTCATGGGCTGCGGCAATGGTCTGGGCGATGCTCAGGCCCAAGCCGTAACCACCGGTCCCGGCATTGCGTGACGACTCCACCCGGTAGAACGGCTCCACCACTTGATCCAGCAATGCCTGGGGGATTCCCGGTCCGCGATCGCTGATCAGGATGCGCAACTGCTGCGGCTGGTCATCGACCCGGATCACCACCTCGCAGCCATAACGCACGGCGTTTTCCAGCACATTCTGCACACAGCGCTTGAGGCTGCGGGCATACCCTGGCAATGGCCGTGACGCTCGCCCCTCGACCGCCACCGACTCGCCGATATCCTGCAAATCGGCTTGCAGGCTGCTCAGCAAGGCGTTGATGTCGATGCTCTGCCGGGCTTCGCTGACCTCGCCGCTGCTGACGAAATCCAGGGTACTGGAGACCATGTGTTCCATGTCCTCCAGGTCCCGGCGAAAACGCTCCTTGATCGGCGTGTCGTCCAGCAATTCAGTACGCAGTCGCAAGCGGGTGATGGGCGAACGCAAGTCATGGGAAATCGCCGCGAGGAAGCGGGTACGCTCGGCAATGCTGGCGATCAGGCGCTGTTGCATGACATTGAACGCCTGGGCCGCCCGCCGCACTTCGGTGGGGCCATCCAGCGACAAGGGTTCCCGGCGGATATCCCGGCCCAGGGCTTCGGCCGCCTTGGCCAGGGCGTTCAACGGACGGATCGCCAGGCGCACGGCGAGCAAGGCGATAATCACCAGCACCGCGATACGCAGCAGGTAAATACGCATCACATAGTCAAACAACACATCCAGCGGCGCATTGCTGGTCCAGCCCTGTTCCTCGCGGGCGTCAACCTGTAGCCAGCGACCGTCGGGCAGGCGCAGGTCGATCAGAAAGTGGCCGATGGCCGGACGGCTGCCGAACAAGGCCAGCCAGCCGACGTCCTGCTCCTGATCGTCGACCACGGACAGTTGCAGCAGGCGCAAGGTCTCGGCATACCCGGTTTTCTCCGACAACACCTTGTTGAGCAGCCGCTCGGTGCCCCGGTCCGAATCGTCCAGGGTATCGGCCTGGGCACTGGCCTGGTCGCTCAGGGTCAGATGGAAACCCGGGGTGTCGAGCAACGCGATCAGCCCGTCGGCCTGACGCGCATCTGCATGGGACAGGCGCACGATATCCGCCAGCCGCGTGGCAATCAGCCGGGTCGGGATCTCCAGCACCTGGCTGTGCCGCACGTCATACCAGATGCTGCTGGTCAGGACCTGGGCCGCCAGCATGCCGGCCACCAGGATGATCACCACACGCCCGAACAGCGAACGCGGCAACAACTTCACTCCGGCAGGTCCACGACGGCGGCGGTCAGCATATAACCCTCGTTGCGCACGGTCTTGATCAGGCCCGGCTCCAGTTGCTGGCGCAGGCGACTGATACAGACGTCGATCGAGCGGTCGAACGGCGTGCTGTCCTTCTCGAACACATGGTTGAGCAGGAAGTCCCGGCTCAAGGGCCGGTTCGGGTGCTGTAACAACAGGCGCAGCACCCGGTAATCGGTGTTGCCCAGGCTGATCACCAGCCCCGCCGGCGACAGCACCTGGCGCGCCCGGGTATCCAGTTGCCAACCGTCGAAACGCAAAGTCGGCACTTCGTCGATCCGCGCCCGCTCGGGAAAGCTCTGGGCCCGGCGCAACACCACCTTGATCCGCACCAGCAGCTCGCGCGGGTCGAAGGGTTTGGGCAGGTAATCGTCAGCCCCCAACTCCAGGCCGAGGATGCGGTCCACCAGCGTCCCCCGGGCGGTGAGCATGATCACCGGGGTGTTCGAGGTGACCCGCAGCTCACGGCACAGGCTCAGGCCATCCTCACCCGGCAACATCAGGTCGAGCACGATCAGGTCGATCACATTCAGTTCAAGGCGACGGCGCATTTCCTTGCCATCGCAGGCGGTGGACGTCTGGTAGCCGGCATTCGTCAGATACTCGGAGAGCAACTGACGGATTTCCGGATCGTCGTCGACGATCAGCAGGTGATCAGGCTTGGGCATGGCAGAAAGTCAGCGTCCGAAAAAAATCTAGGAGATAGCCGAAAGCACACGGCACGTTACAGGGAAATGTAATGGAATATTTTGAACAGCGCTTGTATGCGGTTCCGATACAAAGCGACCCCCGCCACGGGCGACAGGCTCTTTAGACTGAGGGAATCGAAATAAGATTGATTGTAATTTAGCATAGGCCCTACCGAATGCCATCGCCCTCCCCTGTCGCTCGTCCTTGCTCCCTGACCCTGCCGCGCACCCTCGCGCCCCTGTTCGGCCTGATGGCCATGGGCGCCCTGCATCCGGCCCAGGCCCAGGACAACGAAACCGCCGGCGCGACCCTGACCCTACCGGACCTCAAGGTCGAAGGCGACTATGGCTCAGCCTACAAGGTCGACCGCGTGTCCTCGGCCAAGGTCGCCACGCCACTGCTCGATGCTCCGCAAAGTATCACCATCGTGCCCCAACAGGTACTCAAGGAGCAGAACGCCCAGACCTTGCAGGAAGTGCTGCGCAACGTGCCGGGCATTACCTTCATGTCCGGCGAGGGCAACCTGGGCTGGGGCGACCTGTTCTCGATTCGCGGCTTCTCCTCCGAGCAGAGCCTGACCGTCGACGGTGTCCGTGATGCCGGCATGTCGACCCGCACCGACACCTTCAACCTGCAACAGGCCGAAGTCTTCAAGGGCACCGGGGCCATCGAGTCCGGGGTCTCGGCGGTGGGCGGCAGCGTCAACCTGGTCAGCAAGGAAGCCCACCTGGGCGATGCCAACAAACTCTCCGCCGGGGTCGGCACTGACAATTACCGGCGCCTGACCGCCGACCTCAACCACGAGTTGAACGACAACACCGCCCTGCGTATCAACCTGATGCGCCACTACAACCAGGTGGCCGATCGCGACGACGTCGACTATGACCGTTGGGGCATCGCCACGTCCCTGGGCATGGGCCTCGATACTTCGACGCGGGTGTTCGTCGACCTGTTCTACCAGAAAGACGACAACACCCCGGACGGCGGCCTGCCGATCCAGCGCGGCACCAACCGCGACACCATGCCGGGGGTGAACCGCTCCAACTGGTATGGCGATTCGAGTCTCTATACCCAGCAGACCGAAACCATGTCCTTCACGGCGCGCCTGGAGCATGACTTCGACAACGACGCCAAGCTCAAGAACCAAATCCGCTGGGAGCGCACGGACAACTTCGCGGTGCTGTCGCCGGCACGCTTTTTCGCCGCCAATGCCAACGGCCAGAAAATCTGCACCGGCACCCGCTGCGCAACGCTGGGCTACACCGGTGTCGGGCCGCTGAGCCAGGTGCCGGGCTCGACGATCAATGCCTACCCCGGTTACAGCGACAACAGCAGTACCGCCTACGGCATCCTCCGTGGCGATGACTTCGGCCAGTCGAAGCGCTACACCATTCTCGACAACCAGACCGACCTCAGTTTCGGCTTCAACACCGGGAGCCTGTCCCACTCCGTCGTCAGTGGCATCGAGCTGTACCACGAGACCTATGGCGGGCTGGCCCGCAACGCCGAAGTACCGACCGGCAACATGCTGTTCGACATCGCCGATCCGCAGCATGACTTCGCCAGTACCTGGGTCACCAAGGGCGCCGGCGACCCCTACTCGATGATCGACAACGCCGGGGTCTACTTCGGCGACACCGTGACCCTCAACGATCAATGGCAGGTGCTCGGTTCCCTGCGCTACGACAACTGGAAGGCCCAGACCAGCCAGCGCGGCCAGGCCACCATCGAGAGTGACGACGGCGCGCTGAGCGGACGTGCCGGGGTGGTCTACAAGCCATTGCCCAACGGCAGCATCTACGCCTCCTATAGCGAGGCGGCGCAGCCGTCGGCGGTGGGTGCCTCGACCAATAACCAGATCTACGGCGCGGCCAGCACCAGCAGCTACACCCCGGCCAAGTCCAAGACCTACGAGGTCGGCACCAAGTGGGACCTGCTCCACGACCAGGTCAACCTTACGGCGGCGATCTTCCGCACCGAACTGGAAAACTCCTGGGAGTATCAGGATGACGACACTGCCCCGGTGCGCGCGCTGCCGGCCAAGCGGGTCGATGGTGTCGAGCTGGGCGTGCAAGGCAACATCACCCCGCGCTGGACGGTCTACAGCGGTTTCTCCGCACTCAAGAGCGTGCAGACCAAAGGCGCGAACAAGGGTGCCGAGGCCAAGAACGTTCCGGACCTGACCGCCAACCTGTGGACCACCTATGCCGTGACCGATGAGCTGAGCCTGAGTTATGGCGTCAACTATGTCGGCCGGCGGCGCTACAGCGACAACGAATATGTCGGCGGCCAGAACAACAACAGCAGTTATGCCAACGGTCCGTCCGGGGTCAACGCGATCTACGTCAAGGACAACGAAAAGGCTCCGGGCTACTGGGTGCACAACCTGGCGGCGCAGTACCAGATCAACAAGCAGACCCGGGTCAACCTGAACCTCAACAACGTCTTCAATACCTTCTACTTCAGCCAGATCGGGGCGTCGCTGGATGGCTTCCAGCTGTACGGCATCCCGGGGGCGGGGCGAACGCTGACGACGAGTATCGATTATGCGTTCTGAGTCCCTTGGCGAGCGGCGAGTGGACCCTGGATGCTGATCGAAATCCGCGACCTGTTCAGCGCCGCAGAGAGCCAGGCCCTGTGCGAAACCCTGCTCGCCGAACCCTGGGTCGACGGCAAGGCCACCGCCGGCCTGCGCTCGGCGCCGGTCAAGCACAACCGCCAATTGCCGGAAGATTCTCCGGTGGGCATCCGCCTGGGCGAGCGGATTCTCACCCGGCTGTCGGACAACGCGCTGTTCATGTCCGCCGCCCTGCCGAAGAAAATCTACCCGCCGCTGTTCAACCGCTATCGCGACGGCGAAGCCTTCGGCCTGCATGTCGACAATGCCATTCGCGGGATCAAGGGCATCCGCGAACGAGTTCGCACGGATATTTCCGCCACCCTGTTCCTCGCCGACCCCGACAGCTATGACGGCGGCGAACTGGTCATACGCGACACCTACGGCGAACACCCGGTCAAGCTGCCGGCCGGGCATCTGCTGCTCTATCCCGGCACCAGCCTGCACAAGATCAACCCGGTCACCCGTGGCGAACGGATCGCCGCGTTCTTCTGGATCGAAAGCCTGGTCCGCGAAGACAGCCAGCGCACCCTGCTGCTGGACATGGACGTGGCGATCCAGCGCCTGAACGCCGAGAACGCCGACGAACACGCCCTGCTGCAACTGAGCAGCGTCTATCACAACCTGTTGCGGCGCTGGAGTGACGTCTGATGCGCCGCCTGCCTTTCGGAGAACCTTCGATGATCAAACCCCGCGCGTTCCTGCGCCTGAGTGCCCTGTGCGGCGCCCTGCTGTTCGGCCATGCCGCCATCGCGTCGGCCCATGAAGTCACCGACGTGCTCGGCCGCCAGGTCGAGGTGCCGGACCATGTCCAGCGTGTGGTCCTGGGTGAAGGCCGGTTGATCTCGGCCTTCGCCCTGCTCGACCGCGACGCGCCGTTCCAGCGTATCGTCGGCTGGCAGAACGACCTGCGCCTGCTCGACCCGCACACCTATGCCGCCTACGCGGCGAAGTTCCCGACGGTGAAGGACATCCCGCTGATCGGCCAGGCCTCGGAGCAGAGTGTCAGCGCCGAGGAGATTCTCAGCCTCAAGCCGGACCTGGCGGTGTTCAGCATCTCCGGCCACGGCCCGACCGAACACAGCCCGGTGGCCGATGTGCTGGCCAAGGCCGGGATCGCGGTGTTGTTCGTCGACTTCCGGATCAACCCGATCAAGGGCACCCATGTGAGTCTCGATGCCCTGGGCCAGGCCCTCGGCCGGGAGAAGGAAGCCAAGGCCTACCTCGATTTCTATGACCAGCATGTGAAAGCGATCACCGACAAGGTCGCGGGCCTGGCGGACAAGCCGCGGCCGAAAGTCTTCCTCGAACTGCTGGCCGGCGCCTGGCAGGCACCGGGGCACACCACCGGCAAGAGCGGCATGGGTGAAGTGATTCGCACCGTCGGCGGGGTGAATATCGCCGAAGGCGTGGTGCCGGGTGCGCTGGGGGACATCAGTGTCGAATTCGCCCTCAAGGCCGATCCGGACGTGTATATCGCCACCGGCAACCACAAGCCGGGGCTGATGCTCGGCGCCGATGTGAGCCCGGCCGAAGCCCGCGAAGCCTTCAACACCGTGCTGGCTCGCCCCGAGTTCAAGAACCTGCGGGCCATCCGTGCCGGCAATGCCCATGGTCTGTGGCATGACTTCTATAACTCGCCGTACAACCTGCTGGCCATCGAAGCCCTGGCCAAGTGGGTACACCCGGAACTGTTCGGCGGGCTTGATCCCCAGCGGACGATGGATGAAATCAACCAGCAGTTCCTCGGTACGCCGCTGAAAGGCGCGTACTGGATCGATGCCCAGCCGTGATGAGCACATCCCTGAGTTCTTCCCCAGCCCTGGACCTGGCCGAAGCCAGCCAGGGCTATCGCCGCCTCCTGCTGCGCCGCCTGTGGTTACTGGTGTTGCTGGGCGGCGCCTTGCTTTGCGCGATTCTCGTCGACCTCGCCAGCGGCCCGTCCGGCATGGGCCTGCCGGCCCTGCTCGACGGCCTGCTGCACCCGGCGCACCTGAGCCTCACCGACCAGGTCATCATCTGGAACGTGCGCCTGCCCTACGCGCTGATGGCGGTGCTGGTGGGTTGCGCGCTGTCCCTGGCCGGTGCGGAAATGCAGGCCATCCTCAACAACCCGCTGGCCAGCCCCTTCACCCTCGGCGTGTCCTCGGCGGCGGCACTCGGCGCCTCCCTGGTGATCGTGTTCCCGATCTCCAGCGCCTGGCTGTCCAACAACAGCGCCATCTCGCTCTCGGCCTTCGTCTTCGCCGCCGCCTCGGTCTTCCTCCTGCAGGCCATGTCGCGACTGCGCGGTGCCGGGGTGGAAAGCCTGGTGCTGTTCGGCATCGCCCTGGTGTTCAGTTGCAACGCGGTGGTCGCCCTGCTGCAACTGGCCGCCACCGAAGACGTGCTGCAACAGCTGGTGTTCTGGACCCTGGGCAGCGTGACCCGGGCCAACTGGGACAAGCTCGGCATCCTCGCCCTGGTGATCGTGCTGGTGTTGCCGTTTTCCCTGGCCGCCGCGCCGCGCCTGACCTTGCTGCGCATGGGCGAAGACCGCGCCAAGAGCTTTGGCGTCGACGTCCGGCGCTTGCGTTTCGCCTCGTTGCTGCGCATCAGCCTGTTGTCGGCGACTGCCGTGGCCTTTGTCGGCACCATCGGTTTTATCGGTCTGGTGGGCCCGCATATCGCCCGCATCCTGGTGGGTGAAGATCAGCGTTTCCTGCTGCCGGCCAGCGCCCTGGTCGGGGCGTTGCTGCTGTCGCTGTCGTCGATTGCCAGCAAGCTGATCCTGCCCGGGGTGATCGTGCCGGTGGGCATCGTCACCGCGCTGGTGGGGGTGCCGATCTTCGTCTTGCTGGTGTTCAAGCGCGGGAGGCAGCTATGACGGCTCCGTACGACGGCTTGCGCATCGAACACGCGATGATCGGTTATGGGCGTAAGGAAGTGGTCCGCGACGTCACACTGCCGGCGCTGCAACCCGGTACGCTGACGGCCTTGATCGGCCCCAACGGCGCCGGCAAGTCGACCTTGCTGCGTGGCGTGGCCGGGCTGGAGAAAATGCGCGGCGCAGTGCACCTCGCCGGGGACGATCTGGCGAAACTCTCGGTGGCCGAACGGGCCCGCCGGGTGACCTACATGCCGCAGAACCTGCCACCGGGCCTGAGCCTCAGCGTGATGGAGAGCGTGGTGGCGGCGTTGCGGGTTGGCCAGTTGTCCGATGCGCAGTGTCTGGAGGAAGCCTTCAAGGCCTTGCAGCGGATCGGCATCACCCACCTGGCGGACCAGTGGTTGAGTACCCTGTCCGGTGGCCAGCGGCAGTTGGTCAGCCTGGCGCAACTGATTGCCCGCCGGCCACAGGTGATGCTGCTGGACGAGCCCACCAGCGCCCTGGACCTGAACTACCAGCTGAAGGTCATGGAATGCGTGCGTTCGCTGGTGCGTGAGCACCGCCTGATTGCCGTGGTGGTGTTGCACGACATCAACCTGGCGGCGCGTTATGCCGACCAGTTGGCGGTGCTGCGCCAGGGCCGCCTGTTTGCCAGCGGCGCGCCCCAGGCGATTCTCAACCCGGCGCTGTTTGCCGACGTGTATGGCGTGCAGGCGCGGATCGAGCGTTGCTCACAGGACACGCTGCAGGTCATGGTCGATCACGCGCTATAACCCGAGCAGCACGTGGCTGGACACCACCGTCGCATACTCACCGTGCAGATTGCCCAGGGACATGGCATGGACCTCCTGGGCACTGCGCGGCACGCCAAAATAGTCAGCCTTGTCGAAGGTGTAGCACGCATCCTCCACCACCCAGGTATCAAACCCGAGGTTGCCGGCCGTGCGCGCCGTCGACTCCACGGAGTTGTGGGTCGCCACACCGACAATCACCAACTGCTCGATCCCCGCCTCACGCAACCCGTCCGCCAACCCCGTCGCGCAAAAGGCATCCGGCACCCGCTTCTGCACCAATCGCTCGCCCTCCGCCGGCATGAACCGCGACTGGAACTCGACACCCGACTGCCCGGGCCAGAACACCGACTCCGGCGAATGCGACAGATGCTGGACATGCACCACCGGGCGAGCGCGCCAGCGCCAGTGCTGTAACAGCTCGAACATCCGCGTCTCGGCCTCGGGATTGTTGCGTGGCCCCAAGCGGGGATGAAGGATGCCCTGTTGCTGGTCGATGAGGATCAGCGCCGCGTTTGCCCGAATATCCATGTTCACTCCTTTTCCCTTTCGATTTATCGCTCAAAACCCGAAATAAGCCCGTCCACCGTCTTGCGCGCCTTCCTCCTGCTCACTAACGTAGCGCCTTTACTGACGCTACCCCCGCAGGAGCCTTGCCATGGCCTCGCCAGCCTTTTCCTTCTCTCTCAAGCAATGTGGCGTTGCCGCCGCCATGGCGGGCCTGCTCGGCCTGACTGGTTGCCAAACCTGGAACTCCCAGGACAGCCTGCCACCGACCTCCGGCGTCCAGCCGATCAAGGGCCTGGCGCAGAACGTCTCGGTGCGCCGCAACAGCCTCGGCATGCCGCTGATTGAAAGCAACACCTTCCACGATGCGCTGTTCACCCTCGGTTACGTCCACGCCAGCGACCGCATCACCCAGATGGTCACCCTGCGCCTGCTCGCCCAGGGCCGGCTCGCCGAAATAAACGGCCCCGAAGCCCTCGACACCGACCGCTTCATGCGCGCCGTCAACCTGAAGAAAAGTGCTGGCGAGTTGTACAACGCCTCGTCGCCACGGCTCAAGCGCTTCTTCGAAGTCTACGCGCGCGGCGTCAACGCCTACCTGTTCCAGTACCGCGACAAGCTGCCGCCGGACCTGGCCAGCAGCGGCTACCACCCGGAATACTGGAAACCGGAAGATTCGGCGCTGATCTTCTGCCTGCTCAACTTCAACCTGTCAGCCAACCTGCAGCAAGAGATTTCCAGCCTGGTCCTGGCGCAGAAAGTCGGTGTCGACAAACTCGCCTGGCTGACCCCGGCCGCCCCGGACGAACCGCTGCCCCTGGCCGAAGTCGAAAAGCTCAAGGGCATCGCCCTGAGCCAGGTTTCGGGCCTGGGCGCGCTGAACAAGGCCGCCGAACAAGTCGCCGCGCTGAATATCCTCGGAAGCGGCACCTCGACCAACTGGGCCATCGCCCCCCAGCGCAGCCGTAGCGGCAAGAGCCTGCTGGCCGCCGACCTGCAACAACCGACCAGCGCCCCCGCCGCCTGGAACTACGTGCAGATCCACGCGCCGAAGTACCAGGCCGCCGGGACCACGATCGCCGGTCTGCCGATGCTGTTGTCCGGTTTCAATGGCAAGGTGGCCTGGAGCATGGCCGCCGTACCGGGGGACAACCAGGACCTGTTCCTGGAAAAACTCAAACGCCAGGGCAATGCGCTCTATTACGAGGCCGACGGCAAATGGCTGCCCGCGATCGTGCGCAACGAAACCTACTTCATCAAAGGCCAGCGCTCGATCCGCGAGACGGTATTCGAAACCCGTCACGGCCCGCTGCTTGATAGTGCGCTGGACAACACCACCTTGACCGGCGGCTACGGCCTGGCCTTGCAAACCTCATCGTTCAAGGACGACAAGAGCCTGGATGCGTTCTTCGACCTGTCCCGCTCCCAGAACGCCGAAAAAGCCTCCGATGCCAGCCGGGAAATCCGCGCGATTGCCCTGAACATGGTCTTCGCCGACGCCAGCCATATCGGCTGGCAGGTCACCGGACGCTTCCCCAACCGCCGCGAAGGCGAAGGCCTGTTGCCGTCGCCGGGCTGGGACAGCCGCTTCGACTGGGATGGCTACGCCGACGCGATGCTCCACCCTTACGACCAGGACCCCGGCCAGGGCTGGCTGGGCACCGCCAACCAGCGCACGGCGGCGCGCGGCTACGGCATGCAACTGTCCAACGCCTGGTACTACCCGGAACGCGGCGAACGCCTGGCGGAACTGGCCGCTGCCGGCAAGCAGGACAGCCGCAGCACTATCGCCATGCAGTACGACCAGAGCACCACGTTCGCCAACAAGCTGAAGAAAATGTTCGAAGCGCCGGGCATGGCCGGGCCGCTCAAGCAGGCCATCGATGCCCTGCCGGAAGCCGAACGGGGCAAGGCCCGCGAGGCCTTGAGCCGGCTGATGGCGTTCGACGGCAGACTCAGCGCAACCTCGGCCGACGCCGCGCTGTACGAGCTGTTCCTGCAGGAAAGCATGAAGCAGATCTTCCTCGACAAGCTCGGCCCGCAGAACGGTCCGGTATGGCAGGCCTTTGTCGCCAACGGCAAATTGTCCTACTCGGCCCAGGCCGACCACCTGTTGGGTCGCGAGGACAGCCCGTTCTGGGACGACAGCCGCACACCGCAGAAAGAAGACAAACCGGCGATCCTGGCCCGTAGCCTGGCGGCGGCGATCAGCGCTGGCGACAGCCTGCTGGGCAGCGATCACAAGGCCTGGCAATGGGGCACGCTGCACCGTTATAGCTGGAAGAACGGCGCCGGCCAGGTCATCCGCGGACCGATCCAGGCCAGCGGCGACCACACCACGCTCAACACCTCCGCCTACGCCTGGGGCAGTGGCAACTTCGACGTCACCCAGGTACCAGGCGTGCGCATGATCGTCGACTTCGGCCAGATCGAACCGATGAGCGGCCAGCAGAGCCCCGGGCAGTCCGGCAACCCGGCCAGTCCGAGCTACGCCAGTGGCATCGATGGCTGGCTGAAAGCCCAATACATCAGCTTCCCGCTGCAGCAGCAAAACTTCGACAAGGCCTACGGCACCACACGCCTGACCCTGGTGCCCGGCAAGTAACTACGCATGACCTTTGTAGGAGCCGGCTTGCCGGCGATAGCGATCTGACCGGCGGCATGCCTGTCGCTGGATAAATCGCAATCGCTGGCAAGCCAGCTCCCACAAAGTCGGGGTTCGACGATAGGACGTGGTGCCAGGCCAGCGATGGCACCATTCGCCACACCGCCTCATCGTCGACCAGCCAGCTCCCACAGGTTTCGCTGCCGGTGTTACCCCTGCGACGCGTAACCGCACTCTTTTCTCACTTACGATCGCACCAATATTGAGCATTTATTTTTATATGCCCAATTTCGGGCATCATTAGCTGGCTCGAAGCCATATTCCTGCTTTTTAAAACGCTTGTTCGTGACTATGGTTCGGAAATTGCTACTTTTATCAGGTCATACGCGTTCCAGTAACAGTACTTAGTGCGCCACAAGCGCTCATATTGGTTTTTAGGGAATAAATAATGAAAAAAGCATTGCTGACCCTTTCTGCACTGGCTCTCTGCATGGCCGCCGGTTCCGCTATGGCCAAGGAATACAAGGAGCTGCGCTTCGGCGTCGATCCTTCCTACGCGCCATTCGAATCCAAAGCCGCGGACGGCAGCCTGGTCGGCTTCGACATTGATCTGGGCAACGCCATCTGCGCCGAGCTGAAGGTCAAGTGCAAATGGGTCGAAAGTGACTTCGACGGCATGATTCCGGGCCTCAACGCCAACAAGTTCGACGGCGTGATTTCGTCGATGACCGTGACCGAAGCCCGCCAGAAGGCTATCGACTTCTCCAACGAGCTGTTCTCCGGCCCGACTTCCCTGGTGTTCAAAAAAGGGGCGGGCTTCTCCACGCCTGAGTCCCTCAAGGGCAAAACCGTGGGCTACGAGCAAGGCACCATCCAGGAAGCCTACGCCAAGGCCGTACTGGATAAAGCCGGTGTGACCACCAAGGCCTACGCCAACCAGGACCAGGTTTATGCTGACCTGACCTCCGGTCGTCTCGACGCTTCGGTGCAGGATATGCTGCAAGCCGAACTGGGCTTCCTGAAGTCGCCAGCGGGCGCCGACTACGAAGTCAGCAAGCCGATCGACGATCCGCTGCTGCCAGCTAAAACCGCGGTCGGTATCAAAAAAGGTAACAAAGAGCTGAAAGCCCTGTTGGATAAAGGTCTCGCAGCACTGCACAAAGATGGCAAATACGCTGAAATCCAGAAAAAGAACTTTGGCGATCTGAACCTGTATAGCGGGAAGTGATCCCTTGGCGCCTCTCGCCCGGGGGGCGCCTTTTCGACTGCCAAAGGTCTGATTTTTCATGTTCGACAACCTCCTGCAAATTCTGGGGCTCTCCGCCTTCAGCCTGAAGGGTTTCGGCCCGATCCTGCTGCAAGGGACCTGGATGACCGTCCAGCTATCCATTCTGTCGCTGCTGGTCAGCGTGCTGCTGGGCCTGCTCGGCGCCAGTGCCAAATTGTCCAGCATCGCCCTGATCCGTATTCCGGCCCAGCTCTACACCACGCTGATTCGCGGGGTGCCCGACCTGGTGCTGATGCTGCTGATTTTCTACAGCCTGCAAACCTGGCTCTCGACCCTGACCGACGCCATGGACTGGGACTACATCGAGATTGACCCGTTTGCCGCCGGGGTCATCACCCTGGGTTTTATCTACGGTGCCTATTTCACCGAAACCTTTCGTGGCGCGATTCTCGCCGTGCCACGCGGACAGCTTGAAGCCGCCACCGCCTATGGCCTCACCCGTGCCCAGCGGTTCCGCTTCGTGACCTTTCCGCAGATGATGCGCTTCGCCCTGCCGGGGATCGGCAACAACTGGATGGTGATCCTCAAGGCCACTGCGCTGGTCTCGATCATCGGCCTGGCCGACCTGGTCAAGGCTGCCCAGGACGCGGGCAAGAGCACCTATCAACTGTTCTATTTCCTGGTACTCGCCGCCTTGATCTACCTGCTCATTACCAGTGCTTCGAACTATGTCCTGCGCTGGCTGGAACGCCGCTATGCCGCGGGCGCCCGGGAGGCCATGCGATGATCGAACTCCTGCAGCAATACTGGCGACCATTCCTCTACAGCGACGGCCAGCACATCACCGGCCTGGCCATGACCCTGTGGCTGCTCAGCGCCTCGATCTTCATCGGTTTCCTGGTGTCGATCCCGCTGTCCATCGCCCGGGTTTCGCCCAAGCGCCGCATCCGCTGGCCGGTGGAGTTCTACACCTACCTGTTCCGCGGTACGCCGCTGTATATCCAACTGCTGATCTGCTACACCGGGATCTACAGCCTGGAAGCGGTACGTGAGCAGCCGCTGTTGAACTCGTTTTTCCGCGATGCGATGAACTGCACCATCCTGGCCTTCGCCCTGAACACCTGCGCCTACACCACGGAGATCTTTGCCGGGGCGATCCGCAGCATGAACCACGGTGAAGTCGAAGCGGCCAAGGCCTATGGCCTCAGCGGCTGGAAGCTCTACGCCTATGTGATCATGCCTTCGGCCCTGCGCCGTTCGTTGCCCTACTACAGCAACGAAGTGATCCTGATGCTGCACTCCACCACCGTGGCGTTCACCGCGACCATCCCGGACATCCTGAAAATCGCCCGGGACGCCAACTCGGCGACCTACATGACCTTCCAGTCGTTCGGTATCGCCGCGCTGATCTACCTGACGATCACCTTTACCCTGGTCGGTCTGTTCCGTCTGGCCGAGCGCCGCTGGCTGGCCTTTCTCGGCCCGGCACACTAGGACTCCAGAGCATGCGTCATCTGACTCACGAGCTGCTGGCTCCCCTGCCGGGCACCGCCCGGCAGATCCACAGTTTTCATTTCGGGCCGGAGCAGGCCGCGGGCAAGGTCTACATCCAGTCGTCCCTGCACGCCGACGAACTGCCCGGCATGCTGGTGGCCTGGCACCTCAAGCAACGCCTGGCCGAGCTGGAACAGGCCGGTGCGCTGCGCAGCGAAATCGTCCTGGTGCCGGTGGCCAACCCGATTGGCCTGGAACAGGTGCTGATGGATGTACCGCTGGGGCGCTACGAGCTGGAAAGCGGGCAGAACTTCAATCGCTGGTTTGTCGATCTCAGCGATGAAATCGGCAATCGGATCGAAGAACTGCTCACCGACGATCCGGCGCACAACCTGCAACTGATCCGCAGCCACCTCAAGGCCGCCCTGGCGGCGGAAGTGCCGGCGACCCAGTTGCAATCCCAGCGCCTGGCCCTGCAACGGCTGGCCTGCGATGCGGACATGGTCCTGGACCTGCATTGCGACTTCGAAGCCGTGGCCCATCTGTACACCACGCCCGAAGCCTGGCCGCAGGTCGAACCGCTGGCCCGCTACATCGGCTCGCAAGCCAGCCTGTTGGCCACCGACTCCGGCGGCCAGTCGTTCGACGAATGTTTCACCCTGCTCTGGTGGGACCTGCGCGAGCGCTTCGGCGCACGTTTCGCGATTCCCCAGGGCAGCTTCTCGGTGACGGTGGAACTGCGCGGCCAGGGCGACGTGAGTCACCCCCAGGCGCGTCTCGACTGCCAGGCGATCCTCGACTACCTGACGCACTTCGGCGCCATCGCCGGCGCGCCCGCGCCCCTGCCGGAGCTGCCGTACCCGGCAACGCCGCTGGCCGCTGTCGAGCCGGTGAGCACACCGTTGGGCGGCCTGCTGGTGTTCTGCGCCGAGCCCGGGCAATACCTGGAAGCCGGGCAACTGATCGCCGAGATCATCGACCCGCTGAACGACCGCGTTACCCCTGTTCATTGCAGCAGCGCGGGCCTGCTCTACGCCCGTTCGCTGCGCCGCATGGCCACCGCCGGCATGGTGATTGCCCATGTCGCCGGCCGCGAAGCCTATCGCAGCGGCTATCTACTTTCTCCTTGAGGTGCCCATGTACAAACTGACCATTGAAGGCCTGCACAAGAGCTATGGCGAACACCAGGTGCTCAAGGGCGTCTCGCTCAAGGCCAAGACCGGTGACGTGATCAGCCTGATCGGCGCCAGCGGCTCGGGCAAGAGTACCTTCCTGCGCTGCATCAACTTCCTCGAAACGCCCAATGACGGCGCCATGAGCCTCGACGGCCAGGCGATCCGCATGGTCAGCGACAAGAACGGCATGCGCGTCGCCGACGATGCCGAGTTGCAACGCCTGCGCACCCGCCTGGCCATGGTGTTCCAGCACTTCAACCTGTGGAGCCACATGAGCGTGCTGGAAAACATCACCATGGCGCCACGCCGGGTGCTGGGGGTGAGCAAGAAGGACGCCGAGGACCGTGCCCGTCGCTACCTGGACAAGGTCGGCCTGCCGGCGCGGGTCGCCGAGCAATACCCGGCGTTTCTTTCCGGCGGCCAGCAACAGCGCGTGGCGATTGCCCGGGCGCTGGCGATGGAACCGGAAGTGATGCTGTTCGACGAACCGACCTCGGCGCTCGACCCGGAACTGGTGGGTGAGGTGCTCAAGGTGATCCAGGGGCTGGCCGAGGAAGGCCGGACCATGATAATGGTGACCCACGAGATGAGCTTTGCCCGCAAGGTCTCGAACCAGGTGCTGTTCCTGCACCAGGGCCTGGTGGAAGAACAAGGCGCACCGGACGATGTGCTGGGCAACCCGCAGAGCGAGCGCCTGCGTCAGTTCCTCAGTGGCAACCTGAAGTAACCCGCTCTTTGCGCTGGCTTACTCGCGATGAGGCCCTTGAGCCTTGCGGCGCCCATCCGGGCGCCATCGCCGGCAAGCCGGCTCCCACAAGTTGGCGTACCACCGCAAAGTTTCGTACAGCCACGATCGCTGTAGGAGCTGGCTTGCCAGCGATGAGGCCCTCAAGCCTTGCCCGCCCATCCGGACGCCATCGCCGGCAAGCCGGCTCCCACAAGTTGGCGTACCACCGCAAAGTTTCGTACAGCCACAACCCCTGTAGGAGCTGGCTTGCCAGCGATGAGGCCCTCAAGCCTTGCGCCGCCCATCCTGACGCCCACCAGCACGCTCAGCCGTGCGCCGCCGGCCAGGGATAGGCCAGCCACGTCTCCAGGCGTTTGGCGAAACGCCCGCTTTCCATGTCCTGATGCAGCCACTGGTCGACATACTGCTTGAGCACGATGTCACGGGGCAGCAACACGGCCTTCTCGGAAAAGTCGAAAGGCTGGTCCGGGTGCACCGCGCACAGCTCCGGATGCAGCTTCTGCTGCACCCGGGTCTCCACCGCATCGGTCATCATCAGGTCGGCCTTGCCGTCGACGATCTGCTGGAAAATCGTCACGTTGTCCGGATGCACGAGGATCTGTGCCTGCTTGAGATTGGCACGGGCAAATTTCTCGTTGGTCCCGCCTGGGTTGACGATTGCCCGGACATTCGGCCGGTCGATCTGCGCCAGGGTCTGGAACTCTTGCTGCCTGGAACAGAGGGTGATTGGCGTCTTGCCGTCACGCTGGTAAGGCTGCGAGAAAAACGCCAGCTTCTGGCGCTCCATGTTCACCGAGATCCCACTGAGCCCCAGGTCGAACTTGTCGGCCTGCAGATCACTCATCAGCGTCGGCCAGGTGGTTGGCACCAGTTCCAGCTTGACCCCCAGGGAAGCCGCCAGCCCTTCGGCCAACTCGATATCCAGGCCGATAAAGCCGTCCGCATTCTTGTAGCTGAAGGGTTTGTAGTCACCGGTGGTGCCGACCCGCAGCACGCCTTGCTGGACGATGCGGTCGAGCCGGCTGGCAACGGCCTCCTGCCCGGACACAAAGCTCGCCGCCTGGGGCTCTGGCGCGGCCATGGCGGTGCCGGCCAGCAACAGCCCGGCGAACAGAAAGCGGGAAAAACACGTAGGAATGGCAACGGTCATGAGCGGTCCTTTCGGGTCTGGAATCCATAACCCCAGATTAACCGCTAGCCCCTGTAGGAGCGAGCTTGCTCGCGATAGTTGATCAGACACCGCAGGGTGTCAGGATTCCCGCGTTATCGTTGACGACCATCGAGAGCAATAGAGCATCGACCGGCTGCTCCTACAGGGTGTATCACGCCGTAGGGGACGGTGTTTCATCGGGAAGCAGCGGCTCGCCGGGTTCACTCGGCTGGGACGGCTCGGAAGGTTGCGGAGTATCCGGATCAGGCTGCCCCGGAATGCCCGGAATGCCACTGGCCAGGCTCTGGGGATGAGCCAGCAACGACCAGGCCAACAGCCCCACTTGATTAGGTTCCAGTTTCGCCAGTTGGGCACTGATACTTGGATCGATCTTCATCGGGGTACTCCTGAGCGTTGAAGCCCGGTTTGTCTTGCACAAACCGGGACGGTGCACTCAATAGAGTGCCCCTGTGCCCAGGAATTCCCTGTTTCGCAGCACCCTTCGTCAGGTGCGCGGCAGGGTCACGCCACGCTGGCCCTGATACTTGCCGCCGCGGTCCTTATAGGACACTTCGCATTCTTCGTCGGACTCCAGGAACAACATCTGCGCCACGCCTTCGTTGGCATAGATCTTCGCCGGCAGCGTAGTGGTGTTGGAGAATTCCAGGGTCACGTGGCCTTCCCATTCCGGTTCCAGCGGCGTGACGTTGACGATGATCCCGCAACGGGCATAGGTGCTCTTGCCCAGGCAGATGGTCAGCACGTTGCGCGGAATACGGAAGTACTCGACGGTGCGAGCCAGGGCGAAAGAGTTCGGTGGAATGATGCAGACGTCGCTTTTCACATCGACGAAGCTGCCCGCATCGAAGTTTTTCGGATCGACGGTCGCCGAGTTGATGTTGGTGAACACCTTGAACTCATCGGCGCAGCGCACATCGTAGCCATAGCTTGAGACACCGAAGGAAATCACCCGGCTGTCGGCTTCGCCACGCACCTGGCGCTCAACGAAGGGCTCGATCATGCCGTGCTCTTGCGCCATGCGGCGAATCCACTTGTCCGATTTGATGCTCATGGCGGGTGTCCTGATATAACGAGGTGGAGAAATTCTGTCCGGCATCTTACCGGGGCGCGCCGTCGGGTTAAAGCGCCGACGCCGTTTCTCGCGATGACGTTGTCCCCCGGCCTGACAAACCGGCCATTTACGCGGGACTTCGCGCCTTGTCGGACGCCGTCAGTCACGAAATAGGCGAAACCTTTGTGAAGACCATTGGCACGTCTCGGAAAGTGGGGTATGGTGGCGCCACTGTGCTGCTTGTGTCACTGAGAATCTCTACACGATGTTGAATTTCGATCCAACCATCTCCAAGAATTTTTCCTGCTCTTTGCACTCAGTCTCGGCCAGGGCTTTTCCTGAGTCGCAGTTAACTTTGTCCAAGGAGACATCAAATGTCTAATCGCCAAACCGGTACCGTTAAGTGGTTCAACGATGAAAAAGGCTTCGGCTTCATCACTCCACAATCCGGTGACGACCTGTTCGTACACTTCAAAGCAATCCAATCCGACGGCTTCAAAAGCCTGAAAGAAGGCCAACAGGTTTCTTTCATCGCTACCCGCGGTCAGAAAGGCATGCAAGCTGAAGAAGTTCAAGTTATCTAACTTGTACTGATCCAGTCAAAAAGCCCCGCCCTCAAAAGCGGGGCTTTTTTGTGCCCGGGTGTTTTGTCGCGGGAACGATCATGAACAGGCTGCAGCCCCTGTGGCGAGCGGGCTTGCCACACAAGCCCGCGCCCGCCGCTTTGATCAATCGTCGCTGATGGTGATATTCGGCATCGCCGGGCTGACCGCTTCCTGCAACACAATCCGCGCACCCACATGCCGTGCCAGTTCCTGGTAGACCATGGCAATCTGGCTGTCCGGCTCGGCGATCACCGTCGGCTTGCCGTTGTCGGCCTGCTCGCGAATCACCATCGACAGCGGCAACGAAGCCAGCAGCTCGACGCCATACTGGCTCGCCAGCTTCTCACCGCCGCCCTCACCGAACAGATGCTCGGCATGGCCACAGTTGGAGCAGATGTGCACCGCCATGTTTTCCACGACGCCCAGCACCGGAATATTCACCTTGCGGAACATTTCCACGCCCTTGCGGGCATCCAGCAGGGCCAGGTCCTGCGGGGTGGTGACGATGACCGCGCCGGCCACCGGCACTTTCTGCGCCAGGGTCAGCTGGATATCGCCAGTGCCAGGCGGCATGTCGATCACCAGGTAGTCCAGGTTGCCCCAGTCGGTCTGGGTCACCAGTTGCAGCAAGGCGCCGGAAACCATCGGACCACGCCAGACCATCGGCGTGTTGTCGTCGGTCAGGAAGGCCATGGACATCACTTCCACACCATGGGACTCGATGGGCACGAACCATTTCTGATCCTTGATCTTCGGTCGCGTGCCTTCGGCGATGCCGAACATCACGCCCTGGCTCGGGCCATAGATATCGGCGTCGAGAATACCGACCCGTGCCCCTTCACGGGCCAGCGCCAACGCCAGGTTGGCCGCGGTGGTGGACTTGCCCACGCCGCCCTTGCCGGAGGCCACCGCCACCACGTTCTTCACGTTGGCCAGACCCGGAATCTGCGCCTGGGCCTTGTGGGCGGCGATCACGCAATTGATCTCGACCTTGGCTGACGCCACGCCGTCCAGGCCTTCGACGGCCATCTGCAGCATCTGCGCCCAGCCACTCTTGAACAGGCCGGCGGCATAACCCAGTTCCAGTCGGACCGTGACGCGATCGCCCTGGATATCGATGGCCTGCACACAGCCGGCGCTGACCGGGTCCTGGTTCAGATAAGGGTCGGTGTACTGGCGAAGGACGGCCTCCACCGTTGCGCGATTGACTGCGCTCATGGGCAACTCCCGAAAAAGACTGAGTAAAACAGACGGCTATCGTACCTGTTCTAAATCGACACGGCATGAAGGCTGATCATTTGTGGCGAGCGGGCTTGCCACAAGGGGTGAATTATGTGCGCTGGGGCTTTATAGTGGCCGATCTCCGTTTCACTTCAAAAGTAGCCGAGCCCCATGTCCGAGCCACGCCAGATCCTCGTCACCAGCGCCCTGCCCTATGCCAATGGTTCCATTCACCTTGGCCACATGGTCGAGTATGTCCAGACGGACATGTGGGTGCGCTTCCAGAAGCACCGCGGCAACCAATGCATCTATGTCTGCGCTGACGACGCCCACGGCTCGGCCATCATGTTGCGCGCCGAGAAAGAAGGCATCACCCCGGAACAACTGATCGCCAACGTCCAGGTCGAGCACAGCGGCGACTTCGCCGACTTCCTGGTGGAGTTCGACAACTTCCATTCGACCCACGCCGAAGAAAACCGCGAGCTGTCGAATCAGATCTACCTGCGCCTGCGCGACGCCGGGCATATCGCCACGCGTTCGATCACCCAGTATTTCGACCCGGAAAAGCAGATGTTCCTGGCCGACCGCTTCATCAAGGGCACCTGCCCGAAATGCGGCACCGAAGACCAGTACGGCGACAACTGCGAGAAATGCGGCGCCACCTACGCACCGACCGACCTGAAAGACCCGAAATCGGCGATTTCCGGGGCGACCCCGGTGCTCAAGGATTCCCAGCATTTCTTCTTCAAGCTGCCGGACTTCCAGGCCATGCTGCAAACCTGGACCCGCAGCGGCACCCTGCAGGACGCCGTGGCGAACAAGATCGCCGAATGGCTGGATGCCGGCCTGCAACAGTGGGACATTTCCCGCGATGCGCCGTACTTCGGCTTCGAGATCCCGGATGAGCCGGGCAAGTATTTCTACGTCTGGCTGGACGCGCCGATCGGCTACATGGCCAGCTTCAAGAACCTCTGCGCGCGCCGTCCGGATCTGGACTTCGACGCGTTCTGGGGCAAGGACTCCAGCGCCGAGCTGTACCACTTCATCGGCAAGGACATCGTCAACTTCCACGCCCTGTTCTGGCCGGCGATGCTCGAAGGCGCGGGCTACCGCAAGCCAACCGGGATCAACGTGCACGGCTACCTGACCGTCAACGGCCAGAAAATGTCCAAGTCCCGTGGCACCTTTATCAAGGCTCGCACCTACCTGGACCACCTGTCCCCGGAATACCTGCGTTACTACTACGCGGCCAAGCTGGGCAAAGGCGTCGACGACCTCGACCTGAACCTGGAAGACTTCGTGCAGAAGGTCAACTCGGACCTGGTGGGCAAGGTGGTCAACATCGCCAGCCGTTGCGCCGGGTTTATCCACAAGGGCAACGCGGGCGTGCTGGTGGCCGGCAATGCCGCACCGGAACTGACCGACGCCTTCCTGGCCGCCACCCCAAGCATCGCCGAGGCCTATGAGGCACGGGATTTTGCCCGGGCCATGCGCGAAATCATGGGGCTGGCCGACCGCGCCAACGCCTGGATCGCCGACAAGGCGCCGTGGTCCCTGGCCAAGCAGGAAGGCAAGCAGGATGAAGTCCAGGCCGTCTGCGCCGTGGGCATCAACCTGTTCCGCCAGTTGATCATCTTCCTCAAGCCGGTGCTGCCGCTGCTGGCCGCCGATGCCGAGGCGTTCCTCAATGTCGCGCCGCTGACCTGGAACGATCACGCCACCTTGCTCGCCAACCATCAGTTGAACGAGTTCAAGCCGCTGATGACCCGCATCGACCCGGTAAAAGTACAAGCCATGACCGACGCATCGAAGGAAGACCTCGCCGCCAGCCAGACCGACACCGACAGCGCTGCCCCACAAGGCAACGGCGAACTGACCAAGGACCCGCTGTCGGCGGAGATCGACTTCGACGCCTTTGCCGCCGTCGACCTGCGCGTCGCCTTGATTCTCAAGGCCGAAGCCGTCGAGGGCGCGGACAAGCTGCTGCGCCTGACCCTGGATATCGGTGACGAGCAACGCAACGTGTTCTCCGGGATCAAGAGCGCCTACCCGAACCCGGCAGAACTGGAAGGTCGCCTGACCATGATGATCGCCAACCTCAAGCCACGGAAAATGCGCTTCGGCATCTCCGAGGGCATGGTGATGGCGGCGGGCCCCGGCGGTGAGGACATCTACCTGCTGAGCCCGGACACCGGCGCCAAGCCCGGCCAGCGGATCAAGTAAGCCCCCGCCCCTGCTCGCGGGCCATGGGTAATCATGGCCCGCGATGTTGCAAAACGGGTACGCAGTCCCTCCTTGCCGGATAATCAGCGTCATTCGCTATGGCGCATACGAACACTCGCAGAGCGTCGCTTTCGCGGCCTGCCGATCGAGCTGATCGGGGCCAGCCTGATGGGCGTGGCCTTCCTCGGCTTCACTGCATTGGTCAAACCATGAGCCTGATTCAACGTATCGATGCCCTGCTGCCGCAAACCCAATGCGGCAAATGCGGGCACCCGGGTTGCAAACCCTACGCCGAAGGCATCGCCCAGGGCGAAGCGATCAACAAGTGCCCGCCGGGTGGTGGCGAAACCATTGCCGCCCTGGCCGAACTGCTGCACGTGCCAGTTTTGCTGCTGGACCCCGAACGCGGCAGCGCACCCGCCCAAGTCGCGTTTATCCGCGAAGCCGAGTGCATCGGCTGCACCAAGTGCATCCAGGCCTGCCCGGTGGATGCGATTGTCGGTGCGGCCAAGTGGATGCACAGCGTGATCGTCGACGAGTGCACCGGTTGTGACCTGTGCGTCGCGCCGTGCCCGGTGGATTGCATCGAGATGCACCCGCTGCCCATCGCCCAGATAGTGCCCGTCGTTGGCGGCCTGGCCAGCAGTGCCGAAGAGCGACGGGCACGCACGGAGAAACGCAATCATGCACGCCGGCGCTTCGAAAACCGTAATGCCCGACTGCACGCCGAAGAACAGCGCAGGCAGGCCGAACGCCTGGCCCGCACGCAACGTGCCGCGCAGCCCAAGCCCGAGCTCGAGCCTGTCGCGAGCAACCCGATGCAGGACGCCATCGCGCGGGTCAAGGCGCAGAAAGCCGCAGCCGCCGACGCGGCGCTGAAAAAAGCCAAGATCGACCTGGCCATGAGCCGGGCGCAGTTGAATAAATCGCTGAAAGCCTTCGGCCATCCGCCGATCGCCGAACAGGCGGCGCAACTGGTACTGCTGCAACAGCAATACGAAGCGGCGGAACAGACCCTGCGCAGTCTGGATACGCCCCCTGCGGCCCCTTGAAACGCCGGACGAACGCACAAGCGGGCCACCAGACAGGCCTGGAGCCAGCGCCGGTCAGCCAAACCGGGCTCAACCTCAATTTCAAAGGAATCCACCGCCCCATGAATGCCGCCAAACGCCTGGAGATCTTTCGCAGATTCCACGAAGACAATCCGGACCCCAAGACCGAGCTGGCCTATTCGACGCCCTTTGAGCTGTTGATCGCGGTGATTCTCTCCGCCCAGGCCACCGACGTCAGCGTGAACAAGGCGACCGCCAAACTCTATCCCGTGGCCAATACCCCGCAAGCCATCCACGCCCTGGGGGTCGAAGGGTTGTCGGCGTATATCAAGACCATCGGCCTGTTCAACAGCAAGGCCAAGAATGTGATCGAAACCTGCCGCCTGCTGGTGGAAAACCACGGCGGCGAGGTGCCGCAAACCCGCGAAGCCCTGGAAGCCCTGCCCGGTGTCGGCCGCAAGACCGCCAATGTGGTGCTGAACACCGCGTTTCGACAACTGACCATGGCCGTCGACACGCATATTTTCCGGGTCAGCAACCGCACCGGCCTGGCGCCAGGCAAGGATGTGGTGGCGGTCGAGAAGCAATTGATGAAGTTCGTGCCCAAGCCTTACCTGCTCGACGCCCACCACTGGCTGATCCTCCACGGACGCTACGTTTGCCAGGCGCGCAAACCCCGCTGTGGCAGCTGCCGGATCGAAGATCTGTGCGATTACAAGGACAAGACCTCGGACGATTGAGCCGCTATTGCTTTTATTGATAAGGCGATTGAAAAAATCTTTTTTACCGGGCCGGCATTTATCGATATAAGGGGCGCCAACGGCAGTCTTAGCCCGGAGTTATGTTTATGAGCACCGACAAAGAGCAATTGGACGTAGAAGACGACTTCATCGCTGCCGACACAGAGGACAGCGAACCCGTAGTGGAGGTCGCAAAAACCAACCTCAGCAAGCGCCGTACCATCGATAACCTGCTGGAAGAGCGTCGCCTGCAAAAGCAATTGGCGGATTATGATTTTGACCTGTAATTAACACGCGCCCACTCAAAAGCCTCCTTTGCGGAGGCTTTTCGGTTTGTAGAGGTGTCGTTGTCACGCGAAGCATCATCGATGCAACACCGGCGGGCCTCTCCTGCCGGCTGAATACCAGGGGTTATCCTCGTCCTCCCTGCTGCCTCCCCCTTCCGTCCGTTGCCAGGCGCCTGCTGCCAAACGCAGTGATCAGACCAGGCCGTTGCGCTGCGCCAGCTCGATCAGGTCAACCAGCGAGCGAGCATTGAGCTTGAGCAGCAAACGCGTCTTGTAGGTACTGACGGTCTTGTTGCTCAAAAACATGCCGTCGGCAATTTCCTTGTTGCTCTTCCCTCTCGCCAATTGCTGCAACACCATCATTTCCCGGCCAGAGAGTCGATTGACCATATCGGCCTCGCTGGCATTCCCCAAGCTGGAGCGCACCGTGTGCAACGCCTGGTTGGGGAAATAGCTGTAGCCGGACAACACCGCCTTGATGGCACTGAGCATTTCAGTCAGGTCCTGCTGCTTGCACACATAACCGGCAGCACCCGCCTGCATGCAGCGCATGGAGAAATGCCCGGGGGCCTGCGAGGTCAACACCAGAACTTTGAAAGAAAGTCCCATAGACGTTAAACGGGCAATGACTTCCAGCCCGTCCAGCTTGGGGATCCCGATATCGAGTATAACAATGTCCGGCGCATGTTCCCGCGCCAACTGTAAAGCATCTACACCGTTATCCGTCTCCGCAATGACTTCGTAGCCATGACGCTCCATCAGCATACGTACAGCAAGACGAATGACGGGATGATCATCCACGATCAGCACTTTATTCATGGGCAAGTCCAATTTTCGCTGTTCGAATTTTCAGAGTCAGCACAATAGCCTAGTCATACCCTCCTGGGCATAGCGCCTCCACCGGGCAGTACCAGCCAAAGACATTCCTTACAAACAACAGAGATTTGCCCTACAAAAAAAGCACCCTTATAAAAAGTGCAACTCTTTAAAGGACAATCGACCGCCCGAAGGCCATACAACCCATGATAAACACCCCGTTCCCGGGGAGTTTCATGCGGGCCTCCAGCAGAACGACAGCGTGGTATTTCGCTTTGCCGGGTTCAAACATTAGAACGCCAGGTGATGGCCTGTCTAATGGATTTCTGCAACAAGAAATAATGAGCCCCCTTCCCGGCAATCCTCCCCCTGGCCGCCTGCGCCCAACCGTCGCAGCTCACGGCCGATGGCTTCACGGGAAGCGTTCGAAAAAAACAGCCATGAAGCCGCCCGCCATACACATAAGTAAAGACCGCATTATAAAAAACATGTTTATCCTCATGCCGGGCCGCCGGAAATACCGGACAACTTGCACGCATCAGCCACCGAAAAATACACATTCCGCCTTGAGTCGCTCAACTTCCAGACACACTGACCGTCAATATCAATCGCAGCATCGCCGCACATTTATAACGCCCCATCCATGCCCGATAAAAAGAACAGGAAACGGACTACGCCCCGCCAAGAACGCTTACCTTCAATGCGACAAACACAGCCCAAAAGTAAACCCTTCTGACTTGATCCTTTCCTGGCGGGCTGCAAACTCGATATTTGCTGACTCACTGCAAGACCTTCGAACACCACCCAATCGTTTATTCAACTCCTAACATCGAATGACATTAGCAAAGGTCTATCCCACGACTCGGACGAGCAGGCCATATATAATGAACGACCACACATGCAAAAAGTATCTCAGCCCAAACAAACCCCTGGATCTTGACCTGGATCTGGCCATTGATGACTTCCTCAGACGCGGCGGCACCATTGATCGGGTGCAAGGCCCAGTCTGCGAGCAAGCCCCGGCGGAGACTGGCGATCACTCCCCGCTGCCGGAGGAAGAGGAACAGGAAAGAACACGCAAGACCGAACTGCTGCGCGAGTTGATTACCAAAGGCGCGGGCATCTGCGCACTGCAGTACTCGCTCAAGATGAACAAGAACGAGATCAAGCGCATGGCGCGGGAAAATGGTCTGAAGATCACCCAAAGCCGCTCGCTGCACCTCACGCGAAAATACCGGACGTCGCACTCGGCAACCGCGGAATTCGCGCAAGACGCCATTGCCGGACATGCCATGCACTATTGCGCGCTTGGTTATACCGCCATCGAAATTGCGCAAAAGCTCGACCTGACCGTGCGCCAGGTCTGCGAACTCGGTAAAAACTACCGCTTCGAACTCAATCACCGCACCGATAACCGGGACGAATAACGCCGTCCCGGCGGCAAAAAAAAGCCCCGGCCAACAGGCCAGGGCTTTTCAGAACAACAGCCGATCAGAACAAGCGGCGGCCTTTGTTCGCAGCAATGCGCATGCGCAGTGCATTGAGCTTGATAAAGCCGGCCGCGTCGGCCTGGTTGTAAGCACCGCCGTCTTCTTCGAAGGTGGCAATGTTGGCATCGAACAGCGACTCGTCGGACTTGCGACCGGTGACGATCACGTTGCCCTTGTACAGCTTCAGGCGAACCACACCGTTCACGTGAGCCTGGGAAGCATCGATCATCTGCTGCAACATCAGACGCTCAGGGCTCCACCAGTAGCCGGTGTAGATCAGGCTGGCGTACTTGGGCATCAGCTCGTCTTTCAGGTGAGCCACTTCGCGGTCCAGGGTGATCGACTCGATGGCCCGGTGCGCGCGCAGCATGATGGTGCCGCCTGGGGTTTCGTAGCAGCCGCGGGACTTCATGCCCACGTAACGGTTCTCGACGATGTCCAGACGGCCGATACCGTGTTCGCCACCAATACGGTTCAGGGTCGCCAGCACGGTGGCCGGGGTCATTTCGACACCGTCCAGCGCGACGATATCGCCGTTGCGGTAGGTCAGCTCCAGGTATTGCGGCTTGTCAGGCGCGTTCTCCGGGGAGACGGTCCAACGCCACATGTCTTCTTCGTGCTCGGTCCAGGTGTCTTCCAGCACGCCGCCTTCATAGGAGATGTGCAGCAGGTTGGCGTCCATCGAGTACGGGGACTTCTTCTTGCCGTGGCGTTCGATTGGAATGTTGTGCTTTTCAGCGTAGTCCATCAGCTTTTCACGGGACAGCAGGTCCCATTCACGCCAAGGGGCAATCACTTTGACGCCTGGCTTGAGGGCATAGGCACCCAGTTCGAAACGAACCTGGTCGTTACCTTTGCCGGTGGCGCCGTGGGAAATGGCGTCGGCGCCGGTTTCGTTGGCGATTTCGATCAGGCGCTTGGCGATCAGCGGACGAGCGATGGAAGTACCCAGCAGGTACTCGCCTTCGTAGACGGTATTGGCGCGGAACATCGGGAACACGAAATCGCGCACGAACTCTTCGCGCAGGTCATCGATATAGATCTCTTTCACGCCCATGGCTTGCGCCTTGGCACGTGCAGGTTCGACCTCTTCGCCCTGACCCAGGTCAGCGGTGAACGTCACCACTTCACAGTTATAAGTATCCTGCAGCCACTTGAGGATCACCGAAGTGTCCAGGCCGCCGGAATACGCCAGAACGACCTTGTTTACGTCGGCCATGCCATCACTCCACGGGGTTTTACGGAAAGGTGCCGATTCTACCGCTCAAACCGGTGGATTTACAGAGGCGCGACAGCTTAGGACGGCAAAGCGACAGATAATGTCGAGGCGGCGACGAAAACAGCCGCTTCAGGAGGTCTTCGCGGCGCTCCCCGCACTGGCGGTAGGCGCAGGAGCAGGAGCAGGAACCGGCGCGGGCGCGGCCTTCTCGGCGACCGGGACACGCTCCAGATGGATATTGACCCGACGATTCTTCGCTCGGTTGGCCGCACTGTTGTTCGGCACCAGCGGATAACGTTCACCGTGGAAACGCATGACGATTTCCGATTCGGGGATGCCGTTGGCCTTGAAGAATTCCATCACCGCCAGGGCCCGACGGCGCGACAGGTCGCGGTTGGCCAGGCGATTGCCGGCGTTGTCGGAGTGCCCGTCGAGTTCGATATGGTTGACGGTCGGATCGGCCTTGATGAAGTCGAGCATTACCTGCAGCTCGGCCTTGCCCTCGGCATCGAGATCGACGCCAGTACCCGGGAAGCCGATCTGCGCCTGTTTCACTTGCTCGAAATTCTTCGGCAGCAGTTTCGCGGTGCAGGCCTGGTAGTCGCTGTAGGCCTTGCTGAACTTCACCGGCAGCAGGCGGACTTCCGACACGCCACCGTCTCGCGAGTAGTGGCGCAGCAGCGGGCTGCGACCTTCCAGCAAGCCGCTGACCAAGCGTCCGGCCTGACCCTGGGAGCTGTTGAACAGCACATCGCCGTTGCCGATCTGCACCGAGCCGAGGTTGATGTCGCCACGCCCCGGCTGCCAGGGCGCTGCGGCCGCCAGCAGCGTCGCCGAACCGCCACCGAGTACATGGTTGTAGGATTTCAGGCGAAAGGTCACCTGCTCGCCGGCCCGACGCACGAACTCACCAGAACCAAAGTCGGTGATCGGCTGGCTCAGCCGGCACTCGAACTTGTCCCCTTCCACCTTCCACTCGATGCTCTCCAGACGGGTCTGGAAAGTCATGGCCATGGCGGGCAGGCTGGCGAACATACTGAGCAAGGCTAAATAACGCTGGCGCACGGGAGGCTCCACTGAATGTCTACATCGTCAAGACAGGCATGCTGATTCCACACCCTACCTCTGTGGTATCGGTTGACCGTGGCAAAACTTGATAGCGAGTGCCTGAGGCCGTCTTTTCCGGTAGCATTCCCTTCAGTTCGACCCGCCTGGAATCCCCAATGTCCGACCGCCTGACCCTGCTGCGTCCCGACGACTGGCATATTCATCTTCGCGATGGTGCTGCGTTACCCCACACTGTAGCGGATGTTGCGCGCACCTTCGGTCGCGCCATCATCATGCCGAATCTGCTGCCACCGGTGCGCAACGCCGTGGAAGCCGACGCCTATCGCCAGCGCATTCTCGCTGCGCGTCCGGCCGGTAGCCACTTCGAACCGTTGATGGTGCTCTACCTCACCGACCGGACCCAGCCCGAGGACATCCGCGCGGCCAAGGCCAGCGGTTTCGTGCACGCCGCCAAGCTCTATCCGGCCGGCGCGACCACCAACTCGGACTCCGGCGTGACCAGCGTCGACACGATTTTCCCGGTCCTGGAAGTCATGGCCGAAGTCGGCATGCCGCTGTTGATCCACGGTGAAGTCACCCGTGGCGACGTCGATGTGTTCGACCGCGAGAAACTCTTCATCGACGAGCATATGCGCCGTGTCGTCGAACGTTTCCCAAGCCTGAAGGTGGTGTTCGAACACATCACCACGGCCGATGCGGTGCAGTTCGTCAGCGAGGCCTCGGCCAATGTTGGCGCGACCATCACCGCCCATCACCTGCTGTATAACCGCAACCACATGCTGGTGGGCGGTATCCGTCCGCACTTCTATTGCCTGCCGATCCTCAAGCGCGGCACGCACCAGGAAGCCCTGCTGACGGCGGCGACCAGCGGCAATCCGAAGTTTTTCCTCGGCACCGACTCGGCGCCCCACGCCCAGCACGCCAAGGAAGCGGCCTGCGGTTGCGCCGGCTGCTACACCGCCTATGCCGCTATCGAGTTGTATGCCGAAGCCTTCGAACAGCGCAACGCGCTGGACAAACTCGAAGGTTTCGCCAGCCTGCATGGCCCGCGTTTCTACGGCCTGCCGGCGAACACCGAACAGATCACCCTGGTCCGTGAAGAATGGACCGCCCCGACCAGCCTGCCATTCGGCGAGCTGTCAGTCATCCCGCTGCGCGCCGGTGAAAAACTGCGCTGGCGCCTGCTGGAGAAAACCCTGTGAGTGAAGAGCATTTCGACGACGAACAAGAAGGCAATGGCGGCGGTACCGGCTCCCGGCACCCGATGGCCGCGCGCTTTCGTGGCTACCTGCCGGTTGTCATCGATGTCGAAACCGGTGGTTTCAACGCCGCCACCGACGCCCTGCTGGAAATCGCCGCCACCACCATCGGCATGGACGAAAAAGGCTTTGTGTTCCCGGAACACACCTACTTCTTCCGCGTCGAGCCGTTCGAAGGCGCCAATATCGAAGCCGCGGCCCTGGAGTTCACCGGGATCAAGCTCGATCACCCGCTGCGCATGGCCGTCAGCGAAGAAACCGCGCTGACCGACATTTTCCGCGGCGTGCGCAAGGCCCTGAAGGCCAATGGCTGCAAACGCGCGATCCTGGTCGGCCACAACAGCAGCTTCGACCTGGGCTTCCTCAATGCCGCCGTGGCGCGGCTGGACATGAAGCGCAACCCGTTTCATCCGTTCTCCAGCTTCGACACCGCCAGTCTCGCCGGCCTCGCCTACGGCCAGACCGTGCTGGCCAAGGCCTGCCAGGCTGCCGGTATCGACTTTGACGGACGCGAAGCCCACTCGGCCCGCTACGACACCGAGAAAACCGCCGACCTGTTCTGCGGCATCGTCAACCGCTGGAAGCAGATGGGCGGCTGGGAAGACTACAACGACTGATCCCTTCGTCGAAGCAATCCCCGCCCATAAAAAAACCGGTCATGACGACCGGTTTTTTTATGGGTGACGCGTGAAGCCTGGCGCTTACAGCTTGCCGGCGTTCTCGGTCAGGTACTTGGCAACGCCTTCTGGCGAAGCGTCCATACCCTTGTCGCCTTTTTTCCAGTTGGCAGGGCAGACTTCGCCGTGCTCTTCGTGGAATTGCAGGGCGTCGACCAGACGGATCAGTTCTTCCATGTTACGGCCCAGCGGCAGGTCGTTGATGATCTGCGAGCGGACAACACCCTTGTCGTCGATCAGGAACGCGCCACGGAACGCCACGCCGTCTGCCGACTCAACGTCGTAGGCCTTGGCGATGTCGTGCTTCATGTCGGCAGCCATGGTGTATTTGACTTTGCCGATGCCGCCATCATTGATGGCCGTGTTGCGCCAGGCGTTGTGGGTGAAATGCGAATCGATGGAGACGGCCACGACTTCAACGTTGCGTGCCTTGAAATCGTCCATGCGGTGATCCAGGGCGATCAGCTCGGACGGGCAGACGAAGGTGAAGTCCAGCGGGTAGAAGAACACCAGGCCGTATTTGCCTTTGATGGCCGAGGACAGGGTGAAGCTGTCAACGATTTCGCCATTGCCCAGTACGGCAGGGACGGTGAAGTCGGGGGCTTGTTTGCCTACGAGTACGCTCATTGGATATCTCCTGGTGTGATGCGGTGAAGAACAAGGTCCAGCCCAGCCTGCCATAAACAGACGACAGGACTGTGACGTGACCTACCTTCCTAAGGACCGACCATCATACACCGCGTTTTTCGACTGTCCCCAACGCTTTTTACAAATGCGCACGCCGCGACGGTGACACCATTCGTCAGACAAGTCGCAGGCTGACAAAAGCTTTACCGAAAGCACTTTGACAATCATTCTCGTTAACATTAAGATCCAGCGCAATCGAGCCTTAATCAGCGATGGTTCTCACCTTATGTATGTCTGCCTCTGCACCGGCGTCACCGATGGGCAAATCCGCGAAGCGATTTATGATGGCTGCTGCAGCTACCGCGAAGTGCGGCAAGCCACCGGCGTGGCCAGTCAATGCGGCAAATGTGCATGCCTGGCCAAGCAAGTGGTCCGTGAGACCCTGACCGAGCTGCAAAGCCAGCAGGCGGCGATCCCCTACCCGGTAGAATTTTCTGCGGCGTAAATAACCCGTTTTCAAAGAACCGGACCTTGTGTCCGGTTTTTTTATGCCTGTAATTCAATTGCTTAGGACTTAGACGCGGAACAAAAACATTCTTATTCCGATTAATTTTCATATAAGTTTCAATAACTTAGGTTTGACACTCGAAGTTACCGGGATCAAACTCTGCCCTATAACCAGCTATTACAGGACAGGTCCCCACCATGAAAGGCGATATCACGGTCATCCAGCATCTCAACAAGATCCTTGCCAATGAGCTGGTCGCGATCAACCAATACTTCCTGCACGCACGCATGTATGAAGACTGGGGCCTGAACAAGCTGGGCAAGCACGAGTACCACGAGTCCATCGACGAGATGAAACACGCGGACAAGCTGATCAAGCGCATCCTGTTCCTCGAGGGCCTGCCGAACGTGCAGGACCTGGGCAAGCTGCACATCGGCGAACACACCAAGGAAATGCTCGAGTGTGACCTGCGTATCGAACGCACCGGCCATGCTGACCTGAAAGCGGCCATTGCCCACTGTGAAGCTACCGGTGACTTCGGCAGCCGCGAGTTGCTGGAAGATATCCTCGAGTCCGAGGAAGAACATATCGACTGGCTGGAAACCCAACTGGGCCTGATCGACAAAGTGGGTCTCGAAAATTACCTGCAGTCGCAAATGGGCGAATAAACAGCGCCCATTAAAAAGCCCCGCACGCTTGTTCAGCGTGCGGGGCTTTTTTAATCGACTCAGGCTTCGGTCTTGGCCGATGCCGCTTTGGCCGTTGCTTCCTTGACCAGGGTCTGCAACTCACCGTTGGCGAACATTTCCGCCATGATGTCGCTACCGCCGACCAGTTCGCCGCCGACCCACAGTTGTGGGAACGTTGGCCAGTTGGCGTATTTCGGCAGGTTGGCGCGGATTTCCGGGTTCTGCAGGATGTCCACGTAAGCGAATTTCTCGCCACAGCCCATCACGGCCTGTGCGGCCTTGGAGGAAAAGCCGCACTGTGGAGCGTTCGGCGAGCCTTTCATGTAAAGCAGAATGGTGTTGTTGGCAATCTGCTCTTTAATCGTTTCGATGATATCCACAAGGCACCTCTTCTGAACTTTCCGACGCTAGTTGTCGGCACGGTGAGGCATTGTATCGGAAAGCCGAGCGTGGTGCTCGGTCTCCCCGACATCATGGCCACCACTGACAGAACAGATCCTGTGGGAGCCGGCTTGCCGGCTCCCACAAAAAGTAGTGTCAGGCGGCCGCGACCGTGACTGGCACACCGTTCAACGCAGCGTTGCCCGAGAGCACGTCCAGGTAGCGCTCATCGGTCAGGTCGTTGGCGCTGGAACCCGGCTGGCCGCTGGCAATGCCCATCTTCACCCCGGGCCGTGCATGCCCCCAGCCATGGGGCAGGCTGACCACGCCCGGCATCATCTCCAGGCTGGCGAGCACCTCCACCTCGATCATCCCGACCCGCGAACTGACCTGGACCCGCTGGCCATCCTCGAGGCTGCGGCTGGCCAGGTCATCGGGATGCATCAGCAACTGATGGCGCGGCTTGCCCTTCACCAGACGATGATAGTTGTGCATCCAGGAATTATTGCTGCGCACATGCCGGCGACCAATCATCAGCAACTCCCCCTCTGGCGGCGCCTGTTGCGCGGCGAAGCGTGCGAGATCGGCCAGGATCACCGCAGGCGCCGCCTGGACCCGTTGCCCCGGCGTCTTCAGGCGTGGCGCCAGGTTGGGCTTGAGCGCGCCGAGATCGACGCCATGGGGATGGTCTTCCAGGGTCTTGAGCGACAACCGGTGCGCCGAAGCATCGCCATACAGCCCCATGCGCAAGCCCATGTCGATCATCTGCGCCGGCGGCATGGTCGGCTTGAGCACCTGGCCGGTCAGGCTGGAAAACGCCTTGGCCAGGCCGACAAAAATCTCCCAGTCGTGCAACGCACCCACCGGCTTGGCCAGGATCGCCTTGTTGAAACGACTGACATTGCGCACCGCGAACATATTGAACGTGGTGTCGTAGTGATCGTTTTCCAACGCCGAGGTCGACGGCAGGATCAAGTCCGCATAACGGGTGGTCTCGTTGATATACAGGTCGATACTGACCATGAACTCCAGGCCATCCAGCGCCTGCTCGAGTTGCCGGCCATTGGGCGTGGACAGCACCGGGTTGCCGGCGATGGTCACCAGGGCCCGCACCTGCCCTTCGCCTTCGCTGAGCATTTCCTCGGCCAGGGCCGACACCGGCAGCTCACCGCCATACTCCGGCAGCCCCGACACCCGGCTCTGCCAGCGATTGAAATGGCCGCCGGAGGTCGACGCCACCAGATCCACCGCCGGCTCCGTGCACAAGGCCCCGCCAACCCGATCGAGATTGCCGGTCACCAGGTTGATCAATTGCACCAGCCAATGGCACAAAGTGCCGAATGACTGGGTCGAGACGCCCATCCGCCCATAACAGACCGCCTTGTCCGCCGCGGCGAAGTCCCGCGCCAGTTGGCGAATCTGCAGCGCTGGCACCGCACACAGCGGGCTCATGGCTTCAGCACTGAAACCGGCCACCGCCTGGCGCACCTCATCGAGTCCGTCCACCGGCAGATGACTGTCGCGGGTGAGCCCTTCGCTGAACAAGGTGTTGAGCAGGCCGAACAACAAGGCCGCGTCACCGCCCGGGCGCACGAACAGGTGCTGGTCGGCCATGGCCGCCGTCTCGCTGCGCCGCGGATCGACCACCACCACTTTGCCGCCACGGGCCTGGATCGCCTTCAGGCGCTTTTCCACATCCGGCACGGTCATGATGCTGCCATTGGAGGCCAGTGGATTGCCCCCCAGGATCAACATGAAGTCGGTGTGGTCGATATCCGGAATCGGCAGCAACAGGCCGTGGCCGTACATCAGGTGGCTGCTCAGGTGATGGGGCAATTGATCGACGGAGGTCGCGGAGAAACGGTTGCGGGTTTTCAACAGGCCGAGAAAGTAATTGCTGTGGGTCATCAACCCATAGTTGTGCACGCTGGGATTACCCTGATAGATCGCCACGGCATTCTGGCCATGGCGGGCCTGGATCGTCGTCAGACGCTCGGCCACCAGGGCAAAGGCCTCATCCCACTCGATCGGCAGCCATTCGCTGCCCACGCGCCGCATCGGCTGGCGCAGGCGATCCGGGTCGTTCTGGATATCCTGCAGCGCCACCGCCTTGGGACAGATATGCCCGCGACTGAAGGTGTCCAGCGAATCGCCTTTGATCGAGGTGATCTGCACCGTGTCGTCGTGGGTGGTGGTTTCGATGGTCAGACCGCAAATGGCCTCACACAGGTGGCAGGCACGGTGATGAAGAGTCTTGGTCATGGCCAGTCTCTGTCTTGTTCAGGGCAACCCGGGTCGGTTGCGAGAACAAAACTATGGCCCCACGCCGGGCAGCATGCCAGCGACGTTCATCGTGTGAATCGGGGAGCATCAGGCCTGCCGATGGCGGCCCGGAAGTCAGGCCAGGGGCAGCCTGGGGGCGGGTTGCAACTGGATCTCCTGAATCGTCTCGAGCTGCTCCTGGCCCATATGGACCCCGGTCAGCTCGCCGATCAGGCGCCAATGCTCATCGAGACCGGAACTGATGGTCGCCATGCGGTCGATCATCCGACGGCCGGCCGCCCGGGTGACGTCATCCTCGCTGCGCAACAACTCGAACGACATCGAGGTCACGGAAGCGGTCATATGAGTCAAGGCCTGCGCTGTCAGCTTTAGCAGTTCCATCAGCTGTTGCTCTTTCGATTCCATTCCAAACCCTCCATGTGTCCTCGGTGACACATTTTACAACCTAGCAGATTAGTTTAGGAAATGTTTCCGAACACCGCATCTTGCCCCCTATTGCCCCGGCCCGGCAGTCAGAAAGCGACCAAGCCCCACCTGAGCCCGCCGCGCCTGATTGCCAAGGGTTTGGGCCACAGTGTACAAAGACCGGCTGTTGCCTGGAGACAGGCCCGTGTCAGGTTGAAAAAAAGCTGATGGCCAACGAGGCTCCAGCCTTCAATAACCCTGAAACTAAGCCTCCTATTGGTAACACGCGACATTTTCTTATACGATCGCGTCTTCCCTTATTTCGTCGCCCCGTGCGGCTTACGCCGCAGGTCTCGCCCGTTTTTCCGTAAAACTTGGCTTTGAGTATCTGCGGTCTGTTGCAAAAAGGTAGTTAATGATGAGCGCAAGGCACTTTCTCTCCCTGATGGATTGCACGCCCGAAGAGCTGGTCAGCGTGATTCGTCGAGGCATCGAGCTGAAGGACCTGCGTGACCGCGGCGTACTCTTCGAGCCACTCAAGGGTCGGATTCTCGGCATGATTTTCGAGAAGTCCTCGACGCGCACCCGCGTGTCCTTCGAGGCCGGCATGATCCAGCTGGGCGGCCAGGCAATTTTCCTCTCGCCGCGCGACACCCAATTGGGCCGCGGCGAGCCGATCGGCGACAGCGCCATCGTCCTGTCGAGCATGCTCGACGCGGTCATGCTCCGTACCTTCAAGCACAGCACCTTGACCGAGTTCGCCGCCAACTCCCGCGTGCCGGTGATCAACGGCCTGTCCGATGACCTGCATCCGTGTCAATTGCTCGCGGACATGCAGACGTTCCTCGAACATCGCGGCTCGATCCAGGGCAAGACCGTGACCTGGATCGGCGACGGCAACAACATGTGCAACAGCTATATCGAAGCGGCCATCCAGTTCGACTTCCAGTTGCGGGTCGCTTGCCCCGAAGGTTATGACCCCAGCCCGGCGTTGCTGGCCCAGGCCGGCGAGCGCGTCCAGCTGGTCCGCGACCCGCGTGAAGCGGTACGCGGCGCGCACCTGGTAAGCACCGATGTCTGGACCTCCATGGGCCAGGAAGAAGAAACCGCCAAGCGCCTGGCCCTGTTCGCGCCCCTGCAGGTCACCCGCGAACTGCTCGACCTGGCCGCTCCCGACGTGCTGTTCCTGCACTGCCTGCCGGCCCACCGGGGTGAGGAAATCAGCCTCGACCTGCTGGACGATCCGCGTTCAGTTGCCTGGGACCAGGCCGAAAACCGCCTGCATGCGCAAAAAGCCCTGCTCGAACTCCTGGTCGCGCCGGCGTATCGCCCTGCATGAGTGATTCGCGGCTGTTGAATCTGCACGACCTGGCCTGCGGCTACCAGTCGCAACGGGTGGTGCAGAACCTCAACCTGCACCTCAATAGTGGCGATATTGGCTGCCTGCTCGGCGCCTCCGGGTGCGGCAAGACCACCACCCTGCGGGCCATTGCCGGTTTCGAACCGGTACACGAGGGTGAAATCCGCTTGGCCGGCGAAGTCATCTCCCGCGCCGGTTTCACCCTCGCGCCGGAGAAGCGCCGGATTGGCATGGTGTTCCAGGACTACGCGCTGTTTCCACACCTGAGCGTCGCCGACAACATCGCCTTCGGCATTCGCCTGCACCCGAGCAAGGCCCGGATCACCGAAGAGATGCTGGAGCTGGTCAATCTCAAGGGCATGGGCAAGCGTTATCCCCATGAACTCTCCGGCGGCCAGCAACAACGGGTGGCCCTGGCTCGCGCCCTGGCCCCCGAGCCGCAATTGCTGTTGCTGGACGAGCCGTTTTCCAACCTCGACGTCGAGTTGCGGCGCAAGCTCAGCCAGGAAGTCCGGGATATCCTCAAGCAGCGCGGCACCAGCGCGATCCTGGTGACCCACGACCAGGAAGAAGCCTTTGCCGTCAGCGACCAGGTCGGCGTATTCAAGGAAGGCCGCCTGGAGCAATGGGATACGCCCTACAACCTTTATCACCAGCCGCAAACGCCTTTCGTCGCAAGCTTTGTCGGCCAGGGCTACTTCATTCGTGGGCAACTGAGCAGTCCCGAGTCGGTGCAAACCGAACTGGGTGTGTTGCGCGGCAACCGGACCTACGGCTGGCCCCTGGGCGGCGCGGTGGATGTACTGCTACGGCCGGACGATATCGTCCATGCTCCGGACAGCACGCTGAAGGCGACCGTTGTCGGCAAGACCTTCCTCGGCGCCTCGACCCTGTATCGCCTGCAACTGCCGACGGGCAGCCAGTTGGAGTCGATTTTCCCCAGCCACGTCGATCACCTGCCGGGAGCAGAGGTCGGTATTCGGGTGGCGGCCGAACACCTGGTGCTGTTCCAACCCGCCGCCTAGATCGTGGGCGGGATCAGGCGCGGCCGATATCGGCGAACTTCGCCTGGGTATGCTCGGCCAGCACCGCCGGCGCCAACTCCACCTCCAGACCCCGACGACCGGCGCTGACAAAAATACTCGTGAAGGGCTGCGCGCTCTGATCGATAAAGGTGCGCAGGCGCTTCTTCTGCCCGAGCGGGCTGATGCCTCCAAGCAGATACCCGGTTGCCCGCTGTGCCGCCGCCGGGTCCGCCATCTCGACTTTCTTGACCCCCGCCGCCTGGGCCAGCGCCTTCAGGTCCAGACTTCCGACGACCGGCACCACCGCCACCAGCAATTCGGCCTTTTCCGTGCTGGCAAGCAGCGTCTTGAACACCTGCGCCGGCGCCAATCCGAGTTTTTCCGCAGCCTCCAGGCCATAGGACGCGGCTTTCGGATCGTGTTCATAACTGTGCACGCGATGTTCGGCACGAACTTTTTTCAGCAGGTCCAATGCGGGGGTCATGGCAGGTCCAGGCGGCTCGAAAGACAGCTGTGGATTTTAGGCTATTCGCAACGAAAAGGCTCTATGACAGGCCAAGCCTCGCACTTTTCCTAAGCTCGCCAGAGCCAATAAATGCGTAAAAAACACCTGCGTCCTACATACAAATCATCCTCATTCACGCAGTCATTCCCCAAAAAGTGGACTATCGTTCATTTTCGACCTTTGACATCAGCGTTTCTTGTCTATATTTTTTCGAAACTGAAGATTACAGTCCTACACTCAGCAGCAAGCGGTAAGCCGAAATCAGAGATGGGGATTCCTGAGCATCGGTGAAAGTCCACGTCCGTCATTGGGATGGACGTCTAACAACAACAAAAATCGAGGTGTCCAATGAGTACCGCTTTGAAACAACCATCGCTCTCGGGCCAATGCATCGCCGAATTCCTCGGCACCGCGCTACTGATCTTTTTCGGCACCGGTTGTGTTGCCGCGCTCAAGGTCGCGGGCGCCACCTTTGGTCTGTGGGAAATCAGCATCATCTGGGGCATGGGCGTGAGCATGGCGATCTACCTGACCGCCGGCGTTTCCGGCGCTCACCTGAACCCGGCTGTCAGCATTGCGCTGTGCCTGTTCGCCGACTTCGACAAGCGCAAACTGCCGTTCTACATCTTCGCCCAGGTCGCCGGCGCCTTCTGTGCCGCCGCGTTGGTTTACACGCTTTACAGCAACCTGTTCTTCGATTTCGAACAAACCCATCATATGATCCGCGGCTCCCAGGCCAGCCTGGAACTGGCGTCGGTGTTTTCCACCTACCCCAACCCTGCCCTGAGCACTGCCCAGGCGTTCCTGGTGGAAGTGGTGATCACCGCGATCCTGATGGGCGTGATCATGTCCCTGACCGACGACAACAACGGCCTGCCCAATGGCCCGCTGGCCCCACTGCTGATCGGCCTGCTGATCGCCGTGATCGGCAGCGCGATGGGTCCGTTGACCGGCTTTGCGATGAACCCGGCACGGGATTTCGGCCCCAAGCTGATGACCTTCCTGTTCGGTTGGGGTGATATCGCCTTCACCGGTGGCCGTGACATTCCGTACTTCCTGATTCCGATCTTTGCACCGATTGTCGGTGCCTGCCTCGGCGCCGTAGCGTACCGCGGGATGATTGCCCGCCACCTGCCCAGTGCCCAACCTGCGACACAGGAAGAACCCGCGACCGCTGCCAAAAAGGTCCAGGCTTCCTGAAACACCTGTAATGCGCCAACCCTAGTGAGCGCCCTTCTCCCTGAGGGCACTCATCCCGGCACTTTTTCCCTATTCCAGCAAGGCAATCGAAAATGACCGACACTCAGAATAAGAACTACATCATTGCCCTCGATCAGGGTACGACCAGCTCGCGGGCGATCATTTTCGATCGCGACGCCAATGTGGTCGGCACCGCCCAGCGCGAATTCCAGCAACACTACCCTCAAGCCGGCTGGGTCGAACACGACCCGATGGAAATCTTCGCCACCCAGAGCGCGGTGATGGTCGAAGCCCTGGCACAAGCCGGCCTGCACCACGACCAGGTCGCCGCCATCGGCATCACCAACCAGCGTGAAACCACCGTGGTCTGGGACAAGGTCAGCGGCCGTCCGATCTACAACGCCATCGTCTGGCAGTGCCGCCGCAGCACCGAGATCTGCCAGCAGCTCAAGCGCGACGGCCACGAAGAGTACATCCGCGAAACCACCGGCCTGGTCACCGACCCGTACTTCTCCGGCACCAAGCTGAAGTGGATCCTCGACAACGTCGAAGGCAGCCGCGACCGCGCCCGCAACGGCGAACTGCTGTTCGGCACCATCGACAGCTGGCTGATCTGGAAATTCACCGGCGGCAAGACCCACGTCACCGACTACACCAACGCCTCGCGCACCATGCTCTTCAACATCCACTCCCTGGAGTGGGATTCGAAGATGCTGGAGATCCTCGACATTCCGCGGGAAATGCTCCCGGAAGTGAAGTCGTCCTCGGAAATCTACGGCCACACCAAGAGCGGCATCGCCATCGGCGGTATCGCCGGCGACCAGCAGGCGGCCCTGTTCGGCCAGATGTGCGTGGAGCCAGGCCAGGCGAAAAACACCTACGGCACCGGCTGCTTCCTGCTGATGAACACCGGTACCAAGGCTGTCCGCTCCAAGCACGGCATGCTCACCACCATCGCCTGCGGTCCGCGTGGCGAAGTGGCCTATGCCCTGGAAGGCGCGGTCTTCAACGGTGGCTCGACCATCCAGTGGCTGCGTGACGAACTGAAGCTGATCAACGACGCCTTCGATACCGAATACTTCGCCAGCAAGGTCAAGGACAGCAACGGCGTGTACCTGGTCCCGGCCTTCACCGGTCTGGGCGCCCCGTACTGGGACCCCTATGCCCGTGGCGCACTGTTCGGCCTGACACGCGGGGTGAAGGTGGATCACATCATTCGTGCCGCTCTGGAGTCGATCGCCTACCAGACCCGCGATGTGCTGGACGCCATGCAACAGGACTCGGGCGAACGCCTCAAGGCCCTGCGCGTGGACGGCGGCGCGGTGGCCAACAACTTCCTGATGCAGTTTCAGGCCGACATTCTCGGGACCCAGGTCGAGCGCCCGCAAATGCGCGAAACCACCGCCCTCGGCGCGGCCTACCTGGCGGGCCTGGCGTGCGGTTTCTGGGGCAGCCTGGAAGAGCTGCGGGGCAAGGCGGTGATCGAGCGCGAGTTCGAGCCGCAGCGTCCTGAAGCCGAGAAGGAAAAACTCTACGCCGGCTGGCAGAAAGCCGTTAGCCGCACCCGCGATTGGGAACCGCACGAAGAGAGCAACTAAGCCCAACGCATACCTGTAGGAGCCGGCTTGCCGGCGATAAGGCCCTCAGGCCTTGCAGCGTCCTTCCGACGCCATCGCCGGCAAGCCGGCTCCTACAGGTTTTGCATCAATTTCCATACCCCATCTAACCGACTGGCACCCACCCGCTTTACGACGCAATACCCCCTGCAAGTGGCAGACAGGTCCTTCCTGCGGCATGATGGAGGAATTTGTACGGCAGCCCAAAGGACGCCCAATGAATCTGCCTCCCCGCCAGCAGCAAATCCTCGAACTGGTCCGCGAACGCGGTTATGTCAGCATCGAGGAAATGGCCCAGCTTTTTGTCGTCACCCCGCAAACCATCCGCCGCGATATCAACCAACTGGCGGACTCCAATCTGCTACGCCGCTACCACGGTGGCGCGGCCTACGACTCCAGCGTCGAAAACACCGCCTACGCCATGCGCGCCGACCAAATGCGCGATGAAAAGCAACGCATCGCCGAGGCGATTGCCGCCCATATTCCCGACCATGCCTCGCTCTTCATCAATATCGGCACCACCACCGAATCCATCGCCCGGGCACTGCTCAATCACAACCACCTGAAGATCATCACCAACAACCTGCACGTCGCCTCGATCCTCAGCGCCAAGGACGACTTCGAAGTCCAGTTGGCCGGCGGCAACGTGCGCCGCGACGGCGGTGTGGTGGGCCAGGCCAGCGTCGACTTCATCAACCAGTTCAAGGTCGACTTCGCCCTGGTGGGCATCAGCGGTATCGACGAAGACGGCAGCCTGCTGGATTTCGACTACCAGGAAGTCCGGGTTTCCCAGGCCATCATCGCCAATGCCCGTCAGGTCATTCTCGCCGCCGACTCCAGCAAGTACGGACGCAACGCCATGGTCCGCCTCGGGCCGATCACCCTGATCGACTGCCTGGTGACCGACCAGGCGCCCGTGCCCTCCCTGGCCCAACTGCTGCACCAGCACAAGATCCGCCTGGAAGTGGTCTGACGTTCAGCCGCCACCTCCCGGGTGGCGAGGGGGCTTGCCCCCGCCTGGCTGCGCAGCAGCCATAAAATCAGCCGGCCGGATTCAACCGACGGAACGCGATTGCCGGTTTTGGGGCCGCTTCGCGCCCCAGCGGGAGCAAGCTCCCTCGCCACACCCCCTCTGCGTGCACCCTGATCGCCCTACAATGTTCGATAATTTTCCTTTCAGCCGACCTTGATCAATTTTTTCAATCAGGGCTCGCTGGTCGTGGGCACATTTATCCGCTACTATTTTCGAAAATGAACATTAATGTTCGAATTCAAATATAGAAAAGACCCTGCGAGGCTCACCGATGAACCCCAGCACCTTGCCTGCCCCACCCCTTGCCGAGCTGTATGACATCGCTGTGATTGGCGGTGGTATCAATGGTGTCGGGATTGCCGCGGACGCAGCCGGTCGCGGTCTCTCGGTGTTCCTTTGCGAAAAGGACGACCTGGCCAGCCACACCTCTTCGGCCAGCAGCAAGCTGATCCACGGTGGCCTGCGCTACCTGGAACACTACGAATTCCGCCTGGTGCGCGAAGCCCTGGCCGAACGTGAAGTCCTGCTCGCCAAGGCCCCGCATATCGTCAAGCCAATGCGTTTCGTCCTGCCGCACCGCCCGCACCTGCGTCCGGCCTGGATGATTCGTGCCGGCCTGTTCCTTTACGACCACCTGGGCAAGCGCGAGAAGCTCGCCGGTTCAAAAAGCCTGAAATTCGGTGCCGACAGCGCGCTCAAGGCCGAAATCACCAAAGGTTTCGAATACTCCGACTGCTGGGTCGACGATGCTCGCCTGGTGGTACTCAATGCCATGGCGGCGCGGGAAAACGGCGCCCATGTGCACACCCGCACCCGTTGCGTCAGCGCCCGCCGTGGTGACGGCCTGTGGCACCTGGACATGGAGCGCGGCAACGGCACGCGCTTCTCGATCCAGGCCAAGGCCCTGGTCAACGCGGCCGGCCCTTGGGTCGCCAAGTTCATCAAGGACGACCTGAAGCTGGAATCGCCCTACGGCATCCGCCTGATCCAGGGCAGCCATCTGATCGTGCCCCGGCTGTACGAAGGTGAACACGCGCACATCCTGCAGAACGAGGACCAGCGCATCGTCTTCACCATTCCGTACCTGGACCGCTTCACCCTGATCGGCACCACCGATCGCGAATACCAGGGCGACCCGGCCAAGGTCAGCATCACCGAAGCCGAAACCGACTACCTGCTCAAAGTGGTAAATGCCCACTTCAAGAAACAACTCGCCCGCAGCGATATCCTGCACAGCTATTCCGGCGTCCGGCCGCTGTGCAACGACGAATCCGACAACCCTTCGGCAGTGACCCGCGATTACACCCTGGCACTGTCTGCCAGCAGCGAAGAAGCCCCATTGCTATCGGTGTTCGGCGGCAAGCTGACCACCTACCGCAAGCTCGCCGAGTCGGCGCTGGCCCAGTTGGCACCGTTCTTCAAGCACATGAAGCCGAGCTGGACCGCGAACTCGACCTTGCCCGGTGGCGAAGACATGACCACCCGGCAGGCCCTGAGCCACGAGATCCGTACCCGCTACGACTGGGTTCCGAGCGAGATCGCCCGGCGCTGGGCAAGCACCTACGGCAGCCGCACCTGGCGCTTGCTGGAGGGCGTGCAGAACCTGAGCGACCTGGGCGAACACCTCGGCGGCGGCCTCTACACCCGCGAAGTGGATTACCTGTGCAGCGAAGAGTGGGCTTGCGCGTCGGTCGACATCCTGTGGCGGCGCAGCAAGCTGGGCCTGTTCACCACGGCGGCCGAGCAGCAGCAGTTGCAGCACTACCTCGACAAGGTCGAGCAACACCGCGGCAAGATCGAAGCGGCCTGATACCAGGCGCTGCCCATCCCGGGGCCGGCATGCCGGCTCCCGGGGAACAGGCTCACGCCCCCTGTAGGAGCGAGCTTGCTCGCGATGATCGTCAATGATAACGCGCAGCCTCTGAAACACCTGCGGCGCCCTTGCGTTCATCGCGAGCAATCGAGCGTCGACCGGCTGCTCCTACAGATTCCGCAACCTCACAAACCAGCCTCCCTCCTACAGCCCCTTCCCATTCGGTTTTCCGAACAAGCAACTGGCCACCATTCGGTGAACCGGACGCCAGACGTCTCGAAATCCCTCGAAACAATCGAAATCCCTTTTAAAATCAACAACTAAATCAACGTCGACGAGCCTGGCATGAGTCGTGCTCTACACTTTGGACCGAGTGCCCAGGCTGTCTACTGGGTCATCTACGCGGTTCGAAGCTCCTGAGAGTCGACTAATCGACTCCACAAGAAAAACAATCTCGAGGAAATCATCTGATGCGCATCGTTCCCCAGCTTCTGGGCGCAGCTATCGCTGTTGCTCTGATCAGTGCTCCAGTTTTCGCCGACGAATTGACCGGCACCCTGAAGAAGATCAAAGAGTCCGGCACCATCACCCTCGGGCATCGCGACAGCTCCATTCCGTTCTCCTACATCGCGGATGCATCCGGCAAGCCAGTGGGCTACGCCCACGACATCCAGTTGGCCATCGTCGAAGGCATCAAGAAAGACCTCGGCCTGCCGGACCTCAAGGTCAAGTACAACCTGGTGACCTCGCAGACCCGGATCCCGCTGGTGCAGAACGGCACCGTCGACGTCGAATGCGGCTCCACCACCAACAACGCCGAGCGCGGCCAGCAAGTGGACTTCTCGGTCGGCATCTTCGAAATCGGCACCCGTCTGCTGTCGAAGAAGGATTCCGTCTACAAGGACTTCGCCGACCTCAAGGGCAAGAACGTCGTGACCACCGCCGGCACCACGTCCGAGCGCATCATCAAGGCGATGAACGCCGACAAGCAGATGGGCATGAACGTCATCTCCGCCAAAGACCATGGCGAAGCCTTCAACATGCTGGAAAGCGGCCGCGCCGTAGCGTTCATGATGGACGACGCACTGCTCGCCGGTGAAATGGCCAAGGCCAAGAAGCCCGATGACTGGGCCGTGACCGGTACCCCGCAATCCTACGAAATCTATGGTTGCATGGTCCGCAAGGACGACCCGGCGTTCAAGAAAGCCGTGGATGACGCCATCGTCGCCACCTACAAGTCCGGCGAGATCAACAAGATCTACGCCAAGTGGTTCACCCAGCCGATCCCACCAAAAGGCCTGAACCTGAACTTCCCGATGAGCGAAGAGCTCAAGGCGCTGCTGGCCAATCCAAACGACAAGCCTGCACCGGACAAAAAAGTCTGATTCACCCCTGAGCGGGCTCCCGGTGGCGCGAACGCGGCCCCGGGAGTTTGTTGATACCTGCTGTACTGGCTTCTTCTATTGAGATGGGAAAGACACTCGGACCGCGAGCGGTGCGCGTGTGCCTGGCCGATGAGGTCGGGCGGGGCGGAGTCCCGGGAAGCACGTGCGTGACCACTGATTGATCCGAGGGGAGACCCGAATGAATTACAACTGGGACTGGGGCGTGTTCTTCAAGTCCACCGGCGTGGGCAGCGAGACCTATCTCGACTGGTTCATCTCCGGGCTGGGCTGGACCATCGCCATCGCCGTCGTGGCCTGGATCGTTGCACTGACCCTCGGTTCGCTACTGGGCGTGATGCGCACCGTACCGAACCGCGTGGTATCGGGCATTGCCACGGTCTACGTGGAAGTTTTCCGTAACGTGCCGCTGCTGGTGCAGCTGTTCATCTGGTACTTCCTGATACCCGACCTGCTGCCGCAAAACCTGCAGGACTGGTACAAACAGGACCTCAACCCGACCACCTCGGCCTACCTGAGCGTCGTGGTCTGCCTGGGCCTGTTCACCGCCGCCCGTGTCTGCGAACAGGTGCGTACCGGCATCCAGGCGCTGCCTCGCGGCCAGGAGTCGGCAGCCCGCGCCATGGGTTTCAAGCTGCCACAGATCTACTGGAACGTGCTGCTGCCACAAGCCTACCGGATCATCATTCCGCCGCTCACCTCGGAATTCCTCAACGTCTTCAAGAACTCCTCCGTGGCCTCGCTGATCGGCCTGATGGAGCTGCTCGCGCAGACCAAGCAGACCGCCGAGTTCTCCGCCAACCTGTTCGAAGCCTTCACCCTGGCGACGCTGATCTACTTCACCCTGAACATGAGCCTGATGTTGCTGATGCGCCTGGTCGAGAAGAAAGTCGCGGTGCCCGGCCTGATCTCCGTGGGGGGTAAATAATGGACTTCGATTTCAGTGGCATCGTCCCGGCCATTCCTGGCCTGTGGAACGGCATGCTGATGACCCTGCAACTGATGGTGCTGGGCGTCGTCGGCGGCCTGGTCATCGGTACGCTCCTGGCCTTGATGCGCTTGTCTTCGAACAAGCTGCTGGCCAACCTCGCCGGTGCCTACGTCAACTACTTCCGCTCGATCCCGCTGCTGCTGGTGATCACCTGGTTCTACCTGGCGGTGCCGTTCGTCCTGCGCTGGATCACCGGTGAAGACACGCCGATCGGGGCATTCGCCTCCTGCATCGTGGCCTTCATGATGTTCGAAGCGGCGTATTTCTGCGAAATCGTCCGCGCCGGCGTGCAGTCGATCGCCAAGGGCCAGATGGGCGCCGCCCAGGCCCTGGGCATGAGCTATGGCCAGACCATGCGCCTGATCATCCTGCCCCAGGCGTTTCGCAAGATGACCCCTTTGCTGTTGCAGCAAAGCATCATCCTGTTCCAGGACACTTCGCTGGTCTACACCGTAGGCCTGGTGGACTTCCTCAACGCCTCGCGTTCCAGCGGCGACATCATCGGCCGCTCCAACGAATTCCTGATCGTCGCCGGTCTCGTCTACTTCACAATCAGCTTTGCCGCCTCGCTGCTGGTCAAGCGTCTGCAAAAAAGGTTTGCCGTATGATCTCTATCAAGAATATCAACAAGTGGTATGGCGACTTCCAGGTGCTGACCGATTGCAGCACCGAGGTCAGCAAGGGTGAAGTGGTCGTGGTCTGCGGCCCTTCGGGCTCGGGCAAGTCCACCCTGATCAAATGCGTGAACGCCCTGGAACCCTTCCAGAAAGGCGACATCGTGGTCGATGGCACTTCCATCGCTGATCCGAAGACCAACCTGCCGCAGCTGCGCTCGCGGGTCGGCATGGTGTTCCAGCATTTCGAACTGTTCCCGCACCTGACCATTACCGAAAACCTGACCATCGCGCAGATCAAGGTGCTCGGCCGCAGCAAGGAAGAGGCGACCAAAAAAGGCCTGCAACTGCTCGATCGCGTCGGTCTGTCGGCCCATGCTCACAAGCATCCGGGACAACTCTCCGGCGGCCAGCAACAGCGTGTAGCGATTGCCCGGGCCCTGGCAATGGACCCGGTGGTGATGCTGTTCGACGAACCGACCTCGGCCCTCGACCCGGAAATGGTCAACGAAGTGCTCGACGTGATGGTGCAACTGGCCAACGAAGGCATGACCATGATGTGCGTGACCCACGAAATGGGTTTTGCCCGCAAGGTTGCCAGCCGCGTGATCTTCATGGACCAGGGCAAGATCATCGAGGACTGCAACAAGGATGAGTTCTTCGGTGACATCAGTGCCCGTTCGGAACGCGCGCAGCATTTCCTCGAGAAAATCCTGCAGCACTAAGGACGGATACCCCCCTGTAGGAGCAGCCGGTCGACGCTCGATTGCTCGCGATGGGATCGTCCAGACGACACATTGGCGTCGGATGTTCCATTTTTCGCGAGCAAGCTCGCTCCTGCAGAGGGGAACACCATCTGCCCTGTAGTTCTGGTTGACCCAAGGCAAACGTGATGAAATGCGACCCCAACCTCTATCGCGCGACGCCGCCATCACTCGCCGTGAAACCCCGCCTGATCCGCCAACTGTTCCTGCCGCCCCTGATCATCCTGCTGATGATCGGCCTGGGTTATGCCGGCTATCGCATCAGCGAACACTATGGCATCCGCACCCTCAGCGAAAACGGCGAACGCCAGTTGGAGCTGCACGCCCGCACGGTTGAAAGCGAGATCGGCAAATACACCTACCTGCCCAGCCTGCTGGAACTGGAGTCCAGTGTCTCGGCCCTGCTCAAGGAGCCGGACGCCGAACACCGCCAGGCGGTCAACGATTACCTCGAAGGCCTGAACCGGCGCAGCCGCAGTCGGGCCATCTATGTGCTGGACACCACCGGTCGGGTACTGGCCACCAGCAACTGGCGCGACGCCGACAGCTACCTGGGCGAAGACCTGTCCTTCCGCGCCTACTTCCAGGACGCCGTGCGCGGCCTGCCGGGCCGTTTCTACGGAATCGGCAGCACCAGCGGCGAAGCCGGCTATTACTTGGCCCATGGACTGGAAGAACAAGGCAAGATCATCGGCGTGGCGGTGATCAAGGTCCGCCTCGAAGCCCTTGAGGAACGCTGGCAACGGGCCCGCCTGGAAGCCTTCGTCACCGACGAGAACGGCATCATCATCCTCTCCAGCGATCCGTCCCGGCGCCTCAAGTCCGTGCGCCCGCTGACCCCGGAGATCAAGGAACGCCTGGCCCGCAGCCTGCAATATTACTGGTGGCCGCTGAACGAACTGCAACCCCTGGCCCGCGAACGCCTGGCCGAGGGCGTGGAAACCCTGACCTTCCCGGCCAACACCGAACTGGCCAAGGACGGCGACAGCGTCAGCTACCTGGCTCAGACCCGACGCCTGAGCGACACCCCCTGGCACCTCACCTTGCTCACACCCTTGCAGGACCTGCGCCGCGAAGCCGCCAACCAGGGCATGCTGGTGGCCGTGGCCTTCGCCCTGGTGGCATTCCTGCTGATCGCCTGGAACGAACGACGCAAGGTCATCGCCACCCGCCTGGCCGCCCGCGAAGCCCTGCAGGAAGCCAACAGCCAGTTGGAGCGACGGATTGCCGAGCGCACCGCCGACCTGCGCGCCAGCAATGACCGGCTCAAGGACCAGATCCGCGAACGGCGCCAGGCCGAGGAAACCCTGCGCCGCGCCCAGGACGAACTGGTCCAGGCCGGTAAACTGGCGGCCATCGGCCAGATGTCCACCAGCATTGCCCATGAACTCAACCAGCCGCTGGCGGCGCTGCGCACCTTGTCCGGCAACACCGTGCGGTTCCTCGAGCGCGGCGAACTGGACACCGCCAGCACCAACCTGCGGACCATCAACGACCTGATCGATCGCATGGGCCGGATCACCGCCAGCCTGCGTGCTTTTGCCCGGCGCGGTGACGACAAGGGCAAGTCGAGCCTGAGCAAGGCCATCGACGCCGCCCTGCAACTCCTCGGCAGTCGGGTCGAAACCCAGCACCTGGAAGTCCATCGCGACTTCGACGACGTGCAACTGGCCATCGACCAGACCCGCCTGGAGCAGATCCTGGTCAACCTGATCAGCAACGCCCTCGACGCCATGCAGGCCCAACCGCTGCCGGAGTTGTGGCTGGAAGGCGACTTCGTCGAAGGCAAATACCGCCTGCTGGTGCGCGATAACGGTCACGGCATCGAACCCGAGGCGCGCAAACACCTGTTCGAACCTTTCTTCACCACCAAGCCGGGAGAACAGGGCCTGGGCCTCGGCCTGACCCTCTCCGCCAGCCTCGCGGCGGCGGCCAGCGGCCACCTCGGGGTCGAACACCCCCTCACGGGCGGTACCGCCTTCGTCCTCACTTTACCGCGGGTCATCCCCGCCAAGGCCGAGTCGATATGAACAACGACCTCACTGTCCTGATTGTCGAAGACGACCCCCATGTCCTGCTCGGTTGCCAGCAGGCGCTGTCCCTCGAAGACATCCCCTGCGAAGGTGTCGGCAGTGCCGAGGAAGCCCTGGCGCGGATCGGCGACAACTTCCCCGGCATCGTCATCAGCGACATCCGCCTGCCGGGCATCGACGGCCTGGAACTGCTGACCCGGCTCAAGGCCCGCGACCGCAGCCTGCCGGTGGTGCTGATCACCGGCCACGGCGATATTTCCATGGCCGTCGGCGCCATGCGCGACGGCGCCTATGACTTCATGGAAAAACCCTTTTCCCCGGAGCGCCTGGTGGACGTCGCCCGCCGCGCCCTGGAACAACGCGGACTGGCCCGGGAAGTCTGGTCGTTGCGTCGGCAACTGGCCGAACGCGACTCCCTGGAAGGCCGGATCATCGGACGTTCGCCGGCCATGCAGAACCTGCGGGAACTGATCGCCAATGTCGCCGACACCTCGGCCAACGTGCTGATCGAAGGTGAGACCGGCACCGGCAAGGAACTGGTTGCCCGCTGCCTGCACGACTTCAGCCGACGCAAGTCGCAACAGTTCGTCGCCCTCAACTGCGGCGGGCTGCCAGAGAACCTGTTCGAGAGCGAGATCTTCGGTCATGAGGCCAACGCCTTTACCGGCGCCGGCAAACGCCGTATCGGCAAGATCGAACACGCCCATGGCGGCACGCTGTTCCTCGACGAAGTGGAAAGCATGCCAATCCCCATGCAGATCAAATTGCTGCGGGTCTTGCAGGAGCGCACCCTCGAGCGCCTCGGGTCGAACCAGAGCGTGGCCGTCGATTGCCGGGTGATCGCCGCGACCAAGTCCGACCTCGACGAACTGGGCCGTGCCGGCGAGTTTCGCAGCGACCTGTATTACCGCTTGAACGTGGTGACCCTGGAACTGCCACCCCTGCGCGAGCGGCGTGAAGACATCCTGCAATTGTTCGAATATTTCCTCCAGCAGTCTTCCCTGCGTTTCGACCGGGTCGCGCCGGAGCTGGACAACCAGACCGTGTCCAGCCTCATGAGCCACGACTGGCCAGGCAACGTCCGCGAACTGCGCAACGTCGCCGAACGTTTCGCCCTGAACCTGCCGGCCTTCAAGAAAACCGGCGTGCAGAGCGGCGGCGCGCTGGGCTTTGCCGAAGCGGTGGAAGCCTTCGAACGCAACCTGCTCCACGATGCCCTGCAACGCACCGGCGGCAACCTGACCCAAGCCAGCCAGGAGCTGAACATGGCCAAGACCACCTTGTTCGACAAGGTCAAGAAATACGGCCTGAGCCACTGACCACGAGTATTCGAGATGGACTTACTGTTAAAGGCCGCACTCGGCGCGTTGGTGGTGGTGTTGCTGGCCGCCCTGTCGAAAACCCGCAATTACTACATTGCCGGGCTGGTGCCGCTGTTCCCGACCTTTGCCCTGATCGCGCACTACATCGTCGGCAAGGGCCGTTCGCTGGATGACCTGAAGACCACGATCCTGTTCGGCATGTGGTCGATCATTCCCTACTTCATCTACCTGGCAACCCTCTATGTGCTGGTAGACCGCCTGCGCCTGGAGGCATCGCTGGCGCTGGCGGTACTCGCCTGGTTGCTGGCGGCCAGCGTACTGGTCAGCCTCTGGTTGCGCTTTCACGGCTGAATCGTCGCCATTGCCCGGGCATCCGGTTTGCTTTGTGCTGGCCCGTCCTTTGCATTTTCCGGCAAAGCCCTTACGCTGTGCCCTTTCGTGGGCGCTGGAACGAAACCGAGCGACTGCACGACTCGCGTCCCATCAAGCGTTGACCATGCTGTTCTAGGAGCTGTTTCCGTGTCCCTTGGCGTTATTTTGCTGGTACTTTTTTCCGTTGTCCTGGACGTGATCGGCCAGCTCTGCTTCAAGATGGGCCTGGACCGTCTGCCGGAGCTGGAGGGTGGCTTCAGACTGAGGGCCTTCTGGGGCCAGGTCTTCAATGCTCCCCTGCTCTGGTGCGGGATCGGTTCCTATGTCATCGAGTTCTTTGTCTGGATCGAAGCCCTGTCCCGGGCCCCTTTGAGCCTGGTGTTTCCCATCGGGGCCCTGGCGTATTGCGGCGTGGTGCTGGCCGGCAAAGTGATACTGGGTGAAACCGTCAGCCGCCGTCGCTGGCTCGGCACACTGGTGATCACCGCTGGCGTGATGCTGGTCGCCCTCTCCGGCGCTTGAGGGCTCCATTCATGTTCGAAGGAAATTGTTGATGAGCGGTTCAAAACACATCGATTGGCTTCACGGGCGCTTCGGCACCATCGTGCTCTGGGCCTTGCTGATCGCGTGCGAAAGCGGCGGCCAGATCGCGACCAAAATCGGTGGTGATCAACTCGGGCAGACCGATTTCAGTTTGCAATGGCTGCACGCGGTACTGCTCAACCCCGGGGTCTGGGTAGCGGTCGCCTGCTATATCGGGGCGTTTTTCGTCTGGATGCTGATTCTGCGACGCAGCACGCTGTCGCTGGCCTTTCCGCTGAGTTCGCTGGTGTTTGTCGCGGTGCTGCTGGCGTCCTGGCTGGGCCTGAACGAACAGATCAGCCTGCTGCACTGGATCGGGGTGGCGGTGATCATCGGCGGCATTGCGTTGCTGGCCGAGGGTGAGAAGAACTAGCCGGCGATGGCGGTGAATGTAACACCGCCATCGCCGGCAAGCCGGCTCCTACAGAAGCCTGGGCTCGACGCAACTTCTGTGATGAAACACAAACTTGCAGGAGCCGGCTTGCTGGCGCCTACAGAAGCCTGGGCTCGACGCAACTTCTGTGGTGAAACACAAACGTGTAGGAGCCGGCTTGCTGGCGATGGCGTCGGTCAAGGCAACATCGCCATCACTGACGCCCCGCTGGATAAAGCCCCGCCTCAAAACTTGTAGCTGATCGCCGTCTGGATCTGGCCCTGGTCGCTGTCACCCTTCTGCTTGACGATGCTGCTGTCCGCCGCCGAACCCACCAGGTGAATCCAGCTGGCGCTGGTCATCAGCGACCAGTTGCCGCCCAGGGGAATCGCAAAACTCTGGGTCAGGGTCAGGTTCTGGAAACCACCGCCGGCGTGGTACTGACGGATCCCCGAGTCCTGTGCCTCCTGGGCACTCACACCGAAGAAGGTCTGCGCCTGGCGCTCATCGGCATAGTGCGCGGTGAAATTGCTCCGGCCGATAATCCCCATGCCCAACGGATAACCCAGCTCGCCGCCCAAACGTCCGAGCAGGCCGCCCTGCCCGCCGCCACCGCCGACGGCACTGCCCAGCTCGGCGAACAGGCGCCAGAAGTCGGCCGGCGCATATTCCACGAAGCCACCCACCACGCCCATGTCCGGCACATCACGCAGGCCGCGCAAGGAGCCGTTGGACACCCGACCAGGCACGTAGTTGGCGAAAGGTCCGATGCTGAAACCATGGGACTTGAACGCGTCCCAGGTCAGGCCATCATCACCGCTGAGGCTGACATCACCCCAGTCCAGGTCCACATACGGCAACGGCGCTACTTCATAGCGGCTACCCGATGGATCGTAAGGCTGATAGCCCAGCCCTGCCCCCACCTGCCCGGTGAGACCTTCATCAGCCAGGGCGGCGTGGCTCCAGCCACCCACGGAAAAAAGGCCGGCCAGCAGCAATGAGGAAGTCAGGCGTTTCATGAAAAGTGTCCTTGTCGATACATGCCTTGCGCGATCACAAACCCGCTTTTTTGTAGGCAAGCACTGATGTTGTTTGTAGGAAGCTACAAATTTTGTAGCTCCATGTACGTAATCGGATACATATAGGGGATATATCTTACGAGAATACCGGATTTGAGCACTTGGCACACTCCGTGCTCTGCGTAGGGCATGCGCAGTGTGCGCTCTTATTCAACAGGTACAAGCAGATGATGCACTGGCATATCGTGTGTGATTTCGATGGGACCATCTCCCGCACCGACGCGATCGACAACATCCTTGAGCGTTTCGCCGACCCGAGCTGGGAAAGCATCGAGCAAGAGTGGCTGGACGGTCATATCGGTTCGCGTGAATGCCTCAGCCGCCAACTGGCGCTGGTCAAGGCGTCGCCAGCCGATTTGCTGGCGTACTTCGACACCATCGATATCGACCCGGACTTCCCGGACTTCGTCGATCATGTCATGGGCCTGGGCGCTTCCATCGAAGTGGTCAGCGACGGCATCGAACAAGGCATCGCGCGGATCCTCTCGCGCAACTACGTGACCTTGCTGCCGATCCTCGCCAACCGCCTGCGCCAGGTCGACCACAATAGCTGGCGCATCGACTTCCCGTACTCCAGCGACGCCTGCCGCGCCGCCTCCGGCAACTGCAAATGCAAGTCCGCGCCCAAGGGCAAGCGCATCCTGGTGATCGGCGACGGTCAATCGGACATGTGCGTAGCCGGCACCGCCGACTTCGTTTTCGCCAAGGGCCGCCTGGCCGAGCATTGCGAACGCAACAATATTCCTTACGCGCGCTTCGACTCCTTCGCCGAGCTGCCAGCCATGCTGGCCCTGCTGCCGAACGACGTCGCGGCGAACGCCGGCAACTACTCTATCGATCTTGAACAACAGGAACTCTTCCACCATGTCTGATATTCGTATCGCTACAGCCGAAGACCAGGTGCTTCTGGAAAAAGAAGCCAAATATTGCTCCTACGGCGATACAGTCCACTACATCGAACCGCCGCGCATTTTCAGCCGTTGCGAAGGTTCCTACGTCTGGGACACCGAAGACCAGGCCTACCTCGACCTGCAAATGTGGTACTCGGCCGTCAACTTCGGTTACGCCAACCCACGTCTGAACAATGCTCTGAAAAAACAGATCGACACCCTGCCGCAGATCGCCAGCCAGTACCTGCACAAAGGCAAGATCGAACTGTCGGAAATGATCGCAGTCGACGCCAAGAACAAATTCGGCCTCGACGGTCGCGTGCACTTCAACGTCGGCGGTTCGCAGTCCATCGAAGACTCGCTGAAAGTCGTGCGTAACGCCACCAACGGCAAAAGCCTGATGTTCGCCTTCGAAGGCGGCTACCACGGCCGTACCCTGGGCGCGTCCTCGATCACTTCGAGCTACCGCTACCGTCGCCGCTACGGCCACTTCGGCGAGCGCGCGCAGTTCATCCCGTTCCCGTACCACTTCCGCGGCCCGAAAGGCATGACCAAGGAAGAATACGGCAGCCACTGCGTGCAGCAGTTCGCCCGTCTGTTCGAAACCGAATACAACGGTGTCTGGGACCCTAAAGTCGGTACCAGCGAATACGCCGCGTTCTACGTCGAGCCGATCCAGGGCACCGGCGGCTACGTGATCCCGCCGATGAACTTCTACAGCGAGCTGAAGCAGGTCCTCGACCAGCACGGCATCCTGATGGTCGTCGACGAAATCCAGATGGGCTTCTGGCGTACCGGCAAGCTGTGGTCGATCGAACACTTCGACGTCAAACCGGACGTGATCGTCTTCGGCAAGGCGCTGACCAACGGCCTGAACCCGCTGGGCGGCATCTGGGCCCGTGAAGAGCTGATCAACCCGAAGATCTTCCCACCAGGCTCCACCCACTCCACCTTCGCCTCGAACCCACTGGGTACCGCGGTAGGTCTGGAAATGTTCAAGATGACCAGCGAAGTCGACTACGGCGCAATGGTCATGGCCAAGGGCAAGTACTTCCTCGAAGGCCTGCAAGAGCTGCAGAAACGTTTCCCGATCATCGGCGACGTCGATGGCCTGGGCCTGGCCCTGCGCTGCGAAATCTGCACCACCGACGGTTTCACCCCGGACAAGGCCACCCTGGACTACATGGTCGAGGAAGGCATGAAGGGCGACATGGTGGTTGACGGTCAGAAACTCGGCCTGATCCTCGACGTGGGCGGCTACTACAAGAACGTGATCACCCTGGCACCGTCGCTGGAAATCAGCTACCCGGAAATCGACCTGGGTCTGAAGCTGCTCGAGCAACTGCTGAACCGGGCCATGAAGCGGTGAACATGACACCTATCGATCTGGGCGAAGGCGATGCTGGCTTCGTACTCGGCTCGGGTCCGGTCGGGATCTTGCTGATCCACGGCCTGACCGGCACCCCGACGGAACTCCGTCGGGTGGCCCAGGGCCTGGCCAAGAAGGGCAACTGCACGGTTTACGTGCCGACCCTGGCCGGGCACTGCGGCGGTAACGAAGACCTGCAAGCCACCGGCTGGCTGGACTGGTATGAAGGCGTACGCAAGACGTTCGTGGCAGTGAAAGAACGCCACGAACAGGTTTTCGTCGGCGGCCTGTCCATGGGTGCGGTGATGTCCATGTACATGGCCTCCGAGCACCCGGGCCAGATCGCCGGGCTGTTGATGTATTCGACGACCCTGCGCTACGACGGCTGGAGCATTCACAAGCTGGCGTTCCTGACGCCGTTGCTGATGAAGATTCCGTTCGGCGTACACATCTGCCGTTTCGAAGAAAAGCCGCCTTATGGCATCAAGAACGAACGCCTGCGGGCCATCGTCGAGCGCCAGATGAAAGCAGGCCAAAGCAGCGATGCGGGGCTGTTGACCATGGAAGGCATCACCGTGCGCGAACTGCACCGGATGAATGCCGTGGTCATGCGCCGCATGCCGTCGATCAAGACCCCGGCCCTGGTGATCCACTCCATCGAGGACGACATCACCAGCCCGTGGAACGCCGACTACGTCGAGCGTCACCTGGGTGGCGAAGTGACCAAGGTCATGCTCGACAACTGCTATCACATGATCACCGTCGATCTGCAATACAAGGAAGTGATCGAGCTGAGCGCCGACTACGTCGCGCGTTTGAGCGGCATCTCGAGCGAGCCTGAAGCACTGCGGCAACAGGCCTAAGGAAAGATCCGTGATCAGCGCCCAAGCCTTCTCGACCATCGAGGCTATCGACCGTAACGCCTGGAACGATTGCTTTGTCGGCGTCCTGGAGAATTGGGAGTATTACCTGGCGGTGGAAAAAGCTGGCATCGAAGACTTTGAATGGCGCTACCTGGCGCTGTTCGAAGACGATCGTTTGCTGGCGGTCGCCCCCGCCTTCCTGACTTCCTACAAACTCGACACCACGGTGCAGGGTTTGGTTAAACGCATCACCGGCTGGATCAATCGATTCCTGCCGGGATTGCTCGAATTTCCGCTCTACGCCATCGGCTCGCCGGTGGCGGAGCGCTGTACCGCCGGGACGGCCAGCCATGTGCCGGCGGAACGGCGCCAGGCCTTGCTCGAGCAACTGCTCGCCCTGGCCCGCGATGACGCCCGGCAATTGGGTATCCGCCTGATCGCCGTCAAGGACGCCCCCAGCGACGATAACGACTGGAGCCGCAGCTGCAAGGCCGCCGGCTACCAGGCAATGCCGAGCCTGCCCAATGCGCTGTTGCAGATTCCGTTCGGTTCCATCGACGCCTACCTGGGCACCCTGGACAAGACCACCCGCAAGGACCTGCGCCGCAAACTGCGGGCGCCGGGGCCGCGGATCGAATGGCGGCGCAACATCGACGACGTCCTGCCACGGATCATGGACCTCTACCAGGCCACGCTGGCACGCAGCGAACTGCAATTCGAACGGCTGCCGGCCGGTTACTTCACCAACGTACTCGAACACATGGACGAGCGCGCGGCCTGTGTCCTGTACTGGGCCGGCGAGCGCCTGGTGGCGTTCAACCTGGTGCTGTTCGACGGCGAGCGCCTGATCGACAAGTTTTTCGGTCATGAAGTGAACCAAAGCCGCGAGCCCAATCTCTATTTCCGCAATTGGCTGGCCAATGTCGAGTACTGCATTGGCCATGGAATACCGGTCTACGAATCCGGGCAGGCCGGTTACGCCAGCAAGATTCGCCTGGGCTGCAGCTTCCAGGGCAACAATATGTTTTTCCATCATCGCAACTGGCTGATCAACAATGTCCTCAGAGGGGTCAAACTGTTGGTTCGCCCGGATCGATTCGACCCAGCCATGTCTGCTGCGATAAGCGAAACCTGATGACCAACACGCCAGAACGCCGCCGTAAACGACGCCCCTTCTCGATCTCGCGCTGGAGCGTGCAGCGTAAACTGCTGCTGGCGTTCTGGCTGGTCAGCGTGGTGCCAACCATGATTGCCGCGGAACTGGCGGCCACCACCCTGTCGCAGATTTTCGACAGCAACGTGCGCATCTGGCTGCAAGAGTCGACCAAGGTGGTCAAGGATGAAATCAGCGAGATCAAGCGCTCCAACGCCCGCGTCGCGCAATTGTTCCTGCTCTATACCCGTCCACCCAGCTCACACCGGGCGGCCAAGCATGACAAGCTGACCGCCGACATCGCCGACGCCATGGGCATCGACCTGGTAGCACTGGTCCGCACCCAGGATCACAAGGTGGTGTTCACCACCCAGCCGGATGACATCGTCTCGCAGATCAGCACCGCACCCAATGCCGTGTTGCAGACCATCCAGGTCGCGGGCGTGACCACCGGCGTGGTGGTCTCGACCTTCGACACCACCCAGGATGGCGTCGACTACCAGATGGTCATCGCCACCTACCTGGACAGCAGTTTCCTCAACAGCGTCGCCGACGTGCACTCCCTGGACCTGCGCCTGTACCTGGCCAACCCCCAGGGTTTTTCCGAAATCTTCTCCACCCAGCGCTTCGAAGATCACCCGAGCAACGTGCCTGACAGCATCACCGACAACCTGCGTGAAACCCGCCAGCCCAGTGAGGTGTTCACCAACCGCTACAGTGGCCTGTACTGGCCGATCTTCAATGACACCGGCGACCTGCAAGGGGTGATTTTCAGCGGCCTGCTGCGCCATACCAGCCTGGTGGGCCTGGTCAACCAGAGCAACCTGTTCATCCTGATTTTCATGCTCGGTTCGGTGCTGTCCCTGAGTGTCGGCTGGCTGGTCTCGCGGCGCCTGACCCTGCCTTTGCGCGGCCTGGCCGAGGGCGTCAGCGCGGTGATCTCGGGCGACTACAACAAACGTATCCCGGTGACCGGCAGCGATGAGCTGTCGGAACTGAGCAACACCTTCAACCACATGACCGAACGCCTGGGCGAACTGCATCACCTCGAAGCCCAGCTACGCCGTCGCGACCGCCTGCACGCCCTGGGCGAAGTCGCCATGGGCCTGGCCCACGAAATCCGCAACCCGCTGGGCATCATCAAGACCGCCACGCAGTTGCTGCACCGTCGTGCCAACCTGCCGGACACCGACAAGCGTCACCTGGAATACGTGATCAGCGAGGTCTCGCGGATCAACGACCTGATCACCGAATTCCTCGATTTCGCCAAACCCAGCGCACCGATTCGCGCGCTCTATCCGGCACGGGAACTGGCCGAGGAAATCCTCGGTTTCTGCGCACCGGAATTGGCGATCCACAATATCGACGCGCAGATCGACGATCAGGCGCCGGGCGCCACCCTGTATGCCGATTCCCGACAACTGAAGCAGGCCTGTTTGAACCTGATTCTCAATGCCATCGACGCCATGCCCAAGGGCGGGCGGCTGACCATTGGCATTGCCAAGGACCCGCGATTCACCATCATCAGTGTTTCCGACACGGGCCAGGGTATCGAGCCGGACATGATCGAGCGTATTTTCACACCGTTCGTGACCACCAAGGCCTCGGGCACCGGCCTGGGTCTGGCGAAGGTCTATTCGATCATGGAAAACCATGACGGGCGTATCGAGTGCATCAGCGAAAAAGATGCCGGCGCGACCTTCAACCTGTACATTCCGGCCCATGGTGGTGACCTGGACCACGAGGATGAGGAAGAAGAAGATGACGCATAACGTCCTGGTGGTCGACGACGAGCCCAAACTCTGCGACCTGCTGAGCTCGGCGCTGAGCCAGAACGATATCCGCGTCTTCACCGCCGGCAACGGCCTGGAAGCGCTGGTGGTCCTGGAGCAGGAAGAAATCGACCTGGTCATCAGCGACTGGCGCATGCCCGGCATGGACGGGCCGCAGTTGCTCTCGGAGGTCAAGCTGCGCTTTCCGCAGTTGCCGGTCATCGTGATGACCGCCTACAGCACTGTGAAGAATGCCGTGCAATCGATGCGCAACGGCGCCTTCGACTATATCGCCAAGCCGTTCGACATCGACGAACTGGACATCACCGTCAGCAAGGCCCTGCAATTTCGCGACATCCTGCGAGACAACGCGCGCCTGCGCGCCGAACTCGACGAGCACCAGCAGATCGACAGCCTGGTGGGCGACAGCCCGACCTTCCGCCGGGTCCTGCAAGCCGTGGACTCGGTGCGCGAGAGCAACGCCACGATCCTGCTGACCGGCGAAAGCGGTACCGGCAAGGAAATGGTCGCCCGGGCCATCCACAAACACGGCAACCGCGCCGACATGCCGTTTGTCGCGGTCAACTGCGCGGCGATTCCCGAAGGCTTGCTGGAAAGCGAGATGTTCGGCCATCGCAAGGGCGCCTTTACCGGGGCCGTCTCGGATCGGGTCGGGCGCTTTATGCAGGCCGACAAGGGCACGCTGTTTCTCGATGAGATCGGCGACATGCCGCTGGCGTTGCAGGCCAAGATCCTGCGTGCGCTGCAGGAGCGGATCATCGAGCCGGTGGGCGATCCGCGCGAGCGCAAGGTCGACGTGCGGGTGATTGCCGCGACCAACAAGAACCTGCTGCAAGCGGTGGCCGACAAGGAGTTTCGCGAAGACCTGTATTACCGTCTGAACGTCTTCCCGATTCCCCTGCCCGCCTTGCGTGACCGGGTCGAGGACATCGCCCCGCTGGCCCGGCACTTCGCCCATACCCTGGGCGCCACGGCCGGCAAGCGCATCGACGGTTTCAGCCCGGAGGCATTGCAGGCGATGCTCAACTACCCGTGGCCGGGGAATATCCGCGAACTGCAGAACTGTGTGGAACGGGCGACCATCGTCGCGGCCGGGCATTCTATTGAAGAGACCGACCTTCCGGCTTACCTGTTCGAATCAACCCCGCCCCAGAGCAGCCTCGCCCCCGTGCCCGGTATCGCCCCCGGCTTGCCCAAAGACCTCGACGCGGCCCTGGCGGACGTGGAGAAGGCCTATATCCTCGCGGCCCTGCAGGAAAGCAATGGCGTGCAGGCGGCAGCGGCCCAGTTGATCGGGATTTCCGAACGCAGCTTCTGGTATCGCCTGAAGAAGCTGGCGATCCACGTCGACAAGATCATCCGCTGAGCGTCAGAGCTGCGCCCAGCGACTGACATCCCCCTGGTGCAAGCGCAGGTACGGCAACACCGCCGCCAGCAACGGCGCCTTGAAGGCCTCCTGGAACCGATGGGCCAGTCCCGGGATCAGCACCAACTGGCTACCCTGGATATGCGCGGCCAGGTGCACGCCATGCATCACCGGCAACAACGGATCGGCCGTGCCATGGACCACCAGGGTCGGCACCCGCAGCTGATTGAGCAACGGCACGCGGCTCGGCTCGGCGAGAATCGCCATGATCTGACGCTTCACCCCTTCCGGATTGAAAGCACGGTCATAGGACGCTGCCGCCTGTTGCAACAGCTTGTTGCGGTCGTCGCGCACCTCGGGGCTCCCCAGGGCCGCCAACAGATCGGCCTGCTGCTCGATCGCCACCTCACGATTCGGCGCACTGCGGCGCGACAGCAACTGCACCAGAGCCGCACTCGGGGCCGGCAAGCCCTCGGCACCGGAACTGCTCATCACCAGGGTCAGGCTCTCGACCCGCTCCGGCGCCATCGCCGCCACGTGCTGGGCGATCATCCCGCCCATACTCGCACCGAGCACATGGAACTGGCGGACCTGCAACGCATCCATAAGCCCCAAGGCATCGCCGGCCATATCGGTCAGGGTATAAGGCGCCGCCACCGGCAGGCCGAGCTTGTAGCGCAGCACCTCGAAGGTCAGGTTGGCGCTGGCCGGCGCCTGGCGCCAGGTGGACAGGCCGACATCGCGATTGTCATAGCGAATCACCCGGAACCCCTGCTGACAGAGCGCGACCACCACCTCATCCGGCCAGTGGATCAGTTGCCCACCCAGGCCCATGACCAGCAGCAGCGCCGGATCCGAGGCACGTCCGATGCTCTGGTAAGCCAGGCTGACGTTTTCCAGATCGACCCGCTGGGTCGGAACATTGACATCACATCTTGACGCCGCAAAAGACGGCAGGCCGAACAAGAGTGCGGCCAGGAAAATTACTACACGCATGAAAACACCGAAACGCAGAACCCCATTGAGGCGCGAGTTTGATGTTATTTGTTCAACCGCGCTGCCACAGTTCAGTGACAGTTTGATGAAGATTGCCGAGTGGCAGATGGGGGCTGCCCTACCGGCGATGGCGCTCCTGTCGACAGCCACGGCAACATGAGACAAACTCATGCCCTGCCCGCCACTCACAAAATCTACTCATGGAGCCCCAGGTGCTGGAAATTCGTCATTTGAAAACCCTTCACGCACTGCGCGAGGCCGACAGCCTGGTAGAAGCCGCCGAACGCCTGCACCTGACCCAGTCGGCCCTGTCCCACCAGTTCAAGGAACTGGAAGAGCGCATGGGCATGCCGTTGTTCGTGCGCAAGACCAAACCAGTACGCTTCACCAGCGCCGGGCTGCGTCTGCTGCAACTGGCGGACGCCACCTTGCCGCTGCTGCGCGCGGCGGAACGGGATATCTCGCGCCTGGCCGGTGGCACCGCCGGCCGCCTGCACATGGCGATCGAATGCCACAGTTGCTTTCAGTGGCTGATGCCGACCATCGACCAGTTCCGCGATGCCTGGCCGGAAGTGGAACTGGACCTGGCCTCGGGGTTTTCCTTCGCCCCGCTGCCGGCACTGGCCCGTGGCGACCTGGACCTGGTCGTCACCTCCGACCCGCTCGAGCTGGGCGGCATCACCTATGTGCCGCTGTTCACCTATGAAGCCATGCTGGCAGTCGCCAATCAGCATGCACTGGCCAACAAGCCCTATATCGTGCCCGAGGACCTGCTCAAGGAAACCCTGATCACCTACCCGGTGGAACGCGATCGTCTGGATATTTTCACCCGCTTCCTGGAACCGGCGGACGTCGAACCAGCGCAGGTACGCACCTCCGAACTGACGGTGATGATGATGCAACTGGTGGCCAGCGGTCGTGGCGTCTGCGGCATGCCGCACTGGGCGCTGCACGAGTACAGCTCGCGGGGTTACGTCAAGGCCAAGCGGCTGGGCGAGAAAGGCCTGTTCGCCACCTTGTATGCAGCGGTCCGCACCGACATGCTGGATGCGCCCTACATGCGCGACTTCCTGCTGACGGCCAAGGACACTTCGTTCTCCACCCTCGATGGGGTCAGCGTGGTGCGCTGAAGCCCCTCAGGCGTCACCTCGGATGCCATCAGCCATGGCGGCCAGCGAAGCGCGATGGAACGGCAGGATCAGGTCCCGTGTCAATGGCGCGAGCACCAGGCCTCCATTGCCGGCGGGATCGATCCAGACCACCTCTTCGATCTCGGCGGCGGGCACCAGCGGTTCGGCTGTGTGCACCCGGAACAGTTCGGCTACAACCTGATAACCCGGCTCATTGACTGCCACGGCCGAGAACTGGCCGAGGTAGTCGGCGGCGGCCGTGTCGATGACCAACCCCAGTTCCTCTTCAAGCTCACGGGCCAGGGCATGGACCGGTTGCTCGTGGGCTTCGATCTTGCCACCCGGTTGCATGAAAGCCTGGGTCCCGCGTTTGCGTACCAACAAGGTACGACCGTCGGGGCCGATCAACAGGGCAGCGGCGATACGGATAGTTTTGCAGGTCATGGGGGTTATTCGCCCTGCTCCAGCAACGCCTGGACTTCCTCAGGCACCTTGACGAACACACTGTATTTGGCGCCTTCCATCGACTCGAAGGCAATCAGCTTGTCCACCAGCGGCGCGCTGAGCACCTTGCCGGCGTTGAGCAGTAGCATGCCGTTGTCGGCGTTGAGGTTGCGCGCCAGGATCATCCCGGCCGCCAGCTCCCGGGTACTCAGGACCTTGACCGTCGGATCGCCCAGGGTCACATCGCTCAGGTACTCGGCGCAGACCTTGATGAAGTCCTCGACCAGGCCCGGATCGTAAAGCTTACCGGCATACTTGCGAATAAAGATCAGCGCTTCATCGCTGTTCATCTGCCGCTCGAGAATCAACCCACGTTGCAACTCGATAAAGTCCACCGCCAGTTTCAGCACCCGTGAGCCGAGGGGAATCCCCTCGCCCTTGAGGTGATCGGGAAAGCCCGTGCCGTCCCAGCGCTCCTGATGATGCAGAATCAGCCGGGCCGCATCCTGCATCGGCTCCAGGGTCATCAACAGCGACTCGCTCTGCTTCGGATAACCGCGATAACGGTCGCGATCGGTGTGGTGCAACAGATCGGCCGGCGCGCCCATCATGCTGTCGGTCCAGCTCATCTTGCCGATGTTGTGCAGGGCGGCGGCCATGGCCAGATCGCGACTGGCCGCTTCATTCATGACATGGACCTTGCAGTAGATCTTGACCAAATCAATGATCGCCCGGTTGGTCTGCTTGTCCTTGGGCAGGCGCCACTCGACCATCCGCGAGAACACCTCGGCCGTGACGGCATAGCTGCGCTTGAGTTCTTCATAGGCCAGGTCAAGCATGTCGGCGGTCTGCTGGACTTCACTGGTACGCGCGATCACGCGCTTTTCCAGGGTCGAGTTGAGCGACTGCAACTGCCGGTTCTGCTCGTGAACCAAGGCTTGCAGGCGTTGGCGCTCACGGTCCGAATGCTGGAAAGCGAGGCCCTGGGTGATGGTCAGCAGCAGCTCTTCATCATTCCAGGGTTTGCTGAGGTAACGGTAGATCCGCCCTTCGTTGATCGCCTTGGCGATCATGTCGAGGTCGGCGTAGCCGGTCAGCAGGATCCGCAGGCAGGCCGGATACAGTTCATGAATCCGCGTCAGCAGGCTGGCACCGTCCATGTTCGGCATACGCGCATCGCTGATCACCAGGTCGATGGGTTGCGTGGCCATGATTTCCAGGGCCCGTGCGCCACTGTCGGCGAGGAACAGCTCATAACCCTGGCTACGCAGCAAACGGCGCAGGCTGTTGAGGATCGACTCTTCATCGTCGACCAGCAGGACACGGGGTTTGATCACGACATCAACTGTGGATTCATCCATGGAGCACCTCATGTCTGCGTCAGGCTCAGATCCAGGGACCTTTGAATCGCCGACGGTCCCTCTCTTTTGCGCTAAGGGTAGATGTTCGACCATCAATTGACACCATGTTTATCAGCAAATCGGTACAAGCCGATCTATGCTCCAAGCAATCTGGCGCGTAGCAGCGTGGTTATCAGGAAAGGAACTCCACATGAGCTTGGTCCACCTCGCTGTCAATATGACCGGAACCCTGCCATGAGCCGCCCGGTAGCCCGCGCCAATCGCCGAGTCCTGATCATTGACGACACCCCCTCGATCCACGAGGACTTTCGCAAGACCCTTTGCCCGGAAGACGTCGAAGACCACTTGCAAGCGGCCGAACAGGCCTTGTTCGGCGACGTCATCAGCCGCCGGGTAGAGCATTTCGAACTCCATTCGGCGTTCCAGGGCCACGAAGGCCTGGCCAAGGTCGAGCAGGCCCTGTTGCAAGGGCAACCCTACGCCATGGCCTTTATCGACATGCGCATGCCGCCGGGCTGGGATGGCCTGCAAACCCTCGAACGGCTCTGGCAAGCCGACCCCAAGCTGCAAGTCGCGCTGTGCACCGCCTATTCCGACTATTCCCTGGAAGAGATGAACGAACGGGTCGAGATGGGCGACCGCCTGCTGATCCTGAAGAAACCTTTCGATGCCATCGAGATTCGCCAACTGGCCAGCGCCCTGACCGTCAAATGGCAGATGACCGAAGACGCCGCGCTGAAAATGGAGCAACTCGAACAGGCCGTCGAAGAGCGCACCCGTGAGCTGTCCGACGCCAACATCATCGTGCAGAACAGCCCGACCCTGCTCTACCGCTTGCGCGGCGAGCCGTCGTTCCCGTTGATGTACATCTCCCACAACATCACCAAGTTCGGGCATGTCGCCGAGGACCTGCTGGCGTCGGCCGACTGGGCCGCGGAGCTGGTCCACGCCGACGACCAAGACAAGGTCGACGCGGCCATGGCCAAGGTCCTGGACAAGGATGCCGAGGGCGCCTCGATCGAGTTTCGCCTGCGCACCGGTGACGGCCACTGGCGCTGGGTGGAAAACCGCTACGTACCGGTCCGCGACCCGGAAGGCCGCCTGCTGGAAGTCGAAGGCATCATCATCGACATCACCGAACACAAGCTCGCCGAAGAGAAAATCGCCCTGCTCGCCCGTACCGACGGCCTCACCGGGCTGGCCAACCGCTCGACCCTGATCGAGCGCCTGCATCAGAGCTTTGCCGGCGCCCGACGCGGTGCCTCGCCCTTCGCGGTGTTCTACCTGGACCTGGATCACTTCAAGCGCATCAACGACACCCTCGGGCACCCGGTGGGCGATCTGCTGTTGCAGGAAGTCTCCCGGCGCATCAAGAGCTGCACCCGGGAAAACGACGTGGTGGCGCGCCTGGGCGGCGATGAGTTCGCGGTGTTGCAGACCGAGATGCTCGACCCGACGCAATCCGGCGCCCTGGCGAGCAAGATTCTTGAGGTGCTGGTGCAGCCCTACGATCTGGACGGCAATGAGGTACGGATTTCAGCCAGCGTCGGCATCAGCACCTATGCCCTGGACAGCGAAAGCGCCGACAGCATGTTGGTCCAGGCCGACATGGCGCTGTATCGCTCCAAGGACAGCGGGCGCAACCAATACCACTTCCATTCCGAAGAGATCAACCAGGAAGTCATCGACCGGGTCTCGATTACCCAAGACCTGAAAAAGGCCATCGAACAGAACGAACTGGAGTTGCATTACCTGCCGGAAGTCGACCTCGGCACCGGCAGGATCCTCGGCATGGAAGCCCTGGTGCGCTGGAACCACCCCGAGCGCGGCACACTCGGCGCCGATCTGTTCATCCCCGCCGCGGAAAAGACCGGGACCATCGTCGCCCTCGGCCGCTGGGTGCTGGAACAGGCCTGCCGGCAGATGCACCAATGGCGCAAGGACGATATGGCACCGCCGGTGATTGCCATCAACCTGTCCCTGGCCCAGCTCAAAAGTGGCGGCGAACTGATTCGCGATGTGCTCGAGACCACCGGCAAATGGGGGCTGTCGCCCTCGGACCTGCAGTTCGACGTCACCGAAGCGACCCTGGCCCAGACCAAATGGACCCAGAACGACGTACTGCCCAAACTGCGCGAACTCGGTGTGAAAATCGCCATCGACGATTTCGGCACCGACTACTCGTCCTTCGACTACCTCAAGACCTACCGCGTCAATCACCTGAAGCTGGCCCAGTCGTTGATCAACCACGCGACCCAGGACCCGGAAAGCGCCACCACCTTGCGGGCGATCATCAACTTTGCCCGGGAAGTGGGGATCGGTATCATCGCCGAAGGCGTGGAAACCCAGGAACAACGCCAGTCATTGATCTCCACCGGCTCGCCGATGGCCGCACAAGGTTATTACTTCAGCAAAGCCGTCGACAGCCAGCGCGCCAGCGAGCTGCTGCACGCCGGCCATATCGCCCCCAGCCCAACGCCAGAGATCAGACCATGAATCGAGCAGCCGGCGCCGCCAACAAGCGTATTTTGGTCATCGACGACACCGCCTCGATTCATCAGGACTTTCGCAAGATCCTCGGCCCCGAACAGGACGAGGAACTGAGCCTGGACTCCACCGAGCACCTGCTGTTCGGCACCACTCGCCCGGAGCGCCAGTGCTTCGAGATCGACTCTGCCTACCAGGGGCAAGAGGCGCTGGAGCTGGTAAAGCTGGCCCTGGCCGCCGAAAATCCCTATGCCATGGCCTTCCTCGACATGCGCATGCCGCCAGGCTGGGATGGTCTGGAAACCATCGAGCAACTGTGGGCGGTCGACCCGGAACTGCAAATCGCCCTGTGCACCGCCTACTCGGATTACTCCTGGGAATCCATGGACGAACGCATCGCCTTCGGTGATCAGATGCTGATCCTGAAAAAGCCCTTCGATGCCCTCGAGATCCGCCAGATGGCCAGCGCCCTGACCTGGAAGTGGCAACTGGCGCGGGACATCGCCTCCAAGATGGCCAATCTGGAACAGACCATCGAGGAGCGCGTCCAGGAACTGCTGCAGGTTTCCCGCCTGCTGCAATTCGATGTGCTCACCGAACTGCCCAACAGCACCCTGCTCGGCGACCGTCTGGGACAGGCCATCGCCCTGGCCAAACGTCACGGCGAACAGGTCGCGGTGATGTTTATCGGGCTGGACCGTTTCAAACGCATCAACAATGCCCTGGGGTATCCGGCGGGCGATGAAATGCTCAAACACGTGGCCGACTCCCTGGTGGCGGCCTTGCGCCAATCGGACTCGGTGTTTCGCTACCGCTCCGATGAGTTTGTCCTGGTGCTGCCCGAGTTCATCCACCCGCAACACACCCACAGCACCGCCGAGAAAATCCTCGCGGCCATCAATGCCCCCCATGAAGTCGCCGGGCATGGCCTGCGGGTGACCGCGAGCCTGGGTATCAGCCTCTACCCCGGGGATGGCGAGGACCCGCTGGTGCTGATCAAGAAAGCCGAAGCCGCCATGCGCAACGTCAAGGAACAGGGCGCCAACGGCTTTGGTTTTTTCATCGAGGACTTGAACCGGCGGGCCCGCGAACAGCAATCCATCGAATCCGGCATTCGCCTGGCTCTTGAGCGTGACGAGTTCGTGCTGCATTACCAACCCAAGCTCGATCTCAAGACCGGCACGGTGGTCGGTGCCGAGGCCCTGATCCGCTGGCGGCATCCCGAACGTGGCCTACTCTACCCCGCCGACTTCATCCCCGTGGCCGAGGACAGCGGCCTGATCATCCCACTGAGCCGTTGGGTGTTGCGCCAGGTCTGTCGGCAAGGTCGGGCCTGGCAGGATCAGACGCCCATGGCGCTGACCCTGTCGCTGAATATCTCGGCGATGGACTTTCGCCAGGGCGATTTCCTCGACGGCATCCGGCAGGTGCTGGAAGAAACCGGCATGGACCCGACCCGGCTGGAGTTGGAAATCACCGAAAGCGTCTTGATGCAGAATGTCGAGAACACCGTTGAAACCCTGAAAGCCATCAAGGCCCTGGGCATCCGCCTGGCCATCGATGACTTCGGCACCGGCTATTCGAGCCTCAGCTACCTGCAACGGTTTCCCATCGATGTGCTGAAGATCGACCAATCATTCGTGCGCGACCTCAATGGCGACAGCAACGACGCCGCGCTGGTGAGCGCGATCATCAGCCTGGGCAAGAGCCTGAACCTGAACATCATCGCCGAAGGTGTGGAAACCCCCGATCAGTTGGCCTTTCTCAAGGCCCATGAGTGCGAAGAAGGCCAGGGTTATTACTTCAGCAAGGCCGTCGAGGCCGAGACATTCCTGAGTTTGTTGCAGGACAAGCGGTTCGAACACCCGGCACAGGGCTGACCCCTGAACCCGCCTCTTTTTGCCAAGGACACGCCCATGATGCCTCGCGCACCGCTGTCGTTGCTGGCGAGATCGCTCGCCTGTTGCGCGATGTTGCTCAGCGCCCAGCTGAACGCCGCGCCGCTGGACGAACCGCTCAAACCATTGCCGGATGTCCCGGTGCAGGATCCACGGAAAGTCGAGCTGGGTCGCCAGTTGTTCAATGAAAAACAACTGTCGATCAATAACACCACGTCCTGCGCCAGTTGCCATCACCTGGAGCTAGGCGGGGCGGACGGCAAGCCCTTCTCCATCGGTTTCCAGGGCGGCACCCTGGGCATCAACACCCCGACCGTATTCAACGCCGCGCTGAACTTCAGGCAATTCTGGAACGGTCGCGTCGAAACCCTGGAGGAGCAGATCGACGACGTGGTGAAAAGCCCGATCGAAATGGGCAACACCTGGCCCCACGTCGTCGACACCCTCAACCAGGCCCCGACCTACCAGGCGGCCTTCCGTGAAGCCTATACCGACGGCGTGACCATCGCCAACGTGCAGAATGCCCTGGCCAGCTACGAACGCAGCCTGCTGACACCCAACTCGCGCTTCGACCAGTACCTCAAAGGCAACACCGATATCCTCAGCATCGACGAAAAATACGGCTACCAACGCTTCAAGGACTACGGCTGTATCGCCTGCCACCAGGGGGTCAATATCGGCGGCAACATGTTCCAGAAGTTCGGCGTGATGGGCGACTACTTCAAGGTCCGGGGCAACCCCACAGAGGCCGACCTGGGGCGCTACCTGGCGACCGGAGCCGAAGAGGACCGCAATGTGTTCAAGGTTCCGAGCCTGCGCAACGTCGCGCTCACCGCCCCGTATTTTCACGATGGTTCGGCCAAGACCCTGGAGGACGCCGTCCACGTCATGTTCACCTACCAACTGGGACGGGTCCCTTCCGCCGAGGACATCCGCCTGATCGTGCTGTTTCTCAGGACCCTGACCGGTGAACTGGGAGGAAAACCGCTATGACGGAGAAAACCAGCGTCCTGAACCGAGTCGTCCTGCCGCGCTTGGCCATCCTGCTCGCCTCGGTGCTAGGGTTTCTGTACCTCATGGCCGGCACCGACGCGACCCTGGACTATGCCCGCGCCCGTGACCTGATCAACACGGCCAAACAGCTGGATGCACAGTGGGACACCGAAATCCTCAAGGCCAGGATCGCCGTGGCGCGCAATTACGACCCGTTGGTCAAGCCCCCTCAGGAAATGCACCAGCTCTTGCAGACGTTCACCCCTATCGATCCCGGCCAGGCCCAACAGGCCACCGCTGCCTGGAAGGACCGCCGGGAAACCCTGAACCAGGCGCTCGACGAAAAAGTCCGACTGGTCGAACAGTTCAAATCCCGCAATGCGATACTGCGCAACTCCCTGGCCTTCCTGCCGACCGCCGAAGATGATATCCAACACCAGCTCGGCGAGCTTAAGGACCAGGACAAACTGATGCTCCAGGACACATCCAACGACATCTACGACCTGCTGCTCAGCGCCCTGGAATTTGCCCAGACCACTACCGACGAGCGCGCCCACAGCATCGAGCTGGGGCTCAATCAGGTGATGATCGACACGCAACGCCTGCCGCCCTCGTTCAAGGAGCCGGTCGAGCTCATGCTCAACCACGTCAACCTGATCCTGCGCGAACAACCTCAGGTCAACAGATTGATTGAAGAGATCGACGCCGTACCGGTCTCCGAAAGCCTGGACGCCATCACCGACCAACTGAACCAGGAGCAGCAACAAGCCGACCAGCTCAACCAGCGCCACCATTTATACCTACTGGTTTTCTCCGGCGCGCTGCTCGTCCTGCTGCTGTATCTCGCCAGCCGCCTGATCCGCAGTTATGCCGAAATCAACCGGGTCAACCACGCCCTGCAAGCCGCCAACAGCGACCTTGAACAACGCGTCGAGCGACGGACCCAAAGCCTGCGCGAGGCGCAGAGCGAACTGATGGAAAGCGCGCGCCTGGCCGGCATGGCCGAGATCGCCACCAACGTGCTGCACAACGTCGGCAATGTGCTCAATAGCGTGAATATCTCCGCCGACCTGGTGGCGCGCAAATTGCGCAGCAGCAAGGCCCAGGGCCTGGCCAAGGCGGTGACGATGATCAACGAGCACAAGCACGATCTCGGCGAGTTCATTACCGGCGACGAACGTGGCAAGCTGTTGCCCGGGTATCTCAACCAACTGGTCGAGGCCATTGCCGCGGAACAACAGAGCATGAGCGACGAACTGACCCAGTTGAGCAAGAGCGTCGACCATATCAAGGACATCGTCTCGACCCAGCAGTCCTATGCCGGTGTCTCGAGTATCGAAGAGCCGCTGCACATCCGGGACTTGCTCGAAGACGCCCTGCGCATGAACTCCGGGGCCCTGAGTCGGCACAACGTCACGGTGATCCGCGAATACGACGAGGTGCCCCAGGTGATGGCCGACAAGCACCGCCTGCTGCTGATCCTGATCAATCTGATCAGCAACGCCAAGCAGGCCATGGCCAGCCTCTCCGACCGCCCGCGGGCGATCACCCTGCAAGTTCAGACAATCGAGGACAGCACCTTGCGCATCAGCGTCAAGGACGCCGGTGAAGGTATCCTCCCGGAAAACATGACCCGCATCTTTGCCCATGGCTTCACCACCCGCAAGGATGGCCATGGCTTCGGCCTGCACAGCTGCGCGCTGGCCGCGATCGAAATGAAAGGGCACCTGACCGCCCACAGCGACGGCCCTGGGAAAGGCGCCGTCTTTACCCTCGAATTACCGCTGAAAACCGCCGTGGGGGTTTCATGAGCACACTCGCCAACCGCCGTATCCTGCTGGTCGATGACACGCCGTCGATCCACGAGGACTTTCGCAAGATTCTCACCCCCATGGCCGACACCTCGCCGGACCTGGACCTGATGGAAGCCGCGCTGTTCGGCCAGGAGGTCAAGACCAGCAGCATCCTGCCGTTCGAACTCGACTCCGCCTATCAGGGCCAGGAAGGCCTGCAAAAAATCGAACAGGCGGTGGCCCGCGGACAGCCCTATGCCCTGGCCTTCGTCGACATGCGCATGCCCCAGGGCTGGGACGGTGCCGAAACCATCGAGCACCTGTGGCAGGTCGACCCCAACCTGCAAGTGGTGGTCTGCACCGCCTACACCGACTATTCCTGGGACGAGCTGCTGGAGCGCCTGGATGGTCACGACCGGCTGGTGATCCTGAAAAAGCCTTTCGACAATATCGAAGTCCAGCAATTGGCCAACACCCTGACCAACAAATGGGACATGACCGAGCGCGCCAACCTGCAGATGCATCGGCTGGAGGAATTGGTCGAGCAACGGACCCTGGCGCTCAAGCAGACCAGCCTGGCCTTGCAACATGAGATCGACGAACGCAAGCAACTGGAAGGGCAGCTTGTGCAATCGGAAAAGCTCGCCTCCCTCGGCCAACTGGCCGCCGGTGTCGCCCATGAGATCAACAACCCCATCGGCTTCATTTCCTCGAACCTGGGGACCCTGGAAGGCTATTTCAGCAAACTGCTGGAAATGCTCCAGGCCTATCAGGACGCCGAGGAAGGCATCGCCTCCGCCGAGTTGCTGGCACGTTTGAAGGGCCTGCGCGAACGGGTCGAGCTGGACTTCCTGGAGGAGGATATTCCGCTGCTGATCAAGGAATCCAAGGAAGGCATCGGCCGGGTCGGAAAAATCGTCAAGGACCTGAAGAACTTCTCCCGGGTCGATTCAACCCTGGAATGGCAATGGAGCAACCTGCAACACGGCATCGACTCGACCCTGAACATTGTCGCCAACGAACTCAAATACAAAGCCGATGTGGTCAAGGATTACGCCGAACTGCCGGAGATCGAGTGCCTGCCGTCGCAGATCAACCAGGTGATCATGAACCTGGTGGTCAACGCCGCCCAGGCCATGGGGCCGGCGCGCGGTACCATCACCCTGCGTGGCGGCACCCTGGGTGAACGGATCTGGCTGGAAGTGGCCGACACGGGCTCGGGCATGGCGCCCGAGACCGTGCAGAAGATCTTCGACCCGTTCTTCACCACCAAACCCATCGGCCAGGGCACGGGCCTGGGCTTGTCGCTGTCCTACGGCATCGTGCAGAAGCATGCCGGACAGATCACGGTCCGTAGCGAGTTGGGACTGGGGACCACGTTCAGGATCGAGTTGCCGATCCGTCAGAACAAAGCCGCTTGAGCCACGCGGGAGCCGGCTGGCCGGCTCCCGCAGGACCTCAGGCCGCCTCCTGGAAATCCATCTCCGGCGGTTGCTTGCGGAAACCGCCCGTGAGGAAGCCCAGGTACACCAGGCCGACCGCCAGCCAGCTCAGACCCAGGTAAATTGCCAGGTGATCGAGGCTGATCATCAGCCACAGATCCGCCACCAGGCCGATCAGCGGGCACACCAGGAACAGCAGCAGCTCACGGGGCCCACGTTTCTCGCCACCGATCCAGTAGTGGAAAATCACCGACAGGTTCACCAGGCTGAAGGCCAGGAACGCGCCGAAGTTGATGAACGAGGTGGAGGTGGTCACGTCCAGCTTCAGTGCCAGCAAGGCCACCACCGCGCAGAGCAGGATACTGTTGACCGGCGTGCCGAAACGCTCGTGCAAGGTGCCGAAGAACGACTTCGGCAAGACACCGTCGCGACCCATCGCATACAGCAGGCGCGAACCACTGGCCTGGGCCGACAGGCCCGAAGCGAATTGGCCGACGATCAGGCCGATCAGGAAGATCGTCACAAACAGGTCGCCGCCGATATTGCGGGCAATTTCATAGGCGGCCGAGTCGACGTTATCGAACACGAACGACGGATGGGCCAACTGCACGAAGTACGACACCCCGACGAAGATCAGGCCGCCGATCAAGGTGATCAGCATGATTGCCCGGGGAATGGTCCGACGTGGATCACGGGTTTCTTCGGTCAGGGTACTCACCGCATCGAAGCCCAGGAACGAATAACAGGCAATCGCTGCGCCGCTCATGATCAGGGGCATCTGCATATCGCCGCTGAAAAACGGCGACAAGGTCCACAGTGGCTTGCTGGCGTCACCGCCGATGTAGTGGATCGCCAGGGCGACGAAGGCCACCAGCACCAGGAACTGCACCAGCATCAGCAAGGCGTTGATGCCGTTGGCCAGGCGCAGGCCGACGATATTGATCACGCTGGTGATGCCGATAAAGGCCAGCACCCAGACCGACTGCGGCACTGAAGGAAACGCCGAATTGAGGTACGCCGCGCCGATCAGCCAGATGGCCATGGGCAGGAACAGGTAATCGAGCAGCACCGCCCAACCGGCAATAAAGCCCAGTTTGGGGCTGATGGCCTTGCGCACATAGCTGTAGGCCGAGCCGGCCACCGGGAAGGCCGCGGCCATGCGCCCGTAGCTCATGGCGGTAAAGAACATCGCCACCAGCGCGGCGAGATAAGCGGCTGGAACCATGCCGGCCGTGGACTGGGCAAGAATGCCGAAAGTGCCGAGGACAATGATCGGCGTCATATAGGCGATGCCGAACAGCACCACCGACCCCAGCGAAAGGGTACGTTGCAAACGAGCCATGAGGCGACTACTCCGAATGTTATTGGATTTATGGCAGAGCCGAGTTCGGCGAAGGTACAGCGGTGGTGCGTCATTCTTATGGGTTCAAAACAGGCCGCGCCCCTGTAGGAGCCGGCTTGCTGGCGATGGCGACGACGCGGTGTTTCAGATGAACCGAGTGGATGCCATCGCCAGCAAGCCGGCTCCTACAAGGTAGGGCCGCGATCTGTGTGTCAGCCTTGGGGAATCAACAACTCCCTTACGCCGTTGGCATGCTCGATCACCTCGCCCGGCAGACGCAGGCGCTGGTCATCCAGGTAGCGATAGTCACGCCGCGCCGCCGCCAGCTGGCCCAGGTCCATCTGCACCGTGAACTGGCCTTCCTCGCGCCCGGCTTCGAACAGCAGGCTGCCGAACGGATCTACCAGCGCGCTACCCCCGGCGAACAGCAAGCCGCCATCACCCTCTTCCACCCGGTTGACCATCAGCGCGAACGCCTGGTTTTCCTGGGCGCGGGCCATGATCGCGGTGCGATGGGTCGGTCCATAGGGGTCCATGTTGCCGTTGGTGACGATCAACAACTCGGCACCCAGCTGCGCCAGGGCCCGGGCGGTTTCCGGGAACTCGATGTCGTAGCAGATCAGCAGGCCGACGCGGATGCCGTTCCACTCGGTGGTGACATAACGGTCGCCAGCGCTGAACACACCACGATCCGAAGCCCACAGGTGGGTCTTGCGATAACGCAGAGCAATGCCTTCGGCGGTGATCAGCAGCGTGGTGTTGTAGAACTGCCCGGCGTCGTTCTCGGCCACGCCGATCACCACCGCCAGGTTGCGTTCCCGGGCAGCCCGTTGCACGGCCTGGACGGTCGGGCCATCCAGCGGCTCGGCGACAGCGGCTACGGTCTCGGCGGACGGAAAACCCATCAAGTGGGTTTCCGGGAACACGATCAGCTGCGTATCGGCGGCGCAGGCCGCGATCGCCGCCAGTGCGCGTTCGAGGTTGTAGGCGGTATCGTTGTCCCGGCCCGCAAGCTGGGCAAATTCGACCTTCATGGGTTTTTCCTTGTTTTCGATAGCCGGCCAGGCTCAATGACGGCGCCGAGCTGGCAGAATGAGTGCCCGGCCATTGTGTGTGGGTTCAGTATGCGCACCGGGGGCAGGCCGTGGGAATTACGCGGCCGGGGTAACCTGATAGGGGTAGACGAATGACACTCATCCTGGACGACATCGCCTGGCACCGGGCGATGGGGCAAATGATCGAGGCCCTCGACCGGCCGAATTTCTGGACGCAACTGGTGCGCCTGCTCAACCAGTACGTGACCTTCGACAGCTGGGTGGTCCTGCTGTTCAGCAACGGCCAGCACCCGCAAGTGTTCGCCGAATGCCCGGGCGAGGACGGCGGCCCCGACACTTTGTTCCAGGATTACCTGCGCGGCCTGTACCTGCTCGACCCTTTCTACATCGCCAGCCGCGAGCAACAACGCACCGGCCTGTACCGCCTGCCGGAGGTAGCACCGGAGCATTTCGAGCTGACCGAGTACTACCAGCGTTACTTCCGCCTGAACGTGGTGGCCGATGAAATCCAGTTCAACTGCCAGCTCGATGGCGACCGCACCCTGTGTTTGTCGCTGGGTTCGACCACGCCGTTCAGCGCCGAACAGATCGCCCTGCTCTCGTTGATCCAGCCCTGGGTCCTGGCACTGCTACGCCAACGCCTGCCGTATGAAGTCGACGAAGCCGTGACCCAGCCCAACAGCGCGGGGCAAGGCGACTGGCGCACGCAACTGGAAGCTTCGGTGCAACAACTCAAGGGCGCGCAGTTGACGGCCCGCGAACTGGATGTCGGACGGCTGATGCTCAGCGGTTGCTCGAGCAAGGAAATCGCCCGCAAGCTGGAGATTTCCATCGAGACGGTGAAGGTCCACAAGAAGCACATGTACAGCAAGTTGGGAATCAAATCCCAGTCCGAGCTGTTCTCGATTTTCCTCCAGGCGCAGAAAACCTGATGGGATAACACGTGTTTTCGTTGCCAACCACTCATCGGAAAACAGCAAGACCTGTCATTTCTGACAGTAGCCCGCCGTTTGATTTTCCTCAAAGATCATGACTGCGCGACAAGTGTCGAAGCCAGCATTCTCCATACCCATCGTGTTTATCCAGTTTTCAGTCACATCCAGTGACTGGGACTTTGATCGTCCATTTATTCGCGAGCGCCACGCTCGACGAATATAAACCGAGGGATCGGCATGATGCGGATTATAAAAACCACAGGGACACGAACCATTACTTCCGGCCACTTCAAAGGCCTGCAAACATGTTGAGCCGTCGCACTTTTCTCGCGGCGGTTTCACTCTCCAGCGCATTTTCAGCACTGGGACTGCCCTTCTCCACCGAGGCTGATGAAGGGCATGGGTTGAAACGAGGAGAACCCGAACCTTTTTCGTTTGATCAACTCATTGCCCGCGCCGAAGCCACCGCATTGAAGCCCTATGTTTTCCCAACCGAAGGGCCCGCCGACATCCTCGCGAAAATAGACTACGACGCCCACGGAAAAATAAAATTCGATGCGGCCCAGGCACTGTTTGCCCAAGGCCCCGGACAGTTTCCGGTGACCTTTTTCCACCTGGGACAGTACTTTCGGGTGCCGGTCAGAATGTATGTGGTCAAGCAAGCCATGGCCGAGGAAATCCTCTACGACACCTCCTACTTCGACATGCCGAACGACAGCCCCGCCCGCGCCCTGCCATCAGGCAGCGGCTTTGCCGGTTTCCGCTTCCAGGAAAGCCGCCTGAAATCCCAGGCCACGTTGAAGTGGCAACAGAACGACTGGCTTGCGTTTCTCGGTGGCTCGTACTTTCGAGCCATTGGCGAGTTGTATCAATATGGGTTATCGGCACGCGGGATCGCCTTGAATGTCGCCCAGGCCGACGCCCGCGAGGAATTCCCCGCCTTCACCGATATCTGGTTCGAGACACCCGGTAACCATCACGATGATGACGTGACCTTCTACGCGCTGCTCGACGGTCCCAGTATCTGCGGTGCCTATCGCTTCACCGCGCACCGGGGCAAAGGCGTGGTCATGGAGATCGAGTGCGCGCTGTTCCTGCGCCAGGACGTCGGCCGTTTCGGCATCGCGCCACTGACATCCATGTACTGGTTTTCCGAAACGGCCAAACCCACTGCCGCCGATTGGCGCCCTGAAGTCCACGACTCCGACGGCCTGGCGATGTGGGCCGGAAATGGCGAGCGCATCTGGCGCCCACTCAACAACCCACCGCGGATCATGGCCAGCGCGTTCAGCGACAAGCAGCCGAAAGGTTTCGGCCTGATGCAGCGTGATCGAGTGTTCGACCACTATGAGGACGGCGTGCATTACGAAAACCGCCCCAGCCTCTGGGTCGAACCTCTTGGCGACTGGGGCGAAGGCAGCGTACAACTGGTCGAGATCCCCACCGACGACGAAATCCAGGACAATATCGTCGCCATGTGGGTGCCCAAGGCTGCGGCCGAAGCGGGCAACAACTACCGGCTGCAGTATCGCCTGCACTGGCTCGCGGATGAGCCCTACCCGTCGGCGTTGGCCCGTTGCGTCGCGACACGCCTGGGCAACGGTGGCCAGCCCGGCCAGCCGCGCCCGAAAGGCGTGCGTAAATTTGTCGTGGAATTCAAGGGCACGGTCCTGGAAAAGCTGGCTTCCGGGACCAAACCGCAAGCCGTGCTCTCCACCTCGAGAGGGGCCCTCTCGAACGTCTTTACCGAAGCCGTATCCGATGACATACCCGGTCATTGGCGAGCCGTGTTCGACCTGAGCGTCGAAACCCGTGATCCAGTGGAGTTACGCCTGTTCCTGCGCCTGGAGGACAAAACCCTCTCGGAAACCTGGTTGTATCAGTACCACCCCTTTGATTCGCGGTCCGGAGCGGTTGCGCAAGCAGCGTCCTCCGGGAAATCAAAGGATGACGCGGGGGCCTGAGCGATGGGACGGTTCCCGCCAATCAGCGCCACGCTGGTCGCGCTCCTCGCCATCGGTATGCTCATGCCAGGCGACGTCAGGTCTATCGAAGGGCAATCCGATCGAATCGAAACCCTGCTCGGACAGATGACACTCGAAGAGAAAGCCGGACAGCTCAACCAGATAGAACTGCAAGAGACGCCCAGCAAAGCCCATGCGCAAAACACCGACGATGACACCATTCGCCAGGGGCAGGCCGGTTCGCTGCTGGGCAACGTGGGGGCGGCAACGGCTCTTCGGCTGCAACACCTGGCTGTCGAGGAGTCACGGCTGCATATCCCGCTGCTGTTTACCTTCGATGTCATTCATGGCTATCGAACCCTGTTTCCCGTCCCCCTCGCCGAGGCGTCGGCCTGGGACCCTGAGCTGGCGCAACGCACCGCGCGGGCCGCGGCCATGGAAGCCACGGCAGGCGGGGTGCACTTGACCTACGCACCGATGGTGGATATCGCCCGTGATCCGCGCTGGGGGCGAGTCGTGGAAGGCGCGGGAGAAGACCCCTTCCTCGGTTCCGCATTGGCGGTGGCCCGTGTGCGCGGTTTCCATGGAGGCGGGCCTGGCGATCCCTCGTCGCTGCTCACCACCGCCAAGCACTTCGTCGCCTATGGTGCTGCCGAGGGCGGGCGCGACTACAACATCGCCGATCTCTCGGAACGTACGCTGCACGAAGTCTACCTGCCGCCCTTTCGCGCGGCCGTGGAGGCGGGTGTCGACGTCATCATGCCGGGATTCAACGAAATCGCCGGGATACCGATGCACGCCAACCGTGGGTTGATCGATGAGCGCTTGCGCAGGCAATGGGGTTTCAAAGGCCTCGTCATCAGCGATTACGATGCGGTGAGGGAACTGATGGTGCACGGTGTCGCAGCCACCCCGTCAGCGGCGGCCCGACTGGCCATGGAGGCGACGGTGGATATCGACATGGTCAGCGACCTCTACCGACAGGAGCTGCCGGCGCTGGTACGTGCCGGAGTCATCCAGCAGCAACAGCTGGATGACGCGGTGCGGCGGGTACTGGAGGCCAAGGAAAAACTGGGCCTGTTCGATGCCCCCTATCGCGACAGCGATCCGGCCCATGAGCAAGCCCGACTGCTCATGCCACAGACCCGCGCACTGGCACGGGAGGCGGCGCAAAAATCCATCGTGTTGCTGAAAAACGACAAGGCGCTGCTGCCCTTGCCCAAGGACCTGCACGCACTGTTGGTGGTCGGGGCGCTGGCCGATGATGCCCTCTCGACCTTGGGCCCGTGGCACGCTGAGGGACGCCCCGAGGAATCGGTGAGCGTGCTGGCCGGTATCAAGCAGGCCGTTTCAGCGAACACAGCGGTTACCTATATCAGCGCCGCATCGCCCCTTGATCACCCACCCGCCGGGATCGAAAAGGCCGTGCAGGCCGCGGCCAAGGCCGATGCCATCATTGCCGTGCTGGGGGAAACCGCCAAAATGAGTGGCGAGGCCACCAGCCGGACCTCCCTCGGGCTGCCCGGCGCTCAAAACGCACTCTTGGCACGGCTGATCAAAACCGGCAAACCCCTGGTATTGGTGCTTATGAATGGTCGCCCCTTGGCGCTCCCGTCGATGAGCGAGCAGGTGCCCGCCATACTCGAATCCTGGTTCCTGGGATCGGAAATGGGCAATGGGGTCGCCGATATTCTCTTCGGCGACATCAACCCCAGCGGCAAACTGCCAATAACCTTTCCGCGCTCGGTGGGTCAGGTCCCGATTTACTACGCGCATAAAAATACCGGGCGCCCCCCGGGAAATGACGAGCACGACACCTCGAAATACCTGGATCGGCCCTGGACCCCGCGTTATCCCTTTGGCTATGGCCTGAGCTACACGACCTTCACCTATGGCCCTCCGATACTCAGCGCTACGCGCCTGCCGGCGGAAGGCGTGCTGAACGTACAGGTCGAGGTCAGCAATAGCGGCCCACGGGAGGGCGAGGAAATCGTGCAGCTCTATTTGCGCCAGAATGTCGCCAGCGTGACCCGCCCGGTGCGCCTGCTCAGGGGCTTCACCCGAGTCAAGCTGGCGCCGGGACAAACCCGTACGGTGACCTTTCAACTCGACCAGGACGACTTTGCGCTGCTGGACCGCTATTTTCTAAGGGTCATAGAACCCGGCACTTTCAGCGTCTTCGTCGGCGGGAGTTCAGACACCGAGAATCAAGCGAGTTTCGAGATCACCAGCGGTGCGCGAATCCCCAACCTCGGATCGGCCATTCCGCGCATGCTTCGGACCCCAGCGCAACAGTAGGCCCGCGCGACTGATCACAGGGAATCGAACGACTCGCTGTTCTGATTTTCCCTACAGGCGCAGAATGCCTCACCTCCCGACGAGTCCGAACCAAAGGAAACCGTATGAGTCTGTCCCTTCTGAGCCGCTACGCCTTTTTTGCCGGTTGTGTGATTTTCACCCTGGCCAGCCTGCCGTTCCTGGAGCATGACTGGCTCTGGCCCTTCACCCTGGTGACCGGCCTGTTAAGCCTGCTGGGCCTGTTCGATCTGCTGCAAAGTCCCCACGCGGTGCGCCGCAACTACCCGATCCTGGGCAATATCCGTTATCTGGTGGAAGGCATTCGCCCGGAGATCCGCCAATATCTGCTGGAATCCGACAGCGACGCCCTGCCCTTCTCCCGCGCCCAGCGTTCGCTGGTGTATTCGCGGGCCAAGAACGAAAGCGCCGACAAGCCCTTCGGCACCCTGATCGATGTGTACCAGGGCGGCTTCGAGTTTATCGGCCACTCCATGCGCCCGGCGCCGCTGAGCGACCCGAGCAGCTTTCGCGTGATCGTCGGCGGCCCGCAGTGCAAACAACCGTACTCGGCCTCGGTGTTCAACATCTCGGCGATGAGCTTCGGCTCCCTGAGCGCCAACGCGATTCGCGCCCTGAACCAGGGTGCCAAGCTCGGTAACTTCGCCCACGACACCGGTGAAGGCAGCATCAGCCCCTATCACCGCGAGAACGGTGGCGATCTGACCTGGGAACTGGGCAGCGGCTACTTCGGCTGCCGCACCGCGGACGGTCGCTTCGACCCGGAACGCTTCGCTGCCCAGGCGCAGACCCCGCAGGTACGGATGATCGAAATCAAGATGAGCCAGGGCGCCAAGCCTGGCCATGGCGGTATTCTGCCCAAGCACAAGGTGACCAAGGAGATCGCTGAAACCCGCGGCATCATGATGGGCGAAGACTGCGTATCGCCATCACGACACAGTGCGTTTTCCACGCCGGTCGAGATGATGCACTTCATCGCCCAGTTGCGTGAGCTGTCCGGCGGCAAACCGGTGGGCTTCAAATTCTGCCTGGGGCATCCGTGGGAATTCATGGGCATTGCCAAGGCCATGCTGGAAACCGGCATTCTCCCGGACTTTATCGTGGTCGACGGCAAGGAAGGCGGCACCGGCGCGGCGCCGGTGGAGTTCACCGACCATATCGGCGTGCCGATGCGCGACGGTCTGCTGTTCGTGCACAACACCCTGGTGGGCCTGAACCTGCGGGACAAGATCAAGCTCGGCGCCAGCGGCAAGATTGTCAGCGCCTTCGACATCGCCAGCGTGCTGGCCATCGGCGCCGACTGGGCCAACTCCGCTCGGGGCTTCATGTTCGCCATCGGCTGCATCCAGTCCCAGAGCTGCCACACCAACAAGTGCCCGACCGGCGTGGCAACCCAGGACACCTTGCGCCAGCGCGCCCTGGTAGTGCCGGACAAGGCCCAACGGGTGTTCAACTTCCACCGCAATACCCTGAAGGCGCTGGCCGAAATGCTCGCGGCAGCGGGGCTGGAGCATCCGGCGCAGCTGGAAGCCAAGCACCTGGTCCGGCGGATGTCGACGACCGAGATCAAGCTGTTCTCGCAGTTGCATGTGTTCCTCAAGCCGGGTGAGTTGCTGACCGGCGAGGTCAATGGCCAGTTCTATTCACGTATGTGGCAGATGGCGCGGGCCGATAGCTTCGAACCCCAAGAGATGGCGGTCGCATAAAGAGGGTCAAGGCGCCTGTCAGCCAGGCGCCTTCACTTGAACGGTCAGCTTTTGACGGCGGAAAATATAGGCGCCTTGCCTGGAAAGACCAAGTAACTGGCAGACAAGTAACCCACCACCAGACTGACGCCTGAAAAGACCACTAGTGTCACGACGCTGGGCATGGCTACCCGATCCCCCAGCCAGCCTATTGCCGCACTCAAACACGCCATGAAGCCGATAAAGGACAGATAGCGCGACCACGATGCAGTGCGCCTGAAGTTATATCGCGAGTTGGCATAAAAGGAGAACGTGGCCGCCACCGCAAAGGCGCAGACATTACTGAAAACCTGACGAACCGACAGAACGTTGTGCAGCGTCAGAAAGACGCCCCAGTGGATCAACGTATTCAGAATACCGATATAAATCCAAGTCGAAAAATACCTGAGCAACACACACACGGCCATATTTTCGGTTCCGCAGCCGGAAAGAAATACCCGCCCGATGGGGGGCCCCTCCACGTACAACGAAACACCAGCGTGGTGAAACCTCAACACTAGGCCGCACCAACAACTCTGTCTACTGTTGGAAACCACAGGTATAGACGAGCCTCTCTGTCCAGATCACTCTACCGCCCACACGTACACACCTGTTATTTCTGACAGTAGACAGGCCTGTTGAGCCGTTCTAGTGTCAGGCTCCTGCCCGTGAGTGTGGGTTGCCAGGAAAACATGGACGCTAAAAAACGCTATGGCGGGATCCTTTCAAACCTGCCTTGGCTATCTGAAAAACACCTCTGGGTACTGGTCCTGTCGCTGGCCATAGGTGTTCGTTTTTATGCCATTCAGAACCCCTACTTTTGGACCGACGAGGCCTTTTCGGCCCTGATGAGCGTCCAATCCCCCGAGCGAATATGGTTCCACACGGGGCACGACGTACATCCGCCACTCTATTTCCTGCTGCTTCATGCCTGGATCGCCGTTTGCGGGGACGGTGTATTTTCGCAAAGGGCCATGAGTGCCCTGGCTGGAGTGCTGAGCACTCTGCTGGGCATGTGGTTGATGCGACTGCTGGATACACCGCGCACGGCGGTGTTGGCGGGGCTGTTTCTCGCCTTGTTTCCGATCGCCGTCCGGTACAGCCAGGAAGCACGAATGTATACGCTGGAATTCGTCTGGCTGCTGGGGGCGACCATCGCCCTGGTCTACTGGCTGAAAAATACCCGTGACCGATACCTGGTGGCTTACGCACTGCTCATGACGGCAGCGCTCTATACCCATTACTTTGCTCTCTTCTGTGTGCTCTCGCACTGGGTATACCTGTCCATTCTGGCACTCCAGAAAAACCCTCCAACCCGCCCTGTGTTCCGTTCGGCGTGGTGGTTGGCCAATATCAGTATTGCTCTTTTGTATGTGCCATGGCTGATCAGTCCAATTGACGAAATATTTTTCAATACTGAACAGTTTAGAATCGGTGGCGATATTTTCTGGATACCGAAACCGACGGCTTATACATTGCCTTCTTCCATCTGGAAATTCTTTTCCCTCAGAGACAGGCTGGATCTTTTTACCCCAGGCAACCTCCTGTTCCCCCTGTTCATCTGTGCGCTGGCCCTGGCGGGCGCCTTTCAGATAAAGGGCCGCTTCAAATTTGGTCTTTTGCTTTCGCTGCATACGTTCCTGCCGATTTTTTCTGTTTTCCTGCTCTCTTTTATATTTCCTGTTTTCATGGAACGTTATGTGGCTTTTGCCGCCTTGGGCCTCCCCATGTTACTGGCCGTGGCCATCAGCAGGCTGGCGAATCGGACGCCCTTACTTGCCTTGAGCGCAATCCTGCTCATCCTCAGTGTCCAACTGATCGGTCTGCAGACACTTTATGCTCAACAAGATGAGCTGGATGACCCCCGCAATGAGCAGGCCAACCCCATTGATGAGATCGTCGCCTATATAGACGAGCGCTTTCTGCAGGGCGATAGCATCGTCGTTCAGGGTGGATACCAATACTTGAGTGTTGCCTATTACAACCGCAAGGGTGTCAGGCCTTTACTCTTTGAACCGCCCTGGGATGCCACGCATCACAATCGACCCAATGGCTACGGCGCCTCCACACTCATTTACGCAGACCGGGATAGCGTGTTTTTTGAGGACCTTGACCACTTGCCAGCGAGTATCAAAAAGCGCGTGTGGTGGGTGACCGCCATTCACTGGGAGGATGAACAGCGTCCGTTCCCCAATGATTGGCAGTGCCAGTTTGCCAAGCGCGCAGGCGATATGGAGCTCAGGCTCTATGTCATACACGCCTCGACAAATGCTCGCGGGCAACCCCAGACACAACACTGTGACATTCAGTAATACCCCCGCCTTTGCAATTCCCCCCGACTCCCGCCAACCTGCACGCCGCCGATGTATCGCGTGCAATTTCTTACAGCCAGAACAGTCCTATTCAACACTCGCCCAAGAGTTTTCCCGTGATCTCCAACGGACGCGACTATCGCATCGACTTTTTCCGGGGCCTGGCGCTGATCTTCATTTTCTGGGATCACGTGCCGCAGAACCCTCTCGCCCATCTCACCGTGCGCAATTTCGGTTTCAGCGACGCAGCGGAGATATTTGTCTTTCTAGCCGGCTACGCCGCGATACTGGCCTACGGCAAGATCGCCCGCCGCGACGGCTTTCTGGTGGCCAGCGTGCGCATCCTGCGCCGAGCCTGGGTGCTTTATGTGGTGCATATCTTCCTGCTGGCGCTGCTGATGGGCATTGTGTTCTTTGCCAACAGCCAGGTGGAAACCCGCGACCTGGTGCAGGAAATGGGCTTGCAGTATTTCCTCACCCACCCGCAGCAGGCGCTGGTGGACGAACTGCTGCTGCGCTTCAAACCCAACCTGATGGACCCCTTGCCGCTGTATATCCTGCTACTGCTCGGCTTGCCGCTGATACTGCCGATGCTACTGCGCAAGGCCGAATACGTGGTTGGACTGTCGGTGCTGCTGTACCTGCTGGCGCCCTGGTTCCAGTGGAACCTGGCGGCCCAGGAGGGTGGTGTGTGGTTCTTCAACCCCATGGCCTGGCAGTTGCTGTTTGTGCTCGGCGGCGCGGCGGCGATCCATGGACAGCGGGAAAAGCGCCCGGAACCCCGTCCGTTGTCGCGACAACCGCTGTTCGTGAGCTCTGCGGCCTACCTGTTGGCCTGCGGGGTGATCGCCCTGTCCTGGAAATGGCCCCAGGTGCATGACACCTTCATGCCCAAGTTGTTGGGTGAATGGCTCTATCCGATCAGCAAGACCAACCTGTCACCGGCGCGCTTGCTGCACTTCCTGGCGCTGGCCTATGTGCTGGCGAAGCTGTTGCCCAATGGCCCCTGGCTGGATCACTGGCTGGCGCGGCAAAGTTGCCGGATGGGCCGGTACTCGCTGGAAGTGTTCTGCTTCGGCGTGCTGCTGGCGCCATTGGCAGACATGCTCAACGCCCAGGCCGGGGACGGCTTGCCGGTGCGAGTGTTCAGTGCGCTGCTGGGGGTGGCGTTGATGGCGGCGCTGGCCGGCTGGCTGGACCTCAACAAACGCCTGGGCCAATCTGCGCAAGTGGTCAGCGCCTGATGAGCGAATGCGACAGAAGATTCGTCAATGTCCGCCCAGAGACTGCCCGACATGACGGCTGTCACGGATTCATGTCACCGATAAGCACACCGCCCCGATTACCAGCCGGAAATATCTGACGCATCACACATATTTTTCTCCTTCCTCAAGCAGCGTCTAAGCTTCAGGCAAGTGCGATCAATCTGCGTGAATGGATGAATCGACTATGGGCGCTTTGTTGCAATCCGACTCGAACGACACTGTGGTACCGACCAACAGTGCGAATGAAGCGCCTTTACCGAAAAAACCCCGCAAACGCAGGCTGTGGTGGCGGCTGTTCTGGCTGGTACTGCTGATTGCCTTGGTGCTGCTGGGGTTTGCCGCCTCGCGGGAAATGCGCAGCTCGAAAATCCAGGCACGAGAGTTCAGCCGTCTTGCCGCCGACCTCGGTTATTCGCTGGAGCCCGGCCCCAGCGACTCGATGCTCTATCCCGGTGACGGACCTTTCGACAAGCGCCTGGGCTACAGTGCACTCGGCGAATTCCTACCGCGCCTACTGAAACGCAAATACATGATCGAAGCCCAAGCCCGCTTCTCCCCCGCGCTTCTGGACTACAGCCAGGAAGGTTTTTTCGTGCCGTATAAGGAGAAAATCCAGGCCGGTCTGTCGATCACCGATTGCCGCGGGGGCGATGTCTACCACTACGACTATCCGCAACAACTCTATGCAAGCTTCGACGCCATCCCGGCGCTGGTGGTCAACAGCCTGCTGTTTATCGAAAACCGCGAGCTGCTCGACCCGAAACAGCCCGAGGCCAACCCCGCCGTGGACTGGCCACGCTTCGGCAAGGCAGTGCTGTCGCAGATTACCAAGCTGCTGCATATGGGCGGTCAGACCGCCGGCGGCAGCACCCTGGCCACCCAATTGGAAAAATACCGGCACTCGCCGGACGGCCTGACCCTCTCCGGTGGCGAAAAAATCCGGCAGATGATTTCCGCCAGCGTGCGCGCGTATCAAGGCGGGCCGCAAACCCTGGAGGCCCGCAAGGACGTGGTGCGCGACTACCTCAACAGCGTGCCGTTGTCCGCCGTCCCCGGCCACGGCGAAGTGCATGGCATGGCCGAAGGTTTGCGCGTCTGGTACGGCGCCGACTTCGCCCAGGTCAACGCCCGGCTGAACAGCGTTGCCAGCGATCCCCTGAGCCTGTCGCAACGTGGCCTGGCCCTGCGGCAAGTGCTGTCGCTGATGATTGCCCAGCGTCGCCCTTCCCATTACCTGGCCCGCGGCCGCGACGAACTGGCCGAACTGACCGACAGCCATATCCGCCTGCTGGCCCAGAACTCGGTGATCGACGCTCCCCTGGCCGCCGCCGCCCTGGCCAGCAAGGTGACCTACCGCGACTGGCAGCAAGAGCCGACGATCCAACCGGTGGAATCGAACAAGGGTATCAGCGTGGCCCGCAGCCGCCTGGCGGCCATGCTCGACCGGCCGCTCTACGACCTCGACCGCCTTGACCTCTCGGCCACCAGCACCTTGCAATCGGACTTGCAAAGCCAGGCCAGCGACTACCTCAAGCACCTGGCCGACCCTGAGTTCGCCAAGTCCCTGGGACTGTTGGGCGATCACCTGCTGACCCCCACCAGCACGCAACAGGTGCGCTACAGCTTCACACTCTTCGAACTCACCCCCGACAGCGCGCGGGTGCGAGTACAGACCGACAGCACCGACCAACCCTTCGACATCAACGAAGGCAGCAAGCTCGAACTGGGCTCCACCGCCAAACTGCGGGTGCTGACCAGTTACCTGCAGATCATTTCCGAACTGCGCGACCGTTATGGCAACCAGTCACCTGCCGAACTGAAGAAGGCCACCGACGAATCCCAGGACCCGATCACCCGCTGGTCGGTGGATTACCTGGCGCAGAACAGCGACCGCTCCCTGCCGAAAATGCTCGATGCCGCTCTTAACCGGCAATACTCGGCCAACCCTGGCGAAAGCTTTTTCACCGGTGGCGGCTTGCACCACTTCCACAACTTCCGCAAGGAAGACAACGGTCGCAGCCCGACCTTGCGCGAAGCCCTGCGCGAGTCGATCAACCTGCCCTTTATCCGCCTGATGCGCGACCTGGTGCGCTACAGCACCTACCAGGGCCCGAACAACAGCGCCGAATTGCTCAAGGACGACAACGAGCCGCGTCGCCAGGAATACCTGGCCCGTTTCGCCGACCGCGAGGGCACCGCCTTCATGCTGCGCTTCTGGAAGAAGTACCAGAACAAGACGTCCCAGGAGCGCCTGGATACCTTCCTCGACGGCATGCACCCAACGCCGATTCGCCTTGCCGCCGTGCATCGCTACCTGCTGCCGAACGCCCCGCAAACAGCGTTCAATGCCTTCGTCCGGGCTCACCTGAAAACCGAGAAAGTCACCGACGAACGCCTGGCCAAACTCTACAAGACCTACGGCCCCGGCACCTTCGACCTGCCCGACCAGGGCTTTATCGCCAAGGTTCACCCACTGGACCTGTGGCTACTCGGCTACCTGCTGAACAACCCCCAGGCGCACTTCAGCCAGGTGGTGGCCGCCAGCGAATTCGAACGCCAGGAAGTCTACGGCTGGTTGTTCAAGAGCAAGCACAAGAGCGCCCGCGACAGCCGGATCCGGGTGATGCTGGAGATTGAAGCTTTCCTTGATATCCATCAGCGCTGGCAACAGGTCGGCTACCCCTTCGATCACCTGGTACCGTCGCTGGCCACTGCCATCGGCAGTTCCGGCGACCGGCCGGCGGCCCTGGCCGAACTGGTGGGGATCATCCTCAATGACGGCATCCGCATGCCGACACTGCGTATCGACAGCCTGCACTTCGCCGCCAACACACCTTACGACACCCGCCTGGTCAACGACCCGGACAAAGGCAAACGGGTGATGCCGTCGGAAGTCGCCACCGCCCTGCGCGAAGCCTTGTCACAGGTGGTGGATGCGGGTACCGCGCGGCGGGTCTCCGGTAGCTTCAAGCAGCCGGACGGCACACCGTTGGCCATGGGTGGGAAAACCGGCACCGGCGACAACCGCATCGAGGCCATCGGTGCCGGCGGGCGAGTCTTGAGTTCGAAGTCGATCAACCGTACGGCGACCTTTGTGTTCTACATCGGCGACCATCACTTCGGCACCCTGACCGCTTTCGTGCCAGGGCGCTCGGCCGAGTCGTTCAAATTCACCTCGGCCTTGCCGGTGCAGGTACTCAAGGGCATGGCGCCGATCCTGACGCCTTACCTGCAACCGGGCAGCAACACGTTGTGTACCCCACAGAAAGTCGCGAAAACGCCCTGACGGCGGGAGAAAGGCCTCAGCGGGAAGCGTGAAAGCGCTTGGCGAGGGTGTAGCTTTTTTTCCAATAGCTGTTGCTGAGGGAGTCGATGCGGACCGTCTTGCCGCTGCGCGGCGAGTGAATGAACTTATCCCCGCCGATATAGAGCCCGACATGATTGATGGTGTTCTGCCCATTGCGCCGAAAGAACACCGCATCCCCCGGCTTGAGGTTTTTCCGCTCAATGGTCCTGGCGTTGGACCGGCGCATGGCGACGGTGGTGCGCGGCAGCTTGATATCCGCTTCCTGCTGAAACAGGTAGACCAGCAAGCCACTGCAATCGAAACCGTTGACCGACATCCCGCCCCAGCGGTACGGCGTGCCGATCAGTTGATGGGCCCGACCAACGACATTATCGATGGGCGCTGGCGCGGCCTTGGGCTGCAACCCCTTCAGGACCTTGGCTGATGAAACGGTTGTTGCCCCATCGAGGGCGGCGTGAGCCGAGAGGAACAGCGCCGGTGATACCCACAGCAGCGCTCCGAACAAGAAACTGGACATGATAAGTCCCGCCTTTTTGACACAAGACGGCATGGTAAAGAGCTGTCCCGGACTTGCTTAGAGTGCTTTTCTTCGATTGCCGTAGGGGAAAACGCTAAGTCATCACAGAAAACACAACACAACCCTGAGAGGCATATCAGCACAAACGGGCTGAACGTCCGTTCGTCGTTTTTTCTTGTCGCACAGTTAAGATATATCTTAAGGTATATCTTAACTAGACAGGAGAAAGAGAAATGAGAGAGGAACATCCCCACCATCGTCACCATCCCCGGGAATTCGGCGACGGCCATGACGGTTTCGAACGCCGCCCCGGTCGCGAACGCGGCGGGCGCGGGCCAAGGGTCTTTGCCCCCGGCGACCTGAAGCTGTTGCTGCTGGCCTTGATTGCCGAACAGCCCTGCCACGGCTACGACCTGATCCGCCAGATCGAAGGCATGTTCGACGGCGCTTACAGCCCGAGCCCCGGCGTGATCTACCCGACCCTGACTTTCCTTGAAGAAAGCGAAATGATCATCGGCGACGCCGCCGCCGGAAAAAAACGCTACAGCGTGACCGACGCCGGGCGCCAGTCACTGCTCGAACAGGCCGTGGCCCTCGATGGCGTACGCATGCGCATCGATGTCAGCAAGCGCTCGCTGCGCGGCCATGAACGGCCATTGGAAATCCACGAAGCGGTGCACAACCTGCGCCACGCCTTGCAACTGCACAACGGTCGCTGGAGCCCGGAAGAAATCCTTCGGGTTCGCGACCTGCTGAACAACACCGCCAAAGCCATCGTCGATGGCCCGGGCACCACCCCTTCCGGTCAGGAGAAATCGCTATGAATGCAGTTAACCCGGTGATTCATCGCGTCATGCACGAAATCAAGCGTCGCCGTCTGGAGGTGTTGCGCGTTGTCGACCTCACGCCGCGCATGCGTCGCATCACCGTGGGCGGGCCGGAGCTGGCGGGCTTTATCAGCCTGGGCACGGACGACCATGTAAAGGTGTTTTTCCCACAGAGCGCCGCCGAACAGGCGGCGCTGGAAACGATGGTGCTGGGGGCCAAGGACAATGGCCCGATGCCCGCCATGCGTGACTACACCCCACGGCGTTATGACCTGGACAGCGGCGAGCTGGACCTCGACTTCGTCCTCCACGGCGACGGCCCCGCCGCAACCTGGGCAGCCCAGGCCGCGCCCGGCCAGTTCCTCAATATCGGCGGCCCGCGGGGCTCGATGGTGGTACCGGATATCTTCGACAGCTACCTGCTGATCGGCGACGAAACCGCGCTGCCGGCCATCGCCCGACGCCTGGAAGGCCTGGCGGCCAATCGACGGGCGCGGGTGGTGATCGAAGTGGAAAACGCCGCAGAGCAGCAGGTGCTGCAGAGTCCGGCACAGGTGGACGTGACCTGGGTGCGCCGTGATGCGCCAGAGCAGGACCTGCTGCGCACCGTCGAACAACTGAGCATCCCCGAAGGCAGCCTGTACGCCTGGGTGGCGACCGAAGCGGCGTTGTCACGCAAGATCCGCAAGGTGTTGCTGGGCAGCCATGCTTTGAACGAAGAATTCCTCAAGGCGGTCGGCTACTGGAAACTGGACGACAGCGCCGAGGATTGATCCGACAAAACCACCCCAGCAAACTGTAGGAGCTGGCTTGCCAGCGATGAGGCCATCAGGCGCAATACAAACCTAAATGACCTCTTCGCTGGTGCAAGCACTGCCTGCCCTACACTCTGCCCCGCCACCGATCCAGCGCAATCAACAACCCCGACACCAGCAAAAACCCCAGCAGAATCTGCCCGGCATTGATAAACACCTGTGGATAACCCAACTTGTCCACATCGAAAAACGGGTACGGGTACACCCCGATCAAATGTCCGCGCAACAGCACATAGGCGAAATAGACCACGGGGTAGATTGCCCAGGGCAACCCATCCCACAGCCGCAACGTCCCCTTCTTTACGCAGCACCACCAATAACCTACGAACAACACCGGCATCACGTCGTGCAGCAGTTCATCGGCCAGCCGTTGGAACCCCTGGGGATGCCACAAATGGCGCAGCAACAGGTTGTAGGCCAGCCCGACCACCACGATGCTCACCGTCACACCCGTCTGCACCGACGGTTTGAGAAACCAGCGTTTGCCCGCTGAATCCCGCGAGGTCAGCGCACAGGTCAGCACCGTCGCCGCCAGGGTATTGGTCAGCACCGTGAAAAAACTGAAGAAGGTCACCAGCGCACCGATCAGACTGGCCTCCACCTGCCAGCGGAAAATCAGCAGCAGATAGAGCTGGATCGTCAACCCACTCCAGCCCAGCAACGCCGCGCCCATCAGCAGGATCCGCCGCCAGCCGCCCGAGGTTTCCACAGCGCTGCGCATCGCTCCGGCTCCCGCGCTCACAGCTCGCGCTTGGTCCGCGCCAGCTTGATATAGAGACCCTCGACTTTCTCCCGCGCCCACGGCGTCTTGCGCAGGAAGGTCAGGCTCGACTTGATGCTCGGATCACTCTTGAAGCAACGGATATCGATGCGTTGCGCCAACCCTTCCCATTCGTAATGGGCCACCAGGGCATTGAGGATCTGCTCCAGGGTCACGCCATGCAGAGGGTTGTTGTTCGATGCCGTCATGCCAGGCCTTCAGGTCAGGAAATGGAAGAAGCCGCGCACCTTAGCCGAGCCTTGGGGCGGGGGGAAGAGCCACGGGCGAAGACAAGGCGCCCCGTATCTGAAATGACTGTAAGACCGCTCTGATACAGCACGCAGCTTGCGCACGAGCGACAGTCTTGTAGGAGCCAACTTGCTGGCGATCCAACGCAAGAACAGCTCCTGCTTCAAGTCTAGCGCTGCAATCGGAAACGCTCAGGGTTTTGTTTTTCTGACAAAAAAGTTATGTTATGTCATAACATATGAGAAACATTAACAATCACACCCCACGACCGCTCCAGCCTTTCATTTGACTCAAGGCGCACTCTTTCGCGCCCCGCATGCCAAGGAAACACCGATGTCCCTCTCCTCTCCCCTGCGTTCTCACCTGACCCCGCTGGCCGCCGCCTTGCTGATGACCTCCCCGGCCTACGCCCTGGACTTGCAACCCCAGGTCATCACCGGCAACCCACTGGGCAGCCAGCAACTGGCCTCCCCCAGCACCGTGCTGGAGGGCGACGACCTGACCCTGCAACAGCAAGGCAGCCTCGGCGAAACCTTGAACAAGCAGCCCGGCGTGTCGTCCTCGTATTTCGGTCCGGGGGCCAGTCGCCCGATCATTCGCGGTCAGGATGGCGACCGTATCCGCCTGCTGCGCAATGGCGTCGGCGCCCTGGATGCCTCGGCACTCTCCTACGACCATGCCGTGCCGCTGGACCCGGTCAATGTCGAACGGATTGAAATCGTCCGCGGCCCGGCCGCCCTGCTCTACGGCGGCAGCGCCATCGGCGGTGTGGTCAATACCTTCGACAACCGCATCCCCACCACCGCCATCGACGGTATCCACGGCGCCGGGGAATTGCGCTACGGCGGCGCCGACACCACCCGCAGCAGCGCCGGCAAACTGGAAGCCGGTGACGGCACCTTCGCCTTGCACCTGGATGCCAACGCCCGCGAGTTCAACGACCTGCGCATTCCAGGCTTCGCCCGCGACCGCAATGCGCCGGCCGGCGAAGACACGGATCAACGCAAGGGCCGCCTGGGTAACAGCGATGGGCGCCAGGACGGCGGCGCAGTCGGCGGTTCCTACACCTGGGACGACGGCTACGCTGGCTTGTCCTACAGCAACTACGACTCCAACTACGGCTCCCCCGCCGAGCAGGACGTGCGCATCCGCATGCAGCAGGATCACTACGCCTTCGCCTCGGAAATCCGCAACCTGCAAGGCCCCTTCAGTTCGGTGAAACTCGATGCCGGCTACACCGAGTACAAACACAGCGAGATCGAAGACGGGCAAGTCGGCACCACCTTCAAGAACAAGGGTTATGAAGCCCGGGTCGAAGCCCGGCACTTGCCCCTCGGGCCGTTCAACGGGGTGATCGGGGCGCAGGCCAGCCGCAACGAGTTCTCGGCGCTGGGCGAAGAAGCCTTCGTCCCGCAGACCGACACCAACAGCGGTGCACTGTTCCTGCTGGAGGAGCTCAAGGCCAGCGAGCGCCTGACCTTCAGCCTCGGCGGACGCCTGGAACATACCCGCATCGACCCCGACGCCCAGGGCAACGAACGCTTCGCCGCCGCCGACCGCTCCAGCAGCTTCACCGCCGGCAGCCTGTCATCGGGCGCGATCTACACCTTGACGCCGATCTGGTCCGTGGCCGCGACCCTGAACTACACCGAACGCGCGCCAACCTTCTACGAGCTGTACGCCAACGGCGCCCACGTGGCGACCGGCACCTATGAACTGGGCGACGCCAACCTGTCGAAGGAAAAAGCCGTGTCCAGCGACCTGGCCCTGCGCTTCGACAATGGCACTCACAAGGGCAGCTTCGGGGTGTTCTACAGCCATTTCTCCAACTACATCGGCCTGCTCGGCAGCGGTCGTACCCTCAACGATGAAGGCCAGGAAGATGCGGCTGGGATTCCCGAATACCGCTACTCCGGGGTCCGCGCACGCTTCGCCGGTTTCGAGGCACAAGATCACTGGAAACTCGGCGAAAGCGCCTACGGCAAATTTGCACTGGAACTGTCCGGGGACTACACCAGGGCCACCAACCTCGACACCGGCGAAGCGCTGCCACGGATCGCCCCGTTGCGCCTGAACAGTGGCCTGCTCTGGGAGCTGGATCGCTGGCAGGCTCGGATCGACGTCGAGCATGCGGCGGGCCAAGGGCGAGTGCCGGCCAACGAGACCGGGACCTCGGGCTACACTACCTTCGGTGCCAGCGCCGGTTATCACTTCGACATCGGCAGCAGCCAGTGGCTGGCCTTCGTCAAGGGCGACAACCTGACCAACCAGACCGTGCGCTACGCCAGTTCGATCCTGCGGGATATCGCACCAGCGCCAGGGCGTAGCGTGGAATTCGGTTTGCGCACCACGTTCTGAGGTTCGTTGCGCAGCTCAGCCCAGCGGATCCTTCAATGTGTATGAAGAAGTCGGCCACCTCTCGGTGGCCGCCTTGTTTGCGAGCCTCTTCGATCAAGCCTTGCCTTTCCAGCGATCCACGGCAATCACCACCAGTGAGATCACCACAAAAGCCACCAGGACCATCAGCGCATTGATAAACACCTGTGGATAACCCAACTGGCCCACATCGATAAAAGGATAGGGGTAAGCGCCGACAAAGTAGCCACGCACCAGGGCGTAGACGAAGTAGACCGCCGGATAGATCAGCCACGGCCAGAAATCCCGCCATTGCAAGGTGCCCTTGGGCACGCAAAACCACCAATAGATCACAAACAGCACCGGCATCACGTCGTGCAGCAACTCATCGGCCACCCACTGCAGGCCCTCGGGGTTCCACGTATGGCGTAGCAGCAGGTTGTACGCCAGCCCGACCAGCACAATGGCGGCGGCCACCCCGCCCTGGACCTTGGGATTGAGAAAGAAACGCCGCACGGGCGAATCCCCTGATGTTGCCGCGCAGGTCAGCACCACCGCCACGAGGATATTGGTCAGCACCGTGAAATAGCTGAAGAAGATATCGACCCCACCCAACAGGCTCTTGTCGCCCTGCCAGCGCGACATGAGGATCAGATAGAGTTGGAGGATCAAGGCAAGCCATCCCAGCGCCGCCGCGATCTTAACGGCAATGCCGCCCCCGCTTTGCGTTAAAACCATACCGTCGCTCATGAACTTGGCTCCTCGCTAGCGCGACACCTGCGACTGCAAAGCCCCAATCGATTGAGTGCTCATAAAACAGGGTGTCTGTTGAGCAAGACCCTAGAAGAACGCGGGACAAGTCTCTACTGTCAGAAATGACAGTCCTGACCAACGGCAATCCATCAGCGCTTGCCGCGCCAGCGATCCACGGCAACCACCAGCAGTGATAGCAGCGTGAATCCCAACACCACCATTGCGGCATTGATAAACATCTGGGGATAACCCAACGTGTTCACATCGATGAAGTCATAGGGGTAGGCGCCGATCAGGTATCCGCGCAGCAGAAGGTAAGCGCAGTAGGCCAGCAGACAGATCAGCCATGGCAGCACATCCCGCCACAGCAAGCGCCCCCTGGTCACACAGAACCACCAATAGAGCAAAAACAGCACCGGCATCACGTCGTGCATCAATTCATCGGGGACCCACTGGAATTCCTCGGAACTCCATGAATCGCGCAACAACAGGTTGTACACCAGCGCGACCAGCACCACGCTGACCGCCGCGCCGCCCTGAACCGAAGGTCTGAGAAAGAAACGCCGCGCCGCCGAATCCCCCGATGTCGCCGCGCAGCTGAGTACCAGTGCCACCAGGATATTGCACAACACCGTCAGGTAACTGAAGAAGACATCCAGTCCGCCCAACAGACTCCCCGCATCCTGGCAATTCTGGTAGAGCTGGATGCACAATGTCACCCAGCCCAGAAGCGCAGCGCCCTTCAGGGCAATGCCAGTCCTGCCTGACGTCCAACCCCTGTCATCGCTCATGACCTTGGTTCCTGACTCTCACCAGCTCCGCGATTCCAAAGCTCTCAACAGGTTTAGCACTCGATCAAGCAGGCTGTCCCGAGCAAGGAAGACGCTTCATGGATCCTGCCTCAACACCATCAGGGAAAAACTGGAGGTGTCAACTTCCAGGACACCGCTGAGCGCTTGAGGAGGGACAGGCCTGGTCTCGGTCTCGCCGAAGGTCCAGTCGATGACTCCGCCGTTTTTCAGCGCCACCACCCGCTCGTTGCGAATAGCGATGGCGCTCACGCCGGACTTCACTGCATCCGGCACCGGCATCACATTCAACCCTCCTCGGTGGTGCCAAGCCAAGACCCCACCGCCTCTGATCGCCACCCAGTGGGCATCGTCATTGGCGATGGCGCTGACTCGGGATAGTGCCTGATCCGGCACGTCTATCAGGCGGATGGTGCCGGGCGACCAGCAGAGCACCCGGCCATGCTCGGTGAGGGCCATGGCCTGGCCGCCGGTATGTGGTTCAATGGAGATGGCTTTGATCCCTGACTGGGCTTCCTCCGGGACATGCAAGAGTTCCGACGTATTGATCTCCCAGAGCAGCACCACGCCTTGCTTGAGCGCCATGCCCCAACGGCCGTTAATGGCGATGGCCGTCACCCCCGACTGCGCGGCCTCCGGCACTATCAATTCGGAGAACACCGGATAGTCCTGCCAGCAGAGGACTTTTCCCGCCTTCAGCGCCAACGAGCTGACGCGGGCGGGGCGTTCGTTATAACCAAGGGCGATGGCGCTGACACCGGACTTCGCCTCCTGCGCAACCGGAGTGGTTGTGGTGCTGCCATTACCATCCCAGGCCAGCACTTCCCCTCCTTTGATCGCCAGCATCATACCGAGCGAATTAGTGGTCATTGTCGAGACCCCGGAGCTCACTTTCTCCAGCATCCGCATCTCGTCACCGTTGTGCCACCAGGCCAGAATCCCGCCCGTGGGCTGCTCATTTATCGCTTTGTCACTTGTTGAAACCCGGTCGTTACTCATGACAGTTCCTCATTGCCACCCTGACACTCGCGACCGCCAAGTCCCAAACTCGTTGAGCACTTGAAACAAGATGCCTGTGAGCATGACCCTAGAAGAACGCGGGACAAGACTCTACTGTCAGAAATGACAGTCCTGACCAACGGCAACGCCCTGTTCAGGTGCCTTTTAACTGCCTGCACTTTATGGTGGTTGTGCGCAGGGCGCTCTCGGACGCGACGGTCGACTAACCTGCGTACAGCCGCCACCCTCAATTCGGCGATGAATAAGCGCGGGCGGGAACAGCCGTAGATTCGGCGGCGCCTGAACCGATACCTGCACGGACGCCACTAAGTTCGGAGTTATTCAGCCTAGTGCTGAATAACCTCACCCCGCATCGGCGCCAACCGCGCAATCAGGCGGTTCTGCACCGGCACCGGAATACCCAGGGTATCCATCGCCGCGATCAGGTCCTCCACCAGCGCATTGAAGTCGCTGCGGCTGACGTTCTGGCCCTTGTGGCTCTCGGCCATGGTGTCGCCGGTGTACACGCAAGGCCCGCCCGCCTCGACGCAGAACTGTTCGACCAATTTATCCCGCAGGCGCTGGATATCGATCTTGCGGAAACGCTCGACGATCCGAGGGTCATGGGCAATGTTCAGCAACATGCCCTCGACGATCCGGGTAATCCCAGCCCGCTCGCCCAGATCACGATAGAGACTGTCATCCTTGGGCGGTTGTTGGGCACAACCGGCCAACAGGGCAATGATCACCAGCAACTTCAAAACCCGCATCAGAAACTCCCCTGCACGGACAGATAGGTGCCGTTCTGGTTATCCAGGGTCGCGATTTCTCCGAGCTTGGCGTAGGCCAGGACAAAGGACACGTGCTTGTTCGGAAAGTAACCGATAAACAGGTCAGCCCAATCGCTCTCACCGGAAAACGACAGGTTATCCGGCTTCTGCCGATACTCCACACCCATGGCCCAGCGCGGGTTGAACAGCACCGCCACGGAACCTTCCTTGAGCAAGGTGCGGGTATCGCGACGGTCACCACCAAAGCCCATCAGCCCCAGTTCGTTGGCCCGGCTGTAGCGCACGCCGCCGTTGACCAGCAGGTTGTAACCAAAGGCCGCGCCCATGAACAGGCGGCTGGCGGTCAGGTAGCCTTCGACGTCCTGATCGCGCTTGGCGCCCACCAGTTGCGGAATCTCGAAGTTGGTCTGGTGCTTGTACTCCAGGCCCAGGGACACCTGGGGCAAGCGGTCGTAGATCACATCGCCGAACAAGCGCACCTTGACGCCCAGGATGTCCTGCCCCAGATGATCCTCCGGCAGGCTCAGCTTGCTGACCAGCGAACCCAGGTCGAAGCGCTGGCGGGCAAAGGACACCTCCACGCGGTTGTCATAGGACGCCGCGACCCCGGCCACATCCAGCCGGTAGTCCGGGAGATTGACCGTGGTGGCGAACGCCGTGGCACTCCACTCGTTCTGTTCGCCATAGCCGGTCAGCATCGCCCAGGGCGTGATACCGCCGCCCGCCGGGCCTTCGAGGCTGCTGGCCCCACCCGTGGCGATCAAACGGCCGTTGTCGGCCAGTACCGGTTGCGCACCCAGGCAAGCCAGGCCGCAGAGCAAAAGAGATAAACGCTTCATGGCAGTCAATGAACCAAAACAGACGGTGAACCCAAAGGTAAGGCAACCCAGGCCTCGAACGCCGCCGCGGTCAGCGGACGACTGATCAGGTAACCCTGGGCAGTATCGCAATGCCAACGCTCCAGCAAGCGCAGGCTGTGTGCATATTCGACGCCCTCGGCGACCACCTTCAGCCCCAGGTTGTGGCTCATTTCGATGGTCGAGCGGACGATCACCGCGTCCTCGCTGGTTTCATCCAGGTCGCGAACGAAGGACTGGTCGATCTTCAGTTCCTGCACCGGCAGGCGCTTGAGGTGCGCCAGCGACGAGTAACCGGTACCGAAGTCATCCACCGACAGGCTGATGCCGCACTCGCGCAGCCGGTGCAGGACCTTCAGGGCCTTCTCGGGCTCACGCATCACGGCGCTTTCGGTGATCTCGAAAATCAGTTGTTCGGCCGGCAGCCGATATTGCTTGAGCAGCGCCGAGACCCGGTCGGTCAGGTCAGAGCCCAGCAGGTCGTCTGCCGAAATATTCAACGACAACTGTAGCCGCAGGCCACGCTTATTCCACTCCGACAACTGCCGTATCCCCTCCTCGATCACCCAATGGGTGAGGATCTGGATACTGCCGGTGCGTTCGGCCAGGACGATGAACTCCGCCGGCGAAACCATGCCGAACTGCGGGTGTTGCCAGCGTAGCAGGGCTTCGGCCTGACGCACGCGACCCTGGCGGATATCCAGCTTGGGCTGGTAATGCAGCAGCAACTCGCCATTGGACGCGGCATGGCGCAAGTCACGAATCAGGGTGACCTGGCGCCGGTGTGCCAGGTCGCGCCCCTGCTCGTAGATCTGGATCCGGCCCGGGATCTGTTCGGCGTCTTTCATGGCGATGGCGGCGCGACTGAGCAGCTCTTCCGCGGCCTGGCCGTCCTCCGGGAAGGCGGCAATGCCCATCCGGCAATCCAGGGCCACGTCATGCTCGGCAATCCGCTGCGGCTTGAGCAACAGTTGCTGAAGTTTGTCCGCCGTGGCGACCGCGCCATCACTGGCGGTGCCCTGCAGCAACAGCAGGAATTCGCTGCCGATCAGGTGCGCCACGGTATCGCCGGCCCGCAGGGAGCCGAGCAGGCGCTGACCGACATGTTGCAGCATCAGGTCGACCGCCTCGGGGCCGCCGGCTTCGCTGATCGCCCGCAGGTTGTCGATCTCCAGATAGATCAGGGCCACCGGACGCCCGGCGCTGATCGCACTGCCCAGGCGCTCCATGACCAACGCCCGGTTGGGCAGGCCGGTGAGGCGGTCGTGCAAGGCGTTGTGCGCCAGTTGCTGTTCACGCTCGGCGATGCCGCTTTGCATGGAGTTGAAGGCCGTGGCCAGAAGGCCCAGTTCGTCACTGCGTTTGAGCGGCACCGGGGTCTGGTAATCGCCCTGGCCGATCCGCTCCGCCGCCTGGGCCAACGCCCGCACCGGCTGCGAAACACTGCGCGCCAGCAACAAGGCGCCGACCAGGGACGCCAGGAGCGAAATCAGGGCGATAAACAGGATGTTCTGGTCGAGCGGCGCGAACGCCTGCATCGCCGCATCCAGGGGACTTTGCAGCAAGGCGATGACCTGGTTGTCATTTTCGTCGGCCGTGCTGGCCAGCATCAAGGTCTTGCTCAGGAAGCTGTGCTGCTCGTATTCGGTCAGTTCCTGTATGTGTTTCGTGGCATTGGCGAGCATCAGGTGCTCGATGCTTTGCGCCATGGCCGGCGGCTGGGTGCTCACCAGTTGCCCGGGTTGTTGCATGTCCACGGTCAGGAACGACACTTCCAGGTTGCTCAACGAACGCAGCTCGCGGGCAAACGCGGTGTCCATGGAAAAGCCCATCACCACCCGGGCAATCGGCAGGGGCGCCAGCACCGGGGCTTCCACCAGCAGGTGCGGCTGGCCCTGTAACGGCACGATCAGGGTCGATTGCTTGGCCCGCCGCGCTTCGCGCAAGGCCTGGTCATAGCGGAACTGTGAACCCTCGGGCGCGTCGTCCAGGGTGCTGGCGAGCACCTTGCCGTCCATGCTCAGGAGAATCATGTCACTGGCATTGATGCGCTTGCCGTGGTTGATCAGCACCGAGCGGATGGTCGCCGAATCACCGCTGGCCACCGCATCGCGAAAGCCGAAATCGGCGGCCAACAGTTGCACGCCATCGCTCAGGCGCCGGCCCTGGACGTCCAATAAACGTTCGAACACTCGGGTACCGAGCTGCAATTGCTCACTGGCCTGGCTGCGGATCGCGCTGTTGGTGGCCGCCTTGACGCTGAAATACAGTGCGCCAACCACCACCAGCAACAGCAGGATCAGGACGCAGGCGACCCGCGCCTGAAAGCTACTTCGCAGTTTCACTGACAGCTTTATTGAAGGCATCGCCGAAAGTACTCGGAGCCGGCGCCGCAGGTGCGTCCGGCGACAGTGGTTGGATCGACAGGCTGAAACGTTGCTTCAGGTCCGTGGCGGACACACCGATTTCGCCACCCGGCTGTGGCAGCATATCAACCACCTGGGGATGCCAGAGCGTGACGTGGTAGCGGCCGGCAGGCAGTTTGTCGAAACGGATGATGCCCTTTTTATCACTGACCGCGAACCAGGGATCGTCGGTCACGTAGATATAGCCAAGCATCCAGTCATGGATGTTGCAACCCAGCACCACGACACCCGGCTTGTCGAATAGAACCGGATCCGACGGCGTCCCTTCGTACAGACGCAATTCGAAGCGCTTGGGCGTCGAGAAGGAGTAGACCTGATGGCGAATGTTGTCGCTGTTGGGAAAGCGGACCTGGGTGCCGGTATGCACCGCCAGCACATGGGGATCGTACTGTTTGTCACGCTGGTCCATGTCGGCCTTGAGGGTATAGGCCGGCGGCGGCACATCGCCCTGCAAGGTCATGACCACATTCGCCAAGGGCTTGCCGTCCTGATCGACGATCTCGGCCTGGAAACCGGCGGCAATACTCAGGCCGCTCGAGAGCAAGCATGCAACAAATAGCAACAATCCGGTCAACGACGTTGGGCGGGCCATGCAGCAACTACTCATAGGTGTGTGATCGTGGGGGGCCGACCTTGGCATGAAAGCGTTTCACAAGTGCAGATTACCGGGGGTTGCAGAGAAGAGCACGCGGCAAATGGGGCCATTAGCCACTATTCTGGCAAAGTCGACGAACAACCGCTCTGCCGGCAAAACCTCTACATGATAAACACTTCTGTACAACGCATATTCATCAACTATCGGCCGAGTTTCATAAAGCTATAACCCTAGACCATTGAAACCACCAGCGGCTCGCCCCATCTAACTGGCATATATCACTGTGCAGGTGCCCCATGAGCGAGCAGCAGGAATTCCCTGAACATCCGACCCTACAGGCCGACACCGAACACACCGCTGACGACCTCCACGCCGAGAGCGCCTCCGGCACCGGCCTGGCATTGCCCGGGCAGAATCTGCCGGACAAGGTCTATATCATCCCGATCCACAACCGCCCCTTCTTCCCGGCCCAGGTGCTGCCGGTGATCGTCAATGAAGAACCCTGGGCCGAAACCCTGGAACTGGTGAGCAAGTCCGATCACCACTCCCTGGCGCTGTTCTTCATGGACACACCCAGCGAAGACACCCGCCATTTCGACACCAAGGCCCTGCCCGAGTATGGCACCCTGGTGAAGGTGCACCATGCCAGTCGCGAAGGCGGCAAGTTGCAGTTTGTCGCCCAGGGCCTGACCCGGGTGCGCATTCGCACCTGGCTCAAGCACCATCGCCCGCCGTACCTGGTGGAAGTCGAATACCCGCACCAGCCGAGCGAGCCGACCGACGAGGTCAAGGCCTACGGCATGGCCCTGATCAATGCGATCAAGGAGCTGTTGCCACTCAATCCGCTGTACAGCGAAGAACTGAAGAATTATCTCAACCGCTTCAGCCCCAACGACCCGTCGCCGCTGACCGACTTCGCCGCCGCCCTGACCTCGGCCACCGGCAACGAGTTGCAGGAAGTGCTCGACTGCGTGCCGATGCTCAAGCGCATGGAGAAAGTCCTGCCGATGCTGCGCAAGGAAGTCGAAGTCGCGCGGCTGCAAAAGGAAATCTCCGCCGAGGTGAACCGCAAGATCGGCGAGCACCAGCGCGAGTTCTTCCTCAAGGAACAGCTCAAGGTCATCCAGCAGGAGCTGGGGCTGACCAAAGACGACCGCAGTGCCGACGTCGAACAGTTCGAGCAGCGCTTGCAGGGCAAGGTCCTGCCGGCCCAAGCGCAAAAACGCATCACCGAGGAGATGGGCAAACTGTCGATCCTCGAGACCGGCTCGCCGGAATACGCCGTCACCCGCAATTACCTGGACTGGGCCACCGCCCTGCCCTGGGGTGTGTATGGCGAAGACAAGCTCGACCTCAAGCATGCGCGCAAGGTCCTCGACCAGCATCACGCCGGCCTGGATGACATCAAGGCCCGCATTCTCGAATTCCTCGCGGTCGGCGCCTACAAGGGCGAGATCAGCGGTTCCATCGTCCTGCTGGTTGGGCCGCCGGGCGTGGGCAAGACCAGCGTCGGCAAATCCATCGCCGAATCCCTTGGCCGGCCGTTCTATCGCTTCAGCGTCGGCGGCATGCGTGACGAGGCGGAGATCAAGGGCCACCGCCGCACCTACATCGGCGCCCAGCCGGGCAAGCTGGTGCAGGCCTTGAAAGAGGTCGAGGTGATGAACCCGGTGATCATGCTCGACGAGATCGACAAGATGGGCCAGAGCTTCCAGGGCGACCCGGCATCGGCGCTGCTGGAAACCCTCGACCCGGAACAGAACGTGGATTTCCTCGACCATTACCTGGACCTGCGCCTGGACCTGTCGAAAGTGCTGTTCATTTGCACCGCCAACACCCTGGACTCGATCCCGGGCCCGTTGCTGGACCGCATGGAAGTGATTCGCCTGTCGGGTTATATCACCGAGGAAAAAGTCGCCATCGCCAAGCGCCACCTGTGGCCCAAGCAGTTGGAAAAGGCCGGCGTCAGCAAAAGCACCTTGAGCATCAGCGATGGCGCCTTGCGCGCGGTGATCGACGGTTACGCCCGGGAAGCCGGGGTCCGTCAGTTGGAGAAACAACTGGGCAAGCTGGTGCGCAAGGCGGTGGTCAAGCTGCTGGACGCGCCGGACACGACGATCAAGATCGGCAACAAGGATCTCGAAACCGCGCTGGGCATGCCGGTGTTCCGCAACGAGCAGGTGCTGTCCGGGGTCGGTGTGATCACGGGCCTGGCCTGGACCAGCATGGGCGGCGCCACCTTGCCGATTGAAGCCACCCGCATCCATACCCTCAACCGGGGTTTCAAGCTCACCGGGCAGTTGGGGGAGGTGATGAAGGAGTCGGCGGAGATCGCCTACAGCTACGTCAGCTCGCACCTCAGCCAGTTTGGCGGCGATCCGGAGTTTTTCGACAAGGCCTTTGTGCACCTGCATGTGCCGGAAGGCGCGACGCCGAAAGATGGCCCGAGTGCCGGGGTGACCATGGCCAGTGCGCTGCTGTCCCTGGCCCGCAACCAGCCACCGAAAAAGGGCGTGGCGATGACCGGCGAACTGACCCTGACCGGGCATGTCCTGCCGATTGGCGGGGTACGGGAAAAGGTGATTGCGGCGCGGCGGCAGAAGCTCTTCGAGCTGATCTTGCCGGAGGCTAACCGCGGGCACTTCGAGGAGTTGCCGGATTACTTGAAGGACGGCATTACAGTGCACTTCGCCAAGCGCTTCTCGGATGCGGCGAAGATCTTGTTCTAGACGCCACCATCTGCATCCAGGCACAGCGCCAGTTAACGCCCATGCCCGGACCTGTGGGAGCTGGCTTGCCGGCGATTGCGATCTAACCGTCGACATTTTTTGTCGCCTGATGAACCGCAATCGCTGGCAAGCCAGCTCCCACAAGGACCGCGTTGATCGCAATGACGAATCAAGACACCCCCTCCCCTCCAATCCCCGCATTGGTGCAAGTCCAGCTCCACAGGTTATGCTCGGTCATCGTTGTAATAACTGGAGACACTATGACCCCGACTCGCCTGCTGCTGCCGTTAAGCCTCGCCATGCTCGCCGCCTGTGCCCAGCAACCGCGCCAGAATGTGACGCTGGAAAAACAAAGTGACTGCCCGATGCAACTCAAGACCGGGCAGAACATGATCCTCAGCCTGCCCAGCAACCCCACCACCGGCTACCGCTGGGCCATCCAGGACTCGGCGGGCGGCGTGCTGAAAAGCCTCGGTCCGGAGGTCTACCACAACCCGGATGACAACGGCCTGGTCGGCAGCGGCGGTCAATCGACCTGGCGCTTCCAGGCCTTCGCCGCCGGCACCGGGCGTTTGCGCCTGACCTACCAGCAACCCTGGGAACCGGAAGCCGCGCCGGCAGAAAGCTTCGACTGCCCGATCACGGTGAACTGAGATGCCTTGGCTGATCCTCGCCCTGATGGGGGCTGCCGCGTTCCTCTACGGCGTGAGTATCGAGATGCCGATGCTGTGCCTGCTGACCAAGCCGGTGCCGGTGTTGGTCCTGCTCGGTTGGTTGCACGATGCACCGCCGTCCGAGTATCGGCGCTGGATCAGCCTGGGCCTGATTTTTTCCTTGCTCGGGGATGTGCTGCTGGCCTGGCCGGGTGATCTGTTCGTGTTCGGTTTGGGCGCGTTCCTGGTTGCCCACCTGGCTTACCTCAAGGCGTACCTGAGCGACTGCCGTCGGCTGGCGCCACTGCCCTTGTTGCTGGCCCTGCTGATCGGTGCCGGGTTGCTGGGTATCCTGATGTCCAAGGGGCTCGGCGAGTTGCTGATTCCCGTCACCGTATATGCCCTGGCCATCAGCGCCATGCTCTGGCGCGCGCTGGCCCGCCTGGGCACCGACGTGCCCAGGCGCTCGGCCCTGTTGGCGGCGGCGGGTGCCCTGACCTTTGCTTTCTCCGACAGCCTGATCGGCATCGACCGCTTCGTGGTCAAGTTCGCTGCGGCGCCGTACCTGATCATCATTGCCTACTGGTTGGGACAGTGGGGGATTGCGGCTTCGGCGTTCAGCCAGAAGCCGCGCTGAACACCGCCTGCTCTTCTGTAGGAGCGAGCTTGCTCGCGATGGTGGACCAGGCACCACGGGGGGTCAGGCTTCCCGCGTTATCGTTGACGCCCATCGCGAGCAAGCTCGCTCCTACAGGAAGATCAAGAGCTGGGCCCGAAGGCCCGGCGTTTTATCCGACAAAGCGCGCATCGCGGCGCCAACTTGGCTAAAATGCCGGCCTTTTCAGCATCCGCCGGAACCGTCGTGAGCAAAGAACCCGATCGCCTTTTCGCCCAGCCCCTGGCCCAAGTGCCGGACTTCGCCTTCAACGAAGACGTGGTGCGGGTCTTTCCGGACATGATCAAGCGCTCGGTGCCCGGCTATCCGACCATTGTCGAGAACCTCGGCGTGCTGGCCGCGCAGTTCGCCCAGCCCGACAGTGTGCTCTACGACCTCGGCAGTTCCCTCGGCGCGGTGACCCAGGCCTTGCGCCGTCACGTGCGCAGCGACGGTTGCCGGGTCATCGCGGTGGATAACTCCGCAGCCATGGTCGAACGCTGCCGCCAATACCTCAACGGCCAGGACTCGATGTTCCAGGAACTGCTGCCGGTGGAAGTGATCGAGGGCGATATCCTCGCCCTGGAATTCCAGCCGGCCTCGGTGGTGGCGCTGAACTTCACCCTGCAGTTCATCGCCCCCGAACAGCGCCAGGCATTGCTCGCACGTATCCGCCAGGCCTTGCTGCCCGGCGGCGCGCTGATCCTCTCGGAGAAACTGCGTTTCAATGATTCCGAAGAACACGCGCTGCTCACCGATCTGCACGTCGCCTTCAAGCGCGCCAATGGCTACAGCGAACTGGAAATTGCCCAGAAGCGCAGCGCCATCGAAAACGTCATGAAACCCGATAGCCTCGAAGAACACCGCGAACGCCTGCTGGCGGCGGGTTTCTCGAAAGTCGTGCCCTGGTTCCAATGCCTTAACTTTGCCTCGTTGATTGCCCTGCCATGATTGATCTGTCCCCCCTCGCCCGCCGTCTGGCACACACCCCGCTGGCCGAATGGGCCGAAGGCCTGCAAGCGCAACTCGATACCCGCATGGAAAAGGGTCATGGCGACCTGGAACGCTGGCAGAGCGCGCTCGATGCGCTGCCGAAAATCCAGCCGACCCAGGTCGACTTGCTGAACGGCCTGACCCTGGACCGCGATTGCGATGACGCCACCCGGGCGCAGATGCGCACGGCGCTGATGGGGTTATGCCCGTGGCGCAAAGGCCCGTTCGATCTGTTCGGTGTGCATGTCGACACCGAATGGCGCTCGGACTGGAAATGGTCGCGGGTCGCCCCGCACCTGGACCTCAAGGGCAAGCGCATTCTTGATGTCGGCTGCGGTAACGGCTACTACATGTGGCGCATGCTCGGCGCCGGCGCGGACACGGTGATCGGCGTCGATCCGAACTGGCTGTTCTTCTGTCAGTTCCAGGCGGTACAGCGTTACTTGTCAGAGCCGTCGGCCTGGCATCTGCCGTTCCCCTTCGAAGACCTGCCGGCCGAGCTGGAAGGCTTCGACACGGTGTTTTCCATGGGCGTGTTCTACCATCGGCGCTCGCCTATCGAGCATCTGCTGGCGCTCAAGGACTGCCTGGTCAAGGGCGGCGAACTGGTGCTGGAAACCCTGGTGGTCGAAGGTGACGAGCATCAGGTGCTGATGCCGGAAGACCGTTATGCGCAGATGCGCAATGTCTGGTTCCTGCCGTCGGTGCCGGCGCTGGAGCGCTGGTTGCGGCGCGCCGGGTTCAGCGATGTGCGTTGTGTCGATGTGAGTGTGACCACGGTGCAGGAACAACGCGGGACCGAGTGGATGAAGTACCAGTCGTTGAGTGATTTCCTCGATCCCGAGGATCACAGCAAGACCATCGAAGGGCTGCCGGCACCGATGCGGGCGGTGATGGTCGCCCGCAAATAGATGCCCCTGCCGGAACCCGGATCCCAACGATATTCTGTGGTGAAGCACGAACCTGTAGGAGCCGGCTTGCCGGCGATGGCGCCCGCAAGGGCAGCGCAAGACTCAAGGGCCTCATCGCTGGCAAGCCAGCTCCCACACAGGCAAGACGGTATCTACAGTGATCAGCGCCCGCGCCGGGCCTTGAAAAACTCGCTGAGGATCGCCCCGCACTCCTCGGCCAGGACGCCGCCCTCGAACAACACCCGGTGATTCAGAAAGCCCTGGGTAAAGAACTGCCCCTGGCTCTGCACGATCCCGGCCTTGGGTTCCAGCGCGCCATAGACCACCCGCGCAATCCGCGAATGCACGATCAACCCGGCGCACATGCTGCACGGCTCCAGGGTCACGTACAGCGTGCTGCCCGGCAGCCGGTAGTTGTCGAGCGCCTGGGCCGCCGCGCGGATGGCGACCATTTCGGCATGGGCACTCGGATCGCTGCCACTGATCGGGCAATTGAAGCCGCGCCCGATGATCTCGCCATCCTGCACCAGCACCGCGCCCACCGGCACCTCCCCCAGCAGCGCCCCCTCGGAGGCCAGCAGCAGGGCTTCACGCATGAAGTCCTGGTCGCGACTGCGGTCGATGATCGGCGCGGGCCGTATCTGACGCATCAGGCCACCTCGATAGCGGCCATCAGGCCGGTTTCCATATGGTCGATCACATGGCAATGGAACATCCACACCCCCGGGTTATCCGCAACCAACGCCACCCGCGCCCGCTCGTTCTTGCCCAGCAGGTAGGTGTCGGTGAAATACGGAGTAATCGTCTTGCGGTTCGAGGCGATGACCTTGAAGCTCATGCCGTGCAAGTGGATCGGGTGCTGGTACTGGGTCATGTTCTTCAATTCGAAAATATAGCTCTTGCCCTTCACCAGTTTGGCGATGGGCCGGTCGGCGCAGGTCTTGTCGCTGATGTCCCAGGCCTTGCCGTTGATCTGCCAGAGGCTGGGAGGCTGGTCATTATCGGTGTTCACCGAGACCGAGCCAACCCATTCGAAATTGAAGTTGAGCTTTTGCGCATTCGCCAGGTCCGGCTCGGCCACCGGATTGGCCGGCAAGGCCTTCGGCCAGTCGCCCGGCGTGTCGCTGGCGGCCACGGAGCGAAAGGTCGCCAGACGCACCGGACCGTTGCGCAGGGACAGCTCTTCACCGGCCGGCGGCGCCTTGATCGCCAGGCAGATGCGCATGCCCGGCCCCAGCCAGTATTCCTTGCCCAGTGGACGCGGTTCGACCGGGTTGCCATCCAGCGCATAGATCCGCGCCTCGACCCCAGGGATATTCAGGCGATAGGTCAGGGTGTTGTCGAGGTTGAGCAAACGAACCCGGGTGATCTGCCCGGCCGGCAAGTCGACCACCGCCTGCGACACACCATTGACGGTCGACAGGCGCCCCGCCGTCCCGCCACGGGCGGCTTCACGGGGAATGCTGAAAGGCACAAAGGCGCCCTCTTCATCGACGTGCCAGCTTTTCAGGCTCAAGGTGCGTTCGTGTTGAAAACCGGTGGGTTCACGTTCCTCGACGATCAATGGGCCGACCAGGCCGCGCCCCAATTCTTCACTGCTGTTGACGTGGGGGTGATACCAGTAGCTGCCGGCGTCCGGAACGCGGAACTTGTAGTCGAAGTACTCGCCGGGCAACACCGGCAATTGCGACACGTAGGGCACGCCGTCCATTTCCAACGGCAGGCGGATACCGTGCCAGTGAATGGTGGTGGCCACCGGCAGGTGGTTGATAAAACGTACCCGCAACCACTCGCCCTGACGGACCCGCAATTCGGTGCCCGGTGCCGACGGGCCGAACGCCCAGGCCGGGGTTTGATGCCCGGCCACCAACTCGACATCCAGGGGCGCGGCAATCAGCTCGTAGTCGTGGCCGGCCTCGGCGTCAGCCATTTTCCCCAACCAGTAACGCGATGCACCGCCGGCTCCAACGCCCACCACTGCAAGACCGGCCAGTCCACCGAGTATCTGTCGACGGGTAAAGGACATGAACGCAACCACCTCACCTATTCAGCCGCGCGCCAGGGCGCGCAAAAGGCGAATACGATACACCCGCAGTTGCGAAACCGTAAGAAAATCAGTCCAGCCCCAGCAACAGATGGGTCACGCCACCGGCCAATATCATCACCCCGGCGACACCCGCCGCCCGCAGTGCCGGCTGATCGATCCGGGTGCTGTCATTCAAGGCCACGCGCAGGCGCGTCAGTGCCACCCGCTGCTGGGACTTGAGATTAGCCTCGCCGCCCAGGGCCGCGACAATCTCCGGCTGCAACGCCACTTCCGCCGAAGGCAGCGGCGTAGTTGCTTGATCCGGTACCAGGTCCGGGGTCAGTGCTTTCCAGAACGCCCGCTGAATTTTCTCGAACATGTTCAGTTCTCCAGGACCCGCGGCTGCAGCGCCGTGGTGTGTTGATAATCGAGCAAGGTTTCACGTACCTGGCCGGCGTTTTCCAGAGCGAGAATCCGTTGCGCCAACGCCTGGCACTCCAGTAACTCGACCTCGCGGACCACCGCCTTGATCGCCGGAATCAGCGGCACGCTGACCGACAGTTCATCCACGCCCAGTCCCAGCAACACCGGCACCGCCAGCGCTTCGGAGGCCAATGCACCACACACGCTGACCGGCTTGCCATGGGCATGGGCGGCTTTCACCGTGGTGGCGATCAAGCGCAATACCGCCGGGTGCAGGCTGTCGGCCTGGCTCGCCAGTTTCGGGTGATCACGGTCCATGGCCAGGGTGTACTGGGTCAGGTCATTGGTGCCGATGGAGAAAAAATCCACCTCGGGGGCGAACAAGTCGGCCATCAGGGCCGCCGCCGGCACTTCGATCATGATCCCCAGCTTCGGCAGGGCCTTGAGCCCCAGCGCCAAGGCTTCATCTTCAAGAAACTGCCGCGCCTGCCGCAACTCGGACAGTTGAGTGATCATCGGCAGCATGATGTGCAGTTGCGTCAGCCCGGCGCAGGCGAGAATCGCCCGCAGTTGCTGGCGTAGCAGTTCCGGACGTTGCAGGCACAGGCGAATCCCGCGCATGCCGAGAAACGGGTTGGCTTCGGTGTCCATCGGCACATAGGCCAGGGGTTTGTCGCCACCGACATCGAGGGTGCGGACCACCAGGTTGCGCTGCGGTCCCAGGGCGCGTGCGATGGCCGAATAGGTCGCCGCCTGCTCTTCGACACTCGGCGCGCTCTGGCGCTCCAGATAGAGAAACTCGGAACGCAGCAAGCCGACCCCTTCACCGCCCAGGGTCAACGACTGCTCCACTTCTTGCAAGGACGCGACGTTGGCGGTCACCTCGACCTGATGACCGTCACGGGTGCGTGCCGCCTCGGATGCCTGTTCCGTCTCGCGCTGGCGACGCTGGCGTTGTTCCTGGCGCTTGACCAGCAAGCGCTGCACATCAGCCTCCTCCGGCATCAGGTGCAGGCGCCCGAGGTCGGCATCGAGCAGCACCTGGGTGCCGGCAGGAACCTTCAGCACCTCAGCGGGCAAGCCGCAGAGGGCCGGCAGACCAAACGCCCGGGCCAGGATGGCGACATGGCTGGTCGCCCCCCCCCCGACGGTGGCAAATCCGAGGACCTTGCGGGTATCGAGCCCGGCGGTTTGCGACGGGGTCAGTTGTTCGGCAATCAGGATCGCATCGTCCGGCAGTTCGGTGACCCGTTCCTGGACCCCGAGAATCAGCCGCAATACCCGCTGGCCGACATCCTTCAAGTCCAGCGCACGCTCGGCCAGCAAGCTGCTGCCCAGGCGCTCGAACAAGGCGCAGGTGTCCTCGGTGACCTGGCGCCAGGCGAACCCCGCGCTTTTACCCTGGGCCAGCAACACCTGGGCCTGCTCCAGCAGACTCGGGTCCTCCAGCAATTCCTGATGCGCACGGAAAATCTGCGCCTGGGCGCTGCCCTCGGCGTTGTCCCGCAGCCGCTGCAAGTCCAAGGTCGCTTGCTCCAGAGCCCGTTCGAGCGATGCGCGCTCATGGGGCTCATCGGAACCGGACTCCGGAACATCCAAGCGCTGTTCGGCCACCTGCACCACCCGACCGAACGCCGATCCCGGCGAGGCACAGACACCGCGCAACAAGCTCGGCGAAGACGCCTCGACCACTTCAGGTACATCGATCAGCGCCGCAGGCTCGACCGCCTCACCACAACCGTCGGCCAGCAGTACCATCAACGCGTCGATGGCAGCCTGGGCATCCTCGCCCACCGCGCTGACCTGCAACACATCGCCACGCACTGTCTGCAAAGCCATGATCGCCACCAGGGACTTGGCGTTCGCACTGTCCTGGCGTCGATGCAGCACAATGCTCGCGGCAAAACCCTTGGCCGCCTGGGCCAGCACCGCCGCCGGACGGGCGTGCAGACCGTTGGCGTTGGGCAAGGTCACGGGCGCGGAGAACAAGGCCTCGCCTTCCTCTTCCACCACGGCCGCCACCGCTGAAGCGTTGGGTTCGATCCGCAGTAATGGCGCGCCACTGTCAATCAAGCCACTGGCCGGAGCCAGCCGGGTGAAGGTCTCGCCACTGACCACCAACACCAGGGTCAACAGGCTACGGGCGTGCAAGGCGATGTAGTCGACATCGAACTCGATCAACGCCTGCCCGGCCGCCACCCGCTCCCCCTCGCGGACCAGGGCGGTGAAGCCCTTGCCCTGAAGCTGCACGGTGTCCAGGCCGATATGCATCAGCACCTGCACGCCGTGATCGTCGGTAATACTGATGGCATGGCCGCTGGCCTGGAGATTGCTCACCACCCCGGCCAACGGTGCGCAGAGCAGCGAAGACGTCGGGTCGATGCACAAGCCATCGCCGATCATGCGACTGGAGAACACCGGATCAGGCACCTGATCCAACTCGATCAGCACCCCGGACAGGGGCGCGAGCAGTTCCAGGGAAGGGGTTGCGGTCATGACATCACCTTTATCATTGTTCTTTGAAGCGCCGGCGCAGCGAAGGCCACGCCAGCATAGGACTTATTCCCACCAATACTCGACCTGCACACCAAAATTGGAGCCATGCAGCGCGCTGCCGAAGCTACCGGTATCGGACAACGCCGAACCCGCATCGAACTGATTGGCCGCACGCTGGGCCGCCGCGTTCCAGACGGCATAGGTGTAGTAGAGGCGTACCTCGGGCCGCGTCCAGAAATCCGGACCTCTGGGTGACCAGGTGGGGGCGAAGGTAAACTTGCTGAGTTTGCGGGTACCGCCCGGGGCCTCGACCTGGTCGTGGCCCAGTTCGGTCACCAGCTTGAACTGCTCGGTAATGGCGTAGGTCGGACGTACCCCCAGGGAGATCCAGTTCTGGCTCTGGCCGTCGGGGCGGATGTCCTTCTGGTACACGGCCTCGATCTGCCCGCCGAACTGTCGCGTGACCTGCCAGTCGAAAAACTCCACCGCACGGTAGCTCTTGCTACTGGTGTCCAGGGTCGGATCGCCGGTGTAGCCCAGTCCGGTCCCCGGTCCCTCGCCGTATTGCAGGGCGAACTTGTTCTTGCCGCCGAGGAAGTTCTTCTGCACGTGCTGCGCGGTGATGGCCCAACCCTGGTGGGTGTCGCGGCGATTCGGCGCGTCGATGTAACTGACACCGAACTCCATCTCGCCATCGGTATTGGTCTTGAAGCCAGCGACGTTGAAGTCGTGACGATTGAGATAGTCCTTCTGGTAGAGGTTGTCCTTGCGCGAGAAGGCATAGCTGTATTTCAAGTCGCCGATCTTCACGTCCTCGATACCGCCACCGGTGGCGCTCTGGTTCCAGTAGTAGAAGTCGGAGATATGGATGTCGTTACGTTTGTAGTAACGCCGCCCGGCCCACACCGAACCACCGTTGAGCGAAGGCAAGTTCGCCCACTTGGCGAACATCTCCGGCATCCGCACCGTGCCGTTGTCACCGTCGAAACTAGGATTGTGATCGTACTTGTTGTACAGCGACGCCATCCCATCGACGCTGAGCACCGAGCCGTCGTCGAGGGTCAGCAGGTTCTGGCGCAACTCAAGTTCGGCATACTGTTCGCACTCGTTGCCCAGGCGATACTTGGCTTGCGCACCGGGCAAATGGAAACAGCTTTGCGAACCGCCGCTGGTAGAACCGCCAAGGCCGCTACGCAAGTAACCGGCGAACTCCAGGGCCTGGGCCGAGAATGGCAACCCCAGGCATACGCAAGACACCAAAAGACCGCGATTTATTGTTGTTTTCATTGGCTCCCCCATTATTTTTATTGTGTAGTGCTTGTTGATTATCGGGCGCGGCTCTCCCGCGCACGATTTGATGCGAACTGCTTTGAATGAATGAAACGCCTTATTTTTCTGACAGATGCAGTACAAAAGACTCGTAAGGTTGCAGTGACAGACGTCGGCTACGCGGCAAGTCACCGGCGTAGTTGCCGATCACCAGGCGTTGGCTCTGACCATCGATGAAAACGCCTTCGGGCAATTCAACTTCGCAAGGCTCGGCATAGAAGTTGTTCACCACCAGCAGTCGCTCGCCCTGCCCTTCACGCACATAAGCCCAGACCCGTGGATGCTCGGGCAATAGCTGGCGGTAGACACCGTCCACCATCAGCGCTTCTTTGCGGCGCAGGCCGACCAGCGTGCGGTAGTGATGCAGTACGGAGCCTGTGTCGCCAAACTGTCTGTCGACGTTGATCCAGGCCGCATTCGGCGGCACATCGATCCAGGGCTGTGCAGTGCTGAAACCGGCGTTCGGCCCGGCGTTCCACTGCATCGGCGTGCGGCTGTTGTCCCGGGACTTCTGCATGATCGCGGCCATGCTCAAGGCTTCGGATTCGCCGGCCTCGCGCTTGAGCCGGTAGATGTTCAGGGTTTCGACATCGCGGTACTGATCGATGGACTCGAAGCCCGGATTGGTCATGCCCAGTTCTTCACCCTGATAGATGTACGGCGTGCCCTGGAGGAAATGCAACGCGGTGGCGAGCATCTTGGCCGACACGTCCCGGTATTCACCGTCATGACCGAAACGCGAGACCACCCGCGGCTGGTCGTGGTTACACCAGAACAGCGCATTCCAACCACCGCCGGCCTGCATGCCGGTCTGCCAATCGGAGAGGATGCGCTTGAGTTCGAGGAAATCGAAATCGGCGCGAACCCATTTCTCCATGTTCGGGTAATCGACCTTCAGATGATGGAAGTTGAAGGTCATCGACAGCTCGTGGGACTCCGGATGCGAATAGCGGATGCAGTGCGCGAGGCTGGTGGAGGACATTTCGCCGACGTTGATCAGGTCATGGCCGTCGAAGACTTCGCGGTGCATTTCCTGCAGGTAGTCGTGCACGTTCGGGCCGTCGGTGTAGAAACGCCGACCGTCGCTGGCGTCCTCGGGAAAGTCGGCCGGCTTGGAGATCAGGTTGATCACGTCCAGGCGGAAACCGCCGACACCCTTGTCGCGCCAGAAGCGCATCAGCTTGAACACTTCCTGGCGCACCAGGGGATTGTCCCAGTTCAGGTCGGCCTGGGTGTGGTCGAACAGGTGCAGGTAATACTGGCCGGTCTGGGCCTCGTACTCCCAGGCGTTGCCGCCGAACTTGGACTGCCAGTTGTTCGGCTGGTCGCGCCAGATGTAGAAATCGCGGTACGGGTTGTCGAGGCTGCTGCGGGCCTGACGGAACCACTCGTGCTCGATCGAGGTGTGGTTGACCACGATATCGAGCATCAGCTTGATGCCGCGCTTGCCGGCTTCGGCGATCAGCAGGTCACAGTCGGCCATGGTCCCGTAGCTCGGGTCGATGGCGTAGTAATCGCTGATGTCGTAGCCGTTGTCACGCTGTGGCGAACGCAGGAACGGCGTGATCCACAGGCAGTCGACGCCCAGCCACTTGAGGTAGTCGAGCTTGTCGACCACCCCCAGCAGATCGCCGGTGGCCTGGCCTGAGTGGCTGTAGAAACTTTTCGGGTAGATCTGGTAGATCACCGAACGCTGCCAGTCTTGCATCAGGGAACCTCAAAAATCTTTGGTGATGAATAGGGGGTGCCCAGGCCGGCTCTTGCAGGAGCCGGCTGGCTGGCGAAATCAGGCGACGCGGTAGCCGGGCCGAACGATCTTCATGCTCAAGCCGCAGGTCAGCACGAACGGCACGACCATGGCGATGACCATGCCGACGATGAACATCGGGATGTACTGCGGAATGATCGAGATAAAGCCCGGCAGGCCGCCGACGCCGATGGCCGAGGCCTGGATCTTGTTCAGCGAGAGGAAGATGCTGCCCAGGGCCGAGCCGATCAGCGCGGCATAGAACGGAAACTTGTAGCGCAGGTTGACGCCGAACATCGCCGGCTCGGTGATACCGAAGTAGGCGGAAATCGCCGAGGTCGAGGCCATGCTGCGGTCCCGCGCATTGCGGCTCATGTAGAACACACCCAATGCCGCGCTGCCCTGGGCCAGGTTGGACATGACGATCATCGGCCAGATGAAGGTGCCGCCGTGGGCAGCGATCAGTTGCAGGTCCACCGCCAGGAACATGTGGTGCATGCCGGTGATGACCAGTGGCGCATAGAGCATCCCGAAAATCGCACCACCGAGCACCGGAGCGACGTCGAACAGCCAGACCACGCCTTCGGTGATCAGGATGCCCAGGTGACGGGTCACCGGGCCGATGACCGCCAGGGCCAGGACCCCGGTGATGACGATGGTGGTGATCGGCACCACCAGCAGTTGGATGGCATTCGGCACCCGCGCCCGCAGCCATTTCTCGATGACGCTCATGACGTAGGCGGCCATCAGGATCGGCAGGATCTGCCCCTGGTAACCGACCTTCTCGATCCTGAACCAGCCGAAGATGTTGAAGTACGGCAGGCTCTGGCCGTCGAGGCCGGCGACCGCCTTGCCGTAGTTCCAGGCATTGAGCAGGTCAGGGTGCACCAGCATCAGGCCAAGGACGATGCCGAGGATTTCACTGCCGCCAAAGCGCTTGGCCGCCGACCAGCCCACCAGGGCCGGCAAGAACACAAAGGAGGTATTGGCCATCAGGTTGATCAGGCTCCACACGCCGTCCAGCGACGGGTAAGCCTCGAGCAAGGTCTTGCCGTCGATGAACATACCCTTGGCGCCCATGAGGTTGTTCACCCCCATCAGCAGGCCGGCAATGATCAGCGCCGGCAGGATCGGCATGAACACATCCGAGAACACCCGCACCAGACGCTGCATGGCGTTGGTCTTGTCGGCGCCCTTCTGCTTGACGTCGGCAATGGTCGAAGCCGCCATGCCGGTGATCTCGCGCAAGGCCGCGTAGACGCGCTCCACTTCCCCCGGACCGATTACGATCTGGAACAGGCCGCCGGTGAAGAAGGTGCCTTTCACCAGATCGATATTGGACAACGCGGCCTTGTCGGCCAGGCTCGGGTCCTTGAGGGCCAGGCGCAGGCGGGTGACGCAGTGAGCGGCTTGCTCGAGGTTTTCAGCGCCCCCGAGGCCTTGCAGCAGCTCGCGGGCAATATTCGGATAGTCGTGGCTCATGCTTTTCTTCCACTGTTTCTTGTTATTGGAGGGTGTTGGCAGCACACAGGAATGAAAAATACTCGTCTGTACGAGTTAAAGCAATGACTCGTACAGACGAGTTTCGAATTTGTCGGTAAAAGACCCGACAAATGGACAAAGCCACCCCCTGCCCTTAAGGTTCCAGATCCTAGGACATCGCGTCGGCTACCCTGTTGGCGAGTACTTTCGATCCAGAGCGAACAGCATGAGCAAATACAACCAGATCTACAGTGATCTGCTTGCCAGCATTACCACAGAGCAATTGGAAAAAGGCGCCCGGCTGCCGTCGGAAACCGAACTGATGGACAGCTACCAGGCCAGCCGCGGCACCGTGCGCAAGGCCATCGAGCAACTGCAGGAACGCGGTTTCGCCCAGAAGATCCATGGCAAGGGCACCTTCGTGCTGTCCCGCAGCCCGATCGAGTTTCAACTGGGTGGTATCGTCAGCTTCCAGGAAGCCCATTCCAGCCTTGGCAGCAATATAGGCACCGAAGTGGTGGAGTTCAGCGAGATCGCCCTTGAAGGTTCGCTCCAGGAGCGCCTGAATGCCGAGCCGGGCAGCCCGGTGATCCGCATCAAGCGGGTGCGGCGCATTGACGGCAAGCGGATCATTCTCGACATCAACTACTTCGTCGCCAACTTGATCCCCGGCCTGACCCAGGACATCGCCGAGCACTCGATCTATGCGTATATCGAGAAGACCCTGGAGCTGAGTATCAGCTTTGCCCAGCGCACCATCGAGGCGGCCCGTTGCAGCCGGGACGACCTGATGCACCTGGACCTGGATGGGGCCAGCCATGTGATCGTGGTGAAGAACCAGACGTTCTTGCAGGATGGCCGGCAGTTCGAATACACCGAGTCGCGGCACACCCTGGACAAGTTCTACTTTTCGGATGTGGCAAGGCGCTAGGCCGCTGAGGCCGTGTGCGTCATAACACCAGCGCCAGCCACTCGGGGTTGACCACGCCGAGTTTGCTGGTTGCTTTCGTGAGATTGATATCCTGGGCCGCCTGCGCGGTTTCAATCATCAGGGGCTCAAGGTCATAGCCCCGGCCTTCGAGCCAGCCGAGGACTTCCGCCAGGTGCCAGACGGAAGCGCTGCCTTCGTGGACCGCCAACGGAAATGACGCCCCATGACTGAGCATGAGTTTGCGCATGTTCTGCCGTGAAAAGCCGACGATATCGGCGATATCCGAAAGGCCGACCAGATCCGGCACCACCTCGATGAGACGCACATCGGGGATGGCGCGCTTGACGTCTTGCAAGGCGCTGAGCAGTGCCTGGCTGGCACTGGCGGCATCCCGGGAAAACGCTAGCGCCAACCTGCCTGGTACGCCGCTGCCGATTAACGAATCATCACAACCATACTCACACAAGCGCTCAATCAACGCGTCCTGATGGTTGTTCTGTTCCGAGAGTTGATATCTCAGAGTGAATTGATACTCCATGCTTCTACTCCTCAAGTGACATACCCAGGGGATCACTCATGACGCGGTTCAGATCGCAGTTATCAACCACCAACCGCAAATCACGGACATGCCTGTAAACGTTACGCGGTGTGCTATACACACTCGTAATGCAAAACTCGCCACATCGACATAGCTCACTATTGAGCGGGCAATACATCTTGCCCCAGGCATGCGAACCGCCCACCTTGATTCGCCAGCCAAGGTCCTCTGCATGACGTAGTACGTTCTCGATCTCCTTGATCGGGTGTCTTGCTCTAGCCATCCATAGCCTCCAGTCTCGCGCCACGCGCAAAGGTTGTCAACTGACAACCAAATCCATTTATCGACAAAAAATGACTCTCCCGGCACTCCAATTCAGTGCCGGTTTCTTAAGTGTAGGGAGGGATGGGACTGATGCTCTGCGAGGTATTTACGAGGTGTTGCGAGAGCTGGATGAACGCTTCACACCGCATCCCAATAGGGCGGGCTCCCAAATGCCCCACGGAGCCAGTCCGCCAGTGCCCTGAGTTTCGCCGAGGGGTGCTGACCGTCAGGATGTGCGATATAGATGAACTCCTGCTCAGCCTCTATGCCGCCACCGATGTCACCGAAGTGGTGATTCCCGATGCGGGTCACTGGCTGATGGAAGAGGCGCCGGTGCCGTTTAAATCTCTAAAAACAATGACGAATGAACAGTCACCATTGCTGACGCACAACAATCCTTCCCCCGACCTGCACCTGAACCACCCGCGCGCTGCCAATGAAATAAATATCGTTGCCTTTCTCTGAGCTGTCAGTGATATCGATGAGCGTGGCGACCGGGGCGTTGATCACCATCTGCTGCACTTCGTCTTCGTAATCCGGCGGAAAAAAAGCAAGCGGGGCAACAATATACAAAGCATCGATGACCCTTCCGTGGATGCGCTGATTAAATCGCTGCATGAGCAAAACCAGGCGTTGAGGGTAAGCCACCTCGTCTGCACTGAATTGAACAACATGCAGTCCAACGATCTCGTTCTGCAAGATCGCCGTAACGGTGAGGCAACTGGTCACGCCAGCATGCACTAACGTTCTCGCCCTCAAGCAGGATTTAATCTCATCCTCATGAACCACGACTTCCATCCTATGCACCTCATCTGATAAAGGCTTTCCGGTCGTCAAACGATTCAAGCACATTGCCAGTAACGCTACTGGACGTTGCGCCTTCTACCACAACACCCTCCCGCGCGGCGCTGCCTGACAGGGGGCGGCCGCCTCGCGAATCGTATTTTGGGTGATAGCTTCTTGGCTACCATGCCACGAAAAGAGGCGGCTTGGCGACGTCGAGCATTACCATCGCCGCTATGGAAAAATAAAAAAGCCCGCAATTAAGCGGGCTTAGGTTTTTTCTAGACTTGTTGCTATCAGCTTATGCCGGACGCCCGATCATTCCCACTCAATCGTAGCCGGCGGCTTGCTCGACACATCGTAAGTGACGCGGGAGATGCCTTCGATCTCGTTGATGATCCGGCCGCTGACGGTTTCCAGCAGCTCGTACGGCAGGTGCGCCCAACGGGCAGTCATGAAGTCGATGGTTTCCACCGCACGCAGGGCCACGACCCAGGCGTAACGACGGCCATCACCGACCACACCGACCGACTTCACCGGCTGGAACACCACGAACGCCTGGCTGACCTTGTGATACCAGTCGGCCTTGCGCAGTTCTTCGATGAAGATATGGTCGGCACGACGCAGCAGGTCGGCGTATTCCTTCTTCACTTCACCCAGGATCCGCACACCCAGGCCCGGGCCCGGGAACGGGTGACGGTAGACCATGTCGTACGGCAGGCCGAGTTCCAGGCCAAGGCGACGGACCTCGTCCTTGAACAGCTCGCGCAGCGGCTCGACCAGCTTGAGGTTCATCTCTTCCGGCAGGCCACCGACGTTGTGGTGGGACTTGATCACGTGAGCCTTGCCGCTTTTCGCGCCAGCCGACTCGATCACGTCCGGGTAGATGGTGCCCTGGGCCAGGTACTTGATGTTGTCCAGTTTGTTGGACTGGGCATCAAACACGTCGATAAAGGTACGGCCGATGATCTTGCGCTTCTTCTCTGGATCGGACTCGCCGGCCAGGTTGTTCAGGAACTGATCTTCAGCGTTGGCGCGGATCACCTTGACGCCCATGTTCTCGGCGAACATGGCCATCACTTGCTCGCCTTCGTGCAGGCGCAGCAGGCCGTTGTCGACGAAGACGCAGGTCAGCTGGTCGCCAATGGCTTTGTGCAAAAGCGCTGCAACCACCGAGGAATCCACGCCGCCAGACAAGCCCAGGAGGACGTTGTCGGTGCCGACCTGGGCACGGATGTTGGCGATGGCGTCTTCAGCGATTTTCGACGGGGTCCACAGGGCTTCACAGCCGCAGATGTCGAGGATGAAGCGCGACAGGATCCGACCGCCCTGCTTGGTGTGGGTCACTTCCGGGTGGAACTGCACGCCGTAGTAAGCCAGGTCGTCGTTGAACATGCCGGCAATCGGGCAGCTCGGGGTGCTGGCCAGGATATGGAAGTCCTTCGGCATCCGGGTGACCTTGTCACCGTGACTCATCCACACGTCGAGGCCGAACAGGCCGTCGGCGTCGACGTGATCTTCGATGCCGTCCAGCAGGCGGCTCTTGCCGACCACATCCACACGGGCATAACCGAACTCACGCAGCTCCGAACCTTCAACCTTGCCGCCCAACTGCTCGGCCATGGTCTGCATGCCGTAGCAGATACCGAAGACCGGGACACCGAGGTCAAACACGGCTTGCGGGCAGCGCGGGCTGTCGGCTTCGTGCACGGACTCGGGGCCGCCGGCGAGGATGACGCCTTTGGGTGCGAATTCGCGAATCGCTTCGTCGTCCATGTCGAACGGATGCAGTTCGCAGTACACGCCGATTTCACGCACGCGGCGGGCAATCAGCTGGGTGTACTGGGAACCGAAGTCGAGGATCAGGATGCGGTGGGCGTGAATGTCGAGGGCCATGAGTCATTCTCGTCTGTGAAATCAGAAACAACACGGGGCTGTCATCAACAGCCCCGCTTCAAATTCGTCAATCGCCTCCAGGCCAGCGCCAGGAGGCGATCACTATCAACCTACGCGATAGTTTGGAGCTTCTTTGGTGATCTGCACGTCGTGAACGTGAGATTCAGCCATGCCAGCACCGGTGATACGCACGAATTCAGGCTTGGTGCGCATTTCTTCGATGTCGGCGCTGCCGGTGTAGCCCATCGAGGAGCGCAGGCCGCCCATCAGTTGATGGACGATGGCGGTCAGGGAACCTTTGTAAGGTACGCGCCCTTCGATGCCTTCCGGTACCAGCTTCTCGGCACCCGCGGAGGAGTCCTGGAAGTAGCGGTCGGAGGAACCCTGGGACTGCGACATCGCGCCCAGCGAACCCATGCCGCGGTAAGCCTTGTAGGAACGGCCCTGGAACAGTTCGATTTCGCCCGGTGCTTCTTCAGTACCGGCGAACATCGAGCCCATCATCACACAGGAAGCACCCGCGACGATGGCCTTCGACAGGTCACCGGAGAAGCGGATGCCGCCGTCGGCGATCAAGGGTACGCCGGTGCCTTCAAGGGCGGCGGCGACGTTGGCGATGGCACTGATCTGTGGCACGCCGACACCGGCGACGATACGGGTGGTGCAGATCGAGCCAGGGCCGATACCGACCTTGACCGCATCCGCGCCCGCTTCGGCCAAGGCCTTGGCTGCCGCGCCGGTGGCGATGTTGCCGCCGATCACCTGGACTTCAGGGAAGTTCTGCTTGACCCAGCGAACGCGGTCGATCACGCCTTTGGAGTGACCGTGGGCGGTGTCGACCACCACCACGTCAACACCGGCATTGACCAGCGCGGCAACGCGATCAGCGGTGTCTTTACCGGTGCCGACCGCAGCGCCCACGCGCAGACGACCTTGGTCGTCCTTGCTGGCCAGCGGGTAAGCCTTGGATTTTTCGATGTCCTTGACGGTCATCATGCCCTTGAGGGCGAATTTGTCGTCGACGATCAGAACTTTTTCCAAACGGTGCTTGTGCAGCAACTCGCGGACTTCGTTCTTGTTGGCGCCTTCGCGAACAGTGACCAGGCGCTCTTTAGGCGTCATCACTTCACGAACCGGGACATCCATGCGGGTTTCGAAACGCACGTCACGGGAAGTGACGATGCCGACCAGGTCGCCGTCGTGCAGTACTGGCACGCCGGAGATGTTGTGCATGCGGGTCAGTTCGAACAGGTCACGCACCGTGGCGTCGGCCTCGATGGTGATCGGGTCCTTGACCACACCGGCTTCGAACTTCTTGACCTTGCGCACTTCGGCAGCTTGCTGCTCGATGGTCATGTTCTTGTGGATGATACCGATACCGCCTTCCTGGGCCATGGCAATGGCCAGACGGGCTTCGGTCACGGTATCCATGGCAGCGGAAACCAGCGGAATATTCAGCTCGATGCCACGGGTTAGGCGGGTCTTGAGACTGACTTCGTTAGGGAGAACCTCGGAATAACCGGGCACTAGGAGAATGTCGTCGAAGGTCAGAGCTTCTTGGCTGATACGCAGCATCGCGGGGGCTCCCGAGCGGGAAAATGGAAGCGCGCCATTATACTCAGAAGCCCCGCTAGGCTCAATGTAAACCTTGGCTTATTTAAAGCTCCACTTTTACCCAGGCCACCGGCTGATCCAGCCAGTCGGCGAACTCGTCGAGAAAGCTCTGCTTGAAGCCGGCTTCGGCCCAGTTGTTGAAGATAAAACCGAGGTTGGAAAACGCGCAGGCCTGCAGGAACAGAAAGCCGTTGATATCGTCCTCATGGCCACACAGCGGGCAGATGAAGTTCTCGGTACGCCCTGGCATCCACTCTTCGAGACTGTCGAACAGCGCCTCACCCACTTCCTTGCGGCACTCGGCGCAGCCAGCCTCTTCGAGAAAGCCCTTGGCCGGGGTATAGATGCAGCGCTTGGTGACGATCTCCATGCCGTTGATCGGCTCATTGAACGGCAACGCATCGGGGCGCAGCACCACACTGGCGGCGCCCGGGGCAATGGCATGGGCCATGCGGTTGCCGGTGCGACCGCAGGTGCTCAGTTGCTCCTCGATGATGTTCTTGCGCACCAGCCAGCGCACGATGGCCCGGGCCCGGGGTTCGTGGACCGGCAAGGTGGAAATCTTCGGGACGATGATGCTTTGGGAATTCATGGGGACGGCCTGGAGCGTCTGAAGAAGGATTGCGTTGGCTGGGCAATTGCTATCGCGAGCAAGCTCGCTCCTACAGGAGTGATCGGTGGCAAGGTGTACACCTGACCCTGTAGGAGCGAGCTTGCTCGCGAAAAATTTCAACGGCCGGCAGCTTAATCCCTGGCGCCATCAGGTCAAGTACTCAAGTACCGCGTAATCAAGGCAATCCCGCTGGCCAGCACCAACCAGGTGACCAACCGCACGAAGGCTTCACGAGACAGCTTCGACGTCACCCGCCGACCGATCCACATGCCCAACAGCATTGCCGGGAGCAAACACACCGCCAACATCAATAAGGGTAGCTCGGCATAGACACCCGCAATCGCAAACAGCGACAGACGCACCACCGTGCTGCAACTGATCAGCGCACTCTGCGTCGCCCGTGCCGCGTCCTTGGGCAAACGGCTGTTGAGATAGATCGCATACAGAAAGCCGCCGCTGCCAAACAACGCACCGAACATCCCGCCCACTACCCCCATCGGCACCGCCCACCCCGCCGCCAGTTGCGTCGGTCGCGCCGTCACCAACAGGCTGTAGACCGCATAGGCGCTGATAAACAACCCCATCAGCAGCAACAGGATGTCGGACTTGAGGTTCAACAGGAAGATCACCCCCAGGGTGCAGCCCACCGCCATGCATGGCAACAACCGCAACAACTCCGGCCTGACCACGTCCTTGCGGGACGGCAACAGGTTGCCAAAGGCAGCGATGAAATCCAGCAACACCAACAGCGGGATGATCTTCGACAACGGCATGAACAGGATCAGGATCGGCCCGGCCACCAGCGCCGTGCCGAAACCGGCCACGCCGAAGACGATATAAGCCAGGGCCACCCCCAACTCCACCACCAACCAATCGGTGGCGCTGAATGGCCACTGGTTCAACAGCGCAACAAGACTCATGAAGAACACTTCCGCAATGGGTTCGATTGACTTTAGCCAGCGGCGAGCCTTGCGACTAATATATTCAAAGCCCACCACCCATCTCGAAAAGGCATGACTCGTGATTTCCACTCGCCAATTGCGCTACTTCGTCGAGATCGCCGAGTCCGGCAGCTTCAGCGCCGCCGCCGAACGCCTGTTTATTGCCCAGTCGGCCTTGAGCCGACAAATCAAGGAACTGGAAAACCATTTGCAGACGCCCTTGTTCGAACGCACGGCGCGTCAGCCGAGACTGACCGCGGCCGGCGAAGCTTTTTATCAGCGGGCAAGGAATCTGTTGAGCGAACTGAACAAGGCCAGCGAGCTGGCGACCCAGGTGGGCAAAGGGCAACTGGGCACCTTGCGCCTGAGTCATTCCAGTACGGTGCCGATGAGCGGGCGATTGCTGCGGGCAATCAGTCACTATCTGGACGAGAGCCCGGGGGCGTCGATGGATATCGTCAAGCTGTCCTCCGAAGCCCAGCTCGAAGAGCTCGCCGAGGGCCGGCTGGATATCGGCCTGTTGCGCCTGCCGGTACTGCGCCAGCGCGAGGGGATGCAGATCCTGACGCTGTTCAGCGAGCGCCTGTTGCTGGCGGTGCCGCCCAATCATCCGCTGGCAGGCTCGACCGAGGGTATCGACCTCGCCTTATTAAAGGACGAAGCCTTTATCTCCATTCCGCATCCGCAGCGCGGAGGCTTGAGTTATCTCTCGGCCGAGCTGTGCATGCGCCAGGGCTTCTTTCCCAAGGCAGCGCGAGTGGTGTCGCGCAAGACTACCCAGTTGCAGTTGATCCAGGCCGGCTTCGGCATCGCGTTGCTGCCCGAGTCGATGCAGGACATCGCCCCGACGAATATCCATTTCCTGCCCCTCAAGGACCCGGATTGCCAGAGCACCCTGGCCCTGGCCTGCCGCCAGGAGCCGACGCCGCTGGTGGCGCAGTTTGTCGAGCGTTTCAGCCAAGCCTTGCGCGATCCATCGAACATCACCATACCCCCTGTAGGAGCCGGCTTGCCGGCGATGGCGTCCGAATGATCACCGCAAGCCCCAATGCTCCCACAAGGATCGCGCCGCCTTGACGTGCGTATTCCATGAGCGCGCTACACACCCATGGTGATCGACGACCGAATGCCTTTATCATGCAGCCCATGATTAAAGATCCCTTTTCACGCCTGGGCCTCGACCGCGAAGTCCTCACTGTCAGCCAGCTCAACGGCCGCGCGCGGGTGTTGCTCGAAGACGTGTTCAGCAATATCTGGGTCGAAGGCGAAATTTCCAACCTCGCCCGTCCGGCGTCCGGACATATCTATTTCACCCTCAAGGACAGCGGCGCCCAGGTCCGTTGCGCACTGTTCCGGCAGAACGCCGCCCGGGTGCGCCAGGCACTGAAGGACGGCCTGGCGGTCAAGGTCCGCGGCAAGGTCTCGCTGTTCGAGGGGCGCGGCGACTATCAGCTGATTCTCGATACCGTGGAGCCCGCCGGCGATGGCGCCCTGCGCCTGGCCTTCGATGCCCTGAAGGAAAAACTCAGCGCCGAGGGCCTGTTCAGCGCCGAGCGCAAGGTTCCGCTGCCCGCCCACCCGCAACGTATCGGCATTATCAGTTCGCCCACCGGTGCGGTGATCCGCGACATCATCAGCGTCTTCCGCCGCCGTGCTCCCCAGGTCGAACTGACGCTGATCCCTACCGCCGTGCAAGGTCGCGAAGCCATCACGCAAATCGTCCGTGCCCTGAAGCTGGCCGACGCCAAGGGCTTCGACGCGCTGATCCTGGCCCGTGGCGGCGGTTCGCTGGAGGACCTCTGGTGCTTCAACGAAGAAGCCGTGGCCCGTGCGGTGGACGCTTGTGTCACGCCAATCGTCAGTGCCATCGGCCATGAAACCGATGTGTCCATCAGCGACTTTGTCGCCGACGTCCGCGCCCCGACGCCCTCCGCCGCCGCTGAACTGCTGGCCCCGGACTCCAGCGACCTGCAACGTCGGGTCGAGAGCCTGCACCGGCGCCTGGTGATGCGGATCCGCGACCGCCTGATGCGCGACCGCCTGCGCCTCGACGGTCTGGCTCGGCGCCTGCGCCACCCCGGTGAACGCCTGCGTCAACAGGCCCAGCGCCTGGATGACCTGGATATGCGCATGCGCCGGGCCTTCGAACGCCAACTCAATACCCGCCGGGAAAAACTGATTCGCCTGGAAACCCGCCTCGCCGGGCAACATCCGGGCCGGCAGTTGGCACTCCTGCGCCAGCGCCTCGACAGTCTCTCCGAACGCCTGCCCCGGGCCATGCGCGAAGGCCTGAAAGCCCGGCGCCTGCAACTGCAAAGCCAAATGCAGACACTTCATGTCGTCAGTCCCCTGGCCACACTTGGCCGTGGCTACAGTATTCTGCTGGACGAGCGCGGCCAGGCCATCCGCAATGCCGAGCAGACCCACACCGGCCAACGCCTGAAGGCGAAGCTTGGCGAGGGTGAATTGCAGGTGCGGGTCGAGGACAACCATCTGACACCGGTCACCCTTTCCTTACTGGACTGATTTTCAAGGGATCTGAGCATGCCCCGTTTTCTTGGTGTCCTGCTGTTGCTGGGCCTGGCCTTCAATGCCCACGCCGACAGCTATCTTACCCGCCTGCTGAACAAGCCGGTGCCTGGCGGCGTGGCCGTTGTCGATCTCGGGCCGAACGCCCAGGCGCCCAAGGCCAGCTACCAGGGCAAACCCGTGTTGGTGGTCAAGGAACAGAACAGCTGGCTGGCGATTGTCGGTATTCCCCTGACCGTGAAACCCGGTAGCCAGCAGATCAGCTCCGCAGGGCGCAGCCTGGGTTTCAATGTCGGCAGCAAGAAGTACCCGGAACAGCACATCACCTTGAAGAACACCCGGCAGGTCAACCCGAATCCCGCCGACCTCAAGCGCATCGATGAAGAACTGGCGGTACAGATTCGCGCCTATCGCAGCTTCAGCCCGGGCACGCCAAGCAACCTGCTGCTGGACAAGCCGGTCAATGGCCCGCTGTCGAGCCGCTTCGGCGTGCGCCGGTTCTTCAACGGCGAGGAGCGCAACCCGCACTCCGGGCTGGACTTTGCGGTGCCGGCGGGCACACCGATCAAGACTCCGGCAGCGGGCAAGGTGATCCTGATCGGCAATTACTTCTTCAACGGCAACACTGTGTTCGTCGACCACGGCCAGGGCTTTATCAGCATGTTCTGTCATATGTCGAAGATCGATGTGCAGGTGGGTCAATCCCTGGCACGCGGTGCGGTGGTGGGCAAGGTTGGCGCCACGGGGCGAGCGACCGGGCCGCATATGCACTGGAACGTCAGCCTGAATGACGCCCGGGTCGATCCGGCGATCTTTATCGGCGCATTCCAACCCTGAAGGCCAATACGCCGCTTGCTCGCGATCGAGCCCGTGAACCTTGTATCGCCTGTTCGGCCGTCATCGCGAGCAAGCTCGCTCCTACAAGGGATTGCGGAACGACGAGCCTTCTGTGCTGAAACACCAGACCTGTAGGAGCAAGCTTGCTCGCGATGGGGCCCTTGAGCCTTGCCGCGATCATCCGGACGTCATCGCCAGCAAGCTGGCTCCTACAAGGGGTGGTTTCAGTCAGCTCGCTTTCGGGAAAAATTGCGCAGCGCCAAAATAGTGCGCAATTGTTCTAGACTTCACGGCACAAAATAAGAATAAAATCTCGTAAAAATCGACTTTACGAGGATTCCTCTCAATTTTTCCCACAGGCTTGCCATCTTTCACCTCAGTGGTTAGGGTTGAAGACATGAAAACATCTCACACCCTCATTCAGCGACGTCAACACCGCAGCCTCTGCCTCGTCAGCGCACGACTGCCAGGCTGAATCGAACGACCTCGCCCCCGGTTTTCTCCCCGATAACACATTACTGGCTGGCCGCCTTTTTTCGGCCCTGACCCCAAGGAATTTCCCATGAGCATGCTCAAAGACCCGTCCTCGAAGTACCGTGCGTTCCCGACCATCGATCTCCCAGATCGCACCTGGCCTTCGAAAACCATCACCAGCGCGCCGATCTGGTGCAGCTCCGACCTGCGCGACGGCAACCAGTCGCTGATCGAGCCGATGGACGCGGCGAAAAAACTGCGCTTCTGGAAAACCCTGGTCAGCGTCGGCGTGAAGGAAATCGAAGCGTCGTTCCCGGCCGCTTCGCAAACCGACTTCGACTTCGTCCGTACCCTGATCGAAGACAACCATATCCCCGCGGACACCACCATCCAGGTGCTGACCCAGGGTCGTGAAGATTTGATCGAGCGCACCTTCGAATCCCTGCGTGGGGCGAAGAAAGCCATCGTTCACTTGTACAACGCCACCTCGCCGTCCTTCCGCCGCATTGTCTTCAACCAGGACAAGGACGGGATCAAGGCCATCGCGGTCAACGCCGCCAAGCTGTTCGTCAAATACGCCGCCCAGCAGCCGGACACCCAGTGGCAGTTCGAATACTCCCCGGAAACCTTCAGCGCCACCGAACTGGAGTTCGCCAAGGAAGTCTGCGACGCGGTGATCGAAGTCTGGAACCCGACGCCCGAGCACAAGGTGATCCTCAACCTGCCGGCAACGGTCGAGTGCGCCACTCCGAATATCTACGCCGACCAGATCGAGTGGTTCGGTCGTCATATCAACCGTCGTGACAGCGTGATCATCAGTCTGCACACCCACAACGACCGTGGCACCGGCGTAGCCGCCACCGAACTGGGCCTGATGGCCGGCGCCGACCGCGTCGAAGGTTGCCTGTTCGGCAACGGCGAGCGTACCGGTAACGTCGACCTGGTGACCGTGGCCCTGAACATGTACACCCAGGGCCTCGACCCTGAGCTGGACTTCTCCGACATCGACGGCGTGCGCAAGGTGGTCGAGGAGTGCAACCAGATTCCGGTGCACCCACGTCACCCGTATGTCGGCGACCTGGTCCACACCGCGTTCTCCGGCTCCCACCAGGATGCGATTCGCAAGGGCTTCGCCCAGCAACAAGCGGACACCCTGTGGGAAGTGCCGTACCTGCCGATCGACCCGGCCGACATCGGCCGCAGCTACGAGGCGGTGATCCGCGTCAACAGCCAGTCGGGCAAGGGTGGTATCGCCTACCTGCTGGAGCAGGAATACGGCATCAGCCTGCCGCGTCGCATGCAGATCGAGTTCAGCCAGGTGGTACAGCGTGAAACCGACCGTCTCGGCCTGGAAATGACCGCACAACAGATCCATGCCCTGCTGCACAGCGAGTACCTGCAAGCCAACACCCCGTATGCGCTGGTCAGCCATCGCCTGCAGGAAGAAAACGGCAACAGTGCCGTGGAAGTGGAAGTCTCCGGCAAAGGCCAGGGCGAGACCAACCTGCACTGGCGCGGCAAGGGCAACGGCGCCCTGGAAGCCCTGGTGGCCGGCCTGCCACTGCCGGTGGAGATCATGGACTACAACGAGCACGCCATCGGTGCCGGGACCAACGCCAAGGCCGCGGCCTATATCGAGCTGCGGGTGAACGGCGAACGTGCGGTGCACGGCGTGGGCATCGATGAAAACATCACCACCGCCAGCTTCAAGGCGCTGTTCAGTGCGCTGAATCGTTCGTTGAGCCAGGTGGACACCACCCAGGCGGCGTAATCGCCGGCTGAAATGAAAAGGCCCCGGTGGTGTGGACCCCGGGGCCTTTTTTGTGTGCTTGAGTCCGCTATCGCGAGCAAGCTTGCTCCTACAAAGTTCGCGGCGTACACAAGAACATGGCTCGACGCCGAACCTGTAGGAGTAGCCGGTCGACGCTCGATTGCTCGTGATGAACGATAACGCGGTCTAATGATGTAGTTCGAAGCTGTCCGCATCCAGGTAAGCCGGAAACCGCGTCCGATAGGCCGCCAACTCCGTAGCACTCAAGGTGACCTGGAACACGCCATCGGCCTCCCCCGCTCCCAGCAGCGACTCACCCTGGAAATCCAGCACCTGGCTGTCACCGGTATAAGCGAAGCCCTTGCCATCGATGCCGACCCGATTCACCGCCGCCACATAACACAGGTTTTCAATCGCCCGTGCCGGCAACAAGCGGTTCCAGTGCAAACGCCGCGCCCCCGGCCAGTTGGCGGTGTACAGCAGCAGATCGGTGTCCTGGGCATCGCGGCTCCACACCGGGAAACGCAGGTCGTAGCAAATCAGCGGGCGCACTCGCCAGCCCTTGAGTTCGAACTGTATCTGGCGCTCCCCAGGGGTGTAATGGTTATGCTCGCCGGCCATGCGGAACAGATGGCGCTTGTCATAGTGCAGCACTTCACCGTCCGGTCGTGCCCACAACAGGCGGTTACGGTGGCTGCCATCGGCAGCCCGGACAATCACGCTGCCGGTAATCACCGCATCGAGCTTTTTCGCCTGCTCACGCAGCCAGTGGCTGGTCGGACCGTTTTCAGCTTCGGCCAGGGTCTGCGACTCCATGGAGAAACCGGTGGTGAACATCTCCGGCAGGATCACCAGGTCAGCCCCCGCAGCCTGCTCCAGCAGGACGTCGAAATGCTCCAGGTTGGCCTGACGGTCATGCCAGGCCAAAGAGGTCTGCACCAGCGCGAGTTTCAGGTCCGGCAAGGCACTCAGATCACGCATAGTTTCTCCGCCGCTTCACGCAACGTCTCCTCGCGTTTGGCAAAACACAGGCGCACCAGGCGCTGCCCTTGCGGTGGATTCTGGTAGAACACCGACACCGGAATGCTCGCCACGCCGTGTTTGCGGGTCATCCACACCGCCATGTCGACGTCATTCAGGTCCGGGCGGATCTGCGAGTAGTCGACCAACTGGAAGTAGGTCCCCGCCGCCCGCTTGAAGCTGAAACGCGACTCGCCCAGCAGGTCGCAGAACAGGTCGCGTTTTTCCTGGTAGAACGCCGGCAGTTCCTCGACATGCTCCGGGCGTAACGCCATGAAATCAGCCAACGCGTACTGCAACGGCGTCACGCCGCAGAAACTGACGTACTGGTGCACCTTGCGCAGTTCGGCGGTAAGGGCTGGCGGCGCCACCACATAGCCGGTTTTCCAGCCGGTGACGTGGTAGGTCTTGCCGAACGAGCTGACCACAAAGGCCCGCTGATACAACGCCTCATGGGCCAATACGCTGGCATGGGGCACGCCGTCGAACACCAGGTGTTCATAGACTTCGTCACTGACCAGGTAGATATCGCGATCGGCGATCAACGCCGCCAACTGATCCAGTTCGGCATGACTGATCAGCGCACCGCTGGGGTTGTGCGGGCTGTTGAGGATGATCATGCGGGTGCGCGGGCTCAGCGCATCGGTGAGTTTCTGCCAGTCGATGGAGAAGTCATCCAGCCCGAGTTGCACATGCACGCAACGCCCGCCGGCCAATTCCACCGAGGGCTCGTAGCTGTCGTAGCAAGGGTCGAAGACGATCACCTCGTCGCCGGGGTGGATCACCGCCTGGATAGCACAGAAGATCGCCTGGGTCGCGCCGGGGGTGATGGTGATCTCGGCATCGACGTTCACGTGCACGCCATAGCTGCGGGCAATTTTCGCCGCCACTTGCTGACGCAGGGGCAGCAGCCCGGTCATTGGGGCGTACTGGTTATGACCGTTGTTGATATGCCGGCCAACGGCATCGCGCAGGGCCTGCGGCCCCTCGAAATCCGGGAAACCCTGGGACAAATTCAGCGCGCCGGTTTCCGTCGCGAGCGCGGACATACGGGTAAAGATGGTGGTGCCGACATTCGGCAACTTGCTGGTGATCATGGGGTCGTTTTCCCTGCTGAACACCCGGCTCTACGGGGCACGGGGCATTCGAGGATAACGTAAACACCAGGCATGAAAAAGGGCGCCGAGGCGCCCGTTTTCATGATCCGAATCAGCGTTTCTTGTCGCGACGCTTTTTGTCGGCCTGCTTGTGGTGCGACATCATCCGACGCTTCTTGTTGACCTGGCGGTCGGTCAGCGCGGTTTTCTTGCCTTCGAACGGGTTCTCGCCGCCCTTGAACTCGATGCGGATTGGCGTCCCCACCAGCTTCAACACCCGACGATAGGTGTTTTCCAGGTAGCGAACATAGGACTTCGGCACCTTCTCGATCTGGTTGCCGTGGATCACGATCAGCGGCGGGTTGGCCCCACCCAAGTGCGCATAACGCAGCTTGATCCGACGGCTGTTGACCATCGGCGGTGCGTGCTCGCTCACCGCATCTTCGAGGATCTGGGTCAGGCGGCTGGTCGGCCAGCGGGTGACCGCCGACTTGAAGGAGTTCTGCACCGACTGGTACAGGTTACCCACGCCCGTGCCGTGCAGGGCCGAGATGAAGTGGATGTCGGCGAAGTCGACGAAGAACAACCGGCGCTCCAGCTCGATCTTCACAAAATCCCGCTCGCCTGGGGTCATGCCGTCCCATTTGTTCAGGGCGATCACCAGCGCGCGACCGGACTCCAGGGCAAACCCGAGCAGGTTGAGGTCGTGGTCGACCACCCCTTCGCGGGCGTCCATGACGAAGATCACGACGTTGGCGTCCTTGATCGCCTGCAAGGTTTTCACCACGGAGAATTTTTCGACTTCCTCGTGGATCTTGCCGCGCTTGCGCACACCGGCGGTGTCGATCAGCGTGTACTTTTCCTCGTTACGTTCGAACGGGATGTAGATGCTGTCGCGGGTGGTGCCAGGCTCGTCATAGACGATGACCCGGTCTTCACCGAGCATACGGTTGACCAGGGTCGACTTGCCGACGTTCGGGCGACCGATGATGGCGATCTTGATGCCATCTTTTTCGCTCGGACCCGGAATGCGCTTGGCTTCTTCACCTTCGGCAACATCTTCGATCTCGCCGTCTTCCGGCTCGTCTTCGTCGTCTTTCGGGAAGTCGCGCAGGGCGATTTCCAGCATCTGGGTGATGCCGCGACCATGGGCACCGGCGATCGGGATCGCGTCGCCCAGGCCCATCGGGCTGAATTCGGCGCGGGCCATGTCCGGGTCGATGTTGTCGACCTTGTTGGCCACCACGTAGGAACGCTTGTTACGTTTGCGCAGGTGCTCGCCGATCATCTGGTCAGCGGCGGTGAAACCGGCTTTGGCATCCACCAGGAACAGCACGACATCGGCTTCTTCAATGGCCAGCAGCGACTGCTCGGCCATCTTCTCGTCCATGCCATGCTCGTCGCCGGAAATACCGCCGGTGTCGATCAGGATATAGGTGCGCCCCTGCCACTTGGCCTCACCGTATTGGCGGTCACGGGTCAGACCGGACAAGTCGCCGACGATGGCGTCGCGAGTCCTGGTCAGGCGGTTGAACAGGGTGGATTTACCGACGTTCGGTCGGCCCACCAGGGCGATTACGGGAACCATGCGGCTCTCCACTTCGTTATTTCAGAAAATACAAAAGCCGCTGCAAGGCAGCGGCTGGTGCTCGGGGCAGCACCGGGAGGTGCCGCAAACCTTGCCAGGGCAAGGCCGCTTGGGGATACCCCCAAGCATAGTCAAACCTTTACTTGATGGTCAGGGCTTCCAGTTTGCCGCTGTTGCCATACACGTAAATCATGTCACCCATCACCAGCGGACGTGCACGCAGGCCGTCGCTGTCGATGCGCTCGCGACCGACGAAGCGACCGTCCACCTGGCTCAGCAGGTGCAGGTAGCCTTCGAAGTCACCCACGGCAACGTAGCTGGAGAACACTTCCGGTGCCGACAGCTGGCGGCGAGCCAGGGCGTCGTTGCTCCAGATGGCCGTGGTGGAACGTTCGTCAACGCCTTCAACGGTGCCGGACGCCAAGGCGACATAGACACTGCCGAAACCCTGGGCAACGCCCGAGTAGCTGGAAGCATCACGCTGCCAGAGGACTCGACCACTTTCCAGGTCCAGTGCCGCCATGCGGCCCTGGTAGCTGGCGACATACAAGCTGCCGCCGGACAACAGCAGGCCGCCGTCGATATCGACCACACGCTCCAGCTCCGAACGCCCTTGCGGGATGGCCACGCGGGTTTCCCACGCCGGCACGCCGTTATGGGTATCCAGGGCGACCACTTTGCCGCTGGACAGGCCCGCCACCGCCAGGTGGTTGGTGACCAACGGTGCACCGGTGCCACGCAGGGTCAGGACCGCCGGGGTGCTGTCGTACAACCAGCGCTGGTGGCCGGTGTCGGCATCGAGGCCGATCACACGGTCATCCTGGGTCTGCACCACCACCACGTCACCGTTGGTGGCCGGCGGTGCCAGCACTTCGCTGGTCACCTGGGCGCGCCATTTCTGCTCGCCGGTGCTGGCATCCAGGGCAATCACTTCACCCTTGAGGGTGCCCATCAGCACCAGGCCGTAGCCGACGCCGATGGCGCCGGAAACCGGCAACTCCAGGTCTTTCTTCCACTTGACGTCGCCGTTCATGCGATCCATCGCGATCACGATGCCAGTGTCATCGGCCGCGTAGATGGTGTCGCCGTCAATCGCCGGCACCAGCATGTTGTAGATCTTGCCCTGGCCGTCACCGATGGAACGGCTCCACTCTTTATGCAGAACCACTTCTTCCTTGAAGGAAGTCAGTTCGGCCGGTGGCAGTTCTTTCTTGCTGTTGCTGCTGCAACCCGCGGCCAGAATGGCCAGAGCCAGCAATGCTGCATGTTTCCAACGGATCACGTCACGCATCCCCTTTGGCCAGGTCGTCCAGCTTGATTTGTAAGCCACCGACCGCTGCTTCATCAGACAGCGCCGCCTTGGCCTTTTGGTACGCGGCATGGGCTTCATCGGTCCGACCCAGTTGAACCAACAGGTCCCCCTTGAGTTCTTCGCGACTGGCCAGGAACGCCTTGTCAGCATCGCCGTCGAGCAGTTTCAGTGCGTCGTCGACCTTGTTCTGTGCCGCCAGCACCTGGGCCAGGCGCTGACGCGCGACTTCGCCCAGGGTGATGTTGGCCGGTTTGTCGGTAATGGTTTTCAGCTCACGCGCGGCGTCGTCCAGTTTACCGGTATCGACCGCAACTTTCGCTACGAACAAGCTGCCGTACTGCGCATAGGCGCTGCCAGCGAAGTCGGTGTTGAGCTTGCTGGCCAGGTCCGCCACACGTCCAGGATCGGGTTTGCCGTCCGGTGTCAGCGTGGTTTCCAGCAATTGCTGATAGAGCACCGAGGCGCCTTGCGCCTGGTTGCTCTGGTATTTGTGCCAGGCTTGCCAGCCGAACACCACCACCAGGGCCAGCAAGCCGCCAGTGACCAGGGGTTTGCCGTTACGCTGCCACCAGTCCTTCAACTCCGCCAACTGATCATCTTCGGTACTCGACACCCCAATACTCCTTATTCTTTAAATCGGCTGTTTTACAGCTTCAACCCTGCACGACGCAGGTGGCCAAGTGCTCGGAAAGAGCGTCCCAGGCAATGCTTTGTTGCTCGCCCTGGCCACGCAGGGGTTTGAAACCTACCACTTGCTGAGCCAATTCGTCGTCTCCGAGAATCAAGGCGTACAGCGCACCACTCTTGTCTGCTTTCTTGAACTGACTCTTGAAGCTGCCGGCGCCGGCGTTGACCTGCAAACGCAGGTTCGGCAGTTGGTCACGGACCTGCTCGCTCAGGGCCAGAGCCGCGAGCTCTGCGGCTTCGCCGAAGGCGCACAGGTAGACATCGACCTGACGGGCAATTTCTTCCGGCACCTGCTCCAGGGTCTCCAGCAGCAGGATCAGGCGTTCGATACCCATGGCAAAACCCACGCCCGGGGTCGGCTTGCCGCCCATCTGCTCGACCAGGCCATCGTAGCGACCACCGGCACACACCGTGCCCTGGGCGCCCAACTGGTCGGTGACCCATTCGAAAACGGTCTTGCTGTAGTAATCCAGCCCGCGCACCAGCTTGGGGTTGATCACGTACGGGATACCTGCGGCATCGAGACGGGCCTTGAGACCTTCGAAGTGCAGGCGCGATTCGTCGTCGAGGTAGTCGGCGAGTTTCGGCGCATCCACCAACGCGGCCTGGGTGTCCGGGTTCTTGGTGTCGAGCACCCGCAGCGGGTTGGTCTTCAGGCGGCGCTGGCTGTCTTCGTCCAACAACTCGAGACGCGCACTGAGGTACTCCACCAGGGCCTCGCGATAACGCCCGCGGGATTCGCTGGTGCCCAGGCTGTTGAGTTCGAGCTTGACCGCATTGCGGATGCCCAGCAGGCCCCACAGGCGCCAGGTCAGTACGATCAGCTCGGCGTCGATGTCCGGGCCGTCGATATTGAAGACTTCGCAACCGATCTGATGGAACTGGCGATAACGGCCTTTCTGCGGACGCTCGTGGCGGAACATCGGACCGATGTACCAGAGCTTCTGCGGCTGGCCACCCCCGGTGATACCGTGCTCCAGCACAGCGCGCACGCAGGCCGCGGTGCCTTCCGGGCGCAGGGTCAGGGAATCGCCGTTGCGGTCCTCGAAGGTGTACATCTCTTTTTCGACGATGTCGGTCACTTCACCGATGGAGCGTTTGAACAACTCGGTGAATTCGACGATCGGCATGCGGATCTGCTTGTAACCGTAGTTATCCAGCAGGCGCGCAACGGTGCTCTCGAAATAGCGCCACAGGGGCGTCTGCTCGGGCAGGATGTCGTTCATGCCACGAATGGCTTGCAAAGACTTGCTCACAAAATATCCTTAAATTCTTCGATCAGCCGCGGGCGATCAACGCCGCGTCGGCTTCGACCTTTTCGGCCGCTTTCTGGCGGATCAGCCTTTCCAGCTCATCCACCAGATTGTCATTCGTCAATTTCTGCGCCGGCTTGCCATCGATGTAGATCAGGTTCGGTGTACCGCCGGTCAGGCCGATATGGGCCTCTTTGGCCTCACCCGGTCCGTTGACCACACAACCGATCACTGCCACATCCAGCGGCACCAGCAAATCTTCCAGGCGTCCTTCCAGCTCGTTCATGGTCTTGACCACATCGAAGTTCTGCCGCGAGCAGCTCGGGCAGGCGATGAAGTTGATACCACGGGAGCGCAGATGCAGGGATTTGAGGATGTCGTAGCCGACTTTCACTTCCTCGACCGGGTCGGCCGCCAACGAGATGCGAATAGTATCGCCAATCCCTTCGGCCAGCAGCATACCGAGGCCGACGGCGGATTTCACTGTGCCTGAACGCAAACCACCGGCTTCGGTGATCCCCAGGTGCAGCGGCTGGACGATTTCCTTGGCCAGCAGACGGTAGGCAGCGACCGCCATGAACACGTCGGAAGCCTTTACGCTGACCTTGAAGTCCTGGAAATTCAGACGCTCCAGGTGCTCGACATGACGCAGGGCCGACTCCACCAACGCCTCTGGCGTAGGCTCGCCGTACTTTTTCTGCAGGTCTTTTTCCAGGGAGCCGGCGTTGACGCCGATGCGGATCGGAATACCCCGATCACGGGCGGCATCGACCACCGCACGCACACGGTCTTCGCGACCGATGTTGCCCGGGTTGATGCGCAGGCAGTCGACGCCCAGTTCGGCCACGCGCAAAGCGATCTTGTAGTCGAAGTGGATATCGGCGACCAGCGGCACCTTGACCAATTGCTTGATCCGACCGAACGCCTCGGCGGCATCCATGTCCGGCACGGAAATGCGCACGATATCGACGCCCGCGGCTTCCAGACGATTGATCTGTGCCACGGTGGCCGCGACGTCATTGGTGTCGCTGTTGGTCATGCTCTGCACCGCGATCGGTGCATCGCCGCCTACTGGTACCGAGCCGACCCAGATTTTACGAGACTCGCGACGCTTGATAGGAGATTGGCCGTGCATGACTTATTGACCTAGCTTCAGGCGAGCGGTCTCGCCACTGGTGAACGGTGCGATATCGACCGGCTGACCGTTGTATGCGATCTGTGCGCCCCGGGCATAACCCAGGCGCACGGCGAAAGGTGGCTTGCCGCTGAGTTCAAGGTTCTCGCCCTTGCGCTTGAGACCGCTGACCAGCACCTTGCCGTTGCCGTCGGTGACCTGGGTCCAGCAATCGGCGACGAAGGTCAGGTGGACCTGACCGGCACCGGCCACAGGCTCGGCGGAAACCGCTGCGGTGCTGACCGGGGCGTTTGGCGCGACGCTGGAAATCGGCGCCGGGGCCGGGGTCGGCGCGACCACCAGGGTCTGGGCCGAATGTGGCACAGGCACGACAGCCGGGGTTGGCGCCGGGGCCGGTGCGGGAACGGCAGGCTGGGCCTCGGCCGCGCCTTCAGGTGCCGGCGCCTCGGAGGCGGCCTGGTTCTCGGTCACGGCCTGGTCTTCCGGCTCGTCGATCGGGTGAATCTGCGTGGTGCCGTCGGCGCTTTCGACTTCGACGTGTTCCATATTGACCGCCGCCTGATCCTTGGAGCGCAGGCTGGCCTGGTCCTGCCACCAGACAAAGCCGCCGCCGATCACGGCAATCAGCAACAGCAGGCTGACAATACGCAAGAGGGTGTGGGAAAACCGCACCGGCTCTTCGATACGGCCCAGCGCCTGGACGCTGCTGCCCTGGGAATCAGTGCCGGTACACTGGTCGAACTGCTGAACCAGAACGGCCTGGTCCATGCCGAGCAACTTGGCATAGGCGCGGATATAACCCCGGGCAAAGGTATGCCCCGGCAGCTTGTCGAAGGCACCAGCTTCCAGGTTGCTCAGGGACGACACCGTGAGGTTGAGCTTCACAGCCACCTCGGCCAACGTCCAACCATTGCTTTCGCGGGCCTGACGCAGGGTCTCACCGGGGTTGACGCGAGTCGCTGCTACAAATTCGGGTTGCGCCGCTTTCATCTTTGCTCCGACAGGTATTGCTGATATTCCGGCGTACCGGGATAGAGTCGTTTTAGTTGCAAGCCGTAACTGGCGGCCTTGTCACGATCTTCGTAGATTTTCGCCAGGCGGATACCGAGCAATAGACTACGTGCATTTTGCTCGCTCAGCAGGCTGAAGCGCGCGTAATAATCGCGTGCGGGCACATAATGCCTGTCTTCGTAAGACAACTCAGCCATTTCCAGCAAAGCACGTGGCTGTTGGCGGTTCAGGCGCAGGGATTTTTCGAAATGCTGTATCGCCAGATCCCGCTGGCCAAGGGCCAGGGCGGTCAGGCCGAGGTTTTCGAAAACCCGCGAACGTTCGGTATAGAGGCTGTCGTTGGCGGCTTGTTCAAACCGCTCGTAGGCTTCTTTGTAACGCTTGAGCTCAAACAGGAAGCTGCCGTAATTGTTGAGCATGCGCGCATCGTCAGGACGCGACGACAGGGCCTTGTGGAAATGCTCCTCGGCCAGTTTCGTCTCGCCTTCGGCCTGGAACACCAGCGCCAGGGCGGCATTGGCATCCGGATCGGAACTGTTCATCTCCAGGGCTTTCCTGAGCGGCACCTTGGCCTGCTCGGTCTGGCCTTGCTGCAGATAACCGATGCCCAGTTGCACATAGGCCGCGCGCGCTTCATCGCGCCCCTTGCTGGTACTCATCGGGTCGACATTACCCGTTGAAACGCAGCCGGCCAGCAGGCCGACGAATACTACAAGGAGCGCAGCGCGCAAGGTCATGGAGATCCTCTCTCAGTTTCGGTTCGCGGCGCTTTGCGGACTTTCAGCATCGGCGCTCAGCTCACGTACGGCGATGTAGCGTTCGCTGCGACGGGTGCGATCCAGCACCTGCCCCACCAGTTGACCGCAGGCCGCGTCGATGTCTTCACCACGGGTGGTGCGTACCGTGACGTTATAGCCGGCCTGATGCAACAGATCCTGGAAACGCCGGATCGCGTTGTTGCTCGGACGCTCGTACCCGGAGTGCGGGAACGGGTTGAACGGAATCAGGTTGATCTTGCACGGCGTGTCCTTGAGCAACTCGATCATCTCGACCGCGTGCTCGACCTGGTCGTTGATATCCTTGAGCAGGGTGTACTCGATGGTCAGGACACGTTTCTCGCCGAGGGTCGCCATGTAGCGACGGCACGACTCAAGCAGCATCTTAAGCGGATACTTCTTGTTGATCGGCACCAATTGGTTACGCAATGCGTCATTCGGTGCGTGCAGCGACAACGCCAGGGAGACGTCGATGTGCTCGGCGAGCACGTCGATCATCGGTACCACGCCGGAGGTCGACAGGGTCACGCGGCGTTTGGAGATGCCGTAGCCCAGGTCGTCCATCATCAGGTGCATGGCCGCGATGACGTTGTCGAAGTTCAGCAGCGGCTCACCCATGCCCATCATCACCACGTTGGTGATGGCACGGTCGACGGTCGCCGGGACGCTGCCAAAGGATTTGTTGGCAATCCACACCTGGCCGATCACTTCGGCGGCGGTGAGGTTGCTGTTGAAGCCTTGCTTGCCGGTGGAGCAGAAACTGCAGTCCAGGGCACAGCCCGCCTGGGACGAAACGCACAAGGTGCCGCGTTTGCCCTGGGGAATGTAGACGGTCTCGACGCAGCTGCCGGACGCCACGCGCACCACCCATTTACGGGTGCCGTCGGTGGAAATGTCCTCGCTGACGACTTCAGGACCGCGAACTTCGGCAACGCTCTTGAGTTTTTCACGCAAGGCCTTGCTGACGTTCGTCATGGCGTCGAAATCATCGACGCCAAAGTGGTGAATCCACTTCATGACCTGACCGGCACGGAAACGCTTCTCCCCGATTGAGTCGAAGAATTTTTCCATTTCCGGTTGAGTCAGACCCAACAGGTTTGTTTTGCCGATTGATACAGTCATGGATTCACCCTCACTCCCAAGCCTTTGCTTAGCGAGCGGTTACTTCGGTAGCTGCGAAGAAGTACGAGATTTCGCGAGCAGCAGCGGCTTCGGAGTCCGAACCGTGTACAGCGTTGGCGTCGATGGAGTCAGCGAAGTCAGCACGGATGGTGCCGGCAGCAGCTTCTTTAGGGTTGGTAGCGCCCATCAGCTCACGGTTCAGAGCGATAGCGTTTTCGCCTTCCAGAACCTGAACAACAACAGGACCGGAGATCATGAAGGCAACCAGGTCGCCGAAGAAACCACGAGCGCTGTGCTCAGCGTAGAAGCCTTCGGCTTCAGCTTTGGACAGTTGCTTGAGTTTCGAAGCAACAACGCGCAGGCCGGCTTTTTCGAAACGGGTGGTGATCTCGCCGATCACGTTTTTTGCAACGGCGTCAGGCTTGATGATGGAGAAAGTACGTTGAACAGCCATGGTGTAACTCCAGAAACAGTGATTTGCCAAAAATTAAACCCGCGAATTATACGCGGGTTCTCAAGTATTGCCTAACCTGCTGCACTGCTCAGTCGCGTTCTTCGATCCAGTGGGCCTGAATGGCCTCCAGAACCTTCTCGCCGCAGTGCTCAGGTTTGTCGTCGAACTCGGGCAATTCCATCACCCACTTCCGTAGATCGACGAAGTTGACCGAAATTGGATCGACTTCCGGCTTGCTTTCAGCCAGTTGGATTGCGATTTCCAGCACATCAACCCATTTCAGGTTCATGATAATTCCTTGAATCAATGCGGCGCTTCGGCGGCGTGGTTGAGCGAGTACTTGGGAATCTCGACGGTCAGGTCTTCAGTCCCGACCTTGGCCTGACAGGCCAGGCGCGACTGGGCTTCCAGCCCCCAAGCCCGATCAAGATAGTCTTCTTCCAGGTCATCGGCCTCTTCCAGCGAGTCGAAACCTTCGCGAATCAGGCAGTGGCAGGTGGTACAGGCGCAGACGCCGCCACAGGCACTTTCCATTTCGATATGGTGCTCATGGGCCAGTTCGAGGATGGACGTACCGGTCTCAGCCTCCACGACCAAGCCCTCAGGGCAAAACTTTTCGTGTGGCAGAAAAATCACCTGCGGCATCGTTATTCCCCAATCTCATTCAGGTTGCGCCCCGCCAGGGCGGCCTTGACCGTCGAATCCAGGCGGCGGGCAGCAAAAGCATCGGTCACTTGCGACAGACGCTTGGTCTGCTGCTCGATGGCGTAACCATCGGTGCCTTTCATCAGTTCGGTCAGCTCCTCGACCTGCAGGTCGATGACCATGCGTTCGTCGGCATCCAACAAGCGCTCACCATCCGCCTCCAAAGCCGCTTGCACGGCTTCGACCAGGCGCTGGGCATCGACCTGCTGCTCACGCAGCACGCGGGCAACCTTGTCGTCACCGGCATACTGGAACGAATCCTTGAGCATCTTGGCGATTTCGCCATCGGTCAGGCCGTAGGACGGTTTGACCTGAATGCTCGCTTCGACGCCCGAACCCAGCTCGCGGGCAGAGACATCGAGCAGACCATCGGCATCGACCTGGAAGGTCACGCGAATCTTCGCCGCACCCGCGACCATGGCCGGGATACCACGCAGCTCGAAACGCGCCAGGGAGCGGCAGTCGCTGATCAGTTCACGCTCGCCTTGCAGCACGTGAATCATCATGGCCGACTGACCATCTTTATAAGTCGTGAAGTCCTGGGCCCGAGCGACAGGGATGGTGGTGTTGCGCGGAATCACCTTCTCCATCAGGCCACCCATGGTTTCCAGCCCGAGGGACAACGGAATCACGTCCAGCAGCAGCAATTCGCCGCCATCGCGCTTGTTGCCGGCCAGGGTATCGGCCTGGATCGCGGCACCAATGGCCACCACCTGATCCGGATCGATCTCGGTCAACGGCTGACGCCCGAACATCTCGGCGACCGCCTCGCGAACACGCGGCACACGGGTCGAACCGCCGACCATGACCACGGCCTGGACCTCGTCGAGCTCCACATTCGAATCGCGCACGGCGCGTCGGCAAGCCTTGAGGCTGCGCGCAACCATGGGCTCGATCAGCGCATCGAAAGCTTCACGGGTCAACGCCGCACGCCAATCGCCATACACCACCTCGACCGAAGTCGCGTCGGTCAGGGCCTCCTTGGCCGCGCAGGCAGTTTGCAGCAGATGACGCTGCGTACCCGGATCGAGATCGGCGGACAAGCCCGCCTGCTCGATGATCCAGCCGGCAATCGCATGGTCGAAGTCATCGCCACCCAGGGCGCTGTCGCCACCGGTAGCTAGTACCTCGAAGACGCCACGGGTCAGACGCAAAATCGAGATATCGAAAGTACCGCCGCCCAGGTCATAGATGGCGACCACGCCTTCGGCGTTCTGATCCAGACCGTAAGCCACCGCCGCCGCAGTCGGCTCGTTGAGCAGGCGCAGCACGTTGAGTCCGGCCAAGCGGGCCGCATCCTTGGTGGCCTGGCGCTGGGGCTCATCGAAATAGGCCGGCACGGTGATCACCGCGCCAACCAGTTCGCCACCCAGGCTCGCCTCGGCGCGCAGACGCAGCACCTTGAGGATCTCCGCGGACACTTCCACCGGGCTTTTCGGGCCCTGCACGGTGTCGATGAACGGCATGTGCGACTCACCGCCGACAAAGCGGTAAGGCAGTTGCTCGCCCAGTTGCTTGACGTCCGCGAGGCCGCGCCCCATCAGGCGTTTCACCGACAGAACGGTATTGAGCGGGTCACTGGCGGCAGCCAACTTGGCCGACTGCCCGACTTCAACGCGGTCAGCGTGATAGCGCACCGCGGACGGCAGGATCACCTGCCCGTCGGCGTCGGGCAACGGCTCGGAAAGACCACTGCGCAATGCAGCGACCAGCGAATTGGTAGTGCCCAAGTCGATCCCCACAGCCAGGCGACGCTGGTGCGGTTGAGGACTCTGGCCGGGTTCGGCGATCTGCAGTAGGGCCATCGTTATCTGGACTTATCTGAATATCAGGCGTGCGACCGAGGCGGCACTGGGTTAATCGTCGAGGCGCTCTTCTAACTGGCGCACTTCGTAGGTGAGCTTGTCGAGAAACTGCATGCGCCGCATCAGGCGTTCAGCCTGTTCGCGTTGCGCGGCATCGTTCCAACAAGCTGCGAAGCTGTCGTTCAACTGGTCCTGGGCGACTTTCAAGCGGCGCTTGAACGTGGCGATACCGGGCAGGTCCGCCTCGTCCTGCAACTCCTCGAGTTCCTCGCGCCATTGCATCTGCTGCATGAGGAAATCGGGGTCATGCACCGTGACCTCCAGCGGCAACTCGCGACCACCCATGGCGAGCAGGTAACGCGCGCGCTTGGGAGGACTCTTGAGGGTCTGGTAGGCCTCGTTGAGGCTCGCGGACTGCTCCAGGGCCAGGCGTTGCTCACGCTCGGAAGCGTCGGCAAAGCGGTCCGGGTGCACACCGCGCGCCAGTTCTCGATAGCGCGCGGCCAACTGTTCGAGATCCAGCGTAAAGCTCGGCTGCAACTCGAATAAAGCGAAATGACAAGGAGTACCCACGAGAAGCCTCAGATGTTGAAGCTTTCGCCGCAGCCACATTCACCGCGCACGTTGGGGTTGTTGAACTTGAAGCCTTCGTTCAACCCTTCCTTGACGAAATCCAGTTCAGTGCCGTCCAGGTAGGTGAGGCTTTTCGGGTCGATGATCACTTTTTCGCCGTGACTTTCGAACACCTGATCTTCCGCCACCACTTCGTCGACGAACTCCAGCACATAGGCAAGGCCGGAACAGCCTGTGGTGCGAACACCCAGACGAATCCCTTCACCTTTGCCGCGCCCATCAAGGGAGCGTCGCACGTGTCGAGCAGCCGCTTCTGTCATGCTGATAGCCATCGGTGACTCCTTACTAATCGCTTGAACGCCAGATCGTTTAGATCAGGCCTTTCTTCTGCTTGTAATCGCGAACGGCGGCCTTGATGGCGTCTTCGGCGAGTACCGAGCAGTGGATTTTCACTGGCGGCAGGGCCAGTTCTTCAGCCAGCTGAGTGTTCTTGATGGTCTCTGCTTCATCCAGAGTCTTGCCCTTCATCCACTCGGTAGCCAGGGAGCTGGAGGCGATAGCCGAACCGCAACCGTAGGTCTTGAACTTGGCGTCTTCGATGATGCCTTGCTCGTTGACCTTGATCTGCAGGCGCATAACGTCGCCGCACGCCGGAGCGCCGACCATGCCGGTGCCGACATCAGGGTCTTCCGCGTTCATCTTGCCGACGTTGCGCGGGTTTTCGTAGTGGTCGATGACCTTTTCGCTGTAAGCCATGGTACTTAATCCTCACTCATCAGGGCCGCTCTCGGCCCTGTCGTTACGCCAGCCGTTGATTGCCGCGTCGCTACAGGACCTGTATGTGGCGGCTTCTTTATTTAGTGTGCCGCCCACTCGATCTTCGAGATATCGACGCCGTCTTTGAACATGTCCCACAGCGGCGACAGAGCGCGCAGCTTGGTGACGGCCTCGCAGACTTTCTGCGCGGCATAATCGATTTCTTCTTCGGTGGTGAAGCGGCCGAAGGTGAAGCGGATCGAGCTGTGTGCCAGTTCATCGTTGCGGCCCAGGGCGCGCAGGACGTACGAAGGCTCGAGCGAGGCCGAGGTGCAAGCCGAACCGGAGGAAACCGCCAGGTCCTTGAGGGCCATGATCAGCGACTCGCCTTCAACGTAGTTGAAGCTCAGGTTCAGGTTGTGCGGTACGCGGGCGGTCATGCTGCCGTTGATGTACAGCTCTTCCAGATGCTCGACCTGCTTGTAGAAGCGATCGCTCAGGGCCTTGATGCGCAGGTTCTCGGCAGCCATGTCTTCCTTGGCCACGCGGAACGCTTCGCCCATGCCGACGATCTGGTGGGTCGCCAGGGTGCCGGAACGCATGCCACGTTCGTGACCGCCGCCATGCATGGTCGCTTCGAGGCGAACACGCGGCTTGCGGCTGACGTACAGCGCGCCGATGCCTTTAGGGCCGTAGGTCTTGTGGGCCGAGAACGACATCAGGTCGACTTTCAGCTTCTGCAGGTCGATGTCGACCTTGCCGGTGGACTGAGCGCCGTCGACATGGAACAGCACGCCGCGCGAGCGGGTCAGCTCGCCGATGGCGGCGATGTCGTTGACGGTGCCGATTTCGTTGTTCACGTGCATGATCGACACCAGGATGGTGTCGTCGCGCAGGGCGGCTTCAACCATGGCCGGGGTGATCAGGCCGTCTTCACCCGGTTCGATGTAGGTGACTTCGAAACCTTCGCGCTCCAGTTGGCGCATGGTGTCGAGGACCGCCTTGTGTTCGATCTTGCTGGTGATCAGGTGCTTGCCCTTGCTGCCATAGAAGTGCGCGACACCCTTGATGGCCAGGTTGTCGGACTCGGTGGCACCGGAGGTCCAGACGATTTCACGCGGGTCGGCATTGACCAGGTCGGCCACCTGACGGCGAGCGTTTTCCACGGACTCTTCGGCTTTCCAGCCGAACACGTGGGAACGGGACGCCGGGTTACCGAAGTTTCCGTCGACCAGCAGGCATTCACTCATTTTTTGGGCGACACGCGGATCAACCGGGGTCGTCGCTGAGTAATCAAGGTAAATCGGCAATTTCATGGACACTCTCCTAAATCAGGCTGGCTGGCGCACCGCGGGCTCTTTGGCTGTCATTCGACGGCGGACGCTTCGATCTTATCCAGGCGCGGCGCCTTGCCATTACAGCGGCGCTGATCCTGACGCTGGGCGACTTCTTGCACCTCACGGCGAGTAACAAGGTCCGCCAAGCTGATACCGCTGAGAAATTCGTGGATCTGCAGGCTGAGGTCGCACCACAGATGGTGGGTCAGGCAGGTATCGCCGGCATGGCAATCGCCCAGACCCTGGCATTTGGTAGCATCGACCGATTCGTTCACGGCATCGATCACCTGGGCGACCTGGATCCCCTGCATCTCACGCGACAGCTGGTAGCCGCCGCCAGGACCACGCACGCTGGACACCAGGTTGCTGCGGCGCAACTTGGCGAAAAGCTGCTCGAGGTAGGACAGGGAGATGCCTTGGCGCTCGGAGATATCGGCCAGAGACACCGGCCCGCGTTGCGCGTGCAACGCCAAGTCGAGCATGGCGGTCACGGCGTATCGGCCTTTTGTAGTCAGTCGCATGGACAGGTACCACGGAGTTACGGGATCGGGATGGGGAAGAGTATGCTATTCCCGAGTATTTAAGTCAACTATAAGACCTAGTGCTTTAGTCGGGTTTACCGCTAAAAGAGCGCGCGAATTGTAGCAAAGTCTGGGGCGTAATGGCATTGCGATGGAGCGGTGGTTTTTTGGGGCGCCCCAGGGGCGCTATCGCGAGCAAGCTCGCTCCTACATGTGAGCGTGTCGCTTGCAAGATCTCGGACACACGCACAATCCTGTAGGAGCCAGCTTGCTGGCGATGAGGCCAGCAAGCCCAGCGAAGATCAGCCAGCCTTGGCCTCGGTCTCAGCCTTCACTTCGACGAACCCGTCACACTGCAACTCCGGCAGCTCCTTGGCGCAATAGGTGCTGCCCAGGTCCTTCAGCGCTCCGCACATACCTTCCAGGCGCCCATCCACCGCCTGCAAGTGATCGAGCAACTGGCCAATGGCACGCGCCACCGGGTCTGGCATGTCTTCGCTGACACCATAGGCATCAAAACCGATCTTCTCCGCCATGGCCTTGCGCTTGGCTTCGACCTGATCATCGACTTTCATGATGATCCGCCCCGGAATACCAACAGCCGTCGCCCCCGCAGGCACCGCCTTGGTCACCACGGCATTGGAACCGATCTTGGCCCCGGCACCGACGGTAAACGGCCCCAGCACCTTGGCACCGGCGCCGACCACCACGCCGTCTTCCAGCGTCGGGTGACGCTTGCCTTTGTTCCAACTGGTGCCGCCCAGGGTCACGCCCTGGTAAATGGTCACGTCATCGCCGATCTCGGCGGTTTCGCCGATCACGATGCCCATGCCATGGTCGATAAAGAACCGCCGCCCGACCTTGGCCCCGGGATGGATTTCAATGCCAGTCAGCCAGCGCCCGAAGTTCGACACCACCCGCGCCAGCCACTTCCAGCCCATGCCCCACAGCGCATGCCCCAGGCGATGCAGCCAGATGGCATGCAGGCCCGGGTAGCAGGTCAGCACTTCAAAGGCATTGCGCGCCGCCGGATCACGATGGAATACGCTCTGGATATCTTCTCGCAAACGCTCGAACATCACTGATCCTTCCGCTTAAGGAGCTCGCCCCGGGCCGCTTTTTCGGTTTCCGTGAGGATGCCCCGCAAAATATTCATCTCGGCGCGACTGACCGAACTGCGTCCGTACAGGCGACGCAACCGGGCCATCAGATGGCGCGGTTTTTCGGGGTCGAGGAAGTCGATGGCCACCAGGGTTTGTTCCAGATGGCCGAAAAACCGCTCCATCTCATCCATGGTCGCCAGCTCTTCGCTGCGCGTCGACGCCACTTCATGCTTCTCTACCTTGCTCGGCTGCCCGACGGCCGCCAGCCAGGACATCCGCACTTCATAGCTCAGCACCTGTACCGCCGTGGCGAGGTTGAGCGAACTGAAGTCCGGATCGGACGGGATATGCACGTGATAATGACATCGCTGCAGCTCGTCGTTGGTCAGGCCGGAATCTTCACGACCAAACACCAGCGCGATCTCGGCGCCCTGCCCGGCTTCCTCGACCACTTTCAACCCGGATTCGCGAGGGTCGAGCAACGGCCAGGGAATCCGCCGGTCGCGAGCACTGGTGCCAAACACCAGATTGCAGCCGACCAACGCCTCTTCCAAGGTGGCGACGACTTGCGCGCTTTCAAGGATATCGGTGGCACCGGAAGCCCGTGCATCAGCTTCAGCGGAGGGAAAGACCCGGGGTTCCACCAGCACCAGGCGCGACAGCCCCATGTTCTTCATGGCCCGCGCGGCCCCGCCGATATTGCCCGGATGACTGGTATTGACCAGGACAACACGAATATTTTGCAGCACGAGAGGCACTCTCAGACTCGGCGAAGGGGAGCAAATCTTACAGAAGCACTGGGGATTGCGCCACGAGCGCCACGTCGTCCTTCTCCCCTTGGACTTTTCTGGTAGAATGTTCGGCTTTCTTTAACACTCTAGGTGAAACGTCCATGCAGCCCATGCTGAATATCGCGCTGCGCGCCGCCCGCAGCGCCAGTGAATTGATTTTCCGCTCCATCGAGCGCCTGGATACCATCAAGGTCGACGAAAAAGACGCCAAGGACTACGTGTCCGAAGTGGATCGCGCCGCCGAACAGAAAATTATCGACGCGCTGCGCAAGGCCTATCCGACCCACGCCATTCGCGGCGAAGAAACCGGCTTCCACGCCGGCTCAGGCGAAGGCGAAGAATACCTGTGGATCATCGACCCACTGGATGGCACCACCAACTTCCTGCGCGGCATCCCGCACTTCGCGGTCAGCATCGCCTGCAAATACCGCGGCCGCCTTGAGCACGCCGTGGTCCTGGACCCGGTTCGCCAGGAAGAATTCACCGCCTCCCGTGGCCGTGGCGCCCAGCTCAACGGTCGTCGCCTGCGCGTCAGCGGCCGCACCAGCCTGGACGGCGCCCTGCTGGGTACCGGCTTCCCGTTCCGTGACGACCAGATGGACAACCTGGACAACTACCTGGGCATGTTCCGCGCCCTGGTCGGCCAGACCGCCGGTATCCGCCGCGCCGGTGCCGCAAGCCTGGACCTGGCCTACGTGGCTGCCGGTCGTTTCGATGCGTTCTGGGAGTCAGGTCTGTCCGAATGGGACATGGCTGCAGGCGCCCTGCTGATTCAAGAGGCCGGCGGCCTGGTGAGCGACTTCACCGGTGGTCACGACTTCCTGGAAAAAGGCCACATCGTTGCCGGCAACACCAAGTGCTTCAAGGCAGTACTGACGGCGATCCAGCCGCACCTGCCGGCTTCGCTGAAGCGCTAAGCTTTCGCCGCTCAAAAAAATGCCCCGTATCTCGCGATACGGGGCATTTTTTATGCCTCAACAGCCGATATTACTGACCCGGCTGCTGAGCGGGTTGATTCTGCCCCAGGATCAGCCGACCGTCCTTGTCCACCGGAATCTGATTACCCGGATCGCGGTCCATCCGCACCTTGCCTTCCTTGCCATTCAACTGATAACGCACGTCATAACCCACCAGCTTGTCGCTGACATCATTGACCGTGTTGCAGCGTTTCTGGGTCGTGGTGTAGGTGTCACGCTCCTGCATGCCCTCCTGCACCTTGTTACCGGCGTAACCGCCGCCAACCGCACCGACCACGGTGGCCAGGGTCTTGCCACGACCGCCACCGACCAGGCTGCCAAGCAAACCACCGCCGACCGCACCCAACGCAGTACCGGCCAGACGATGTTCGTCCTGAACCGGCTTCTGCCGGGTCACCGCGACATCCTGACAGACTTGGCGCGGCGTCTTGATTTGAGTGTTGACCGGCTCTACCGCCAATACTTGCGCATACTCAGGGCCGCTTTTTACCAGGCTATAGGTGGCAACAGCACCCCCGGCAGTCACACCGACAGCACCCAATACCGCACCTACCAGCAACGACTTGTTCACGTGAACCTCCTGACCATCACAAGCGGATCGATGCCCGCCTTTCTCTATGGCTTTGGAGTATAAAAAAAGGCGCGAGTTCAACACTCGCGCCTTTATCAGCTAACAACCAGGTGGAAGATTTCCGTCAAGGACGGTCGTCGACTTCCTTCTGGGTACTGGCCGGAGGGATCAGGTCTTCGCTATTCAGATTCAGCCAGATCAGCACCACGTTGGCGATGTAGATCGACGAGTAGGTCCCCGCCAACACACCGATGAACAGGGCGATGGAGAAACCGAACAGATTGTCGCCACCAAAGAACAGCAGCGCGGTAATCGCCAGCAGGGTGGAGATCGACGTCGCCATGGTCCGCAACAGGGTCTGGGTGGTCGAGATGTTGATGTTCTCGATCAGAGTAGCCTTGCGCAGGACACGGAAGTTCTCACGCACCCGGTCGAAGACCACGATGGTGTCGTTGAGCGAGTAGCCGATAATCGCCAGTACCGCCGCCAGCACCGTCAGATCGAAGGTGATCTGGAAGAACGACAGGATACCCACGGTCACCACCACATCGTGGACCAGCGAGACGATGGCGCCCACCGCGAACTTCCACTGGAAGCGGAACGCCAGGTAGATCAGTACGCCACCCAACGCCATGAGCATGCCGAGGCCGCCCTGGTCGCGCAGCTCTTCACCGACCTGCGGGCCGACGAACTCGACGCGCTTGATCTGCACCGGGTTATCACCGCCGACCTTCTGCAACGCCTCGGCGACCTGATGGCCCAGTTGCGGGTCTTCACCCGGCATCCGCACCAGCAAGTCGGTGGTCGCGCCAAAACTCTGCACGATCGCCTCGTGATAACCGGCGCCGTTCAGCTGCTCGCGCACCTTGGTGACATCCGCCGCATGCTCGTAGGTCAGCTCGATGAGCGTACCGCCGGTGAAGTCCAAGCCGTAGTTCATGCCCTTGTGGAAGCAGCTGAACAGGGCCAATGCGGTGAGGAACAGGGTGACGCCGAACGCAACGTTGCGAACACCCATGAAGTTGATAGTACGTAACATGGCAGCCCCTTAAATCCACAACTTCTTGAAGTCACGACCGCCGAAGATCAGGTTGACCATCGCGCGGGTCACCATGATGGCCGTGAACATCGAGGTAAAGATCCCGAGGGACATGGTCACCGCAAAGCCCTTGACCGGGCCGGTCCCCATGGCAAAGAGGATGCCGCCCACCAGCAAGGTGGTCAGGTTGGCGTCGATAATCGCCGTGAACGCACGACCAAAGCCTTCGTTGATCGCTCGTTGCACCGTCATCCCCGCCGCTATCTCCTCACGTATCCGCGAGAAGATCAGCACGTTGGCGTCCACCGCCATGCCCATGGTCAAGACGATACCGGCGATACCCGGCAGGGTCAGCGTTGCCCCCAGCAGGGACATCAGCGCCAGCAGGGCAACCATGTTGAAGGCCAGGGCCACGGTAGCGATGATGCCGAAGAAGCGGTAGATGGCAATGATGAACAGCGAGACGAACAGCATGCCCCACAGCGACGCATCGATACCCTTGGTGATGTTGTCGGCACCCAGGCTTGGACCGATGGTACGTTCTTCAGCGAAGTACATCGGCGCGGCCAGACCACCGGCACGCAGCAGCAAGGCCAGCTCCGAGGATTCGCCCTGGCCGTTCAGGCCAGTGATGCGGAACTGACTGCCCAGCGGCGACTGGATGGTCGCCAGGCTGATGATCTTCTTCTCTTCCTTGAAGGTCTGCACCGGCACGTCTTTCTCGACGCCGTTGACAACCTGCTTGGTGTAGGTGGTGATCGGCTTCTGCTCGATGAAGATCACCGCCATGCTGCGCCCGACGTTGCTGCGGGTCGCGCGGCTCATCAGATCGCCACCATGACCATCGAGCTTGATGTTCACCTGCGGACGACCGTGTTCGTCGAAGCCCGCCTGGGCGTCGGTCACCTGGTCACCGGTGATGATCAGGCCACGCTCGATCTGCGCCGGAGGACGATTGCCTTCACGGAACTCGAACTCTTCGGAAGTGGCCTTCGAAGCACCCGGCTCAGCCGCCAGACGGAACTCCAGGTTAGCGGTCTTGCCGAGGATCCGCTTGGCTTCAGCGGTGTCCTGTACGCCTGGCAGTTCGACCACGATGCGGTTGGCACCCTGACGCTGAACCAGTGGCTCGGCCACACCCAGCTCGTTGACGCGGTTACGTACCGTGGTCAAGTTCTGCTTGATGGAGTATTCGCGGATTTCCGCCAGCTTGGCCGGGGTCATCGCCAGACGCAGTACCAGCTGATCGTTGAGGTCGGCCGGAACAATGTCGAAATCGTTGAAGTTCTTGCGAATCAGCGCACGAGCCTGATCACGGGTATCGGAGTCGGCAAAGCCCAACTGGATGGCACCGTTGAACGCCGGCAGGGTGCGATAACGCACACGCTCCTTGCGCAACAGGCTCTTGACGTCGCCGTCATAGACTTTCAGGCGTGCATCAACGGCTTTGTCCATGTCCACTTCCAGCAGGAAGTGCACACCACCGGACAAGTCCAGACCCAGCTTCATCGGGTGCGCGCCAAGGCTGCGCAGCCATTGCGGGGTGGTCTGTGCCAGGTTCAGGGCCACAACATAGTCGTCGCCGAGGGTTTTACGCACCACGTCCTTGGCCGGCAGTTGGTCTTCCTGCTTGGTCAGACGCACCAGACCGCCTTTGCCGCCGGCGGCCAGAGTGGCGCCCTTGACGGTGATCCCGGCGTCGGTCAGCGCTTTGCTCACACGGTCCAGATCGGCCTGATTGACCTGCAGTGCAGTGCTTGCGCCGCTGACCTGGATCGCCGGATCATCAGGATAGAGATTGGGAGCGGAATAAATAAAACCGACCGCCAGCACCGCCAGGATCAGTAGGTATTTCCACAGAGGGTATTTGTTCAGCATCACGCCGCCCGCTTATGACGCGGGGCGCCTTGCGCGCCCCGTCGATTGTTAAGAGTTGAAACTTAGATCGCTTTCAGCGTGCCTTTAGGCAGGGTGGCCGCGATGGCACCCTTCTGAAACTTCATTTCCACGGTGTCGGACACTTCCAGAACCACGAAGTCGTCGCTCACTTTGGTGATCTTGCCGGCGATACCGCCGGTGGTGACCACTTCGTCACCCTTGGCCAGGTTGCCCAGCAGGTTCTTCTGCTCCTTGGCGCGCTTGGCCTGTGGACGCCAGATCATCAGGTAGAAGATGACCAGGAAGCCGACCAGGAAGATCCATTCGAAACCACCGCCCATCGGACCGGCAGCAGCAGGTGCGGCGCCGTCCGCGAACGCGTTAGAGATGAAAAAGCTCATTTAGCACTCCAGTTGCAAGAATTCAATTCTGAAAATTCAGTCCAAAGGCGGTACGGGAAGCCCGCGTTTGGCGTAGAAGGCATCGACAAAGGCGGCCAATGTACCCTGTTGAATAGCCTCGCGCAAACCAGCCATCAGGCGCTGGTAATGGCGCAAATTGTGGATGGTATTCAACATGCTTCCCAGCATTTCGCCGCACTTGTCCAAATGGTGCAGATAAGCACGGGAGAAGTTCTGGCAGGTGTAGCAATCGCAGGTCGGATCCAGTGGCGATTCATCATGGCGATGGAACGCGTTGCGGATCTTCAGCACGCCGGTGTCGATGAACAGGTGCCCATTGCGGGCATTACGGGTTGGCATCACGCAATCGAACATGTCCACCCCGCGGCGCACACCCTCTACGAGATCTTCCGGCTTGCCAACGCCCATAAGGTAACGAGGTTTGTCAGCAGGCATCAGGCCGGGCAGGTAATCCAGCACCTTGATCATCTCGTGCTTGGGCTCGCCCACCGACAGGCCGCCGATGGCCAGGCCGTCGAAGCCGATCTGGTCGAGGCCTTCGAGGGAGCGCTTGCGCAGGCTCTCGTGCATGCCGCCCTGGACAATCCCGAACAACGCGGCGGTGTTTTCACCGTGGGCATTTTTCGAGCGCTGGGCCCAACGCAGCGACAGCTCCATGGACACGCGGGCGACGTCTTCGTCAGCCGGGTACGGGGTGCACTCGTCGAAAATCATCACGATGTCCGAGCCCAGGTCGCGCTGGACCTGCATCGATTCTTCCGGGCCCATGAACACCTTGGCGCCGTCGACCGGGGAAGCGAAGGTCACGCCCTCCTCCTTGATCTTGCGCATGGCGCCCAGACTGAACACCTGGAAGCCGCCGGAGTCGGTAAGGATCGGGCCTTTCCACTGCATGAAGTCGTGCAGGTCGCCGTGGGCCTTGATCACCTCGGTGCCGGGGCGCAGCCACAGGTGGAAGGTGTTGCCGAGGATGATCTCGGCGCCGGTGGCGACGATATCCCGAGGCAGCATGCCCTTGACCGTGCCGTAAGTGCCCACGGGCATGAAGGCCGGGGTTTCGACGGTACCGCGGGGGAAGGTCAGGCGACCGCGACGAGCTTTGCCATCAGTGGCGAGCAGCTCGAACGACATACGACAGTTGCGACTCATGCTTGGTCCTCTGGGGCCCGATCCTTGGGTGCGGCAGGCGCCGGGTTGCGGGTGATGAACATGGCATCACCGTAGCTGAAGAAGCGGTAGCCGTTGTCCACGGCGGCCTTGTAAGCGGCCATGGTCTCGGGGTAACCGGCGAAGGCCGAAACCAGCATCAGCAGCGTGGATTCGGGCAGGTGGAAATTGGTCACCAGGGCGTCGACCACATGGAAGGGGCGGCCTGGGAAGATAAAGATGTCGGTGTCGCCGCTGAACGGCTTGAGCACACCATCGCGGGCGGCGCTTTCCAGCGAACGCACGCTGGTGGTACCGACGGCGACCACCCGACCACCGCGCGCGCGGCAGGCGGCGACGGCGTCGACCACTTCCTGGCTGACTTCCAGCCATTCGTGGTGCATGTGGTGGTCTTCGAGACGCTCCACGCGCACCGGCTGGAAGGTCCCGGCGCCGACGTGCAGGGTGACGAAAGCGGTTTCAACGCCCTTGGCGGCGATGGCTTCGAGCAGCGGCTTGTCGAAATGCAGCCCGGCGGTGGGCGCGGCCACGGCGCCGAGACGCTCGGCGTAAACCGTCTGGTAACGCTCGCGATCCGCGCCTTCGTCCGGGCGATCTATATAAGGAGGCAACGGCATATGGCCGACGCGCTCCAGCAGCGGCAGCACTTCCTCGGCGAAGCCCAGTTCGAAGAGCGTGTCGTGGCGGGCGAGCATCTCGGCTTCGCCGCCGCCATCGATGAGAATCTTCGAACCGGGTTTTGGCGACTTGCTGGAGCGCACATGGGCCAGCACGCGGTGGGTGTCGAGGACCCGTTCCACGAGGATTTCCAGCTTGCCGCCGGAGGCTTTCTGGCCGAACAGGCGGGCTGGAATGACCCGGGTATTGTTGAACACCATCAGATCGCCTGGGCGTAAATGCTCAAGCAAATCAGTAAATTGACGGTGTGCGAGAGCGCCGCTGGGGCCGTCGAGGGTCAGCAGGCGACTGAGGCGTCGCTCGGCCAAAGGATGGCGAGCGATCAGGGAATCGGGGAGCTCGAAAGTAAAGTCAGCGACGCGCATGATGGGGTTCGTTCAGCAGGGCCGGGAAGTTTAGCGGAAATCGTAAAAATAGACCACGAAAGCCGATTGACCAACGGTAATCACGTCTCTATACTTCGCCGCCATTGAGCCCTGATGGCGGAATTGGTAGACGCGGCGGATTCAAAATCCGTTTTCGAAAGGAGTGGGAGTTCGAGTCTCCCTCGGGGCACCATCTTAAAAAAGACCTTGAAATTCAAGGTCTTTTTTTTCGCCTGTCGAAAAGTGCCGATCGCCGATCACAGCAGAAAGCCGAGGAACCCGCACCATGGAATCGCAACTGGAGACAGTCGCCCTTTTTGCCCTCAAGCTGGCTTATGAGGCGGAAGGTCAAAGCCCGATCTTGCGCGATGACCCGATCATGGGTGAGTACCAGCGGGACGTGTTTGAGCTGTTGGTGCGCAACTGCGATATTGGCGCGATCCAGCTCAAGATGAAGGCGTGCGTGGATGTGGCGATGGATGCCGTAGGCGGCACAGGCCAAGCCCTGGGACGCGAGTTGCAGAGGTTGGCAGCGGACGTGATCCAGGTGCAGACGACCGAAGAGCTGAATGCCCCGCTGATCGTGCTCAGGGACTATTTGAAAGACATTCAGTGATTTAAAAAAGACCTTGAAGCCCAAGGTCTTTTTTTGCCTGCCGAAAAATCAAGTCACTCGCCCCGCCTGACACCCTGCGAACGCCGACTACTGTAGGAGCTAGCTTGCTGGCGATGACGTCCCCTCAATCATCACAAACCCCGGATCATCGCCCACAATCCGGCATCACCGCGCTCGCCCCACTAAACATCCCCTGCGTCAGATCATCAATCACCGCCTTCCCCATCTCCCCCAGGTAATGCGACGCCCAGGCATAGCGCTCTCCATCCTCTCTTTCCAATGCCGCATCGAGGGATAAAGCCTTGGCGCAGTACAGCAGGATGGAAGCGTGTTCCATGGCCTCCAGGATGGGTACACCGGGATTGACGCGGAACAGTTCGCGACCATGGGAACCGCAGGTGGAAAACGTGATGACGCCCAAGGTTTTGAAGGGGGGCTGGGTGGTCATTGGGCACCTCCGGGGAATGCTTCGGTGCTGAGGGTTGGAAGCTGTCTTTCTTGAGTAAAACCGTCCATGCGCTAACTCCTATACCTGAGGAAATAGCTGCCACGTTCGTTTCCAAGCGAATGGGTGGCAGCCGTACGCAGGTTGGAAAACCGGGGGTATAGGTCCCGGCAGGACCGAAGTCCTCCCGCGCACAGCCGCCATTGCACGAATCGCAGGCGAAATAATAGCGCCTGTCATCGTGATTGGGGCGCTTGTGCGCCTATACCCTAAATTCGGGTTTCCAAGCCCGGTCGCTGAATTGGCAACGACAGGGGAAGGATAGCGGAGGGGTGAAAGCATTCAAGGAAGCTTTTGACGCGAGATATTTCAAGTGCGGATACCGTCATTAATCGTGGTCTGTCCCTGAATACCTTGTAAGCAATCTGGAACAACGCAAGGATGAAAGTAACAAACAATCCACTACAGAACAGCGCGAGCTTATCTGACACGCTCAAAACCCAGAAACCCCATCTGAATGCCCTGCTGAAAACCATTGACGTCAGGCCTGGCAAAACCTCGCAGATACAGGCACTGGCTATCAATGCAATCAAAGCGAAATTGGTTCATATTGAGAGCCAACTAAATCGCCGAAAATAGCGCTTAACTTGCAACCTGCCCCACTATCCTAATAAGCATGCACAACCTCATAGAATAAAGGAATAAAAATGTCGAAACTCGCGAAATACCGTCAGATGAAAAACACTTGGCCGAGCAACTTCAGGCACTTGAAGTATTGAAAGATTATAACGAACCGAATAAAGAGATTGAGTTCAAAACCAATCTCCGCAAGCTGATTGAGCACTATGGTTTTTGCCTGAAGCACATCATCAATTTACTGGAGCCACAGACCACCGCCCGACGCCAAGCCCTCGCTCAAAAAGCTGGCACACACAAACCACGCGAACTCAAGGCGTACAAAAACCCGCCCACCGGTGAAGTTATCGAAACCAAGGGTGGGAATCACAAAGTTTGAAAGGACGGAAGGCAGAACAAGGACCTGATGCCGTCGAAAGTTGGCTGCAAAAATAATTACACCTCGAGAAAGAGCCCTGTCGGGCTCTTTTCTTAGCCAACCACCTGTTCTTCATCCTTATATATTCTGCTAAGAACCAGTTCAGATGTAGCGGTAACTACTGACGGCCGCGAACCAGTACTGGAGTACAAGCAAGTTACACCTGGATAATTCATGGCTGCGATTATAGCCGCTAGTGCATGCGGCTTTGGGCCAAACGGAACTATAACCGTTATCGCGGACGTTCTGAACGGAAAGAATATCTCCCTTAAACTATCGTAGGTTTGCTTAACACTAGACAACGGGGAATATACAACCTCATCAACCGACTCAGTTATGAAGTCATGATTAATTGAATAAGTTTTTTTACTATAGTCTTCAAGCGCTCCTGGGCGTGCGATTAATGCATAAGTATTATCAGGCTCGATCTTGCCATGCATACATATTGGTGCACCGGAATCAAATCCCAAGCCAAATATCGCTACCGTCCTTTTACTATACGTGGCAACAGCCTCGCAGCCCGGCAAAACTATTGGATCGCCCAGCTGCTGCGGCTGGTCGCTATGTGCATGTTCACCAACTGAGTAAACAAAATCTAATTCAAACTGAGCGACCGAATTATAATTCTTGAAAAAATTCAAAATCTCGGAATACCACAGTCGCGGCATAGATGAATAATCAACCAGAATCTTTATTATTTCTATCTTACTAAAAACAAGCTTTTCGATTTCCGCTCTCAAAACGCCAATAATTTTATGTGTTTCTCCATATGCCACATCAATAACATCAGACGACAGAAGCTCCCTAAAGACAGCTTCGTTCTGCAAACAGATTTCCGATTTTCTTCCACCAAAACCAAAAACTAAGGAGCACCCTACTTTTTCGCTATTGAGAATAGTGGCCAAATTAGAAGACCTTTCTTCATATCCACATGAAAATATAGAAATCTCATAAACCCGCTCAAAAAGATCCTGAAGAGAAATATCTTCCACATATAACTTCGCCATATTATAGTAACTCCATTTGCAATGTCGGATCCATCTGCGACGGGGGACTATTCAAAATAGAACTTAAAGAGATTGAACGACCACGCCTAGGCAAGAGATAAAAGTACGGACTTAACATGTAAGAAAGTCTAAAAGTACCCTCTCGAACAGGCAACTCGTCAAAATCAGACTTCTCCACCAAGGGTCTAATGAGGCCAACACCCACCGCCTCACTAACAACATCCCAGACAGAGCTATCATCTACATTATACCGAAACGACAATATTAAATCTGAAGAAAGCGGCTTGAAGTGCAAGGCCTCCTTGAAAAATCTCCCTATTTTCAGCAACAACTGATGTATATCATTCCCGTGATTCGGCTCACTGATAATCCGACGAAATTCATTAGTGGAAAAGTGTCTCAAGATCCTATCTTGGACAGCAAGAGGCACTGGCTTGAATCCAGTTTCATCCGAGCCCGCCAAATACATCGAATTAAGAAGACTTATAAATCTTCGTGGGTTTCCGTCTGAACAGCGGATAACCATCTCAACGCCCGAGTAGATTATTGAGCTAGAATTACCCTTTAGTTGCGATGCCGCGTCACGAAGCAACAACGCACCTTTTAGCTTTCTACCCATTTCATCATCAAACTTAGACGTACCGAGAAGGTACTTCGCCCTTGCGAGAGTGGCGACATTAGAGTGTTTGGCTATCAACTCTACAATAGCTTCTTGTGATACGGATTTGTCAGACAGTATAAATGACGTACCCAGTAGCATCTCCAAGGTTACGCCACTATTCTCCCACCTGCTACCCTTCAATCTACGCTCGAATAGCTCAGTGGAAAACTTGCGAAGGGCCTCATACTCACTAAAAGTCCGCTTCGACACTTCCATACTGTCAAGATATATATAATCAAAGTCATCCCCCCTCACGAGAGGCACAGCGGTATTCGTATCCAAAGTATAATGCTTGTAAGGCATGGTAGTTATTTTGAAGACTAACCCGTCTGCGAACGTGCGCAAATGAGAATTTAAAATTCTTTGATATTCAACGCTAAGGTATTCAGCCTCATCAAGACATACAGCCCAAATGGTCGACTGAGGAAACCTTATAAAACCTTTCAATATTGTAATAGCACGTTTCAACGGCTCGAACAGACCAATATCGAACTCAACCCCAACCTTGCTAAACTCTACACCTTCATTAACCCGAAGTTTTTCTTCGTCAAGAAGCTTTTTGTACTCTACTTCAGCCAGATACTGACGCAACATATCTATCGACTCTGCCCGCATCTCTGGAAACCACGCCGCAGACAACTGTAAACATACATCACGTTCAGTTATAAAAAGTTCGGCCCTACCAGTAACATAGGATCGAAGGCAACTTTCAAGAGTGGATATAAACGCAGAACAGCACGCAACATTCAATCGCCATTGGAAGTGGTTCTCACGTCCCTTTTCTGTCAGCCAAGGCTTGTTCTTCAATCCACCTACCCAAGATAGGCGCATGGGCACATATGTCCCTACAAAACTTCTTTCGCGAATAAGCTTAGCGGCAGCTTCTTGATTTAAGCGCGCAAGATACTCGTGAGAGAGCATTTTGATGATCGCGGTTTTTCCCGAGCCACGGGCACCTATCAATACATGATTCTTTGACGAGATTAAGCGAGCAAAGTCCGTAGTCCATACAAACTGATATGGCAGGTCGTCTGGGGTGCTATTTCGAGCGTTATCGTTCTCGAAAGGATTCCCGACCTTTTGATCCGTAGTATTCACGCACTTTTCTCCCTAATCAAAATCAGCGTTTCGAAGGCTTTTTGTTGGCCAGAGTACCGCTGCAATAATTTCATTTTCTCTGCAACGGCAGATAAATTACTCCTGAGCAAATTATTTGGATAATATTGAATCGATTCATCCGCAGCTATTAAATCGTGCCACTCAACAAACGGTTGATTTTCAAACAACTTTTTAAGCGTAGCTTCCAACAAGTCCCTCAATTTTTTTGGACTAACATACGCACCAAACTGGTTAGCACTGTCGAAGTCTATCGTCCCACTTTCCAACCACTTGTGACCAAGCAAGTGAGTCCAAGACTTAACTACGCCGCGACTCCACCCGTTGTCCTTACAGCGAGTATGAAAATCTATTATATGGAAAAAATTTCCTACTCCGCCAAAATGCCTGTCATCTAGGCGCGAACTGAAACTTCCGGAGCACAAGATCCAGAGTGGGTGACCATCAGAATTGATCTCCATGTCAAATCTAGGTATATGCTTATGACCATGAACTATGAAGTCAATTTCTTTTTTCGACAGAAGATGCAACAGGCCGTCGGCATTAATCATCCCACTGGTATCCCCTTCCCGAAAAGTTCGATCATGGTATTGTTTAGGATGATGATGCAAAATAAAAATATTTAACTTTGACTTATCAATATGATCATCAAGTAACGCCTCGAGATCTATCAGCTGCTCGGACTTGATTTCGCCGCAATGCGGTTTCGTGTCAGGCCCATCATAAATTGCACTATTTAATGAAAAGACGTTGAAATCGTCAAAATTCCAAACCACGAAATAAGGAGCATCGTCAAACCTGCCAACTCCCTGCGCCTGACTTTCAGAAAAAATAAGGCCAGGCTTAAGCAAATTCAAATATTTTGCCTTCGATATCATTTCAATGCTTGCACCAGCATTTTGTTGAGAAGCTATCGCAGGCCAATTTACATCATGATTTCCGGGACAAAATAGCACTCGCCTTCTATCAACCCCAAGAGCCTGAGCAATTTTAGCAATTATATCGGAGGCAAGACCAAACTCGCTATCTTTTGCCCTATTACTGATATCTCCCGTCACAAGGAGATAATCTGCAGAAAGCTTCTCCCTTACTACAAACTCAGAAAACTCCTGCAAATAGTTTTCAACTGAAGCATTTTCAGTTTTCTCAGGGGAAAAATCTTTTCCCTTGGCCATATCGCCAATGTGCAAATCGCTGATAACTGCAACTTTTAGAAGATTCGATTCCATTCGCTCAGGCCGCCATGAAGAGTATTTCTTGATTAGTAATCAAGACTTCTTTAACCATTTTCCTATGGGCATGAAACCCAGCAACATGCCGTCTGACATCGAGAACCTCGATATTCCAGGATGGTAGACAAAAAGTGCGAATTTCCTCGCAATCGCAATACGAGAGAGCAAACACGACCCCTCTTGCGTCTAAATCTGCGAGTAACGCCATCATCTTTTCAATATCGTTAAAATGAAAGCTATTCGGACCGTACTCTCCCCTATTTCGATTCCCAGGCTTCGAGTATGGGGGGTCGAGGTATACAAAATCACCTGCAACCGCCTGTGAAATTACCGTATGGTAGTCGCTCGCGAAAAACTCGACACCCTGCAATGCAGCGGAGTAATCCATAAGCTGACTGAGCGTATGCATAGCACCCGTTTTTTTCCCCATAGGCACATTGAACAAACCTTTTTGGTTAGTTCTGTAGACGCCGTTAAAACACAGCTTATTGAGATATAAGAATCGCGCTGCGCGATGGACGTCTGACAGATCATCAGGCACAAGGTTTCTGACTTTAAGATACTCTTCCTGACAGACATCAAATGTCTCCAACCACTCATACACTTTGTCAGGCTGACTTTGGATCTGCTGATATGTAAATATTAGCTCTGCATTCATATCGGAAAGTACGGCTTTTACTGGCATCAAATCAAAATACAGGCATGCCGACCCACAAAATGGCTCGTAATACGTTTTTATATCGGCAGGCACATATCGATTAAGAACAGGTATCAATTTTCTTTTGCTACCAGCCCACCGGAAAATTGGACCCATCAGCTCTCTCCCCTTTTTCAGCAAAGTACCAGACAAGGGGAGCGATAGGAATGGAAATACAGGCTTTTCACGTCTTTATGCGTGGCTAGCACAGGTAAACTCAAGTCATCTGATCGGCTATGGACAGCCACAGGAGATTGAAATCTGTCACGTTGCGGATTCCATGACCATCCGGACGCCCTGTTGAGGGCTTCAGCGCTGTGAGCCATTCACAACTCATCGAACCGCTCTGAATCGAGGACTCATTGGCAAGATCCGCTCGATACGGGCGCGTATGAGACGTAACACCGAACGCTGAGTAACACATTACTCTCGGAAGTCTTGACCGGAGTGTTACCAACATAAAATCCTTTAAAAATAATACGTTATGATAATTCGTAACAGACGTAACAGCCGTTCGTAAGCCCCCCTGCTCCCCGTCCGCCTTGCCATCCAGCGCGTTGGTACCTGCTCTGGGAGCCCCTACAAAGCTGCACATCACGCGGGGTTGGAAACCCGCGTGATCGCGTTAGCGGAAAAGCGCACATCTTAGTGAACAGGTGAACGGCGATTCACCTGTGCATTTGCCCTATCGCTTGGCAGACCGTTGGGACCCTGGGCATTTCGGATGGGTACGGGGCAGATAACCCGCGCCTTCGTGTTAGTGGGAGGTTTTTTCACGTTGGTTGACAGGTCGACGGTGCTCCGGCGTTCACAATCATCAACACGAAGGGACACCTTTACAGATGCGGTAAAGGTGCCCCTTTTTCTTCAATATCCCTTCAATTTCAACGTTGAAATTTCAGTAAGCTGGATAAGCTGCCACTACCACGATCCCGCGGGTTTCTGACCCCGTGTAACTACAAAGCTCACAGGGTCCCCGGCACCTTATTAGGACTTAAGATCGGATGACCTCGGAAATCAAACCCCGGTAGGGCCCTCTCTAAATAGTCAACGGTGCGAGACTCTAAAAGGGCTTTGGCATCAGGCAGCAGCGCATGTACCTCACCCAGCATGGGCGCTCTGTCCAACCGCTTGTTCGTCACCAGTTTAACCAGCTCATGACGAAGACGATTAACTGCCTGTTTTGGACCAATCCTCGCATAGACCGAATCTCGAACCAGGAATGTGGGGAACGCCTCTTGATAGATTTCAATCAACGCGCTCCAACGTGGATCATGAAACTCTTTACCCACTAGTTCTTTCACCATTGCAAACGCCTGCTTGTGCTTCTCCTGTGAAGCGTCCATAGCGGCGTAGCTGTCGGCCATGCACTGCGCATCCTGCTCGTCTTCAAGCTGACGACTACGGTTAATGCTGGCGAGCACCTCTTGTGCCTGGGCGATCAGTAAGGAGTCATTCGTAATAATCCCGACGTCCAAAGCTAGAAGAGCGGCGCCATGTGCGATGTCTTCACTTTCGTAATCATCCTTGTCGTGCCGTTCGAAAGCAGCGAATCTAATTTGCAAAGCTTGGCTTACTGCCTGGTTGGAATGCATTGCTGAACACTCTTATGATAATTGACAAACGCCACACCGGCAGTGACCGGTTATAGCAGAACCTCCCACCGGCGCAGCTACATTCGCCCATCCCTAAAACGCACGAGGGGGCCGCCATGCGAAAAAAACTCGACAGCTACAAAGGCCCACTTTCCATTTCTCAAATAGCGAATGGAATGAACGCTGCGTTACAAAACGCGGCACGGCTTGCCAAGGATGCCAGATTGCTTCTTGACTCAGATCGGCTCCCGTCAGCCGTATCGCTAGCAATCCTATCTATTGAAGAAGCCGGAAAGATTTCCATTCTTCGCGGATTAGCCTTTGCCGAAAACGAGCAAGATCTGAAAACAGAGTGGAGGAGATATCGCTCTCATACCAGCAAAAATCTACAGTGGATTCTTCCACAACTGGTGGCCGCTGGAGCTCGATCCCTCGATGACATGCGCCCACTGTTTGACGAGGAATCGGATCACCCACAGCTTCTGGATCAACTGAAACAAGTCGGTTTCTACACTGATTGTTTGGGGAGCAAAGCTCATTGGTCACTCCCGGAAGAGGTCATCGACCTCGATCTGGCAAAAATACTCGTCAATACAGCAGAGACCTTAACCTCCGGCGCCCTGACGACTGAGCGAGAGATCGCATTGTGGGTTGAGCATCTGGGGCCTGTTTGGAAGCAGAGTGACCGACAAATGAAGCAGGCGTTGGTCGATTGGTATGGAGCTATGCAAGCGGAAGGCTTGAAGGATGCCGGACCAAACAAAATGGAGCAGTTCGCTCGCGGTGGCTTGGTCAATTGACCTGTTCTCCCACCCAGCTTACCCTTTTGTGAAGCACAGCACTTACGACCGTGTATCCCTGTATGTATCCCTTGCCGCATAATAGGGCTGCACACCACGGATTATATGGAACGTTCGAGTCTCCCTCGGGCACCGAACTTAAAAAAAACCTTGAAATTCAAGGTCTTTTTCTCGCCTGCAGAAAAGTGGCCGCCGCCGATCGCAGCAGAAAGCCGAGGAACCCGCACCATGGAATCGCAGTTGGAGACAGTCGCCCTTTTTGCCCTCAAGCTGGCTTATGAGACGGACGGTCAAAGCCCGATTTTGCGCGATGACCCGATCATGGGTGAGTACCAGCGGGACGTGTTTGACCTGCTTCTGCGCAACTGCGATATCGGCGCGATCCAGCTCAAGATGAAAGCGTGCGTGAATGTGGCATTGAACGCCGTGGGCGGTACAGGCAAGCCCCTCGGGCGCGAGTTGCAGAGGTTGGCGGCGGATTTCAGTCAGGTGCAGACGACCGAAGAGCTGAATACCCCGCTCATCGTACTCAGGGACTATTTGAGAGACATTCAGTGATTTAAAAAAAGGCCTTGAAGCCCAAGGCCTTTTCTACATACCGAAAAATCAAATCACCCGCCCCACCTAGCACCCTGCGAACACTGACTACTAATGTAGGAGCCGGCTTGCTGGCGATGGCGTCCCCCCAATCATCACAAAATCCGAATCATCGCCCACAATCCGACATCGCCCCACTCGCGCTACTCAACATCCCCTGCGTCAGATCATCAATCACCGCCTTCCCCATCTCCCCCAGGTAATGCGACGCCCAGGCGTAGCGCTCTCCATCCTCTCTTTCCAACGCCGCATCGAGGGATAAAGCCTTGGCGCAGTACAGCAGGATGGAAGCGTGTTCCATGGCTTCCAGGATCGGCACACCGGGATTGACGCGAAACAGTTCGCGGCCTTGGGAACCGCAGGTGGAAAAGGTAATGATGCCCAGGGTCTTGAAGGGGGGTTGGGTCGTCATTGGGCACCTCCGGGCAATGCGGAGGTACTGAAGATTGATAGCTGAAGCTCTTGGATCAAAACGTTCATGCGTAACTCCCATCTTATAAAGAAGAGCTACACACCATTCGTTTCCAGGCGAAGGGTGGCAGCTGTACGCAGGCTGGAAAACCGGGAAGATAGGCACCCGGCAGACCCGAAGGTCTCCCGCGCACAGCCGCCATAACACGGACATGCAGACACAAAAAAGCGCCAGCAGTCTAATGGATGGTGGCGCCTATGCGCCTATCTTTTGTTTCGACAGGTTTCCAGGCCTGGTCGCTGAATTGGCAGCGACAAGGAAAGGATAGCGGGGAGATGAACGCGTTCAAGGGAGCTTTTGAAGCGAAATATTTCAAGTGCGAACGCCATCAATCGGCATGGGTTCTATCCGGCTGCCAACCACCCATTCGGGCAGACTTCATCAAATATCCCTCACTGCGACGTCGACTCAGCGCATGCCACTCAAGGCCTGCATAAATGCCTCTGGGGTGGGGCTTTCATCCCAGGACGGGACACTTTCCGGCAGACTCAGCCAGGGCTGTTTGTGCTTGATCCAGATATGCGCCATCGGTGCCACTGCGGGACTGCTGTCGAGCGTCCCGACGCGCAAGACCCACATGCCCGGTGCTGCTGATGTGCTGTTGTAGATGCGCGTATGACAGGTGCCACACACGAAGTGGCGAGAGGTTTGCCCGTCTGACTCATAGGCGTACTCGACCAACGGGGCACTCACTTCGAGAGCGCCTTCGGGCAACAACGCATGCAAGGCAAAAGCACTGCCGCTCCAGGTCTGACAGTCACGGCAATGGCAGGCATAAATCGCCATTGGATCGTTCGTTGCCAAGGTGTACGTCACTGCGCTGCAACGGCATTGGCCAGCAAGTGCCATAAGGGAGTTCTCCTTTGCGCGCGATGGCGCGGGATGGGTTGCGATAAGCTGGGCAAAGCATGCCGCAGTGCCGGCACAAAGAAAATTATCCAAACCTGCCCAGCGGCTCATAGGAAATGTATGAACGCCCCTCAGTTACAGTGGGAAACCCAACGCGCCTTTCTGGCCGTGCTTCGAACCGGCAGCCTCTCCGGTGCGGCACGCTTGCTGGGGATCGCACAGGCCACGGCACGTCGGCGCATAGAAGCGCTGGAACGTAGCGTAGGGGTCAGTCTGTTTATCCGCTCCCCGTCAGGGCTGATGCCCACGGACACCGCCCGGGATCTGATCGGCCACGTCGAATCCATGGCACTGGCCGCCGAGGCTTTTGCTCGTGCCGCCTCCGCCGAGACCGCCGTGCCCGGCGGTACGGTACGCCTCACCAGCAGCACGCTGCTCGGCGTCGAGGTGCTGCCACCGATGTTGCGTGAAATTCGCCGCGACTACCCCCAATTGGCCGTTGAGTTGAGTGTGTCGAACCGTCTGGAAGCATTGGCACTGCAAGAGTCCGATGTCGCGGTGCGAATTCGACGCCCCACCGAAGCCTTCGTGGTAACGCGCTATGTCGGCGATCTGAACGTCGGCCTGTACGCCGCACCGGAGTTGCTGGAGCAGAGTGGCCCGCCGCTAAGTCCAGCGGAACTGAGCAACTATCCCTTGATCGGGCCGGACCGTAATCTGATGGAAATGGAGTTCCTGGGCCAGCAAGGCTTTGTCTGCACACCAGAGCACACGGCCATACGCACCGACGATCACCTCGCTCAGTTCGCATCCCTCAATGCCGGCCTTGGGATAGGCGTGTGTTCAAGCCAGTTGGCGCAGCATCACAACCTTGTCCGGGTGCTGCCTGACCAGGTCAACTTCAGCGTGGATATCTGGATCGCCATGCACCAGGACCTGCGGCGCGTGCAGCGGATCGCCATGGTATTCGATGCATTGGCACAATCGCTGGGCCAGTATCTTGCGCGGTAGCGACTGCATGTTTCGCGGACAGTGGATTAGGGAAAAGCGGGACAGATTTATTTTTGGCATCACGTCGTCCAGCATTCGTGATGAGGTAAAGGCGGGATTGCGACTAAAGGACAAAGCGAAGGGAATAGGCAATCAAATGGTGAGGGGCAATACTAAACCCGCCCCAACCGAAGTCGGGACGGGCCACCTCAACAACCCTTACCGCTGATTATCGAAATGATCCCGTAGAAACTCATACAAGCGATAAGCCCGCACTGCGTTTACTACGAGGCTCCAGGTACGTCGCAGAATCTTTGACATACTTTGGCCCCCCAAGGTGGGCCAAACCTCCAGCGTACTTACCGGAACACGTACACCTTCGAGTTTCGCGCTAACGATACTCTTTGAGGCGGCCGGGCTGGTGGCCCCCTGAATGAATCCGGCACGGGTACTAAACCGTGTCAGGGGGACCCGAATGCGCGCGCAGGGCCTGGCTACCTCGTAAAGTTCTTTTAGCGTGAGAGCGCCGACATCGTACCCGAACATCGGTCATTAAATGTTTCTATCGAGTTACTTTCTCATTAAACTTCAATCAAAATATTTCAGAACTAAGCCTGTCCTGTTTCAGCCAAATCACCGGATGCTGCAGCGTTGCACAACGTGATTAGCCTGAGTAATATAGGGCTGTCCACGCGAGAACTCTATGAGACAAGCAAATCGGTTTCATATCGTATTTGCGGAAGAAGCCGCCCTACTAAGGCGGTTTTTTTCGTCTTGCTTTTGAGTTACCAACGGGATGTACGGCCATGTGCGAAGCCTTGAGAGGGACACCGCAGCTCTGAGCTCAATACTTGTCGAGCCGTGGATATCACGCAAAGCATTGCACAATATGCTTGGCATCAGTAACATCAGTACGCGCTAACGATACTCTATGAGATGAGCAAACCGCTTTCATATTGGGTTTGCGGAAAAAACCGCCCTACTAAGGCGGTTTTTTTTCGCCTCGATTTTCTGAGCAAAAGGGCATCCCTCCCCTTCTGGGCCGTCCCCCTGCCCCACACTCATCTAGACTCAATGAGCAGTCGCAAAAAGAACCGCGCAAGTCGCTTTGGTGCAGATGAACCAAAGGCCGCATGGCAAGCTGTCCTTTATGCCCTGAAGAGGTGCGGCAAAGACCGCACCGGGCCCAACAAGATGCCCGCTCAGGGTGCCTGGCCAACGGCCTGAAAATGCCACGATACCGTGACGTGGTGTGAATGCCGCAGCCGACACTTTCGGACAACCGACGACCACCTGGTTTGTCCGTGACCGTGAGGAATGCTGTATGCCTGATGAGATGTTGTACCTGCCGATGGTCAACACCGTGCTGGAGCGCCACAAAGGCTCCCCCGGCGCACTGTTGCCCATCCTTCATGCCATTCAGGCGGGCGTCGGTTACATTCCCGATGCCGCCGTCCCCGAAATCGCCCACGCCCTCAACCTGAGCCAGGCCGAAGTGCGCGGGGTGATCAGCTTCTACCATGACTTCCGCACCGCGCCCCCCGCCCGGCATATCCTGCGCCTGTGCAGGGCCGAGTCCTGCCAGAGCCGCGGTGCCGAGCAACTCGCCGCGCAGTTGCGCGAACGCCTGCAACTGGACGACCACGGCAGCAGTGCCGACGGCAACATCAGCTTGCGTCCGGTCTATTGCCTAGGCGCCTGCGCCTGCTCGCCCGCACTCGAACTCGACGGCCAGGTGCACGCACGACTCAGCGCCGAGCGCCTGGATGCCCTGCTCGATGCCTGCCAGGAGGACGCATGATGCAGATCCTCTATCTACCCGCCGATTCCGTTGCCCGCGCCGTGGGTGCCAATGAGGTCGTCGTGGCCCTTGTCACCCAGGCCCGAGCACGCAATCTGCCGCTGGACCTGCAACGCACCAGCTCACGCGGCCTGTACTGGCTGGAACCGCTGCTGGAAATCGACAGCCCCCAAGGCCGCCTCGGCTTCGGCCCGCTGACAGTCGCCGATGTACCGTCCCTGCTTGATGCATTGCAAGGCGATCCATCCACACATCCCCTGGCCTTGGGCCCGGTGGAGCAGTTGCCTTATCTGAAGACCCAACAACGCTTGCTGTTCGCCCGCGCCGGCATTACTCGACCGCTGTCACTGGAAGATTACCTGGCCCACGGCGGCTTCGAAGGCTTGACCCAGGCCATCGCCCTGGGCGGTGAGCAGACCGCCACCGCCGTGTTCGACTCAGGCCTGCGTGGCCGTGGCGGCGCGGCCTTCCCCGCCGGGATCAAATGGCGCACGGTGCGCAGCGCCCAGGCGGCGCAGAAATACATTGTCTGCAACGCCGACGAAGGCGACTCCGGTACCTTCGCCGACCGTATGTTGATGGAAGGCGATCCCTTCCTGCTGATCGAAGGCATGACCATTGCCGGTCTCAGCGTCGGCGCCAACTACGGCTATATCTATGTGCGCTCGGAATATCCACAGGCTGTCGCCACACTGCGCGACGCACTGGACATCGCCCGCGCCGCCGGTTACCTCGGCGCCAATGTCAGCGGCAGCGGCCTGACCTTCGACCTGGAAGTACGCGTCGGTGCCGGCGCTTATATCTGCGGTGAGGAAACCGCGCTGCTGGACTCCCTCGAAGGCAAACGCGGGATCGTCCGCGCCAAGCCACCGATTCCCGCCCTGAAGGGCCTGTTCGGCCTGCCGACCCTGGTGCACAACGTGCTGACCCTGGCCTCGGTGCCGCTGATCCTGGCCAAGGGCGCGCGGTTCTACCGCGATTACGGCATGGGCCGTTCCCTGGGCACCATGCCTTTCCAACTGGCGGGCAATATTCGTCACGGCGGCCTGGTGGAACGGGCCTTTGGACTGACCCTGCGGGAACTGGTGGAGGATTACGGCGGCGGTACCGCCAGTGGCCGACCACTGAAGGCCGCTCAAGTGGGCGGCCCACTCGGCGCCTGGGTGCCCCCCAGCCAATTCGACACACCGCTGGATTACGAAGCCTTCGCCGCCATCGGTGCCATGCTCGGTCACGGCGGCGTGGTGGTAGCCGACGACAGCCTGGACATGGCCCACATGGCGCGCTTCGCCCTGCAGTTCTGCGCCGAGGAATCCTGCGGCAAATGCACCCCCTGCCGCATCGGTTCGACCCGTGGCGTGGAGGTGATCGACCGCCTGCTGGCCGCACCCGACCAGAACGGTCGCGATGCCCAGGCGATCATCCTCAAGGACCTGTGCGACACCCTGCAATACGGCTCGCTCTGCGCACTGGGCGGCATGACTTCCTACCCGGTGGCCAGCGCCCTCAAGTACTTCCCCGCCGACTTCGGTCTGCAGCCCTCGGAGGCCGACCAATGATCACGCTCTTCGACCCGAACACCGATATCGACCTCGGCACCCCGGCCCGCGACAGCCAGGTGCAGGTCACCCTGAACATCGACGGCCGCAGCATCAGCGTGCCCGAAGGCACCTCGGTGATGCGCGCCGCCGCGCTGCTGGGCACCACCATCCCCAAACTCTGTGCCACCGACAGCCTGGAAGCCTTCGGCTCCTGCCGCATGTGCCTGGTGGAGATCGACGGCATGCGCGGCTACCCGGCGTCCTGCACCACGCCGGTCAGCGAAGGCATGAGCGTGCACACCCAGACGCCGAAGCTCGCCACACTGCGCCGCAACGTCATGGAGCTGTACATCTCCGATCACCCTCTGGACTGCCTGACCTGCTCGGCCAACGGCAACTGCGAGCTGCAAACCGTCGCCGGCCAGGTCGGCCTGCGGGAAGTGCGCTACGGCTACGAAGGCGAAAACCATCTGGCCGACCAGAAGGACACTTCCAACCCCTACTTCGACTACGACCCGAGCAAGTGCATCGTCTGCAACCGCTGCGTGCGCGCCTGCGAAGAAACCCAGGGCACCTTTGCCCTGACCATTACCGGACGCGGTTTCGAATCCCGCGTTGCAGCCGCCGGTGGCGATAACTTCCTCGACTCGGAATGCGTGTCCTGTGGCGCCTGCGTGCAGGCCTGCCCGACCGCGACCCTGATGGAAAAAAGCGTGGTCGAACTGGGCCAGCCGGAACGCGCCGTGATCACCACCTGTGCCTATTGCGGCGTGGGCTGCTCGTTCCGCGCCGAGATGAAAGGCGACAAGCTGGTGCGCATGGTCCCTGACAAGAACGGCCAGGCCAACCACGGCCACTCCTGCGTCAAAGGGCGCTTTGCCTGGGGCTACGCCAGCCACCCGGATCGCATTACCAAGCCGATGATCCGCCAGAACATCAAAGACCCGTGGCAGGAAGTCAGCTGGGATGAAGCGGTGACCTACGCCGCCAGCGAATTCCGCCGGCTGCAGCAAAAATACGGCCGCGACTCCATTGGTGGCATCACCTCCAGCCGCTGCACCAACGAAGAAACCTATCTGGTGCAAAAGCTGGTGCGCGCCGCCTTCGGCAACAACAACGTCGACACCTGTGCACGGGTCTGCCACTCGCCCACCGGTTATGGCCTGAAACAAACCCTGGGCGAGTCCGCCGGCACCCAGAGCTTCGACTCGGTGATGCAGGCCGACGTGATCCTGGTGATGGGCGCCAACCCCAGCGACGCCCACCCGGTGTTCGCCTCCCAGCTCAAACGGCGCCTGCGTGAAGGTGCGCGACTGATCGTTATCGACCCGCGACGCATCGACCTGGTGGACGCGGTGCATGGCCGCGCCGACCTGCACCTGGCGCTGCGTCCGGGCACCAACGTCGCCATGCTCAATGCCCTGGCCCACGTTATCGTCACCGAAAACCTGCTCGACCAGGCCTTTATCGACGCCCGTTGCGAGGGCAACGATTTCGCCCGCTGGAGCGAGTTCGTCAGCCGCGCGGAAAACTCACCGGAAACCCTCGGCCCTATCTGCGGAGTCGCCGCTACCGACATCCGTGCCGCCGCCCGCCTGTATGCCGGCGGCCATAATGCGGCGATCTATTACGGTCTGGGCGTCACCGAGCACAGCCAGGGCAGCACGGCGGTCATGGGCATCGCCAACCTGGCCATGGCCACGGGCAACATTGGTCGCGAAGGCGTCGGCGTGAACCCGCTGCGTGGGCAGAACAACGTGCAGGGCTCCTGCGACATGGGTTCCTTCCCCCACGAGTTGCCCGGCTACCGGCACATCTCCAACGAGGTGGTACGAGCGCAGTTCGAACAGGCCTGGAACGTCACCCTGCAACCTGATCCGGGCCTGCGGATTCCCAATATGTTCGAAGCCGCCCTGGGTGGCAGCTTCAAGGGTTTGTATTGCCAGGGCGAAGATATCGCCCAGAGCGACCCGAATACCCAGCACGTCACCGCAGCGCTATCGGCCATGGAATGCGTGGTGGTACAGGACATTTTCCTCAACGAAACCGCCAAGTTCGCCCACGTGTTCCTGCCGGGCAGCTCGTTCCTGGAAAAGGACGGCACCTTCACCAATGCCGAGCGACGCATCTCCCGGGTGCGCAAGGTCATGGAACCCCTGGGCGGCAAGGCCGACTGGGAAGGCACGGTGGCCCTGGCCAACGCCCTGGGTTACCCCATGCACTACCAGCACCCGTCGGAAATCATGGATGAAATCGCCAGCCTGACACCGACCTTCACCAACGTCAGCTACGCCGAACTGGATCGCCACGGCAGCCTGCAATGGCCGTGTAACGCCGCTGCACCAGACGGCACGCCGACCATGCACATCGAGCAATTCGTGCGCGGCAAGGGGCGCTTCATGCTCACCGGCTACATACCCACCGAGGAAAAGGTCAACAACCGCTATCCCCTGCTGCTGACCACCGGGCGTATCCTCAGCCAGTACAACGTCGGTGCCCAGACCCGGCGCACCGACAACGTCGCCTGGCACGACGAAGACCGTCTGGAAATCCACCCGAGCGACGCCGAAAGCCGTGGCATCAACGAGGGTGACTGGGTCGGTATCGGCAGCCGCGCTGGGCAAACCGTACTGCGGGCGCGGGTCACCGAACGGGTCGCGGCGGGCGTGGTGTACACCACCTTCCACTTCCCTGAGTCGGGAGCAAACGTCATCACCACCGACAACTCCGACTGGGCCACCAACTGTCCGGAGTACAAGGTCACCGCTGTGGAAGTCAGCCGCGTCTACCACCCTTCCGAGTGGCAAAAACGCTACCAGGCGTTCAGTGATGAACAGCAACGGTTGCTGGATGAACGTCGCCATGAGCGCGTTGCCGGAAGCAAAGCCGAGGTACGCCGATGAGCACCGAGAACCTGATCAAGATGGCCAACCAGATCGCCCAGTACTTCGCCAGCGAACCGGATCAGCAACAGGCCGTGCTCGGCGTGCGTAATCATCTGCAGATGTTCTGGACGCCCGGCATGCGCAAGGAATTGCTGGCCTGGCAGACGGAACATCAAGGGGAAGACTTGCACCCACTGGCGCAGGCGGCGGTCAGTGGGGCCGGGTGGGAGGCCTAGGTTCAGACGACTGATTGGGATTGCTCCTTGGTCGGTGAAGACCGGTCGAGGGGCGTTTCAGTGCTTTTAAAACCGACGCTCTACGTTTCTGAAACAGGGCCTGGCAACGCACCATCGCACTCGCTTAATCAGTTTTCGGCCACTGCTGGGCACCGTGCAACAAACGGATAATCTCGATGCGCTTGAGGCGGGGCCTGAGTCGATAAACAACGACGAACGGGGTGCCGCCAATGACCAGTTCGCGCGTCTCCTCGATACGACCGAACCTCCCCATCTCAGGGTGATCGAGCAACTGGCCGACCTGATGCTCGATGCGATCACCCTGATCGATCGCAGCGCGAGGGTTGCGCTCGCCAATATAATCAAGCTGTACATCACGGTCGTGAATCGCACTGGGGAGCCAGCGGATAATCAAGAACCACCCTCCTTGATGCGTTTCGCCAACTCAGCTCGTTTCGCAGCCCAGCCTGATTGCGCCTCTTCATGGGACACCCACTGGGTGTTCGGATCATCCGCTTCGGCGAGCCCTTGCTGTACCTGCTCGCGAAACCATTTGTCGTGCTCGGCGGCCCCATGCGTGCGTTTCAGTGCCTCTGCCCGGTCTGGTCGGGTCCGGCTGGCGCTCCTGTCCTCGGGATTCCAAAGCGCAACATCGAAGGCGCCGACCACAAGGCCAAGCCCGAGCAGCAGGTTCAGGGCCTGGCCAGGATTGCCGAAACTGCGCGGCTCGCTGCTACGCGCCTTGGCCAATAGGGCAGCGTCTCCGCTCCGGGTTTCTACCTGAACGAAAAAAGCCCCGCCCAGGGCTTTCAAGGTGACACCGACAATGCCACCCGCAGCGGTGGTGGCCCGCAGTTGTTCCAACGTGAGAGTGTGCATGGCGATTGTCCTATAGCATCACGGTTAATTGTTATAAAAGTACACAAATAACAATTAACCTGCAATTTCCGCCCTACTTGCCTAACCGTTGGAGGCTGTAGGTAATCACTGGATTCTCCCACTTGGCGACTGACGAAACCCACCTTTAACGTAACTACTTAAGACTCCCCGCCAGAAACTGCTTCAACCGCTCGCTACGCGGCTGTTCAAACACACTGTCGGGAATGCCCTGCTCTTCGATCCGGCCCTGATGCAGAAAAACCACGTGGTTCGACACCTGCCTGGCAAAGGCCATTTCATGGGTGACCACCACCATCGTCCGGCCCTCTTCCGCCAACTGCTGCATGACCTTGAGCACTTCGCCCACCAGCTCCGGGTCCAGGGCCGAGGTCGGCTCGTCGAACAGCATCACCTGAGGTTCCATCGCCAGCGCACGGGCAATGGCGACACGCTGCTGCTGACCACCGGACAGATGGGCCGGGTATTGACCCTCGACCTTTTCCAGCAAGCCCACTTTCGCCAGGTAATGACGCGCCCGCTCCTGGGCTTCCTTGCGACCAATACCCAGCACGCTCATCGGGCATTCGATCAGATTCTCCAGCACCGTCATATGGCTCCACAGATTGAAATGCTGAAACACCATCGACAGCTGGCTACGTATCCGCTGCAACTGCCGGGGCTCGACCGCACACAAGTCGCCTGTTGAGTGCTTGCGTGTGAGCAGCTCCTCGGCATTGACAACGATGCGCCCCGCCGACGGCTGTTCAAGAAAGTTGATACAACGCAGGAAGGTGCTTTTCCCCGACCCCGAGGAGCCGATGATACTGATCACATCACCCGCCTTGGCCTTGAGCGAGACGCCCTTGAGGACTTCATGGCTGCCGTAGTTTTTATGGATATCTTCAACGATCAACTTATACATTCGAGCAAATCCGCTTGGAGTCAGTGCGTCCGGGGTTTGAGGTAGGCCAGCCAATGCAGTTCACCCCGTCGAAACAGCCAGATCAGGAAAAACGCGCTGCCGGCATACAGCAGCCCGGCAATGCCAAACGCGGTGAAGGAGGCGTAGGTCGCCGAATTGACGTCCCGGGCAATCTTCAGCAAATCGGGCACCGTGGCGGTGAACGCCACCGAGGTGGAATGCAGCATCAGAATCACTTCATTGCTGAACAGCGGCAGGGCCTGGCATAACGCCGAGGGCAGGACGATGCGCCGGTAAAGCATGAGCCGGCTCATCCCGTAGGCGCGGGCCGCCTCGATTTCACCGTAGGGAACAGCCCTGATGGCGCCAGCGAAAATTTCGGTCATGTAAGCGCAGGTATTGAGCCCGAACGCCAACACCGTGCAGTTGAAGCCGTCACGGAAAAACGCGTTGAGCAAATCCTGCGAGCGAACCACCTGCAAACTGTACACACCGGTGTAGAAGAACAGCAGTTGGATATACAACGGCGTACCGCGAAACACGTAGGTGTAAAACCAGACCGGCAGGCGCAGCAGCGGATTGCGGCTGACCCGGGCAATCGACAACGGCAACGCCAACAAAAAGCCCATCAGCACCGCCAGGATGAGCAACCACAAGGTCACGACCAACCCGGAAAAGTGCGGCCCGTCACGCCACAAATACGCCTGCCAGTAGTCACCGAGAATACCCGTCATAGCGCAGCCTTCCGGACACCGACCGAATAGCGCTGCTCAAGCCACATCAGCGCCCCGTTGGACACGGTGGTAATGGCGAGGTAGATCAGGCCACCGACCAGGGTGAAATAAAAGAACTGCAGCGAGCCCTTGCCCGCATCCTGCGTGGCCTTGACCACATCGGTCAGGCCGATAATCGAAACCAGGGCCGTGGACTTGATCAGCACCTGCCAGTTGTTGCCCATGCCCGGCAGCGCGTGACGCAGCATTTGCGGGAACAGCACCTTGCCAAAGGTGTTCCAGCGACTCATCCCATAAGCCCGCGCCGCTTCAAGCTGGCCAGCCGGAACGGCCTGGAAGGCAGCGCGAAACGTCTCGGTAAAGTAGGCGCCATAGATAAAGGACAGAGTGACGACACCGGCCAGAAACGGATCGATATCGACCTGGCCGACGCCCAACCAATCGGTCATCCGATTGAGCAGCATCTGCAGGCTGAAGAACAGCAACAGCATGATGACCAGATCCGGCATGCTGCGAATCGCCGTCGTATAAGCGCTGGCCAACGCTCGCAATAAGCGATTGGAAGATAACTTGGAACTGGCGCCGATCAGCCCGGCCAGAACGGCGATCAGCAGTGAGCAAAGCGCCAGTTTGAGTGTGGCCAGGGTGCCCAGCAGAATCTGCGGGCCAAAGCCTTCCAGAAGCATTTCACTCTCCTTGTTCTTATTCGGGTGAGGTGAAGGGGATGCGGTAACAGAGTGGCCCGCACGACCGCTCCGTTCAAAGTAGCGAGGGGTTATTTCGCGCCGTAGACGTCGAAATCGAAGTACTTTTTATTGATGCGCGCGTAAGTGCCATTAGCCAGAATCGTCGCCAGGGCTTTGTTCAAGTCTTCACGCAACTCGACATCGTTCTTGCGCAAGCCGATGCCATCGCCGACACCAAAAAAGGCCGGATCATCCAGGGTCGCACCGGCAAACTCATAGTCCATGCCCGCCGCAGTGCCGAGAAAACCGTAGCTGGCTTGAATGGCGCCCTGTAGCGAGGCATCGAGTCGGCCCACCACCAGGTCGGCATAGACCTGGTCCTGATTTTGATACGACAGCACCTCCACACCTTTCACCCCCCAAACGGCCTTGGCAAACGCCTCCTGGGTCGAGCCCTGTTCCACGCCAATGCGCTTGCCCTTGAGTGACTCAAGGGTCGGCAGCAGCCCCGATCCGCGCTTGACCACCAACCGGGCCGGCGCATTGGAGACCTTGTCGGTAAAGGCGATCTGCTCCTGGCGCTTGGGTGTCACGGTCATCGACGACGCCACCGCGTCGAACTTGCGCGCCAGCAGCGCCGGGATCATCCCGTCCCAGCTGCTTTCAACCCAGACACAGTGGGCCTTCAGCTCAGCACAGAGCGCTTCGGCGATATCGACCCCAAAGCCGGTCAGGGAGCCATCCTTGTTTTTGTACTCCAGCGGTGGGTACGTGGGATCGATGCCCAACTTCAAGGTTTTACCGGACCAGTCGGCCGCGCCGGCCAGACTGGAGGCCGTCAGGAAAGCCAGGGATACAGCCGCAATCATCTTGTTCATTGTTATTTTCCTCTTCAGACCACAGACGATTTTTTGTACAACTTGACGCCCGAAAGTGCGGCGTCTCAACTCAGGAAACCCTCGACCAATTTGACCCAGTAGCTCGCCCCGATCGGCAGGCAGGCATCATTGAAGTCGTAGCCGGGGTTGTGCAGCTGGCAGCCGCGCTCCCCCTCACCGTTGCCAATCACCAGATAACTGCCGGGGCACTTTTCCAGGATGAAGGCGAAGTCCTCACTCGCGGTGAAGGGCCGCAGGTCGTCGATCAGTTGCTCTTGGCCCAACCAGTCCAGGGCGACCTCGCGGGCGAACGCGGTCTGCTCGGGATGGTTGATCAATACGGGATGACAATGCTGATAGTCGATCTCGGCCCGGGCACCGAAGCTGGCGGCCTGACCATTCACCAGCTCGGTAATCCTGACTTCGAGCAAATGGCGAATCTCAGGCGTCAGCGCCCGCACGCTCAGACTCATCTGTGCACTGGACGGGATGACATTCGACGCGCTGCCGGCCTGCAGGGAGCCCACGGTGATAATTGCCATTTCTTGTGGATTGACGTTGCGCGAGACGATGCTCTGCAGCGCAATCACAATGGACGAGCAGACCAGCACCGGGTCTATCGCCTTGTGCGGCACCGCGCCATGGCCGCCGGTGCCGAGGATAGTGATCGTCACCGTGTCGGCTGACGCCATGAAAGGTCCACTGTAGAAGCCCAGATGCCCGACGGGATAACCCGGCACGTTATGCAGGGCAAAGATCGCGTCACAGGGAAAGCGTTCGAGCAGGCCTTCCTCAAGCATTTTCCGCGCACCGCCCAACCCTTCTTCGGCCGGTTGGAAGATCACTTGCAGCGTGCCGTTGAACGTCCGGGTGTCGGCCAGGTGCTTGGCCGCCGCCAATAAGGTTGCCGTATGACCGTCGTGACCGCAGGCATGCATGACTCCGTCGATCCGGCTGGCATAGGACAAGCCGCTGGTTTCCTGAATCGGCAGTGCATCCATGTCGGCACGCAAACCGATGGACCGACCCTCGCCATTTTTCAGCGTGCCGACGACGCCGGTCTTGCCGACACCCGTGCTCACCTGAAAACCCCACTGGATCAAACACTGAGCAACACGCTCGCTGGTGGCGAACTCTTCGAAGCCCAGCTCGGGATGCGCGTGAATGCTGTGACGCAACGCGATCATTTCATCTTGTATCGCTGTAATACCAGGCAGGACATGGCCGGCATCCATGGTGTACCCCTTCGACGAGATCTGAGCGGTTGATGGGGTGGATCTTAGGGAAGGGACCCTGGGCTGGGGAGACGCAGTTTGGTTATGATGACAACCATGAGTTGTCACCAGGGTGAGCGGATGAAGCTGCATCAATTACAGGCGCTGATTGCCAGTGCTGAAACCGGCAGCATCCGAGCGGCGGCGCGTTCGCTGGATATTTCCCAGGCCGCCGTGACCAAAGCCCTGCGCGAGCTTGAAACCAGCCAGCAGCTACCGCTTTTCACCCGAACGCCCAGCGGCCTGAGCTTTACCGAATACGGCAAGGTTTTGCTGACTCACGCTCGGCTGGTGATCAAACAGTTGGAGCACGCGCAAACCGAACTTGATCACCTGCGTGGCAAGGCTCAGGGGCGGCTATGTGTCGGGGTTACACCCTGGATCGCGCTGACTTTCTTGCCCGAAGTGGTGGTGGCCTTTCGTCAACAAATGCCGGAAATCCGTCTGGAGCTGTTTGAGAGCCTGATGGCGGTGGCACAGCCGCTGTTGCGCGATGGCAGCATGGACTTTGCGATTGGCCAGTTGCACCCGACGCAATCGGCCCAGGAGTTTGCCAGCGAAATCTTGCTGGATTACCAGACGTCGGTGCTGGTCCGCCAGGGCCATGCCCTACAAGGCGCGCGATCGATTCATCAACTGCTGGAGCAGGACTGGACGCTGAACTATGCACCGGACGGGCATGACGGGCTGATGCAGGAGTTGTTCTGGCAACACGGCGCGCAAATTGATGAGAAACGCATCGTTCGTGCCCATTCGCTGGCGATCTTGCAGATGATGGTCGAGCGGGCCGAGATGTGTACCTGGGGACCGTCCATTGTGAGCATGGCGCCGCCCTTTCTAGGCCGAGTGGTTTCCCTCGGGCTGGCGGAACAGTTCGAGCCGAGGCAACTGAGCATCGTGACACGCCGCAATGGCGCGCTGAGCAAACCGGCGCAGTGCTTTGCCGATTGCCTGTTACAGGTCATTCGGCGCCATGCGCGTTCGGCGAAGAAGGAAGATCGGCAGCTTTTTGAAACCTTACGGCTGAGACTGTAAGCCCCATTCGTATTTACTATCCAGAGCAGAGAGATCGTTCGTCCGACGATTCAGCTAGTGGTTGAAATGCACGCCTCTACAGGTATACATTCACATCATCCGTATACAGTGTATACATCGGCTGATGAGGGCTTAATCATGGCTTCCCCTGTGCTGTCATTTCGCGTCGACGAGGTGTTGGTTGAACAGCTCGATCAGCTGTCAGCGGCAACGGACCGTGACCGCCAATACCATCTCAAGCGCGCCTTGGCCCGTTACGTTGAGTCCGAGTCATGGCACATCAATGCAATTGCCGAAGGCATCGCAGACGCAGACGCCGGTAACCTGACAGATCTGAAAACCATCAAGGCCAAGTGGGTGAACCGTGCCAAACATCGCGTTGACGGACAAAGCGGACAGTGATTTAGAGGCCATTCATGAGCATTACGAATCACGCTTGGGTGCAGCCTGCGCCGATGACGTAGTCGCTCAGATTTTCGAGTCGCTGGAACAACTGGAAACCTTTACAGGATTGGGCAGACCCTCCCAACAGCCCGATGTCAGAGAATTGATTCTGTCCAAGTTCCCGTTCATAGCCCCTTATCGTGTAATTCATGGCGAAGTCCAGATCTTGCGTATCCTTCACCAACGCACGGAGCGCGCAGAAGACTGGTAACACAGCTGTGAAAGCCTCGCGTGCTCTCAAAGAACGATAAGGCGATAAGTCTGCCAACACTCACCACCCAAAGCAGGCCCCCTCCGAAAAATCAGCCCAAACGCTTACAATCGAGCCCCATTACCGCCCACCACACAGGCCAGTCAGACCATGGCGCTCGACCCTCCCACGATGCTAACCCTGTCGATCGCCCTCGCAGCCGCCGCCGCGCTGTATCTGGGGATCGAATGGCGCAGTATTCGTGAATCCTCGCTGCTGTTCTGGAGCGCAGGTTTTGCGACCATTACCGTCGGCTCGACACTCGCCTTGTTGCGCGCAAGCGGCTTTTTGCTGATCGGCATCTGGTTCGCCAACGGCCTCCTGGTGATGGCCCACTGGCTTTTCTTGCTGGGCGTCGCGCACTTCACGAAAAGGCGCCTGTCGCGTGCCTGGTACTTGATCCTCATCGTCTGGCTTGCACTGCTGTTACTGCCGGGCGAGTTGCCGTGGTCGAAGGTCATGCTGGCGGTCAATTCGCTGCTGGTGGCCTTGTTGACACTCAGGGCCAGTCTCCTACTGCGTCCCCATGGCAGGTCGTTGAGCGTGGGGGCGGTGCAGTTGCGCTATGTGCTGCTGATCCATGGAGTTTTCTATCTCATCAAGGCGCTATCGGTCATCGTCCCGGGCACCTTGATCGACCTTGCCGCGTTCCAGGGTGGGATCATTCAGATTTCGCTGGTCGAAGGCGTGATGGCAATCATGCTGATCGCACTCTCGATGACCGGTACCGAGCGCTACCAACGGGAGAAGCAGATAGCGCGGCTGGCCGAACGCGATCCCTTGACCGCACTGTACAACCGCCGGGCCCTCGAAGTGCGGGCCGCGCCTCTGCTGAATGAAGTCTCAAGCACCCGGTCGGGCGCCTTGCTGCTGATCGACATCGACAACTTCAAGCTGGTCAACGACCTGTACGGCCATACCGCCGGCGACCGACTGCTTATCGCCCTGAGCGGGATGATTCGTTCAACACTGCCCAAAGACGCACTGGCGGCACGGCTGGGCGGAGACGAATTCGTCATCCTGCTGAGCAACGCGTCAAGCGAACAAATCGTAGCGTTGGGTGACGCGCTCCGTGGCCAGTTTCACAAGGAGGCCTCGGAAACATTCACCACCCCTGAGGCGGTAACCCTGAGTATCGGGGCCAGCCTGTTCGACCAACCACCGGCCAGTCTGACGGCGTTGATCGAACAAGGCGACGCCGCGCTCTACGAGTCCAAACGCGGAGGGCGCAACAGCATCCGCCTGCTCGATCAGACCCTTGCGAGCCAAGAGCCGCTGCGGACATACTGAGGTCCTGCTCACCGCTGCTTTCGGCGACCACTCCTGTACGCCGCCGCCCTGTGATACGCAAAGACAAGGACGTTCCATGCCCCGCCTCGCCCTGCACGGCCAACTCTCCCTGCTCATTCTCGCGCTCAGTGGCCTGGTCCTGCCGGCTCACGCCGCCGACAAAGTTGAACGCCGCTGCGGCTGGTTTGAAAACCCGACCCCGGCGAACGCCACCCTCACCGACCGTGACGGCACTTGGGAAATCGCCAGTCAGGGGGGTTACCAGGCCGAAGGCGATTGGCCGCAGTTCAGCGATGCGCAATGGGTGCGTACCAACGGGAATTACGGCTACGGCTGTGGTTGCCTGAGCGCCAGCGCCAATCCCGAGACCCACCGCCTGAACAACCTCACCAAGGCCACCGCCCGGCCACTGGCGGCCTGTCGCAACGACAAGACCTTGCACGAGCCGGAGAATCCGCTCGCCTCAACGCCACCCGCAGCGCCGACCCCAGCCAAAGACATGAAGCCCTACCAGGCCGAAGGTTTCAGCTTCAACTACCCCAAGGCTTGGAAGGTCAGCAAGAACAAGGAATGTCTGAGCATCAATCAGCCAAAGACTCAGACCAACGAGGAATACACCCTCAACCTCTGCGTCCAGCACGGCACGCTGCAACAAGCCGCCGACAGCATGATCTTTTCCCAGGAAGACGGCGTCTGGATGCGCAGTGCCGGCATGGACTCACCCAGCCCCGTCGACCTCATCGAAGGCCCGGGCTGGAAAGGTATGCTGACGACCCAGACCTGTGGCGTCAGTGACGAAGAGACCGGCTTTCACGCCGCCGGAGGCACTTGCCTGATGGCCATCGTCTACAACGCCAAGACGCAGTTGCTGTTTGACACCGTGGGTTACTATCAGGACTTCGACACGATTGGCGCGATCATTCGCTCGGTTCGGTTTGACGAGAAGCCGTAAAGACTCAAAAAGTCGTGTTCAACGATCGTCAGAGTATTTCGTGTAACCCCGCCAAACTGAGGGACGCCCGGGCTCTTCACGCTCCGTCGCCTCATGGGACTCACGCAATTGCCGCTTCAATGTGCGCAGCGAAGGTGCGTAGAGAAAGCCGAACGACACGCTGTTCTTGCGCCCCTTCACCGCATGATGCAGCAGGTGCGCCTGATACAGCCGCTTCAGATAGGGATGACGCGGCCGTGGCCGAAACGGCCAGTAGCGGTGGACGACGCCGTCATGCACCACGACATAGATGATTCCAAACGCCGCCACCCCGGCACCGATCCACTGCAACGGGTCGTACCCGCTATTGCCCAGCACGATCAGGGTGATGGCTGCCGCCGCCAATATCAGCAGATAGACGTCGTTGGTCTCGAAGGCACCCAGGTGCTCCTCATGATGGGAACGGTGCAAAAACCAGCCCCAGCCGTGCATGACGTATTTATGCGCCAGGTAGCCGACCCCTTCCATGGCCATCAGGGTGCAGAGAAACAGGGCAACGTGGGTGATCATGGAACGCCGTGAGCTCGCAGATACGTCGGGAAAGGCGGCTGGGAATGTTTGAGCCGTGCTCAAGCATACCTCGATATCGAGAGGGTAAGGCACAGCCGCTACACAGACAGGGCATTCTTCAGTCGAACAGGAGCACCCGACATGCCCCTGCCCTTCAGCGCTGACACCGACCCGGACTCACTCAAGCCCAGGGATCAGTGACTCAGAACCAGCCGCGTTGACCGACGACATAAGTCTGCTCGAAGTCGTCTTCAGACTTGATCAGATAAATAATGAACTCAACAAAGGCGATGATACTGATAATGATCGATGGAATGCCGGCCAACAGCCAGCCGAACAGGAATATCAGCAGCATGATCACGCCTTGGCTTTTGTAGCCCAGGTAGAACTTGTGCACGCCAAAGCAGCCGAAGAAGAACGCCAGCAGGGCTGCCGGGATCTTCTTGGAGTTGCCGCTCGCCGCGGCGCCGTCGGCGAAGATGGCCTCGGCAAACGCACCATTGTTGGCGAAGTCGACGCGCGCGCCGGCCTTGGGCAATACCGCAGCTTTCCACTCGACCACATCGAAGGTGTAACGGTTGCCGTCATCACCGGAAATAATGCCGTTGCGGGTGTTGGTGTCGTAATTCAGGATCTTGCCTTTCATTTACAGCTCCTTGGGAAGAACAGGACAGGGGATGCGGGAGAGTGTCCAGGGGATTAAAGGCAGGGAAATCACTTTTGCCGGGCAACCTGCACCTGCGCGAACGCTCCATCGACAATCGTCGAGTAGAACTCGTCGACGTCAATCAATACGGTCGGGTGGTTTTTCAGGTTCGAGTAGTTGGACCGACAGGCCATCGCTCGTCCTTGAAAAGTGACTACCGGACAAGGCTGAAATAGATCAGCACGTCGTCAGCAGTTTCACTGCGTATTCCTTAACCGCTATGAAGGCCTGAGTCGCTGGCGCGTGGAGAGGGCCAGTAGCAGAGGGCTTTGGGCAGGAAAGCTACTATTTCGCTGGCGTGGCGTCTAGGGGGACACAGGAAGTTGCCCCCGATCCGATCGCAACGCCAGCGCAACACAGGATCAAACCAGCGACCGACCCGTCATCCGCGTCAGGATCGCCAGGGGATTGGACTGGGCGTCGTACTGCTTGTCGGCAGGTAAATGCAGCGTCTGCTCAAGCATGTACTGTCCGGACATGACTGCGTGCGGTACCTGGTCCGAGAAGCACACCCAGACCGAGCCGGCGGCGAACGGCATGGTCACCTGCTCGGCGGTTTCCTGATAGGTCTGGTCGCCTTTCATGCCGTCATGCAGTTGCAACATCAGATGGTCATATTCACTGCGATATGACTTGGTGATGCGCAAGGCCTTCAGCAGGCTGGCCTGCCAGGCCACATACGGCTTGGCCCGTGGCAGGAACTTCCTGGCCACCGTCTCGAAAGGCTCGCCGACACGCCACACACGCGGGACACCCTCGGGGTTGATGTTGCTGAACACCCGCAGAATGCGCTCGCCGTAGTTGGGACGCGAAGGAAAGGCGTCGACATGCAGGCGACGATCATCCGCGCGCCAGGACTGGGCACGGGTCTCGACCTGCATCGGACGGTAGCTGGTAGGCGCCAGGCGCAAAGCCCCCTGGTAGCGGGGCAGCAGCGAATACACCAGGGTCTGCGCCTGCTCACGGAAACGCCCGATCATCTCGGCCAGCGCCTGTTGCACGGCGGCATCGCCTTCCGCGCCCTTGAGCTGACTCTTGGCGTCGAGGCTGATGTTGCGAGCCTTCGGCGAGCGAATATCCGGACGGAGCAAAGACTTCTCTTCTTCCCGTAACTCAAACGCCAAACGGGGGAAGTACAGCACCTTGCCCGCTTCCAACGCAGCAATCCAGTCCGCGTTCGCCTCAGGCATCCGCCAATCGGCGGTGTCGATGCTTATGATCTGAGAGTCCATTTCTTCAGGGGGCCTCTTGAGGAATAGGCCTACAATGATGCGGCGATGCGGCCGAACTTTGCAATGTTTTGTTACCCACAGTGTCAATCGAACCGCTCTCAAGAAGGCTCAGCCAGACACCTCGCCCTCGGCTTTTGCACGCCGCTGCCTGACATCCCTGGCCGGTGGCACACCAAATAAACGGGCATATTCACGGCTGAACTGGGACGCGCTTTCATAGCCCACGTCAAAGGCTACACCTGCCGCGTCACCCGGCATTGCCAACAGGCGACGACGTGCTTCGTGGAGACGGATGCGCTTCTGGTACTGGATCGGGGTCATGGCCGTGATCGCCTTGAAATGTCGATGCAGGGCCGACGGACTCATGTCGGCGATCCGCGCCAAGTCTTCGACCCGAAACCCTTCCACATAGTGTTGGCGTATCCAGTTCAGTACCCGGCGCACCCGGGAAAGACGGCTGTCGGCCCGGGCAATCTGGCGCAGCATGTTCCCTTGGGGCCCCATCAACAGCCGGAACAGGATCTCGCGTTCCAACAACGGCGCCAGTACCGCTATTTCCTGCGGCCGTGCCATCAAGCGCAACATCCGGCCAAACGCATCGATCAGTTCGTTGTCGGCAACGTTGACGGCAAAACTGCGCCCCAGGCTCTTTTCACCGACAACGGGCATCTCCAGCAGCAACGACGCGATGACCTCGGCATCGAAGCCAAGGGCGACCGCCAGATACGGCAGTTGCGGGCTCGCATCGATGACCTCACCGCTGGCCGGTACTTCAGCCGAGGCGATGAAATAGCAACCCGCGCCGTACTCAAGGACCTGATCGCCGATCATCACGCGTTTCGCCCCCTGCAACACCAGGCAGATCATCGGATCATAGAGCCCCGGCAAACGGCCTGTCCGAGTCTCCCCCATCATGATCGACAGACGCGACATACCGGTTGCCGTCTGCTGCCCCCGGGCATGCTGGCGCACGAAATGTTTGAGCTCATCAAGTCGGTTATTCATGGTCGAAAACTCTCACTCACGGGCTCAAGCGTCAACCGCAGCGCCAGTAATAGGCAAGAACTGGACAGTAACCGGCACGCCCGCCCAAGCACCGGCAGTCACACTGGCGTCACTTACACAGGAGAAACCAGATGCTCAAGCAAACAGTATTGATCACCGGTGCCAACAAAAGCATCGGCCTTGAAACCGCAAGGCGTCTTGGCGAACTGGGTTACAGGATCTGGCTGGGCAGCCGCGATCCGCTGCGCGGCGAAGTCGCAGCCCAGGCGTTGCGTGAAAGAGGTTATGACATCCGCGTCCTGCAGATCGATGTCACCAGCGACGACAGTGTCAGGAACGCCGCCGAACGGGTGAAACAAGAAGACGGGCGGCTTGATGTGCTGATCAATAACGCCGGCATACTGGGCGATACCTCGGCACCCGGCACCATGCCGCTCAGTGCGATCCAGGAGGTCTACAACGTCAATGTGTTCGGTCCGATCCGCACGACGCAGGCCTTCCTGCCACTGCTCAGAGCCGCGCCCCACGCCAATATCGTCATGGTCAGCAGCGGCCTGGGCTCGTTCGGCTGGCTGAGCGACCCGAGCAACGAGTTCGCCGCCATCAATATCCTGGGCTACAACAGCTCGAAGTCGGCACTCAACGCAGTGATGCTGTCCTTTGCCAAAGAGCTGGCGGCCAGCGGAATCCGGGTCAACGCCGCCGATCCCGGCTATACCAAGACCGATTTCAACCAGCACAGTGGCTATCGTACGGTTGAACAGGCCGCCGAGGTCATTGTCCGGCTGGCAACGCTCGACCGAAATGGCCCCACCGCGGGCTACTTCGACGATCGAGGTGTCATTCCCTGGTAAGTTGCCGCCCCACTTGTAGTGAGGCGCCCCATCGCCTCATTCCTCTATCTGTTGGACCTCGATCCCCATCCGCCGATAAGCCTCGATGCTCTCCGACGGCACGAAGCGCTCGGTGATCATCGTCTGCAAGCGTGTACAAGGCGCCACCACAAACGGCTCCACCGCCCCGAGCTTGTCGACCGTGGTCACCGCCACCACGTGCGAGGCGCTATCGAGCATGGCCTGTTTCACGGCGACTTCTTCGTAATGCAGGGAGGTAATCCCTATTTCCGGGTGAATAGCACAGACGCCGGTAAACAGCAGGTCGGCCTTGACGCCCTGGATCAGCCGCACCGCTTCGTGCCCGCCAGAGGCCATGGTCGCCGGGTTGAGCTTGCCGCCCGCCACGATCACGGTGATGCCCGGATGCTCGGCCAGGGTCATGGCGATCATCGGCGAACAGGTGACTGCGGTGATCGACAGCCCGGACGGCAGCGACTGGGCGATCTGCAAGGTGGTGCTACCGGAGTCGAACAGCACGATCTGCCCCGATTCGACCCGACGCGCGGCCACTTTCGCCAGCTGGGTTTTCACTTCATTGGGTTCGGCGACCCGGGTGAAGTAGTCCTTGCCAGTGTCCTTGGGACGCGGCAACGCGCCGCCATGGACCCGCTGCAACAGGCCGGCCTGGGAGAGCTCGGCGAGGTCGCGGCGGATGGTGTCTTCCGACACCGCGAAATGCTGGCCCAACTCCGAGGCCATGACCTTGCCGTCCCGTTCGAGCAACAACAGGATCTTTTGCCGCCGCAGATGCGGCAGTTCCGAGATTTGATGACCGTTTTGCATGTTTATGCCTGAGCCTGCATGTTTATGCAGATTTATACGAGACTCCCAGGCGAAAGGCAACTCTGAGGCAAGGGCCCCTCAGGTAAAAAGCACCTCAAATACGGAAACCGCTGACCAACTGCTCCAGTCGGGCCGTCTGTTCCTCCAGGTCGGAACAGGCCTGGAGCGTGGCGTTGAGATTCTCCACCGCGTCCTTGTTCAAGGTATCGATCTGGGTGATGTCCATATTGATCGCCTCGACCACGGCGGTCTGCTCTTCGGTGGCGGCGGCCACCGACTGATTCATCCCGTCGATCTCACCGATACGCCGGGTGACCTGCCCCAGGCGCTCGCCGGCCTGGTTGGCGATGGCGACACTCTCTGCGCTGTACTGCTGACTCTCGGCCATGGTCCGCACCGCCTGACGGGAGCCGACTTGCAGCTCCTCGATCATGCCGTGGATTTGCTGGGCCGAGGCCTGGGTGCGTCCGGC
>NZ_JACAOS010000016.1:0-522050 GCF_013386165.1 Pseudomonas gingeri | reverse complement strand
CGGCAACCACCGAGAAACCGCGTCCGGATTCACCGGCCCGGGCAGCCTCAATGGCGGCATTGAGTGCCAGCAGATTGGTTTGTTCGGAGATCGCCTGGATCACCTTGAGTATCTGGCCAATGCTCGACGTGTGACTGTTGAGCTGCTCGATCCGCGCGCTGGAGGAGAGGATCTTGGCCGACAGCTCAGTCATCGCCTGGATCGAGCGCTCGACCACCCGCCGTGCCTCATCCGCCGTGTCCCGTGCATCGGAAGCCCCCTGCGAGGCATCCGCGGCATTCACGGCAATCTCCTGGGCGGCCGCCCCCAATTGATTGATCGCCGCCGCAACACTGCTGGTGCGATGGGACTGGTTGTCCGAATTGCTCATCGAGGCGTTTGAGGCGTTGACCACCCGGCTGGCCACCTGGCTCAAGCGCGCGGTGGTCGACGCCACTTCGCGGATCGAGCTATGAATACGCTCGACAAAACGATTGAAGGCCCCCGCCAGGTTGCCGAATTCGTCTCGCGATTGGATCGCCAAGCGCTGCGTCAGGTCGCCATCGCCCTGGGCGATGTCCTCCAGTGCCCGGGTCATATGGTGCAAAGGCTTCATCAGCAGTCGGATCAACAGGCTGAGCAGGACAAAGGTGATGGCCAGCAATACGACCGTCGCGATCACCACCGAGAGACGAAACTGGGTCAGCGCCGCATAGGCCTTGTGCTTGTCGACCGCCAGGCCCACGTACCATTTCACCGAAGGCAGGCCCTGTACCGGCATGAACGTCAGCAACTGCGTACTCCCCGCCTGTTGCACCTCGCTCAGCTCGGCGCCGATCCGCGCCGGCTCCATGGCGTAGATATCACGCAGGTTCTTGGTGACCAGGGTTTTATCGGGGTGCACCAGGATATTGCCGTCGGCACTGACCAGGAAGGCATAACCGATGCCACCAAAGTCCTGGGCGTTGATCATCCGGGCCATTTTATCCAGGCTGATATTGACCCCGAGCACGCCCAGCACCTGGTCGCCGGACTTCACCGGCGCCGCCTCGCTCATCACCAGGTAATCGCTGCCCACGCCGATATAGGGTTCGGTGAGGATCGGACCGTTTTTAACCGCGTCCGAGTACCAGGGCCGCTGGCGGGGATCGTAGCCATCGGGCATGACCCGTTCAGGAAAGATATCGAAAGCGCCTTCACGCGTTGCGCTGTAGCTGGCGACGAAGGTCGAGGTGAGCGCAGGCCGCTGGAGCAAGGTGCGGACCTTGTCCCGAGCCGGGTCGAGCGCGACGACCTGGGCCATGGCGTCCACCAACAGCAAGCGGTCACTCAGCCAGGTTTGAATATTCTGGGCCAGGACCTGTCCGGTGGTGTGCAAGTTGTTTTCGATATTGCTGCTGATTTCATTGCGCTGCTGATAATCGCCATAGAGTGCGAAAACCGCAAAGACCACAACGACCACAGCAGAAACAGCGAGCAGAATCTTCTGACTGAACTTCAAGCGAATATTCATGGTTTTGGCTACTGCACAATGGAGGGTTTTTGTTTGACTTTATATCAAGGCAGGACAAAACAATGGGCAGGGCGAAAACCACCCTTAATGGGGAAAGTTTCAGTGTTGGTTAAAACGTTGTCAAACAACAAATACCGTGGGACTGGCATCAAAAAAAGTGATCACCCGATAGCCAGTAACACTTTATTGATGACGCTTTGAAGTTGCACTACTTGCCTCGACAAAAGGCCTCGTCGGACGCTGCCTATACATCGCCCTGCAGCGGTAACGCCACCAAGGCGACCAGCCCGCCCCCCGTTCGGTTGCTCAAAGTCAGCGCCCCGCCCTGCTCCAGAACAATCGCCCGCGCCGCCGACAGCCCCAGCCCGACCCCGCCGGTACTCTTGTTGCGCGAGCTTTCCAGCCGAAAGAACGGCTCGAACACCCGCTCAAGATCACCCGGCGCAATACCCGGCCCGTGATCCTCCACACGAATCCATAGCTGCTCTGCGTCCTGCTCCAGTTCGATAGAAGGCGCGCTGCCGTACTTGATCGCGTTATCCAGCAAGTTACCGAAGACCCGCTTGAGCCCCAACGGTCTCCCGAAATACACCCACCTCGACGGTCCTTGGAAATCAACTTCAATTCCCTGGTCGCGATAATCGTCCACCAGGGTTTGCAACAACTCCGCCAGGTCAAAAGAAGTCGCCTCTTCCAGGCGCGCATCGTCACGGAAAAACTCCAGTGCGGAGTTGATCATTGCCTGCATTTCGTCGACATCACGGAACAGTCGTTGCTGTTGTTCCTCGTCTTCGATGAACTCTCCCCGCAGGCGCATACGGGTCAAGGGCGTGCGCAGGTCATGGGAAATCGCCGCGAGCATCTGCGTACGGTCCTTGATGAAGTGTTGCAACTGAGCCTGCATGGCGTTGAAGGCGAGAATCGCCTGGCGGATTTCATGGGGTCCGACCGGCTCCACGGGCGGTGCGCGGAAGTCGACGCCAAAACGCCGCGCGCCCTGGGCAAATTGCTGCAAGGGCCTGGCCAGACGACGGGTTGCGATCAAGGTGACCACCGCCGTGGAGAGCAGCACCAGCACGATCACAATCACCCCCCGTGGCCCCTCCTCCAACCCCCAACTGCGCGACGCGGCGGAAAACATCAGCCAGGAGCCGTCGTCCAACTGGATCAGCAAGGCATAACGTCCGCCCGGGCCTTCCCAATCGGAGGGCCGATAGGCCTCGATCCTTCGGTTCGGCGCATTAAGGGCTCGACGTATGCCTTCCGATCCCCGGCCCCGGACCTCTTCAACGATTTTTGGCTGGGGGATATCGTGGCGGTCGAGGTACCAGTTCACCTGCATGTTCGGGTCACTGACCACCGCGGCCAAACGGGCACGCTGTCCGGGGTCGGAAGCTTCGATCACACGGCTGATGGAGGCGACCTTTTCCAGCAGGCCGATCTCGATCAGGGAAGGATAGGCCCAGACACCGGCCAGCTTGACGAACAGCGCATTGAACCCCAGCGCCGTCAGCATGGCCATCAGGATGGTCAGGGCGATCCAGCGGGCCACCGTGTCCCTTGGACGATAACGCCCGGCTCCGGGGCGGCTCACTGGCGTGTCACATCAGGGGTAAACAAATAGCCGCCATTGCGCACCGTGCGAATCATCGCCGGGCGCTTGGTGTCGAACTCCAGCTTGCGCCGCAGGCGGCTGACCTGGACATCGATGCTGCGATCGAACGCGTCATGACTATGTCCCCGCGCCAGATCCAGCAGTTGCTCGCGGGTGAGGATGCGCTGGGGATGTTCGACAAACACCAGCAGCAGATCGAACTCCCCGGCCGACAACGGAATCATCACCTGATCCGGCGAACGCAACTCACGTCGGGTCAAGTCCAGTTGCCAGTCGGCGAAACGGATCAGCGGACGCGGCACCTCACCGGTCAAGGGCCGGCTTTCCCCGGCCCGGCGCAAGACCGCGCGGACCCGCGCCAGCAACTCACGGGCGTCGAAGGGTTTGCTCAGGTAGTCGTCGGCGCCCATTTCCAGGCCCACCACCCGGTCGCTCAACTCGCCCATGGCGGTCAGCATGATCACCGGAGTCGCGTACTGCCGGCGCAGGCGCTGGCACAGCATCAGGCCGTTCTCTCCCGGCAGCATCAGGTCGAGAATGATCAGGTCCGGGGCCTGGCGCTCCACTGCGGCCCACAACGCGGCGCCATCGGCGGCGACCTCCACCGTGTAGCCATGCAGCACAAAGAATTTCTTCAGCAGGGCAAGGACCTCGAGGTCGTCGTCCACGATCAACAGACTGCTCACCGGCGGCCATCACTTGAAGTTGGAAAGAGACCATCTAAAACCATTCGCGGCGCTCCGTCATATATTTCAATGCAGTAACAAACCGTCAACAACGCAATAAAGCAGACATCTTTGCGCAAGGCGCGGCTGCCAGCATCAGCCCACTTTCCTCCCCAGAGACCGTTTGCCCATGCCCTCGCTCAAGTGTTCGCCCGCCATGCTCCGTCACGCCGCGCTGTTGCTGACCGTTTCGTACCTGGCCGGCTGCAGCAGCCCGGCCCCGGTGGCGAACGGCAGTTGCGCGCAGGTCGATCATCCGGTGTTCGACCCGGCCCAGCGGGTCAACCGGGGGATTTTCGCCTTCAACAAGGTCGTCGATGACTATGCCCTGGCCCCCGTGGCCCGGGGTTATCAGCACCTGCCGAAGGTCTTCCAACGGGGTGTGCATAACTTCACCACCAACTTTGCCGAACCCAAGGTTTTCGTCAACGACCTGCTGCAGGGCAACTTGAAGCGCTCGGCCACGACCCTGGGGCGTTTCACGGTCAACACCACCCTCGGTGTGGCAGGGTTGATCGATGTCTCGGACCCTATGGGCATCCCCCGCCACACCGCCGACTTCGGCCAGACCTTTGGTGTCTGGGGTATCGCCAACGGGCCCATCGTCGAACTGCCGCTACTGGGCACCGGCAACGCCCGCGACGCCGCCGGACGGTTGCTGGGCCTGGCCTTCAACCCCTTCGGCAACAACAGCGACAGCGTACAAACCCTGGCAACCGTCAGCCTGGTCGGCGGTGTGATCGACCAGCGCGCCGAGCTGCTGCCGCTCACCGACAGCCTGCAAAAACTGCCGGACTACTACAGCGCCCTGCGTAACGTGGTCGCCGAGCATCGTGCGGCATTCGTGCAGGAGGGCAAGCAAGGCAGCACCCAGCCGGAGAAAGACCGTTGCCAGGGAGCCGCCCAGGATGGTTTCTGAACAACAACCGCTAATCCTCGAGCAGCGGGTGAGCAAACACGCCGACACCGACCTGCACTGCCATGAAGTCAGCCTGCGGCTGTCGGATGACCAACGCCACCTGATCCTCAGCCGCTACAGCGAGCACTACAGCCCGCTGGGCTCGCAATCGGCCGAACGGCATTATCAGGTACCGACGGCCGATGCATTGCGCTGGCTGGTCCAGCGGGCGGAACAAAGCGCCTGAAACAGAGCCCTGCGCGCCAGCCTCGAAGGTGGACCCAACACCTTCAAGGCCCGTCACGATCCTACAGTTTCTTCTCTATTTCCCCCTCGAACCCGCGTAATACTTGAGCCCCGCACCTTCGGGATTTAATATCCACGCCGCTTATGTCGAGCATCAGTACCGGTTGCACGCCTGGCCCGCTCAGGACGACACCGAGAAGAAAAACTAGAGAAGGTGAAGCAATGACGGGTGAAAACCTGACACCGGGTTTGCTCAAGCGCGGCCTGAAAAACCGCCATATCCAGCTGATTTCCCTGGGCGGGGCCATCGGCACCGGGCTGTTTCTGGGCTCGGCCGGCGTCCTCAAGTCCGCAGGCCCGGCGATGATCCTCGGTTATGCGATCTGCGGTTTCGTCGCATTCCTGATCATGCGCCAGCTCGGCGAAATGATCGTCGAAGAACCGGTAGCCGGTTCGTTCAGCCACTTCGCCCATAAATACTGGGGCGGCTACGCGGGTTTCCTCTGCGGCTGGAACTACTGGGTGCTCTACGTACTGGTGGGCATGGCCGAACTCACGGCCGTCGGCAAGTACGTGCAGTTCTGGTGGCCGGATGTGCCGTCCTGGGTCAGCGCGGCGGTGTTCTTCGTGCTGGTCAACCTGATCAACCTGACCAATGTGAAGGTGTTCGGCGAAACCGAATTCTGGTTCGCGATCATCAAGGTCGTGGCAATCATCGGCATGATCGCCCTCGGTTGCTACCTGCTGATCAGCGGCACCGGCGGCCCGCAGGCTTCGGTCAGCAACCTGTGGAGCCACGGCGGGTTCTTCCCCAATGGTTTCAGCGGCCTGCTGATGGCGCTGTGCTTCATCATGTTTTCCTTCGGTGGCCTGGAGTTGGTGGGCATCACCGCCGCCGAGGCCAGCGAACCACGCAAGGTGATCCCCAAGGCGATCAACCAGGTGGTGTTGCGGATTCTGATCTTCTACGTCGGCGCCCTCACCGTGTTGCTGTCGTTGTACCCATGGGACCAGTTGCTGACCACCCTCGGCGCTTCCGGCGATGCCTACAGCGGCAGCCCGTTCGTGCAGATCTTCGCCCTGATCGGCAGTGACACGGCGGCGCAGATCCTCAACGTGGTGGTGCTGACTGCCGCGCTGTCGGTCTACAACAGCGGCGTCTACTGCAACAGCCGCATGCTGTTCGGCCTGGCCGAGCAAGGCGATGCGCCGAAATCGCTGATGAAACTGAACAAGCAAGGCGTGCCGGTACGGGCGATCGGCGTCTCGGCGCTGGTGACCCTGCTCTGCGTGGTGGTCAACTACGTGGCGCCCCATGAAGCGCTGGAGTTGTTGATGGCGCTGGTGGTGGCGGCGTTGATCATCAACTGGATCGTGATCAGCCTGACCCACCTGAAATTCCGCAAGGCCATGGAAAAACAAGGCGTGGTGCCGGGCTTCAAGGCGTTCTGGACGCCGTTCAGCAATTACCTGTGCCTGGCCTTTGTCGCGCTGATCCTGGCGGTGATGCTGATGATTCCGGGGATCAGTGTGTCGGTGTACGTGATGCCGTTTTGGGTGCTGTTCATCTATGGGCTGTACCGCTTGCGGCTGGCCAAGGGCCGGACGCGGGCCGTTAGCTGAAACCTAGCTTCGCACACACGGATAGCGATATCCGAACGGCCGCGGCGGTTTAACCGGGGGAGCGCGTCGCCTGCATCGCGAGCAAGCTTGCTCCTACAGGGGCGATGTCGTTCCCAACGCTGCGGTACGACACCATTCTGTAGGAGCAAGCTTGCTCGCGATGAACGATAACGCGGTCTATCCCTCTGCCCCTCACCCCACTCACGGTAACCGCACACCGCCATCATACGGCGTCTGCAGATCCCGCTCCGGAATCTCCCAGATCAGCAACTTCGGCGGCGTCTGCTTGAACGCCGGGCTGTCGAAGTAGGCTTTCGCCGCCCCGGAAAACTCGCCACCATCCTTGGCGAAATTCCCCACCGGCGCGCCCACGGCAGCCTCCAGGAATCCGACAAAATTCGAGTTGCGCGAGAACGATGTGCCGATCAACGCCGTGTTCGGCAGATTGTCGTCACCAAACAGATCATCAAGGTTGTCCCCCGCCGCCGCATCAGCGCGCTCCTTGAACTGCGTCGCCGCCACGCGCTCAGCCTTGGGCTGCGCCGCCAACGGCAGCCAGTCGATCCCCGCCAGCCGCACCAGGTCACCCGGACGCAGCGCACTGGCTTGCGCACTCAGCTCGTAGTTCTTGTGCGGCGTCACCACGAACTTCAAGGCAGCGACCGCCCCGGCAATCCGCCCCGCCGCCGCCTTGGCCCCGGCCTCGCTCCAGTGGGTATCGGTGCGCAGGTAAGCGCCCTCGCCCAGCGGCTGCAAGCTCGGAGTCAGATCTACCGCTGCCACGCCCGCTCCTTGCAGCGCGCTCAGCCAGGTGGCAATCCGTGCTTGAAACGCCGCCGGCCGCCTGAGCGAGCACAACTGCGCCGCGACGATTCGGCTCTTGTCCGGCACCACCGCCACCAGCAACGCAATACCGCGCTTGTTCAACGCCTGGCGCAAATCCAGCACCGCCTGCGCCTTGGCCTCGGCATTGGCCGCCGCATTACGGTTCCAACGCAGTTCGTCACTCAGGAACAACCAGTCCGGGCAACCTTCGCGCACCCGTGGCCCGAGGTCGCCGACGGTCAGCCAACTGCCGCCGCGTTCGAGGTCGGCGGCCTCCTTGGGCAGCGGTGCATCTGACAAGGTCTTGGCGAAACGGTGGGTGATCTCGCCATGCAGGAGCATGTCCGGCGTGACCACCTTGGGCACGAACTCGATCGTACCCTTGATCATCAGCCAGACGCAGGACAACGCCCCCAGCGCCAGGAACAGAGTGAATACCACGCCCGCCAGGGGACTGGCGCGCATCGCCAGCGCACTGGGCGGCGTGGGGGCAACGGACGGGGATTGCGTTGGCTGGTTCATCAGAATTGAAAGTACAGAAAGGGCACGGCTTCACGGCTGGCGATCAGAGCGAACGACAGCATGAACCCGAGCACGGGCCAAAGGGCCGCAGCCAACACGAACAATTCGTTGCCTGCGAAGCGTCTTTCCACACGGGGCTGCAACAGCGGCGCGAGGATGCACGCCAGCCCGAGCAACGCCGCCAAGCCGTGCACCGGACGCAAGGTCACGGCCAGGGCATCGCCCAGGGCAAAACCGTGCTGACCGAACTGGCCGCCATACATGCTCAGGGCCGTGGCGAAGTCCGGCGAACGGAACAAGGTCCAGGCCAGGCACACGAACAACAGCGTGGCCACGTGGCAGGCCCAGAGCGGCAGGCCCGGCAGGCTGGAACGCGACCAGGCCCGGTCGACGCACAACGCCACGCCATGGGCCGAGCCCCAGATCAGGTAGTTCCAGCTGTCGCCGCCATGCCAGAGTCCGGCAATGGCCATGGTCAGGAACAGATTGCGATAGGTCTTCCACACGCCTTTGCGATTGCCACCCAGGGCAATGTACAGGTAGTCGCGCAACCAGCTGGACAACGACAGGTGCCAACGCCGCCAGAAGTCCTGGATGCTGTAGGCCAGGTACGGGCGATTGAAGTTTTCCGGAAAGTGAAAGCCCAGCATCAAGCCCAGGCCGATGGCCATGGCACTGTAGCCGGCGAAGTCGAAAAACAGTTGCAGCGAATACGCCAGGCAACCGATCCAGGCGTCGACGAAGGAGGGATTGTCCAGGTGAAAGGCCACGTCCACCAGCGGCGACAAGGTGTCGGCCACCAGCACTTTCATGCACATGCCGATCATGAAGCGGCGGGCGCCCAGGGAGAAATTCATCCAGTTGAAATAGCGCTGGTTCAGCTCCCGGCGGACCCAGTCATAACGAATGATGGGACCGGCAATCGAGTGGCCGAACATGGAAATGTACGTGGCGTAATTGATGAAGCTGCGCTCCACCGGCACCACATGCCGGTGCACATCCACCAGGTAGGAAATCGCCTGCAGGACAATGAACGACAACCCCGCCGGCAAGGCCACCCGCTGCCAGGCCATGGGCATCGCACCGTAGTAGGTGATCAGCTGGTTCCAGGTTCCAGCGAGAATATTCGCGTACTTGTACCAGCAGAGCACGGCGGTGTTGATCACGATCAGCGCGATCAGCAGCCGTATCCGCCCCCGTGAATCCTCCCGCGAGCGGTCCACCAGCAGGCCGCCGACCCAAGCCAGCAGGGTCAGCACCATGTGCAGGAACAGGAACAGCGGGCTCAGCCAGCCATAGAACAGCCAACTGCCGATCAACAGGATGACGTTACGCCAGCCCGGTCGGGCCAGCGCATAGACCAGCAGAAAAGCTGGCAGGAACAGCGTCAGGAATTCAAGCGAGGCGAAAACCATGGCAACGGGCGCTTCCGATTCAGTTGGACAAGCTATCCGTGGCGGTAATCAGGCGCGGCCCCGACGACGATGGCAGTAGTAACAAACTGTAGCGCTTGTTTGCCTCCAGTGCGCCGAGTTCGACCGCCGAACCCACCGGGCTGCCGGCACAGACCAACTGCACCGCCAGCGATGGCCGCGGGTTCAGCTCCTGACGCCGGGGATTGCCCGCAGGCGCCTTCTGGAACAGGTCGACATCACGCCCGGCCAGGTTGATCCGCGCATCGCTGCAACCGGAGTCGGCGTCGAAGAGCGCCAACGAGGCCTTGAGCTGGTTGGGGATATCGAAGGCTTCGCTGACCACCACTTGGCGAATGCCTTGCTTGGCATCCGCCAGGGCGAACACCGTGGCGAAATCGCCGGCGTTCACCTTCACGTCCAGTGGCACGCTTTTGCCGTCGCGGCTCAAGGTGCCCCTGATCGGCTGGCCGCCGGACACCGGGATAAAGCCGCTGACCGCCTGGCCATGTTCCAGCTTCAAGCTGCTGGCCGCCCCTTCCGGGGTCAGCTCCAGGGTGGTGTCGACCGCGTTGACGAAACGCAGGTAGGCCGAATCCTGGGACGGGCCGGTGGGGTACAGGGCAATCGGTGCACTGAACGCACTGGCACTCAGGGCCAGACCGGCCAGAGTGCCAACGGCATTGAAAATCCGTTTCACTGTGCAGCTCCTTTCACGGCCGCGGCGGGCAGTTCGTTCAACGATTTGCCGATGGCCGCCGCCCACAACTTGTAACCGGCGATGGTGAAGTGTTGGCCGTCGGAGGTGGTCCACTCGCCAGGCTTGGAAAACTTGGTCGAGTCGATGTAGGTGCACGGCGCGACCATATTGGCCAGGGTGCCCGCCACCAACTGGGTACGGACCTGGTTCTTGCCGTACTGGTTTTCGTTGGTGTTGCTGCCGTTGGCCTTGCCCCAGGCCGGGCCGACCCACACACATTTGGCGCCGCTGTCGGCGATCTGCTTGGTCAGCGCGGTGACGCTCTGGTAAGCCCAGACCTTGGGAAACGGCGTGGTTTTATAGGAGGCCATGGTGTCGCCCATGATCAGCACCACCAGGTCCGGCTTGTCTTTGGCGATCACGTCCTTGATCGGCTGCGTGTCGAGGGTTCCGCGGCTCATCACCTTGATCTTCTCGCCCGGCTCGCGGATCGCCCCGCAATCGAGTTTCAGCTTGGGCGTGACCCAGTCCGCCGGGTTGGCGCCACAGGCACCGATGGCGTGAACCTGGGCACCTTGCTGGGTGAGGTTGTCGTAGAGCGGGTTCATCAGCGAGTCGGGAAAACTCATGTGGCTTTCGCCAATCACGAGCAAGGTCAAACCAGCCAGTACAGAAGAAGCCATCAATTATTCCTCGTTGCATCAATTCGAATAAGGGGAACCGAAAGGGCTGACCGGCAGGGTCATGGGCCCGGTCATGTTCTCGAAGGTGTAGCGCAGATACAGGCCACCGCTGAACTGCCGGTAGTCGCTGGCGTTGTCCAGGCCCACCGTGCCGCCCAGGAAGAAGCGCGAGCCGAACCGGTATTCACCCGCCGCATTGAGACTGTAGCCAACCCCCGTCTTGTTCTCGCTGCCGTAACCTGTGAGCCCGGCGGCCGTGGCCTGCGGTTGCAAATTGCTGTTACCGGGGAAGACCTGGGCACTGTCCTGACCGATATGCTGGACACCCACCGAACCCTTGACCCGGTAGGTGAAGTTCTCGGTGCGTTGCGACCAACTGATCGGTACGCCCAGGGCGAAGAACGTCTGCGGGCTGAAGTAACCGCCGTGACCCACGGTGAAGAAGTCCTGGTTGTTGGCGTAAGTCAGCGCCGAACCGCTCAGGCCGAGGGTGAGGATGCTGTCGGGGGCATTGCGCAGGTACCAGTAGATACCACTGCCCAGTTCGAAGCGGTTGTTCGACTCGACATTGTTACCTTGCAGCACGTGCGCCGAACCATAGCCGTAGGCACCGACTTGCTGATCGTCATAGCTCAGTTCGCCGCGTACGCCGTTGGCCGTGACACCGCCCCACTTGTCGCCAGTGCGCGGATCACGGGAGCCGGCAAAAGAGGTCACACTGTCGGTGACCGCCCGGCGCGAAACACTCACGCCGTAGCGGTAGTCGGAATTGCCGTCGAACGGCCGATTGAGGCTCACGCCCCCCACCGGCGTGCTGTAGAGAAAGCCCACCGGACTGACGCCCAGATCCGCCTTGAGACCTTGCTCCTTGTCCCGATAGGCCACCGCCACGCCGACCCCGCTGGCGCTCTGCGAACCGACCGGGGTCAGGCCACTGGCACCGAAACGCGCCTGGGCCGGGTCGCTCGGGCTACCGGAAGACAACGACACCGGGGTGATCTGCAGCGCCATGCTGGCACTGTTATCGCCCACCGGCACGCTGACTTCGAACGGGGTTTCGACGTCAGTCAGCTTGCTCAGGCCTTTCTCGCCATTGTTGCTGCGCACGGTCAGGCCCTGGACGGCATAGCCGGTGCGGTCTTCGACGATCTCGTTCAACGCCTGTTGCGCCGGGCTCAACACCGGGCGCGGGTTGCTTTCGCGGGCGTAGATATTACCGAGCGGACCGAGCGCGGTATTCCCACCCGTCCTGCGCTCGAGCGCTGACGGAACGCCATCGCCATCACCCGTACCGATGCCCGAACCGAGGCCAACGACAGAGGCATTGATCGGCGGCGGAACCAGGTCAGACGACGCCAGGGCGGTTGCCTCCCGGCGCTGGCCGGGCAAACCGACAAAAGGGTTGGCCGACTGTGCCGGCGCTTGCGGAGCCGCCGCCACATAGATCTCCTGACGCTGGCTGTCTTCGATCTCGATGGCCTTGCGCAACAGCTTGCCGGCCTCACCGGTCTTGCCCATGCCGCGATAGATCCGTGCCGAAGCGGTCAGGGTCTGCGGTACCCCGGGCTCCAGCTCAAGGGCCTTTTTCACCGATTGCTCGGCCAGGTCGAAGTCACGTCCTTGCAGGGCGATATCGGCCAGGCCCAGCTGCAACTTGGCATTCCCCGGATCGGCCTTGATCAGCGGTGCATAGAGCTCCCGGGCCTTTTGCGTATTGCCGCTGGCGGCATACATGCGCGCCAGCGATGACACCGCTTGGCTGTCGTTGGGCCGCTGCTTGAGGGCCGGCGAGAGCATGTCGAAGGCGGCCACCAGATCGTTCTTCTCGCGCAGCTCATCGGCCTGTTTGATCCGGTAGAGGAACAGCAGGTCTTCGTAGCGTTTGCTCGCGGTCTCACCCATCGGCTTGCCCTGCAAGTCCCGCAGGATATCGCTGGCCTGGGCGTCCTGGTCGGCCTTGAGCAGCACCCCGGCATAGAGCAATTGCAGATCCGGGGTCGACGGCGAATGGTCGAGCACCTGGCGCATCAGGCTCACGGCCTGCTGCGGATTGCCGGCTTCGGCATAGGCGGAGGCCAGCACCGCGACACGCTCGGGTTTCTGCCCGGCCAACGGCTCGCTGCGCGACAACAGCGCCCAGGCTTCCTGGCGCTGGCCACGGCGGGCCACATCTACCGCCAGCTCAGTCTGGATATGCAAACGGATATCCAGCTCCATGTCATTCATGTCGCTGCTGCGCTTGGCTGCCGGAATCCGCGACAAGGTGCGCTGGGCCTTGACCCACTCGCCCAGTTCGGCGGAGAGCAAGGTGCTGGTATAGAGCGCGTCGGGCTGATCGGGTTGCTGCTTGAGCAGTTCATCGATCAGGTCCCGGGCCACCTGGGTCTGGCCATCGCGCAGGTAGACGCGGGCCAGGGCAAAACGCGTCCAGGGATTTTTCGGGTCGTCGGCCAGGGCTTCCTTGTAGGCTTTTTGCGCCCCCGGCAGATCACCACGATGTTCGGCCAGCTTGGCCACCTGGATCGCGCGCAAGGCGCGAATCTTCACGCTGGAGGCCAGGCGTGCCTGGTCCGCCGGAGACAATCCGTCGATCAGGCGCAATGCCTCATCGGACTTGCCGGCCCGCGACAGCACGTTGATCAACCCGGCAAGGGCCTCAGGGTAATTCTTCGCGCGCGCCAACACTTGGCGATAGCCGGCTTCAGCGGCGTCCAGTTGCCCGGCCTGGGCCTGCCAATTGGCCAAGGCCGTGGGGCCGGCCGGTTCGGCGGGGTTCTTGGCGATCGCCTGTTCGATCAGATCGCGGGCCTGGGCCTGGCGACCGCCGCGCTGGGCCTCGCCGGCCTTGTCCAGCAGGATCCAGTAGCGGACGTCGTCGAGGGCCCCGCTCCACTGCGCCCCACCCGGCAGGCGGGAGGCCTGTACCAGGTAGGTTTCGGCTTCAGCCAGACGCTTCTGCTGTTGGCGCACGATCCCCATGCCACCGAGGGCATCGTAGTCGTTGGGGCGTTCCTTGAGACGGGCCTGCAAGGCCTGTTCGGCGCCAGCAATGTCACCGGCATCGAGGGCCTTGAGACCGCGGGCCACCTGCGGGTCACGCTTCCAGGCGGAACCACCGCTGCCTTGGGCGATGCCCTTGTCCATCAACGCGCGGATCTCGGTATCGTCCGGGTGCGCTTGCAGATACTGCTGGAACAACGACACCTGGTCGCGGGAGGGCGGGCCCAACCACTGCAAGGCGAACCGCCAGGTTTCATCGGCGTTGCCGCCGATATCCGGGTTGTGGGACAGGCGCGCCAGGGCCTGAATACCTTCCGGGCGACTGTCGGCGTTGCGCGCCAGGTGCAGGGCCAGGAACAGGTCGAGGATAGCGTCGTCAGGACGTTCCCGACGCAGCCGTTCCAGACCCAGGCGCGCCTCGGGCCAGCCGCCCGTGGCAAAGCCCAGGGTGTTGTAGTACTCGCGGGCGATCAAGCCTTGCGGCTGATGTCCGTCGAGCAACTGCCGGTACACCGCCACCGCCTTGTCACGCTCGTCGGCATCGCTCAGTTCCCGGGCCTTTTCCAGCAGTTGCTGTTTGTCGTCCGGGCTCAGGGCAATATCCTGCTCCAGCTGCAAGGCCAGGCGTGGCAACGGCTTGATCGCCTGCAACCGCGCCAGGTACTGGCGGGCGCCGTCCAGGCGTTTTTGTTGCAGGTCGATCAGACCCAGACCATAGAGCGCGTCGGGTTGCTCCGGGGACAGGTTCAACAACTTGCTCCAGGCTTCGGCGGCCCGGTCCGGATGTTCCTTGGCCTGCCAGTAGTAACCCTGCTGGATCAGCAACGACTGCGGGTTGCCGGTCTCGGCGGCCAGGCCAGGCATGGCCGCCAGCGCGGCACACACCGCCAGGGCTAGGGTTTGCTGGCGCATGGAGTCTCCCAGGACACTTTCAAAGTACCGTCCTTGTTGAACTGATAACGTTTTTCACTCCAGCCCAGCGAGAACAGGCTCAGCATCACGTGGTAGTACTGGTGCTGGCTGTAGGCCGGATCGGCGGGATTGCTGTAGTGCGCGATGGCCGCGTCGACGATGCGCTGCTGCTGGTCGGCCAGCAGCGGCAGGCCCTTGGCCCGCAGGTAAGGCACCAGTGACGCGGAGAAACCGTAAGGACCGACGCCCTCGGTGACCCCGGTGACGACCTGGACCTTTTCCGGTGGCACACCGGTGGAGGCAACGGACTGGGCCATGCCGTCGAGGTTGTCGAGGATCGGCTTGGCCAACGGGTCGGCGGGCGAGGTCAGGCCGGCCCACAGGTAGGTGCGGATGGCATCGTAGCTGCCCTGGGCCGAGGTGAACTTGTCGACCACGAACATGCCCTTGTTGACGTCCGTGCCGCGGTAGCCGACCCAGTCGGGTACGAAGCCGAAGCGATTCATGTTCTTGTCGGCGAGCATCTTCGCGGTGCTTTCGGCGATCTCCTTCCAGGCGCCGGACGGGCTCTCCTGGCTGAAGCGGCGCAACAGCGGGATCGGCGTATAGCTGGCATTGAAACGCCAGAGCTGGTCCGGGTGCTCGTAACCGACCGGCCCCGGCAGCAACATCTTGCCCAGGCCCGGAATGTTGCGCACCAGGGTCTTGTCCAGATTGTTCAGGATCTGCTGGGCATCACTGCGGTACTCGGGCTTGTGCCAAAGGCGGTCGGCCTCCAGCAGCGCATAGGCGATCCAGAGGTCGGCATCGCTGGCGGAATTACGGTCGAGCACACCCCAGGTGCCGGTGGGCGTCGGGCCCCACAACCAGCCGGGCAGGTTCTGCGCGATATTGGCCCCGGCCATGTTGTCGCGGGTCCAGTGCCAGAGCTCCTCGAAGGTCAGCGGATCGTTGCCGACCAGGGCGAAGAACATCCCGTAGGCCTGGCCTTCGGAACTGCTCTGGTTGGGGTCCATGCTCGAGCCGAGCATGCGCCCGTCCTTCTGCACGAAACGCTCGGCATAATCTTTCCACAGCGGCCAGTCCTGCAACGAGCAGGACTCGGCCTGTGCGGCCAACGGCACCAGCAATGCCAGGGACAACCACAGTCGACGGCGGATCATGACAGGCGCTTCTTCGCACGGGCACGCAGGGCGAGGAACAGCAAGCTGGCCACCAGCAACAGGCCCACCACGGTCACCAGCAGCATCCAGTGCATGTTCTGCGACAGCAGCCATTGCACGCGCTTGAACAGGTTCAACTCACCGACGTAATACTGTTCGTCGGCCACCAGCGAAGTGATCTTCGTGCCCTGCACCACTGCCAGGCTGCCCTGGAGGCTGTCCTTGTAGCCGTCGCCGCCGATCATCGCGGCCGTGGCCTCGGCCAGCCCTTCAGGCTTGCCGCTGGCAATCACCACCACGCTGCGACCCGACTTGAGCGGCGACTCGAAACCGGCCAGGTAGGTGCTGCTCAGGGGGCCGCTATAGCTCACGCTCAAGGTCGCTTTGCGCTGGTTGGCCGCCGGGTCCGTGCTGATCCACTGGCGCACGCGCAAGGTCAGGTCGGACAACGAGAAATGATGGTTGTCGCCCGAGACACCGGCCGGCAAACGGTCGCTCCACTGTTTGAGCAACGGCTGGTTGTCACCCGAAGCCAGTACCAGCAGGTCCTTGTCACTGACCGACTGCACATCCGCGGCATCCACCACCTGCACCGCCGTGGCCGGGTAGCCGGTGGAGTTGCCGAAACGACCGAGCACGGTCAGGTAGGCGTTCCACTCCGCCGGCCCGCTGCCGTCGGGCAGGACCACGGCGCTTTGCGAGAGGTCGGCCAGGCGGGTGAACGGGAAGCCGCTGTCGTTGAACACGCCCAGGTTCGGCAAGGCGATGTAGTGGTTGTAGCCGCTCAGGTCGAGGGTCGAATCCGGATCGATCAGCCCGCGCATGTTATCGATGATGATGTCGCGACATTCGCCCTGCTTGACGTAGTCGAACATGAAGCGCAGTTGCAATAGCGATTGCGCACCAGCCGAACCCAGGGGAATGTGCACCGTGGCTTCGCGGGGCAGGCTTTCATCTTTCTGCAACAGGGTCAGCAGGCTTTCAGCACCGCCCAGGCTCTTCATCGACGGCAGGGGCATCGACTTCATGAAGCTGTTGTTCAGGCTCACCAGCAAGGCGGAATTGGTCGACTCCTGCTGCGGGGTGTAGCGGTATTTCAGGTCCAGCAGCACGCCTTCTTCACGCCAGTTGAACATGTCCGGCGGCAGACGCAACGGTATGCTGATGGAGCCCGGGTTATAGCCGGACACGCTGAGCTGCTTGGCATCGAGCAGTTCACCGAGCTTGACCGGCCGATCGGACGGCAGCCAGTTGGGCGCATCGTAAGGCTTGCGCGGGCTCAGCGTATCCAGATGCTCGATCAGCACACTGTTACCTACCAAGGCCTTGCTGCCCAGGGCCACGGCCGAGGCCGCGAGCTTGAGTTCGGCGGCGTCGCGACCGGCGACAATCAGGAGCTTGCCGTGGGGATCGCCGGGATGGGTCACGAGGGTGACCGTCGGGCCTTTCGGCGCCGGGATAGCCAGGCTACCCAGCTGCACGGCGTCCTTGCTCTCGACCAGGACAATGGCATTGCCCTTGTCTGGCAACTGCCCGACTTGACTGCTGAAACTGGCCCCGCGATAAGCCGCCAGGGCACCCAGCCACGACGACAGCGCACCGGCCCCTTCCAGGGCGGCGTGATCCGGCGCCTTGGCAAACACGAACGGCAGCTTCAGTGGGAGCGAGTCGCGACGGTCGAAAAACGGCAGCGGCAGGATCGACAAGTCGTCCTTGAGCGGAATCGGCGAGACATTCAGCTCAAGCTGCGAACTGGTGTTGATCTTGGCCCACAGACTGCTGTTCTGCGGGTCCTCGCACTGCATGGTGTAGTGCCCGATAAATTGCAGGCGCAGGCGGTTGAACTCGGTGATCAGGTGCGCCGGGATATTCACCACCTGCTCTTGCGGCTTGCCGGCGCCATCCTTGGGCAGCGCCAGGCTCGCGGCCACTTCATCGTTGACCAGCACGTTGATCTGCGACAGGTCGGCCAGCAGCGCCGGCGAGTAGCTGTAGTGCAACAGCAATTGCGCGCTGTTGACCACCTCGTCGGCACGGATGTTGAAACTGACACTGTCGGACGCTTCAACGCCCTGCAGGTTCATGGTGTCCAGCCGCCCCAGTTGCTTGAGGGTCAGGCTGTGGCTGTAACTGTCGGCCGACGGCTGTGGTGCGACACTGGCCGGCACCGCTGCTGCCGTCTCCGCCCAGGCGTTATGGACCAGCCCCCCCAGGCACAGTGCGGACGAAGCCAGGAGCATGAGCGGACGACGAATACGGCGCGGGGCGCTGTGGGTCAACAGTGTAGGGGTCATGACTTGTCCATAAGAGGTACGAGCGGTTTCAAAGGAGCATCGTTTCTGGCGGGTGCGTCAGGGCGACCGGCTGCCGCTTGATCGGCCGGCTGTCGACGCATCGGCAGCAACAACGCCCTGACCAGCGTGCCCAGGCCGATCAGGCCGATGGCACTGACCTCACGAAGGGCCGACAGCGGCGTATCGAGCTTGCCGCTGCCCCAACTGGTGGCCCAGGTGTCGGCACGGGAGAAGGTCATGCGTACCAGTTCGCTTTGCTGGCGCAAGCTCAACGGATCGAACAACGCGCCCAGGTACTGGCCCTTGCTGAACACCACCGTGGTGTCGAACTCGCAGGTCACGGAGCTGCGGAACAGCGTCACCCGCACCCGCTCACCGGCCGCGACCGTGGTGCCGGCCGGCAACTTGATGCCGAGCCCGCGCTGGGAGAAGTCCTGGGTCATGCCATACACCGGGGTGCCGTCGGGCAGTTCGACCTTGACCGGCAACTCGGCGCTGACCCGGGGTTCGGCGCGAATCTGCCGCGACTCACTGGCCACCGCCACCGCGGCGCTGGTGATGATCAGGTTGTAGAGGGTCCAGAGGGCATTGATCAGCACCGTGATCGCCGTGTCGGGATCGCCCCAGATCCATTGGTGGATGGCAAACCCCAGGCCGGTGAGGTTCAGCACCAGCAGGACGATATAGGGACGGGCCAGCTTCCAGTCGAAGAACTGCTGGTCGATGATCCCGCCTTTATCGGTGACGTTGAAACCACCGAAACTGGGTTTGACCAGGGCCATCAACACCGGCGGCATGATGTACCAGGCCAGCACCGTCTCATAGACCTCGTTCCAGAACGAATGCCGGAAACGCCCCTGGATACAGGAGTTGGTCAGGTTCGAGTGGAACAGGTGCGGCAGCACGTAGGCGGTGATCATCAGCGCCGAGGCGTGGAAGATCTGTGCACCGAAGATCAGGTAGGCCAGGGGCGCCGTGAGGAACACCAGGCGCGGCAGGCCATAGAAAAAGTGCAGCATGGCGTTGGCGTAGCAAACCCGTTGACCGAGCGAGAGCCCTTTGCCCATCAACGGATTGTCCAGGCGAAAGATCTGCGCCATGCCCCGGGCCCAGCGGATTCGCTGGCTGATATGCCGCGACAGGCTTTCGGTGGCCAGGCCCGCGGCCTGGGGAATGGCCAGGTAGGCGGTGTTGTAGCCGGCGCGGTTGAGCTTGAGGGCGGTGTGGGCGTCCTCGGTGACGGTTTCAATCGCTACGCCGCCGATCTCCTCCAGGGGCTTGCGTCGCAGAATGGCGCAAGAGCCGCAGAAGAACGTGGCGTTCCACAGGTCGTTGCCATCCTGCACCAGGCCGTAGAACAACTCGCCTTCGTTGGGTACGGCGCGGAAGGTCTTGAGGTTCTTCTCGAACGGGTCCGGGGAAAAGAAAAAGTGCGGTGTCTGCAACATCGCCAGCTTGGGGTCCTTGAGGAACCAGCCCATGCCGATCTGCAGGAAGGAACGGGTCGGCACATGGTCGGCGTCGAACATGGCGATGTATTCACCGTCGGTCACCTTGAGGGCGGCATTGAGGTTGCCGGCCTTGGCGTGGGCGTTATCGTCACGGGTGATGTAGTTGACGCCGATGCTCTGGCAAAAACGCCGGAAGTCGTCGCGACGACCATCGTCGAGCACATGCACCCGCAGCTTTTCCTTGGGCCAGTCCATCGCCTGGGCGGCGAAGATGCTCAGCTTCACGATGCTCAAGGATTCGTTGTAGGTGGGGATGAACACATCCACCGTCGGCCACTCGCTCGGGTCGCCGGTCAGCAGCACAGGGCGCCGACGCAGGGGCCAGGCGGTCTGCACATAACCGAAGACCAGCACCACCAGGGCGTATATCTCCGCCAGCACCAGGCCATAGCCGAAGGCGCTATCCAGCCAGCCTTCGAAACCCAGGGTTTCGGTCAGGCGCCAGTATACGTAGCGCAGCGAAGCGACCAGGGAGAGCACGACCAGCAACAGGATCGGCCAACGCCCCGGCATGCGCTTGACCAGCAAGGCCAGGCCGAAGCACAGCGCGGCAAACAGGCATTGGCTGTAAAGGTCCAGCGGTGCGCTGACGATGCTGATCAGCAGCAGCCCGCCAAGCAGCGAAATACCCAGGATCAACACCTTGCGCAACGCTCCCGGCCATTGGCTGAAGCGCTCCAGCCAAGCGTTGAGACGCAGTTCCGAGCGCCCCGGAAGGCGGGGCGTGAGGTTGGGATCGCGGGTCATGACAAAGAGGACTCTTGCGTACCGTACGTGAGCAGTTCGCACAGCGAACCTGTGAGGTCGAGGACGTCCTGACAGCCTCGGGTGCTTGGGGTATGCGCCAGCGGATTACGGTCGTACGCCAAGGCTTCGCTGATGAAATGATCCTGACGGATCACGCCCAACAACTGCTGTCCTGTTCTTTTTTTCAGCACTTCACAAAGGTCGAGGCTGAACTGGCGGGAGGTGTCCAACTGGTTGATCACAACTTTGTATTGCGCGGGGTTTTCCCGTTGCAGGTAGGGCGCGAGCAGACGGTCCAACTGGTTGAGACTGGTGTAGGCGGCCGCATCGGCCAGAGTTACCGCCAGCACCACATCGGCGATTTCCAGCGCCTGGGCCAGATAGACCGTTGCCCCCGGCGGTGTATCGATGATCACCGTATCCTGATCATCGAGGTGCAGGTGGGCCAGATGGCGGGCCAGCCACAGCCGGTCGTCTTCCAGACGCTGTTCCAGGGCCCGGCGCAGCGGTTCGCCGACCACGCCATAGGTCAGGCAACGGCTAGCGGAAAAACCGGTGCGGATCAGTGGCTGCCAATTTTCCTCGGTGCTGGCGGACTGGGCGATACCCGGCCAGTCTTCGCTGCCCCCCAGGTGCAGGCACAAGGCGTTTTGCGGGTCCAGGTCGAGCGCGAGCGTGCGTCCGCCGGAGCGTTTGATTGCACAGGCCAAGGCGGCGGCCAGGGTGCTCTTGCCCACCCCGCCCTTGGCCGAAACCACGACAATCACCTTGGCCTTGAGCCTTGGCGTCGCCGGTTCAGCGCAACTTTCGAAAGACATACCCGCGCGCTGCTGTTCAATCTCCACCAGCAGCCGGCTCAGCGGCGTGGAACCGACGTGTGCCTGGGAAGGCGACGGGATGACGCTCACAGGTTCAATTGGCAAGGGATCGAGGCTGGCCGCCAGTGGTTCAGACACCAGGACTTCGGGCGCTGGCGGCGCCACTTCTTCGGTGTAGTCGTAGCTGGGTTCGATTTCCCGATAGCTCTCGACACTCCCCCCGAATCGATGGAACAGATTCGCAATGTCATCTGAACGGTGCATACGGATATCCCTTGGTACAAATAGGTTCAACTCAAATGTAAAGGGGGACAAGCACACGCCTAGCTGCACATTCCATTGACCATTATTCCCGGATTGCTCCTTCCCCAAGCGATGTCATTTTGATGGTGTCATTATTTTGATGTCCAATAGATTTTTATCAAATAAAAAACCACGACAGCCAATAATTTGACGAAAACATTCAAATCCTTCATTTAACGGGTAAATTTCCGCCATCCCCGACCGTCGACCGCTTGAGTCGTGACAATGGCGCGTGGGTCCAATAGATTAGGCGCCCTGAAATGCTCCGGCATTTCGAGCCTCACCCCAGTTAAACGACACTGAAATAGCGAAATTTCGATGCCTGATTCCCATACCGATGAAGCCGTAACCTCCTTGTCCGCCAAACGCGAATACGAAAACGCCATCCATCTTTCCCAGCATGTGCCCCAGGCCAAGAGCATCAGCGAGATGGTCCTCGACGCCTTTCACACCTCGAAAGAGAGCGACCAGATTCGTCAACTGCGCCTGGCGATCCGCCAGGCCCATGATCGTTTCGACGACGACAAAGCCTACGAACTCATGGGCCAGCTCAAGCAACTCAAGGACGCCGAAGCGGCCGATATCGCGGCCCTCGAAGACCTGAGCACGAAATTCCCGATCAGCCGGATCCTCTCCAGCTACAAGGACGACCCGGCGTTCCAGGAACTGGTCTATGGCTTGGCGCTCAAGGTACTGAACCAGACTCACCAGGCGGTCAGCAACCCTGGCGCCGGCAAGGGTAAAGCGGCACGCGTCAAAAAAGAAGCGCCGGTGTTCGTCATCAGCAAGGAGGACGTCAGCGTCACCTTGCCATTGCGTACGCCGCGCACCAAGGCCAATGCCGACCGCGAAGCCTTCGAATTCCTCGGCTTTGCCTTTGCCGGCCACGGCGACCTGGCTGAATTGCTGAGCGAAACCTTTGTGGACAACGAGGGCAACGAACAGCCGGCCACCCGCCAGAACATCGTCACGGCGATTCAGCAGCAGACGGCGTTTGCCGGGTATAGCGTCGTACAGCAATGACGATTCGCCGCTGAATGGGAACGGCGGCGAATAAAAAGAGGCAGGTGCATTTCGAGGTCCATCGCGGTGAGGGTACAAATCCCACTTTTCCTGCCCACACAAAAAACCCCGCCGAAGCGGGGTTTTCTTTTGACCATTCCAACGTCCTGTCGGCTGCCGTCCTGGCGATGGTCGATCTTCCTTGATCCTGTGCACATCCTTGCGCAGCAGTGATGGATCCAGAATAGGGCAGGCGCTCAAACGCTCATAGAGGCGATTGCGGGCGCGGCGTGTAAGCCTTTCGCCATTGCCGTGGTTTTTTCCCAGCGCAATACACCACACACCCCTTTCACAATCATCTCGACCTCCTGCTCATCGATAATCAGCGGTGGCAGCAGGCGAATGGTCCTGCCCCGCGTCACGTTGATCAACAAGCCCTGGTCTCGGGCCGCGATCAGCATCAGGTCACGCACCGGCTCGCGCAATTCGATGCCGATCATCAAGCCTTGCCCGCGTATCGCCAGGACCTGCGGGCAGTCACCCAGTTCGGCGTGCAAGCGGGCCAGCAAAAGTTCGCCCTGCTGCCGGGCATTGGCGACCAGTCCCTGCTCCTCGATGATGTCGAGCACCGTGCAAGCGGCCCGACAGGCCAGCGGATTACCGCCAAAGGTACTGCCGTGGCTGCCCGGGGTGAACAGCTCGGCAGCCCGACCCCGCGCCAGGCAAGCGCCGATGGGAATGCCATTGCCCAGGCCCTTGGCCAGGGTCATCACATCCGGGACGATGCCCTCGTGCTGGAAGGCAAACCACTGGCCGGTGCGGCCGATGCCGGTCTGGATTTCGTCAAGCATCAACAACCAGGAGCGCCGTTTGCACAGGTCGCGCACTGCTTTCAGGTAGCCCGGTGGTGGCAGTTGCACACCACTTTCGCCCTGGATCGGTTCCATCAATACGGCGCAGATCCGCTTGCCGTGGCTGCGGGCGATGCTGTGCAGCAGCGCCAGGTCGCCGTAGGGGACCTTGATGAAATCCCCCGGCAAGTCATGGAACCCCAGACGCACCGCCGGGCCATCGCTGGCGGACAAGGTGCCCAGGGTACGGCCGTGGAAGGCGTTCTCCATGACCACCACCAAGGGTTTCTCGATACCTTTGTGCCAGGCATGCAGGCGCGCCAGTTTCAGCGCCGTTTCATTGGCCTCGGCGCCGGAGTTGTTGAAGAACACCCGGTCCATGCCCGCCAGCCGGGTCAAACGCTCGGCCAACCGTTGCTGCCAGTCGATGCTGTAGAGGTTGGAGGTGTGCAGCAGCAGACCGGCCTGCTCGCGGATAGCCGCCACCAGGCGCGGGTGGGAATGCCCGATATTGCTCACCGCCACGCCGGCCACGGCATCCAGGTATTCGCGACCTTCACGGTCCCACAGGCGGGTGCCCAGCCCTTTGACGAAACCCAGGTCCAGCGGTTGGTAAGTAGTCATCAGGCTAGCGGCGGTCATGGCGTCGAGCTCCAGGTACGAGGGGGTACGCGCAGTATCGTTAGCCACCTGAACTGGATAAACTCCAAGTTACTTCAATGATTTTAAAGCTGGGATTGATAATGGACCTGTTCCAGGCAATGCAGGTGTATGTGAAGGTCGTGGAGAGCGGCAGCATGACCGCGGCGGCCCTGGAGTGCGGCCTGTCCACCACCATGGTCGGCAACCACCTGCGGGCACTGGAACAGCGACTCGGGGTGAGCCTGCTCAGCCGTACGACCCGGCGTCAGCGCCTGACTGAATTCGGTTCGACCTACTATCAGCGCTGCCTTGAGGTGTTGGGGCTGGTGGCGGATTCCGAGCGCCTGGCAGAACAGGCCCAGGGCGAGCCGAGCGGCACCCTGCGGATCACCGCGCCGCTGACGTTCGGCTCCGAGCGCCTGACCCCGGCCCTGAGCGAATTCGTACTGCGTTATCCCCAGATCAAGCTGGAGGTGATGCTCAGCAACCAGCGCGAAGACCTGATCGACAGCGGGTTTGATGTGGCAATCCGCCTCGGTGCACCCGAACCTTCGGCACTGATTGCCCGACCGCTGGAGGACTATGCGCTGACCATCTGTGCCGCGCCGTCGTATCTGAAACGTCGGGGCACACCGCGTATTCCCCAGGACCTCGAACATCACGATTGCCTGGCCTTCACCTACCCGGCGGGAGACGATTGGCGGGCGGTGGAAAAACAATGGAGCCTGAGCGGGTCGGAGGGGGAAATCCTGGTGCCGGTCAGTGGTCCGATCACCATCAACAGTTCCGCGGCGTTGTATCAGGCGGGGCTCTCCGGGATGGGCATCGTGATGCTGCCGGATGCGTTGCTGCGCGACGATTTGCGCGAAGGCCGACTGGTGTCATTGCTGGGCACCTACAAACTGCCCTGCCGGCCGATGAACCTGCTTTATGCGCAAGACCGCTACCGACTGCCGAAACTGCGCAGCTTCGTCGAGTTCGCGCTGGAGAAGTGGGGCAAGCCCTAGGGCTTGCCACAGGATCAAGCCTATTTCGCCGTGGCCTTGGCCGCGTCTTCAATGATCGCCGCCACCTTGTCCGGATGGGACACCATCACCACATGGGACGCCCCTTTGATATCCACGGTCTCCTTGGAACCGGCACGCTCGGCCATGAACTTCAGGGCCGCCTCGGGGATGTTCTTGTCCGCCGAACCGTAGATGAACCAGGACGGCGTGGTTTTCCAGGCCGGATCACCGGAACCCTCCTTCAATGCGGCCTCGGCAACCGGGCGCTGGGTCGCGGCCATCAACGCGGCGTCCTTGGGCGCGACATCGGCGGCGAACTGTGCGGCGAATTTATCCTGCTGGATAAACAGGTCCACCGTGCCATCTTTCAACGGCACCGGCGGCGCCAGGGTCGGCCCCAGGGTGCTGCCGGGAAAACGACCGGAGAGCTCAAGCGCGGTCTCGCCTTTTTCCGGGGCGAAGGCCGCGACGTAGACCAGAGCCTTGACGTTGGAACGACCATGGACCGCGTTGGAAATCACCGAACCACCATAGGAATGCCCGACCAGGATCACCGGGCCCGGTGTGTGCTCGATAATATCGGCCACGTAGTCCGAATCACTCTTCACGCCGTGCAGCGGGTTGGCGACGGCAATCACCGGATAACCCTTGGCCTGCAGGCGGGCAATCACCCCATTCCAGCTGGCAGACTCGGCAAAGGCGCCGTGGACCAGGACCACGGTGGCTTTCTGGCCCGGTTGCGCCGCCGCGACGGCCGAACCTGCCCAGCCGATCGACAAGGCTCCAGCAGCGATGGCGAGCGCGGCGAACAGTTTGGATACACCAGAAAAACGGGGCGTTTGCATCGGTATTTCCTCTCGCATGAAATGGCTGACCCGCCACAAGCGGCGGCGTTCAGGTCGCTGAACGTGGTGCCATGATGGGCAAAACAGCTTTACGAATGGCGCCTTCTTGTCGATGATATGCGCCAGATCGTCTAATTCCGCCGCCAACGAGAGGAAAAGAATGGATCGCCTGTCGACCTTGCTGACTCACTTCGGTATTGCTGCCGACACCTTTCACAGCGGCCTGATGCGCGGCAAGGCCGATGTCACCGGCCTGGAGCCACGCGGGCATGTGCACCTGCTGAAAAGCGGTCGGGTGAACCTGGAGACCGCCGGCAAGGTGCTGCGCATCGAAGAACCGAGCCTGATCCTGATTCCCCGCCCCCTGCCCCACCGCCTGATCGCCAGCAAGGCCGACGCCGCCGAGTTGGTCTGCGCGTCGTTGCGTTTCGATGGCGGTATCGACAACCCCTTGTCCGTGGCCTTGTCCGACACCATCGTGATGCCCCTCGCCGCGGTGCCCATGCTGGAAGACACCCTCGACTGGCTGTTCGCCGAAGCCTTCGCCGAACACTGTGGCCGGGAAGCGGTGATGAACCGCCTGTTCGAGTTGATGGTGATCCAGTTCCTGCGGCACATGATGGCCTACCACAGCATGACCACCGGGATGATGTCGGGCTTGGCAGACCTGCGCCTGGCCCGGGCCATGACCATGATGCACAATCAGCCCGAGCGGCCCTGGACCGTGGCCGATCTGGCACAGGAGTCGAATATGTCCCGGGCCAGTTTCGCTGCGCACTTTCACAAAGTGGTCGGCCAGACTCCGGCAGACTATGTGCTCAGTTGGCGCGTCAGCCTGGCCCAGAAGCGTTTGCGCGAGGGCCGGCCGATTGCGCTGATCGCCGATGAGGTCGGTTATGAAAGCCCGTCGGCGTTGGCGCGGGCCTTTCGCCGCAAGATAGGAGAAAGCCCGCGGGAGTGGCTGGCGCGCCAGTCGGCCTGAACCCGAACAAGCGCACTCAACCCGTATTGAGCCCGATACGCCAGGGCACTTTCGCCCGGCCCGTCGATCAGACCCAAGAACACCGTCGCCTGCTGCCGGGTGCGCCGGCCATCCAGTCCATGGACCGATACAAGGATCAGTACCCCGCTATGTTCGAACACATCGACTTCAATTACCTGCTCGCCACCTATGGCTATTGGGCCATCCTCATCGGCTGTCTGCTGGAAGGGGAAACCATCCTGATCCTCGGCGGGGTAGCGGCGCACCAGCAGATCCTGCACCTGCCGCTGGTGATCTTCTGGGCCAGCCTGGGCGGGATGCTCGGCGACCAGGCGCTGTTCTGGATCGGACGTTACTTCGGCGCCCGCCTGCTGCCCCGCCTGCACCGCCAGCAAGCCGCCATCGATCGGGTCACGGGGCTGATCCAACGCCATCCGCTGACCTCGATCTTTGCCGTGCGTTTCCTCTACGGCATGCGCCTGATGGGCCCGCTGGTGATCGGCGCCAGCCGCCTGTCACCGCTGCGCTTCAGCCTGATGAACCTACTCGGGGCTGCGGTCTGGGCGACGCTGTTTGCCAGCGCCGGCTACTGGGCCGGCGAGTTTCTCGAAAGCCTGCTGGGCAATCTCAAACCCTATCGCCTGCCCATCGTCATCGGGGTGGTGATCGTCGTCGGCGGGATCGCCCTGGTCCGCCATCTGCGGGCCAAGGCGCGGGAACGTCAAAAGGCCTGAAAGGACTCAGACCTGGAAGCGCCCGACCATCCCCTGCAGCGAGTTCGCCAGCCGCGACAATTCGTGGCTGGCGGCGCTGGTCTGATCAGCCCCTGTCGCCGAACGTATCGACAGGTCGCGGATGTTCACCAGGTTGCGGTCGACTTCCCGGGCCACCTGGGCCTGTTCTTCCGCCGCGCTGGCGATCACCAGGTTGCGCTCGTGGATTTCATGCACCGAAGCGGTGATGGTCAGCAGCGCTTCACCGGCCCGCTCGGCCAGCGCCAGGGTGCTGGCGGCACGGGCGGTGCTGGTGTGCATCGACTCCAGGGCCAGGGTCGAGCCGCTGCGCATGCCGGACACCATCTGTTCGATCTCCTGGGTCGACTGCTGCGTGCGGTGGGCCAGGGCCCGCACTTCATCGGCGACCACGGCAAACCCTCGTCCGCTCTCCCCGGCCCGGGCCGCCTCGATGGCGGCATTGAGCGCCAGCAGATTGGTCTGCTCGGCAATCGCCCGGATCACTTCCAGCACCTTGCCGATGCCTTGTGACTGATCGGCCAGTGAGCGCACCAGTTCGCCGGTGCGCTCGACATCCCCGGACAGGGCGCTGATGGCACTGACGGTTTCGCTCACCCGCTCCTGGCCGAGTCGCGCCGATTCGCTGGATTGGCGTGTCGCGTCGGAGGTGGACACGGCATTGCGCGCCACCTCTTCCACCGCCGTGGTCATTTCGTTGACCGCCGTGGCGGCCTGTTCGATTTCATGATTCTGCTGTTGCAGGCCTTCGGTGCTGCCTTGGGTCACTGCACTCAGTTCGTCCGCCGCCGTGGCCAGGGTGGTCGCCGAGCCGCTGATGCCCTGCAAGGTGTCACGCAAGGTCTGCTGCATGGTGGCCAGGGCTTCGAGCAGATGGCTGACCTCATCGTCGCCATGGCTTTCGATCCGCTGGGTCAGGTCGCCGCGCGCCACATTCTGCGCCGCACTCAGGGCTTGCCCCAGGGGTTTGACGATGCTGCGCGTCAACAACATCGCCAGGCCCACGGTGGCCAGGGCCGCGAAGACAATGAACAGGATCACGATCATCCGCGAGCGACTGTAATGCTCCTCGGACTTCTGGCTCTCGGCCGCCACCTGTTTGGTAAAGAGGTCGGCCAGGTCGGTGAGTTGCTTGCCGGAACCGTCCACCACGGTCTTCATGTCCACCAGCAGCAGTTTGATCAGCTCGTCGCGGCGGCCCTGCTCGGCCAGGGTGAAGGATTGGGCGATACCGGCGCGGTAGGCGGCGAAGGTTGTCTTGAACTGGTCATACAACACCCGGGTCTCTGGCGTGGTAACCAGCTTGTCGTAGGCAACGATCCGCTCGCTCAGTTCCTTGTCACGGACATCCATCTGGCCGCGGTACACCGCAATGTTCTTCGGGTCCTGGTCGAGGGCCATGCGCAGGGAAATGGTGCGGATGCGCAACATGATCTCGCGGATCTCGTCGCCCCCGCGAATGCTCGGTAACCATTGGGTTTCAACCGCCACTTCGCCTTCGCGGATGTTCGACATCTGGCCCAGGGCGAACACCCCGAGCCAGGCCACCAGCAAGGCGATCAAGGCAAAACCCAGCGCGGCGCGAGGTGCGATATTCAGTTGACGAAGAAACATGACGACCGCCTTTCTTGTTATGGACTGAGGTCAGCGACCCCAACCCTTAGCTACAGAGTTGGCAGGCTATCGGCATGTTGTATGACAACTTGAAGGAATTGCCCGACAATTTTCTCGCGCGAGAAAAATGACTCAGGGCGTGGTCTGTCCCGCGCTGGGAATAATATTGACCTTGTAGATGATGCGCGTGTGGTAGCCCGCCTGGAGGATCTTCGTGGCGCGCTGATTAATGGCGTCGGCCTTGCCCTCATCGGCCGAGACGCTGTGCAACTGCGTGCGCTGGGTGCGGGCTTCCCAGGTGGAAACACCCTGGTCCGGCGCGCAGGGCTGCGCGGCGAAACTGACCTTGCCATCATGGCCCACGCACTTGTAGGCATCGGCACTGAAGGCCGAGCAGGAGACGCCGAAAAGGAGAACCAGGACCAGGCATCTGCCCATGTGTGTAAATCCCTGTACGTGAGGGTCATCCACAGATAAAAGAAAACCCGCCGAAGCGGGTTTTCTTCAAAGCACTCCGACATCCTGTCGGCAGCCTCCATGGCCTTGTTTGATCATCCTTGATCCTGCACACATCCTTGCGTAGCAGCGATGGGTAAAGATTAAGCCCGGCGATGAACGAGCAACAGAGGAGATAGGTGTCACCGCATGTAAGCCTTTCGCCATAGATGGATCCAATCCTCAGGAGCAGACGCAACGCCGCTCAGGATCTCAGGAGGCGCACCATTTTCCGCCCACGACTGGCTTCAAGCATGTCGTTGAGCAGCGCATCGCCCTCCAGAATCCCCAGTTGCATGAGAATGGCCTCCCACCTGGAACGCTCTTCAGCGGCAAACCCGTGGAGCGCCTTGGGCAGGATCCGCGTGAAGAACAGCTGTTTATCGGTATCCAGCCCCTGGTACATCACCTTCGCCACTTCGGCGAGCATCTTGCTCCGGGTGCGCTCGTCGCGGCTGGGCGACGCCGCGCCACGGCGATGGCGATGGCGGGGCTGGCTCTGTAGAGCATCGGCAGGCGGGCTGAGATGAACATCGAGGCTGATGTGCGCCACCAGCGCAAAGGTGACAGTCGCCAGATCGCGTTGCCAGCCATGGTGAAGCTCGGCGCACAGTGCCTGCAAACGCAAGTAGGTGGCGGACAGCGGCAGCTCCAGCACTTTCCAGTCGCCGCTTGCCAGGTAAAGGCAGAGGGCCTTCAGTGCCGCGTCGACGTTTTCAATCGCCAGGGAGGGCGCCCAGAGATGACCCGTCACGTCGTCATCTCCGGGCTGGACCTTCTCCACCAGAAAGATCAGTGAGGCCTGATACAACCCGCGGCACAGTTCGCCCAATGCCTGGATGTCATCCTTTCGCTCGCCAGGCTCAGCGGCCAGGATTACACAGGGTTCTGCGTTCATATCATTCTCCTGGCGGACTCAGTCATGCGCAGGCACATCGGTTTTTCGATTGGGCAGTTTCAACACGTAGGCAGAACCTCTTCAATCAGCAGGGTATGCAGGGAAAATGGCCTCTTGATACTAGCGAGCAGACACCTTCTTGATCAGGGCAAGTTCGACTAGAATCGTCCGGACTTTATTGCTCGAGCGACCAGTAAAATGCAGGTCCAGAGAGCCGTGATCGCCGCCATTGAGTTCCTTCCGGGCGAGCCGCTGGTACAACAGATCGTCGACCGCTTCTCGGCAGCCATCAACCATGGCACTTTGCAGCACGGGGCCAAGTTGCCGCCGATTCGCGAACTCTCCGAGCTCATGGGGGTGGGCAAATCGACGGTGGTCGAAGCGCTGGACCGGCTGCGGGCCAAGGGTCTGATCACCTCGCGACAAGGCTCGGGGCACTACGTCTCACGCCTCAGCGCGGCGGTGCAGGCCGGGATAGGGCGTGAACTGGTGCCGCAAGACACCCTGAGCGTGGTGCGCCGCGGCCTGCTGCTGGACAACGGCGCCTTGCGCCCCGGTTGTGGTTTCCTGCCTTCGTCCTGGCTGCCCAGCGAGGAATTGCTCAAGGCTGCACGCGGCACCCTGCGCGACACCACCCTGCGCATGGGCGAAGTCGGCGTGCCCGCCGGCTACCCGCCGCTGCGCCAGGCACTGCGGGTGAAGCTGTCGACCCTGGACATCGACGTCCCGGTGGACCAGATCATCACCACGGCCAACACCCTCCAGGGCATCGACATGCTCATGCGCCTGTTGATCAAGCCCGGTGACACGGTACTGCTGGACGATCCGTGCTATTTCAACCTGCGGGCGAACCTGGTGCTGCACGGTGCCCGGATCGTCAGCATCCCCCGCAGTTGCGATGGAATCGACTTCAGTCACCTCGAACAGCTGCTGGACAAACATCGTCCGGTGCTCTACCTGACCAACAGCACACTGCACAATCCCACCGGCCATTCCTTTTCCCCGGCGCAGGTCTATCGCCTGCTGGAACTGAGCCATCGCTACGGCCTCCAGATCATCGAAGACGACCTGTATGGCGATATCCAGCAGAGGCAAACGCCTCGCCTCGCCGCGGCCGGTGGCCTGGAGAACATCAGCTATGTCTCGGGGTTCACCAAGATGCTGAGCGCCAACAGCCGGGTCAGCTACCTGGTCCTACGGCCAGAGCTGGCAGCCCGGATGGTCGATCTGAAGATGGCGAGCGGCAGCGTGACCTCGGAGCTGGTGGAGCAGATCATCTATCGGATGCTCAGCGACGGCAGCTACACCCGGCATGCCCGGCGCATGGTCGATCGATTGTATGAGTCCAATAACCGGGTAGCCCTGTGGTTGGCCCAGGCCGGTTGTTCGGTGGCCTCCTGCCCGGGCGAAGGCCTGTTCATCTGGGCCCGCCTGCCGGCCGGGATCGACGCCGAGACCCTGGCCCGCAAGGGCCTGGAAAATGATCTCGTGCTGGCCCCCGGCACCTTGCTCAGCTCTGGTGCGCAGGCCTCGAGCTTCCTGCGCTTCAACGTTGCCCACAGTGACGACGAACGGGTGCGCGAGCGGTTTCTGCGTTTGCTCGAGGGCTAGACAAAAAAAGCCCCGCGCTTCTTCCGAAGGCGGGGCTTTTTCATCACGCAGTGGACTCAGTGTGCGTAAGTCAGCAACAACTCACTCGGCACCTTGAAATCCAGCGACATCATCACGCTCAGGGCAGTGATGGTGAAGATCGAGAACACGAACAGCTTGCGGGCCCAGACCGTGTCATCCACAGCCTTGTAGCCGGTCCAGGCCATGTACAACCAGTACATGCCCATGGCTGCGGCCACGGCGAGGTAGCTCATGCCGGCATAACCGCTGAACGTCAGCATCAACGTCGCACCGAGGAAGGCCAGGATGTAGAGCAGGATGTGCTTCTTGGCCACCAGGATCCCGCGCTTCACCGGCAACACCGGAATCGATGCCGCCAGGTAATCGTTGAAGCGGAAGATCGCGATCGCATAGGAATGCGGCATCTGCCACAGGCTGAACATCACCAGCAGCGTCATGGCCGCCATGTCGAAGCTGTTGCTCACCGCGACGTAGCCGATCACCGGAGGCATCGCGCCCGACAGACTGCCGATCAGCGTGCCGTGAACCGACTTGCGCTTGAAGTACAGGCTGTAGAAACCGACGTAGATGACAAAGCCGATCACCGCGAACAACGCCGCCAACGGGTTGGCGACGCGGTACAGCAGGGCCACGCCGGCGATCCCGAGGACAGTGGCATAGACCAGGGCCAGTTTCAGGGAAATCAGCCCCTGGACCAGCACCCGGTTCTTGGTGCGCTCCATCTTCAGGTCGATGTCACGGTCGATGCAGTTGTTGAACACACAACCGGACGCCACCACCAGCGAAGTACCGATCATGGCCGCCAGGAAGATGGCCAGATCGACATGCCCCTTCGAGGCCAGGAAGAAACCACCCGCCACAGAAAGCACGTTACCGAAAATGATCCCCGGTTTGGTGATTTGGATAAAGTGCTTGAGCGACATCGGGTTTACCTCACTTCGCCATCATGACGGTGTGGATGCTGAACATGATCCACAGCGACAGACCCACCAGCAGGACAATCACCAGTGCCGCGAAGATAAACGCCACCACGTTGTTACGCTGTGCCGCAGAACGGTCCAGGTGCAGGAAGTACACCAGGTGCACCAGCACCTGGATCACCGCGAAGACCAGAACGATCCACAGGGTGGCAGCCTTGGGCAGCGATGGGTACATCACCAGGCCGAACGGAATGATAGTCAGGATGATCGACAGTACAAAGCCGACCATGTAGGACTTCACGCTGCCGTGGTTGGCATCACTGGAATGCTGTGCATTAGCCATTTACAGAGTCCCCATCAGGTAAACAACGGTGAATACGCAGATCCACACGACGTCCAGGAAGTGCCAGAACAGGCTCAGGCAGCTCAGGCGGGTGATGTTGCTTGGCGTCAGGCCGTTTTTCCAGACCTGGTACATCATCACGGCCATCCAGATCAGGCCGCTGGTGACGTGCACACCGTGAGTCCCGACCAGGGTGAAGAACCCGGACAGGAAGCCGCTGCGGTTAGGGCCGAAACCTTCTTCGATCAGCTTGTGGAATTCGTTGATTTCCATGCCGATGAAGCCCAGGCCGAACAGGAAGGTGATTGCCAACCAGACCAGTACCTGACTTTTCTTGCCCTTGAACAACGCCAGCATGGCGAAGCCGTAGGTGATCGAACTGAGCAACAGGCAGGCGGTTTCACCCAGCACGTAAGGCAGTTCGAAGATGTCGTGGCCCGACGGGCCACCCGCTACGTTGTTAACCAGCACCGCGTACGCTGCGAAGATCGACGCAAACAGGATGCAGTCGGTCATCAGGTAGAGCCAGAAACCGAAGACGGTCATCTCGCTCGTATCGTGGTGGTGGTCATCGTGCCCATGGTCATGACCATGGGCGTGTCCAGCATTGGTCACTAAGTTCGACATGGTTTAAGCCTGTTCCAGCGAAGATTCAACACGGGTGGCAGGAGTCACTTTCGCTGCCGCCAGCACCTTGTGCTGCTCAGCTTCGATACGTTCGATGACGTCGACTGGCACCATGTAACCCTGATCATCACGCGAGATGTGGATGATGAAGTAGATCACGGTACCGGCCAGGCCAGCGATCGCCATCCACCAGATATGCCAGATCATCGCGAAACCGAACACGGTCAGCAGAGCACCCATGATCAGGCCGGTCGCGGTGTTGTTTGGCATGTGGATCGGCTGGTAGCGCTTGGGCACCGAGTACGCGGTACCGTCTTCCTTGGCTTCGGTGAAGGCGTCAACCACATCGGCTTTCGGCAATTCGGCGAAGTTGTAGAACGGCGGAGGCGAAGAAGTCGACCACTCCAGGGTGTGGCCATTCCATGGGTCGCCGGTCACGTCCATGTTCTGCTTGCGATCACGGACACTGACGTAGATCTGGATCAGCTGCGAAGCGATACCGAAGGCGATCAGGACCGCGCCGAACAGGGCCACGTACAGGTAAGGCACCCACTCAGGGTTGGTGCTGGAGTTCAAACGACGGGTCATGCCCATGAAGCCCAGTGCATAGAGCGGCATGAACGCGACGAAGAAGCCGGAGATCCAGAACCAGAACGCTGCCTTGCCCCAACCTTCGTGCAGCTTGAAGCCGAACGCTTTCGGGAACCAGAAGCTGAAGCCGGCGATGTAACCGAATACCGCACCGCCGATGATCACGTTGTGGAAGTGCGCGATCACGAACAGGCTGTTGTGCAGGACGAAGTCAGCACCCGGGATGGCCAGCAGTACGCCGGTCATGCCGCCGATGGCGAAGGTCACCATGAAGCCCAGGGTCCAGAGAACCTGGCTGGTCATGCGCAGACGGCCACGGTAGATGGTGAATAGCCAGTTGAATAGCTTCACCCCCGTCGGGATCGAGATCAGCATGGTCGCCAGGCCGAAGAAGGCGTTGACGTTGGCACCCGAACCCATGGTGAAGAAGTGGTGCAGCCAAACCATGAAGCCCAGCACCGAGATCGCGCCCGAGGCGTAGATCATCGAGTGGTGGCCGAACAGGCGCTTGCCGGAGAAGGTCGAGATGACTTCGGAGAAAACCCCGAACGCCGGCAAGATCAGGATGTACACCTCGGGGTGACCCCAGGCCCAGAACAGGTTGACGTACATCATCGGATTTCCACCCAGTTCATTGGTGAAAATGTGGAAATCCATGTAGCGGTCAAGCGTCAGCAAAGCCAGTGTAGCGGTGAGGATCGGGAACGAAGCGACGATCAGCACGTTGGCCCAGGTACAGGTCCAGGTGAAGATCGGCATGTCCATCAGCTTCAGGCCAGGGGTACGCATTTTCAGCACGGTGGCCAGGAAGTTCACCCCGGTCAGCGTTGTACCCAGTCCTGATAGCTGTAGCGCCCAGATGTAGTAATCCACCCCCACGCCCGGACTGTATTGCAGGCCCGACAGCGGCGGATAGGCAACCCAACCGGTCTTGGCGAATTCGCCGACACCCAGGGAAACGTTGATCAGCACCACGCCGGAAACCAGCAGCCAGAAGCTCAGGGAGTTCAGGAACGGGTAGGCAACGTCACGCGCACCGATCTGCAACGGCACGACGATGTTCATCAGGCCGGTGAAGAAAGGCATCGCCATGAAGATGATCATGATCACACCGTGGGCGGTGAAGATCTGGTCATAGTGGTGAGGCGGCAGGTAGCCAGGGGAACCCTCGGTGGCCATGGCCAACTGGGTCCGCATCATGATGGCGTCGGAGAAACCGCGCAGCAGCATGACCATGGCCACGACGATGTACATGACACCGATTTTCTTGTGGTCGACCGAAGTCAGCCACTCGGTCCACAGGTAGGTCCACTTCTTGAAGTAAGTGATCGCCGCGAACAACGCCAGACCACCGAGCGCGATCATGGCAATGGTCACCATGACAATCGGCTCGTGGAACGGGACCGCTTCCCAACTTAATTTACCAAACATCGTTTACTCCTCTGCCCCGGCAGCTGAATGCGAACTCACGTCCATTCCTTCCGATGCGGCCACTTCTTTCTTCTCGTGCTCGACCGGCTTGCCTGCTTTCATCCCTTCGTACTTGTCGACGATGTTCTGGAACAGGTTCGGTGTGAAGGAAGAATAAAGCGCGACCGGATTGTCCTGGCTTGGCTTGGCAAGGTCCGCGTATTCAGCTTGTTCAAGCTGTTTAGGTGCCTTCTTGACCTCAGCTACCCAGGCATCGAAATCCGCCTGGCTGGTTGCGGTCGCTTTGAATTTCATACCGGTGAAGCCGGCGCCGCTGTAGTTGGCGGAAATCCCTTCGTACTCATGATTCTCGTTGGAGATCAGGTGCAGCTTGGTCTGCATACCGGCCATGGCGTAGATCTGACCGCCCAGCCCCGGGATGAAGAACGAGTTCATCACGCTATCGGAAGTGATCTTGAAGTTGATCGGAGTCTTGGCCGGGAAGACCAGCTTGTTGACGGTGGCGATGCCTTGTTCCGGATAGATGAACAGCCATTTCCAGTCCAGGGCAACCACTTCAACGGTGATCGGCTTGACGTCGGATTCCAGCGGACGATACGGGTCCAGGGCGTGGGTCGACTTGTAGGTAACGATGCCCAGGAACAGGATGATGATGGCAGGCACTGCCCAGATCACGATTTCGATCTTGGTGGAGTGGTTCCATTTCGGCGCGTAGGTGGCGTCCTTGTTCGACGCACGGTATTTCCAGGCGAAGGCAAAGGTCATCAGGATGACCGGCACCACAACCAACAGCATCAGCAGCGTAGCGGTGATGATCAGGTTACGTTCGTCCAGGGCGACCTGACCCTTCGGGTCGAGCAAGGTCATGTTGCACCCTCCCAGCAACAACGTGCCGAGCAGTGGCAATAAGCCTAAGAATCTGGGATACCTTGTTTTACTCATCTCACGACCTCTAAAGCAGCTTGCGCAATGCAGTTGGGTTTCGATAGCCAACACTTCACCCTGCCAAGGGTTGGCAATTTTTTCCGATTGAATAAGGGCCTGTCCGTCGCACCGATCGCTGATCGGCACCTCTGGAACGGGCGTGAGTTCTTATTCGATTTCGTAGGTCATAGGCCTTGTTACAGACCAATTCCATTTGGTGCGGATACTTGGAAAGGTCGCCAGCACCAGGGGTCGCATAGCGCCCTTGCGCCCTTCGACCGCCCTATTGCGCTCAGGCAGAGCGGCGCCGGACATTCAGTGCGGCGATTGTAGTGAGGTCGCGTTTTATAAACCACGTCTCATCCTGAAATATTTTTTATCAATTCACGCAACAATCATTAACCGATTTTGCAACGATCCTGAATCGTATCGCTTTCCATTCTCAATAAAAAGCCATGAACCGCTCTTTTGTCCGACAACTGATCCGCCCCGAAATCGCCCTCGCGCAGGTCTTTAAAGAGGCTCTGGCCCAAGCATGACGGGGCATTGAGCAGGTCTCCAGGGGGGTGCTGGACGATGCCTGCACGGAGATGAAACCCAGGGTGGGTCAGGGAACTTTTTCGAGAATGGTTGTCAATCGGAAGATGACATCGCGGTCAAAAACAGCGAGTGCGACCGCTGCGACGTGACAATATGTCGCAGTTTTTTCGCGCCTTTTATTGCCGGATATCAGGGGGGAATTACCCCGGTTAGCGGACATAAAAACGCCCCAATCTTACATGAAAGATCGGGGCGCTTTCCAAAGATTAAACGCAGGGCAGCCGCAAAGACCAGCCCTGGGAATCAGCGGTTTTTCCGACGATTGCGCACGATACCCAGCGGCACCAGCAACACCGTCAGCACAAAGGCTGCCAGCGCCCATTGCGCCAGGGATAAGCCCAACAGCGGCGGGTACGGGGTTTCGCAAAAACCCTCGACCTGGAAACCCAACGGGAAGATCGATGCCAGGGGCAGGCCGTCGACGATCGGTTGCAGCACGTCGATGCCGCAGCTGACCGCCGGGTTGGCCTGGATATAGACGTGGCGGCCCGCCGCAATGATGCCGCCCAAAGCACTCAACCACACCAGCACTTCCAGCACCGTGAGGCTGCGCCGGGTGCGCATGCCCGCGCCGATAAAGGCGAAGAGCGCGATGAACAGCAAGGCGTAGCGCTGCAAGATGCACAACGGGCAAGGCATTTCACCCAACACCACCTGCATGTACAACGCACCGCCGATCAAGGCGAGGCAGATCACTCCCAGCAGGACCAGGAAGCGTTTTTCCCGTCCCAGCCGCATCATTTCGTCAGTCATCCTGTTTCCCTTTGACTCGTTGTTGGATCGGCCGGAGGGCCGCGCAGCGTGCTGCGGCATCAAACCGAGGTTGTATCCCATAGACCCATAGGTCGCAATCCGCTCGTTTCAACCCGGTGAACATGTGTTGCCCGGAAGTCTACACGCTGACCATGACCTTTGAGCGTATTGAACACGGGAGGTCGGTGCCTGTGGAGGTACGGATGAACCACCACAGGATCGCCGACAATGATTGGCGAATTAACGACAAACCGATTAAACCGGGATTAACGCACCGAGGGATTCCCCCTCAATCGCAGGTTATTCCAGGGCTGAAGCCGGCCCGAAGAACTCATAGCGGCTCTGCTGTTCCGGCACCCCGAGGGCTTTCAAATGACGCTTGATCGCGCCCATGAACCCCTTGGGCCCAAGGAAGTAAGCATCCAGGTCCCGTTCCTGCGGCAACCACTCGCCCAACTGCTCCTGGCTCAGCCAGCCAACCTTGTCCGCCGCCGGGCTGATGCCGTCGTCCTCGGCATAACAGTAGAAGCGCTTGAGTTGCGGATGACGCTCGGCCAGGCCATCGACCCAGTCGCGGAAGGCATGTACCTGGCCGTTGCGCGCGCAGTGGATAAAGTGCACCGGACGCTCGCCGGCCAACGCCGCTTCGAGCATCGGCAAGGTCGGCGTGATCCCGACCCCGCCGCTGATCAAAACCAAGGGTTTGTCGCTGGCCGCCAGGGTGAACTCACCCGCTGGCGGGAACAGCTCCAGGGTGGCGCCGACAGCCAGTTGGTCATGCAGGTAGTTCGAAACCTTGCCCCCGGCCTCACGCTTGACGCTGATCCGATACTGCCCGGCCTTCGCCAGCGCCGAGAGCGAGTAGTTGCGCCGCACTTCTTCGCCGTCAATCAGCAGCTTCATGCCGATGTACTGCCCCGGAGTGAACGCCAGGACCGGCTGGCCATCCACCGGTTCGAAGTAGAACGAGGTGATTTCCAGGCTTTCCTCGACCCTGGCCGCCACCTTGAACAACCGGGCACCGCGCCAGCCACCGGGCGCCAGGGCCTTCTCGTCGTAAATCGCCGCTTCGGCACCGATCAGGATATCGGCCAACTGGTTATAGGCCGCGCCCCAGGCACTCATGACCTCGGGCGTGGCGATCTCCTCGCCGAGCACTTCGTGAATGGCCCGCAGTAGGCAAGCGCCGACAATCGGGTAATGCTCCGGAAGGATCTGCAGGGCAACATGCTTGTTGATAATCTTGGCCACCAGATCACCCAACTGGTCGAGCTGGTCGATATGCCGGGCGTACATCAGCACACCGTTGGCCAGGGCCCGGGGCTGGTCGCCGCTGGACTGGTGGGCCTGGTTGAACAGCGGGCGCACCTCTGGATACTCGGACAACATCATCCGATAGAAGTGAGTGATCAACGCCTCGCCGCCGCTTTCCAGCAGCGGAACAGTCGATTTGACGATGGCACGGTCTTGAACACTAAGCATGGGTCAACTCCTGAGGGTGAGGCTTATCTGAATTAACCTTTACTCATCACACTTCATGCCAAGATTAAAATCCTTATAAATCAATTATTTAAAATATTATTAGTCATAAAGACAACAAGCACTTTATAGTCAATTCGACACCACCGGAGTCAATATGACTGCAAAACTCCTGCTGACCACCCTGCTGCCACTGGTTTCGGATCTCTCAAGGGAGCTGCCCGAAAGCGAACGTTATCGGCGCCTGCTCGAAGCCATGCGCGCCCTGCTGCCCTGTGATGCCGCCGCATTGCTGCGCCTGGACGGCGAGTGGCTGGTGCCCTTGGCCGTCGATGGCCTGAGCCCCGACACCCTCGGGCGGCGCTTCAAGGTCAGCGAGCATCCGCGCTTCCAGATCCTGCTCGGCAGCCACGGACCGACCCGTTTCGACAGTGGCACCGACCTGCCGGACCCTTACGACGGCCTGGTGGAAGGCTTGACCGAGCATCTGGAGGTCCATGACTGCCTGGGTTGCCCACTGTTTATCGACGAACACCCCTGGGGCCTGTTGACCCTCGACGCCCTCGACCCGCAGCGCTTCGAACGGATCGAGCTCGATGCCCTGCAGGCCTTTGCCAGCCTGGCGGCGGCCACGGTGAACGCCGCCGAAAGGATCGAACGCCTGGCCTTGCGCGCGGAGGACGAGCACCAGCGCGCCGAGCTGTATCGCCAGGCCAATGGCCCGCAGAATCGCGAAATGATTGGCCAGGGCAAAGCCCACAAGCGCCTGGTGGAAGAGATCAAGCTGGTGGGTGGCAGCGACCTGACGGTACTGATCACCGGAGAAACCGGGGTCGGCAAGGAACTGGTGGCCCAGGCGATCCATGCCGCGTCGCCGCGTGCGGAAAAACCCATCATCAGCCTCAACTGCGCCGCCCTGCCGGACACCCTGGTAGAAAGCGAACTGTTCGGCCATGTGCGCGGCGCCTTCACCGGAGCCGTCAGCGATCGCCGCGGCAAGTTCGAACTGGCCAACGGCGGTACGCTGTTTCTCGATGAGGTCGGCGAACTGTCGCTGAGCGTCCAGGCCAAATTGCTCCGGGTGCTGCAAAGCGGCCAGCTACAGCGCCTCGGCTCGGACCGCGAACATCGGGTGGATGTGCGGCTGATCGCCGCCACCAACCGCGACCTCGCCGAAGAAGTGCGCAGCGGGCGCTATCGGGCCGACTTCTACCACCGCCTGAGTGTCTATCCGCTGCAAGTCCCGGCCCTGCGCGAGCGCGGCCGCGATGTCTTGCTCCTGAGCGGTTTTTTTCTGGAACAGAACCGCTCGCGCCTCGGCCTGGGCAGCTTGCGCCTGGGCCCGGATGCACAGGCGGCGTTGCTGGCTTACCACTGGCCGGGGAATGTCCGCGAACTGGAGCACCTGATCGGGCGCAGCGCCTTGAAGGCCCTGGGCAATTACCACGAGCGGCCGAAGATCCTCAGCCTGAGCGCGGCCGACCTCGACTTGCCAACGACCCCCCCCGAGGCCCCGGAAATACCCTCCCCGACCCCGCCGCCGCTCGAGAGCGGCGTCGATCTGCGCCAGGCCACGGAAAACTACCAGCGGCAACTGATCAGCGAATGCCTGGAGCGACACCAGCACAATTGGGCGAGCGCTGCCCGGGAGCTGGGCCTGGACCGGGCCAACCTGGGACGGATGGCCAAACGCCTCGGCTTGAAGTAAACACTTAACGGGGAGTTGTGTATTACACCTAAAGCCGGCCCCCATCGGGTCGATAACCCGTCATCGATAGCCGTTCAGGGTTAATCTGTCCTGAACCACCTTTTTCCACAGAAGGTTTTTATGTCCTCCAACAAAGCCCGCGCAGACTCGCTGTCCCTTCTGCTTTTTACCTTGCGCAGCGGCAAGCTGATGGCGATCAACCTGCTGAAAGTCAGTGAAATCATTCCCTGCCCGCCGCTGACCAAGCTGCCGGAGTCCCATCCCCACGTCAAAGGCATCGCCACGCTGCGCGGCGCCTCGCTGTCGGTGATCGACCTGAGCCGCGCCATCGGCGAACGCCCGCTGGTGGACCCGGACGGCGGTTGCCTGATCGTCACCGATGTCAGCCGCTCCAAACAGGGCCTGCATGTTCAGGCCGTGAGCAAGATCGTCCATTGCCTGACCACCGATATCCGCCCGCCGCCGTACGGTTCCGGCGGGCCCAAGGCCTTTATCACCGGAGTGACCCAGGTCGACGGGACCCTGGTCCAGGTGCTGGATATCGAGAAGGTCATCCACGGCATCTCGCCGACGCAAATTGAAGTCACGCCCAGCGAACTGACCATGGAGGAAGCGGAAATCCTCGGCCATGCACGCATCCTGGTGGTCGACGATAGCCAGGTGGCCCTGCAGCAATCGGTGCTCACCCTGCGCACCCTCGGCCTGACCTGCCACACAGCCCGCAGCGCCAAGGATGCCATCGGTTGCCTGCTCGACCTGCAAGGCACCGCCGAGCAGATCAACGTGGTGGTTTCCGACATCGAGATGTCCGAGATGGACGGCTACGCCTTCACCCGCACGGTCCGTGAGACCCCGGACTTCCAGGACCTCTATATCCTCCTGCACACCTCGCTGGACAGCGCGATGAACAGTGAAAAGGCACGACTGGCCGGGGCCAATGCGGTGCTGACCAAGTTCTCCTCGCCGGAACTGACCCGCTGCCTGATCCAGGCCGCCCGGACCGTCGCGGAACAAGGGATCTGAAATGCCCGACCGTCACTGCCAGTTGCTGCGCAAGGACCTTGACGACTTGCTGGACATTCCCCATTGGCCCGCCGGTATTCGCGTCGGCGTATTGCGCGCAGAGCTGATGGAGCCGGTGCATGCCTTGCTCAAGCGCGGTTACCGGGGTGGCGGCGGCAGTGTCGAAGAGTTCTCCGAGTGGTGCCAACGCTTCACCAGCGATGCCGAGTTCGACACTTCACTGTGCCTGGTCGCTCTCGACGAGCAGGGCGTGGCGGGTGTTGCCCTGTGCTGGACCAGCGCCTATATCAAGGACCTCGTGGTGCATCCACGGCGCCGTGCCCAAGGCCTGGGCCAGGCCTTGCTGCAACAGGCGTTCAAGGTATTCGCCAGCCGCGGCGAAGCCTTCGTCGACCTCAAGGTCATGGAGAACAATTCCACTGCCCGGCGCCTCTACGAGCGTGCCGGCATGCGTTTTATCGAACGTTATGAAGTCAGCCCGGCTCAGGCATAATCGTCCCTTGCCCGCCACCCCTGGAAGGAGACCTGTCATGAAAGCCGCCACCCTGCTCTTCATCAGCCTCATTACCCTGGCCAGCCAGGCCCAGGCCGCCAGCCCCGACGCCTGGGCGAGTTACCGCAAGGCCGTGGTTGCCAGCTGCACCAAGGCCAGCAAACTGAAAAGCGTAAAACCCGTGGGCAACCCCGCGCAATTCGACGACAAGGTCGGCTACACCGCCCTGCTTCTGCACGGACGCTATCCACAGGCGCACATGAAGAATCAGCCGGGTACCGAATTGTGCCTGTACAACAAGAAGACCAAGACCGCCGTCGTCACCGAATGGGACTCGGTCATGCCCGCCCGCAGCAACTGAGTGGCTGGCGCATAACTTGCTTTGACCCAAGCTCGTACGGCGAAACAAAACGGAATTACGTCACCGTCCCAGCCCTTGTCCTTCGGTCGATTCACCCATGAGCACCCACTTTTCCTGCGTCGGTTGCGGTAAATGCTGTACCGATCACCATGTTCCCCTGACCCTGACCGAGGCCCGGCAGTGGGCGGCGGACGGCGGCCAGGTGATCGTTCTGGTCGAAGCTTTTCTGGCCGATGGCCTGGGCCAGCCGGAACAGCAACGCGATCATGTGCTGCGCCGTTCCTGGGGCGTGCCCAGCGGTCACGCCGAAGCCCGCGTCGCCATCACCTTTGCCGCCTACAACGTAGGGCCCTGCCGGAATCTTGACGAGGACCAGCTCTGCCGGATCTACCAACGGCGGCCACTGGTGTGCCGGATCTACCCGATGGAAATCAATCCGCATATTCCGCTACGCCCCGAAGCCAAGGATTGCCCACCGGAATCCTGGTTGGACACCCAGCCGTTGCTGATCGTCGGCGAGCAATTGCAGGACCCGGAACTGGTGCGGCTGATCGAAGCCTCGCGCCAGGCCGACCGCGATGATATCCAGGCCAAGGAAGTGATCTGCGCGCGCCTGGGGATTCACACCACGGCGCTCAAGGGTGATGGTTTTACCGCTTACCTGCCGCTGATGTCGGCATTCGCCACGGCGATTGACCAGGTGCAGGCGTTGACGCACTGGCCGGCGGCGAGCGAGTGGAGCTTTCATGTCTCGGGCCCGGCCATCGCCGGGCAGTTGCAGGCGCAAGGGGCCCGAGTGGTGAGCGAAGCGGCGACCACCTATGCCTTTATCGCCTTGCAGCCGACTTGAGCCCTCTCTGAAACAAACCCCGCCCCCTGTAGGAGCGAGCTTGCTCGCGATAAACGCAAGGGCGCCGCGGTGTTCCAGATGCCCCGCGTTATCGTTAACGTCCATCGCGAGCAAGCTCGCTCCTACAGGGTGGTTGGGGATGACGGTATCTACCTTCAACAGCGCTTGCGCCAGAACTCCTGGGCCAGTGAGCGCAGGTCGTCCGCCAGCCCCGCCACATCGCCCGAACTGTGATGACTCTGCTGGCCGACAGTGACCAGCGCTTCGCAGGCATTGCGGATGCTGACAATATTGCGGTTGATGTCCTCGCTGACCGTGCTCTGCTCCTCCACCGCCGAAGCGATCTGCTGGCTCATCGCGGTAATCCGGCTGACCCGCTGGCTGATCCCCGCCAGGGCATCGGCCGCCTGCTGGACCTGTTGCACGCTGTCCTCGGCCTGCTGGCTGCTGTGCTGCATCACCTCGACCGCATTGCGCGCACCGTCCTGCAGATTGCTGATCATGCGCTGGATTTCGTTGGTCGACTGCTGCGTGCGTTGGGCCAGCCCGCGTACTTCGTCGGCCACCACCGCGAAACCGCGGCCCTGTTCCCCGGCACGGGCGGCCTCGATGGCGGCATTGAGCGCCAGCAAGTTGGTCTGGTCGGCGATCCCACGGATCACCTCCAACACCGTGGAGATCTCGGTGCTGTGGCTTTCCAGGTGCAGGATCACCTCGGTCGCTCGCGTCAGCTCATTGGCCAGGCGCAACACCGCGCTGCGGCTTTCCCCCACCAGTTGATGGCCTTCGCGGGTTTCGCTGCCCACCTGTTCGGCTACTTCGGAGGCTTGCTGGGCATTGCTCGCAACCTGGGCCACGCTGGCACTCATCTGCTGAATGGCCGCCGCCACCTGGTCGGTTTCGGCCTGTTGATCCAGGGTGCTGCCATGGCTGCTTTGAATATGCCGGACCAGCGCCTGGGCATGTCCGGACAAGCGCAACGAAGCATCGCCAATACGCCCTGCCACCGCACCGACCTGGGCCTCCAGCATATTCAGGGCAAAACCGATCTGGCCGAACTCATCACTACGGCCGGTGTAGATCGCCTGGCTCAAGGGGTTGTCGGCGATCTTCCGGGCGCGCGCCGTCAGTTCGGCAAATGGCCGCAGCGCCCAGTGGGTCAACGCACCGACCAGCACGCTGCCCAGGGCCCAGAGCCCCAGTTCCACCGCCAGCGGCAACCCGGCATAGCCATGCCCCAGCGCCAGGACAATGGCAAAGGCCGCGCTGGCCTGAGCCCAGAGTCGGTTGTGCAAACCCAGGCTTGGCAGGCGCTGGCGCCAGGGCAAACGCCCGCTGCGCAACCAGCCGTACCAGCGCTCGGCGGCCTCGACCTGCGCCGCGTCGGGCCGGGTCCGCACCGACTGATACTCCACCGTCTGGCCGTCGCGGGTCACCGGTGTGGCGTAGGCACTGACCCAGTAGTGATCGCCATTCTTGCAGCGATTTTTCACCAGCCCCATCCACGAGCGCCCAGCCTTGAGGGTTTGCCACATGTGCGCGAACGCCTGCGCGGGCATGTCCGGATGGCGTAACAGGTTGTGCGGCGAACCCAGCAACTCCTCGCGGCTGTAGCCGCTGATCCTGATGAAATCAGGATTGGCGTAGGTAATCGTGCTGTCCAGATCGGTGGTCGAAAGGATATTGGCGTCAAAGGCGACGTCTAGATTTCGCCCGGTAATCGGGAGATTGATCTTCATGGAAAGCGCGCTCAGAGAGTGGGAGGAGTCGACAGGGCGTCGACTCTAAGCGCACGGAAAAGCAAAATACTGATCCAGCTCATGATCTTGGCATTTAGCCATGACCCTGACAATTCAGAGACATTCCCCTGTTTTTTGACGCCAACTTGACGACAATCAACCCCTGAGTCTTGCCTGGCTCAGCCACCAGCCTTCGCGGGCAAGCTGCACTCCCACAGGGTTCCCTGGCTCAGCGCTTGCCCATCGACCGACGGGTGCCATTCGGCGCGCGGCCCGGTCTCTCGTGATGCCCGTCCTTGCCACCTTTCTGGTACCAGGTCTGGCCGGCCTTTTTCGCCGCGGCGAATTCAGCGGGTTTGAACGGAAAGCTGAAGGCCGGGACGGCGGGCTTTTCGCCGACCGCGAGTTCAGCCTCGACCACAGGCTCTTCACCCGGGTTGGCGGAAACGGACGGTTGTTCAGGGGAAGTCATGGAAGCTCCGAAAGGGCGGGACGGATCAGGTCGAACCGAAAGATCGCAGTATACCTGCGAGCACCCTGCCCGCGCCGCCGCCAACCGTCATTTATAAAACAAATCGATCACCACCCCGGCCGAAAACGGCCCGGCCTTGGGCCGGTCACTGTTCCACACCAGTTCGGCGTCGAAACGAGCCATGGCTGCCCGGGTCTCACCCAGCAGGTCCGCCAGGTGAAAGGAGCGGTTGTAGGGAACGCCCATGCCACCGTCCGCCCGGACAACCCGGATGCCCACACCGTCATTGCCCTGGGGAATCAGCAAATCCCCGGAGACACTGCCGGCCACCGGTTTCAAGCGCGCGTCCAGGCTGAACGCGGTGTCACAGGTGCGACTGGTGTGCAGGGCAAACGGCCGGCGCGCGGCGACCTGGCCCATGACCACCCGCTCAATGGCGACCCGGCCGAAATCGACGGTCTCGGGAATCACCTGCAACTCGGCGTCACAGGCGACGAAGCGCAGGCCGGCCAGGTTATTGATCACATAGTTGAGCGAGCGCCCACCCGCCCCCGCACCCGCGCTCCCGTCCAACTGGAACAAGCGATAGTCCAGCAGGTTGCTGGCCACTCCCGAAGGCGGCGTCGGCCCGAATTTCTCGATAAACACCGAGAAGGCCAGATTGAAACTCAGCGGTGGACATGTCCCTGCGAGGCATCCCGGCACCCTCCGCCCGGTGGCGATGCGCCCGCTGCTCTGGCGATGATCGACGCCGTCAAGGGTCAGGCCGGCACGAATGCCCTGGCCAATGACCTGGCCGGCCGGGTTGAGGTAGATAAACACATCTTCGTCGCCGCCCTGGGGGTTGTCCCTGACGCAATCGATCGCCAGGTTGAGCGGTTCCGAGCGCCAGATCACGCTGCCATTGGGCGACGAAGCCGGTATCGCGACCGTGCTGCCCAGGTCGGCGTTGACGAGGGTGGCGCCAGTGCCCTGCACGGTGCAGGTCAGGGCAAATGCGCTGGCCGGACTCAAGAGCCCGAGACACAACAACGGACGTAGCCAGGCACGACAGGCAAGCTTAGTCATGGGATGAAACCTTCTGTTCGGAATGGGCGGTGTCGTCACTCAGTGACGCGTTGAACGGCGTACCGAAGGCCAGCCGTGCGTGATAGGCACGCTGGCCGCCGTAGTCGGTCAGCGCCTTGAATTGCAGGTGCTGCGCCGGGGAACTGGCGAGGATCAGTTCCCGGCGTTCTCCCGGCGGCACCAGCAAGTCGTCCCCCTGGCGCTGGGGGCCGCGCTGACGTGGCGCCTCCTCGATTTGAATATTCAGCAGGGCGGCGTGGAACACCGTCGGGTTCTCCACCCGCAGCCGATGCACGCCACTGGCGTCGCGCACCAGCGTCCAGTTCAGGCGCTGCGGGGTGGCCGCCGGATCGCCCGGCAACCCCGGCGGGCGAAACAGCACATTGATCCGCTGGCGGATCGCGATATTCAGGACCCCGTCGCCCGCGCGGGTGCGGGGAATCTCCAGCACATACAAGTGCAGCAGCGACTCACGGTCCGTCGGCATGCCCAGCCCCTCATACATCAGGCGCAAGACCTGGCGCCCCTCCGACGCCAACCGCGACAGCGGCGGCGTCAGCACAAAGGGCAGATTCGCCGACGGCGACGACTCCTCGCCCCCGTCGCTCAGCCAGGCCTGCAACAGGACCTCCTGCGAACCACGGTTGCGGGCTTCGATGCTTACCTCGCGAAAGCGCCCATCGAACACCAGCCGCGTACCACTGAGGGACACCGCAGCCTGCAACGGGCCGCCCGCGAGCAAGCCGAGCAGCAACGCCAGCACCTTCAGTCCCTTCACTGGCACACTCCACGAATCCGTTCGTAGGTCCGCTGCGGGTCCTTGGGCGGCAGCGTGAAGGAAAACTGGCAGCGCCGGTCCGACCAATTGACGCTCAGCACGCCTTGCTCCTGTTCACTGAGGACCAACGCGCGACTGCTCGGGTCGACCACCGCCAATGTCCGGCCGGCGCCGTCCTGGACGCTCGCACCGAGGGGAATCGGGCTGCCATCGGCCTGGCTCAACTCGAACTGCACACGCCGCCCGGCATTGGCCTTGAAGGTCGCCAGCACCACCGCACCACGCCGTGGAACCACCTGCGCAATGGCGTTATCCACCTCGACATCGGCCCCCAGGTCGCGGGTATCCAGGCTGATCCAGTTGGCCCGGTAAGGTTGCGCATAAGGCACCACGGCATAACCGTTGGCGCCGGTTTCGACACCGCTGAAGTTGTTGAAATGCGCACCGCTGACACCTGGCACCTGCGCCAGCACAAAGGTATCGCCCAGGGACTGGCCGAGGTTGACCCCGCCGCCATGGGCCACCAGCGAGCCCCGGGCCCCGAGGTTCCAGCTGTTGTAATCGCGCCCGTGACTGTAGCCGGCCTCGAAACGCCCCATGGACGTGGTGCTGTTCAAACTCGCCGAACCTGCTCCGGCGCCGGTGCCGTCGTTGCCGGCCAGTACCGAATAGAAGGTATCGCGACTCTCCGGCAACCGCCCGGTCAAACCGGCCAGGGCGCTGGAACCGCCCTCGCTGTCGCGTACCCCGGTAAACGAGGCGCTGGTCGCTCGCTCACGACTGCCGAACGGCATCGAGAGGCTCAGGGTCAATTGATGGTCGGTACCGGCCTGGCCGTTGATATCCGTGACTTCGGCGCGGTCCAGCGACAGGCTGTAATTGAGGTCGCGCCAATAGCCACCGTAGGTCACGTTGTACTGCCGGGAAGTACCGGGCAGGTCCCAGAAACGCTGCTCCATGGCCGAAACGCTGAGGGTCCCGGTACCCACCGGTTGGCTGAGGTTGAGGTCGAGGCGGTCCCTGGCCCGTCCCGGCAGAATCAATCCGGGCTGGCTGCGTTCCTGCACATGCTGGTCGAAGGTGCGGTATTGCTCGCTGGAATAACGATAACCGGCGATGGCAAAGCTGGTGCTGGTGGTATTCAAGGTATTCGCGTAGCGCAAGCGCACGCTCTGCCCGCCGAAGTCGGCGGCGGTCTGGTGACTGACCGAATGCGTCAGGTCCGCCGAAATCGCCCCCAGCCCGGTATTGAACCCCGCCCCCAGGTTGCTGGCCTGATAGTCCCCGGACAGTTGCAGGCCACCATAACCGGTCAGATGTTCGGTCAGGCCGTAGATCAGGGTGGTGCTGGCAAAACTGGGGGTCTGGTAACCGCTGCTGTTGCTGTCGTATTGCCCGGCTTCGACGCTGTAGCTGAAGGTCCCCTCGGGCACCATGACCGGCAGGGAGGCGAACGCCTGGGTAAAGGTGCGGCGCCGACCGTCGGCCTCGATCACCGTCACCAGCAGATCGCCATTCGAGCCGCTGGGGTAGAAGTCGCGGATTTCGAAGGGTCCGGGCGCCACGTTGGCGCTGTACAACAGGTAGCCGTTCTGGCGAATTTCCACCGTCGCGTTGCTCTCGGCGACGCCACGGATGGTCGGGGCGTAGACTCGCTCGCTGTCCGGCAACATGCCGTCGTCGGTGGCCACCTGGACGCCGCGAAAACGCACGCTGTCGAAAACCCGCGAGTCGGTGTAGGTCTCACCCAGTGTCAATTGACTCTTCCAGGCCGTCAGGTCGCGCTGGGCGAAGGTGCTGTTGCTGCTCCAACTCGCCGATTGATCGGTGCCCTGCAACAGCGAGGACTGGTTGCGCAAGCGCCAGTCGCCGAGGTTCAAGCCATTGTTCAGGCCCAGGTAGTAACTGTCGTTACGAATTCCCGTCACCTCGCGCCGGTTACCGATAAAGCTGTAGTCGATAAAGCCGCTGTTCACGCCGCGATCCCACAACTGTGGCGAGATGTAGCCACGGGCGCTGCGGCGCAAGGCGATCTGCGGCACGCTGATGTTCAGTTGCAGGCTGTTGGGTTGGTAGTCGACGCGGGCCTGGTCCAGGCGGCGCCAGTCAAAGCACTGGTCGGGCGCCGCGCTCTCGCTCAACACCCCGAGGCTGCGCAGGCGCGGCAGATCCAGGCCGAGGTCGTCGAGCACCGGCAACGTCAGGCAAGGCTCGACCTGGCCGGTCGCGGCGTTGCGGGAAAAGACCAGGTCCCGGCGCGCACTGAGGTTGCGGTTGAGGTAGATATCTACCCGGTAGGTGCCCGGCAGTACGCTGTTGCCTTCGAGAAACGCCTTCAGGTCCGCCGGTTGTTCACCGCCGTGAATGAACGCGGTATTGAAGCGCGCGCCCTGCCCGTTTTCATCACCCGGCGGCTCGGAAAAGGCAGTGCCCGGCGCAATCAGCGCCACCCCCAATGACCATTTGAAGCCCCAGGGGCCTCGTGCTTTCTCAAGCAGGGAACGTACCCAACCGCCGACGCGGCGATGATGTGATAACGCGAGAACTTCCTTTGTTCGCTGATAAAGCCAGTCCATGTGCAACCTTCACAATACGAGTGCTTGAAGTGTGTTCCAGACGGGCTCCTTTCCCGCCCGCACTACGCCCTGACCTGCGCGCGGGGCCCGGCATCGAAAAAACGGCTAACGATCGAGGACGCTAACTCTCCAGCGGCTGCGCCTGGCCCTTGCTCCAGTCAGCCGCGGACAAGCGATAGGGCACCAGCGCCCCGTGGTCATTGATGACGCTGAAATTCAACTGGGTGTTCTGCGTCTGCACATGTCCGTGCAGGTCATAATCGAGGGACTGCCCCGGAGCCAGCATCGAGTTCTTCCGAGCCAGCAGCCGATGCCCGCCGGACTGCAGTTGAATGTCCACCAGCGTCACGTAATAGGGTCCGGTGTTGAGCACATTCAGCACGCCGCCACGGGGCAGGCTCCAGCGCAGTTTCCCCGGCGCCTGCTCGACATCCCCATCGAGCCGGCCAGGCCGGTAGAACAGCTTGATGCGCTGGCGGATGCCGATCTGCAGGACATTTTCCCGCTCGCTGGCCTGGGGGATTTCCTGCACGTTCAACCAGAACAGCGACTCGCGGTCCGCCGGCATCGCGGCCCCGGAGTGGATGATGCGAACCGTCTGGCGCCCGCCCGAAGGCAATTGCACCAGCGGCGGGACCACCACGAAGGGCAACTCCCGGCCAGCCTCGTTCTCGGCTTCGAGCCAGGACTGCAGCAATATGCTCGTGGAATTATTGTTCAGTACACTGAGTACCGCTTCCTTGTCTTGCGCCGGATAAACCACCCGTGTCGTATTCAACACAATACCCGCCCGCGCATCGGCCCCTATCGACATTGCCAGGACAATGCCGATCACCGGAGCAAAAACGTTCCGCATGCGAACTACCCATTCCAATGAAAAAAAGAACGGAGCCGTGCAAAGCTCCGTTCAAGAAACCACTTAGTTATAAGTCAGGACAAAGGGCACGGTGCCAGTCGCGGCACCCGGTACCGTCGCCACCCCGTTCTTGACGAACACCGCCCTCAGGGCCAGTTCGCCACGCGAACCGGTGCCGCTGGCTTCAAGGACACCGTCAAGGGTGTCGGTGGGGTCCTGGATATTGAGGAAGGTGTCGCTGTCGCGGCGTACCAGGCCGATGCCGACGCCCTTGGCGGCGCCGGCGGTGGTCAACAGGTAAGGATCGTTGGTGTCGGTTTGCGAAGGCCGGAATGACATGTGCACAGTGTTCTCCGCCGCCGGTTGCAGGCAGGTCACCACCAGGTCGATGTCTTTCGCCGTGCCCAGCCGCGAGTCGCTGCGATTACCGATATCGGCAAAGGACACACGGCCCAGGTCGACCGGGATGTTATCGGCCGAACCGCCCCCGGAAGAGACTTCACAACTGGTATTGGTCAAGGCACCGGTAAAGTTCAGTGTGCCGTTGTTGGCTGCGTGCGTGGTCGTGACTGCCCCCAGAGTCGCCGCCAATAAAGCCAGGGTCTTCGAGATATTTTTCATGCGAACACAATCCTTCGAGTTAATTCGTTTGCACCCATCACTTGGGTGGCGAGCACTATAGACCCGAAGAATTCAATACGCTGTAAGCCCTTCCCGCCTGACCCACTAAGATCTCGCTTATAAAGAAGAACGCCAGGACTGTCAGAGCCCGGCGTCATTTAAAACCTCAAGAAAAAAGAACAACAACTGTTTAACATTCAAGTTATTTCAACGAAACACCTTATCGTTAAAACATAACTATTGGCCCCATTGATATTGAGTTGATACCCTATCAAAGAGTTGCCAACGGCAGTGTTTGCTCGAGGTCGCCGGAGACCTGCCTGACTGACTCAACCAGGCCGCCGGATTTTTACCTTTCCGGCAGCCCGTCTATACACGCAGCCGATAGCCGCTGGTGCTTGAGCTCACGTACAGCTCAGTTGTACGTGATGATGACCGTGCCTTGCGCCGTCGTCTGCCGGGTCGCCAGGGGCTGATAGCTCGTGCTGAACGGCATCCGCCCCTCACGGCAGGCATTGGCCTGGGTATCAACATTCAAACTCACTACCGAGGACACTTTGAGCGGTCGACTACCTGACGCGACATCGCCAGGAATCTGCCTGCCGACATCACAAGCAGCCTCGACGACCTGTCCGGAAAACCTGATCTGACCGCCGTTGTTCGCCGCCTGCACGTTGACACTGCACACGATCAGCAACAGCACACCAAGACTTGCTCTCTTTCCGTTCATTTCCAACACTCCCAAAACCGGGCTGGTATTAGTCATTAAAGTTCACTGCAGGCCAGCGCACCAGAAACCAAAGAACTTTCCGTAGGACATAGGATGGGTGTTTTTATGCAACAGAGACTCTTTAACCTTATCGGCCAAGGTGATAGCGGCTTTAACAATCAGGCGTGTTATAAAACGGACGGTTTTCTGACAGCCCTGACAGGTAGCCGTCACCTTGCTGACCCGGTTGGGGGGTTATAAAGGAGCTACTGTTCTGCCAGCATTCACCTTCCTATCCCTTTGTTCCGGCGTCCTGACAGCATGCGTATCCCGAAGAAAACCGCGTTGATCCTTGGCCTGGTGGTCATCGTGGCCGCTGCCGCGACCTGGACGCTGACCCGACCGTCCAAGGCCAAGCCCAGCGCCAATCCCGCCGTGCCGGTTACGGTGGTCAACGTGATCCAGCAGGACGTACCACGCTATGTCAGCGGTATCGGTTCGGTGCTGTCGTTGCACAGCGTGGTGATCCGCCCGCAGATCGACGGCATCCTCACCAAGCTGCTGGTCAAGGAGGGCCAACTGGTCAAGGAAGGCGACCTGCTGGCGACCCTCGACGACCGTTCGATCCAGGCCAGCCTGGCGCAGGCCAAGGCCCAGCTGGCGCAAAGCCAGGCGCAGTTGCAGGTGGCGGAAGTCGATCTCAAGCGCTACAAGTTGCTGACCGTTGACGATGGCATTTCCAAGCAGACCTATGACCAGCAACAGGCCCTGGTCAATCAGTTGAAGGCCACCGCGCAAGGCAACCAGGCGGCGATTGCCGCAGCGCAGGTGCAACTGTCTTATACCCAGATCCATTCACCGGTCACCGGCCGAGTCGGTATTCGTGCCGTGGACGAAGGTAACTTCCTGCGCATGAGCGATGCCCAGGGCCTGTTCTCGGTGACCCAGATCGACCCGATCGCCGTGGAGTTCTCCCTGCCCCAGCAAATGCTGCCAACGCTGCAAGGCTTGCTCAACACCACTCCGTCGGCGCCGGTCAGGGCCTTCCTCGGAGACGACGGACATAGCGGCATGCTGCTCGGCGAAGGTCACCTGACGCTGATCGACAACCAGGTCGCGGCGGGCACCGGGACCATCAAGGCCAAGGCCGAATTCAGCAACAAGGGCCAGAAACTCTGGCCGGGCCAACTGGTGAACATCAAGATCCAGACCACCCTCGAACGCGGTGCCCTGGTGGTGCCGCCCGTGGTAGTCCAGCGCGGCCTGGACAACTACTTCGTCTACCGGGTCAAAGGCAGCGGCGTGGAAGTGGTGCCGGTGCAGATGGCCTACCAGGACAGCGACCTGAACATCATCACCGGTGTACAGGCCGGCGATGTGCTGGTCAGCGACGGCCAGTCGCGACTCAAGCCGACCTCGCGGATCGAAGTGCAGGGCCAGCCGAAAATGGCTGATCGCCAGGCCGCCGTGGAGTCCAAGCCATGATCAAGGAAAGTCGCGGCGTTTCGGCCTGGTGCATTGACCATCCGGTCGCGACCATCCTGCTGACCTTCGCCCTGGTGCTGCTCGGTTTGATCGCCTTCCCGCGCCTGCCCCTGGCGCCGCTGCCGGAAGCCGAGTTCCCGACCATCCAGGTGTCCGCCCAGCTCCCCGGCGCCAGCCCGCAAACCATGGCGTCTTCGGTCGCCACGCCGTTGGAGGTGCAATTCAGCGCCATCCCCGGCATGACCCAGATGACCTCCAGCAGCGCCCTGGGCACCACCACCCTGACGTTGCAGTTCACCCTCAGCAAAAGCATCGACACCGCCGCCCAGGAAGTCCAGGCGGCGATCAACACCGCCTCGGGCAAGCTGCCCAAGGACATGCCGACCCTGCCGACCTGGCGCAAAGTCAACCCGGCCGATAGTCCGGTGCTGATCCTCAGTGTCAGCTCCAGCCAGATGCCCGGCACCGAACTCAGTGACTACGCCGAAACCCTGTTGGCCCGCCAGCTCAGCCAGATCGATGGCGTCGGCCAGATCAACATCACCGGCCAGCAGCGCCCGGCCATCCGGGTCCAGGCCTCGGCGGACAAGCTGGCGGCCATCGGCCTGACCCTGGCGGACGTGCGCCAGGCGATCCAGCAAACCAGCCTCAACCTGGCCAAGGGCGCGCTGTACGGCAAGTCGAGCATCTCCACCCTGTCGACCAACGACCAGTTGTTCCAGCCCGAGGAATACGACCAGTTGATCGTTTCCTACAAGGATGGCGCGCCGGTCCAGCTCAAGGATGTCGCCCGGGTCATCCGTGGCTCCGAGGACGCCTACGTGCAGGCCTGGTCCGGTGACGAACCGGGGGTCAACCTGGTGATTTCCCGTCAGCCGGGGGCCAACATCGTCGAGACCGTGGACCGTATCCAGGCCGCCCTGCCGGGACTGGAAGCCATGCTCCCGGCCTCGGTGCAGGTCAAGGTGCTGATCGACCGGACCCAGACCATCCGCGCCTCGCTGCATGAAGTGGAAATGACCCTGCTGATCGCCATCCTGCTGGTGGTGGCGGTGATGGCGCTGTTCCTGCGCCAGTTGTCGGCGACCCTGATCGTCTCCTCGGTGCTCGGCGTGTCCCTGGTGGCCAGCTTTGCCCTGATGTACGTGATGGGCTTCAGCCTGAACAACCTGACCCTGGTGGCGATCGTCATCGCCGTGGGTTTTGTGGTGGACGACGCGATTGTCGTGGTGGAAAACATCCACCGCCATCTCGAGGCCGGCGACGGCATGCGCGAAGCGGCGATCAAGGGGGCCGGGGAAATCGGTTTTACCGTGGTTTCCATCAGCTTCTCGCTGATTGCCGCCTTTATTCCGCTGCTGTTCATGGGCGGCGTGGTCGGCCGGTTGTTCAAGGAATTCGCCCTGACGGCCACCTCGACCATCCTGATTTCGGTGGTGGTTTCGCTGACCCTGGCACCGACCCTGGCCGCCTTGTTCATGCGCGCGCCCGTGCATCACGAAAACGCCAAACCGGGTTTCGGCGAACGCCTGCTGGCGGTCTATGAGCGAAACCTGCGTCGTGCCCTGGCGCACCAGAAAACCATGTTCGGGCTGTTCTGCGTGACCCTCTGCCTGGCCATCGCCGGCTACGTGTTCATTCCCAAGGGCTTCTTCCCGATCCAGGACACCGGCTTTGTCCTCGGCACCACCGAGGCTGCCGCCGACGTATCCTTCGCCGATATGGTGGCCAAGCACAAGGCCCTGGCCGAGATCGTCGCGGCCGACCCGGCCGTGCAGGCGTTCTCCCATTCTGTGGGCGTTTCCGGCAGCAACCAAACCATCGCCAACGGCCGTTTCTGGATCGCCCTCAAGCCCCAGGACCAGCGGGATGTCTCGGCCAGCGCGTTCATCGACCGGATTCGCCCGCAACTGATGAAAATTCCCGGCATCGTGCTTTACCTGCGCGCCGGCCAGGACATCAACCTCAGTTCCGGCCCGAGCCGGGCCCAGTACCAGTACGTGCTCAAGAGCAATGACGGCGATACCCTCAACACCTGGACCCAGCGCCTGACGGAAAAACTGCGGACTATCCCGGCGTTTCGTGACCTGTCCAACGATCTGCAACTGGGCGGCAGCATCACCCATATCAACATCGACCGCAGCGCCGCCGCGCGTTTCGGCCTGACCACCAGTGACGTCGACGAGGCCCTCTACGACGCCTTCGGCCAACGACAGATCAACGAGTACCAGACCGAGATCAACCAGTACAACGTGATCCTCGAACTGGATGCCGCCCAGCGTGGCAAGGCCGAGAGCCTGAACTACTTCTACCTGCGCTCACCCCTCACCGGCGAGATGGTCCCGCTCTCGGCCCTGGCGCGTTTCGACGTCCCCACCAGCGGCCCGTTGTCCATCAGCCATGACGGCATGTTCCCGGCCGCCAACCTGTCATTCAACCTGGCCCCCGGCGTGGCCCTGGGTGACGCGGTGCTGCTGCTCAACCAGGCGAAGAACGAGATCGGCATGCCGGCTTCGGTGAACGGTTACTTCCAGGGCGCGGCCCAGGCCTTCCAGAGTTCCCTGGCCAGCCAGCCATGGCTGATCCTCGCGGCGCTGGTGGCGGTGTACATCATCCTCGGGGTGCTCTACGAAAGTTTCGTGCACCCGCTGACGATCATCTCGACCCTGCCATCCGCCGGCCTCGGTGCGCTGATCATGCTCTGGCTGCTGGGCCAGGACTTCTCGATCATGGCGCTGATCGGCCTGGTGCTGCTGATCGGCATCGTGAAGAAGAACGGCATCCTGATGATCGACTTCGCCCTTGAGGCCCAGCGTGGCGGGCTGTCCCCGGAGGAAGCGATCTACAAGGCCTGTATCACCCGGTTCCGACCGATCATCATGACCACCCTGGCCGCCCTGCTCGGCGCCCTGCCGCTGATGCTCGGCCACGGCACCGGTGCCGAGTTGCGCCAACCCCTGGGGATCGCCGTGGTCGGTGGCCTGCTGGTGAGTCAAGCACTGACGCTATTTACCACCCCCGTCATATACTTGTGGCTTGAGCGGCTCTTCCATCGGCCGACACCGGCGCCAGCGCCGGCGATCACTCTTTGAGGCGGCCCATGCGTGTCCTGATTATCGAAGACGAAGAAAAAACCGCCGACTACCTGCACCGCGGCCTGACCGAGCAGGGCTACACCGTGGACCTGGCCCGGGATGGCGTCGGCGGCCTGCACCTGGCGCTGGAAAGCGACTATGCGGTGATCATCCTCGATGTGATGCTGCCGGAGCTGGATGGCTTCGGCGTGCTCAAGGCGCTGCGCGCACGCAAGCAGACGCCGGTGATCATGCTCACCGCCCGCGAGCGCGTCGAAGACCGGATTCGCGGCCTGCGCGAGGGCGCCGACGATTACCTCGGCAAACCTTTTTCCTTCCTCGAACTGGTGGCCCGCCTGCAAGCCCTGACCCGACGCAGCGGCGGCGGCCACGAGCCGGTACAGATCAGTGTCGCCGACCTCTGGGTCGACCTGATCAGCCGCAAGGCGAGCCGCGCCGGCGTGCGCCTGGACCTGACCGCCAAGGAGTTCTCGTTGCTCAGCGTGCTGGCCCGGCGCCAGGGCGAGATCCTCTCCAAGACCTCGATTGCCGAGATGGTCTGGGACATCAATTTCGACAGCGACGCGAACGTCGTCGAAGTGGCGATCAAGCGCCTGCGAGCCAAACTCGACGGCCCCTTCGAACAGAAACTACTGCACACCATTCGCGGCATGGGTTACGTGCTGGAGAGCCGCGGTGCCCACTAACAGCATCGCCCTGCGCCTGAGCGGCCTGTTCAGCGGCGTGGCGCTGCTGGTATTCCTGTTGATCGGCTGGGCCCTTTACCAGCAGGTAGGCGAAGGCCTCGGCCTGCTGCCGGAAGCCGAACTGGAGGCACGCTACAGCGTCCTGTCGTCCTCGCTCAACCGCGACAGCACCCTGGACCATTGGGCCAAGGTCAGCGCCAAGCTCAAGCAGTTGGGCGAAGAGGACAAGCGCATTCGTTTCTGGGTGGTCAGCGGCGACGCCCACTACGAATACGGCGCCCCCGACGCCCTGATCCGCGCCTTCGCCGAAGGCCCGCAAGGCATGCGCGACCTGCGCTTGCCGGGGCACGCCTACCCGTTCAAGGTGCTGGCCAATGCCCTGCCGGCCAAGGGACCGCGGCCGCCGCTGCAATTTCTGATTGCCATCGACACGGAAACCTTCCGACAGACCCAGCATCACCTGCTGATCGCCCTTATCGGCCTGGCCATCATCGGCATCGCCCTGGCCTCCGCCCTGGGTTACTGGGTGACGCGGATCGGCCTGAAACCCCTGATCAAGCTCTCCGAGGAGGCGCAGAAACTGGCCCCGCCAAGGCTCTCCGGACGCCTGCAGTTATCACCGCTGCCACCGGAGCTGAGTCAGTTCGTCAACTCCTTCAACTCGACCCTGGAACGCGTCGAGCATGCCTACTCGCGCCTGGAGTCGTTCAACGCCGACGTCGCCCATGAATTGCGTTCGCCGCTGACCAACCTGATCGGCCAGACCCAGGTGGCTTTGACCCGCGGTCGCTCGGCCGAGCATTATTTCGAGGTCCTGCAATCGAACCTCGAAGAGCTCGAACGCCTGCGTTCGATCATCAACGACATGCTGTTCCTGGCCAGTGCCGACCAGGGCAGCAAGGCCACCAAGCTGATCAGCACATCGCTGGCCGGTGAGGTCGCGACCACCCTGGACTACCTGGATTTCATCCTCGAAGACGCCCAGGTCCAGGTGCGGGTCAGCGGTGATGCCCAGGTCTGCATCGAAATCGCCCACCTGCGCCGCGCACTGATCAACCTGCTGAGCAATGCGGTGCAGCACACCGCGCCGGGGCAGGCGATCATGGTGCGCATCGAACGCCAGGGCGAGCAGGTGGCGATTGCCGTGTCCAACCCTGGCGACGCCATTGCCGCCGAACACCTTCCGCGGCTGTTCGAACGTTTTTACCGGGTCGACGCCTCGCGCAGCAACAGTGGCGCCAACCATGGACTGGGGCTGGCAATCGTCAAGGCCATCGCACTGATGCATGGCGGCGATGTGTTCGTGCGCAGCGCGCAAGGGATCAATACCTTCGGGATCTATCTGCCGGCCTGAACTGTGGGGCCACTGTTACCGGATTGGTAACGGTCATTACCCCCACCCGCGCCTTTTCCCACCCATCAAGACCTTGATTGAATGTTTGCCCGTCGCTTGAGACTGGCCTTTTTCTTGCGTGGACCGTATACATGCGCCAATAAATCCATGCAATCGAGTGTGCAGCCATTTCTCACCCCCTGGCCAAGTCCACCAAGCCGCAAATCCTGCTGATGCTGGTCAGCGGGATGACGGTGGTCGCCATTCTTGCCATCGTGATCTTCCTGCTGATCCGTGAGCGCGGCAGCGCCACCGAAGCCGCCGCGCGCTCGGCAAGCAATATCGTGCAACTGATCGACGCCGATGTATTGCGTAACATCGAGCTCTACGACCTGGCGCTACAGGGACTGATCCAGGCCTCGCAACGCCAGGACCTGCTCGCGGTGCCCGTCGAAGTCCGGCACCTCGCGTTCTTCGATCGTTCCGCAAGCACCTCGCACCAGGGCAACATCCTGTTGCTGGACCGACTGGGCAATGTGCTCGCCGACTCTCAGTCGCTCATCCCGAGGACCGAAAACTTTGCCGATCGCGAGTATTTCCAGTCCCACGAGAGCGATCCAGACCCGAGCCTGATGATCAGCCACCCGTTCAGGTCCCGCCGGGCCCCTTACCCCTGGCTGATCAGTTTCAGCCGCCGGGTGACTTCCGCCGAAGGCGAATTTCTTGGCGTGGCCGCCGCCGGGATGCGCCTGGACTACTTCGACGAGCTGTTCATGAACCTGAGTGTCGGCAAAGGCGGCTCCATCAGCCTGGTCAGCACCGACGGCACCCTGCTGTCCCGGCAAACGCCACTGCCCAGCGAACTGATCGGCAAGGACTTCAGCAACTACCCCAACTTCATCCGGATCCTGAAACAAGGCAACGGCAGCTTCACCTCGACCTCCGGGATCGATGGCCGCGAACGGCTCTATACCTTTTCCCAGGTGGGGACACTGCCCCTGATCGTAGTGGTGTCGCAGTCCGCGGACGACGTCTATGGCGCCTGGAAACGCATCACGCGCCTGATCGGTCTGGCCACCGGCGTGCTCTGCCTCGGCCTGCTCTGGCTCACTTGGCTGTTGGCGCGGGAGCTGCGCCTGCGGCAACGGGCCGAGCAGGAACTGGCGCAACTGGCCGCCACCGACTCGTTGACCGGCTTGGCCAATCGCCGGGCGCTGGACCAGGTCCTGGCACAGGAGTGGGCGCGGGCGCAGCGCTCCGGCAAGCCGCTGTCACTGCTGATGATCGATGCCGATCACTTCAAGGCCTTCAACGACCGCCATGGTCATCCGGTCGGTGATCAGGCCCTGCGACAGTTGGCCCAGGTGATTGACGCCAGCATCCGGCGCCCAGGCGACATGGCGGCACGTTATGGCGGCGAAGAGTTTGCCGTGGTGTTGCCGGAGACCGACGCACAAGGTGCATGGGTCCTCGCGCAGAAGATCAGGACGGCCATGACCGCACAGGCACCTTTCAAGGGCGACCGCCTGGCGATCACCGTCAGCATCGGTGCCAGCACCCTCTCCCCGCCCGCAGAAGGCACGGTGGAGCAACTGCTGCGTGAAGCCGACCAGGCGCTGTACCAGGCCAAGGACAATGGCCGCGACCAAGTCGTGCATACCAAGACCCAAGTGCACACCGCCCTGTAGGAGCCGGCTTGCTGGCGATGGCGTCCTCGCGTGCCCTATCGCCAGCAAGCCGGCTCCCACAATATCGGCGTCTCACCGCAACCTGTCGGCAAACCGGCGCTTACCCTGGCATAAAAACGCCGCGATAAAAAAAGCCGCCCGAGGGCGGCTTTCAAATACAACAAAAGGAGAGAGTCGTTACACGGCCGCAACGGGACGCATGTAAGAGATCGGCGCGGTGCTGGCGTCTTCGAAGGTCACCACTTCCCAGGCATCTTTCTGCTCGATGAGCTTACGCAGAAGCTGGTTGTTCAGGGCGTGACCGGACTTGAAGCCTTTGAACTCACCAATCAGGCTATTGCCCAGCAGGTAGAGATCACCAATAGCGTCGAGGATCTTGTGTTTGACGAATTCGTCTTCGTAACGAAGGCCGTCTTCGTTCAGTACACCGTCCGAATCGACCACGATGGCGTTTTCCACGCTACCGCCGAGTGCGAGGTTGTGCTTGCGCAGGTACTCGATATCACTCATGAAACCAAAGGTCCGGGCGCGGCTGACTTCTTTTACGAACGAAGTACTGGAAAAATCCACGCTGGCACTCTGGATGCGGTCACGGAACACCGGGTGATCGAAATCGATCTCAAAGCTCACCTTGAAACCTTCGAAAGGCACGAAAGTGGCGCGCTTGTCGCCGTCTTCCACTGTGACTTCACGCAGGATGCGGATGAACTTCTTGGCTGCGTCCTGTTCTTCCAGGCCGGCAGATTGAATCAGGAATACGAAGGGTCCAGCGCTACCATCCATGATCGGGACTTCGGACGCGGAGAGCTCGACGTAGGCGTTATCGATGCCCAGGCCGGCCATGGCCGAGAGCAAGTGCTCAACCGTGTCCACCTTGACGTCACCGTTGACCAACGTGGTCGACATCGTGGTTTCGCCAACATTTTCCGCGCGAGCAGGGATCTGCACCACAGGGTCGAGGTCGGCACGACAAAACACGATACCGGTGTCCACAGGCGCTGGCTTGAGGGTCAGGTAGACCTTCTCACCGGAGTGCAGGCCGACACCTGTAGCACGGATAATATTTTTCAGGGTGCGTTGTTTAATCATGGCATGGGCCGCTTCAGCGCAAATTGCGAACAGGTATCAACAAAGGCTGGCGATGATAGCAGACCAGGCCTTTGCTGAACACCAATCACCCTAATACTCCTGATACATTCCATCAATCGGCCTGACGACGCAGGAAAGCCGGGATATCCAGATAGTCCAGGTCATCTTGCGGGTTCATCTTCGCGGCAGTCGCAGCACCGGCCTGAGCCTGGTTGCGCATGACGGTCGGACGATCCAGGTCACGGTAGTTCACCGACGGCAGTTCCTGACGCGAGGGTGCTTGCGTCTGGGTGACAGCCGATTGGCTGGTTTGCAGCGTATTGTCGATGACCTTCACAGGCTTCTCGATACGCGCACCCAGACCGGTGGCAACCACGGTCACGTGCAGCTCGTCGCGCATGTCCGGATCGATAACGGTACCGACCTTGACCATGGCGTGCTCGGACGCGAAGGCTTCGATGATGCTACCCACGTCGGAGTACTCACCCAGGGACAGGTCAGGACCGGCGGTGATGTTCACCAGGATGCCGCGTGCACCTTGCAGGTTGACGTCTTCGAGCAGCGGGTTGCGAATCGCCGCTTCGGTGGCTTCACGTGCACGGTTAGGACCGCTGGCGCAGCCAGTGCCCATCATCGCCATGCCCATTTCGCTCATCACGGTACGCACGTCGGCGAAGTCGACGTTGATCATGCCCGGGCGCTTGATGATGTCGGAGATACCGCGAACGGCACCGGCCAGTACATCGTCTGCCTTGGCAAAAGCCGACAGCAGGCTGGCGTCTTTACCCAGGATGGTCAGCAGCTTCTCGTTGGGAATGGTGATCAACGAGTCGACGCTTTCGCTCAGCGCGCGGATGCCTTCATCGGCGATCTGCATGCGTTTGCGACCTTCGAACGGGAACGGACGAGTCACCACCGCAACGGTGAGGATGCCCATTTCCTTGGCCACTTCGGCAATGATCGGGGCTGCACCGGTACCGGTACCGCCGCCCATGCCGGTGGTGATGAACACCATGTTGGTGCCCTGCAGCACTTCGGCGATGCGCTCGCGATCTTCCAGAGCGGCCTGACGACCGACCTCCGGATTGGCGCCAGCACCCAGGCCCTTGGTCACGCCGGTACCCAGTTGCAGGATAGTCCGCGCGCCAATGTTCTTCAGCGCTTGGGCATCAGTGTTGGCGCAGATGAACTCGACGCCTTCAATGTTGCTCTTGACCATGTGGTTAACGGCGTTGCCGCCGCCGCCGCCTACGCCGATAACCTTGATTACCGGACTTTGTGGGACGTTGTCTACGAGTTCGAACATGTTCCCTCTCCTTTCATTCTCTAGTTTTTTCGCCTACTTCTACTGCTTTGAAACTTTAAAAGTTGCCCTGTACCCAGCGCTTCAAGCGCTCCAGCACAGGTGCTTTCTGTTCTTCATCGCGATAGTCGTTTCTGTTGCCGCCGTTGTAGCCGGACAGGGAAATGCCGTCCGACTGCTTTTGCAGCCCGTACAGCAACAGCCCTACCCCAGTTGAATAGATCGGGTTGCGGACCACGTCCGAAAGCCCTTTGACGGTGTGCGGGACGCCCAGGCGCACCGGCATGTGGAAAATCTCTTCGGCCAGTTCGACCGCGCCTTCCATCTTCGAAGTACCGCCGGTCAGCACGATGCCGGCCGGAATCAGGTCTTCGTAGCCGCTGCGACGCAGCTCGGCCTGGATCAGGGTGAACAGCTCGTCGTAACGCGGCTCGACCACCTCGGCCAGGGCCTGGCGCGACAGTTCACGCGGTGGACGGTCGCCGACGCTCGGCACCTTGATGGTTTCACCGGCACCGGCCAGTTTCGCCAGGGCACAGGCGTAGCGGATCTTGATCTCTTCGGCGTACTGGGTCGGGGTGCGCAACGCCATGGCGATGTCGTTGGTCACCTGATCGCCAGCAATCGGGATCACCGCGGTGTGGCGGATCGCGCCTTCGGTGAAGATCGCGATGTCGGTGGTGCCGCCGCCGATGTCCACCAGGCACACGCCCAGCTCTTTCTCGTCGTCGGTCAGTACCGAGTACGCGGAGGCCAGTTGTTCGAGGATGATGTCGTCGATTTCCAGACCGCAGCGACGCACGCACTTCTCGATGTTCTGTGCCGCGTTCACCGCGCAGGTGACCACGTGGACCTTGGCTTCCAGACGTACGCCGGACATCCCCAGGGGCTCGCGAACGCCTTCCTGGTTGTCGATCACGTAATCCTGCGGCAGGGTGTGCAGGACCCGCTGGTCGGCCGGGATCGCTACGGCCTGGGCCGCATCGAGCACGCGCTCCAGATCCGCCGAGCTGACTTCGCGATCACGGATCGCGACAATCCCGTGGGAGTTCAGGCTGCGGATGTGATTACCCGCCACGCCGACGAACGCCGAGTGGATCCGGCAACCGGCCATCAGTTGCGCTTCCTCTACCGCGCGCTGGATCGACTGCACGGTGGACTCGATATTCACCACCACGCCCTTCTTCAGGCCGCGGGAAGGGTGGGTGCCGATACCGACGATTTCCAGCGTGCCATCGGCCGCGACCTCGCCCACCAGCGCCACCACCTTGGAGGTACCGATATCCAGTCCGACGATCATTTTGCCGCTTTGCACGTTTGCCATGGTCCTGCCTCTTCTTAATTCTTCGCAACGGCGGGTTTGGCCGTCACGGGCGCCACAGGTTCCCGCCATCCGACGGCCAGGCCGTTGGAATAACGCAGATCGATGCTGGCAATGTTCGTAATCTGTTCTTTCAGCGTTTTTTCATAAATGGCAATAAAACGGCGCATCTTCTCGACCAGATGGTCGCGGCCCAACAACAGCTCGATCCCCGGCCCCGCGCTACCCGCGCCGGTGGTCAGGAACCAGCTGCCACGTTCACGCAGCTCCAGCCGGACAATCGAGAAACCCAGCGGGCGCAGCATCTGGCTCAACACCTGATACTGCTGCATCACCTGTTGCTGGGCCCGCTGGGGACCGAACAACTGCGGCAGATGTTCGTAGTTCGCCAGCTCCCGTGGCGCGAACGCCTGGCCCTGGTTGTTCAACAACGCCCCGTCGCCCCAACGGGCCACCGGCAATTGCTCTTCCAGGCGGATCACCACCTGGTCCGGCCACACACGCCGGACCTCGGCGTGGGCGATCCACGGCATGGTTTCCAGCTCCGTGCGCATGCTCGCCAGGTCGATGGTGAAGAAGCTCGACGCGACGTACGGCGCGATCCGCTGCTGCACCGCCTGCTGGCTGATGTAACTCAAGTCGCCCTGCACGTTGATCTTGCTGATCGGTCGATCCGCATAGGGCAACAGGCGCTGGGCACCCTCGTAGGTGCCGAAGCCCAGGGCCACCAGCAGCACCGGCCACATCAGGCGCTTGAAGATGCTGAAATTGGCTTTCGGCAGGCGCACCGACATCGGCTCTTGAGCCACCATCCGGCTGGCACCCCGCGGCACCGGCTTGTTGCGGCCGGGAGCGGGTGACTGATGACGAATCGATGCGCCTTGCATGGTCTTAACCTCGTGCCTCGACACTTGCCGCCAGGATCGCCAGCACCAATTGCTGGAAATCCAGACCGGCTGCCCGCGCCGCCATGGGGACCAGACTGTGGTCGGTCATGCCCGGTGCGGTGTTGACTTCCAGAAACCAGAACTGCCCGTCGGCGTCCTGCATCACGTCGGCCCGGCCCCAACCGGCGATACCGAGCGCCTCGCAGGCCTTGGCCGTGAGGTCCATCAATTCTTTTTCCTTGGTGCTATCGAGGCCGCAGGGAATCCGATATTGAGTATCGGAAGCCAGGTACTTGGCGTCGTAGTCGTAGAAAGAATGAGGCGTGCCGAGGGCAATCGGCGGCAGGATCTGGTCGCGCAGGGTCGCGATGGTGAACTCCGGACCTTGAATCCACTGTTCGACCAACACTTGCGAATCGTAGGCGGCGGCGGCTTTCCAGGCGGCGATCAAGTCGTCGGCACAGGTCACTTTGGCCATCCCAATACTGGAGCCTTCATGAGCAGGTTTGACGATCAAAGGGAAACCCAGTTCCGCGCCGGCTGAAATACAGTCGGCTGCGGAGCTCAACACGGCGTGACGCGGTGTCGGAATCCCCAGGCTGTGCCAGACCTGCTTGGTCCGCAGCTTGTCCATGGCCAGGGCCGAGGCGAGGATGCCGCTGCCGGTATAGGGAATCCCCAGGCATTCGAGCAAACCTTGCATGCTGCCGTCTTCACCGCCGCGACCGTGCAGGATGATAAAGGCGCGGTCGATTTTTTCATTGAGCAGGCGCTGCAGGAAATCGTCGCCCACATCGATACCGAAGGCATCGACACCGGCGCTTTGCAGCGCTTCGAGCACCGCGTTGCCGGACTTCAGCGACACCTCGCGCTCGGCGCTCTTGCCGCCGAACAGCACGGCGACGCGGCCAAAGGCTTGCGGCTCGACAGTCGAGAACAGGTTGGCGTAGGCAGCGGTCATTTCGATTTCCCCCCGCTGGCTACGGCATTGGCGAACAGCGGGCTCTTGAGCAACTGCGGAGCAAGGCCACCGATATCACCGGCGCCCTGGCAGAGCAGGATGTCACCGGGCAGCAGCAACGGCTTGACCAACGGCGCCAGCTCGACGCCACGCTCGATATAGATCGGGTCGAGCTGGCCACGCTGGCGAATGCTGCGGCACAGCTGGCGGCTGTCCGCGCCCGGAATCGGTTCTTCACCGGCCGGATAGACTTCCATCAACAGCAGGACATTGGCGTCTGCCAGCACCTGGACGAAATCGTCGTACAGGTCGCGGGTGCGGGTATAGCGGTGTGGCTGGTAGACCATCACCAGGCGGCGCTCCGGCCAACCACCCCGGACGGCCTTGATCACCGCGGCGACTTCGGTCGGGTGGTGACCGTAGTCGTCGACCAACATCACGCTGCCACCGTCCACCGGCAGCTCGCCGTAGACCTGGAAACGCCGCCCGACGCCCTGGAAGCCCGACAGGCCCTGGACGATGGCTTCATCGCTGATGCCCTCGTCGGTGGCGATGGCGATGGTTGCCAGGGAGTTGAGCACGTTGTGGTTGCCCGGCATGTTCACCGACACGTTCAGCGGCTCGCGGTCGCGGCGCAGTACGGTGAAATGGGTCTGCATGCCGGCCTGGCGGATATTGATCGCACGGACGTCGGCGTCTTCATGGACACCGTAGGTCACGGTCGGACGGGCGATCTGCGGCAGGATCTCACGCACCACCGGATCGTCCAGGCAGACCACGGCCAGACCGTAGAACGGCAGGTTATGGAGGAACTCGACGAAGGTTTTCTTCAGTTTGTTGAAGTCGCCTTCATAGGTGTCCATATGATCGGCGTCGATGTTGGTGACTACCGCGACCAACGGTTGCAAGTGCAGGAAGCTGGCGTCGCTTTCATCGGCTTCGGCGATCAGATAGCGGCTGGTGCCAAGCTGGGCATTGGTGCCCGCGGCATTCAGCCGACCACCGATGACAAAAGTCGGATCGAGGCCGCCGGCGGCGAACACCGAGGCGATCAGGCTGGTGGTGGTGGTCTTGCCGTGGGTACCGGCAACGGCAATGCCGTGGCGATAGCGCATCAGCTCGGCCAGCATCTCGGCCCGAGGCACCACGGGAATACGGCGTTCCAGGGCGGTGGCGACTTCCGGGTTGGACTTGTTCACCGCGCTCGACACCACCAGCACATCGGCTTCGGCGGCGTTCTCGGCACGGTGGCCGATAAAGATATGGGCGCCGAAAGACTCCAGGCGCTCGGTCACTGGCGATGTCTTGAGATCGGAACCGGAGACTTCATAACCCAGGTTCAGCAACACCTCGGCAATCCCGCACATGCCCACGCCACCGATACCGACGAAGTGGATACGACGGATACGACGCATTTCCGGTTGCGGCATGGCTTTCTGACTCTCAACCATGGGCCACCTCCAGGCAGATCTCGACCACGGTGCGGGTGGCATCTGGCTTGGCCAGGCGGCGAGCAGTGAGCGCCATGCTGTTCAGTCGTTCCGGTTGCATCAAAACCTCTGTCAGGCGAGCCGCCAGGTCGGCGGCGCCAGTCGTTCTTTGCGGCAGCAGGAAGGCAGCGCCCTCCCCGGCCAGATATTCGGCATTGCGGGTCTGGTGATCGTCGATCGCATGGGGCAAGGGCACCAGCAACGAAGGCAGACCGGCGGCGGCCAGTTCACTGACGGTCAAGGCGCCGGAGCGGCAGACCACCAGGTCGGCCCAGCCGTAGGCTTGGGCCATGTCTTTGATAAAGGGCGCCACTTGCGCCTCGACGCCGGCCGCCTTGTAGCGTTCGGCGGTAATTTCGTCGTGATTGCGCCCGGCCTGGTGGAACACTTCCGGGCGGTATTCGGCCGGCACTTGCGCCAGGGCTTCGGGCAACAGCTTGTTCAACGGCTCGGCACCCAGGCTGCCACCCAGGATCAGCAAGCGCGCGCGGCGTCCGGCCAGGGCCTGGCGCGGGGTTTCCAGGAACAGTTCGGTACGCACCGGATTGCCGGTGGTCCGACGTTTGCCCGAGGTGCCGAAGGTATTCGGGAAAGCTTCGCAGACCCGGGCCGCCAAGGGCACCAGCAGCCGATTGGCGGTACCCGCCACGGCGTTCTGTTCGTGAACGATCACCGGAATACCGGCCATCCGCGCAGCAACACCGCCGGGGCCGGTTACGTAACCGCCAAAGCCCAGTACACACACCGGTTTCAGTTCACGCATGACCTTGCGCGCCTGCCACAGCGCCTTGAGCAGGACAAACGGCGCCTTGAGCAGCGACAGCTTGCCCTTGCCCCGCAGGCCCGTGACCTGGATCAGGTGCAGCGGCAGACCGGCAGCGGGCACCAGCTCGTTCTCGATGCCACGGGGCGTGCCCAACCAGTGCACGTCATAGCCGCGCGCCTGGAACTCGCGCGCACAGGCCAACGCCGGGAACACGTGCCCGCCGGTACCGCCGGCCATGATCAGCACTTTAGCGTCCACGGGGCGGCTCCTCGGCGAAGTCACTTTCATCGAACTCCATCTCTTCACTGCCCAGGTGGGTTCGACTCTCCCACTCGATGCGCAGCAACAAGCCGAGACAGGCACAACAGATCACCAACGAACTGCCGCCGTAACTGAGAAACGGCAAGGTCAGGCCCTTGGTCGGCAACAGGCCGACGTTCACGCCGATATTGATCAGAAATTGACCGATCCACAGGAAGGCCAGACCGTAGGCCATATAAGCGGCAAAGAACTGCTTGGCCTTTTCCGCCCACAAGCCGATGTACATGGCCCGCACACTGACGAAGACGAACAGCGCGACGGTGCACAACGAACCGACCGCGCCCAGCTCTTCTGCAAGCACCGAGAACACGAAGTCGGTGTGGGCTTCAGGCAGGTAGAACTGTTTCTGCACGCTGTTGCCCAGGCCGACGCCCAGCCACTCGCCGCGACCGAAGGCGATCAGCGCCTGGGTCAACTGGTAGCCGGAACCGAACTGGTCGGCCCAGGGGTCGGTAAAGGTAGTCAGACGCGCCATGCGATAGGGTTGCGCCTTGATCAGCACCACCACCGCGACGACCGCGAGCAGGACCATCAGGCCAAAACGCAATAACCCGACGCCGCCGAGGAACAGCATCGCCGCCGCCGCGCCCATCATCACCACGGTGGCCCCGAAGTCCGGCTCCATGAGCAACAGGCCGGCCATCGGCAGCAGAACGATGAACGGCTTGAAGAAGCCCATCCAGCTTTCGCGGACCTCCTTCTGTCGCCGCACCAGGTAACCGGCGAGGTAGATCACCACGAAGACCTTGGCGATCTCCGAGGGCTGCACGTTGAAGAAGCTGAAGCCGATCCAGCGCATCGAACCGTTCACCTCTCGGCCGATGCCCGGTAGCAGCACCATGACCAGCAAGCCGAAGGCCCCCACCAGCATCATGAAGCCCATGCGCTGCCAGGTGGCGATCGGCACCATCATGGTGGTAATGCAGGCGCCCAGACCCAGCACCAGATAGATCAGGTGGCGAATCGTGTGGTACAGCGCGTTGCCCGACTGCACGGCGGCGACTTCCGACGACGCCGAGCTGATCATCACCAGGCCCAGGCCCAGCAGCCCCAGGCAGCCGGCCAGCATCGGAAAGTCGACGTCGATGCCATGGCCGCTGATGATCGGCGACGGATAGGGCTTGATGATGTTGAAGTTCATACCAACCCCTCCACGGCCTGAGCGAACAGGCGCCCGCGTTCTTCATAGTTCTTGAACATGTCAAAGCTCGCGCAAGCCGGCGACAGCAATACGGCGTCACCCGACTCGGCCAGCTCGGCACAGCGTTGCACCGCATCGTCCAGGCTCTGCGCGCGAATCAGCGGCACGCCATCACCGAGGGCCTCGGCGATCATCTCGGCATCGCGTCCGAGCAGAACCACCGCCCGGCAGTTGGCCGCGACAGGGCCACGCAGACCGCTGAAATCAGCGCCCTTGCCATCGCCGCCGGCCATCAGCACCAGCTTGCCGGCGATATCCGCGCCCAGGCCTTCGATGGCCGCCAGCGCCGCACCGACGTTGGTGGCCTTGGAATCGTTGTAGTAGTTCACGCCGTTCAACTCACGCACCCACTGGCAGCGGTGCTCAAGACCGGCGAAAGTCCGCAGGCTCGACAACATGGCGTCGAACGGCAGCCCGACCGCATGGCCCAGGGCCAGGGCCGCCAGGGCATTGGCCTGGTTGTGGGCACCGCGAATACGCAGTTCACTCACCGGCATCAGGTTCTGGAATTCGAAAGCCAGGTACTTCTCGCCGTTCTCTTCACGCAGGCCGAAAGCCTTGAAGTCCGGCTTGCCGAGACCGAAGGTCCAGCACGGCAGGCCTTCGCTCATCAGCGGCCGGGACAGCGCGTCCTGACGGTTGACCACCACCTGTTTGGCACCACGGAAGATCCGGTGCTTGGCCAGGTGATAAGCCGGCAGGCCGCTGTAGCGGTCCATATGGTCTTCGCTGACATTGAGCACGGTGGCCACTTCGGCACCGAGGTGATCCGTGGTTTCCAGCTGGAAGCTCGACAGTTCCATCACGTACAGCTCGACGTCGTCGCTGAGCAGATCCAGCGCCGGGGTGCCGAGGTTGCCGCCGACGGCGACGCGCTTGCCGGCCGCAGCTGCCATCTCGCCCACCAGGGTGGTGACGGTGCTTTTCGCGTTGGAACCGCTGATGGCGACAATCGGCGCCTTCGCGTTACGCGCGAACAGCTCGATATCGCCGGACAACTTCACGCCACGGGCTGCGGCGGCTTGCAGGGCCGGAGTCGCCAGGGCCAGGCCGGGGCTCACGTAGAGCTCGTCGGCACGGCAGAGGAATTCGACGTCCAGCTCGCCACAACGCACTTCCACCTGCGGGTAGTCACGACGCAGCGTGGCCAGCTCCGGTGGATTGTCCCGCGTATCGGCCACGGCAAAGGCAATGCCCCGGTTCGCCAGGAAGCGAACCAGGGACATGCCGCTCTTGCCGAGGCCGACAACGATGCGGAAGTGGTCAGAAGCGATCAGTGACACGTGCTTTACCTCAGCTTCAGAGTGGCAAGGCCGACCAGCACCAGGATCACGGTGATAATCCAGAAACGGACGATCACCCGTGGCTCGGGCCAACCCTTGAGTTCAAAGTGGTGGTGAATCGGCGCCATGCGGAACACGCGGCGGCCGGTCAACTTGAAGGAAGCGACCTGGATCACCACCGACAGGGTTTCCATCACGAACACACCGCCCATGATGAACAGGACGATTTCCTGGCGAACGATCACCGCAATGGTGCCCAGGGCCGCGCCCAGCGCCAGGGCGCCGACGTCGCCCATGAAGACCTGGGCCGGATAGGTGTTGAACCAGAGGAAACCCAGGCCGGCACCGATCAGCGCACCGCAGAACACGATCAGCTCGCCCGCGCCCGGGACATAAGGAATCAGCAGGTATTCGGCGAACTTCACGTTACCCGACAGGTAGCAGAAGATCCCCAGTGCGCCGCCGACCATCACCGTCGGCATGATCGCCAGGCCGTCGAGACCGTCGGTCAGGTTGACCGCGTTGCTCGAACCGACGATGACGAAGTAGGTCAGGACCACGAAGCCGACACCCAGCGGGATGCTGACATCCTTGAGCATCGGCACGATCAGGGTGGTTTCCACCGGGGTTTGCGCGGTCATGAACAGGAAGATCGCGGCGCCGAGGCCGAACACCGACTGCCAGAAATACTTCCAGCGGCTCGGCAGACCCCGGGAGTTCTTCTCGATCACCTTGCGATAATCGTCGACCCAGCCGACGGCGCCGAACAGCAGGGTGACCAACAGGACCACCCAGACATACCGGTTGTGCAGGTCGGCCCAGAGCAAGGTACTGATGCCGATGGCCGAAAGAATCAAGGCACCGCCCATGGTCGGCGTACCGGACTTGGACAGGTGCGATTGCGGGCCATCGTTACGCACGGATTGGCCGATCTGACGGTTCTGCAAAGTGCGGATCATCCAGGGACCCAGGCACAGCGACAAAGACAGTGCGGTCAGCACCCCGAGAATCCCGCGCAGGGTCAGGTACTGAAAGACCGCAAAGCCTTTGTGAAACTGTTGCAGGTACTCCGCTAGCAGCAGCAGCATTAATGCTTCTCTCCCTTGTGTTCGTCAGAAGCGGGCCCACACAAAGCCGCCACGATGTTTTCCATCGCAGCGCTGCGCGAACCCTTGATCAAAATGGTGGTATCAGTGTCTTGCTCGGCACCCAGCGCCTCGATCAGATCAGCCTGGGTGGCGAAATGACGGGCGTGTGGGCCAAAGGCGTTGACGGCATGAGCCATCAGTGGTCCCACCGCATACAGCGCTGAAACCTTGTCGGCGGCATAAGCGCCTACTTCACGATGTCCTTGCTCCGCCCACTCGCCCAACTCGCCAATATCTCCGAGCACCAGAACGGTGCGGCCGGAAAAGCCGGCGAGTATATCAACGGCGGCCGCGATTGAGGCAGGGTTGGCATTGTATGTATCGTCAATGACACGAATGCCATTGATTGCTAATTGCGCTACCGCACGCCCCTTGACCGGCTGCACCGCTTCCAGCCCGGCGACGATGCCCGACAGGGAAACGCCAAGGGCATGGGCGGCGGCCGCAGCGGCCAGGGCATTGGCGACGTTGTGGCCGCCCAGCAGGTTCAACTGGACCCGGGCAGTGCCCAGCGGACTGTGCAACTGAAAGCCCGGGCAGCCACGCGGGTCGCGGGAAATCTGCCCACCATGGAAGTCGGCAGCGGTATTTTCGAGGGCAAAACTCAGGACTTTTCGACCAGCGGTACGGTTTTTCCAGATGCCGAAAGCCTTGTCGTCCAGGTTGAGGACCGCGACGCCATCGGCCGGCAGCCCTTCAATGATCTCGCCCTTGGCCTCGATGATCTTCTCGGGGCCACCGAACTCGCCGACATGGGCGGTTCCGGCATTGTTCAAGATCGCGACCTGGGGCCGGGTCATGGCGACGGTATAGGCAATCTCGCCAACGCGCGAAGCCCCCAGCTCGATCACCGCGGCACTGTGTTCCGGAGCCAGTTCGAGCAGGGTCAGCGGCACACCCAGTTCATTGTTCAGGTTGCCGCGGGTGGCCAGGACCAGACCACGGGTCCGCAGGATGCTCGCGAGCAGTTCCTTGACCGTGGTCTTGCCGCTGGAGCCGGTGATGGCCGCCACCGGTTGGGTAAAGGCGGCACGGTTCAGCGCCCCCAACTGACCCAGGGCCAGGCGACAGTCGGCGACCAGCAACTGCGGCAGCTTGCTGCCGGCCACTTCACGTTCGACCAGCGCGGCAACGGCGCCTTTGGCGGCGACATCGTCGAGATAATCGTGGCCATCGAAACGCGGCCCGGTCAGCGCGACAAACAACTGGCCCGGCTGAATCGCCCGACTGTCGATACTCACGCCATTGAAGCGGGCATCGGCCGCCACCAGGCGTGCCGACAAGGCGCTGGCCACTTCGCTGAGTTTCATCGCCTCAAGCATGGGCAACCTCCCAGGCATCCAGGGCCTTGGTGGCTTCGACCAGGTCGGAGAAGTCATGGCGTTCGCCCTTGATCTCCTGATAGTCCTCATGACCTTTACCGGCCAGGACGATCACGTCATCGGCCGACGCGCCGGCAATCAGTTCGGCGATGGCCGGACCGCGACCGGCGACAAAACGGACCTTGTCCGCGGCCACGAAACCCACGCGGATATCATCGAAAATCCGCGCGGGGTCTTCGCTGCGCGGATTGTCATCGGTCACCAGCGCCACGTCAGCCAAGCGCTCGACGACTTCGGCCATCAACGGACGCTTGCCACGATCACGGTCGCCGCCGCAGCCGAACAGGCAGAGCAATTGACCTTTGGCGTGAGGACGCAGGGCCAGCAGGACTTTTTCCAGGGCATCCGGGGTGTGGGCGTAATCAACCACCACCAGGGGCCGGGTACCGCCACCCAGGCGCTGCATACGCCCGGCCGGACCTTCGAGCTGTGGCAACACGCGCAGGACTTCATCCAGCGGGTAGTTCAGGCCCAGCAAAGCGCCGACCGCCGCCAGCAGGTTGCTCAGGTTGAAGCGCCCGAGCAGCGCGCCGCGCAGATGGTGCTCGCCTTGCGGCGTGACCAGGGTGGCACGCACCCCTTCGTCGCTGAATTGAGCATCGCGGCAATAAAGGTAGGCGCTGGAATCTTCCTGGCTATAGGTGATCAGCCGCGACTCATGTTTCTCGGCCGCCAACTGGCGACCGAACTCGTCGTCGATATTGATGACCCGGCAGCTCAGGTCGGTCCAGCCGAACAGCTTGGCCTTGGCCGCGCCATAAGCTTGCATGGTGCCGTGATAATCCAGGTGATCGCGGGACAGGTTGGTCAGCACTGCCACATCAAACGCCAGCGCGGTCACCCGACCTTGATCCAGGCCGTGGGAAGACACTTCGATGGCCACGGCCTTGGCCCCGGCTTTCTTCAGATCGGCCAGGCTCGCCTGCACGGCAATCGGGTCCGGCGTCGTCAGCATGCCGCTTTGCAGTGCGCCATGAAACCCCGTACCCAGGGTGCCCAGAATGCCGCAATGCTGGCCCAGCAGATCCAGGGCCTGGGCGACCAACTGACTGACGCTGGTCTTGCCGTTGGTCCCGGTTACGCCCACCAGATTCAGGTGACGACTCGGATCGCCGTAGAACCGCCCGGCGATATCGGAAAGTTGTGCGGCCAGGCCTTTGACCGGGATCAGCGGCACGTCGGTGATCGGCAGCACGGTAGCGCCTTCGACTTCGTAGGCCACCGCCGCCGCGCCACGTTGCAAGGCGTCGGCGATATGGTTGCGACCGTCGACCTTGCCGCCCGGCACCGCCAGGAACAGGTCGCCGGCACGGACTTTACGGCTGTCGAGCGCCAGCTCGCGAATCAGCAGATCTCGACCGGCGTGGGCAAAAATCTTGTTCAGGCTCAGGGACATTAACCACGCCCTCCTTTAACCGGGGTAGGCGCGACAATGGCCTGCTGTTGTGGCGTTGTCGGCAAGTCGTCGGGGATGACGTTCATCAGCCGCAGGGTGCCGGACATGACTTTGCTGAAGACCGGCGCCGAAACCAGGCCACCGAAATAACCGGCCTTGCTCGGTTCGTCGATCACCACCACGATGGCGTAGCGCGGATCGCTCATCGGGCCGAAACCGGCGAACAGCGAACGGTAGGCGTTCTCTTCATAACCCTTGGTGCCGACCGAGGTCTTGCGCGCCGTACCGGACTTGCCGGCCACGTGATAGGCCGGCACTTTCGCACGCCAGACACCCCGCGGGGCCTCGATCACTTGCTGCAACATACCTTGCATGGTCTTGGCGACATTTTCCGGGATAACCTGGGTGCCCTCGGGAATCTTGTCGGTCTTGATCAAGGTCAGCGGCACGATCTTGCCGTTGTTGGCCAGGGCCGAGAAGGCGTGCACCAGCTGGATCGCGGTCACCGACAGGCCGTAGCCGTAGGACAGGGTCGCGGTCTCGGCCTTGCGCCACTCGCGGTAGTTCGGCAGGTTGCCGACCCGCTCACCAGGGAAGCCGAGGCCTGTGTCCTGGCCAAGGCCGACCTTCTGCATCACGCGGAAAATCGCTTCGCCGCCGATATCGAACGCGACCTTGCTCATGCCCACGTTACTGGAGTTGATCAGGATGCCGGTCAGGTCGAGCACCGGACCTTCGCTCTTGGACACGTCACGAATGGTGTACTTGCCCAACTGCAGGGTACCCGGGTAGACCTCCACCGTATCGCTGGGCTTCCAGCGGCCGGTTTCCAGGGCCGCACTCATGGAGAGTGGCTTCATGGTCGAACCCGGCTCGAACACGTCGATCATCGCGCGGTTGCGCATCATCGCCGGCTGCAGGTTGCGTCGGTTGTTCGGGTTGTAGGTCGGCTGGTTGACCATCGCCAGGATCTCGCCGGTCTTGACGTCCAGGATCACCAGGCTGCCGGCCTTGGCGCCGTTTTCCACCAGGGCGTTGCGCAGCTCGCGGTTGGCCAGGTATTGCAGGCGCAGGTCAATGGACAACGCCAAGGGCTTACCGGCCTTGGCGTTTTTGGTGACCTGGACATCCTTGATCAGCCGGCCACGCCGGTCCTTGATCACCTGTCGCTTGCCGGGTACCCCGGCCAGCCACTCGTCATAGGCCAGTTCCACCCCTTCGCGACCGTGGTCGTCAATGTCGGTAAAGCCGACCATATGGGCCGCCACTTCACCAGCAGGGTAAAACCGCCGGAACTCCTCGATGCCGTAGACGCCGGGGACCTTGAGGTCGAGCACGGCCTGACCCTGCTCCGGGGTCAGGCCGCGGACCAGGTAGATGAATTCCTTGTTGGCCTGTTGCTCCAGGCGTTCGGTCAACAGCTTCGGGTCTTGCCCAAGGGCGATGGCCAGCGCCGGCCAGCGATCCTTGGCCAGTTGCATTTCCTTGGCGTTGGCCCACAGCGTGGTCACCGGGGTACTGACGGCCAGGGGCTCGCCATTACGGTCGGTGATCAGGCCACGGTGCGCCGGAATCGGGATATGCCGCATGCTGCGCGCATCGCCCTGGCCGATCAGGAACGCCCGGTCGATGACCTGCAGGTCGACGATCTTCCAGCTGATATAGCCGACCATGATCGCCAGCGCGCCAAGGACCACGCGGAAGCGCCAGGGATAAAGTGCGCCTTCGAGTTTCATCATGGCGCCACCATCCTGACTTCAGATGGGCTGGGGATGCGCATTTTCAGTTGTTCGGTGGCCAGGGTTTCGATCCGGCTGTGGGCGGTCCAGGTGCTCTGCTCGAGGATCAGACGACCCCATTCGGCCTGGGCCTTGTCGCGCACACTCAGCTCGTTATAGAGCGAGTTGAGCAACTGGCGATTCCAGTGCGCGCTGTAGGCCACGCCGATGGCGGAGACCAGCACGGCGATAAACAGCAGGAACATGAAAAAGCTTCCGCCTGGAAGTGGCTTGGCGTAGAGCTTGCTCACCGCAACTTCTCCGCGACGCGCATCACGGCGCTGCGCGCACGTGGGTTGGCCTTGAGCTCGGCTTCGGAGGCGAACTGGGCCTTGCCGTGCACTTTGATCCGCGGTTCGAAAGCCTGGTGGCGAACCGGCAGGTTACGCGGCAGGTTGTCGCTTTCGCCCTTGACCAGGCGGCGCATGAACAGTTTGACGATGCGATCTTCCAGCGAATGGAAACTGATCACCACCAGGCGGCCGCCGACTTCCAGGGCGTCGAGCGCCGCTTCAAGGCCGGTTTCCAGATCGCCCAGTTCATTGTTGACGTGGATGCGCAGGCCCTGGAACGCACGGGTCGCCGGGTTCTTGCCCTTTTCCCAGGCCGGGTTGGCAACCTTGAGCACTTCAGCCAGGTCGGCGGTGCGCTCGAAGGGCTTGATGACACGACGCTCGACCACGGCCCGGGCCATGCGCCCGGAGAAACGCTCTTCGCCGTACTCCTTGAAGACCCGGGCAATTTCTTCCGCCGGCGCGCTGGCGATGAACTCGGCGGCACTGACGCCACGGGACGGGTCCATGCGCATGTCCAACGGACCGTCGTTCATGAAACTGAAGCCACGCTCTGGATCGTCGAGCTGCGGCGAAGACACGCCCAGGTCGAGCAGGATGCCCTGGACCTTGCCGGCCATGTCGCGCTCGACGATTTCCGAACCGAGCTCGGCAAAGCTGCGCTGTACAACGACAAAGCGGCCGTCTTCGGCCGCTAGCGCTTGCCCGGTGGCAATCGCCTGAGGATCCTTGTCGAACCCGAGGAGTCGGCCACCCGGCCCAAGCTTGCTGAGAATCAGCCGGCTATGCCCGCCACGGCCGAAGGTGCCATCCAGATAGCAGCCATCAGGGCGTACGGCGAGAGCCTCGACGGCTTCGTCAAGCAGTACGGTGATGTGGTTAAAGCCGCTATCAATAGTCACAGGATCAGATCACGCAGTTCATCAGGCATCGCGCCCGGTTGTTGAATAGCCGCCAGGTCCGCTGCCGATACAGCGTTCCAGGCGTCCTCGTCCCACAGTTGAAACTTGTTCAGTTGGCCCACCAGCATCGCGCGCTTGTCCAGCTTCGCGTACTCGCGCAGGCGCGGCGGCACCAGGAAACGGCCGCTGCCGTCGAGCTCGAGGTCGACGGCATTACCAATCAGCAAGCGCTGCAGACGGCGGTTCTCTTCCCGCAACGACGGCAACGCACGCAGCTTGGTTTCAATCAGTTCCCACTCATCGAGGGGATACACACACAAACAGGGGTCCACGGCATCAATGGTCACGATCAGTTGGCCGGAACTACGCGAATCGAGCTCGTCACGGTACCGGCTCGGCATAGCGAGACGGCCCTTTGCATCGAGACTGATGGCGTTGGCTCCACGAAACACAGCTGCGTTTCTCCAAATATTAGCGTTTTACGTCAAAAAAACCCACTTCATGCCACTTTCCTCCACTTGCGCACACTATAGGAATGCGCCCACCACACCGTCAAGGCGCGGTCTTAAGGAAAAGCCTTACAGATCGGAGATTTAGGAGCATAAAAGGAGGTAATTCGACAATCGGGAGAGTGTTTCCGGAGACGAACTTCAAGCCACTCAGAAATTTGAGCGCGGAAGTTAAAGTGATTTGTGAAGAGTAAGATTTTTTCGGTATTACAAATGCGCTTCTGCCAGCGATTGCGTGCAGGGAGGGAAAGAGGTGGAGAGTCGATCTGTAAGCCGGGTTCTGTCGAGGACAGTCATTCCTCTACGATGGCCATCACTGGACATCTTTAGCAACCTACCCGGTTCCAGCGCGGGCCACGCCTTGGAACCCTATTTGGTCTTGCTCCGAGTGGGGTTTACCTAGCCACGAACTGTTGCCAGCCGTGCGGTGCGCTCTTACCGCACCTTTTCACCCTTACCGGCGCCGAAGCGCTTAGGCGGTTATTTTCTGTGGCACTTTCCGTAGGCTCACGCCTCCCAGGCATTACCTGGCACTCCGCCCTATGGAGCCCGGACTTTCCTCCCCCCCCTAATTTTCATAGGGGGCAGCGACTGTCCAATCGACTCTCCGCCGCGAAGGTTACCGGCACATGCCACGAAGGACAAGCTTTAAAGCCGTTTCGCCGATGGGTACTGTCCCGGCAAACACCGGCAGGCTGGATCCCACACCATCATAGGATCCAACCTACGCCAAAATCAGTCAGGCATTTTTCTGCCGATCCAGCGCCACCTGATACAGCAGGTTCTTGCGCACCCCGGTAATTTCCGCCGCCAGGGCTGCGGCACGCTTGAGTGGCATCTCCTGGAGCAACAAGTCGAGAATGCGCAGCGCCTCGCTGCCGACCGCGTCATCGTCTTCCGGCGCGGTCCAGCCGGCCACCAGCACCACGCACTCACCGCGCTGCTGGTTGGCATCCGCTTCGACGAAGGCACGCAGCTCGCTCAGCGGCAAGCCCTTGAGGGTCTCGAAGGTCTTGGTCAGTTCACGGGCCAGCAACGCCGGGCGCTCGGCGCCGAAGACCGTCTCCAGGTCCTGCAGGCATTCGAGGATCCGATGCGGTGCTTCATAGAAGATCAGCGTACGTGACTCCTCCTTCAGCAACTCCAGACGCGCCCGACGCCCTACCGCCTTGGCCGGCAGGAAACCTTCGAAAATGAAGCGATCGGACGGCAGCCCCGCCGCCGAGAGTGCGGCGATCAACGCGCAAGCGCCGGGAACCGGCACTACACTGATACCCGCCGCCCGCGCCTGACGCACCAGGTGATAACCGGGATCGGAGATCAATGGCGTGCCCGCATCGGAGATCAGGGCCACGTCCTCACCCGCCAGCAACTTGGCGATAAAACGGCTGCCTTCGTCACGTTCGTTGTGCTCGTGACAGGCCGCAAGCGGTGTCGTAATCCCGAAGTGCTGCAGCAACCTGATTGAGTGACGGGTGTCTTCCGCGGCAATCAGCGACACATCGCGCAGCACTTTCATTGCCCGCGCACTGATGTCGTCCAGGTTGCCAATGGGCGTCGCCACCACATAAAGCGAGCCGACAGCGGAATTCAAAGCACCTGGAGCAGTCAAAGCACACACCTCGAGAAGGACGAAAACGCCATTGTAGCGCGTAGCGGCCCTGCCGATAGGCTTCACAACGGCGAGTGCGCGCCCCAAAGGTGAGCGATTCGAGTGCCACGACACGCTTTGTACGACCTAATTTGACCGTTTCACGCCAGTAACATCGCGCCCCGGCCAGCGCTTGGGTACAATTCCACGCTCATATGATCGAGTATCAGGAACACTTACATGATCGCTTGCCTGCGGCTGTTCACTGCCCTCTGCCTCGCTGCCTTGCTGGCGGCTTGCGCCAGCTCGCCCTCTTCCAGCCTTGGCGAACTCCCACGGACCCCGAATGCCAGCATCGAGCAATTGCTCGAGCAGGCGGCTTCCAGCAAGACGCCGGAACAAGCCGCCGTGCTGCGCCTGACCGCTGCCGACCTGGCCTACCGCCAGAAAGACAGTGGCCGTGCCTCGCAGATTCTCGCGCAGGTACCGCTGGACACCCTCAAGCCGGCACAACAGGTGTACGCCAGTACCCTGGCAGCCGAACTGGCGATGACTCGCAACCAGCCCAAGGCGGCGCTGACCGCATTGAGCCATCCGAGCCTGGACCGCCTCAGCGAACTGCCGGTGGACCAGCAGATCCGCACCCAGACCGTGCGTGCCCGCGCCCTTGAAGCCGACGGCCAGACCCTGGCCGCCGCTCGCGAGCGCATCTTCATCGCGCCGCTGCTGAGTGGCGAGGCGGCGAAAAACAACCACGAAGCCATCTGGGCACTGATCGCGGCCTTGCCGACCGACCAGCTGCAACCCACCGGCAACGACGACCTCAGCGGTTGGTTGAGCCTGGCACTGGCGGTGAAATCGTCCGGCACCCTGGAGCAACAACAGGCGGCCATCGACACCTGGCGCGCACAGAACCCCAAGCATCCGGCCGCCCTGCAATTGCCGCTGCCCCTGGTGAAACTCAAGGAACTGGCCAGCCAGCCGCTGAGCAAGATCGCCCTGCTGCTGCCGCAAGACGGCCCGCTGGCCTCGGTCGGCAAAGCCCTGCGTGAAGGCTTCATGGCCGCTCACTACCAGGCCCAGCAGGCCGGCCAGAAGCCGCCGGTCATCGAGTTCTACGACAGTTCGCGCCTCACCTCCCTGGACGATTTCTATCGCAAGGCCCAGGCCTCCGGCGTGCAACTGGTGATCGGCCCACTGGAGAAGCCGCTGGTCAAACAACTCAGCGCTCGCCCGCAATTGCCGATTACCACCCTGGCGCTGAACTACAGCGAAAGCGCGCAGAACCCGGCGCAGCTGTTCCAGTTCGGCCTCGCCGCCGAAGACGAAGCCCGCGAAGTGGCCCGCCGCGCCCGCGCCGACGGCCTGCACCGCGCCGCCGCCATGGTGCCGAAAGGCGAATGGGGCGACCGCGTGCTCAAGGCCTTCCGCCAGGATTGGGAAGCCAACGGCGGCACCGTGGTCGGTATCGAACGCGTCGACCAGCCGGTCGCCCTGGCCCAGCAGATTGCCGAGTTGTTCCAGCTGCGTCAGAGCGAAGGCCGCGCCAAGAGCCTGCAAAGCACGGTCGGTGGCCAGGTAGCCGCCCAGCCGTCGCGCCGCCAGGACATCGAGTTCATCTTCCTCGCCGCCACCCCGCAACAGGCGCAGCAGATCAAACCGACCCTGAACTTCCAATACGCCGGTGATGTACCGGTGTACGCCACCTCCCACGTGTTCAGTGCCACTGGCGACCAGAACCAGTACAACGACATGAACGGCATTCGCTTCTGCGAAACCCCATGGCTGCTGGACGCCAACGATCCGCTGCGCAAGCAGGTCAGCGCACAATGGCCACAAGCCAACGGCGCGCTGGGCCGCCTGTATGCCATGGGTGTCGACGCCTATCGCCTCGCTCCACGCCTGGGCCAGCTCAAGGCTCTGCCAGACAGCCGTATCGACGGTCTCTCCGGCAGCCTGAGCCTGGACCCGGCGCAACGGGTCGAACGCCAATTGCCTTGGGCCCAGTTCGTCAGCGGTCAGGTCCAGCGCCTGCCGGATACACCGCGCTGATGGCACCCGCCGCCCACCTGGAACACGGCAAGGACGCCGAGTTCCTCGCGTTGCGGCACCTGGAACAACAGGGTCTGCGCCTGCTGGCGCAGAACTGGTCATGTAAACGGGGCGAGCTTGATCTGGTCATGCTCGACGGCGATACAGTAGTATTCGTCGAAGTTCGTTACAGGAAAAACACCCAATGGGGTGGCGCACTGGGCAGCATCGATGCCCGCAAGCGCAAGAAGGTAATATTCGCCGCGCAGTATTTCCTGCAACGCGAGTCACGCTGGGCCCATTACCCTTGCCGCTTCGACGTGGTGGCCATAGACGGCCCGGTCGAGGCGACACCCCAGCTGAACTGGCTACGGAATGCCTTCGACAGCTGATCCAGGCTGTCGACCTGGTTACTTTTTTCACTCACCGATTTTGCTCTTTGCTTTGCGGGCTGCACATTCTTGTGCCGGGCAGCCACCGGGAAGACCCGGTTTGCGCTCGAACCAGGCAGCTCAAAAACGTAGCGAGCGAAGGCAAGACAAGGCAAAAACAGACGAGGACGCGGAGTTTACGGGTTGTAAATGAGCAGTCCGAGTCTGTTTTTAACGCAGTATTGCCGAGCGCAGTAGTTTTTGAGCTGTCTGGCAGCCGCCCTACTTAAGGTCACATTAGATGGACATGCAATCCCGAATTCGCCAGCTTTTCCAGGCCAGTATCGACACCAAGCAACAGGCGATGGACGTTCTTGCACCTCACATCGAGCAAGCCAGCCAGGTCATGGTCAATGCCCTGCTCAACGAAGGCAAAATGCTCTCCTGTGGCAACGGCGGCTCCGCCGGCGATGCCCAGCACTTTTCCTCGGAGCTGCTCAACCGCTTCGAGCGTGAGCGACCGAGCCTGCCGGCCATTGCCTTGACCACCGACAGCTCGACCCTCACCTCGATCGCCAACGACTACAGCTACAACGAAATCTTCTCCAAGCAGATCCGCGCATTGGGCCAACCAGGCGACGTCCTGCTGGCGATTTCCACCAGTGGTAACTCCGCCAACATTATTCAGGCCATCCAGGCCGCACATGACCGCGAAATGATTGTCGTAGCCTTGACCGGGCGCGATGGCGGCGGCATGGCCTCCCTGCTACTGCCCGAGGATGTCGAGATTCGCGTCCCGGCCAACGTCACCGCTCGTATTCAGGAAGTCCACCTGCTGGCGATCCATTGCCTCTGTGATCTGATCGACAGCCAATTGTTCGGGAGTGAAGAATGACCATCAATCGCCTTAGCCTGCTGGCTTTGACCCTGTGCCTGGGCATCAGTGGCTGCAGTTCGGTACTGACCGCCACCCGCGACGATCCGATCAACGATGATCGTGGCACCCGCACCCTGGGCAGCAAGATCGACGACTCGCTGATCGAGACCAAGGTGGCGGTCAACGTCGCCAAGGCCGACCCTGCCCTGGAAAACGGCTCGCATATCGTTGTCACCAGCTACAACGGGATCGTCCTGCTCGCCGGCCAGACCCCGCGTGACGACCTCAAGGCCAAGGCCGAACAGGCCGCGGCAGCCGTTCAACGGGTGAAAAAGGTCAACAACGAGTTGCAGATCACCGAGCCATCCTCGTTCCTGGCCCGCAGCAACGACGACTGGCTGACCACCAAGATCAAGACCCAGATGCTGACCGACAACAGCATTCCTGGCTCGCGCATCAAGATCGTGACCGAGAACGGCATCGTCTACCTGCTGGGCCTGGTGACCCAGGATGAAGGCACTCGCGCCACCAACCTGGTGCAGGGCGTCGGCGGCGTGCAGAAGATCGTCAAGCTGTTCGAATACATCGACTGATACACCGCCCCTCTGTAGGAGCGAGCTTGCTCGCGATCCGTCGCCCTAGCGGCGGCCATTCAACAGGTCCGTGTCATCGTTGACGGTTTTTCGCGAGCAAGCTCGCTCCTACAGGGATTCAGATTTGCCATAAAAAAGGCGGTCCGCATGGACCGCCTTTTTTATTACTTCACGACCTTCAAGCTTGGCCGACCGCTAGGGCGCGGCGGCTCGGAACCCGGTGGTGGGCCGTCATCATCCGGCTCAACCCCATCGTCGCCCTCAAGAGGCGCTTCCAGCTCGAACACCATGCCCTGGCCATTCTCCCGGGCGTAGATCCCGAGAATGGCACTGATCGGCACGTAAAGCGTATGCGGCACACCGCCGAAACGCCCTTCGAAGCTCACGGCCTCGTTGTCCATGTGCAAGTGACGCACCGCACTGGGCGAAACGTTCAAGACGATTTGTCCGTCACTGGCAAAACCTTGCGGCACCTGGACCGAGGGATACTCGGAATTGACCAGTATGTGCGGCGTACAATCGTTATCCACTATCCATTCGTACAGAGCACGAACCAAATAAGGGCGACTGGAGTTCATAAAACAGCTCCTTAGCGCATATCGCGTTCGACGCCAGACAAGCTTGCCTGGAAAGCCTCACGCGCAAACTGGCGCTCCATATAATCGAGCAGCGGCTTTGCGGGCCGCGGCAATTCAATACCCATCATCGGCAGGCGCCAGAGTATCGGTAATAGACAGCAGTCCACCAGACTTTGCTCATTACTCAGGAAAAATGGCTTGTCGGCAAACAGTGGCGACGCCCCTGTCAGGCTCTCGCGCAACTCTTTACGTGCCTGTACCCGCGCCGGTTCCTTGCTGCGCGAATCCAGGATCACATCCACCAGCGCACACCAGTCGCGTTGAATACGATGGATCAGCAAACGGCTGTTGGCCCGCGCCACGGGGTAAACCGGCAGCAGTGGCGGATGCGGGTAACGCTCATCCAGATATTCCATCACCACCGTCGACTCCCACAACGCCAGGTCACGATCGACCAGGGTGGGCAGGCTGCCGTAAGGGTTCACCTCGATCAGCTTCGGCGGTTGACGCCCCGCTTCCACACTGATGATCTCGGCGCTGACACCCTTCTCTGCGAGCACGATACGCACTCGGTGGGAATAGTGATCGGCGGGGTCGGAGTAACAGGCCAACCGGTTGGTCACGCCCATGGCGGTCCTCCTCGCTTGTTGAAATTATTGAAAACGGAAAAACGAGCGCGCCCAAGACAAGCCTCCCGCAGCCACGAAACAGACAGAGGGTGAGACCGTTACCGGCTCACCCACCCGTCATTGCTGGCTACATCTTCAGAGGCACCCTTGGGCGCGCACGATTGACAGCTATGTTACAACGTTATCAATGCACATCCTTCCAGTATTCGCGCTTGAGCAGATAAGCGAACACGAAGAAGAAGGCCAGGTACAGCAAAACGTAGGTCCCGATGCGCTGATGCTGAAGCTTCACCGGGTTGGCCGAGTAGGCCAGGAAGGTCACCAGATTCTTGACCTTCTCGTTGAATTGCTCTTCGTTCAAGGCACCGGTTTTCGGCACGATGGTCAACTGGTCGCACGCTTCATGGGTCAAAGGCGTGCCTGTCAGCGGATCGTACTGCTTCTTGCCGTCCTCGACGATTTGAACCTGCTTGCAGCCGACAACCTGCCGCCCCTGCAGGCCGGCCAGTACGTTAGGCATGCCGACATTCGGGAAGACCTTGTTGTTCACGCCCCAAGGGCGCGCCGGGTCTTCGTAAAAGGATCGCAGGTAGCCGTAGAGCCAGTCGGTGCCGCGTACGCGAGCCACCAGGGTCAGGTCGGGCGGTGCCGCGCCGAACCAGGCCTTGGCATCGGCCGGCTGCATGCCGATGGTCATGTGGTCGCCGATCTTGGCCCCGGTGAACACCAGGTTCTTGAGCATCAGGTCATGGGGAATCCCCAGGTCGTCGGCAACCCGCTCATAGCGCTGGAACTTGGCGCTGTGGCAACCCATGCAATAGTTGGCAAAGGTCCGCGCACCATCCTGCATGGCCGCCTTGTCGGAAACATCGATGTCGACTTTTTCAAGATCAGGGCCATGTTCATCGGCAAAAGACAGAAGAGGCAGAGCCAAAAGCATCAAGACTGCAAATAATTTTTTCATCAGCCAGTCACCCTTTCCGGAACCGGTTTGGTCTTCTCGAGCCGGGTATAGAACGGCATCAGAATGAAGTAGGCGAAGTACAGGACCGTGCAGATCCGCGACACCAGCGTACGCTCGGGCGTCGGCGGCATCACACCCAGCCAGCCGAGGGTGACAAAGGCGATGCAGAAGACCCACAACCAGATCTTGCTCAGCCAGCCCTTGTAGCGCATCGACTTGACGGGACTGCGGTCCAGCCACGGCAGGACGAACAGCACGGCGATCGACGCGCCCATGGCCATGACGCCCATGAGTTTGTCCGGAACCGCCCGCAGGATCGCGTAGAACGGCGTGAAGTACCAGACCGGGGCAATGTGCTCAGGCGTCTTGAAGGCGTTGGCCACTTCGAAGTTGGGTTTTTCGAGGAAATAGCCGCCCATTTCCGGGAAGAAGAACACGATGGAACAGAAGATGAACAGGAACACCACCACGCCGACGATGTCCTTCACGGTGTAGTAGGGATGGAAGGCAATGCCATCCAGCGGCACACCGTTCTCGTCCTTGTGCTTCTTGATGTCGACGCCGTCCGGGTTGTTCGAACCGACCTCGTGCAGCGCCAGTACGTGCAGCACCACCAGGCCAAGGATGACGATCGGCAAGGCCACCACGTGCAGGGCGAAGAAGCGGTTCAGGGTGATCCCGGAAATCAGGTAGTCACCGCGAATCCACTGGGTCAGGTCGTTGCCGATGACCGGGATCGCGCCGAACAGCGAGATGATCACCTGGGCCCCCCAGTAGGACATCTGGCCCCATGGCAGCAGGTAGCCCATGAAGGCCTCGGCCATCAGCGCCAGGTAGATCAGCATGCCAAACAGCCACACCAGCTCACGGGGCTTCTGGTACGACCCATAGAGCAGGCCGCGGAACATGTGCAGGTAGACCACGATAAAGAACGCCGAAGCGCCAGTGGAGTGCAGCAGGCGCAGGATCGAGCCGTACTCGACGTCGCGCATGATGTATTCGACGGAGGCGAAAGCCTCTTCCGCCGAAGGGGTGTAGCTCATGGTCAGCCAGACACCGGTGACGATCTGATTGACCAGCACCAGCAGTGCCAGGGAGCCAAAAAAGTAGAAAAAGTTGAAGTTCTTCGGAGCGTAATACTTGCTGAGATGGTCTTCCCACATCTTGGTGGCGGGAAAACGCGCATCGACCCAATCCATGAACTTGCTCATCACGCTTTCTCCGTATCGACGCCAATCACAATAATCGTGTCGGTCTCATAGGAATGTGGCGGAACCGGCAGGTTCAAAGGCGCGGGTTGCGACTTGTAGACGCGGCCAGCCAGATCGTAGTGAGAACCATGGCAAGGGCAGAAATAGCCACCAACCCAGTCGGGACCCAGATCGGCGGGCGCCACTTCCGGACGGAAGGTGGGCGAGCACCCCAGGTGTGTACAGATACCGATCAGCAGCAGCAGCTCTGGCTTGATCGCGCGGTTCTTGGGGTCGACATAGGTAGGTTGCGTGGATTCCTTGGAGTCGGGATCGGATAAACGATCCTCGATCTTGGCGAGGTTGCCCAGAATCTCCGGAGTACGGTGAACGATAAAGACCGGTTGGCCGCGCCACTCAGCAATCATCTGCTGTCCGGGTTCAATCTTGCTGATATTCACCTTTACGGGTGCCCCTGCGGCTTTCGCCTTGGCACTGGGAAACCATGACCCCACGAACGGGACCGCAGCCCCCACCGCTCCTGCAGCTCCTACCACGGACGTGGCTGCTACGAGGAAGCGACGCCGGCCTGCATTCACGCCGTCATTGCTACTCATTCAGTCCTCTCCCATCAGCTTTGTGGCCTGTTAAATCAGGCGTCTACTAAGTGAATTTTTGTACTTATAAATTTTGCCGAATGGTAATGAAAAGCCCCACCTTTGACAAGGTAATTACCGGCCCCACCCTGCCTCAAGCCTTGTAGTATAGGGGCTCTACGGATGTGGCAAGTTGTCACAGGAAAATATTTCGCCCACAAAAAAGCCCGGTTTCGCGAGGAAACCGGGCTTTCTTTTGAAACGTAGAGCTTGAAACGTGAAGCGGTACGAGGACCGAATTAACGCTTCGAGTACTGCGGACGCTTACGCGCTTTACGCAGACCGACTTTCTTACGTTCAACTTCACGAGCATCGCGGGTTACGAAGCCGGCTTTGCGCAGAGCACCGCGCAGAGTCTCGTCGTAGTCCATCAGAGCGCGAGTGATACCGTGGCGGATTGCGCCAGCTTGACCACTTACACCACCACCGATGACAGTGACGTAGATATCGAATTTCTCGGTAGTCTCAGTCAGTTCCAGCGGCTGGCGAACTACCATGCGGGCAGTTTCGCGACCGAAGAACGTGTCCAGGGTGCGGTTGTTGATGGAGATGTTACCAGTACCCGGACGCAGGAAAACGCGTGCGGTTGCGGTCTTGCGACGGCCAGTGCCGTAATTTTGAGTCGCCGACATAATGAACTATTCCGTTAAATCTTCAGTTCTTGGGGCTGCTGAGCAGTATGAGGGTGAACAGCGCCCGCATAGACTTTCAGCTTACGGTACATGTCGCGACCCAGCGGGTTCTTAGGCAGCATGCCTTTGACCGCGGTCTCGATCACGCGCTCAGGGGCTTTAGCGATCAACTTTTCGAAGTTGATCGACTTGATGCCGCCCGGGAAACCGGAGTGGGAGTAGTACATTTTGTCGGTGGTTTTAGCACCGGTCACACGAATCTGCTCAGCATTGATAACAACGATGTAGTCACCGGTGTCAACGTGCGGAGTGTATTCGGCTTTGTGCTTGCCACGCAGGCGGCTCGCGATTTCGGTGGCCAGACGACCCAGGGTCTGACCAGCAGCGTCGACGATAAACCAGTCGCGCTTAACTGTTTCCGGTTTAGCAGTAAAAGTTTTCATTCTTTATAGCCTCAGGGGCCGCCTGTAAATAAGACGGCGGATCTTACTGAATAGTGCGTACTTTGACAAGGTCAAAGGCAGCCGGATACAGACGCTTTCGGGGGCTCGGGTCGGTGCGTCCGTTCAACGGCAAGATTCTTTGGCGGCGGCGCATCACTTCCACTGCATAAAGAGGTGCGTAATTATGCAGATTGCGAAAAAAATTTCAACCTGCTTTTATGGTCGTTTTCCCAGAGGAGCAGCCAATGGAATACCGCCAGCTAGGCCGGACCGACCTGAATGTGAGCGCAATTTGCCTGGGAACCATGACCTGGGGCGAGCAGAACACTCAGGATCAAGCCTTTGCCCAGATCGAACGGGCGAAAGGTGCCGGGATCAATTTCATCGACACCGCCGAGATGTACCCGGTGCCGCCCAAGGCCGAAACCTACGCCAGCACCGAGCGCATGATCGGCAACTGGTTCAAGCAGCGTGGCGACCGGGCCGACTGGATCCTGGCGAGCAAGATCGCCGGCCCCGGCAATGGCATCGGCTATATCCGCGACGGCCAGCTCAAGCACAACCGCCGGCATATCGTCGAAGCCCTGGATGCCAGCCTCAAGCGCCTGCAGACCGACTGGATCGACCTCTACCAGTTGCACTGGCCGGAGCGCAGCACCAATTTCTTCGGCCAACTGGGCTACAAGCACAAGGCCGATGAGGACTTCACGCCGATCGAAGAAATCCTCGAAGCGCTGGACGAGCAGGTCAAGGCCGGCAAGATCCGTCATATCGGCCTGTCCAACGAAACGCCGTGGGGCACCATGAAATTCCTGCTCGAGGCCGAGCGTCGTGGCTGGCCGCGGGCGGTGTCGATCCAGAACCCCTACAACCTGCTCAACCGCAGCTTCGAAGTGGGCCTGGCGGAAGTCGCCCTGCGTGAACAGTGCGGCCTGCTGGCGTACTCGCCGATGGCGTTCGGTTTCCTGTCGGGCAAGTATGAAGGCGGCGCACGGCCGGACAAGGCGCGCCTGAGCCTGTACAGCCGCTTCAGCCGTTATTTCAACCCGCAATCGGAAGCCGCTTGCAGCCGCTACGTTGCCCTGGCCCGTGAACACGGCCTGGACCCGGCGCAGATGGCCCTGGCGTTTGTGACCCAGCAAGCGTTCGTCACCAGCAACATCATCGGGGCCACGACACTGGAGCAACTGGACAGCAACATTGCCAGTGCCGATCTGAAGTTGTCGGAGGAAGTGCTGGCGGGCATCGAGGCGATCCACAAGGATCACCCGAACCCGGCGCCGTAAGCGCTCTCAAGCCTGGCCGGGATTGGTGGCGAGCGGGCTTGCCCGCGCTGGGTCGCGAAGCGACCCTAAAACCGGCAACCTCATTGTGCCAGGCAAAAACGCAGTCACCGGTTTGACGACTGCTTCGCAGCCGAGCGCGGGCAAGCCCGCTCGCCACAAAACCGTGCTCGGCTTCAAACTTCCTTAAACACTTGCCCGTCACAGCGACCGGGCAATGATCTCCTTCATGATCTCATTGGTCCCCGCATAGATGCGCTGCACCCGCGCATCCGCCCAGGCCCGGGCCACCGGGTATTCCCACATGAAACCGTAGCCTCCGTGCAACTGCACGCACTCGTCGAGCACCTTGCATTGCAGGTCGGTGCCCCAGTACTTGGCCATCGCCGCCGTCGGCACATCGAGCTGGCCTTGCAGATGCAACTCCAGGCAGCGGTCGACAAACACCCGGCCGATCTGGATCTCAGTGGCCATTTCCGCCAGCTTGAAACGGGTGTTCTGAAAATCGGCAATGGATTTGCCAAAGGCCTTGCGCTCGCGGGTGTACTCCAGCGTCCACTGCAACGCCGCCTCGGCCGCAGCCAGGCCCCCTATCGCCACCGTCAGGCGTTCCTGGGGCAACTCCTGCATCAGATAGGCGAAACCCTGCCCCGCCTGCCCCAACAGGTTTTCCCTGGGCACCCGCACATCCTGGAAAAACAGCTCGGACGTGTCCTGGGCCTTCATCCCGACTTTTTCCAGGCGCTTGCCCTTGGCGAACCCCGGCGTATCGGCTTCGACCAGAAACAGGCTGGTGCCCTTGGCCCCGGCTTTCGGATCGGTCTTGGCGACAACAATCACCAGGTCAGCGAGAAAGCCGTTGGTGATAAAGGTCTTCGAACCGTTGAGCACATAGTCGTCACCGTCCAGCACCGCCGTGGTCTTCACCCCTTGCAGGTCCGAGCCGGCGCCCGGCTCGGTCATCGCGATGGCCGTGACCATCTCGCCGGATACCAGCTTGGGCAGGTACTTGAGCTTCAGCGCCTCGCTGCCGTAATGCAGGATATAAGGCGCGACAATGTCCGAGTGCAGGGAGAAACCGATGCCGCTCAAGCCCAGTCGGCTGATCTCCTCGATCACCACGGCGCTGTAGAGAAAGTCCGCCGCCATGCCGCCATAGGCCTCCGGCAGATGGGAACAGAGCATCCCCTGTGCCCCGGCCTTGTTCCACAGCTCACGGTCGACATAACCACGTTTCTCCCACTGCGCATGGAAGGGTACCGCCTCCAGTTCGAAAAACTTGCGCACACTGCTGCGAAACAGTTCGTGCTCGGAACTGAACAGGGTTCTGGGGATCATCGGGGCACCTGCATGGACACGGAAGCCGTGATTGGCCCGTAGAGCCTATGCCAGTGTTTTACCGGGTAACACTGGACACATGCGACAAAAAATAAGACGATCCAGCCGTCTGTTGACCGCTTTGCCCCTATAAGAACCTTCCGCTAATAAGAACAATGGAATTATGGCTAATCCACTCTCCACGCCCTTGCGGCGCGTCAGCATCCTGGCTATCGACCGGGTATTCGCTTCCACTCTCATGCAAGCCAAGGATTTCTTTCACCTCGCCAGCCTGCGCTACGGCAAACAGCTCGGCCAGGGACTCACCAAGGCCTTCGAGACTCGCCTGGTCAGCCCCGACGGTAAACCGGTGTGCAGTTTCAGCGATGTGATCCTGCCAGTGGACGGCGGCCTGGAAGATGCCGACGTGATCATCCTCCCCGCGTTCTGGGACGATTTCGAAACCCTTTGCCAACGTTACCCACAGGTCATGCCCTGGCTGCGCGCGCAGCATGCCCGCGGCGCCGTGCTCTGCGGCGAGGCCACCGGCGTGTTCTGGCTGGCCGAAGCCGGCTTGCTCGACGGCAAGGAAGCAACCACCTACTGGCGTTTCTTCAACGCCTTCAGCGAACGTTACCCCAACGTCCACCTGAACCAGGACAAGCACCTGACCGACGCCGACAACCTGTACTGCGCCGGCGGCACCACCTCGGCCTGCGACCTCTATATCTACCTGATCGAACGTTTCTGCGGAGCCAACGTGGCCCAGGCCGTGGCCCGCGATATCCTCTATGAGGTCCAGCGCAGCTATGCCCCGGGGCGTATCGGTTTCGGCGGCCAGAAACTGCACCAGGATGTGATCATCCTGCAGATCCAGCAATGGCTCGAAGAGCATTTCGCCGACAAGTTCCGCTTCGAGGATGTCGCCCGGGAGCACGGCATGAGCATTCGCAACTTCATGCGCCGCTTCCAGACCGCCACCGGCGACAAGCCGTTGCACTACCTGCAACGCCTGCGCATCGAGACCGCCAAGGGCCTGCTGTCGGGCACCCGCAAGAGCATCAAGACCATCAGTTATGAAGTCGGCTATGACGATGCGAGCTTCTTTGCGCGCCTGTTCCGCCAGCACACCGAGCTGTCCCCCAACCAGTACCGCCAGCAGTTCCAGCAAGCGGCGTGAAGTCCGTGCGCCTGTTTCGACACTAGCTGAAACAGGCGCTCGACCTTGCATAATTAATTACCACAGCACCCTGCCCTCGCCTTCGTAGACTCGCTCCGGCAATCACTACCGATTGCCACTGACAAGGAGCGTCGACCATGCCTATTGGATTGGCTCAACAGCAGCCCTCTTTCCCAACCCCGACGGTGGAACCCAACCGCGCCTGGCGCGCCCGCTTCCCCAATCCGCCGGACCTGTGCTTCGACTATCGCCGGCTGGTCGAACAACCCGGCGGCGTCGCCCGCGCCACTAACCGCGCCCATCGGATCTGCATCATCGGCGCCGGCGTCACCGGCCTCAGCGCGGCTCACGAACTGCTGCGCTGCGGCTTCACCGACATCACCCTGCTCGAACAGTCCCGGCGCATCGGTGGCCGGCACCTGAGTGTGATCGACAAAAGCCAGCCTGCGACCACCGGTTCCACCCCCTTTGAAATGGGCGCGATGCGCCTGCCGTACTTCAACCGCGCCGACGAGACACCGTTGCAAGGGCGCTCCGTACTGGCGCACTACACCGAGCAGTTCAAGCTACGCCTTTCGGACTTCGCCAACCCGGGCAGCGCCCAGGTCAGGAGCACCGGGATCTTCCTCCGAGAGGGCCGACTGGAGGGGCAGGAAACCCCGCGGATGCTGATCTGGGACAACCGTGACGGGCAGACCCCGCCACCGGGAAAACTGCTGAAGCAGGTTCACCAAAAATGGCGTCTCTTCGCTGACCGCATGACCCGCCAGGTGGAAATCCACTACGCCAGCGATGGCTGGGAAAACCTCTGGTCGGCGATTGTCGAGCGTTATGAGAGCCTGTCGTTTCGCAACCTCGTCACACTGCCGCCCCTCAGTCACTGGCAAGCGGACGACCCGGGCAACTTCGGCGGCGTGGGCATGAGCGCCGAAGAGTCGGCGATCTTCTACGCCATCGGCATCGGTGACGGCAGTTGGGGCGCGTTCTATGACGCCTGCAGCCTGTACCCGATCCGCACCGCCATCTTCGGTTTCAGCAATCACCTGCAATTGATGCACGGCCGCGTCGATGAGCGCGGCGATCCGCTGCCGTCACCCCACCTGCAGGCCGGCCCGCTGCTCGACTGCAACGGCCTGGCCTTCGACGCCCCCCGCTACCTCGGTGTCGCCGCCCTGGACGAGTGCCTGTTGTTCATGCCGGTCGAAGAGCGCGGCCTGTCCTTCTACGACCATTGCCGACAACGCGGTGCCGGCTTCGCCACCCAGGCCCAGGTCAACGGCCTGAGCAAACTGCCCAACCAGCAGATTCGCGTCGACTACGCCTGGCAATGGAACGATCCGCAGCGCCGCGAGCATCGCAGCGAGGTCTTCGATTCGGTGATCCTCACCCTGCCGTCCTGGCTGATCGAAACCACTGTCGAACTCAAGGGATTCGACGAGCGGATGCTGCCGTTCCATATCCGCAGTGCCTACAAGACCGCCCACTGGGAAACCAGCTGCAAGGTGTTTGCACCGCTGAAAAAAAGCTTTTTCAGCGAACCCCATGGCATCCCCCAGGCGCTGGTCACCGACAGCCTGATCCATGACATGTACACCTACAGTTACAACGACACCTACCCTTATGACTGCATCCTGCTGAGTTACACCTGGGAGGACGATGCGACCAAACTCGCGCTGTTTTCGGACCAGGAACTGGTGGAGAAATGTGTCGGTGAACTGGATCGGATACTGCTGCAGGCGAGCAATATCAATCGGCGGATCTCGCCTTACATCGATACACAAAAAGCCGCCGTGCATCGCTGGATGAGTGATCGCAATGCCCTCGGCGCCGCCAAGCTCTATCGCCCCGGTACCTATTACGAAGCCATCGATCTGATGAACTACAACCGCCACTATTCCGCCCACTCCGGGCTCTACCTGTGCGGCGAATCCTTTTCGGTCGACGCCGGCTGGACCGAGCCCTGCCTGCGCGGCGCCCTCGATGCCACGATCCATCTGTGTCAGCGCACCGGCGCAACCTTCAATGGGGGTTTCAGCCTGAAACACTACCCCGAATACGGCGGGCGACCACCTGCCAACAGCCCACTCATCGCGTTCAATATTCCCAGGTAGACCTGGGAAATAGCCGACTGACTTACCAGAGGACCACCGACATACACCATCCATTGAATGGCTTCTCATAGTCGTACCAACCCATTCGGGTTGAATAACAACAATGAGAGCCCCTCACATGAACGAATCTCGCCCCGCCGTCAGTCCCGTCCGTGTTGCCGTCGTGCAATTCGATCCCCAGGCCGGCGTCGCCCACACCCCGTATAACCTGGACCGCAGCCTGTTGCTGGCGGGCCAGGCCGTGCGCGGCGGTGCCGACCTGATCGTGCTGCCGGAACTGGCCAACACCGGCTACAGCTTCCAGAACCGCCAGGAGGCTTTCGCCCATGCCGAGGCGGTACCGGCAGGCCCCAGCGTGCAGGCCTGGGTAAATTTCGCACAGGAACATCGGATCTACCTGGCGGCCGGTGTCGCCGAATGTGACGGGGTGCAGTTGTACGACACGGCGGTGCTGGTCGGCCCGAGCGGTTTTATCGGCAAGTACCGCAAGGCGCATTTGTGGAATGAGGAGAAACTCTGGTTCACCCCGGGTGATAGCGGTTTTCCGGTTTTCGATACACCCATCGGGCGGATCGGCCTGATGATCTGCTGGGACATCTGGTTTCCCGAAGTGCCGCGCCTGTTGAGCCAGCAGGGAGCGGATATCATCTGCAGCCTGAACAACTGGGTCTGGACCCCGCCGCCGCTGTTCGACGAGACCGGCAAATGCATGGCCTCGTACCTGACCATCACCGCCGCCCACGTCAATAACGTGTTTATTGCCGCGGCCAATCGCGTCGGCAGCGATCGCGGCGAACGCTTCCTTGGCTGCTCGTTGATCGCCGGGACCAACGGCTGGCCGCTCAGCGAGGTGGCCTCACCCATCGATGAGGCCGTGCTGTTTGCCGATATCGATCTGGTCAGCGCCCGCAGCGCGCCGATCTGGAACAGCCTGAACGACCTGCCCAGGGACCGCCGGACCGACCTCTACGACGGCATGCTCGGCTACACCCGACATCCTTGCCTGCCGCGTTGAAGGGGGTCGATATGAACATTGCCTCCAACCCGGGTCGGCTCGCCGGCCTGTTCGGCCTCGGCCTGATTGCTTCGGGCTTGCTGCTGGTCTGGCTGAATCTGCCCAGCCAGCCCTTCGACGGCTCCGGCTACCTGCACATGATGGAAAACCTGCCCGCCCCCGGCGCCTGGCTGCGCTGGGTACTCGGCGATATCAGCGAAATGGCCTTCTACAAACATGAGCTGGCTTCACTGGGCCTGCTGGCCGGTGCCGGCCTGGCCCACTGGGCTCATCGTCGGGGCAAGGCCTGGCAGGGCTTTGCCATTTGTTATGGCAGCGGCCTGTGGCCCTGGCTGATCGGCAGTTCACTGCTGGGCCTGCTGTTGAGCAATCTGTTGTGGGGCTGGAGCGTGCCGCGGTATGGCTGGCAACCGACCTTCGCCGCCTTCGTCTCGGTGCCCGCCGCCACCGTGCTGCTGTTTGGCGCGGGCATGCGGATCGCGATCAACGGGGCCTTCATGGGTGCGCTGCTGGTGACGCCGTTGTGTCTGTTGCTGGTCAATTTTGTCTGCGTTCCATTGGACCTGCCGGCGGTGGTCGGCAATGTGCTGGGAATGGCCTTCGGTAGTGTGATCGCCTTTACCTTGTATCGGCGTTGGCCGGCGCTGGTGAAACCCGAGCCTGTGGTTGCCGCGCCTGCGCCTGCGCCGAAAACCGCCAATCACGGGCTGGTCTGGGGCATGCGTCGGGTACTCGCGGACTTTTCCGAAGCGCCGTTTTTCGGTAACGAATGGGCGAGCCTGGGATTGTTGCTGGGGGTATTGCTGGCCTACGGGCTGAATCCGGCCGGGCCGGCCTATGGCTCGGACCTGCTGTTGCCGATACTCGCGGCCCAGGCCCTGGCGTCAGCCATCGGCGTGATCGTCTGGCGGCGGCAATGGATGGCCCGAGGCTGGTATCCGACTTATATCCCTATTGTCTCGGTCGCACCGGCCGCCGTACTGATCCATGGCGGCGGCACGCTGGTGGTGATGCTCAGCGCCCTGCTCGGGGCGCTGATCGCACCGCCGCTGGCCGTTGCCCTATCGCGGCGAGTTCCTGGGCATATGCACCCGTATATCGGTAATGTGCTGTCGATGGCGATCAGCACGGCGCTGATCGTGCCGTTGATCGGCGGCCTGCTCAACCTTGCCTGACATGGTCCTTGTGGGCCGGCTTGCTGGCGATGGCGCCCGGAAAAGCGCTGCAAGGCTCAAGGGCGTCATCGCTGGCAAGCCAGCTCCTACAAGGTCCGTGGTAACACGATACTTTTGTGGTGAGACGCTCACCTGTAGGAGCCGGCTTGCTGGTGATGGCGTCCGGAAGAGCGCCGCAAGGCTCAAGGGCGCCATCGCTGGCAAGCCAGCTCCTACAAGGTCCGTGGTAACGCGATACTTTTGTGGTGAGACGCTCACCTGTAGGAGCCGGCTTGCTGGCGATGGCGTCCGGAAGAGCGCCGCAAGGCTCAAGGGCGTCATCGCTGGCAAGCCAGCTCCTACAAGGTCCGTGGTAGCGCGATACTTTTATGGTGAGACGCGGACCTGTAGGAGCCGGCTTGCTGGCGATGGCGTCCGGAAGAACGCCGCAAGGCTCAAGGGCGTCATCGCGAGCAGTCGAGATTCAATCAGCTGGCGGCGCGACGCCAACCCCTCAGGCGCCAATATCGCCTGCTTCCTTCCCCTAGTCAGAGAGCACAGCATGTCCCTGCCTCAACTTTCCATCGCTGCCCTGGGCGGTACTGTCAGCATGCAAGCCACCCAGCTTGGCCTGGGTGTCGTGCCCAGCGTCAATGGCCAGGCCCTTCTGGAGCAGGTGCCGCTACTGACGACTCTGGCCCGGATCCACGTCGAGACCCTGTGCCTGCAACCCAGCGCTTCACTGGACTTCGACTTTCTGCTCGGGGTCCTGGACTGGGCCAGACGCCAAGTCGAACAAGGCGCCAGCGGTGTGGTGATCACCCAAGGCACCGACACCCTGGAAGAGTCCGCGTTCTTTTTCGATCTACTCTGGGACCGCGATGAGCCACTGGTGCTGACCGGCGCCATGCGCTCGGCCAAGGAAATCAGTGCCGACGGCCCGGCGAATCTGCTCCACGCAGGATTGGTCGCCCTGGCAAATGCCAGTCGCGGGCGTGGTGTGCAAGTGGTGATCAATGCTCAGATCCATGGCGCGGGGCGGGTCCGCAAGAGCGATGCCCTGGCACTGGAGGCCTTCAGCTCGCCGGTGTTCGGCCCCAACGGGCTGATCATCGAAAATGCCGTGCGCTATCTGCACACCCCGTCCCCGAGAAAAACCTTGCCGTCGCCGGTGCAGACCGGGCAACGGATCGCCCTACTTGAGGCCTCGCTGTCGGCCGATACCTTGATGCTGGAGAAGCTGCTGGAGTTGGGCTACGACGGCCTGGTGATCGCCGGTTTCGGTGCGGGTCACGTCAGCGAGGCATGGGCCGAGGCGATCACCCCGTTGGCGTTGAAGATCCCGGTGGTGATCGGTACGCGCACGGGGGCCGGTTCAACGGCGAGTCACTCTTATGGCTTTATCGGCAGCGAGATCGACCTGATCCAGCGCGGCGCGCAGATGGCCGGTTTTCTGTGCCCACGCAAGGCACGGATTCTGTTGTGGCTGCTGATCGGCTGCCGACGCAGTGCCGAGTTGCCCGACTATCTCCAGCACCTTGGTGAGTAAGCAGAGGCTCCTGCGCTCCCACTCAACGTCGCCCAAACTGCTGCCGATATTCAAGCGGGGTCAAATCGGTCAACTCCTTGAACATCCGCCGTAAATTCGAATCACTGCTGAAACCCAAGTCAACGCTGATGGTATTGACCGCCGTAGACGTCAGCATCAACCGCTCACTGACCTGATTAAGCTTGATGCAACGGGCATAGGCCGCCACGGCAATGCCCGTTTCAGCACTCACCCGGCGCGCCAGGGTACGTGTCGATAGACCCAGCTGCTCCGCCAGCCGCTGCACGGTGATCTGCTCCGCCGGCGCTTGCTCGACACAACGGTGCAACTGACGCAGCAACGAACTGGACTGCTCGATCAAACTCATGGCAGCAAACGCCGGATGAGCCTGGAGCGGGCGCGCCAACACCATCAGCTTCGCCAGGTCGTGAAACATATCCTGTCCCACGGCCCGCTCGATCAACACCTGCGCAATCGGCAGATAACCATTCACCCCGGACGCGGTCGCGGTCGACGGGTTGATCACCCATTGGCGCTGGCTCTGCCAGTTCACTTTCGGGTAACGCCGGGCCAGGGTACCGGCCAACCACCAGGTCACCGTCGCCGCCTCGGCATCCAGGCGCCCGCTCGCCGCGATCAGGCAGACACCCGTGCAATAACTCCACAATTGCAGCCGTTTCGGACAAGCCGCCAAGGCCAACACCAAGGCCTGGTTATCGCCCACGACCTTCTCGACCTGCCGGGCAGACTCAGCCCAGAAGCCGGCAACCAGCAGCGCATCGACATCCGCCTCCGACAGGGCCTGGGACACCTGCAATGACACACCACCGGCACATGCCACCGGACCCGCCTGCAAGGCGACAAACAGCGTTTCGAAGAGCGTCTGCGAAGCGCGACGGTTGGCGGCATACAACAGATCGGCAAAGGCCAGCAGCCCCGACGGTATGCAACCCGGGTAAAGCAGCAAACCAATGCGAAGGGCGCGGCTCATGGCAGAAACAGAATCCATTATGTCCAATCCTGCCATTCTGCGTGGCCGTCCGGTCAAACACAATGCCACCTCATCTGCGAGGTATGAGCATGCACATCCATCAACTGCGCAACGCGACAATTATCCTGGAGTTCGGCCGCCAGCGTATTTTGGTCGACCCGATGCTGGCGCGAAAACTCTCGCTGCCGCCCTTGCGGGTATTCAGCGCCAGGCAACGCAATCCGCTGGTCGATTTGCCGGCCTCGGCAACCGCAGCGCTGGAATCGGTGACCCATTGCCTGATCACCCATTGCCAGAAAGGTCACTTCGACCACCTGGATCGCGCGGCGAAAAAATGGCTGCGCGACACCGGCACACCGGTGATCTGCACGCCCCACGACGCAGCCTACCTGGCCACCCATGACTTGAACGTGCAGTCGCTGCCCAGCGACCACGAGCACCCCAGCCCTTTCCTTGACGGTCAGATTCGCACGGTGCGCTGCACCCACGGTCACGGACTGGTGGGCAAGCTGATGGAGCATGGAGTGGGTTATCTGATTGAAATGCCGGGCGAACCGAGCCTCTACCTGAGTGGCGACACCCTGCTTACCCCGACCGTAAAAGCATTCGTCGCCGAACATCGGCCGCAGTTGTCTGTTGTACCGGCGGGTGGCGCGCGATTCGATCTGGGTGGGGACATCATCATGGGGGCAGAAGAAGTGATCGAATTCACCCGGCTGTCAGACGGCCTGGTCATCGCCAATCACCTGGAGGCCCTCAGTCACTGCCCGGTAACACGCCGGGAATTGGCCGACGCGGCGCAGTTGGCCGGCGTCGAAGCGCGCCTGCTGATCCCCAGGGACGGAGAAATATTGCACTTCCCCGCCCCGGAACAGCCCTGAGCCCGGCGCAGCTCAAGGGCCGCGCCGGTTATCACGCTTAAGGCTTGTGCGCCCGCGAGAGGAATTCGTGGGACTGCATTTCCAGCAATCGGCTCAAGGTACGCTGGAACTCGAAGTTCAAACGACCGCCGGTGTAGAGATCCTTGAGTTCCACTTCCGCCGAGATGATCAGCTTGACGTTGCGGTCATAGAATTCGTCGACCATGTTGATGAATCGACGGGCGATGTCGTCGGTGGTGACGCTCATCTGCTCAACACCGCTGAGCAACACGGCATGGAAGATCTTGCCCAGTTCGATGTAGTCGTTCTGGCTGCGTGGACCATCGCAGAGCGCGCGGAAGTCGAACCAGGCGACGTCGTCACAGGTACGGATCGCGCGAATCTCACGATTCTCGATCATCAGTACATCGTTCTCGACGGCCTGGGTGCATTCCGGCGTCAGCGCACGGAAGCTTTTGCGCAGGCTTTCCTCGGCCACTTCGTTCAGCGGGAAGTGGAACAGTTCGGCCTGTTCCAGGTGACGCAGGCGGTAGTCGACGCCGCTGTCGACGTTGACGATCTCGGTGTTCTGCTTGATCAGGGCAATCGCCGGCAGGAAGCGCGCACGTTGCAGGCCGTCCTTGTACAGGCCGTCCGGCACGATGTTCGAGGTGGCCACCAGGGTCACGCCGTTCTTGAACAGCTCTTCCATCAGGGTGCCGAGAATCATCGCGTCGGTGATATCGGAAACAAAGAACTCGTCGAAACAGATCACCCGGGTCTCATCGGCAAAACGCTTGGCGATGAGGGTCAGCGGGTTCTTCTCGCCGGTCAGGGTCTTCATTTCTTCGTGCACCCGCTTCATGAAGCGGTGGAAGTGCGTGCGGGTCTTTTCCTTGAACGGCAGCGCTTCGAAGAAGGTGTCCACCAGGTAGGTCTTGCCGCGACCGACGCCGCCCCAGAAATACAGGCCCTTGACCGGCACGTGGTCTTTCTTGCCGAACAGTTTGCCGAGCAGGCCCGGTTTGTTCTGCGAGGCCGCGATCAGGTCGTCGTACAGGCGCTGCAAATGGCGCACTGCCGTTTCCTGGGCCGCGTCGTGAAAGAACTCGGGGCGTTTCAGATCAGCTTGATATCGTTCTAGGGGCGTCATAATTTCGTTAGCAAGGTAACAAAAACGGGCCGTCACTTTAGCGACGGCCCGTGGGAATGGCAATCAACCCTTGGTCGGGGAAGGCCTCGAATCAATCCTGCGCGGGGGTCAGCGCGACCCGCAACGCCTCGATGGCAGCGTCACGCGACACTTCGTCGGCGAACTCGGCGCTATCGGCAACACATTCGCCTTCCAGCCAGACGCTGAAGCGCCCAGCCTCGCTGCGAATGTCCAGGGCCTGGCCGGACTGCAATTGCTTGGTCACCGCGCCAGCGGCCTTGCCATCGGCAAAGTGTCGCGACAGCAGCAGTTGTTCGCCATCGGCGGCCAGCAGACGGAAGCGGAAACTGCCGTCGTCTTCGCGGAAGCTGACAAAACGCGCGGCCTTGGCGGCTTTCTTCTTGCCGCTCGCAGCCACTTGGGTCTGGTTGACGAAGGAGCGCAGGCCCACCGCCTCGCGCAGTTCGCCGAGGAACGGAGTGGCAACACTGCGGGCTTTCTTCGCCCCGGCCTGGAGGATGTCTTCCAGATCTGCCGGACGGGTGATCAGTTCGTGATAACGCTCACGGGCCTCACCCAGGTCATTGTCCAGCAGGGTGAACAAGCGGCTCTTGGCTTCGCCCCAACCGAGGCCCGCCAGCAACTCGCCACGGAATTCATCGGCCTGCGCCTGGGTGGAAAACGCCTGGAACAGGGTGAACAGGTGCGAGTTGTCGGGATCCTTGGCTTCGCCCGGCGCGCGGGAATCGGTGACGATGCGCGAGATGGCGTCCTTCATGTCCTTGGCGCTGCTGAACAACGGGATGGTGTTGTCGTAGCTCTTGGACATTTTCCGGCCATCGAGGCCCGGCAGCGTGGCGACGCTTTCCTCGATCAGCGCTTCGGGCATGACGAAGAATTCCTTGCCCTGGCCGAACAGGTGGTTGAAGCGCTGGCCGATGTCGCGGGCCATTTCCACGTGCTGGATCTGATCGCGACCGACCGGTACCTGGTGGGCGTTGAACATCAGGATGTCCGCGGCCATCAGCACCGGATAGCTGTACAGGCCCATGGTGATGCCGGCATCCGGGTCTTCGCCACCTTCGACGTTCTTGTCCACCGAGGCCTTGTAGGCATGCGCGCGGTTGAGCAGGCCCTTGGCCGCAACGCAGGTCAGCAGCCAGGTCAGCTCGGGGATTTCCGGGATGTCCGACTGGCGATAGAACGTCACGCGGTCCACGTCCAGGCCACCAGCCAGCCAGGTCGCGGCGATTTCCAGACGCGAGCGCTGGATGCGCAGCGGGTCATCGCACTTGATCAGGGCGTGATAGTCGGCCAGGAAGTAGAACGAATCGGCATTGCTGTCACGGCTGGCGAGGATCGCCGGGCGGATCGCGCCAGCGTAGTTACCCAGGTGCGGCGTGCCCGTGGTGGTGATGCCGGTGAGGATGCGCGTACGTGTGGTCATGGATGATCGCTTGTTCAATTCGAGAGGCGCGGCAGGATCAGATCCTTGAGATCAGTCAGCTTGCCGTGAAAAAAGTGTCCGCATTCTGCCACTTTCAGCAGCTCATGGGGACGTTCCAGCGCGGCCGACCAATCATAGACAAGCTGCGGATCGATCACTTCGTCGGTTTCCGGCTGGATCAGGGTCAGCGGGCAGTTTTCCGGCAGACGATCGACCGCCTGCAAACGCATGACCGCCGCCGCCACCAGGAACAGGTGCTGCAAGGTCTCGCCCTGGGCTTCCAGGCGACCGCCGAGGCTCGCCGCGACAAAACCACCAAAGGAAAAGCCGAACAGGGTCAGGGGCAGGTCCGGGTGTTGTTCGCGCAGCCATTGCGCGGCGGCCTGGGCGTCATCGACTTCGCCGTGGCCCATGTCGTGGCTGCCGGCGCTGGCACCGACACCGCGATAGTTGAAGCGCAAGGTGATCAGGCCGGCATCGCGGGCGGTGCGTTGCAGGGTCGAAACGACCTTGTTGAGCATCGTCCCGCCCTGCACCGGATTGGGGTGGCAGATCAGCGCCAGGCCCCGTGGTTCGGGCACGTCCAGGTACAAGGCTTCCAATTGGCCGACAGGGCCATCGATCAATACAGGGGTTTCACGCATCAGCAAGGAAGGAACTCCGTGACCTCTCAAGGGGTCGACTCGTCTAGCTAAAAGTCTGTGCCTGACATCACTGCGACCTTAAGATCGCGGTATACAGCGCAGGTCCGAGCCGTTAACGTAAAGCAAAGCCGTTTATAGAGGAAGGACTCGTGGAACACTCGCTCTTAGTTTGGTTGTTGCCGACTCTTGCCCTGGTTGCCGGTGTCGCCATTGGTTTCCTGATCGCCCGCCTGGTACCGAGTGCCGCTCCGAGCAGCACGCAGCGCCAGTTGGACGATATCCAGGAACGTTTCGACAGTTATCAGAACGAGGTGGTCACCCACTTCAACAGCACCGCGAACCTGGTGAAAAAGCTCACCCAGAGCTACCAGGAAGTGCAGGACCATCTCGCCGAGGGCGCCAATCGTCTGGCCCTGGACGAACTGACTCGCCAACGCCTGCTCGCCGCCCTGCACGCCGATGCGGTACAGAGCCCACGGGAACGCCTGACGCCGCCGCGCAGCCAGGAGCCGCCGCGTGACTACGCGCCCAAGGCGCCGAATGCGCCCGGCATGCTGGATGAGCACTACGGCCTGAAAAAATAAGCCGGTTTCCCGTGCCAATAAAAAGCCCGCCCGATCAGTGATCGGGCGGGCTTTTTTACGCCTGGGGTTCAGTCAGGCAATCAAGGGTACTGCTGCACCGGCTGACCGTACGGCTGGCCCTGCTGGTATTGCGGCTGACCTTGCTGTTGGTACTGAGGTTGGCCCTGCTGCTGATACTGCGGCTGACCTTGTGGCGGGTACGGCTGACCTTGCGGTTGCCCCTGTGGCTGGCCGTATTGCTGTCCGGGAATCGCCTTCAGGTTGACCTCGACACGACGGTTTTGCGCCCGACCGTTGACATCTGCGTTGCTGGCCACCGGATTATCCGGGCCGGCACCGCGCGCCGAGAGGTTGGCCCCGCTCACGCCCTGGGATGTCAGGTAGCTCGCCACGCTCTGGGCCCGACGCTGGGACAGGTCCATGTTGTGCTGGCGGCTGCCGGTGCTGTCGGTGTAGCCGACGATCTCGATCTGGTTCTGGCTGAACTCACGGAGCGAACCGGCCAGGTTGTTCAGCGGCTGATAGAAGCTGGGGGAGATATCCGACGAGTCGGTGGCGAAGGTGATATTGCCCGGCATGATCAGCTTGATCTGATCACCCTGGCGCTGCACCTGGACCCCGGTATTGGCCATGCTCGCCCGCAGTTTCTTTTCCTGCTGGTCGGCGTAGTAACCGTAACCGGCACCGGCCAGACCGGCCAGGGCACCACCGACCATCGCGCCTTGGCCATGGTTTTTGTGGTTGATCAACGCACCGGCGGCGGCACCGGCCAACACCCCCATACCGCCGTATTTGACGGTGTTGCTCACGCCCCCCGAGCTGGGTGGTTGCTGTGCCTGTCCCTGGTTGTCATACGGGTTTTGCGACGCACAGCCGGACACGATGGCGACGGCGGTAGCAAGGATAATCAAGCGACGCGAGGTGAACATGAATCAAGCTCCTACTGATTTTGGTGCAATCGAGGTTGAAGATAGACCTCCATGGACCTTGGAACATGACGAATGGCGAAAATTCCATGAAATCTTTCAGCCGCGAACGAAAGGATTCTCGCGCATTTCCTCGCCCAGACGGGTGTCAGGGCCATGTCCGGTGACTACAATCGCCTCTTCATCCAGGGTGTACAGGCGCTGCTTGATCGAGCGCACGATAGTCGCCTGGTCACCGCCCCACAGATCGGTGCGACCAATCCCGCGACGAAACAGCGTGTCTCCGGCAATCAACAGTTTTGCTTCGGCAAACCAGAAGCTCATGGAGCCCGGGGTATGTCCTGGCGTGTGCAGGGCCAGCCCACACCCGCAGGCCAGTTCTTCATCGTCGGCCAGCCATTGGTCCGGCGACGGCACCGGCACATAGGGCACGCCGAAGAGGTTGCATTGCATTTCCAGGTTGTCCCAGAGGAACTGGTCTTCCTTGTGCAGGTGCAAGGTCGCGCCGGTTTTCTCCTTGAGTTGGCCGGAAGCCAGGAAATGATCCAGATGCGCATGGGTGTGGATGATGCTGACCAATTTCAGCCCATGGGCTTCGAGCCGGGCGATGATCAACTCCGGATTGCCACCCGGATCGACAACGATGGCCTTTTTCGTGATCGGGTCGCCGATCAGGGTGCAGTTGCACTGCAAAGGGCCGACGGGGAAAGTTTCGCGAATCAGCGCGGGTTTTGCGACTTCCATGGGTATTCCTTAATGAAACGGCCGCCACGAAAGCCATGACGATTCAGTGAGTCCTGTGGGGCAGGGACGCCTGCAACTGACCGCACACCCCATCATGAAGATGACTAAAGATTTAGTGAAATCAATTCATTTTCACTCAATCAATGGCTCAGCATAAAATACGTCTTAATTATAGACCATATCAATATTTTCGAGTGACCAACCCAGAAAAGAAAATTGCCAAATACTGAAAAGGCAATGAGTCAATTCAGGCTTCTTTTCGGAAATCAGGACACCCCATTGCCATGAACAAAGAATTCACATTTACGATCAAGCGCATTTGTTTCGATGAAAACTATCATCCCTCAGAAAATACGCGCATCACTACCAACTTTGCCAATTTGGCGAGAGGCACGAGTCGTCAAGAAAATTTGCGCAACACCTTAAAGATGATCGACAACCGCTTCAATGCCTTGGCGCACTGGGACAACCCCAAAGGCGATCGTTACACTGTCGAACTTGAAATCATTTCCGTCGAGATGAATATTGATACTGAAAACAGCGGCAACGCCCTCCCGCTGATTGAAATATTGAAAACCCATATTATTGATCGAAAAACCAACGAACGCCTCGAGGGCATGACAGGGAATAACTTTTCCTCTTACGTGCGAGACTATGACTTCAGCGTTCTCTTGCTGGAGCACAACAAAAATCAGCCCGGCTTTAGCACTCCAGATAATTTTGGAGAGCTGCATGGAAAGCTATTCAAGCATTTCGTGAATTCGAACACGTACAAAGATAACTTCAACAAGCCACCGGTCATATGCCTGAGTGTTTCGAGCACCAAAACCTATCAGCGGACTGAAAACCAGCACCCTGTATTGGGTGTTGAATACCAGCAAGATGAAGACTCCTTAACCGATGAATACTTCAACAAAATGGGCTTGAAGGTTCGCTATTTCATGCCACCGAATAGTGTTGCGCCTTTGGCTTTCTATTTTGCCGGCGACTTGCTGGGTGATTACACCAACCTTGAGTTGATCAGCACCATCAGCACGATGGACACCTTCCAGAAGATTTACCGAGCCGAGATTTACAACGCGAACTCTGCAGCCGGGAAGTCCTATCAACCCAGCTTGAAGCACCAGGACTACTCATTAACTCGAATTGTTTATGATCGAGAAGAACGTAGCCGCCTGGCGATTGAGCAAGGCAAGTTTGTTGAAGAGCACTTTATCAAGCCGCACCAGGCCACCCTCCAGCAGTGGTCTGCCAATCACGCGCTTTGACTCATCAAAAATACAAGGTCATCCATTATGAAAAAATTATTACCCACTTCAACGGCTGGCAGCTTGCCTAAACCCGCCTGGCTTGCACAACCCGAGACACTCTGGTCACCCTGGAAATTGCAAGATGAGGAATTGATTGAAGGCAAACAAGATGCCCTGCGTTTGTCATTGCAAGAACAACAACAGGCGGGCATTGATATTGTCAGTGACGGCGAACAAACACGCCAACATTTTGTCACCACCTTTATTGAGCACCTCAGCGGCGTTGATTTCGAGAAACGCGAGACCGTTCGAATTCGTGATCGCTATGACGCGAGCGTACCGACGGTGGTGGGGGCTGTAACTCGCCAAAAGCCAGTGTTTGTTGAAGATGCCAGGTTTTTGCGTCAGCAAACCCAGCAACCCATAAAATGGGCTCTGCCAGGTCCCATGACCATGATCGATACGCTTTATGACAACCATTATAAAAGCCGCGAAAAACTGGCTTGGGAATTCGCCACCATTCTCAATCAAGAAGCCAGGGAGTTAGAAGCTGCGGGGGTTGACATCATCCAGTTTGACGAGCCCGCTTTTAATGTTTTCTTTGATGAGGTGAATGATTGGGGGGTGGCTACCTTGGAAAGGGCCATTGAAGGCCTTAAGTGTGAAACGGCTGTACACATTTGCTACGGTTATGGCATCAAGGCCAATACCGACTGGAAAAAGACGCTGGGATCAGAATGGCGACAATATGAAGAAGCCTTCCCCAAGCTGCAAAAGTCCAGTATCGATATCATCTCACTGGAATGTCACAACTCTCATGTCCCCATGGAACTGATTGAACTCATTCGAGGCAAAAAAGTGATGGTCGGGGCCATTGATGTGGCAAACCATACCATTGAAACACCCGAGGAAGTCGCCAATACCCTGCGAAAAGCACTGCAGTTTGTCGATGCCGACAAGCTCTATCCCTGCACCAACTGTGGCATGGCCCCCCTGCCTCGTCGAGTCGCCAGAGGCAAGCTCAATGCGTTAAGCGCAGGCGCAGAAATCGTCCGGAGAGAACTCTCGAACTAGTACCGAGCTAAAGCCGGAAGGGGTGTACGGCTGAATGGAAGGCGATGCTGCGCCAAAGCACCATCGTCGAGGCCGCGCGGATTCATGGTCGGTTTGATCGATGGGCCGCTTTCAAGATTGGCAAGGCTGAAGTCAGCCAACATTACCGGGCTACTTCAGGCCTTCCTCGACACTTTCGAACTGCACCTCACATTCAGGATCTACCATGTCACTTCCCAGTACGGCTATCGAGCCATTGAGCTTTCGCGAAGCGCTCGGGCACTATGCATCCGGTATCACAGTGATTACATCACACACTGATGGCGAGCCGATTGGCTTCACTTGCCAGTCGTTCTATAGCGTGTCGATGAGCCCGCCGCTGGTGTCATTCAGCGTAATGTCCAGTTCGGCCAGCTATCCCAAGATTCGCCAGGCAGGTCGATTCGCAGTCAATATCCTGTCAGGTGAGCAGGTCAGGATTTCCAACCAGTTCGCTCGCAAAGGCACGGACAAGTGGCACGGCGTCGAATGGCAGGCATCGCCGCTGGGTAATCCGATCATTGCCGGCAGCCTGCACTGGCTTGATTGCGAAATTCACGCCGAACACGCCGCAGGTGATCACCTGATCGTGATTGGTGAAGTGAAAGCGTTAAACCTGCAAGAAGCGGCTGCCAGGCAGCCATTGCTGTATTTCAAAGGACAATATTGCAACCTCGCCGCGCATGGCACCGCTTGAGTGTTTACCTGCGCTGCGCTCTTTACGGCCCCGAAGCCGCCTCCCGGGACGAACTCCCTCGATAGCCGGTGCCGAACGCCGACTTCAACTGCTCGACACTGCGCACCAGCAAGTCCCTGAGCTCCGGCAACCATTGCGGGTCCTCGAGCACGCGCATCACCGCCGTCGCATCACCATACATCAGCTCGCGTTCCAGGGCACCGGCGCGCTGTGACAGGACCTGCGCGCCCACGGTACCGGAACTGCCCTTGATTGCGTGCAACACCGCCGCCACCGCCGGACCGTCACGGTCCTTCAGTTGCTCCGGCAGCAACGTCAGCTGTTTTTCCAACTCCGCGCCGAAGGTGTACAAGACCGTGTTGATCAACTCGATATTGCCGCCGAAGCGTCCCATGATCGAATCCCGCGCCTCAATCACCACCTCCGTCGAAGGACGCGCCGCCTGGCTCGTCATCAACGGTTGGGGCACCTCGCGCCCGGTCTGGATCCGCAGCGTCTGCACCAGTTGCTCAAGGTCGATGGGCTTGCTCACATGGTCGTTCATGCCCGCCGCGATGCAGGCGTCACGATCACTGTTGGAGGCATTGGCGGTCATCGCCAGGATCGGCAACAGGGCAAAATGCGGATGCCGGCGAATCCGCCGTGTCGCCTCCATGCCATCGATGTCCGGCATCTGGATATCCATCAGCACCGCATCGAACGGCGTCGACGCCGACAGAATCTGACTGACGCCCTCCAATCCGCCTTCCGCCAGGCTGACTTGAGCCCCCTCTCCCCTCAGCAGTTCATCGGCGACCTGGCGGTTGACGGCGTTGTCTTCCACCACCAACAGGCGCAAGCCGGCCAGGCGCCGGGGGCGGGCGGGTCCGGGCAGCGACTCGGGTAGCGACTCGTCGGTGCTGAAGGCCTGCTGGACCGCATCGGCCAACTGCCGGGGTGTCACGGGCTTGGTCAGGAACCCCACGAACGGCGCGTCGCCCTCGTGGTGCACATCCGCCAGGACTTCACGCCCGTAAGCGGTAATCATGATCACCATCGGCGGCGGCGCGGCCTGTTCCTGCAAACTGATCAGCCGGGCGGCGCTGAGGCCGTCCATGTCCGGCATGCGCCAGTCCATCAGCACCACGTCATAGGGTTCGCCGCGCATTTGCGCATTGCGCACGCCCTCGACCGCCAGCGTGCCGCCACTCACGGTGTCCGCCGTCCAGCCCAGGGAACGCACGGTCCGCAACAACAACTCGCAGGCCATGGAGTTGTCGTCAGCCACCAGCAGGCGCATCGCCGAATCGACACCCGGGCAGGACAGCCGCAAGGGGTCGCCACGGGCCGCCTCCAGGTTGATATCGAACCAGAACCGGCTGCCGCTGCCCACTTCGCTCTCGACCCGCAACTCACCGCCCATCAGGCCGACCAGCCGCTTGCAGATCACCAGCCCCAGGCCGGTGCCGCCGAAACGGCGGGTGGTCGAGGCTTCCGCCTGGGTGAAACCATCAAAGATGCGCTGCAATTGTTCGGTATTGATGCCGATGCCGGTGTCGCAGACCTCGATCCGGATCGTCACCCAGCCCTGGAAACGCTTCATCTGCCGGATGCTGACCACCACCTGGCCCTGTTGGGTGAACTTCAGGGCGTTGCCCGCCAGGTTGATCAACACCTGCTGCAAGCGCAGGCTGTCACCCACCAGGCTGCCGGGCAGGTCGGAATCGAGGTCGAACATGACTTCGACCTCCTTGCTGCCCTGGTTGCCCGCCAGCACCACCGCCAGATCACGCATCAGCGGCTCAAGCTCGAAGGGGTGCAGATCCAGTTGCAGCTTGCCGGCCTCGATCTTCGAGTAATCGAGGATGTCATTGAGCAGGACCAGCAGTGACTTGGCCGCCGTCTGGGCCTTGACCACGTAGTCGCGCTGGCGGGCATTGAGGTCGGTGTGCTGGACCAGTTGCAACATCCCCAGCACCGCGTTCATCGGCGTGCGGATCTCATGACTCATGTTGGCCAGGAAGTACGACTTGGCGGCGCTGGCGCTGTCGGCCTGGTTCTTGGCCTGGAGCAGGTGCGACTCCAGTTGGCGCTGGGTGGTGATGTCGCGGTTGATGCCGGTCACGCGCAACGCCCGCCCCTGGGCATCGCGCTCGATCTGGGCACCCGCCTGGATATAGCGGATACGACCTCCCGGCCCCAACAGACGGAAAATCGGATCATAGACGCCTTCTCCGGCAACGGCCGCCGCCAATTGCGCAGCCACCGCCTCGACGTCTTCGGGGTGGACCCGCTCATGCCAGTGCCCATAGTTCAGCCCGTTGTCCCGCAGACTCAGCGGCTGGTCGTAGAACTCGTACATCCGGTCGTTCCATTGCAACGCATTGTCCTCCAACGTCCAGGTCCAGACCCCCAGTTCGGCCACATCGGACGCCATCAACAGTTGATCGCGGATCAGCCGGGTGGCTTGCAGGCTCAGTTCCAACTGATTTTCCGCGGCCTTGCGCTGGGTGATATCGACGGCGATTCCCAGGTAGCCGGCCAACTGCCCCTCGTCGTCGCGCAAGGACGTCACCACCAGGGTGATCGGCACCTGTGAGCCGTTCTTGCGCACATAGGTCCATTCGCGGGTTTCCGATTGTTCGAACTCCGGCTTGTGGGCAAAAATCCTGAAGCCCTCGATCGCCTGCTTATACTCGGCGCTGAGCTCAAGCCCATGGTCGATGACTTCCTGCTCGACATGGAAAATCACCGGCGTGGTCTTGCCCACCACTTCCTCGGCGCGATAACCGAGCATGCGCTCGGCGCCTTCATTAAAGACGCTGATCACACCGCCCAGATCGGTGGCAATGATCGACACCTCGGAAGCCGAGCGCAGCACACTGCTGAACAGCAGATTGATCCGCCGCAGCTCCGAGGTGCGTGCCACCACCTGCTCTTCGAGGCTGGAATTGAGTTCGAGAATCCGCGCGGCGGCGGCCTTCTGCGCGGTGACATCGCGCAGAATCTTGGAGGCGCCGATTACCCGGCCGCTGGCGTCACGGATCGGCGAAACATTCACCGAGACGTGGATACGCCGACCGTCCTGACAGTGCCGCAGGGTGTCGAAGTTGGTAATGGTCTCGCCGCGGGCGATCCGGGCCAGGATCTCGACCTCCTCCGAGGCCAGCTCAGGCGGCACGATCAGCTTCACCAGCGGCTGGCCCACCGCTTCCTGCGCGGTATAACCCAAGAGGTTCTGCGCGCCCTGGTTCCAACTGGTCACCACACCTTCCAGGGTCTTGCCGATGATCGCGTCCGCCGAGCCCTCGACGATCGAGGCCAACCGCGCTTGCTCGGCAATCACCTGCAGACGTCGCTGGGAACTGACCCCGGCAATGGCGGCGAGCGCGGCCACCAGCAGGCTTGCCAGGACACCGAGGAAAAACACCACTGTCGGCGAGACCAGGTGCAGGCGCTCGGCGAACAGCGGCAGCGCCTCCAACTCGACCTGCCAGCGCCGGCCAAAGATGTCGCGCTCCAGGGTGTAGGTCATCAATCCCGCGGGCAGCACGCCCTCCTCATAGGTCGTCTGGTAGAACTGCTCCTGCGCCCCCGGCACGGTGATGTCGGTGATGCGCAGATTGACCGCCTCGCTCTCCGGCAACAAACCGCTCAGCACGTTCTCGATCAGCAAGGGCGCGTAGCCCCAACCGACCACCGCCGCCTCGCGCTCGTCCTCGGTGGCCAGCACGATGCCGTTTTTGTAGATCGGCAACAGAATCAGGAACGACTGCTCTGGCTTGCCCACCGCCTGCGCCAGGGTGATCGGCGAGGTGATGCGTGCACTCCCACTGCGCGCCGCCGCCCTGGCCGCCTCGGCCCGGTCGGACTCCGAGGCGATGTCCAGGCCGAATGCCGCCGAGTGGTCGGCGTTCGGTTCCAGGTACTGGACCACATAGAGGTCGCCTTCATGGGGGGCAAACTGCTGGATCGTGAAATTCGGTGCACCATCGGCCCGGGCATGACGCACAAAGGCATCCAGATCCTGGGGCGGTACCCGGCGGATAAATCCGAACCCACGGGCGCCGGGAAACTCCTTGGGTACGTCGCGCATCTGGCTGTAGCGGTGGAAGATCTCCCGGGTCATGCCATTCTCGCCGGCGGTGACCATCGCGCCACGGGTGCCACGAAGCCCGTACTGATACAACTGCAGCCGGGTCAACACCGACTGCACGGCGCTTTCGGCAGCGGCACCGAGTGCTTCGCGGGTCCGTTGCTCATTGTTGTTCTTCAGGATCAGGCATCCCACCACGGTCGCCAGCAGTCCTACGGCCAGGATCAGCGCAACGCGCCCACTCAGGGCATACGGGCTAGTTCGTTTCAACACTGGAGCTCCCTTGAGCAGTAGCTGTCCTGAGGACCGGGATATCGATCGTCGGCGACTGAACCCACGGCCCTCATGCCTTCCGTGGCCATGAAGACAAGAAGGTGCATATCTGGGTAAATGGGACCGGCCGACAATACAGATAGCCCTGCATGATCCGGCAGCCCTGCTCCAACAGCAGGTTGGCTTGTTGCGGGGTCTCCACGCCTTCGGCGACCAGTTCCAGGCCCAGCGCCTGTCCCAACTTGATGATCGCCTCGACAATGGCCAGGTCGCTCTTGTCGATAAGCATCTCGCGCACGAAGCTCTGGTCGATCTTCAACACATCGATGGGAAAACGCTTGAGATAAGCCAGGCTCGAATAGCCCGTGCCAAAATCGTCGATGGCCACGTGCACCCCCAGCGCCTTGAGTGCCACCAGGATTTCGCGGGCGTTATCGATGTCCCGGGCCAGGACGCCTTCGGTAATTTCCAGTTCCAGCCAGCGCGGCTCAAGACCCGAGTCGAGGAGGATGCCCTTGACCATCCCGAGGAACGACTCTTCGCGAAACTGCACCGCGCTGATGTTCACACTGACGCAGATCGGGTAGCCCAGTTCGTGGAGTTTGCAGGTGTCCTTGCAGGCCTGGAGCAGCACGTACTTGCCGATGGGGATGATCAACCCGGTTTCTTCGGCCAGCGGAATGAAGTCCGCCGGCGAGACCAGGTTGCCGTCGCTGTTGCGCCAGCGGATCAGCGCCTCCATGCCGACCACGCGTTGGTCCCGGGCATCGACCTTGGCCTGGTAGAACACCTCGAACACCCCGTCCTCGATGGCCGCACGCATGTGCCGTTCAAGCAGGTGGCGGGCGCGCATGCCGCTTTCGATCCCAGGGGAGAAAAACAGGTAGCGGTTACGCCCCGCCTGCTTGGCCTGGTACATCGCAGCGTCGGCATGCCGGTAGAGCGACTCGAGGTCGTCGCTGTCTTCCGGGAACACGCCGATGCCGATGCTGGCGCTCAGGTCGTAGCGGGTGCCCTGGAGCGAAAACGGGCTGGAAATGGCCGTCAGCACCTGCTCGGCAAAATCGCCCACCGCCTCGAAACCTTCCACCTCCGAGAGCAGGATGATGAACTCATCGCCGCCTTGGCGACTGAGGGTATCCATGCCGCGCAGGAGCATCGACAGGCGTGTCGCCACATATTTGAGCATCTGGTCGCCGACCGAATGCCCCATGGAATCGTTGATGGCCTTGAAATTGTCCAGGTCCAGCAACAGCATCGCCAACCGCCCATGATCGCGCCGGGCCATTTTCAGGGCCTGCTCGGCACGATCCTGCAACAGCATGCGGTTGGGCAAACCGGTCAGGGCGTCATGGTTGGCCAGGCGCTTGGCTTCGTTGCGCAGGGTGATGTGGGCGTTGATATGGGCCCTGGCCACCGGGATATTCAGGGGTTTCTGGATAAAGTCGATGCCGCCGTAGCCCAGGGCCTGGAGCTCGTAGTCGGCCTGGGCATGGGAGGTGACGAAAATCACCGCCGCATCGGACAGCTTGGGATCGGCCTTGAGCGCCTTGCAGACCTCGAAGCCGTTCATGCCGGGCATCTCGATATCGAGCAGGACCACATCGGGACGGCATTGGCGTGCCACGCGCAGAGCCTCTTCGCCGCTGGTGGCGACATGCACCTGTGCCAGATCCCGTACCGACTCGCGGAGGATCAGCGCATCCGTTGCCTGGTCGTCAACAATCAGGACGACTGGAGCGGGGCTAAATGTGGACTCGCGCATTCCTTGCTCCCAGGCAATTCCTTTGTAATTCACGACCAAAGAGCGCTGACGTGGCACCGCCCCTCCCTTCCTCGTCAACCGTCAATCGTTCAAGGCGTTGAAAGGGAGCGCAGACGTCTATTGGTTATAGCTGACGCAAGGCACATAGCCACCCCGCCGAAGCTTCTTCGATAGCGCATAGCTCGAACGGTAGATGGAACCGTCAGCGCGATTCGCCCAGCAACCCCAGCTCCTGCGCCCTCGCCACGGCCTGGGTGCGCCGCTCGACCCCCAGCTTGCTGTTAATATGACTGGCGTGGGTTTTCACCGTATGCAGGGAAATGAATAACTGGTCGCTGATCTCCTGGTTCGAACAGCCCTGGGCAATCAAGTGCAGGACCGCCAGCTCCCGGGTACTCAGACTGTCGATGGGCTGCGCCAGTTCACTCGCCTCGCGCCCGACCTGGGCCGGCACCAGCGCCAGCAGGCTTTGCCGCAGCGAGGTGTCGGGGCCGAGCAGCAGTTGCTCGCGCATCCACTCCGGATGTGCCTTCGCCAGGGCATGGAACGGCAGCAATGCCCCACCCGTGGTGGCCTCCACCGCGTGGGCGAACAACGGTCGGGCTTCGGCCTCTCCGGCTGTCGCCAGCAACACCAGCACCCACTGGTTCCAGGCCATCACGCTAAGCAGTTGGCCACCACTGGCCTGGCCCTGCTCCACCAGTTTCGCCAGCCGTTGCTGCGCGGCGACGGGCTTGCCACGCAAGGCTTCGAGCAGGGCCTGTTGCAACTGGATATGCAGGGGTAATTGCAGGTGGAACTCCGGCGGCGCCGCCGGCTGATCACCGTTGTAGGTCTGTTCCAGCCGGCCCAGCCAGGCTTCGGCCAGGTCGATACGGCCCTGGGCCAGCCACAGCTGGCACTTCATCAAGGTGATCATTGCCAGGTAGTAGATCGGCGGCACATCCCAGATATGCATCAAGCGCTCGGCCTCGGCCAGCTCGGCAAAGGCCTTGGCGAACTCGCCGTTGCGCCCGTCCTGGCTGGCAATCACGCAATGCCCGACCAACACGCTGATATCCCGGCAGGCCCGCGCCTCGTGCAGGCCGGCGAGCAGGCGAATCCGCCCGGCTTCGGGTTGCAGGCGCAGGGTCAGCAGGTAACCCTCGTACAACGTCAGCCGGGCGCGCGCGGCGTACAGCCGCTGGGCAGGCAAACCCTCCAGGCGCTGCAAACCCTGGCGAACTTCATCCAGCGCGCGCAGCACCTCGCCACGGGCCTGGAGCACTCGCGCCCGGTCGTAATGAGCCAAGGCCTCGAACAAGGGGTTGCCGACCCGTTGGGCCAGTTCCAGGGATTCGCGATTCAGGCCGCGGGCGCGCCACAGGTCGCCGTCGGCAATCGCCAGGTTGGACAGGGTCGACAGACACACCAGGCGCTGGCCATAACGCTTGTGTGGCAGGCTGAGCAAGGCTTCGCTGCAATAGGCCTGGGTCTTCTGGCGATCGCCACGGCCACGGGCAATGATCCCGCTCAGGGCCAGCCATTGTGCGAGCATGGATTTCTGCGCCGTGGCCGAGGGCGCCGGAAGGAAACGGCTCAGGTGGCTGGCCAGCTCTTCGGCGGCATCCAGCTGGCAGGCCAGCCCCAGCGCCCAGGCGTAGAGCACGATCAACCGTGGCGTGCTGACCAGCAGGCGATCGGGCAAGTCGGTTTTCCAGCGCAGCAGCATGCCGACGTTCTGCTCGGCCAGCAGTTGCTCTTCGGAGAGGTTCTGCACCAGGTTGGCCGCCACATCCAGATGCCCGGCCCGCAACGCCTGCTCCACCGCTTCATCGAGCAGGCACTGGCTGCTGAACCAGCGGCAGGCACGCAGGTGCAGGCTGGCGGCGGGAACCAGGGTATTGCCCGGCGGACGGCTGCGCAGCAGATCGGAAAACAGGTGGTGATAACGGAACCAGTGGCCGTGCTCGTCCAGTGGCACGAGGAACACCTGGTGCGATTGCAGGTAGCTGAGAATCTGCGCGCTGTCGTGGGACTCGCGAATGGCATCGCACAATTCGCTGCAAAAACGCTCCTGGGGGGCAATGTCGTAGAGAAAGGCCTGGACCTCGGGCGGCAGGCAGTCAATCACCTCCTCCAGCAGGTAGTCACGAATCAGCCCGGTGCCACCTTGCAGGACCTGGGGCAGCGCCATGTCGCTGCTGGCCTGGGCCGCGGCCAGCAGCCAGAAGCGCAAACCGGCTACCCAGCCCTCGCTGCGCTCGATCAGGGTGTCCAGGGCCTCGCCCCGCAAGGAACTGCTGTGACGCGCGAACAGGTCCAGGGATTCGTCGTGGGTCAGGCGCAGGTCCTGCTCGTTCAGCTCCAGCAATTGCCGTGACAAGCGCAGGCGTGCCAGATGCCACTCAGGCCGCTGCCGACTGGTGACCATCACCAGCAAACCGGCGGGCAGGTGGTTGAGGAAAAACTGCAGGCAACGATCCAGCACCGGGCCCTGGGCCAGATGGTAGTCATCGAGTACCAGCAACAGCGGCGTGGTGATGGACAGGCGCAACGCCAGTTCGTCGAGCAGGCCGTCCAGCCACTCTTCGAACGCGAAAGGCTGATGGCGCTGGCGCATTTTCAGCAGGCCCAAGGCCTGGCTACCCAGGCCCGGGAAGTAATCTTGCAGACCGTCGAGCAGGCGTTCGAGAAAACGTCCCGGATCGTTGTCCCGCGGACTGAGCCCCAGCCAAAGGCTTTGCCAGTGCAACGGCAGGCCCTGGCAGAACTCCACCGCCAACGAGCTCTTGCCGAAACCGGCCGGGGCACTGACCAGCAACAGACGGCCATGCAAACCGGCGCCGAGGCGTTCGCACAGACGGGGTCGCAACACATAGCCGTCCGGCAGTGGCGGACGGTAGAAACGTCCTTCCAAGGCAGGTATGGCCGGGCCCACGGGACCTTGCATACGGGACAGATCAGTCATGGCCGGCTCTTGTTGAAGGGCTGTTATCGGCAGGCAGCTGTCCGCAGACTAGCGGTAAAAAGCGCCGTAATGAAGGCTTATTGTCTTAATTTTGTCGAAAAGCATCGAATTTGAAATATTTAGCCACACATCTCCCGCAGGCAAAAAAACGCCCCGAACCGGCCGGGGCGTTTCAACGCAGGATGCGCCTGCGCTTGCAACGGGGTTGCCTGTGGAGCGCTGTCAGCGAACGCCGTCCTGGCGCAGGGCAGCCGGGGTGAAATCGCTGGTGGTGGCGGTGAAACCGAAGTCATACGCCTGCTTCTCTTCGTTCTTCATGCCCAGCGCCAGGTAACGGCCGGACTGCAGATCGTAGAGGGTTTCCAGGGCGTACCACGGCACCTGCTTGTCGTAGTAGTTCTCGGCATGGGCCTCGGCGACACGCCAGAGTTGGCCGCGACCGTCGTAGTGGTCGATCACCGCCGCCTGCCAGGTGTCTTCATCGATATAGAAGTCCCGCTTGGCATAGATGTGGCGCTGGCCTTCCTTCAAGGTCGCGACCACATGCCAGACGCGGCGCAGCTCGTAACGCGCCAGGTCCTGGTTGATGTGGCCGGCCTTGATGATGTCGGCGTACTTGAGCTGCGGCGAGTCGAGCCGGTAGCTGTCGGAGGCGATATACATTTCTTTCTTGCCTTCAAGCTTCCAGTCGTAGCGGTCCGGCGCGCCGTTGTACATGTCCAGGTTGTCGGAGGTGCGCAGGCCGTCGGCGGCGGTACCCGGGCCGTCATAAGAGACTTGCGGGGCACGCCGCACCCGGCGCTGACCGGCGTTGTAGACCCAGGCCGAACGCGGTTCCTTGACCTGGTCGAGGGTTTCGTGGACCAGCAGCACGCCGCCGGCCAGGCGCGCCGGCGCGGTCACTTTCTGCTTGAAGTAGAAGAGGATATTGCCGGGGTTGGCCGGGTCGTAGTCCTTCATCTTGTCGCGGAAGACGAACTGGTCCTGGAAGTACACCAGGCTGTACGAGCCGTTGGCCTGGGGCGTGGCCTGGGTTACCAGGCGGGTCACGCTGCCGCCGCGATAGCGGGTGATGTGGTTCCAGATCACTTCCACGCCACTTTTCGGGATCGGGAACGGCACGGCGGTCTTGAAGTTCTCCAGGCCATTGCCACCACTGACCAGATTGGTCTTGGTGGCGTTTTCCTTGATCGCGGCAAACACGTCATCCGGCACGGTGGCACCGCGATGGGACGGGTAGACCGGCATCTTGAAGGTCTCCGGGTAACGCTTGAACATCGCGTATTGCCCTGGGGCCAGTTGGTCCTTGTACTGCTCGACGTTCTGCGCGGTGATGATGAACAGCGGTTTTTCACTGGCGTAGGGATCGGAAAGGAAACCCTTGCTGTCGACCGTGCCGATGTTCTTCGCCATCGGCGTCCAGGCCGGAATGGTGCCGGCGGCATTGCCGGCCTTTTCCGCGCCCATCGGGGTCAGGCTCGTGCCCAGTTTCGCCGCTTCATCGGCGGACACCGCGGCCATTACACCGCTGGCCAGCAACGACAACCCCAGCACACCGACCTGAAGCAGATTCTTGGTGATTTTCATCTTGTTGTTCTTCCTGAAGTGCAAGGGTCTTAGAAGTTCATGCCAACGCTCAGCGCCACGAAGTCACGGTCATCCACCGTGCTGTAGTCGCCGCCGAAGAAGTTGGTGTAGTTCAGGCTCGCGGTGTAGGTGTTCTGGTACTCGGCGTCGAGGCCCAGGCTGACGGCCTTGCGACCCTGCTCGAAGTTGCCGCCAGGGCCCGGCGAGTAACCTTTCACGTCATGGGACCAGGCCACGTTGGGCTTGAGGTTCACCCCGGCGAAGACATCCGGGTATTCCCAGATGGCCCGGGCGCGATAGCCCCAGGATGTCGCGGTGGTGAAGCCGTCGTTGTTGCAGTTGCTGCTGCGGTTGCTGGCATCCGCGCCAGGACCCGCACCGGCAATCGTGCTGCCATTGAGGGTTGGGCAAAAACCGTTGGGCAAGGTGCCCGGCCCATAGACCGGGTCGCGGCCGTAGCGCACCTTGTCGCGGCTTTCCAACCCGCCCACATAGGTGAGCCCCGCTTCACCGACGAGGGTCAGGCGACTGGCGCCCATGACCTGATCGAAGAAATGCGTGAAGGTGGTCTGGAGCTGGGTGATTTCCTTGCGGTTGTAGCCGTTGATCGTCTGGCCCGGCGAGCCCTTGATGATCGAGGCATTGCCCAGGCCGGGCAGCGGCGTGACACCGGCATACAGGATATCGGTGGAGCTGATCTGCACCGGCGCATTCGGCCGGTAGCTCAATTCACCGCTCCAGGCGGTACCGGTGGGCAAGGTGGTGGAGAAGCTCAAGCCATACAGGCGAATGTTATCCGGGTACTCCATGAAGTAGCTGGAGTTGCCGGCCACCACCAGGGGAGCCGCGGTGCCGAGGAATGGCGCCGTATTGAAAACAGCCTGGGAGGCGCCCTTGGCACTGAAGATCGGCGCGCGGCTGTGGTAGTTCATGAAATAGGCACCGAACTCGGTGTCCAGCGGCTCGAAGTTGTAATGCATGGCAAAGCCGAACTGGCCGCCACTGCTGGGGTCCTGGTCGGGTGTGCGTCGAACCAGGACACCCTCGCCATTGATATCGACACCCAAGGGTCGTAACCCTGCTTGCTGAGCCGCGCTGAGGGTGGCGCTCGAGTTCAATACCCGCAGATTGTTGTTACAACCATGGGAGACAATGTCCGACTGCGAGAAGAACGTGCCGCAGTTGTCGGTCACCGTCGAATCCCAGCCGATCTGGTAGAAGCCTTCCGCCGAAAGGTTATCGGTGAGGCTCTGGTTCATATAGAACATGTTGACCGGAATCAGGCCTTCCTTGATCTCGGCCCCCGGACGACGGAACGCGGACACGTCGATCGGATTGATGGCGTTGATACCGCCACCGATAAAGGTACTTTCACCCCAGCTCACCACCTGCTTGCCCAGGCGCACCGTGCCCGGCAGGTCGGCAATGCTGTAGTTGTGGTAGACGAAGGCATCGAGGAACTCGGCGCCGGAAGAGCGGGCACCTTGCTGGCGGCCGTCGTTGCTGACGTTCTTGAAGTCGAGGTCCTGGTTCTGCAAGGCAAAGTCGTACCAGTACTTGCCGCGCACGAACACACCGGTATCGCCGTACTTCAATTCGAGGTCATGCACGCCCTTGAAGATCTTCGAAAAGGTCTCCCCGGCCTTGAAGTTCTGCCGCCCGTCATCGGAGGTCTGCGACAAGCCCGAACCCCCATTGTTGACGCCGATCAGGTTCTTGTCGGGATTCTGCGTCGACCAACTGGCTCCCAGCGACAGGGAGGAGTCGAAGCTGCCCTCGATTTCACCGACATTAAAACTGACACCAAAGGCGGGACCGGCGAGCGTAGAAGCGAGGCTGACGGCCAAGGGCAGTTTCGCCCGGCGCCAGAACGGGTTTAACGCGATCATCGACATACTCCATGTGCTTTATTGTTTTGGCAGTGAGTACCTCCAGGAACGCCTCGGACGAAAGGGCAGCAGACGCTCCCATCCATCGCCCGAAGTGGCAGTTCGGCGCATCGCCGGCCTGCCCCACTCCTGAAAATCCGTCAGCGGACTATAGCCAGCAGGTAGTACCGCTTGATCCCTCTAAAGTGTGATTTGCACCCAGAGGCCACTTTCCAAACAAAGGTTTGCCAAGCCAGTGAAAACCGGCGGGCGAGAATGACTGAAAATTCGAATTCGGCAAGCCAAGCGCTTGCTTGGTGGGGCTGCCACGCCCTTTCGGGCGTGGTGGGGACACCTCAGAGGGTCGAGAGGAAACTGCTGTTGCTGGCCTGCCACTGGACGATATCGATGCGGATACGCTTCTTGTCCAGTTTGCCGACGCTGGTCTTGGGAATTTCCGTAACAAGGGCGATCTGGCTCGGGATTGCCCACTTGCTCAAGTGACCCTGTTCGACGAAGGGCTTGAGGTGCTCCTTGAGTTCCCGGGCCCCCAGCTCATGGCCTTCGCGCAAGACCAGCAGGGCAAACGGACGCTCGCCCCATTGCGGATCGGCAATGCCCACCACTGCTACTTCACGTACCGACGGATGGCGGCTGACCAGGTCTTCCAGGGCCAGGGAGGAGATCCATTCGCCGCCGGTCTTGATCACGTCCTTGATCCGGTCGCGGATGTCGATCACCCCGAGGCTGTCGAGGGTCGCCACGTCGCCGGTGTGCAGCCAACCGCCCGCCCAGAGCTCCGCGCCCTTCTGCGGTTCGTTGTAATAACCCTCGGTCAACCATGGCGCACGCAGCACCAGTTCGCCCTGGGTCTCGCCGTCCGCCGGGAGGAAGTTGCCGTCCTCGTCGACAATCGCCGCATCCACCAACGGCCCGGGCACGCCGGCCTTGATCCGGTAGGTGGTGCGCTCGTCCTCGCTGCCGGCCATCAACTCTTCGTTGAGGTGGGCACAGGACACCAGCGGGCCGGTCTCCGACATGCCATAGGCGGCGGTCAGTTGAATGCCCTTGCTCTTGGCGGTCTCATACAGCGTGCGGTTCAACGCACTGCCGCCGATGACCATCTTCCAACCCTTGAAGTCTGTACCCTGGGCCGCCTTGGCGTTGAGCACCATCTGCAGGATGGTTGGCACGCAGTGGGAGAAGGTGACCTTTTCCTTGCGCCACAGCTCCACCAGCAGCTCCGGCTCGTAGCGACCGGGATAAACCTGCTTGAGCCCGAGCATGGTTGCCACATAGGGCAGGCCCCAGGCGTGCACGTGGAACATCGGGGTGATGGGCATGTACACGTCGTTGGTGCCCAGCAGGCGCACACTGTCGACGCTGCCCATGATGGTCGCCACACCCATGGTGTGCAGCACTAACTGGCGATGGGTGAAATACACGCCTTTCGGGTTGCCGGTGGTCCCGGTGGTGTAGAAGGTGGTGGCGACCGAGTTCTCGTCGAAATCCGCGAAGTCGTAGACCGGGCTCGCCGCCGCCAGCAGTTGCTCGTATTCGCCCACCAGCCCCGGCAAATCGGCGCTTTTGTCCTCGGCGTCGGTCAGCAGCAGGGTCTTTTCCACCGTGGTCAGTTGCCCGGCGATCGCCTGGTACAAGCCGACGAACTCGCTGTTGACCAGCACGAAGCGGTCCTCGGCGTGGTTCATGGTGTAGAGGATCTGCTCGGGCGAGAGGCGCACGTTGATGGTGTGGATCACCGCGCCGATCATCGGAATGGCGAACATGCACTCCAGGTAGCGATGGCTGTCCCAGTCCATCACCGCGACGGTATCGCCGGCCTTGACCCCCGCCGCCGTGAGCACGTTGGCCAGCCGGGCGATCCGCTCGCTCAAGGTCGGGTAATTGTAGCGCAGCTTGTCGCGATAGACGATCTCGCGGGTTTTCTCGTAGCGGCTGCCGGACATCAGCAAGCGCTTGATCAACAGGGGGTATTGATAAGCCCCTTCGGCGGGCGGAATGATACGAGTCTGCAACATGGAGCTTCCTTGGTCTGTCTGCACGGTCGGGTCGAGGCTAAAGATATGCACTCTAGAGCCGTCGCGCACTCACTAAATCACCCAAAGGAATGATTTGCAGACGAACGTGAGTCTTAGTCGCCTGTGTGGCTAGTTCTGTTAGTCAACTTCGGCGCCATCAAGCCTCAGGCCGGCTGCCCCGCCGGCTGCTGGGCCGGGGTGCGCGGGAACACCAGCGCGGCGACAAAGGTCAGCGTGGCAAAGCCCGCGAGGATCAGGTACAGACCGGCAAAACCCTGGCGCGGCTCGACAAAGGCGATCAACGGAATGGCCGTCGCGCTGGCCCCGAACGACAGGCAGTAACGCAAGGCAAAGACCCGGGATTGCCACTGTGGCGCGACAAAATTGGCGACCATCGCGTCATTCACCGTCACCTGGCCGAACACCACGAACATCAACGCCGCGCCCAAGACCATGACCGACAGGCCGTCGACGTAGGCCAGGCCCAACAACAACGGCGCCTGGCACAGGGTCAGCACCACGAAAGGCCACTTCAGGCTCATGCGGTCGAGCATCCGCCCGATGCTCAACTGCGCCACCGCACCAAAGGCGTAGGCCAGGCTGACGATCACACCGAGCAACTGCGGCGAGGCGAGCCATTCATGCAAGCGCTCCTGGAACAGCTTCGGGTAGGTCATGGTGGTGGCGTTGAACACCACCCCGCCGGTGGCCGTCACCAGCGCCAGCACGCTGAACACCATGATCATGGAGATCTGCTGGCCGCTGGCGTTGCGCAGTTTCACATGGGGCTGCTGCGGGATCGGTTCTTCGCGCACCTGCAAGGCGAACAGCACCCCGAGCACAATCGACACCGCTCCCGGCAGGATAAACGCCGAGCGCCAGCCGAACTGCGCCACCAGAAAGCCGGTGACCAGCGCCGAAAATGCCACGCCAAGGTTGCCCCACATGCCGTTGACGCCGATTTCACGCCCGCGGTTCTGCGCATAGCTGACCAGCATCGCCGTGCCCACCGGGTGATAGATCGCAGCGAAAACGCCGACCAGGGTCAGTCCCAGGGTCAACATCGGCGCGCTGCTGCTCAGGCCGGTAAAAATCGAGGCGCCGCCGATCCCGAAGAAGAACAAAAGCATCATGCTCCGCCGACTCCAGTGATCCCCCAGCCAGCCAGCCGGCAGCGAGCAGGCGCCGAAGGCAATGAAGCCACCCAGGGACAGGCCGATCATCTGCGCGAAGTCGAGGCCGAAGGCCTGGCCCATGCCGAGTACGGCGGCGGGGAAAATCAGCATGAACATGTGGTCGATCACATGGGCGGCATTGATGTAGCGAATTACGTTTCGGGGTTGGTTCATCGCGGCACACACGTCAGGATTGTTATCGGTCCGTTATGCTAAGTTGGCGACAAAATGCATTTCTGCCAACAAACTCATCAAACCAGACAGACTCGTGAAATCGGACATGTTAATCAGCCATTTCCTGCACGGACCGATCAGCGCCTACCTCCGTGATTACGTCGATGGCGCGCATCAGGAGCTGCACGTCCATCAGGAAGCGCAGTTGCTCTATGCCGTGTGTGGGGTCATGCGCCTGGTCACCGCCAAAGGCGCGTGGATCATCCCGCCGACCCGTGCCGTATGGATTCCGCCCTGGGTCGAGCATGAGATTTTCATGAGCGGCGCGGTGCGCATGCGGTCGTTATTTGTCGCCGCCGAATATTCGCCGGCCAACCTGCAGAGTTGCTGTGTGCTGGCGGTGACGCCCTTGCTGCGGGAATTGATCGTGCGCGCGGTGCAAGGGCCGGAACAGGCGCAAAACCCGCTGATCCAGCAACTGATGCTGGAGGAGCTGGCCGCCCTGGAGAACCTCCCGCTGCACATCCCGATGCCGACGGACCGGCGCCTGCAACGGATCTGCCTGGCCTTGCTGGCAACCCCGGATCACCCCAATAGCCTGGAGGACTGGGCCCAACAGGTCGGCGCCAGTACCCGGACCCTGGCGCGCTTGTTCCAGCAGCAAGTGCAGATGAACTTCAATGCCTGGCGCCAGCAGCTACGCCTGATGGAGGCCTTGCCACGCCTGATCGCCGGGGACAGCGTGCAGCACGTGGCCAAGGTGTTGGGCTATGGCAGCGCCCGGGCCTTCAGTTCGATGTTTCGCCGCCTGCTCGGGGACAACCCGCGGGACTACCTGAATGCCTTGAATCAGTTCAGTGCCATCAATGCATCTCGGTGAACGCCAGCTTCACCCCGATGGCAATCAGCACCGCGCCCATGGTCCGGTCGAACCAGTGGCCCATGCGGGCGAAACCGGCGCGCACACGCTCCTGGCTGAACAGCATAGCGACCAGGCAGAACCATAGCGCCGTGGCCAGCGCCAGGTAAACGCCGTAGCCGGCCTGGACCAGCAAGGGCGTGTGCGGGCTGATCACCACGGTGAACAGCGAGAGGAAAAACAGCGTGGCCTTGGGGTTCAGGCCGTTGGTCACGAAACCTGCGGTGAAGGCGCCGCGAGCGGTGCGCTCGCCCACCTGCAAGGCCAGGTCGTCGGTCGCAGGTGCCGCCGGCTTGGCACGGATGGCCTTGAAGCCGATGTACAGCAAGTACGCCGCCGCCAGCCATTTCAAGGCATTGAACAGCACGATCGATTGCGACACGATCAGTCCGATACCCAGCAGCGAGTAGCCCACGTGCAGGAAAATCGCCGTACCGACGCCCAGCGCGGTCCAGGTGCCGGCACGTCGACCATGGGTCACGCTCTCGCGCACCACCACGGCAAAGTCCGGGCCGGGACTGGCCACCGCCAGCAGGTGAATCAAGGCAACGGTCAGGAATTCCGTCAGGTAGATGGACACGGTGATGGGCTCCTCAGTAACTGAATATGTCTGTTAGGCTCGCCACCTTACGCCTTCACCCGACAGCAAAAAAGGTACAGTTGATGAGCAACGTTCGCCGCGCGGTATTCCTCGATCACCCTTCCCTCGATCTCGGCGATCTGGATCTCGATCCGCTGCGAGCCTGCTTCGATGAGTTGCGGCTGTGTGCCACGAGCACGCCGGAAACGGTCGTCGAACATCTGCAAGGCGCCAGCGTCGTCATCAGCAACAAGGTTCCCCTGAGCGCCGAAACCCTGGCCGCCTGCCCGGAGTTGAAGCTGATCCTGATCAGCGCCACCGGCACCAACAATGTCGACCTTGCTGCGGCTCGCGCCCAAGGCATTACCGTCTGCAACTGCCAGGGCTACGGCACGCCGTCGGTGGCCCAGCACACACTGATGCTGCTGCTGGCCCTGGCCACGCGCCTGAGCGATTACCAGAAAGCCGTAGGCGAAGGCCGCTGGCAACAGGCCAAACAGTTCTGCCTGCTGGACTTCCCGATTGTCGAGCTGGAAGGCAAAACCCTCGGCCTGCTCGGCCACGGGGAACTCGGCGGCGCGGTTGCAAGACTCGCCGAAGCCTTCGGCATGCGCGTGTTGCTCGGGCAGATTCCCGGTCGCCCGGCCCGTGCCGATCGCGTGCCGCTGGAGCAACTACTCCCACAGGTCGACGCGCTCACCCTGCATTGCCCGCTCAACGAATACACTCGCCACTTTATCGGCGCCGCCGAACTCGCCCAGCTCAAGCCCGGGGCCTTCGTGGTCAACACTGCCCGCGGCGGCCTGATCGACGAACGAGCCCTGGCCGATGCCCTGCGCAGCGGCCATCTGGGCGGGGCCGCCACCGATGTGCTGAGCGTCGAACCCCCGACCAACGGCAATCCCTTGCTGACCGGTGACATTCCGCGTCTGATCGTCACTCCGCATAACGCCTGGGGCAGCCGCGAAGCCCGGCAACGGATCGTCGGGCAATTGGCGGAAAACGCCCTGGGATTCTTCAACGGAGCAGCGTTGCGGGTTGTCAGTTGATAGACTGCGGCACTTTTTTTCAGGGAGCAGACCATGGATCCGCGCAGTGAAGTACTGCTTCGTCAGGCCGAATATTTCCAGGGCAAGCTGTTGCTGGCCGGACTGCCCGCCGATGATTTGCTCGGACGTCTGCCCAACGCCCATGGCTGGTGCTGGCACGCCGGCGATCAGACGACACTCGAGGCGCGCTTCGAAGGCCGCAGCCATTTTGGCGTGAATATCCCCGAGATCCCGTTCGACAGCGCCGTGGTGTTCCTGCCCAAATCCAAGGACCTGACCGACTACCTGCTCAACGCCGTCGCCTCGCGCCTGCCTGGCGGCGAGGTGTTTCTGGTCGGTGAAAAACGCAGCGGTATCGAAGGCGCGGCCAAGCAGCTCAACCCTTTCGGCAAGCCGCGCAAGCTCGACAGCGCCCGGCATTGCCAGTTGTGGCAGGTCACCGTGGCCGAGGCCCCGGTCGCCCAGCCGCTGGAAAGCCTGGCCCGCCACTACGAACTGGACCTGGCCGAGGGACCGCTCAAGGTGGTCAGCCTGCCCGGGGTGTTCAGCCACGGCCGCCTGGATCGCGGCAGCGCCCTGCTGCTGGAGCACCTGGACAAGCTGCCGAGCGGCAACCTGCTGGACTTCGGCTGCGGAGCCGGGGTACTCGGCGCGGCCGTGAAACGACGCTACCCGCACAATCACGTGATCCTGCTCGACGTCGATGCGTTCGCGACCGCCAGCAGTCGCCTGACCCTGGCCGCCAATGGTCTGGAAGGCGAAGTGCTGACCGGTGATGGCATCGATGCCGCGCCCATGGGTCTGAGTGCAATTCTGAGCAACCCGCCGTTCCACGTCGGGGTTCACACCGATTACCTGGCGACGGAAAACTTGCTGCGAAAAGCGGCCAAACATCTGAAAAACGGCGGCGAACTCCGCTTGGTGGCGAACAGCTTCCTGCGCTACCAACCCTTGATCGAAGAGCATCTGGGGCGCTGCGTGACCAAGGCCGAAGGACAAGGCTTTCGGATCTACAGCGCCAAGCGCGGTTGAAAAAGAAGGCTTGCGCAATGGATTTTGCCTAGGCAGAATCCGCTCCGTCCTAGGGGAGTAGTCTCCCACGAGCGCCACGCTCGTCCGGCATGCGTCAACATACTTGGTCAACAGACCATGGCGCATGCGACCCACGGTCCGCACAGACGGACCCAGGGTTTGACAAGACCTATGACACGAACACCTTACCCGGGGCGGGAAGGCTGTACGTGTCATAGCCGTGTCGACCCGCCCCTTAGGAAAACCTGATGCTGGATTCTCTGCTCGTCCCCACTGCAATCGTTGCCTTGGCCGAAATCGGTGACAAGACGCAGCTGCTCGCGCTCATTCTGGCGGCTCGCTTTCGCAAACCCTGGCCGATCATTGCCGGTATCGTCGCGGCCACCCTGGCCAACCATGCGGCCGCCGGTGCGGTGGGAGCCTGGTTCGGCAGTTTCTTCTCCGATGCGGTGTTGCACTGGATCCTGGCGGCGAGCTTTACCGCCACCGCCCTGTGGACCCTGGTGCCGGACAAGATGGACGATGACGAAGCCACCACGGCGCGCAAATTCGGCCCGTTCCTGACCACCCTGATCGCGTTCTTCCTTGCGGAAATCGGTGACAAGACCCAGATCGCCACGGTGATGCTGGCGGCGCAATATCCGGAGCTGTGGCTGGTGATCATCGGCACCACCCTGGGCATGTTGATTGCCAACGTGCCGGTGGTATTGGCGGGTAACTTCGCGGCCGACAAACTGCCACTGACCCTGATCCGACGCCTGGCGGCGACAGCGTTCTTCATTCTCGCGGTGGTCGCGGTGTACAAGGCGATGCAGAGCAGCGGCTGGGTCTGACACGCTGCCCCTGTGGTGAGCGGACGTGCATGGCGAACGGGCTTGTGTGGCGAGCGGGCTTGCCCGCGCTCGGCTGCGCAGCAGTCGTAAAACCGGACACCTCGCTGCGTCAGGCAGAACGAATTCTCAGGTTTTAGGGGCGCTTCGCGCCCCAGCGCGGGCAAGCCCGCTCGCCACAAGCTCTCGCCTACAGAGAGCAGGAGACGGCAGAGGGTTTCAGGACTTGCGGGCCTGCTGATACAACGGCATCACCTTCGGAATCGCCGCCTGCAACGAGGCAATCCGACTGCCGGACGCCGGGTGGGTACTCATGAATTCCGGCGGCGCGCCCTCAGACGCCTTGCTCATCTTGTTCCACAGACTGATGGCCGCGTTCGGGTTGTAGCCGGCGCGGGCCGACAGCTCCAGGCCAATCAGGTCCGCCTCGTTCTCATTGTCCCGGCTGTTGGGCAAGGTCATGCCATAGTTGGCCACGGTATCGGCCAGCGCCAGGCTGTCCTGCCCCAGGCCGAACAAGGCACCCGCGCCCTGCTTCGCCATCTCGATCCCATAGGCCTTGGACATCGCTTCACGCCCGTGCTCGCGCAAGGCGTGGGCGATTTCATGCCCCATCACCGCGGCGATCTCGTCGTCGCTCAGCTTCAACTGATCGATCAAGCCGCTATAAACGATGATCTTGCCGCCAGGACCGCAGTTGGCATTGAGCTCGTCACTCTTGATCAGATTGACCTCCCACTGCCATTGCGCCGAGTCCGGACGAAACGTCGGCGCCTGGGCAATCAAACGCCTGGCAATCGCCTGGACCCGCTTGGCATTGCTGCTGGTCTTGTCCAGCACGCCCTTGCCACCCGCCTCGCCCAGGGTTTTCTGGTACGACTGCGCGTACATCTGGTCGACCTGCTGGCTCGACAACAGGCTGAACATGTATTGCTTGCGCTCAACCCCGACCGCCCCCGCGCTGGTGGTATTCACGGCCTGGCATCCGCCCAGCAGCAAACCCGCGCTCAACGCACACAACACCCAAGCTCTAGCCATGAACACTCTCCCTGAAAACTGCACTTATCCTAGGCGCAAAACTGTATCCGAAACAGATACAAACCACACACAACACATAATTTTCAGATACATAAGGTCTTTCCAGTAGGAAAAAATTCATAAACCCGTCCAGGCCACGGCCGGCAATGCCGGTGCACCTGTCCATTTGCGACCTGGACGCATCCATGACAGTCATTTCGTCAGCCGCCCCTCATGACCGCCAAAACTCCAGCCGATAGCCATTGGCAGATGCCATCCGTTGCGTCCGGAGCCCCCATGAAATTCAAGTCGATCCAGTTTTCCGTCGCGGCCCTGGCCGGGGCGATCATTCTCAGCGTGGTCGGGGCCCTGGTGGTCTACGCCCTGTTTTCCGGAGCCAAGACCCAGGACATGGTGCAACAGCGCACCCAGGAGCAATTCGAACAGGTGATCCAGCAGCGCCTGGATGCGCTGGCCCGCACCCAGGTCAGCCAGATCCAGCGCGAACTCGAGGCACCGCTGCTGATTGCCGGTGGCCTGGTGCGGATCAACACCTTGATCGGCACCACCGGCACCGATGGCAAGCCCGCCTTGAGCCTCAGCCGCGAACAACTGATCAGCCTGGTCAAGGAAAACGTCCAGCAGAACCCAAAGATTCTCGGCACCTACATCGGCTGGGAAAAGAACGCCCTGGACCACAACGACGCCGCCTATGTCGACACCAAGGTCGCCGGCATCGACCCCAAGGACGGCCGCTTCCTGCCCTGGTGGTTCCGTAATGACGACGGCACGCTCGGCCAGTCGAGCCTGGTGGATGTGGATGACCAGAAACTGCTCTCCACCGGTATTCGCGCCAGCGAGTACTACCTGTGTTCCAAGGAAACCAGGAAGCCCTGCGTGATCGACCCGGCCCCCTACAAGGTCGGAGACAAGATGGTCATGCTCGCCTCCTTTATCGAGCCGATCCTGCTCAACGGTGCGTTCCAGGGCATCGTCGGCGCCGACCTGTCGGTGAACTTCATCCAGGAGATGCTGCTGGGCGCCAATCAGAAACTCTATGGCGGCGCCGGCAACATGGCGCTGGTGGGCACCAACGGGCGTCTGGTGGCCTACACCAAGGACTCGAGCAAATTCGGCGAAAAAGCCAGCGACGTGCTCGGCGCCGACAAAGTCGCGACCATGGGCAAGCTCAATCGCGGCGAAGTGACCTACAACGTCGACAAGGACAAAGGTGTCATCGAGCTCTACCTGCCCTTCGGCATCGGCCAGACCGACGCGCGCTGGACCCTGATGATGCAACTGCCGCTGAACGCGGTGATGGCTGACCTGCACAAGCTGCAAGGCGACCTGGACACCCAGCGCAAGGCCGATGTCTTCGGCATGGCGATGGTCGGCCTGGTGATCGCCGGCCTCGGTTTGCTGGTGATCTGGCTGGTGGGCCACGGCATCGCCCGTCCGCTCAAGCAGATGGTCGCCATGCTCGACGATATCGCCCAGGGCGAAGGCGACCTGACCCGTCGCCTGACCAGCGACCGCGCCGACGAACTGGGCTCGATCGCCAAGGGTTTCAACACCTTCCTGATCAAGTTGCAGGCGATGATCAGCCAGGTGGTGACCTCGGTGCAGAGTGTCAGCGACTCCTCCGAACACACCGCGGACATCGCGATCCGCACCAACCAGGGCGTGCACAAGCAGATGGCCGAGATCGACCAGGTGGCCACCGCCGTGCAGGAAATGACCGCCACCGCCCAGGACGTGGCGCGCAACGCCACTCAAGCGGCCCAGGCGGCCAGCCATGCCGATATGGCTGCCAGCGACGGGATGCGGATCGTCAAGGACACCTCGACCTCCATCGGCGCCCTGGCGCTGGAGATTGGTCGAGCGGTCAGCGTAGTGCAGACCCTGGCCAAGGACAGCGAGAACATCAACGCGATCCTCACGGCCATTCGTGGCATTGCCGAACAGACCAACCTGCTGGCGCTCAACGCCGCCATCGAAGCGGCCCGGGCCGGCGAGCAAGGGCGTGGTTTTGCGGTGGTGGCTGACGAGGTGCGCAACCTGGCGCAGAAAACCCAGAAGGCGACGGAAGAAATCCAGTCGATGATCCAGCAGTTGCAGCAAGGCACCCGCGAAGTGGTCAAGGTCATGGAAGACAGCCAGACCAAGACCGACGAAAGCGTGCAGCACGCGGCCAAGGCGGCCCAGGCGCTGGAAAGCATTACCCAGGCGGTGTCGGTGATCAACGACATGAACACCCAGATCGCCAGCGCGGCCGAAGAACAGAGTGCGGTGGCCGACGACATCAACCGCAATGTGATCAATATCGGCCAGGTGGCCAACGAAGTGGCGGGCGGCGCCGACGAGTCAAGTGCGGCCAGCGCGCAGTTGACCAAGCTGGCGGAGCAGCAGCGGCGCCTGATCAATCAGTTCAGGGTGTAACCGCACCTCACCCCGGTGTCAGGCACTCCGGCGCATTGAGCTTCGGATCATTCACCAGGTTGGCCAGGACCCGCTCGCGCAAGGGCGCCTGGGGACTGGCCAGCAATGCCTGCAAATCCGCCAGCGAAGTGCTTTCGGACAACCAGGCCTCCTGCCCCGCCGCATCCAGAATCAGCGGGCGTCGCTGATTCGAGGCGGCCTGGGTCACCACGGCGGTGCTCAACCAGACATGCCCGGCCACCGGATAGGCTTCCCAGATCGCCGCGAAAAACAGGCTCGAACCTTCCGCCGGCGTCAGCCAGTAAGGACGCTTGCGCTGGGTACCGCGCCATTCGTAAAAGCCGTTGGCCGGCAGCAGGCAACGCCGCTCGCGGAACGCCTGGCGAAACATCGGCTGCTCCGCCAGGGTTTCGGCCCGGGCATGGGCCGGCGTCTTCGACAGATCGGTCAACCAGGCCGGGGTCAGCCCCCAGCGGGCGCGGGCCAGCTGGCGCTCACCGTCAGCGGCACGCAGGATCAGCACCGAATCATTGGGCGAAATATTCCACTGCGTCTGCTGGTCGGCGGGAAAGCCGGGCAAGGCCGCGAAGGTGGGGTTCCAGCGAAACAGGGCATAACGTCCACACATGGGGCAATACGGCTCTTTTCAAAAACTCGGGGGCAATCAAGGCACAACGCGGTCCCTGCAGGAGCCGGCTTGCTGGCGATGAGGCCCGCAGGCCTTACGCTGTCCACTCGGCCGCCATCGCCGGCAAGCCGGCTCCCACAGTATTGATATTGCGCACGCCAGCTAACAGACCAGCACATCCGGAAAACTCTCCGGCTCATCGCCGGCCATCGGCAGCGCCGCATTGTACGCGGCGATCAGCTCCCGCGCGCATTGCGCCTGGTCATTGTCCACGGCCAGGGCCAATAACCCGAACACCGGCAACTCACCCACCCCACCCAGCAGGTCACGCCCCACCAGGTGCGCCTGAATCCCTTCACTGGCGAGCATGCCTTGCAACAACTCGCCTTCCATCAGGTTTTCCGGCTCGTAGATACGCTGCATGGGGCATCCTCATCACTCGTTCTCGCTGTAAACGTCGAGCATCCACTCCTGGCCATCGGTCTGCAGGACAAAGGTAATCGGCCGGCAACACACCGGACAGTCCTCGATATAGCTCTGGTCCCCGCCGGACAGATCCAGCACCGCCTCACAATTTTCACCACAATAGGGACATTCGTAACGCTCAGTTTCCAGCATCGCGGCCTCCGAAGTGACTTATGCGTATAATCGCCGGTCTATTTGCAAGGCTATTTTATGTCTGGGCTTTATTTTCCAGACCGGGCTTTGTTATTTATCACTCAAACCTCTGCTTACCCTAGCCGTTTCCAACAAGAGAGCATATGGGCGAATTCGATACCATCCGACCTTACGACGACAGTGAAGTACCGGCCGTCATGGCCCGGCTGTTCGGCGACCGGGCGTTTCTAGATATCCTCACCCACTTCCGCTTCCCGCGCCTGGCCGGTGCCTTTGGCTGGCTGCTCAGACCCTTGATCGCCTACCGCTTGCGCCGTGAATTCGCCGGCGTGACGTCGGTCGCCACCTTGCAGGACAAGGTCGAGGTCTACGTCGACCAGACCATCGAGAATGCCACCGACGGCGTCACCTATACCGGCGTCGAACAGTTCAAGTCGGGCCAGGCCTACCTGTTCCTGGCCAACCACCGCGATATCGTGATGGACCCGGCGTTCGTCAACTATGCCGTGTATCACGCCGGCTTGCCCACGCCGCGCATCGCCATCGGCGACAACCTGCTGCAAAAGCCCTTCGTCAGCGATCTGATGCGCCTGAACAAGAGCTTTATCGTGCACCGTTCGATCGCCGGACGGCGGGAAAAGATGGCCGCCTATCAACTGCTCTCGGCCTATATCAACCACTCGATCCGCCACGATTGCCAGTCGATCTGGATCGCCCAGGCCGAAGGCCGGGCCAAGGACGGCGACGACCGTACCGAGTCGGCGATCCTGAAAATGTTCCACATGAGCCGCAAGGACGAACCGTTCGCCGAGGTCATCCGCTCGCTGAACCTGACCCCGGTGTCCATCAGCTACGAGTATGACCCTTGCGATCAGGCCAAGGCTCGCGAGTTGTATATCCGCGCCACTACCGGCAGCTACACCAAGGCACCGGGCGAGGATGACGTCAGCATTGCCAAGGGCATCACCGGCTACAAGGGCCGGGTGCATGTGAATTTCGCCGCGCCCCTGGCCGGCGAGTTCGAGGACACCAAGGTCCTGGCTACGGAAATGGATCGGCAGATTCTCGAAGGTTATCGTCTGTTCCCGGTGCACTACCTGGCGTATGCCCAGTGGAGCGACGCTGATCCGCAGTTACAGGTGCCCGCGGCCGCCCAGGTGTTTGCCGCCGACGAATTGGCCAAGGCCGAGGCGCAATGGTCGAGCCGCCTGGAGGCCTGCCCGGCAGAGCACCGTCCATACCTGGTGCAGCAATATGCGACGCCGGTGCGCAATCAGTATCGGGTCAAGGCAGGTCTGGGGCTTCCATAGCCACCTTCTGTAAACGACAACGGCGCCCGCGGGCGCCGTTGTCGTTTCTGTTGGTCGGGTTAATTTCCACTGTCACCGGAACGTCACCTTAACAAGCCAGTCTGTCGCCCCTCGATAGCCCACGGAGCTTGTCATGCTGCACGCAGAAAACCAGGATCGTCTTTATCTGATCGCCCCCAGCGACGAGCAGGAGGCCCTGGTGGACGCCATGTCGTTCAACGTCCAGGACCGCCATTGGCTGGTGTATTGCGCCCTGGGCGGGCATCAGCACGCCGACCTGCCGGAAGCGGATCTGCTGACCGGGGTCAGCATGCTCGATCTTTATGTGGAGGCGGCGTAAGCCGGCTCCACAGCCCTCAGCTTATTCGCCCAGCACTTGGCCGATTTTCGGGTCCTTGAACACCCGGGTCAGCGCATCGCTCAATACGTCGCTGATCAACTTGGTGTTCGCCTCTTCGTTCGGCGCCATGCCGAAACGCTGGTTCAAGGACGCGCCATAGCTGCCGCTGTAACGACGGTTGGCGTTGCTCACATCAGAGCGGAAGTTGGCTCCGATGGTCGCCTCGGTCACGTAGACGCCTTCTTTCGGCGACTGATAGGTCAGGTCCGACAAGGTCACGGTCAGCGTTGGCGCATTCATGGCACCCGGCGAAGGGGTAAAGCCCAGCAGGCGCACGGCCGCTTCAGCCTGGCCCTGCAGTTTCGGGATCAGGTCGGCACCTTGCACGGTAATCGCGCTGGTTTCCGGGTACAGACCACCCCGAGTGCCCAATACCGGCGAGCGACGTCCGTCCACCACTCTCACCACCACCGGCTGACCGTGGCCGACCGGCGCCAACTGGGTCATGAGCTTGGGCTGCGGGCTGAGTTGTTGCGGGCTGTTGGCACAGCCGACAAGTGTCAAACTGGTTACAGTGATCAAACCGAACAACAGGCGTTGCAACATGCTCATCTCTCCAAGGACCAGGCATCATTCAGGCGCTGAGTATAGCGGGGGCCGGGCGTCGCTAACCAGCGCCACCACTGCTTGCTGAAAAGTCTGACAAACACCGCCGGCCGGCGTTCCCGTCACAGCTTTGTCACACCGGTCTGCGACCCTGCCCACGGCCTCTGATCGACGTCGCTGCCCGGCATCTGACCAGATGCCGAATAAAAGTCATTAAACACGACCATTTTTCCCCGTTTCTTAGTTACAATCTCCCCCCGATTATAAGGACGTCTCCTGATCGGGCCTCGCAGCACCGCCAATGCGTTTGCATCGGCACCTTCGTACTGCCCACAGAGAGCCGCCCACACAGATCGAGTGAAGCCGGCGAGCTTGCTGTTACCTGCGCAAACCACCGTTTTCAGCGAATCTGCCAGAGCTGCCCTTGTGCTCGCTCACTGAGTTGTTGGCCCGTGCCGCCTGCCCTTCCCGGCCGGTATTCGCACCGCGGGCCCGGTGACAGACCGCGGCAGCCCTTTTTTGAGGTTCACGTCTTCAAAAGAGCGTGAAAAAACGGGTTTTCACAACTTCACGAGAGTGTGGCGAACAAATGAATAGTTTCGCGTCTGAACAGGCACCATCAGCGTCCCCAACGGCTTCATCACACAGGACCCGATACACCCAGACAGGTGCTTGACGCCTGTTCGCTTACGGATTTGGTTGCACGAATCGGACGCTCTTGACCATAAGTCGAATTGCCCGTGTTGCCCGTACATGCGTTCATACGCACCTTGGGCCCACCGGCAGCGTCCGCTGAAGTTGCAAGAAATTGCGAAGAATCGGACATGGCCATCCTGGTCGGGTCATTGCTGGGCTAATGTCAAACAAGCCCCGCCCATGCCCGGCAGCCATGCCGTCAATGTGGTGCTGCAGATTTTGGAGACGCGTTAATGGCGCATAACGAAGCAGTTGATGTGGTCCTGGTTGGGGCCGGCATCATGAGTGCCACCCTTGCGGTGCTGCTCAAGGAGCTCGACCCCGCGATCAAGCTGGAAGTCGTCGAGCTGATGGATTCCGGTGCCGCGGAGAGTTCCAACCCGTGGAACAACGCCGGTACCGGCCATGCCGGGCTGTGCGAGCTGAACTACACGCCGCAAGCGGCTGACGGCTCCATCGACATCAAGAAAGCCGTGCACATCAACACCCAGTTCGAGGTGTCGAAGCAGTTCTGGGCCTATCTGGCCCAGAAAGGCACCTTCGGCTCGTGCAAATCCTTCATCAGCCCGGTGCCGCACCTGAGTTTCGTCCAGGGCGACAAGGGCGTGGCCTTCCTCAAGAAGCGCTTCGAAGCCCTGCATCCGCACCACGCCTTCGCCGAGATGGAATACACCGAAGACCGCGCGAAGATGGCCGAGTGGATGCCGCTGATGATGCCGGGCCGCGATGCCGATGAGGCGATTGCCGCGACCCGAGTGATGAAAGGCACCGACGTCAACTTTGGCGCCCTGACCAATCAGTTGCTCAAGCACCTGACCAGCGCTCCCGACGCCCAGGTCAAGTACTGCAAGCGCGTGACCGGCCTCAAGCGCAACGGCGCCGGCTGGACCGTGAGCATCAAGGATGTGAACAGCGGCAACAGCCGTGAAGTCGACGCCAGGTTCGTCTTCCTCGGCGCCGGTGGCGCGGCCCTGCCGCTGCTGCAGGCTTCGGGCATCGAGGAAAGCAAGGGCTTCGGCGGTTTCCCGGTGAGCGGCCAGTGGCTGCGTTGCGACAACCCGGAAGTGGTCAAGCACCACCAGGCCAAGGTCTACAGCCAGGCCGCTGTGGGTTCGCCGCCGATGTCCGTGCCGCACCTGGACACCCGTGTGGTTGACGGCAAGAAGTCCCTGTTGTTCGGGCCTTATGCCGGTTTCACCACCAAGTTCCTCAAGCACGGCTCGCTGATGGACCTGCCGCTGTCGGTACGTGCCGGCAACATCGGCCCGATGCTGGCCGTGGCCCGCGACAACATGGACCTGACCAAGTACCTGATCAGCGAAGTGATGCAGTCCATGGAGCAGCGCCTGGAATCCCTGCGCCGCTTCTACCCGCAGGTGAAAGCCGAAGACTGGCGCCTGGAAACGGCCGGCCAACGGGTGCAGATCATCAAGAAAGATGCGAAGAAAGGCGGCGTCCTGCAGTTCGGTACCGAACTGGTCGCGGCCAAGGACGGCTCGTTGGCCGCCCTGCTCGGTGCATCGCCGGGCGCTTCGGTGACCGTGTCGATCATGCTGGAACTGATCGAGCGCTGCTTCCCGGAAAAAGCCAAGGGTGAGTGGGCGAACAAGCTCCACGAAATCTTCCCGGCACGGGAAAAGGTCCTGGAAACGGACGCCGAGCTGTATCGCCAGATCAACGCGCAGAACAATCTGCACCTGGAACTGGTTGAGCCGAGCAGCGAGACCGAAAGCTACGCTTGAGGTGATCGCTGATGAAAAACGCCCCGCTCTTCGATTGGAGAGCGGGGCGTTTTTTTGTGTGGGGGTTGACGAAAGTTGTGGCGAGCGGGCTTGCCCGCGCTGGGGCGCGAAGCGGCCCCGAAACCTGAACACTCAATGTATCAGGTAAACCTAAATGACCGGTTTTACGGCTGCTTCGCAGCCGAGCGCGGGCAAGCCCGCTCGCCACAGAGCTCGCTCTCCACAAGGATCAGCCGCGGGCGTTGTCGATCAACTCGATATAGTCGCCGGCATTGCGCTGATCGCGGATCAGGGTCACGAAGTCCTGGCCATGTTCGTCTTTGCCATCGAGGTCGTAACCGGCTTCCTTGAAGAACGTCAGGAAGCGCTCGAAGTCGTCGATACGCAGGCCGCGGTAGGCCTTGATCAGCTTGTGCAGGGACGGCGAGGTGGCGTCGACCGGCTCGAAATCGAGAAACAACTTGATCTGCGCATCGCCGATCTCGTCACCAATCACCTGTTTCTTATCTTTGCGCATTACCGGCTCCAGCCAACAGACATTACACGGGGCAGGCAGTTTACCCCCGCCTCTGCTCCGGTCTCAACGAGTACGAACTGATCCGGTCCACATGTACGCCAACGGATCAACCCCGAGGGTAAAAACTGTGCTCCGAAGCCCGCGCGCGGCGTCTAGCAGCATGGAGCCCCGCAACCCGGCGGGAAGTGACTGCGAGCCCGAGCATGCAAGCGCTGTTGAACGAAATCCTCGATGAAGTCCGGCCGTTGATCGGCCAGGGCAAAGTGGCCAATTACATTCCGGCGCTGGCGGATGTGCCGGCCAATCAACTGGGTATTGCCGTGTATGGCAACGACGGCGAAATGTACTGTGCCGGCGACGCGCAGACACCGTTTTCGATCCAGAGTATTTCCAAGGTCTTCAGCCTGGTGCAGGCGATCAATCACTCCGGCGAGGCGATCTGGGAGCGGCTGGGTCACGAACCCTCCGGACAGCCGTTCAACTCGCTGGTGCAGCTGGAGTTCGAACGCGGCCGCCCGCGTAACCCGTTCATCAATGCTGGCGCCCTGGTGATCTGCGATATCAACCAATCACGCTTCGCCGCACCGGCACTGTCGATGCGCGATTTCGCCCGGCGCCTGTCCGGCAACATGCAGGTGATGGTGGACGGCAAGGTCGCCGAGTCGGAATACCAGTACCGTGCGCGCAATGCGGCCATGGCTTACCTGATGCAGTCGTTCGGCAACTTTCACAACGATGTCGAAGCCGTGCTGCGCAGCTACTTCAGTCACTGCGCCTTGCGCATGAACTGCATCGACCTGGCGCGAGCGTTCTGCTTCCTGGCCAATGACGGCTTCTGCAAGCACAGCGGCGAGCAGATCCTGACCCGGCGCCAGACCCAGCAGGTCAACTCGATCATGGCCACCAGCGGACTGTATGACGAGGCCGGGAATTTTGCCTATCGGGTCGGGTTACCGGGAAAAAGCGGTGTCGGTGGCGGGATTGTCGCGGTGGTGCCAGGGCGCTTTACCGTGTGCGTGTGGGCACCGGAGCTGAATGCCGCCGGCAACTCGCTGGTGGGGATGGCGGCGCTGGAATTGCTGAGCGAGCGGATTGGCTGGTCGGTCTTCTAGGCCCCCTCAGTGTCACACCTGTGGCGAGTGGGCTTGTCCACGCGGGGCTGCGAAGCAGCCCTGAAACCGGCCAATCAGAGACTGTCAATCTTTCTCACGATACTCGAACCACTGACCCTCCCCCTCGGGCTGGCAAACCAGCTCAGTGTTGACGGTGGCGATGGCACCGTCGCGACAATTGAAGAAAATCAGATAGTCCGCGCTCTCGAACACAATCTTCAGCGCACTCAGGTAAGCCCGGGGCTGGCCCGGCATACGCTCCACCAGGCCGCCTACGGCAACAATTCTGGCGCCTAGCAACTGTGGAGCGCTGACGCCGGACAGATAACTATCAAGATGCCACTCGCACCATTTTCCTGCATCGTTCTCGAAGGACAGCGGTATTTCCGGTGGGGCGAGTGCAGTGCCTATGCTTCTACCGTCAGACAATAGGTAAAGCGACAACTCGGTACCATCGGTGCACTGCAAATAGAGGTCACCCGTATACTTGTCCCGCTTGCCGGCATAGGAATACTGGAGGTTCTCCAGACACCGCAGCGTCTTGCCCAACAGTTTTCGCGCCATAAGCATGCTCGGCAAAACATGTTCGGGTAGACCGGTAGCCGGATCTTGTTGGGTCATCATGATGGGAAGAATTCCTGGAACATCGAACACGCCGGCAATCCCGGGGCAATGGCTAGGCCACTGCTCCGGGACTGCGTAGCTAGGCAGCTAAAAAGCCGAGGATTTCACTCACGCCGCTTACCGCTCTTATGCCCGGCGCAGCCTGACGTGTCGTCACGGATGGGTTGACGAGAAAACCGTGGCTTGCCAACCGCAACATGCCGACGTCATTGAGGGCATCGCCCACGGCCAACACTTCAAACCCTTGCGCAAGTGCCTGAGCGACGTGGTCTTCCTTGCCCTGACGCTTGTAGAAGTCACAGCCGGTGATGAAGCCCGAGACATCGACGATCAGGCGGTGGCACATGGTTGTCGGCCGCCCGAGCACCTCCAGCAAGGGGTCGGCCAGCTCATGAAAGCAGTCCGAGATGATATTGACCTCATAACCGGCCTGACTCAGGTCTTCGAGAAAAGCCCGGGCATCGGCAAACGGGGCAACCGAGTCGATGATCCGCGTCACCTCAGCCAGGGTCAGCCCGTTATCGCGCAGGATCTCGATGCGTGTTCGCATCAACGCCCCGTAATCGGGAACATCGCGCGTGGTCACCGTTAGCGCGTCGATACCGGTATGGGCGGCGATAGCCGGCCACAGTTCAGGAACCAGGACCCCTTCAAGGTCAATGCAAGCCAGCTTCATGACAGTTCCTCGCTTCAGCGCCCGAACCCGGGCATCACCAGGAAGGCACCCAGGCCGATCAGCGCCGTGCCAATGATCTTGTCGACGGTCCGCTGCTTTTCCAGCATCCGGCGGCGCAACACCTCGGCAGAAAAGAACAACGCCACGAAACTGAACCAGACCCAGTGGGAGAACGACATGAACAGGCCATAGGAAAAGTTGGCCGTCAGCGAACTGCTGGTCTGCACCACCTGGGTATAGGTGGCAACCACGAACAACATGGTTTTGGGGTTCAGCGCGTTGGTGAGGAAACCGGTGCGAAACGCCTTCCACAGCGGAGGGACTGGGCCACTGGCGTTATTCAGGGTTAAGGTGGAGGTGTTGGTCAGGGACTTGATACCCAGATAGATCAGGTAACCGGCACCCAGCACCTTCATGGCCATGAACAACATCGGTGAGTGAGTGATGATCACTGCAATACCGAAGACCGTGTAAAACACATGGATCTGGACGCCGCAAGCGATCCCCAGGGCCGCCATCAAACCGCTGCGGCGCCCATAGGCATAACTGTTGCGCGTGACCATGGCAAAGTCAGGGCCGGGGCTGATGACGGCCAGGATGGTAATGGCCGCGACTGCAAGTAATTCGTTCATGGGGCTCTCCGAAGCGGCAGGGTGTTCCATGCCGCGAACACTGATCAGCGCTTGCTGAAGGTGATAACCAGGACGTCCCGATAGGCGGGCTGATCAAGATCAAGCTGGACGATGGGGGTCACACCGTGCATGACGCGCTCGTCATTGACGATCGCCGCCTCCATCTCGCTGGCCAGGGTGTAGCGGCTGAGGGGGCTCTTGTTACGGTCGTAGATCGCGGTTTCGCCATTCACGACATTGACGCGGTTGACCAGCATCATGAACACAAAGCTGACCCCGTCGCGATGGATGCCTTCCGGCGTGGGAGAGACCTCCAGTTGCGAGGCATTGATACGAAATTGGTGAACCTCGATGTGCCAGGTGTAATACGGCGCCAGGCGACCAAAGCTTTCGCAGCACAATTCCAGCGCAGCGTTCAGTACCTTGTTGTTGACGATACCGGGCTCGATGGGCGCGAAGTGGCGGGCGATTCCGCCATTGAGGTTGTTGTAGTCAAGGCTCTGGTAATGGGGCTGGTGGGATTCGAGTTTCGGACTGCTACTGGCGGGAGTGGCGCTGTAGGTGGCATGCCGTCGGAAGCGATAAGTACCGCCATCCTTCATGTACAGATCTTGCTCAAGCCGGTTCCAGCTTTCCTGAAAAGCGGGCCAGTCACTCATCAGGTCTGGGTCCTGGGCACTCAGCAGGCTCTTGGTCTTGCGGGCAGAGAAAAAAGCGAAGTCTTTTTGCGCTACACTTTCGCACAGGTCATTGATCTCTGGCCGGAAGGCCAACTTGGCATAACAGTCCACATCAACGGCTCTATCACACTGCATTGTGTCCATTGAATCCCTCCAATTTATTAGTAATGCCAAGCTTTTTTGCTGCGGCTGCGGCCATGATGGCGAGTTGCCTATGATTAAAAAATCGATTTATAGTCACCCAAATCTGTGAGAAATCATCGCCTATATGAACTTACCTCCCTTGGCTGCATTTCGCTTTTTCAACGTTGCCGCGCAAACCCAAAGCTTCGTCAAAGCCGGGCAATTGCTCCACGTGACCCACGGCGCAGTCAGCCGCCAGGTGCGAATGCTGGAGACCTCACTGGGGGTTGAATTGTTTGATCGGCGCAATCGGGCGATCTTCCTCAACCATGCCGGCCGCACCCTCTACAACATTACGGGGCCCATGTTCGACCAGCTGGAAAGTGCGGTTTATCGATTGCAGAAGGAGGCTCGCGAAGAGGTGCTGGTGCTGTCTTGCGAGCCCACCATTGCCATGAAATGGCTGATCCCTCGGCTGCCCGACTTTCATGCCACCTACCCGCACCTGCAGATACAGCTACTGGCCGCCGGAGGCCCCATCGACTTCGCCCGCTCGGGGGCCGACCTGGCCGTACGTCGCGATGACTTTCACTGGGACGAGTCCATCCATAGCGTCACGGTCTGCGAGGAGTGGATTGGCCCGGTGTGTGCCCCGCCGAACAAGCCGCAGGACAATCAGTTGGAGGGCATGCGCCTGCTGCGCAGCCAGACACGGCCGCTGGCCTGGGACAACTGGCTACGGCTGTACGAAATGCCGATGCCCAACGCCACCCGGGTGGAGTACGAGCATTTCTACCTGTGTATCCAGGCGGCGACGGCGGGACTGGGGATCAGCCTGGCCTCCTTTCTCATGGTCCAGGATGAACTGACCAACGGCCAGTTGATTGCGCCCTTCGGTTTTATCCGGGACGGCTCCACCTATTGCCTGCTGTCACCCAGGCCTTTTGAGGAAAGCACCAAGTGCCTGACGTTCCAGCGCTGGATCACCCGGCAAGTGGGTCTTTGCATCGAGAAAATCGGCGGCTGATGCAGGCGCCGGCTGACTGGCGAAAAACGACAACGGGGTTCCACCGAAACACTGCGGCGCGTTTGCGATTCGCCAGCAAGCCGGCTCCTGCAGATGGGGTGCCGATCAGGAGAAAATCAGGTAATCGGCGCCGGATTGAACAAGGTAATGTCGTTGTGCAGCTTGTGCCGCTCGGCCCAGGTCTGTTTCCGGCCGCTGGCGACATCCAGGTAGTAGTTGAACAACTCCCAACCCAGGTCCTCGATCGTCGCCCGCCCCGTGGCAATCCGCCCGGCATCGATATCGATCAGGTCCGGCCAGCGCTGGGCCAACTCGGTACGGGTCGAAACCTTCACCACCGGCGCCATCGCCAGCCCATAAGGCGTGCCACGTCCGGTGGTGAACACATGCAGGTTCATCCCGGCCGCCAGTTGCAAGGTACCGCAGACAAAATCACTGGCCGGTGTCGCACAGAAGATCAAACCCTTGCGCGTAAAGCGCTCGCCCGGACCCAGCACGCCGTTGATCGCGCTGCTGCCGGACTTGACGATGGAGCCCAGGGACTTCTCGACAATGTTCGACAACCCGCCCTTCTTGTTCCCCGGCGTGGTATTGGCGCTGCGGTCGGCCTCGCCCTTGGCCAGGTAACGGTCGTACCAGTCCATCTCACGCACCAACGCCTCGGCCACCGGCAGGTTTTCCGCCCGTGAGGTCAGCAGGTAGATCGCATCCCGCACTTCCGTCACTTCGGAAAACATCACCGTCGCCCCGGCCCGCAACAGCAGGTCGGAGGCATAACCCAAGGCCGGGTTGGCGGTGATCCCGGAAAACGCATCACTGCCACCGCACTGCATACCCAGGATCAGCTCCGACGCCGGCACGGTTTCCCGGCGGCGCTGATCGAGTTTCTTCAGACGGGTTTCCGCCAGCGCCATGATCTGCTCGATCATTTCGGTAAAACCGTGGCTGGAGTCCTGCAGGCGATACAACCACGGCTCGCTCAGGTCCACCGAGCTGTCGCCCTCGTGCATCACCTGCCCGGCCTGCAACTTCTCGCAACCCAGGCTGATCACCAGCGCTTCGCCCCCCAGGTTCGGGTTGCGCGCCAGGTTACGTACCGTGCGGATCGGGATATAGGCGTCGGTAGCGGTAATCGCCACGCCGCAACCATAGCTGTGGGTCAACGCGACCACATCGTCGACATGGGGGTATTTGGGCAGCAACTCGTCCTTGATGCGCTTGACCGCATGATCCAGCACGCCGGTCACACACTGCACCGTGGTGGTAATGCCAAGAATATTGCGGGTGCCGACGGTGCCGTCGGCATTGCGATAACCCTCGAAGGTAAAGCCCTCGAGCGGCGCCTGGGCCGCCGGCACATCGGTGGACAGCGGCAGGCTGTCCAGCGGCGGCGCGGTGGGCATGCGCAGTTGATCTTCCTTGACCCAACTGCCCTGGGGAATCGGCAAAAGCGCGTAACCGATGACCTGGCCGTAGCGGATCACTTCACCACCCTCGGCGATATCCACCAGCGTCACCTTGTGACTCTGGGGAATGTGCTCGCGGGTCACCAGGCCGTCCGGAAACTCGGTAGCGGCCGGCACACCCTGGTCATTGACCACGATCACCACGTTGTCCCGCTCGTGCAGACGGATGTAGCGCGGCGAGTCGGAATGTTCAATCAACTGCATGACGCCGCTCCTCAGGAATGGGCTTGGGACAGACGGGGTTCGCTACTGTGCTTGGGGCCCGCCGGTGGCTCGCGCAATTCGACACGCTTGATCTCACCGACGATCACCACATAGCTGATCACCGCCAGCAACGCATTGGCGCCGACAAACACCAGGGCCCACTTGAACGAGCCGGTGGAGCTGATGATGTAGCCGATCACGATCGGCGTGGTAATGGACGCGATATTGCCGAACATATTGAACAGGCCACCACTCAAACCGGCGATCTGCTTCGGCGAAGTGTCCGAGACCACCGCCCAGCCCAGGGCACCCACGCCCTTGCCGAAGAAGGCCAGGGCCATGAAGCCCACCACCATCCACTCGATGTCCACGTAGTTGCAGGCGACGATGGTGGTCGAGAGCAACAGGCCGCCGATGATCGGCGCCTTGCGGGCGAAGGTCAGGGAGTGGCCGCGGCGCAGCAGATAGTCGGAAATGATCCCACCCAGCACACCGCCGATAAAACCGCAGATCGCCGGCAAAGAAGCGATGAAGCCAGCCTTGAGGATGGTCATGCCGCGTTCCTGCACCAGGTACACCGGGAACCAGGTCAGGAAGAAATAAGTAATGCCGTTGATGCAGTACTGGCCCAGGTAGACCCCGAGCATCATGCGGTTGGTCAGCAGTTGACGCACGTAGTCCCACTTCGGACCACCACCGGCAACCTTACCCTGGTCCATGTCGACCATGCCGCCGTTCTCGGCGATATGGGTGAACTCGGCCTCGTTGATCATCGGGTGCTGGCGCGGACTGTGGATAACTTTCAGCCAGATCAGCGAAAACACCACGCCCATGCAACCCATGACCAGGAACACATGCTGCCAACCGAAGGTGAAGACGATCCAGCCCATCAGCGGCGCGAACAGCACGGTGGCGAAGTATTGCGCGGAGTTGAAGATCGCCGAGGCGGTGCCACGTTCGGCCGTGGGGAACCAGGCCGCGACGATACGGGCGTTACCCGGAAAGGATGGCGCTTCGGCCAGGCCCACCAGGAAACGCAGCATGAACAGCGCAACCACGGCGGTGGAGACACCGAACTCGCCGACATAACCTTGCAGCGCGGTGAACAGCGACCAGGTGAAAATGCTCAGGGCGTAGACTTTCTTCGAGCCGAAACGGTCGAGCAGCCAGCCGCCGGGAATCTGCCCGAGCACATAGGCCCAGCCGAAGGCGGAGAAGATATAACCGAGGGTGACGGCGTCGATGCCGAGGCTTTTTTGCAGGCTGGAGCCGGCAATGGCGATGGTGGCACGGTCGGCGTAGTTGATCGTGGTCACCAGGAACAGCATGAGCAGAATCAAATAGCGGACGTGCGTCTGCTTGGTCGCTTGCATGTAGATGTACTCCCACTCTTTATTTTTTTACGCGGGTAAACATTCAGTGATGTACCGCCGGGGGCCTCAGGCAAGAGCCCCCCTGCGGGTAAAGCGGGTTACGAACCGATGTAGCTTGTCTTAACGACGGTGTAGAACTCCTGCGCATAGCGCCCCTGCTCACGGGACCCGTAGGACGAACCTTTGCGCCCGCCGAACGGCACGTGGTAATCCACGCCCGCGGTCGGCAGGTTGACCATCACCATCCCGGCCTGGGAGTGACGCTTGAAGTGGTTGGCGTACTTCAGCGAGGTGGTGGCGATACCGGCGGAAAGACCGAACTCGGTGTCGTTGGCCATGGCCAGCGCGGCTTCGTAATCGGCGACGCGGACGATGTTGGCCACCGGGCCGAAGATCTCTTCGCGGCTGATGCGCATCGACGCTTCGCTGTCGGCAAACAGTGTCGGGGCGAGGAAGTAGCCTTCGGTATCGCAGGTCACCAACTCACCGCCAGACACCAGGCGTGCGCCTTCGGACTGACCGATATTGATATAGCTCAGATCCTGCTCCAGTTGTGCCTGGGACACCACAGGACCAATGTCGGTACCGCTCTTGAGGGCGTGACCGACCTTGATCGAACGCATGCGTTCGGCCATGGCCTCGACGAACTTGTCGTGGATCCCGGCGGTCACGATCAAACGGCTGGAAGCCGTGCAACGTTGGCCGGTGGAGTAGAACGCGCTCTGCACCGCCAACTCGACGGCCTGCTTGAGGTCGGCGTCATCAAGGATGATCTGCGGGTTCTTGCCGCCCATCTCCAGTTGCACCTTGGCCTGGCGCGAAACGCAGTTGACCGCGATCTGCCGACCCACGCCAACCGAGCCGGTGAAGCTGATGCCATCGACTTTCGGGCTGTTGACCATGGCATCGCCGACCAGACGGCCGCTGCCCATCACCAGGTTGAACACACCGGCCGGGAAACCGGCGCGGGAAATGATTTCCGCCAGGGCCCAGGCACAACCCGGTACCAGTTCGGCCGGCTTGAGCACCACGCAGTTACCGTAGGCCAGGGCCGGGGCGATCTTCCAGGCCGGAATCGCGATCGGGAAGTTCCACGGGGTGATCAGGCCGACCACGCCCAGGGCTTCACGGGTCACTTCGACGTTGACGCCCGGACGCACCGACGGCAGGTAATCACCTGACAGACGCAGGCATTCGCCGGCGAAGAACTTGAAGATATTACCGGCGCGGCTCACTTCGCCAATGGCTTCGGGCAGGGTCTTGCCCTCTTCCCGGGCCAGCAGGTTACCCAGCTCTTCGCGACGGGCGAGAATTTCCGAACCGACTTTGTCCAGTGCATCGCTACGGGCCTGGATACCCGAGGTGGACCAGGCGGGAAATGCCTCGCGGGCAGCGTCGATGGCCGACTGCACCTGGGCCAGGTCAGCCTTGGCGTACTCGCCAATGACATCGGACAAATCCGACGGGTTGATATTGGCCGAGTAATCGGCGCCGGCAACCCATTGGCCACCGATATAGTTGTCGAAACGCTTTGCATCTGCCACGGAAAACCTCCTGAACCGAAAAAGCCGCTGATTGCTCAGCGGCCTGGTTTATTCGTTCTTACTGTGCGCCTTGCTTGTCGATCAGCGCGGCCAGGGCGTCGTATTCGTCCGGCAGCAGATCGGTCAACGGCGTGCGCACGGGGCCGGCGTCATAACCGACGATCTTCGCCCCGGCCTTGACGATGCTCACCGCGTAACCGGCGCGACGGTTGCGGATATCCAGGTACGGCAGGAAGAAGTCGTCGATGATCTTGCTGACGGTGGCGTGATCTTCCCGGGCAATGGCGTGGTAGAAATCCATCGCGGTTTTCGGAATGAAGTTGAACACCGCCGAAGAGTAGACCGGCACGCCCAGGGCCTTGTAGGCCGCGGCATAGACTTCCGCGGTGGGCAGGCCGCCCAGGTAGCTGAAGCGATCGCCGAGGCGGTGACGGATCGACACCATCAACTCGATATCGCCCAGGCCATCCTTGTAGCCGATCAGGTTCGGGCAGCGTTCGGCCAGACGTTCCAGCAGCGGCGCGGTCAGGCGGCAGACGTTGCGGTTGTACACCACCACACCGATCTTCACCGACTTGCACACGGCTTCAACGTGGGCGGCAACCCCTTCCTGACTGGCTTCGGTCAGGTAGTGCGGCAGCAACAGCAGGCCTTTGGCCCCCAGGCGTTCGGCTTCCTGGGCGTACTCGATGGCCTGGCGGGTCGCACCACCGACACCGGCGAGGATCGGCACGCTGCCGGCGCAGGTATCGACGGCAGTTTTCACCACTTCGGAATATTCGCTGGCGGCGAGGGAGAAGAACTCACCGGTACCGCCGGCGGCGAACAGCGCAGTGGCGCCGTAAGGGGCCAGCCACTCCAGGCGCTTGACGTAGCCGGCGCGATGGAAATCGCCCTGGGCATTGAAATCGGTGACCGGGAAGGACAGCAGGCCGGAAGAGAGGATGGACTTCAGTTCTTGTGGATTCATTATTCGAACACCCTGGAAGCACGTTGTGATGAAAGAGACAGCGCAGACTGGCTGATGTCGTACGTCATCGTACAACTTAAATAACAAAGGTCAACAGGAATCGCTCAAGAGATCCCACAGCCATTTCCATCCTTGACGTAGGAATTTTTTCATCTAAGCTCAGCTTTAACTGTATATACATACAGCTAATTAAGACAAAAAAACGACATATCAAGGAGCCAGACATGTCAGCCACTCAACAGCACGCGCAGGATTTCCTGCTGCACGACGGCAAGGTCATTGCCGAGCTGGACAACCTCTTCACTGAACAAGGCATCGCTATTGCGGGCGATGGCGCCGCCGTGATCCTTCTCGCCGAAGGTCATCACACCCTCAAGTATCACCAGCCCATCGCGCTCGACAGCACCCTCAAGGGCAAGCCCCAGGCGCGCTTCGAAGGTGGTGAACACACCGCCATCGGCGACAGCGCCCTGCTGCGTTTTGCCAAGGACGCACCGGCCATTCCGGCCTGGCAGGTTGAATTGCACCTGACCAACGGTCTGGCCTTGACCTACGGTCAGATCGTCGCCCTGGGGGGCGATTTCTACGGTATCCCCGATCAGCCGATCGCCGATGGCAGCACCCCGGCGGAGCGCCAGGCGCGCTTTACCGCGTCCTTCAACTCCCTGGCGGTACTGCCCGCCTCCCGGGATGAAGCGCAAAAAATCCTGCAGGTGATGAAAACCGAAATCAACGCCGCCAACCAGGCAATCAAGGACGGCAAGCAGCCTCACGAAGCCTACGACGAACTGGGCGATACCCTCTCCGGCGAGTGGAACAAGATCACCGGCGGCGGCAGCTTTGCCTCGCCGCTGTTTCCCCTTGGCCGCTACCTGAAGCTGGCCGCGAGCAACTGGGACCACTTCGGCGAATGGGCGCTACTGGCTTACAAGGCCGGTCACGCCGCCGCCCTGCAACAGGCCGTCCTCGCCCATAAGAGTGGCACCGACCAGGACCTGGAACTGGCCTATGCCATGAACGCCTTTGCCGATCATTTCCTCACCGACCTGTTCTCTGGCGGCCATCTGCGGGTGCCGCGCAAGCAACTGGCCGACAGCGTGACCCCCAGCGATGTGGGTTCGCTGATCTCGCGTTTCATGCACGACGAAGACAGCAAGTTCGGCCTGAAAGTCAGCAATGCCCGGGGCGATCGCTGGAACTGCTACGGCGACAAGCGCTATTTCGACACGATCGACAGCAGCAACCGGCTGCAGGTCAAACAGGCGGTGCAGCAATCGGTGGATGAAGTGTTCGCGGTGTTTCTCAGCGGCGTCGTCGTATCACCCGAAGCCTATGCCGCGCTGCGTTCGGTCCCGGACCTGGCAAAGGTGGAAAACAGCCAGGACAGCCTGAATTTCGCCCCGCTGTTCGCCCTCAAGGGCAAGACCGTGCTGCGCCGCAACGACGTCAACAACCTCAACGACCGCAGCCAGAGCGACAGCTGGTGGGGCTGGAGCACCTATCTGCTGCTCAAGGACTACAAGCCGAACCTGCCTACCGGCTACCTCAATCCTCCCGGTGTGGCCCCGACCATCAAGGCCGATGGCTGGCAGAGCCGCACGCCCAGCGAACCCAACTGGCTGCCGGGCAATGCCGTGCGTTATGCCTTCAGTTACACCCAGGGGCTGGACGAGTCCTATATCGGTCCGTGGACGGCCTATGCCGAACTGACCGAGCGTTTTCAGCCGACGCTGAATGTGCCGGTGGGGGCGACGGGACGTCATGTGTTCCGCCAGTTCCGTGGCGGTTCGCCGGAACTGATCGGCACGCTGGACGGCCAGACCACCACCTTTATCGACAACCATCAGTGACAGGGAGATCAGTCATGACCTTTACCGTAAAACTCGAACTGGCTTCCGGTCAGTCACTCAAGGATATGCCGCTGGAACTGCTGGCCGATGGCGTGGCGATTGCCCGGGCGACGGCGGATGCGACCGGCAAAGTGGTATTCGCCACTTCGGCGAAAGCGGCAAAGTGGGCCGTACGTGTGGATCGCACGATCCTGAAAAGCGCATAAAGCCCTGCAGGAATGGGCTCACTGTGGCGAGCGGGCTTGCCCGCGCTGGGCCGCGAAGCGGCCCTAAAACCAGTGATCGCGGTGTGTCAGGTAGAGCACGGTGATCGGTTTCACGACTGCTTCGCAGCCGAGCGCGGGCAAGCCCGCTCGCCACAAAGTCATCTTAACCCTTCTGCGCCTCAGCCTCTTCATGGGCCTGGCGCAACCGCTCGCGACTGTTGGTCAAATGCAGGCGCATCGCCGCCCGCGCCGCATCGGAATCCTGGCGGGCTATCGCCTCATAGATTTCTTCGTGCTCACGTCCCAGCCGATTCATATAGTGCTGCTGGTCATCATGGGCCAGTCGCGCCGAATTCAAACGGGTCCGTGGAATGATGCTGGTGCCCAGATGCGTCATGATATCGGTGAAGTAGCGGTTGCCGGTGGACAGGGCAATCTGCAGGTGAAACTGGAAATCCGAAGCCACCGCGTCACTCGCATGGGCCGCGCTTTCATTCAACGCATCCAGCGCCGCACGCATCGCCGCCAACTGCTCGGCGCTGCGCCGCTGCGCCGCCAACCCGGCCGATTCGACTTCCAGACTGATACGCAACTCGAGGATCGCCAGCACATCGCGCAGGGTCACGACCGTTGCCGGATCGATACGAAAACCGCTGGGGCTCGGTGTGTCCAGGACAAAAGTCCCAATGCCATGGCGGGTTTCCACCTGCCCGGCCGCCTGCAGGCGCGAGATCGCCTCGCGGACCACGGTGCGGCTGACGCCATGGGCGTCCATGATCGCCGACTCGGTGGGTAACTTGTCCCCGCGCTTGAGTTGGCCATCGCGGATCTGCTCGGAGAGCACCGTGACCAACTCCTGGGCAAGACTGCGGCGCTTTCGGGTCGGGCGAAGCCCGGCGCTCTGGTTTTCCATATCGAACATCTATCTCGGCTGAACGGCTGAGCGCGCATCATAGCTCAACCGGGTTGTACGATCACCGTTGACTATGCGCTGACCGCCTCATGGGTCACCAGGTGGCCGCGCTCGATACGCAAATGTCGTGGGTGGAATTTGTTCAGGCTGCTGCGATGGCCGACGCTGACAATGCTCAAGCCCGGGATCTGCTCGATCAACGCCAGATAGAGCTCCGCTTCATCCTCCTCGTCCATGGCCGCCGTGGCTTCGTCGAGGAACAACCATTGCGGGGCATAGAGCAGCGCACGGGCAAAGGCCAGGCGCTGTTGCTCACCCGGCGACAACATGCGTTGCCAGTGACTGCTCTCATCCAGTCGTCCGGCCAGGTGCGGCAGACGGCAGGTCTGCAGGACCTCCTGATAGCGCTCATCCGGGTAGGCATCGCCCGGCTGTGGATAACTCATCACCTCGCGCAGGCTGCCAATCGGCAGATAGGGTTTCTGCGGCAGGAACAGCGAGCGCGCAGCCGGTAACCGAATGCTGCCGCCGCCCTGTGGCCAGAGATTGCCCATGGCGCGCAACAGGGTACTTTTGCCACTGCCGGAACGCCCGCTGAGCATCACCCGTTCGCCCGGGGCCACACTCATGCTCGCACCCGCCAGCAGATGCCGACCGTCCGCCAGATCCAGGTTCAGGTTGTTCACCTGCAAGGCTTCACCCTGGCTCTGCACGTCGATAGCCGGAGCCCGGCCTTCATTGTCGAGCATGGCCTGACGGAAACTCAGCAAACGGTCACAGGTTGCTTTCCACACCGCGAGGTTGGAGTAAGCATCGATGAACCAGCTGAAGTTTTCCTGCACATTGCCAAAGGCCGAGTTGATCTGCATCAGCTCACCAAGCTGGATCTTGCCGGCGAAATAGCGCGGCGCCGCCATCATGAAGGGGAAGATGATCGCAATCTGGCTGTAACCGGCGGTGAAGAATGTCAGGCGCTTGGTCACCCGCATCAGCGCCCAGTAGTTGGACCAGACCTTGCCGAAACGGCTGCTCAGGCGCTCCTTCTCATTCGGCTCACCGTTATACAGGGCAATGCTTTCGGCGTTTTCGCGAACCCGTACCAGGGAGAAGCGCATATCGGCTTCAAAGCGTTGTTGTTGGTTATTCAGCGGAATCAAATGGCGGCCGATCATCCGGGTCAACCAGCTACCAACGGCTGCGTAGAGGAAGGCGCACCAGAACATATAGCCGGGAATACTGATGCCGAAGACTTCGATACTCCCCGAGACACCCCAGAGGATGATCGAGAACGACACCAGGCTGACCACCGTGCGAAACAGCCCCAGACCCAGGCTCAGGGTGTCGGCGGTAAAACTGTTGAGGTCTTCGCTCAGACGCTGGTCCGGGTTGTCGGTGTGCCCGCCCGATTCCATCTGGTAGTAGTTCTTGTGCTCAAGCCAACGCTTGAAATGCTGCTCGGTCAGCCAGCGCCGCCAACTGATGGTCAGCATCTGGGTCAGGTACAGCCGATAGACCGCACCGAGAATGGCCACGGTGGCAATCGCGCCGAAATACAGGATCAGGTGCCAGAAGGCATCGCTGTTCTTCTCCTGCAGGGCGTTATAGAAATCCTTGTACCAACTGTTGAGCCAGACCGAAATGCCGACGCTGAACAGCGACAGCCCCGTGACACAGACCAACAGGAACCAGGCCTTGCCCTTCTCTTCGCTACGCCAGTAAGGCGAGGCCAGTTGCCAGACCCTACGAAAGAAATGCCCTTTTACTGCATCGTTGACCGCGGAATATTCAGCGTTCTTAGTCATTCTAAGGCTCGGTTGGCGTAAGAAATTTCACCAACCGATCATAGATGATTCGCACCCGGCATTGGGCGCTTTGCAAAGGATTCGTTCAGCGCCGGTTCAGCGCCGCACCGGCCGTTTCTGCAATTTGCGCTGCAAGGTCCGCCGATGCATGCCCAGGGCCCGGGCGGTGGCGGAGATATTGCCTTCGTGCTCGGTCAGCACGCGCTGGATATGCTCCCATTGCAGGCGATCCACCGACATCGGGTTTTCCGGCACCAGGGTATCGAGGTCGGCGTGCTCGGAGAGCAAGGCCGCCAGCACGTCATCGGCATCCGCCGGCTTGCACAGATAGTTGCAGGCGCCACGCTTGATCGCCTCCACCGCCGTGGCGATGCTCGAATAGCCAGTGAGGATCAGCACGCGCATCTCTGGGTCGAGTTCCAGCAGCTTGGGCAGCAGAACCAGACCGGAATCGCCGTCCATCTTCAGGTCCAGCGCGGCATAGTCCGGCAGGTCCTGCTGGGCCAGGATCAGCCCCTCTTCAGCCGAACCGGCAGTGCTGACGCGAAAACCACGGCGGCTCATGGCGCGCGCCATCACGCGGGTAAAGGTGGCGTCGTCGTCCACCAGCAACAGGTGCGGCAGTTCTTCGCCTTCGACCTGGATCTCGTCACTCATGCTTCGTCTCCTTGGGCAACACGGGGCAGGCGCAGCTCGGTGAGCGTGCCACCTTCCTCATGACTGTAGAGTTTCACCGAGCCGCCAGCGCGGGTCACGCTGGCCTTGCTCAAGAACAGGCCCAGGCCGAAGCCTTTGCCCTTGGTGGTAAAAAACGGTTTGCCGATCTGCTCGGCGATGGCCAGCGGCACACCGGCGCCGTGGTCGCGAATATTGATGGTGAGGTTTTCCTCGTTCCAATCCAGCTGCACTTCGAGGCCTTCGGGACAGGCATCGGCGGCGTTGTTCAGCAGGTTGAGCAAAGCCTGGGTCAGGTCCGGCGGCGGCGCCAGGCGCGGCACATCACCCTGGCCCAGGCGCTGGAAGCGGTAACTGGCTTCCGGGCGCATCAGGTGCCAGCGGTTCAGCGCTTCGTCGAGCCAGACCGTGACGTCCTGCATCTCCACCGCCAGCCGGCGATTGGCCTCGGCGGCGCGGACCAGCTGTTGCAGGGTTTGCTTGCACAGCTTGACCTGATCCTGGAGCACGCTCAGGTCGTCCTGGAGCAACGGGTCGGGATGGTCCTGGCGCATTTCCTTGAGCAGCACACTCATGGTTGCCAGGGGCGTACCCAGTTCATGGGCGGCGCCGGCGGCCTGGGTCGCCACGGCCAGCAATTGCTGGTCACGCAGGCCCTCTTCACGGCGCAGGGCACGCAATTCTTCCTGGCGACGCAGTTCCTCGGCCATCTTCGCGGCGAAGAAAGTGATCACTGCGGCGGCCAGGGCAAAGCTCAGCCACATGCCATAGATCTGCAGTTTTTCCCGGGAGATAGGGAAGGTTTCCAGCGGGTAGAACTGCACCAGCAGCAAGGTGTAGAGCACCAGCGCGACACCGGAAAGGACTACCGAATAACGCCAGGGCAAGGTCACCGCGGCGATGGTCAGGGGTACCAGGTAATAGGAGACGAAAGGGTTGGTCGAACCGCCGGAGAAATACAGCAAGGCGCTGTGGATAAAAAGATCGCAGGCCAGTTGCACGGCGTATTCGAGTTCGGTGACCGGCCAGGTGGTACGCAGGCGCACCACCGTAAAGGCGCAGAGCACCATGGAACAGACCAGGGTCATGCCCAGTTGCAGCCAGGGCAACGGCAGCAGGTCGAACCAGTAGGCGATGCCCACGGAGCCGGCCTGGGCCGCCAGGACCAGAATACGGATAAAGGTCAGGCGCCAGAGGTTCTGGCGAGTCGCGGACAACAATTGAAGGGGGACGAGCATGAGCTCTCCTGATGAGCGCTCCAGGCGGATCGCCACGAGTATAACCAGCCGGGGCACGCACAGGCGAATGTGCGGCAAACAGCCACAGGCGCTCAAGAATCCTGTGGGAGCTGGTTTGCCGGCGATAGCGGCCGCAAGGATATGCATATGTATTGAAGTTGTAACAACGCGAACCAGACAATCCCGACGTAGTCTGATGCCTGCACGCGGGACTGCCCGACACCACCCGCGCACCGAATCCCAAGGAGCTTTTATGCACTTCACGCGCCGCGCCGCCCTTCTCGCCCTCAGCCTCAGCACCCTGGCCAGCCTGCCGGCCCTGGCCGCCGACGAGCCGCACTACAACCAGATTTCCCTGCGCGCCGAAGCCAGCCAGGAAGTGTCCCGCGACCTGATGATCGTGACCCTCTATACCGAGGCGCAGAACAGTGATCCGGCCAAGCTCGCCGCCGACATCACCACCACCCTGAACAAGGCCCTGGGCCAGGCCAAGGCGGTCAAGGACATCAACCTGCGCCAAGGCAGCCGCAACAGCTACCCGATCTATGACAACAAGACCCAGAAGATCACCGGCTGGCGTGAGCGAGCCGAGCTGCGCCTGGAAAGCGCCGACTTCGCCGCACTGTCCAAGCTGACCGGCGAGCTGATGCAGGACCTGAAAATGCAAAGCATGGACTTCGCCATCGCCACCAACACCCGCAAGGCCAGCGAGGACGCGCTGCTCAAGGAGGCCATCGCCGCGTTCAAGGCCCGCGCTCAACTGGCCACCGATGCCCTGGGTGGCAAGGGCTACAAGATCGTCAGCCTGAACCTCAACAGCAACGGTTATCCACAGCCGTTCCCTCGTGGCGCAATGATGATGAAAGCTGCAGCCATGGACTCCGCACCGACCCCGGACGTGGAAGCCGGCAAGGCACAAGTCAGCATGAATGCCGACGGAGTGATCGAGGTCTTGCAGTAACCACAGGCTTGCAGGCTGAACGCAATCCCCTGTAGGAGCCGGCTTGCCGGCGATGACGTCCGCGAGAGTAACGCAAGACTTGCCGGCCCTATCGCTGGCAAGCCAGCTCCCACAAGGTTTTAGGCACACCGATAGTTTGCAGCGAAACACGAATTTGTGGGAGCCGGCTTGCCGGCGATGGCGTCCGCGAGAGCAACGCAAGACTTGCCGGCCCTATCGCTGGCAAGCCAGCTCCTACCAGGGCAACGATGCTTTCCCATTTGCTTGGCACCAAGGCCTCTATAGGGCGTGCTAGAGTCGGAGCCCTCCCCGCTCTACTACGCACCTTCGAGGCCTTTTAATGGAAAAGATTGCCTTCAAACCGCTGCTGCTGGCGGTCACCTTGCTGGCTTGCACACCCTTGGCCCAGGCGGCCTCGACCCTGGTCTACTGTTCCGAAGCCAGCCCCGCCGGCTTCGACCCGAGCCAGTACACCAGCGGCACCGACTTCGACGCCTCGGCCGAAACCGTGTTCAACCGCCTGGCCCAGTTCAAGCGCGGCGGTACCGAGGTCGAACCCGGCCTGGCCACAAGCTGGGATGTTGCCCCGGACGGCCTGAGCTACACCTTCCACCTGCGCTCTGGCGTGAAGTTCCACACCACCGAGGACTTCAAGCCGAGCCGCGACTTCAACGCCGAAGACGTGCTCTTCACCTTCCAGCGCCTGCTCGACGCCAATCACCCGTTCCGCAAGGCCTACCCTTCCGAGTCGCCATATTTCAGCGATATGGACCTCAACACCACGATCAAGAACGTCGAAAAACTCGACGAGCAGACCGTGCGTTTCACCCTGAACCATATCGACGCCGCCTTCGTGCAGAACCTGGCCATGAGCTTCGCCTCGATCCAGTCCGCTGAATACGCCGACAAGCTGCTCAAGGAAGGTCGCGCCGCCGACATCAACCAGAAGCCGGTAGGCACCGGCCCGTTCGTGTTCAAGCGTTACCAGAAGGACTCGCAGATCCGCTACGTGGCCAACAAGGACTACTGGAAACCCGAGGACGTGAAGCTCGATAACCTGATCTTCGCCATCACCCCCGATGCCGCCGCCCGCCTGCAAAAGCTCAAGGCCGGCGAATGCCAGGTCAGCGGCTACCCGCGCCCGGCCGATATCGAGATCATGAAGCAGGACAAGAACCTGGTGGTGCTCCAGCAGCCGGGCTTCAACCTCGGCTTTCTCGCCTATAACGTGACCCACAAGCCCCTGGACCAGCTCAAGGTCCGCCAGGCCCTGGACATGGCCATCGACAAACCGGCGATCATCAAGGCCGTCTACCAGAGCGCCGGCCAACTGGCGCAAAACGCCCTGCCGCCAGGCCAGTGGTCGTATGACCCGACCATCAAGGACGCGCCCTACGACCCAACCAAGGCCCGCGCCCTGCTCAAGGAAGCCGGCGTGGCCGAAGGCACCCCCATCGACCTGTGGGCCATGACCGTGCAGCGGGCCTCCAACCCCAATGCACGGATGTCGGCGCAGATGATCCAGGCCGATTGGGCCAAGGTCGGGATCAAGGCCAATATCGTCAGCTACGAATGGGGCGAGTACATCAAGCGCGCCAAGAACGGCGAGCATGACGTCATGATCTACGGCTGGACCGGCGACAACGGTGACCCGGACAACTGGCTCGGCGTGCTCTATAGCTGCGCTGCGGTCAAGGGCAGCAACTACGCAAAATGGTGCGACCCGGCCTATGATCAACTGATCCAGAAAGCCAAGCTCAGCAGCAACCATGACGAGCGGGTCAAGCTCTACCAACAGGCGCAGAAAATCCTCAAGGAACAGGTGCCGATCACCCCGATCGCCAACTCGACGGTGTTCCAGCCAATGCGCAAGGAAGTGCATGACTTCAAGATCAGCCCATTCGGCCTGACGCCCTTCTACGGCGTGAGCCTGGGCCAGTAACCCGACGCCCCAACCGGGTGCGCCAGACGCCCCGGTTGCCCACCTAAAGTGCGTCCCGCGCACCTGAAAACACCCTCGAAAACTGTCAAATGCGTCAGAATTTACACATATGCGACATTCGTGTACGTTCGTGCCACTCTTTGAGGCTTCGCACGTATCTGCATCTTGCAATGGGTATGGGGCCTGCATAAGTATCCGCAGGTCGACTCACGAGGTCGTCCTCAAAACCAAAAATGACAACAAATCATGAGGCCACCATGCTTAAAAAAGCAGTCATTCCGTTTTTAGTCGGCGCAGGCCTGTTGGCCAGCGCACCGTTTGCCGTTGCCGCGACTAACCTGGTGTTCTGCTCCGAAGGGAGCCCGGCTGGTTTCGATCCAGGCCTGTACACCGCCGGAACCGACTTCGATGCCTCCGCGGAAACCGTCTTCAACCGTCTCAGCCAGTTTGAACGTGGCGGCACCGCCGTGATTCCTGGCCTGGCGACCAGCTGGGACGTTACCCCGGACGGCCTGACCTACACCTTCCACCTGCGTGAAGGCGTCAAGTTCCATACCACCGACTACTTCAAGCCGACGCGTAATTTCAACGCCGATGACGTGCTGTTCACCTTCAACCGCATGCTCGACAAGGACATGCCGTTCCGTAAGGCCTACCCGACCGAATTCCCGTACTTCACCGACATGGGCATGGACGGCAACATCACCAAGGTGGAAAAACTCGACGACAAGACCGTCAAGTTCACCCTGAAAACCGTAGACGCCGCGTTCATCCAGGACTTGGCGATGAGCTTCGCCTCCATCCAGTCCGCCGAGTACGCCGACAAGCTGCTCAAGGAAGGCAAAGCCAGCGACATCAACCAGAAGCCGATCGGCACTGGCCCGTTCGTGTTCAAGAGCTACCAGAAAGACTCCAACATCCGCTACACCGGGAACAAGGACTACTGGAAGCCTGAGGACGTCAAAGTCGACAACCTGATCTTCGCTATCACCACCGACCCATCGGTACGTGCGCAGAAGCTCAAGAAAGGCGAATGCCAAATCACCGCCTACCCGCGTCCGGCCGACATCGCCCCGCTCAAGGCCGACACCAGCCTGAAGATGCCTGAACAGGCCGGCTTCAACCTGGGCTACATCGCCTACAACGTGATGCCGGTCCTCAAGGACCAGACCGCCGCCAACCCATTGGCTGACCTGCGCGTTCGTCAAGCGCTGGACATGTCGGTGAACAAGAAGCAGATCATCGAATCGGTTTACCAGGGCGCCGGCCAACTGGCCGTCAATGCCATGCCACCGACCCAATGGTCCTACGACACCACGATCAAAGACGCCAAGTACGATCCGGAAAAGGCCAAGGAACTGCTCAAGGAAGCCGGCGTCAAGCCAGGCACCGAGATCACCCTGTGGGCCATGCCGGTCCAGCGTCCGTACAACCCGAACGCCAAGCTGATGGCTGAAATGCTCCAGTCCGACTGGAAGAACATCGGCCTCAACGTCAAGATCGTCAGCTACGAGTGGGGTGAATACCTCAAGCGTGCCAAGGGTGGCGAGCAGCAAGCCATGCTGATTGGCTGGAGCGGTGACAATGGGGACCCGGACAACTGGCTAGGCGTGCTGTTCGGCTGTGATGCGGTCAACGGCAACAACTTCTCGAAGTTCTGCTACAAACCCTTCGAGGACCTGATCAAAGAAGCCAAGTCGACCGCCGACCAGGCCAAACGCACCGAGCTGTACAAGCAGGCGCAACACATCCTCAAAGACCAAGTCCCCTATACACCTATCGCACACTCGACGGTGTACCAACCCATGAGCGTCAAAGTGCAGGACTTCAAGATCAGCCCGTTTGGCTTGAACTCCTTCTACGGCGTCAGCGTCAGCAAGTGAGGTTGCGCGAAGACAGCGTCCTAGGACGTTGTCTTCGCCTCCCCGCCAGAATTGCAGGAATTGTCCGGAATCCGTCGGCGCTAACACGCAAACGGATGACCGCTGCACAGAGTTTTCCTACAGCTCTCTAAGGCTCTACGCATTTACCGCATCGACTTGGCCTCGTAACGTCAAGACTTCGCTGATAGGCGTTCAAGAGCGGCTTTGCTGCATTCACTGACTTGATCGGCGATAGTTCCCGTGTCCCCAACACGGCCATTGCTCGCCGATGACAATAACAAAAGGATTGGGACCGTCATGCGCCAGACCTTCACATTATCCGCATGGGTGGGAGCTGCCCTGTGGGCGGGCTCACCTTTCGCCCAGGCTGCCGGCAGCCTGGTGTTCTGCTCCGAGGGCAGCCCGGCCGGGTTCGACACCGCGCAGTACACCACCGCCACCGACAACGACGCCGCCGAGCCGATCTACAACCGGCTGGTGGAGTTCGTCAAAGGCGAGACCAGCGTCGCACCGGCCCTGGCCGAAAGCTGGGATATTTCAGCGGATGGCCTGGTGTATACCTTCCACCTGCGCAGTGGTGTGAAGTTTCACACGACCGCGTACTTCACGCCGGCCCGCGACTTCAACGCCGACGACGTGGTGTTCACCTTCAATCGGATGCTCAATCCCGCGCAGCCGTTTCGCAAGGCCTACCCCACCGAGTTTCCGTACTTCAACGGGATGAGCCTGAACAAGAATATCGCCAAGGTCGAAAAGACCGGGCCGTTGACCGTGGTCATGACCCTCAATTCGGTCGATGCCGCGTTCATCCAGAATATCGCCATGAGCTTCGCCGCGATTCTCTCCGCCGAATACGCCGACCAGTTGCTCGCGGCCGGCAAACCGAGCGAGATCAACCAGAAGCCCATCGGCACCGGGCCGTACGTGTTCCAGCGCTATCAGAAAGACGCGCAGATCCGCTACGTCGCCAACAAGCAGTACTGGGACCCGGACAAGGTCCAGCTCGACCAGCTGATTTTCGCCATCAACACCGACCCCTCGGTACGGGTGCAGAAACTCAAGCGCGGCGAATGCCAGATCACCCTGCACCCACGCCCCGCCGATGTCGACGGATTGAAGAAAGACCCCAAGCTGCAGGTTATCCAGAAACCCGGCTTCAACCTCGGCTACATCGCCTATAACGTGCAACACAAACCCTTTGACCAGCTCCAGGTCCGCCAGGCGCTGGACATGGCGGTGAACAAGGCGAGCATTCTCAACGTGGTCTACCAGGGTGCCGGACAACTGGCGGTCAACGCCATGCCGCCGAGCCAATGGTCCTACGACGAGAGCATCAAGGACGCACCCTACAACCCGGAAAAGGCCCGGCAACTGCTCAAGGCCGCCGGCGTCAAGGAAGGCACCGAGATCACCCTCTGGGCCATGCCGGTGCAACGCCCCTACAACCCCAACGCCAAGCTGATGGCCGAAATGCTCCAGGCCGACTGGGCGAAGATCGGCCTGAAGGTGAAGATCGTCAGTTATGAATGGGGCGAGTACATCAAGCGCACCAAGAATGGCGAGCACGACATCAGCCTGATCGGTTGGACCGGAGACAACGGTGACCCGGACAACTGGCTCGGCACCCTCTACAGCTGCGATGCGATTGGCGGCAACAACTACTCCATGTGGTGCAACCCGCAATACGACAAGTTGATCAAACAAGCCAAGCTCGTCACCGACCGTGAACAACGGGTGACGCTCTACCAACAGGCCCAGCAGTTGCTCAAGCAACAGGTGCCGATTACCCCCATCGCCCATTCAACGGTCAGTCAGCCGTTGAGCGTCAAAGTCGAAGGTTTCAAGGTCAGTCCGTTTGGCCGGAATACGTTCTCGGGCGTCAGTATCGAACAATAAAACCGTGACCCGTGCTCTGGGGGCGAATTTCGCCCCTGAGTAACTTGCAGCCGAAATTCGGCTAAACCCTGCCAAGCAAACGATTGCGCAAGCAAATTAAGTGTCCACCAAAAAAGCCGGATCAGATTAGAAGGCCGGTATTAAAAAAAGAAAACAAGGAGCTTTATCTTGAATCTCTCACAAAAAGCGTTGTTAGCCTTAGCCATCAGCAGTGCCACCGTGACGGCCCATGCTGACCCCCAGAGCCAGGATTTCGTACCGACGAGCCTGAGTTCGACCAATGCCCAGGAACAGACCAAGGGCTTTTTCGAAGAGCAGAGCTTGAGCGGTCTGACCCGCAACTGGTACGCCAATGAACGACAAATGCGCGGTGGCCAGTTCAAGTACAACGACAACGGTGTATTGCAGAATACCAACCGTCGTATCAACTGGTTGCAAGGCACCATCGTCAAGTACAACTCCGGCTTCACCGAGGGTACTGTCGGGGTCAGCACTGAAGTCGCGCTGTATAACGTCGTCGCTCTTGAGCGCGACACCGAACGCCTGGCTTCCGCCAACGGCGGCGCACCGATTCCAGGTGTCGGCGGCCTCGGCAACAACCGCACCCTGACCAAAGACGGCGGCGACGCACAAGGCCAGTGGAGCAAACTCGGCCTGGCCAACGTCAAGTTCCGGGTCTCGAACACCACGGTGACCGCCGGTCGGCAGAGCTACAGCACGCCGATCGTCGACGTGATGCCCAACCGCGTACTGCCCTCGAGCTTCGAAGGCGTGAGCCTCCATAGCGAAGAGTTCAACAACCTGTCGTTCGACGCCGCCACCTTTGACCGGGTGTCGCCAAGGACGGAAGAGAGCCTGTCGAAATTCCGCTCCGAGTACACCAACATCGATGTCGAGACCGATCACGTCAACATGGCGGGCCTCAACTATCAGCCATTCAAAAGCCTGAAAACCAGCCTGTACGTGTCCAACGTCGAAGACTTCTGGAACCAGTACTACTTCGGTGCCACCCACGAACTGGGCGATAGCTCGGTCCTGGGCCTGACCACCGGCCTGAACTACTACAAGACCCTCGACACCGGCAAAAAGAAGATGGGGGAAATCAACAACGACGCCTACTCGCTGTCGTTCGGCCTGACCCACCTGGCCCACAGCCTGACCTTCTCCTACCAGGAAATCGACGGTAACGAGTACTTCGACTACCTGCACGAAACCAACGGTATCTACCTGGCCAACTCCCTGCTGTCGGACTTCAACGGCCCGAACGAGAAGTCCTTCCAGGTCGCCTATGGCCTGAACATGGCCGAGTACGGTGTGCCCGGCCTGAAGTTCAATATCTACCAGGCCCGCGGCTGGGGCATCGACGGTACCCACTACACGGGCACCGCCTACGACGTGCGCAACATGCATGACGAGAAGCACTACGAGTACGGCATCGGCGCTACCTATGTCATCCAGAGCGGCCCGCTCAAGGCCGCCTCGGTCCGCGCCAACTACACCGAGCACCGTGCGACGGCCAACCAGGGTGACGGCAACATCACCGAGTTCCGCCTGGTCACCACCATTCCATTCAACATTCTCTGACACCTGACAGCCCTGGGGCCGATTCGACGAATCGGTCCCAGCGTCTAATCTGGCTCAATCGATCAAGGAGGGTTTACATGAAGAAGCTTCCCCTGCGCGCCGCCATCGCGGCCGCTGTGTTCAGCGTGGCTATCGGTGTTTCGGCCAAGCCCTTGGTGGTCTGCACCGAAGCCAGCCCGGAGGGTTTCGACCCGGTGCTCTACACCACCGCCGTCACCGCCGACGCCGCTGCTGAAACGATGTTCAACCGGCTGGTGGACTTCAAGCCCGGCACCACTGAAATCCAGCCGGCCCTGGCCGAAAGCTGGGAGATCAGCCCCGACGGCCTGCAATACACCTTTCACCTGAGAAAGGGCGTCAAGTTCCACACCACCGACTACTTCAAGCCCACCCGCGAGCTGAACGCCGATGACGTGGTCTGGAGCTTCCAGCGCCAACTGGACCCCAACCATCCATGGCACAAGGCGTCCACTGTCGGCTTCCCGTATTTCGAGAGCATGGACTTCCAGAACCTGCTCAAACGCGTCGAGAAAGTCGACGACCTGACCGTGCGTTTCACCCTCAGCCGTCCCGAAGCGCCCTTCCTGCCCGACCTGGGCATGGCCTTCACCTCGATCCACTCGGCCGAATACGCCGACCAGTTGCTCAAGGCCGGCAAGCTCGACGACCTCAACAGCAAGCCGATCGGCACCGGCCCGTTCATCTTCCAGCGTTATGCCAAGGACGCTCAGGTTCGCTTCAAGGCCAACCCGGAGTATTTCCGTGGCAAGCCGCCGGCCGATACGCTGATTCTGGCCATCACCGTCGATAACAACACCCGCCTGCAGAAGCTCAAGGCCAACGAATGCCAGGTCGCCCTGTACCCCAAACCCGACGACGTGCCGAACATCAAGGCCGATCCGAACCTGAAGATCGATGAAATCGCCGCCCTCGCCACCGGCTACGTGTCCATCAACACCGAACACAAGTACCTGAGTGATGTGCGGGTACGCCAGGCCATCGAACTGGCCCTGGACAAGCAGAACTACGTCGACACCCTGTACGGCAAAGGCAATGCCATCCCGGCGGTCAATCCATACCCGCCGGCCCTACTGGGCTACAACACCCAGTTGAAGAACCCGGCCCAGGACCTGGACAAGGCTCGCGCCCTGCTCAAGGAAGCCGGCGTTCCCGAAGGCACGGTCTTCACCCTCTATACCCGCAACGGCGGCGGCCCGACCAACCCGAACCCGCAACTCGGCGCACAACTGATGCAGGCGGACCTGGCCAAGGTCGGCATCAAGCTCGATATTCGCGTCATGGAGTGGGCCGAAATGCTCAAACGCGCGAAAAAAGGCGAGCACGACATGGTGTCCGCCGGCTGGAGCGGCGACAACGGTGACCCGGATAACTTCCTGAGTCCGCTATTGAGTTGCGAAGCGGCGAAAAACGGCGAAAACTACAGCCGCTGGTGCAATCCTCAGTTCCAGGCGCTGATCGACCAGGCTCGCGCCAAGACTGACCCCGCCCAACGAGCCGCACTCTATGAACAGGCCCTGGAGATCCTGCACAACCAGGTCCTGTGGGTGAACGATGCCCATCCGAAGATGTTTACCGCTATGCGCAAGAACGTAGAGGGCTATTACATGAGCCCGCTATCCCAGAATAACTTCGCCACCACCCAGGTGAAGTAGAACAACAAACGCTCGTCGGTGCCCGACCCCGGGCACTGATGAGCACGCCTAACCGGCTGATGAGGTACACCACACGATGTTTAGTTTTATTGCCCGCCGACTGGGGTTGCTGATCCCCACGTTCTTCGGCATCACGTTGCTGACTTTCGCGTTGATTCGCATGATCCCGGGCGACCCCGTGGAAGTCATGATGGGCGAGCGCCGGGTCGACCCGGAGATGCACGCCCAGGCGATGGAACGCCTCGGTCTTAACAAGCCGCTTTATGCCCAATACATCGACTACGTCGGCAAGCTCGCCCATGGCGACCTCGGCGAGTCCCTGCGGACCCGCACCAGCGTCTGGACCGAGTTCACCACGCTCTTCCCCGCGACCCTCGAACTGTCCATGGCCGCCCTGCTCTTCGCCGGCGTCCTCGGACTGCTCGCAGGAGTCATCGCGGCCCTCAAGCGAGGGTCCCTGTTCGACCATGGGGTGATGGGCATCTCCCTGGCCGGCTATTCGATGCCGATCTTCTGGTGGGGCCTGATCCTCATCATGTTCTTCTCCGTGAGCCTGGGCTGGACCCCGGTGTCCGGACGCATCGACCTGCTCTATGACATCGAGCCGAAAACCGGCTTCATGCTCATCGACACCCTGCTCAGCGACCAGCCCGACGCGTTCTGGGATGCGCTGCATCACATGATTTTGCCTGCCATCGTGCTGGGCACCATCCCGCTGGCGGTGATCGCCCGGATGACCCGTTCCTCGATGCTCGAAGTGCTGCGTGAAGACTACATCCGTACTGCCCGGGCCAAGGGCCTGTCGCCGGCGCGCGTGGTCTTTGTCCATGGCCTGCGCAACGCGCTGATTCCGGTACTGACCGTGGTCGGCCTGCAAGTCGGCACCCTGCTGGCCGGCGCCGTGCTCACCGAGACCATCTTCTCCTGGCCCGGTATCGGCAAGTGGCTGATCGAAGCCATCGGGGCCCGGGACTATCCCGTCGTGCAAAACGGCATCCTGTTAATCGCCTGCCTGGTGATTGTGGTCAATTTCGTCGTGGACATCCTCTACGGCCTTGTCAATCCACGCATCCGTCACCAGCGCTGAGATCAAGATCATGAGTACTACTATCGCTTCGACCGCCGTCGATCAAAGCCTGCTGTACCCCTCCCCGTACAAGGAATTCTGGCAACACTTCGCCAAGAACAAAGGTGCCGTCGCCGGCCTGCTGTTCATGTCGCTGGTGGTGTTCTGCGCGATCTTCGCGCCCTGGGTCGCCCCCCATGACCCGAGCGAACAGTTCCGCGACGCCCTGCTGACCCCGCCGTCGTGGCTGGCAGGCGGTCAGATCCAGTACCTGCTGGGCACCGACGAACTGGGCCGCGACCTGCTCTCGCGACTGATCCAGGGGTCGCGCCTGTCGCTGCTGATCGGTTTGTCCTCGGTGGTGATGTCGCTGATCCCGGGCATCCTGATGGGCCTGCTGGCCGGTTTCTTCCCGCGCATCCTCGGCCCGACCATCATGCGTTTGATGGACATCATGCTGGCCCTGCCCTCGCTGCTGCTGGCCGTGGCGATCGTCGCCATCCTCGGCCCTGGCCTGATCAACACCGTGATCGCCATCGCCATCGTTTCCTTGCCCTCCTACGTGCGCCTGACCCGTGCCGCGGTGATGGGCGAGCTGAATCGTGACTACGTGACCGCCGCGCGCCTGGCCGGTGCCACCCTGCCGCGCCTGATGTTCATCACCGTGCTGCCCAACTGCATGGCGCCGCTGATCGTCCAGGCCACCCTGAGTTTCTCCTCGGCCATCCTCGATGCCGCCGCCCTGGGTTTCCTCGGTCTGGGCGTACAACCGCCAACTCCGGAGTGGGGCACCATGCTGGCCTCGGCCCGCGACTACATCGAGCGCGCCTGGTGGGTCGTCAGCCTGCCCGGCCTGACCATTTTGCTCAGCGTGCTGGCAATCAACCTGATGGGCGACGGTCTGCGCGATGCGCTGGACCCGAAACTCAAGAACGCCGCCTGAGGAGATTCCCATGTCACTGCTAGAAATCAAGAATCTCAATGTTCGCTTCGGCGACAAAACCGCTGTGCCGGTGGTCGACGGCCTCGACATCAGCGTGGACAAGGGCGAAGTCCTGGCCATCGTTGGCGAGTCGGGTTCGGGTAAATCCGTGACCATGATGGCGCTGATGGGCCTGATCGAGCACCCTGGCATCGTTACCGCCGACGCCCTGCGCTTCGACGGCAAGGACATGCTCAAGCTCAGCGCCCGCCAGCGTCGGCAAGTGGTCGGCAAGGACCTGGCGATGGTTTTCCAGGACCCCATGACCGCGCTGAACCCCAGCTACACCGTGGGTTTCCAGATCGAGGAAGTGCTGCGCCTGCACCTGAAGATGTCGAGCAAGGCGGCCCGCAAGCGCGCCATCGAGTTGCTGGAAAAAGTCGAGATCCCGGGTGCCGCCAGCCGCATGGACGCCTACCCGCACCAACTGTCCGGCGGCATGAGCCAGCGCGTCGCCATCGCCATGGCGATTGCCGGCGAACCCAAGCTGCTGATCGCCGATGAACCGACCACCGCCCTGGACGTGACCATCCAGGCGCAGATCATGGACCTGCTGCTCAGCCTGCAACAGGAACAGAACATGGGCCTGGTACTGATCACCCACGACCTCGCGGTCGTTGCCGAAACCGCCCAGCGGGTTTGCGTGATGTACGCCGGCCAAGCGGTGGAAGTCGGCCAGGTGCCGGGGTTGTTCGATGTACCGGCGCATCCCTACAGCGAAGCCCTGCTCAAGGCCATTCCGGAGCACAGCCTCGGTGCCGCACGCCTGTCGACCCTGCCGGGCATCGTGCCCGGTCGTTATGACCGGCCCCAGGGTTGCCTGCTGTCGCCGCGCTGCCCCTACGTGCAGGAGAGCTGCCGGCAGCAGCGTCCGAGCCTGGACCCGAAAGCCCATAGCCTTGCCCGTTGCTTCTTCCCGCTGAACCAGGAGGTGGCGTAATGGCCGTCGTTCTTACCGCCCGCGACCTCACCCGTCACTACGAAGTCTCCCGTGGCCTGTTCAAGGGCCATGCGCTGGTACGCGCCCTCAATGGCGTGTCCTTCGAACTGGAAGCCGGCAAGACCCTCGCCGTGGTCGGCGAGTCGGGTTGCGGCAAGTCCACCCTGGCCCGGGCCCTGACGCTGATCGAAGAGCCGTCGTCCGGCTCGCTGAAAATCGCCGGCCAGGAAGTCGCCGGGGCCGACAAGGCCCAGCGCAAGCAACTGCGCAAAGACGTGCAGATGGTGTTTCAGAGCCCCTACGCGTCGCTCAATCCGCGGCAGAAGGTCGGCGACCAACTGGGCGAGCCGCTGCTGATCAACACCAAGCTGTCCGCCGTCGAACGTCGGGAGAAAGTCCAGGCGATGATGAAGCAGGTCGGTTTGCGCCCTGAGCACTATCATCGTTACCCGCACATGTTTTCCGGCGGCCAGCGCCAGCGTATCGCCCTGGCCCGGGCAATGATGCTGCAACCCAAAGTGCTGGTGGCGGACGAACCGACCTCGGCGCTGGACGTGTCGATCCAGGCGCAGGTGCTGAACCTGTTCATGGATCTGCAGCAGCAGTACAACACCGCCTACGTGTTCATCTCCCACAACCTGGCGGTGGTCCGTCACGTTGCCGACCAGGTGCTGGTGATGTACCTCGGCCGACCGGTGGAAATGGGCCCGAAGGAGGACATCTATGCGCGTCCCCTGCACCCGTACACCCAGGCCCTGCTCTCGGCGACACCGGCGATCCACCCGGACCCGTTGAAACCGAAGATCAAGATCGCCGGCGAACTGCCCAACCCGCTCAACCCGCCGTCCGGCTGCGCCTTCCACAAGCGCTGCCCGTACGCCACCGAGCGCTGCAGCACGGAAGAGCCGGCCTTGCGCCAACTCGACTCGCGTCAGGTGGCCTGCCATTACGCGGAGCAATTCCTCGGCTGAACGGCAACAAAAAAGCGCTCTCCTGAATAAGCGAGAGCGCTGAAAAACGGTAGTCCGGCCTCTTCCGTCGAGCGGGTTATCCGCTGGACGCAAGGGGCTTTTTCATTCGTGCGACTCAGCTATCGCTGTCACCATCAGAATCGTCGTCGCCCTGATCATCCTGATCCGGAGCTTTCTTTTCCGTGTCATCGGCATAAAGCGCGTGCACCGCAGATTTCGAAGGAGAAACCGCCCCATGATCCGACACCGCATTACTGGCCCAGGCACTTGAAGCCCCCACCATCAACAACACCAGCACCTTGATCAGCAGCACGCTGCGTTGAAAAATTTTCATCGTCGCTTCCGTCCCTCTGTGGATAAGTCACCAGCACCTTGCAGCCGACTTCAAGAAGCCAACGGCAACTTGTCTGAACCTAGACCGGTTGGACGGACTTTTCCATACTGGCCAGATGAAAACTGTTGGTTGGCGATAGAATTATTCTGAATTACAATTAGACTCAAAAAGAATAAGTGCCTTTCGACCGTCATCGCCAGCAAGCTGGCTCCTACAAAGTCCAGCGCCAAGCCTCGGTTTTTTGCAGCGCCCATAAAAAAACCCACGACCTGGGCCGTGGGTTTTTCAAGGGTGCGGCCAGTACGGCCACGGGTAATACCTTAGTGGTGCTCGCGAGTCGCGCGGAATTTCACGTCCGGCCAGCGCTCTTCCATCAGCGCCAGGTTGACCCGGGTCGGCGCCAGATAAGTCAGGTGACCGCCACCGTCCAACGCCAGGTTTTCCACGGCCTTGACCCGCAGTTCATCGAGCTTCTTCTTGTCGCTGCAATCAATCCAGCGCGCGGACCACACGGTGATCGGCTCATAGGAGCACTCGACCTTGTATTCCTCTTTCAAGCGGCTGGCGACCACATCGAACTGCAGCACACCGACGGCGCCAAGAATGATGTCGTTGCTGCGCTCGGGGAAGAACACCTGGGTCGCGCCCTCTTCCGCCAACTGCTGCAAACCCTGGCGCAGTTGCTTGGACTTGAGCGGGTCACGCAGGCGCACGCGACGGAACAGTTCCGGAGCGAAGTGCGGAATACCGGTAAAGCCCAGGGCCTCGCCCTCGGTGAAGGTGTCACCGATCTGGATCGTGCCGTGGTTGTGCAGGCCAATGATGTCGCCGGCGTAGGCTTCTTCCAACTGCTCGCGCTCGGAGGAGAAGAAGGTCAGCGCATCACCGATCCGCACGTCCTTGCCGGTCCGCACATGGCGCATTTTCATGCCCTTGTCGTACTTGCCCGAACAGATGCGCATAAAGGCGATCCGGTCGCGGTGCTTGGGGTCCATGTTCGCCTGGATCTTGAACACGAAACCGGCGAACTTTTCTTCCACCGGCTCCACGGTGCGCTCGTTGGCTACGCGCGCCAAAGGCATCGGCGCCCAATCGACAACGGCGTCCAGCACGTGGTCAACACCGAAGTTGCCCAGGGCGGTACCGAAGAACACCGGGGTCAGTTGACCGTCGAGGAACTCCTGCTGGTTGAATTCGTGGCAGGCGCCCTGCACCAGTTCCAGCTGGTCGACAAAACGATCGTACTCGTCACCCAGGTGGGCACGGGCTTCGTCGGAGTCGAGCTTCTCGATGATTTTCACATCGGTGCGCTCATGCCCGTGACCGGCGGTGTAGACGATAATGTAGTCGTCGGCCAGGTGGTACACACCCTTGAAGTCACGGTAGCAACCGATCGGCCAGGTGATCGGCGCCGCCTTGATTTTCAGGACCGCCTCGATCTCGTCGAGCAGTTCGATCGGGTCGCGGATATCGCGGTCGAGCTTGTTGATAAAGCTGACGATGGGCGTGTCGCGCAAACGGCAGACGTCCATCAGGGCAATGGTCCGTGGCTCGACGCCTTTACCACCGTCGAGGACCATCAGCGCCGAGTCGACTGCCGTCAGGGTGCGGTAGGTGTCTTCGGAGAAGTCTTCGTGGCCCGGGGTGTCGAGCAGGTTGATCATGTGATCGCGATACGGGAACTGCATGACCGACGTGGTAATCGAGATACCCCGTTGTTTTTCCATTTCCATCCAGTCGGAGGTGGCATGGCGGTCGGATTTACGGGATTTCACCGTGCCGGCCACCGCGATCGCCTTGCCCATCAGCAAGAGCTTCTCGGTGATGGTGGTTTTACCGGCATCGGGGTGGGAAATAATGGCGAAAGTGCGGCGTTTCGCGACTTCGGCGGCCTGGTGGGTCATGGGAAATCGCCTGGCAGGTGAGTCAAAAAAGGGCGGCGAGTATAGCGCAAACCAAGGTCCATGGACCACCGCTCACCCGTTTGCAATGACTTCAAGGGTGGCTAAATGCTGCCAATTATGGAACCTTTTAAAAGGTGGAGGCGTCCACTCCCCTGTTACCTCACTCGTGCCAGGGGCTGAAATATCAGCAAGTCAGCCTGACGAGGCTGCGCTTATGGCTCGACTTCATGCCGCTTTGCCGGCTGGGGCGAGCTGCATTTCGCGACCACATTCGCCGACAGCCAGGAATGGCATTGCCGCTCGGGAATGTGCTCGCCGACTGAAATAAAGGAGTCTGCCTGTGGCTATTCGCTATGGCAAAGGGCTGATAGGAGGAGCGGTTGTCGTCGCTCTCCTGGCCCTGCTGGTCCACTGGATCGGCATCAACACGATCGAACTGTACCGCGACGATTTGTTGTTTTACCTGCAAGCTCACCTGATTCTAGTTCTTGTCTCCATGCTTGCCGCCCTGATCGTAGGGATCCCCGCCGGTATCCTGCTGAGCCGACCGAACATGATCGGGCGCGCCGAACGCTTCATGCAGATCTTCAATATCGGCAACACCGTCCCGCCCCTGGCCGTACTAGCCATCGCCCTGGGCGTACTGGGCATTGGCAGCGGCCCGGCGATCTTTGCCCTGTTCCTCGCCTCCTTGCTGCCCATCGTGCGCAACACCTACGAAGGCCTGAAAAACGTCCAGGGCTCCCTGAAAGAAGCCGCCGTCGGCATCGGCATGACTCCACGCCAGGTGCTCTTGCAGGTGGAACTGCCAAATGCCGTGCCGATCATCATCGGTGGGGTACGGGTGGCCCTGGCGATCAACGTCGGCACCGCCCCCCTGGCGTTCCTGATCGGCGCCAACAGCCTGGGCAGCCTGATCTTCCCCGGCATCGCCCTGAACAACCAGCCGCAACTGCTGCTCGGCGCCGCCTGCACCGCGCTGCTGGCCTTGCTGCTTGATGGTCTGGTGACCATGACCAGCCGCCTCTGGCTGGAACGCGGGTTGCGTCCGTCTTAAGGCTCGGCAAAGGAATCGATATGAAAAAACTGACTGCGATACTGGTCTGCGTCCTGCTGTCCGCAGGTATTGCGCAAGCCGCTGAAAAACCCTTGATCCGCATTGGCGCCCGGGTCTTCACCGAACAGACCCTGCTGGCGGAAATCACCTCCCAGTACCTGCGCGCCAAGGGCTATGACACCCAAGTGACCGGCGGCCTGGGCAGTAACCTGGCGCGCAGTGCCCAGGAAAGCGGGCAACTGGACCTGATCTGGGAATACACCGGCGTGTCGCTGGTGGCTTACAACCATGTCGAGGAAAAACTCGACAGCCAACAGTCCTACGCCCGGGTCAAGGAACTCGATGCGAAAAAAGGCCTGGTCTGGCTGTCGCCGTCGAAGTTCAGCAACACCTACGCCCTGTCCCTGCCGGAGCAGGTGGCCAGGGAATATCCGCAGATCAACAGCATCAGCGACCTGACCCGAGTGCTGGCCGAAGACGGCAAGGAAAACCGCCTGGTGGCCCTGGACACCGAGTTCGCCAACCGTTCCGACGGCCTGGCCGGCATGGTCAAGCTGTACCGGATGAACCTGACCCGCAAGAACACCCGCCAGATGGACGCCGGCCTGGTCTATACGGCGCTGCGTAACGGCCAGGTGTTTGCCGGGCTGGTCTACACCACCGACGGTCGCCTCAATGCCTTCAAATTGAAGCTGCTGGAAGATGACCTGCATTACTTCCCGGACTACACCGCCGCCCCCGTGGTGCGTCAGGTTTATCTCGACGCCCACCCGCAACTGGCGGCTGATCTCAAACCGCTGGCGGCGCTGTTCGACAACGAAACCATGCGCCAACTGAATGCGCGGGTCGATGTCGAGCATCAAAGCCCGTCCGCCGTGGCTGCGGATTTCCTGCGCCAACATCCGATCCACTGAGAGGAGAAGACATGGAATTTCTCAACGCCTTTTCCCATATTGACTGGACACAGGTCCTGCATCTGACCTGGCAGCACATCACCCTGGTGGGTATCGCCGTAATTCTGGCGATTGTCGTCGGTGTCCCCCTGGGTATCCTGATGACCCGCTTCCAGAGCCTCGCCGGCCCACTGCAAGCCAGCGCCACCGTGCTGCTGACCGTGCCGTCCATCGCCCTGTTCGGCCTGCTGCTGCCGTTCTACTCCAAATTCGGCCAGGGCCTGGGGCCACTGCCGGCGATCAGCGCGGTGTTCCTCTATTCGCTGCTGCCGATCATGCGCAACACCTACCTGGCCCTGACCGGTGTCGAACCCGGCATCCGTGAAGCCGCACGCGGCATCGGCATGACCTTCGGCCAGCGCCTGCGCATGGTCGAGCTGCCGATCGCGGTGCCGGTGATCCTCGCCGGTGTCCGCACCGCCGTGGTGATGAACATCGGCGTCATGACCATCGCCGCGACCATCGGCGCCGGTGGCCTGGGGGTGCTGATTCTGGCCGCCATCAGCCGCAGCGACATGTCGATGCTGATGGTCGGCGCGGTGCTGGTCAGTCTCCTGGCCATCGTCGCCGACCTGCTTCTGCAATGGCTGCAACGCTCGTTGACTCCAAAAGGATTACTCAAATGATCGAACTTCAAAACCTGACCAAGACCTTCCAAAGCAACGGCAAGACCATCACCGCCGTTGATTCCGTGAGCCTGACCGTCAATGAAGGCGAAATCTGTGTATTCCTCGGCCCGTCGGGCTGCGGCAAGAGCACCACGCTGAAAATGATCAACCGCCTGATCAAGCCCTCCTCGGGCAGGATCCTGATCAACGGCGAAGACACCAGCGACCTCGACGAGGTGACCCTGCGGCGTAACATCGGTTATGTGATCCAGCAGATCGGCCTGTTCCCCAACATGACCATCGAGGAAAACATCGTGGTGGTGCCGAAACTGCTGGGCTGGGACAAGCAGAAATGTCACGACCGGGCCCGCGAGCTGATGAGCATGATCAAGCTGGAACCCAAGCAGTACCTGCACCGCTATCCACGTGAGTTGTCTGGCGGCCAGCAACAGCGGATCGGCGTGATTCGCGCCCTGGCGGCGGATGCGCCGCTGCTGCTGATGGATGAACCGTTCGGCGCGGTCGACCCGATCAACCGCGAGATGATCCAGAACGAGTTCTTCGACATGCAGCGGGCGCTGAACAAGACCGTGATCATGGTCAGCCACGACATCGACGAAGCCATCAAGCTCGGTGACAAGATCGCCATCTTTCGCGCCGGCAAGCTGTTGCAGATCGACCACCCGGACACCCTGCTGGCCCACCCGGCCGACGAATTCGTCAGCAATTTCGTCGGTCAGGACAGCACGCTCAAGCGCCTGCTGCTGGTGAAGGCCGAAGACGCGGCGGACAACGCGCCCTCGGTGAGCCCGCAGACCCTAGTGGCTGAAGCCCTGGAACTGATGGACGAGCACGACCGTCGTTATGTGGTGGTCACCGACGCCGGGAACAAGGCGTTGGGTTATGTGCGACGTCGCGACCTGCACCGTCAGGCAGGGGACTGCGCCCAGTACCTGCGTGAGTTCAACGCCACGGCGGCGTACGACGAACACCTGCGCATCCTGTTGTCGAGGATGTACGAGTTCAACCGTTCGTGGTTGCCGGTGATGGACGCCGAGCGGGTATTCCTTGGCGAAGTGACCCAGGAGTCGATTGCCGCCTACCTGAGTTCCGGGCGTTCACGCGGGGCCAAGACCAGTATCGTGTCCCCGGCAGAAATGGCGATGGCCTGAAACCATCGGTCAGTGAGCGGGAACATCAGACTGTCATCCGGGTCGGTTAAATAGGTGACTGATCCGGGCTTCGCGACGGGCGCGTGCAAAAACGCGACATTTTTAGTTGATCTCAAGCCCCTCAAGTCCTAAAGTTCGCGCCGAACGTCCATGCTGGAAACGATCCATCCGGCTCAAGTACTGACGACGAGACAGCAAGGCCAAGGGAAGCGGTAGTTCCCATGGCCTTTTTGCTTTCGGCGACATGCCTTGGGAAGTAGGCGAACCAAAGTGGGGATACGGAGGACGTTCATTTGCACCCATTGATCAATCTAGTTTGCCAGTAGGAGTTCCCAGCATGTCGATCCAGGTCGAAGACTATTTCGCGCGCGCCACTTTTGACAAAATGAAGGCGTTCGCCGACCAGCAAGAAACCCCGTTCGTGGTGATCGACACCGCGATGATCAGCCAGGCCTACGATGACCTGCGCGCCGGTTTCGAATTCGCCAAAGTCTATTACGCAGTCAAGGCCAACCCGGCCGTCGAGATCATCGACCTGCTGAACCAGAAAGGCTCCAGCTTCGACATCGCGTCGATCTACGAGCTGGACAAGGTACTGGGCCAGGGCGTCAGCCCCGACCGTATCAGCTACGGCAACACCATCAAGAAATCCAAGGACATCCGCTACTTCTACGAGAAGGGCGTGCGCCTGTTCTCCACCGACTCCGAAGCCGACCTGCGCAATATCGCCAAGGCCGCACCGGGCTCGAAAGTCTATGTGCGCATCCTCACCGAAGGCTCGACCACCGCTGACTGGCCGCTGTCGCGTAAGTTCGGCTGCCAGACCGACATGGCCATGGATCTGCTGATCCTCGCCCGCGACCTCGGCCTGGTGCCTTACGGCGTGTCCTTCCACGTCGGTTCGCAACAGCGCGATATCAGCGTCTGGGACGCGGCGATTGCCAAGGTCAAAGTGATCTTCGAGCGCCTGAAAGAAGAAGACGGCATTCACCTGAAGCTGATCAACATGGGCGGTGGCTTCCCGGCCAACTACATCACCCGCACCAACAGCCTGGAAACCTACGCCGAAGAAATCATCCGTTTCCTCAAGGAAGACTTCGGCGACGACCTGCCGGAAATCATCCTGGAGCCGGGCCGTTCGCTGATCGCCAACGCCGGTATCCTGGTCAGCGAAGTGGTGTTGGTCGCGCGTAAATCCCGCACCGCCGTCGAGCGCTGGGTGTACACCGACGTGGGCAAATTCTCCGGCCTGATCGAAACCATGGACGAAGCCATCAAGTTCCCGATCTGGACCGAGAAGAAAGGCGAGATGGAAGAAGTGGTCATCGCTGGTCCGACCTGCGACAGCGCCGACATCATGTATGAAAACTACAAATACGGCCTGCCACTGAACCTGGCCATCGGCGACCGCCTGTACTGGCTGTCCACCGGCGCCTACACCACCAGCTACAGCGCCGTCGAATTCAATGGCTTCCCGCCACTGAAATCCTTCTACGTGTGAGATCCCGGGCCGCGGCAAAGCGGCCCTGGTCATACCGCGTGTTGCTCTCGAAAGGCCCGTGAACCCTCACGGGCCTTTTCTATTTACATGCTGCAAAACCTTTCGAAGCGGTGTAGTGTTGCCCTGTGGGATTTGGTGGGTACAGTAACCACCAAACCCCATCGACAAGGAACGTCGTCTTGAATAGCCGAGAGCTGATCAGGCTTATCGAAGCGGACGGTTGGTATCTGGTCAGGATCAAGGGCAGTCATCACCACTTCAAGCACCTGTACAAGCCGGGGCTGGTGACCATCCCTCATCCAAAGAAGGACCTACTGACCAAGACAGTCAACAGCATCCTGAAACAGGCACAGTTGCAAGCAGGAGACCACCATGCTTTTCCCTATCGCGATCCAACCCGGTGACGAGCAGCACGCCTGGGGCGTAGAGGTTCCGGATATTCCCGGCTGCTTCTCGGCGGGCGAGGACCTGGACGATGCCCTGGCCATGGCCCGTGAAGCCATCGAAGGACACCTGGAAATTCTCGCCGAGGACGATGCGCCCATCCCGCGGGCGGGCACCGTGACCCAGCATGCGAAAAACCCGGACTACGCCGGGTGCATCTGGGCACTGGTGGACATCGACATTACCCATTACCTGGGCAAGGCGGAGAAACTCAACATCACTTTGCCCGGTTACCTGCTGAACCGTATCGACGCCTACGTGCGCAATCATCCCGAGCAGAAGAGTCGTTCGGGCTTCCTGGCAACGGCGGCCTTGCGGGTGTTGCAGAGCGCTTGATTGTTCAGCCCAGCAGCGCCTGCAACGCAGCCTGATCGCCGGCATCGCCCAGCAACGCCGCCCGCTGGTGATAATCCAGAGCCAGCGCGCGGATCTCGGGATGCGCCGCCGCCAGCAGGGCCTGACGGCCGACCCGCAGGAACTTCAGGTTTCCAGCGGCCAAGGCCTGGCGTAACCAATCCAGTGCCTGGTCGATCCGCCCCAGGTCCGCCAGCACCGCCCCATAGCTGAACTGCCCACGAAAGTCGCCACCCTCGGCCGACAGCCGATACCACTCACAGGCCGCCACAAGGTCGGCCGGACAAAAACGTCCGTCCTCCAGGTAACGCCCCAACAGATTCATCGACTTGGCATGCCCGAGTTCAGCGGCGCACCGGTAGCAGGCCAGCGCGGCCACCTGATCCTCGGCAACCCCACGCCCGGTCGCCAACAGATTGGCATAGTTGTACAAGCCCCAATCCAGCCCGCCTTCGGCCGCCAGACGATATTCCCGTGCCGCGCCCCGGGCATCGGCTTCGCACCCCCAGCCCTGCTCAAGGCAGCGCCCGAGCATATTGCGCGCCATCAGGTGGCCGCCGTTCGCCGCGATGCGGAACCAGCGCAAGGCCAGCGCCGGGTCCTGCTCGATGCCCTGCCCGTCCAACAGGATCTGTCCCAGCAACGCCTGGGCGTCGAGCACGCCCTCGCTGGCTGCCAACAATACCGCCTGGGCCGCCCGGGGCGGGTTTTCTTCGAGCATCGCCTTGAGGGAATCGCCGTCCAGCACTTCCTCGCGCCGCAGATGAAAGCTCATGTACGGCACCTGCTCACGAGAGATTCGGTCGGGATGTACAGCAACATGGGTAGACACCTGAGAGCGAATAAATATTAAATGATATTTATTCCCATTGGCATTGTAAAACCCTGATCTTCCCGCTGCGCTGAATCAAGGCGCAGAACCCGTTCCGAATAGCGCGGGTACTGGCATTGAACACAGCGTGCCCACGCCCATGAACAGGGCTCTTGTCCGTCTCGTTACACGAAAAAAATGCTGCGAATATGAATTCGTCGCATTCTCACAAACACACGGCATAATGCGCGCCGTAAGAATCACTTCGAGAGAGCAAGGCGGTCGCCGTGTTGAAGAAAACACTGTTCCAATTGCACTGGCTGTTCGGCATCACGGCCGGGCTGGTGCTGGCCTTCATGGGAATCACCGGTGCCACGGTGTCGTTCCAGGACGAGCTGTTGCGCCTGCTCAATCCCAGTGTCCTGCAAGTCGAAGTGCCGGCCCATGGCGAAGCCCTGCCTCCAGCCGAACTGGTGCGCAAACTGGAAGCCCGTGAGGGCAAGAGCGTTGCCATGCTCTGGGTTTCGCCCCATGGCGACAACGCCGCGCGGGTCGCCTTCACCCCGGAGCCCGGTGAGCGTCGGGGGCTGATGCGCTACTTCGACCCCTACACCGGGGACTATCAGGGCGAGGCCCAAGGCCAGGACTTCTTCGCCCTGATCCTGCAACTGCACCGTTTCCTCGCCCTGGGCGATACCGGCCGGCAGATCACCGGCGCGTGCACCCTGATGCTGCTGTTCTTCTGCCTCTCCGGGCTCTATCTGCGTTGGCCGCGCCAGGCCCTCAACTGGCGGGCCTGGCTGACCTTCGACTGGGCGATAAAAGGTCGTGCCTTCAACTGGAACCTGCATGCGGTCGCCGGCACCTGGTGCCTGTTGCTCTATCTGCTGTCGGCGCTGACTGGCCTGTTCTGGTCCTACGAGTGGTACAGCGACGGCCTGAACAAACTGCTGGCCGACTCACCGATCCAGAATCGCGGCGCGGGACAACGCAAACCGGCCCCCCATGGCCCGGCACCGACTGCCGACTACGACGCCATCTGGGCCAGTATCCAACAGGCCACGGGGCCTGATCTCAAGGCCTACAACATTCGTATGCCGGCGGTGGCCGGAAAACCGGCAACGGTCTACTACCTGCTCAAGGACTCGCCCCACGATCGCGCGCTCAACCAGATCAACCTGGACCCGGCCACCGGCGTGATCAGCGACCAGTTGCGCTACGCCGACCAAAGCCTCAAGGCGCAGTTGCTGACCAGCCTCTACGCACTGCACGTCGGCAGCTACTTCGGGATAACCGGCCGAATCCTGCTGACCCTGTCGAGCCTGACCATGCCGCTGTTCTTCGTCACCGGCTGGCTGCTGTACCTCGATCGACGACGCAAGAAACGCCAGGTGAAGCAGGCCCGCCAGGGCCTGGAGCCGCACCTGAGCGATGCACCGGCCTGGCTGATCGGCTTTGCCAGCCAGAGCGGTTTCGCCGAGCAGATGGCCTGGCAGAGCGCCAGTCAGTTGCAGGCCGCCGGAGTGCCGGTGCGGGTCAGCCCGCTGGCCGATATCAATGAACAGGACCTGCGTGAATCCCAGCATGCGCTGTTCGTCGTCAGCACCTTCGGCGACGGCGAAGCACCGGACAGCGCCCGTGGATTCGAGCGCAAGTTGCTCGGCCAGCCGCTGTCCCTGGAGACCTTGAATTATTCGGTCCTGGCGCTCGGCGATCGGCAATACCAGCACTTCTGCGGTTTTGCCCGACGTCTGCATCAGTGGCTGGAGGCGCGCGGTGGCAACACCCTGTTCGCCCCGGTCGAAGTCGACAATGGCGATCCCTACGCCCTGCGTTATTGGCAACAACAACTCAACCAGCTGACCGGAGGCACACCCCCGGTGGCCTGGCAGGCGCCGAGCTTTGCCCACTGGACCTTGCGCCAGCGCGACCTGCTCAATCCGGGCAGCGCCGGCTCTGCCGTCTACCTGCTGGGCTTGACGGCCGAGACGCCGAGCGCATGGCAAGCCGGCGACCTGGTGGAAATCCTCCCGCGCCAGAGCGCCCTGGCAGTGGAACACTTCCTCGCCGGACTCGGCCTTGAGGCCGACAGCCTGGTGCAACTCGACGGCCTGACGGAAAGCCTTGCCCAGGCCCTGGGCGGACGCCAGCTGCCGGAGAATCGGGTCCATCTGATCGGCCTGCATGCCCAGGCGCTGGTGGATGCGCTGATACCCCTGAGCCCTCGCGAGTACTCCATCGCCTCCATCGAGAGTGATGGGCAACTGGAGTTGATCGTTCGCCAGGAGCGCCATGCCGATGGCAGCCTGGGCGTGGGTTCCGGGTGGTTGACCGAACATGCGGCAGCGGGCGCCGGCATCAGCCTGCGGGTGCGGCGCAACAGCGGTTTCCATCTGCCGACGGTGCCGTGCCCGCTGATCCTGCTGGGTAACGGTACCGGGCTGGCGGGACTGCGCAGTTTGCTCAAGGCACGCATCGCCGAGGGTCAGCGAGACAACTGGTTGTTGTTTGGCGAGCGCAATCTCGCCCACGATTTCCACTGCGCCCAAGAACTGCAAGGCTGGCTGGCCAGCGGTGATCTGGCGCGTCTGGACCTGGCGTTTTCCCGCGACCAGGCAGAGAAAATCTATGTCCAGGATCGTCTGCGCGAAGCCGCGGGTGAACTGCGTCAATGGCTCAAGAACGGTGCCGCCATCTATATCTGCGGCAGCTTGCAGGGGATGGCGGCCGGGGTCGACCAGGTGTTGCTGGAATTGCTCGGGGCCGAGGCGGTCGAGGAACTGATCGAACAGGGCCGTTATCGGCGGGATGTGTACTGAGGCACGATCAAGGCACCACGTTGTGGCGAGCGGGCTTGCCCGCGCTCGGCTGCGAAGCAGTCGCAAACCCGCGCACCTCGGTCTGCCTGACAGACCGCGCTCGCTGGTTTTAGGGGCGCTTCGCACCCCAACGCGGGCAAGCCCGCTCGCCACAAATCTCGCCGGACTTGAGACCGTTCTTAACCGACTGACATTACGTCAAGCCCGCTCGCCACAAGAAACAACCCAGTCAAGCTCGTGCCGGCTCGATACTCAGCTCAACAGCCTCCGGGCGCTTGAGCACGGCATAAGCCAGCGCCGTCAGCAGGCTACCGGCCACAATCGCCAGCAGGTACAGCAGCGTATGGTTGATCGCATTCGGGATCAGCATCACGAACAGGCCGCCGTGGGGCGCCATCAGCTTGCAGCCGAAATACATCGACAAGGCACCGGTCAACGCGCCACCGGCAATGCTCGCCGGGATCACCCGCAGCGGGTCCTTGGCGGCAAATGGAATCGCCCCCTCGGAGATAAAGCACAGCCCCAGCACAAACGCCGCCTTGCCCGCCTCGCGCTCACTCTGGGCGAACTTGTGTCGCGCAATCAGCGTGGCGATCCCCAGGCCGATCGGCGGCACCATGCCCGCCGCCATGGTCGCCGCCATCGGTGCATAACTCTGCGACGCCAGCAGCCCGACCGAGAAGGCATAAGCCGCCTTGTTGATCGGCCCACCGAGGTCGACGCACATCATCCCGCCCAGCAACACGCCGAGCAAAATGGCGTTGGTGGTGCCCATGCTGTCGAGGAAATGCGTCAGCCCTTCGAGCATCCCCGCCACCGGTTTGCCCACCACATAGATCATCACCAGACCGGTGAACAGGCTCGCCAGCAACGGGATGATCAGGATCGGCTTCAGGGCTTCAAGACTGCTGGGCAAGCGCGCATAACGATTGATCGCCTTGGCGCTGTAGCCGGCCAGAAAACCGGCGACGATGCCACCGATAAACCCCGCACCCAGGGTGCTCGCCAACAATCCGCCGATCATCCCCGGCGCCAGGCCCGGACGGTCGGCAATCGAATAGGCGATGTAGCCGGCCAGCAACGGCACCATCAGCTTGAACGCGCTTTCGCCACCAATCTGCATCAAGGCGGCCGCCAGCGTGCCGGGCTCCTTGAAGGCGGTGATACCGAAGACGAACGACAAGGCGATCATCAAGCCGCCCGCCACCACCATCGGCAACATGAACGAAACACCGGTCAGCAGGTGTTTGTAGACACCGGTCTTTTCCTGCTTGGCCGAGGTCGCGGCGTTGCCCGTCGCGGCCTGTTCCAGCTGGCCTTCAGCCAGGGCCTTGTTGAGGGTCGCGTCCGCTTGCTTCAAGGCGATGCCGGTGCCGCAACGGTAGATTTTCTTGCCGGCGAAACGCTCGGTGGCAACTTCGATATCCGCCGCCAGCAACACCACATCGGCCTCGGCGATCGCCGCCGCGCTGAGCGGATTGCGCGCGCCGACGGAACCCTGGGTTTCCACCTGCAGGTCGTAACCCAGACGTTTGGCCGACTGCTGCAAGGCTTCGGCAGCCATGAAGGTGTGAGCCACGCCGGTCGGGCAGGCGGTCACCGCTACCAGGCGTGGTGCGCGCTTGGGCGCCACCGCCGGCTCAACCGCGGCCCCAGGCACGACCTTGGGCGCAACAAACACCTGGGCCTCTTCGGCGCCGCGACGCAAGACCGCCTCGACATCCTGCAACGCGTGGGCCGGGGTGCTTTGAAAGACCCGCTTGCCGATAAACCGCGACATCTCCACCGGCACGCTGCTGACCAGCAGTACCCACTCGGCGGCATCCACCGTCGCCGCCGACAACTGGCGCTCCGGGTGCTGGCTGTCGTGGACTTCGACGCTGGTGCTCCAACCCTGGCGCTGGGCCGCCGCATCGAGCAGGCGGGCGCAGAGCACACTGGTAACCATGCCGTTCGGGCAGGCGGTAACAATGGCTAACTTCATCACTATCCCTCTCTTATTGTTCTGTCAGGGCGTGCACGCGGACGCCGCTTTCAAGCTGCGCCAGTTGCGCCGTGTCGTTGATGCCGAAACCGATCTGGGTCACCGCCTGGGCGGCAATCGCGGTGGCGGTGCGCAGGGTCTGCTCGGCCGAATGAGCGCTGAGCAGACCGTGGAGCATCCCGGCCAGCAATGAATCACCGGCACCGACGGTGCTGGCGACTTTCACTTTCGGCGGCAAGGCCTGCAAAGGCGGCGCGGCGCAAAACCAGTTCACCCCTTCGGCACCCTGGGAAATCACCACGTGTTCGATCCCCTGGACCAACAACCGTCCGGCGATTTCGGCCTGGTCCTGTAGCGAGGTAGCCGGCATCCGCAAGGCCTCGGCGAGTTCCTCGCCATTAGGCTTGATCAACCAGGGCGTCGCCGCGAGACCGGCGCGCAGGGCTGCGCCGCTGGTGTCCAGGGCAACCTTCAGACCGAGGTTCTTCAAGCGCAGCAACAGCGCCTGCAACCACTCTGGGCTCACCCCTTGCGGCAGGCTGCCGGCCACCACCACAGCGTCGTGCCCGGGAGCGATCAGGTCGAGTTTGTCCAGCAGGGCTTGCCGCGCCTGCTCGCTGACCAGCGGGCCGGGACCATTGATATCGGTGATTTGCCCGTCATGCTCGGCCAGCTTGATATTGCTGCGGGTTTCCCCCGGCACCCGGACAAAGGCGTCGACAAAACCGCGCCGTGCCATCAGGGCCTCGAACGCTTGCGGGTTGCTGTCGCCGAGAAAGCCGCCGACGGTCAGTTGATGCCCCAGGTCCGCCAGCACCTGGGCGACGTTCAGCCCTTTGCCGGCGGCATGGGTCTGCATCGCTTCGCTGCGGTTGACCTGGCCGGGTTCCAGCCGTGCCAACTGCACGGTCAGGTCCAGCGCCGGGTTCAGGGTCAGCGTCAGAATCCGTGCCATTACAAAGCCTCCACCAGGGCACGCACTTCGTCGCCGCTGCCCACCGCCAAGGCGGCCTGGGCCAGTGCTTGCGCCTGGGGCAGGCTCAGCTCGCGCACCCGCGCCTTGACCTCGGGAATACTGCGGGCCGAGACGCTCAATTCATCCACCCCCAGCCCTACCAGCACCGGCACCGCCAAGGGGTCCGCCGCCAGTTCGCCGCACACGCCGACCCATTTGCCATGGGCATGGGCGGCGCGCACGGTGATGTCGATCAGTTGCAGTACAGCCGGATGCAGGCCGTCGGCCTGGGCCGAGAGCGTCGGGTGACCGCGGTCGATGGCCAGGGTGTATTGGGTCAGGTCGTTGGTGCCAACGCTGAAGAAGTCCACTTCCTTGGCCAATACCGGCGCCAGCAGCGCTGCCGAAGGCACCTCGATCATGATCCCCAGTTGCAGATCGGCCACCGGGATTTCCTGGCGCAGACGTTCGGTCATGTCCCGGGCCTGGCGCCACTCGGCGACACTGCCGACCATCGGGAACATGATCCGCAACGGTCGGTTGTCGGCGGCACGGAGCAAGGCGCGCAACTGTCCTTCCATGATCTGCGGACGTTGCAGGGTCAGGCGAATGCCGCGCACGCCGAGGAAGGGATTTTCCTCCTTGGCGATCGGCCAGTAAGGCAGCGGTTTGTCGCCGCCGACATCGAGGGTCCGCACCACCAGCGGGCGACCCGCCAGGCCATCGAGTACACGACGGTATTCAGCTTCCTGGGTCGCCTCGTCCGGGGCCTGTTGATGAGCCATGAAAATCAGTTCGGTCCGCAGCAGGCCGATGCCTTCAGCCCCCTGCTCCACTGCGCTGACGACGCCGGCGCTTTCGCCGATATTGGCGAACACCTCGACCGCGTGACCATCGCGGGTCAACGCCAGTTCGTGGCGTTGCTCCGAAGCCAGGCGCAGACGCTGCTCGCGGGTATCACGCTCCTGCAAGGCGCGCTGCAAGGTCGCGTCATCCGGCGACACATGCAGGCGACCGCGCTGCCCATCGATCAGCAACGACGTGCCCGGCGCCAGCAGCAACACCGCCGCGCCGGCACCGACCAACGCCGGAATCCCAAGGGCCCGTGCCACGATCGCACTGTGGGCCGTGGCCCCGCCGCGGGCGGTGAGAATCCCGGCGACCCGCGCCGGATCCAGGCGTGCGACGTCCGAAGGGCCGACTTCATCCATCACCAGCACATAGGGCTGATCCGGCTCGGCCAGGGTTTCGACGCCACAGAGTTGCGCCAGCACGCGCCGGCCGACATCCCGCAGATCCGCCGCACGCTCGGCCAGCAAGGCATCCTGCAACGACTCCTGCTGACGGGCCGCCGCCTCGATCACCGCCATCCAGCCGGCCTCGGCGCTTTCGCCTTGCTTGAGACGGGCTTCGACTTCGTCGCTCAGTTCCGGGTCGTCGAGCATTTCCTGGTGGGTAATGAAAATTTCCCGGATCGCCTTGGCCTTGCTGCGCTGGATCAGACCCTCGATGTCCTGGCGCACCAGGTCCAGGGCCTGTTGCAGGCGCTGGCGTTCGACCAGCGCGGACTCACCGCGCAACGGGTAATCGAATTGCGCCAAGACCTGGACATGCGCCGGGCCGATGGCGATCCCCGGTGCGGCGGCAATGGCCTGGAGTTGGCTGCCGGCACTCGGCGCCACCAGCGGCACAAGGACTTCCTCCAGCGCCGGCGTCTCGACACTGATTGCCGGCAACGGCTCGACTTCCTCGCCCAGGCCTTCTGCTACGGCTGCCAGAATCGCCGGCAAGGCATCGGCGGCAATGCTCGGTTCGGCGATAAATTCCAGCACCTGGGCACGGCGTGCGCCGAGGCTGAGCAACTTGCTCAGGCTTTTCACCGACACCGCGCTACCGGCACCGTCGACGATGCGTACCCGGATATCGCCTTCAAAATTTTTCGCCAGTTGCGCCAGGACTTTCGCCGGACGGGCATGCAGTCCATGGGCATTGGCCAGACCAATCCGTGCGCTAGGCCAGTCGGCCGGCAACTCACCGCCCAGCACTTCGAGCACCGCCCGGCTGCTGGTGGCGCGACCCAGTTCGTGACCTCGGCCTTCGATCAGCAGCGCACACAGGCGCTCGAGCAGAGCCTGGTGCGCTTCACCGAGGCTGGCCAGGCAGAACAGGCCGCTCAGGGGCTGACCGAGGTAGCGCATCGGTTTGTTCGGGGTCACAAAGGCCAAGCCCGGACGCTTGACCGTCTGCTCGCTGTGCAACCACCACAGGCCATCGCCCAGGGGCAACGCTTCGACTTGCTGCAATACAGCGGCAAAACCGTTGCTGACACAATCGGCCTGGCGCAACAACCGAGCGCCACGCCAGACCAGCTCTTCGAAATCGTCCGCGGCTACGCTCAAGCCAATCATCTGTGCATCCAGCGCCAGTTCCTGCGGCGCGCCCTGCAACAGCTTGAGCAGCGCTTCAGCGGAACTGGCACGGCGCAGAGCCTGACCCAGATCGGTTTCGCCAAGGGCCCGGGTCAGCAGTTGCAGCAGGCGCAAGTGCTCATCGGAGCGGGCCGCAATACCGATCGCCAGGTAGACGATCTGACCGTCGCCCCAATCCACGCCATCGGGAAATTGCAGCAGGCGCACACCGGTGGCAAACACCTGGTCACGGGTTTCGGGGGTGCCATGGGGAATCGCAATACCTTGGCCGAGAAAGGTCGAGCCCTGGGCCTCACGAGCCTGCAAGCCCGCCAGGTAACCCTCGGCCACCAGGCCGTCGGCCACCAGTCTGTTCGCGAGCAGTTGCAAGGCAGCAGACTTGTCCACGGCCGACTGGCCCATGGAAATCTGCTCTACGGTGAGCTCGAGCATGCCTTTCTCCTATTCAGCGTCATGAGGGACGCTAGGTATTGTTTTGAATGAGTCAGCTTAGGCGGGTGGCCTGAACAATGTGAAACGGTCTTTTGGCAGGACCGTGACACCGGCCGAATGTCCCAAAAATACGCTTGCTGAAACGTTTAATCTAGAGTGTTTGTCACGTTACTCGATTATTGTCCGGTGTTGAAGCCCGCGCCGAGGTGAAAATGCGGGGACAAACCCGCGAGGCATGGCTGGCCAGAGAAGCGTTTGATCGCCCCATGACTCCGCCATCCGGGTTGTATACAGCCCAATAGTTGAAACTTCGTCGTCTTTTGATAACTGGACGGCGAAGGTCGGCTGCCGGAATAGGATACGATCAGCGAAAATGCAGACCTGAATGCTGCAGCAAAATAAGGAACTCCCCGCTTGAAACTCAGTGATATCGCCCAACTGGCCGGTGTGTCCGTCACCACCGCCAGCTACGTGATCAACGGCAAGGCCGAGCAACAGCGTATCAGCAGCAGCACCGTGGAACGGGTGCGGGCGGTAGTCGAGCAGCATGGCTTCACGCCCAACCCCCAGGCTGCCGGGCTGCGCAGTCGCAAGACGCGAACCCTGGGTTTCATTCTGCCGGACCTGGAAAACCCCAGTTACGCACGTATCGCCAAGCTGCTGGAGCAAGGCGCCCGCGCCCGTGGTTATCAGTTGCTGATCGCCAGTTCCGACGACGCCCCGGACAGCGAGCGGCAACTGCTGCAACTGTTCCGCGCGCGGCGCTGCGATGCGCTGTTCGTCGCCAGCTGCCTGCCTGCCGATGACGACAGCTATCGCCAGTTGCAGGCACTGGGGACCCCGGTGATTGCCATCGACCGGGAAATGGAACCGGCGCACTTCTGCTCGGTGGTCAGTGACGACCGTCAAGCCAGCCTGCAACTGACCCGCAGCCTGCTGCAACCTTTGCCACGGCATATCGCCCTGATCGGCGCCCGCGCCGAGTTGAGCATCAGCCGCCAGCGCGCCGCCGGTTTCCAGGAGGCCTTGAAGGGCTTCAAGGGCGAAGTGCTGATCGAACACGGCGAGGCCTTCAGCCGTGAGTGCGGTCGCCAGTTGATGGACGGTCTGCTCAAGCGTCTCGGCCACCTGCCGGATGCCCTGATCACCACCTCCTACGTCCTGCTGCAAGGCGTCTTCGATGCCCTCCACGATCACCCGCTCAAGCCGCAACCGCTGCGCCTGGGCACCTTTGGTGATACTCAACTGCTGGACTTCCTGCCGTTGCCGGTCAACGCCATGGCCCAACAGCATCAACTGATCGCCGAAAAAGCCCTGGAGTTGGCCCTCACCGCCATCGAGGACAAGCACTACCAGCCCGGTGTCCAGGCGATCGCCCGCACCTTCAAACAGCGACTCCACGAGGCCTGAACGTGGAGCTGATCGACACCCACACCCACCTCGACTTTGCCGACTTCGATGCCGATCGCGACGAAGTCCTCGTACGCAGCCGCGCCCTGGGTGTGGGGCGGATGGTGGTGCTGGGGGTTTATCAAGCCAACTGGCAGCGGCTCTGGGACCTGGTGCAAAGCGACTCGCGGTTGCAGGCGGCGTTCGGTTTGCACCCGGTGTATCTGGATGATCATCGCCCGGCCGATCTCGATGAACTGGGCGACTGGCTGAGCCGCTGCGCCGGTCATCCGCAGCTGTGTGCGGTGGGGGAATTCGGCCTGGATTATTTTCTGCCGCAACTGGACCGCGAACGCCAACAGACGCTGTTCGAAGCCCAGTTGAAACTGGCAGCCGACTTCGCCCTGCCCGCGCTGCTGCATGTGCGTAGAAGCCATGCGGCGACCATCGCCACCCTCAAGCGCTTTCGTCCGGCTCGCGGCGGCATCATCCATGCCTTCGCCGGCAGTCGCGAGGAAGCCCGGGAATACCTCAAGCTGGGTTTCAAGCTGGGCCTGGGTGGCGCCGGCACCTGGCCCCAGGCCTTGCGCCTGGGCAAGGTCATCGCCAACCTGCCGCTGGACAGCGTGGTGCTGGAAACCGATTCGCCGGATATGGCACCGGTGATGTTCGCCGGCCAGCGCAACAGTCCCGAGCACTTGCCGGCGATTTGTGCGGCACTGGCCGGCCTGATGGGCGTGAGCCCGGAAACCCTGGCCAGCGCCAGTACCGCCAATGCTTGTGCGCTGTTCAATTGGCCGTCGATGACGAGTGCCGCCCCTTAACTTGCAACCACGACCCACGCGATCATTGTGGGAGCCGGCTTGCCGGCGATGGCGTCCCTGAAGTCGATGCAAGACTCAAGGGCCTAATCGCCGGCAAGCCGGCTCCTACAGGAAATTCGCCTGTCAGCAAGCGTCAAACCCTGAACGCGCCAATCAATTGCTTGAGCTCCACCACCTGCACCGAGAGCAGGCGACTGGCACTTTCGGTCTGGTGCGCGCCCTCGGCCGTGCGCTCGCCGGCGCGGTTGATCTCGACGATATTCTGGTCGATATCATGGGCCACGGCGGTTTGCTGCTCGACGGCCGCCGCAATCTGCTGGTTCTGGTCGACGATCATGCCCACCGCACCGAGGATATTGTCCAACGCCCGCTGGACCTTTTCCGACTGACTCACCGTGCTGTTCGCCATCCCATGGCTGATGCCCATGGCTTTCACCGCCGCCCCCACGCCACCGTGCAGCCGGCTGATCATCTGCTCGATTTCCCCCGTCGACTGCTGGGTGCGCTTGGCCAGGGTCCGCACCTCATCGGCCACCACCGCAAACCCCCGCCCCTGCTCGCCGGCCCGAGCCGCCTCGATCGCCGCGTTGAGGGCCAGCAGGTTGGTCTGCTCGGCGATGCTCTTGATCACTTCCAACACCCGACTGATGGACTGGCTGTCGGTCGCCAGCTGATTGATCACCTGCACCGACTGATCGATCTCGCCGGCCAACTGCACGATGCTGTTCTGCTGCGACTCGACCAGACCACGGCCGCTGAGGGTTTCACCATTGACGCTATGGGCACTGTTCACCGCGGCGGAGGCGCTGCGGGCGACCTCCTGGGCCGTGGCGGACATCTGGTTCATGGCGGTCGCCACCAGTTCGATCTGACTACGCTGCCCCGCCACCGCCAGATTGCTCCGGGCCGACACCGACTCGACCTGCCCGGCCTGGCGCTCAACCTCACTGACGGTCTGCCCGACCCGCTCGATCAGGTCATGGATCTTCGCGACGGTGCCATTGAACACGCCCCCCAACTCACCCAACTCATCACGGCTGTGGGCAACAAAATTGACCGTCATGTCCCCGGCCGCCACCTTGTTCATCATTTCCCCCAGGCGCCGCAAGGTGGTCCGGGTCGAGGCGTAAAAACCGCCATACAGATAGACGATGGAGAAGAACACCGCCGCCAGCGCGACCACCAGCCAGAGCATGTGCAGGCGATTTTGTGCCAGGCGCTGTTCAAGCTCCTGGCCGAGATAGGCCAGGGTCGCATCATTGAGCTGGTAGGTTTGCGCCATCAGTGCACTGACCTGGTCGTAGAAAGCCGGCCAGGGTGCATCGAGGGTTTCAGCCATCACCACCTGTTCCTCGAACAACTCACTGCCTTTTTTCAGCGAGGCCTTGCTGGCGGCGGCCTGCGTGTCCAGGGACGCGTGGGCATTTTTGCTGTTCCCCAGGGCATCCTGGAGTTTCAGGGCGTATTCAGCCTGCAACTTCTCGATCTGCTGCAACAGCTCGTCGAAACGCGTGCTCGAGGCCGAATTGAGAAAGCCCTGCCCCAGGGAATAGGCGCCCATGGAGCGGCCTTCGCCGAGGGTCTGGGTGACCTGCGGCGTGACGCTGGTCACCAGTTCGCTCAACTGCCGCAGGTCGCTCTGATTATCGCGGCTGAGCCCTGACTGACTGGCAATGATCTGGCTGAAAATCTGCGCCTTGGCGAGCAGCTTGGTGATCAGTGCACTTTTGCTTTGCAAGGAGGTTTCGGCCTGCTGGGCCTTGAAGGCGCTGATCATTTCATCGCGCTTGGTGTTGAAGGCGTCGACCTGTTCCGGATCGATCGTTACCGGCGCCAGGCCTTGCAAGCGCTCGAGGACACTTTGCTCAAGACTGTGGATCTTGCTTTCCAGGTCCCCCGCCTTGCCGGATTGGCCGAGGACGGCGTCGATCTGCACCTGGTTGTTCAAGGTTTCCAGATCGCGCCGCAAGCTCAGGCTGCTGCCCAGCAGATCGAGGCTTTGCAGCTCGACCTGGGTGCCAGAGAATTCGCGATAGGAGTCATGCACCAGATAGAAGTTGGTCACCAGCATCGGTACGAAGAACAGCACGCTGATCAAACTGAACTTCATCCCGAAGCTCAAGCGGTTCATCAGGGCGACGGCGGGATATAGCAAGCGCTTCACTGGAATGCTCCCTTTCGTATTATTTTTATAGTGGCAGGCACGGCAAGGCATAAAGCCAGTATCCGCAGCTACTGCTTGTATAACTTAATTTGAAAGAGAGTTTTGTAACTTAAGGTTAATGCCGCTTCGCCCGACAACCCAGGATTCTCAGCCTGTAGGAGCGTCGACCGACTGCTCCTACAGGTTTTCGAGAATCGTGCGAAATCAGATCAATACGGTCCACAGGGCAAACCCGGCATACCAGAGCACCGCCGCCCGCAGCAGCAACTCCCACAAGCTGTCCAGGCTGGTCACGCCATCGGCACCGACTACCGGCGCCGGGATTTCCCCGGCAACACGACCGACTTTCTCCACCAGTTGCCGCGCCGTGATGTCCCAGTTGAGCAACTCATGCAGCATCACCCGGCTGACCCCGACAAAGTTGCCCACCAACGCCAGGCTGGCCGCCAGCAAGCGCACCGGCAACCAGTCGAAGGCATGCCGCAGCAAGGTCGCGCGCTCCACCAACGCCGGGTTCTGGCCATGTTCCGTCGCCAGCGCCAGCAGCCGATAACTCAGCGCCGCCACCGGGCCCAACAGGAAATACCAGAAAATCACCACGAAGAAACTCTGGTAGGCCTGCCACAACAGATAACCCTGGACCTGCTCCAGCAGATCGTCGCCACTCTCGGCGCACACGTCCAGGTCACGTTTGGCCACATGCACGGCCGCCTGTACATCACTACGCCGCCAGGTATCGCGAAAGGGACCGAGGGCCGCCAGCAGATCACCACGACCCAGGCTGTAAATCACCACCAGCAGGTGCACCGGCAAAGCCAGCAAGCCATAGGCCAGTGGTTGCAGGGCCATCAGCACCAGGCCGAGCACCACCACCGGCAACAACACCAGCAGGATCAGCACCAGCCAGGGACGCCCGGCCGTGCGCGGAGCGGCTTCCAGCCTGGCCAGCTCCCGCAGCCAGGCGCCGTCACGCTGGACACGCTGGCGCAAGGCCGAGAACTTTTCGATCCAGACCGCCAGCAGCAACACCAGAAAACTCATTGTGACTCTCCTTTTTCCAGCACGGCGGCACGAAAGCGCCCCCAGTCGAACGCCGGCCCTGGATCGGTCTTGCGGCCCGGGGCGATATCACTATGACCGCAAATCCGTTGCGCGGTGATGGCCGGGTAAGCAGCCCGCAGCTGCCGGGTCAAACCGATCAGTGCCATGTACTGCGCTTCGGTGAACGGCAGCTCGTCCGTGCCTTCCAACTCGATGCCCAGGGAAAAATCGTTACAGGTTTCCCGTCCCTCGAAAGACGAAACGCCGGCATGCCAGGCGCGCTCCAGACAAGAGACAAACTGAGTGACCTTACCGTCACGTTCAATCAGAAAATGCGCGGACACGCGCAGGTCGGCGATGCCTTCAAAGTAGGAATGTTCTGTGACATCCAGGCGGTTCTGGAAGAACTCCTGCACCTTGCCCGTGGCGAACTGCCCCGGCGGCAGGCTGATGTTGTGGATCACCAGCAGGGAAATTTCCCCAGCCGGGCGCTGGTTGAAGTTGGGCGACGGACAGTGACGCACGTCCTGGCACCAACCGCTGGCGGGATCCAACTGCATACCGATTCCTTCGAAGACAAAACGACAGGCCCAGTATGCCGCGATAGGCACGCGGATGGGTCAGCAATCCGCGCTTATGCAGGAATTTTTCTCAGCGAACATTCAGGCAACGGGACAAGCGACACCCACTCAGCGCGTCGTCATCCGCCGCAGATTGCCGATGACCGACGCCAGCGCCCGGTCGAACAACAAGGCGTCATCCAGCAGCCGGACCGCGCCACGGCGGAACTCCACGGCCAGGGCCTGGGCCGTCCGCTCCAGCACTTTCATGCCGGTGCGATTGACGAAGATGTACTTGCCACCCGGCTCGATGATCGCCGTCAGCTTGCAGCGCAGGGAATTATCCTCATCCTCGCGGATTTCCACCCACTGCCCGACCCGCAGTTGCCGAACCCAGAGCAGCGCGGCGTCATCGGCTGGCAACTCGAACTTCATGTCTTCAGCCAGGTGTTCGTGGGGCGCACTGAGGACAATTTCCTCCACCACCTCGACCATCGCCGGTGTTTTCGCGCTCACCGCAGGCTCGCTGCTCTGCCGTGCCAGTCGCTGGAGCACCTGGACATGCAGGCCTTCCAACTGGCCGAAAAACTCGCTGGTGGCGAAGGGATCGAACGCGGCGCTGGTCAGGCCATCGCGCAGCGCCTTGAGCAACCCCGGCACCAACTCCAGCAGCTTGAGGCGTGCATCCACCGGGTCCTCGGGTTCGACGCTCCAGATCAACTGGTCCATGGTCTGCAAGCCGCTCTGCCATTCGGCCGACGCTTCGCCCTGCTTGAGCCAGGTCAGCAACAGCACCTTGCTCCAGGCCTCCTGGAGCAGGCGCACCACCACCTCCGGCAACGTGCGGCCCAACAGCCGCTCGTTCAACACTTCCTGAACCCGCTGGCGCGCCTGTTCGGCCTTGGCCCGGCCCTCTTCGGCATCCCGGGTGCGCTGTTCGAGCAACTCGCTGCGGCGGCGTTCGTCGCTGGTAAAGGCGAGGAACTCCACCAGCAACTCGGCGAAAATCGCCGGGTCGTCGACGAAATCATTCAACAGGCGCTGGACGATCTGCTCGATGCGCACGTACAGGGCATCACGCTGATAGTCATCACGAGAGCCCCAGCCCAGGGCGGCAGAGGCAATTTCATTCAACAGACGACGCGCCGGATGACTGCCGCGACTGAAGAAGCTCTTGTCCAGTACCGCCACTTTCAACATCGGGATCTGCAAACGGCCGATCAGTGCCTTCAGCGAATCCGGCAGGACACGGTCATCGAGGATAAATTCGAAGAGCATGGCGACCAGATTGATCACGTCCTCGTCCATGCCCCCGACCACCCGGGACTTGCCGCTTTTCACGCTAACCCGGGTCAACAGCTGTTCCAGCTGATTGCGCAGGTCGAAATCTTCCGGTGAGCTGGGCTCGGGCACATATTGCTGCAGGTGCGAGAGCAGGCGCAGCAGGTCGTTGGTGGAAATCGGCTGGACCTCGGTGCCGGCCTCAAGCTTGGGCGCCACGCTGCCCCGCACATGCAGCAGCAACTCCTGCAAGGCGGCGAACACCTCTTGCACGCTTTCATCCAGGGGTTTGACGCTGGCGGTCGGGGCCTGGCGGTCGCGGGCGTTGGCCGCCGAACGATCACTGGCACGCCGCGCCGGGGCCGCCTTGAGTTCCGGCAATACACCAGTGGCGATCAACAATTGGTTGGCTTCGGCAAACAATTGGTCGGCGTCGCTGAGGACGTATTTCTCGAACAGCTTGAGGATGATCAACTTGACCTTGATCTCCACCCCGAGGTTACGCCCGGCCTCGAGGAAATACCCACAGAGCATCGCCGGGCCCATGGGGTTGCTCGCGTCGTCGACACGCCGGGTGATCAGGGCATTGAGGCGGGTGCTGAGTTGCCCCAGGGCAAAACCGTCGCGACTGAGGACCTTGGCAACCATGGCGTCCAGAGCGACAGTGCGTTCGAGTTCATCGTTGGGCACCAGCGCCAGGGTTTCGTAGGACACCGCCGAAGACAGCGTCGGCTCACTGATGTCGTACTGGCCAAGGCAATCAAAGGCCTCGAAAAACCGCTCGAGAAAACCGCGCTCGATGCTCTTGCGCTTGAGGCGCAGATCGCGCATGGCTTCGAAAAAGGTGTTCTGGTCGACGTTGTTCTGGGCCTTGTCGGCCATTTCGAACAAGGTGTCGTCGGCGTTATCGAACAGCGCCTGCAAGCCTTGCTTGAGCTGCAGCGCGGCCTTGTCACGGACCTGAGTCAGAACCACGGGCAAACGGGCAAGCGGCGACGGCGTCGCTTGATCATCGGCAGCCTTGTGCAAAGGCACGACTTTTCCGTCAATGTGCATCAAAGCCTCCTGCTGCAGTGGTTCTGTCAGTTCTGGTGAAAGATCGGTGTGTGCGGGAGAGAGCAACAAGGCTCACGACCGCTTCTCGGCGAGCACCTCGGGCACTCACCGGCTATCGATAATCGGGGAATCACAGGGACGTCAAAGCTATGGCGTCAATTACAAGGCAGATTATCTTGCAAATGATGTCACTTTTACTAGTGGCCCGTGCAATTCCTTTTTCATCTTCGTACGGGAATAGACCGTCAAACCGGCAAAACGCTCGCGGCAATCGACCAAAGGCGAGGTTCGAGGGCTCAGTGTCGGACCGCACGCCTTGGGTTGGGCAGCGCCCTGGCCCTATAATCAAGAGACTTTGTTTGTGGAGTCCGTTATGCCGAATCTACGCCTCGCCGACCTGACCGCCGAAATCGAAGCCAACGTGCGCCGTGCGTTGCTCGAAGACATCGGCAGTGGCGACATCACCGCCCAGTTGATCCCGGCCGAGCGCCTGGCCAAGGCCACCATTATTACCCGCGACACGGCGACCATTGCCGGCACGGCCTGGGTGGATGCGGTGTTTCGCCAGCTCGACCCGCGGGTGGCCGTGCATTGGCAGGTGCGTGACGGAGAGCGAGTCCAACCGAACCAGCCACTGTTCCATCTGGAAGGCCCGGCGCGCTCGCTGCTCAGCGGCGAACGTTGCGCGCTGAATTTCCTCCAGTTGCTGTCCGGGGTCGCAACCCATGCGCGCTATTACGCCGACCAGGTCGCCGATACCGCGGTCAAGCTGCTGGATACCCGCAAGACCTTGCCGGGTTTGCGCCTGGCGCAGAAGTACGCGGTGACCTGCGGCGGTTGTCATAACCATCGGATTGGCTTGTACGACGCGTTCCTGATCAAGGAAAACCATATTGCCGCCTGCGGCGGGATCGCCCAAGCGATCAACGCGGCGCACAAAATCGCCCCGGGCAAGCCGGTGGAGATCGAGGTGGAGAGCCTGGCCGAGCTCAAGGAAGCGCTGGCGGCGGGGGCGGATATCATCATGCTCGATGAGTTGAGCCTGGACGATATGCGCGAAGCTGTGCGCCTGAACGCTGGCAAGGCGAAGCTGGAAGCCAGCGGCGGGATCAATGAAAGCACGCTGCGACCGATTGCGGAGACGGGCGTGGACTATATCTCCATTGGCGCGATGACCAAGGATGTGAAGGCCGTCGACCTGTCGATGCGCTTGAGCCTCTGACAGTCCCCTTGAAGACGGCATATTCCTCTGTAGGAGCAAGCGTGCTCGCGATCAGCCGACAGGCTGGTATTTCGATGATATTTGCATTATCGCCATCGCCAGCAAGCCGGCGCCTACAAATCTGCGCTTCGCCGCACACTCTCTGCGAGCCAAAAAAACTGTAGCTGAGAACCGTGATTCGGCCGGCTCAACGCAACGAAAAGCCTCGCGACTCATGCTCCAGCAACCATTGCTTGGCCGCCAGCCCGCCACCGAATCCGGTCAGGGTGCCGTTGCTGCCAATCACCCGATGACAGGGCACAATCACCGGCACCGGGTTGCGCCCATTGGCCGCCCCGACCGCCCTTGAAGCCTTGGGTCGATTGATCTGCTGGGAAATTTCGCCATAGCTGGTGGTCACGCCGTAGGGAATGGTTACCAGGGCCTGCCAGACATCTTTCTGGAAGTCCGTCCCGCGCATATTGAGCTTCAGATCGAACTCGAGGCGCTCGCCAGCAAAGTACTCCTGCAACTGTGTGTGCACCTGCGCCAGCTTTTCCGGCGCATGCACCCAGCCGTCCGATGGCGTCTGCGGCCGATAGTCCAGCTCGAAGCGCAACTCGCGCAGCCCGTCGTCGTCGGCCACCAGCATCATGGGGCCGATGGGCGAAGGGATGATGTCGTAGTAAATAGGACTTGCTGTCATTTTTTGCTCCTGCGTATCGATTCTGTCTCACTCGCCCCACGCCACAGGTACATCACCGTATAGGCGCGCCACGGACGCCAGTCTTCGGCGAGCAGCTCCAGCGCCTTGGTACTCAAGGGCGGAATATCCCTGACCACCTCGCGGCGCAGGATCAGGTCCGCCGCCGGGAAGGCATCGGGATGATTGAGTGCGCGCATGGCGATGTAGTGTGCGGTCCATTCGCCAATGCCCGGTAGTGCCACCCAGCTTTTGACGAAATCATTGAGACGTTGTTCTGTACGAAAACTTACGCGCCCCTCCAGCAAAGCCTGGGCGATGCCTTGAATGGTGGCCGTGCGTGTCCTGATCACACCGATTGAACCCAGGTCCGCGTCGACCAGTTGCTCCGGCGCCGGAAACAACCGATCCAGGCCAGGTGCCGGTGGAGTTTCGAGAACAGTACCGAAACGGGTCAGCAATCGCGAGGCCAAGGTGCGGGCAGCCGCGACGCTAACCTGTTGCCCCAGCACCGCCCGCACCGAGATCTCGAAACCGTCCCAGCCACCCGGCAACCGCTGACCGGGATAACGCTCCACCAGCGGCGCGAGCACCGGACTGGCGCCCAGGGTGGAGGCAATGGCCTGGGGATCGGCGTCCAGATCGAACATCCGGCGAATCCGCGTGACCACCGGGAGCATCTGGCTGGGCGAAACATTGAACAGTTCCAGCTTCAGGGCATGCCCGCCCTCCGGCCAGGCGCAGACCTGTAGCCAACTGGGCGACTCGCGGTTGCCGAAGACTCGTCTATAGCCCTGCTCGTCGACCACTTCGATGCCCGGCAAGGCCCGACTGCCGAGGAACGCCAACACAGCCTTGAAATCGTAGGGGGGTCGGTAGCCCAGGCGCAGGACCAGCGCGTTATTGGCGTTGGCCAATGGCTTGCGACGAAACTCCCGGGGCGGCGCATGGTTCGCCTCGGCAAAGGCCGAGTTGAAGCGACGCAGGCTCTGAAAGCCTGATGCCAGCGCCACTTCGGTGATCGACAACGAAGTTTCGGTCAGCAATTGCTTGGCGAACAACAGCCGTTGGGTGGCATGGACCGCAATGGGCGGGGCGCCCAGGTGTTTGACGAACAGGCGACGCAGTTGCCGAGCGCCGACATCGAGCCGGTCGGCCAGGTCCTCGAGGGACTGTTCGGCGAGAAAGCCTTCGTGGATAAGCTTCAATCCACGACCGACCAGATGCTCGCCGTGCAGCCAGATATTGTTGCCCGGCGCCAGTTCGGGGCGGCAACGCAGGCAGGGGCGAAAACCCAGGGCTTCAGCCGCTGCGGCGCTGGGATAGTACTGCACATTCTCAACCTTGGGCGGGCGCGCCGGGCAGACGGGACGGCAGTAGATCCGGGTGCTGAGGACGGCGGTGAAAAACACCCCGTCGAAGCGCGCATCGCGGCTCAGGCGGGCCTTTTCGCAGATATCGGCCGATGGGAATGAGGAAGTGATAGTCGTGTTCATGGGCAGAGACTAGCACCGGTGATGGGGCTGTTCTCGCCATTTTCGGACGTGAATGATGTCGAAGAAAATCTTGGTGCCGGGGATAGGAATCGAACCTACGACCTTCGCGTTACGAGTGCGCTGCTCTACCGACTGAGCTACACCGGCGTGGCGCTAAAGCTAGCATCCGATGCCGGGGTGGGCAAGTTACTCGGGCTTGATCGCGATCACGCCCTGGGTCCAGAAACGTGGTTGATAATTACCACCATACTGCTGCTGGTAGCGTTTGTTGCGCTCGCCCAGGTGCGGGAGATCACGAATCACCACATAGACCAGGAGCAGCATCGCTGCGGTGCTGATACCTCGCCATGACCAGTGAAGGAGAGTGTCAGGGCTGGCGGGTTTACCCTTACAAACATGGATGCCCATTAACCAGCCGACCACCAACGCCAGCCAGACTTGGGAGTACGGCATCACGATCACGCCGTCCACCATGGACTGGGTCAAGGCACCGATCAGGCTGGCCAAAAGGCACAGGCGCAGCAGATCGGTCGGATCGTCGGAGGTCGAATGCTCGCGGACCAATCTGAAGGTCGCCCACAACCCTCGCCCGACCAAGCCCATGACCAGCAAGGTGGAAGGGATACCCCATTCACTGGCCCATTGCAGGATGGCCTGATGCGGGTGGGCAGCGATGGGGTTGTGGATATCGGAAAAATGCATGGGGCCAAAGCCGAGCCAGGGCCGTTCACGGATCATGTCCAAGGCTTGTTGCCAGAGTGGACCCCGGTCGGAGAGCGTGGTGGTCAGGCGTTCGCTCGCAGCGTTGCGTACCTCAATACCGAGATAGCCGGTGAGAACGCTGAATAGCAACCAGTAAAGCGTCACTCCCGTTACTGCAGCAAACAGTTGCCAGGTGACCCATCGTCTGCCGGATTGACCGCAGAGGCACAACACAAAGGCGGCAACGCCCATACCCAGCCAGGTGCCGCGAGTACCGCCACTGACTGCGATCAGCCACCAGAGGCTCAGGAGCAAAAAAATCCAGGTTTGAGATGAACGTCGGATGCTGGGTAACAGGAGCGGCAGGGCTAAAAGCGGCAAGGTGAAAGTCTGGAATTGGCCGTAGAAGCGTTTGTTGGAAAAACCGCTCAGAAGACCGTCTGCATTCAGTGTCCCTGTGCCTGCGGAAAAGGAACGAAACGCCAATGCCAGAAAATCAAAGCTCTTGAGAGCACAGATAAACACGACGAACAACATCAACACTCGATCAAGGGAGGCCCCACCTGCTCGCCGTGTACGAGCGAAGGCTTCAGCACAGCAACAAGAGGCTGCGATCAGGGCGATCTCTGTAAGTGACCAGAGAGGTTGGTGCGCATGGAAGGCCGAAAGAACTCCACCCACCAGGATCAGGCCGCAGACCAGAAGCACGGGCCTATCGACAAGACCAGACACGGAGGGTGTCCGGCAATAGAGAAGGAAAACCACTGCCGTACTGATAACGACGATCTGCCCAAAACGCTGGACCGTATGCCCGTCCAGGCCGTGTCCAAGGATCATCAGGGTCATGATGAGCAGTGTGGTTATCAGCCAAGCCTTGGTTCGCCCAGTCCAGGCAATCTCCATTATGACCTCGGAATCTCCATTTCAGGCAGTTTACAGACGGATCAGGCTTTCGGAGCCAACATCAAGAGAGGCTTGGGGTGTGCCCGGTCGCAGGCAAGCTGACTGCCCTCGCGACATCCAAGTTCAAGGTAACGTCGGGACTCGTCAGGTTGATCGAGGCTTTTCAACGCGTCTGCCATGCCGACGTAAGGGCTTGCATAACTGGGCCGGAGGCTTATGGCATGCTCAAATTCCAACTTAGCCTCTTCTGCCTTTCCACGCAAAAGAAAAATCTGGCCCCGTTGATAATGGGCATATTCATATTTCGGCTTCAGCGCGACGGTTTTATCAATGTTCTCCGACGCCAAATCAACGAACCCCTCATTGAGGTAGGCAATCCCCAGATTGTAATAAACCCGGTAACCGCCAAAGAGCCCCGGCTTGTCGCCCTGGTCTTCATAATATTGCACGGCTTCATTCCATACCAATACAGGTGCCGACAAGGTCATCAAACGATCATAGGAAAGCCCAAACAGGTAAAGTGCAAAAATAGGAGTCAAGGTGACCAGATAAATTTTCTTGAGTCGCCGCAACCCCAGCGCCAAGGCAATAAACAATCCTGGTATCCAGAGATAGCTGCGATACAGTACAAAAGGTTCCTGCAATCGGACTGAGACTAACTCCGTGGCAAACAGCACCCATGGGAATAGCAGCGCGAACCCCAGGAGACCTTTACTCGCCCCACGCAGCAGCAATATGAAGGCTGCCAAGCCATAGGCAACAAACGCCATCAGACCAGCCCAAGCCCACCAGACACCATATCCCAGAGGAAAAGGCACACGAAGATCAAGCGCCATGCTGCTCCCCTGAGGCAAGATCAGCGTTGAGAGGTACTTGAAGAAAAGCCCCATCTGATTGAGCACGCTCAACACATAAAGCGAACCATCCGGCTGGAAGGTCTCATCACTGAGCACCTCTTCAGTCTTGATCTCGTACGCATTCCCGATCACACCCTTGGACCAGAGCACAACTGACAGGGCAATAATCGCTTGAATCGCCAATACTGAAAAAATCTCCCGAGTCCCGAACGACTCAGGGAGTCGGCTACGGCGATGCAATACCCACAGTAGGAAGCATAACGCTGGCAGCATCACCGCATGCTCTTTGGCATACAAAGACAACAACATGCACAGGCAAGATGCCCAAAGAGCCCAACGTTTCCCGCAAAGCCCTTGCCAAAAAGCCCATAGCCCCAGCAGACCAAAAAGAGTGGCGCAGACGATCGTCCGCTGGATGAGGTAACCCTGGGTCAGAATAGCCAGCGGGTGTATGGCGAATAGAAAGGCAGCGATAAAGGCTGCTGTGTCAGCATTCAGAAAAAAAGACGTGCGCTGCTCCACACTACGCAGGAGTTGCCGAACAAAACCAAACAATACCAGTGCCGTGCAGCCGTGAAGAATCAGGTTCTCCGCCCGTAACAAGATGAGCTTGTCACTGAGGTAGACGATGGTAGCGGCGATGGAATCGTGTACCCACAGCCGTGGAGTCAGGCTAAACCCCTTGGATAACAACGCGGCGGGCCCACCCTCGCTGAAAAAGGCCTCATCGTCAAAAACCAGGGGATTATTCAGAAAGGAAAAACAAAGTATCAACAACAGACCAGCAGAGAGAACAGCCAGCAGCAAAAAAACCAATCGGCGCGAAACCATGGCGTTCCTATATTCAGTCTTTCAAACGCTCAGCGCTTATAAAAACCGGCATGCCTTGAAGGGGATGCCGGTTTAATTTCACTACGACAGGCCTTTAGGCCTCATGCATAACGACAAATATTACCTGCAGAAACCAGCTTGGACACAGCTACCGCCAACAGTCCAAGTAAGCCCAGCACCTACAGTAGCCACAGCGGGCGTAAGCGAGTAGGTATAACCGCCTGCAGCAGTCGTCGCAGTCATTGTGATAGTCCCGCCCGTAACCGTCATCGAAGATAGGCCTGTAGTCGCCGTCGTCAGAACCGCCGGCACACCATTTGAGCCCGCACTGCAGTTAGCGGCGATCATATTGTTCTCACCCATACAAACTGCCACAGCACTCTTGTATCCATCCGCAAGCGAAATGACCTCGGCAAAGCGGGCCTTTTGCGTATAGGTGTTATAGGCCGGCAACGCAATCGCCGCCAAAATACCGATGATCGCAACAACGATCATCAGTTCGATCAAGGTGAAACCCTTCTGAGCATTCATATTTCATCTCCAAACGTGAGCAAAGGCGTGATGACTCCTGTTAGGTGTTAGCACAGCCCGTGCCATAACCCAGCGCGCAGCCCAGTACCTGTTGAAATGCCCTTCCACGCTCGGAATGCTGCTTCAGAACAACAAAACCTGACATTTTTTGTCACCTACCCTCCCCCGATTTGGCACCATCGCCCGACTACGCTATAAGACTCCGACTGTTTGCGTTTGGTGCTCAAATGAACGATATCGCCCTTTCCGGTCTGGCCAAGCAATTGGTTGCCGCCGAGCTGATTACCGACAAAAACGCTCAGCAGGCGTATCAACAGGCCCAGCGCACTCGGGTATCCCTCGTCAGCTATCTGGTGCAGAACAAGCTGGTCAAAAGCCGCCAGGTCGCGGAAATCGCCTCGGAGCATTTCGGTGTCGCCCTGCTCGACCTGAGCTGCCTCGACAAGGAAAGCCAACCCAAAGGCCTGGTCAGTGAAAAGCTGATTCGCCAGCACCATGTGCTGCCACTCTGGCGGCGCGGTAATAAATTATTTGTCGGCATCTCCGACCCCAGTAATCATCAAGCGATTACCGACATCCAGTTCAGCACCGGGCTGACCACTGAAGCGATCCTGGTCGAAGATGACAAGCTTGCCGATGCCATCGACAAGTTTTTTGACAGTAACAGCAGCGGCTTTGAAGAGATGGGCGACGTCGACCTCGAAGGCCTGGATATCGAGTCGGTCGATGAGAACAAGAAGAACGAACAGATCGCCGGCCAGGATGCTGACGATGCCCCCGTCGTGCGTTTCGTCAACAAGATGTTGCTGGATGCAATCAAGGGCGGCTCCTCGGACCTGCACTTCGAGCCTTATGAAAAGGTCTACCGCGTTCGCCTGCGCACCGACGGCATCCTGCGCGAAGTCGCCAAACCGCCAATCCATCTCGCCAGCCGTATCGCTGCACGACTGAAAGTCATGGCCAGCATGGATATCTCCGAGCGCCGCAAGCCCCAGGACGGGCGCATCAAGATGCGTATCTCGAAGACCAAGGCCATCGACTTCCGGGTCAACACCCTGCCGACTCTGTGGGGCGAAAAGATCGTGATGCGGATCCTCGACCCGTCCAGTGCGCAGATGGGTATTGATGCACTCGGCTACGAGCCGGATCAGAAAGCACTCTATATGGCTGCTCTGAAACAGCCGCAGGGCATGATTCTGGTCACCGGCCCCACCGGCTCGGGTAAAACCGTTTCGCTCTACACTGGCCTGAATATCCTCAACACCGTGGACATCAATATCTCCACCGCCGAAGACCCGGTGGAAATCAACATGGAAGGCATCAACCAGGTCAACGTCAACCCGAAACAGGGCCTGGACTTTGCCCAAGCCCTACGTTCGTTCCTGCGCCAAGACCCGGATGTGATCATGGTCGGAGAGATCCGCGATCTGGAAACCGCAGAGATCGCCATCAAGGCCGCCCAGACCGGCCACATGGTCCTCTCCACCCTGCACACCAACAGCGCGGCAGAAACCCTGACCCGCCTGCACAACATGGGCATTCCCGGTTTCAATATCGCCACCTCGATAAACCTGATCATCGCCCAGCGACTGGCACGAAAACTCTGTGGCCATTGCAAGACGGAAATCGACGTCCCCGAAGAAGCCCTGATCAAGGAAGGCTTCCCAGCGGATAAAGTCGGCACCTTCAAGATCTACGAGCCCGTCGGTTGCGAACAATGCAATGGCGGCTACAAAGGCCGGATCGGGATCTACGAAGTGGTCAAGAACACCTCGGACCTGCAACGGCTGATCATGGCCGAAGGCAATTCCATCGAAATCGCCACCCAGATGCGCAAGGACGGCTTCAATGACCTGCGCACCTCAGGCCTGCAAAAAGCCATGCAAGGGCTGACCAGCCTGGAAGAAGTCAACCGTGTGACCAAGGACTAACCCATGGCGACCAAAGCAGTCAAAATCAGCGTTTATGCCTGGGAAGGGACCGACAAGAAAGGTAATAAAATGTCCGGTGAGCTCACCGGCCATAACCCGGCACTGGTCAAGGCACAGCTGCGCAAGCAAGGTATCAACCCGGGCAAAGTACGGAAAAAAAGCAACTCGGTCTTCAGCAAGGGTAAACGCATCAAGCCCTTGGACATTGCCCTGTTCACCCGCCAGATGGCGACGATGATGAAAGCGGGCGTGCCGTTGCTACTGTCCTTCGACATCATCGGCGAGGGTTTCGAGAACCCGAACATGCGCAAGCTGGTGGACGATATCAAGCAAGAGGTCGCCGCCGGCAACAGTTTTGCGACTTCGCTACGCAAGAAGCCGGAGTACTTTGACGATTTGTACTGCAATCTGGTCGACGCTGGCGAACAAGCCGGCGCCCTGGAAAGCCTGCTTGACCGAGTGGCCACGTACAAAGAAAAAACCGAGGCCCTGAAAGCCAAGATCAAGAAGGCAATGAACTACCCCATTGCCGTCGTGCTGGTAGCAATCATTGTTTCCGGGATCCTGCTGATCAAGGTTGTGCCGCAGTTCCAGGCAATCTTCAAGGGCTTTGGCGCGGAGCTTCCGGCCTTCACTCTGATGGTGATCGGGCTCTCCAACGTAGTGCAGGAGTGGTGGTGGATCATTATTCTGGCGCTGGTTGGAGGCATCTACTGCCTGAGGCGGGCGCACAAGACATCCGAGCGTTTTCGCAACTGGATAGACAGGACGCTACTGAAAATCCCGATCATCGGTCCGTTACTCTATAAATCCGCCGTGGCCCGCTACGCTCGCACACTGTCGACCACGTTCGCCGCAGGAGTACCACTGGTCGAAGCCCTTGACTCCGTAGCCGGCGCCACCGGCAATATCGTTTTCAAAAATGCAGTCCAGCGCATCAAGCAGGACGTCTCCACCGGCATGCAGTTGAACTTCTCCATGCGCAGTACCGGCGTGTTCCCCACCATGGCCATTCAGATGACCGCCATTGGAGAGGAGTCCGGAGCACTGGACGATATGCTCGACAAAGTGGCGAGCTACTACGAAACCGAAGTCGACAATATGGTCGACAGCCTCACCAGCCTTATGGAACCCATCATCATGTCGGTGCTCGGTGTGATCGTCGGCGGCCTGGTGATCGCCATGTACCTGCCCATCTTCAAGCTTGGACAAGTGGTTTAACCGATGCCCCTACCCGACCTCCTGGCCAGCCGCCCGCTGGCCTTTGTTTTTTTCGCCCTGCTTCTCGGCCTGATCGTCGGCAGCTTCCTCAATGTCGTGGTCTGGCGCCTGCCGAAAATGCTCCAACGCGACTGGCGCACCCAGGCCCATGAGGTGCTAGGCCTGCCCCAACCCGCGCCGGACCCGACCTACAACCTGCTACTGCCCCACTCCCATTGCCCACACTGCAATCACCAACTGCGCGCCTGGGAAAACCTGCCACTGATCAGCTACACCCTGCTGCGCGGCAAATGCTCCAGTTGCAAGGCCCCCATCAGCAAGCGTTACCCAATTACCGAACTGGCCTGCGGCCTGCTCTCGGCCTTTGTCGCCTGGCATTTCGGTTTTGGCTGGACGGCCGGCCTGATGCTGCTGCTGACCTGGGGTCTGCTGGCGATGAGCCTGATCGACGCCGATCACCAACTCCTGCCTGACGCCCTGGTCCTGCCGCTGCTCTGGCTCGGCCTGATCGCCAACCACTTCGGCCTCTTCACCAGCCTGGACGCGGCCCTGTGGGGCGCCGTGGCCGGCTACCTGAGCCTGTGGTCGGTTTACTGGGCGTTCAAACTGCTCACCGGCAAGGAAGGCATGGGCCACGGCGACTTCAAGCTGCTGGCGATGCTCGGTGCCTGGGGCGGCTGGCAGATCCTGCCGCTGACCATCCTGCTGTCATCCCTAGTAGGTGCCGTGCTCGGCCTGATTCTGTTGCGCCTGCGCAACGCCCAGACCTCGACCCCGATCCCTTTCGGTCCCTATCTGGCGATTGCCGGCTGGATTGCCTTGCTCTGGGGTGGTCAAATAACCGCTTCCTATCTGCAGTTTGCCGGTTTCAAATGACCACAGCCGTTTCAACACCCTGGATTCTCGGCCTTACCGGCGGCATCGGTAGCGGCAAGAGCGCAGCGGCCCAACACTTTACCGACCTCGGCATCCACACCGTGGACGCCGATCACGCCGCCCGCTGGGTGGTGGAACCGGGTCGCCCGGCGCTGGAAAAGATCGCCGAACACTTCGGCCCCGGCGTGCTGCAAGCCGACGGCCAACTGGACCGCGCGGCCCTGCGCACGCTGATCTTCGAAGACCCGGAACAACGCCGCTGGCTCGAAGCCCTGCTGCATCCGCTGATCGGTGCAGAGATCGCCAGCCACCTGGCTCGGGCACAATCGCCCTATGCGATCCTGGTGTCGCCGCTGTTGGTGGAATCGGGGCAATACAAGAACACCCAGCGCGTGCTGGTGATCGATGCCCCGCAAGCGTTGCAGATCCAACGCACCCAACAACGGGACCAGACCAGCGAACAACAGGTGCAGGCCATCCTCAAGGTCCAGGCCAGTCGCGAAGAACGCCTGCGCCATGCCGACGATGTGCTGGTCAACGACCGCGACCTGATATGGCTGAATAGCGAGGTCGAACGCCTGCATCACTTTTATCTGACTTTGCGTGGAGGCCAACCATGAGCCAACCCTTGACCGTTGAATGCCCGACCTGCGGCGCCCCCGTGGAATGGACCGCTGCCAATCTCCAGCGGCCGTTCTGCTCCGACCGCTGCAAGCTGATTGACCTCGGCGCCTGGGCTTCCGAGGAACACAAGATCCCCGTCAGCCCCGATGCCGAAGACGATCTGTTCTCGGACGATCTACCACCCCGCGCCCACTGATCACTGAAGGATCAGGGCCGCATAAAACCGTAGTCCTGATCGTCATCGAGGTTCTCGGCAAGAAATTGCAGTTCGTCAGCCAGATCCTCCGCACTGCGCACAGCCTTGCTCTGCTGTACCACCGCGCTGAGCAAGGCCCGCAGGCCCAGCCCCGGGTCAAATCCCTCGACTTGCGCCGCCTCCAGGCTGGCCCGCACTTCCTGACGCGCCCACTCGTACACACTCATGACCTTGCTCCCGTTTTTTTCCGCAGCATGGTCGCGCGCCGATCCGCCGTGGTTGACCCAGGTCAACGGGGCTCATTGTCCTTCCAGGGCGCCGACAGGTAGCGGGTGCGGTTGAAGGTTTCCAGCCACTCCGGACAGAACACCACCAACGCGCTGACCACCATGCCGTTGATAAAGGCTTCAGGAAAAATGATCAGCCACAGGTAACCGACAAAATCCTCCAACCACTCCGGCAGGGCGAAACGCTCGTCGAACCACAGCACGCCCAGGGTCGACAGCAGGCAGAGCAAGGCCGCCAGGGCCGCGGCGAAAAAGCCCGAGCAAAAGATATACACAAAGGGATTACGCGGCTGCGCCCGTTCCACCAGGATCGCGCAGACCTCCGTCACCAGCACGGGCAGCAGGATCAGCAAGGTGCCGTTGACGCCGAGCGCCGCCAGGTCCTGGCGCCCCAGCAGCACCAGGCCGAGCTGCGCCACCAGCGCACCGACAATCGCCAGCGGCCAGTCCAACAGCAGGGTCACTGCCGTCAGGCCGATAAAGTGATAGGAGACCCCGGTGTCGAAGTCGCGTCGCACCAGCCAGAGCAGGAACAGGGCGAAGACTGTCCCGAACAGCAGATGCTGGCGGCGACTGTCAGTGAACAGCTCGACCCAGGGCGAACGCCAGATCGCCCAGACCACCACCGGCAAATAGATCAGCCAGCCAATGACCAGGCTGGCCGGCGACAGCAGTTGCGCTCCGATCATAGAGACATCTCCCCCTCCGTGGACTCGATCACACTGGGTCCTGAAGTCTACACCGCCTTTTACAACACACTACGTCGACAAAAATTGCTCCGGACTTCCAGACCTTGCGGTTTCGACGCTAAGCTTGGGCCATGGACGACTCAGACTTTTTACGTTTGCTGACCATCCAGGCCGAGCAAGCCAACACGTTTCTTTCCAATGCCCGCAAATGGGAGCGTGAGCGTTGGGTCTGCCAACGCCTGCTGCAAGGGCTGAACATTGCCTATCGCACCGAGGACTTCCACCCCGCCGGGCAGGAGCCGCCGGATGTGCTGTTTCGCGACGCCTGCTTCGAGGTGTTTTTCGTCCTCGACGAAGGCCGGCGGCTCAACGATGAGTGGCGCGAAGAGTTGCAGCGCCGGCGCAGCGCCTTCTCCCTGAGCCAACTGGTGCGCCGCGAAGCCAAGCCCAGGCGCATTCCCGCCTCCGAGCTGCTCCAGCGACTGGCACCGACCCTGCGCAAGAAAGCCCACAACTACCAGGAGCGTGGGCTGGACCTGGGCGAACTGGACATCATCGCCTTCACCAGCCTCAAGCGCGAGGTGCTGGACCTCAACAGCCACTTCCCGCCCCCGACCGAATACCTGCGCCAGGGCTGGCGTTCACTGTCCCTGGTGGGGCCGACATTCGCCCGGGTACTGTTCGCCCACCCCGACGCCCCGGACTTCCTGCGGGGCAATCTGGGGCGCAGCATTGTTTTCGACGTCGGCATCAGTTTGTAAGCCCATGGCGAAATCACCGCGCCAGTGATACAAAGCACCTTAGTAACGTCTACCTGACGAGGCTCCCATGACCAGCCGCCTGAACCCCGACGACCAGCAGCATGTCGATCAGTACCTGCAGCTCCCCCAACACCAAGTCGAGCGCCGGCCTTTTCGGCCGTGGATGCTCCTGGTGGTGGTGCTCGCCGTGGTCATCGGCCTGGGCCTGTTGAGCCGTTTCCTGAGTTACCTGGTGCTATGAGCTGCCTCGCGCTCGCCCGGATAACGCAGGCACAGATTTCCTTTAGCCTTGCGAGATATCCCCATGAACCATCGTATCGTGATCGTCGGCGGCGGCGCCGGCGGCCTGGAACTAGCGACCCGCCTGGGTAAAACCCTGGGTAAACGCGGCATTGCCAGCGTCATGCTGGTCGACGCGAACCTGACCCATATCTGGAAACCCCTGCTGCACGAAGTAGCGGCCGGTTCCCTCAACTCTTCGGCCGACGAGCTCAACTATGTTGCCCAGGCGAAATGGAACCACTTCGAGTTCCAGCTGGGGCGCATGAGCGGGCTCGATCGTGAGCAGAAAAAGATCCAGCTGGCCGCCACCTACGACGAAAACGGCATAGAACTATTGCCTGCCCGTGAGTTGGGCTACGACTCACTGGTGATCGCGGTAGGCAGCACCACCAACGATTTCGGCACCCAGGGCGCGGCGCAACATTGCCTGTTCCTCGACACGCGCAAACAGGCCGAGCGCTTCCACCAGCAGTTGCTCAACCACTACCTGCGCGCCCATGCCGGACAAACCGATGCAGAGGAACAGATCAGCGTCGCCATCGTCGGTGCCGGTGCCACCGGCGTGGAGCTGGCGGCCGAACTGCATAACGCCGCCCACGAGCTGGCGGCCTATGGCCTGGATCGGATCAAGCCGGAAAACATGCATATCACCCTGATCGAGGCCGGCCCTCGCGTGTTGCCGGCCTTGCCGGAGCGTATCGGCGGACCGGTGCACAAGACCCTGGAAAAACTCGGGGTCCGGGTCATGACCAATTCGGCCGTGAGCGAAGTGACCGCGGACAACCTGGTGACCGCCGACGGTCAGGTGATTGCGGCGAGCCTCAAGGTCTGGGCTGCCGGGATTCGCGCACCGGGCTTTCTCAAGGACATCGATGGCCTGGAAACCAATCGGATCAACCAGCTCCAGGTGTTGCCGACACTGCAAACCACCCGCGACGAAAATATCTTCGCCTTCGGCGATTGCGCGGCCTGCCCACAGCCGGGCACCGACCGCAATGTGCCGCCACGGGCCCAGGCGGCCCACCAACAAGCGTCCTTGCTGGCCAAGTCGCTGAAACTGCGCATCGAAGGCAAGACCCTGCCGGAGTATCGCTATACCGACTACGGCTCGCTGATTTCGCTGTCGCGGTTTTCCGCCGTCGGCAACCTGATGGGTAACCTGACCGGTAGCGTGATGCTGGAAGGTTGGTTGGCGCGGATGTTCTACGTGTCGCTGTACCGGATGCACCAGATGGCGCTGTATGGCACCTTCCGCACCCTGATGCTGATGCTCGGCAGCCGGATCGGGCGCGGGACGGATCCGCGGTTGAAGTTGCACTGATAGCGGGCTTGCCAGCGAAGAAAAGGTCCTTGTGACCGCCAAATCTTCGTTGGCAAGCCAGCCCCCCCCACTAAGACCTGCGCCGCAGAGGCGCCCAGGGACATTGAAGCGCGGGGTAAAATACAGGCAAAAAAAAGCACCCTTTCGGGTGCTTTTTTTCTGAAGATGGTCGGGGTAAGGGGATTCGAACTCCTGACATCCTGCTCCCAAAGCAGGCGCGCTACCGGACTGCGCTATACCCCGGTAAAAAAAAGGCACCTTTGAAAGGCGCCTTCTGCGAACAGTGCTTTTGGCCTCTGTTCTTAAGATTTAATCCCAGCGAACTGGTTTCAAAAATGGTGGGTCGTGTGGGATTCGAACCTACGACCAATTGGTTAAAAGCCAACTGCTCTACCAACTGAGCTAACGACCCAAAAATGGTCGGGGTAAGGGGATTCGAACTCCTGACATCCTGCTCCCAAAGCAGGCGCGCTACCGGACTGCGCTATACCCCGATTTGAAATTGGCTCCGTGACCAGGACTCGAACCTGGGACCCAATGATTAACAGTCATTTGCTCTACCGACTGAGCTATCACGGAACTACATATTTCAAGTTACAACCTTTACCGCAGACTTCCATCGCTGAAAGCTTCCTCATCCAGGCTTTTGCATCGCTGCATTCGCTTGTCTGAGGCGCGCTATTCTACAACTCTGAAAACCTCTGTCAACCCCCTAAATTGCTTTCAAGACAATGATTTGCAATCTTTTTCCGGGTTTCCCTTGTGGGAGAAATCCGAGGGGTGACGTACTGCGGGGCGCACTTTACAAGCCTTTGCCCCCGAGTTCAACGCCCTATTGAAAAAAACTCTCTGAAATCGCAATCCTCCTACAAGGGGATCGTGCAGATCCCCGAGGGGACTCAGGCAAATACGATCTCGTCGTTGGCAACCGAGGCGGTCACGCTCGTGCCCGGCAGGAACTGCCCCGACAGGATCAACTGCGCCAACGGGTTCTCGATCCAGCGCTGGATCGCGCGTTTAAGCGGCCGCGCACCATAGACCGGGTCGTAACCCACCGCGATCAACTTGTCCAAGGCCTCGCCACTCAGTTCCAGCTTCAGCTCGCGCTCCGCCAGGCGACTGCGCAGGCGACCCAACTGGATCTCGGTGATCCCGGCGATCTGATCCCGGGCCAAGGGCTCGAAAATCACCACCTCGTCGATCCGGTTGATGAACTCCGGGCGGAAATGCGTGCTCACCGCATCCATCACCGCCGCCCGTTGCGCTTCACGGTCCCCTACCAGCTCCTGGATCTGCGCCGAGCCCAGGTTGGAGGTCATGACGATCACAGTGTTGCGGAAGTCCACGGTACGACCGTGGCTGTCCGTCAGGCGGCCATCTTCCAGCACTTGCAGCAGAATGTTGAACACATCCGGGTGAGCCTTCTCGACCTCGTCCAGGAGGATCACCGAGTAAGGCTTGCGCCGCACGGCCTCGGTCAGGTAGCCGCCCTCTTCATAGCCAACATAGCCCGGTGGCGCCCCAATCAGACGGGCTACGGAGTGTTTCTCCATGAACTCCGACATATCGATACGCACCATGGCCTCCTCGGTATCGAAGAGGAACTCGGCCAGCGCCTTGCACAGCTCGGTCTTGCCGACACCGGTCGGGCCGAGGAACATGAAGGAACCGCTCGGACGATTCGGGTCGGACAAGCCGGCCCGGGAACGCCGCACCGCGTTGGACACGGCCACCACTGCCTCGTCCTGGCCAATCACGCGCTGATGCAGCAGACCTTCCATCTTCAACAGCTTGTCGCGCTCGCCTTCAAGCATCTTGGACACCGGAATACCGGTCCACTTCGACACGACTTCGGCGATTTCCTCTTCGGTCACCTTGCTGCGCAGCAGCTGGTTCTCGCTCTTACCGTGCTGGTCGACCATCTGCAGGCTGCGTTCCAGATCCGGAATCACGCCATATTGCAGCTCGGCCATGCGGTTGAGGTCGCCTTTGCGACGGGCCGCCTCCAGTTCCTGGCGCGACTGTTCGATTTTCTGCTGGATCTGCGCCGAGCCCTGCACTTCGGCTTTTTCCGAGGTCCAGATCTCTTCCAGGTCGGCGTACTCGCGCTCCAGGCGGACAATTTCTTCCTGGAGTTTTTCCAGGCGTTTTTTCGCCGCCTCGTCGTCTTCTTTCTTCAAGGCCTGAGATTCAACCTTGAGCTGGATCAGACGGCGCTCCAGACGATCCAGCACTTCCGGCTTGGAGTCGATCTCCATGCGGATACGGCTGGCGGCCTCGTCGATCAGGTCGATGGCCTTGTCCGGCAACTGACGGTCGGTGATATAGCGATGGCTGAGCTTGGCCGCGGCGATAATCGCACCGTCGGTGATCGCCACCTTGTGGTGCACTTCATAACGCTCTTTCAGGCCGCGAAGGATGGCAATGGTGTCCTCCTCGCTCGGCTCATCCACCAGCACCTTCTGGAAGCGCCGCTCGAGGGCCGCGTCCTTCTCTATATATTGGCGATACTCGTTGAGCGTGGTCGCCCCGACGCAGTGCAGCTCGCCACGGGCCAAGGCCGGCTTGAGCATATTGCCCGCATCCATCGAACCTTCGCCCTTGCCGGCGCCGACCATGGTGTGCAGTTCGTCGATAAACAGAATGATCTGCCCTTCCTGCTTCGACAGCTCATTGAGCAGCGACTTCAGACGCTCTTCGAACTCACCACGGTACTTGGCACCGGCAATCAGTGCGCCCATGTCCAGGGACAGCAGGCGCTTGCCGCGCAGGCCATCCGGCACTTCGCCGTTGATGATGCGCTGGGCCAGGCCTTCGGCAATGGCAGTCTTGCCCACGCCAGGCTCGCCGATCAATACCGGGTTGTTCTTGGTCCGCCGTTGCAGCACCTGGATCGTCCGGCGGATCTCGTCGTCGCGGCCGATCACCGGGTCAAGCTTGCCCTCTTCGGCGCGCTTGGTCAGGTCGACGGTGTACTTGTCCAGAGCCTGGCGTGCGCCCTCGGCGTTGGGGTCATTGACCGCCTCGCCGCCGCGCAGGTTGTTGATGGCATTTTCCAGAGCCTTCTTGCTCACACCCTGACCGAGCAGCAACTTGCCCAGCTTGCTGTTCTCGTCCATGGCGGCGAGCAGCACCAGCTCGCTGGAAATGAATTGGTCGCCCTTCTGCTGGGCCAGGCGATCGGCCTGGTTGAGCAGGCGCGCCAGATCCTGGGACATGTTCACGTCGCCGGTGGGATTCTGGATTTTCGGCAAGTGATCAAGCTCTTTGCTCAACTCCTTGCGCAGGCTGTTGATGTCGAAACCGACTTGCAGCAGCAGGGGCTTGATCGAGCCGCCCTGCTGCTCCAACAGCGCCTGCATCAAATGCGCAGGCTCAATGGCCGGATGATCGAGGCCGACCGCCAGGGATTGGGCGTCTGACAACGCCAACTGCAACTTGCTGGTTAAACGATCTATACGCATGAGTCACCTTCCTTTGGAGCAGGCCGGAGCAAAGGACGCACCTGAATAAAGAAACCTGCCAGATGCCCAAGTAGATGCGGCCTATTCTGGGAGATTCAAGCGTCATCAGCTTGACGAAGATCAGAAGAGTCTAGTCTTGCAGCCAGATCAAGGAGGCAAAGCGACCGGTACGCGGACTGCGCCGGTAGGAGAAAAAGCGCGGATCAGTGACCGTACACAGCCCGCCACCATGGACGGCGGTGATTCCGCAGGCGGCCAGACGCAGGCGCGCCAGGGCATAAATGTCGGCCATGAAGCGTCCGGCATTGACGCTGGGGACGAAGGCTTCGATTGTTTCAGGATGCGTAGAGAGAAAGGCTTCGCGCACTTCCGCCCCCACTTCGAAGGCCCCGGGACCGATGGCCGGACCCAGCCAGACGAGGACTTCCGAGGCCGGCACGTCAAGCCGGTCGACGGTAGCTTCCAGCACACCCGCGGCCAGTCCACGCCAACCGGCATGGGCTGCGGCCACGCGGGTACCGGCACGGTCACAAAACAATGCTGGCAGGCAATCGGCGGTCATGGCGGTGCAGGCAACGCCTGGCGTACGGGTCCAACTGCCATCGGCTTCGGCGGTCAGCGTCGGATCGGCCTCAACCACCCCGACACCGTGCACCTGACGCAACCAGGCCGGGCGAATCGCGAAGGTATCAGTGAGGCGACGGCGATTCTCCGTGACGGCGAGCAGATCGTCGTCGACATGATCGCCCAGATTGAGACTGTCGAACGGCGCCAGACTGACGCCGCCCGCCCGCGTGGTCACGCAGGTCCTGACCCGTGCCGGCGCAGGCCAGTCGGGAATCAGGAAGTCACTCACCCGATGAACGCCTCGCGGTCCTGCTTGAGCAGCGTCAACAACCAGACGAAATCGTCCGGCAGTGGCGATTCCCAGCTCATGCGCTTACCGCTCGTCGGATGATCCAACTCGAGGAAACGCGCGTGCAGGGCCTGGCGTGGGAAGTTTTTCAGCGAATCAACCATGGTCACGCTGGCCGCAGGGGGAATACGGAAGCGACCACCGTAGGCCGGATCGCCGACCAACGGAAAGTTGATGTGGGCCATGTGCACGCGAATCTGGTGCGTGCGACCGGTTTCCAGCTTCACCCGCACATGGGTGTGGGAACGGAAGCGCTCCAGCACGCGATAGTGACTCACCGCCTGCTTGCCGCCTTCCATCACCGCCATGCGCTGGCGCTGCTGGCCGTGACGACCGATGGGGGCGTTGATCTTGCCACCGGCGGTGACCACGCCGATCACGATGCATTCGTAGATCCGGCTGACGCTGCGGCTCTGCAACTGCGTCACCAGCTGTGTCTGGGCCTGGATGGTCTTGGCGACCACCATCAGACCGGTGGTGTCCTTGTCCAGGCGGTGCACGATACCCGCGCGCGGCACATTGATAATGTCCGGCACGTGGTGCAGCAAGGCGTTGAGCAAGGTGCCATCGGCGTGACCGGCAGCCGGATGCACCACCAGGCCCGCAGGTTTGTTGATCACCAGGATGTCGTCGTCTTCATAGACGATGTCCAGCTCGATGTCCTGGGCGATCCATTCTCCCTGGGCTTCCTGCTCGGCAGTCAGCTCGAGCACGGCACCGCCATGTACGATATCGCGTGGTCGGATCACGGCTCCGTCCACCGTCAGGCGGCCGTCCTTGATCCAGGCGGAAAGGCGCGAGCGTGAGTGCTCAGCGAAGAGTTGGGCGGCGACTTGATCGAGGCGTTGGCCGCCCAGTTCGGACGGCACCTCTGCGCGAAGTTCAATTTTATCGGACATGCTCGGACTAGGCGTCGGCACAGCCTTTGGTTTCGGCTGCGCGCTTGTGGTTAAATACGGCGTCTTTTGCCCCGAGGCTATCAACGGGGCACTCATCATAACAGGACGGCCCCGCCCAAGACAGCGGCCGTCATAGGGACGCAAGCCGCCATGCAAGTGAGACACCTGCTGCTGATCGCCATCCTCGCACTGACTGCTGCTTGCTCGTCGAAGGAAGTCGTCGACGAAAACTTGAGCGAAGTCGAGCTGTACCAGCAGTCGCAGGCCGACCTGGACAACCACAGCTATTCAAGCGCCACCGCCAAGCTCAAGGCTCTGGAGTCGCGTTATCCGTTCGGTCGCTACGCCGACCAGGCCCAGCTTGAACTGATCTACGCCAACTACAAGAATGGCGAACCGGAAGCTGCCAAGTCGGCCGCCGAGCGTTTCATTCGCCTGCACCCGCAGCATCCGAACGTGGACTACGCCTACTACCTCAAGGGCCTGACCTCGTTCGACCAGGACGTCGGCCTGCTCTCGCGCTTCCTGCCGCTGGACATGACCAAGCGTGACCCGGGCGCTGCCCGCGACTCCTACAACGAGTTCGCCCAGCTCACCAGCCGCTACCCGAACAGCCGCTACGCACCGGACGCCAAGCAGCGCATGATCTACCTGCGCAACCTGCTGGCGGCCTACGAGATCCACGTGGCCGACTACTACCTGACCCGTCAGGCCTATGTTGCCGCCGCCAACCGTGGTCGTTACGTAGTGGAAAACTTCCAGGAAACCCCTGCGGTCGGCGACGGCCTGGCGGTGATGGTCGAGTCGTACCAGCGTCTGCACCTCGACGAACTGGCGGCCTCGAGCCTTGAAGTGCTGAAAGCCAACTACCCGAACCACCCAACGCTGGTGGACGGCAAGTTCGTGCCACGGGTGGCCGAAGCCGACAACCGTTCGTGGCTGAGCAAGTACACCCTGGGCCTGATCGAATCCCGTCCACCGCTGCCGCCGGGAGAAACCCGCGCCAACCAGGACGTGGTCAAGCAGTTCCAGGACGCCAAGGATGCGATTCCGGCGGACCTGAAGCCGCTTGAAGGCGATGCGGTCCAGGAAGAACAGCACCAGGCCGAGGGCAGCAAAGGCAGCAACGACCGCTCCTGGTTCAGCTACATGACCTTCGGCGTGTTCGACTGAGTCCTGCGTCCCCTGCGGTCTGATTCAGAAAAGAGCCTTTCGGGGCTCTTTTTTTTGCCTTCGCGGCGCCCCCCACCGAATGCGCTGTGCGCCCGGCATGTCCTTGGCTAAACTGCCGGATCATTTGCCAATAAGCGGGTTGCCATGGTTCGCCTACTGTTCTGGATTGCACTGATTGCAGCCGCCGTGTGGTTCTGGCGTAAATTCAATCGGCCCACCGCCCCCACCCGCCCGGCAGACACCCTGGAAGCCGCACCCATGGTCCGCTGTGCCCATTGCGGCGTGCACCTGCCCCGCGACCGCGCCCTGAGCGTGCAACAGGACTGGTATTGCAGCCAGGCCCACCTCGAGCAAGGCCCGGGCCCTCGTGAGCGCTGAGACCTTCAGTCTCGGCGGTGCCCAGGCCCAACGCCTGCTACGGCTTTATCATCTCTACCGTCTGAGTATCGGCATCGCCCTGGTGTTGCTGATCTCCAGCAAGATGGACGACAAGTTGCTGGCGCTGGCCGACGGCGAACTGTTTCGCACCGGCAGCTGGATCTACCTGATCCTGAATATCCTGGTGGTGGCCCTGCTGGAAAACCCCAAGCGCCAGGCACAGGTCTTCGCCCTGGCGCTGGCGGATGCGGTGATGCTGTCCGGGCTGTTCTATGCCGCCGGCGGCGCACCGAGCGGCATCGGCAACCTGCTGATCGCCTCCGTGGCCATCAGCAACGTGCTGCTGCGCGGCCGCATCGGCCTGCTGATCGCCGCCGTCTCGGCCATCGGCATCATCTACCTGACGTTCTACCTGAGTTTCAGCCGCCCGGACGCTGCCGGCTATTACGTGCAGGCCGGCTTGCTGGGCATCTTGTGCTTCGCTGCCGCGGTACTGGTACAGGGCCTGACCCGGCTGCTCGCGGTGAGCGAAACCCTCGCCGAGCAACGGGCCAGCGATGTCACCAACCTGGAAGAACTCAACGCCCTGATCCTGCAACGCATGCGCACCGGCATCCTGGTGCTCGACGAGCAACACCGGGTACAGCTCGCCAATCAAGGGGCGCTGACGCTGATGGGGGAACATGAACTGAATGGCCAGGTGATCGACGCTTATTCCCTGGAACTGGTCGAGCGGCTGCACGTGTGGCAAAGCAACCCGACGCTGCGCCCCCGCAGCCTGAAAATTCTCGGCGCCGGTCCGATTCTGCAACCCAGCTTCATTGCACTGAAACGCGGCGAGCAAACCCAGACACTGGTTTTCCTGGAAGACCTGTCGCAGATCGCCCAGCAGGCCCAGCAACTGAAGCTGGCCGCCCTCGGGCGCCTGACCGCCGGTATTGCCCATGAAATCCGCAACCCGCTGGGGGCCATCAGCCACGCGGCCCAATTGCTGCAAGAGTCGGAGCTGATGCCGGAGGCTGATCAACGTCTCACCCAGATCATCCAGGACCAATCCAAACGCATGAACCTGGTGATCGAGAACGTGCTCCAGTTGTCCCGACGACGCCAGGCACAAGCACAATTGCTCGACCTCAATGAGTGGCTGCAGGCCTTTGCCAACGAATGGCGCGAGCGTGACCGGCCCAGACAGTGCCTGCACCTGCAGATCGACGACACGTCCCTGCAGACCCGCGCCGATCCGCTGCAACTGGCCCAGGTGCTGAACAACCTGCTGGAAAACGGTCTGCGCTACAGCGCCCAGTTGCACGAGTTGGCGCAGGTCTGGCTGACCTTGTCAGTGGACCCGAACAACGGGCTGCCGACCCTGGAAGTCCTGGATAACGGCCCCGGCGTCGACGCCGAACAACGCCAACATCTGTTCGAACCCTTCTTCACCACCGAGAACCAAGGCACCGGCCTTGGCCTCTACCTGTCCCGCGAGCTATGCGAAAGCAACCAGGCCCGCCTAGACTACTCGGTACGCCAAGGCGGCAGTTGCTTTCGCATCACCTTCGCTCACGCACGCAAACAGAGTTGAACATGGGCCCACGGCAAAGAATCCTGATCGTCGATGATGAACCGGATATCCGCGAACTCCTGGAAATAACCCTGGGACGGATGAAGCTCGACACCAGCAGCGCCCGCAACGTCGCACAAGCCCGGGAAAAGCTGGCCGAGGAAAGTTTCGACCTGTGCCTGACCGACATGCGCCTGCCGGACGGTACCGGCCTTGAGCTGGTGCAGCATATCCAGCAACGTTATCCCCAGGTGCCGGTGGCGATGATCACCGCCTATGGCAGCCTCGATACGGCAATCAACGCCCTGAAATCCGGGGCTTTCGACTTCCTGACCAAACCGGTGGACCTGGCGCGCCTGCGCGAGCTGGTCGCCAGCGCCCTGCGCTTGCCGACCAGCGGTGGTAAACCGCCGTCCATCGACAGCCGCCTGCTGGGTGACTCACTGCCCATGCGCGCCCTGCGCAAGCAGATCGACAAACTCGCCCGCAGCCAGGCACCGGTGTATATCAGCGGCGAATCGGGCAGCGGCAAGGAACTGGTGGCGCGCCTGATCCATGAACAGGGACCGCGCGCCGAGCGGCCGTTCGTCCCGGTGAACTGCGGGGCGATTCCGGCCGAACTGATGGAGAGCGAATTTTTCGGCCATCGCAAAGGCAGTTTTACCGGCGCGGTGGAGGACAAACCCGGTCTGTTCCAGGCGGCCAATGGCGGCACGCTGTTTCTCGATGAAGTCGCCGACTTGCCGCTGGCGATGCAGGTCAAGCTGCTGCGGGCCATCCAGGAAAAAGCCGTGCGCAGCGTTGGCGGGCAGCAGGAAGAAATCGTCGATGTGCGGATTCTCTGCGCCACCCACAAGGACCTGAACGCCGAGGTCAGCGCAGAGCGTTTTCGCCAAGACCTCTACTATCGCTTGAATGTCATTGAATTACGGGTGCCATCCTTGCGCGAACGCCGCGACGATATCGAACCCTTGGCCACCAATGTCCTCAAGCGACTGGCCTCGGGCAGCGGCATGCCGGCGGCCCGTCTGCATCCGCTGGCGCTGGATACGCTCAAGGGCTACCGCTTTCCCGGTAACGTCCGGGAACTGGAGAATATGCTCGAACGGGCCTACACCCTGTGTGAAAACGAGCAGATCGAAGCCGGCGACCTGCGCCTGGCCGAAGGCGGCGGGAGCTGCGCGCAAGTCGGCGAACCGAGCCTGGCGCAGATCGACAATCTGGAGGACTACCTGGAAAGCGTCGAACGCAAACTGATTCTCCAGGCGCTGGAGGAAACCCGCTGGAACCGCACAGCAGCGGCCCAGCGCTTGAACCTGTCGTTTCGTTCGATGCGTTATCGGCTCAAGAAGCTCGGGCTGGACTGAGACCTAGCCGCTCACCTCAGATCCGGCCCTCAGGCGCATAAGGTGCTGGATCGATGATCGGCTCACGTCCCAGCAACAGATCGGTAAACAGATGGCAGGAAGCCGGCGCCAGCACCAGCCCGTTGCGATAATGCCCGCAGTTCAGCCATAGCCCTTCGAACCCCGGCACCCGACCGATATACGGAATACCCTCGGGTGAGCCCGGCCGCAATCCCGCCCAGTGCCCGACCACCTCGGCCTGCGCCAACGCCGGAATCAATTCGACCGCCGAGGCCTTGAGGCTTTCCAGCGCCGACAGTGTCGGTGTCTTGTCGAAGCCTTCGTGCTCCAGGGTACTGCCCACCAGGATATACCCGTCACGCCGGGGAATCGCATAACGACCTTTCGCCAGGACCATGCTCGAAAGAAAATCCGCCGCGCACTTGTAGAGGATCATCTGGCCCTTGACCGGCTCCACTGGCAGCGTCAGCCCCAGGCCGCCCAATAGCTCCCCACTCCAGGCGCCCGCCGACAGCACCACCTGGTCGGCATGCAGTTCGCCCGTGGCTGTACGCACACCGACCACCCGTTCGCCTTCACGGAGAAACCCGGCTACTTCGCACTGCTCGTGGATCGTCACATTGGGCAGGGCCTGCAACGCAGCCTTGAGGGACTTCACCAGACGCGGATTACGCACATTGGCGACATCGGCCATGTAGATGGCCCGGGAATAACCGCTGCCCATGACCGGCACCGCGTCGTGAACCGCCGAGATATCCACTGCGCTCAAGGGCCGCTGCTCACGCTCGGCCCAGGCCAGGGCCTCGGCTTCGTCATCCAGATCGAGCCAGTAAAGGCCGGTGGTGTGAACCTCGGGATCGACACCCGTGGCGGCGAACAGGCGCTCACCCAGTTGCGGATAGAAATCCTGGGACCAATGGGCCAGCGCCGTGACCGCCGGGCTGTAGCGCCAGGGGTAGAGTGGAGAAACGATCCCGCCACCGGCCCAGGAAGACTCCTGGCCCAATCCGGAACGGTCGATCAATGTCACTCGCCCGACTTCGGCAGCCAGATTGAAAGCAGTCAGCAGGCCAATCACGCCGCCGCCGATGATTACCACGTGTTGTTGCCCGGCCATCTCATCATCCAACCAGAAAAGGAAACAGGCGCCAAACTGCGCCTATGAAAGCCTCAACGTCCCCAGCAGTCCTTGGCCGTCGCACCCACAGAGCCAGGATTGGCCCGCGCGCCGGTATTGTCGAGCGTGTAATTGCCGCACATGTCGCCCGCCATCATCGTCCCGGCGATCGGTGTTGCCGTCAAAATGAAGGTCGTGGCAGCGGGTGCTATCGTAATGTTGTAGTAGTTATTGCCCGCACTCAAACCAGTCGTACCGACGTAGGTCGCGTTCCTGGTGTAGAACCGCTCCAGGGTTTGCGCCTGTTCGGAAATAAGCTCGGCGATTTCATACCGATGGGTCCTTTGCAGATATGCCATGTAGCTGGGATAAGCCACGGCAGCCAGGATGCCGACAATGGCCACGACGATCATCAACTCGATCAGGGTGAAACCGCTACTGGTTCTACGCATTGAGTCACTCACTGTAATTGACGCCACATGATACGACGGTTGGTCACACCGCCGAACTCTACAGGTGCGCCCTGCAGGCCCAGCAATGCTTGTGAACCATCGGAATAGCTCATTTGCCCGGACAGGTTCGGCACCCCGCCCACAAAGTTCATGCCGCTGACGATCTGGTCGCTGGCATTGACCTTGCGGTCGCCATTGGTGTCCAGCACCGGATAGGTCAGCATCGCCCCGGTGACGGCATCGACATCCATGAGGCGCCCCGACCCCGAACTTGAGCAGGGATCAGTGGTATCGACAATCGCCGTGGTGAAAAGCAGTCGGCCAAAAGTCAGCACCCCCGGATAGATCACCCGCTCCCCGGTCAGCACACTGTTGATCACCAGGGAGAAGTAGAACCCTTTCTTGCTGGTGTAGTCGACCGTGTTCTGGCTGGAGGTGAAGAGCACACTGCCAGCGGCGGGCGCATTGATGGTCTGCGCCACCAGGCTGCCTTCCGTGATACTGGCGGTGGTGCCATCGTTGTCGAGCACGGCGTAGAACGCCTGGCGCGCGGTGCTGGTCTTGTCTGCCGTTTCGCTGAGTTTGCCGGTGCCGAAGTAGATCAGCTTGCCCTGCCCTGGCAGATTACCGATCACCGGTTGTGCCGTAATCGGTTGCGCCGTGCCACCCGAGGCGGTGAACAGCGGCGCCCCCGAGAAGGCGACTTTCCAACTGGCCGGGGACAAAGCAGTCAGGTCGAACTTCCACATCTGCCCCTTGAGATCACCACCGTAGGCATACAGCACCTGGCTTTGCGCATTGACGCGCAGCTTCACTGAACTCAAGCCATTGTTGCCCGTGGTATCGACGGGAATCTCGGTGATCACCGAACCATCTTTCATATCCAGGACCAGCAGCGAAGCGACACCGTTGAAGCTGCCGTAGCCGTTGCCAATAAACGCCGCCCAACGACCGTCCTGTAAACGCGCCACTTCCGGCTTGGCGTAGGCATATCCCAGGTTGTTGTATTTGTTGCCGGCGGTGGAAACATCGGGGGCCTTGATATCCCACAAGGCATTGATGCTGTTGCCAGCCGTCGCGTCGTACAGCTGAATCGCGAAGAACGCCTTGCCGCCCGCCCCCACGCCCCCCACGGCAATGGTCTTCCAGGTCGTGCCAGGCTTGGCGTCCACCACGGAAATCTGGCCGTCGGCGAGGAATTTGTGGGTCGTGCCATTGATGTAGGCCGGGTCGGCCACGTAGTGCAGGTTGGTCATCACACTGGAGGGCATATAGGCATAAAGACGATTGCCCGAGGTCGGATTGATGACGTTGAAGAAGCCGTCGTTGGCGTTCACCACCAGGCGTGGACTCATCCCTGTCGAGGAAGACTTGCCGTCCAGGTAAGCGGTATAGCTGGTATCCCCGGTGAGGTCGGACGCCGTATGGTCGGTGGGTGATGCATAGACCAGACGCGAATTGATGATATCGCCAAGGAGTACGGTGCGAACCTTGAGGCCGGTCTTGTTGACACCCACGCTCCATTGCACCAGATCGGTGCCGCTGATCCCCGAGGGTAGGCTGGCGCTGAGGGCCGTCTGCTGGGTGGTGGAGAAGTTGGCGTATGCCAGGGTAATCCCCAGGTTTGTGCTGGTATTCCAGGACTGGAAGGTCGCCGTATTGGTGCTCCCGGGAATGATGGTGGTGTCGGTCGTCCAGTTGGCATTGGCGTTGAGCGACCCATCAGTACCGAATCCAAAGGACTTGATGGTCCCACGCCAGTCGGTCGGGTCGTACTGGGAGGTGTAGTAAACCGAGCTGGTGGTGAAGTTCGACGCACTCGTGGCACCACCGCCACCGGATCCGGCCTTGGACGTGATGTCGTTCAGGGCTGACGACAACGCGGCGTTGAGGCCGGCACTGTCAGTGGCCTGATAGTAGATGCCGTGACCATAGGTCGCGGTATCGGCGAGCATCTGATTGGCGGCGGTGAAACCCACGGAGTAGGTGAACATGTTCTGTTTGGGGAAGTCCGTCGCATCCCAGCTCTTGCCAGCGGCATCGTTGCCACTGGAGCGCATGTCGATGTCATAGGCGAACTTGGCAATGTCATCCAGGAACAGCGAGTCGCCCTCGTTGTCCCCGCCCAACGGGTTGTTGCCGTCGTTGTTGACACCGTCCCAGTTTGGAAGATTCGACCCACCCAGCGGATCATTGCTGGGAAAGGTCCGGTCGTAGGTCGGGAAGCCGTCGGTGATAACCACGCCGTAGTTTTTCTGGCAACGGTACTGGATCGGGCTGGTGTAGGTGGTCGGCGTCGAGTTGTAGTAGGGCGTCATGCCGCGAAAATAACGGGTGATCTCGTAGTAGGTCTCGGCCAGTGGCGTGTTGGCGATGGCCGCCAGGCCGCTGATGGATGTCAGTAGCGCGTTGTAGTTGGTATCCGCCTGGGCCTGGGTGGTGGAGCTGGTCACCGACAGGTCGCTGATGGCCCGGGCAATATAACCGCCGGGGCCGGAATCGCGGCTGTTGGGCGGGTTGAAGGTCGCCAGGCCAATACGCAGGTTACGGTTGCTGGTCACCAGTGCCGAGGACACGTTACGCGCCACGTTGACCCGGTAGTCATTGGGGATCGAACCGTCGGTGTAGTCCTTGGTCGTGCCCGTCATCTGGGTGATCAGGTAGGCCAGGTATTTGTTGGCAATACGCGTATTGCCGCTGCCCACCGGGTCGGGCAACTTGAGACAGTAGACCGTGTTGCTGGTGCCGATCTTGAAGCCGTCGTAGTTCGATGCACAGGGCCCCGGGTAAAAGCTGCTGATGAACTGGTTGTCACTGGTCATGTCCAGCGTGGTGACCGTATTGCAGTTGGAGTACGAGTAGCAGTTGTAGACCTGAGGTCGGGTGGTGACCGTAGGATCGTAACCTGTCGGCCAGATCAGATTGTTCATGCTGCCGGAGTCGTCCACCAGCAACATCACGTTCGGCGGCACGGAACCGGCGCTCAACAACGGCGAGTCGGAGGGGGTGAAGGCGTAGGCCGGAGCACTGAGGTACAGCCCCAGAAGCCCGCCGGCCAGCCAGGGCATCAGCTTCGAGCGCAGTCGATCCAGGCGCTTACTTCTTGACATAGATGCTCTCCAGCACGGTTTTCGAGGTGCCTTGCACACCTACGCCGGTAATTCGGTACAGGGTCCAGCCCAGACTATCTTCCATGCCCGCCAGGTTCATGTTCACCGGGTCCTTGGTGGTACCCAGCTTCTGGATGCCATATAAACCGCCGGTGCTTGTAACCCAGGTCACCCCGGAAGTGGCGTTCGCTCCCGCAACCAAGGGTGTATTCGGGTCCACCGCCTCGGCCGGCGGCGCGCATTTCGTCGTGTTCGGACACACCGCCAGGCTATAGGCTTGCGCTTGCACAATGGTTTCCCCGGCTCGCAGGGCCGTTTCGGCGAACTGGAAGGATTCGTTGCGCAACTTGGTACTGCCGGCCATTTTCTCCTGCAGATTGGCGTTCTGCATCGACGAGATACCGATCAGGGTCAGCAGCAGCAGGAACACCAGACTGACCAGCAGGGCCATGCCGCGTTGCGCGCGTGCACCCGAAGCAGAGTAGTGATTCATGGACATCCCCCTTATCTCAACCGATTGCGTACGGCCGCCACGACACTGAAGGTCTGGTTGCGTACTTTGCTGGTGGGGTCCTGCAAGGTCAGGGTCAGACGCACGCTGCGGATCAATGCCGGGTTGCTTGGGGTGGCGGAGTAACTGGAGGCCACAGTGTCGAGCGGTGTCTTCGCCATGCCAAAAAGCACGCTGAACGCGTTCACGTTGTTGATCAGGGCCTGCGCGCCGAGATAGATCTGGTTGGTCTTGAAGGTGTAGGCCACTTGCCGGAGCGGAATGGCGATTTGCCCTGCCGCCGGCGCAACCACCCCGTCGTTTGCAGTGGAAAGCACCAGGCAGTCGGACAGCACCGTCCAGTTCTGGCCAATGCCGTTCGCCCCGACATCCGCGGTGACCAGGGTCAGGATATTGTTGGTACTGTCCCAGGTGATCGGGTTCGCCATCGCCGTGGTATAGGTATTGGAAGCAGTCGAGTCCGCCACGGTACCCACGCACCCGATCATACCCACCATACGGATTTCCTGGAGCATCTTGCTCAGCACAAAACGTGCATCCTCCTGCATGCTCGCAGAGGCGGTCTGGCTGCTGTAGGTGGACTTGGCCGCGAAAAAAATCTGGATGACACCCGCAGTCACCACCAATCCCAAGGTCAGGGCAATCATGAGTTCGATCAGGCCGAAGCCTCGGGAATGACGTTTCATGTTCCGGTCCATACAGTGGCGATCTGGCTGACCAGGGTAAAGGTGACTCTTGCGATACCCGCGTTGGAGCTCCCTGCCGCGATATTGGCCGCATTGGCCGCCCGCGAGTCGTCCCAGATGACGCTGATGGTGACCACACCGCCGGTGATCGAAACCGATCCGTCGGGTGACGTCCCCCCCAAGTTCCTCACGTTGCTGGCAAAGTCGGACAAGTCCTGGTCCCGCACGCCGGATATCGTGGTCGGCGCCGCAGCCACATTGGCCAGTTGATAATCCCCACCAGGATTCGAACACGGGCTGGACGACGCGTTCGAGCATGGGTTGGCACGAATGCGATCGAGCAGGTCATAGGCGATGAAGCTGGCCTGGGTACTTATCGTCGAGCTGTCGGTGTACCTCAGGGCATTGAGTTGCAGCGCGGCCGCCCCTAGCAGACCGATAGCCATGACCAACATGGCGACCAGGACCTCGATCAGGCTCACTCCAACCTGATGATGACGCTTCATGGGCAGCTCCCGTTGAGCGCGATCCGCCCCGTGAGACAGACACTGAGGGTATTGGTGTAGGAACCCTCGACAAAGGACAGGCTCACCGCTGTCGCCGGGGAAACCAGGGCCCCGAGGTTGTTGAACTCGATGAAGGTGACCGTGCTGGCCGCCATCGTCGTGGTGCTCGACATGGCCGGAATCACCCGCAATACCTTCGTCCGCAAATTGGTCCCGGTGGTTGCACCCGTCGTGGTGCTCTGCCCGGTCGTCCAATTACTCCCAGCGCCACTCGTGGGTCCGATACGCACGTTCACCCCGCGATTGATGGCTTCCAGACGGGTGTAGTTCAAGGCACGCTGCAGGTCACTCGCCTCGGAATCGACCCGAGACTTCTGGATGGTGCTGTTAAAGGACGGCGCAGCAATTGCCGTCAGGATCGCCAGCACGGCAATCGCGACCAACAACTCGACCAAGGTAAATCCTTTGGCACCTTGAAACATATGCGCACTCCCCCGCCCACTGCCCTGGACTATAACTAGCCTTACCAGCCGAACCACCCGGCGACAGGATATACGGTTGTTTTGGATGGACCAGTGCGCACAGACACTGCAATGAAAATAAACAAGGAGGTTTCTCGACATGCCCCAGCGTGGCCTAAGCCTGATTCAACTCTTGATCGGCCTGAGCCTGATCGCCCTGCTCGCGCACCTGGCCCTGCCTTCCTTCCGGGAAACCATCGATGCCCATCGCCGACAGGTATCGGCCGATGCCTTGGTGACCAGCCTGCGTACCGCCAGGACCGAAGCGATCCTGCGCCAGCGCGATGTGGTGATCCACGCATTGGAAGAGGATTGGAGTCGAGGCTGGCGGATCATCATCGACCGCAGCGGACAAGGTCACCTGGACCCGAACAATCCGGTGCTGGTTGAACGACGTAGCGATGGGATGACACCGATCAAGGGTAACCGGTGGCTCGAGCAGTTTGTCCGCTTCACCGCTCTCGGCTCAATCAATCCGCAGAACGGCGCCTCGATGGGCGGGACAGTGCATATCTGTGCCACGGACCGTGCCGTCAGCCATCATCAAATCGTGCTGGCGGCGACCGGTCGGATCAGACATGAAAAGAGAGCAGTGCCGGAGGCACTCTGCGCCTCCGCCGGCTTACAGCAAGGAGCGAACGCGTAGTTCCTTGGGCATGGAGAAGGTCACGTTCTCCTCACGCCCAGCCAGTTCATCGGCACCGGTCGCGCCCCAGGCCTGGAGCTGCTGGATCACGCCGCGCACCAGCACTTCCGGTGCCGAAGCGCCGGCGGTGATGCCGATCCGCTCGACACCGTCGAACCAGCTGCGCTGCAGGTCTTCGGCACCGTCGATCAGATAGGCCGGCGTCGCCATGCGCTCGGCCAGCTCGCGCAGGCGATTGGAGTTGGAGCTGTTCGGGCTGCCCACCACCAACACCACATCGCATTCGTCTGCCAGTTGCTTGACCGCGTCCTGGCGGTTCTGCGTGGCGTAGCAAATATCGTCCTTACGCGGCCCACCAATCGACGGAAAGCGCGTGCGCAGGGCATCGATGACGCGGCTGGTGTCGTCCATGGACAAGGTGGTCTGGGTCACGAACGCCAGCTTCTCCGGGTTGCGCACCTGCAGGGCGGCGACGTCTTTCTCGTCTTCCACCAGGTAGATCGAACCCCCATTGCTGTCGTCATACTGACCCATGGTGCCCTCGACTTCCGGGTGTCCGGCGTGGCCGATCAGGATGCATTCACGACCGTCGCGGCTATAGCGCGCCACTTCGATATGCACCTTGGTCACCAGCGGACAGGTCGCGTCGAACACCTTCAGGCCACGCCCCGAGGCTTCCGTGCGCACGGCCTGGGAAACACCGTGGGCACTGAAGATCACGATCACGTCATCCGGAACCTGCTCCAACTCTTCGACGAAGATGGCACCGCGGGCGCGCAGGTCTTCGACGACAAATTTGTTGTGAACCACTTCATGGCGCACGTAGATCGGCGGGCCGAAGACTTCCAGGGCCCGATTGACGATTTCGATCGCCCGGTCCACGCCGGCGCAGAAGCCACGGGGGTTGGCGAGTTTGATATGCATGCTGTGCCTCGTGTCTTGCGCGCAAGGGGAAAGATTAAAGCGCCTTGACCTCGATGATCTCGACATCGAAAGTCAGGGTCTTGCCCGCTAGCGGGTGGTTGAAGTCAACGGTCACCTGGGCGTCGTCGAATACCTTCACCACACCGGGCAGCTCGGTATTGGCCGCATCATTGAAGATCACCAGCAAACCTTCCGACAGCTCCATGTCCTGGAACTGCGAACGCGGGATGACCTGTACATTCTGCGGGTTCGGCTGGCCAAAGGCATTTTCCGGGGCCACGGTCAGGTTGCGCTTGTCACCGGCCTTGAAGCCGAACAGCGCCGCCTCGAAGCCCGGCAGCAGGTTGCCGTCGCCGACCTTGAAGGTCGCCGGCGCCTTGTCGAAGGTGCTGTCGACGGTGTCACCGTTTTCCAGGCGCAAGGCGAAGTGCAAGGTAACCTGGGTGTTCTGACCGATGCGTTGCTCAGCCACTGCGTGTTCAGTCATGAACGGGTTCTCCGGACTTTTTACTCTTGAACATGTCCAGCGCCAGCATCACCGCACCGACGCTGATGGCGCTGTCGGCAAAGTTGAACGCCGGGAAGTACCAGCGGTTCTGCCAGTGCACCAGGACAAAATCGATCACATGCCCCAGGGCCATGCGGTCATACAGGTTACCCAGGGCACCGCCGAGAACCAGGGCAAGCGCAATCGCCAGCCAGGTTTCGTTGCGCCCCAGACGCTTGAGCCAGACCACCAGCACGGCACTGACCACCAGCGCGATCAGCGCAAACAGCCAGCGCTGCCAGCCGGAGCTTTCGGCCAGGAAGCTGAACGCCGCACCGGTGTTGTAGGCCAGGGTCCAACTGAAGTAATCGGGGATGATCACGATCTGCTGGTACAGGGACAGCGAGCTTGCGAAGTGGAGCTTGCTGACCTGGTCGATGACCAGGACCAGCACGCTCAACCACAACCAGCCCAGGCGGCCGAAACGGCCGACGCTGGCATTAGGCATAGTGGCGTACCTCGCCTTTGCCGCTGATATTGTCCACGCAACGACCGCAGATCTCCGGATGCTCCGGGTTGACCCCGACATCCTCGCGGTGATGCCAGCAACGGCCACACTTGGCGTGGGCGGATTTGACCACCTTGAGCTTCAGCCCGGCGACTTCGGTGACCACCGCATCCGCCGGGGCCAGCGCCAATGGCGCAACGGTCGCGGTGGAGGTGATCAGGACAAAACGCAGTTCGTTGCTCAGCTTGCCCAGGTCGGCTACCAGCGCCTCTTCGGCAAACAGGGTCACTTCGGCCTGGAGGTTGCCGCCGATGGCCTTGGCCGCCCGCAGGTTCTCCATTTCCTTGTTGACCGCGACCTTGACCGCCATGATCCGCTCCCAGTAGGCGCGGTCCAGTTCGATACCTTCCGGTAGCTCGCTGAGGCCTTCATACCAGGTATTGAGCATGACCGATTCGTTACGCTCGCCCGGCAGGTACTGCCACAGCTCGTCGGCGGTGAAGGCCAGGATCGGCGCGATCCAGCGCACCAGCGCTTCGCTGATGTGGAACAGCGCGGTCTGGCAGGAGCGCCGGGCCTTGCTGTTGGCGCCGGTGGTGTACTGGCGATCCTTGATGATGTCGAGGTAGAACCCGCCCAGCTCCTGAACACAGAAGTTGTGCACCTTGGAGTAGACGTTCCAGAAACGGTATTCGCCGTAATGCAGCTCCAGCTCACGTTGCAGCAGCAGCGCGCGGTCCACGGCCCAGCGGTCCAGGGCGAGCATCTCGTCGGCCGGCAACAGGTCGGTGGCCGGGTTGAAGCCGCTCAGGTTGGAGAGCAGGAAACGCGCGGTGTTGCGGATACGCCGGTAGGCGTCGGCGCTGCGTTGCAGGATCTGGTCGGACACCGCGATCTCGCCCGAGTAATCGGTCGAGGCGACCCACAGGCGCATGATATCGGCGCCCAGGGTGTCGTTGACTTTCTGCGGCGCGATCACGTTGCCCAGGGACTTGGACATCTTGCGACCAGCCTCGTCGACGGTGAAACCGTGGGTCAGCAGCTCGCGATACGGCGCGTGGTTGTCGATGGCGCAACCGGTCAGCAGGGACGAGTGGAACCAGCCGCGATGCTGGTCCGAGCCTTCCAGGTACAGGTCGGCCCGAGGACCGCTGTCGTGACCCATCGGGTGCGAACCGCGCAGCACGTGCCAGTGGGTAGTGCCGGAGTCGAACCAGACGTCGAGGGTGTCGCTGATCTTGTCGTACAGCGGCGCTTCGTCGCCCAGCAGCTCCGCGGCGTCGAGTTTGAACCAGGCCTCGATCCCTTCGCTCTCGACACGCAGGGCCACTTGCTCCATCAATTCGACAGTACGCGGGTGCAGCTCGCCGCTTTCCTTGTTGAGGAAGAACGGGATCGGCACGCCCCAGTTGCGCTGGCGGGAAATGCACCAGTCCGGGCGGTTGGCAATCATCGAGTGCAGGCGCGCCTGGCCCCAGGCCGGGATGAACTGGGTCTGCTCGATGGCCTGCAACGCCCGCTCACGCAGGGTGTCACCGGCCACCGGGGCCTTGTCCATGCCGATAAACCACTGCGCGGTGGCGCGGTAGATCAGCGGGGTCTTGTGGCGCCAGCAGTGCATGTAGCTGTGGCTGATGGTTTCGGTGTGCAGCAGGTGGCCGACTTCGCTCAGCTTGTCGACGATGGCCGGGTTGGCCTTGAAGATAAACTGGCCGCCGAAGAACTCCAGGGCATCGGCATAGACGCCGTTGCTCTGCACCGGGTTGAGGATCTCATCATTGACCATGCCGTATTGCTTGCAGATCTTGAAGTCGTCCTCGCCGTAGGCCGGGGAGCAGTGAACGATACCGGTACCGGCACTCAACTCGACGTAGTCGGCCAGATACACTGGCGACAGACGGTCATAGAACGGGTGACGGAAGTTGATCAGTTCCAGGGCTTCGCCCTTGGCGATGGCCAGCACCGAGCCTTCCAGCTTGTAGCGTGCGAGGCACGACTCGACCAGCTCTTCGGCCAACACCAGCAGCCGGTCGCCGACATCCACCAGGGCGTAGTTGAATTCCGGGTGAACGTTCAACGCCTGGTTGGCCGGGATGGTCCACGGGGTGGTGGTCCAGATCACGATCGCCGCCGGCTTGGCCAACGACGACAGGCCGAAAGCGGCGGCCAGCTTGTCCTGGTCGGCAATCGGGAAGGCCACGTCGATGGTCGAGGACTTCTTGTCCTGGTATTCGACTTCGGCTTCAGCCAGGGCCGAACCGCAATCGAAGCACCAGTTCACCGGCTTCAGGCCCTTGAACACGAAACCGCCCTTGACGATTTCGGCGAGGGCGCGGATTTCACCGGCCTCGTTCTTGAAGTTCATGGTCTTGTAGGGGTTGGCGAAGTCACCCAGCACGCCCAGGCGGATGAACTCGGACTTCTGCCCTTCGATCTGCTCGGTGGCGTAGGCACGGCACAGCTCGCGGGTCTTGTCCGCGCCCAGGTTCTTGCCGTAGGTCACTTCGACCTTGTGTTCGATCGGCAGGCCATGACAGTCCCAACCCGGCACATAAGGGGCATCGAAGCCGGCCAGGGTCTTGGAACGGATGATCATGTCCTTGAGAATCTTGTTCAACGCATGACCGATGTGAATCGTGCCGTTGGCATACGGAGGACCGTCGTGAAGCACGAACTTCGGACGATCCTTGCCAATCTCGCGCAACTTCCCGTACAGGCCAATGCTGTCCCAGCGCTGCAGAATCTGCGGTTCGCGCTGTGGCAGGCCGGCCTTCATTGGGAAGGCGGTGTCCGGGAGGTTAAGCGTGGCTTTGTAGTCGGTCATTTCAGGCTCTTTTTAAGCGGTGAACCCTGCCAGTGGGCACGGGCGGCGGCGACGTCCGCATTGATCGCCGTCTTGAGCGCCTCCAGAGAGGCGAATCGCTGCTCATCGCGCAGCTTGTGGTGGAAAACCACGGTCAAACGCCGGTCATACAGATCACCGGTAAAATCCAGCAGATGCACTTCCAGGTGAGCGCTGCCATCACCTGAAACCGTGGGTCGCACGCCGATATTGGCGACGCCCGGCCACGGCTGGCCGTCGAGTTCGACGCTGACCAGGTAAACCCCGGTCAACGGCACGCGACGGCGCTTGAGCTGCACGTTGGCGGTCGGCGTGCCCAGTTGGCGCGCCAGCTTCTGGCCATGCAGCACCCGTCCGGCAATGCGGAACGGGCGGCCAAGCAAACGCTCGGCCAGGGGAAAGTCTGCCGCAGCCAGGGCATTACGCACCTGGGTGCTGCTGACCCGCAGGCCATCGAGCTCGACGGTCTGCGCCGCCTCGACGGTGAAACCGCGGGCACTGCCGGCCTGTTGCAGGAACTCGAAATCACCGACGCGATCACAGCCGAAGCGGAAATCGTCACCGACCTCCAGATGCTGCACGCCAAGACCGTCCACCAGGATGGTATCGACGAACTCGGCGGCGCTGAGTTTGCTCAGACGCTGGTTGAAGGCCAGGCACAGGACCCGGTCGACGCCCTCGGCCGCCAGCAGTTTCAGCTTGTCGCGCAGACGCGCCAGACGCGCCGGCGCGGTGTCAGGGGCAAAGAACTCGCGGGGCTGCGGCTCGAAAATCACCACGCAGCTGGGTACACCCAACTCCAGCGCACGCTCACGCAGTCGGGCCAGGATAGCCTGGTGACCACGGTGAACACCGTCAAAGTTGCCAATGGTGGCGACGCAGCCCCGATGCCGGGGGCGCAGGTTGTGAAGGCCTCGAACCAGCTGCATAACGCGCTTCTTGCTCATAAAGTGGTCGATTATAACCACACCCGGCGGCCGACGACAGGCAACAGCGCTACCCAAATCGATCGAACCGACAAAACTCTCATCCACGACACCCCCGCAGGGGCGCCTGGCACTACGTCAACAGCTTGCGATTGAAATGCCGCAGGCGCAGACCCATCGCCGCCAGCATGCCGAAATACGCCACTACACCGGCTACCACCAGGGCGCCCAGGCGCAGGAAACGCTCGAACATATGCCCCTGGTCCCAAGCCGGCATGACCTGCATCAACCCCAGCAATACCGCCGACATCACCGCCACCGCCAACACCAGTTTCGCCAGGTAGACGCCCCAGCCCGGTTGCGGCACGAACAACTGCTGCTTGCGCAATTGCCAGAACAGCAGCCCGGCGTTGATGCAGGCCCCGGCACTGATCGCCAGTGCCAGCCCGGCATGGGCCAAGGGGCCGATAAAGACCAGGTTGAGCAGTTGCGTGACCGTCAGGGTGAAAATGGCGATCTTCACCGGCGTGCGAATGTTCTGCTGCGCGTAAAAACCGGGCGCCAGCACCTTGATCATGATGATGCCCAGCAACCCCAGCGAGTAGGCGACCAGCGCACGCTGGGTCATGGAAGCGTCGAAGGCACTGAACTGGCCGTACTGGAACAGCGCCACCGTCAGCGGCTCGGAGAGGATCGCCAGCGCCAGGGAGCACGGCAGCACCAGCACGAAGCACAGGCGCAGGCCCCAGTCGAGAATCCGCGAATACTCCTGGCGATCCTTGCTGGCATAGGTCTTGGACAGGATCGGCAACAAAATCGTACCCAGGGCCACGCCCAGCACACCGGACGGCAATTCCATCAACCGGTCGGCGTAGTACATCCAGGACACCGAGCCCGCCACCAGAAAAGAGGCGAAGATGGTGTTGATGATCAGGGAAATCTGGCTCACCGAAACCCCGAGAATCGCCGGTAGCATCTGCTTCATCACCCGCCAGACTCCGGCATCACGCAGATTCAGGCGCGGCAGCACCAGCATGCCGATCTTTTTCAGGCTCGGCAGTTGGTAGAGCAACTGGGCCAGGCCACCGGCGAGCACCGCCCACCCCAGGGCCATGACCGGCGGATCGAAGTACGGCGTGAGGAACAGGGCAAAAATGATCATGCTCACGTTCAGCAGCGTCGGCACGAAGGCCGGCACCGAAAAACGGTTCCAGGTATTGAGGATCGCCCCCGCCAGGGAAGACAGCGAGATCAGCAATATATAAGGAAACGTCACCCGCAACAGGTCGGAGGTCAGCTTGAATTTCTCCGGCGTGTCGGTGAATCCGGGCGCCGTGGCCCAGATCACCCAGGGCGCGGCGACCATGCCCAGCACCGTCACCAGGGCCAGCACCAGGGTCAGCAGGCCGCTGACATAAGCGATAAACGTGCGGGTCGCCTCCTCGCCCTGCTGGCTCTTGTATTCCGCCAGGATCGGTACGAAAGCCTGGGAAAACGCCCCCTCGGCAAAGATCCGACGCAACAGGTTCGGCAGTTTGAAAGCGATAAAGAAGGCATCCGTGGCCATTCCGGCCCCGAAAATACGCGCGATAATCGTATCGCGAACGAAGCCCAGAACCCGGGAAATCATCGTGATAGAGCTGACGGCAGCCAACGATTTGAGCAGATTCATTAAAAGAGTGTGCGCCTTTGGAGAAAGAGCAGGCGAACAAAGCGCCCAGTTGTGCGATACTCCGCGCCGCAACAGCACAGAGCCAAAGCTCGCGAGTTTACAGGTCAGGCGCCGGAAATAAATATCCCGTCTCTTCACGATCGACCACTCAGCGGAGCGCATCAACCGCCCTTGACAAGTCCCCAACTCATCGGCATGATTCGCGGCCTATTTTGTTTGCTATTCCCTAAAAAGTCTTTCGAGGAGCTCGACGGTGGCCAACACACCTTCCGCCAAAAAACGTGCAAAACAGGCTGAGAAGCGTCGCAGCCACAACGCCAGCCTGCGTTCCATGGTTCGTACCTACATCAAGAATGTAGTTAAAGCCATCGACGCAAAAGACGCTGCCAAAGCTCAAGCCGCTTATGTTCTGGCTGTTCCTGTTATCGACCGTATGGCCGATAAAGGCATCATCCACAAGAACAAGGCCGCTCGTCACAAGGGTCGTCTGAACGGCCACATCAAGGCTCTGAACCTTGCTGCTGCAGCCTAAGCGACACGCGTGTTAAAAAACCGACCCTAGGGTCGGTTTTTTATTGCCTGCAATTCCGCAACATTCGTCGCCTGACAGGCTGCCATCGCGAGCAAGCTCGCTCCTACAGAGAATCACACCACCCCGCAGGAGCCACCTCAACCCCTTACTGATGCGGCCAAGGCAGAATCGGAATCGCCGTCACCGCATTCTGCGGACTGCCTTCGATCAAGCGATCGCTGTAGACCAGATACACCAGGGTATTGCGCTTCTTGTCGAGGAAACGCACCACCTGCATGGTCTTGAATACCAGCGAGGTGCGCTCCTTGAACACCTCCTCACCATCCTTCAACTCACCACTGAAGCGAATCGGCCCGACCTGACGGCAAGCCAGCGATGCCTCGGCACGATCCTCAGCCAACCCCAGACCACCTTTCAGGCCGCCAGTCTTGGCCCGGGACAGGTAACAGGTCACACCCTCGACCTTGGGGTCGTCAAACGCCTCGACCACGATACGATCATTCGGCCCGACAAACTTGAAGACCGTCGACACCTGACCAATCTCTTCCGCCGATGCCAACAACGGCATCGCCAGCAGCAACCCCAACAATCCCTTTGCGATACCCATACCCATATTCCTCAATCCATCACACCAGAATCAGGTTATCGCGATGAACCAGTTCAGGTTCCGCCATATACCCCAGCACACCGACAATCGCATCCGACGTCTGGCCGATAATTTTCTGCGCCTCAAGGGCACTATAGTTCGCCAGCCCACGAGCGATCTCACGACCGTCCGACGCCACACACACCACCATCTCACCGCGACGGAAACTGCCCTGGACCAGCTTCACTCCCACCGGCAGCAGGCTCTTGTGATCCCGTGCCAATGCATTCACCGCCCCCTCATCGAGCACCAGCGTGCCGCGGGTTTGCAGATGCCCGGCCAGCCACTGCTTGCGCGCCGCCAGCATCTCGCGCTCAGGCGACAACAAGGTGCCGATGCGCTCGCCCGACTTCAGGCGATCCAGCACCCGCTCCAGGCGCCCACCAACAATGATCGTGTGCGCCCCGGAACGCGCCGCCAGCCGCGCCGCACGCAGCTTGGTCTGCATGCCGCCACGCCCCAGCGCACCGCCGGTACCGCCAGCCACCGCATCCAGCGCCGGATCATCGGCACGGGCTTCATAAATCAACTGCGCATCGGGATTGTTGCGCGGATCGGCGTCAAACATGCCATCGCGGTCCGTAAGGATCACCAGCAAGTCCGCCTCCACCAGGTTGGCCACCAGGGCCGCCAGGGTGTCGTTGTCGCCAAAACGGATTTCATCGGTGACCACGGTGTCATTCTCGTTGATCACCGGGATCACCTTGAGCTCCACCAGCGCCCGCAAGGTGCTGCGCGCATTGAGGTAGCGCTTGCGGTCGGACAGATCGTCATGGGTCAGCAGGATCTGCGCGGTATGCCGGCCATGCTCGGCAAAACTCGACTCCCAGGCCTGAACCAGGCCCATCTGACCAATGGCAGCAGCGGCCTGCAACTCGTGCATGGCACTCGGTCGCACCGTCCAGCCCAGGCGGCTCATCCCCGCTGCCACCGCACCGGAAGACACCAGTACCAACTCGACGCCCGCCTCATGCAACGCCACCATCTGCTCAACCCAGACGCCCATGGCGGCGCGATCCAGGCCCTTGCCATCCGCCGTCAGCAGTGCGCTGCCGATCTTAACGACCCAACGCTGCGCACCTGTCACCTTGCTCCGCATCATCTTTCAACCTTGGCTTGCGGACAGCGCGACCGAGCGCTGCCCATGCGATTGTTCAGGGTAGCCGGTTCCCAGAAACCAGAACGCCGCTCGAATGAGCGGCGCCAGGCGGAACAGGCTGATGGCGATGATAACACCGCCACTCATCAGATAGACCGTCCGCTCACCCTCGAGCAGCGGCCAATCCCTACAGCACACGACAACATCAGTCGCGCACGTAGATGATTTCCGGGCCATCTTCGTCATCGACATCTTCTTCGTCCCAGTCATCGTCACCGATGTCATGGACGCTCTTGACGCCGCTGCGGCGCAGGGCACGCTGGTCATCCAGGGCCTGCAACTGGGCACGCGCTTCATCTTCGATGCGCTGATCGAGATCGCGCAGCTCGTCGGCGTAAGCCGGGTCGTTGGCCAGGCGATCAAGACGATCTTCCAGGTAACGCATGATGTCGCGGGTCAGGCGCTCGGTCCCTTCCTTGGCAATCGCCGAGATCACATAGACCGGACCGGTCCACTGCAGACGCTCGACCACATCCTTGACCCGCTGCTCGTGCTCTTCCTCGAGGATCTGGTCGCACTTGTTCAGCACCAGCCAGCGATCACGCTCAGCCAGGGACGGACTGAACTTGGTCAGCTCGCTGACGATCACTTCAGCCGCATCCGGCGCGCTGCTGTCATCCAGCGGCGCCATGTCGACGAGGTGCAGCAGCAGACGCGTACGCGCCAAGTGCTTGAGGAAGCGAATGCCCAGGCCGGCACCACCCGAAGCCCCTTCGATCAAGCCCGGAATGTCGGCGATGACGAAGCTCTTCCAACGATCGACACTGACCACGCCCAGGTTCGGCACCAGCGTGGTGAACGGATAATCCGCCACTTTCGGCTTGGCGGCCGAGACCGAACGGATAAAGGTACTTTTACCGGCGTTCGGCAAGCCCAGCAGGCCGACATCCGCCAACACCTTCATTTCCAGCTTGAGGTCGCGCTGCTCGCCCGGCTTGCCCGGCGTAGTCTGACGCGGCGCACGGTTGGTGCTGGATTTGAAACGACTGTTGCCCAGACCATGCCAGCCGCCATGGACGACCAGCAAGCGCTGACCGGCCTTGACCAGATCACCGATGATTTCCTGGGTGGCGGAATCGATCACCGTGGTGCCGACCGGCACGCGCAGCTCCAGATCATCGCCTTTCTTGCCGGTGCAGTCGGTGCTGCCGCCGTTGGAACCGCGCTCGGCATCGAAATGCCGGGTATAGCGGTAGTCCACCAGGGTGTTGAGGTTTTCGTCGGCGACCATATAGATCGAACCGCCATCACCACCGTCACCCCCGTTGGGGCCACCGTTTTCGATGAATTTTTCCCGACGGAAACTCATGCAACCGTTGCCGCCGTCGCCAGCTTTTACGCGAATCGATACTTCATCAACGAACTTCATAACACACGCCTCTCGCCACCGGGACGAGCCGAAAAACTACAAACAAGTATAAGACTCTTGCAAAGATGAGCGCGGCGACCTCAATCAACGACCGAAAAATCCAGCGCCAGCAGCCCATACAAACAGCTTTGCAAGAGACTCACCCCACAAACGAAAAAGCCCCGTCGCAAGACGGGGCTTCTCCAGCATTCTCGCGATTAAGCCGCGACGATGCTTACGTAACGGCGGTTGAACGCGCCCTTTACTTCAAACTTGATCACGCCAGCCACTTTCGCGAACAGGGTGTGATCTTTACCCATGCCAACACCGTAACCGGCGTGGAATTGGGTGCCGCGCTGACGCACGATGATGTTGCCCGGGATGATAACCTGGCCGCCATACATCTTCACGCCAAGGCGTTTGGCTTCTGAGTCGCGACCGTTACGGGTACTACCACCAGCTTTTTTGTGTGCCATGAGTTCAATTCTCCAAAAAGGGGATTAGGCTGAAATTAAGCCTGAATACCGGTGATTTTGATCTCGGTGTACCACTGACGGTGGCCCATACGCTTCATGTGGTGCTTACGACGACGGAACTTGATGATGCGGACTTTATCGTGACGACCTTGGGAGATCACTTCAGCCACAACGGTAGCGCCAGCAACAACTGGAGCGCCAATGTTCACGTCATCGCCATTGGCGACCAACAGAACGCGATCAAAAGTAACGGATTCGCCAGTGGCGATTTCCAGTTTCTCGATCTTCAGGTATTCACCTGGAGCGACTTTGTACTGCTTGCCGCCGGTAACGATTACTGCGTAAGACATGGTATTTCTCCGATAATCCTGCTCACCCAGCGCTTTATAGGTAAAGGTATTGGCTGGCATGGCTGCATGGGGCTGGAACGGCCCAGATGCAATTGCGTAAGGCAGGTGCTGCCCAGGAAGTTCAGGGTGCGCGATTGTACGCAAGCCGCCAGGCCATTGCAAGCGTGCAGACCGCGTGCCTTGACAGCGTAGACCCCCCGCCCTAGCATGCCGCGCAACCCTTCTGGAGCGACTCCCGCTGATGCAACCCCAAGCTTTCTACCGCGCGGTGGCGGACGATTTTAGCGCCGTCGATGGCATCATCAAGAAGCAGCTGACTTCGCGGGTGCCGCTGGTCTCGAAAATCGGCGATTACATCACCTCGGCCGGGGGCAAACGCCTGCGTCCTTTATTGGTGCTGCTGTGTGGCAAGGCCCTGGGCCGTGAAGGCGATGACCTGCGCCTGCTGGCCGCCACCATCGAGTTCCTGCACACCGCCACCCTGCTGCATGACGACGTGGTCGACATGTCCGGCATGCGCCGTGGCCGCTCCACCGCCAACGCCATGTGGGGCAATGCCCCGAGCGTGCTGGTGGGCGACTTCCTGTACTCGCGCTCCTTCGAAATGATGGTCGAGCTGGGCTCGATGCCGGTGATGAAGATTCTTTCACAAGCCACCCGCATCATCGCCGAAGGCGAAGTGTTGCAGTTGTCCAAGGTACGCGACGCCAGCACTACTGAAGAAACCTACATGGAAGTCATCCGCGGCAAGACCGCGATGCTCTTCGAAGCCTCGACCCACAGTGCCGCGGCCCTGTGCCAGGCCACGCCGGAGCAGACCGAAGCACTGCGCACTTTCGGCGACCACCTGGGCGTTGCATTCCAATTGGTCGACGACCTGCTGGACTACAAAGGCGACGCCGAGACCCTGGGCAAGAATGTCGGCGACGACCTGGCTGAAGGCAAGCCGACCCTGCCGTTGATCTACACCATGCGTGAAGGTACGCCGGAACAGGCGGCACTGGTGCGCCAGGCGATCCAGAAAGGCGGCATCGAAGACCTGGAAAGCATTCGCGAAGCCGTACAGGCTTCCGGCTCCCTGGACTACACCGCGCAACTGGCCCGCGACTACGTGGCACGCGCCATTGCCTGCCTGGAAGCCCTGCCGGCCAGCGAATACCGCGATGCACTGGTGGAACTCAGCGAGTTCGCGGTCGCTCGCACGCACTAAGATGCATCGCACGTAACTGTAGGAGCCGGCTTGCCGGCGATGAGGCCCTTGAGCCATGCGGCGATCTCACGGTCGCTATCGCCGGCAAGCCGGCTCCTACAGGGTTGCGCATCAAGCCGCAGCCGTCGCCACACCCCTCTCCGGCAAAAACCCTATACAATGTGCGCTTTTTAGCCTTCCTGAACTTGAGGAGCCTTAGTGAGCACGTTGCCACCCTGCCCGAAATGCAATTCCGAATTCACCTATGAAGACGGCACCCAGCTGGTCTGCCCGGAATGCGCCCATGAGTGGTCCGCCACCGGCGAAGCCGAAGCCACCCACGATGACACCGTGAAAAAAGACTCCGTGGGCAACGTTCTGCAAGACGGCGACACCATCACCGTGATCAAGGACCTGAAGGTCAAGGGCACGTCCCTGGTGGTCAAGGTCGGCACCAAGGTCAAGAATATCCGCCTGTGCGATGGCGACCATGATATCGACTGCAAGATCGACGGCATCGGCCCGATGAAGCTCAAGTCCGAGTTCGTCAGGAAAGTCTAAGCAACCAGACGCCACAACAACTGTAGGAGCCGGCTTGCCGGCGATGGCGCCCGCAAGATCGCCGCATGGCTCAAAGCAAGCCGGCTCCTACAGACACCACAACCCCTCGCCTTCCTTGACCCCAGACAAATCCCCTACAAAAAATCCAACCATTCAGCCAATAGGCACTTGCTATTCTTTGAATAAGAATTATTCTCATTGAAACCCATCAAGGAGATGAGACCATGACTTATTTGATCGATGCCTGGCTGGACCGCCCACACCCTTACCTGCGAATCCTGCATCGGGAAACCGGGGAAGTCTGTGCGGTACTGGAAGAAGAAGCGTTGAGCGAGCTACAGGACCAGGGCGACCTGGACGTCAGCGGCTTGAGTTCCAGCGAGCCGCTGGTGCTCAAGGAACTGGTGCGTAACCTGTTTCTGTTCTGCTACGCCCGGGCATTGCGCCCGACGGAAGACCTGAACAGCAAACTGCAGGTGTGAGGTACGCCATCGAACCTGTCGATGCCGTCTTGCCCGCCAACGCGCAACGACGATCGACGCGGTCGACTGCAGGAGCTGGCTTGCCAGCGATGAGGCTCTTGAGCCCAACGGCGTCTATCCGGACGCCATCGCCAGCAAGCCGGCTCCTACCGATCTAATTACAGAACGTCGAGCAACTCGACGTCGAACACCAGTACGCTGTGCGGCGGAATGCCACCGACGCCCTGGGCGCCGTAAGCCAGTTCGCTCGGCACGTACAGACGCCATTTGCTACCGGCATTCATCAGTTGCAGCGCTTCGGTCCAGCCGGCAATCACGCCGCCGACCGGGAATTCGGCTGGCTGGCCGCGCTCGTAGGAGCTGTCGAACACGGTGCCGTCGATCAGGGTGCCGTGGTAATGGGTACGCACGCTGTCCTCACGGGATGGCTTGGCGCCTTCACCCTGGGTCAGTACTTCGAACTGCAGGCCGGAAGCCAGGGTAGTGATGCCTTCGCGCTTGGCGTTTTCCGCCAGGAATTCCAGACCAGCACCGGCCGCGGCTTCAGCCTTGGCAGCGGCTTCAGCCTGCATGACTTCGCGGATCACCTTGAAGCTGGCGGACAGCTCTTCCTGGCCCACGCGGCTTGGTTGGCCGTGGAAGGCGTCGGTCAGGCCGGCCAGGATCGCGTCGAGGCTCACGCCCGGTGGCGGGTTGTCGCGCAGCTGGTCACCCAGCTGACGGCCGATACCGTAGCTGACGCGGGTTTCGTCGGTGGACAGATTTACTTCGGACATAACACTGCTCCGCTGTGGGCCGCGATAGAGAACACCCGATCAACAAGGCATTACCCCACGCAGCCAGAACCAAAAAAGGGCCCGCAGACTAGCACACCCGGCAGACCAGGGTCAGTGCTTGGTCAGCTTGTCCAGGTAGCCCATCGCAAAGGCCGACACGACAAAGGTCATGTGGATGATCACATACCATTGCAGGTGCACCGGATCGATGTTCTTGGCGTCCATGAACACCCGCAGCAAGTGGATCGAAGAGATCGCCACGATCGACGCCGCCACCTTCATCTTCAGCGAGGTGGAGTCCATCTTGCCCAGCCAGCTGAGCTTTTCCTTGCCGTCATCGATGTCCATCTGCGACACGAAGTTCTCGTAGCCGGAAATCATCACCATCACCAGCAAGCCGCCTACCAGCGCCATGTCGATCAGCGACAGCAGCACCAGGATCAGATCGGCCTCGGCCATGGCGAAGACGTTGGGGATAACGTGAAACACTTCCTGGAAGAATTTCAACGCCAGGGCCAGCAGGCCCAGGGACAGGCCGAGGTAGATCGGTGCCAGCAACCAGCGCGAGGCATACATCGTATTTTCGATAAAACGTTCCATGGATCTCATACCAACTGAAAATGGCCGCGAGTATACCAGCGCCAAAACCCGAGGGAAAAAGCCCTCCGCGGGCGCTTGTTCAACATCGGGACAGCTGCGCCACGGCGATTTTCTGCTAGTGTCGGCATCAACGACATCGCGTGTGCACTGTGTACAGGAAAACTGAACAATGGATTTGCGACTTCCCCTGGGTTGCCTCGGGCTATCGGTGGCTCTGCTGATGAGCGGCTGTTCCCCCAAAGACAAGCAACAACACACCAGCCTTGAGGACAGGACCGCGCAGTTCGAAAAAACCCTCGACACCCTGCAGGACCCCAAGCTCAAGAATGCCGTGGCCGACCTTGGCGGTTCGCTGCTGTTGCTCGAACGGGCGCGCCTGCGCCTGCACAACAAGCCCATCGAGACCGAGTACAGCGACGATGCCCTGGCGCTGCTCAAGCACTACGCCAGCCCGCAGGCCCTGGCCGACACCTATATCAACGGCCTCTTCGTGCTGCGCAAGACCTCCAGTTCCGACTACCTGACCGACCTGCAACCGATCTTTCCATTCAGCTTCAGTTACCCCACCGAGTTCCCGTTTCCCCACGCCCTTGAATGGCAGTCGGTGACCCTGAGCAACAAACAGGTGATCCCCTTCCAGCCTGAATGGTCGGAAACCGATCCCGGGATCCAGCTGAGCCCCTCCAGTTCGAACATGACCAACCCCGACGACCTGACGATCACCTACCCGTACGTCGAAGGCCTGGAAGTCGACCCGAAAAAACAGCCGCAGCCCCTGACCCTGCACGGCAAGGTCGAAGTGATCGCCCCGCGCAAGGTGGTGACCTTCAACCTGACCCGCCAGGACGTCGGCAAACTGCAAAGCAGCGACAACATCAGCCTGACCCTGGTATCCCTGGACAAGAACAACGTCGAAATCGAACTGAACGGTAATACCGTGCAGGCGCCCCAGGTCGGCGACACCCCGCTCAACCCTCTGATCGTCCAGGCCAAGGACAGTACCGGGCAATTTCTCTCCCGGGCCGGGGCCATCAACGAAAACACCGCACAGATTGCCTTTTACCAGCAGCAACTGGACGAAATGCTCAAACAGAAGACCTGGAGCGACGCCTTCGAGAAGAAACTCGATGATGAGCAAAAAGCCTTCGAGGCGAAGCAGACCAGCCATTACACCCGGGTCTACTTCAACGGCATGATCGACAAGCTGGAAATCAGCGTGATGGACTTTTCCGGTGCCACGGTCAACCGCAAGGAACTGGACCTGCCGGTGCGCGAGTTCGACAACACCACCAGCAAGGATGTCCAGCCGCTGCCCATGCCGGTGGTGGTCTACGACGACCAGGCGGCGAACTATCTCAAAGATGCCAATCTGGATGCCGAAAAGCTGAAAAAAAGCGTGATCATCAGCCAGTCGGTTGAGGATGCCAGCGCGGCGAATATCGAGTTCGACCACCCCAAGACCTTCAACGATGAATTGCTCGGCGCGCCTACCGCCCCCGGCGAAAGCCCGGTGACCTTCTTCAGCGAAAACGAACAAGGCAAGCGCGGCGAGCCCCTGGAACTGCCCACCGAGGCCTTCGAGGTCAACCCGCTGGACGGCAGCATCACCTACGACCTGAACCTGTTCCCGGAAACGCCGGCTTATGCCGTCGGCTCGATGCCGTTGTTCCTCGCCGACATCCAGAAAAACACCCTCGACGCCCACCAGTTGCCGACCGGCCTGGAGCTCAAGGGCAATGCGCTGATTGTCGATCAGAAGCGCTTCCCTGCCGAGGCCTGGCGCTTCTACGCCAAGGACGACAGTGGGAACTACCTCAAGGAAATCCTCGCCACCAGTCATAGCGACAAGGCCGACTCGCCGTCGCTCTACGACGTGCATTACTTCTACGGGCAGCCGACCCAGCTGGAAAGCTACCAGCGCACGGCCTTGAACACCGTCGAGTACGGTTTCGAGGTCAAGCTCGACAAGGCCCAGGTTTCAGGCCCTGCCGAATAACCCTCTCGGGGCTGGCGCCTAGTGCTCCAGGCCGCGACCGCGCGTACCGTTGATCTCCCGTAGCTGGGCCTGCAAATGCAGGCACCAGATCTGCGGGTCCTCGGCCAGCTGATAGCCATGCAAGGTCAGGCTTTCGACAATCGACTCAAGGATGGTTTCGGCCACGACCGGACCATGGAACGGACCCTGGGCCTTGATGGCCGAGGGTTGTTCACCGGCCATTCCGGCGGCGAACAGGAGGGTCCACATTCCGTTATCGCCGGCAATCGGGCGAATACTGCATTCGATACGGGTCACGAGACCCAGGCATTGGCGGGTGAGACAAAGGTTGCGCGGCATGGCGGCGACCCTCGGTAGATCCTGTCTTCAGCCTCCGGGGGGAGGTTGCATCGGTCCAGTGACTACAGTGGAGGTCCTTGCCCAGAGAATAGAATAAAACCACAGGCAGCAAGCATTTGCAGGACCAACGGGCGTCAGGCCGGCATGCGCCAAAGCCTTGACTCCCGTTATCCTTAAAGCCTCAGGACGGTTTGACCTCCGCCAGCGCCTGCTCGGCCGCCTCTTTCTCAGCCTCCTTGAGGTCATCCTCGCTGATCATTTCGGCAATCACCCGCAGGCGCTCCACCACCCGCGCATTGACGCTGCCTTCCGGGAACTGGCCATCGGCATCCGGCTCACCGGCCGGTTCGCCCACCAGCAGGCTCAGCGCCTCATCGGCCTGGCGCACCGCATACACGTGGAACTGCCCGGCGCGGACCGCCTGCAACACCCGCTCATCGAGCATCAGGGTGGCGACGTTGGCCTGGGGAATGATCGCCCCCTGCTCACCGGTCAGGCCACGGGCCTCGCAGAGCCGGAAGAAGCCTTCGATCTTCTCGTTGACCCCACCGACCGCCTGCACCTCGCCGAACTGGTTGATCGAGCCGGTGATGGCAAAACACTGCTTGAGCGGGGTTTTCGACAACGCCGAAATCAGCGTGCAAGCCTCGCCCAGGGACGCGCTGTCACCGTCGACATAGCCGTAGGATTGCTCCAGGGCGATGCTCGCGGAAATCGCCAGCGGGAACTCCTGGGCATACCGGCTGCCCAGGTAACCGGTGAGGATCATCACACCCTTGGAGTGGATCGGTTGGCCGAGGTTGACCTCGCGCTCGATGTCGACGATGCCGCTGCCGCCCGGATACACCGTGGCGGAAATCCGCGCCGGCACACCGAAAGCCGAATCGCCGACCTCCAGCACCGTCAGCCCGTTGCACTTGCCCACGGCGGCGCCGGCGGTGTCGATCAGGATGATCCCCGCCAGCATGTCGTCGAGAATCCGCGCCGAGACCCGTCCGGTGCGGGTGGCCTTGGCCTTGAGCGCCCGTTCGATGTGTCCGGCATCGGTCTTGTCATCGTTGGCCAGGTGGCGAATGAAATCCGCCTCGCTGACCAGTTGGAACAGATCGCCGATCCGCGCCGACAAACGCCCCTGGTGTTCGGCCAGGCGGGCGCTGTAGGTCGCCAGGCGTGCCACCGCATCGGCGGTCAGCGGCGCCATGCCCTCTTCCGAGGTGCGGGTCTTGAGCAACTGGGCGAACTGCTCCAGGCTCTCGTCGACCATCGGAATGTCTTCGTCGAAGTCCACCAGCACGCGGAACATCTCCTGGAAGTCCGGGTCCAGGTCCTGCAGCGTGTAGTACAACTGGCGGGCACCGATGATGATGACCTTGACCTGCAACGGAATCATTTGCGGCGTCAGGGTCACGGTGGCCAGGCGACCCATTTCCCCCAGCGGCGATTCCATCTTCAGCTTGCGTGATTGCAGGGCACGCTTGAGCGCATCCCAGACAAAGGGCTCGCTGAGCATTTTCTCGGCTTCGAGAATCAGGAAGCCGCCGTTGGCCCGATGCAAGGCACCGGGGCGCAACTGCCGATAGGTGGTGAACAGCGCGCCCTGGTCGGTGCCATATTCGATGCGGCCGAACAGGTTGTCATAAGTCGGGTGCGGCTCGAACACCACCGGCGCACCGCCATTGACCGGCTGACCCACCACCAGGCTCGGGCAGTATTGCTCTTCCAGCAGCTTGCGGGCCACGGCGTCGGTCTTGCTGTCGTCGACCAACTGCTCGACCACGGTTTTCAGCAGATAGACCTGCACGGCTTGCAGGTAACCGCAAACCGCCGCGTTCTCCGCATATTTTTCCGACAGCGGTGCCAGTAAAGGTTGCAGGGCCAGGGTGATGGTTTCTTCGTTCAACTGGCGCAGCTGATTGCTCGACTCGCGCTTCCATTGCGGCAGACTGGCGAGTTCCTCGTTGAGGCGCTCCTCCAGGTCGGCGATATCGGTATGGAAACGCTCCCGCTCGGCTTCCGGCAACTGGGCGAATTCCGCCTCGTCCAGGGCCTTGCCTTCGCTCATGGGGGTAAAGGCGATATTGGTGCTGTCGCGATACAGCGCGACTTCCTTTTCCAGCGCCAGGCGCTCGATCACATCGAGGGCGCGGTCGTAACGCTGGTTGAAAGCGCGGTCGATGGCGCTCTTCTTCTGCTGGTAGGACGGGTGCTCGAATACCGCAGGAAAGGTCGCCAACAGGTTGTCGATCAAGCCATTGATATCGGCAATAAACGCGCCCGCTTCGCCCGATGGCAGCTCCAGCGCCCGCGGCTCGCGAGGTTCGTCGAAATTATTGACATAAACCCAGTCGGACGGGGTTTGTAGGCGTTTTCCTTCGGCTTTCAGATAACGTTTGACGAACGAAAAACGCCCGGTGCCGGGCTCGCCCATGACAAACACGTTGTAACCGGGACGCGGCATCGCCACGCCGAATTGCAAGGCTTCAACGGCGCGTTCCTGGCCAAGCACCCCGCGAAAAGGCTCCAGATCATTGGTGGTAGAGAAGCTGAACTGTTCAGCGGAAAAAGGACGGGTCAGCGCTTCGGGCGCTAGTCGCAAGCTGGCAGCAACAGAATCAGGCATCGGGCTTCCTTACATCAGGCAGGGCAGATGAAAGCATTCTGGCGCTCGCCATGCCTGACTGGCAAGGCAAGCGATGGCTGAATCGCTACCGCGTGGCAAAAGTCCTCAGACAGGGACTACAAACCCTCTCGCCTATTCATCTGCGTAAAAAACAATGGAACCCTTGGAACCTGCCTAAACTCCAACGTGCGAGGCTGGACCGATAACCAGCCTACTGGCCCTGAACCAGGCCAGCTCCCCTTGTCATTGGCACGCACACAAAGAGAACAAAGCTATGAAACGGATTCTTCTGGGTACTCTCTTCACGGTTGTCTCCCTCCACGCCATGGCCCAGGCGCCAGGCGGGCCGGATTGCGGCTGGGGTAACATGCTGTTCAAGGGCCAGCGCGGCACTCCCGCCCACATTCTGGCCTCCACCACCAACGGCACCTCCGGCAACGCCACCTTCGGTATGACTTCGGGTACCAATGGCTGCTCGACCCGTGACTCACTGACCTATGGCGGCCGCTCCTGGATCGCCATGAACGGCATGATGAACGAACTCTCCGAAGACATGGCCAAGGGCCAGGGCGAAGCCCTGACCACCTACGCCGTCGTCCTCGGCGTGGCCCCGGAAGACCGCGAGCATTTCGCCGCCGTCACCCACGAGCACTTCCAGCAGATCTTCAGCAAAGCTGACGTGACCGCCGACGATGTGCATACCAACACCCTTGCGGTCCTGAAAAGCGATCCGCGCCTGGCCAAGTACGCGACCCAGGCTTGAGCCCGACCCGCCCGCTCCTTTCGGGGGCGGGCCTTGTGTACGCTGCCTCTTTTTCGTCTGACAACAGTTGCCCACCATGCTCAAACGCCTTGCCTACCTGGCGCTCTGTGCCTGCGCCCCGCTGTACGCCGCACCGCACCTCGACACCCAGCGTTTGCAGCAGTTGGCCCAGGATCCGTTCTGGATTTCCCTCGGCCATTACGAATCGGCCAAGCTCGGCGGCTGGCGCAGTTTTGTCAGCGACAAAAAGTATTTCCTCGCCGCCGACGGCGCTCATCATCCTGACGCGGAACTGCAGGCCACCCTCGATGCCCTCTACGCCCCGGCCAGCCTCGGCAACCAGCACGCCCAGTGCGTCTACCCGGCCCGCACGCGCTGGCTCAAGGCGCAGCTGCAACTGACAGACCTGCCCGCCCCCGATTGCACGGAGTTCAAGCAGTGGTTCAAGGACGTCGCGCCCAACAGCACGGTGATGATCTTCCCGGCGGCCTACCTGAACAGCCCCTCGTCGATGTTCGGCCACACCTTGCTGCGCATCGACCAGGCCGACGCGCAGCGCGACCAGACCGCCCTGCTCAGTTACGCGATCAACTTCGGCGCCTATATCGAAGGTTCCGACAACAGCATCCTCTATGCCTGGAAAGGCCTGGCGGGCGGCTACCCGGGGTTGTTCGCCCTGGTGCCCTACCAGCAGAAGCTGGCCGAATACCGCAGCCTGGAAAACCGCGACCTGTGGGAATACCGGCTGAACCTGACACCGGAAGAAACCCAGCGCATGGTTGAGCACGTCTGGGAGTTGAAGCAGATCCAGTTCGACTACTTTTTCTTCGATGAAAACTGCTCCTACCGCCTGCTGGAGCTGTTGCAGGTGGCACGTCCAAGCCTGCGCCTGACCGAACAATTTCCGCTGACCGCCATTCCCACCGACACCGTCAAGGCCGTCAAGGACGCCGGGCTGGTGGAAAAAATCGACTACCGGCCGTCCCGCGAGCGCGAACTGCTGGAGCGGGCCAAACCGCTGAATCCCGAGGAACAGAAATGGGTGCTGAAAGTCAGTACCGATGCACAGCAGTTGCAATCGACGGGTTTCAAACAACTGGCCAAGGATCGCCAGGCGCTGGTCATCGACGCCGCCTATCGGCTCGAGCGTTACCGGGCCAATGGCCAGGAGCGTGATCCGGTGCAAGCCCAGCGCAGCTTCGAACTGCTGCGGGCGATCAACCAGAACCCGCCGCCGGACCTTCAGGTCGAACGTCCGGGCCTGCCGGAAAACGGCCATGAATCGCGCACCTGGCAAGCAGGGATCGGTACCCGAGGCAGCCGGACATTTGGCGAGTACGGCTTACGCATGGCCTATCACGACCTCAACGACAACGCCGAGGGTTTTCCCCTGGGCGCGCAGATCGAAATCCTGCAAATGAAACTGCGCCAGTACGAAGGTAATCACTGGCAGTTGCAGCAACTGGACCTGGCGACCATCCGCTCGCTGACACCGCGTAATGCCCTGTTGCAGCCGTGGTCGTGGCAAGTCAGCGGCGGCCTGGAGCGAGTGCCGGGCCGGCACGACGACCAGACCCTGGTCAGCCATATCAACGGCGGCGCGGGCGGCACCTGGCAACTGGGCGACGACATGCTGGGGTTTGCCCTGGGCACGCTGCGGGTCGAGCACAATGCCGACTTCGCGGCGGTTGTCTCGCCGGCGGCGGGGTTCGACACCGGTCTGTTGTGGAAAAACCCGCTGGGCAACCTGAGCCTGGAGGCCAAGGGCGATTACTTCACCAACGGTGAGGTACGCCGCAGCCTGAGCCTCAACCAGCAATGGGAACTGTCGCGCAACCTGGGCCTGCGCTTGAGCGCGCAACGCGAATTCAGCAAGCTGGCAACGCCGGAAAATGAGGTGATGCTGGAAGTGAAGTGGTACCACTATTGAGCCACCGCCCCCTGTAGGAGCGAGCTTGCTCGCGATGAGGCCCCTGAGCCTTGCGCTGCCCTTGCGGATGCCATCGCGAGCAAGCTCGCTCCTACAGGGGACCGTGTTGCAAGGCGGTCATCGGTGCTATTCGCACTTCGCGTTCGGCCACGCGGCTTCGCGCTTCAGCAACTCGCCCTGCAAACGCAGGCAACGCTCGTGGTCACGCCTGGCCATATTGTCGATCGTGATATTCCCCACGCTTTCCGGCGGTACCTGTTCGCTGAAGCGCAGGCTGACCAGAGGCGCCTCGGGCTTGAGCTGAAACAGGCTGGGAGGCGTTTGCTCCGCCTTGGGTGCGTCCGCCGCCGCTGGCAACTGCTCAGGCGTCACCCCATAACGACCCAACAGGGAGCTCTCAGGCAATGGCTCACCCACGGCGATACAGGCGGACAAGGTCAAGCCGACACCCACGCCATGGGTTTTGAAACAACTCATACACAACACTCGCTTTTTTGACTGCAATTGCCCCCACGCGCTTGCATGGGGCTGAAACACGCGGCGCAGAGCGCTCGGCGTCGCATTACCCTACAACGAAAAGAACGAAACGCCGCCGAAAAATTTACCACCCGGTCTCATAAACCACTCATCACCACACAATCCTCGCGCCTTGAACCATCGGTAGCGCGCAAGCCCCACCACCACAGGTCGCTTACGGATATACCGGGCAGCCCAAACCCTGCGAGCATGGCCGGATACCCATGCACGGGAGACAAGCATGAGCCGCGCCTTCGTCAATGAGGACAACGCCGCCGCCCAGGCCGAGCAGCCGGTGGAGCGCCAGGTCAGTACCCAGCCCAACTACGTCACCCCACAGGGGCTGGCGCAATTGCACGGCCGTGTCGCGGCGCTGCAAGCCGAATACAGCCAGCAAAGCGCCTTGGGTGACGCCGCCGACAAACAACGCCAGGCCGATATCGAGCGTGACCTGCGTTACTTCAATCAACGCCTCTCCAGCGCCCAGCTCGCCGCTCCGGCGACATCCACCGAGGTGGTGCAGATCGGCAGTCGCGTGGTCTTCGCCAACGAACAGGATGAAGAGCAGCAGGTGCAGCTGGTCGGCGAGGACGAGGCGGATGCCGCCCAGGGTCTGGTCAATTGGGGCTCGCCCCTGGGCCGGGCATTGCTGGGTGCACGCCTGGGCGATGAAGTGCTGTGGAAACGACCGGCGGGGGATCAAGTGATCGAGATCGTGCGTATAAAACCGGCCTAGCGCGACCTACCGGGCTCAAAAAAAACGGAGCCCTCGGGGCTCCGTTTTTCAACCACCGACCCGATCAGGCCAGTTTCTTGTGCCGTACACGGTGCGGCTGGGCCGCGGCATCGCCGAGGCGCTTCTTGCGATCAGCTTCGTACTCGGTGTAGTTGCCTTCGAAGAACACCGCTTGCGAATCGTCTTCATAGGCCAGGATGTGCGTAGCCACCCGGTCCAGGAACCACCGATCGTGGGAGATCACAATGGCAGCGCCCGGGAAGTCCAGCAGGGCTTCTTCCAGGGAACGCAGGGTTTCGACGTCGAGGTCGTTGGACGGTTCGTCGAGCAGCAGGACGTTGCCGCCCTCTTTCAAGGTCAATGCCAGGTGCAGGCGACCGCGCTCACCACCGGACAGGTCCTTGACGAACTTCTGCTGGTCGCCACCCTTGAAGTTGAAGCGACCGACATAAGTACGCGACGGAATCTCGTAGTTGCCGATACGGATCTGGTCGGAACCGTCGGAAATCTGCTGGAACACCGTCTTGCTGCCGTCGAGGTCGTCGCGGCTCTGATCCACGCAAGCCAGTTGCACGGTTTCACCGACTTCGATGCTGCCGGAGTCCGGGGTTTCCTTGCCCATCAACATGCGGAACAGGGTCGACTTACCGGCACCGTTACCACCGATCACGCCGACAATCGCACCCTTGGGCATGCTGAACGACAGGTTGTCGATCAACACGCGGTCGCCGTAGCCCTTGCTGACGTTCTTGAATTCGATGACCTTGTCGCCCAGACGTGGACCGGCCGGGATGTAGATCTCGTTGGTCTCGCTGCGCTTCTGGAATTCCTGCGACTGCATTTCTTCGAAGCGTTGCAGACGGGCCTTGGATTTCGACTGACGAGCCTTGGCGCCTTTGCGCACCCACTCCAGCTCTTCCTTCATGGCCTTTTCATGGGCCGACTGCTGCTTGGATTCAGCGGCCAGACGATCGGACTTGGCTTCCAGCCAGCCCGAGTAGTTGCCTTCGTACGGGATACCGGCACCGCGGTCGAGTTCGAGAATCCAGCCGGCGACGTTGTCCAGGAAGTAACGGTCGTGCGTGATCGCAACCACGGTACCCGGGAAGTCGTGCAGGAAATGCTCCAGCCAGGCGACAGAATCGGCGTCCAGGTGGTTGGTCGGTTCGTCGAGCAGGAGCATATCCGGAGCCGACAGCAGCAGGCGGCACAGAGCCACACGGCGCTTTTCACCACCGGACAGGTGTTCGACCTTGGCGTCCCAGGCCGGCAGGCGCAGCGCATCGGCGGCGACTTCCAACTGGCGTTCCAGGTTGTGGCCATCGCTGGCCTGCAGGATCGCTTCGAGCTTGGCCTGTTCGGCCGCCAGCTTGTCGAAATCGGCGTCAGGATCGGCGTAGGCGGCGTAGACTTCGTCCAGGCGCGCCTGGGCGTTCTTGATCACGCTGACGGCTTCCTCGACCACTTCACGCACGGTCTTGCTCGGATCGAGTTGCGGTTCCTGGGGCAGGTAGCCGATATTCAACTCGGGCATCGGCCGGGCTTCACCGTCAAACTCGGTGTCGACACCCGCCATGATTTTCAGCAGAGTGGATTTACCCGAACCGTTCAGACCGAGCACGCCGATCTTGGCGCCCGGGAAAAACGACAGGGAGATATTTTTCAGGATTTCCCGCTTCGGCGGAACAACTTTGCTCAGCCGATGCATGGTGAAGACGTATTGAGCCATGGAGAACCTAGCGTCAGTGACGGATGAATAAAGGCGCGAGCGGTACCCGCAGTGAACAGGCCCCGTGTGCCAGCCAAGAGTTCAATCCATGGCCGCACCGGTCGATACCCTTTAGTAGGGAGCGTGAATTGCTGGCGCGTAACCGGTAAAACTACCTGAATGCGGCAGACAGGGCAAACCGCTCGGTCGAACAGGACTGGCACTTTGCCACAACTCAAGGCATGCTAGCCGCCCTTCGGGCGTCCGGCTTATAGTGCATGTCGCGCCAATCCAGCCCAACCGCAGGATCACAGTTTGACCAAAGCCAATCCGCCATCGCCCGCGCGCGCAGCCAATCCCGTATCGGCTCCACCCCTGCGCGGGACACTCAAAGGCATACTGGCCACGCTGGTCCTGTTCCTGCTCGTCCTGCTGTTTTGGCAACTGATCGATCAGTTCCAGCAAACCCGCCAGTTGCAGCGCCAGAACAGTATCGACTCGAGCGCCGACATGGCCGAGCGCGTCAGCCTGAACATGGCGCTCAATGCGCAGATCGCCCTCAATTTACTACCGATCTTCGACAAACCCAACAACCGTGAAGAGCTGCTGGCCCTGGTCAACCGGGTACGCGTGTCGATGCCGGACCTGCAAAGCATCGCCCTGCTCGACGACAAGGGTGTCCTGATCAGCGACAGCGCCACCGACAGCCATGACGCCGCCTTCCTCGCCGAACAGGTCAAGCACAGCAACCGCAAACAGGCCTACTACTTCACCAATGACGATCACGGCTCGGCCGTTCACCTGCTGTTGCAGCAGGCCAGCGGCGAGAGCAATGGCTATTGGGTCCTGCGCCTGTCGCCTCGGCTGTTCCAGGACCTCACCCGCCAGGGCAACCAGGAGCCGGGGGCCAGCTGGCTGATCGAGAACCGCAACAATCACCTGGTGATCAGTCGTGACGATGACATCGCCCCCAAGCCCACGCCGCTGAATGCCGACGAAGAAGCCAACAGCGTGCTGGTGGCACCGCTGTCCAACAGCGACTGGCAACTGCGCGGCCTGTTCGATCCGCGCAAGGTGATCGAAGACCTGCTCCCGGCCCTGATCGGCAAGTGCCTGCTGGGACTGGGGTTGTCGCTGCTGCCGGTGCTGGCGCTGATCAACATGCGGCGGCGCCAGTTGCAGGTCAATGAAGGACGCCGGCGTTACCAGGATATTTTCGAGGGCACTGGCGTGGCGCTGTGCGTCCTCGACCTGTCCGGGCTGCCGGGTTTCCTCGAACAGCATCGCCTGCTGGACAGCGAGTCGCTCAAGCACTGGATCGCCCATGACCCCGAGCACCGCCGGCTGTTGATGCAGGAGTTGCGGGTCACCGAGGTCAACCTGGTCGCCCTGCGCCTGCTCAATGTCGACTCCCGCGAAAGCGCCTGGAGCTGCCTGATCGACGGTTGCCCGAGCAATGCCGCCGGTATCGGCTACCCGCTGGTCGAAGCGCTGCTCAACCATCAGAGCCAGCTGGAACTGGAGATCAAGCTGAGCGACGGCCAAGGCCAGGACCAGCACCTGTGGCTGGTCATGCGCCTGCCGGAAGATCCCGGCGACTATGCGTCGGTGATCCTCAGCATCACCGATATCACCAGCCGCAAGCTGATCGAACTGTCGTTGCTCGAGCGCGAGGGTTTCTGGTCGGACGTGGTGCGTACCGTGCCGGATCACCTGTATGTGCAGGATGTGATCAGCCAGCGGATGATCTTCAGCAACCACCACCTGGGTCAGACCCTCGGCTACAACAAGACCGAACTGCACCAGATGGGCGAGTACTTCTGGGAAATCCTGCTGCACCCCGAAGACGCCGAGCACTACCACCGCCTGCGCCAGCAGCAGCGCCATGCCGGTTACAGCCAACTGCTCCAGTGCCAACTGCGCTTCCGCCATCGCAACGAGCAGTGGCGGCACTTCGAGATCCGCGAGCAGGCCCTGGCCCGGGACAAGTACGACCAGGTCACACGGATCATCGGCGTGGCCAAGGACGTCACCGACCAGATCGAGGCCAGTGAGTCCCTGCGTGACAGTGAGAAACGCTATCGGATGCTCGCCGAAAGCATCAGCGACGTGATTTTCTCCACCGACGGCCAACTGAGCCTGAACTATGTCAGCCCCTCGGTCCTGGCCGTGCTCGGCTACGAAGTCGACTGGGTGTTCCAGAATGGCTGGCAGTCGACCATTGCCAACCCGCAGCAGCTCAATGGCATCTACCAGTTGATGGAGCGGGTCAGCAAGGCGCTGGACAAACCCGAGGAACTGGCTGAACTGCGCGAGCAGGTCCAGACCCAGATGTTCCTGTTCGACTGTCTGAAGGCCGACGGCCGCAAAATCCCCATCGAGCTACGCCTGGTGCTGGTCTGGGACGAACACGGCGCCTTCGAGGGCATACTCGGTGTCGGTCGCGACATCAGCCAGCAACGCCGCGCGGAAAAAGACCTGCGCATGGCGGCGACGGTTTTCGAGCACTCGACCTCGGCGATCCTGATCACCGACCCGGCCGGCTATATTGTCCAGGCCAACGAAGCGTTCAGCCGGGTCAGCGGCTACGCCGTGGCCGACGTGCTGGACCAGTTGCCGAACCTGCTGACCGTCGACGACCAGCAGGAAGCCCACCTGCGTTACGTACTCAAGCAACTGGAGCAGCACAACACCTGGGAAGGCGAAGTCTGGCTCAAGCGCCGTAACGGCGAGCACTACCCGGCCTGGGTCGGCATCACCGCAGTGCTCGACGATGAAGGCGACCTGGCCAGCTACGTGTGCTTCTTCACCGACATCAGCGAGCGCAAGGCCAGTGAACAACGGATTCACCGCCTGGCCTACTACGACGCCCTGACCCACCTGCCCAACCGCACCCTGTTCCAGGACCGCCTGCACACGGCGCTGCAACAGGCCGAGCGGCAGAAGTCCTGGGTGGTGCTGATGTTCCTCGACCTGGACCGCTTCAAGCCGATCAACGACTCCCTGGGCCACGCCGCCGGCGACCGCATGCTCAAGGAAATGGCCACTCGCCTGCTGGCCTGCGTGGCCGACGACGACACCGTGGCGCGCATGGGCGGCGACGAGTTCACCCTCTTGCTGCAACCGCGGGTCACCCGGGAAATGGCCCTGAACCGGGCCATCAACGTGGCCGAGCAGATTCTCACCAGCCTGGTGACACCGTTCGTGCTCGAAGGCCGCGAGTTCTTCGTCACCGCCAGTATCGGCATCGCCCTGAGCCCGCAGGATGGCAGCGAGCTCAGCCAGCTGATGAAAAACGCCGACACCGCGATGTACCACGCCAAGGAACGCGGCAAGAACAACTTCCAGTTCTACCAGGCCGACATGAACGCCAGCGCCCTGGAACGACTGGAGCTGGAGAGCGATCTGCGCCATGCCCTGGAGCAGAACGAATTCGTGCTCTATTACCAACCGCAGTTCAGCGGCGACGGCAAGCGCCTGACCGGTGCCGAAGCCCTGCTACGCTGGCGCCATCCACGGCGCGGGCTGGTGCCGCCGGGGGATTTCATTCCGGTACTCGAAGAGCTCGGGCTGGTGGTGGATGTCGGTGACTGGGTACTGGCCGAAGCCTGCCGTCAGCTCAAGGCCTGGCATCTGGCCAAGGTGCGCGTGCCGAAGGTCTCGGTGAACATTTCGGCGCGGCAGTTTTCCGACGGCCAGCTGGGCACGCGGATCGCCACCATTCTCAGGGAGACCGGTGTGTCGCCGGCCTGCCTGGAGCTGGAGCTGACCGAAAGTATCCTGATGCGTGAAGTCAGCGAAGCCATGCTGATCCTCGCCGGCCTCAAGAACCTGGGGCTGAGCATCGCCGTGGACGACTTCGGCACCGGCTACTCCTCGCTGAACTACCTCAAGCAGTTCCCCATCGACGTGCTGAAGATCGACCGTACCTTCGTCGATGGCCTGCCGTCCGGCGAACAGGACGCGCAGATCGCCCGGGCGATCATCGCCATGGCCCACAGCCTGAACCTGGCGGTGATCGCCGAAGGCGTCGAAACCCACGAGCAGCTCGACTTCCTGCGCGAGCACGGTTGCGACGAAGTGCAGGGTTACCTGTTCGGCCGACCGATGGCGCCCAATCGTTTTGAAGCGCAGTTCAGCAATGACGCGCTGTTCATGTTTGATTGAAGCAGCTGCGAGCTGCAAGCCACAAGCTGCGAGCCGTACGCGCTCTGCTTGCGGCTTGTCGCTGGCAGCTTGAAGCTTTCTTGCCTGCGACATGATGCCCTTTCATATGCCAGATAAAACCCATTGGGTTAGAATGCTTTCCTTTTCTGCCCCGATCCTTGAGGACCGCCATGTTCAGCCGTGATTTGACTATTGCCAAGTACGACGCCGATCTCTTTGCCGCCATGGAGCAAGAAGCTCAGCGCCAAGAAGAGCACATCGAGCTGATCGCCTCGGAAAACTACACCAGCCCCGCGGTGATGGAAGCCCAGGGCTCGGTCCTGACCAACAAATACGCCGAAGGTTACCCGGGCAAGCGTTACTACGGCGGCTGCGAATACGTCGACGTGGTTGAACAGCTGGCCATCGACCGTGCCAAGGAACTGTTCGGCGCCGATTACGCCAACGTCCAGCCGCACGCCGGCTCCCAGGCCAACAGCGCCGTTTACCTGGCCCTGCTGTCGGCGGGCGACACCATCCTGGGCATGAGCCTGGCCCACGGCGGTCACCTGACCCACGGCGCCAGCGTCTCCTCCTCCGGCAAGCTGTACAACGCCGTGCAGTACGGCATCGACGCCAACGGCCTGATCGACTACGACGAAGTCGAGCGCCTGGCGGTCGAGCACAAGCCGAAAATGATCGTGGCCGGTTTCTCTGCCTACTCGCAGATCCTCGACTTCCCACGTTTCCGCGAAATCGCTGACAAAGTCGGTGCCTACCTGTTCGTTGACATGGCTCACGTGGCCGGTCTGGTCGCCGCTGGCGTCTACCCGAACCCGGTGCCGTTCGCCGACGTGGTCACCACCACCACCCACAAGACCCTGCGCGGTCCACGTGGCGGCCTGATCCTCGCTCGCGCCAACGCCGAGATCGAGAAGAAGCTGAACTCCGCCGTTTTCCCGGGCGCCCAGGGCGGCCCACTGGAACACGTGATCGCGGCCAAGGCGATCTGCTTCAAGGAAGCGCTGCAACCTGAGTTCAAGGCCTACCAGGAACAAGTGGTGAAGAACGCCCAGGCCATGGCCGAAGTGTTCATCGAGCGCGGTTTCGACGTGGTTTCCGGCGGTACCAAGAACCACCTGTTCCTGCTCTCGCTGATCAAGCAGGACATCTCCGGCAAAGACGCTGACGCGGCGCTGGGCAAGGCGTTCATCACCGTGAACAAGAACTCGGTGCCGAACGACCCACGCTCCCCGTTCGTGACCTCCGGTCTGCGTTTCGGTACCCCGGCTGTCACCACCCGTGGCTTCAAGGAAACCGAATGCCGCGAACTGGCCGGCTGGATCTGCGACATCCTGGCTGACCTGAACAACGAAGCGGTGATCGACGCCGTTCGCGAGAAGGTCAAGGCCATCTGCAAGAAGCTGCCGGTTTACGGCGCCTGATAGCCGTTCGCTGAAAGCACCCACCTGGCCGAAGCCAATACGCTGAGGCCGGTGTGCTGAAACCAATGCCCCGACTTGTCGGGGCATTGGTGTTTTTGCAGGATGAAAAAGCAACGTCTTTACCGCGGCCCATCCGCTTTCACACACAAAGGCAGAAACGTCTTTCCGTCAGCAGCGGCTTTCGCCAATGTTGCTCTCGATGGACCCACAACATACTGAAATCTCATTCAAAACGAGATTTCAACCATGATCAAAGCCATTATCCGAGGCGCAACACTGGCCGTGTTCGGTATCCTGTCCAACACCGCCGTACACGCAGATACCACCCCGGATAACGAGTACAACTGCTTTGCCCTCACGCCCTCGCCCCAGGCGCCACAAGGCGTTGAAGTCACCTACGAAAAAATGCTCGCGGCCAGCGCCCAGGGCGCCGAAGTGAAAATGGCCCGCAAATATCTGCACGCTGAGACGATTCGCTGCTTCTAGCCCTCTGCGTTGTCGTCAACCGACGTCAGTTACTGTCCCCCAAGAGCCCGGTCAGAAAAAACCGGGCTTTTTTTCGCCTGGAGAAAATTCGTCTCCAGTTGCCCTCCCCGTAGCAAAGCAATCTCTCTTGCGGCGGAACACCATTTTGTGGGAGCCGGCTTGCCGGCGATGGCGGCCTTGAGGCTTGCGTCGCCCTTGCGGACCTCATCGCTGGCAAGCCAGCTCCTACAGAACCGGCACCACCGGTCAGACCGGTCTAACCAATTTTGCGAAAACCACTTGTGATCCCGAAAAAACCGGGCGTAGACTGACCTCGCACTGGACATACCGGTAAGACCACAACAATTAAGTTCCGACGCTGCGGCCACAGGCACAGATCACGGAACACCGACCAGGATCCTCCCCATGCTCAGATGGTGCTCGCGTTCGATTTTCCTTCAAGTTGTCCTTGGACTGGTGCTCGGCATCATCTGCGGACTCGCCCTTCCCGAATTTTCCGTCCAACTCAAACCCCTCGGCGACGGCTTTATCAAGCTGATCAAGATGCTTATCGGGCTGATCGTCTTCTGCGTGGTGGTCAGCGGCATCTCCGGTGCCGGTGACCTGAAGAAGGTCGGACGGATCGGCCTCAAATCGGTGATCTACTTCGAAGTCCTGACCACTATCGCCCTGTTGATCGGGCTGATCCTGGCCTTTTCCACCGGCATCGGCAGCGGCGCCAATATTCATCTGGAGCAACTCTCCAAGGTGGCCCTGGGCGACCTCGCCGACCGCGGCCAGCACATGCGCGGCACCACGCAGTTCCTCATGGACCTGATCCCCAACTCGGTGATCGGCGCCTTTGCCGACAACAATATTCTCCAGGTGCTGCTGTTCTCCGTGCTGTTTGGCAGCGCGCTGAACCTGGTGGGTGAGTCGGCGTCGGGCATCTCCCGACTGATCAATGAGCTCAGCCATGTGATCTTCCGCATCATGGGCATGATCGTGCGCCTGGCGCCAATCGGCGTGTTCGGTGCCATCGCCTTCACCACCAGCACCTACGGCCTGGAATCGCTGCGCCAACTGGGCAGCCTGGTGGCCCTGTTCTACGTGACCTGCCTGACCTTCGTGCTGGTGATCCTCGGCCTGGTGATGCGCCTGTCCGGCCTGCGGATCCTGCCCTTCCTCAAGTACCTGCGCGAAGAACTGCTGATCGTGATGGGCACCGCCTCCTCGGATGCCGTGTTGCCGCAGGTGATGCGCAAGCTCGAACACCTGGGGATAGGCAGTTCGACGGTGGGCCTGGTGATCCCGACCGGGTACTCGTTCAACCTCGATGGTTTCTCGATCTACCTGACCCTGGCCATCGTCTTTATCGCCAACGCCACCGGTACACCGCTGGCGTTGACCGACCTGCTGACCATCCTGCTGGTGTCGTTGATCACCTCCAAGGGCGCCCACGGTATTCCCGGCTCGGCCCTGGTGATCCTCGCCGCCACCCTGACGGCCATTCCGGCGATCCCGGTGGTCGGGCTGGTGTTGGTGCTGGCGGTCGACTGGTTCATGGGCATCGGTCGGGCCATGACCAACCTGGTCGGTAACTGCGTGGCGACCGTGGCCATCGCCCGCTGGGAAAAGGACATTGATCTACAACGGGCCCACAAAGTCCTCGAAGGCCAGCAAGGTTATGCCTTTACGCCGAGAAAGCCCGCCCCACCGGCTCATCAGCAGGAATTCTGATGCGCGGCGCCCAGGGACGGGCGCTTGTATCGCCCGAGGCGGCGACACCCTCGCCGGCCCCGGGTCCTGGCCTGACCGTTTTATCTGGAGTGAACCGTGATTACCTCGTCAACCGTCGTCAATTCAGTGGTAGAGAAACTCCGTGCCGCCCTGGCCCGTGGACAGTGGCGCCACGGCGAGATGCTGCCGGGCCAGCGTGAACTGGCCGAACAACTGGGCATCAGCCGCCCAAGCCTGCGCGAAGCCGTGACCGTGCTGGAAACCCTTGGCCTGGTGCGCTCGATGCCGGGCAAAGGGGTGGTGGTGCTCGACGCCGCCCCCAGCGAAACCTCGGCCGCCCACAGCGGCGTGGCCGACGCCAGTCTCGAAGATGTGCTGCAACTGCGCTACACCCTGGAGCCGTTTATCGTCGGGCTGGTGGCGCAGTCCATCAGCAGCAAGGAGGTCGGCCAGTTGCGCCTGACCCTGATGGACATGCGTGAAGCCCTGGAGGCTAACGACAGCGAAGCCGGAATGAACGCCTACATCGCCTTCCATGAAGAGCTGTTCGCCCTGACCTCCAACCCGATTTTCCAGAACGTGGTGCAGCAGACCAGCAACGCCCTCAAGCAGAGCGCCGAGGTCCTGCGCAACTCGCCGGAACATCTGGCCGAACGCCTGCAGGAAAACGAAGCCGTGGTGCGCGCCATCCGCAACAAGAACAGCGCGCTGGCCAGCGCGGAAATGCGCCGGCACATCCTCCAGGAAGGCCGGCGCATGGGCATCGAACTCACCATCCCGGACGACCATCTGGGCAGTACCGAGCAATAACCCACCCGCCAAGGGGAGACCGGATATGAACAGCGTTGCCACACCCTTGCCCTTCGCCCGGCGTACCGGCATGCCGCCACAAGGCCCGGCCTTTTGCGCCGAGACACTCTACGCCCAGGTGTTCGAAGATATTCTCGACCGACAGTTTGCCGAGGGTTTGAGTGAAGAAGCCCTGATCCGTCTCTATGGCGCCGGCCGCAGCCAGGTGCGCCGCGTGATAAGCCGCCTGGCACGGCAACAGCTCATTCTCACCCGCCCCAACCAACGGGCGCGGGTCGCCGAGCCGGATGCCGAACAGATACGCCAGACCCTGCAAGCCCGGCGGCTGGCCGAGATCAGTGTGATCGAACTGGTGTGTGCCAAGGCTGCCGGGCTCACGTTCGCACCGTTGCGCACGCTGGTGACCCGCGAACGCCAGGGCGCCGAAGCGGGCCGGCAGAGCCTGGCAACGAGACTGGCCGGTGAGTTTCATCTGGAGTTGGCCAGAATGGCCGGTAACGCGCCCCTGGCGCACTTTCTCAGCGGCCTGGTGCCACTGAGCGGATTGGCCCTGGCGCAGCATCCGACGCGAATCGAGGATTGGCGAGTACGTGAAGCCATCGTCAATGCCGTGGAGAACGGCGATGCCGGAGCGGCCATCGAGCGATTGACGGAGTATCTGGATCGGCTTGCGCTATTGCAGTGTGCCTGAGTTCGCCCTAGGGCCCCTTGTAGGAGTGAGCTTGCTCGCGAAAAATCGCTAACGATAACGCGATCATTGTTGAATGGCCGCCGCTATAGCGACGGATCGCGAGCAAGCTCGCTCCTACAAGGGGACTGCATTACCACCAAGCGCGCATCAGGCTGCTGCCACCTTGGCAAAGCCTTCGCGAATCTTCTCTTCCGGCAGGTCATCGGCGATAAACACGATCACGCTCTCCCGCGCCGTGCCCTCCTCCCACTCGGTGTCCCAGTCGAAACCATAGAGTTTGAGCACCCCCTGGAACACCATTCGACGCGGCTCTCCGGCAATGTTCAGTACGCCTTTGTAGCGCAACAGCTGTTTACCGTGGTCTTCCAGCAGTTCGTTCATGAACTCGCTGAGCTTGTCGATATCCAGCGGCTGATCGGTGCGCAACACCAGGCTGGAGATACGGTCGATGGAGGCGGCCTTGCTGACCGGACGCAGACTCAAACCGCCGCCCAGGTCGGCATTGAGATTGAAACCACGCACATCGAGCAGTTCCGCCAGGTCGATATTGCCGTGCTCGACGATGCGAATAGGCGCCCGACGGTTGATTCGCGTCAGCCGCTCACTCAAGGCGTTAAAGCTCGCTTCATCCACCAGGTCGCGCTTGCTCACCAACAGCCGGTCGGCAAAGCCGATCTGCGCCTGGGCGATGGCCTGGGTCAGGTGATGCTCGGCATGGGCGGCATCCACCAGGGTGATGATGCCGTCGAGCAGATAACGCTCGCGCAGTTCCTCGTCGATAAAAAAGGTCTGCGCCACCGGGGCCGGATCGGCCAGGCCGGTGCACTCGATCACCAACCGGTCGAAGGCGATCTCACCCCTGTCCAGGCGCTCCAGCAGCAGGTACAGGGCCTTGGTCAGGTCGGTGTGAATGGTGCAGCAGACGCAGCCGTTGGACAGCGTCATCACTTGCACCGGCTCGGCGCCCAGCAGTTGCGTGTCGATCCCGGCGTCGCTGAACTCGTTCTCGATCACGGCGATTTTCAGGCCGTGCTCGGCTTTGAGCAGATGGCGCAACAGCGTGGTCTTGCCGGCACCGAGAAAACCACTGAGGACCGTAACGGGAATAGGAACTGACAAACGAAAATCTCCCATGCACTGAAAACAAATGTAGGAGCCAGCTTGCTGGCGATGGCGTCCTTGAGAGCGCTATCGCCAGCAAGCTGGCTCCTACAGTGACTGAGGCGTTAGCTGAAACGGTGTTTCAACAGCACTTCGGCCCGCCCTTGCCGCCGTAACGAGCCTCCTGGCGCTCCCGGAAGAACGCCTCATAGGTCATGACCGGCTTGTCCGGGTGCTTGTTCTGCATATGCTCGACATAGGTGTCGTAGTCGGGCATGCCGACCATCAGCCGCGCCGCCTGCCCGAGGTACTTACCGAGACGACTCAGGTCGTTGAACATGCTTGCATTCCTCTCTTACGCTTCAGGCACGGCCTGGAACGGGGTTTCTTTGTCCGTGCGTTCCTTGTTGCCCCAGGCCGCGACACCGACCTTGATGGCATAGAACAGCACACTGAACACCACGAACAGGAACAGCGCCGTCAACGCCGCGTTGGTATAGGCGTTGAAGATCACGTGTTGCATCTGGTTGATGTCCTTGGCCGGTGCGATCACCTGCCCGGCGTCCAACGCTACGCTGTATTTCTTCGCCAGGGCAAGGAAACCGATAGCCGGGTTGGCGTCGAACAGCTTGATAAAGCCGGCCATGGTGGTGCAGATCAGCAGCCAGGCCGCGGGCAGCAAGGTCACCCAAATGTAGCGCTGGCGCTTCATCTTGATCAGCACGACCGTGCCGAGCATCAGCGCGATACCGGCCAGCATCTGGTTGGAGATACCGAACAGCGGCCACAAGGTGTTGATGCCACCCAGCGGATCGATCACGCCTTGATACAGCAGGTAACCCCACATGGCCACGCAACCGGCGGTGGCGATCAGGTTGGCGGTCCAGGATTCGGTCCGTTTGAGTGCCGGAACGAAGGAACCGAGCAAGTCCTGCAGCATGAAACGCCCGGCACGGGTGCCGGCATCCACGGCCGTCAGGATAAACAGCGCTTCGAACAGGATCGCGAAGTGGTACCAGAACGCCATGGTGTTTTCACCCGGCAGGACATGGTGGAGGATCTGCGCGATACCGACCGCCAGGGTCGGCGCCCCGCCAGCACGGGCCAGCACGGTGGTTTCGCCAATATCCTTGGCCACCGCCTGCAAGGCCTCAGGCGTAATCGCGAAACCCCAACTGCTGACGGTTTGCGCCACCGCCACCACATCACCGCCGACCACGGCCGCCGGACTGTTCATGGCGAAGTACACGCCCGGCTCGATCACCGAGGCGGCGACCATCGCCATAATGGCCACGAAGGACTCCATCAGCATGCCGCCGTAACCGATGTAACGGGCGTTGGTTTCCTTATCCAGCAGCTTGGGCGTGGTCCCGGAGGCGATCAGCGCATGGAAGCCCGACACCGCGCCGCAAGCGATGGTGATGAACAGGAACGGGAACAGGCCGCCTTTCCAGACCGGGCCGGTGCCGTCGACGAACTGGGTCAGCGCCGGCATTTTCAGCACGGGCATGGTGATCAGGATGCCGATCGCCAGGGCGATGATGGTACCGATCTTGAGGAAGGTCGACAGGTAGTCGCGAGGTGCCAGGATCAGCCACACCGGCAATACCGCCGCCACAAAACCGTAACCGACCAACATCCAGGTGATCTGTACGCCCGTGAAGCTGAACGCCTTGGCCCAGACCGGATCGGCGGCGATCTGCCCGCCGAGCCAGATCGAACCAAGCAGCAGAAGCACGCCGACAATCGAGATTTCACCGATGCGGCCCGGGCGGATGTAGCGCATGTAGATGCCCATGAACATCGCGATCGGGATGGTCGCCATCACCGTGAAAATGCCCCATGGGCTCTCGGCCAGGGCCTTGACCACGATCAGCGCCAGCACCGCAAGGATGATGATCATGATCAGGAAGCAGCCGAACAGGGCGATGGTCCCCGGGACGCGGCCCATTTCCTCGCGAACCATGTCACCGAGGGAACGGCCGTTGCGGCGGGTAGAGAGGAACAGGACGATAAAGTCCTGCACCGCGCCGGCCAACACCACGCCGGCAATCAGCCACAGAGTACCGGGCAGATAGCCCATCTGCGCCGCCAGCACCGGCCCGACCAGCGGCCCCGCGCCAGCAATGGCCGCGAAGTGGTGACCGAAAAGAATGTGTTTGTTGGTCGGCACATAGTCCAGACCGTCGTTGTTGAGCACCGCCGGCGTGGCCCGATTGGCATCGAGCTGCATGACATTATTGGCAATGAACAAACTGTAGTAACGATAAGCAACCAGATAGATCGCCACAGCGGCGACCACGATCCACAAGGCGTTGATCGCCTCGCCGCGGCGCAAGGCCACTACGCCCAGGGCACACGCACCAACGATTGCCAGCAGCAGCCAGGGTAAGTGACGTAGCGGGCTATTATTATTTTTCATTTTTATATTCCAGCCAGAGAGGACAAGAAAGACAGCCACCTTGAGTTTAGCGCCAACAGGGCTAAAGGCCATACTCCCCATTGGTCGAGAATGGCTTTTTATTGTCCTCGTCATGTAGACACGGCGGTGGCTGTCCGATGACCGTCGACGATAGCCCAGGACAGCAGAAACCGTGTGTTATCCGGCTATCCATCGCCAACAGGCTCGCTCCTGCTGGCTGTGGCGGCTATAGTCAGGTGATCCGCCAAGGAGCCACGTCATGAGCGACCCGCATTCCAATCGACGCCAATTCAAACGCATTGATTTCGACGCCGACACCACCCTCAGCCAGGGCTCCACCGTCTGGTCGGCGCATCTGATCGATCTTTCGCTCAAGGGACTGCTGCTGCAGCGGCCCGGCACCTGGGACGACAGCAACCAAGGCGTGTTCCGTATCGACATTCGCCTGGCGGCGAACGCCCATGTCGAAATGGACGCCGAACTGGTCCACCGGGAAAAAGATCACCTGGGCTTCAAGTGCCTGCACATCGGCCTGGAGTCGATCCAGCACCTGCGCCGCCTGATCGAACTGAACCTGGCCGACGCCGCAGAGCTGGAACGGGAGCTGGGCGCCCTGATCGAGCTGTAGATCAAGGATCAGGGAAACGCCGAACGCTGCGGAAAATCGCTCTCGGTGTCCCAATAACCCGCCTCTTGCCGCGACGACAGTTGCCAGGCGCCGTCCTGGAAACGATAGGTGCGGTAGGTGGTGACAAACTCTTCATCCTCACTCGCCGGCGACGATGACACCTGCTGGATCTGCGCCTTCCCATCCGCCGCCGGCGCACCGACCTGCCAGGCCGCCTTGCCGGTCTGGGCCAGGAACAACGCTTCGCTCTTGCCCTCCGCCGTCCGATAGACCGTGGTATTGAGCTTGCCCACCGAGGGCATCAATACCTGGGTCGCCGGACCGCTGTAAGTGCCCATGGGCGCGGTCTCGTCGATGGTCAGGAAAAACGCCGGGGCCGGCATGCCCGTCAACGGCGCTTTCTCGACGCTGGCCAGCGGATAACCCAGGCTTTTGTTCTCCAGCGCCTCACCGGACGGCGCCAGCAAGCGGACCTGGGCCTCGACGAACGGGGTCTTCTCGACATCCGCCGCGAGCACTTGGTCTTCGAGGTTTTCCGGATCCGACCCATTGCCCCACAGGGCGCGATGCAGGTCAGGGGTAATCCGCGCATCCTCCAGGATCTCCAGCACCTGGCCGTCATCGACCGGCAACTGCTGGGCCACCCGATAACCGACGGGCACCTGCGTTGTCGCGCCCGCCACGCCGCACCACACGGCCACTCCCAATACCAGCACGGCCGAGCCGAAACCTTTCATCCTTTGACTCCCTTCATTAAGTGAATTGATAGGTGAAGCGATCACTATTCGAACAATGCATCCAGGGCCTGCTCCAAGCGCGTCACCGCGATGATCACCAGCCCCGGCGGCGCCTCTTTCGGCGCATTGCCCTTGGGCACGATGGCCCGTTTGAAACCGTGCTTGGCGGCCTCTTTAAGACGTTCCTGACCACTGGGCACCGGCCGCACTTCACCGGACAGGCCGACTTCGCCGAACACCAGCAGGTCATGAGGCAGGGGGCGATTGCGCAGGCTGGACATGATCGCCGCCAGCAACGCCAGGTCCGAGGCGGTTTCGAGGACTTTCACCCCACCGACGACGTTGAGGAACACATCCTGGTCGTGGGTCGGAATCCCGCCATGGCGGTGCAGGACCGCCAGCAGCATGGCCAGGCGATTCGGGTCCAGGCCGAGGGTGACCCGGCGCGGGTTGGCCAGGTGACTGTCATCCACCAGCGCCTGCACTTCCACCAACATCGGCCGGGTGCCTTCCCAGGTGGCCATGACCACACTGCCCGGTACTTCTTCCTGGGCCCGCGTGAGAAAAATCGCCGAGGGATTGGAAACTTCCTTCAGGCCGCGGTCGGTCATGCCGAACACGCCCAGTTCATTGATTGCACCAAAACGATTCTTCACCGCGCGCAGCAGGCGCAGGCGGCCATCCGACTCACCCTCGAAATACAGCACGGTGTCGACCATGTGTTCGAGTACCCGCGGTCCGGCCAGGGCGCCTTCCTTGGTCACATGACCGACCAGGAAAATCGCCGTGCCGCTCTGCTTCGCATAACGCACCAGCAACGCCGCGCTCTCGCGGACCTGGGACACGCCACCCGGTGCTGATTGCAGTTGCTCGGTGAAAATGGTCTGGATCGAGTCGATCACCATGACCTTGGGCTTTTCCACCCGGGCGGTGGCAATGATGGTTTCGATGCAGGTTTCGGTCATCACCCGCAGTTGGTCCTGGGGCAGGCCCAGGCGGCGGGCGCGCATGGCGACCTGCTGTTGCGACTCTTCGCCGGTGACATACAGCGCCGGCATGCGCGCGGCGAGGTTGCACAGGGTCTGCAGGAGAATGGTCGACTTGCCGATGCCAGGGTCGCCGCCGATCAGCACCACCGAGCCGTCCACCAGGCCGCCGCCGAGCACCCGGTCGAGTTCCCCGGAGGCGGTTGAAAAGCGCGGGATTTCCTCGACGCTGACTTCGGCCAGGGTCTTGATCTGCGCCTGTTGCCCGGCCCAGCCGGTGCGACCGCTGGGCGCCGCGGCACCGCCGCTTTCCACCAGCGTCTCGGTCAGGGTGTTCCAGGCCCCGCATTCGCCACACTGGCCGGCCCACTTGGGAAAGGTCGCGCCGCACTCGGTGCAGCCGTACATGCGCTTGGCCTTGGCCATCTGAACCCCCACGCAAAACCGCGATGATAGCTCAGCTGGCGGCGATCAGCGCGGCGCCGGTGTGCGGATTTCGCCGTCCGCCAGACGCGCCGCGCTATTGCCCAACGGATCTTCGGCGTTGAGGTTGGCCCCTTTGGCCGCCAGGGCGTCGAGCAGCCCGGTGCGCTTGAACAGCCCGGCATACATGGCCGCGGTCTGGCCTGCACCGTTGCGTTGATCCGGGTTGCAGTCGGTGGCGAGCAGGCGCCGGGCGATGCTCACCTCGCCCTTGAAGATCGCGCCCATCAACGCCGTGTTACCGCGTTTGTCCTGGGTGCAGGCATTGGCTCCGGCGGCCAGAAGACGCTCCACCGCCGGCCCCTGGCCGTGATAGGCGGCCAGGATCAGCGCGGTGTAACCCTGCTCGTCCTGGGTATCGAGGCTGTAGCCGGCGTCGATAAAGGTGTTGAGCATCTCGACATCGCCACGGCGGGCGGCATCGAAATAGTAATCCTTGAGCTGTGCCTGGAGCGCGGCCGGGTCTGTGGCAACGGGCGACTCCTGGGCGGAAGCGCCAAAGGCACAGGCCAGTAAAAGCAGGAAGGCATAAATACGCATCGTGAGACTCCTAGTGCCGACCCGTGGGAGCCGGCTTGCTGGCGATGGCGCCTTGACTGACGCTGCAACGTTCAAGGCCCTCATCGCGAGCAAGCTCGCTCCTACAGGATTTGCGGTGTATTCAAGACCTGGCTTGAGTGACTGGCCTCAATCCGACAGCTTCGCCGCCAACGCCTTGACCCGCGCCAGATCGCCCTTGGCAACCTTGGTCACCCCAGCGCCATATTCCGGATCGGCCTTGTAGAGGAACGACAGCATGATCTGCTTGCTCTCGTCGTCGGTGTCCGCCAGGGAGCCGCCGAAGTTCTCGATCAGGTCCTGCTTTTCCTTCTTGCTGTAGGAGCGGTACAAGTCACCGGCCTGCTTGAAGTTCTGCTCGCGCTGGATCTTCGCCTGCTGGGTGCTGCCCGACAGGGCCAACTGGCTGTAGCGGGCCGCCGGCGGCTCCTCGCGGGGCAACAGGCGGCTGGGCTGGTAGTTCACCCCGGTGCTGCTGTGACCGCTATTCATCGCGCCATCCTGATTGCCGTTGTTGATCGCGACTTTCGGCGCGTTGATCGGCAATTGCAGCGCGTTCGGCCCCAGGCGATACATCTGGGTGTCGGCATAGGAGAAGACCCGGCCCTGCAACAGGCGGTCCTCGGACGGTTCGATACCCGGCACCAGGTTGGCCGGGGCCATGGCCACCTGCTCGGTCTCCTGGAAGACATTCGCCGGATTGCGATCCAACACCATCTGCCCGACCTTGCGCTCAGGCACGCCCGGCCAGATCTTGGTGGCATCCAGCGGATCGAAATCGAACTTGCTCAGGTCCTGTGGCGTCAGCACCTGTACATAAAGATCCCACTTCGGAAACTCACCCTTGTTGATATGCGCCACCAGATCGTGGGTCATATGGCTGTAATCCTTGCCCTGGACTTCGACCACCGCTTTCGGGTCAAGGTTGCGCAACCCTTGCAGGCTCTTCCAGTGGAACTTGACGTAGTGCACTTCGCCTTTGGCATTGACCAGTTTGTAGGCATGCACACCATTGCCATCCATCTCCCGGTAACTGGCCGGCGTGCCGGAGTCCGAATACAGCTCGGTCAGGGTACGGGTGGCTTCGGGTACATGGGAGAAGAAGTCGAAGCGCCGCGAGTCGTCATCGAGATTGGTCCGCGGATCGGGCTTGAAGGCATGCACCATGTCCGGGAACTTGATGGCATCGCGAATGAAGAAGGTCGGGAAGTTGTTGCCAACCAGGTCCCAGTTGCCTTCGCTGGTATAGAACTTGGTGGCAAATCCCCGTGGGTCGCGCAAGGTTTCCGGCGAGTGGTTACCGTGCACCACTGCCGAGAAACGCACGAACACCGGCGTGGCACTGCCAGCGGCAAACACCTTGGCCTTGGTCAGGTCGCTCAGGTCATCGGTGACGGTAAAGGTCCCGTGGGCGCCGGTGCCGCGTGCATGCACGACGCGCTCCGGAATACGCTCGCGGTCGAAGCGCTGGAGTTTCTGGATCAGTTGCACGTCCTGCAGCAACACCGGCCCGGCGGCGCCAGCAGTCTGCGAGTTCTGGTTATCGCCGACCGCGGCACCGTTGTCACGGGTCAGCGTCGCGGCCTGGATGGACAGGGATAACAGGCTGGCGCTCAAGACCCACAGCACGCGCCTTGAGGAAACGATCCCAAGGGCTGGAATGATGTTCATATCGGACTACTCCTCTGGTTTTTGTAGAGCGCATCCTGATGCGCTGACCAGAGGCTAGTGACTGATACCTGGTTTTCTAAATAGAAAAGCCTGAAGGGGTCGATTGAGAAAATAGACGGGCCATCTCCCGCCAAGGCGCGTATTTCGCGCGATTGGTGGCACTTTGCAAACTTTTTCACGGGCAGCCGGTCGATTAGAGCAAGCGCAGCCGCCCGCGCGCATACAGCAAGATGCGCGCGGCTCCATTACACTGCGTTCACTCCACTCATCTGTAACAAGGAATAACCTATGAGCGTGCTCAGTGAGTTCAAGGCCTTCGCGGTCAAGGGCAATGTTGTCGACATGGCCGTTGGTATCATCATCGGTGCGGCCTTCGGCAAGATCGTTTCGTCGTTTGTCGGCGATGTGGTGATGCCACCGATCGGGCTGCTCATCGGCGGGGTCGACTTCGGTGCCCTGGCCATCACCCTGAAAGCCGCCGACGGCAATGTGCCGGCCGTGGTGCTGGCCTATGGCAAGTTCATTCAGACCTGCATCGACTTCGTGATCGTCGCCTTCGCCATTTTCATGGGGGTCAAGGCCATCAACCGGCTCAAGCGCGAAGAAGCGGTCGCCCCGACCCTGCCGCCGGTTCCGACCAAGGAAGAAGAACTGCTGGGCGAGATCCGCGACCTGCTCAAGGCCCAGGCCAACAAACCCTGACAGCCACAACGCGATCCCTTGTAGGAGCCCGGCTTGCCGGCGATGGCAATCTTGCGGACGCCATCGCCGGCAAGCCCGACTGCTACCAGTAATTCTCCACCGCCACCTGCCCGGGACGGCGGCTCAGACTGAGCTGCAAGCCCCGCTGCTTGAGCAGTGCCCGGGTGTCATCGATCATCTGCGGATTGCCGCACAACATCACCCGCGAATGCTCGGGTGACAGCGCCACACCCGCCGCACGTTCAAGCTCACCGCTATCGATCAAGTGGGTAATGCGTCCGTGCAACAGACCCGGACACTGCTCGCGGGTCACTGTGGCAATGAACTGCAGCTTATGACCGTGCTCGGCCAGGTAATCGCGCCCGGCCAGGCCGGCGATCAGTTCCCGATAGGCCAGCTCCGACGTCTCACGGGCACTGTAGACCAGGATAATCCGCTCGAAACGCTCCCAGACCTCGAAGTCCTGCAGGATCGACAGGAACGGCGCGACACCGGTGCCGGTGGCCAGCAGCCAGAGGTCACGTCCGTCGACGAAACGGTCCAGGGTCAGAAAACCGAACGCCTGCTTTTCGACCAGCAAGGTGTCGCCCTCGCGCAGGCGGCTCAGCTCGCTGGTGAACTCGCCCTCAGGCACGACAATGGAAAAGAACTCGAGGAACTCGTCATAGGGCGAAGACACCATCGAATAAGCGCGCCACACCACATTGCCGTCGGACTTGGTCACACCAAGGCGGGCGAACTGACCGGCACGGAAACGGAAGCCGGCATCACGGTTGGCACGCAAGGTGAACAGGCTGGGCGTCAAGGGCTGGACCCCAAGCAGGGTCTGGCGGGTGAACTTCTCGGCGCTGGCTGTCATGGCGTTCTCCGTAAGGCAGTGAACCTCAGTGTCGCGCAAAGGACACAGGAGAAACACCGGTACTTTGTAGTGGTATAGGTTTTTTCTAAAAACTGTACATATTCAAGACTTACGTACATGGCCCACTAAAAACAATAATCTATATATAAAATTACACGCTGCATTTAATATCTCTTCCCAAATGAATAATTTTGCATCGCCCGCAAAGAACTCTCCCCGCCAACCTGTTTCATGAACGCAACGGTCGCAGCAATAGCAAAACGCCTTCAACTACAGTACAACAGGCGATAACTACGGCTTTTTAAAGTCGATAAAAATATCGCCCGGAGGACTAAAAATGTCGTCCCCCAATGTAGATATTTCCTACACTATTTCCGTCACCTTCGACCGTTACACGTAATCACGGAAGGGCACCTCAATGGAGAACTGGCAGGATATTCAACTGCATCAGCTCATGAGTGAAAAAGAAGAACAAGCAATCTTCAACGCAGTTTTCAATCTGGCCGTGCAAATTGGCTTCACCTACGCATCATTTAGAATAACCACTCTAATCGGAAGCCACCAAACAAACAGCACACACTTCAACAACTATCCAAACGAATGGAACAGATGTTACCAACGCAACAACTACCAAACGATCGACCCGTTGGTTTTCCACTGTCATCGCTCGGTATTCCCGATCCTCTGGTCCCCGGAGGTCTTTCAATCCACACCGCTACTCTGGAGAGACATGCAGGATCATGGGTTGAGACAAGGATGCTCACAGTCAGTCCATGACGTTCGCGGAATCGTCAGTACCTTGAGTCTGGCGCGCAATTCGGTCCCGATCACCGTCGACGAGTTCTACAGCAAGGCCGGGCAAGTGCTCTGGCTGTGCAACTGGCTGCATTCAGCGCTGGCAGACAAGCTGCTGCCGACCCAACGGTCGGACAACTGCTACCCGCTGTCGCCACGCGAAGCCGAGATCATGAAGTGGACCGCTGAAGGCAAGACCGCCTCCGAAATCGCCGACATTCTGCACCTGACCACACGCACCGTGGGCTTTCACATGAGCACCATCATGAGGAAGTTCGGCGTCAACAACAAAGCCTCCGCCGTCTTGTGTGCCGCCAAATCAGGTCTGCTGTTCTGAACGAGCAAGGACCGCGTCCGGCAGAGGGATCTGCCAATCAGAAGAAACAGGCAATCGGCGACAAACCCACGTAAAATCCTTCAATCTTCTTTTCCCGCTTGTCCTGTCCCAACCTGTGACGAGGCAACATCGACGCTCCAGAGCCCGCTCATGCCCCTGCTAGAAAGCCCGTTTGCCCAACTCGACCTGATCCGCCAGCCCGAACAACAGAACGAGCCCCTGCAAGCCTTTGATGCCGCGGATGAGTACCTGCTCGCGCACCTGGCGCAGCAGGACGTGTCGGCCGAGACCCGGGTGCTGGTGCTCAATGACAGCTTCGGCGCACTGGCCGCCAGTCTGGTCGGGCATGTCCGGGTGACCAGCAGCGGCGACTCGTTCCTCGGCGCCCTGGCGCTGGAAAAGAACCTGGTGCGCAACGGCCAGGCCTTCGACGCAGTGCACCATGTCCCCGCCAGTGAGGCTTGGGCCGGGCCGTTCGACCGAGTGTTGATCCGGGTGCCGAAGACTCTCGCCCTGCTGGAAGAACAGCTTATTCGCCTGCAAGGCCAACTGGCCCCGGGCGCCCAGGTGATCGCCAGCGCCATGATCAAGCACCTGCCACGGGCTGCCGGCGATCTGCTGGAACGCTATATCGGCCCGGTGCAGGCGTCGCTTGCGGTGAAAAAGGCCCGCCTGCTGATCGCCACGCCCGAGGCACGGGAGCCGGCGGTATCGCCCTACCCGACGCGCTACCGACTCGACGCTCCGGCCATCGAATTGCTCAACCATGCCAATGTGTTCTGCCGTGAAGGCCTGGATATCGGCACCCGGGCGTTCCTGCCCCATCTGCCCGGCAACCTGGGCAACGCCCGGGTCGCGGACCTGGGCTGCGGCAATGGTGTGCTGGCCATCGCCAGCGCCCTGCAAAATCCCCAGGCCCAGTACACGTTGGTGGACGAATCGTTCATGGCCGTGCAATCGGCGCGGGAAAACTGGCAGGCGGCGCTGGGTGAACGCGAGGCGGTGATACGAGCAGGCGACGGCCTGGCCGGACAGGAAGCACAATCGCTGGACGTGGTGCTGTGCAACCCGCCCTTCCACCAGCAACAGGTGGTCGGCGATTTCCTCGCCTGGCGGATGTTCCAGCAGGCCCGTGAAGCCCTGGTGGTGGGTGGCGCGCTATACATCGTCGGCAACCGTCATCTGGGCTATCACAGCAAACTGGCGCGGTTGTTCCGTGGCGTCGAACAAGTGGCGGCGACGCCCAAGTTCGTGATCCTCAAGGCGCGCAAATAACCGCGCCCACACGATCAGGCGCTAGTGAGTGGTCAACCCGGCCGCACTCATGAACATCCGCATCAAGCTGGCCACCACGAACAGCGCCAACACGCTACCGGCCCAGATGATCGCCAGCCAGCCGAGGCGTTGCCAGAGCGGTTTCTTTTCCGCCGCTTCGATCTCGTGCAAAGAAGGTTTGCCTGTCATGTCCCCAGTCCTCGTCTCTCAAGCGCGATGACCTTCCCGGGAAGACCCTCGCGAGCAAGCCCGCTCCCACCGGGAGCGGGCGCGGCGCACTAGTGATAACCGTCCTCGTGGGTCACCTTGCCGCGGAACACGTAGTAGCTCCAGAAGGTGTAGCCCAGGATGAACGGGATGATGAACAACGTCCCCACCAGCATGAAACCCTGGCTTTGCGGCGGCGCGGCGGCGTCCCAGATCGAGATCGACGGCGGCACGATATTCGGCCACAAGCTGATCCCCAGGCCGCTGTAGCCGAGGAAGATCAACACCAGGGTCAGCAGGAACGGCGTGTAGTGGGCATTGCGGGCCACGGCCCGGATCAGCCCGTATAAGGTGACCAGCACCAGGATCGGCACCGGCAGGAACCAGAACAGGTTCGGCAGGGTGAACCAGCGCGCCGCGATTTCCCCGTGGGCCAGCGGCGTCCAGATACTGACGATCCCGATCACGGCCAGTAGCACGTAGGCCAACGGCCGCGCCAGGTCATGCATCTGCTCCTGCAACTTGCCTTCGGTCTTCATGATCAGCCAGGTGCAGCCGAGCAAGGCATAGGCCACCACCAGCGCCAGGCCGCAGAACAGGGTGAACGGGGTCAGCCAGTCCAGCGAACCGCCGGCGAACTGGCGGTTGACCACCGGAATGCCGTCGATGAACGCGCCCAGCGCCACCCCCTGGAAGAAGGTCGCCGCCAGTGAGCCACCGATAAAGCACTTGTCCCAGATATGACGCTTGTGGTCCTTGGCCTTGAACCGGAACTCGAACGCCACGCCGCGGAAGATCAACCCCACCAGCATGAAGATCAGCGGCAGGTACAACGCCGAGAGCACCACCGAATAGGCCAGCGGGAAGGCGCCGAACAGCGCCGCACCGCCCAGCACCAGCCAGGTCTCGTTGCCGTCCCAGACCGGGGCCACGGTGTTCATCATCACATCGCGGTCACGGTCCCCCTTGATAAAGGGGAAGAGAATGCCAATCCCCAGGTCGAAACCATCCATGACCACGTACATCATGATGCCGAAGATGATGATCACGGCCCAGATCAGCGGAAGATCAATACCCATGATTCAGTTCCCCTTGTTCAGGCTGTGGCCGTCGTCGCTGCCTTCATCGGCAGCGGAGAGCGGACGGGCCGGTGTGCGTTTCTGACCCGGACCACCGTGGCTCGTTTCCGCGCCCTCGTTGATCTTCGGCCCCTTGCGCACCAGGCGCATCATGTAGCCAATGCCCACGCCGAACAGTGAGAAATAGACCACGATAAACAGCGTCAGGGTGATGCTCATCTGCAGAAAGCTGTGTCCGGACGAGGCATCCGCCGTGCGCATCAGGCCGTAGACCACCCAAGGCTGGCGACCGATTTCCGTGGTGAACCAGCCGGCCAGGATCGCGATCAGCCCCGAAGGTCCCATCCACAGCGCCAGATGCAGGAACAGCCGATTGCTGTAGAGACGCTCACGCTTGCGCAGCCACAGGCTCCACAACCCGGTGAAGATCATCAGGAAGCCCAGGCCGACCATGACCCGGAACGACCAGAACACAATGGTCGAGTTCGGCCGGTCTTCAGGTGGGAACTCCTTGAGCGCCGGCACCTGCTTGTCCAGGCTGTGGGTCAGGATCAGGCTGCCCAGGTACGGAATCTCCACGGCGAAGCGGGTCTTCTCGGCCTTCATGTCCGGCCAGCCGAACAGGATCAGCGGGGTCGGCTCGTTGCCGATGTTTTCCCAGTGACCTTCGATGGCGGCAATTTTCGCCGGCTGGTGCTCGAGGGTGTTGAGGCCGTGGAAGTCGCCGATGACCGCCTGGATCGGCGCCACGATCAACGCCATCCACATGGCCATCGACAGCATGGTGCGGATCGCCGGGTTATCGCGACCGCGCAACAGGTGCCAGGCCGCCGAGGAGCCGACGAAGAATGCTGTCGCGACAAAGGCGGCCACGGCCATGTGCATCAGGCGGAACGGGAAGGACGGGTTGAAGATCACCGCCAGCCAGTCCACCGGAATCACCCGGCCATCGACAATTTCGAAACCCTGGGGCGTCTGCATCCAGCTGTTGGAGGAGAGAATCCAGAAGGTCGAGATCAGCGTGCCGATCGCCACCATGACCGTGGCGAAGAAGTGCAGCTTGCGCCCGACCTTGTTCCAGCCAAACAGCATGACCCCGAGGAAACCCGCTTCGAGGAAGAAGGCGGTGAGCACTTCATAGGTCAGCAAGGGCCCGGTGACGGCACCGGCGAAGTCCGAGAAGCGACTCCAGTTGGTCCCGAACTGATAGGCCATGACCAACCCGGACACCACGCCCATACCGAAGTTGACGGCAAAGATCTTCGACCAGAAATGATACAGATCGCGGTACGTGTCGTTGCGCGTCTTCAACCACAGCCCTTCGAGCACCGCCAGGTAACTCGCCAGGCCGATGGTGATGGCCGGGAACAGGATATGGAAGGAAATGGTAAACGCGAACTGCATTCGGGCGAGATCTAGCGCCTCCAAACCGAACATAAGTCTTCCTCTGTCAGGTAATACCGGCTGCCGACCGAGCGGTCCGCGCCTACAGCCCCCACGGATATGGAGTACGACGAATTCGAATTCGTTCTTCTCGCCATCGCAACGCAGGGATCCAGACCCAGATCAGCGCCCGAAAGGGAAGTGATCTGAATCAATCAACGTTAAAAGAGTAGTCCCATTCCGACGGCCGGGTTGTGTGGTCTTTTGCCGCGTGACAGGTTGCCTCAGGCGCAGATGACAACTGATCCGGGAAAATCATAGGCAGCTCAGCAACTTTTTGTTACACGGGAATGATAGTCTGCCTTATCCCCCGCCCAGGCGAGCCCCCGATGCCCACAGAGACACCGCTGTTGTTGCGCCATCACCGCCCTTTTCTGGCTTTCTGGCTGGCGCGGATCTTTACCGCCAGCGGCTTCCAGATGCTCACCGTGGCTATCGGCTGGAACCTCTACCAACTGACCGGCAATGTGCTCGACCTCGGTCTGGTGGGGTTGGTGGAATTCGCTCCGCGGGTGCTGTTCATGCTGCACACCGGGCATGTCGCCGACCGCTACGACCGACGCAAGGTCGCGGCCCTGTGCCAGTCGTTGCAGGCCTTGATCGCCCTGAGCCTGGCCATCGGCAGCGCGACTCACCATGTCACCCGGGAAATGATCTTTATCCTGGCGTTCCTGCTGGGGGCGGCACGCTCTTTCGAAATGCCTACGACCCAGGCGTTGTTGCCGTCCATCGTGCCGGCGGCGCTGTTCCCCCGCGCCGTGGCCGCGGCCCAGTCGGCCCAGCAACTGGCGACCATCGTCGCCCCGGCCCTCGGTGGCCTGCTCTATGCCCTGGGCAGCACCTGGGTCTATGGGCCCACCGTGGCCCTGTATGTGATCGCCTGCTTGCTGATGCTCAACCTGCCGGCGCGGCAGACCGCCCTGAATAAAGGCAAAGCCACCCTGCACTCACTGTTGGCGGGGATTCGGTTTATCCGCAGTCGCCCGGACATTCTCGGGGCGATTTCCCTGGACCTGTTCGCCGTCCTGCTGGGCGGTGCCACGGCCCTGCTGCCGGTGTTCGCCAAGGACATCCTGCTGACCGGCGCCTGGGGCCTGGGCCTGTTGCGCTCGGCCCCGGCGGTGGGCGCGTTGCTGATGTCCCTGTGGCTGGCGCGCTTCCCGGTGGAGCGCAAGGTCGGACGGATCATGTTCACCGCCGTCGGCGTGTTCGGCGTGGCAACCATAGCCTTCGGCCTGTCGACCTCGTTCTGGTTCTCCCTGGCGGTGCTGGTGGTGCTGGGCGCGGCGGACATGATCAGCATGGTGATCCGCGCGTCTTTCGTGCAACTGGAGACCCCGGACGAGATGCGCGGCCGGGTCAGCGCCGTGAACGGGTTGTTTATCGGCGCCTCGAACCAGCTCGGCGAGTTCGAGTCGGGGCTGACGGCCCACTGGTTCGGCACCGTGCCCGCGGTGGTCATGGGTGGCATCGGCACCCTGGTGATCACCGGGAGCTGGATGAAACTGTTTCCGACCCTGGCCCGACGCGATCGCATGCACGAAGTCCCCGGCCAATCGGAGGAAGTGGCCGGGCCGGCGAAAGTCGCTTAAGGGACGGCGATCTGAATTTCCGCGCCCTTGGTCTGCACCGGCGCCGTCAGCGAACGATCGGCGACGACGAAGGTACCGACCTCCTGGCTGTCCAGCTCAAACACATAGCTGAATTTGTAACCCACCACCTTGCCGGTGGTGCAAGCCAGGAACGGCCGTTGGAATTCGCAGAGTGAACTGCGCGTGGCGTATGGCAGCGGTGCGCCGTTGAGAAAGGCTAGCGGACCATGGCCATAACCCGACTCCACCACCGTCACGGTGATCGGCCCATTATGGGCACATTGGGTTTGCCTGCGACCGTCGGACACGTCCTCGATACAGCCCCGAGACACCACCGTGTAGATGGCCACACCGATCAGCGCCTGGGCTGGCGCGGCAGACGCCGTCAGCACCGTACTGGCCATCACCAGGCCCATGCCCAGGACCAGACTCTTCACTCGACTGCTCATAAATCCCTCCGAATGGAGCCAGCAGTATGCCTGATGCACCCGTCAACGGCATCGATGCCCCGCGCCGGGACAGTTTTTTTACCCATGTCCTGGCATCCTGCTTGCAACGCGCAGCCAACCGACGCAAACCACTGGTATGATGCGCGGCTTTTTTTCCACAGACAGAAGCTCATCAGGCCGCTAGAGTCTGTGCTTGGCTGTTTGGGGATCGATTCATTCACGGCGCCGAGTGCGCCACGGGGGAGCAGAGATGCTGGAAAGGCTGTTTCAACTCAAGGCACACAACACCAATATCCGCACCGAGATACTCGCGGGCGTTACCACCTTCCTGGCCATGGCCTACATTCTGTTCGTCAACCCGAGCATCCTCGGCGAAACGGGCATGGACAAGGGCGCGGTGTTTGTCGCCACCTGCCTGGCCGCGGCCATCGGCTCGACGGTCATGGGCCTGATCGCCAACTACCCGATCGCCCTGGCACCGGGCATGGGCCTGAACGCCTTCTTCACCTACACCGTGGTCCTGCACATGGGCCATACCTGGCAAGTCGCGCTGGGGGCGGTGTTCATCTCGGCGGTGTGCTTCTTCCTGCTGTCGATCTTCCGTATCCGCGAGTGGATCATCAACAGTATCCCGCTGCCGCTACGCTCGGCGATTGCCGCCGGTATCGGTCTGTTCCTGGCACTGATCGCCCTGCACAACGCCGGCATCGTGGTGAGCAACCCGGCGACCATGGTCGGCCTCGGTGACCTCAAGCAGCCGGCACCGATTCTCGCCACCCTGGGCTTTGCCGTCATCGTCGCCCTGGACGCCCTGAAAGTCCGTGGCGCGGTGCTGATCGGCATCCTCGGCGTGACCATCGTTTCGATCCTGATGGGCTTCAGCCCGTTCGGCGGCATCGTCTCGGCACCGCCGTCGCTGGCGCCGACCTTTATGCAACTGGACATCAAGGGCGCCCTGGACATCGGCCTGGTCAGCGTGATCTTCGCTTTCCTGTTCGTCGACCTGTTCGACAACTCCGGTACCCTGATCGGCGTCGCCAAGCGCGCCGGGCTGATGGGCAAGGACGGCCACATGCCGAAAATGGGCCGTGCGCTGATCGCCGACAGCACCGCCGCGATGGCCGGCTCGCTGCTGGGCACCTCGACCACCACCAGCTACATTGAATCGGCGGCGGGCGTCAGTGCTGGCGGCCGTACCGGTTTGACCGCCGTCGTCGTGGCCATCCTGTTCCTGCTGGCGCTGTTCTTCGCTCCACTGGCCGGCAGCGTTCCGGCGTTCGCCACCGCACCGGCGCTGCTGTTCGTGGCCGTGCTGATGGCCTCGGGCCTGGCGGAAATCAACTGGGATGACATCACCGAAGCCGCACCGGTGGTGGTCACCGCCCTGGCCATGCCCTTCACCTATTCCATCGCCAATGGCATCGCGTTCGGCTTCATTGCCTGGACCGCGATCAAGTTGCTGTCCGGTCGCGCCCGCGAACTGAACCCGGCGCTGGTGATTCTGTCGATACTGTTCGTGATCAAGCTGGGCTGGTTCAACGCATGACTTTTGATTCCAACACTTACACCGCTCAGCTCGAAGACAAGGTCGCGCGCTTGCGCGACCTGCTGGCGCCGTTCGATGCACCCGAGCCGCGGGTCTTCGACTCGCCCTTGCAGCACTTTCGCCTGCGGGCGGAGTTCCGCCTGTGGCGCGAAGCCGGTGAACGCCACTACGCGATGTTTTCCCAGGACGACAAGCGCACGCCGATCCTGATCGAAGACTTCCCGATTGCCAGCCTGCGCATCAATGAGTTGATGCCCAAGCTCAAGGCGGCCTGGCAAGCCAGCGCGCCCCTGAGCCACAAGCTGTTCCAGGTGGAGTTCCTGACCACCCTGGCGGGCGACGCGATGATCACCCTGTGTTATCACCGCCCACTGGACGAGCACTGGCAGATCGCCGCCGAGCAACTGGCTGCCGACCTGGGCGTCAGCATTATCGGCCGTTCCAAGGGCAAGCGGGTGGTGATCGGCCACGACTACGTGGTGGAGAAATTCGAGATTGCCGGGCGCACCTTCAGCTACCGGCAACCGGAAGGGGCCTTCACCCAGCCCAACGGCACGGTGAACCAGAAGATGCTCAACTGGGCCTATGAAGCCCTCGGCGAGCGTTCGGACGACCTGCTGGAGTTGTATTGCGGCAACGGCAACTTCACCCTGCCGCTGGCGACCCGGGTGCGCAAGGTGCTGGCCACCGAGATCAGCAAGACCTCGGTGAATGCCGCCCTGAGCAACCTCGATGAGAACGCGATCGACACGGTCACCTTGGTACGTCTGTCCGCCGAGGAACTGACCGCAGCGCTGAACGAGGTTCGTCCGTTCCGTCGCCTGCACGGCATCGACCTGAAAAGTTATGAGTTCGGCAGCGTGTTCGTCGACCCGCCCCGTGCCGGCATGGACCCGGACACGTGCGAGTTGACCCGGCGTTTCGACAATATCCTGTACATCTCCTGCAACCCCGAGACCCTGGCGGCGAATATCGAGCAACTGCACGATACCCACCGCATCGAACGCTGCGCGCTGTTCGATCAATTCCCCTGGACCCATCACATGGAATCCGGGGTGTTGCTGACCCGTCGTTGAACCCGGGCGCAGGCGGCATCTGCCGCCTGCCTCAGTCTTTGACGAAGCCGAACAATTCGGCGGCCGTATTGCACAGCAGATGCTGGCGCAGCGGCGGTGCACAGGCCAGCTGGCGCAGACGATCGATCTCGGAGCCGAAGCTGACCTCCTGCTCATGCTGGGTATGCGGCCAGTCGCTGCCCCAGAGCAAACGGCCCGGCCCCAGGCTTTGCAGCATCAGCGACAGGGCCTTTTCGGCAAAATGCAGATTCTCCATCGCCGTCCCGCCCAATCGATAAATACCCGACACCTTGATCCACAAACGCCCGCTGGCACCCAGTTCGAGCAGACGGGCAAAAGCCGGCTGCTCGGCGCCCGATCGTGCGTCAGGGCGACCAAAATGATCGACCACCACCTTGCACCCCAAGGCCAGCAGCGGTTCGATCAAGGCCGGTAGATCTTCCAGTTGGCGATGCAGTTCGACATGCCAACCCAGGCGGCACAGATGCTGGAAAAACACCTGCCACGGCGCCTCGGCAAAATCCGGCAACGGCTGCCCCATCAGGTTCAGGCGCACACCCGCCACACCCAGCGCGGCCATCCGCGCAAGCTCGCTGAAGGCGATATCGCGCTCGACCACCACCACCCCACGCAAGCGCTCGGGCGCTTGCTGCAACGCCGCCAGCAGGTAGCGGTTATCGGTGCCGAGGAAGCTCGGCTGCACCAACACACCGTGGCTCAGGCCATTCTCCTGCAAGTGTTGCAGATAGGTCGCCAGGGTCGCGTCGTAGTCCGGCGCATAACGGCGCACCGTCGCAAGCCCCAGGCCACGTTCGAAAACATGGGCGTGGGCATCGATACCGCGAATCGGCAATGGGCAAGTGTCGGACATGGAACTCATCTATGGAAAAGGTTGAATACAACCCGTGTAGGAGCCAGCTTGCTGGCGATGCGATCTAAGGGGCAACCTCTCCGTTGCCTGGAAAATCGCTATCGCCAGCAAGCTGGCTCCTACAGGGATTGCGGGGGTTTCAGGATAATTGGTGGGCATCCGGACGTTTGGCGGGCAGCGCCTGCGGCGAGGCATCCTGCAGGTTGCGCCCCTTGGTTTCCGGCAAGGCCAGCGCGGCCAATACCGCCACGCCGTAGGCAATCCCCGCATCGATACCGATGGCCGAGCCGAGGGACATCGACTCGCTCATATGTCCGACCATGAACGGAAACACTGCCGACAGCACACGGCCGAAGTTGTAGCAGAAACCCACGCCAGCACCGCGTACATCCGCCGGGTACAACTCATTGAAGAACGAACCGAGGCTGGCCGGAATACCGGCGGCAAAGAAGCCCAGGGGAAAGCCAAGGAACAGCATCTGGGTATTGCTCAGCGGCAGGAACAGATAACACTGCACCGTAACCACGCAGCAGAAGGCAAAGAGGATGATGTTCTTGCGCCGACCGATTCGGTCCAGCAACAAACCGCTGACGATACAGCCGAACCAGAACGCAACGATGATCACCGCCAGATAACCGCCGGAACTCAACACCGAGAGGTTGCGCTCGGTCTTGAGAAAGGTCGGCAACCAGGTCATCACCGCGTGATAACCGCCATGGGCGCCAAGGCCGAGGATGCCGCCCAACAGCGTCACTCGCAGCAACTCGGGACGAAAGATCGCGGCCATCGAAGCCAGCAGGCCACGGCCCTCAGCCTTCGCCTGGCGCTGTGTGCTGTCAGGCTCGACCACGCTGCGCCGGACATAAATCACCAGCAGCGCCGGCAACAGGCCCACCAGGAACATCACCCGCCAGGCCATGGCTTCGGGCACGAAGGTGTAGATCAAGGTGAACACCCCGACCGCCACGCCCCAGCCAATGGCCCAGGCACTCTGCACCGCGCCCATGACCTTGCCGCGATAACGCGCCTGAATGGTCTCGGCCATCAGCACCGCGCCCGCCGCCCATTCGCCACCGATGCCGAAGCCTTGCAATGCCTTGACGATCAGCAACTGATTGAAGTCGCTGACAAAGGCCGAGAGGAAGGTAAACAACGAGAACCAGAGGATCATCCATTGCAGCGTGCGCACCCGGCCATAACGGTCGGACAGCGTACCGCCGAGCCAGCCGCCGAGGGCCGAGGTGATCAGGGTCACGCCACTGACCAACCCGGCATCGCCCTTGCTCAGGGCAAAGGCGGCGATCAGGGCCGGGATCGCCAGGCCGAACATTTGCACTTCCAGTGCGTCCAGGGACCAGCCGCCAAAGCAGGCCCAGAATGTCTTGCGCTCCCTTGAGGTGATGTCGCGATACCAGCTGAACATGATTTCTTATCCTTATAGGTGATCGGAGTGCAGGGGCAAATCAACGGATATCGACGCTGTAGCGGAAGTGCCGGGCATGGCCACGGGAGCGCCGCCACTCCAGCGGCTGGCCGGCGTAGTTGCGGGCCAGCCGCTCGATCACCACTACCGGACTGTCGGTCTCGATCTGCAGCAGGCGGGCATGGACCTCGCCCACGGCTTCAGCAGTGAGGGTCTCCTCGGCCGACGCCACTACCTGACCGCAGAGTTCCTCGTAAATGGGATAGAGCAACGGGCCCTGGCAATCCAGGTCGACATCCAGCAATGCCCGGAAACGCGCCTTGGGCAGCCAGATTTCCTCGGCCAGCAACGGCGCGCCTTCCAGCAACCGCAGGCGCACCAGGCGAATCACCGCAGCCTCGGGCGCCAGCCCCAGGGCCTGGCTGACAGCGGAGGGGGCAGGCAGGGAATCGATATTGAGGATCCGGCTCTCCGGCATCTGGCGCTCACCGGCCGGAGTCTGGAAGCGGAAAAAGCGAAACAGCGAAGACTGGAACTGTGGGCGGCGAATAAAGGTACCCCGGCCCTGATGGCGTTCGAGGATGCCCTCTCCCACCAGCTTGTCGATGGCCTTGCGCACCGTGCCGACGGACAGTTGGTACTCACCAGCCAGCACTGCCTCGGTGGGAATCGCTTCGCCCGGGCGCCAGCGGTTGTTGGCAATCTGTCGGGCCAGTTCGTCGCGCAGGCGTTGATAGAGGGGCAGGCGTTCGTCGCTGGAAAGGGCATTCATTCTTGTAGTTATCCAGTCATCTATATGAATTTTTCCCGAGTATTCTCCTCGAATGGAAACCCGTCAAGGGGCCAGGCGATCACTGGTCGACGCTTGCCCTGGGATATCGAAACGCTTCGCACGCCGTGCCCTCAAACCTATTCAACCGAAAAAGCTCCCGGGAGCTGTTCGCTGATCGAACACTAAAGCGCTGGATTTCTTCTCAAGGCGTTCTGTTCATTTGACTTGGATTAACCAGTTAGTACATTTTATCTCCGCAGACCCGACTGCCCTCGGTCCAAGCCAACAATAACAATGGAGATTCCCCCGATGCCGCCTATCGTTCTGGTACTCAACGGCCCGAACCTGAACCTGCTTGGCACACGCGAGCCGGCAACCTATGGCCATGAGACCCTGGCTGACCTCTCTGCCCTGTGCGGGCGGGCGGCCACTGAGCTGGGCCTGACCGTGGAGTTTCGCCAGACCAACCATGAAGGCGAACTGCTGGACTGGATTCACGCGGCCCGTGGCCGTTGCGCCGGGATCGTCATCAACCCGGCCGCCTGGACCCACACCTCGGTGGCGATCCGCGATGCCCTGGTGGCCAGTGAGTTGCCGGTGATCGAAGTGCACCTGTCCAACGTCCACGCCCGCGAACTGTTTCGCCATCACTCATTTGTATCGTCCATCGCCACCGGGGTGATGTGCGGGTTCGGCAGCCACGGTTACCGCCTGGCGCTGGACTATTTCAGCCAGAAACTGAAGGGATAAGCAGGATGTCGCAGAATCACAGCAGAACCGTATTGGCCGGATTGATCGGCGCCGGCATCCAGGCTTCACGCACCCCGACCCTGCACGAGTGCGAAGGGGATGCCCAGGGACTGCGTTACCTGTACCGGTTGATCGACCTGGACCCGCTGCAACTGGACATCAGCGCCCTGCCCGAGCTGTTGCTGGCGGCCGAGCGTATGGCGTTCACCGGTTTGAACATCACCTTTCCGTGCAAACAGGCGATTATTCCACTGCTCGATGAACTGTCCCCCGAAGCACGGGGGATCGGCGCCGTGAATACGGTGGTGCTCAAGGACGGCAAGCGCGTCGGGCACAACACCGATTGCCTGGGTTTCGCCGAAGGATTTCGCCGTGGCCTCAAGGGTGTCGCGGTCGAGCACGTGGTCCAGATGGGCGCCGGCGGTGCGGGGGCGGCCGTGGCCCACGCGCTGCTCGGTGAAGGCGTCGGCCAGTTGACGATCTTTGATGTCGACAGCGCCCGGGCACAGAGCCTGGCGGACAACCTCAATCAGCATTTTGCCGGCGGCCGGGCCAAGGCCGGGAACGAGTTATCCTCGTCCATGGCCCAGGCGGACGGCCTGGTGAACACCACCCCGATGGGCATGGCCAAGCTGCCCGGAATGCCGGTCCCGCTGGCGTTGCTGCGCGCCGAAGTATGGGTGGCGGAGATCGTCTATTTCCCGCTGGAAACCGAGCTGTTGCGCAACGCCCGGGCCCTGGGTTGCCGCACGCTGGATGGCGGAACCATGGCGGTGTTCCAGGCGGTGAAGGCGTTCGAGCTGTTCAGCGGCATCACGCCGGACTCGCAGCGGATGCTGGAGCATTTTCAGCGGCTATAAGACTCATTGAGCTGAGCTTTATCCTGGATAAGGCTCAGCCCTGTGAGTGTTCCGGGCCTGAAGATGCCGTCAGGCCTGCAAGTAGCGCAACACCGACTCGCAGATCATCTCGCGATGACGTGCCTTGATCTGCTCGTCGGGCAAGTCGACCTGGAAGATCTCGCCAATGGTGTGGCGGTTCGACACCCGGTAGAAGCAGAACGAACTCACCAGCAGGTGCACGTCCAGCGGGTCCAGGCCGCTGCGGAACAACCCTTGCTGCGCGCCGCGCTCAAGGATTTCGCCCAGGGCGGTGAGGATCGTGACGTTCAGCGAACGAATCGCCTGGGATTGCTTGACGTACTCGCCCTTGTGGATGTTTTCGATGCTGACGATCCGCACGAAATCGACATTGCGGTCGTGGTGGTCGAAGGTGAATTCCACCATCCGCCGAATCGCCTCCCGTGGCTCCAGCTCCGTCAGGTGCAGGCGGCTTTCGGTGCTGCGAATATCCCCGTAGAGCTTCTCCAGCACCTCGACGTAGAGCCGTTCCTTGCTCCCGAAGTAGTAATAGATCATCCGCTTCGAGGTGTGGGTCCGTTCGGCAATCGCGTCGACCCTCGCCCCGGAGAGCCCCTGCTGGACGAACTCGACGATCGCTTCCTGGAGGATGTTCTCGCGGGTCTTCTCGGGATTGTTCTTGCGACTCTTGCGCGGCACGACGACCGGGGTGTCGTCGGACGGGGCGGATAGTTCTGAAGTCATAGTTATTCTGGGCTCACGGCCTTATCAGCAGATGCCACCGATTATGAGCACAATTACCTGTAGGAGCGAGCTTGCTCGCGATCCGCCGCCCTAGCGGCGGCCGTTCAACAAAGTCGCGTGATCGTTAACGACTTTTTCGCGAGCAATCGAGCGTCTCCTGCTGGAAGGCAGGAGTGGCAGTCAGAGCCGGGCCTGCCGCCCGCCACCGTTGCGGGATTTGGCCATTGCCGCCAGACGCACCGCGACATTCGCGGCACCATACCCGGCATAGCCATTGCGGCGTTGCAGGATCTCGAAGAAGAAGCGCCCCTCGAACGGCTCGGTATAGACGTGGAACAACTCCCCGCCCTGGGCATCACGGTCATACAACACGTTGTAGTACGCCAGCTCGCTGAGGAACTCATCGTCAAAATCGAAGCGCGCGGCCAGATCGTCGTAGTAGTTGAGGGGGATATCCAGCAACGGCACGCCCGCCTCTTTCGCCCGGCTGACCTCGGCAAAAATATCGTCACAGTCAAAGGCAATATGATGCACGCCTGAGCCGCGATAACTCGACAATGCATGGGAAATCGCCGTATTGCGGTTCTCGGAAATATTCAGCGGCAGACGGATCGAACTGCAGCGACTGCGCAGCGCCCGGCTCTTCACCAGACCATAAGGGTCCGGCAGCACCACTTCATCGTCCGCTTCGAAATCCAGCAGGCTCTTGTAGAACAGCACCCAGCTGTCGAGGCTGTCGGCGGGCAGCGCCATGGCCATGTGGTCGATGCGCTTGAGCCCGGTGCGCGAAGGCGTCACCGGTAGCAGGTTGAAATCGGTGTCGTAGAGTTTCTGGCCCGTGGCGTCCTTGTCCACCAGGTAGATCAGGCTGCCATCCGGCGCCCGCACCGCCGCCAGTTCCAGCTCGTTGGGGCCGACCAGCCCGCGATAGGGCTGGCCCTTGTAGGCCACCGCCCGGGCCAAGGCGCTGGCGCTGTCGTTGACCCGGATCGCCGTGGCGCACAGGGACGGGCCGTGGGCCTCGAAGAAACTGTGGGCAAAGGAATAGGGTTCGGAGTTGAGGATCAGGTTGATATCGCCCTGGCGCAACAGACTGACGCTTTTCGAGCGGTGCTGCCCGGCCTTGGTAAAACCCAGGCGTTCCAGCCAGTGGGTCAGTTTGGCGCCGAGGCTTTCGTCCACCGCGAACTCGAGAAACTCGATGCCATCGTTTTCGCTGACCGGTGGCGGCGCGAACAGGCTGTCGAGATTAGCCACAGGCTCAGCCTCCTGGGCCAGGCGCTCGCGGGTTTTCTCTTCCAGGTACAGCAACGAGCGCAAACCATCGGCGGCATTGGCCCGAGGTGGCGCGGCGCGGAAACCGTCGTTGAAGATTTCCAGGGACAGCGGCCCGGTGTAACCACTCTTGATGATGGGCGCGAGAAACCCCGGCAGATCGAATTCACCTTGCCCCGGGAAGCAGCGGAAATGCCGGCTCCACTCCAGGACATCCATGGCCAGGATCGGCGCGTCGGCCATTTGCACGAAGAAGATCTTGTCGCCGGGAATCTGTGCAATGGCGCTCGGATCGCCCTTGAGCGACAGGGTATGAAAGCTGTCGAGCAAGACCCCGAGGTTCGGATGATCGGCCTCGCGGACAATGTCCCAGACCTGTTGGTAGGTATTGACGTGCCGGCCCCAGGCCAGGGCTTCATAACCGATACGCAGATCACGGGCGCCCGCGCGTTCGGCCAGCAGATGCAGGTCATCCACCAGGATCCGTGGGTCACCGACGCTGTCGGCCGCCGCATTGCTGCACACCAGCACCAGGTCGGTGCCCAGTTCCTGCATCAGGTCGAACTTGCGTTCGGCACGTTCCAGGTTGCGTGGCAGACGGTCGCGGCGGCAGCCCTCGAAGTCGCGAAAAGGCTGGAACAGAGTGATCGCTATCCCCAGGTCCGCGCACATCTGGCGGATTTCCCGAGGGCTGCCGTCGTAATACAGCAGATCGTTTTCAAAGATCTCCACCCCGTCAAACCCGGCGGCGGCAATGGCTTCAAGCTTTTCCGGCAAGGTGCCGCTCAGGGAAACGGTGGCAATGGAACGCTGCATAGCGTGGACTCCCGGCAGAGGTTTTTTGTTGTAGATACGGCACAGCCTCCCTGTAGGAGCCGGCTTGCTGGCGATGCCATCGACGCGGTGGTTCTGTCAAACCGAGTCGCCTGGATCGCCAGCAAGCCGGCTCCTACGGAACGATCAAAGTATCGAGGCGGGAAAGCCAGACATCAATCAAAGTGTACGAACTGGTTAGTTTTGTGTGCGATTATCGACCACAATGACCTGCGACGAATTGACGGTTTTTTGCCCACTGCGCACCATCGTCCCGGCCAAGGCGTTGCTTTGAACGCTGCAGAAACACACCCAGACAATTCCAAAAAACGGGTAATCGCTCATGCTCTCGACTTCACAAAGCTCCCCTGTCACCCAGGGCAGCCCCCGCGTCGGTATCACCGACAAGATCCGCGGCGCCATGGCCGTCGGCACGACCCGCTGGGGCATGCTGGCCCTGGTGTTTTTCGCCACCACCCTGAACTACATCGACCGCGCCGCCCTGGGCGTCATGCAGCCCATCCTGGCCAAGGCCATGAACTGGACGGCGATGGACTACGCCAACATCAACTTCTGGTTCCAGGTCGGTTATGCCGTCGGCTTCGTCCTGCAAGGACGCTTGATCGACAAGATCGGCGTGAAGCGGGTGTTCTTCTTCGCCGTGCTGTTGTGGAGCCTGGCGACCGGTGCCCACGGCCTCGCCACCTCGGCGGTGGGGTTCATGGTCTGTCGGTTCATTCTCGGCCTGACCGAAGCCGCCAATTACCCGGCCTGTGTGAAAACCACCCGCCTGTGGTTCCCTGCCGGTGAACGAGCCGTGGCCACCGGGATCTTCAATGCCGGGACCAACGTCGGCGCGATGTTCACGCCCATGCTGCTGCCATTGATCCTGGAAGTCTGGGGCTGGCAGGCGGCGTTCCTGTGCATGTCGGCGCTGGGCGGCATCTGGCTGGTGTTCTGGGGCCTGAAATACTTCAATCCGGAAGACCATCCTTCGGTGAAAGCAGCGGAACTGGCCTATGTCCAGAAGGAAGTCGAACCGCCACAACCCGCCGTGCCCTTTTCGCGAATCCTGCGCATGCGCGGCACCTGGGCGTTTGCCCTGGCCTACTCGCTAACCGCCCCGGTGTTCTGGTTCTACCTGTATTGGCTGCCGCCGTTCCTCAACCAGCAATACAACCTGGGCATCAGCGTGACGCAGATGGGCATCCCGCTGATCATCATCTACCTGACCGCCGACTTCGGCAGCGTCGGCGGCGGTATCCTCTCCTCGTTCCTGATCGGTCGCGGGATCAACCCGATCCGCGCCCGCTTGCTCTCGATGCTGCTGTTCGCCTGCTGCATCATCGGTGTGGTCATGGCGGCCGGTTCCAGCCACCTCTGGGTCGCCGTGGGCGCAATCTCCCTGGCCATCGGCGCGCATCAGGCCTGGACCGCGAACATCTGGAGCCTGGTGATGGACTACACCCCCAAGCACATGATGAGCACGGTGTTCGGTTTCGGCGGCATGTGTGCGGCCATCGGCGGCATGTTCATGACCCAGTTGGTGGGCTATATCCTGACCACCACCCACAACAACTATGCCGTGTTGTTCACACTGATCCCGGCGATGTACTTCCTGGCCCTGATCTGGTTGTACTTCATGGCCCCGCGCAAGATCCCCAACCTGGCCGACTGAGCCGTCCGCTCCGGAGGCCTGGCTCCAGGCCTCTGCGTCCCGCCCGTCGTCAACCTTGCGAGCGGATCGCCGCCCACCCTCCTCCGGGACCACGCCGGCCTGACGACCGGACTGGCGGCCATCCCCAGCAGCAGCAACACTGATCTGCACAGCAACAAGAGGATTGCCTCATGCTCTGGAGAAAAGGTAGACGCAGCGATAACGTAGTAGACGCGCGCGATAGTGACACGGGTGCCGGCCCCGGAAGGCGTTTCGGCGGCAAGGGCTTGAGTCTGACGGCCGTGGTGCTGATCGTCGGCATCGGCCTGCTGACCGGGCAGGATCCGATGCAGATTCTCGGGCTGCTCAGCGAGCAGATGGGCCAACAGCAGGCGCTGCCGGTCAGCCCGCAAAGCCGCCAGGCGCCACCGGCCAACGATGAGCAGGCGGATTTCGTCCGGGCCATTCTCGGCGACACCGAAGACACCTGGCACCAACTCTTCCAGCAGGCCGGACGGCAATATCAGGACCCGACCCTGGTGCTGTTCAACGGCCGGGTCAACTCTGCTTGCGGCTTGGCCTCTTCCGCCACCGGACCGTTCTACTGCCCCGCGGATCAACGGGTCTACCTGGACCTGGATTTCTTTCGCGAAATGTCCCAGCGCTTCAAGGCCACCGGGGACTTTGCCCGGGCCTATGTGATCGCCCACGAGATCGGTCATCACGTGCAGACCTTGCTCGGCGTGTCGGCCAAGATGCAGGCCGCCCGCCAGCAAGGGCAAAAGATGGAAGGCGACGGCGGGCTGTTGGTACGCCAGGAACTGCAGGCCGACTGCCTGGCCGGCGTCTGGGCCTATCATGCGCAGAAACGCTTGAATTGGCTGGAGCCCGGCGACATCGATGCGGCCTTGAATGCCGCCAGCGCAATCGGTGATGATCGCCTCCAGCAGCAAGGCCAGGGGCGAGTGGTACCGGACTCGTTCACCCACGGCACCTCCGCCCAGCGGGTGCGCTGGTTCAAGACCGGCTTCGCCCAGGGACAACTCAACCAATGCGATACCTTCGCCGCCAAGAGTCTGTGAATGAACAAAATACTGTGTGGGTCATTGTTGTTGGGCATGTGCGTTATCGGCGGCCAGGTCCAGGCCGCCGACCATGGGGTCAAGGAAGTCAGCCCCAATCACTTGAAACTCTCGGCCGGCGAACTGAGCGTCGGGCTCAACCGCGACTGGCAGGGACCGATGCCGGACGTGCAGCGAGTGCTGATCATCGTGCACGGGCGGCTGCGTAATGCCATGACCTACCTCCAGAGCGCGGAAACCGCCGCGGCCCAGGCAGGTCAGGACCGCAATACCCTGATCATCGCGCCGCAGTTCCTCAATGAAAGCGATGTGCAGCGCAATCACCTGCCGGGCAACCTGCTGCGCTGGCAGGGCGAAGACTGGATGGCCGGCTCGGCCTCCACCGGGCCTTCGGCGATCAGTTCCTATGCGGCGCTGGATGAAGTCCTGGCGCGCCTGGGCAATCGGAAAAAGTTTCCGGCCCTGCGCGAAGTAGTGGTCGCCGGGCACTCCGGCGGCGGTCAGGTGGTGCAGCGTTATGCCCTGGTGGGGCATGGCGACGAGCAATTGGCGGGGAGCGGCGTCAAGCTGCGTTATGTGGTCGCCAACCCGTCGTCCTATGCCTACTTCAACGCCCAGCGACCAGTGGCGGGGTTCAATCCGTCGAGCTGCCCGGGGTTCAACGACTGGAAATACGGCCTGCAGAACCTGCCGGACTACGCCAAGGGACAATCACCGGCGCAGTTGGAACAGGCTTATGTACAGCGCGATATCACCTACCTGCTGGGACAACAGGACACCGACCCGAACCATCCGGCGCTGGACAAGACCTGTGGGGCCGAGGCTCAGGGGCCGTATCGGTTGATTCGCGGGCACAACTATTTTGCCTACCTGCAACAGCGTCATCCGCAAGGGTTCACCCAGACCCTGGTCGAGGTGCCTGGCGTCGGGCATAACGGCGATGGCATGCTGACTTCGCCGCAGGGGCAGAAGGCGTTGTTCGGGAAGTAAGCGATCCTTGTCGCGAGCGGACATTTCCCTAGGAGACGTTGTAGGAGCGAGCTTGCTCGCGATGGACTTGAGAGCGCCGCATTCGTCCAGCAAACGCTGCGTTATCGTTTGCGTCCATCGCGAGCAAGCTCGCTCCTACAGGGGGGCATCATCAAGCCGAAAGCATCTGCCGAAGGGCCAGGCAATCCTCGGCATGCCAATCCGTCAACTCCGGCCAGGGGTTGTCCGGCAGGTTGACCAAAATGGTCCGCGCGCCCGCCGCCCGCCCGCAATCCAGGTCGAAGCGGTAATCACCGACCATCACCATCTCGCTCGGCGCCACATCCCAGGCTTCGGCCAACTTCAGCAAGCCTCCCGGATGTGGCTTGGGCGGTGCTTCATCACGGCCCAGCACATCATCCACCGCGAAACAGTCGGCCAGACCGATGGCCTCCAGCGTCACATGGGCCAGCTCCCGGGCGTTACGCGTGAGAATACCGAGACGATAACCACGCCCCGCCAACTCGCGCACCAGCTCCACCGCCCCCACCGCCGGTTTCGATCCCAGCGCCAGATCCCGCTCATGCTCCAGCAACCAGGCATGCTTGGCCGCAGCCTCGGCGGCGGGCAGCGCCGCCAGGTGCGTGAGGATGTCGTCTTCCGGCGGGATCGCCAGGGCCACGCGGATCGCCGCGAAGTCATGCACCGCCACGGTCAGGGTGCCGTCCATGTCGAACACCCAGTGACGCACTTCAGCCAGACTCATGCCCAATCCTTGCGATGACGAATCAGCCCTTCCTGGGTCACCGACGCCACCAGCACGCCAGCGCGGTTGTACACGCTGCCCCGGGAGAACCCACGGGAATTGCCGGCCCACGGACTGTCCATCGCATACAGCAACCAGTCGTCGGCCCGCAGGTTGGCGTGGAACCACAACGAATGGTCAAGACTGGCGACCTGCATATCCTTCTGCCACACCGACTTGCCATGGGGCAGCAAGGAGGTGGTCAGCAGACCGAAGTCCGAGGCGTAGGCCAGCAGGTATTTATGCAACGCCGGCGAATCGGCCAGCGCCCCGTCGGCGCGGAACCAGACGTACTTGACCGGGTCGGATGGCTGCGGGTTGTAGGGGTCCTTCTCGGTGACCGGGCGCACTTCAATCGGCTTGGGGCACAGGAGTTTTTCACGCATGTGCTCGGGGATCAGGTGTGCGCGCTGCTGGGTGAGTTCCAGCTCGGTGGCCAGGTTCTCCGGTCCGACCACCTGGGGCATGCTGCTCTGGTGCTCGAAGCCCTCCTCGTCATACTGGAACGAGGCGCTGCAGGTGAAGATCGGCTGGCCCTTCTGGATCGCCGTGACGCGCCGGGTGCTGAAGCTGCCGCCGTCGCGCACCCGGTCCACCGAGTAGACCACCGGCAGGCCGGCATCGCCCGGCCGCAGGAAATAACCGTGCATCGAATGCACATGCCGCGCTTCCTCGACCGTCTGGCTCGCCGCCGACAGCGACTGGCCCAGCACCTGGCCGCCGAACAACTGGCGAAAGCCCAGGTCCTGGCTACGGCCGCGAAACAGGTTTTCTTCAATCGGTTCCAGGGTCAGCAAGTCGACCAGGTCTTCCAGCACTTGGCTCATTCAAACGCTCCTCACACAGGGCAATGCTGTTTACTTAAAGACGATATCAAGCCATCCGTGCTTGTGTGGCGAACAGGCTGCAAACCCGTCGCCAGGGAAAACGCGCCCTCTGTAGGAGCGGGCTTGCCAGCGCCTACAAGGGGCCGTGTTCAGCCTTGATGATACAGCGTTTATCAGCCCCGGCGTTGCAGCGGATCGGCCAACTCCGGGTCATGCCTGCAAGGTTTTCAGCCATTGCCCATGGCTGATGCGGTAGAGCACGTGACGGTGCAACGGGTGATCCTCGGCCAGCTTGGGATGATCGAAGTCGGACTGCGGGTCGTAATGCATGCCGATGGCCTGCATGACCTTCTGCGAGGCCGTATTGCTTTCGTTGGTAAACGCCACGACCTCATCCAGGGACAAGCGCTCGAAACCACAACGCAACGCGGTCCAGGCCGCCTCGCTGGCATAACCCAGGCCCCAGTGCTCGCGGGCCAGGCGCCAACCGATCTCCACCGCCGGAGTGAAGGCGGCGTCGAAGTTAACTTGCATCAGCCCGGTCAGGCCGATAAACGCCCCGGTGTCCTTGCGCTCCAGCGCCCAGAGGCCAAAACCGTATTCGGCGAAGTGCCCGCGAATCCGGCCGATCAGCGCGGCGCTTTGCAGACGGTCGAGGACCGTCGGCAAATAGCGCATCACCTGAGGATCGGCACACATCCGGGCGAACTCCGGCAAGTCCTCGTCGCGCCACTGGCGCAACCGCAAGCGTGCACTCTCAAGTTCCAGTATCGGCACCATCAACTCTCCCTCCGGATTCTTTCAACACTGACTCCCTGCTCGTGAGTGTACCGCGCTGATAAGATCCTTCACTTCCTCCTACATGAATTCGCCATGCCGCTGCCTTTGATCTACCACGATGATTACAGCCCGGACTTCCCGGCGGACCATCGCTTTCCCATGGACAAGTTCCGCCTGCTGCGCGATCACCTGGTGGACAGCGGCCTGACCCGGGACGCCGACCTGCTGCGCCCAGCCATCTGTCCTGTGGATATCCTCGCCCTGGCCCACGACCGTGGCTATATCGAACGTTATATGGCCGGCGAACTGTCCCGCGAAGACCAGCGCCGCCTCGGCCTGCCCTGGAACGAGGCCCTGGCGCGACGCACCGTGCGCGCCGTCGGCGGCTCGCTGCTGGCCGCCGAACAGGCGCTGGAACATGGCCTGGCCTGTCACCTGGCGGGCGGCACGCACCATGCCCATTACGATCATCCGGCGGGTTTCTGCATTTTCAACGACCTGGCGATCATCAGCCGCTACCTGCTGGAAAGCGGCCGTGTCGGTCGGGTGCTGATCTTCGACTGCGACGTGCACCAGGGCGACGGCACGGCGCGGATCCTCGAAGACACCCCGGACGCCATCACGGTTTCCCTGCACTGCGAGAAAAACTTCCCGGCCCGCAAGGCCCATAGCGATTGGGACATTCCCTTGCCCATGGGCATGGGCGATGGCGACTACCTCAAGGTGGTGGATGACACGCTGAATTACCTGCTGCCGCTCTATCAGCCGGACCTGGTGCTGTATGACGCCGGTGTGGATGTGCACAAGGACGATGCCCTGGGTTACCTGAAACTCACCGATGAAGGGGTCGCCGCCCGGGATGAAAGTGTCCTGCGTCATTGCCTGGGCCGGGATATCCCGGTGGTCGGGGTGATCGGCGGCGGCTACAGCAAGGACCGCCAGGCCCTGGCCCGGCGCCACGGGATCCTGCACCACAGCGCGCAAAAGGTCTGGACGTCATCGGGTTGTCATTGAACTCTGGGCTTACCCACAATGGCTGTGGAACCGCCTGTGGATAACCTGAGTGAAATGCGCTGCAGGCCTTGTAGAGAAAGGGCTGCAGAGCGCTGTATGTTTTTTGTACAGATACCCTGATCTCCGCCAAGCCCATGCCCGACGACATCCCGTAGGAGCCGGCTTGCTGGCAATTCAGGCGACGCGGTCCGTCAGGAACACCGCGTTATCGTTCTTCGCCAGCAAGCCGGCTCCTACAGGTCCGTGCTAAAGCGAAAAATACCTGTAGGAGCGAGCTTGCTCGCGATGGCGTCCGCAAAATCGACACCCACCTTCGGCCCATCCCCAAGGCCTTGCATACACCACAGCCCTGCCGGAAAAACGTAGAATGCCCGGCTCGTTCAGCCAATTCGCCGCCCGCCATGACCCAGCCAACCCCTGATACCTCCCCCCGCGTCGCCATTATCGGTGGCGGCCCTGCCGGTCTGATGGCCGCGGAGGTCCTGAGCCAGGCGGGTATCCAGGTCGATCTCTACGACGGCATGCCTTCGGTGGGGCGCAAATTCCTGCTGGCCGGCGTCGGCGGCATGAACATCACCCATTCCGAGGCCTACCCGGCGTTTCTTTCCCGCTATGCCGAACGTGCGCCACAAATTGCCCCGCTGCTGCGAACCTTCGGCGCCGATGCGCTGTGCGAATGGATTCATGGCCTGGGGATAACTACGTTCGTCGGCAGCTCAGGCCGGGTCTTCCCCAGCGATATGAAAGCCGCCCCGCTGCTACGCGCCTGGCTCAAGCGCCTGCGCGAAGCCGGGGTAGTTATCCACACCCGCCATCGCTGGCAGGGCTGGCGCGACGGCAAACTGGTTATCCACAGCCCCGACGGCGAAAAAAACCTGCGGCCCGACGCCACGCTCCTCGCCCTGGGCGGCGGCAGCTGGGCACGACTGGGCTCCGACGGAGCCTGGCTGCCGCTACTTGAGCAACAGGGCGTGAGCGTCGCGCCCTTGCAGCCAAGCAACTGCGGCTTCGACGTCGCCGCCTGGAGTGAAGTGTTGCGCAGCAAGTTTGCCGGCGCGCCGTTGAAGAACGTCGCCATCGCCCTGCCCCATGGCACACCACGCCTGGGCGAATGCGTGATAACGGCCAGCGGCATCGAAGGCAGCCTGATCTACGCGTTGTCAGCACCGATCCGTGAGCAGATCAATCAGCAAAACAGCGCGATCATCGAGATCGACCTGTTGCCCGGCAAGTCCGTGGACAAGGTTCAGGCCGCGCTGGCCAAGCCGCGCGGTTCACGCTCCATGGCCAAGCACCTGCACAGTCAGTTGGGGATCGACGGGCTCAAGGCCGCCTTGTTGCGAGAGCTGACAAACGCCGAGATCTTTGCCGACCCGGCGCGTCTGGCCGCTGCCATCAAGGCCTTGCCGCTGACGCTGGTCAAGGCGCGACCGCTGGACGAGGCCATCAGCAGCGCGGGCGGCGTAGCGTTCGAGGTGTTGGACCAGCGATTGATGCTCAAGGCCTTACCCGGCGTATTCTGTGCGGGGGAAATGCTTGATTGGGAAGCGCCGACCGGCGGCTACCTGCTCACCGCCTGCTTTGCCAGCGGGCGAGTGGCGGGACAAGGGATGCTGGAGTGGTTGCGGCGCAAGGCTTGAGACAAGAGATTCTCGAGTGAACGCTGACACCTGTAGGAGCCGGCTTGCTGGCGATAGCGTCCAGGAGATCAACACAAGGCTCCCGCCCTGATCGCTAGCAAGCTGGCACCTACAATGCCCCTGCTGACCGTGGTTGCGAGTCCAGGGTCAACACGGTATCGACAATAACGGCGCTCGCCTTACGGCTTGCGCTTGCGCGGCCCGGTATTGAACACCGGTACCTTGCGCACCGGCTTGACCGACGGCGCCACATCTTCCGGCTTCTCGCCGCTGTCCACCCACTTGCCGAGGTTGCGCTTGCCACCGGCGGCCTTGGGTTTTTTCGGCTTTTTCGGTTTCTTGATCACGCTGCCCGAGGCATCGGTGTCCGGCACCCGGTGATCCGGCTCAAAACCGGCTTCGTCCTGGCGTTTTAGGGTCTGACGGGTCAAGGTCTCGATGGCCGACAGCAGATTCACCTCATCGGCGCAGACCAGGGAAATCGCTTCACCGGTGGCGCCGGCACGGCCAGTACGACCGATCCGGTGAATGTAGTCTTCGGCCACGATCGGCAGGTCGAAGTTGACCACCAGCGGCAAGTCCTCGATGTCCAGGCCACGGGCCGCCACATCGGTGGCCACCAGGATCTGGATTTCACTCGCCTTGAAACGATCCAGCGCACGCTGGCGGGTGGCCTGGGGTTTGTCACCGTGGATGCCATCGGCATTGATGCCCAGGCCCTGGAGCTTCTCGACCAACTGGTCGACACCATTGCGGGTCTTGGCAAACACCAGGACCTGCTTCCAGTGCTGCTTGCGCATCAGGTGCACGAACAGCTCCGGCTTGCGCTTCTTGTCCACCGTCACCAGCCACTGCTTGACGGTGTTGGCGGCGACGTTGCGCGGGCTGACCTCGATGCTCAGCGGATCGTTGAGCATCTGCCCGGCCAACAGGCGGATGGCGTCGGAGAAGGTCGCGGAGAACAGCAGGGTCTGGCGCTTTTTCGGCAGCGCCTTGTAGATATTGCCCAGTTCTTCCTGGAAACCGAGGTCGAGCATGCGGTCGGCTTCGTCGAGCACCAGGGTCTGCAACTGGTTGAACTTGAGCGCGTTCTGGCGATAGAGATCGAGCAGACGGCCGGGGGTCGCCACCAGCAGGTCGACACCCTTGCGCAGCTTCATCATCTGCGGATTGATGCTGACGCCACCGTACACCGCGTAAGTGCTCAGCGGCAGGTGCTCGGCGTACTGGCGCACGCTTTCATGCACCTGCTCGGCCAGCTCGCGGGTCGGCACCAGGATCAGCGAACGCACCGAGTTGGCGGTGACCTTCGGCCCTTCCATGGTCAGCAACTGCAACAGCGGCAAGGCGAAACCGGCGGTCTTGCCGGTACCGGTCTGGGCCGCGGCCATCAGGTCGCGACCGGCCAGCACGGCAGGAATGGCCTGGGCCTGGATCGGTGTGGGGGTCTGGTAGCCCAGAGTATCCAGGGCCCGCGTCAGGGGTTCGATCAGGCCGAGTGTGGCGAATGTCATGCAAGTACCATAAAAAGAGAGCACCGGTGGAAAAGTGCCAGCGCATAGGGGCAATGCGCGGCAGTTTACCCTGTCAGGCTCCTTTCGGCTTGCGCCACTGTGGTAAACCGATCAACACCACCGCACTGATGATCACCGCCATGGCCATACACTCCTGCCAACCGATGTGCTCACCGGCAAACAGGATGCCCAGCAACACCGCCACTGCCGGGTTGACGTAGGCATAGCTGGTGGCCGCCGCCGGGCGGACATGCTTCAACAGATACATGTAGGCGTTGAAGGCAATGATCGAGCCGAAGATGATCAGGTAGACCAGAGCGAGCCAGCCCCCGGTGGAGGGCATCTGGGTCAGGCGCTCGCCACTGAAAAAGCTGGCCAACAGCAGCACCACGCCCCCTACCAGCATCTCCGCCGCGCTGGCCATGCCGCCCTGGGGCAGCGGCAGGTGCTTGCTCCAGACCGAACCGAAGGCCCAGGTTGCAGCGGCGAGCAACAGCAGGCCGGCGCCAAAGGGGCTGGCTTGCAGGTTGGAACCCATGTTCAGCAAGCCGATACCGATCAGGCCGAGCACAATCCCGGCCCATTCCAGACCGGTATTGCGGGCGCCCCAGAAATAACCACAGAGCAAGGTGAACAGCGGCACCGTGGCCACCGTCAGCGCGGCGACGCCCGACGCCACGCCGGTGTGCTCGGCCACACTCACCGCGCCGTTGCCGAAACTGAGCAACAGCACGCCGATGGCCGCCGCCGCTTTCCATTGCTGCCAGGTCGGCGCCGGCACACCGCGAAAACGTTGATAGGCGAACAGCAGGCTGCCGGCGATAACGAAGCGGATACCGCCCAGCATCAGCGGCGGCCAGGATTCCACGGCAATACGAATCCCCAGGTAGGTCGAGCCCCAGATGAAATACAACGCAAAAAAAGCACCGATCAACGGTAACGGGAAACGGCGTGGGGCGGACATGGGGGGGCAGATCCAGGCAGGATAAGGGAGGCTTATTCTAGAAAGACGACCGGCAAATAATAAGTTACAAAACCGTGTTATGAGGCCAGTACACTTTTTAAAAGATGGAGATCATGTTACCGAATGCCATCGGGTGAGCGGGAATCCGCGCGTGATTTTGCAGACGGCGGAGCCGGAGGAGTTGATCAGTCGCGTGGCGCAGTACGGGTTCAGCATGACCTCTATTGTGTTGTCGAGCGCGATTGAACGGCGGGTGCCGTTGGAGCATCTGGAGGCGAATGGGAAAGCGAAGGGCTGAGGTTGTCGCGTTCTGCCTTCTACAACGTGCGTGGCGGTTTTGGGGGTGCTTCGCACCCCATCGCGAGCAAGCTTGCTCCTACAGGTTTCACGTCGTGCACAGGTCTTGCGCACGACGCCGTCCTGTAGGAGCAAGCTTGCTCGCGATCGCTATCTACCAGACGCTGCCACACCCACTGACCGGCACCACCTGCGGCATATCACACAGCCGAATCCACGGTTCCTTGCGCCAATGCAACAGGCTCAACACGCCGCCCTCCCATTCCAGAATCCCAAGGCTCGGCGCCTGGGTCAAAGCCGGCTGCGGCTGGCCGCGCAACATCGGCAACACCTGATGCGTCAGCCACTGGCGCAGGTGGCGATTCTCCGGCAAGTAGTGATAGACCAGCATCGCGTAGACACCGGATTCGCTGAGCATCAGGTGATCCTCAGAGGGGCCGCTGCCCTTGAGTTTCTGCACCCGCCGCTGATCCGGATCGAGCTTGATCGCTTTACGCTCATGCCACTCGATCCCCATCAGATGCCCGATATCACGGGCACAGAACCACGCTTCGTCATGCAGGAGCAAGGTGCGGAGTTTGAGGTGGTGGCGGGTGAAGATTTGCGGTTCGAGGCTGATATCAACCTGTATTGCGGGAATGGAATTGTCCATTGCGGATTACTCTTGGCTGTCTGAAAAAAACTGCCAATCGTCTTCCTACGGACTTGGGTGGCAGCCGTACGCGGGGTAGGAACCGAGTCCTCAGACAACCCCGGCCACGCAGAAGCGTGCCCGCGCACGGCCACCATGGCTGATTATCCGGGCATAAAAAAAGCGCCGCAATCAGAAGGTGGACGCAAAGCGCCTAGTCCAGCTCAGCAAGGGTTCCTAGGCCCTGTCACCGATTTTGCGATGACAGGAGAAAGGCTAACGCCGCAATGCCGCGGGGAAAAGACAGCACAGGTCGCCACCCGCAGTACGACATTTCCTAAAAGCTGCACGACAAAAGGAACTACTCAGGAACAATCCCACCCCACTCATAAGACCTGAAGCCGAGCACGATATTGTGGCGAGCGGGCTTGCCCGCGCTGGGGTGCGAAGCGCCCCCAAACCGGCAAATTGGGTTCATCAGGTAGATCGAGGTGGCCGGTTTTACGGCTGCTTCGCAGCCGAGCGCGGGCAAGCCCGCTCGCCACAAGTCCCTGCCAGACTTAAGATCGCTCTTAACTGACTGGCATTACCCTTAGGAGTCCTTGTTATGCGCAAAACTTTGAGCAACACGGTCCCTGCGGATGTGTTCGAGGCGACGATGGAACGTCTAGATGATCTGGATCTGGCTCAGTTGGCCAAGGCACGCATTGAAGCGAATGAAACGCCCATGCGCGTTTCTTTTGACGACCTGATTGCCGAAGCCCAGAGCGATATCGCAAATAAGCGCCCTCAGACGCCCCGATAACGCTTCAAATGCTCACCGATCTTCGCCGCCGGCACCTTCTGCAATTTGCACAACCACTCATGGGACAACGCCTGCACCCCATGCTTGTCGCGCAGCTCGCCGGCCATATGCGCCAGCAGGTTTGCCGCCATCTCGGCATCGGCCATGGCCCGGTGCGCCTGACCGGTGTGCGGCAAGCGGGCGAAGGCGGTCAATGTACCGAGCTTGTGATTCGGCGCCGACGGCATCAGCCGCCGCGCCAACAACAACGAACAGGCAAAATTCTGCAAGCGCGTGCGCTTGATCCGCCCCAACTCGTAGTCCCAGAACTTCTGGTCGAACGCGGCGTTATGGGCCAGCAACGGCGTGATGCCAACGAACTCGTTGACCTCGTTCATCACCCGCTCCGCCGAAGGCGCGGTACGCAACATGGCGTTGCTGATGCCGGTCAGTTGTTCGATAAACGCCGGCACGCGCACGCCGGCATTCATCAGGCTCTGGTAACGGTCGACAATGCGCCCTTGTTCGAGGATGACCACGGCGATTTCCGTGGCCCGGCATCCCGCGTTCGGCGTGATACCCGTGGTTTCAAAGTCGATGACCGCAATACGTTCCAAAAGCCCAGCCCTTTCAAAATCAGTTTCAGTTTTTCAACAACAACGCGCCTTCGATGGGCACGTAGCGGCTCGCCGCACGAATCAGCGAGTTGGCCGTCAATCCCGGCACGCCGTAGGCCACCGCCTCGACGCGATGCTTGTCGATGATGCGCGTCAGCAGCAGGTCGAAATCACCGTCGCCGGAGGCCAGCACCACTTCGTCGACGTGGGGCGCCGCATCCATGATATCGATGGTGATACCCACGTCCCAGTCGCCCTTGGCCGAGCCGTCGCTACGCTGGATATAAGGCTTGAGCTTCACCGTAAAGCCCAGGTTGCGCAGGATCTGCTGGAACTGCTGCTGCTTGCTGTCGCCGCGATCGATGGCGTAGGCGTAGGCCTCGACGATCTCCCCGCGTTGGCTGATATCGGCCCACAGAGCGGCATAGTTGAAGTGACAACCATAGGCCTGACGAACGGTGTAGTAGAGGTTCTGCACATCGGCGAACACAGCGATTTTCTTCACCGCGAATCCTCATGGCGCAAAGCGCACTGGCGGGTGATGGCGAACGCTCGGGAGCGATTAGCTGCGCAGTATGCCAGCCTGGGGGAGTGTTCAGCGAATAATCAGCGGCGTGAGGGCTTGCCCTCGACGTGCAGCAACACTGTGGGAGCCAGCTTGCTGGCGATGGCGCCCAACAGGAAGATGCAAGACTTACCGGCCTCATCGCCAGCAAGCCGGCTCCCACAGGCCGGTGTTTCAATGCAGAAGGCAGGTGATTCCGCGACCCTTGTGGGAGCTGGCTTGCCGGCGATGACGCCCGTCAGGGCGATGCAGAACTTACGGGCCTCATCGCGAGCAATCGAGCGTCGACCGGCTGCTCCTACCGTTCAGCGCTCCATAACCCAGATGGGGATCAGACGTAGGAATCGTCATCGCCGAAGGAGGAACTGTCGTCATTAAAATCGGTGTCGTCAAAACCACCCTGGTTATTGCTGCCCCAGGAATCGTTGTTGGCCATACGCTGATCGTCACCCCAACCACCGCCGCCACCGTTGTTGCTCATCGGGCTCGGCTCGATGATTTCCTCGATGATCTGCGGTTGCTGCTGGTTGTGATGGAACAGGCTGCTGATGCCTTCCGCCAGCATCACACCACCGGCCACACCGGCCGCTGTTTTCAGCGCGCCACCGAGGAAACCGCTGCCGATAGGCGCCGCCGGAGCCGCCTGCTGTGGCGCAGGTTGCGCGTAGGCTGGCTGCTGATAGTTCGGCTGTGGGTTGTAGTTCTGCTGCGGCGGAGCATTGAAGCCCGGACGCCCTGGCTCACGCCAGCCGCCACCGGAATTGCTCGGGGCCGGTGCGGGGGCCGGGTCGCGGCTACCGCCAAAAATGCTCGACAGGAAACCACCGCTGCTCTGCGCCGGCGCGGCGCTCTGGGCGCGGGCCTGCTGCAACTCGTCCTGCAACTGCTGCACCTGCGCCTGCAATTGCTTGTTCTGTTCGTCGAGGCTCTTGATCGCGTGCTCTTGCACCAGGATCGACTGAGTCATGTAGTAGGGTGCAGCCGGTTGGCGAGTCAGGTGTTCCTTGATCCGCGCCTCCGCCAGGGCGTCACGCGGGGCTGAATCCGTTCCGGCTTGCTGCAACCGTGAAAACAGTCCATCGATCAGGGTTTGCTCTTCGCTGTTCATGGCGACCTCATTAGATTGCCGGGTAGAAATCGATCGCCCCGACCCGACCGGGCCAAGGCGTACCTCAGTTATGGGGTTGTTACTGGAAGTTTCAATAGTCCTTACCTAACGTTTACATTTGAGTGTCGGCCCGTGCCATCGGTTAAAGTGATGCCCTGCCTCAGCCTGCGCGATAGACAACCGATGAACCCGTTCAATGTAATCCGTGATGCCCTGTACTTTTTCCAGCGTAACCTGCGCCAGATTGTCTGGCTGTGCCTGCCGCTGGTGATCTTCGAAACCCTGCTCCAGCAACTGCTGGACAACGCCGTGGGCCCGGATGCCTCGCCGGCCTATGGGCTGGTGGCCGGGTTGCTGGTCTATCCGATCTACACGGCGGCACTGATCCTGTTTCTCGATGCCCGCAGTCGTGGCGAAACGCCAGCCAACCGTGACCTGCTGGCCATGGCCCTGCGCCTGTGGCCGCGTTTCGCCCTGCTGTCGGCGGTCAATACCCTCACCATCGTGCTGGGCCTGTCGCTGTATTTCATTCCCGGCATCTGGCTGACCGTGATACTGGCCTTCTCCGAATACCTGCTGGTGCTGCGCGGGCGCGAGCCGTTGCGGGCGATGAAGGAAAGTTTCGCCTTGAGCCGCGGCCACTTCTGGCTAACCTTCACCTGCATTTTGTGTGTAATGGGTCCACTCTGGCTGCTCAAGGGCCTGAGCCTGAGTGTCTATCCGGCACCGCAGAACCCGGTGTTGATGCTGATCATCGACAGCGCCCACAGTTTCCTGCAACTGTTCAGCAGTGTTGTGCTGTTCCGAATCTACATGCTGATCGGTGAAAACTCCGGCAAAAACTGAAGCGAGGCCCATGACCCGTCTATTACGTTACCTGGTGGCCGGCCTGCTGATTGTCGCGGGCCTGATCGCCCTGCTGGTCTACAGCCTGACCTGGCGCCCGGAAGACCGCGAAACCCTGGCCGTGCGTTGCACCGCCGAGGCACCGGTGCTGGTGGCGGGCCAGGCCCTCAAGGTGATGACCTGGAACCTCCAGTACCTGGCGGGCAAGCGCTATGTGTTCTGGTACGACCTGCCCGACGGCAGCGGCCCGGACGAGCGCCCGACCCCGGAGGACATGGCCTTCAGCCTGGACGAGGTGACGCGGGTGGTCCGCGACGAGCGGCCGGATATCCTGCTGTTGCAGGAGGTCGACGAGAACGCCAAGTCCAGCGCCTATCAGGATCAGTTGAAGTTGCTCCAGGAGCGCCTGGCAGACCTGTATCCCTGCAGTTCCCAGGCGTTCGACTGGAAAGCCGACTTTGTGCCCAACCTGCATATTTTCGGCAGCGTCGGACGCAAGCTGGCGACCTTGAGTCGTTATCAGGTCGAACACGCCGAACGCCAGCAACTGCCCCTGGCCCCGGACAATCTGCTCAAGCGCCAGTTTCAGCCGCGCCCGGCCCTGCTGGTGAACTACCTGCCGTTGAGCGATGGCGGACAACTGGCGGTGGTCAATACGCAACTGGGCGCCTATGCCCAGAACAACACTCAACTCAGAGAGGTGGGGGCGACCCTGCATTTGCTCGACAAGTTCGAAAGCCAGGGCACACCGTGGCTGATCGGCGGCGATTTCAACCTGCTACCACTGGGCCAGTACCTGCGCCTGCCGCCACGCTTGCGCGGCGGTTACTCGGCGGACAGCGAGTTGCATGTGTTGTGGGACAAGTACCCGATGATCCCGAGCAACAACGAAGCCAGCGGCATCGACCGTGAGCAGTGGCTGACGTTTTACCCGAACGACCCCGACGTCAGTGAGCCGGATCGGACCCTGGATTATTTTTTCTACAGCTCCAAGCTCAAGCGGGTCGAGGCCCAGGTCAGGCAGGACGATACCTTGACGATTTCCGATCACTTGCCGGTGCTGGCACGGTTTCTGTTGCCGCCGGCGCAGTAACTGACCGCCTCAGGTCCCCCTCGGTTTTGCCCGAGCAGTGGCCTCGGCCACCAACGGATCGTCCGGCCAATAATGCTTCGGGTAACGGCCCTTGAGGTCCTTCTTCACTTCCGCGTAGGTGCTACGCCAGAAGTTGGCCAAATCCTGTGTCACCTGCACCGGACGTCGAGCCGGCGATAGCAGATGCAACTTCACCACCTGGCGGCCACCGGCAATCCGTGGTGTTTCGGCCAGGCCAAACAACTCCTGCAGACGCACCGCCAGGATCGGCGGCTGTTCGCTGTAGTCCAGGCGGATCGACGAACCCGAAGGCACGCTCAGATGGTGCGGCGCCAGCTCGTCCAGGCGTTGCGGTAATGGCCAGGGCAACAGGTTGCGCAGCATCGAAGACAGATCGAGCTGAGCGAAATGGCTGAGCCGCGATACCCGCCCCAGATACGGTTTGAGCCACTGTTCCAGGGTCGCCAGCAAGCTCTTGTCGCTGACATCCGGCCAGTCGCTTTTGCCCGTTCCTTCCAGATCAAGCTGGCGTAACAAGGCCACCCGCGCCTGCCATTGACGCAGCTCCGGGGTCCAGGGCAACAGCTCCAGGCCCTTGCGCCGGACCAGGTTGACCAGCGCCTGGCTGCGCGCCGACTCGTCCAGGCCGGTCAAGGGCTCACGACTGAGGATCAATTCACCGACCTTGCGCTGACGCTCGGCCCGCAGCACGCCCTCGCGCTCGTCCCAGTCCAATTGGTCAAGCGTGCTCACCTGCTCGGCCAACACCGTATCGAACAGGCCGGGATCAAATTCCGCGGCCAGGTAGATACGCTCTTCCCGTTGACCCTGACGGCTGCCCAGGTCGGCCACCACCAACCAGGGCTGTTTCATCAGGCTGTCGGTCTCGCTGAACAGGGCTGCCCGCCCGTTGGCCAACCGGTATTCCGCGCCACCTTCACGGCGCTGTTGCGCGACCCGATCGGGGTACGCCAGGGCCAGCAACGCGCCCAGCCAGCGCGGATGCTCAGGGTCGGCCACCGGCTCGCTCGCTGAGCCGCGCAAGTAACCGCGATACTGCCGCGCCAACTGCCTGGCCCGCTGCACACCACCCTGGGCGCCGCGTGCCGCGCGCTCTTCGCCCGCCAACAAAGCCAAGCGTGTGTGCAGGTCCGCCCCGCCGCCACGCTGGATATCCCGCTCGCCCAGGAGCGCCGCCACATCACAGGCCATCGCCGCCAACCCAAGCGCCTGGCCGCGCAACAACAAATGGGCGATACGCGGATGAGCCGGCAACTCGGCCATGGCCTGGCCATGATTCGTCAAGGCGTACTCGGCGCCGGCCTTGCTGGCCAAGGCACCGAGCCGTTGCAACAGCTCCTGCGCCTGGCCATAAGCGGCGGCCGGCGGCGCATCCATCCAGACCAACTCGCCAGGCGCCACGCCCCAACGCGCCAGTTGCAAGGCCAGCCCGGCCAGGTCCGCCTGGAGAATTTCCGCAGAGCCATAGGCCGCCAGCTGTTCATGCTGATCCTGCGACCACAACCGATAACACACCCCCGGTTCCAGACGCCCTGCCCGCCCCGCACGCTGGGTAGCACTGGCCCGGGAGATACGCTGGGTGTCGAGACGGGTCATGCCACTGCCGGGGTCGAAACGCGGCACTCGCGCCAGCCCGGCGTCGACCACTACCCGCACGCCATTGATGGTCAGACTGGTTTCAGCGATGTTGGTCGCCAGCACCACCTTGCGCTTGCCATCCGGTGCCGACTCGATGGCGGCACGCTGGGCGGCGAGATCCAGTTCGCCATGCAGCGGGCACAGCAGCACATCGCTACGCCCCCCCAGGCTCTCCTCCAGTTGCTGATGCACCCGGCGGATCTCCGCCTGACCCGGCAGGAACACCAGCAGGCTGCCGTGCTCGGCGTCCAGCGCCTCGAGCACGGTCTGCACCACACGCGGTTCGATAAATTCGCCGGGTTGGAAGGCCCGGCCCCAACGCAGGTCCACCGGGAACATCCGCCCTTCACTGCGCACCACCGGTGCGTTATCCAGCAACCCGGCCAGGCGCTCGCCTTCCAGCGTGGCGGACATCAACAGGATCTTCAGCGGCTGCTCGTCACGAAACATCTGTCGCCCGTTGAGGCTCAAGGCCAGGGCCAGATCGGCGTCCAGGCTGCGTTCGTGGAACTCGTCGAAAATCACCAACCCGACGCCCTCAAGGGCCGGATCGTCATTCAGGCGACGGGAGAGAATGCCTTCGGTGACCACTTCAATGCGCGTCTTCGGGCCGACCCGGCTTTCCAGACGGATGCGGTAGCCGACGGTTTCTCCGACCTTCTCCCCCAGCTCGCTGGCCAACCGCTCGGCCGCTGCCCGGGCGGCGAGGCGCCGGGGTTCGAGCATCAGGATGGTTTGCCCGGCCAGCCACGGCTCGTTCAACAACGCCAACGGCACCCGGGTGGTTTTACCCGCACCTGGTGGCGCTTCCAGTACTGCTTCATGGCGTTCACTCAACGCCTGGCGCAAGGCCGGCAATACTTCATCAATCGGCAACGAATTCATGGTGGCTCCCAGGCTGACCGTGAATTATACGGCGAACCCGGCAGGCCTCCAAAGCTAAAGGGCTCGCGGCTCAGACCTTGAAGTGGGCGATCAGCCGATGCAACTCCCGGGTCATGCCCGCCACTTCGTCGCTGACTTGCACGGTCGTGCGCGCCTCACCAGCGTTGCTTTCACTCAACGCGCGAATTTCCAGGGTGTTGCGCTCCACACCTTCGACCACTTGCGCCTGCTGTTCGGCAGCCGAGGCGATCTGCAGGTTGTGATCGATAATTTCCCCCATCGCCTGGGTGATCGCCTGGAAAATATCCGCCGTGAGGGTCACTTCAGCGACCCGGGTCGACGCGCTGGCATGACTGCTCTGGATGGTTCGCACCGCGTTGCCGACCTGTTGTTGCAGGCTCTCGATGGTCTGCTGAATATCCCCGGTCAGCGCCTGGGAGCGTATCGCCAGATGGCGGACCTCATCGGCGACCACCGCAAAGCCACGCCCCTGATCGCCGGCACGAGCCGCTTCGATGGCCGCATTGAGCGCCAGCAGGTTGGTTTGCTCGGAGACGCTGCGGATCTGCCCGACCGCCAGGGCGATCGCCCGACTCTGCTCATCCACCGCCTGGATGGCCAACATCGAATGGTCCATTTCGCGGAACAGTTGCTGGATGCCGGCAGCCGCGGAACCGGCCTGACGACTGCCTTCGCGACAGGTGTCGCCGACCCGACTGGCACTCTGCGCCGTGGTCTGGGAGGCGCGACTGACTTCTTGCACGCTGCTCACCAACTCGCTCATCGAGGTGCCGATCAGCGCCAGCTCCGCACCTTGTCGGTCAGCGCTGCGCTGACTGGCGGTGGCGCTTTGGCTCAGGTCTTCAGCCTTGCCCTGGGTCGTGGAGGAGAACCCGCTGACCTGCACGATCAGTTCGGCGATGCCGGCGCGCATCCGGTTGAAGTCCTCGGCCAGATCGCCCACTTCATCCCGGGCCTGCACCCGCAGCACATGGCCAAGGTCACCGGCGGCCAGCCGGCGCATGGCCTCGCGAATGCCGCGAAGCGCTTCGCGGACCGACAGGAAGAAGCCGCAAAACAGGTAGATGATCACCAGCACGATGGCGCTTAGCAGCAGCGCCCAACTGACCAGGCGCTCCTGGCTGCTCGACACTCGCTCACGCAACAGCGCTGCACTGTCGCCGACTACGGCCTTGAAAGCGGTATCGAGTTTTTCGACGCTGGGTTGGTAGCGGTTGAAACGCTCCTGCCAGTGCTCGATGGAAGCCTCGTCATAGGCACCACTCTGGGAATAGGGTTCGACGATGCTGCTTATGTACAGCGCCCGGGCCTCCTGCGCGGCATCGGCCATCAGCCCACGCGCGGTCGGATTGTCCACACCGCTGCGGGCCTCGATATAGGGCTCCAGCAACGCAGGCTGACTCACCACCGTCGCCCGGGAAGTGGACTCCAGAAAACCATAACCACTGACGTAAGCCGCATAACCACGGGTCTGCGCCAACGTCGCGTAAAGCGGCAGGATCTCGCTGATCAGCAGGTCGGTCGCACGGTACAACTGTGGATTGCCGTCCATGGTCAAGCGGGAGTCAGCGCCGATTTCCTTCAACGTCGCCAACTGCGCCAGGGCGGCACGGGTTTCATCCAGATAAAGGGCGCTGAGTACCTGGTTGGCCTGTGGCACCCCCAAGGTGGTCGACGGATCCTTGGCCATAAAACGGCGTGCGGCAAAAGGGCTATTGCCCAGCCAGTCGCCAAAAGTCTGCCCGGTCTGCTCCAACGTTCGTCGCCCGACCTCTATGGCGGTAACACTGTCAGGCTTGTTGCGGGCGTGGCTCAGGACATGCAAAGCCGCCAGGTCCAAGGCTGCCTTGTAAGCGGGCAATGCCGCCTCGAAGGCCTGCAACCCCAACAACTCGCGTTGCGCGCCCTGCAACTCGACCGTCAACGTCGCCAGCTTGTCAAAAGCCAGCCAACCAAACGGCAACATGAAAACCAGAAAAATCAGACAAAACTTCTGTAGGTAACGCGCCCGATTCATCAGCGCCAATACGGGTTTGAACATAAGCGGTTCCTCGACTGCCGGGCTGGGAGCGAACGCAGCGCCGCCTTTCTGGGACGAGCAGCGCCAGGGCGCCTTGCGCAGATCAGGTGGGACGCGCCCATCCTAGCGGCCAGATGCCGCGAAACAGTTGGAGGCTTTGCACGAATGATTGAAGATTTGCGACATTCATCGGCCGCCTGGAAAGGTCTTGTCGAAGGCTTCGACCCGCGCCTGGCCCGACGAGGGGGACAAAGCGCACAAGGCTTCATCAATCGGCAACGCATTCAGGGTGGCTCCCGGACAGAGAGCCGGGTATAACGGCGAACTGCCTGGCCTTGATTGCGGTCTTAACAACTGATCCAGACGCGGCCCCAGCGGCTTCACGTTTCCTTCAGGAGATATCCATGCGTATTGCTTCCCGTGTTATCGGCACTGTTCTAGCGGCTACCCTGCTGACCCAACTGAGCGCCTGCGGCTCGATTTTCTACCCGGATCGCCGTGGCCAGATCGAAGGTCGGATCGACCCGCTGATCGCCGGCCTCGATGCCGTCGGCATCCTGTTCTTCGTCATCCCCGGCTTGATCGCGTTCGGCGTCGACTTCGCCACCGGCGCTATCTACCTGCCCCACGGCAAGACCGCGCAGATCGCCCCGGAAAAACTCCAGGAAGCGATTACCGCTGATGGCCACGTCGACAACCTCAAGTTGCAGGCGATTCTCAGGACCGAACTGCACCAGACCCTGCCACTGAACGACCCGCGCCTGATCCAGCAAAAAGGCAACCTGCAACAGTTGGCGATGTACAACCTGCGCCCTGCGGCCTGAGCCCACGCCCACTGAAAGAGGATCGCCGCCCCCATGACCAGCAGCCCGGAACACGCCCGTCTTTTACGCCTGGCTACCCGGGCTTCGGTCGGGGTGGCAAGCCTCCTGATCCTGACCAAGGCCGGCGCCTGGTGGCTGAGCGGCTCGGTGAGCATGCTCGCCGGGCTGACCGACTCGCTGCTCGACGGCGTCACCTCGTTTCTCAATCTGCTGGCGGTGCACTACGCCCTGCGCCCGGCCGATAACGATCACCGCTACGGCCACGGCAAGGCCGAATCCCTCTCGGGCATGGCCCAGGCGCTGTTCATTGCGGTGAGTGCGGTGCTGATCGCGGTCCAGGCCTTCGAGCGCCTGAAAAACCCGGAACCGGTCGGCGCACCGTGGATCGGCATCGGGGTGATCGTGTTTTCGCTGATCCTGACCGCCGCCTTGCTGCTGTTGCAGCACAAGGTGGTCCGCGAAACCGGCTCCACCGCCGTGCGCGCCGATTCCCTGCACTACCGCTCGGACATGCTGCTCAACGCCAGTATCCTGGTGGCGCTGGTGCTCGCAGGTTTCGGCTGGCCGCAGGTGGACGCCTGGTTCGGCCTGGGGATCTCGGTCTATATCCTGTGGAGTGCGATCCAGATCGGCCGGGAAAGCTTCGCCGTGCTGATGGATGAGGAACTGTCGCCGGACATCAGCCAGCATATGCTGGAGTTGGCTTGCGGCGTACCCGGGGTGCTGGGTGCCCATGACCTGCGCACGCGAATCTCCGGCAACCGCTGGTTTGTGCAGTTGCACCTGGAGTTGCCGGGAGAGTTGACGCTATCGGTGGCCCACGGCCTGAGTGACCAGGCCGCCGATGCCATCCATGCCGCTTACCCGCAGGCCGAGGTGCTGGTGCACGCCGACCCGCGAGAGGTGGTCAAGCCACGCCACTGACGGATCAGTAGTTGACCTGGTAACCGCGACTGCTCAGGCAGTTGCCCTGGGCCTGGCGGTAGGCCTGGACCACCGCCGGTGCCGGCGCGTAGGTCACGTTGGCCGGGTCGAAGCCACTTTGTTGCACCGCCCAGCGATAGCAATCCTCGCCATCCTGCTGGACCTGCTGCGGGCTCTGGCCGTTGGCCGGATAGGCCACCACATCGTAACCATTGCCTTGCGGCGCCGGTGCCACCTGCGGCGCGGCGGCCGGTGGATCGACCACCACGTAGTCCTGGGTATCTTCCTGGTAGAGGTAATAGGCACCCGCCGCGAGGAAAAACAGCGAGCTGCCGATCCAGACTTCCCGCGCATAGTCAGGCAGGTAGGTGGTGCGAATCCCCCGTGGCGGCGCGACGACGATGTAGCGTGCGCCCTGCGGGCGATACCAGTAGCCACCGGAGAAGAAATAGTCCTGGCCGCGGTAAGGCACCCGCCAGTTGCGCTCCGGAAAACGATCGATCACATAACCCGGACGATATTGCGGGCCCGGGCCCCAACCATTGCCATGGCCGTCGGGACGTCCCGGCCAGCGACGGTCGTCGTGGTGCTCGAAGTTGCCACCAGGACGATTGTTATTGTTGCCACCCTGCCAATTAGGGGCGTTGCCATTGCGCCGGGGAATATCGGAATAGTTGCCACGCAACGGTTCCTGGGTCTGGCGCACGCTATCGGGGTGGGGCTGGATCGGCAGATTGTTCTGCGGAGCCGGACGAGGTGCCGGAGCCGGTTCGTTCTGCGGTGGACGGCCTTGCCATTGCCCGCCAGGGGCCTGCTCGTGCCGCTCGAAATGCTGCTGATTGTTTTCCGGACGAGCCTGAGGCGCAGGCGCCGCCGGGCGCGGTTGCGGCGCCTGGGGACGCACTTCCGGGGCGGCTGGCCGTGGGGCCGGGGCCTGAGGATGCTGTTGGTTGTTTTGCGGACGGCCCTCATTGCCTGCCGGACGGCCTTCAGGGCGATGTTCACCCTCATGTTTCTGATTATCATCACCCTGGTTTTCAGCCAGTGCTTGCGCACCAACACTCATACAGAGCAAGCCAACACCTGCCAGACGCCAGATGCGCGATTTCATGCCATTCCTCACTGCGTTTCAGGGCTTATCCATAAGACTGGAAAAGCGGATTCCGGTTCGGTGACACTTTACCAGTCGAGCAACTTATTTTTCGCCCATTAAAAAAGGGAGACCCGTCGGCCTCCCCTTGAGAACTTCGTCCGTGCTCGACGCTTTTGACGTCGGCTCACCTCACACCGTCTTCTGGACAGCGTGTAGCCCGGTGGCCGGCGCAACCCTGTGGGATTGTCGGCCGCGGCTGGCCGGATTCGGCGAGCCGCAGTGGACTGGGGTGTCTGTCTCGACGGTGAAAACACATTGCGAGACTGGACACTTGTCCGGGCAGTGATTCTGGTGATAAGCATAGGCCCGGGGCGACGACACAGGATTGCGAACATTGCTCAAATAAACATGTCTTGCGCAATTTTTAACTTAAGATAGATAATTTACCGCAATAGTTATTAGAAAGGCCTGAGCGATGAGCAAACTTGACCGATATGACCTTAGCATTCTGGCGGAATTGCAACGCGACGCCCGCATCTCCAACCAGGAGTTGGCCGAGCGTATCGGCCTGTCACCCTCGCCCTGTTCGCGGCGGGTCAAGCAATTGGAAGACGACGGTTATATTTCCCGTCAGGTGGCGTTGCTCGACCGCAAGATGCTCGGCCTGAGCCTGACCGCCTATGTGCTGATCGGCATGGACCGGCACACCCCGGAGCGTTTCGAAAACTTCGAGGCGGCGATCCGCACCCTGCCCCAGGTGCTGGAGTGCAGCCTGGTGACGGGGATGGACGCCGACTATCAGTTGAAGGTGGTGGTGCCGGACATGGATCACTACCAGAAACTGCTGCTGGGGCACCTGACGCGCATCGAAGGGGTGACCAGCGTGCGCTCCAGCTTTGTGCTGAACCAGGTGCTCAACAGCACCGAGTTGCCGTTGACCCATTTGCGCAGTTGAAGAGATCGCTTTATTGCCCGAGATCAGATGCGCTGCCGCCCATGGCGTATAATCGAACGGTTTCGCGCCCTACTCGCGCTGGAGAGGTCTGATGGATCCTGCCGTTTTCGAAGAGTGGATGATGACCGGCCTGGTCAGCATCCTGGTCATTTTCATGGGCTTTATCGTCTGGGACCTGGCGAAGAAATCCAAGGCCGGGCGCTTCGGCACCTTTATCCTGTTCTTCGTGCTGGGCCTGGGTATCGTCGCCTTTGTGATCAAGAGCGTAGTGATCGGGTTGATCGAGTCCGGGTCGCTTTAAAGCCCACACACGCTACAAACGCGCCGGCACTTCTCGCCACTGACCTTGATCCAGTCCATCCAGGGTCCAATCACCGATGCGCACCCGCACCAGGCGCAAGGTCGGCAAGCCCACTGCCGCCGTCATGCGCCGAACCTGACGGTTACGCCCCTCGCGAATAATCAGTTCCAGCCAGGAAGTGGGAATGCTTTGGCGAAACCGCACCGGCGGGTTGCGCGGCCAGAGCGCCGGTTCGTCGATCTGCCGCGCCTGGGCGGGCAAGGTCATGCCGTCGTTCAACTCCACGCCCTTTTGCAATTGCTCGATCTGCTCGGCGCTCGGCGTGCCCTCGACCTGCACCCAATAGGTTTTCGCCAGCTTGTGCTTGGGGTCGGCAATACGCGCCTGGAGCTGGCCGTCGTTGGTCAGCAACAGCAGCCCCTCGCTGTCGCGGTCCAGCCGACCGGCGGGGTAGACACCCGCTACGTCGATAAAATCCTTGAGCGTCGCGCGCCCTTCTCCATCGCTGAACTGCGTCAGCACATCGAAGGGTTTGTTGAACAGGATCAGTTTGGGTTCGACCGGCGCGGCCTTGGCAACCCGACGCGGCGCGACAGGGGTTTTCGCGGCCGAATGACGCACAACGGGACGGGGTGGACGAGACATGGCAAAGAGGACATCTGAGGATCAGGAGCCGCCATGCTAGGGTGTGTCGCCCATTATTTCCAGCACACATCCTGTAGGCGCCGGCTTGCTGGCGATGGCGTCTGCTGGAGCGCTGCAAGACTTCAGGGCCCCATCGCCGGCAAGCCAGCTCCCACAAGGCCAGTGGCGAACGCAAAGCCTGCGTACGCCACCACCTCGGATGACGGGGTTGGCCGGGCTTAACGGAACGGCGGCTCGTCAAAACTGCGCAGCTTGCGCGAATGCAGCGAATGCAACTCGGTGCGCAGCAGGTCCACCGCCGCAATGCCGATCTTCAAGTGCTGGCTGACAGCCCGCTCATAGAAGGCGTTCGCCGAGCCCGGCAGTTTGATTTCACTGTGCAGCGGCTTGTCCGAGACACAGAGCAAGGTGCCGTACGGCACCCGCAGACGATAACCCTGGGCGGCGATGGTGCCGCTTTCCATGTCCACGGCCACGGCGCGGGACAGGTTGATCAACGGCCGTTCCTGGGCCCAACGCAGTTCCCAGTTACGGTCGTCGTAAGTCAATACGGTGCCGGTGCGCAGACGTTTCTTCAGGTCGTCGCCACGTTCGCCGGTGACGTTGGCCGCCGCCTGCTGCAAAGCCATCTGCACTTCGGCCAGGGCCGGAATCGGGATGTTCGGCGGCACCACCCGGTCGAGAATCCCGTCGCGCCGCATATACGCGTGGGCCAGTACATAGTCGCCGATGGTCTGGGACTGGCGCAGGCCGCCACAGTGGCCGATCATCAGCCAGCAATGCGGACGCAGCACCGCCAGGTGGTCGGTAATGTTCTTCGCGTTGGACGGGCCGACGCCGATATTCACCAGGGTCACACCATGGCCGTCGGAAGCTTGCAGGTGATACGCCGGCATCTGGTAGCGGTGCCAGACCACGCCGGCGGCCACGGCCTGGGCCTCGCCGTATTCCATGCTCTTGTCGATGATCACGTTGCCCGGCAAGACCATACGCACGAAACGTGGGTCGTCACGTAGCTGCTGCAAGCCATGCAGGATGAACTGATCGACATAGCGGTGGTAGTTGGTCAGCAGGATCCATGGCTGCACATGGCGCCAGTCGCTGCCGGTGTAATGCACCAGGCGCCGCAGGGAGAAATCCACCCGGGCGGCATCGAACAGGGCCAGGGGCAAGGGCGAAGTGTTTTCCCAGTCGTGCAGGCCATCGGCGATGTCATCGGTGGCGGCCGACAGATCAGTGCTCGGGAAAACCCGCGCCAGGGCCGAGGCGGTGACGCCGGAGCCGGCCAGTTCATCGCCCTGCTCGACCACGTACGGGTAAGGAATGTTCTGTTCGCTGACGCCCACTTCCACCGTCACGGTGAAGTCGCGCATCAGCGGTACCAGTTGCTCCAGCAAATATTTGCGGAACGCCGCCGGGTGCGTGACGGTAACGCTGTAGGTGCCCGGCAACTGGACCTTGGCGTAGGCCCGGGTAGTGGCGGGAACTTCACCCTGGTAGGTGTAGGTCAGGCGTAATTCGGGGTAGCGGAACAGGGCGCGCTGGGCGGCATCGGGTTCGACGCGGTCCTTGAGGTAACGCTTGAGCGCCTGGCTCAGAGCACTGGTGGCACGCTCGTGGAGTTCGGCCAGACGGTCCACGGCTTGTTCGGGGGATTGCACGACAATAAAAGCTTCGGTCACGGAGAGCATCCTGTCTTCTGATGTTGCAGACCTTCATCTTGCCTGCAACATCGTCAGACGGGAACAGTGGCTTTCCGTTCAGCACTTACCCTTGTGGTGAGCGGGCTTGCCCGCGCTGGGTTGCGAAGCAACCCTAAAACCAGTGATTGCGGTGTGTCAGGTAGAACAGGGTGATCGGTTTTGCGACTGCTTCGCAGCCGAGCGCGGGCAAGCCCGCTCGCCACAATATCCGTGTTTGCCCTCAGCCCCCCTGCGGCGTCGAACGGGCCACGATGGCCTCGACATTCACCCCACGGGGCAAGGTGCCGTAGACCCGACCTCCGGCCTCCAGCCGACTGGCGATAAAACCATCGCTGACCTCGGCATTGCCCGCCTCCAGCAGCAACTTGGCCTGCAACGCCAGGGCAATGTCTTCGGTCAGTTGTCGGGCGCGGTACTGGATATCGTGGGTGTCGGTAAACGCCAACTTCAAGTGTTCGATATGCCGGGCCAGGCGCTTGTCCCCATGACCATCGCCCAACTCGCTGAACAGCACTTCCAGCACGCCGGGCTCCTTGGACAGCGAACGCAGCACATCCAGGCATTGCACGTTCCCTGATCCTTCCCAGGTCGAGTTGACCGGCGCTTCGCGATAAAGACGTGGAAGAATGCTGTCCTCCACATACCCGGCCCCCCCCATGCACTCGGCCGCTTCGTTGATCATCGCCGGCGCACGTTTGCAGATCCAGTATTTGCCCACCGCCGTCACCAAACGGGCAAATTTCGCTTCATGGTCGTCCCCCAGACGATCCAGCGCACGCCCCATACGCAAGCTCAAGGCCAGCGCCGCCTCGCTCTCCAGCGCCAGGTCGGCGAGCACGTTCTGCATCAGCGGCTGCTCGGCGAGCACGCGACCACCAACCAACCGATGGGCACAATGATGACTGGCCTGGGTCAGCGCCTGGCGCATCAAGGCACTGGAGCCGACCATGCAGTCGAAACGGGTCATCGCCACCATTTCGATAATGGTCGGCACACCGCGCCCTTCCTCGCCAATCATCCAGGCCAAAGCGCCACGGAACTCCACTTCGCTCGAAGCGTTCGAGCAGTTGCCCAGCTTGTTTTTCAAGCGCTGGATATAGAACTGGTTACGGCTGTCATCCGGGCGGTGCCGCGGCAGCAGGAAGCAGGTCAGGCCCTTGTCGGTCTGGGCCAGGGTCAGGAAGGCGTCGCACATGGGCGCCGAACAGAACCATTTGTGCCCCACCAACTCGTAAGGCTGCCCCGGGCCGCCAGCACCGACGGGATAAGCCCGGGTGGTGTTGGCACGCACGTCGGTGCCGCCCTGCTTCTCGGTCATGGCCATGCCGATAGTCGCCCCGGTCTTGTGGGCAATGCCGAGATTACGCGGGTCGTATTGAGTACTGAGAATGCTCGGCAGCCATTGCCCGGCGATCTCCGGTTGCAGGCGCAAGGCCGGCACGCAGGCGAAGGTCATCGTCAGTGGACAGCCGGTACCGGCCTCGGCCTGGCTGTGCAGGTAGGTCATGGCGGCGCGGGCAACATGGGCGCCCTCTTGCGGATCGGTCCAGGGCAACGACGGCAAGCCGTGTTCGACGGCGGTGCGCATCAACTCGTGATAGGCCGGATGGAATTCCACCAGGTCCTGGCGATGACCATAACGATCATGGCTGACAAACACCGGCTTGTTCTGGTTGGCGAGAAACCCCGCCTCCATCAGCGGCCCGCCGGCCAGGGCGCCATAGGCCTCGATCCGCGATTCCGCCCAGCCGGCGCCAAACCGCCGCGCCCACTCTTGCAGCGGCAGGTCGATGCGATAGAGATTGGTCCCGTCCAGCGACGGTGGCTGGTTGGTGACCTCGTGGGTTTCAGCGTACTGATGGAGATTCATGCTGTCGGGCTCCTTTGCAAAGTGCCAAGGAGCCCAGTGAATCACGCGTATCGCCGCGAAAAAAGTGACATAAGCGCCTAAGTACCGGCGCTTTCACCCTCTGTGGCGGCCAATAGACGGCGGGCCAACAGGCTCTTCAGCTCCTCGAAACGCACCGGTTTCGACAAGGTGTCCGTGACCCCGGCCGCCAGGCAGCGCTCGCGTTCGCTGGCCTCGGTCGAGCTGACCAGGGCCAGGATCAGCAGGTCGGCGCCGCCGGGCATGGCCCGCAACTGACGGCAGAGCAACACTTCGTCCGCCGGTTGTGGTGAGCAATCGAGCAACAGCGCATCCACCGCCTGCCCGTGCAGCACATCAAGGGCGGCTCGGGCATCGACTGCGGTGAAGACCCGATAGCCCAATTTGAGCAACATGCCGCGCACCACCAATTGGCTGACGTTGTTGTCATCCACCAGCAGCAGGGTGCAGTCGTAGGGATAACGCGCCACCGACGACGCCGAAGACCGCAACGCCCTCGGGATCAACGCATCGACTTCGACGTCAAGCTGGAAGCGACTGCCCATGCCCGGCTCCGATTGATGGGTGAGGTGACCACCCAGCAAATCGATCAATTGCCGACAAATCGCCAAGCCAATCCCCAGGCCGCCATATTCGCGAGTCATCGAGCCATCGAGCTGGAAGAAACGCTGATAGAGCGTGGCTTCATCCAGGTCGATAAAACCGATGCCGCTGTCGATCACCGCAAACGACAGGGCCCATTGCTGTTCCGCCACCTGCTGGCCGTGGACCCGCAGCACCAGCCCACCTTCGCGGGTGAACTTGATGGCGTTGTCCACCAGGCACTCCAGGCACTGCAGGATCTTCTGCGCGTCGCCGTGGAGACTGTCCGGCACGTTGTCGTCCACTTCAATGGCGAAATGCAGGCCCTTGCCCTGCACGCGACCGGCGAACTGTTCCTGCAAGCCATCGAGCAAGCGCCGCAGGCCGAATGACTGCGTCGTCACCTTGAGCCGGCCTGCCTGCAATTCGGTCAGGGTCAGGATGCCATTGACCATGCGCATCATGTCCCGGGCGGAACCTGCCGCCGTCTGCTGGTATTGCGCCAGCTCCCCATCCAGCTCCAGGGTCTGCATCAGCTCCAGGGAGCCGATGACACCGTTCATCGGCGTGCGCAGTTCATGGGTGACGGTGGCGAGGAACTCGTCCTTGAGCCGATTGCTGTTGGCCAGCTCGCGGTTCAGCCCTTCCAGCTTCTGCCCGGACTCGAGCAAGGTCTGCGCCTGCTGCGCGCGCATGGTGTTGATCCGGTCGGCCAGGGCCAGGGACAACAGGCCGACCTCCAGGGCCGAGCCGAGCTGGCTGGCATACATGGTCAGGAACACGTTCGGCAGGTAACCCAACACCATCAGGGTGTTGACCAGACCGCCGAGCAGGAACGCCGACCAGGCGATGATGAAGTAACGCGCCACCCGCAATCCGCGATACCAGGCGCTGATCCCGGCGACAAAAATGGTCACGGTGAACGCCAGGGCCAGGAGGGTTGCCAGGCGCAGGGCCAAGGCATAGCTGGTCATCAGCGACAGCCCCGTGACCACCACGCTGTAGGCCATCAACAGCAACAACAGCCGGTCCAGCCAGCGACCGTAGGCCCTGGTGTGCAGGAAGCTGCGGGTGAACTGGCAACCGAAGAAACCCGCCAGGCCTATGAAGAAAGGCGTCGAGGCGTTGGCCCACCAAGGGCTGTCCGGCCAGAAATACTGCGTCGCGGCGCCATTGACCGACAGTTGGTAGAAGCCGAACGAAGCGATATAGAAGATGTAATAGAGGTAGCTGGTGTCGCGCACGCTGAGGTAGATGAACAGGTTGTAGACCAGCATCCCCAGCAGCACGCCATAAATCAGCCCTAATACATACAACCGCACCGGTTGCTCTTCGAGGTAGGCCTGCATCGACCAGAGGGTCAGCGGCGCCTGCATCGAGCCTTCGGTTTGCAGCCGCAGATAGACGGTCTGGCTTTGATTGGGGGTGAACGGCAGTTCGAACAGATAGTTGTTCTGCTTGATCGGGCGGCTGGCGAACGGCAGGTCATTACCGGTGCGCTGGGCCAGGTGGTAGCCACCATCGGCGCCCGGTAGATAGAGCTCGATGTGCTTCATCGGCGGATAGGCCAACTCCAGCAACCAGATGCGCGGGGTGTTGGGATTCTTCGGCGTGTAGGTCAGGTCGACCTTGAGCCAGAACGCCGACAGCGAATAGCCGGCATTGAGCGAGGCCTTATTGTGCTGATGGAACTGGGCCGCCATGGCGGGCGAGGCAACCTGCGCGATATCGGCTTGGCCGCTCGCGTCTTCGAATACCTGCATGACTCGGCCCAGAGGCAGGCTCTGAGTGGTCTCATCAAACTCGACTGCACTCGCCAACAGCGGCAGCCAGCTCAACAAAATCAGCAGCAAATAGCGCATACAGCCCCAGCGTGGTCAATCAAGTCGCGTCAGGAGCCCCCCTTCCCTTTGAGACGACGTGAAACATCATGACCTGTTATTCGTTTGGATCCACTTTAGCATAGCCACTGATGGCTAAAACACACCATTGAAATATTTTATCCAAAGGCTCTAGAACGGGCGTCACAACGCACAATCGCGCTATATAGCGAAGGGTTATCGGCCGCGCTGAAAAAAGCTTCAGGGCGCAAATTCAACGCCGGGCGGGCGGTCCCGAAAAAAGCGTTTGGTGGTAAGCTCGCGCTCCATGAATACCTACAGCTCACGTCCCGTTGTCCTCTGTCTGTCCGGCCACGATCCCAGTGGCGGTGCCGGCCTCCAGGCAGATATCGAAGCCCTGCTCGCCCAGGGTTGCCATGCCGCTCCTGCGGTAACCGCGCTGACCGTGCAAGACACGGTCAACGTCAGCGATTTCCGCGTGCTCGACCGTGAGTGGGTGCTGGCCCAGGCCAATGCCGTGCTCAACGACTCGACCGTGGCGGCCGTCAAGCTGGGCATGCTCGGCTCCCTGGAAATGGTCGACACCGTGGTCGAACTGCTCCTGGCGCACCCGCACCTGCCGCTGGTCTGCGACCCGGTGCTGCGCGCCGGCGGCGGCGGGCGCCTGGGCAAGGACGAAGTCGGCTATGCCATGCGCGAACGCCTGCTGCCGCTGGCGACCATCTCCACCCCCAACCTCCCGGAAGCACGCATCCTCGCCGAACTGCCCGAAGGCAGCGCCGACGAATGCGCGGAAAAACTCCTGCCGTTCTGCCAACACCTGCTGATCACCGGCGGACATGGCGACGAAGATGAAATCCACAACCGCCTGTACAGCCGCGACGGCACCCGCCAGACCTTCAAATGCCAGCGCCTGCCCGGCAGTTATCACGGCTCCGGCTGCACCCTGGCGAGCACCCTCGCCGGACGCCTGGCCCTGGGCGAAGGCCTGGTCAGCGCCGTGCAGACCGCGCTGAACTACACCTGGCGGACCCTGCGCGATGCCGAGCAACTGGGCAAAGGCCAGTTCGTACCCCGACGCCTGCCCCTGGATTTCTGCTCGTAACCTCCAGCGCTTCCAACCCCCGAGGCTGATCCGATGAAGCTATCCCAATGAAACTACGCGGCCTCTATGCCATCACCGATAGCCAATTGCTGGCCGGCAAGTTCCTGTCTTATGTCGAGGCGGCATTGGATGGCGGCGTGACCTTGCTGCAGTACCGCGACAAAAGCACCGATGAGGCCCGTCGCCTGCGCGAAGCCGAAGCCCTGCGGGTGCTCTGCGAACGCTACAAGACCCGCCTGATCATCAACGACGACGCCGAACTGGCGGCACGGCTGGGGGTTGGCGTGCACCTGGGGCAGACCGACGGCCCGCTGACACCGGCCCGCTCGCTGCTGGGCAGCCGGGCCATTATCGGCGCCACCTGCCACGCGCAGCTGGAACTCGCCGAACAGGCGGCCCGGGAAGGCGCCAGTTATGTCGCCTTCGGGCGCTTCTTCAACTCCAACACCAAGCCCGGCGCCCCTGCCGCCGACGTGGCACTGCTGCAACGCGCGCGCCCGCTGCTGCAATTGCCGATCGCGGTGATCGGCGGCATCACCCTGGACAACGCCGCCCCGCTGGTGGCCCACGGTGCCGACCTGCTGGCCGTGATCCATGGCCTGTTCGGTGCCGACAGCACCCAGGAAGTGACCCGCCGCGCCCGCGCCTTCAACGCCCTCTTTACTTCATGACTCCTGAGAGCCTGCCCATGTCTCGTTCCGAAACCCTGTTTGCCAGTGCCCAGAAACACATCCCCGGCGGCGTCAACTCGCCGGTTCGCGCGTTCAAGAGCGTCGGCGGCACGCCGCTGTTCTTCAAACACGCCGAAGGCGCCTATGTCACCGACGAAGACGACAAGCGTTACGTCGACTACGTCGGTTCCTGGGGCCCGATGATCCTCGGCCACAGTCATCCGGACGTGCTCGACGCGGTGCGCAAGCAGTTGGAACACGGCTTGTCCTATGGCGCACCGACCGCCATGGAAACCGAGATGGCCGACCTGGTCTGCTCAATCGTGCCGTCGATGGAGATGGTCCGCATGGTCAGCTCCGGCACCGAAGCGACCATGAGCGCCATCCGCCTGGCCCGTGGTTTCACCGGCCGTGACAACATCATCAAGTTCGAAGGCTGCTACCACGGCCACTCCGACAGCCTGCTGGTCAAGGCCGGTTCCGGCGCCCTGACCCAGGGTGTACCGAGTTCGGCCGGCGTACCGGCGGACTTCGCCAAACACACCCTGACCCTACCGTTCAACGATATCGATGCGGTCGCGAAGAAACTCGGCGAAGTCGGCCAGGACGTCGCCTGCATCATCGTCGAGCCAGTGGCCGGCAACATGAACTGCGTGCCGCCGGCACCAGGTTTCCTCGAAGGCCTGCGGACCCTGTGCGACCAGCACGGCGTGGTGCTGATTTTCGACGAAGTGATGACCGGCTTCCGCGTCGCCCTCGGCGGCGCCCAGGCCCACTATGGCGTCAAGCCGGACCTGAGCACCTTCGGCAAGATCATCGGCGGCGGCATGCCGGTGGGCTGCTTCGGCGGCAAGCGCGAGATCATGTCCTGCATCGCCCCGCTGGGCCCGGTCTACCAGGCCGGGACCTTGTCCGGTAACCCGCTGGCCATGGCCGCTGGCCTGACCACCCTGCGCCTGATCAGCCGCCCGGGCTTCCACGCCGAACTGAGCGACTACACCCGCCGCCTGCTCCAGGGCCTGCAAGAGCGCGCCGACGCGGCCGGTATCCCGTTCGTGACCACCCAGGCCGGCGGCATGTTCGGCCTGTACTTCAGCAGCGCGGACGACATCGTCACCTTCGACGACGTGATGTCCAGCGACGCCGAGCGCTTCAAGCGCTTCTTCCACCTGATGCTCGACGGCGGCGTGTACCTGGCGCCGAGTGCCTTCGAGGCCGGTTTCACCTCCATCGCCCACGGCGAAACCGAGCTGAAACTGACCTTGGATGCCGCTGAAAAGGCTTTTGCCGCACTGAAGTAACCGATGTCCCCGACGTCGGCTTCAGCCGGCGTCGGTTTTCCCGCCTAAACTTCCCCTGTTTCCTACCGTCCTCTTGTCCAGATACTTGCAAAACAAAGCCATATAGCGCCCGTGCAGCAGAAAAACGAGTAAAGACTTTGTAAGGTGGCCCCCGCTTATTTCATAATGCGCGCCATAGTCATCCCCTGGCCGGGTCCGCCCGCCCTTCAGAGGTACGTCGATTCCCATGAACCGCACCGGCCGCGCCCTTGCATTGGGCTGCCTGTTGCTCCTTCAGCCGCTGCTGGCATATGCAGGCGGTAACTCGTTGTTGATCCCGGCGATGGGCCGTTGCACCCTCAACTCCCAGCCACAGGACCTCGCCGAGGCCCTGGCCGCCTGCGAAGAAGCGGCAAAGGGCGGCGATGCGCAAGCGCAATACGAGTTGGGTGCGTTCTATCACGACGACAAAAACCCGCAACACGACCTCAACAAGGCCCTGAGTCATTTCGAACAGGCGTCCCTGCAAGGTCACGCCCAGGCGCAATACCAGCTCGGCATCATGTTCTACAAGGGCGAGGGTGTGCCGGCCAATAACGTCCAGGCCTATATCGTGCTGAAGATGGCGGCGGTCAACGGTGCGGAAGACGCACTGGACACGGCGGATGAGGTCGCGGCGCAGATGCCCCGTGACCAGTTGGAGATGGCGACCCAGGTGCTGGGCCAGATCTTCCGCAAATACCTGCTGGAATTGCAGACGGCTGACGGCCGTACACCGTTCTCGCCGTTGCCCTGAATACACATCCCTCTGTGGGAGCCGGCTTGCTGGCGATGACTGTGTAACATTCACCACCGCTATCGCCAGCAAGCCGGCTCCTACTTGAAGGCAGCTTCGCGCTTTTTTTGTTTTTTTATTTCTCAGGCATTGGCATCGGGAATGGCATCACATTGCTCAGGCCCCGCGCCTCGCTGATCTTCGGCGTGCCCAAGCGCTCGACCTCGTCGATCCGCACGATCGAATGCATCGGCACGAAACTGCGCACCACACCCTCGAACTGAGCCTTGAGTTTTTCCTCACCGGGATCGACCACCAGTTGCGTGCGCTCGCCAAAGACAAATTCTTCGACTTCCAGGAAGCCCCACAGATCGCTCTGATAGATCTGCTTGGCGTACATTTCGAACACCTGGCCCTGGTTGAGAAAAATCACCTTGTAGATGGGGGCTTCACGTTTGGTCATGGTGGGCGGGCAACACATCGGGGGATAAAAAGAGGGCGCGAACTATAGCATAGCCGCCGAATGCACAGCGCTAGGAAGCAAGCGCGATGACCACTATAATGCGCGGTTCTTTGAACCACTTGATGAATATCCATGGCCAAGAAGCTTTACATCGAAACCCACGGTTGCCAGATGAACGAGTACGACAGCTCGCGCATGGTCGACCTGCTGGGCGAACACCAGGCCCTGGAAGTCACCGCCCGCGCCGAAGACGCGGATGTCATCCTGCTCAACACCTGCTCGATCCGCGAGCGCGCCCAGGACCGGGTCTACTCCCAGCTGGGCCGCTGGCGCGAACTGAAACTGGCGAACCCGGAGATGGTCATCGCCGTCGGCGGCTGCGTCGCCAGCCAGGAAGGCGCCGCCATTCGCGACCGCGCCCCCTATGTCGACGTGGTCTTCGGCCCGCAGACCCTGCACCGCCTGCCGGAAATGATCGATGCCGCCCGCGCCACCAAATTGCCGCAGGTGGACGTGTCGTTCCCGGAAATCGAAAAGTTCGACCATCTGCCCGAACCGCGCATCGACGGCCCGAGCGCTTATGTCTCGGTCATGGAAGGCTGCAGCAAGTACTGCACCTTCTGTGTGGTGCCCTACACCCGCGGCGAAGAAGTCAGCCGGCCGTTCGACGACGTGATCGCCGAGATCATCCACCTGGCCGAGCACGGCGTGCGCGAAGTGACCCTGCTGGGGCAGAACGTCAACGGCTATCGCGGCACCACCCATGACGGTCGCCTGGCGGACCTGGCGGAATTGATCCGTGTGGTCGCCGCCGTCGACGGCATCGAGCGGATCCGCTACACCACCTCGCACCCACTGGAGTTCTCCGACAGCCTGATCCAGGCCCACGCCGAGGTCCCACAGCTGGTCAAGCACCTGCACTTGCCGGTGCAGTCGGGCTCGGACCGGATTCTTTCGGCGATGAAACGCAACCACACGGCACTGGAATACAAGTCCAAGCTGCGCAAATTGCGCGCCACCGTGCCGGGCATCTGCATCAGCTCGGACTTTATCGTCGGCTTCCCCGGCGAAACCGAGAAAGACTTCCAGCAGACCATGAAGCTGATCGAAGACGTCGGTTTCGACTTCTCCTACTCCTTCGTCTACAGCCAGCGTCCGGGCACCCCTGCGGCGGATTTGCCGGACGAAACCTCGGAAGCGGTGAAAAAAGAGCGCCTCAACGCCCTACAACATCGCCTGAACCAGCAAGGATTCGAGATCAGCCGACAAATGGTGGGTACGATCCAACGCATCCTGGTGACCGATTATTCGAAGAAGGACCCTGGAGAATTGCAGGGCCGCACCGAGAATAATCGTATCGTCAACTTCCGCTGCGACAATCCCCAGCAGATCGGCCAGTTTCTTGACGTGCACATCGACGCCGCACAACCGCATTCCCTGCGCGGCTCGATGCTGCAATGAGGGCTTTCACCCCCGGGCTGCTAGCGTTATCCTTGATTTCATCTCAATTGCCGTCGGGCGGCTAAAAACGACCTTGAACGCACCCATCGAACCACATCGTTTCATTCTCGAGCCTTTCGAGGCTCGCCGCTTCGCCAATCTGTGCGGGCAGTTCGACGAGCATTTGCGCTTGATCGAACAACGCCTGGCCATCGAGATCCGCAATCGCGGCAATCAGTTCGAACTGATCGGCGAACCCAAGCTCACGTCCTCGGCAGAAATCCTGCTGCGTCGCCTGTATCGGGAAACCCAGGGCAGCGAGCTGTCTCCAGACATGGTCCACCTGTTCCTGCAGGAGTCGAGTGTCGAAGACCTGCATAACAACCCGGTGGCCGAAGCCAGCGTGGCCCTGCGCACCAAAAAAGGCATGATTCGCCCCCGCGGCCTGAATCAGCAGCGTTATGTGAAGGAAATCCTCGGCAACGACATCAATTTCGGCATCGGCCCGGCCGGTACCGGCAAGACCTACCTGGCGGTGGCTTGCGCCGTTGATGCGCTGGAGCGCGAGCAGGTGCGCCGCATCCTGTTGGTGCGCCCGGCGGTCGAAGCCGGTGAAAAGCTCGGTTTCCTGCCAGGCGACCTGTCGCAGAAAATCGACCCGTACCTGCGCCCGCTTTACGACGCCCTGTATGAAATGCTCGGCTTCGAATACGTCGCCAAGCTGATCGAACGCCAGGTCATCGAAGTCGCGCCGCTGGCCTATATGCGCGGCCGGACCCTGAACAACAGCTTTATCATCCTCGACGAAAGCCAGAACACCACCGTCGAACAGATGAAAATGTTCCTGACCCGTATCGGTTTCGGCTCCACGGCGGTGATCACCGGTGACATCACCCAGGTCGACCTGCCCAAGGGCACCAAATCCGGCCTGACCCATGTCATCGAAGTGCTGAAAGACGTACCGGGCATCAGCTTCACGCACTTCCTGTCCAAAGACGTCGTCCGTCACCCGCTGGTGCAACGCATCGTCGAAGCCTACGAGCGCTTCGAGCACCGCGCCAGCGAACCGTCTGCCGTGAAGGACAGCCAGCGCGATGCTTGAACTCGACCTGCAATTGGCAAGCGAAGCGCCCGCGCCGAGCGAAGCCGACTTTCGCCAATGGTGCGAACTGGCCCTGCGCCAGCGCACAGCCGACTCCGAGCTGACCATCCGCCTGGTGGATGAAGCCGAAGGCCGCGAACTCAATCACACCTGGCGGCACAAGGACTACGCGACCAACGTGCTGTCCTTTCCCGCCGACGTACCGGACGAATTGCTGGATATCCCGCTGCTGGGCGACCTGGTGATCTGTGTTCCGGTGGTCGCCCGCGAAGCCACCGAACAAGGCAAGACGCTGGAGGCCCACTGGGCCCATCTGGTCATTCACGGCTGCCTGCATCTATTGGGTTACGACCACATAGACGATGAGGAAGCCGAGGAAATGGAAGCGCTGGAACGAACGTTGCTTGCCGAATTGGGTCATCCTGACCCTTATATTGATGACGAACACTGATCACTCCACTACCAAGGGATACGAGTAAATCGCTATGAGCGAAGATCGATCGAGCAACGGGCAGAAGTCCTGGCTGGGTAAACTGACCCAGGCTTTTGCCCATGAGCCGAAAAACCGCCAGGAGCTGCTGGAGCTGCTGCGCGAAGCACACCAGAACAAATTGCTGGACAGCGAAGCGCTGGCCATCGTCGAAGGCGCCATCCAGGTCGCTGACCTGCAAGTCCGGGACATCATGGTCCCGCGCTCGCAGATGATCAGCATCAAGGCGACCCAGACTCCCCGCGAATTCCTCCCCTCGATCATCAATGCCGCGCACTCGCGCTACCCGGTGATCGGCGAAAGCCATGACGACGTCATGGGCGTGTTGCTGGCCAAGGACCTGCTGCCGCTGGTGCTGCAGGAAAACGGCGACACCTTCAACATCAAGGACCTGCTGCGCCCGGCGACCTTCGTCCCCGAGTCCAAGCGCCTGAACGTGCTGCTGCGCGAGTTCCGTGCCAACCACAATCACATGGCCATCGTCATCGACGAATACGGCGGTGTGGCCGGTCTGGTGACCATCGAGGACGTGCTGGAACAGATCGTCGGCGATATCGAGGACGAGCATGACGTCGAGGAAGACAGCTACATCAAGCCCCTGCCCAGCGGCGACTTCCTGATCAAGGCCCTGACGCCGATCGAGAACTTCAACGAGTTCTTCGACAGCGAATTCTCCGATGACGAGTTCGACACCGTCGGTGGACTGGTGATGAGCGCGTTCGGGCACTTGCCCAAGCGTAATGAAATCACCGAAATCGGCGCGTATCGTTTCCGTATCCTGAATGCCGACAGCCGTCGCATTCATCTGATCCGCCTGACCCCTATTAGCCGCTAAGGATTCACATGCTGCGCTTAACCCGCCCCGGCTGGCCCGGTAACCTGCTGGCCGTGGTGGCTGGCGCACTGACCACCCTGGCCCTGGCGCCGTACGATATCTGGCCATTGGCGTTGCTGGCGGTGGGGGCGTTCTATGCCGGCCTGCGCGAGCTGTCGCCACGCCAGGCACTGGGGCGCGGCTGGTGCTTCGGTTTCGGCCTGTTCGGCGCCGGCACCAGCTGGATCTATGTGAGCATCCATACCTACGGCGATGCTTCGGTGTTGCTGGCGGGTTTCCTGATGCTCGCGTTCACGGCAGCCATTGCCTGGTTCTTTGCCCTGCCGGCCTGGCTCTGGGCGCGCTGGATACGCCGCAATGAAGCGCCGCTGGCCGACGCCCTGGCGTTTGCCGCCCTGTGGGTGGGCCAGGAAGCCTTTCGCGGTTGGTTCCTGACCGGTTTCCCCTGGCTTTATTCCGGCTACAGCCAGCTCGATGGCCCGCTCAGCGGCCTGGCGCCGCTGGGCGGGATCTGGCTGATCTCCTTTACCCTGGCCCTGACGGCTGCGCTGCTGTACAACGCCCGCCGTTTGCTCAAGGGCGGGCGCAAGGCCTTTATCGCCCTCGGTGTCGTGCTATTGGTCGGCCCTTGGGTCGCCGGTATTGCGCTCAAGCATCACGCCTGGACCAGCCCGTCGGGCGAACCGCTGACGGTGGCGGCGGTCCAGGGCAATATCGAACAGAGCATGAAGTGGGACCCTACGCAGATCGATGCGCAGCTGGCGCTGTACCGCGACCTGAGTTTCCGCTCCAAACGCGTGGACCTGCTGGTCTGGCCGGAAACCGCCGTGCCGATACTGAAGGAGTCGGCCGAGGGCTACCTGACGATGATGGGCCGCTTCGCCGCAGAGCGGCATTCGGCACTGATCACCGGTGTACCGATCCGCGAAGTGGTGAACAACGAGAAGCGCTATTACAACGGCATCACCGTGACGGGTGAAGGCGACGGTACCTACTTGAAGCAGAAGCTGGTGCCGTTTGGCGAATACGTGCCGCTACAGGACCTGCTGCGCGGGTTGATCGACTTCTTCAACCTGCCGATGTCCGACTTCGCCCGTGGCCCGTCTGACCAGCCGTTGTTACAGGCCAAGGGTTATCAGATCGCTCCATTCATCTGCTACGAAGTGGTCTACCCGGAGTTCGCCGCCAGCCTGTCGGCGCGCAGCGACCTGTTGCTGACCATCAGCAACGACACCTGGTTCGGCACGTCGATCGGCCCCTTGCAGCATCTGCAAATGGCCCAGATGCGTGCACTGGAAGCCGGGCGCTGGATGATTCGCGCCACCAATAATGGTGTCACCGGCCTGATCAACCCCTATGGCCAGATCACCACGCGGATTCCGCAGTTCGAGCAAGGCATCCTGTACGGCGAAGTGGTGCCGATGCACGACCTGACGCCTTACCTGCAGTGGCGTTCGTGGCCGCTGATCATCCTGTGTGGCTTGCTGTTCGGCTGGGCCTTGCTGGCCAGCCGCATTGCCAAGACGGTCTGAATAAAAACGCAGCCATTCCTGTGGCAAAGAGGCTTACCCTAATGCCCGTCAGCCAAGGACGCTTGAAGCCGATCGCGGTCTTGTGGCGAGCGGGCTTGCCCGCGCCGGGGTGCGAAGCGCCCCTAAAACCAGAGAATTCGTTGTGCCTGACACAGCGAGGCGTCCGGTTTTACGACTGCTGCGCAGCCGAGCGCGGGCAAGCCCGCTCGCCACATTGGTTTATTCCAGCCTTGAGTCAGCGATAGAACAACCGGTAACCCACCTGCCCCACCGCCTCGTTGATCAACTGCCCACTGCGCCAGAACGCATTGAACTCCGGCAGCCAACCGCCCAACGGACGGGCATTATCCCGCCCAAGAAAGCCCACCGGCGCCGGTACCACGGTAAAACCGGCCTTCTCGAAACTCCACACCGAACGCGGCATATGGGCCGCATGGGTCACCACCACCACGCGCTTGATGCCCAGCGGCGCCAATACGTCATAACTGAACTTGGCATTTTCCCAGGTCGTGGTGCTACGCCCTTCCTGCCAGCGCACCGTCACGTCGAAATCGCTCTGCATCGACGCCGCCATCAACGCCGCTTCGCTCGGCGGCGTGCCGTAGTGCAAACCGCCGCTGGTCAGCACCGGCAGCCCGGAAGCCTTGGCCAAACGCGCCGCATAACGCTGACGCTCAAGGCCAATCCCGGTCGGCTGATCCTCGCCCCACGCCGGATCGCCGCGCTCGCGCCCCGAACCCAGCACCACAATCGCATCGGCCCGCTGCGCCAGCCCCGCCCACTCACTGCGTTCAAGCGGCGGCACCGTCTCCAGGGCCCGCGCGCCCCATTCCACCACCACCGGCAGACTCATCAACCAGAACCCGCCCAGGCCGAGGGCAAAACACAGCCCGGCCAGACGTGGGCGAGTACGGCGAAACCACCAGGCAAACAGCAGCAACAGCAACAGCAGGCCGGGTGGCAAGAGCAATTGTTTGAGGATGTAACGAACAGGCATCGGGCATCTCCAGAAGATGCCCGAAGCCTAAGTGCATCGGGGTCAATCAACAACCTTCTGGAACAATGACTTCAAACTGAAGCCAGATGAGCGACAGACAACAGCCTGTCGCCGGGCGAACTTACTTGACCCCCGCGGATTTGAACTTCGCCGAACCCGCACAGGGCATTTTGTCCTTCAACCAGATAATCTCGGCCGAACGCGGTGAGACCTTGTGCTCCACAACGGAAGGCGGCACAGGCACATCCTGCCCACTGAGATCCAGGTAAGCCCTGATCAATTCGAACTCGGCGTGGCTCAAGCCACGCAACTCCAACTCGGCCGGGCGCTCATCACGCAATCGAACCGCCGTATTGGCTGCGTCCAGGGCAAGCCCCAGACGGACGATCAAACGTTCGTACAACTCGGGTTTCATGACATATCGCTGCGACTCCACCATCCGCTCACCTCATTGAAGACAAGAATCACTCCCCCTCCTCCAAGCTTAGCGGCGCTCGGCAAACCAGCCGACCGCCGCGACCAACGGCTGCGGCAGTGCAATCAGGGTTTCCCTCGATAGAGCAGCGTCATGTATGCTACGGCGCTTCCTGTAACTCCACTTCCAGCACCGCCTGACGGATGCGTTGAAGAGGATTAGGCCACCCTTTCCAGTACAAGTAGCCATGCACGAACACTATCAGCCCCGTGAAATCGAAAACGCCGCCCAATCGTTCTGGGACGAGCAAAAGTCCTTTGAAGTCAGTGAACAGCCAGGCAAGGAGACTTACTACTGCCTGTCGATGTTCCCTTACCCCAGCGGCAAGCTACACATGGGGCACGTGCGCAACTACACCATCGGTGACGTGATCGCGCGTTTTCAGCGCATGCAAGGCAAGAACGTCCTGCAACCCATGGGTTGGGACGCCTTCGGCATGCCGGCGGAAAACGCCGCGATGAAGAACAACGTCGCACCGGCCAAGTGGACCTACGAAAACATCGCCTACATGAAGACCCAGCTGCGCAGCCTGGGCCTGGCGGTGGACTGGTCCCGCGAAGTGACCACCTGCAAGCCGGATTACTACCGCTGGGAACAATGGCTGTTCACCCGCCTGTTCGAAAAAGGCGTGATCTACCGCAAGAACGGCACCGTCAACTGGGACCCGGTTGACCAGACCGTACTGGCCAACGAACAAGTGATCGACGGCCGCGGCTGGCGTTCGGGCGCGCTGATCGAAAAGCGCGAAATCCCGATGTACTACTTCAAGATCACCGCCTACGCCGATGAGCTGCTGGAAGGCCTCGACGAACTGCCGGGCTGGCCCGAGCAGGTCAAGACCATGCAGCGCAACTGGATCGGCAAGTCCCGTGGCATGGAAGTCCAGTTCCCGTACCACGTCGACTCCATCGGCGAAGCCGGCAACCTGAAAGTCTTCACCACCCGTCCGGACACCCTGATGGGCGCGACCTACGTCGCCGTGGCCGCCGAGCACCCGCTGGCGAGCCTGGCCGCGCGCAACAACCCCGAACTGCAGGCGTTCATCGCCGAATGCAAGGGCGGCAGCGTCGCCGAAGCCGACGTCGCCACCCAGGAAAAGAAAGGCCTGCCGACCGGCCTGTTCGTCGAGCACCCACTGACCGGCGAGCAACTGCCGGTGTGGGTCGCCAACTACGTGCTGATGCACTACGGCGACGGCGCGGTCATGGCCGTACCGGCCCACGACGAGCGTGATTTCGAGTTCGCCCACAAGTACGACCTGCCGATCAAGTCGGTGGTGCGCACCAGCTCGGGCGATACCAACCCGGCACCGTGGCAAGGCGCCTACGGCGAACACGGCAGCCTGATCAACTCCGGCGAGTTCGACGGACTGGACTTCGCGGGCGCGTTCGACGCCATGGAAGTCGCGCTGATCAAGAAAAACCTCGGTGCCTCGCGCACCCAGTTCCGCCTGCGCGACTGGGGCATCAGCCGCCAGCGCTACTGGGGCTGCCCGATCCCGATCATCCACTGCGACACCTGCGGCGATGTACCGGTACCGGAAGACCAGCTGCCGGTCGTGCTGCCCGAAGACGTGGTGCCGGACGGCGCCGGTTCGCCGCTGGCTCGCATGCCCGAGTTCTACGAGTGCAGCTGCCCGAAATGCGGCGCACCGGCCAAGCGTGAAACCGACACCATGGACACCTTCGTCGAGTCGTCCTGGTATTACGCCCGCTACGCCTCGCCGCACTACGAGGGTGGCCTGGTAGAAAAAACCGCCGCCGACCACTGGCTGCCGGTGGATCAATACATCGGCGGTATCGAACACGCGATCCTGCACCTGCTCTACGCGCGCTTCTTCCACAAGCTGATGCGCGACGAAGGCCTGGTCAGCTCCAACGAGCCGTTCAAGAACCTGCTGACCCAAGGCATGGTGATCGCCGAGACCTACTACCGTCGCGAAACCAACGGTGCCTACACCTGGTTCAACCCGGCGGACGTCGAACTCGAGCGCGACGCCAAGGCCAAAGTCATCGGCGCCAAGCTCAAGAGCGACGGCCTGCCGGTGGAAATCGGTGGCACCGAGAAGATGGCCAAGTCGAAGAACAACGGCGTCGACCCACAGTCGATGATCGATCAGTTCGGCGCCGACACCTGCCGCCTGTTCATGATGTTCGCCTCGCCACCGGACATGAGCGCCGAATGGTCCGACTCCGGCGTCGAAGGTTCGCACCGTTTCCTCAAGCGCGTCTGGCGCCTGGCCCAAGCCCATGTCATCCAGGGTCAGCCGGGCAAACTGAACGTCGCCGATCTGAACGACGAACAGAAAGCCGTGCGCCGTTCGATCCACCTGGCCATCAAGCAGGCCAGCCACGACGTCGGCCAGAATCACAAATTCAACACCGCCATCGCCCAGGTGATGACGCTGATGAACGTGCTGGAAAAAGCCGCACAAGTTACCGAACAGGATCGTGCGCTGGTTCACGAAGGCCTGGAAGCCGTGACCCTGTTGCTGGCCCCCATCACCCCGCACATCAGCCACGAGCTGTGGAGCCGTCTGGGCCATGCCGATGCCGTCATCGACGCCCGCTGGCCGGCGGTGGACGACAGCGCACTGGTCCAGGACAGCCTGGTGCTGGTTATCCAGGTCAACGGCAAGCTGCGCGGGCAGATCGACATGCCGGCCAGCGCCAGCCGCGAAGAAATCGAAGCGGCGGCACGGGTCAATGAAAACGTATTGCGCTTCACCGATGGCCTGACGATTCGTAAAGTGATCGTCGTGCCCGGCAAACTGGTCAATATCGTCGCCAGCTAAATGGGATCGGGCGCCCACCATTGTGGGCGCCTTGCAAGACTTCCGAGGTCGCACCGTCGACCCACAGGGTTTCAAGGGGAGCAACAAGATGATCAAACGCAATCTGCTGGTAATGGGCCTCGCCGTGCTGCTGAGCGCCTGCGGCTTCCAGCTGCGCGGCACCGGCACCAATCAGCTGACCATCAAGGAACTGGCGGTCAGCGCCCGCAACGCCTACGGCGACACGGTCAAGCAGTTGACCCAGGTCCTCGAGCACAGCGGCGTCAAGGTCTACTCCGGTGCGCCTTACAAGCTGATCCTGACCGACGAGCAGGAAACCCAGCGTGACGCGACCTACTCGGGCGCCGGCCGTAACGCCGAGTACGAGCTCAACACCGCGCTGTACTATGAAATCCGCGGCGACCACGACCTGCAACTGCTCACCGGCAAGCTGCAGATCCAGAAGTACTACGTGCACGACGGCAACAACATCACCGCTGGCGATGCCGAAGCGGGCCAACTGCGCAAGGAAATGCGTCGCGACCTGATCCAGCAGATGGTCTTGCGCCTGCAACTGCTGACACCGGCGCAACTGGATGCCCTGCAACAGACCGCCGATGCCAAGGCCAAGGCCGATGCCGACGCCCTGGAAGCCGCGCGCAAGTACGAAGCGTCGCAGCCGCAGCAATCGCCGCTGCAACTGCCGCAGCAGTAAGCCTGTCGGGGCGCCCTGGGCGCCCCGCCTTTGCCCGCCTATGAAACTCGCCCCCGCCCAACTCGCCAAACACTTGCAAGGCAGCCTTGCGCCGGTCTACGTCATCAGCGGCGACGACCCGCTGCTCTGCCAGGAAGCCGCCGACGCCATCCGTGGTGCCGCTCGCCAACAAGGTTTCGACGAACGCCAGGTATTCAGCGCCGACGCCAACTTCGATTGGGGCACGCTGCTGCAAGCCGGTGCCAGCATGTCGCTGTTCGCCGAAAAACGCCTGCTGGAACTGCGCCTGCCTTCGGGCAAGCCCGGGGACAAGGGCGCCGCGGCACTGATCGAATATTGCTCGCGCCCGGCTGAAGACACCCTGCTGCTGATCAGCCTGCCCAAGCTCGACGGCAGTGCGCAGAAAACCAAATGGGGCAAGGCCCTGGTCGAAGGCTCGGACACCCAGTTCATCCAGATCTGGCCGGTGGACGCGGCCCAGTTGCCACAGTGGATTCGCCAGCGTCTGTCCCAGGCCGGTCTTTCAGCCCAGCAAGACGCGGTGGAACTGATTGCGGCGCGGGTTGAAGGCAACCTGCTGGCTGCCGCCCAGGAAATCGAAAAGCTCAAGCTGATGGCTGAAGGCGGGCAGATCACCGTGGAAACGGTGCAAGCGGCCGTCGCCGACAGTGCCCGCTTCGATGTCTTTGGTCTGGTCGACGCGGTGCTCAACGGTGAAGCGGCCCATGCCCTGCGGATGCTCGAAGGGCTGCGCGGCGAAGGGGTCGAGCCGCCGGTGATTCTCTGGGCGCTGGCCCGGGAACTGCGGTTGCTGGCCAACCTGTCGTTGCAATACAGCCAGGGCGTGCCGCTGGACAAGGCCTTCAGCCAGGCCCGGCCACCGGTCTGGGACAAGCGCAAACCGCTGATGAGCAAAGCCCTGCAACGGCACACGGCGCAACGCTGGAGCCAGTTGCTGCTGGACGCGCAACGGATCGACGCGCAGATCAAGGGCCAGGCGCCGGGTTCGCCATGGAGCAGCCTGAGCCGGTTGAGCCTGCTGATGTGTGGGCAACGGCTGGCGTTGCCGGCGGAATAACCGCGGGTGTTGCCTACGCAATACTCGCTCTCGCCTCATTTCCTGTAGGAGCCGAGCTTGCTCGCGATGGCGTCCGCAGGACAGCGCAAGGCTTAAGGGCCTCATCGCGAGCAAGCTCGGCTCCTACAAGGGACCGCGTTGATCGTACTTGTACGTTAGCCGGCAAGACGGTATCTAGCGCATAAAATGATTGCCAAATGCCCCCACTGGACAGATACCCGCATCTGCCCGATGATTCGCACTCTTCACCCACCTCAAGAGTGCACCACCATGAGCAAGCCGTCCCGGCACCGTCCCAATAAAGCCAAATCCATCATCGCCCAGCCACTGTTCCGAAGCCGTCAGGAACAACCGGCGAAAGGCAAAGGCAGCTACCGCCGCGAAGCCTTCCAGTCTAAAAGCTGGGAGGCTTCTTACTTTCTGGCGGCCTGAAAGCCTGACGTGCCATCACGACTGCACCCCCTCAAGCATGGTAAGGTCAGCACCTGATTCGCATTATCCGGACCCGCGCATGCCCTTTTGCCTTACCCTTCGTCGTCCCGTACGCCGACTGTTCGCCGCCACCAGCTTTATCCTGTTAGTTGCCTGCGCGGAAAAGCCGACCGCTGCCGACGCCGAGCCGCTGCAAACCCTCCCCGCAGCCGCCCCAGCCCCGGTTCCTGTCCTGCCGCAGGCCAATGACGACCTGACGATCCAACCTGCACAAAGCTTCGGCGAGTGGATGTCCGCGTTCCGTATCGATGCCCTGAAAGCCGGCATCACAGCCGCTGTATTCGACGCCGCCTTTGCCGGTGTCACCCCGGACATGAGCGTGATCAAGGCCGACCGCAGCCAACCGGAATTCACCCGCCCGGTCTGGGAATACCTCGACGGCGCCCTGTCTCCCGTGCGTGTACGCAAGGGCCAGGCACTGCTGGCACAGAACAGCGCGCTGCTGTCGAGCATCGAACAACGTTATGGCGTCGACCGCGAGGCCCTGGTCGCCGTGTGGGGCATGGAAAGCAATTTCGGCCAGTTCCAGGGCGACAAATCGGTGATCCGCTCCCTCGCGACCCTGGCCTACGAAGGTCGCCGCCCGGGATTCGCCCAGGCCCAGTTGCTGGCGGCGTTGCAGATTATCCAACATGGCGATATCCAGCCCGAGCAGATGCTCGGCTCCTGGGCCGGGGCCATGGGCCAGACCCAGTTTATCCCCACCACCTACAACAGCTATGCGGTGGACTTCGACGGCGACGGGCGCCGTGATATCTGGAACGACTCGGCCGATGCCCTGGCCTCGACCGCCAATTACCTGCAAAGCTCGGGCTGGCAGCGTGGGCAGCCATGGGGGATGGAAGTGGTGCTGCCACCGGCCTTCGACTACGCCCAGGCTGACGGCACGACACGCAAGTCGGTGAGTGAATGGCTACAGATGGGCATTCGCCTGCCAGTGGGCGGCGCCTTGCCAAACGGCTCGGCGCCACTGTCTGCCGCCCTTTTGCTGCCGGCGGGATACCGTGGCCCGGCGTTCCTGGTGCTGGACAACTTCCGCGCCATCCTCAAGTACAACAATTCGTCGTCCTATGGGCTGGCGGTGAGCTTGTTGTCCCAGCGTTTTACTGGTGGGGGTTTGATTCGTGGCGAATGGCCGAAGGATGACCTGCCGTTGAGCCGCTCCGAGCGGATCGAGTTGCAGTCCTTGCTCAGCACCAAGGGTTATGACGCCGGCAATCCCGACGGCATCATCGGCGCCAATACCCGCAAGGCGATTCGTGGCGCCCAGCAGGTCTTGGGCTGGCCGGCGGATGGCTATCCGAATCACAAGCTGCTGGAGAGCTTGCGTAACCCGTGATGAGGTATTACCGGCAGCGGGTCAGGACGACGTCCTGTTCCAACACCACCTGCCGGGCATCGGCATCCAACCGCACCTGCGCGCCCAGGGGCAGCGTCAGGTTCGGGTCACAATGCCCGCTGCGCCAACCCGCCAGCACCGGAATGCCCAAGGGCCCCAGTTCCTGCTTGAGCAAGCGCACCAGCGCCTCCGTATCAATCCCGGCGAAATCTCCCACCAGCACACCGCTCAGGCCTTCCAGCTTGCCCGCCAGGCGCAGATGGGTCAGTAAGCGGTCAACCCGGTACAGCGGCTCGTTGACGTCCTCGATCAGCAGGATCACGCCGCAAGTATCGATTTCATAGGGCGTGCCCAAGGTCGCACAGATCAACGACAGGTTGCCGCCTTGCAGGCGCCCCGAGGCCACGCCCGGAACCACGCTGGTCAAGGGAAACGCCGCAGGATGCTCGAATGCACTGCCGGCCCGCACCTGCCCGGTCAGCAGGTTGAACAACGAGGACTCGGTCGGTGGCAGCTTCTCCCCCAGCAGATCCGCATTGAACAGCGGCCCGTGAAAGGTCATGAACCCCGCATAACGGGCAATCGCCAGGTGCAGCGCGGTGATGTCGCTGTAGCCGACCAAAGGTTTTGGATGTTTTTTGAGCAACTCGAAATCAATATCGTCCAACAACCGCGGGCAACCGTAGCCCCCACGCAGACAGAGAATCACATCGATTTCAGGATCGGCAAAGGCGTCGTGCAAGTCCCGCAGGCGCACTTCATCACTGCCGGCCAGGTAACCGTCGCGTTGCGAGACACCCGGAAATATTCGCAGCTCATAGCCGCGGGCCTGGACCCACTGCTGCGCCTTGAGCGGATCAAGGGCAGCGGGGCCAGCCGGGGCGATCAGACCGATCACCCCGCCCTGACGCAGCGCCGGCACCGCGCTCTGGACCTGATAGGAAGCCTGCACGGGTCGACGCTGGTTCACGGGTTACGCTCCCATCAGCTCAGCCTTGACCAGCTTGGCTTGCTCGTCGGCATGGTAGGAAGAACGCACCAGCGGCCCGGAAGCCACGTTCTTGAAGCCCATCTTGTAACCTTCCTCGGCGAACCAGGCGAAGGTGTCCGGGTGCACAAAACGCTGCACCGGCAAGTGGCTGCGGGACGGTTGCAGGTACTGGCCGAGGGTCAGCATGTCGATGTCGTGCTCGCGCATGCGCTGCATGACTTCGATGACTTCCTCGTCGGTCTCGCCCAGGCCCAGCATCAAACCGGATTTGGTCGGAATGTGCGGCATCATCTGCTTGAAGCGTTGCAGTAAGGTCAGCGACCACTGGTAGTCGGAACCCGGACGCGCGGCCTTGTACAGGCGTGGCACGGTTTCCAGGTTGTGGTTGAACACATCCGGCGGCTCGGCGGCGGTGATTTCCAGCGCGACGTCCATCCGTCCACGGTAGTCGGGAACCAGGGTTTCGAGCTGCACGTTCGGCGACAGCTTGCGGATCTCGCGGATGCAGTCGGCGAAGTGCTGGGCACCACCGTCACGCAGGTCGTCGCGATCCACGGAGGTGATCACCACGTACTTCAGGCGCAGGTCGGCAATGGCGATGGCCAGGCTTTCCGGCTCGTTGACGTCCAAGGGCTTCGGCCGGCCGTGGCCAACGTCGCAGAACGGGCAACGACGGGTGCAGATATCACCCATGATCATGAAGGTCGCGGTACCGCCGCTGAAGCACTCGCCCAGGTTCGGGCAGGAGGCCTCTTCGCAGACGCTGTGCAGCTTGTGCTTGCGCAGCAAGGCCTTGATCCGGTCGACCTCCGGGGAAACCGGGATGCGCACGCGAATCCAGTCGGGTTTCTTCGGCAACTCGGTAGTCGGAATGATCTTCACCGGGATACGGGCAACTTTCTCGGCACCGCGCAGTTTCACGCCAGCTTCGACTTTCGCACGGGCCGGGCGCTCGGAAACATCCAGCGTCGGGATCAGGGTTTGCACAGCGTCTTGCGCAGTAGTCATATCAATCGATTCCGCCCGTTAGGGTCGTCTGCTCAGCATAGTCGAGGTGTTTGACGAGCTGCGCGCGCAGCCGGGCACTTACCTCGGCAAATTCAATCGGTCCTGTGTGGTCGCGCAGCTGGGTCATCGCCAGCCCCGCATAACCGCAGGGGTTAATCCGTCGAAACGGCCCAAGGTCCATGTCGACATTCAGCGCCAGGCCATGGAACGAACAACCGTTGCGAATCCGCAGGCCCAGGGAAGCGATCTTCGCCCCGTCGACATACACGCCGGGCGCGTCGGCCTTGGCCTCGGCGCTCACGCCGTAGCTGGCCAGCAGCTCAATCAGGCAACGCTCCATCCGGCTGACCAGTTCGCGCACGCCAAAACCCAGGCGACGAACGTCCAGCAACAGGTAGGCCACCAGTTGGCCGGGACCATGATAAGTCACCTGACCGCCGCGATCGACCTTGACCACCGGAATATCTCCCGGCAGCAGCAGGTGCTCGGCCTTGCCGGCCTGGCCCTGGGTGAACACCGACGGATGCTGCACCAGCCAGACTTCATCCGCCGCGTCGGCGTTCTTGCGACCATCGGTAAAACGCTGCATGGCATGCCAGACCGGCTCGTAAGGGGTCTGGCCGAGCTCGCGAAAGCCCAGCACAGCGCCCATCACAGCACCATGTGTACGAAACCGGTGGCCCGCAACTCGCTGTTGATGTCGTACAGCTGGTCCTGGCCGGTGGCCACGATGTGCAGCTGGATCGTGGTGTACTTGCCGTTGGTGCTCTGGCGCTCGTCGACGCGATCGTCGTTGATCGTCGCGTGTTTCTTGACGATCTCGACAATCTTGTCCTTGTTGCCCACACCCGTGTCGCTGATCACCTTGACCGGGTAGTCGGTGACCGGGAATTCGATTTTCGGTGCTTTTACTTCAGTGTCTGTCATGACAATAACGGCCTCGTAAGCCCAGGCAACGGACATACCTCGCGCCCGGGTCAGGCACGAGGTACGCAAATCGACACTCTCTGCTAGCGGTCGAATGCCTCAGTTGAACATGCCGTAGAAGAACATACGGATGCTGTCCCACAGGCGACGGAAGATACCACCTTCCTCGACCGCGTCCAGCGCGATCAGATCAGCGCTGTGTACCACTTTGTCGTCCAGTTTGACTTCAACCTTGCCGATCACGTCACCCTTGGCAATCGGGGCGACCAATTTCGGGTTCATGGTCATGGTGGCGGCGAGCTTCTTGAGCTGGCCTTTAGGCATGGTCATGGTCAGGTCTTCGGCCAGGCCGGCCTTGACCTGGTGGGTGGTGCCTTTCCAGACCGGTGCCTGGGCCAGTTCAGTGCCCTTCTGGTAGAAGGTCTGGGTTTCGAAGAAGCGGAAACCGTAGGTCAGCAGCTTCTGGGTTTCAGAAGCACGAGCCGATTCGCTGTTGGTGCCGAACACCACGGCGATCAGGCGCTGGCCATCACGTACGGCCGAAGCCACCATGCAGTAGCCGGCTTCTTCAGTGTGGCCGGTTTTCAGACCGTCGACGGTCTTGTCACGCCACAGCAGCAGGTTGCGGTTAGGCTGCTTGATGCCGTTCCAGAAGAACTCTTTCTGCGAGTAGATCGCATAGTGCACCGGGTCGAGACGAATGATCGCCCGCGCCAGGATCGCCATGTCGTGGGGCGAAGAGTAGTGATCCGGGTTCGGCAGGCCGGTCGGGTTCATGAAGTGGCTGTTGGTCATGCCCAGTTCGGCAGCCGTCTTGTTCATCATGTCGGCGAACGCGTCTTCGCTGCCGGCGATGTGCTCGGACAGCGCCACGGTGGCGTCGTTGCCGGACTGGATGATGATGCCGTGCAGCAGGTCGCTGACCGTCACCTGGGAACCGACCTTGATGAACATCCGCGAGCCGCCGGTACGCCAGGCGTTTTCGCTGACGGTCACCATGTCGTTCTCGCCGATCTGCCCGCGACGGATTTCCTTGGTCGCGATGTAGGCACTCATCAGCTTGGTCAGACTGGCGGGGGGCAGGCGCTGGTCGCCGTTGTTCTCGACCAGCACGTTGCCGCTGGCGGCATCCATGAGCACATAGGCCTTGGCGGCCAGTTGCGGCGAAGCCGGCAGGGCCATTTCATCGGCGGCCCAGGCGGCAGGCGCAACGATCAGGGGTACAAGCAGGCACAAACGTTTGGCAAAGGTGGTGATGTTCATCCGTCTCTCGAAATCGCTAATGGAAACTTGCCCTCGCGGGCAAAAATAAATCAGACAGTTTTCCAACTGCCACGTGTCAGGTTGCTCGCTCCACCACCCTTTCCAGGCTTTTATTATCAAACGAACCAACAACCCAGGACCCGGCCCGTCGAACGCGGCCCAATCCACAATTGTGCCTGTGTTACTCCGACGTCACCAGACTCGGCGAACCGAGATTGGCCAGACGTACGCTGTTCTGCACTTGCTGTACTTCACCCGGCGTGCCGATCGGCCCCATCCGCACCCGATGCAGGGTCTGCTGGTTGCGCACGATCGAGCTCACGAACACCGGCGCGTTCACCATCGAGCTTAGCTTCGACCTCAGCAGCTCGGCAGCGTCCGGGTTGGCGAAGGCGCCCACCTGGAGATACTGGCCAGAGGCTGGTGCAGAACCGTTTTTTTTTGCGTCTGCCTGTACGGGCACAACGTCGGTGGCGTGTTGCTGTGGCGGCGGGGTCCACTGCTCGATGGTCCCGGTGGACGCGGTCAGGGCTGGGGCCTGGGACTGCGCCACTTGCGGCTCGTTGAGCATCAGCGGTGCCGGACGACCCCGTTGGGCCCACCATTCCTGCGGGTCGATACCCTCGACCTTGACCCGCGCCGTGCCGATCTCGGCGTAACCGAGCTTCTTCGCGGCGGCGTAGGACAAGTCGATGATGCGGTCCGAGTAGAACGGCCCACGGTCGTTGACCCGCAGGATCACGCTGCGGTTGTTGTCCAGGTTGGTCACCCGCACATAGCTGGGCAACGGCAGGGTCTTGTGCGCGGCACTCATGCCATACAGGTCATACACTTCGCCGTTGGCGGTGTTCTGGCCATGGAACTTGGTGCCGTACCAGGACGCCGTGCCCTGGGCCACGTAGCGCTTGGAGTCGGTCAGGGGGAAGTAGGTCTTGCCCAGCACCGTGTAGGGGTTGGCCTTGTACGGCCCAGTGTGCAGGGTCGGCGTGGCATCCGGGATGCGCGACACATCGACGTCCCACCACGGCGCGCCGTCTTTATGGGCACGGTTGATGTCCAGGCCCGGCTTGGCGCGGATGGTATTGGAAGATGACGACGACTGATACGGCGAGCGGCTGGTCGAACAACTGACCACCAGCACCGCCAACGCGGTGTAAGCCAACAGCTTCAGTGGTTTTGGAATCGGCAAAGCCTGCATTACTTGACGCCCCGTGCTTGGACCAACAGGTCAGACAGCTGATGCACGGCCATGGCGTACATTACGCTGCGGTTATAGCGCGTGATCGCATAAAAATTCTTCAGGCCCATCCAATATTCAGGGCCATTCTCGCCGTCCAGGCGAAACGCCGTCACTGGCATATCATCGCGCAACGCATCATGACTCGACCAGCCCAGCGCCCGCAACTCCCCAACGGTCTTCACCGGATCAATCCCTGGGCTCAGACCCTGGTCGACCTGGTCGCCACGCACATCCGCGCGACTGACCACCGGCTCCCCGGCCACCCAGCCGTGGCGTTTGAAATAGCTGGCCACGCTGCCGATGGCGTCGTCGGCGTTGGTCCAGATATTGATATGCCCGGTGCCGTCGAAATCCACCGCGTAGGCGCGGAAACTGCTCGGCATGAACTGCGGCAGGCCCATGGCCCCGGCATAGGAACCCTTGAGGCTCAAGGGATCCAGCTGTTCCTCACGGGCCAGCAGGAGGAACTCACGCAGCTCCTTGCGGAAGAATTCGGCCCGTGGCGGATAGTCGAAGCCCAGGGTCGACAAGGCGTCAATCACCCGGTAGTTGCCAGTGTTGCGGCCAAAAAAGGTTTCCACACCGATGATCGAGACAATCACCTGGGCCGGCACGCCGTATTCCTGCTCGGCGCGGGCCAGGGCCGCTTCATGCTGGCGCCAGAAGTCGACGCCACGGGCCACCCGCGCATCGGTGATAAAGATCGGCCGGTATTCCTTCCACGGCTTGACCCGCTCCGCCGGGCGCGAAATCGCGTCGAGAATGCTCTGCTTGCGCTCGACCTGACGGAACACCTCCATCAGTTGCTCACCGGCAAAGCCGTAGTCGCGGGTCATTTCCGCGACGAACTGGGCCACTTGCGGCGAACCTTCGTAGTCACCGGCCAGCGCGCCCGTCCCTGCACCCAGACAGCCGACCAGGCCTATCCACGGCGCACACCGAGCCGCCCAACCGCGCAATACTTGCATTGAATTGTTCACCTTGCTCAAACCTGCGCGATCCACTTGCGGTGGGTATGGATCGACATCAAAACCCCAAACGCTGACAGCAGTGTCACCAGCGAAGTTCCGCCGTAGCTAATGAAGGGTAATGGCACCCCCACCACCGGCAGCAGACCGCTGACCATACCGATGTTGACGAAAACATACACAAAAAACGTCATGGTCAAGCTGCCGGCCAGCAGTTTGCCGAACAGCGTCTGGGCCTGGGCGGTGATCACCAGCCCGCGACCGATCAGCAGCAAGTAGAGCAACAGCAAGGCGCAGATACCCACCAGGCCGAACTCTTCGCCCATCACCGCGATAATGAAGTCGGTGTGGCTTTCCGGCAGGAAGTCCAGGTGCGACTGGGTCCCCAGCAGCCAGCCCTTGCCGAAGACGCCGCCGGAACCGATGGCGGCCTTGGACTGGATGATGTTCCAGCCGGTGCCCAACGGATCGCTTTCCGGGTCGAGGAAGGTCAGGATCCGCTGTTTCTGGTAGTCGTGCATGATGAAGAACCACATGCCCACCGCCACCGGGATCGCCGCCGCCAGCACGCTGATGATCCAGCGCCAGCGCAGGCCGCCCATGAACAGCACGAACGCACCGCCGGCCAGGACCAGCAGCGAGGTGCCGAGGTCGGGCTGGCGGACGATGAGGATAAACGGCACGCCGATCAGCATCAGGCTGATCGCTACGTGCTTGAGCTGCGGCGGCAGGGTGCGCTTGGACAGGTACCAGGCGATGGTCGCCGGCATCAGGATCTTCATGAATTCCGACGGCTGGAAGCGGATCACCCCCGGAATGTTGATCCAGCGCGTGGCGCCCATGGCGTTGTGGCCCATGACATCCACCACCACCAGCAGCATCACCCCCAGCACGTAGGTCAGTGGCACCCAGCGCGCCATGAAGCGCGGCTCGAGCTGGGCAATCACGAACATCGAGACCAGGCCGATGCCGAAGGAGGTGGCCTGCTTGATCAGCAGGTCCCAGCTCTTGCCGCTGGCCGAATAAAGGACGAACAGGCTACCGGCCGCCAGGGTCAGCAGCAGGATCAGCAAGGGGCCGTCGATGTGCATGCGTTGCAACAAGGTAGCCCGGCGGCGCATCACATCCTCGCTGGAGAGGATGCGGTCGAAATTGGCGATCAAGGCATCACCTGCAAGGGGGTTGAGTCGGCATATTCGGGTTTGAGCTTGCCATCCGGGCCGAGCAACCAGGCGTCCATGACCTGGCGAACCACCGGCGCGGCGACGCCGGAGCCGGACTCACCGTTCTCGACCATCACCGCCACCGCAATTTTCGGGTTGTTGGCCGGCGCGAAGCCGACGAACAGGGCGTGGTCACGGTGGCGTTCCTGGACTTTCGAGCGGTCGTACTTCTCGCCCTGCTTGATCGCCACGACCTGGGCCGTGCCGCTCTTGCCGGCAATCAGGTACTGCGAGCCGGCGGCCGCCTTGCGCGCAGTGCCACGGGCGCCGTGCATCACTTGCTGCATGCCGTGGCTGACCTTTTCCCAATCGGAGGGATTACGCAGGACGATATCCGGCATCGGATCCTGATCCTGCGGCTTCTGGCCTTCGATGGTCTTGGCCAGGTGCGGTCGATTCCACACGCCCTTGTTCGCCACCAGTGCCGTGGCCTGGGCCAGTTGCAGCGGCGTGGCCTGCATATAGCCCTGGCCGATCCCGAGAATCAGCGTTTCGCCCGGGAACCAGGCCTGGCGTCGGGTGGCGCGCTTCCATTCCCGCGAAGGCATCAGCCCCGGCGATTCCTCGAACATGTCCAGGGAGACCTTCTGGCCCAGGCCGAACTTGTTCATGTAGGTGGACAGCCGGTCGATGCCCAGCTTGTGCGCCAAGTCATAGAAGTAGGTGTCGTTGGAACGCATGATCGCCGTGTCCAGGTCCACCCAGCCATCACCGGTGCGGTTCCAGTTACGGTATTTGTGATCGTAGTTGGGCAGTTCGTAGTAACCGGGGTCAAAGACCCGCGTCGTGGCGTTGACCACGCCACTGTCGAGCCCGGCAATCGCCACCGCTGGCTTGATGGTCGAACCTGGCGGATAGAGGCCGCGCAGCACCCGGTTGAACAGTGGCCGGTCGATGGAGTCGCGCAACTCGGCATAGGCCTTGAAGCCGATTCCGGTGACAAACAGGTTCGGGTCGAAACTGGGCTGGCTGACCATCGCCAGCACTTCGCCGGTGGCCGGGTTCAACGCCACCACGGCGCCACGCCGACCGCCGAGGGCTTCTTCGGCGGCTTCCTGCAACTTGATGTCCAGGCTCAGGACAATGTCCTTGCCCGGCACCGGGTCGGTGCGCTTGAGCACCCGCAGGATACGTCCACGGGCGTTGGTCTCGACTTCCTCGTAACCGACCTGTCCATGCAACTCAGCTTCGTAGAAACGCTCGATGCCGGTCTTGCCGATATGATGGGTGCCGCTGTAGTTCACCGGGTCGAGGGTCTTGAGCTCGGCCTCGTTGATCCGTCCCATGTAGCCCACCGAGTGCGCAAAATGCGCCCCCTGGGGATAATGGCGGACCAATTGCGCCACCACCTCGACACCGGGCAGGCGGAACTGGTTCACGGCCACCCGGGCGATCTGTTCCTCGGTCAACTCGAACAGGATCGGTACCGGCTCGAACGGCCGCCGCCCCTGGCGCACGCGTTTTTCGAAGAGCACGCGATCTTCCGGGGCGAGCTGCAGCACCTCCACCAGCACATCCAGCACCTGGCGCCAGTCACCCGAGCGTTCACGGGTGACGCTCAAGCTGAAACTGGGTCGGTTATCCGCCACCACCAGGCCGTTGCGGTCGTAGATCAGGCCACGGCTTGGCGGAATCGACTGCACATGGACACGGTTGTTCTCCGACTTGGTCGAGTGATAGTCGTACTGGATCACCTGGAGAAAATACAACCGGGCGATCAGCACGCCGATCAGCGCCACCACCACGATTGCGCCGACCACGACACGGTTACGCACCAGACGGGCGTCTTTCTCGTGGTCCTTGAGGCGAATCGGCTGGGTCATTCGGCAGGCTTATTTATGGTAAGGGTGCCCGGACAGCACGGTCCAGGCGCGATACAGCTGTTCACCGATCAGGATCCGCACCAGCGGGTGCGGCAAGGTCAGCGGCGACAGCGACCAGCGTTGATCGGCCCGCGCACAGACTTCCGGCGCCAGCCCCTCGGGGCCGCCGACCATGAAGTTGACCGTGCGCGAATCCAGCCGCCAGCGATCCAGCTCGACCGCCAACTGCTCGGTGCTCCACGGCTTGCCATGGACCTCCAGCGTGACGATCCGCTCGTTGGGACCGACCTTGGCCAGCATGGCCTCGCCTTCCTGACGGATAAAACGCGTCACGTCGGCGTTCTTGCCCCGGGTGTTGAGCGGAATTTCCACCAGTTCCAGCGCCAGCTCGGATGGCAGACGCTTGGCATACTCGTGCCAACCCTCTTCCACCCACTTGGGCATACGCGAACCGACAGCAATCAGGCGCAGGCGCACAACGCCACCTTATTCCTGATCTTTGTTGAGCTTGATGAAATGCTCATGGGTGTTTTCCGGGCTGTGGTGTGCAGCGCTGGCCGAACGGCTCTGCTCGGCACCCTGCCACAGGCGTTCCAGGTCATAGAACTGACGGGCGCTGGCGGTCATCATGTGGACGATCACATCGTCCATGTCCAACAGGACCCAGTCGCTGTCGCCCTTGCCTTCTTCACCCAGCGGCTTGATGCCCAGGGCCTTGACCGCTTCGCGGACCTTGTCCAGCATCGCGCCGATCTGGCGGTTGGAGGTACCGGTGGCGATGATCATGAAGTCGGTGATGCTCTGCTTTTCGCGAACGTCGATCACCAGGATGTCCTGGCCCTTGACGTCTTCGAGGGCCGCGACGGCGACCTTGACCAGCTCTTCGCCCTTGAGGGGCTCGCCGCTGAGGACTTTCTCAGGCAGCGGAGCACTCTTGAAAGTACCTTTGCGCTTTACTTTGTTTACGTCGTTGTTGGTCATATAAAACTCGTTTTGCTCATATGTTCGGGCGCTTCAATACACGACTGTTCGTGCTTTCAAGCGCGCCTTTTCAGTTCGACGCACGGTACAGCCCGTGCGCATCGATATAGGCCAGGACCGCGTCAGGCACCAGGTAACGTACCGACTTACCGCTGGCCAGCAGTTGACGGATCTGGGTGGCTGACACCGCGAGGGGTGTCTGCCAGACGAATGTAATATGCCCGCCAGGCCCCGGCAGGGCCTTCGGGTCGCTGACCGAGCGCGCGGCCAGCAGGTTGCGCAAGGCATCCGGCGGTTCGCTGTCGGCATCCGGGCGTTGCAGCACCAGGATATGGCAATGCTGGAGCAACTCTTCCCAGCGGTGCCACGTGGGCAGGCCGCAAAATGCGTCCCAGCCCAACAACAAGAATAACTGGTCTTCAGCGGCCAACTCGGCGCGCATCAGTTCCAGGGTGTCGATCGTGTAGGACGGTTTGTCCCGTTGCAGCTCGCGGTCGTCCACCACCAGCGGGCTCACGCCGGCCACCGCGCAATCGACCATCGCCAATCGATCAATGGCCGAGACCTGCGGCGTATCGCGATGGGGCGGCCGGGCACTGGGGGTCAGGCGCAACTCATCGAGATCCATCAGTTCCGCGACTTCCAGGGCACTGCGCAAATGGCCGATGTGCACCGGGTCGAAGGTTCCGCCGAGCACGCCAATACGCCGGGGCGAAACCTGGCGCGGGCTGACGACGGCTGACAGACGTTTGCTCACTCGATCAGACCGCAGCCTGACCGCGCAACTGCCCGTCGCCGACCACGATGTACTTCTCGCAGGTCAGGCCTTCGAGCCCTACCGGGCCGCGGGCGTGCAGCTTATCAGTAGAAATGCCGATCTCGGCACCCAATCCGTATTCGAAGCCGTCGGCGAAGCAGGTCGGGGCATTGATCATCACCGAACTGGAATCGACTTCGGCCATGAATGCCCGGGACTGCGCCAGGTTTTCGGTGACGATGGCATCGGTGTGGTGCGAGCCATAATGATTGATGTGCTCGATGGCCGCGTCCAGACCGTCGACGACGCGAATCGACAGGATCGGCGCCAGGTATTCGGTGCTCCAGTCTTCTTCCGTTGCCGCGATGGCCTCGATCACCGCACGGGTGCGCTCGCAACCACGCAACTCGACGCCCTTGGCGCGCAAGCGTTCAGCCATGGCCGGGAGGAATTCGGCGGCGACGGTTTTGTCCACCAGCAGGGTTTCCATGGCGCCGCAGATGCCATAACGATAGGTCTTGGCGTTGAAGGCGATATCGCGGGCCTTCGCCAGGTCGGCGTGGGCGCTGACATACACGTGGCAGATGCCATCCAGGTGCTTGATCACCGGCACCCGCGCGTCGCGGCTGACCCGTTCGATCAGGCCCTTGCCGCCACGCGGCACGATCACATCGACGTATTCGGGCATGCTGATCAGCGCACCGACAGCGGCGCGGTCGGTGACTTCCACCACCTGCACCACCGCCGCCGGCAGACCGGCCTCGTCCAGGCCGCGCTGGACGCAGGCGGCAATGGCACGATTGGAATGAATGGCCTCGGAGCCGCCGCGCAGGATGGTCGCGTTGCCCGACTTGAGGCACAGGCTGGCGGCATCGATGGTCACGTTCGGCCGCGACTCGTAGATGATGCCGATCACCCCCAGGGGCACGCGCATCTTGCCGACCTGAATCCCCGACGGCCGGTAGCTCATGTCGCGGATCGCCCCCACCGGGTCCGGCAGGCTCGCCACCTGGCGCAGGCCGACGATCATGCCGTCGATGCGCTCAGGGGTCAGGGCCAGACGTTCAACCAGCGCCGGCTCCAGGCCATTGGCGCGGGCGGCGGCCAGATCGAGTTCGTTGGCGGCGCTGAGTTCGCCGCGGGCAGCGTCCAACGCCGTGGCGGCGGCCAGCAGGGCGCGGTTCTTCTGCGCGGTGCTGGCACGGCCGATCACGCGGGAAGCCTCGCGGGCAGCGCGACCCAGACGGGTCATATAGTCGAGAACGGACTCAGTCATGGCTCTAAGGGGGGACTTGGCAAAGAGGAAAGCGGCTGATTATAGCTGTCGCGCCGCCTCACGGACAGCGGTGCCGGGCGGATGGTCGAAATGGAGGGTAAATAGTCGGTGTTCAGACGCGATTAAGGCATAAAACGTTATGCTTGCCCTCCGACCAGCTATCAACCGTCTCGCGCCCACAATGCCCAGTCCCGCCCTAGCGCCCTTGCCGAACGCACTGCCCGACACCTTTTTCGACCGCGACGCACAACTGCTCGCCCGTGAACTGCTGGGTAAAGTCGTCCGCCACAAGGTCGGCGATCTCTGGCTGGCGGCGCGGATCATCGAAACCGAAGCCTATTACCTCGAAGAAAAAGGCAGTCATGCCTCCCTCGGCTATACAGAAAAGCGTAAGGCTTTGTTTCTGGATGGCGGACATATCTATATGTATTACTCCCGCGGCGGCGATTCGCTGAACTTCAGCGCCCACGGGCCGGGCAACGCGGTGCTGATCAAATCCGCCTATCCGTGGGTCGACGAACTGTCCGGCCCGGCCAGCCTGGCGCAGATGCTGCTGAACAATCCGGCGGCCAATGGCACGGCGCGCCCCGCACAGAAGCTCTGCGCCGGGCAAACCCTGCTGTGCAAGGCCCTCGGACTCAAGGTGCCGATGTGGGACGCCAAGCGCTTCGACCCGCAAGGGTTGGTGGTCGAGGATGTCGGTATCCAGGTGACGCCGATCATCCAGACCACCCGCCTGGGCATTCCCGGCGGGCGTGACGAACACCTGATGTACCGCTTCGTCGATGCCAGCCATGCGGCCTGGTGCACACGCAATCCACTCCGGCGGGGGCAGGTCGAAGGCCGCGATTACGTTTTGCACAACTGAAGAACGCCACCTATGCCCCTTGCGAACACAAAACCTATTGTGGGAGCCGGCTTGCTGGCGATGGCGGTCGGATAATCGATACAAGACTTGCTGGCCTCATCGCTGGCAAGCCAGCTCCCACAGGGAGCGCGATATTGAATATTTTTGTTTCACCTGAAAAAGGAATTCAACGATGGGCCCATGGCTCGATAGCATCACCGGCTGGCTGACAGCCAACCCACAATGGCTGGGTCTGGCGATTGTCCTCGTCGCCTGCCTCGAATGCCTGGCCATTATCGGGAGCATCGTGCCGGGCACGGTGACACTATTCGCCATCGCCGTGCTGGCCGGCAGTGGCGCCCTGCCCCTGGGAGAAACCCTGCTGCTGGGGTTCATCGGCGGTTTGCTCGGTGATGTGATCTCCTACACCCTGGGCCGCCGCTTCCACCAGAACATCCGACGCCTGCCGGGCCTGCGCAGCCACCCGCAATGGATAAACGGCGCCGAAAGCTATTTCCAGCGTTATGGCATCGCCAGCCTGCTGGTGGGACGCTTTATCGGCCCCCTGCGCCCGATGCTGCCGATGATCGCAGGCATGTGCGACATGCCGTTTCCGCGCTTTATCGGCGTCAGCCTGATCGCCGGCGTAGGCTGGTCGGTGGTCTACCTGCTACCGGGCTGGGCCACCGGCGCGGCCATCCGCCTGCCCTTGCCCGAAGGCTTCTGGTCACAGACCGGCGTGGTTGCAGCCGGAGTCCTCGCGCTGATCGGACTGTGCATCCATTGCAGCGTGAAGCGCCATCCCAGGGCTACCTGGCTGATTTCCGGCCTGAGCCTGGCGTTGCTGATTGCCCTGCTTATCGGCTACCCGCACCTCAAGGCCTTCGACCAGGGCTTGATGGCACTGGTACAGGAACATCGCGACAAAGCGCTGGACATGGCGGCGGTGATCGCCACCCGCCTCGGCGACTTCCGTATCCAGTTCATCGTGGCCGGGGTGCTGACCGCGCTGCTGTTTCTCGCCCGCCAGTGGCGCCAGGGGCTGTTTTTCGGCGCCACCCTGGCCGTCACGGCGCTGGGCAACACCGCCGCAAAATACTTCTTCGCGCGCCTGCGCCCGGAAGTCCTGGCCGAGCCGATCACCAGTTTCAGCATGCCCAGCGGCCACAGTTCGGGCTCGTTCGCCTTATTCCTGATGCTCGCGGTGCTGGCCGGGCGTGAGCAACCGCCACGGATGCGGGTGACCTGGCTGTTGCTCGGTTGCCTGCCGGCGCTGATGATCGCGTTGTCACGGGTGTACCTGGGCGCACACTGGCCCACCGATATCCTCGCCGGCGCCCTGCTCGCCATCACGGTGCTCGCCGCCAGCCTGAGCCTCAGCCAGCGCTTCATGCCGCTGCCGGCCATGCCACCGCGGGCCTGGTGGCTGATCCTGCCGGCTGCCGTGGCCATCTATGGGTGTCACGCGCTGTGGCATTTGCAGCATGAGATCGGGCGATATGCCTATTGAGGCGTTTCGGGCGGATCAGCTTCAACGACTTCAAGATTGATGGCATAGAACCGCCCATCCGCGCCCTGCACGACGTCATACGCCACGGTGTCGCCGGCCTTCAAGGTCGGCCCACCGTCAGCAGCGGATTTCACATGAAAGAAAAGCTCGCGTCCGTCCACATGTGCGGTGATCACGCCGATACCGCCCCGGGCGGTGTCATAACGTTCTTCGCCGTGCTTATCCATGACTGTTTCTCCCAAAAAGGAAGACGCACGCCCGAAACCGAACAGATGAGGTTCGGCCGTCCGGGAGATGTGAGGACCGCTGTCTCTTCGCGGCAGAAGCTCAAACCACGTGAACGTCGTCTGCCTGAAGCCCCTTCTGCCCTCTAACGACTTTGAACCTGACTTTCTGCCCTTCGGTGAGCGTTTTAAAACCGGTCCCCATGATGGATTTGAAATGCACAAAAAGATCCGGGGAGTTATCTTCTGGCGTGATAAACCCGAACCCCTTCGCATCATTGAACCACTTGACCGTACCTGTTTTGTGCTCGTGGTCCGACGAGTGTTCTTTGTGTTCCGTATGCTCTGACATTTCCAATATTCCCAGTCACTGAATGACGAAAAGCTCGTCCGTGGACAACTTTCGTCCTACGAGCTTTCCATATTTCTGCCGTTCAATCCTGGATCCATTGCGCCCGTCGGGCTACTGTCATTTCTGACAGGTTTTCAGATTATTTTTATATAACGGTTATTCCATGTCATTACATGGACCCACTCAAGCAAACAACTCGCCCTGCAATTCGTCCAATAACACCTGAATCGCATCCAGGCGCTGTTGAGGATCGTCCAGCTCCAACAGATCGATCTTGTCCAGTTCGGAAAACGGCAGCAGATAGGCCAGCTGATTGGCCAGTGATTGCTGCCCGGTCGCCTCGGTGCCCATGTTCAGGGCCGCGACCATCGGGTGTTCGGCCAGCGCCTTGAGCAGCGCCACCAGGTCCTCGTCCTCGTCCTGCAACGGCTGCTCGGGAACCTCATCCAGCCACTCGACCTCGGCAACCGTCAGTTGATCGCGCTGCAACTCGCTGTGGAGTACCCGGAAACGCCGGCCGCCCTCGACCCGAATGCCCAACAGGCCGTTATCCTGCTGCTGGAAATCGCGGATCGTGGCTTCACAGCCGACCAGGGCAAAGCCTTCCGGCGCATCGCCGACCTCCTGGCCTTCAAGAATGCACACCACGCCAAAACCGCTGCCCTGTTTCATGCAGCGGCTGATCATGTCCAGGTACCGCGCCTCGAAAATCTGCAGATCGAGGATACAACCGGGAAACAGCACGGTGTTCAGGGGAAACAACGCCAGGCTCATAACGATTTCCTTAAACCACCAAAGTTACCGCCAACGGCAGAAAGACTGCCGTGGCCACGCCCATCAGGCTCATCGCCAACGCCGCGAAGGCGCCGCACTCTTCACTTTCCTGCAAGGCCACCGAGGTACCCACCGCATGGGCGGTCATGCCCAGGGCCATGCCCCGGGCTTCCGCCGTGTGCACACCCAACCGCGTCAGCAGCCAGGGCCCGGCAATGGCGCCGATCACCCCGGTGATCAATACGAACACCGCCGCCAGGGCGGCCACCCCGCCGATCTGCTCGGCCACCAGCATGGCGATGGGCGAGGTCACCGACTTGGGCAACAGCGTCATCAGGATCATGGGCTCAGCACCGAACAGCCAGCCGAGCAACACCCCCAAGCCCGTCGCCAGGGTCCCGCCAATCACCAGCGTAGTAAAAATCGGCCAGAACAACTGCCGGATTCGCCGCAGGTTCAGGTACAGCGGCACGGCCAGCGCCACCGTCGCCGGCCCCAGCAGAATACCGAGAATCTCGGTGCTCCTGCGGTACTCGGCGTACTCCAGGCCGCAGAGCAACAGGATACCGACCACCAACGCCATCGAGGCCAGCACCGGCTGCAGGAAAACCCAGCGGGTTTTCTCGAAGCCCACCAGCACCAGTTGATAGGCGCCCAGGGTGATGCCGATGCCGAACAACGGATGATGGATCACCGCCGCCCCGGCGCCCTGCCAGTCGAGGTTCATGGGCGCTCTCCGCGCCGGGCATGACGCTTGACCAGGGCATTCATCAACACGCCGGCGAACGCCATGGAAATCAGCACCGACAAAACCAGCGCGCCGACAATCGCCCAAAAGTCCGCAGCGATCTGCCGGGCATAGACCATGACCCCCACCGCTGGCGGCACCAGCAACAGCGGCAGATAACGCAACAAACTGGAGGCCGCCTCGCTCAGCGGCGCACTGACTTCACCGCGCACCATCAAAAACACCAGCAAGCACAGCAGGCCGATAATCGGTCCCGGTAACACCGGCACACACAAATGATTGAGGGCTGTACCGAGCAACTGAAACAGCACCAGCCAGGTCAGGCCGCGTAACAACATCCGAACTCTCCCCTGAAGATGCCCGCATTATAAGCATGCCCATACGCCGCCATTCGCCAAAGGTATGGTGGCTTGACCCGGCACATGTCCCATGATGATCTACAGTGGATGCCAAGGGCTGCAACCCGAGGCCCGATAACTCGATAGACCAAGGAGTGTGTCAATGCCCTATGTACCTGTAGCGCAGCTCAACGATTATGTCGGCAAGGAACTCGGACATTCCGAATGGCTCACCATCGACCAGGCACGGATCAACCTGTTTGCCGAAGCCACCGGCGATTATCAATTCATCCATGTCGACCCGGTCAAGGCGGCGCAAACGCCGTTCGGCAGCACCATCGCCCACGGTTTCCTCTCGTTGTCACTGATTCCGAAACTGATGGAAGACATCTTCATCATGCCCGAAGGCTTGAAGATGGCCGTCAACTACGGCCTGGACAGCGTGCGCTTCATCCAGCCGGTGAAAGTTGACTCGCGGGTCCGCCTCAAGGTCGCGCTGACCGAGGTCACCGAGAAAAAACCGGGCCAATGGCTGCTCAAGGCCACCGCTACGCTGGAGATCGAAGGTCAGGAAAAACCCGCCTATATCGCCGAACCCCTGTCACTCTGCTTCGTCTGATACCGCGTACTCACGAAACAGAGTGCACTCTGTTTCGTGCAGGACACTGGACACGCCATATTGCTACGGCATACTCGGTCCCCTAATTACCCGGATCCCGTTATGCGCCCACTCGTACCCCTTGCTTTGACCCTGCTGCTCACCGCCTGCGGTGATGGCGAATCGCTATTGCCGCCAGACGCCCGTCTGCCGGACGGCGGTCGCTATCGCGGCGAAGTGGTCAATGGGCTGCTGCAAGGCCAGGGCCGTATCGACTACCCCAGCGGCAGTTGGTACGCCGGCCAGTTCGACCATGGCCAGTGGCAAGGCGACGGCGAGTGGCATGGCAGCAATGGCGAGGTCTACAAGGGCCAGTTCCAGCAAGGCCTGTTCCACGGCCAGGGCACCTTGACCGTCCACGACAGCAACTACACCGGCGGCTTCAAACAGGGCCGGCGCGACGGCGAAGGCACGCTCAAAGAAGCCGGCATGACCTACCGTGGCGAATTCAAGGACGACCAGTACTCGGGCCTCGGCCATCTGGAACTGGAAGACGGCAGCCAATACCAGGGCGAATTCGCCCACGGCAAGCCCAATGGCGAGGGCCAGCGCAGCGATGCCAACGGCAATTTGTTCACCGGCCACTTCGTCAATGGCCAGTTGGAAGGGGTCGGCACCTTCAACAGTGCCGACGGCGACCAATATGCCGGCGGCTTCAAGCGTAACCAGCTGAATGGCAAGGGCCGCTACGAAAACGCCGATGGCGATGTCTGGATCGGTGAATTCAAGGAAGGCGTGCTCAGCGGCAAGGGCCAACTGATCGGTGTCGACGGCAGCCACTATCGCGGCGAGTTCAGCGAGTGGCGCTTCAACGGCCGGGGCCATTTGACCCTGGGCGACGGCAGCGTCTATATCGGCGAGTTCGCCAGCGATACCTACAACGGCAGCGGCAGCCTGATCCTCGCCGACGGCAGCGTGCAAAGCGGCACCTGGACCAACGGCCAGCGGGTTCGCGATGCCGACGGCAAGCTGCTGCCCGACCTGCTGGAACTTGGCCTGCTGGCCCAGGGCCCGCTGCTGGAAAAAGCCCTGGCCGCCGTGCCGGCCTCGACCTCGGCCATCGAACTCTACAGCCTGGTGCTGGCCGGTGACGGCAAACAAAGCGTGTTCATGCGCGAGGCCGACTACGTCAGCCAGATGCTCGCCACCCGCTTCGGCGCCTATGGCCAGATCAGCCTGGTGAACCACCGTGACCACCTCGGCGATCGCCCGATGGCGACCCGCGAAAACCTGCGCCGCGCCGCCCAGACCCTGGCCGAGCGCAGCGGACCGGAAGACCTGATCTTTATCTACCTGACCAGCCATGGCACCCATGAGCACGAGTTTGTGCTGGATCAGCCGCGCCTGGAGCTGGCCGACCTGCCGGCCGACGAACTGGCCTCGGCGCTGGCGCCCCTGAAAAACCGTGACAAAGTCATCGTGATTTCCGCCTGCTACTCCGGCGGCTTTATCCCCGCGCTCAAGGATGAAAGGACCTTGATCATGACCGCGTCCCGCGCTGACCGAGTGTCCTTCGGCTGTTCCGAGGAAGCGGATTTCACCTATTTTGGCGACGCACTGTTCGCCCAGGCACTGAACCAGACCGACGACCTGCAACAAGCCTTCGCCCTGGCCAAGGCCCATGTCGCCGAGCGCGAACAGGCGGACAACTTCGAAGCCTCGGAACCGCAGATCTGGGCCCCCAAGGGAGTGCTTGCCCATTGGCAGGCGTTGCGCAAACAACAGGCAAGAAAAGCCTTGCAAAGCGCTTCCGCAGACAACAAGACTGCCAAGAGCAACTAAGCTGAACTGTATCAAGGGAGGTATTTTATGTACTTGACGCCTCAGCACATCCTGCTCGCTGGAGCCACCGGTCTGACCGGTGAACATCTACTTGATCGCCTGCTCAACGAGCCGACGGTTACCCGTGTACTCGCGCCCTCGCGCCGACCGTTGGCCGCCCATCCGCACCTGGAAAATCCGGTCGGTGATCCAACGGTTTTCCTGCCGCAACTGAGCGGCCGTGTCGACCTGGCGATCTGCTGCCTGGGCACCACCATCAAGCTGGCGGGCTCCGAAGAAGCCTTCCGCGCCGTGGACCATGACATGGTCGTGGCCTTCGGCAAGCGCGCGCGGGAAATGGGCGCGCGGCATCTGATCGTGGTCAGTGCCATCGATGCCGATCCGAAATCCAAGGTGTTCTATAGCCGGGTCAAAGGCGAGATGGAACAATCACTGCGCGCGCAGAACTGGCCACAGCTGACCATCGCCAGGCCTTCGTTGCTGCTGGGTGAGCGGGTTGAGCCGCGCCTGGCGGAACAGTTGGCGGCACCGCTGTCGAAGCTGATTCCGGGAAAATATCGCGGTATCGAAGCCTGTCAACTGGCGCGGGCGCTGTGGCGCCTGGCGCTGGAAGAGCAGGATGGGGTGCGGATTATCGAGTCGGATGAATTGCGCCGGTTGGGCAAATAAACAACTGTGGCGAGCGGGCTTGCCCGCGCTCGGCTGCGAAGCAGTCGCAAAATCGATCATCGCGTTCTAACTGACACGCTGCGATCACTGGTTTTAGGGCCGCTTCGCAGCCCAACGCGGGCAAGCCCGCTCGCCACAAGATTTCGAACGCCCTTAACTGAACGGCGTCAGAACTTGCCCTCTCACAAAAACCACCTGTACGACTACAACCCCCCGGTCGCCTGATACCCCACGCCCAATACCGTCAACACCGACAGCGGCAACAACAGCGTATCCAGCAACGCACTGGCCGGCAGATCCACCCCGGGATAACTCGGCGCCTGCGCCCCAAACCGGTCATAAGCGCAACAACCGCCCTGCAACGCATACAGATCCAGGCGCATGCCCGAATACACCACGGGTGCCCCGGTCTTGCCGGCATCCAGGGTCCGCACGGTCGCACAACCGGCCAGTTGCAGCACCAGCAACAGGCAAAGCAGCGGCTTACTCATCGCTGCTCAAATGATGCTCGCCCCAACGCGGCAGCATGTCCTGGGGGATATTCAACAGATTGAGAATCCGCGCCACAACAAAGTCCACCAGGTCATCGATGGTCTGCGGCTGGTGATAAAAGCCCGGCGACGCCGGCAGGATCGTCACGCCCATATTCGACAGCTTGAGCATGTGCTCCAGGTGAATGCTCGAATACGGCGCCTCGCGCGGCACCAGGATCAGTTGGCGGCGCTCCTTGAGGGTGACGTCCGCCGCCCGCTCGATCAGGTTGTTGCAGGCCCCCGTGGCAATGGCCGACAAGGTCCCGGTGGAACACGGCACCACCACCATCGCCGCCGGCGCGCCGGAGCCCGAGGCCACCGGCGACATCCAGTCTTCCTTGCCATACACCCGAATCTGCCCTGCGGCAGCGCCGGTGTATTCGGTGAGGAAGGCCTGCATCATCTGCGGTTTGGGCGGCAGCGCCACGTCGGTCTCGGTGGCCATCACCAACTGCGCGGCCTTGGAGATCAGGAAGTGCACCTCGCGATCCTCGCGCACCAGGCAGTCCAACAGACGCAGGCCATAGGGCGCGCCGGAAGCGCCGGTCATCGCCAGGGTGATGCGTTCCGGTCCGTTGTTCATTGCAGCGCCTCGGCCAGTTTGCCGTGCAGGCCACCAAAGCCGCCGTTGCTCATGATCACCACGTGGGTCCCGGGTTTGGCCTGGCTTTTCACCCGTTCGATGATGCCTTCCAGGGAGTCGCTGACGATGGACGGCACGGAGCAGAGTGCCGCCGTGGCCCCCAGGTCCCAACCGAGGTTGGCCGGCGCATACCAGATCACCTGATCGGCCTGGACCACGCTGTCCGGCAAGCCGTCACGGTGGGCGCCGAGCTTCATCGAGTTGGAGCGCGGCTCGATAATGGCGATCAATGGCGCGTCGCCGATTTTCTTGCGCAGGCCATCGAGTGTGGTGGCGATCGCGGTCGGGTGGTGGGCGAAGTCATCGTAGATCGTCACGCCGTGGACTTCGGCAACCTTTTCCATCCGCCGCTTCACGCTCTTGAACGCACTCAGGGCGGCAATGCCCATGGCCGGCACCACGCCGACATGCCGCGCCGCCGCCAGGGTGGCCAGGGCATTGGCGACGTTGTGCTGACCGGTCAGGTCCCACTCAACCACGCCCTGGGCCACACCTTCGAACATCACTTCAAAACGCGAGCCGTCTTCGCTCAGCAGCTTGACCTGCCACTGACCGCCGACGCCGGTGGTCTGTACCGGGGTCCAGCAGCCCATTTCGATCACGCGCTGCAAGGCCGGCTCGGTGGTCGGATGGATCACCAGCCCTTCGCTCGGAATGGTCCGCACCAGATGGTGGAACTGTCGCTCGATGGACGCCAGATCCGGGAAGATATCCGCGTGATCGAACTCCAGGTTGTTCAGGATCGCGGTGCGCGGACGGTAGTGGACAAACTTGGAGCGCTTGTCGAAAAAGGCGCTGTCGTACTCGTCGGCTTCGATCACGAAGAACGGCGTCGTGCCCAGGCGGGCCGACACCGAAAAATTCTGCGGCACACCGCCGATCAGGAAACCCGGGCTCATGCCGGCATGCTCCAGGACCCAGGCGAGCATGCTGCTGGTGGTGGTCTTGCCGTGGGTGCCGGCCACGGCCAGGACCCAGCGGCCTTGCAGCACATGGTCCGCCAGCCACTGCGGACCGGAAACATAGGGCAGGCCCTTGTTCAGCACGTACTCGACCGCCGGATTGCCACGGGACATGGCATTGCCGATCACCACCAGGTCCGGGGCCGGATCGAGTTGTGCCGGATCGTAGCCCTGGGTCAGCTCGATGCCCTGGGCCTGGAGCTGGGTGCTCATGGGCGGATAGACGTTGGCATCGGAACCGGTGACGTGATGGCCCAGTTCCTTGGCCAGGACAGCCATCGAACCCATGAACGTACCGCAGATACCCAGAATATGAATGTGCATAGTCGACCTCGTAAAACTTGGTCGCAGGTTAGCCCAGGGCGTGGGAAATCGCACCTGGTGTTTCACCGCCAAACCGGGTCTAGCGGGCGATCCCGTGCTTGCGCAGCTTGCGATACAAGGTATTGCGGCTGACCCCCAGTTGCTCGGCCGTGTGGGTCATGTGCCAGCGCTGTTGCTCCAGGGCATTTAACAAGGCCTGGCGCTCGGCGTCTTCGAGGGGATGTGCAGACGGCTCATCAACCGCCACCACGACCAGACTCGGCCGCGCCTGGCGGATCAGCGCCGGCAGATCCTCAAGGCCAATCCGGCCGTCCTCACACAATGCCGCCAGCGTGCGCAATACCGTGCGCATCTGCCGCACGTTGCCCGGCCACTCGAACGCCAGCAGCGCCTGACGCGCCCCGGCATCAATCAGCACCTGTTGCTCTCCGGCCTCTTCCGCCAGCAGGAAATCCAGCAACTGCGACTTGTCACTGCGCTCACGCAGCGCCGGCAACCCCACTTCCAGCCCATTGAGCCGGTAGTACAGGTCCTCGCGGAAGCTGCCGTCGCCGACCCGGTTCATCAGGTTACGGTGCGTGGCGCTGATGATCCGCACATTGACCGCCTCCGGCTCGCCGCCGATGGGCACCACCTGACGGTCCTCCAGTACCCGCAACAAACGGGTCTGCAGCGCCAGCGGCATATCGCCGATCTCATCGAGAAACAGCGTGCCGCCATCGGCCTGTTGCAACTTGCCGCGCATGCCTTCCTTGCGGGCGCCGGTAAAGCTGCCGCCGCGATAACCGAACAGCTCGCTTTCGATCAGGCTCTCGGGAATCGCCGCGCAGTTGAGGGCGACAAAGGCTTTATCGGCGCGCTGGCTGGCCTGGTGCACGGCCTTGGCGAAGGCTTCCTTGCCCGAGCCGGTTTCGCCGTTGATCAACAACGGCACATCGCGTTCGAAGACCCGCAGTGCCCGACGAAAATCCGTCTGCAAGGCCGGATCGCCGAGGCAGATATTCGACAGCTTCGGTCGCGCCAACGCTGCCGGCGCCGGCACCAGCACCTTGGGCACGCTGCGCGACTGGCCGCGCAACACCGCGAACAGGGCACGGCCATCACGGCTCCGTAGCGGCCAACTGGCGCTGGCCTGGGCACTGGCGCGGCCAAGCAGTTCATCCAGCGAGCAATCGAAGAACGCCTCCACCGGTTGGCCGAGCAAGCCGCTGCGGCCCTGCCCCAGAAGGTTCAGGGCACTCTGGTTGACCGCACTGATCCGCCCTTCGCCGTCGAACGCCAGCAAGCCCTCGCTGAACAGCCCCACCGACTCGGCCTGCAAGTGAAAGCGCAGCAACCAGTGGTTGTCGTAGTGCCGCAGGAAATAGCAGCTCTCGATCATCTTCGCCGAGAGGTTGACCAGCGCCATGGTGTGGAACTGACTCTGGCGGGAGACTTCCGGGCGGGCCGACGAGACGTCGAGTACCGCCATCAATTCGCCCTGGGGATCGAAGACCGGGCTGGCGGAACAGGTCAGGCCCGTGTGGCGACCACGGAAGTGTTCATCCTGATGGATAGTCAGGGACTGGCGCTCCACCAGGCAGGTGCCGATGCCGTTGGTGCCTTCGCAGGCCTCACTCCAATCGGCGCCGAGCCAGAGGCCGGCGCGCTCGAAAATCTTCCGTTCGGCGGGAGCGGTAACGCAGTTGAGGATCACCCCGCGCGCGTCGGTGAGCAGCACCGCGTGACCGGCACCGGAGAGTTGCTGATGCAGGCTGGTCATTTCATTGCCGGCGATTTGCAGGACCTGGCGCAAGCGCTCGCGGCTTTCCAGCAGCCGACCGTGTTCGAGCACGGTGGGGGCGATGCTCAGCGCGGGGTCGAGGTGATAGTCCTCCAGGCAGCGCAGCCAGGAGCGGGCGATCGACGGGTCACTGCCGGGCCCGCCCGGGCGGGCCTTGCCCTGGGTCACGGTCAGCACCTGCTGGGCGTGGCGACTCAGATGATTGTTCTGCATTTCTTATTATTCTCCCCCATCCTTGTAGGAGCGAGCTTGCTCGCGATGAACGTCTAGACACCGCGGGGTATCAGGCTCCCTGCGTTATCGTTGACGACCATCGCGAGCAAGCTCGCTCCTACAGGGTGCATGGTGTCCGAAATTCCGTGCACGTTCGTCTGAATGCCCAGCATCCTCCAGCACCGCGAGCAATGCAATCATCCCACGACCGTCGAGTCACAGGCTGTGCCAACCACGGTACAAACTGTCACCCCGGCTGTATCAACCCTGTCGCAACAGTACCGTCCTACGTCACCGCCCAACCTGACCAAAGGCTCTGGCGCCCGGTCCACGACGCACTGGCCCGACCTTTGCTCTACGCTTATCAAGCGCTAGGGCCTAGCCCCGCGTACTCCCTTATAAGCACAATAGCCAAGGAGACACACACCATGCGTTACGCCCACCCTGGTACTGCCGGCGCCATCGTTTCGTTCAAGTCCAAGTACGGCAACTACATCAACGGTGAATTCGTCGCGCCTGTCGACGGCCTGTACTTCACCAATACTTCTCCGGTCAATGGCAAGGCCATCGCCGAATTCCCTCGTTCCAACGCCAAGGACATCGACAAGGCCCTCGACGCCGCCCATGCCGCCGCCGATGCCTGGGGCGCCACTTCGGTCCAGGCGCGGTCGCTGGTGCTGCTGAAAATCGCCGACCGTATCGAACAGAACCTGGAAACCCTGGCGATTACCGAAAGCTGGGACAACGGCAAGGCCGTGCGCGAAACCCTCAACGCCGACATCCCGCTGGCCGCTGACCATTTCCGCTACTTCGCTGGCTGCCTGCGGGCCCAGGAAGGCAGCGCCGCGGAAATCGACGGCAACACCGTGGCCTACCACATCCATGAACCGCTGGGCGTGGTCGGGCAGATCATCCCGTGGAACTTCCCGATCCTGATGGCCGCCTGGAAACTCGCCCCGGCCCTGGCCGCCGGCAACTGCGTGGTGCTCAAACCGGCCGAGCAGACGCCACTGGGCATCACTGTGCTCATGGAACTGATCGGCGACCTGCTGCCACCCGGCGTGCTGAACGTGGTGCAAGGGTTCGGCAAAGAAGCCGGCGAAGCCCTGGCCACCAGCAAACGCATCGCCAAGATCGCCTTCACCGGCTCGACCCCGGTCGGTTCGCACATCATGAAATGCGCGGCCGAGAACATCATCCCGTCCACCGTGGAGCTGGGTGGCAAATCGCCGAACATCTTCTTCGCCGACATCATGAAAGCCGAACCGAGCTTTATCGAAAAGGCCGCCGAAGGCCTGGTACTGGCGTTCTTCAACCAGGGCGAAGTCTGCACCTGCCCGTCCCGCGCCTTGATTGAAGAGTCGATCTACGACGAGTTCATGCAAGTGGTGATGAAGAAAGTCGAGCAGATCAAACGTGGCGACCCGCTGGACACCGACACCATGGTCGGCGCCCAGGCTTCCGAGCAGCAGTTCGACAAGATCCTCTCCTACCTGGAAATCGCCAAGCAGGAAGGCGCGCAGTTGCTGACCGGCGGCCAGGTGCAGAAACTCGAGGGCGATCTGGCTACCGGCTATTACATCCAGCCGACCCTGCTCAAGGGCACCAACAAGATGCGCGTGTTCCAGGAAGAAATCTTTGGCCCGGTGGTGAGCATCACCACCTTCAAGGACGAAGCCGAAGCCCTGGCGATTGCCAACGACACCGAGTTCGGCCTCGGTGCGGGCCTGTGGACCCGTGATATCAACCGTGCCTACCGCGTGGGCCGGGCGATCAAGGCCGGTCGTGTGTGGACCAACTGCTATCACCTGTACCCGGCGCATGCCGCGTTCGGTGGCTACAAGAAATCCGGCGTGGGCCGTGAAACCCACAAAATGATGCTCGATCATTACCAGCAGACCAAGAACCTGCTGGTGAGCTATGACATCAATCCACTTGGGTTCTTCTAAACCCTGAGACTGCCTCGCGAGCAAGCTCGCTCCTACAAGGGACCGTATTGGTACGCCATTTTGCGTACATCCCCCCCTGTAGGAGCGAGCTTGCTCGCGAAGCGCCCCGACTAACAACGCCTACCCAAACCCTGGCGACTTCGGCCCAGACCCTGCGTGCGCGTCATTCACATCTACAACACCGAAAGTCCGTTCCATCCAACAATAAAAACGACAAGCGAGGACTTATGACAACACAAACCGCACTCAAACCTACCCTCGGGACCCTGCACCTCTGGGGCATTGCCGTGGGCCTGGTGATTTCCGGCGAGTATTTTGGCTGGAGCTATGGCTGGGGCACCGCCGGTACCCTGGGTTTTCTCGTCACCACCCTGCTGGTGGCGACCATGTACACCTGCTTTATCTTCAGCTTCACCGAACTTACTACTGCGATTCCCCACGCCGGCGGGCCTTTTGCCTACAGCCGCCGGGCCTTTGGTGAGCGTGGCGGCCTGATCGCCGGGATCGCCACCCTGATCGAATTCGTCTTCGCCCCACCGGCCATCGCCATGGCCATCGGCGCCTACCTGAATGTCCAGTACCCGGACCTCGACCCGCGCCTCGCCGCCGTCGGCGCCTATGGGGTGTTCATGGGCCTGAATATCCTTGGTGTCAGTATCGCCGCCACCTTCGAACTGGTGGTGACGGTGCTCGCGGTCGCCGAGTTGCTGGTGTTCATGGGCGTGGTCGCGCCAGGCTTCAGCTTCAGTAATTTCGTGCTCAATGGCTGGTCCGGCTCAACCACCTTCAGCATCGACTCGATCCCGGGCATCTTCGCCGCGATCCCCTTTGCGATCTGGTTCTTCCTCGCCATCGAAGGCGCCGCCATGGCCGCCGAAGAAGCCAAGGACCCCAAGCGCACCATTCCCAAAGCCTATGTCGGCGGCATCCTGACCCTGGTGTTCCTGGCCCTCGGCGTGATGGTGATGGCAGGCGGCGTCGGCGACTGGCGCCAGTTGTCGAACATCAACGACCCATTGCCCCAGGCGATGAAAGCGGTGGTCGGCAACAATTCCAGCTGGATGCACATGCTGGTGTGGATCGGCCTGTTCGGCCTGGTGGCGAGCTTCCACGGGATCATCCTCGGCTACTCGCGGCAGTTCTTCGCCCTGGCCCGGGCCGGTTACCTGCCGCGTTCGCTGGCCAAGCTGTCACGTTTCCAGACCCCGCACCGGGCCATCCTGGCCGGCGGTGTCGTCGGCATCGCGGCGATCTACAGCGACGGCCTGGTCAACCTGCAGGGCATGAGCCTGACGGCAGCGATGATCACCATGTCGGTATTCGGCGCCATCGTGATGTACATCATCAGCATGCTGAGCTTGTTCAAACTGCGTAAAACCGAGCCGAACCTGGAGCGCAGCTTCCGCGCGCCGGGCTATCCGATCGTACCCGGCATCGCTCTTGCATTGGCCGTGGTCTGCCTGGTGGCGATGGCCTGGTTCAACACCTTGATCGGCCTGATTTTCCTGGGCTTCATGGTGGTGGGCTTCATCTACTTCCAATTGACCGCCCATCAGCGCTCGGAAGCACCGGCGGACGCTATGCTCACGGGTAACTGAGTTGCACCATGCCGGGCCCATGGCCCGGCGTGTGCGCCATTCAAATGCAAGAACACAACCCCGTCCCCCTGTAGGAGCGAGCTTGCTCGCGAAAAATGGCGGCCACACTGCGGTTATCCAGATATCCCGCATTATCGTTGACGACTTTTCGCGAGCAAGCTCGCTCCTACAAAGGGAGGGGGTATATTCACTACTGCTAAAGGTTCAGGAGGACACCGCCCCATGGCCACATTCGCCCATTCCGTCGGCGCCCAGACCTATCGCTTCGACAGCCTCAAGGACGTCATGGCCAAGGCCAGTCCGGCCCGTTCCGGCGACTTCCTGGCCGGGGTCGCCGCCCTCAACGACGGCGAGCGGGTCGCCGCGCAGATGGCCCTGGCCAATATTCCCCTCAAGCATTTCCTCGAAGAAATGCTGATCCCCTACGAATCCGACGAAGTCACCCGGTTGATCGTCGACACCCATGACAAACAGGCCTTCGCCGTCGTCAGCCACCTGACCGTCGGCGGCCTGCGCGACTGGCTGCTCAGCGACACCGCCGACGAACAGAGCCTGCGCGCCCTGGCCCCAGGCCTGACCCCGGAAATGGCCGCCGCCGTCTCGAAGATCATGCGCGTCCAGGACCTGATACTGGTCGCCCAGAAGATCCGCGTGGTGACGAAATTCCGCGGCACCCTGGGCCTGCGCGGTCGCCTGTCGACCCGCCTGCAACCCAACCACCCCACCGACGATCCGGCCGGCATCGCCGCCAGCGTCCTCGATGGGCTGCTCTACGGCAACGGCGACGCCATGATCGGCATCAACCCGGCCACCGACAGCCTGACCTCGATCTGCGACCTGCTGCACATGCTCGACGCGGTCATCCAGCGCTACGAAATCCCGACCCAGGCCTGTGTGCTGACCCATGTCACCACCTCCATCGAGGCGATCAACCGCGGCGTGCCCCTGGACCTGGTGTTCCAGTCGATTGCCGGTACCGAAGCGGCCAACGCCAGTTTCGGCATCAGCCTGAGCGTCCTGCAGGAAGGCTACGACGCCGGCCTGAGCCTGAATCGCGGCACCCTCGGGCAAAACCTGATGTATTTCGAAACCGGCCAGGGCAGCGCGCTGTCGGCCAACGCCCACTTCGGCGTCGACCAGCAGACCTGCGAAACCCGCGCCTACGCCGTGGCCCGGCATTTCAAACCCTTCCTGGTCAACACCGTGGTCGGCTTTATCGGCCCGGAATACCTCTACAACGGCAAGCAGATCATCCGCGCCGGCCTCGAAGACCATTTCTGCGGCAAGCTGCTGGGCGTGCCCATGGGCTGCGACATCTGTTATACCAACCATGCCGAAGCCGACCAGGACGACATGGACAACCTGCTGACCCTGCTGGGCGTGGCCGGGATCAACTTCATCATGGGCATTCCCGGCTCCGACGACATCATGCTCAACTACCAGACCACATCCTTTCACGACGCTCTCTACGCCCGCCAGACCCTGGGCCTCAAGCCGGCGCCGGAGTTCGAACAGTGGCTGGCGAAGATGGGCATCTTTACTCAGGCTGACGGCAAGGTGCATTTTGGCAACAGCTTGCCCCCGGCATTTCGCCAGGCACTGGCGCAGCTCGGATGAACGACATGGCCAAAGAGATCGACAGCGAAAACCCCTGGCTGGAACTGCGCCGCCTGACCCCGGCACGGATTGCCCTGGGTCGCACCGGCACCAGCCTGCCCACCAGCGCGCAGCTGGATTTCCAGTTCGCCCACGCCCAGGCCCGCGACGCCGTGCATCTGCCCTTCGACCATGCGGGTTTGAGCGCACAACTGGCCGAGCGCGGGCGAGACACCTTGCTGCTGCACAGCGCCGCCGATGATCGCCACAGCTACCTGCAACGCCCGGACCTGGGCCGCAAGCTCAACAGCACCTCGGCCCAGCAGCTACGCGAGCATGCGCTGACCCATCCCGGCGGTGTCGATCTGGTCATCGTCGTGGCCGACGGCCTCTCGGCACTCGCCGTGCATCGCCATACGGTGCCATTTCTGACCCGCCTGGAAGAACAGATCGAGGCCGAAGGCTGGTCGCTGTCGCCGGTCGTCCTGGTGGAACAGGGCCGCGTGGCGGTCGCCGATGAGGTCGGCGAACTGCTGGGAGCGAAAATGGTGGTGATCCTGATCGGCGAACGCCCGGGCCTGAGCTCACCAGACAGCCTGGGGTTGTATTTCACCTATAATCCAAAGGTCGGCCTGACCGACGCCTACCGCAACTGCATCTCCAACGTGCGTCTGGAGGGCATGAGTTACGGCATGGCCGCACACAAACTGCTGTATTTGATGAAAGAAGCCTGCCGCCGACAATTATCGGGGGTCAATCTCAAGGACGAGGCTCAAGTGCAAACGCTGGAGAGTGATTCGGATGTCCATTCAAACGGCAACTTCCTACTGGGCCCGCCCCAAGACTGACCGTCATCCGGATTGCGCTTTTCCCGCGCTTTGGGCAGCATCGACGCTGCGGCTGCCCGAGTGAACCGTTTGCCGTCATATCCACGAAGTTGAGGCCTGATCTATGCGGATTACTCAAGCGACCCTGGAACATCTGGACCTGTTGACGCCTTTGTTCGTCAAATACCGTGAATTCTACGGCTCACTGCCCTTCCCGGACTCATCCCGCAGCTTTCTGGAAAAACGCCTACGACGCAAAGAGTCGGTGATTTACCTGGCTCTGGCGGACGATGACGACAAGAAATTGCTCGGTTTCTGCCAATTGTATCCAAGCTTTTCTTCGCTCTCCCTCAAACGGGTGTGGATACTCAACGACATTTATGTGGCCGAGGACGCCCGTCGTCAGCTGGTAGCCGACAACCTGATGCGCACCGCGAAGAAAATGGCCCGTGATACCCACGCCGTTCGTCTGCGCGTGTCCACCAGCAGCGACAACCTGGTGGCGCAGAAAACCTACGAATCCATTGGCTTTCGCGAAGACAGCGAATTCAAGAACTACGTCTTGCCGATCGACGACAAATGACCGCCCCCCTGCAGGCGCTGGCTTGCCAGCGCCTGCAGAGTCAAACATCACTGCGCTCGACATCCCCCGCTACAAACTCAGCAGGCAGAAATCTCTCCAACTCTTATAATCCCGCTTTCCCACGGAATGTACGAAAAAACTACATTCCTTGTAGTTAACTACGCATATCTATTTTCCTTGCACGGGCCCGTCGAGTCGGACCGTCCACACAGGTGCCACCCATGGATTTCAACCCGATCGACATAGTCCTGCATCTCGATGTCTACCTCGACATGCTGGTGAACAACTACGGGCCCTGGATCTACGCCATCCTGTTTCTGGTGATCTTCTGCGAAACCGGCCTGGTGGTCATGCCGTTCCTGCCCGGCGATTCGCTGCTGTTCATCGCCGGCGCCGTGGCTGCGGGCGGCGGCATGGACCCGGTGCTGCTGGCCGGCCTGCTGATGCTGGCGGCGATTCTCGGCGACAGCACCAACTACATCATTGGCCGAACGGCCGGCGAGAAACTCTTCAGCAATCCGAACTCGAAGATCTTCCGTCGCGACTACCTGCAAAAGACCCACGACTTCTACGATCGCCATGGCGGCAAGACCGTGACCCTGGCACGCTTCCTGCCGATCCTGCGGACCTTCGCACCGTTCGTCGCCGGCGTTGGCAGAATGCCTTACCCGCGTTTCTTCATGTTCAGCATCCTCGGCACCATTCTTTGGGTCGGCGGCCTGGTCACCCTCGGTTACTTTTTCGGCAACGTACCGTTCATCAAGAAGAACCTGTCGTTGCTGGTGATCGGTATCATCCTGCTGTCGCTGCTGCCGATGATCGTCGGTGTGGTCCGCAGCCGCTTCGGCAACGCCACGTCCAAAGCCCACTGACCCCGTGTGGTCGCTGAGTGCCTGGCGTCGCCGGCGAACCCTCGCCCGGCATCCGGTTGCCGATGAGACCTGGCAACGGGTCCGCGAACACCTGAGTTTCCTCGACGGCCTGAGCGACGTCGAGGATCGCTGGCTGCGGGAACACAGCGTCTTGTTCCTCGACGACAAGCACCTGAGCACCTTGCCAGGCGTGGAGCTGGACCAGCAAAGCCGCCTGCTGCTGGCGGCCCAGGCGCAATTGCCGCTGCTGCACCTGGGCGAGTTGAACTGGTACCAGGGTTTTCATGAAATCGTCCTCTACCCGGACGATTTCCTCAGCCCCCAGCGCCATCGCGACGCCAGCGGCGTAGAGCACGAATGGGACGCCGAACACAGCGGCGAAGCCTGGCAACAGGGCCCGATCATCCTCGCCTGGCCCGGCGTGCAGGCCAGCGGTGGCTGGGAAGGCTACAACCTGGTGATCCACGAACTGGCGCACAAGCTCGACATGCTCAGCGGCAGCGCCAACGGCCTGCCACCGCTGCACGGCGACATGCGCGTGGGCGACTGGGCCAAGGTCATGCAACACGCCTACGACGACCTCAATCGCCAACTGGATCGCAATCCCGACGCCGACACCGCCATTGACCCGTATGCGGCGGAAAACCCGGCGGAATTCTTCGCGGTGACCAGCGAATATTTCTTCAGTGCCCCGGATATCCTGGCCACCGCGTATCCGCAGGTGTACGAGCAATTGCGCGCGTTCTACCGCCAGGACCCGCTGGAGCGGCTGCAGCAGTTGCAAGCACACGACCCGCGCTACCAAGGCGCTGACGCCCCTCCAACCCTGTAGGAGCCAGCGTGCTGACGATGAGGCCCTGCCGACCTGCGCCGCCCTCCCAGTCACCCCCACCAGCCAGTCGCCCCCGACCAAGGTGCTATCCCACACGTCCCGCCCCCCGTGGCATCAGCCCCGGAATATGCCTATAATCCCCGCCACTTTTTGGTCAAACCGGCCAAGTTTTCTGATCAACCAACGGGGGCATCGCCCAATGAGCTACAGCAAGATTCCGGCTGGCAAAGACCTGCCGAACGACATCTACGTCGCGATCGAGATTCCGGCCAACCACGCGCCGATCAAATACGAAATCGACAAAGACAGCGATTGCCTGTTCGTTGACCGTTTCATGGCCACCCCGATGTTCTACCCGGCCAACTACGGTTTCATCCCCAACACCCTGGCTGACGACGGCGACCCCCTCGACGTGCTGGTCGTGACCCCGTACCCAGTGACCCCTGGCTCGGTGATCCGCGCCCGTCCGGTCGGCATCCTGCACATGACCGACGACGGCGGCGGCGACGCCAAGGTCCTCGCGGTCCCACACGACAAGCTGTCCCAGCTGTACGTCGACGTGAAGGAATACACTGACCTGCCACCGCTGCTGCTGGAGCAGATCAAGCACTTCTTCGAGAACTACAAGGATCTCGAAAAAGGCAAATGGGTGAAGATCGAAGGTTGGGGCGATGCCGAAGCCGCCCGTGCCGAAATCATGAAGTCGGTCGCCGCTTACAAGGGCTGATCCGCCGCGCTCTGGCGCGATTCGAAGAACCCCGGCTTGCCGGGGTTTTTTTGTGCCTGTTTACCAATAAACAAACAAGAGTTTTAATAAATAAACACAGCGACTCAGGTGCAGCTATTTGAGTGTAGGAATTCTGAACGGTGCCAATCGGTTCGTGTGCTGCCTAGCGCTATTTTTGAACACCTCGTTTATTTAAACGGGTGTAACACGCCAGTAAACTCTGTGTTCATGAATACATCAGGTGATCGATTAAGGGCCCTCCTGCGGGAGTGCCACCTATCTGCTTCGGACTTCGCTGCCAACCGGCAGGTGACGCCGCAGCACGTCAACAACTGGTTCAAACGCGGCATTCCCATGGCGCGACTGGACGAGATAGCCGAACTGTTGTGTGTCAACAGCCGTTGGCTGCGCACCGGTGAAGGGCCCAAGCACCCGGGTGGCTCGGCCAACGAGACGGAGGGCCAACTCGAGGCGCTGCCCCACTATGACAAGGAGCCCTATTCGGCCCGTGGCGACCTGGCCGCGACCGAGCGCAACGACGTGCAAGTGCCGCTGTACCGGGAGACACCAGCAGCCCCCGGGTCGAGCCAGACCCAGATCGCGATCATACCCGGGCGCAAGGTCCGCCTACCCTATCGCATCCTCCAGGCCATGGGCGTCGACCCCGACCAGGCCATTTGTGCGCCAATAACCGGCACCGGCATGGCGGAAAAGATCCAGGACGGCTCCACCATTGCCATCGACCGCAGTCTGACCCAAGTGGTGGATGGCGAAATCTACGCCCTGGAGCACGACGGCATGTTGCGGGTGAAGTATGTCTACCGCCTACCGGCGGGGGCCTTGCGGCTGCGCAGCCATAACAGCGCCGAATACCCGGACGAAGTGTTCACGGCGGAGCAGATCGAGGAGCAGAATATCCAGATACTGGGGTGGGTGTTCTGGTGGTCCACGCTGAACAAGCGACGGCCGCCAGTGCCCTCTAAATAGGGGACAAAACACTTCTTGTCTGAAAACGACAGCTCTGGCATGTGGTTTTCGCTGGGAATCTGTCGTAAATGCCGGTATTCTGCGCGGCACATTTGGGCAGCGTCCTGCTTGCAGCAGGTCAGATTGCCCACGACGCCGAGCGTGACAACTGCACGGTGTCCCACAACCGGATCGTGTATCTGGATGTACATTTTGAAGGCGAGCGAGGCTTACCAAAAATAAGCCAAGCCCGTCCCCGAGAAGCCGGCCACAAGCCGGCTTTTTAATTGTCCGAAATAATCCTGCCCCATCCGGGAATTCTACCGATAGCCTAGCTATTCCGGAGGGTTCTGGCATTCCCTCCCTTGTCCGATGGTGTTCAACACCATTTGACCTCGTCCGACGATAATTGCGTTGCGGCCCCAGGTCTTGTTGCTTGACGAACCCACCTCAGTGCCCGACCCGAGTTCCACCAGGCGCATCGAACAGTTGCTCAGCGAGTTGAAAGCGCAGTACACAGTGATCATCGTGGCCCGCAACATGCGACAGACGGCGCGGTTGTCGGACAGCACCGCGCTTATGTTCATGGGGGAGTTGCTCGAGCACGGCAATATGGATGAGATTTTTACCAAGCCACGGATGAAACAGATCGAGGATCTATATAACGGGGCGCTTTGGCCGCCTGGAAGACCCCTGCCAGTGGGAACGTCCTTCCAGCGTATTGAAAATACTAGGCCAGGTCTCTGTCCCTGGATCGGCACCAGCGCGCGGGCGAAACGCCAAACGCGTTTTTGAAATGCTTGGTCATATGGCTCTGATCGAAAAACCCTGCTTCCACCGACGCCTCAATCAGGGATTTTCCCGCAAAGATCGCCGCTTTCACTCTATCCAGGCGGCGCATCGTGAGGTAACGGTGGGGACTGGTACCGAAATAAACTCGATAGTCTTTTGACAGGCTCCACTTGTCGCGACCGGTGCATTCGGCCAAATCATCCAGGCTGACCGGTTGGTGGAGGTTATCGTTCATGTACTCCCGCGCCCTATTGGCGGCACTGAAGCAATTAGCGCCATTAGCGGGGCGCTCACCACATACCGTCTGCAACGTCGTGAATAACTGGAAAATGGCGTCATCTTCAGCCAGTGGATCGAGTGGGTCATCCAGCGCGTTAAGGATGTTATCCGCCGCCGCCGCAAAACGCGGATCAGTTGAAATGCCGCCTTTGAGAAACGGCAAGGGTTTGCCATGCAGGACCTCTTGCGCCAACTCCGGGGTGATATAGAGCATTCGATAGCGAAAGCCCGAATCGCTTCCAGCGTGGCCGTCGTGCTCTTCATCCGGGTGCAGCACCATGGTGCCTCCGGGCAGGCTGTTCCGAGCCTCTCCTCGGTAGCGAAAACTCTGTACACCTGACAGCGTGCGGCCAATGGCATAAGTATCGTGACGATGCGGGTCGAAGCCGTGCCCACTGAAAAACGCCTCCAATCGTTCGAATTTGGAGGAAGGGTGGCAGTGTCGAACCCAATCTTTTGAAGAAGGAAGTTCAATCATGGCGCTGATCCTTGGCTGGTTGATCTAACTTCGTCATACCGGGCAATTGTTGAGAATACTTTGTGTTAAGAAGCTAGCACCGAGCTCTTACTTTTAGAAGGGCATTCATCCGGTCGGCATGAAACTTTATTCAAGGGACAAGCACGATAGATCCAGTCGCGTTGCGGCTTTCCAGCAACCCCACCCCACCGGCAGCGGCATGAAACGACACAGTATCGCCGCTTTTCGGCTGGCTTGCCTGTTTGAACAGACAGAGGGTCGTCAAGCCTTTGAGTAAACCCACCCTGTCGCCGACCTGCAAGTAATTCACATCAACAGCGCATTCGACAACCGTTCCGGCGCCCTCGGTGCCCAGCCCCGACGGTAAACCGGGCGGCTGATACAGGCCCGAACGAAAATAGGTGTCGATAAAATTCACACCAATCGCTTGATTGCGAACCCGCACCTGACCAGGCTTCAGTGGGTTGAGCGTTAACGACTCATGTTCCAGTACGGAAGGCGATCCGTGGGAGCGAAAAACCACTCTTTGCATATCGCTAGCGTTCATTGGAGTGCCGAGTAAGTCAGGTAGACAGAAAAGGACGACAGCGAAAGCCCGATCAACTTCGGTACCCATCGGTGCAGGGTGTGGTTGGGTGCATTGCTGACGACCTGACCCAGCCACGCCCAGGCGAAGCCTATCGGCATGAGGATCAACACAAACGACAATAGCGCGCAGCTGTAGAGTTCAGCCGTTGAATAAACTTCTCGGGGAAATACCACAGAGGCAAATATCAGCGCCTTGGGGTTGAGCAACGTTGCCGTCAGTAATGACCTGCAACTCACCGCCGTGTGTTGGGACTCGCTCGCCAATTGCCTCAGTGAGCCGATGCGGTACGCCAATAGGGACAGATACGCTGCGCATAGCAACTTCACGCCCATCCCTATGTCCGGATAACGCGCCGACAACGCAATGAGTAAGAAGCCCCAGACGCTGATCGCGATGCTGTAGCCGAACGCCTCGGTGGCGATCAACGGCAATGTCCGAACCGATCCGCTGGTATAACCGGACGTCATCAGTAAGGTGTTGGTGGGACCCGGCATCAGCAGAATCAACGATGCGCTCGCGGCGATGTTGAGTGAAATATTAATAAAGTCCATTTCAAGGGCGATCCATTCATAGTCACAAGCCGACGAAATCTCGCAAGGCCTGCAAAACACCCGGCAGGTTCTGTCGAACAAAAAAATGATCCCCAGGGAAAACCTGTTGAACAAAGTTGCCCGTGGTCTTTCCCGACCACGCCTGCAATCCGGCGACCGGCACCGAGGGGTCGCGATCCCCACCGATCGCAAGTATCGGCAGTGCAATAGGATCGGCATCCGGCAGATCGACGCTTTCGGAGAGCGCAAAATCGCTGCGCAATGTTCTCAAGGCGATTGCACGCAAACCCGGATTAGCAGCGACTTCGCTGGGCAGTCCACCGAGCGCCATGATGTACTCCAAAAATTGCTCATCGCTCATCGTCGATGCACTGATGCGCTGTGCCAGAGCCGCAGAGCTGGCACACGCCGTGAGTGAAACTATTTGTGCGTTGGGATAGAGCAAATCGCAGTAAGTGGCAAATTTTTGCGCTATACCGGCGCCCAGGCTGTAACCGAATAAGTGCAAAGGTAGATCGAACAGGTCTGAGACGGCGTGCACCAGCGGAGGTAAAAGGTCATCGACTTTGGTGATGAACGGCTCTCCAAACCGCGCCTCCCGCCCCGGCAACTGGACGGCGCAAACCTCGATCTGCGGCCCCAGCATCGCCTGCCAGTCGCGATAGAACGAGGCACTGCCGCCGCCGAACGGAAAGCACACAAGGCGGCTGCGCGCCGCCGGTTGAACCGTTCTGTGGAGCCACTTGTTCGACGGCCTACTCATCGCCCGCCTCTACAGGCTGTTCGAAGTAGGCGTTGCCATTCGCGGCGAACCAGTCACGGCGCGGAGGGGTAAAAATATCCAGGTCGACGGTGTCCTCAAGACACTCGGCGGCGTGCGGTACATTAGCCGCAAAGTGCAGGACGTCGCCAGCGCACAGTACTGTGCTTTGCTCCATGTCAAATCCATGGGTAAACCGGATCTTGCCCTTGAGTATGTAGGTCATCTGTTCGTTCGGGTGGCGGTGGTGCTTGACCACCGCGCCGGCCTTCATCGTCAGTTTCACCATCATCAACTCATCACCGCTGATGATCTGGCGAACGATCAGGTCGCCCAACTGCTCCTGTGCAACGGCATCCCAGTTAATCGACGATTGTTGTTTGAGCATGTCAAACCCCTTGGATGTGAACGTAGAAGTCGTAAAGCATGAAAGCGGCACAAACCGCCAGCGCGATACCCATCAGTCGATTGAAGAAGTTGAAGTAAGACTCCTTGGTGATTCGCTTGCCGAGGACGGCACCGAGCAGCGAATAGATACCTGGAGCCCCCGCGCCACCCAGCGCGATCAGGGTGGACACCAGGACAATGCCCGTACCCGTGACGTGAGCGGCGGGGAACATGACCGTCGTAATCGGCAGCACCACCATCATCCCCTTGGGATTCAATGCCTGGATCAGGAAGCCGTTCCAGAACGTCAGTGGTTTTTCCGCCGGCTGCATGGGATCGGCTTTACTTGGCAGGACAACTTTGGACGTGAAGACCTTGAACGCCAGGTACAGGGTATAAAGCCCACCGATGAGCGCCAGGTACGGCAGCACCGAGTGTGAAATCAACGCTTCACCGGTGTACCCGAAGATCAGGAACAGTGCGAACATCGCGCACCCGACCCCGATAAAAAACCCCACCGTGCGGCGAAACTGCCCGGTGAGACCGGCGTTCAGCCCCATCACATTAACGGGCCCGGGGCTGTACATGACGCTGAAGGCGTAGAGAAAAATTTCCATGATGTAATCTCCAGATTTAGGCCGACTGCAAGCCGAACGTCGAAAGAATTGAGGTGTAGGCAAACTGATCAATGACTTCATCATTGGCGACCATCTGCTTCTGCCATTGATAAAAAGTACGGAAGGCGGAGACAGGATCGCCTTGCCCCAACGAGGCGCTCACCTGTGCAGGAGGCAGCGTGCCGTTTTCTCCCAGCCGGGCGGAAAGCTTTTGGCAGCCGTTGAGAAAACTGTCGATCTGATCGATCAACGCTTTACGAATCACCAGCACCTTCTCGGGCTCTTCGCCGACCAAAAGCGCAAGATCCACCGCCGGATCACCTTCAGCGCGACTGCCGGAATACTCGACGGACTCAAGCAACGTCAGCGGGACAAAAGCCTCTATCCCACCCAGATCGAAAATGAGGCCGGCCAGCACACCGATGTTCTTTTTCTGGATCGATGCATCGACTTGTAGATGATCCGGACGGTGCGCGACCGTCGTCACCGCTGCCTGGAAGCTTGGGCTGAAGTCGACGCGAACCGGCAGCCCTTCCTGCGTGGACTCTTGATGGAATGTGCCGTACTGCGGATTCCAATACAGCTCTGCTCGATCCGGGGAGGTCCGTTCGATACGAGCGATCGCTTCTCCGGGAATGCGCTTGTCTTCGTGCAGCCGGGCACTGCCCTTGCGAAGCAATACGTTGATGGTTTCGTTGTGGACTTGCGAGGCCGGTTTGCCATCGAGCCACCCGGTACGCACGGCATAGCCGGTCTTGAGTACCGGCGGGATTGGCATCGAGTACTCATCCACCTGTGCGTTAAGGGACAGGCCGAAGCGAATCGGCAGGCCAACTCGTCTGGCGAATTCGAGATCGGTCTTGTTGTGGGCCGGGTTGACCAGGACGGCACCGGTCCCGAAGTCCGGCTTGACCCAATCCGCTACCCAGACAGACATCAGGTCGCCGGTCAGTGGATTTCGCACATAAGCGCCAGTGAAGTAGTTGTCAGCGTCGGGGCGATCGCTCAAACGCCGGGTGAACCAATGATATTTGTGCACCGCAATGGCACAGGCTGCAGTGCAGGAACTCCAGTCCGTCACGAAAACGTCGATGCTTTCCTCCGAGTCGAACAGCTTCAACGAACAGATTGCGCCTTGGGACTGACGCACTGTTTTTCGAATTTTCGATACGATTTTTTCCGACCAGAAAGAAATCTGCGTGGATATCTGCACTGTGGCATCGCATGAAGGACCGTAGAACGCCTCGAATGCGCCATTCTCAAGCGCATTGAAGTGCACCTGGCCATTTTCCAACAGCCGATTGAGGTGCAAGGCCGCCTCGACTTTATCGGCACTGACCGGTGCACATTGGGTCGCCCGGCTCATAAAGGCGGCAAACAGCGAGCCACGCTTGAAGGTCAGGTCTACAGGCTCACCAATTTGTGGTTGCTCCAGCAACGCAAAAGTTCTCATCTTCTTGTCTCCAGGTCGGGTGGCCAACACAGTCAAGTGTTGACCGGCCCAGGGTTAGCCCGCTTGATCGATGAACGTCGGCTGGATCGCCTTACTGAGTTTGATCACCGAAGAATTGCGGAACAGTGATTCCATGTTGATATGAACTTTTAAGTCCTCATGCAACTGGCGCTGGATTTCCGCCATCATCAAAGAGTGTCCGCCGACATCAAAGAAGTCGTCGTCCAGCTTCAGTTCCGGGTACTTGAGTACGTCGACGCAGATCTTGTGAATAGCGTTCAGCATGTGGTTTTCTCCTCTGTCGGCACGAACGAAAACTCCTGATCGCGATTGTTGGTACTGCGTATCTGGTTGTGCCCGTAAGTGTCCGAACCGGATACCATCACCGTCGCGTAGTTGGCCAGATCGAACGTTTCGCCGTGGGCGTTGTAGAGCGACAGGTCTGGATAAACCCGCACATGGGTGGGCACGTAACGGCCCGAAATGGCCAGTCGCGTCTGGCGCTCACTGGTGTTGTTGTGCGAAGCGTGGGCGCAGGATGCGGTGAAGATCACGCACTCACCGGCCTGCAGTTCCATGTCCACCGGGTTTGCACTTTCCGGGTCCCAGGAGGGATCAACCTTGAATTCGGAAAAGTCGTAGCCAAAGAAGCCGGTATCGGTCTTGGTGTGCTGGTAATCGCCATTGCGGCCCGTGGAGACGCTTTTCTTTTCGTCGTAGTAGAACTTCTTGTGCGAACCCGGCAGGAAGCGCATACAGGCGGTTTCCTTGGTCGCGGGGGTAAACGCGGTCCACACGGTCAGGTCGATGTAGGCGTTCCAATCCGTCTGGGTCGGCACGATCAGTGGACTACCGTCGGTATAGCTGTAGTCGCGGACCTGATGCCATTCCGTCCCCCGCCCGCCTGGAAACTTGGCGAACCATTCCGAGCGCCAGCACAGCAGATCGTTGCCGAGAATGCCGCGCAGGTATTTCAGAATGGTCGGGTGCATGATGTGCCGGGACAATTCAGGAATATCGAAATGTCGGTCATAGTTCATGTTGTTGTCGTACAGAATGTGCGAGCGGTCATGGTTGGCAGCGCGCAATGCCCGCAGGATTTCTGCCGCTTCGTCCGGCTCATAGAGTTTGATCGGACCGATGAAGCCGTTCTTCTCGAAGAACTCGATGTCCGCCTGAATGTCATCAGTGATGACCGCACTTGCAGGTAGCCCGGTCGTAGCAGATATTTTTTGGTCCATCTGTGTCATGTAAGACTCCTTTTTGGTTGATGCGTGCGCAGTCAGGCCATACCCAACAGGGCTTGGCGATCGATCTTGCCGTTCTGGGTCAGTGGGAATTGCTTGCAGGCCACGTAACGCCGTGGATGCATATGGCGAGGCAAGAGACTTGCGAGTTGCATACCGATGTCGCGAAGCGCAGGCAATTCGTCAGACATGGTCACAAATGCGGTGAGCTCCGGATCTTGGCCCGGCACGGCCTGGGTGTTCAGCACAATGGCGTCCTCGACCGCCGACACGGCATTGCGAAGGCCATTCTCGATCTCGGATAGGTTCACCAGCATGCCGCGGATCTTGATCTGGTTATCCCGGCGCCCCAGACAGATGGACTTGTCGTCCGACAGGCGCCGAGCGTAATCCCCGGTGAAATAGGCCAGGCAAACGCTGCTATCGAGCTCGATGTGCCTGAAGCGTTCGGCCTGCAGAGCTGGGTTGTTCAGATAGCCTCTGCCGACCCCCATCCCAGAGATCACGATCTGGCCAATGTCGCCCACGGCCACCGGACGATTCTGTTCATCAAGGATGTCTACGCGGCAATTGCCCACGGGGCTCCCCATAGGGATGCCTTCGACCAGATAGGTGGGGTAGTCGGTCATCGGGTAACACGTGGCAACGTCCGTACATTCAGCCACCCCGTACTGGTGGATCAGCTTGCACGCCGCACCTTTGCCCATGGCCCAACCCATCACCCGGACGGTTGCCAAGACTTCGCCACCGATAAATAAGTGCCGCAGCGTTGCCAGTTGATCGCCAGCCTGGCCGGCCTGAATAATCAGATAGAGGGAGCTCGGCGCCAGGTGAATACTGCCGATCCGGTGACGCTCGATCAGATCGGCAATCTCGTAGCCATCGAAGACGCTGCTGCTGGTGAGCGAAATGGCCGCCCCGCAATACAGCGGCGTTACCAGGCTGCGCTGGGAAATATCGAAGCCGAAAGCCGACACCAGGATGCCGTTGGCCTCATGGTCGAGACCATACTCATTGACGTGCCAGTTGATCAGGTTTGCCCAACTGCGATGAGTAATCGCGACCGCTTTCGGGACACCGGTGGTACCCGACGTGAACACGGTGTAGCAGAGGTCGTCCTCTTGGGCGGGCCAGACATCCGCGCCGGCCACCGGGACTTGTGCCAGTTGCCGGCGCACCACTTCAATGTCAGCGACTGCGACCGGTTGTCCGCTGACGATCCCCTGGGTCTGCGCCGAGGCAAAAATGAGTTTCAGGTTCGCAAGTTGCCCAATCATCTGGCTCAGTCGAGCAACTGGATTGGCGATATCCAACGGTACGTAGGCGGCACCGCACTTGAGAATGCCGATCATGCAAACCAGAGTCGACACCGACGGTTGGAAAAAGATACCGACCAAGTCACCCGCGTGAATACCTTGAGCGCCCAGATATACCGCCAACGCAGAAGACTCGCGCTCAAGTTGAGCATACGTCAGCGTTTCAGTGGCACTGCGAACGGCCATCGCATCAGGCGTTGCGCTCGCCCAATAAGCCACCTTTTCATGAATCATGGGCGTGCGAAGGCCCTGCTTATCAATTACAGCCATCGATTTAATTCCTGAAGTGGGCTCAGTAAGTGGTGGACAGCCTGGCGGCGGTCTCGATGATGATGTCTTCCTGTCCAGCCACTAACTGACGTTGACCCAGCAGTTGATACAGTTGGAACTCATCTACCTTGAATTGCTCTGCGGCGCGTTTTATATGCGGTGCAAAACCGGAAAACAAACCGTGAATACCACTGGCGATATTGGCCGCGCCAATGTGCGGAGTCAGGCAATCCAAATACTGTTCCGAAGACCGTGCCAGGCCGGCGACTCCTTCAAATGAACACCGTGTCCGATACCCCGAGCGATTGAGCACGGCAATCAGCGTCTCAAGTTGCGTATTGCCGGCACCGGCACCAAACCCCTTGATGCAGGCGTCCAGCAGTTGAGCGCCCTCTTCAACCGCCGCGATTGAATTGGCGACCGCCAGCCCCAGATTGTTGTGGGCATGAAATCCCAGTTTCGTATCGATCAAATTCTGAATTGCCTGGATCCGCCAGCGCACATCGTCGGGGGTCAGGTGGCCCGCACTGTCCATCAGAATCACGGCATCGGCGCCATAGCTCGCCATGAGTGAGGCTTGTCGAGCCAGTGCGTCAGGTTCGGCCATATGGCTCATCATCAGCACGCCATAAACGGTCTTGCCCTGATTCTTGACCGACTCGATATAAGGCGCGGTGATGTTGGCTTCTGTGCAGTGAGAAGCGATCCGGAAGACATCAACACCCACATCGATTGCCACTTCAAGGTCAGTCGATTTGCCCAGGCCTGGGATGAAATGAATCCCCAGCCGTCCATTCTTGATCACTGAACGGGCGGTTTCGAGCATGTCCCGGTCATCGACAATGCTAGTTCCCAACAGCGCCGAAGAACCGCCGAGTCCATTGCCATGACCAACTTCGATGATGTCGATACCGGCTCTATCTGCCTGCTCGGCATACTGACGAATCTGGTCTCTTGTCAACTGGTGGCGCACAGCATGATTGCCATCACGCAAGGTGCAATCGGTGATGGTAATCATGCGGCGGTCCGCTCCCAGCAAGCAGAATGAAATTCGGCGACGGCGATGGCGGCGCAATTGATGATGTCCAGATTGCCTGCGTAGGCGGGCAAGTAATCGCCGCTGCCTCGTACCGTCACGCTCATGGTCAGGTAGCCCTTGGACTCGATGGGCTCCAGGACCACCTGGTAACCGGGAACGTAGCGTTGAACGCGAGCAACCATTTGCCTGAGACTTGCACGGACTTTCTCCAGGCTTTCATAACGGCCTTTGGCAAATACCGTCGTCTGCATGTTTATGCCAGGCTTGGCCGGGTTGATGTTCAGCACCGCCTTGCTCCGCGCGGCCCCGGTGAAATGCCGCAGCGCTTGCTCGGTGGTCAGAATGTACTGATTGATGTTTTCTCGGGTCGCCATACCGGCACTGTCCGAGGCGATGGTCGACGCAACCTCGATGTACTCCAGGGACTCGAAGGCCTGTGCGATCGCATAAGCCAGCGGAATGCTCGCCTGACCACCACAGGTCACCAGATTCACGTTGCGCTCGTTGACCATGCTGTCCAGATTGATCGACGGTACACAGATCGCTCCGATTTTTGCCGGCGTCATGTCGATCGCCAGCAGGTTGGCTTTGCGAAAAAACGGCTCGTTGACTCGATGCGACTGAGCAGAGGTGGCATCAAAAACAATGTCGATCCCGCTCGCGTGATGGGCCAGGAATTCGATCCCTTCGGCAGACGTTGCAATACCCAACTCCCGGGCTCTGGCCAGACCTTCGCTGGCGAGACTGCGCCCTACCACCATCTTCAGATCCAGATGACGAGAACGCATGGCCTTGTACATCAGATCTATCCCTATGCTTCCCGATCCGATGATCGCAGCACGCTTGCGAGAAATTGCAGATTCCATTTTGCTCACCACTGATCTGAGATTTTGTGCCACCCACCCGCCGCAAACTCTGTGTTTCGAGAGTTCCTGGCCCGTGTATAAACCATAAGCTTTCCACTGCGCGCATTGCTTGTACGTTCTTGGGTTTGGCTGAAAAAACAAACATGACGCTCACCTGTCCGCGTGTGGAAAAGTAGAGCGTCAGCGCAAGGCTTGGGAGGGAGGGTGTTGGAGGGTTGCAAGCGCACACACCCGGAGCGCTTGCAGGGCAATTGAAGCGACGCGTCAGGCAAACAGCGCCTGCACGTTCTTCATTGCATCATCGGCAAACCCCTGCAGGAATGCCTCGAACGCAGGAATATCTTCCTTGCCGCCGGTGTAAGGCTGGCCAATGATGGTCCAGGTCGCCTGGCTCTGATTTGCCCCTAGAGGAACGACTTCCATGACCGCCCACAGGTTGCCGATGTTCAGTGAGGTGTAGATCAGTGACCAGGTCATGGTCATGCGTTCAGCGTCGTGGGTATTGAGTTGCTCGATCACCACGTTGCCATCCTTGAACAGCTTCTTGCGTACCGAACGCACGCCGGTCCCGGTCATTTCGATATGGGACAGGGCCGGAATAAACTTCGCGAAGCCCGAGAAATCACCGACGATATTCCACACGCTGCGGGCATCGGCATTCACGTCAACACTGGCGACGATGGCGTTGCCTACCGGGTTGCGGACCAGGGTATCGGGTTCAAAATGTTGCATGGGAAAACTCCTTTTTTGGGTCAGATAAAGTCGATTTGCTTGAGGTAATCACAGCCTTTTTGCAGCAGCGCACTGTTCTTGGCCGGGTAGTCTTCACCCATGCTGCGAATGCCCGAGAGTGCATTGCGGTACTCGATCATCGAGATGTCGCCGATGTCTTCCTCGAAACCATTGAGGTAAAACCCGACCACGCCGAACAGCGCGTTATCGCTATCGATGGCCGACAGACGTTGTTGCCATTGCGTCACCGGGACCATCTGGAAGTCGTGCCCGGCGGAGCGGAATGCTTCCAGGTAATGGTTCCACGTCAGGGGCAGCGGGTTATGCAGATTGAACACCGCCCTGGACGGTTGATGGCGACTGGCGTGAAAGGCGATAAAACGCGCAAGGAAATCCACCGGCATCAGGTCGAAGTTGAGCGCCAGTTCGGGGACTTCCTTAAGTTGCAACGAGCCCTTGAGCATCAACATCAGGCGGTTCTGGTGTGGCTGGCACACACCGCTGCGGGTGTTGAACGCGATGTTCCCCGGGCGATAGAGATTGACCCAGACCCCCGCCTCACTGGCGTTCCACAAGATGCGCTCGGCCACCCACTTGGAGAGGTTGTAGCCATTGCGAATGTAGATCGGCGGGGTGAAGGCCGGTGGTTCTTCCAACACCCGGCCCTGTGCGTCCACGGTGCTGGAGGCGGACAAGGTGGAAATGAAGTTGAAAATCTTCTTGCTGCGCCCTTCGCACAATTGCAGGCATTCCAACACCGGGGTGACGTTGTCCTTCACCAGCGACTCGTAGTCGAGTACATGGTTGACGTTGGCCGCGTTGTAGATCAGCACGCCGTATTCACGATCAAGCCATTCATAGTCCGCATCGGACAAGCCCAGGCGCGGCTGGCTGATATCAGCCGCCAGCACCTTGACCCGGCTCAGGTCGAGATGTTCGAGGCGGTTCTGCACCAAGGCGTTTTCGAAGCGCTGTTGTGCACTCATGCCCCCCGACTCACGTACCAGGCAAGCCACTTCTGTGCTGCCCAGCTCCAGCAGTGCCTCCACGATATGCACGCCGAGGAAGCCGTTGGAACCGGTAACGATCACCTTGTGCAGATTGCCCAGACGGCTGATCGGCAGCACCTCCAACTCCGGCCGGATCATCGCGTCATGCAACGCCTGCGGGCTGACGGTGGCCGCGGCCTCGACGTCCTGATCCACCAGGTTGGCGAGGTTGATCAGCGTCGGCTGTTCGATAAAGCGGTTGATCGAGACCCCTTTGCCAAACGCTGCGCGAATCCCCATCAGCATCTGCGAGAGCAGGATCGAATGCCCGCCGAGGTTGAAGAAGCTGTCATCCACGGAGATATCCGCGGTGGGCATATCCAACAGGCCTGACCAAAGTTCCAGCAGATACTGCTGGGTAGGATTCTGCGGCGCCTGGCGTGGCCCTTGGGGCTTGTAGTTGACCGGCATGTCCCTGAGGGCCCTGCGGTCGATTTTGCCATTTGCCGTGGCCGGCAACTGCTCCAGCAGGCAGTAGGCACTGGGGCGCATGTAATCGGGCAGATGGTTGATGGCGTAAGTCTGCAGCTGCTCGCTGGCCTGCTGGCCATCGCCGCCCTGAGGCTGGGAGAAGAACGCCAGGATGCGCCGCTGGTTATCGATGACCACCACCAGTTGCCGGAACAACTGACTCGATTGCAGCAGGTGTTCGATCTCTTCAGGCTCCACGCGAAAACCACGGATCTTCACCTGGTTATCCAGACGCCCGATGATCTGTATGCCGTCCTGCGTCCAGCGCGCCAAGTCGCCGGTCCGATACAGGCGCAGGCTCTGGCCGTCGGGCAAAGCATGAAAGCGATAGCGCTCGGCGGTCATCTGCGGGGCGTCCAGGTAACCGGCTCCCACGCCGGGGCCGGCGATATGAATCTCGCCGCTATCACCTTCGCCTACCGGTTGACCCTGCTCATTGAGCAGGTAAATCGCGGTGTTGGCAATCGGCAACCCGAGGTTGCGATTGCTGTCGCCGCGCTCGAACCTGCGGCAGGTAGCGAGCACGGTGGTTTCGGTCGGGCCGTAGATGTTGTGCAACGCGCACTGCCCGACCAATTGCTCGATCACATGGGGCTCGCACACATCCCCGCCGGTGACCAGGTGCTGCATGCCAAACAGCGACTGCAGCGGGATGATGCTCAACAGCGCCGGCGGCAGGAAGGCGTGGGTGACTTGCTCTTGCTCGATCAACTCGGCCAGTGCCAGTGGATCCCGACGCTGATCCTCGGTGGGCACGATCAACTCGGCGCCATGGATCAAAGTCGGGAAGATATCCAGCAACGACGCGTCGAAATTGATCGTGGAAAATTGCAATGCGCGGCTGTGTTCGCTCAGAGTCACGTAAGGGGCATACCACGCGCAGAAGTGACTGAGGTTATCGACGGTCAGCAGTACACCCTTGGGTTGCCCGGTGGTGCCCGAGGTGTAGATCGCCACACAGGGCGCCGTGCCGGCCAGGTCCACACGCAGCAGGCTCTGGCGCGGTGCGAGGGCCACGCGGCTGTAACCCTGGGTGCCATGGTGGAAGAAGTCCAGGTGGCTGATGTCCAGCGTGGCCAGGCCAGGCAGCGGGTTGCTGGCCTCGGCGTCCTGAATCAGCAGGCTGGCACCGGCGTGCTTGAGAATCGCCGCACGGCGCTCGGCCGGATGGGCCGGGTCCAGGGGCAAGTACACCGCACCGCAGCCGATCACAGCCAGAATCGCCGCATAGAGCGCAGTGCCTTTGGGCAACGAGATACCGACCACCGTAAGCCCGGCGGCAGGTGCCTGCAGGAAAGGTTGCAGGCGCTCCTGAATCGCCACGCTGTAGGCATGCAGTTGCGCATAAGACATGCCCCGCCCATCCACCTTCAAGGCGTTACGCTCGGAATTGGCCAGCAGGCTGTCGCCCAGGCGCTGTACAAATGAAAGCCTGGCTTCTTCCAGCACCCCGGCGTCGGTGGTTGCATTGTGCCGGTGCAGCCAGGCCAAGCGGTCCAGCAGGGTCAGGCTCGACAGACTATCGATAGCTGGGAACGACGGGCGACGGTCATCCAGATAGTCGTCGCTGCGCGAGAAACGGCCGATGTGTAGGCAGGCCAATTCAACCATCTGCTCAATCGCTTCACGGCTCAGGTCGGCACCGTTACCCGCGCTGCCAGCGCAGATTTCGCGTTGGCCCAGCGTCATCCAGTCGCTGGCGTGCGGACGCCACAGGCAGTGCAACTGCAAGGGGGCGAGGACATCGTCGGCATTGTCGCAGTGCACTTGCAAGGACAGTCGGTGACCCATCGCAAACGGCGGGGATCGCACCAGGCTGGCGTCATCGATGCAGAGATCCGGCGCCAGTAGCTGACAGCGATCAATAGCGTTATCACTGCTCAGCAGATGCGCCGTATGGCCCATCTGTTCCAGCTCTTGCGTAAGGTGGGCGAGCGCATGGCTGCGCCCGCACAGAACGATATCAAGATGTCTCATTGAAGTTCTCCTCTAGCGCAGATAATCGGCGAGTGCTTCCTGCATGCAGGGAGCGTCGAGCATGGCGCTGTGTTTGAAGAAGCGGACGATGTTGCCAACCAGTGGATGCGACGCCGTGATCGGAAAGCTCATGCCCTTGACCTCTTCGCGCAGCGCCGCCTTGACGGGTGGACTTACCGGCAAGTGATCGATCAAGGCGAAATCAAAGCCCTGCTGGATCTCGTTGGTCAGGTACTCACGCAGGAACACCGGCATGATCGCCGCCAACGTGTGCTGGTCCTGCTCGCTCGCGGCGCTCCAGTAAATACGCGTCAACTTGGCCCAGAATCCCGAGTGCCGCCCCTCATCGGCCAGGTGGTCGGCCATCAACCCCTTGACCGAGACCTTGACCGAGTCGTCCCGGGCAAATGCCGCGACGTCGTTGGTCAGGGTGTTTTCCGCGATGGCGACGCAGATCAGCTCCACGGCCGCCTTGAGGTGGTCGGGGGCCAGCGCCAACGCCATGGGTATCGAGCGGCTGAGTTCGATTTGTGCCGGCAACTCGATCGGCAAGATGCCGGTCAATTCGATGGTCTGCTGCATGAAGTCCATCGCCACCAACGCGTGGTAATCCTCGTCGACAACCACGGTCATCGCGTCATACCGACAGGCAAACGGAAAACGAATGGAAAAGTTGTCCTTTGCTATCGCCCGTGCAGTTTTATCGACAATTTCCGTTTCGAAAATCACGACATCATTAATGAACTTGTACAAGCTCTGAACAAGTACGAATTGCTGCAGGCCAGCGCACTCCCGTGTAAATGTCTCGCCCATTACCAGCGGTTGACGACTGATCGGGAATATCAACTTTTCATCGTCTTCCAAGCGTCTTCTTGGCCGCGTGCGAATCGTCGCACGCTCCTCCCACGCCTCTGAGAAAGATTGGTACTCATCAGCTCTCATGAATCGATCCCTTTGTTCATGACGTTCAGTAATAGTGCACTTCAAACAGCAGACATCCTGCTTCAGAGTTGAACGGGCCGTGCTCGGTGTGCGCGGCCCTAAAGAAGTAACTGCCGTCCCGATAGGTTTTCTGTGCGCGCTCTTTACTGGCCAACTCTGTTTGATCGCCCTCGATCAAATACACTTCTTCGTGATAGTCATGGGTGTAGATTTCACGGGTGCCGCCCCCCGGATGGAAGCGCACCAAGCGTGTACGAACACCGGTTTTATTCACGTGGTCCAGCGTGTCCTTGAATACGGTCAGGGTGATACCACGCTCAGACTTAACCTCGAACCATTGGGCTTGGTCGGCTTCGATGACTTCGACTTTCATGCCACACACTCACTGACGTTTTCGCGCATGGCCAGGCGCAGGTTGTCCCACAATGCCAAGCGACTTTGCACGGCGCCGATGGCCGAAACGTAGACCTCTTCCTGGCGCTGGACATCACCATTGACCAAGCGCGCGAGCAGACTTTCGGCGGCCGGACCGTGATCTTCGGAGTCGACTTCGATGTGGCGTTGCAGGTAATAACGGAACGTCGGCGCGTCGTCGGAGGTGATGTCCCAGTCATCCAGAATGCGCTGAAACATCTCTGGGATGACGCTTTCACGCCCGTGCAGAAAGGCTGCGGCGACGCTGTGGGTGGATGCATTGATGGCGGTTTCGATGGTATCGGTGACGAATGCAGAGGCGGCCAGGCCGGCGTCGCAGCGCATCAGGGCGGTTTGAAGGTCAATGCCCTCACGCATCATTTCGACGAAAAACTCGATCTTGTCAGTGCTGGCACCCACCTCACGCATGGCGTGCAAGTAGAGTTCGAAGTGGCTGTAGTGACCGCCCTGCAGGTTCTGATCGGACTCTTCACCGAGGATGATTTCGTTGATCAAGTGAGCGGCTGCCGGGTCCAGTGGCGGGAGCCACGGCAGGCGGGTACAAGTCAGGTCCTGTTGCAGGCGCTTGGCCAGGGACATGAAGTCCCAGACAGCAAATACATGGGTTTCCATAAAAGCGCGCAAGACCGGTAACGAGTTGATTTCAGAAAAGATCCGGTGATTTCCAAGTTCGGTTTTCTTTGCATCCAACAGCGTTTTTTTATCTTCCATGGTGCGCTCCTTGTCAGGCTTAAGTTATGCCCTGGCCGCCAAACCTATATAAGGTTATATTTTTCAGGCATAAACAGGCTCGTCTCGCCAATGCCGGCCAGATTTAAGTTGATATGCAAGTTATATTCACGATCATGCCCTACCAACACGAGAGGTCAGTTGGCGAGGCAAGGTGAAACTTAGAGGAGTCACAGATTGTCAGCAAGCATTTTTTATAAATTTAATACAAAATGCTTCCAAGCTTAAAAAACCCAAACAAAAGAAGCCCGGCCAAAGTTATTAACATCAACTTCGCCAGGCAATAGTCAACCAACGCCCTCATCAAGAGCGTTGTTAACTTATATGTGTTTGCTGATAGAGCAAATTATTCAGCTATCCAGCGGCATTTTGCCTTTTTACCATTCAAGTTCCCTCTTGATCGATGATGTTCACCCGCTAACTGCCCGCGGGCCATGGACGCGTTTCAACTCTTTGATTGTCGTAATGCCAGGGCCGCGATGCCGCACAGGATCAGGGCAACACAGGACACGTAGAACGCATCGCTGTACGCCATCAGGTACGCCTCGCGGCGCACGGTGTGGATCAGCCCTTCAAGCACCTGCTGTTGAGCGGGCAACAACTGGTTAAAGACGAAAGCTTCGCTGTCGGCCATACCGGCGCGCATGCGTTCCTGGAACGACGGGGAAAACAAGGTGATGGACTCGCCCACCCGCTCGGAGTGAAAGCGTTCGCGCATGGCCACGATCTGCGTCAACCCCGCCGTGCCCACTGCACCACCGAGGTTGCGCAGCATCGAGAACAACGCGGAGGCGGAGCCGGCTTCGTGTTTGGCCAGCCCGGAAACCGCCAGGACCGAGAGTGCCACCATGATCAACGGCTGTCCGATGCCGCGCACCACGGTCGAAGGAATGATCACGTTGGCCGCACTGTCGACGTTCAGGTGAGCGCCGAGGTAGCAACCCAGCGCCATGATAAAAAACCCAGTGGCCACCATGAACTTGGGATTGAGCCACTTCATCAGGCGCGGCATGAAGGGTGCCAATACCAATTGCACCAGGCCGTAGGCGATCAGGCTGACCCCGATTTCACGGGCGTTATACCCCTGCAGCTGGGACAGGTAGTTGGGCACCAGGAACACCAGGCCAAAGGTAGCTGCGCCAAAAATGAACATCGCCACGCTGGCCACGCCAAAGTTGTAGCTTTTGAGTAGGCGCAGGTTGATGAAGGAGCGGCTGCCATACAGCTGCGACAACACGAAGTAGACCAAGGCAACGCCGGCAATCAGCGACATCCAGACGATAAAGTCGGAGCCGAACCAATCCTTGCGCCCGCCCTCTTCCAGGACGATCTGCAAGCCACCCAGGCCGACGATCATGGCGGTGATGCCGCCCCAGTCGCCGCGCTTGAGCAAACTCAACTGCATGGGCTTAGCATCGATTGACCAGGCCACCGCCATTAACAGCAGAATGCCCGGGGCCAACTGCAGATAGAAAATCCAGCGCCAGGAATAGGCGTCGGTCAGCCAGCCGCCAATCGAGGGGCCGGCGGCTTGGGCGACGCTGTTGGACAGCGCGAACAAGGCCATGCCCATGGCGATCTTGCTCGGCGGCAACTCGGTGATGATCAACTGAAACGACAGGGGGATCAGCACCGCGCCGGCAGCGCCCTGAATCACCCGAATGATGATCATCACTTCCAGGTTCGGCGCCCAGGAGCAGGCAATCGAAGCCAACAGAAAGACAAACGAGCCGACGAGCATGACGCGGCGCAGGGAGAACACCTGCACGAGCCACGCGGTCAGAGGGATCATGACGATTTCCGCAACCAGATAGGCGGTGGAAATCCACGAGCCCTCCTCGAAGGTCGCGCCCAGGGAGCCTTCGATTTCCGGCAGCGCCGCGCTGGTCACATGCACGTTCATGCCGGCCATGAAACAGCCGAACAGACCGCCGATCACTGCGACCCAGGCGCGAAACGAAACCGTCTTCTCCGCGGCCTCAGTCATGCCCAGCGCCCTGGGTGCCGGGGCGGGTGTCAACCGTAGTAATCACCGACATACCCGGCAGGATGGGACCGCCCTCGTCGTGTTGGTCGATCTGGATCTTCACCGGGAAGCGCTGCACGATCTTGGTGAAATTACCGGTGGCGTTGTCCGACGGCAGCAGGGCAAACACCGCACCCGAGCCCGGCGAAAAACTCACCACATGCCCCTTGAGCTTGCGCCCCGAATAGCTGTCGACGCTGATATCCACCGTTTGCCCGGCGTGCATCTCGCGCAATTGGGTCTCCTTGTAGTTGGCCACCACATAGGCCTGTTGCAGCGGCACCACGGCCAGCAGCGGCAAACCTGGTGCCACATATTGGCGGGTACGTACCTTGCGCTGCCCCACCACGCCGTCGATTGGCGCGCGGATCAATGTGTCTTCCAGTGCATTGGTGGCCAGGCTCAACAGCGCCTGGGCCTGGCTACGCCGCGCCATCTGTTGTTTGAGTGAGGCTTCGGCCAATTGGCGCCGAGTGATGGCAACGTTCAAGCGGGTGTCTTGCTGACGTTGCATGGCCTGGGACATTTCCACCGCGGCACTGGCCTGCAGATAGCTGGCGGAGGCGGTTTCCAGGCGCTGGGCACTGGCGGCGTGGTCGCGGACCAAGCCTTCGTAGCGTTGGCGATCCAGGCCGGCGCGGTGCAGTTCGGCGCGCGCACTGCGGGTCTGGGCGTCGGCCTGGGCAAGACCGGCTTTCTGTTGGGTGATCAGGCCATCGGTCACTTGCAGGTTGGCTTGTTGTGCCGCCACCGATGCCTCGGTTTCTGCCAATTCGGCACGTGCCTGTTCCAGCCGCGCCTGATAGTCGCGATCATCGATGCGTACCAGCACGTCCCCGGCCTTGACCGGCTGGTCATCCTCCACCAGCACCTGGGCGACGTAGCCGGACACCCGTGGGCTGATCGGAATCCAGTCGGCACGCACATAAGCGTCATCGGTCTGCTCCAGATAACGGCCGACCGTCATCCAATACACCCCGAAGATCACCGCCGCACACAGCAGCACAGCGCCTCCCAGCAATATCAGATTTCTTTTGCGGCGCTGCTTGCGCTCATGCATCAGTTGCTGGACCACACTTTCATGCTCGTCGTGGTAAACGTTTTTTTCATCAACGGCGATATTCATGGCTGGGTACCGGAAAGGGTGACGGAAGAGGACGACTGCCAACCGCCGCCAAGGGCGTGAAACAGCGCGATCTGACGCTGCAACAACTGACCGTCGGCATCGGCGCGCGTGGCCTGCATCCGTATCAATTCGCGCTCGCTGTCGAGCACATCAAGGAAGTCGATAGACCCGGCGTTGTAGTTGAGCTGAGCCAGCTTGTAGGCCTGGCGACTGCTGTCCAGGGCCTGGCTCAAGGCCGCGTGGCGCTGGCGCTCGCCGTCATACAACGCGAGCGCCTGGCGCACGTCCTTGAGGGCATTGAGGACACTGCCCTCGAATCGTGCCACGTCGACCTGCTCGAGTGCCCGGGCCTGGTTGACCCGCGCGCGATTGGCGCGCCAGTTGGGAAATTGCCACGTAATCAACGGGCCTATACCGAACATCACCGCGCTGCTGTCCCCCAGCTCATGGGGAGCGTGGCTGGATGAGGACACCGACGCACCAAAGGTCACTTTCGGGTACAGATCGGCCTGCACGATGTCCACCTGCAGCGCGGCCGCCTGCAGCTCTCGCTCGGCCCGGCGAATATCCGGGCGGCGTGCCAGTAACTGCCAACCGTCGCCCACAGGCAGCTCGGCGTTGAGTTGCGGTACGACGTCACAGGTGGCGGCGCCTTGCTGCAGGTCGGCCACGCCGGTCAACATCGCCAGTTCATACAGCGCGGCTTGTCGACGCGCTTCAAGCATCGGCAGCAAGGCCAGGGTCTCGCCTTGCAGGGCCTGCATACGCGCGTATTCAAGATCGGTGACCTCGCCGGCCTGGCGCCGGCGGTCGGTCAACGCAAGGCTTTTGCCAACCACGTCCAGCGAATGCCGCTGAACCTTGGCCCGTGCGCCGAGGGCGCAGACGTTCACATAGGCGCGTGTGGTTTGCGCCACGAGCGTGATGCGAAGCAAGTCTTCAGCGTCCTGGGCGGCGGCGGCCTGGACCTGGGCAAGCTCGATGCCGCGTTGCACCTGGCCCCAGATATCCACTTGATAAGACAATTCGAAGCCGGGATTGAACTCCCATTGCGACGGCGCATGACTATCGGTGGCTTTGGCGAGCGTCTGGTCATCGGCGGTCTTGCCGTAAGCGGCGCCCAGTGACGCCTGGGTGGACGGCCAGCGCTCGGCGTCGGCTTGCATGATCCCGGCGAGCATCGCTTGCACATGGGCCTGGGCGGCCGCCAAGTCGCGGTTGTGCTCAAGCGCCTGCTGCACCAGCGCGTCCAGTTGGGGGGCGTTGTACAACTGCCACCAGCGTTCGGGCAACGCCTGGGCGGAGACTCCTTGCGGCAGACGGCTCAGGGCATCGATGCGCTCCGGGTGCGGTTGTGCCGGCTGATGGGCGACCCATGATGAACAACCCGCCAACAAAACGACCGCCACGCCCAAGAGCGAAAAACAGCCGTGCCGCGCGGTAAAAGAGGGCGAAAGCATCGCAGGAGTCCAGAGTTCTGAATAGATACGCAGGGTATGAGAGCGCCGGGCTGCGCTTCTCCCGAGTTCCAGACAACTATCGTTTCGATTGAGACAACGTGCCCAAAGAGCGCCCGAACCCTGGGCACGGGCACGCGTGCCCCCGCAAAAGGGGGGCCCTGTGCAATAGGAATGTTTGAGGGGTCAGACCAGGCGGCAGTTGCTCGGGGTGTAGCCCATGGTGCGCTTGAACATTGCGGTGAAAGCGCTGGGGCTTTGGTAACCGTGCTCCAGCGCCACTTCCAGAATCGACACACCCGACGCCAGCCGCTGCAAACTGAGCAGCAGCCGCGTGCGCTTGCGCCATTCGCCGTAGCTCATGCCCAATTCTTTCTGGAACAGCCGCGCCAGAGTGCGCGAACTCATGTTGAGTTGCACCGCCCAATGCTCCAGTTTCGACTCCTGGGAGGGGTTGTCGATAAAGTCGGCGCACAGCGACTTGAGTCGCGGCTCATCCGGAATCGGCACATGCGCCACCACCCGGTCCGCGCTCTCGAGCTCCGAGAAAATCAGATCGACAATCTGCAGATGGCGCGTAACCTCACGTTCATCGCCCGGTACATCGGCCGCTGCCACGATCAACTCACGCAACAGTGGCGACACCTTGATCACTTGGCACTCCTCCGTCAGCGCGCTGTAAGCACCAGGCGTGATCAGCAAAGTGCGCATGCGCACCTCGCCAGTCATGCGAATCTGGTGCTCCATGCCTGAAGGTACCCATAGCGCATGCCCGGAAGGTACCACCCACGTCCTGCCGACAACCGAGACCAGCATCACACCGTTGATGGCATGCACCAACTGACCGTTGGCATGCTGATGCGAAGCCACTATGTCTCCATGCCCGTAGTTACCGGCGAGTGACGCCAAGGCTTTATGAGCATTCACCTCAAGAAGCCACCGCGTCGGTTATCACGCTGAGCAAGCCGAGGCGCGAGGCGCGATTGACGGCGCTCGTCACCGCCTTGAGCGAAGCCAGTAAACTACTGCCATCACGGGCGGCACCAAACAGCAATTGGTTATCCACACGAATCTCCACATAGGCCAGCGCTTCGGCCTGGGCTCCATCGCGAGTGGCGTGTTCGTGATAATCCGCGATATCGAAGTGAATGCCACGGTGCGCAAAAGCATCCACCAGCGCCGCCAGCGGGCCGTTGCCCTCGCCGCTCAAGTCGATCTTGCGCGTCCCGTGTTGAAGCGTCCCCTCGAGGTAGGTCACGTTACCTTCGGTCACCAACTTGGGCGGCAGCAAGGTGTAAGGTTTGCCCTGATCCAGATAATGCTGGGTGAAGCAGGCAAGGATCATATCGCCGCTGATCTCCTGGCCGCCTCCATCCGCTTCCTGCTGAACCAGGTTGCTGAACTCCATCTGCAAGCGGCGCGGCATCACGATGCCGTGTTGCTCCAGCAGATAGGCCACCCCGCCTTTGCCCGACTGGCTGTTGACGCGTATCACTGCCTCATAGCTGCGCCCCATATCGACGGGATCGATTGGCAGATAAGGCACTTCCCAAAAGCCCTGCGGGTTGGCCTGGCGTGCGGCGAAGCCCTTCTTGATCGCGTCCTGGTGCGACCCCGAAAAGGCGGTGAATACCAACTCGCCGGCATAGGGGTGACGTGGATGAGTGGGTAACTGGTTGCAGAACTCCACTTCGCGCTGCACATGGATGATGTCGGAGAAATCCAACTGCGGATCGATGCCGCTGGTGTAGAGATTCATCGCCAGGGTGAGGATATCGACGTTGCCGGTGCGCTCGCCGTTACCGAACAGCGTGCCCTCTACCCGCTCGGCACCCGCCAGGCACGCCTGCTCGGCGGTGGCAACCCCGGTGCCCCGATCATTGTGCGGGTGAACACTGATGACGACGCTGTCACGCCGACTGAAATGCCGACCGAACCACTCGATCTGATCGGCAAACACATTAGCGGTGGAGACTTCCACGGTCGTCGGCAGGTTCAGGATCATCTTGTTGGACGGGCTCGGCTCGAAGGCGTCCGTCACTGCTTCACAGATTTCCAGGGCGAAATCCAGCTCAGTAAAGCAAAAGGTTTCCGGGGAATATTGGAACGTCCATTGCGTACCGGAGTTGGCCTCCATATGCCCCTTGATTTCCCGAGTCGCCTGGGTGGCAATCTCGATGCAACCCGCACGGTCCACATTAAACACAACATCCCGGAACACCGGAGCCGTCGCGTTGTAAACGTGCACGATAGCGCGGGGAGCCCCCTTCAATGCTTCAAAGGTGCGCTCGATGAGATGACTGCGCGCTTGCGTCATGACCTGGATCGTCACGTCGTCGGGAATCGCGCCACTCTCAATGAGTTCACGAATATAGTCGAAATCGGTTTGCGAAGCCGCGGGAAAGCCCACTTCGATTTCCTTGAAACCGACCTTGACCAACAGCTCGAAAAAACGCCGCTTACGCTCAGCGTTCATTGGCTCGATCAACGCCTGATTGCCGTCGCGCATATCCACACTGCACCAGGTTGGCGCGACTGCCTGGACCTTATCGGGCCATGTACGGTCCGGCAGGTTGACCGTGGTGAAGTGTCGATATTTGCTGGAAGGATCCTTGAGCATCATGGCGTTTCTCCTTTTTAGAACAGTTCGTCTGTGGCCAGGCACACGGGCTTGGCGCCACCGGACATTGGATCCAATACTAGCCGAACACAGTTTGATACAAATTGCTTTGTTGAGGCCGCCAGAGGAAAAAAAACACAAAAACAGCCAATTTTTCTGAATTATTGGTGTTTTATGGCGGGCGATGGCGAGGCTGCACGATTTTAGATCTTGAAAAGATCGACTTGAGGGGGTTACTTCAGTGACCCGCGCGCGCCAGGGGTAGGGACGGTCCGAAGTCGCCATGTGCTTCTGGCCGGCTTCGACCACCGCTGATGTTGAAAGTGGCGAGTCGATTCCAAACGCTCAGATCACTCACTCATTCCTGTCTTTTTAGCCGCTGCGGGCACCTCGCAGCGGCGACTCTCCCAATTAGGGGCGAACCTCTCCTGCATTGCTCAGTAAATGCAGGCCGGCCATCCACGGATTTGACAGCGTAAACAGCGTCACCAACTGCGAATACCGTAGGTCTTCGTCGGGTGGCGCATGCCTTATTTCACTGGCCGCTTTGGGTGGATGAGACTCAAGGGTACAACCCCCCCTCCATCCGTTTTTAAAAAGCGGCGCTCCGTGAACAGTTTTCATTACTGACCGCATGAGTAACAACTTCAAACTAAAACAAGACTTCCAGAAAGAACATCTATACCGTCTTCAAGATCAAGGTAGTCGGCAGCAAAAGCAGCCCCCCCCACCGTCATGAAAATATACGTCAAAGGGACAGGTAGCTTTACAGCATTAGGCTCAAACAAAACCTCTGTTTGAAGGAAACTCACAATATGCCGTGCCAGGGAGAGCTCATCAAACTCGCCTGCTGACTCACTCCAGCTCAAGAAAGCAGCCCAACGAAAACCCTCTGAATAATCAGTACAGTGCAAGAAAAAATTGCACTCTTGATTGGGGCGATCCACAGCACTGACTTTGCAATCAAAAAATGCGTCAAAGCATTTTAAAATATCAGATTCGTCGACATTTTTTTTAATTAAAAAATCCAATGCCTTTGTCATTTCCCACCTCCGCCACCCGATACATCTAACAGCTTGGACACCACGGCAGCTTCTTCGGAAGTCATACCACCGCTTCGAACAACGAACCCCATATAATTCTCTGCACCCGCTCGGCCTTTTCTTTTGCCCTCAATCAAAACCTTATATTGCTGAGAGGTTAAATTCACTGTACCAGGCCCACCAACCGGATGAATTGAATGTTCATGCAACCCATAAATTCGCCCTGATGACGTTTTAAATTTGTCCCCAGTCCGAATACTTTCCCCATGAAGGTGAATTTCCTTCAAATCCTTCAGCACAACCTCACGAGGAACGGTATACATCGTATTACCGGCAGCTTTCGCGGTTGTCACCTTGTTCACAAAATGGCGCTGACTCAACGTCAAATGCGACCAGTCCCTCAGCACAGTTGCGACTAACGCGGCCTTGGGAAGCTCTTTCGGCCGCTCAATCTCGACAATCTGCGCCCCAGCGCCCTTCCCTTCAACCCGTCCCGCCTTTTTGATTCTAGCGTTCCTGAGGCTTTGGCCGAGCCTCTTCACCCCACTGCCCAGACGTTGCGTCAATGCCAGATTGCGTACCGACGCCGCACCTTTCGCCGCCGCGCCAGCACCACCGGTATACATGACCAGCAGCGCAATCAAGGCAATCTCGAAAACCACCGCGCCGCTGAACTCGGCAATCTCCTCGCGGTTCTGGGCCTTCACATAGTCAACGACAAATCGCGCCAGCAGCTCCCGACTTGGCCCGTCCGCCATGACAAAGCATGCCGTTTCATAGATGTCAGCCAGTTGCTCACGGCTAATCTTGCTTGGGTCAAAGCCCAGCGCCTCTACCAGTTCGCGGTGCTGCTCCCGGGAAAAGTTGTCGCGAAAGGAAGCCATCCAACTGCCGCCATTGGAGGCGTCAGCATTCCAGGCAGCCGCCACCACATTGGAAAAGGTAACGAAGGGATTGATCAGGTCGCCATATTCCTTAAAGCTTTTGACCAATCCCCAAGCGCCATAAAGCGCCCCTTTCCCAATCGCCAGATGGGTATAAAACGCGTTGGCGACAAAACCGCGCTGATCCTGAATAGCCTGCAGCGCCGCTGCTTCGGCACGCTCCGCATCGAGAATCGCCTCCAACGCAGCCTGCACCTCAGCCCGGTGGCGAAGCACCGGCTCTTCGGCGTCGAAATCCGCCAGCATCTGCGCCTGATAAGGCCCGTCGGGAATGCTGCCGACAAATCGGCTGTACTCATCCAGCCGGGTCCGAATCGGCGCGCCATTGGCCGGCATCAGTACACAGGGCAGATCACAACCCAAACCTTCACCGTTATCCCAGATGAACTTCAAACCGATATGGCAGGTGCTGGGCGCTACTTCGTACTCTGTGGTTCGCCGCGCATGGCTGTAGAAATCGCCGTCATAGGGCGGCAGTGGCATCGCACGGCGTTCAGGATTGCGCGGCGGCAAAGGAATACATGGGCCTGGCGTGGGCGAGTAATTACCCCTGGAATCGTAATGGCCCACGGTTAACGAGATCCCTGTTTCAACGCTCGACCACTCCTTGAAAGGGACCGACGGAAATAGAAAATCAAGTGTTCGGCCCTGCTGCCGAAGCTTACGTGGGGGGTCGACAGGACGTGACCGCATTGAATGTCAGGAAAATCATCACTATCCGTAGGCACTAGACCTATCAGTGAAGAATGATCACCCGGAGTCCCATGAAGAACCGAGCCATTCAGGCCTGCTCAACAAGCAGGCAGCCCCTCGACGTTACCGCTACACTCGCGCCGAGTGATTGCCGAGGTGCTCCTTACGTGCCCAGTCCCGCCCTCTCCACACCCGCCGCACTCGGCGCCGGCTGCCCCGGCTCCGGGTTGCTCCCGGTATCCGGTTGACGGAGCTCCAGCACATGACCCTGCACATCCCCACCCTGCTCATCGTCTCGGTCTTCATCTTTTGCCTGATGGGGCTACTGACCCTGCACGCCTGGAGCCGCGAAACCCGAGAGCGGCCCCTCGCCTACCTGGGCAGCATGATGTTGTTGGCCTCCCTGGGCGTGCTGCTGGTGAGCCTGCGCGGCGTGGGCATCGATTTTGTACCGCTGGTGTTGGGCAATGTCGTGCTGCTGCTGAGCGCGGCGATGAACTGGACGGCGATGCGGGTGTTTGTCGGGCGAACACCCTCGATGCTCGGCATCCTGGGCGGCTCGGGGATCTGGCTGATCTTGTGCCTGATACCAGCCTTCATGGGCTCGCTGGCCGCACGGGTGAGCGCCTACTCGCTGCTGGCCGCCAGTTACGGAATCATGACCGTGCTGGAGTTCTGGCGCAGTCGCAAGAGCCTGGAAGTGTCTTATTCACCGGCGCTGATCCTGACCATACTGCACACAATCTTTTACTGCGTACGGGCCTTTTCCGATAAAGGCCTGCATCTGGACCAGGCACTGACCGGTGCGGGTGATGGCGTGCCGTTTTTCTCATTCATGCTGTTCGAGTCCATGTTGTACGTGATCGGCATCGCCTACGTGACCCTGGCCATGGTCAAGGAGCGGGCCGAACTGCGGCTCAAGGCGGCGGCCTACAGCGATGCGTTGACGGGTATCGGCAACCGCCGGGCCTTTATGGTCCATGGCGGACAGCTGCTCGAAGAGTGCCAACATCGCGCGAGCCTGGCGGCGATGCTGCTCTGCGACCTGGACCACTTCAAACGACTGAACGACACCTTTGGCCACGCCATGGGCGATCAGGCGTTGATTGCGTTCGGCCGGGTATTGGCCCAGGCCCTGCGCAAGAAGGATGTGTTCGGGCGCATCGGTGGGGAAGAGTTTGCCTGTTTGCTGGTGGACACCGATGAGGCCGAGGCCGTGGAAGTGGCGGAGAAGATTCGGAGCGGGTTTGCCGGGTTGACGCTGCTGGAGCCGGGAATGCTCAGCGTGAGTATCGGCGTGGTGACCACCCGTGAAGTCGGGTACGAACTGACGCGCTTGCTGTCGGTGGCGGATGAGGCGCTGTATGGAGCCAAGGGCAATGGACGCAACCGGGTGGAATTGGTGCTGGGCCTGAGCCCGGTTTTCGAGGTTCAGTAACCCGCTGGTCGTCAAGCGCAACGCACCACCAAGCGCTGTCCCGCCACCGTCGCCTGCATTGCGCCCACCTGCGCCGAGCCCAGCAGGCAATCGGCAATCGCCGGCTCCAACTCGACCCGCACCCTGCGCACCAACGCCCGGGCACCGAAGCGTGGATCATGTTCACGCATCAGCCAGCCACGGGCCAGTTCGTCCACCGCCAGTTGTCGATGGGGTCCCAGGCGCTGATTGAGTTTGGCCAACTCGATATTCAACAGCGCATCCAGCCAACGCCCTTCGATGCGTTCAAACACCAGGATACGGTCGATACGGTTGAGAAACTCCGGCTCGAAACGGCTGTGCAGCGCCCGCTCCAGCAGGTGTGTCTCGGACTCGGCGAAGACGGCCAGCAAGCGCCTCCAGCCGTCGCTCAACCGCTGCCGTCGAGCATTGGCCTGTCGTGCACCGATATTGCTGGTCATGAAGATCAGGCTGTTCCGGAAATCCAGGGTACGACTGCCGCCGGCCAGGCTCAGGCGACCGCTTTCCAGAATCCCTAGCAGGCTGCGCAGCACTTCGTCACTGGCCTTTTCCAGTTCATCGAACAGGACAATACCCGGACGACTGTAGGTACCCTCGATCAACGCGCTGTCGAACAGGCTGACGCCTTCCTTGCTGCCCACATAGCCCGGCGGCGCCCCAGTCAGCGCCGCCGCGTAATGTTCCTGGGCCAGGGTCTGCATATCGATGCGGCACAGCGCATCGGCACGGCCATGAATGGCCTGGGCCAGCAGGCGAACGATCTCGGTCTTGCCGACGCCGGTCGGGCCCATGAACAGGTTGACGCCCAACGGTCGCTCGCGATCACCGATGTCCGCCTTGAGTACCTTGAGCTGCGCCTCGACCGCCGCCAACGCCACGTCCTGACCGACGATGCGCTGGCGCAGCAGCGCCATCACCTGCGCCGGTTCGAAGGTGAAACGCGAGGTCAGCTGGTGCACCTCGGGCTGTCCCGACGCAGGGACCTGCTGGATCGATGACATGCCTCAGCCCGCAGTCTTTTCTTTGCCACCATGGGGCAATTGCCCCACCGGGCAGTCCGCCACGCCGACCGTGCGCCGGGTGATGTTCTCGACATTCTCCCGGGCCTTCTCGGCATCGAGCACCCAGGTGCGGTAGAACTCGAACGGACAGTCGGCGATGCCCTTGTCGCCATCGCCAGAATCATAGATACCGGTGTAGCCACGGTGCAGCAGCTTGAACAGGTGGTTCTGCGACTGATCGTTGGCCCGTGCATCGCGGATCTGCGAGATCGACAACTGGGCGTACTGGATGCCCATCTCCTCCTCGCCACACTCACCCAGGGTCCGGCCATCGAAGCCGATGATCGCCGAGTGTCCGAAGTACGAATACACACCGTCGAAGCCGGCGGCGTTGGCCACCGCGACATAGCAATTATTGGCCCAGGCCATGCTCTTGGACATCTGCACCTGCTGTTCCTTGGCCGGGTACATATAGCCCTGGCAGCGGACAATCAGCTCCGCGCCCTTCATCGCGCAATCGCGCCAGATCTCCGGGTAGTTGCCGTCGTCGCAGATGATCAGGCTGACCTTCATGCCCTTGGGCCCGTCGCAGACATAGGTGCGATCCCCCGGGTACCAGCCTTCGATGGGGCACCAGGGGATGCACTTGCGATAGCGCTGGACAATCTGGCCCTGGTTATCAATCAGCACCAGGGTGTTGTAGGGCGCCTTGTGCGGATGTTCCTCGTGGCGCTCGCCGGTCAGGGAAAACACGCCCCAGGTATTGGCCTCGCGACAGGCCGCAGAAAAGATCGCGGTCTCTTCGCCGGGAATGGTTGCGGCGGTGGCCATCATCTCGTCATGGTCATAGAGGATGCCCATGGTGCTGTACTCGGGAAACACCACCAGGTCCATGCCCGGCAGTCCCTGCTTGATGCCCTTGATCACTTCGGCAATCTTGCGGGCATTGTCGATGACCTCGGCCTTGCTGTGCAGGCGCGGCATCTTGTAGTTCACGACAGCAACACCGACGGTATCCGGGCTGCTGGAAATATCGCCATGGCGCATGAAAAAACCCTCTGTCAGTGACTGATCATCCAGGGCCGTGGCCCGGTCTTGCTCTTGAGTCCCAGGGGATTGGCCTTGGTCGGCACTACCGGTTTGTTCGGCGAGCAGCAACCGCAGCCCTTGGGGTGGCGCCGCTGCTGGTACTCGGCGACGGTCTGCGGCGCATGAGCACTGCGCTCGTTGGTCGCGATAGCCTGGCGCTGACTGCTCGACAGGCAGTTCAAGGCCGGCGCCGACAGCTGCAAGCCGCCGCCAGCACCGCCGCAATAGGGGCACTGGCAGGGCTCATGGCGCTGGTTCATCGGCCGTAGCATGGTGAAGGTGCCGCAAGCCTGGCATTGGTATTCGTAAGTCGGCATCGTGGGGCCTCCCGGAAGGTTGATGGCGCCTTACAGATCGTGGGCGATAGGCAGGTCGATACTGCCATCCAGGTGCTTGGTCGGACCGTTGGCATTGGGGTTGATATCGAACTCGAAGATCTCGGTCGGCAGCCACAGGGTTGCGCAGGCGTTGGGAATGTCGACCACGCCGCTGATATGTCCCTGCACCGGAGCCGAGCCGAGCAAGGCGTAACCCTGGGCCGGGGAATAGCCGAACTTGGTCAGGTAGTTGATCGCATTGAGGCAGGCCTGGCGGTAGGCGACGTTGACGTCCAGGTAGTGCTGCTGGCCGCTCTCGTCCACCGAGATGCCTTCGAAGATCAGGTAGTTCTTGTAGTTCGGGGTGATCGGGCTTGGCTTGAACACCGGGTTCTTGATCCCGTATTTGGCCATGCCGCCCTTGATCAGCTCGACCTTCATGTGCACCCAGCCGGCCATCTCGATGGCACCGCAAAAGGTGATCTCGCCATCGCCCTGGCTGAAGTGCAGATCGCCCACCGACAAGCCGGCGCCGTTGACGTAGACCGGGAAGAAAATCTTCGAGCCGCGGGACAGGTCCTTGATATCGCAGTTACCGCCATGCTCGCGTGGCGGCACGGTGCGCGCGCCGGTGGCGGCGGCGTCATCCCGGGCCTGACCTTTGAGCCGGCCCATGTGTGCGGTGGCGGCCAGGGGGGCGTTGGCCAAGGGTGGAACGCGGGTCGGGTTGGTGTCGATCAGTTCCTGTTCGCGGCGGTTCCAGTCGGCGAGCATCACCGGGTCCGGCAGGCAACCGATCAGGCCGGGGTGGATCAGGCCAGCGAAGTTGACCCCGGGGATGTGCCGCGAGCTGGTGAACATGCCCTTGAAATCCCAGATGGCTTTCTGCGCGCTGGGGAAGTGGTCGGTCAGGAAGCCACCGCCGTTCTGCCGCGAGAAGAAACCGTTGAAGCCCCACTGGGACTCGGCCTTGGCGCCGATGTCCAGCAGATCGACCACCAGCAGGTCGCCGGGTTCGGCGCCGTGCACGCCCACCGGGCCGGAGAGGTAGTGCACGGTGGAGAGGTCGACATCGCGCACGTCAGACGCGTCATCGTTGTTCTTGATCGCGCCGGCGGTCCAGTCGTAGGTTTCGAGAATGAAGTCATCCCCCGGCTTGACCCAGCAGGCCATCGGAATGTCCGGATGCCAGCGGTTGTGGATCTGCTCGTTCTCGGTGGCGGGCTGGTTGAGGTCGACTTTGATCAAGGTATCGGTCATGGCAAAGCTCCTGGACAGTAGGGGTATGCAGCGTGGAGTCAGTCTCGAATGGCAGCGCGAATCGGCCAATACGTCGGATGACGTACCCCTTCAAACGGAGAGGTAACGGCTGATGGTGGCCTCGTCGACCTTGTCGCGAGTCTCCTCGATAACGAAGCGGCCCTTCTCGATCACCAGGAAGCGATCGGCGATTTCCAGGGTGAACGACAGCACCTGCTCGGAGACCACGATGGTCAAATCCCGCAGGGTGCGAATCTCCTTAAGGGTCCGGGCGATGTCCTTGATGATCGACGGCTGGATGCCCTCGGTGGGCTCATCCAGCAACAACACCTTGGGATTGGTCGCCAGCGCCCGGGCAATCGCCAGTTGCTGCTGTTGCCCGCCCGAGAGGTTGCCGCCCTTGCGCGAACGCATGTCGTGGAGCACCGGGAACAACGCATAAAGGTCTTCCGGCACCAACCCCCGGGCCGAGGCCGGCAAGCCGGTCTGGATATTTTCCAGCACCGTCATGCTGGGAAAAATCATCCGCCCCTGGGGCACATAGGCGATGCCGTGCTCGACCCGCTCGTGGGTCTCCAGCTTCGACACCTCGTGACCATCGACACTGACCTGGCCGCCCCACTGCGGAAGAATGCCCATCAGGCTCTTGAACAGCGTGGTCTTGCCCATGCCGTTGCGCCCCATCACGGCGACGATTTCCTGCTTGGCCACCACCAGGTCGAGGTCGTGGAGAATCTGGCTCTGGCCGTAACCACAGGACAGCTTGTTGACGTTGAACATGCCTGCTTCCTCAATGGCCCAGATAGACTTCGATGACTTTCGGATTGTTCTGCACCGACTCCATGCTGCCCTCGGCCAGCACCTTGCCCTGGTGCAACACGGTGACCTTGTGGGCGATGCTCTTGACGAACTCCATGTCGTGCTCGATCACCAACACCGAACGGCCCTGGCTGATGCGCTTGAGCAATTCGGCGGTCTGCACCCGCTCGTTGACGCTCATCCCGGCGACGGGCTCATCGAGCATCAGCAGGTCGGGGTTCTGCATCAGCAGCATGCCGATCTCCAGCCACTGCTTCTGGCCGTGGGACAGCAGGTCGGCCTGTTGCTCCAGCAACTCACCGAGAAAGATCTCCCGGGCCACCTCTTCCACCCGGGCAATCACCGCGGCGCTGCGTTTGAAGAACAACGCGCCGAACACCTTGCGCCCCTCCGGATAGGACATCTCCAGGTTCTCGAACACCGTGAGGTTTTCGTAGATCGACGGGTTCTGGAATTTGCGCCCGACACCGGCGCGGACGATGTTGTACTCGTGCATCTTGGTCAGTTCCTTCCCGTCGAACTGGATGCTGCCGCTGGTGGCGCGGGTCTTGCCGCAGATCAGGTCGAGCACCGTGGTCTTGCCGGCGCCGTTGGGTCCGATCACCACCCGCACTTCATTGCGGTCGATATACAAATTGAGGTTGTCCACCGCCTTGAAACCGTCGAAGGACACCGTCAGCCCTTCGATGGCCAGCACCGGCTTGTTCATTTGAAAACCGATGGCGGTCATGGCTGCGTCTCCAGGGAAGGACGTTCAGGGGCCGGGGCTTTCGGTTCGCTACGCACGGTCTGCGGCAACGACGCGGCCACCGGCAATGAGCGAGGAGAACGCCGCAGCCATCGAGCCAGCGCCTGGCGACCATGACTCTCCCAAAGCCCGGCCAGACCATTGGGGAAGTACATGACCACGGCAATGAACAGCCCGCCCATCAGGTACAACCACAGCTCGGGCAAGGATTCGGAGAAATAGGTCTTGCCGTAGTTCACCAGCAAGGCCCCGTACACCGCGCCGAGCAGCGACATGCGCCCGCCGACCGCGGTAAAGATCACCATCTCGATGGACGGCACGATGCCAACGAACGTGGGCGACATAAAGCCCACCTGCAAGGCGAACATCGCCCCGCCAATGGCCGAGAAAGCGGCGGCCATGCAGAACACGAAGATCTTGAACGTGGCCACGTCATAACCGGAGAAACGCACGCGCTCCTCCTTGTCGCGCATCGCCATCAGCAGCCGTCCCAGCTTGGACGCGAGGACAAAACGACCGATAAAAATGCAGCCAAACAGCAACGCCGCATTGATGAAATACAGCACCAGCTTGGCGCTGTCGGTGCGCAGGTCCCAGCCGAGCAACGTCTTGAGGTCGGTGATGCCATTGACCCCACCGCTCAAGCCCTGCTGGCCGACGATCAGTACCGTGAGAATCAGCGCGATGGCCTGGGTGACGATGGAGAAATACACATCCCCGACCCGTCGTTTGAACAGCGCCATGCCGATGATAAAAGCCAGCAGCACCGGCACCACGATCACCGCCAACAGCGTGAAGCTGAAACTATGGAACGGCATCCAGAGCCAGGGCAATTCGGTGATCTGGTTCCAGTCCATGAAGTCCGGAATCCCCGGTGTGGTCTGGATCTTGGTGCTGATCGGGTCGGAGGCTTCGAGCTTGAGAAACATCGCCATGCAGTAGCCGCCCACCCCGAAAAACACCCCCTGCCCCAGGCTGAGAATGCCGCCATAACCCCAGCACAACACCAGGCCGACGGCGACGAAGGCGTAGGTCAGGTACTTGCCGACCATGTTCAGGCGGAAGGCATCCAGGGTCAGCGGGAACACCACGAAAATCAGCAGCGCCAACAGCGCTATACCGAGCAGGTTCGGCTTGCCTGCCAGCATCTTGTCTAGAACGTTCATCGGCTCGCCTCTACTTGCGCACTTTGATGGAGAACAGCCCTTGGGGGCGCAACATCAGGATCAGGATGACCCCGGACAGGGTCAGCACCTTGGCCATCGAGCCACTGAGGAAAAACTCCGAGATCGATTGGGTCTGGGCAATCACGAACGCGGACGCGATGGTGCCGAACAGGCTTTGCGCACCGCCGAAAACCACCACCAGGAAGGTGTCGACGATGTACTGCGAGCCGGCGGTGGGCCCGGTGGAACCGATGGTGGTAAAGGCCGCTCCCGCCACTCCGGCCACGCCGCAGCCGAGGGCAAAGGTCATGCGGTCGACCTTGCGGGTGTTGATGCCCACGGCCCGGCTCATCAAGCGGTTCTGCACCGTGGCGCGAACATGCAGGCCCCAGCGCGAACGGTAGAGCAGGACAAAAATGCCCGCCGTCAGCAGCAAGGTCAGGGCCATCATGAACAGGCCGTTGCGCGGGATCTCGATGGCGTCCGTGAGGTTGAACGAACCCATCAGCCACTCCGGCGGCACGGCGCTGACTTCACGGGCGCCGAACACCGAACGGAAGGTCTGCTGCATGACCAGGGACAAACCCCAGGTCGCCAGCAGCGTGTCCAGCGGACGCTTGTAGAGTCGGCTGATCATCGCCCACTCCACCAGCCAGCCGATGGCACCGGCGATGAGAAACGACAGGGCGATAGCGAAGAAAAAATAGTAGGGCTGGAACGCCGGGGCGAAATGGCTGGTCAGGCTCGAACAGACATAGGTGGTGTAGGCACCGATGGTGAGGAACTCGCCGTGGGCCATATTGATGACCCCCATTTGCCCGAAGATGATCGCCAGCCCCAGTGCCATCAACAGCAGCACGCAGAACACGGACAAGCCGTTGAACCCCTGCATGGCCGCGATGGCACCAAATTCCGATAGCCATTCCATGATGATGGTCTCCTGCTGGGAGGTAGAAATAAAAAACCGCATCCCCGGCAAACCAGCCCCCTGTAGGAGCCAGCTTGCTGGCGATAAGGCCCGAAAGCCTTGCAGCGCCTGATCGGCCGTCATCGCCGGCAAGCCAGCTCCTACAAATAGGGGCTCCACAACAGAGGTTTCGTCGTACCTGGCCTCTGTAGGAGCCGGCTTGCCGGCGATAGGGCCCGAAGGTTATTGGTAGCCTTTAGGGAACGGATTCGGCTCGATCAAACCGGACTCGTACACCACCTTGAACTGGCCGTTGGGCTGCACTTCACCGATGCGGGTCTTGCTCCACAGGTGATGGTTTTCGTGCACTTTCACGTAGCCTTCAGGCGCGGTTTTCAGCTCGATACCTGGCGAGGCGGCGACCACTTTGTCGACATCGAAACTGCCGGCCTTCTCCACCGCGGCTTTCCACAACCATGGACCGAGATAGGCCGCCTGGGTCACGTCGCCGATTACCGAGTCCTTGCCGTACTTGGCCTTGAAGGCTTCGACGAAGGCTTTGTTGTTGGGGTTGTCCAGACTCTGGAAGTACTTCATCGAGGCATAGAAGCCGGCCATGTTCTCGCCGCCGATGCCCAACAGTTCGTCTTCGGTCACCGACAGGGTGAGCAGGGTCTGCTTGGAGGAATTGACGCCCGCCGCATTGAGCTGCTTGTAGAAAGCCACGTTGGAACCACCGACCACGGCGGCGAAGACCACGTCAGGTTTCTTCAGCTTGACCTTGTTGATCAGCGAACCGAACTGGGTGTTGCCCAGCGGGTAGTAGTCTTCGCCGACCACCGTGCCGTGCAGCACGTTCTCGATATGTTTGCGGGCGATCTTCATAGAAGTGCGTGGCCAGATGTAGTCCGAACCCACCAGGTAGAACGTCTTGGCGCCCTTGGTCTTGGCGATCCAGTCGAGGCTGGCGAGGATCTGCTGGGTGGCTTCCTGGCCGGTGTAGATCACGTTCTTCGACTGCTCCAACCCTTCATAAAAAGTCGGGTAGTAGAGCAGGCCGTTTTCCTTCTCGAAGATCGGCAGCACGGCCTTGCGCGAGGCCGAGGTCCAGCAGCCGAACACCGTGGCTACCTTGTCGTTGACCAGCAGTTTCTTGGCCTTCTCGGCGAAGGTCGGCCAGTCGGAGGCGCCGTCTTCCTGGATCACCTTGATCTGCCGACCAAGGATGCCACCCGAAGCGTTGATCTGCTCGATGGCCAGGCGTTCGGCCTGGATCGAACCGGTTTCGGAAATCGCCATGGTGCCAGTGGCCGAGTGCAACTGGCCGACCGTGACTTCGGTCGGGGTCACGGCCAGGCCGGTGGTGTTGGCCTCGTCCGCCATGACGCCCTGGCTGAACACACTGGCGGCCAGTAACGACAGGGCCGCCGCTCCCAGCGCCAGACGGCGCGGCAACAGACCTTTGGTGCGGATCAATCGTGGTTCCATGCTGCTACTCCTCTGCGGTGGCGCTGCGGTTCGCCTCGGGGGCGGCCAGCAACGGTGATGGCATCAGCATGGCGGCGAGCGACCACGACCGGTATACGCAGCCTGACGTAAACGCATACGTCATTTGACGTAGGGAAAAACGCACCAAGGTGGCGCAGGCTAGCGCCCGAGGCCCGGCCCGCTTGGCGTTGCACAGAGACGCAGGCCAGCAGGCGCGAAGGCGGCCAAACGGCACGGGGCATGAAAATTGCTCACTTTTTCACCACACCACCCGCAGGCACGGAGCGCCTTGACCGCAGGAGTCTTCCACCGTGCTACCACCCGGCACCCAGCGCATCGCCAAGATCCGTCGCGACTACAACAGCTGGGTCGCCGACGAAACCATGGAAGACTACGCCCTGCGCTACACGCCGAAATCCTTTCGCAAGTGGTCGGAGCTGCGCATCGCCAACACCGCCCTGGGCGCGGTGTCGTTCCTTGCCCTGGAGGCGATCGGCGGGGTGCTGGCCCTGAGTTATGGTTTTACCAACACCTTCTGGGCGATTCTCGCGGTAAGCCTGGTGATCTTCTTCACCGGCCTGCCCATCAGCTACTACGCCGCCCGCTACGGCGTCGACATGGACCTGCTGACCCGTGGCGCCGGCTTCGGCTACATCGGCTCGACCATCACCTCGCTGATCTACGCCAGCTTCACCTTTCTGTTCTTCGCCCTCGAAGCGGCGATCATGGCCTTGGCCCTGGAGCTGTATTTCCATATCCCGCTGGCCTTCGCCTATGTGATCTGTTCCGTGCTGGTGATCCCGCTGGTGGCCTATGGGGTGACCCTGATCAGCCGCCTGCAACTCTGGACCCAGCCACTGTGGCTGGTGCTGCTGGTGCTGCCCTACCTGTTCGTGCTGGTGAAAAATCCCCAGGCGTTCAGCGACTGGACCAGCTTCCTGGGCCGCAGCTCCAGCGGCGGCGACTTCAATCTGCTGGAGTTTTGCGCCGCCTGCACCGTGGCCCTGTCGCTGGTTACGCAGATCGGCGAACAGGTCGACTACCTGCGCTTTCTGCCGGAAAAAACCGCAGCCAACCGCAAGCGCTGGTGGGCCGCCCTGCTCTGCGCCGGCCCCGGCTGGATCATTCCTGGTGCACTGAAGATGGCCGCCGGCGCCTTTCTGGCGTTTCTTGCCCTGCAACACGAAATCCCCATGGAGCGCGCCGCCGAACCGACCCAGATGTACCTGGTGGCCTTCCGTTATGTGTTCTCTTCGCCGGAGTGGGCCTTGGGCGCCATGGTGCTGTTCGTGTTCGTCTCGCAGATGAAGATCAACCTGACCAACGCCTACGCCGGCTCCCTGGCCTGGTCGAACTTCTTCGCCCGGGTCACCCACAGTCATCCGGGCCGGGTGGTGTGGCTGGTGTTCAATGTGGCGATTGCGCTGATGCTGATGGAGCTGGGGGTGTTCGATGTCATCGACCAGGTGCTCGGCCTCTACGCCAATATCGCCACGGCCTGGATCGGTTCGGTGGTCGCCGACCTGGTGATCAACAAGCCCTTGGGGCTGTCGCCGAAACACATCGAGTTCAAGCGCGCCCACCTCTACGACATCAACCCGGTGGGCGTCGGCTCGATGGTGATTGCCTCACTGCTGTCGATCCTCGCCCACTTCGGCCTGTTCGGTGCCCTGGCCCAGGCCGCGCCGCCCTTCGTCGCCCTCGGCACGGCGCTGATCATGGTGCCGCTGCTCGCCTGGGCCACCGGCAGCCGCTATTACATCGCCCGGACCAGCGACCCGTTGCTGTTGCGGCCGGTGGCACCGAGTACCCAGGTCACCTGCGGCTTGTGCAGCAACCCGTTCGAGGTCGCGGACCTAGCGTTCTGTCCCGCCTACAGCACGCCCATCTGCTCATTGTGCTGTTCGCTGGATGCGCGTTGCGGTGATCGCTGCAAACCCCAGGGACGCCTGTCCGCTCAGTTCGAGTCGCTGTTGCGCTGGCTGCTGCCCAACACCATGGTCCCGCGCCTGCATACCCGGTTGATGCATTACCTCGGTCTGCTGCTGGTGCTGATCCTGATGCTCAGCGCTGCCCTGGCGCTGATCTACGGCCAGGCCTCCCAGGGTCTGCCCCATTCGGCGACCCTCTACCAGGCGTTTTTCAAGGCGTTCCTGACCCTCTCGATGTTGGCGGCGATGCTCGCCTGGTGGATCGTCCTGACCCGCGAAAGCCGTCACGTGGCCCAGGAGGAATCGACCCGCCAGACCCAGTTGCTGATGCAGGAAATCGCCGCCCACCGCGTCACCGACCAGGCCTTGCAAGATGCCAAGGAAGCTTCCGAGGCGGCCAACGCGGCGAAGAGCCGCTACATCACCGGGCTGTCCCATGAACTGCGCACGCCGCTCAACAGCATCCTCGGTTTTACCCAGAACCTGCAGCGCGACGCGGCCATGCCCGAGCAGCACCAGGATGCCCTGGCGACCATCCTGCGCAGCGGCTCGCACCTGCTGTCGCTGATCGACGGCCTGCTCGACGTGGCCAAGATCGAGGCCGGCAAACTGCGTCTGGAACTGACGGAAATTCCCTTCCCGGAACTGATCCACGACCTGGAGCTGATGTTCACCCCACAAGCCCAGGAAAAAGGCCTGCGCTTTCGCCTGGAACTGATCGGCACCATGCCGGCGGTGGTGCGCGGCGACGAGAAACGCGTGCGGCAAATCCTCATCAACCTGCTGGGCAATGCGGTCAACTTCACTGATAGCGGCGAGGTTTGCCTGCGGGTCAATTACCGGCGCGAGACGGCGACCTTCGACATTATCGACACGGGCATCGGCATTGACCCCGAACATATCGAGCGGATCTTCCAGCCGTTCGAGCGCGGCGACCTGATGCGCCAGGACAAGGGCGTCGGCCTGGGCCTGACCATCACCCGCATGCTCACCTCGTTGATGGGCGGCGAATTGCAGGTCAAGAGTCAACAGGACAAGGGCACCTGCTTCCAGGTGCGGCTGTTTCTCTCCCAGGTCCGCGCGCCCCGAGCCGTGGTCCATGTCGAGCACGACATCATCGGCTACCAGGGACCACGGCGTCGGGTGCTGGTGGTGGACGATCATGTCGATCATCGCAAGGTGCTCAGCGGCATGCTCACGCCGCTGGGCTTCGAAGTGGTCCAGGCCAGCAACGGCCAGGACGCCATTCGCCAGGTGGCCTTGCTGAGGCCGGACCTGATCCTCATGGACCTGTCGATGCCGACCATGGATGGTTGGGAAACCAGCCGGCTGATCCGCCGTAACGCGCTGTCCACGGCGCCGATCATCGTCATCTCGGCCAATGCCTTCAACGACGAGCGCAGCCTGGCCAGCGCTTGCAACGACTACCTGGCCAAGCCGGTGCGCACCCCGGAGTTGCTGGAGCGGATTCAGAAACAACTCGACCTGCATTGGCTGCGCCGGGTGAAACCGACGCCCGCAGTAGTCCCCGAACCCTGGGTCCTGCCTTCGCACATGGACCTTGTTGCCCTCGGCGAACTCAGTGCCATCGGTTATGTCCGTGGTCTGCAGGAAAAGCTCGACATTATCCAGGCCGAGACGCCCGACACGGCGGCGTTTATCGGCTCGCTGCGCAAGCTGCTGAAGAACTTTCGCCTGGACGAAATCAACCGCGCCCTCAAGGAGGCCGAAGATGAATGCGCTGACCACAGTCGCTGAACCCGGTGTCGTGCTGATTGTGGACGACACCCCCGACAATCTCGCCCTGCTGTCCGACGCCCTCGATGAGGCCGGTTATATGGTGTTGGTGGCTCTCGATGGGTTGAGTGCGCTGAACCGGATTGAGCGTCGGCGCCCAGACCTGATCCTGCTGGACGCGATGATGCCGGGCCTGGATGGGTTTGAGACGTGTCGGCGGATCAAGGCTCAGCCGGAGAGTGCTGATATTCCGGTGCTGTTCATGACTGCGCTGACAGAGAGTCGGCATGTGGTTCAGGGCTTTGAAGTGGGTGGCTGTGACTATGTGACCAAGCCGATTCAGATCGATGAAGTGCTGGCGCGGGTGGCGGCGCATCTGCGGACTTCACGCATCCTGTTGTCGGCGCGGGCGGCGTCACAGCCAGTGGCGGCCTTGAGCCTGAATGATGAGCCGGCGAGCCAGGTGTTGTCGGCGCGCTTTCAACTGACGGGGCGTGAGGTTGAAGTGCTGCGTTGGGTGGCCTGCGGGAAGACCAATCGCGATATCGGCACCATTCTGGATCTGAGCCCGCGGACGGTGAACAAGCATTTGGAGCATGTGTATATCAAGCTGGGGGTGGAGACGCGTACGGCGGCGACTTCGGTGGTGCTGTCGGCGATGACGGAGCATCGGCGGGTGTAGGGCTCTGACAACAGTCATCCGGAGACCGAGGCCAGTGGACCCAATATCCCTAACGCTTTTTAGGCGCCAACAACTCAGAACGGCCAATCTGTTCCCGGTGTCGCTCTGGCGGCCGAGGGCCTGAGAACCCAGAGCCCATAATGGCAGCCTCTAGCCCTCGCAAGTGCGGAGCTGATTTCTGACTACGTAATGACTCCATGCCATCGTTCCAGGCATGCACCATATGCTTGGCAACCTCTCGCCACGCAGGCTCGTTCTTCGCCGCCTCGATAACTTCGGCCCCCACCGCGACTGCTGACTCACACAGTTGCTCGACCATTTCGGCGTAACGGCGCGGGGCGATGCCCAGACGGGCATTGAAGAACATCTCCAACGTTCGCCCTGGAGTCCAGGTCTGACGTCCTCCAACAGATAACCCAGGAGCGTTATCCGCGAAGCGCGGATAGGCCTGAGTAGTGACCAAGTCATAGACGGGTGTAAAGGCCACATCGGTTCGCGAGGTGTAATAAAGCGCGATATTCTTGGCGTGGCAGTCTGCGTTACGTACCACATAGTTGCTCAGCAGTTGCCAACCGAAATGCTCTCGCTGTTCACGCAAATGTTGTGCGTCAACATAGGCCCGGGTGGCATTCCAGACTCTTTCCATCGTGGTCGCGTACTTCTCGTGAGGCGGCAAGCCCAGCAACCCGCAAGCATCTTCCAATCCGCATCGCGGCACACCGTTTTCATCGACATCGAAGCGATCCACGACCAGCACGCGGCCGTCATCTGACATACGGCATTTGGCAACCGGAACGACATTCAGTCGCTCCAGTACCCGCATGGTGTAAAACTCGTTGAAGCCCAGATAAGGCGTGTTGTCATCCGATCCTTTGATGATGTGGAATCCCGTGCGCAATGTCGGTTTACCCAAAGATAGATCGCCTGCCTGGGCCTGTGGGGCGATAAACTTGGGAACCACTCCCGAGATCGCCGCCCGAGCATAGCGACGGACCAGGTTGGCGAAGTGAGCGGAGGTATTTTCAGCGGTCAAAAGGTGGTCGATATCCAGCGGATCCGTTTCCAGCCCTGGCGTTACTCCTTCTGGGGTCACTGCAATTCGACCGATACCCGCGCCACCAACGACAGCCAGCAGAGACAAGTCGGTGCCGTCGAGCAATGGTCCGAATTCTTCACGGATGACGCCCAGCAAATATCCTTCAGGCAGATTTTGCCGGAAGAACGGAAACAGGTCTCGCGGCCAACGCCAAACTTCTTCACGTACGGGCAGAGTCAAACTGACGAAGTCTGCCGCCGCAGTACCGGGAACGTACCTCAACACGTATTCGTCTCGTTCGCGATACAGCTTGGCCACCGCTCTTCCGCTGACATGGACATCCAGGATCATTGTTCAAACACTCCCTGTTTCTGCTCAGCGAGAATATCTTCGACCGTGCGCTGATGGCCGGCCTTTACCAGCTTCAAGTCATAACCTGCCGCCTCCAGCAAGCGCACCAGAGCAGAAACACTCATATCGCCTTTAGCCAAGGTTTCCATGCGAGCGACGGTCGAACGCGCCACGCCGGCACGGCTCGCAATCGCCTCCTGGCTGAGATGAGCCTCACGACGAGCTTCCTTCAGCATATGCGCCACATCGAACAAGGTGCTCATTTGTAGCCCTCAGGCATCAAAAAATACGTAACCTTCAATTACTGTAGCCCTGGAGGCACAACAGCGCAATGCTGATTATGGGTCTACCAGGCTTCATCAGGCTTAGCGGCCGAGCAATAAAATGCAGCCCAAGGGCCTCAAAAAAGCACAAACCCTTGAAAGTTGTAGCCCATAAGCACCATGTCTTGAAGACCAGAGATGACTGTCAATTGAATAAGGTAAGAGACGATTCGAGAGCCGTTTTCTCGGTGATCTTGCAAGGCCAGCAAGACAACTCGCTTTCCTTTGAATGAAGTTTCCTAGAAAATCCTGAGCGCTTGTGCCTGCCAATTTCGCTGGCTAGTCTTCAGTCCGTCACTGCTTATTCAGTGATCGGGTTTGGTAGCCCGGTATAGATTGGCGCACAGCGCCCCCTTGGAATCAGGCGTTTTTTATTGCCTGTATTTTATGGTGGCTGTGCGCAGGGCACCTTCGGGCGCGCCGGTTTCTCCAATCTTCCGGTCTACCAACCTGTGTACAGCCGCCACCCTCAATCGTTTGGTAGCGATACTGGTGACGGCTCCATCCGTGAGATTGGAGATTTGCCATGTACAAAGTCACCCCCAACCCGCCGGGAACCTCCGGTATCGAAAGCATCGACCCCCAAGCCGCAGACCGCGCTTTGGCGCACTACATATTGCCTCAGGGCGGCAGTCCAAAACGTCCTGACATCACCGGAACACAAGACAAAGCCCCTGCCCCACAAAGCCGAGAAGAAGCCCTCGTCAACGCCAGCTCAATACTGGAGTCAGCCGCCGCGACTGCCTATGAAAATGCGGACAATCTCACGGGGGCGAATCGCAAGATCGCGATGGGGGTCGTGCATCTGATCGAGTTGGCTCAGCGGCAGGTGGATTCAGTGATAGATAAACAACCAGCAGGGATAACAACCTGACCGAAGCGTGCTCAGTACAAAGGGGAGCTTTGCTCCCCTTTGTTTAAACTAACAACGCACGACGCAACAACTCTCTTACCAAACGCTCACGACTTTGTATTGAACAACGTTTAACACACAGATCCAACACCACACTGCGAATGGCCACAACGGCATTAAAGCAAAACCCAACCACGATAACAGCCGAAACAAAAATAATTACCCCCGACTTGGCCCAGCTCAAAATATCACCTGACTGACTACCAACCTGTTCAGTAAATCTCCCAAAATCAAAAAATGAAGAACGCAACACTGTCACTAACAATCCGAAAAACACAGGCACCAAAGAAACACTCACCAACGGCTTAAGGCTGAAAAAGCTTGCAAGCAGGCGATCACCGAGAGGTTTAACCAGCTTCACGGACTGTTTCGTCAGCTCGCGCGCCTCACGCAAGGCTTTGATCAGTGGCATGTATTGATCGGGGCCAACTCCTAACTCTCGCGCTAACCAGCGCGTTTTATAGAGTGCCAAATCTTTCCTTCGGTATTGCCCGCCAATGCCTAGCAATCCGGCGCCATGAACGCGCACTCCTCGTAACACCGGCTCCCAGCACAGAAGCCACATGAACATCCCCATCAACTGAAATATCGTAACCGCGATCAAATAATAGCCCTGCACCTGCCAGCCACGTCCAACCGCCCAAAAATAAGGAAAATAACATAACAACATAGCAACAAACAGATAAAGAGACACTCGCATCTGCCAATGACGCACTCCACGCCAACTGAAACTGTGATGGAAAACGTGTGAATAGCGTAGCGCCAAGTCGTCGAATTGGTGCTGGGTAATTCCGTTAGACATATCGTTCCTTTCGATATTGGCAAAAAAACCATTCGGGTTTTAGATGTTTATAAAATTCATCACAAGGCCTCCGAACTCTCAGCTCAATGCCCAGCCTTTGGATTGTAAGAGCTTTCATCTTGTTCTAAGAATTTTTTCTTTAGCATGAAGGCTATTTCTAATAATCAGAAATACGTGTAAAACCTCCTACACACCCTCCGGATCAAACCGACACTATCGGCGCACGAAGCGAAATGTCCCTCCTCTCCCGACTACAAAGCCCTAGCGCCGTACAGAGCGCCCTCAATGAATTTTCAAATCTGGGGCAAGCGTCATTCCTGAAACGATACGGCTTTGGCAAGTCGAAGTCATACCGCGTCCGCAACCCGCTTAATCGTGAAGAATGCGACATCAAGGCCATAGTCGCAGTGGCCTATGGTGTGCAATTCCCAGCAGATGGCCAACTGACCGCCGCGGACATCCCGGAAAGTGAAAAAGCTCTTGCCGCCAAGCTGGAGCCGCTTGGATTCGAGACGGTTCGGATTGGTGAGAGTTGGTCCCAGGCAGAAGTTGACGCTACAGTTGCCGACTACTTTGAAATGCTCCGACTCGAAGCCGAGCAGCGATCATTCAACAAAACCGAGCACAACAAAGCGCTGAGAGCTCAGCTTAATGGACGAAGCAAAGGTTCGGTCGAACTCAAACACGCGAATATCAGCAGCATTCTGAACGGGCTGGATTTGCCATTTATTGATGGCTACAAGCCTCGAGGCAACAGTCAGCTTTTGCTACGCCAGGCCGTACAAACCTATGTCACGAACAACCAAGGCATCATGCTCAAGATCGTTGATGCTTTTGAGGACGTGAAAGCACCGGGTCAGAAAACCTACAAAGGCGTCGTAGTGGACGCTCCTGAGAAAGAAACACTGCTCAAAACCGCCAATGGCGGGCCTCGCATTCGAGTACCACGCAAACTCAACTACGCGGCCAGGGACGAAGCCAATCGAACGCTTGGCCGCTGCGGAGAGGAATGGGTTATTGGCTACGAGCACCATCGCTTGCAGGAAGCGGGCTACGCCGAGCTGATTCAAAAGCTGGAGTGGATTTCGGAGACCCAAGGCGATGGTGCGGGCTTCGATATTTTGTCGTTCGACTCACCCTCGCAGCACCGCTACATCGAGGTAAAAACCACCAACAACGGCATCTCGGCGCCCTTCATTATCAGCCATAACGAGCTGCAGTTTTCGAAGGAGATGGAGCAGCAATTCTCGCTCTACCGGGTATTCGATCTACGCAACGCGCCGAAGCTGTTCATTCTTCGCGGAGACCTGACAGATCGCCTGCATCTGAAACCTTTGGATTTTCGGGCGAGCTTTCGAGATTACGTTAGCTAAATCGCCTGAATTGGGTAAACCAGGGCAGATTGATTTTCTAGGCGCAGAGTTTGTGCAACGGGCTGCTGCACAATTGCCCTGTTATCACCAGTAGACGCTACTGGTTGCGCAACATTCTGGTGATGCAGACCGAGCGCGAACTGGCAAGTGATGAGACATCCACCTAGGGACAATGACTTCCATGGTGATAAAGCCTATCCCCCCACCCAGAGCGAACAACACAAACCGAAAGGCATTTCCCTCGACTTCCGCGTCGAGTTCCGCGGTGACTTCCGCGGTCGCCCTTCAGGCCTCTCACCCATTCAGCATGCTCACGGATAACTAAACCGCCTCGCCAACGTCAATTCCCCCGGCGCCCGCATCGGCACAATGAACGACTCCATCTTCTCGTTCACCGTCCCCTCTTCCGTAATCACCGTGACCTTCGCCGTGGTCAGTGGCTGTACGGCATTCTCCTGCCCGCCGCTCTCGTCATCGTCACTGCGATAACCACCACCGAAGTAGTTCACATAAATCAGGTACTGCCCCTTGATCGGTGCCGGCATCGAGAATATCTCCGGGCCGTAACCCGTGGTCACGTCCACATCCAACGCCGCACCATTCGGAGCCACACGATCGCCGTACCAGATATGCGCGCCATCCGGCGTCACCACATGCAGGTCCAGGTCAGTGCCGTCCGTATCCCACGACAACAAAATCCGCAACTTGGCCGGTGTCGCCCCGCCACCCACATTCAGAAACTGCACCCGCTTACGCTGCTGTCCATCCGGGCTGCGCACTTCAACGCTATTACTGCCATTGGGAAACGAAAACGGCCGATCAAAATTCCCCGCCTCATCGATCTTCAACGGCATGCTCACGCCATTGATGATCAGGTTCCCCGGCACCTTGGCGCTCTTCGGAGCGCCCTTGATCATGCCCATGATCCGCGCCGTGTCCGCCTGCCCCGCCGGCGTGTTGACCGACGAGGCCGGGTAGTTGACCGTCTGGCGGAAGTGCTCGCCGTCCGGGGAGCCGGCGTGCCAGCCGCCCTTGGGGGTGTCGAGTTGGATGCCGCTGTCGGCATGGGCCACGTTCAGCACAATCAGGGCGCTGAGGAACAGGACAACGGTGGAGATGCGCAATTTCATGGCCTATTCCAGTAACAGGTGACGGGCAAGCCCTTCGACGTAATCTTCGTCCTGGCCATTCGGATGGGCCTCGAACGCCAGGTGCAGGTATTCATGGGTCAGGTCGAGGCGGTCCTGTTGTGTCAGCACGCCGCGCACGTAAATGCGCTGGCGTTCGCGGTCGACATAAGGCCGGCCGTAGGAGACCCGGCAGACCGCAAACTGACTCAATTCGTTATAGCCGACTTCCTGATCCAGGCGCTGGCGCCAGACACGCCGCTGTTTGAGCAACCACTCCTGCGCTGCCGGCAACGGCTCGCACGAGGCCACCGGGTTGTCCCAGCGGCTCAAACTCGCACGCGGGTAAGCGTGCTGGAGGATCTGGTCGTAACGCTCGCCGCCGTTGGCCTGCTCCACCGCCTGTTGCCAGGACAGCTTGTCCGGGGCAGACAGGTCAGAGTGGTAAGTCACCGGGCTGCCCGCCAGCACCAGGTCACTGGTCCAGGCCGCGATCCCCCGTGCTTCGGCAGTGGCCGGACGTGGGGCGACGCGCTGGCGACCGCTGCTGTCGTCGATGCTCAGGCAGTCGCCGCTACGGCCAGCGTTCTGCAACAGGTAGGTGCGGATCGCTACGGCCAGGGCCTTGGCGGCTTCGACCGGTTCAGTCTTGGCTTCACGTTGCAGCACACGGGCGACGTATTCCTCACGGTCCAACCGCGCCACCAGTTGTAGCTGGCCAGCGTTCTGCAGCAGGAAGAGTTCACCGGCGCTTTCGATTTCCAACTGGTTGCCGTTGGCGAAGTCGACCCGGTAGTGACCTTGCAAAGCTCCGTTGGGAGCGGCTTGGCCGTCGGCGCGAGTGACGCCTTTGAGTGGATAGCGGGAAAACAGATCGACCTGCACGCAACGCCCGACATCCTCGGACGACGGCGACGGCAGGAAGCTACCCAGCACATCCGAGTAATGCCGCAGCACCATCTGACTGGTGCCACGGCCACCGACCCAGAGCGGCGTACCGTCTTCCAACCAACCGGCAAAACCACCCTGGCGCGACTGCGCATCCTGGTCGCCGAGCCAGCTCCAGGTCTTGACCCGCACTCGCCCGCCCAACAGCGCCACCGCCTGACCGTCAGCGGCGTTGAGCACCACGTCCAGCAGCAGTTTGCGCGCCTGTTCCTGAGACGGCAGCGTGCGCAGTGCCTCCAGTAACTGCACCACCGGGACACGGGTTTGCGGTTGCAACTGATTGAAGCTCAGCAGCCAAGCCGGCGCCTGGCGGGCTTGCCAGTAATCGCGCCATTGCTTGGCATCGATCTTCAAACGCGAGGGATCAAAGTAAAGGCCACAAGAACGGACCAAAGCCGCATCCCGGGCGATACTGCCGCCCGGGGTACAGCAATAGACTTCCTCGTGATCCTGACCGTGGCAGTCGTAGGCCGGCTCTTTCTGGTCGGTGTCCACCAACCAGGCATAAACGAAGAGTTTCCACAGGCTGCCCAACGGCGTTTGCAGGTCCGCCGGCAACGGCTCGCGGCTGAGCACCTGGGTGGTGTTCAACTGCACCAACTCGTAGCCGTCGGCGGTTTTCCAAGCCAGGCGCAAGGGCGCTTCCTCTGCCGTCGCCAGCAGAGGAAGGATGCACAACAGTAGCCAGACCAGTAGGCGGCTCATGTCATTCGACCGTGATCTGCCCAAGGGCCGGCTTCTGTTCCTGGGCCTGGTGCTCCGGCGCATAGATCTGGCTGAAACGCGCCGGCGGTAGCTTGAACTGGCCCTTCTGCGAGAAGCGGATCAGGTGGCGCAAACGTACTTCACCATTGAGGCTGTTGACCGGCACGCCGTAGGCCATCTGCCCCGGTTCGAAGTGCGCCTTCTCCAGCGGCGTGGCTTCGGCACCGGCCAACCCGGCGAGGTTGACGCCCCAGGTGGTGCGCTCGACGTCCGCGCCCGGCGGCAACGGCACTTCGAGCATGCCGTAGCGCAGCGGCTTGGGACTCTTGGTGGTGAGGATCACTTCGTCCAGATAGAGACTGTCGCTGGACAACGGCTTGTCGCCCACGGCCTTGAGGCTGAAGGTGTAGGCGTCGTCGCCCGGCACCAGTTCCAGCAGGCGGCGCTTGATCTGCACCGGCAGGTCGTCCGGGACTTTCTGCTGGCTGAGGTAGCTCAGCTTGGCCCGCAATGGACGCTCCTGTGCACCGCTCACGGTCAGCACGCTCGGTACGCCCGTGCCCTGCCATTGCCAGTAGTTTTCACCGGTTCCGCCCTCGCGGGCTTTCCAGCCTTCGCCCGGGGTCAGGCTGACCGTTTTCGGGGTCTGCTCGACGCTGCGTTGCAGCCAGGTCAGGGCCAAGGCGCGTTCCAGGGTGGATTGCTGCGGCAACAGGCGCTGCAACAGGTCCTGGGCCAGGTCGGCGTTGAACGGTTTGATCGACAGGTTCAAGGCGCTGGCAAACGGCTGCGAGCTGGCGCCTAGGCGCTGTTCGGCTGCCGGCAGTTGCTTGCTGAACGCATCCGGCAAGGCGACTTTGCTCTGGCGGGCCAGGGCGGCAGTCAGTACCCGCGCACTGGCCAGACCCAGGGCCGAATCCGGTGCGCCCATGACCACGCTGTCCTGGCCGTCGTCCATCAGGTCGGCATCAGCGCCCTCGCCGGCTTTCGCCAGTTCGTCCATCAGCCCACTCAGCAAGGTGTTCACCGGCAGTTGCATGTCCTTGGCGAACGACAGCACCAACGCCCGTTGCAGCAGCGGCGTGACCGCAGCCTGTTTGCCGTAGACATCCAGCACTCGCTGCCAGTGATCCGGCGGCAGGCTGATGCCCAGGGCCTTGCTGGCATGCCAGTCGGCGTAATAGGCATAACCGGTCAGGAAAGCATCCGGAGTGACATCTTCGCCCCACCAGGTGAACCACGCATCCGGACCGGCCATCGACACCAGACGCAAACGGCTGTTCTGCATGATCAGCCGCAGACGATCGCGAACCTGGGCGTTGGCCGACAGCGCCGGGTAGGCGATGCTCAACGGCAGCAGTTGGCTGGCGGTCTGTTCAACGCCGCCGTAGGGGTAGCTGAGCAGATCGTCGAGGTTGGCGCGGAACAGCGCTTGCGGGCTGTCGTCGAGGCGCAGGCGAATGTCGCTGGCGTCCGCCGGCAGACTCAGCGGGGTGTCGCCGCTGGCCACGTTGAGGCTCTGGCTTTGTGTCACTTGCCAGCCATCACCCACGGCACTCAGGTTGACCGCCAGGGCGTCCTGGGGCTTGCCGTCCTGTTGCAGTTCGGCGCTCCAGTCGCCACTGCTCAGCGGGGTCGCCGGCAGCGGGATGTAGTTGATGCCTTTGTTCAGGGACAACGGCAGGCGCTGTTCCTGGCCGGCGTAGCGAATCACCAGTTCGGTCTTGACCGGCTTGTCGGCCTGGCTGAAAGCGAACAGGCCAAGTTTCGGCTGGTCGCCCGTACGGAAGTGGGTCGGGCCGCTCCATTTCAGGTACAGCGGTTTGTCGGAACGGATGAACTGGTTCTTCTGCCCCACTTGCCCGGCATCGGCGATGGCCCGGGCGGTGATGCGCCAGCGGGTCAGGGAGTCCGGCATGCGGAAGGTGAAACGCACCTTGCCGTTGGCGTCGGTGACCAACTCCGGTTGCCAGGCAGCGGTGTCGACGTCTTCGCGACGCGGCCGCTCCAGCACTTTCACGCCGCGTTCGCTGCGGTTGGCCTTGCCCGGCGCGCCTGGGCTGCCCGGCAACGCCACGTCGTAGCTGATAAACGACAGGCTGGCGCTGGTGCGCACGTTGTTACGGCGTGGGTGGTAGAAGAACTGGTCGATGCTCGGCGCCACTTCCGGTTGCAGCGCGTAGATCATTTCATCCACCACGCTGACGGTCAGATGGGCCGGGATCGGCTTGCCGGCGAACTGGGTAGTCAGGTCCACCGAGACGGTATCGCCCGGCTGGTAGCTGTCCTTGTCGGTGGCGATGGCCACATCGATCTGCGGCGTGGTGACCTTGAGGCCGGCGTTCTGGAAGCTGTACTCGCCGCCCTTGGTGTAGAGCACCGAGAAGGTCAGGTTGGGGGCATAGTTGTCCTTGACCGGAATCCGCGCACGGTATTGGGTGTCGCTGATTTTTTCCAGGCGCAGCCAGTCGGCGCCCTTGGACAGCAACGCGGTGGCCTCGACCTTGTCACGTTCCAGGGACAACAGCGCGTCGCTGACCGGCTCCGGGAAAGTGATCAATGCCAAGGCTTCGTCACCCGTCTGGTACTCGGGTTTGTCGAGGAGGATTTCCACCGTGCCGGGTACGGCTTTCACGCCGTCGCCAGTCACCGAATGGCCTGCCGCGCCGAGAATACGGTCGTGGTCGTCCTTGATGGACAGGTTGTAGGTGCCGGGACGGTCGAAGATGACACTGAAGCCTTTGTCGCCAGCCGCCAGTTTGCCGTTGCCGGTGGACTGGTCTTCCAGACGGACCCAACTGTAGGCACTCGGTTTACCGGCGTTGGGCTGTTCGACGGTGGACTCGCTGGCGTAGCTGAACGCGACCTTCTCGCCGGTGGCGCTGAAACGCTGCGGTGCCGACAGGCGATAACGGGCCGCGCCGCGTTCGATGAGGATTTCCTTGGTGGTCTTGACCCGATACGCCGCGCCATCGCTGGCGAACACGGTGAGCATGTAGCGGCTCGGCTTTTCCGCCGCCGGCAGGTCGAGCACGGCCTGGCCTTTGTCATCGGTGGTCAGTTCGGTGCTGCTCAGTTCCACCGGGAATTGCCCGAGGTATTGCAGCTCGTTGTCGACCATGGACAGTTGCTGGGCACGCAGGCTCAGTTGCACACGCGCATCGGCCACCGGCTTGCCGTCCGGGTAGAGCAGGAGCAATTTGCCCTTGATCGGCTCGCCGGTGCGGAAGTCCTGTTTGGCCAGGTCCATGGAGATTTCAAAGTGCGGCTTGATGTACTCAGCGACGCGGAAGGCGCTGCTGTAGGTCTGGTCGCGGTAGTTGAAGCGCAACTCGTAACCACCGGCCACGGCGTTGTCCGGCAGTTGGAAACGGCCTTGGGTGCCAGACTTGGCGTCCAGGTTCAGGTCCAGGGTCTGCAAGGTGGTGCCGGTGGCATCCAGCACGCTGACGCGCACCGGGGCGGTGGTCGGGTTGACCGAATCACGGGCGTTCTTGAATTCACGGCCGACGATTTTCAGCGACACCCAATCCCCCGGCCGATACAGCGGCCGGTCGGTGAAGGCGTAGAGCTTGGTGTCGTAGATTTCGCTGTCGTAGTAGAAGTTCTCGGAGACGAAGACACCGCCCTCGTCGTCCTCGCCGATCATGAACGAGCGTTCCGGGCTGACGTGCTTGAGGCGCAACAGGCCATCGGCATCGGTCTCGCCACTGCTCATCACGCCCAGGCCATCGGTCCACAGGACCTTGACCTTGGGCACCGAGCTGCCTTCATGCTTGCGCGCGGCCCAGACCAGCAGTTCGTCGCCGGCAATCTTGCTCACGGCCACGGTGTTGGAGACGAACACCACGGTGGTCGCACGGTATTTGCCGATCAGCGCTTCCACCAGGTACAGGCCCGGCTTGAGTTTGCCCAGCGGGATATAGACATTGCCGGGAGCGACGCTGATGAACTGGCTCGACGAGCCGGACAGGTCGACGCCCTTCGGCGGCTGGATCGGCTTGGCGTCCCACAGCGGGTAGCGGAACTGGCTGACCAGCGGCAGGCCGGGCAGCGGCGCGTATTGCGGCGGGTTGTCGTAAGGGGTCGGCGCGGCGATGGCCTGGCCCATTTTCAGTTCCGGCACTTCCTCGGTCACTTGCTTGCGCGACTCGTAGGAGAACGCCCGCTGCATCACGCGACGGGATTTGCGGTACCAGTTGTCCCACAGGTAGGCCAGGGTGTTGGACAGGCCTTCGCCCTTGAACTGGCCGTCGCTGACCACCCGGTGCAGGTTCTTCTGGCGCTTGAGAAATTCCAGTGGCTGGTCGATGCGGTACACGCGGATGTCCGCGCCGCCGTAGGGCTCCATGCGGAAACGCCGGTAGTCGCGGCCCGGCGCTTCGAGGCGGACCAGGGCCTGCTCGTCGCTGGCGAAACTGCTGTCGGCCAGCAGGAAGAAACTCTCACCGGACACCGGCGTGTAGTTGCTCGGCGGCACCGAGTCGTCGGCGGCACCGGCGACCACCGGCAGCAGCACCGCCAGGGCGAAAACCATTCGGGAAAACAGACGCATCATGGGAGACCCGTTCATCGAGAGAGGAAGTTCAGCCGGTAGACGCCGATGAAGTTGGGGTTCGTTGCATCGGGTATCCATCGGGTGTCCTTCCATGTCATGAGTTGCTGCACGCTGGCGGACCGCATGCCGTTGTCGGTGGGGGTGGTGGTGCCGGTGTGATAGGCGATATTGCGGCCCATCCAGATCATCAGGTGCTGGTCGTCGCCCTGGTCGAAGAACAGCAGGTCGCCGGGCCGCGCCTGGTTGAGGTCGCGGCTGACCAGTTGGCTGTTGAACTGGATCAGCTTGATCGCATTGACGTAGGGCCCGACCTTGCCGCCGCCCTGCTGCCATTGCTGGGCCAGGTTGCGCTGGCCCTCGCTCAGGCTCAGTTCGGGCGGCAGGTAGCGGTTGGACAGGCCGTTGGCCCGCAACCATTTGTCGTCATGGGTCTTCAGTGCCTCGTTGGCGGCAAAACGCACCAGGCCGGCACAGTCCTGCTGGTACCAACGCGGGCTCGGGCCTTGGGTCAACTGTTCCTCGGCGATGCGCACGAACCAGGCGCGGAATACCTGGGACTGCTCGACATCGAGGGACGCTGTTTCAAGGGCGAATGCGGGCGCACTGAACAACAGCGTCAGCACACAAAGATATTTCCGAGCCAGCCCCTCCATTGTGGCGAGTGGGCTTGCCCACGCTCGACTGCGCAGCAGTCGCAAAACCGGCCACCGCGTTGTGTCAGGTAGATCGCGCGCGCGTGATTCAGGGCTGCTGCGCAGCCCAGCGCGGGCAAGCCCGCTCACCACAGTTGTGCCCATTCGCAGCATAGCTGTCACATCGCCCGCCATTGCAACGGCAGCCATTGCCAGTGGCCGTCCGGCTCACTGCCTTCCGGCAAGGTCAGGGCGTACTTGCCGAAACCGGCGAGCTTTTGCAGCTTGGGAATCAGGTGGGTCTGCGCAGCGTTGCGGAACACCGGCTCCATGTCCTGGGGCAGGCTGTCGAGGGTTTCCTGTTGCATCAGTTGCGCCAGGGAATCCGGGCCGAGGTAGACCGGCATCAACACATCCTTGGGCAGCACGTCGGCCAACGGCGGGAAGTGCTTGTCGAGGGTGCCGAGGGCCTTGTCCACCAGCTTGTCGTCCAGGGAGAACAGCAGGGTCGAGCCGTGCCGCGCCAGGCTCACGCGGAAAAAGCCCTTGCCGGTGATGGCGTCAGGGTTCTCGGCTTCCTTGGCGGCGTACTGGCCGAAGGTCGAGCTGACCTGGCGCTTCCACTGGTGGACGCTGTCTTTCTGCTGCTCGGCGACGGGGAACAGGCCGCCGTCGACATTGCTTTCCTTGCTCCCGACCATGGAGCCGAACAGCTTGCCCAGGTCAGCATCGAGGCTGTCGTTGTCTTTGGTCAGGTTGGCCACCAGCAACGGCGTGTAAAGACGCGAGTCGGCGTACCAGCACAGGCCGGCGGCACCGCTCATGTGTTCGGTGAGTTTCTTCGCGGTGGCTTCATCGGCACCCAGTTTTACCAGCAGCGGTTGCTGCTGCTCGGCGGCCAGTGGCAAGGCCACGCAGGCGCTGGCGCCGACGGGCATGGCTTGCCAGATCGGCTTGAAGTCGAAGTCGGCGGCTTTGTCCTGTTCATCCAGGGCAAGGAAGCTGTGCCAGCCCTTGTCGTCCATGTCCAGGCGCAGGCCGGCGAAGTTGGGGATAAAACGCTGGTAACCCATGGCGAGGACGCTCGAAGCAATCGAGATGCGCTGCTTCACCAGGGTTTCGCGAGGCTTGAGGCCAAAGGCTTCAGGGAACAATTTGTCGCCGTTGAGCAGCGCCGCCAGGGCCTGGGTCGACACCTCGCCCGGTTCCACTTCACTGTCATCGCTGGTTTGCTCGTAGAGCCGGTCCGGATTGGACAGCACCACCAGCTTGTCGCCACGGGAGGCGAACAGCAGAGCTTTGCTGGCGTTGTAGGCCAGGCGATAGAGCGGCACGCTGTCACCGCCGACTTTCACCTCGCCGACCTTGGTCAACTGGGTGTCGTCCAACGCGACATGGGCCAGGGGCTCAAGCAGCTTGGCCAGGCCGCCACGGTCCATCACCAGCAGGAAATCCTTGAGCCGGCCATCGGCACCGCGCCACAGGGCGATATCGGCCGGCTGGTCGAAGAGTTGCTCGATCAGGTTGTCCTGCAGCTTGAGGTCATGCTCGTAGATGATCCGGCGCAGGCTACCGATCAGGCCCAGGCGGTCGCCGTGGGTTTCGTAATAGAAGACGAAATCCTCGGTCAGGGTGTCGCGCAGGAACGGCACGCTGAGCAGGTCCTTGGGCAACTGGCTCAGTGACGCGGTTTCCAGCAGCGCGTCCGGACGGCTCACGCCGAGCTTTTCCAGGGCCAGTTCCGGCGCCGGGGCGGCGGGCTTGTGGTGGAAAAACCAGCCCAGGCCGCCCGCCACCGTGCCGACCACGCAAAGCCCGAGCACAAGGCCCAGCCAACGGCGCGAACCGGCAGGTTGAGGGGCAGCCGGTACAGCGGCGTCCGGGGAAGCTGTGTTATCGCTCATGTTCGCAAAGCCCATTCATCCGTGGAGCGGGATGTTCAATAGTTGAAGGTCTTGACCAGCAGCAGGTCGCCGATGGCACGCAGGGGCACGGTGAAGCTCTCGCGCTTTTCATCGACGGTGTTTTCGTTGAGCACCAGGTTGATCTGCGAGGTGATGACCTCGTTCTGGTTGGCGCGCTCGGTAAAGTTATAGCCGTCGCTGGCGCTGTAGTTGCCCCAATAGTTCACATAAATCAGGTAAGTGCCGTGCAGCGGCGCGGTCATGGTGAACATTTCCGGGCCGGGGCCGTCGACGCCATCCGGGTCGAGGCCGCCGCCATTGGTCAGCGCCGGGTTCGCATAGAAGGCGTGCTGGCCGTCGGGGGTGATGATGTGCAGGTCGAGTTCGGCCTTGGGGTCGTCCCAACCGAGGACCACGCGGATACGCGCCGGAGTGATCTGCTTGTTGGCCTCATAGAACTGCACACGCTTGAGGGATTTTCCCGTGGAACTGCGCACTTCGACGCTGTTGGAGCCGGCCCCGAACGCGTAGGGACGGACGAAGCGACCGGCGTCGTCGGTGTAGAGATTCAGGGGGTTGCCGTTGACCGACAGGACGTGCGGCTGGCGCGGGCCGGAAGGCGGATTGATGCGGCCTTCGATGGGCGTGCGGCTGCGCTGGATACCCCGGTCGATGGGCGGATTCGGGTAGGCCACCTGCGGCGCGTCGTTACGGTTGAGGAGACCTGCGTAACGCCAGCCACCGGTCGGTTCCTGAAGCTCGGCCGAGGGCTCGGCCCAGGCGTTCAAAGCCCAAAGGGCGATCAGGATGGGGAAAAACCGGCGCATCAACAGCCTCCTTGCCATGCATCACAAACCCTGCGCCGGATCCACAGCGCACTCATGACACGGTATCGGTCAGAGAAGACCTGTCGATGACAGGCGGGGGAAGCGGCAAAGGTTAGCGATTCGAAGGTTGTTAGACAATGGAGGCAAAGCTGTATTTGTGAGGTGGCTCATCAAATCAATCGCGATCGCTGCTTAGAGACGGGAAAACGCCGAAAAAACAAGGCGAATGGCCACTATTTAACGCATCAAATATCGATCAAAACACATTGCCTTGCGGTGATTTCCGGGGAGGCAAAGCAGGCGACAACTCCGGCGTCACCACCTCTCAGTACTCAAGCCCTGCGCTTTTCCAATGCAGCATTGCCCGATATTTCCAGGCTCGCCCAGAACGTTGGCAAAAACACCTCCAAGACCAGAATCGCCAGTTCGCCCCGCTCGAAGCATGAGCGCCGTGCCCAGAGTGGCGATGCGGCCAATTGACCATGTCGAACTGAGTCCTCGTAGCGACAGAGCTCTATCGCCCCACGGCGGAAATCCAGTTCGCCGAACAACCATGGACCAATCGGCTGATCGCCCAAGGCCCGAAAGTCCAGACCGGTGCTGCGTTGCACCGCCTCCGGGATCACGGTCCGGGCGAACACCCAGGGAGCGCCCTGCCCGGTCAGATAGACCTCCCGGACCCAACCACGACTGCCAGGGGGCAGGTGCAACGCAGTGCTTTCGCTGTCCAGTAAAGGCGCTTCGCGCTCATATAAAGGCGTAACCGCGAAGCGACCGCCGGAAACCTCGATCAACCGCTGGGTCAATGACCCCGAATTCAGCAGATAGTCCGCAATGGGTGCCTCAAGCCCAGGCCCCAGTTGCGCGGCCGGCTGCCATTGCACCTTCGGATCGGCACAGAGGGTTCGATGATTCCTCACATTGTCGAACATCGCGCTTTTCCACCTGTTGAAACCGACTGTGCGGCGTGGGCCATAGGGTCACATACGGCCCCGCCTGGCTGAAGGGACATTCCTGCACAGTTGAAGTGCACAGGATTCACTTCTAAAAACACGCCAAGTCTGTGCACGCCTCTAGCACGCGCGGCGCCGGCAAAAAAACCAAGACATCACGGATTGCTCACGGCCCCCGCTCGGCACAGAATTCCCCACCGCCACCGGAGCCCCACGAATGATTGCTTTCGACCGCCTCGACCTCAACCTGCTGCGGGTCTTCGACGCCGTGATGGAGGAGCGCAGTGTCCTGCGTGCCAGCCAGCGCCTGCACCTGAGTCAGTCGGCGGTCAGTCATGCGCTTTCACGTCTGCGCGACAGCGTCGGCAAAGAGATCTTCGTGCGTACCGGCAAGGGCATGACCCCGACCCACTACGCCTTCGAGATCAGCGCTGCGGTGCGCGAAGCCCTGCAGAACATCAACGCCGTGCTGACCCGGGCGACCAGCGCCTTCGACCCTGCCTCAGCCCGGCGTTCGTTCGTGATCGCTGCCAGCGATTACTCGTCGACGGTCCTGCTGCCGCCGTTCAACCGCCTGCTGGCCGCCGAAGCCCCGGGCATCAATCTGGTGATCACACCCTCAACCCGCCTGGACCTGGCCGAGCAGATCGACCTCGGTCGCATCGACATCGCCCTCGGCATGTTTCAGGACCCGCCGGAGCGCCTGCGCTCGCAAACCTTGTGGCAGCAGGAAGAAGTGCTGGTGACCTGCAAACGGCATCCCACCGCACAGCGCGCCGTCACCCTGCAAGACCTGGCGCGCTATTCACTGGTGGTCATGTCTCTCGGCACCGCCGCCGACGGGGCGCCACCGAGCTATATCCTGGAGCGTGGCCTGGCTCGACTCGCCGACGGCTACGACCGCCCGGCCCTCGAAAGCGCCCTTGAAAGCCTCGGGCTGCGACCACGCCGGCAGGTCTCGATCCCGCACTTCATGGCGATTCCGATGCTGCTGGAAGACAGTGAGTTGATGGCCATCGTCCCGCGCCCCCTGGCGGTCTTGTTCAGCCGAACACTCGACCTGGTCACCCAGGAACTGCCCTACCCCTCGGCACCCAGGTCGCTGGACCTCATCTGGCACACCCACCATGACGCCGAACCGGCCCACTGCTGGCTGCGCTCACAACTGAGCGAGGTGGCCAGGCGCGTTCAGGACGCCGCGTCAGCCGCCTGAAGACGCTCCCGCCGACGGGCATGGCGCGAGGTGAAAAACACCACCACCAGCGCCAAGCCGAAAAATACCGCCGAACTGGTGGCGCCCACGGACAGCGCATGACTCAAGGCAAACCGCGCCTGGGCGTCAGCGTCCAGACCTACCGGAGCCGGTGACAGCCGCGCCGCCATGCCGACAATCGCCACGATCACCGCCGTGCCCAGCGAACCACCGACCTGGTGCGCGACGTTGACCAGACCCGATGCGGCCCCGGCATTCTGCGGTTCCACCCCGGCAATCCCGGCGCTGGTCAGCGGCACGAACGCCGCGCCACAACCGATCCCGAGAATGATCAACGGCAGCATCAAATGCGGAAAGTACGCCACGTCCGAGCCCAGCCCGGTCAGCAGCGCCATCCCCACCAGCGCCGTCGCCAGCCCGCAGAACAGCATCACCGCCGGACTCATGTGCCGTGCCAGCCACTTCACCCCGTACACCGACATGGCGAACTGGGTCAGGGTCAGCGCCAGAAACGCTTCACCGGCCTTGAGCGCGGTGTAGCCCAGCACTTCCTGGACATACTGGATCAGGAAGAAGTAGGTGCCGACCATCCCGCCCACCAGCAACATGCGGCTGACATAGGCACCGGAACGCTCGGCACTGGCGAACAGGTGCAGCGGCATGATCGGTTGTTCGGCACGGCGTTCGATCCAGACGAACAGGCTCAGCAAGACCAGGGCACAGGCCAGCGCCACGAGGGTCAGGGCGTCATCCCAGCCCTGGGCGCCGGCCCGTACGAAACAATAGACCAGCGCGCTCATGCCGAAGGTGACGGTCAGTGCTCCCGCCAGGTCGAAATGGCCGGTGTGCCGCTCGGTTTCCTGCAGATAACGCCAGGCCAGGGCCAGCAGGGCAATCCCCACCGGCAGATTGATGAACATCACCCAACGCCAGGACAGCAGGTCGGTCAGCACGCCGCCGAGCACCAGCCCCAGCGCACCGCCACCACCGGACACGGCGGTATAGAAGCTGATGGCCCGCAGACGCTGCGGTCCCGGAGGGAAGTGAGTCAGCATCAGCGCCAGGGTCGAGGGCGCCAGGAATGCCGCGGCAATCCCCTGCACGCCCCGGGCGATCAATAGCTCATGGGCCGACTGGGCCAAACCGCCCAGCAACGAAGCCAGGGTGAACACCGTCACCGCCACCAGAAACACCCGGCGCCGGCCCAGCAAGTCGCCGGCCCGGGCCCCGAGCAGCATCATGCCGCCAAAAGCCAGGGTGTAGGCGTTCTGCACCCAGGTCAGGTCGGGAAGCGAGAGGTCCAGGGCCTTTTGAATATGCGGCAAGGCGGTATAGAGCACGGTGACGTCGAGCACAATCATCAACTGGCAGGCCAGGATGATCAGCAACAGCACGCCGGAACCGGCAACACGAGCGGAAGAAGACGCCATGGAGGACAGCCTTATGGGTAGAAGCGCAGGGAAATATCGGGGCGACGAGAGGGAGGTCCATGTCGATCATTCATCCCTGATCGATGGACTACTATAAAAGAGACGACTTTGTGCCGACTAGCGGGACAAACCGGGATACCCCGCACCGTAAATCGGGACAATCCCCTGCCCCGGAATCGCCCCCCTCTGTAGGAGCGAGCTTGCTCGCGATGGTCGTTAACGATAACGCTGGGGGACCTGATACACCGCGGAGCCTGGGCTACCATCGCGAGCAAGCTCGCTCCTACAAAGGACCGTGTCAGCCTTTCAGACCCGTGAGTAGCACACCCTCGCATTTGCCCCTAAACCCGCTGTCTGCTAGTGTCGCGCCCGTTCAACGCCTACCGAGATCGCCGCCATGGCCCGCAAAAAAGCTTCCCTGGACTTCGAGCAATCCCTTGCCGACCTGCAAACCCTGGTCGAACGTCTGGAGAACGGCGAATTGTCGTTGGAAGACTCGCTGACCGCCTTCGAACAAGGCATCCGCCTGACCCGTGACTGCCAGGGCGCCCTGGCCCAGGCCGAGCAGAAGGTGCAGATCCTCCTCGAGCGCGACGGCGAACTGGCCGAAGAACCCTTCGACGCGGAATCAGCAGAATGATCAAAGCCTATCAGGCCAGCAGTCAGGCCCGGGTCAACGCCGCACTCGATACCCTGTTCAACGCCCCCAGCGCCGAACTCACGCGTCTTTATGAAGCCATGCGCTACAGCGTGATGAACGGCGGCAAGCGCGTGCGTCCCCTGCTCGCCTATGCCGCCTGCGAAGCCCTCGGCGGCAAGCCTGAACAGGCCAACGGCGCGGCCTGCGCGGTGGAGCTGATCCACGCCTACTCGCTGGTCCACGACGACCTGCCGGCCATGGACGACGACGACCTGCGTCGCGGCCAGCCGACCACCCACAAGGCCTTCGACGAAGCCTGTGCGATCCTCGCCGGCGACGGCCTGCAAAGCCTGGCCTTCAGCGCCCTGCTCGACCCGCGCCTGAGCGACCTGAATGCCGATATCCGCCTGACCATGGTCAGCGCCCTGGCCCATGCCGCCGGCCCGGCCGGCATGGTTGGCGGCCAGGCCATCGACCTCGGTTCAGTGGGCCTCAAGCTCGACCAGAAAGCCCTGGAATACATGCACCGGCACAAGACCGGCGCGCTGATCGAAGCCAGCGTCAAACTCGGCGCCCTGGCCAGCGGCCAGGCAGAAAAAGACGAATTGCGCTCCCTGCAGAACTACGCCCAGGCCATCGGCCTGGCCTTCCAGGTGCAGGACGATATTCTCGACGTGGAAAGCGACACCGCGACCCTGGGCAAACGCCAGGGCGCCGATATCGCCCGCGACAAGCCGACCTACCCGGCCCTGCTCGGCCTGGATGCCGCCAAGGCCTACGCCCTGGAACTGCGGGATCAGGCGTTGCATGCCCTGCGACCGTTTGACGCGTGCGCCGAACCGTTGCGCGAGCTGGCCCGCTATATCGTCGAACGTCGCAGCTGATCCCAGGCACCGCCTTCAAGCGCGCATATCAGCCAACTTCGACGCTCTGCGTGGGCAGCGTGCGATGCATCAGGTAAACTGCCGCCTCTTCTATACCTATAACGATTCGCCTGATGCCCACGACGTTCCATGAGATTCCCCGCAAGCGCCCGACCACGCCCCTGCTGGATCGTGCCGAAACGCCGGCCGGCCTGCGCCGGTTAGGTGAAGCCGAGCTGGAAACCCTGGCCGATGAGCTGCGCCTGGAATTGCTCTATTCGGTCGGCCAGACCGGCGGGCACTTCGGTGCCGGCCTCGGCGTGATCGAACTGACCATCGCGCTGCATTACGTCTTCGACACCCCGGACGATCGGCTGGTGTGGGACGTGGGTCATCAGGCGTATCCGCACAAGATCCTCACCGGTCGTCGTGAGCGCATGCACACGCTGCGGCAGAAGGACGGCCTGGCCGCCTTCCCGCGCCGCTCGGAGAGCGAGTACGACACCTTTGGCGTCGGTCACTCCAGCACCTCCATCAGCGCCGCCCTGGGCATGGCCATCGCCGCCCGGCTGCAGAACAGCGATCGCAAGGCCATTGCCGTGATCGGCGATGGCGCGCTGACCGCCGGCATGGCGTTCGAGGCGCTGAACCACGCGCCGGAAGTCGACGCCAACATGCTGGTGATCCTCAACGACAACGACATGTCGATTTCGCGCAATGTCGGCGGCCTGTCGAACTACCTGGCGAAGATTCTCTCCAGCCGTACCTACGCGAGCATGCGCGAAGGCAGCAAGAAAGTGCTGTCGCGCCTGCCCGGCGCCTGGGAAATCGCCCGCCGCACCGAAGAATACGCCAAGGGCATGTTGGTCCCCGGCACCCTGTTCGAAGAGCTGGGCTGGAACTACATCGGCCCGATCGACGGCCATGACCTGCCGACTCTGATCGCCACCCTGCGCAACATGCGTGACCTCAAGGGCCCGCAGTTCCTGCACGTGGTGACCAAGAAGGGCAAGGGTTTCGCTCCAGCGGAACTCGACCCGATCGGTTACCACGCAATCACCAAGCTCGAGCCCCTGAACGCCCCGGCCGCCGCGCCGAAGAAAGCCAGCGGACCGAAATACTCCGGCGTGTTCGGCGAATGGCTGTGCGACATGGCCGCCGCCGACCCGCGCTTGGTAGGCATTACCCCGGCGATGAAGGAAGGCTCGGACCTGGTGGCGTTCAGCGAACGTTTCCCGCTGCGCTACTTCGACGTGGCGATTGCCGAGCAACATGCGGTGACCTTTGCCGCCGGCATGGCCTGCGAAGGCGCCAAGCCGGTGGTCGCGATCTACTCCACCTTCCTGCAACGCGGTTATGACCAGTTGGTCCATGACGTCGCGGTGCAGAACCTCGACGTGCTGTTCGCCATCGACCGCGCCGGTCTGGTGGGCGAAGACGGCCCGACCCATGCCGGCAGTTTCGACCTGTCGTACCTGCGCTGCATCCCCGGCATGCTGGTGATGACCCCGAGCGACGAGAACGAACTGCGCAAGATGCTGACCACCGGGCACCTGTACGCAGGTCCCGCAGCCGTGCGTTATCCACGCGGTACCGGACCGAACGCGACCATCGAGAAAGACCTGGAGCCGATCGAGATCGGCAAGGGCGTGGTTCGCCGTCGGGGCAGCAAAGTAGCCCTGCTGGTATTTGGCGTGCAACTGACCGAAGCGTTGATCGTGGCTGAAAAGCTGGATGCGACCGTGGTCGACATGCGTTTCGTCAAACCACTGGACGAAGCCCTGGTGCGTGAAATGGCCGGTAGCCATGAGTTGCTGGTGACTATCGAGGAAAACGCCATCATGGGCGGTGCCGGCGCGGCGGTCAGCGAGTTCCTGGCCCGTGACAACCTGCTCAAGTCGGTGCTGCACCTGGGCTTGCCGGACAGCTATGTCGAGCACGCCAAACCCGCGCAGATGCTGGCCGAATGCGGGTTGGATGTGGCGGGAATCGAAGCATCGGTGACCGAGCGGATGAAACTGCTCAACCTGTAAAGACACCCTCCCTGTAGGAGCGAGCTTGCTCGCGATGGTAGTTCAGCCACTGCGGGGCTTCAGGTGCCCCGCGTTATCGTTGGCGACCATCGCGAGCAAGCTCGCTCCTACAGGGGGGAGCAGCGTCGAGCTGATCAGCCCAACTGACGCGGAATGCGGTACAGATAGAACAGCACCACGCTGGACAGCACCAGCAACATCAACGGCACCGCCTCCAACCCGACAAACACCGCCAGGGTACCGATCCAGGTCGGCAAAGCGGCCACCACCAGGGCTTTGCGGCGCACGTCGGCCAGCTCGATCCACGCCGCTGGCTCTTCCGGCGTATCCAGCGCCGCCTGGGTCGCGATCAACGAGCGCTTGTAAGCCCCGAAAAAGCGCAGGCTGACAAACATCGAAGCCACGCCAGCAATGAAGAACGGCATCGCCAGTACCGGCAACAGCGGATCCGTCTGCCCGAAAAGCCAGTTCGCGACAAACAGTGGCAGAACGCTCAGCAGCAGTTGCTTGTACCAGCCCACCGCCAGCCGACGCTTCACCTGGCCACGGGTCACGCCGGATCAGCCTCGCTCTGGTGCTCGTTGCCCATCATGTGGCCGAGCTTGTCGGCCTTGGTCGCCAGGTAGAGTTTGTTGTGCGGGTTCTGCCCGGTCTGCAGCGGCACGCGCTCGGCCACGTTGATGCCCATGTCGGTCAAGGCCTTGACCTTGCGCGGGTTGTTGGTCATCAGGCGCAGGGACTTGATGCCCAGGTGTTCGAGCATTGGCCGGCAGATCGCGTAGTCCCGCAGGTCGGCGGCAAAACCCAGGCGCTCGTTGGCCTCGACGGTGTCGGCCCCGCCATCCTGCAACTCATAGGCACGGATCTTGTTCATCAGGCCAATGCCGCGCCCTTCCTGGCGCAGGTACAGCAAGGCACCCCGACCTTCCTTGGCAATCGCCCGCAAGGCAGCCTCCAACTGAGAGCCGCAATCGCAGCGCTGGCTGAACAAGGCATCGCCGGTCAGGCATTCGGAATGCACACGGCCAAGAACCGGTGCGCCATCCGCCACGTCCCCCAGGGTCAGCACGACGTGTTCACGACCGGTGGCTTCTTCGAGAAAGCCATTCATGGTGAAGGTCGCAAAGGGGGTTGGCAGTTTGGAAGCGGCGACGAAAACGACGGGCACCGTGTGCTCCTGATCAGTATGAGGACTGGAAATTCGCAGAGGTCGCATTGTAACAGTAGGTTCCTACAGACGCTTAGGCTGAATTGTCCATGATAACTATCAATAAGTTTGATGCGTCGGCACCGGCGGTGGCACCGGCGTCGGCAGGCTGTCGAACGGATATGGCTGCTTCCAGTGTTCGAAAATAGCCCGCAACTCGCCACTCTTGACCAGCTCCTCCATCCGCTGGTCATACAGGGCCAGCAATGAACGGCCCCGCGCGTTGTCGGCAAACCCCAGGTACAGCGGCAGGTCGAGCAAATGGCTACGCCGGAACATCTCCGGGTGCGCGGCGCGCCCCTGCACCCCTTTCACCTCGGACAGTGCATCGATGTAGTAGTCGGCACGGCTTTGCGAGAGCATCAACAAGATCCCGTCCCGGCGCACGATTTCGTTGTAGTGGCGGACATTGGGCAGGTAGTTCTGGTACCTGTAGCCACGCATCCAGGCCAGACGGTAGATACCCAGGGTTTCCAGGGTCGGCTGCGGATTGCTCGCCAGCCCCAGGGCATAGAGATGATCGACGTCGAAATGCCAGCGCGGATAAAGGGCCCCCGTCACGTCACTGCGATAAGCCCCCACCCAGGCGTCCGCCTCGCCGCGCTGCACCAGCCCGATCGCCCGGACATAGGGTTCGGTGCTGATCAGCACCTTGACGCCCTTGGGCTCGAAGATCAGCCGCATGAGATCCCAGGCCAGGCCGTGACCGTCGGCGCCGGTGTAGTCGGCCCATTCCTCGCTGGCGAGATGGATCAGCCCAGGCGAAGAGGTTTCTTCACTCGCCTGAACGACATTGCCTACAACGCCACTCGCCAACAGGCAGAGCAGTACGACCCACAACCGACAACCAGACATGCCTGAATCCTCAGGTAAACAGGTGCACCAGCCCTTGCATGACCAGCCAGGCGAATACCCCGGCCAGAACGTCGTCGAGCATGATGCCGACGCCGCCATGGACATGCCGGTCGATCCAGCGGATCGGCCAGGGCTTGAGGATGTCGAAGAAGCGGAACAGCAAAAACCCCGCCAGCAACCAGTACCAACCGTCCGGCACCAGCCAGAGGGTGATCCACATCCCGACCATCTCGTCCCAGACGATGCCTTCGTGGTCGTGTACCCGCAGATCGTTGGCGACCTTGCCGCACAGCCAGAAGCCGAACAGCATGGTGACGCCGAGCATCAGCCAGTAGCCCCAGTCGGGCAACATCTGCCATAACGGTATAAAGGGTAGCGCAACCAGCGAACCCCAGGTGCCCGGCGCCTTGGGCAAGGTGCCAGAACCGAAGCCGAAAGCCAGGAAATGCCAGGGATTGCGCCAGACCGACGGCGGTACGAATTCGGCCGGGGTCTGCTTGGGATGATCTGTCACGGGGTCTCCGGGAAATGTTGGTAGCCGCGCCGCGCCGGCGTGATGTCGCGACCGGCGGTGTCCACCAGGACCACGCCCTGACCGGCCAGCACCTGACCGATCACCCGCACCGAGCTGTGGGCCGCCAGCAATCCAGGCAGCTCGCCGGGTGGCAGAGTGAAGGCCAATACGTAGTCGTCACCCCCGCTGAGGGCCGCCTCGTAGGCGCCGTCCTGGCCGGCAAAGGCCAGCAGTGCCGAAGACACTGGCAAGGCTTCGCGTTCGACCTGCAACCTGACGGAGGACGCCGCCGCGATATGCCCGCAATCGGCCAAGAGCCCGTCAGAGATATCCAGTGCCGAGGTGGCCTTGTTGCGCAAGAACTGACCCAGTGCCAGTTGCGGCTTGGGCGACCAGTAGTGCTCCAGCAGCGGTTCGGCAATCGCCGGCGCCGCCATCCGCTGGCCCAGCACCAGCGGCAAGGCGCCCGCCGCATTGCCCAAGTCGCCACCGACACATAGCAGGTCACCGACTTGCGCGCCGCTGCGGGTCAGCGCCTGGCCTGTCGGCACCCGACCGAACACGGTCAGTGTCAGGCACAGCGGCCCACGGGTGGTGTCGCCACCCACCAGACGCAGGTCGCAGTGTTGCGCCATCAGGTTCAAACCGCGGGCGAAGGCTTGCAGCCAACCGGCGTCGTTGTGCGGCAAGGTCAACGCGAGGGTAAAGGCCAGGGGCGTGGCGCCCATGGCGGCCAGGTCACTGGCGGCTACGGCCAGCGCACGCTGGCCGAGCAGGAAAGGGTCGCAGGGGTCGGCGAAATGCACACCCGCCACCAGGGTGTCGGTGGAAATCGCCAGTTGCTCCCCGGCGGGGACGCTCAGCAGGGCGCAGTCGTCGCCGATGCCCAGGGCAACGCCCTCGCCGGCCTGCGCACAAGGCGCGGCGGCAAAGAAGTTGCGGATCAGCTCGAACTCGCCCATGCCAAGGTCAAGCGCGGATCAGCGCTTGAACGCCTTCACTTCAGCTTCACGCAGGCGCGGCGCCAGTTTGTCGAGCACGCCGTTGACGAACTTGTGACCGTCGGTGGAACCGTAGACCTTGGCCAGTTCGATCCCTTCGTTGATCACGACGCGGTAAGGCACGTCGACGCGCTTGAGCAGTTCCCAGGTGGACAGGCGCAACACCGCCAGTTCAACCGGGTCCAGTTCTTCGATCTCGATGTCCAGGCACGGCTTGAGGACCGTGTCGATCTCGCTCTTGAACTGCGGAACGCCGTGGAGGATTTCACGGAAGTAAGCGCCATCGACATCAGTGAAGTCGTTGTCGACCCGAAACTGCGCCTCGATCTCGTTCAGCGACTGCTTGGCCATGTGCCACTGGTACAGGGCCTGGGTCGCGAGCTGACGGGCCTCGCGACGCTTGACGCTTTTGGAGGGCTTGCCGGAGCCTTCAGGCTTCGGATCGCGCGGGTTGAAACGATCGCTTTCGTCGCTAATCACACAGCCTCCAATTGCGCCAGCAAGCTGACCATTTCCAGGGCGGAAAGGGCGGCTTCGGCGCCTTTGTTGCCGGCTTTGGTGCCGGAACGTTCGATGGCTTGTTCGATGGAGTCAACGGTCAGCACGCCGAAGGCAACCGGCACGCCGAATTCCATGGAGACCTGGGCCAGGCCCTTGGTGCATTCGCCAGCCACGTATTCGAAGTGCGGAGTACCGCCACGAATGACCGCGCCGAGGGCGATGATTGCCGAGAAATCGCCTTTCTGGGCGACTTTCTGCGCGACCAGCGGGATTTCGAAGGCGCCAGGTGCGCGGATGATGGTGATGTCGCTTTCGCTGACACCGTGGCGAACCAGGGCGTCAACGGCACCGCTCACCAGGCTTTCAACGACGAAGCTGTTGAAGCGGCCGACCACCAGGGCATAGCGGCCTTTGGGGGCGATGAAGGTACCTTCGATGGTCTTCAGGGTCATTCGACAATTCTCTTAAAGAGCCGGGGCGCGCCTAGTACGCGCCCCTCAGGGATATTTGAACCGCGAATCAAGGGCCGCGAGCAGCCAGTCTTTATTCGGAGGGCACGTATTCTACTACTTCCAGGTCGAAACCGGATATCGCATTGAACTTCATCGGTGCACTCATCAGGCGCATTTTTCGTACACCCAGGTCGCGCAGGATCTGCGAGCCGGCACCGACAATGCTGTAGGTGGTCGGTTTTTTCGCCGGGGCCTGGTCAGCGGTCTCGCGGATATGCGCCAGCAGCACGTCACCATCCAGCGGGTGACCGAGCAACAGCACCACGCCGCTGCCGGCCTCGGCCACCGCGGCCATGGCGGCGCGCAGGCTCCAGCGCCCGGGTTGCTTGACCATCAGCAGGTCGCGCAGCGGGTCCATGTTATGCACCCGCACCAGGGTCGGCTCTTCGGCGCAGAAGCTGCCCAGCGTCAGGGCCATGTGCACGTCGCCTTCCACCGAATCACGATAGGTGACCAGGTTGAAATGCCCCAGCTCGCTGTCCAGCGGCTGCTCGGCAATCCGCTGAACGGTACGTTCGTGGATCATCCGGTAGTGGATCAGGTCGGCGATGGTGCCGATCTTGATGTTGTGTTCGGCGGCGAAGGTTTCCAGTTCAGCGCGACGGGACATGGTGCCATCGTCGTTCATCACTTCGCAGATCACCCCGCTCGGCTCGAAACCGGCCATGCGCGCCAGGTCGCAGGCGGCTTCGGTGTGGCCGGCGCGGGCCAGGGTGCCGCCGGGCTGGGCCATCAGCGGGAAGATGTGGCCGGGGCTGACGATGTCTTCAGCCTTGGCGTCCTTGGCGGCAGCCGCTTGCACGGTGCGGGCGCGGTCAGCGGCGGAGATGCCGGTGGTCACACCTTCGCTGGCCTCGATGGACACGGTGAACTTGGTGCCAAAGCCGGAACCGTTGCGCGGCGCCATCAGCGGCAGCTTGAGCAGTTCGCAGCGCTCACGACTCATGGGCATGCAGATCAGCCCGCGGGCGTGCTTGGCCATGAAGTTGATGTGCTCGGCCTTGCAGCATTCGGCGGCCATGATCAGGTCGCCTTCGTTCTCACGGTCTTCGTCATCCATGAGGATGACCATCTTGCCTTGGCGAATGTCTTCGACCAGCTCTTCAATCGTGTTGAGCGCCACGCGGCACCCCCTTCTTTCAAAATTTGGGTGTCAGGATTTGAGGTAGCCGTTGGCGGCCAGGAAGCTTTCGCTGATGCCACCGCTCGACGGCTCTGCCGCCTTGTCACCCAGCAGCAGACGCTCCAGGTAACGGGCCAGCAGGTCGACTTCGAGGTTGACCTGACGACCTGGACGGTAGTCGGCCATGATGGTTTCGGCCAGGGTGTGCGGGACGATGGTCAGTTCGAACTCGGCGCCATTCACCGCGTTGACCGTCAGGCTGGTGCCGTCGACGGTGATCGAGCCCTTGTGGGCGATGTATTTGGCCAGGTCTTTCGGCGCACGGATGCGGAACTGGATGGCCCGGGCGTTTTCTTCACGGGCGACCACTTCGCCGACACCGTCGACATGGCCGCTGACCAGGTGCCCACCGAGACGGGTGGTCGGGGTCAGGGCTTTTTCCAGGTTGACCCGGCTGCCGGCTTTCAATTGGTTGAAGGCGGTGCAGTCCAGGGTTTCACGGCTGACGTCGGCCCAGAAGCCGTCGCCTGGCAGCTCGACCGCGGTCAGGCAGACGCCGTTGACCGCGATGCTGTCGCCGAGCTTGACGTCGGCGAGGTCCAGCTTGCCGGTTTCCACGTAGACGCGGACGTCGCCGCCCTTGGGGTTCAAGGCACGGATACTGCCGATGGATTCAATGATGCCGGTAAACATGAAGTCCTCCTCGAGAACGGCCCGCGCGTGGCGCAAGCGAAAATTATACGCCGGGTGCAGGATCAGGTATTGCGGTGACTCGCCAGTCATTGCCGACTGCGCGCATTTCAATGATTTTCAGCCGGGGCGCCTGATTCATCTGTTCCAGCGGCCAGTCCAACAATGGGCGCGCCGTGGAGCCGAGGAACTGACCGGCGACAAACAATTGGTATTCGTCCACCAGGCCTTGCCGGGCAAAGGCCCCCGCCAGGCGCGGACCGGCCTCCACCAGCACTTCGTTGATGCCACGGGCGGCCAGCTCGGTGAGCAAGCGGCGCAGGTCGACATGACCTTCGGCGCCGGGCACTTCCAGCAATTCATGGCCCAGGGCTTGATAACGTTCGGCGGCGCCCGGGGTGCAGGTCACCACCAGCGCCGGACCTGCGGTGAAGAATGGCGCATCCAGCGGCACCCGCAGGCGACCGTCGATCAGCACCCGCAGGGGTGGACGGCGTTCGGCCAGGGCGGTCAGCTCGGGATCGAGCCCCAACTCGGCGGGGCGCACGGTCATCCGCGCCTGGTCCGCCAGCACGCTGTCGGCACCGGTCAGCACCACACTGGCCTGGGCTCGCAGGCGTTGTACCGCGGAGCGCGCCTCGGGGCCGGTGATCCATTGGCTTTCGCCGCTGGCCATGGCAGTACGCCCGTCCAGGCTCATCGCCAGCTTGATCCGCACGAACGGCACGCCGTGCTCCATACGTTTGAGGAAACCCTGGTTGAGCGCGCGCGCTTCGCCTTCCAGCACACCGCTGTGCACCGCGATCCCGGCATCGGCCAGGCGCTTGAGGCCACGCCCGGCGACTTCCGGGTTGGGGTCCTGCATGGCCGCGACCACCCGCGCCAAGCCAGCTTTGACCAGGGCGTCGGCGCACGGCGGCGTACGACCGAAGTGGCTGCAGGGTTCAAGGGTCACATAGGCCGTGGCGCCACGGGCGTTTTCACCCGCCTCGCGCAAAGCATGCACCTCGGCATGGGGTTCGCCGGCGCGCACGTGCCAGCCTTCGCCGACCACCACACCACCTTGCACGATCACACAGCCAACCCGTGGGTTCGGGTGTGTCGAGTAGCGACCCTTGCGGGCCAGCTCCAGGGCACGGGCCATGTAATGGGCGTCGAGGACGGCTTGCTCGGTTGAAAGGCTCATTCTTTGGCGGGCTCGCGGGCCAGGCGGTCGATCTCTTCGCGGAACTCGTTGAGGTCCTGGAAGCGGCGATAGACCGAAGCGAAACGGATATAGGCGACTTCATCGAGTTTCTGCAACTCGGCCATCACCAGCTCACCGACGACCAGCGACTTGACCTCACGTTCGCCGGTGGCCCGCAGCTTGTGCTTGATGTGCACCAGCGCGGCTTCCAGGCGTTCGACACTGACCGGGCGCTTTTCCAGCGCGCGCTGCATGCCGGCGCGAAGTTTTTCTTCGTCGAAGGGTTGGCGGCTGCCGTCCTGTTTGATCAGGCGCGGGAGGACCAGTTCGGCGGTCTCGAAGGTGGTAAAACGTTCACCGCAGGCCAGGCATTCGCGCCGGCGGCGCACCTGCTCGCCCTCGGCGACCAGACGCGAGTCGATGACTTTGGTGTCGTTGGCACCGCAGAAGGGACAGTGCATGGTGGCAGGCAACAAAAAATGGGAGGGCCATGGTAGCGCATCCCCGTGGCAAGACAAGCCATAGGGTTTGCGGTATACAGTCGCCCGACTACCTTTTACTCAGACCGATGCACCGGATTTTGCCTTCAGTTGGAGCCGTTCATGTCCGTACGACCGCTTGTTTTGCTCAGCCTCGCCGGCCTCCTGGCTGCTTGCGGCAGCCCACCGCCCAAGCCCGCTCCGGCAGTACCGGCCCAACAGCAGGCGAGCAAACCGGTCAATCCCTATGAGGAACTGGGCCCGCTGCCCAGTTTTCAACGTGAATTGAGCGGCACCTTGCAGGGCGTCCCCAAGGACGCCGAAGTGGAACTGGCCCTGCTGGTGATCGACGAGCGCGGTCGTCCACAGCAGTTGCTGGCCAGCAGCAAGATCAACGGCACCGGCCAGGTCCTGCCGTTCCGCCTGCGCTTCAACCCGGACGTGTTCCCGGTGGGCAGCCGCGTGGAATTGCGCGGGCGGGCCAGCCTGTCCGGGCAATTGATCCTGCATCTACCGTCACGCGGTATCACCGAGCCGACCACCCAGGCGTTGGGGCAGCTGCAATTCTTTACCGCGCCATGAGTGCACCGGCGGACCTGCAACAGTCCTTGAGCGAGTTGCTGGGCGATGCCCAACTGGTGGCCTGTCCCTTGCCGGGGACCGCGTTGCAGTTGTGGCTGATCGACGCGCAGAACATGGACCGCGCCTTTACCCCCGAAGAAACCCGGCGAATCCTGCATGAACCGCCCTACTGGAGTTTCTGCTGGGCCAGCGGCCTGGCCATGGCCCGTTACCTGGCCGAACAGCCGCAGTGGGTGACGGGCAAACGAGTGCTGGATTTCGGCGCCGGTTCCGGTGTGGCGGCGATTGCCGCGGCCCGGGCCGGGGCGCTGGAAGTGGTGGCCTGCGACCTCGACCCATTGGCCCTGGCGGCCTGTCGGGCGAATGCCGCGCTCAATGGGGTGGAACTGAGCTACAGCGTGGACTTCTTCGCCGAGAGTGATCGTTTCGACCTGATTCTGGTGGCGGATGTGCTGTATGACCGGGAGAACCTGCCGTTGCTCGACCAGTTTCTCAGCCGGGGCCGGGAAGCGTTGGTGGCGGATTCGCGGGTGCGGGATTTCCGCCATCCGTTGTATCGACGCCTGGAAATGCTCGAGGCCTTTACCCTGCCGGACCTGGCGGAGCCGGAAGAGTTTCGCCACGTGAGCCTGTATCACGCCAGCCGAGCCTGACCCCATCCCGACCTGTAGGAGCCGGCTTGCTGGCGATGCAGGCGACGGGGTGCAGCAGACAGACCACGTTATCGTTCATCGCCAGCAAGCCGGCTCCTACAGGTCGGTGGTGCTCACCGGTTGCTCGTGCTTCCGGTCAACCCGCCCAGGCCTTATAGTTGCCCCATTACCCGTTTTCCGAGATTCCGATGACTCAGCCCATCCCCTACATTTTCGACGCCACCACCGCTGACTTCGACCAGTCGGTGATCGAGAACTCGTTCCACAAGCCGGTGCTGGTGGATTTCTGGGCCGAGTGGTGCGCGCCCTGCAAGGCGTTGATGCCGATGCTGCAACAGATCGCCGAGAGCTATCAGGGTGAACTGTTGCTGGCCAAGGTCGACTGCGATGCGGAGCAGGATATCGTCGCCCGTTTCGGCATTCGCAGCCTGCCGACCGTGGTGCTGTTCAAGGACGGTCAGCCCGTCGACGGTTTCGCCGGCGCCCAGCCGGAATCGGCGGTGCGCACGATGCTCGAACCCCATGTGCAGATGCCACCGCCGGCGGTCGCCGATCCTCTTGAGCAGGCCGAGGCGCTGTTTGCCGAAGGTCGAATGGGTGATGCCGAGGCGCTGCTCAAGGTGCTGCTGGGTGAAGACAACAGCAATGCCAAGGCGCTGATTCTTTATGGCCGGTGCCTGGCTGAACGCGGCGAGTTGGGCGAAGCCCAGGCCGTGTTGGACGCGGTGAAAAGCGACGAGCACAAGGCCGCGCTGGCGGGTGCCAAGGCGCAGTTAACCTTCTTGCGTCAGGCGGCTGACCTGCCGGAGGTCGCTGATTTGAAGGCGCGCCTGGCGCAGAACCCGCAGGACGATGAGGCGGTCTATCAGTTGGCGGTGCAGCAGCTGTCGCGTCAGCAATACGAAGCCGCACTGGACGGTTTGCTCAAGCTGTTCATCCGTAACCGCAGTTACAGCGAAGGCCTGCCGCACAAGACCTTGCTGCAGGTATTCGACCTGCTGGGCAATGACCACCCGCTGGTGACCACCTACCGCCGTCGGTTGTTTGCGGCGCTGTACTGACGCAACTTGTAGGAGCCGGCTTGCTGGCGATGAACGATAACGCGGTCTGTCTGCTGCACCGCGTCGCCTGCATCGCCAGCAAGCCGGCTCCTACAGGAGTACGTCGTGCAGGAGATCGACATTCCGCTCTCAGGCCTCGACCCAGCTGTAGAGCGGCGAATCCGCCCCGCTCACCACCTTGATCTCGCTGCTATGGCGCAAGCGCACCAGCAGGCGCTTGGCCGCCGCCGTACTCCCCGCCAACCCTTCCAATTGTCCCAGCAACTGCGGCCCGTCGATCTGCCCGGCCTGGCGCACCAGGTCCTTCGCGGTCTGCCACAACGCTTCGTCCTGGCTCACCGGCCGGGCCGCCACCGCAGCCCCTGTGTCCACCGACGTCGGCACTGGCAACTGCGCGCCCAATCGCGCCCAATCGGCCTCATCCAGCTCTACTGTCAGATCCACCGGCCATTGGCCGATAGTGCCTCGAATTCGCACCATAACGCTCACCTCGCAATAGCAAGCGCCCATGCTCCCACGCGTCATCCAAGACGCCAAGTCAGTGGCCGAACAAGACATAAATTGTTATAAGATCACATAACAAAACACCTTTGTCGTCGTTCCTGGAGAAACGCCATGCGCCACCTGCTGCTCGCCCTGCCTTTTGCCCTGCTCCCGCTGGTTGCCGCCCAGGCCCATGAAGCCCACGAACATGGCAGCCTTGGCGCCCACGAGCACGGCGTTGGCCGGCTGAACGCCGCGCTGGACGGCCAGACCCTGGAACTGGAACTGCAAAGCCCAGCGATGAACCTGGTGGGCTTCGAACACCTCGCCACCAGCGATGCCGACAAGGCCAAGGTTGCCGCCGTACACGCGTTGCTGGAGAAACCGCTGGATCTGTTCAACCTGCCGAAAGCCGCCGGCTGCGTGGTGGCCGACCAGGAACTGGAGAGCCCGCTGTTCGGCGATCCGGCACCTGAAGACGTCGATGCCGATGACGATGATGACGACGATCACGCTCCCGAAGCCGCCGGGACCACACCGGTCGCCGGTGCCGAGCACCATCACGACCACAGCGAGATCCACGCTCACTACCAGTTCACCTGCACCACTCCGGCCGCGCTGAAGACCCTGGACCTGGGCCAGGTGTTCAAGACTTTCCCGGCCACCCACAAGATCCAGGTGCAGTTGATTTCCGGCAGTGGTCAACAAGGGGTTGACCTCACGCCAGAGGCTGCCACCCTGAAGTACTGATACACCTTAATCCCCTTGTAGGAGCCAGCTTGCTGGCGATGAACGATAACGCGGTCGACCTGAAACACCGCGGCGCCTGAATCGCCAGCAAGCCGGCTCCTACAAAGGCACTCCACCTGTGAATCGGCCTTTATGACCCAAGCACTTATCGAACTGTCCGACCTGGGCTTCAACTGGCCCGGGCATCCGCAGTTGCTGGACATCCCGGCGTTCCGCCTGGAACCGGGCGAAACACTGTTTCTCAAAGGCCCCAGCGGCAGCGGCAAGACCACCCTGCTGGGCCTGCTGGGCGGCGTGCAGAAACCCAGCCGCGGCAGCATTCGCCTGCTCGGCCAGGAACTCACCGAACTGGGCGCCGGTGCCCGCGACCGTTTTCGCGTCGACCACACCGGCTATATTTTCCAGCAATTCAACCTGCTGCCGTTTCTCTCGGTGCGCGAAAACGTCGAACTGCCGTGCCACTTTTCCAAGCTGCGCGCCAGTCGCGCGATCCAGCGCCACGGCAGCGCCGACAAAGCCGCCGCGACCCTGCTCGCGCACCTCGGCCTGAGCGATCCGGCCCTGCTCGAACGCCGCGCCGATTCGCTGTCCATCGGCCAGCAACAACGGGTCGCCGCCGCCCGCGCGCTGATCGGCCAGCCGGAGCTGGTGATCGCCGACGAGCCGACCTCGGCGCTGGACTACGATGCCCGCGAAGCCTTTATCCGGCTGCTGTTCGCCGAATGCCGCGAGGCCGGCTCGAGCTTGCTGTTCGTCAGCCATGACCAGAGCCTGGCACCGCTGTTCGACCGTCACCTGTCGCTGTCCGAATTGAATCGCGCGGCCACGCCCGCGGAGGTCTGAGATGTATCTGTTTCGTCTGGCCCTGGCCAGCCTGGCCAACCGCCGCTTCACCGCCCTGCTCACGGCCTTCGCCATCGCCCTGTCGGTCTGCCTGCTGCTGGCCGTGGAGCGCGTGCGCACCGAAGCCCGCGCCAGCTTCGCCAGCACCATCAGCGGTACCGACCTGATCGTCGGCGCCCGCTCCGGCTCGGTGAACCTGCTGCTGTACTCGGTATTTCGCATCGGCAATGCCACCAACAACATTCGTTGGGACAGCTTCGAGCACTTCGCCAGCAACCCGAAAGTGAAGTGGGCGATCCCGATGTCCCTCGGCGACTCCCATCGCGGCTACCGCGTACTGGGGACCAGCGAAGCCTATTTCGAGCATTACCAGTACGGTCACCAGCAGAACCTGGAACTGGCCGAAGGTCGCCCTTTCGCCACCGATCCGTTCGAGGTGGTACTCGGCGCCGAGGTCGCGGACGCGCTGCACTACAAGCTCGGCGACAAGCTGGTGCTGGCCCACGGTGTGGCCGCCATCAGCCTGGTCAAGCATGACGACAAGCCCTTCACCGTGGTCGGTATCCTCAAGCGTACCGGCACCCCGGTGGACCGCACGTTGCATATCAGCCTCGGCGGCATGGAGGCGATCCACATCGACTGGCACAACGGCGTGCCGGCCCATGGCGCGGGGCGCATCAGCGCCGACCAGGCCCGCAATATGGACCTGACGCCGCAAGCCATCACCGCCTTTATGCTCGGTCTGAACAACAAGGTCTCGACCTTCGCCCTGCAACGGGAGATCAACGAATTCCGTGGCGAGCCGATGCTGGCGATCCTGCCGGGCGTGGCCTTGCAGGAACTCTGGAGCCTGATGGGCACAGCGGAAAAAGCGCTGTTCGTGGTGTCGCTGTTCGTGGTGCTGACCGGTTTGATCGGCATGCTCACGGCCATCCTCACCAGCCTCAACGAACGCCGCCGGGAGATGGCGATCCTGCGTTCGGTCGGTGCGCGACCTTGGCATATCGCCAGCCTGCTGATCCTGGAAGCCTTTGCCCTGGCGCTGTCCGGGGTGGTCGCCGGGGTCGGTCTGTTGTACCTCTGCATCGCCCTGGCCCAAGGTTATGTGCAGTCGAACTACGGGCTGTTTCTGCCGCTGGCCTGGCCGAGCGAATATGAATGGACGCTGCTCGGCGGTATCCTTGTCGCTGCCCTGTTGATGGGCAGCGTGCCGGCGTGGCGCGCCTATCGACAATCCCTGGCCGATGGCCTGTCCATCCGTTTGTGAGTGTTGCGATGAAGAAGAATGTCCTGGCTGGCGTGCTGCTGGTGCTGTCCGTGATGACGGCCACGCCGCTGTGGGCCGATGACAAGCCGAAGGAACTGGCCTGGCAGGACATGATTCCGCCCGATGCGCCGCCGGAAATTCCGCAGATGACGCCGCTGCATGACCTGTCGAAAATCGGCACCATGGACATTGAAGCTGCGCCGGCGGCCAAGCAATCGTTGCCCGATGCGCCGGTGGTCACGGCGCTGAACGGCCAGCATGTGCGCCTGCCGGGGTACATCGTGCCGCTGGAAGTCAGTGAAGAGGGACGGACCACGGAGTTTCTGCTGGTGCCGTATTTCGGCGCCTGCATCCATGTCCCACCGCCGCCGTCGAATCAGATCGTGCATGTCACCAGTGAGCTGGGGGTCAAGGTCGACGAGTTGTACCAGCCGTATTGGATCGAGGGCGACATGCAGGTCAAGCCGAGCACCAGCGACCTGGCGGATGCGGGGTACAGCATGGAGGCGCAGAAGATCTACGTGTACGAGTTGCCCGAGTAAGACCAGGGGTTCATGGGTGTTTTCAAGGACGTCATCGCGAGCAAGCTTGCTCCTACAGGATTGGCGTCGAACCAATATCGTATGATCGGCTCTGGTCCTGTAGGAGCAAGCTTGCTCGCGATAGCGCCGACAGGCGCGCCACAAAAGTTCCCGCCATCTCCCGCCATTGGCCTTTCCATTGAGCTGAGTCAAGAACCGCCTCGGATGGCTCTTTACCATTGGACACAGTGAATTCAAAACGTCCTTTGGAGCCCCCCATGCACAAGTCCCTGCTCAGCGCCTCCCTCGTTGCGCTCGCCCTCGCCGCCCCCTTTGCACAGGCCTACCAGGCCGGTGATGTGATCGTCCGCGCCGGTGCCGCGACCATCTCGCCGAACGACAGCAGCAGCGACCTGAAACTCGATGGCGCGAAGATCTCCGGCACCAAGGCCACGGTGGACAGCGACACCCAGCTGGGCCTGGCCTTCGCCTACATGTTCACCGACCATATCGGCCTGGAGCTGCTGGCCGCCACGCCGTTCCACCACGAAGTATCGGTCAAGGGCCTCGGCCCGGCGCTGGACGGTAAACTGGGAGATATCAAGCAACTGCCGCCGACCCTGTCGCTGCAGTACTACCCGCTGGATGCCAGCTCGAAGTTTCAGCCTTATGGCGGTATTGGCATCAACTACACGATGTTCTTCGGTGAAGACCTGACCAGCCAGCGCAAGGATGAAGGCTTCAGCAACCTGAAGCTGCAGAACTCGGTGGGCCTGGCGGGGCAACTGGGCTTCGATTACATGCTCACCGATCACATGCTGCTCAACGCCTCGGTCTGGTACGTGGACCTCGACACCAACGCCACCGTCGACGGCCCGACCGCCCTGGGCGTAGGCCAGACCAAAGTGGATGTGAAGGTCGATCCGTGGGTCTACATGGTCGGTATCGGCTACAAGTTCTAAGCAAAACCAGCTTTCCATCACCCCATGAAAAAGGCGCCTCGATCAGGCGCCTTTTTCATTGTCGATGATTGACCTCAGCGCCCCAGCAAACGTGCCAACCCAACACTCATCGGCGTCGGTTCGGCCAGCTCGAAGCGCTCCAGCAGCCGCTGGTTGTTCGCCCGCGAATGGCGAATATCGCCCAAGCGCGCTGGCGCGTAAGTCACCGCAGGCAGCGCGCCGACCACCTCGCCCAGCGCCGCCAGCATCTGCTTGAGCGTCGTCACCCGGTTCAGGCCAACGTTGATCGCGCCCTCCTGCACCTGCGGCGCCTCAAGCGCCTGCACCAGGATCTGCACCAGATCGCCGAGGTAGATGAAATCCCGGGTCTGCTCGCCGTCGCCGAAGATGGTGATCGGCAGCCCCTTCAAGACCCGCTCGCAAAAAATACTGATCACCCCGGAATACGGCGAGGACGGATCCTGGCGCGGCCCGAAGACGTTGAATAAACGAAAGATCACCGGCTCCAGGCCATGCTGGCGGCGGTAGAAATCCAGATACTGCTCGCTGGCCAGTTTGTCCGAGGCATAGGGCGTCAGCGGCGACTTGGCGGTGTCCTCGGCGATGGACTCACCCTCACCGTTGTTGCCATAGACCGCCGCGCTGGAGGCGAACAACACCCGCTTGACGCCGGTCTGGCGCATGGCTTCGCAGACATTCAGGGTGCCGATGAAGTTGCTCTGGTGGGTGCGCACCGGGTCTTCCACCGAAGCCTGCACCGAGGCCACCGCCGCCAGGTGCACCACGGCCTGGCAACCGCGCATTACCTGCACCACCAGGGCGGCATCGGCCACATCGCCTTCAATCAGTTCGACCCGGGGATTGTCCAACGCCAGGTTGCTGCGCTTGCCCGTCGACAAGTCATCGAGGATGCGCAGCGAATAACCCTGTTCCAACAACGCTTCGGCCAGGTTCGAGCCGATAAAACCGGCTCCGCCGGTGATCAGAATGCAGCCATCAACCATGACGATAGAATCTGTCCAATAACGCCGGCAACGCTGCCCGCCAGGCACGCGGCTTGATCCCGAAGGTGTGGAGGATTTTCTTGCAGGCCAGCACCGCGTGCTGAGGCTCTTCCGCGGCATCCGGACGCGCGGCGTGGGCCTGGGCGGTCGGCGCCTCGATGGCCAGCGGGTGCAACGGCCGGGCTTCGCTGAGAATCGCCTGGCCCAGGGCCAGCGGCGTGGTCGCCTCATGGCCGGCGTAGTGGTAGGTGCCCCACAACGGCGCAGCACAATCGAGTTGTTTGAGCACCGAAATGATCACCCGGGCCGCGTCGTCCACCGGCGTCGGATTGCCACGCCGGTCATCGGCCATCAGTAATTCATCAGGCTTTTCGGCCCGAGCCAGGAAACGTCCGAGGGCGCCGTCGGCACTGTCGTCGAGCAACCAGCCAAAGCGCAGCAATACGTGTTGCGGGCAGGTGGCGCGGACACTTTGCTCGATCCGCCACAACGCCTGGCCGCGCAGGCCCAGGGGCACAGGTTCGTCCTTTTCGCTGTAGGCCGTGGCCCGCGAGCCGTCGAACACCCGGTAGCTGGAAGGTTGCAGGAGAATAATGTTGTGGTGCTGGCAGAGTTCGGCCAGCCGCTCGACCGCACGTTCCTGGTCGGCCAGGCGCGCTTCGCCGACCGTCTCCGCCTGGAACCAGTCGAAGTAGAAGGCAAGGTTGATCAACGCATCCGGACGGGTGTCGTCGAGCAGTTGCGTGAGGGTCGCGGCGTCCCAGCCGTCTTGCGGCGGACGGGGGGCGAGGAAACCGATGTCTTCCTCCGCACCCAGGCGAATCAGCGCCTGCCCAAGGGCATTTCCGCCGCCCAGTAACATAAGGCGCATTCGCATAGAGTCAGCAGGCCCAGGTCTGTTCAGAACGATGGTGGTTAGCGGAAAGCCTATGGCCTTGCCGCTGGTAATAGCCAGAATCGTTGCATTTTGCGGGTTTTGCGCGCAACCGTCACGGATAAAGTGCCAGAAAGCGCCCATCGGCTTGCAACTTGGGCCCCACGACCGCATAAATAAACCCATGAATCTTCCCGAATCGGCCCATGACGCCCTGGCAGGTTTCCACCCGGCCGTCAGCGCCTGGTTTCGCAACACTTTCCCGGACGTGACCGGCGCCCAGGCCCGTGCCTGGCCGCTGATCCGCCAGCGCCGCTCGACGCTGATCGCCGCGCCCACCGGCTCCGGCAAGACCCTGACTGCCTTTCTCGCGGTGATCGACGAGCTGGTTCACCAGGGTTTGGCCCAGGGCGGCGAGCTGGCAGACGAAACCCTGATCGTCTATGTCTCACCGCTCAAGGCCTTGTCCAACGATATCCGCATCAACCTGCAGGATCCGCTGGCGGGCATCACCGCGCAACTCGAGCGCCTGGGCCTGCCGCCGCTGTCGATCACCAGCGCGGTGCGGACCGGTGACACCCCGCAGAACGAACGCACTCGCCTGCGCAAGACCGCGCCGCATATCCTGGTGACCACGCCGGAATCGCTCTATGTCCTGCTCGGTTCCGATTCCGGCCGACGCATGCTGGGCACGGTTCGTACAGTGATCGTCGACGAGATCCACGCCATCGCCGCCAGCAAGCGCGGCAGCCACCTGGCCCTGAGCCTGGAGCGTTTGCAGGCGTTGTGTAGCGAGCCGCTGCTGCGTATCGGCCTGTCCGCCACGCAAAAGCCCATCGACGCGGTGTCGCGCTTTCTGGTGGGCAACGGGCGCCCCTGCGAAATCATCGATATCGGTCACGCCCGCCCCCGCGATTTGGGCATTGAAGTGCCAGCGGTGCCGCTGACGGCGGTGATGGCCAACGATGTCTGGGAACTGGTCTACGAACGCCTGGCCGAACTGGCCCGGCAGCATCGCACCACGCTGATTTTCGTCAACACCCGGCGCCTGGCCGAACGTCTGGCCCGGCATTTGAGCGAGCGCCTGGGCAAACAAGCCGTGGCCGCCCACCATGGCAGCCTCGCCAAGGAACAACGCCTGGACGCCGAACAGCGGCTCAAGCGCGGTGAACTGCAAGTGCTGATCGCCACCGCCTCGCTGGAACTGGGCATCGATATCGGCGAGGTGGAACTGGTCTGCCAGATCGGCTCGCCGCGCTCCATCGCCGCCTTTTTGCAACGAGTCGGCCGCTCCGGCCACCAGGTCGGCGGCACGCCCAAGGGCCGACTGTTCGCCACCTCACGGGACGAGTTGATCGAGTGCGCCGCCCTGCTCGACTGCGTACGCCGGGGCGAACTGGATACCCTGCTGATTCCCCGCGCACCGCTGGATGTACTGGCCCAGCAGATCGTCGCCGAAGTCAGTTGCCAGGAATGGCAGGAGCAGCCGCTGCTGGCGCTGATCCGCCGGGCCGCGCCCTATGCCGAACTGGACGAGGCCCACTACCAGGCGCTGCTGCGAATGCTCGCCGAGGGTTTCAATAGCCGCCAGGGCCTGCGCAGCGCCTATATTCACCGCGACGCCCTGAGCCATGGCCTGCGCGGACGCCGTGGCAGCCAACTGACCGCCCTCACCAGCGGCGGCACCATCCCGGACAACGCCGACTACAGCGTGCTGCTCGAACCCCAGGCCCTGAATATCGGCACGGTGCATGAAGACTTCGCCGTGGAAAGCATCGCCGGAGACGTGTTCCAGCTGGGCAACAGTTCCTATCGCATCCTGCGGGTCGAGGCCGGCAAGGTGCGGGTCGAGGATGCCCACGGCCAGCCGCCGAGCATCCCGTTCTGGCTCGGCGAGGCGCCGGGGCGCAGCGCCGAACTGTCCTTTGCCGTGGCGCGCCTGCACGCTCAGTTGGATGCGCTGTTGGGCGCGACGCCGGGGGACTTGCAAGCCAGTCTCGACTGGCTGCGCCAGACCCTGGGCCTGGACCCGGCCAGCGCCGAACAGATCGTCGAGTACCTGGCCCGCGCCCGGCTATGTCTGGGCGCCCTGCCGTCCCAGGACACCCTGATCATGGAGCGTTTTTTCGACGAATCCGGCGGCACCCAACTGGTGATCCACACGCCGTTCGGCAGCCGGATCAACCGCGCCTGGGGCCTGGCCTTGCGCAAGCGTTTCTGCCGCACCTTCAACTTCGAATTGCAGGCCGCCGCCAGCGAAGACGCCATTGTGCTGTCGCTGTCCACCAGCCATAGCTTTGCCCTGGATGAGGTCTGGCGTTACCTCAACAGTCGCACGGCCGAACCTGTCCTGGTCCAGGCCGTACTCGACGCTCCGCTGTTCGGCGTGCGCTGGCGCTGGAATGCCGGGGTCGCGCTGGCGCTGCCGCGCTTTATCGGCGGGCGCAAGGTCGCGCCACAGATCCAGCGGATGAAAAGCGAAGACCTGACCGCCTGCGTGTTCCCGGACCAGATTGCCTGCCTGGAAAACCTCGCCGGCGAGCGCGAAATTCCCGACCACCCGCTGGTGGAACAGACCCTCGATGACTGCCTGCATGAAGCCATGGACTGTGAGGGTTGGCTCGCCCTGCTACGGCGCATGGAGGCCGGCGAAGTGCGGCTGATTGCCCGCGACCTGCCGGCGCCTTCGCCCCTCGCGGCGGAAATTCTCAGCGCCCGGCCGTACACCTTTCTCGACGATGCGCCACTGGAGGAGCGTCGTACCCAAGCGGTGCTGAACCGACGCTGGAGCGACCCGACCAGCACCGACGACCTCGGCGCGCTGGATGCCGAGGCGATCCAGGCCGTGGCCGAGGAAGCCTGGCCCGCGCCCAATGGCGAAGATGAAATGCATGAGGCGTTGATGAGCCTGGCGGCGATCACCGACGCCGAAGCCCAGGCCAATCCCTTGTGGTCGGTTTGGCTTGAGGCGCTGGCAGTACAAGGTCGCGCCACGCGCTTGCAAATCGACGCGACCCACACGCTATGGACCGCCCTGGAACGCCTGACCTGCCTGCAGGCACTTTATCCACAGGCTGCGCTGCAACCTCCCTTGCAAGCACCAGCAGGTTTTGATCAACCCTGGACGATCGACGAGGCCGCCGTCGAAGTGGTTCGCGCCCGCCTCAGCGGTTTTGCCCCACTGACACTGCCCGAGATCGCCGAGCCCCTGGCGCTGTCCAACAACACATTGACCCAAGCGCTGGCGAAGCTGGAAAGCGAAGGGTATGTGCTACGCGGTCAGCTCAGCCCAGGCACACGTCAGGAACAATGGTGCGAACGGCACCTGCTGGCGCGCATCCACCGCTACACGGTCAAGCGCCTGCGTCGGGAAATCGAGCCGGTGGCGGTGCAGGACTTCATGCGTTTCCTGTTCGACTGGCAGCACCTTTCTCCCGCCTGCCAGGGCCAGGGCAGCGCCGCCCTGGCGATGATCACCAGCCAGTTCGAAGGTTATCCGGTCGCCGCCGGGGCCTGGGACAGCGAGGTGCTGGCCGCGCGCCTCAAGGACTATTCGCCGACCTGGCTGGATGAGCTGTGTCGCTCGGGCAAGCTGGTCTGGGCGCGCCTCAGTACTCGCGGCAAAAGCGCCAGCGTAGCCTCACGCACGACGCCGGTGGTGTTGCTGCCCCGTGGCCAGGTCGTGCTGTGGAGCAGCTTGGCCGAACAGACGGCGGTGGAAGAATTGTCACCGCGCACGCAAAAGGTCCATGCCGCGCTGAGCCAACACGGCGCGCTGTTTTTCGATGAACTGCTGCACGAGGCCCACCTGCTGCCCACGGAATTGGAAAACGCCTTGCAGGAGTTGGTGGGCGCGGGTTGGGTGAATGCCGACAGCTTCGCCGGCCTACGGGCGCTGATCACCCCGGCCAGCAAACGCCAGGCCCGCAGTTCCCGGCGTGGCCGTGGGGCCTTTGTCGGCGGCATGGACGATGCCGGACGCTGGGCCCTGTTACGACGCCCGGCGGTGAGCGTGGCGGCAGATGGGCCGGTGCCGGCCGAGACGCTTGAACATATCGCCATGACCTTGTTGCGCCGTTACGGCGTGGTGTTCTGGCGCTTGCTGGAGCGGGAGGCGGATTGGTTGCCGAGCTGGCGGGAGTTGCTGCGCACCTTTCATCGGTTGGAAGCCCGGGGCGAAATTCGCGGAGGGCGTTTTGTCAGCGGCCTGTCGGGTGAGCAATTTGCCTTGCCGGAAGCGATCCCGTTATTGCGCGAGGTGCGTCGACGCCCGGCGGACGGCAGCCTGGTCGCGGTGTGCGGCGCCGATCCGTTGAATCTGGCGGGGACTTTATTGCCGGGCGACAAGGTGCCGGCACTGGCGGGCAATCGCCTGGTGTATCGCGATGGGGTGCCGGCTGCGGCCGAGATTGCCGGCAAGCCGGTGTACTGGTTGGAACTGGATCAAACAGCCGCCGCCGAAGTCCGAAAAAAGCTGATCGTGCACAAACTCTGAGACCACCACAGACCGGCTCTTTGTAGATACCGTCTTGCCCGCCAACGCGCAATGATGATCGACGCGGCCCCCTGTAGGAGCTGGCTTGCCAGCGATGAGGCCCTCAAGTCCTGCGGCGCTCTTGCGGCCGCCATCGCCGGCAAGCCGGCTCCCACAGGACCGCATCTCACCACAAAAATATCGTGCTACCGATCTCTCTGTAGGAGCAAGCTTGCTCGCGATACAGACGACGCGGTGGGTCAGGTAGGCCGCCATCGCGAGCAATCGAGCGTCGACCGGCTGCTCCTACAAGGAACCGTGGCTGGAGCCTATTCCGTGGTGGGTACTCTAGGCGCCAGCATCACCGGCTGTGGATAATTCTGCGCGAAATGCACCCACGGGCTCTGGTCCACCCGCTTCTTCAAGCGCTCGTTGAACGCCCGGCTGATGCTGTACTGGCCACCCGAGATCGTGCGGAACTGCGCCGTCAGCACCACGCCGTTGAGGTCCATGCGGTCGACCCCGAACACCTCCAGCGGACCTTGCAGATTGAACTTGAGCAGCGCGTCCTCGCTGATCGAGCGCCCGGTTTCCCGAATCAGCTCAGTGGCCTTGTCGACATCGGTGTCGTAGGTGAACTGCACCGAGAAAAACGCAAAGGCGAATTGCCGCGACTGATTGGTCACCGCCTTGATCTGGCCGAACGGCACCGAATGCACGAAACCCTTGCCGTCACGCAGGCGCAAGGTGCGAATGGTCAGGCCTTCCACGGTGCCGGCATGACCGGAATCGAGCACCACCCAGTCGCCGATGGACAGGGTGTCTTCAATGATGATGAACAACCCGGTGATCACATCCTGCACCAACTGCTGGGAGCCAAAACCGATGGCCAGCCCCACCACCCCGGCACCCGCCAGCAGCGGCGCAACATTGATTCCCAGATTGGCCAGGGTGGTGATCGCACCGATTACCAGCAGGATCACCTTCAACGCATTGCGCAGCAACGGCAGGATGGTTTTCGCCCGCATGCTCGGCTGTCGCGAAGCCCGGCGGTTGATTGGCGGCTTGAGCGATTCCTGGATCGCGGTATCGAGGACCACCCAAAGCAACCAGGTCGCCAGCAGGATCAGGCCGATGCGGCTGAGGGAATCGCTGATGGCCCGGCCCACCGTATTCTGCTCGGCGAATTCATACAGCGAAAAACCCCAGATCCGTCCCAGCAGCTCGATAAAACCCACCGCCAGGGCGATGCGCAGCACCGCATGGAGCACGCTGAGCAAGCGCTCCTTATACACGCTGCTGCGCTGGATCGCTGTCGCGCCACGGGATTTGAACAGGTGCTGGAACACGGTGCTGAGAAACACCGTGGCAATCAGCAGGACGGTGGTCAACAAGGCGCAACGCAAGGCTTTCTGGCTATCTTCGCCGGCACCGAGCAGATTGACCGTCGAGACCAGCACCATCAACAGGATCGGCCAGTACCACAACCCGGAAAAAATCCGCAGCGACTCCTGCAACGCCGGCTGCTTCAGGCGCTGGCTCAGCGTGCGGTTGCGGATCAGGTGAGCCACCGGGCGCCGTAGCCTGAACACCAGGACGCCGAACAGGATCGAGGCGAACAGCGCGGTGAACACGGCGACGCTGCTGGTGATATTGCCCCCCAGTTGCAGGGCGATCTGCGGGCTGGTGAGGGCGTCGCTCAACGCGGCCAGAAAGCCGATGGCAAACAGTGGGCGCGGGCTGTCGGCGCGAATGATCCGCACGGCCTGGCGTTTGTGAGCGAAGTTGAACAGCACCGTCAGGCAAAGCAGTGCCGCACTAGTGAAAATACCGCAACTGGTGGCGTAGCACAGACACAACGCCAGTGCCCGTCCCGCCGACGCCTGCAGAAAGTGGCTGACATAGAGGGTCAGCGGCAGGGAAAGCGGCGCCGGCAACAAGTAAGGCAGGAGATAGCCCAGGACGGACTGGCTGCGCTCACGGGGCTGCAACCAGCGGTGCTGGTTGATACGCCGCACGGCGAAGCGCCCCAACGCGGCCAAGGCCGCAAAACTGCCGAGCCACACCAGCGACAACAGCAGGAAATCGCCGACCACGCCCCAGGGCGAACGCTCGCGGGCCTGGTTGACCAGTTGGTCCATCTCGTCGGCGGCCCGATCGGCCCGCAGGCGCCAGGCATCGAGCAGATGGCCGTTGAGGTCGAGTTGATTCTGCGCGTCATCGATGCTCGAACTGAGGGTGCCGAGCAATCCGCCCTGGACCAGTACGGTGGGTTTCGCGGGTGTGGCGGCGGGTGCCGTAGTCGTGGGCGCAGCAGGTAGAGCAGCGGCCAGAACCGCAGGCGCGGCGCCCGCCCCACCACTGGCGCACAGGAGGAACAGGGTTAGCAGTCGCGTCATATTGAGCTTGGACAAAACCGGACACCTCATCAGCCGTCTCTGTAAGAGACTGAGTGCTGATGGGGCGGCAAAGTTCGCTTGCCCTGCCCGACGGATGCAGGCGTGGTGGAGGAATCGCCTGGAAACGCGGCTCGGGGCAGCACGATACTTTCGTGCTGAGGCGCGATCCCCTGTAGGAGCCAGCTTGCTGGCGATGGCGTCAGCAAGAACGCTACCAGGCTCGAGGGCCTCATCGCCGGCAAGCCGGCTCCTACATGGACCGCGTCGTTCGTCAGGGAACACATCGACCAAAGTGATCGCGGGCAAGACGGCATCTACACGGAACACGGTGCTCTCAAGGTTTCGTCAGGCGCCTGATATTTGCCCCCGGATCAAATATGTTGTGCCATTACCTGTATTTTTCCGCACAAGTGAAACAACGACACTGCGCTCCTGATCAAACCTACCGGAGTTGCAGCCATGCCCATTGCCTTGCTGGCGCTGACCCTCAGCGCCTTTGCCATCGGGACGACCGAGTTCGTCATCGTTGGCCTGTTACCCACCATCGGCGCCGACCTGGGTGTCGACCTCCCGTCCGCCGGCCTGCTGGTCAGCCTCTATGCCCTGGGTGTCGCCATCGGCGCTCCGGTGCTGACCGCCCTCACCGGCAAGGTCCCGCGCAAACTCTTGCTGCTGTCGCTGATGGTGCTGTTCACCCTCGGCAACCTGCTGGCTTGGCAAGCGCCGAGCTACGAATCGCTGGTCCTGGCGCGAATCGTCACCGGCCTGGCCCATGGGGTGTTCTTCTCCATCGGCTCGACCATCGCCACCAGCCTGGTGCCGAAGGAAAAAGCCGCCAGCGCGATTGCCATCATGTTCACCGGCCTGACCGTGGCCCTGGTCACCGGTGTGCCGTTGGGGACTTTTATCGGCCAGCACTTCGGCTGGCGCGAAACCTTTCTCGCCGTCTCCGCCCTCGGTGTGATCGCCTTTATCGGCAGCCTGATCTATGTGCCGAAGAATATCGCGCACAACAAGCCGGCATCGCTGATCCAGCAACTGCAAGTGCTGAAACAACCGCGTCTCCTGCTGGTATACGCGATGACCGCCGCCGGTTATGGCGGCACCTTTATCGCCTTTACCTTCCTGGCACCAATCCTTCAGGACATCTCCGGCTTCCAGCCTGGAACCGTCAGCCTGGTGCTGCTGATCTACGGCGTTTCGGTGGCGGTGGGAAATATCTGGGGCGGGAAACTGGCGGACAAGCGTGGTCCCATCGGTGCTCTGAAACTGATTTTCCTGCTGCTGGCGGTGGTGCTGTTCGTGCTGAGCTTCACTGCCGGCAATCCGTGGCTGGTCCTGCTGACCGTGCTGGCCTGGGGCGCAGTGGCCTTCGGCAATGTGCCGGGCCTGCAGATCTATGTGGTACGCCAGGCCGAACATCACACGCCGCAAGCGGTGGATGTGGCTTCGGGCCTGAACATCGCCGCCTTCAACCTCGGCATTGCCGGTGGGGCTTGGGTCGGTGGCTTGATCGTCGCCCACCTGGGGTTGATCCATACCACCTGGATTGGTGGCTTGGTGGTGCTGGTGGCCCTGGCGCTGACGGCCTGGAGCGGTCGACTGGATCGACTGGGGCCGGTGTATGCCGAGCCTGCGCAAGGTTCGGCGCGGGTGGTGGGCGGACACTGAGGCCTGCCTGGAAACACACTCCCTTGTAGGAGCCGGCTTGCTGGCGATGAACGATAACGCGGTCTCCCTGAAACACCCCAGCGTCCGCATCGCCAGCAAGCCGGCTCCTACAGATTTTGGGGTGACGACATTTTGCAATAAACGCCGATTTTGCAGGGGCCATGTTCAGGCCTTGGGCTTGATTACCCCACACTCATTTGATAAATACGAAGACTCGTAGCTCATTTGAACCCCCAGTGTAATCAATCATGCGACGACAGTTCGATGACCTCATGCTCGGCAGCATCGAGCTGTTTTGCCTGGCGGCCGAGGCCGGCAGCTTCACGGCGGCCGCGCAGGTGGCCGGGGTCACGCCGGCGGCGGTGAGCCGTTCGATCTCACGGATGGAAGAGCGCCTCGGCGTGCGCCTGTTCACCCGCACCACCCGCAGCGTGCGCCTGACCGAAAGCGGTCGCAGCTACTTCGAGCAATGTCGCCAGGCCCTGAGCCAACTGACCGAAGCGCAACGCGAAGTCATGGGCAAGCAGCAGGAGCCGTCCGGTACCTTGCGCATCAGCATCCCGACGCCCTACGCCCATCACCGCATCCTGCCGCTGCTACCAGCCTTTCATGCGCGCTATCCGGCGGTGAAAGTCGAGGTACATATCAGCAACCGCAATATCGACTTCGTGGAAGAAGGCTACGACCTGGCGATCCGGGTGCGGGTACTGCCCGACTCAGGGCTGATTGCCCGGCACCTGGAAGACGCCGCGCTGGTGGTGATCGCCACGCCTGAATATCTGCAACGGAGCGGTACGCCGCAAACCCTGGAAGACCTGCAACAGCACGAGTGCATCCAGTTCGAGCTGCCCAGCAGCGGACGCCGGATTGCCTGGCTGTTCAAGGACGCCGAAGGCAAGGACCGGGAGCTGCTGGCCGAGAGCAGCTACTGTTGCTCCGATGATGTACTGGGCGGAGTGACACTGGCGAAAAACGGCGCCGGGTTGTTCCAGACCTATCGTTTCATCGTCGAGAAAGCACTGGCCGACGGTTCGCTGGTGGAAGTGCTCCAGCCCTTCGCCGGGCGCTCGCGGCCTTTCACCCTGCTCTATCCACACGGTCGGCATGTGCCATCGCGCCTGAGGGCATTCGTGGATTTCCTGCTGGAGCATCGGCAAAGCTGGAACGCCTGAAAACCACGGAAACAGAGCCCGAGGTGTCTTGGCCCTCAATCTGCTGAGATGATCCCCTCATCGCCCAGGCGCTTTATCAATCCTGGCATTGTCGCGACAAACCCGAGGCGTTGCGACTCACGCTCAAGCCCGTTCCATGCCTCGGCGCTCGGGCGATCACGGCGCTGCAACCACTGCCCGGCCGCGTCGATCAAACGCACATGATGGCTGACCCAGGCACACATCATGCCGGGGGCAACGTCCGCCAAGCCCTGGGCGTGTCGACTCGCCTGCGCAAAATCACCCTGAAGCAGGCAAGTTTCAGCAGCCGCCACCCGGAAACGCAGGACGTTGTGCGCCAGGCCGTCCTGGGTCAGCAAGGCTTCCCCCTGTATCAGCGCCTCACGGCTCAGGCGTTCATCGTCGACCATCAAGGCCAGGCTGCCGTAGACCCACGGGCCGATGTAACGCTGCAAGGCGAAACGCTCCACCAGGGCAACGGCTTCCCGGATCAGCGCCTGCGCCCCGGCGTGGTCGTTGCGGCGCAACGCGACGCGGGCCAGGCCTTCCAGCAAAATCGCCTCGAAACGGTTGGCGCCGATGCCACGGGCCAGCGTCAGGGCCTCCTCCAACTCCAGCCCCGCCTGCGCGTCCCGTCCCGTCGCCAGCAGCACCCAGGCGGCCGTCAGCCGGGAAAAGATCTCCGCACGACGGTTGCCGATCTGCCGGCTGCACACGGCAGCGTCCATGGCGTCACGCAGGGCCAGCTCCGGCTGCCCCAGGTAAAAATGCGCCGAACCACGTGCGCTGCGATTGCCCGCCTCGACATGCCTCAGCCCGTGCCGTTCGCACAGGCGCACGCACTGGTCGAAAACCTCATAGGCCGTCTGCATCCGCCCCTGGGCGTAGTAGGAGTCGCCGATGCCGCCCAGGGCCTTGGCTTCGGCTTCGAGGTTCGCCGCAAGACGCGCGAAGGACAGCGACGCTTCATGCAGGCGACGGCATTCGGCGTAGTCGCCCCGGGGAAAATAAATATTGCCATGCAGTTGATACAACCGGGCCAGTGCCGTGTTCGCCTGCAAGGTACGGGCGATGGGCAGAATCGCCTCGATCAGCCGTTCTTCGTCCTCCAGGCAATCGAGGGTATTGAGGATCGGCGCCAACCCCAGGGCGGCCGCGATCCGCTCCTGGGCGTGCCCAGCCAACACCAGCGCCCGCTGGAAACAGTCCCGCGCCTGTGCCGTCTGTCCCAGGCCCGAATGCGCTTCGCCGCAGCGCAAAGCCCAGGTAAAGCTAGCCGCGGCACGCTCGGCGAAATCCTCGCATTGCTGGCCCAGCACAAGCGCGCTGTCGTACTGGCAGGCCTGGATTTTTTCTTCCATGGCCAGCAGCAGCGCATCGAAGGCCGCCGGATCACTTGCCCGTAACAGATGCTGGGCATACAGGGTTCGATCACGTTGGCGATACAGGTTCGCGACCTCACGGTGCAACTGCTTGCGCAAGGCATCCGGCAGCGCGTCATACAAGCAGTGCATGACCAGGTCATGGACGAACATGTAGCGGCCAGGCTCGGTCTCGCGGAGCAGGCCTTGGCGGATGTCCATGGCCGGAAGGTAATGGGGCTGCCCCAGCGCTTCGCGCCAAAGCACCAATTCGAAGCGGTTGCCGAAGATCGCGGCATAACGCAGGGCACGACGCTGCTCGGGCTGCAGCCTGTCGAAACGCGTCTGGACCAGATGGCGCAGGCTGTCCGGGAAAACACCTTCGCGACTCGACAGCAGTTGCGTCAGGTACAACGGATTGCCCTGGGCGCGCTTGACGCAGTCGGCCCGATAGACCGGATCGACCTCAAGGAACTGGTCCGCCAGCACACTGGCTTCACGCTCCCGTATCGGGGCGATATCCAGCAGGCTCATGGGGTTGCTGCAATGCAGGCGCAGCGCACTTTCGAGCGGATCGCCCTCATGACGCGAGGTCAACAGCCAGACCACCGGCGCCTCGTCGGTGGCATCGAGCAACTTGCCGAGCATCGTGCACAGCGCCTCATCCCCCCAGTGCAGATCCTCGATACAGATCAACAACGGTTGTTGCACCGCCACCCGCAGCACCAGTTGCAGAAGCGCCGCCAGCAAGCCCTGGGTCCGCTCCTCGTTGCTTCGCCCCGCATACTGCGAGAGCGAATGCCCGACAGGCTCATCGGCCGGATGCACGCCCGTCAGCACCCGCAGGAACATCCGCTGCTCGTCTGCCAGTTTCAAGCGCAGCAACGCAGTTTCCAGCGCAACTGTCCCCACCGGGGAAGGCATCCCCAGGCCGAGCAGGCTTTGCACCAACTGCCCCAGGGGCCACAAGCTGCCGTCCATGCCAAAATCCAGCACATCGCTGCGATGACAGGCAAAACCGCCTTGCCGGGCCATTTCGAGGAACTCGCTGACCAGGCGGGTCTTGCCGATACCGGCCATGCCACGCACATAGACCACATGCCCGTCCTGATACGCTTGAGTGGCCTCGATCACGCCTTTGAACTGCAGCACTTCCACAGCCCGCCCGACCAGCGGGCGCGGCGCATTTTCGTCAAGGCGACGCGCACGCAGGCATTGGCGATAGGCGGGAAATCCCTCTTGCGTCGCGCCAAACTCGAAGCGCTCACGAAGTTGCTCCACCAGCCCTCGATCGACATGGATCGGTGCATGGCCGTGCGCATCGGGGCGGTTGTGATCGAGCAGCCGTTGCAGTTCCTCGTTGACCGCCAAGGTCTCCGTGCCCTGGCGAACCAGCCGCAACACAATCCCATGGCCGGGCCTCACGAACTGTTCCCGGCTCAGCGCCAGGGCGCATAACAGGCCGCGCTCGCTGTCGCTGCGGTACGCCTGCGGGGCGCCGAACTGCGCCACGACGACGCTACCCGGACGCTCTAGCGGCACGCCACCGAACTGGCGAACCAGCCGCTCGATCTCTTCCCCAAACGAGGCACGTTGCTGCACAGTGAAGGCCGCCTCACGCCCATCGGTTTCAAAGCAGAGCTCCAGCACATAGCGGATCACGTCCTCATCGAGCTGAAGCACGGTCTGCGTGGCCAGTACGCCTTCGTGCAAATCGACAATCGACTGCTCGATATCCGCCAGGGCGACGGTGACCGAATGCCCCAGCAAAGCCCCGACATCGACCTCGAAAGCCGTCGCCAGGTGACGGGCCGTGCGGTAGAGCACCGGCTTGCCCGTCTCGGCACGCTTGATGGAAGCAATCGACACGCACAGGTGCCGGTTCAGGCACGCCTCGGCCAGGGTTTCCTGGCTCAGGCCGTGCTTTTTGCGCAGCCCTTTCAGCAAGCCGGCATCCAGTAGCACACGCCCATCGGAAACCGCGGGCGCGCGCTCGGGCAAAACAGCAAATGCGCTTTGTCTGTAGTCCATTTCAATCGTTCCGACGGCACCTGACAACCGCCCGAGTGTACTCCACATCTGATACCGAACAGATACCGGACTGACACCGCTCTGGACTGTCTCGTCGGTGTCCGGCTGCCGATACTGGAACCGTTCTGGCACATACCGGAACTGTGCCGCTACCGCTGACTTACACTGGTTTCGCGAGCGGCATGTAGCGTACCGTTCAGTTGACGGTGTGACGAAGTAAAGGATGATACTCGCCGACCCAGCCGGTGCCGGGTCGGCCAGCATTGAACAGGCGGCGGGCCATCGCCGTCTTGGCTGTCTGACCCTGACCCTGGCGGTGCAAGCACGATGCAAGTCTTCAATTCTGTGTCTTTTATCGGTGATGGCGTTGAGGTCGATCTCGACACCGCCGCCTTCCCTTATCTGTACAACGACCATGGCCTGGCACGGCTCAAGGCCCATGAGGAAGGTCGATTGATCCAGCTGACGCCGGAGAATCCCGAACTTGAACGGGGTGCCCGTTATGCGGGCATTACCTGGAAGCCCAAGAACATACCCACCAGCAGTGGCTCTTACACGATCAAGTCGTTCGACTTCGGCGTCAGCGAAGTACGTTATGAGCCCCTGTGGGCCACCGAAGAAACCGCGCAGGCCTTTGGCATGACCCTGCTTCGCAGCGGTGAATGCATGCGCTTCGACTACGACCAACTGATCCTCGGTCAGTACACCTACGGCAAGTGGGCCGGTCACCAATCGCCCTACCTTCCGCTGGCGCGGCAACGCGAGTTGCTGACCTACAACCCGACCGACCTGGAATACCACGCCTTTGCCCACGGCTTCTTTTGCCTCTATGGCCGACTGCCGCTGGTGATCAGCGTGGCGCGCTGGCGGCCCTTCACAGGGGAGATCTTTCTTGCAGACTTGTGGGTACGGCCCGGGGACGCGCTGATACTGCCGCCCAAGACCTTTCCCGATGCCCCACCGCCAGGCGCCCCCGTGGCGCAACAACGCCTGAAGATCGTCGATATGCATGGCAATCGAAACTCGGCACTCGCCTGCTGGTTCAAGGATGGCGAGGACGGCCTGTTGACGGAAACCATCCTGGCGAATCAGGACCTGATGAACTCCGAGGCGGGCAAACCTCACTATCACGAAGAAAAGACACCGACCCGGCATGAAACACCGGAAGGTTTCTCCTGATACGCTCGCCACGACATGCCCGGGCTCGCCCGGGTTCAGTCGCCGCTCACATCGACCAGCGCCAGGCTGACGCAGCGCATCGCCAGAACGGTGGTCGGGTCCACCAGCGCCACACGGTGCCCGCGCACCTGGAAGTCGTCGCAATGGCCGAGCACCAGGGGCAACTCCGTGCAGCCAAGGATGATCACCTCAGCGCCCAGTTCACACAGGTGCTCGACCGCCAGCAGCAGTTGCTCCTTGCACAGGCCCTCGGTGAACCCTGCCTTGATGCCGCGCTCACCGTAAATGGCGTTCATCACCAGTTCCTGATAATCGAAGCCGGGAATCAGCAGGGTCAATCCGGCGTGCCGGGCGGCCTGATGATAGACCTGGCTCTGCACCGTGCCCGAGGTCGCGAGCAAGCCGATGTGCTTGCCACTACCGTGCTGCCGGGCAATCGCCTCGATGGTTTCACTGAGCATGTTGACGATCGGTACCCGCAGGTAAGGCTGCAGCCGTTCGACGAAGGCATGGGCGGTGTTGCACGGAATCGCGATAGCTTGCGCGCCGGCACTTTCCAGGCGCTTGCAGGTGGCGTAGAGCGCCAGGGTCGGGTCGGCTTCGTCGAACAGCAGGTTGGCCGTGCGGTCCGGGATCTGCGGGTTCTGCTCCACCACCATCTTGATATGTTCCTGGTCACGTCCCCCCGAGGTGTGGCGGACCACCTTGGCCATGAAATCCACGGTCGCCGCCGGGCCGACACCGCCGACGATGCCCAGTTTGAACGGCACATGGGGCGTCTGGTCATCGGCCGTGGTCACGGCGGCGGCATAGATCTCGTTGATATCGAGCACGCTCAGGCCACGCCGCTGCAAATCGGCGCAGACCAGCGACAGCTCGGTCAGCCCCGGCACCATCAGGTTCGCACCCTGCGCCTGCAGCGACAGGCAGGCCTGGTACACCCCTTCCAGCGGTACGCCTTGCAGGTAGCCGTCCTTGATCCCGTTGAGACCGTACATGGCCTCCATCAGGGCGCGCTGGTCCGGCTCGGGCGGATAGACCAACTGGAAGTCACCGCCCAGGTAACGCTCGAACAAACCGGAGTGGCGCACATAGTCCGAGGCCAGAATCCCCAACCGCGTGCCCGGTTCGGCGATACGGCGAATATGCTCGACCAGGGCCGCCATCAGGTCGAGCACCGGAATCCCCAGCTCCTGCTGGATCTCTTCGCGGAACGTCTGGCTGGCGAAACAGGGCAGCACCACCGCGTCGATCCCACCCGCCTCAAAGGATTGGCAGACCTGGAACACGTAGAACTTGCGTGCGGTCATGCTCGCTTCGCGGTCCAGGGGCAGCAGCACGTCCTTGAACGGATGCTGTTCGAACAGGAAGTGATAGCGCCCCTGATCCGCGAGCACCGCCCTGGACTTGACCAACTTGAAGAACAGATCGCCGCCGGCCAGCGAGCCGAGGCCACCGACGATGCCCAACCTGCGGGCGACTGTCGGCGTTTCGGATTTTTTGCCTTGTGTGTTCATGGTCGAGGTTCTCAAGCCGCGCTCGCCGATGGACGCGCCAGCGCCACAGACGAGACGGCGGGCAACTCGTCCTGCTCCTCCTCGGCCTCATGCACTTGCTCGGCGCGAGCAACCACCGCGGTGGCGATACTGTTGCCGACCACATTGGTCGCGGTACGCGCCATGTCGAGGAACTGGTCGATGCCGATGATCAGCAACAGCCCGGCTTCCGGCAGGTTGAACATCGGCAGGGTCGCGGCCACCACCACGACCGAAGCGCGGGCCACACCGGCCATGCCTTTGCTGGTGACCATCAGGGTCAGCAGAATCAGCAATTGCTGGGTGAAACTGAGCTCGATGTTGTAGGCCTGGGCGATAAACAGGATGGCAAAGGACTGATACATCATCGAGCCGTCGAGATTGAACGAGTAACCCAGGGGCAAGACGAAGCTGGATACACGCTTCGGGGCGCCGAACTTCTCCAGGGCCTCCATGGTTTTCGGGTAGGCGGATTCGCTGCTGGCGGTGGAAAACGCCAACAGGATCGGTTCCTTGATCAGTTTGCCGAGGGTGAACACCGAGCGGCCGAGAAACAGGTAACCGGCGCCAAACAGCACGGCCCAGAGCAGCGCGATCCCCAGGTAGAACTCGGCGATCAGCTTGCCGTAGTCCAGCAACAGGCCAAGGCCTTCGGTGGTGATTGCACTGGCAATGGCGGCGAACACACCGATGGGCGCGAAGGCCATGACGTAGTCGGTGATCTTGAACATCACCTTGGCCAGCTCATCCACCAGGCTGGTGATGCGGGTGAAACCGGCCTGCTTCAGTCCGGCCAGGGCGAAACCGAAAAACAGCGAGAACACCACGATCTGCAGGATCTCGTTGTTGGCCATGGCTTCGGCAATGCTGCGCGGGAACACATGGCTGACAAACACCTTGAGGCTGAAGTCGCCGGTGTTCACCACCTGGGCCACGGCCGCGCCCTGCTCGACGTGCAGGTTCATCCCGGCACCGGGCTGGAACAGATTGACCAGCAGCATGCCGATCAGCAGGGAGATCAGCGAGGCGCTGACAAACCAAGCCATGGCGCGGGTGCCGATACGGCCAACCGAACGCGAACTGCCGAGGCTCGCGATGCCGCCCACCAGGGTGGCAAATACCAGGGGCGCGATAATCATCTTGATCATTCGCAGGAAAATGTCGGTGACCATTGAGAAGTAGGCGGCGATGTCCTTGGCCGACTTGGCGTCCGCCGCGAAGTGATGGCACAGCCAGCCGACCAGGACACCGGCGGCAATGCCGATGGCGATATGACGGGGCAATCTGTTTTTGCTCATGGTGTTTCCCTCAAGTCTGTTATCGGTTTTTTGCTTGGCAGGAAAAAAATCGTCGGCCTGGCGGCTCTACGGCCACGGGCCCAAATACATCACTTACTCCGCGCCCGGCTCCCTTGCCGACACCCTCCTCCGGGGTGAACACGGTCACTGTAGGAGCCAGCTTGCTGGCGATGGCGCCCGCCTGGCCGATGCAGGACAGGCAGATCTCAACGCCAGCGGTGTCCATGGACCGATTCTAGGACGAGCCCGACTGGCAGATGATGAGTAATCGCCATCACCCAATGCGCTTTTGGAATAGTTATAAAAAAGCCGACAAAGACCGCCAGGCGCTGACGTAGACTTCGAGTCACCGCGACCGAGGTGGGCAGCATGCAAATCAAGTGGCTGGACGATCTGCTGGCGATCGAGCAACACAAGAACTTTTCTCGAGCCGCCGAGGTGCGCTGCGTGACCCAATCGGCCTTGTCTCGGCGTATTCGCTCATTGGAGGACTGGGTCGGCGCACAACTGGTCGACCGTGGCACCTATCCGGTGCAACTAACCCAGGCCGGCCAACTGTTTTGCGAACAGGGCCGGGAGGCGTTGGCAGCGCTGCTGGAGCTGCGCTCGACCCTGCGCCAGGATGAAAAAATGCCCGGGCGCTCGATCCAGGTCACGGCAGGGCACAGCCTGTCGATCACCTTCCTGCCCAAATGGCTGGCGCAATTCCAGAAGCACCACGAGCCGTTCAACGTGCGGGTGGTCGCGGCGAATATCCACGATGCGGTGATTGCCCTGGCCGAAGGCAATTGCGACCTGATGATCGTCTACCACCACCCCCAGGCGCCGATCCTGATCGACGCCGACAAGTTCGCCAGCCTGCCTTTGGGCCGAGACGCCTTCCTGCCTTTCTGTGCGCCGGACCGTGGTGGCAAGCCCATGTTCCGACTGCCTGGGAAATCCGGAAAGCCGGTCCCGTACCTGGCCTATACCGCCACGACTTTCCTTGGCCGGGTGGCCGATCTGATCCTCAGAAACGCACCCACGCCGAGTGTCCTGACACGTTGCTATGAGGCCGACATGACCATGTTGCTGATGCAGATGGCCATCGAAGGGTATGGCGTGGCTTGGCTACCGCAGAGCGCCGCCGCCCCGGCCCTGGATAGCGGGCAACTGGTGAAGGCCGGTGGCAATGAATGGAGCAGCGAGCTGGAGATCCGCGCCTATTGCTCACTGGCTAACCAGAACCCAACCATGCGTGAGTTGTGGGAAACCTTGGGGAAGGCTTCGCGGGAGGTGGGTGAGTAGGTGATGGCAGCTTATCTCGTTGGTATCCCGTCCTCACCTATTGCGCGCCTTTCAAGATGAGGGTCCCGAACGCCAAGACCCAGACAGGGGCTGATCACTACCGCAAGTCAGCACGAAGGTCACGCACGCCCCGCCCAAGACGTTGGCGCAGCAACGTGCGCAACGTCGCCCCGTCCACATAACCGACCTCGGCCGCGATGGCTTCGAGGTCCAGACCACTGCCATGCAGAAGTGATTGTGCCCGCTCGACGCGCAGATCCTGGAAATAGGAGAGCGGCGACTTGCCCAGCACCGCTTCGCAGCGACGCTGCAAGGTACGGGTACTGGTTGCCAGCGCCTTGGCGGCGTCCTGTAGTGAGAACCCCGTCTTGAGATGATCCCGCGCCCAGCGTTCGAAGCGCAGGATGAGCGGATCCGCCTGGGCCAGATGGTTGGGAATGATATACGGCGCTTGCAAGGTGCGGATGTCTGCCAGCAAGTACCGGGAAACCACACCTGCCAGCTCCGGGCTGGCCTTGCGGATCAGCCACAGGGCAAGATCGAGGTGCCCCATCGCCGCACCGGCGGTGACCCCGATATCAGTGGGCACCAGCATGAGCGACTCGTCGAGCAGCACCTTCGGGTAGCGTTGCCGGAACAGCGGCGCGAGCCACCAGGTGGTGGTCGCCCGGCGATGGTCGAGCAACCCGAGTTCCGCAATCAGAAAGGTGCCGATACAAGACGCGGCGAGCTGGGCACCCTGGGCGTGCCATTTCAGCAACTGCTCCTTGGCCTTTCTCACGTCCGGCCGGTCGAGCGCCGGAACCAGTACTTCCGGCGTCCCGGTACCGAGGGCCGGAACGATCACCCAGTCCGGAGTCAGGTCTGCCGCAATCGCCTGCACCGGTATCGTCAGGCCCTGGGCGGAGCGGACCTTCTTGCGCACACCAACGAGCGAGACCTCGAACAGCGGGCGCCCGCTTTGTCCGATGGAAAATTTGTTGGCCAGGGAGAACGAATCCAGCAGGACGGTCAAGCCGGTATCGAACACCCCTTCGAGGGCGAGCACGGAAATTCGCATGGCGTAAATGCCTACAAAGTTGTCATTTGCGACGATACCAGCCTCGCCCTTCCGCGACTAGATTGGGGGCTCCAAACATCCCGCAATCAACGAGGAATCACTGATGAAAGTTTTCGCGATCGGCTCGATCAATTCCCTGACCCCGGAACAGAAACAACAGCATATGCCAGGTGAAGTCCCGGCCACGCTCAAGCTTTACCTCGAAGGCAAGATCGAACAATTCTGGTTTCGTGAAGGTGCACCCGGAGTCATTTTCCTCATGAACGTGGAATCGGTTGAGCAAGCCAAGGCGGAGGTCGATGCACTGCCGCTGACCGTGGCGGGCCTGATGACCTTTGAGTTCATCCAGGTTGGCCCGCTGGCGCCGTTGGGGTTGCTGATTCAGGGCAAGTAAGCGCGGCCCACCCATCTGGCTGTCACTCCCAGGCGGCCAGCTGGTTTTTCTGGAAATCGAGACAGCCCTTTAACAGGCTGCGATCCCCGAGCAATGGAAGCGACCAGAAGACAGGACAGATCGGGAGACTTAAGAAAAAGTTGAGATCACCTGCAAATCTCAAGATTTTATTGGACCGCTAAAGAAAAACTGGGCGATCTGATCAAAAGTGAGGATTTTCACCATCGATAGGGTTGGCTATACCAATTGAAATTTTTCGACTTAAATACACCCCGCCAGTCACATTGCAGCGCCTCACTGTGCGCGCTACCTTTTCCTTGTCGTTGTCAATTCAGCGACCGGGCTTGGTAACCCGACCAGATACAGGCGCAAACAGCGCCCAATCACGATTGCAGGCGTTTTTTTGTGTCCGCATTTTTCGTGCAATGGCAGCTGTGCGTGGGAGGGCTTCGGTCCTGCCGGGTTCCTGTATCTCCGGTTTACCAACCTGCGCACAGCTGCCACCCATTCGCTTGGTAACGAACGTGGTAGCTCTCACTTTGATACGGGAGTTTTATCCATGCAGGCTTTCAGTACGCTCGTAAATCTCGCTTTCCTCTCAACATTCGGCAGTCCTCAGAAACACAACCATTTCATGACTGATGCCGGAGGTGTGCAATGAGCGATTACACCGACATCAAAACCCTCGGCGTCATCACCTTCTCTCAGTGTGGCTCCCAAGGTCGTGAACTGTTTCGCGTAAGCCCTGGTGTTCCCATTCTGGAGGCCATGGAGCACGCGTCCCTTCTGCTTTATTGCTCCAAAGCACTCGCCCTTGATGCCGCACTGGAAAGCGATGGCGAGCGCTATGCCTGGGCATCGCATTACCTGGGTGAGATGGGTAAAGCAGTCATCGATGATTTGACGCAGGGGATGTTGCCCAGAACCTCGGTGTAGGCAGGTGGTGACAGGCAACAAATGCACACAGAAAGTGTTCGACGGTCGGATCACCCAGCGCTATAGTCTGCACATTGTAGCTACAACGAGCTGGGAGATTTGACTCATGGCACACACTGAAGTGGTACGTACCCGAATCGACAGTGAGCTGAAAGCGAGCGCCACGGAAATTCTCGATGGGATGGGCGTAACGGTTTCTCAGGCAATTCGTATGCTTCTGGTGCAAATCGTTCAGGATAAAGAACTTCCCTTCAAAGTGAAGGCTCCGAACGCCAAGACCCGGACGGTGATGGAAGCCACTGATCGTGGCGAAAACCTGCGCACGTACGAAAGCACTGAAGCCTTGTACAAAGATTTGGGTATTTGAAATCAAAAACGGCGCCTCACGGCGCCGTTTCTACTTTGCGGCCTTACTCGAACAACTCCTTCACGGTGCCCGTACGTTCCAGAGTAATGGTCGCAGCCTTGGCATCACATCTGTAGATCATCCACCAGTCAAAACCGATCTTGCAGTTCCATCGTCCCCAGGTGCCTGGGATTGGATTATCACAGCAGTAGAGCGGCAGCTCCCGTTGGTGGACAAGATCCTCAATGATCGGCTTGATCCGGTCGAGGTCCTGGCCAAGACCCTTTTGGGTCTCAACGTCCAAGACAAATTGCTCCGTAATTTCGATCTTTAGCATTCGTTTCTCCATCAGAGAAAGAGATTCGCTCATCTGATGAAACTGAAAAAACAGTTACATTGGATTTATTTGCCCGCGATTTCATATTCCAATAATGCCAAAGCAGTTGACGGCAAAGGGCCGCGATTGATGGCCTTTCTCTTGGACTTTTGAAACATAATGAGTATGAAAAAACCTCAAGGGCGAATAAAACCCTCGCCACATGGCCTAGGATCGGAGAACAGAACTCTACCTAAGCGACAGGGCTAATACCCTTTCTGTGAAAGTAAAAATGTAAAAAAAACGCCTCGAAAAGGTGGTTTTTTTGTGGAAAATTTAATATCCAAATACCGTCTCAGGCATGAGGAATGCTGTAACCCCGCCAGCCCAAGGCGGAACACCGCTCAAAACAAAAGGCCCCTGGCTGTTAACCAAGGGCCTTTTGTGTATCAGCAACAGCTCTTAGAACGGAATATCATCATCAAAGCTGTCGAAATCCGGAGCCGGCTGCGGTGCGGCCTGCTGTGGCGCCGGGCGCGATTGCTGCGGGGCCGACTGCTGTGGACGCGGAGCTTGCTGGCGAGGAGCCTGCTGACGTGGTGCGGACTGATCGTAGCCACCGCCTTGTTGGTCGCCCTGTTGTGGACGGCCGCCCAGAAGCTGCATGGTGCCTTGCATGTCGACGACGATTTCAGTGGTGTAACGCTTGATACCGTCTTTTTCCCACTCGCGAGTCTGCAGCTTGCCTTCGATGTAGACCTGCGAACCTTTACGCAGGTACTCGCCGGCAATCTCGGCAACCTTGCCGAACATCGACACACGGTGCCACTCGGTCTTCTCGACCTTCTGACCGGTCTGCTTGTCGGTCCACTGTTCGCTGGTCGCCAGACTCAGGTTGGTCACGGCGTTGCCATTGGGCAGGTAGCGAACTTCAGGATCCTGGCCGCACGTGCCGACCAATATGACTTTGTTAACCCCACGGGCCATAACGTTCTCCTAGGCTTCGCACGCTTGTGGCGCTGGTTCATTGACCAGGCGCTCAAGGGTCGTGCGATCCAACAATTCGGTGTCCAATTTGATGTAAATGGCAGCCTCTTCGGCCACCACTACTGCATCGGTTACCCCTACGATCGCCTTAAGGCGCTCGACCAGACCTGCTTCGCGGATCGCTTCGGGCGATAACGGCACGCGCAGGCTCGTCACATAGGGAGGTTCGCGCATGGTAACAGCAAAGGCCAGCCAGAGGGCAGCCAGACCGGCGCATCCAAGGAAAACCGCCGACAAACCGCCATGCTGGAACATCCAGCCGCCCATGATCCCGCCGAGCGCGGAACCGAGGAACTGGCTGGTGGAATACACCCCCATCGCCGTGCCCTTGCCGCCCGCCGGTGAAACCTTGCTGATCAGCGATGGCAAGGAAGCTTCCAGCAGATTGAACGCGGTAAAGAACACCACCGTACCAATCACCAGGGCCCGCAAACTGTCGCCGAACTCCCAGAAGAATAGCTCAGTGAGCATCAAGGTCGTCACGGCGCCGAGTAAAACTCGTTTCATTTTGCGTTTCTTCTCGCCATAGATGATGAACGGGATCATGGCGAAGAAGGAAATCAGCAGCGCGGTCAGGTACACCCACCAGTGCTGCTCCTTGGGCAACCCGGCTCTTTCCACCAGGGCCAGGGGCAAGGCCACGAAGCTGGACATCAGCATCGCGTGCAAGACGAAGATCCCCAGGTCCAGGCGCAACAGGTCGGGATGCTTGAGGGTCGGCAGCAACGCCTTGCGGGCCACTCCGGACTCACGATGCTGCAACGGACCAGTGGAACGCGGCACCATCAAGGCGATGATCAGGATCCCCAGCAATGCCATGCCGCCGGTGGCCAGGAACAATCCCGACAAACCGAAGGCACGGGTCAGCAAGGGACCGACCACCATCGCCACGGCGAACGACAGACCAATGGTCATGCCGATCATCGCCATGGCCTTGGTCCGGTGCTGTTCGCGGGTCAGGTCCGAGAGCAAGGCCATGACCGCAGCGGAAATCGCCCCGGCGCCCTGCAGGACCCGGCCGGCAATCACGCCCCAGATCGAATCGGCATTGGCCGCGAGCAAGCTGCCCAGGGCGAATACCACCAGCCCCAGGTAGATCACCGGGCGTCGGCCGATGCGGTCGGAAATGATCCCGAAAGGAATCTGGAAAACCGCCTGGGTCAGGCCATAAGCACCAATCGCCAAGCCAATCAGGGCCGGTGTCGCCCCCGCGAGATCCATCCCGTAAGTAGCCAGAACCGGCAACACCATGAACATGCCAAGCATACGGAAAGCAAACACCAGGGCCAGACCGCTTGCTGCGCGGGTCTCGCTGCCACTCATGCGTTCGCTGTGGGGATCGTGCATGGAAAAACCTCGTGTGAACCGGCGGCGATTCTACCAGTCCCATCGATTGAGGGGGTATAGGGCGACGCTTTGTCGCGTCGCACTTTTACGCGTGTCATGCATGACGGCGACACAGTCGTCTGATAGTGTGCATCCATCCAGTATTTCACTTTATACTCCTGCGTTTACCGCCCGCCGTGCGAGGCCATCTTGGACAAGATCCTGATTCGTGGGGCTCGAACCCACAACCTGAAGAACATCGACCTGACCCTGCCCCGGGACAAGCTGATCGTGATCACCGGCTTGTCCGGGTCCGGTAAGTCGTCCCTGGCCTTCGACACCCTGTACGCCGAAGGGCAACGCCGTTACGTGGAATCGTTGTCGGCCTATGCCCGGCAATTCCTGTCGATGATGGAAAAGCCCGACGTCGACACCATCGAAGGCCTGTCGCCGGCGATCTCCATCGAGCAGAAGTCGACGTCGCATAACCCGCGCTCGACGGTCGGTACCATCACCGAGATCTACGACTACCTGCGCCTGCTATATGCACGTGTCGGCACCCCGCGCTGCCCGGACCACGATATCCCGCTGGAAGCCCAGACCGTCAGCCAGATGGTCGACCTGGTGCTGGCCCAGCCCGAAGGCTCCAAGCTGATGTTGCTGGCGCCGGTGATCCGCGAGCGCAAGGGCGAACATCTGTCGGTGTTCGAAGAGCTGCGGGCCCAGGGTTTTGTCCGGGCGCGAGTCAACGGCCGGCTCTGCGAGCTGGACGAAGTGCCCAAGCTCGACAAGCAGAAGAAGCACTCCATCGATGTGGTGGTCGACCGCTTCAAGGTCCGTGGCGATCTGCAACAGCGCTTGGCCGAGTCCTTCGAGACCGCGCTGAAGCTGGCGGACGGCATCGCCCTGGTGGCGCCGATGGACGACGAACCCGGCGAGGAAATGATCTTCTCCGCGCGTTTTGCCTGCCCGATCTGCGGTCACGCCATCAGCGAGCTGGAACCCAAGCTGTTCTCCTTCAACAACCCCGCCGGCGCCTGCCCGACCTGTGACGGCCTGGGGGTGAAGCAGTTCTTCGACACCAAGCGCCTGGTCAATGGCGAGCTGACCCTGGCCGAAGGTGCGATACGCGGCTGGGATCGGCGCAACGTCTATTACTTCCAGATGCTCGGGTCGCTGGCGTCCCACTATGGCTTCAGCCTGGAAGTGCCGTTCAATACGCTGCCGGCGGAACAGCAGAAGCTCCTCCTGCAAGGCAGCGGCAGCCAGAACGTCGACTTCAAGTACCTCAACGACCGTGGCGATATCGTCAAGCGCTCCCACCCGTTCGAAGGCATCGTGCCGAACCTGGAGCGTCGTTACCGCGAAACCGAGTCGGCGACCGTACGTGAAGAGCTGGCCAAGTTCCTCAGCACCCAACCCTGCCCGGATTGCCGTGGCACCCGTCTGCGTCGCGAGGCGCGGCACGTGTGGGTCGGCGAGAAGACCCTGCCGGCGGTGACCAACCTGCCGATCGGCGATGCCTGCGAATACTTTGCCGTGCTGAAGCTGACCGGCCGTCGCGGGGAAATCGCCGACAAGATCCTCAAGGAAATCCGCGAGCGCCTGCAGTTCCTGGTCAACGTCGGCCTGGACTATCTCTCCCTGGATCGCAGTGCCGACACCCTGTCCGGTGGCGAAGCGCAGCGTATTCGCCTGGCCAGCCAGATCGGCGCCGGCCTGGTGGGGGTGTTGTACATCCTCGACGAGCCGTCCATCGGCTTGCACCAGCGGGACAACGACCGCCTGCTCGGCACCCTGAAGCACCTGCGCGATATCGGCAACACGGTGATCGTGGTCGAGCACGATGAAGATGCGATCCGCCTGGCGGACTATGTGGTCGACATCGGCCCGGGTGCCGGCGTGCATGGTGGACATATCGTCGCCGAAGGTACTCCGGCCGAGGTGATGGCCCACCCTGACTCATTGACCGGCAAGTACTTGTCCGGCCGCGTGAAGATCGAAGTCCCGGCCAAACGCACACCGCGTAACAAGAAGCTGGCACTGCATCTCAAGGGCGCCCGTGGCAACAACCTGCGCAATGTCGACCTGGAGATCCCGTTGGGTCTGCTGACTTGCGTGACCGGCGTGTCCGGCTCCGGCAAGTCGACGCTGATCAACAACACCCTGTTCCCCCTCAGTGCCACCGCACTGAATGGCGCGACGACGCTGGAGGCCGCGGCCCACGACAGCATCAACGGCCTGCAGCACCTGGACAAGGTGGTGGATATCGACCAGAGCCCCATCGGTCGTACCCCGCGTTCGAACCCGGCCACCTACACCGGTTTGTTCACGCCGATCCGCGAACTGTTCGCCGGTGTGCCGGAGTCCCGTTCACGGGGTTACGGTCCGGGGCGCTTCTCGTTCAACGTCAAGGGTGGGCGTTGTGAAGCCTGCCAGGGCGATGGCCTGATCAAGGTGGAGATGCACTTCCTGCCGGACATCTATGTGCCGTGCGACGTGTGCAAGAGCAAGCGCTACAACCGCGAAACCCTTGAGGTCAAGTACAAGGGCAAGAGCATCCACGAAGTGCTGGAGATGACCATCGAGGAGGCCCGCGAGTTCTTCGACGCGGTGCCGGCGCTGGCCCGTAAACTCCAGACCCTGATGGATGTGGGTTTATCGTATATCAAGCTGGGGCAGTCGGCGACCACCCTGTCCGGCGGCGAGGCGCAGCGGGTCAAGCTGTCCCGCGAGCTGTCCAAGCGCGACACCGGCAAGACCCTGTATATCCTCGACGAGCCGACCACCGGCCTGCACTTCGCGGATATCCAGCAGTTGCTGGACGTGCTGCACCGCCTGCGCGACCACGGCAACACCGTGGTGGTGATCGAGCACAACCTGGACGTGATCAAGACCGCCGACTGGTTGGTGGATCTCGGGCCTGAGGGCGGTTCCAAGGGTGGGCAGATCATTGCGGTCGGTACACCGGAGCAAGTCGCGGAAATGCCACAATCCCATACCGGGTATTACCTGAAGCCGCTGTTGCTGCGTGATCGGGCCTAAGTCGGCGAAATGAAAAAGCCCCTGTCATTGAAGGATGACAGGGGCTTTTTTTGTCGGGGCTGGAATCGCTATCGCCAGCAAGCTGGCTCCTACAGGGGGTTATGCGTTGCTCGCAAGACCGTGGGCGAACACAGGACCTGTAGGAGCCAGCTTGCTGGCGATCCGGTGCGCAGCACCGGCCATCCTCAGAACTTCGATTGCAGGTAGTTCTCCAACCCGATGGACTTGATCAGGCCCAACTGCTTCTCCAGCCAGTAGGTGTGATCTTCCTCGGTATCGGCCAACTGCTGGCGCAGGATCTCGCGAGTCACGTAATCCTTGTGCAACTCACAAAGTTCAATGCCCTTGCACAGCGCGGCACGGACCTTGTATTCCAGACGCAGGTCGGCGGCGAACATGTCAGGCACGCTGGTGCCGATGTCCAGGTCGTCCGGACGCATGCGCGGAGTACCTTCCAGCATCAGGATCCGGCGCATCAGCGCATCGGCGTGTTGTGCCTCTTCTTCCATTTCGTGATTGATGCGTTCGTAGAGCTTGCTGAAGCCCCAGTCCTCATACATCCGCGAATGGATGAAATATTGATCACGGGCTGCCAGTTCACCGGTCAGCAACGTGTTGAGGTAATCGACTACGGCCTGGTTACCTTGCATAGCCCTACATCTCCCTGCTTGAAAGTCTGTATTTTGGACCATGCTGACCGGAAGGTCACTGGAAAAACGCAAACAAAGTGAAGATTTTCAGAGAAAAGCAGCCGAAAAAACGCAAAAACCGCCCTAACTGAGGGCGGTTCTGCTTCTCGTTTAGACTTAGTTCAGCACTACGCCCAAAGCGTTGGCGATACCGGTGCCGTAAGCCGGATCAGCCTTGAAGAAATGCTGCAACTGACGCTCGACCACATCACTGGAAACACCCGACATCGCACCGGCGATATTGCTGATCAGTAGCGCTTTCTGCTCGGCACTCATCAGGCGGAACAATGCACCGGCGTGGCTGTAGTAGTCGGTATCTTCGCGGTGATCGTAACGATCCGCCGCACCACTGAGGGCCAAAGCCGGCTCAGCGTAGCGAGGAGCCTGTTTGGGCGCTTCGACGTAGCTGTTGGGCTCGTAGTTCGGCGCAGCGCCACCGTTGCTGCCAAAGGCCATGGAGCCATCACGCTGGTAGCTGTTGACCGGGCTGCGTGGGGCATTCACCGGCAGTTGCTGGTGATTGGTGCCGACACGGTAGCGGTGGGCATCCGCGTAGGCAAAGACGCGACCTTGCAGCATGCGGTCCGGCGACAGACCGACACCCGGCACCATGTTGCTCGGGCCAAAAGCGGCCTGCTCGACTTCAGCGAAGTAGTTCAGCGGGTTGCGGTTGAGCTCCAGTTCGCCGACTTCGATCAACGGGAACTCTTTCTGCGACCAGGTCTTGGTCACGTCGAACGGGTTCTCGTAATGCGCCGCAGCCTGGGCTTCGGTCATCACCTGGATGCAAACGCTCCATTTCGGAAAGTCACCGCGCTCAATGGCGCCGAACAGATCACGCTGGGCGTAGTCCGGATCGGTGCCCGCCAGGCGTGCAGCCTCGGCCGGTGCCAGGTTCTTGATACCTTGCTTGGTCTTGTAGTGCCACTTCACCCAGTGACGCTCGCCTTTGGCGTTGATCAAGCTGTAGGTGTGGCTGCCGAAGCCGTGCATGTGACGGTAGCCGTCAGGGATCCCACGGTCCGAGAACAGGATGGTGACCTGGTGCAGCGCCTCGGGCGAGTGCGACCAGAAGTCCCACATCATTTGCGCGCTTTTCAGGTTGCTTTGCGGCAGACGTTTCTGGGTGTGGATAAAGTCGGGGAATTTCAGCGGGTCGCGGATAAAGAACACCGGCGTGTTGTTGCCGACGATGTCCCAGTTGCCTTCCTCGGTGTAGAACTTCAGGGCAAAACCCCGTGGATCGCGCTCGGTGTCAGCCGAACCGCGCTCGCCACCCACCGTCGAGAAGCGCAGGAAGGTTGGAGTCTGCTTGCCCACGGATTCGAACAGCTTGGCGCTGGTGTAGTGGGTAATGTCTTTGGAAACGGTGAAGGTCCCGTAGGCGCCCGAGCCCTTGGCATGTACACGGCGCTCAGGGATGTTTTCACGGTTGAAGTGAGCAAGCTTCTCGATCAGGTGAAAATCGTCGAGCAGCAGTGGGCCGCGGGGGCCAGCGGAACGGGAATTCTGGTTGTCCGCAACGGGCGCGCCGCTGGCGGTGGTCAGCGTTTTGTTCTGGCTCATGCTTGTCCTTCCTCTCTCGGTCTTGGTGCTGCCGGCTAATCGGCTGAGGAGGAGTATTGACCATCAACATGACACCCACAAATTCATTAAGCAATTGTCATCCATAGAACAACGCTATCGAAGACCAATTATTTAATAGCAGACACAAAAAACCGGGCGCTAGGCCCGGTTTCTTGTTTCAGACTGACGTCTTACTCGGCAGATACAGCTTCGCCGGCAGTAGCACGATCAACCAACTCGACATACGCCATAGGCGCGTTGTCGCCAGTGCGGAAACCGCACTTGAGGATGCGCAGGTAGCCACCCTCACGGGTAGCGTAACGCTTGCCCAGGTCGTTGAAGAGCTTACCAACGATAGCTTTCGAACGAGTACGGTCGAAAGCCAGACGGCGGTTAGCCAGGCTATCTACTTTGGCCAGAGTGATCAGCGGCTCAGCAACGCGACGCAGTTCTTTGGCTTTTGGCAGAGTCGTTTTGATCAGCTCGTGCTCGAACAGCGACACCGCCATGTTTTGAAACATGGCCTTGCGGTGCGAGCTGGTGCGGCTCAGGTGACGACCACTTTTACGATGACGCATGGTTCATTCCTTACCAAACACTACGTTCGGTGATTACGACGATCAGGCAGTCGCCTTGTCGTCCTTCTTAAGACTTGCAGGCGGCCAGTTGTCGAGGCGCATGCCGAGGGACAGACCGCGGGAGGCCAGAACGTCCTTGATTTCAGTCAAGGATTTCTTGCCCAGGTTCGGAGTCTTCAACAGCTCTACTTCGGTACGCTGAATCAGGTCGCCGATGTAGTAGATGTTTTCCGCCTTAAGGCAGTTAGCCGAACGTACAGTCAGTTCCAGATCGTCAACCGGGCGAAGCAGGATCGGATCGATCTCGTCTTCCTGCTCGATTACCACTGGCTCACTGTCACCTTTGAGGTCGACGAACGCAGCCAACTGCTGTTGCAGAATGGTTGCAGCACGGCGGATAGCCTCTTCAGGATCCAGAGTACCGTTGGTTTCCAGATCAATAACCAGCTTGTCCAGGTTGGTACGCTGCTCGACACGGGCGTTTTCCACCACGTAAGCGATACGGCGAACCGGGCTGAACGAAGAATCGAGCTGCAAGCGACCGATGCTGCGGCTTTCGTCTTCATCGCTCTGACGCGAGTCTGCTGGTTCATAACCACGACCACGAGCTACGGTGAGCTTCATGTTCAAGGCGCCGTTAGACGCCAGGTTGGCGATTACGTGATCGGGGTTAACGATCTCGACATCATGATCCAGCTGAATATCGGCAGCGGTAACCACCCCCGAACCCTTCTTCGACAAGGTCAGCGTAACTTCGTCACGGCCGTGCAGCTTGATAGCCAGACCTTTAAGGTTCAACAGGATTTCAATGACGTCTTCCTGTACACCTTCGATGGCGCTGTACTCGTGGAGCACACCGTCAATCTCGGCCTCGACTACTGCACAGCCTGGCATTGAGGACAACAGGATGCGGCGCAGCGCGTTGCCCAGGGTGTGGCCAAAACCACGCTCGAGAGGCTCGAGGGTGATTTTAGCGCGGGTTGGACTGACAACCTGCACGTCAATGTGACGGGGTGTCAGGAACTCATTTACCGAAATCTGCATGGATGCACCTATTTTCTAGCCCTTACTTGGAGTAGAGCTCGACAATCAGGCTTTCGTTGATGTCGGCGGAGAGGTCACTGCGAGCAGGAACGTTCTTGAAAACGCCCGACTTCTTCTCAGTGTCCACTTCTACCCATTCTACGCGGCCACGCTGGGCACACAGATCGAGAGCCTGGACAATGCGCAGTTGATTCTTAGCCTTCTCACGAATAGCTACCACGTCACCAGCACGAACCTGGTAGGACGGGACGTTGACGGTTTTGCCGTTAACGCTGATCGACTTGTGCGATACCAGTTGACGGGATTCGGCACGAGTCGAGCCAAAACCCATACGGTATACAACGTTGTCCAGACGGCATTCGAGCAGTTGCAACAGGTTCTCACCGGTTGCGCCTTTACGGCCGGCAGCTTCTTTGTAGTAGCCGCTGAACTGACGCTCAAGAACGCCATAAATACGACGGACCTTCTGCTTTTCACGCAGTTGGGTGCCGTAGTCGGACTGGCGACCGCGGCGTTGGCCGTGGATACCAGGTGCTGCTTCGATGTTGCACTTGGATTCGATAGCGCGCACGCCGCTCTTCAGGAAGAGATCGGTGCCTTCGCGACGAGCCAGTTTGCATTTTGGACCAATGTAACGAGCCATTCTTTACAATCTCCTGGATTACACGCGGCGCTTCTTCGGCGGACGGCACCCGTTATGCGGGATTGGCGTCACGTCGGTGATGCTGGCGATCTTATAGCCACAGCCGTTCAAAGCACGGACAGCGGACTCACGACCTGGACCTGGACCTTTGACGTTAACGTCGAGGTTTTTCAGGCCATATTCCAGCGCAGCTTGACCAGCACGTTCAGCAGCTACTTGAGCAGCGAACGGGGTGGACTTGCGGGAACCGCGGAAACCCGAACCACCGGAGGTAGCCCAAGAAAGCGCGTTACCTTGACGGTCGGTGATGGTCACGATGGTGTTGTTGAAAGACGCGTGGATGTGGGCGATGCCATCAACCACTGTCTTTTTAATTTTCTTACGAGGACGAGCAGCAGGTTTTGCCATGACTAGATTCCTGTCGATTCGCTGGTGCGATTACTTGCGGATCGGCTTACGCGGACCTTTGCGAGTACGCGCGTTGGTCTTGGTACGCTGACCGCGTACTGGCAGACCACGACGATGGCGCAGACCGCGATAGCAGCCCAAGTCCATCAAGCGTTTGATTTTCATGTTGATTTCGCGACGCAGGTCACCTTCAGTGGTGAACTTCGCCACTTCGCCACGCAGCTGTTCAATCTGCTCGTCGCTCAGATCCTTGATCTTTGCGGCTGGGTTTACCCCAGTCACTGCACAAATTTTCTGTGCAGTAGTGCGACCAACACCATAGATGTAGGTCAGCGAGATAACAGTGTGCTTGTTATCTGGAATGTTAACGCCTGCAATACGGGCCATTCAGTGGGACTCCAATTGACAGCTACCTACGCCCCGGAAGCCAAGAAATAGGGCGCGAGATAATATCGCTGTAATAACAAATAATCAACCCAGCAGCGCACTAGCTGCTGGGCTTCAAGCAGATCACACTCAGCCTTGGCGCTGTTTGTGACGCGGTTCCGCGCTGCAAATTACTCGAACCACACCTTCGCGGCGAATAATCTTGCAGTTACGGCACAGCTTTTTCACCGATGCACGAACTTTCATCACCAACTCCTCGAACCTTATGGGTCAGCGCAGCATGCCGCTGCCGTAACCCTTCAGGTTGGCTTTCTTCATCAGGGATTCGTACTGGTGCGAAACGAGGTGCGATTGTACTTGGGACATGAAGTCCATCACAACCACGACCACGATCAGCAACGAGGTCCCGCCAAGGTAGAACGGAACGTTTGCTGCAACCACCAGGAACTGGGGCAGCAGGCACACGGCCGTCATATAAAGAGCACCGAACATGGTCAAACGGGTCAGAACGCCATCAATGTAGCGCGCCGACTGCTCGCCTGGACGGATACCCGGAATAAAGGCACCGGACTTCTTCAGGTTTTCCGCTACGTCTTTCGGATTGAACATCAACGCCGTATAGAAGAAGCAGAAGAAAATAATCCCTGCACTAAACAGCAGAATATTCAACGGCTGACCAGGAGCGATCGACTGCGAGATGTCCTGCAACCAGCCCATACCTTCAGACTGACCGAACCAGGCACCCAGCGAAGCCGGGAACAGCAAGATGCTGCTCGCGAAGATAGCAGGAATAACACCGGCCATATTCACTTTCAGCGGCAAGTGGCTGGTCTGCGCAGCGAAGACCTTGCGGCCCTGCTGACGCTTGGCGTAGTGAACAGCAATACGACGCTGGCCACGCTCAATGAACACCACGAAACCGATGATCGCTACTGCCAGCAAACCGATGGCAACCAGCGCGAAGATGTTGATATCGCCCTGACGTGCAGACTCGAAAGACTGCCCGATTGCTCTCGGAAGACCGGCGACGATACCCGAAAAAATCAACATCGAGATACCGTTACCAACACCGCGCTCGGTAATCTGCTCGCCCAACCACATCATGAACATCGCGCCGGCCACAAAAGTGGACACCGCGACGAAATGGAAGCTGATGCCAGCACTAAACGAGACGCCCTGATTAGCCAGACCAATGGACATGCCAATGGCTTGGACTAGTGCCAGGACGACGGTGCCATAGCGGGTGTATTGGCTGATCTTACGACGACCAGCCTCACCTTCCTTCTTCAACTGCTCCAGCTGCGGGCTGACAGCGGACATCAGCTGCATGATGATCGATGCCGAAATGTACGGCATGATCCCCAGTGCAAAGATGCTCATCCGCTCCAGCGCGCCGCCGGAAAACATGTTGAACAAGCTAAGAATGGTCCCCTCATTCTGTCGAAACAGGTCCGCCAGCCGGTCCGGGTTGATACCAGGAACTGGGATGTGCGCGCCTATCCGGTAGACGATAATCGCCAGGAATAGAAAACGCAGTCGAGCCCAGAGCTCGGATAACCCGCCTTTGCTGAGCGCTGAGAGAGCACCTTGCTTAGCCATTTATTCCTCGAACTTGCCGCCAGCTGCTTCGATAGCCGCACGCGCACCTTTGGTGGCTGCGATGCCCTTGATAGTTACAGCGCGAGTCACTTCGCCCGACAGCATGATTTTCACACGCTGTACGTTCTGGTTGATCACGTTGGCATCTTTCAGGGACTGCACGGTGACGATGTCGCCTTCCACTTTGGCCAGCTCGGACAGACGCACTTCTGCGCGGTCCATGGCTTTCAGGGAAACGAAACCGAACTTCGGCAGACGACGATGCAGCGGCTGTTGGCCGCCTTCAAAGCCTGGAGCAATGGTGCCACCGGAGCGGGAGGTCTGACCTTTGTGGCCGCGGCCACCAGTCTTACCCAAACCGCTACCGATACCACGGCCCGGACGATGCTTTTCGCGACGGGAACCCGGCGCTGGACTCAGATCATTGAGTTTCATCGATTAACCCTCTACACGCAGCATGTAGTAAGCCTTGTTGATCATCCCGCGATTCTCGGGAGTATCCAGGACTTCTACAGTGTGACCGATGCGACGCAGACCCAGACCCTTAACGCACAGTCTGTGGTTAGGGATGCGGCCGGTCATGCTTTTGATCAGCGTAACTTTAACGGTAGCCATGATCAGAAGATCTCCTTGACGCTTTTGCCACGCTTGGCGGCAATGGATTCAGGAGACTGCATAGCCTTCAAACCTTTGAAAGTGGCGTGAACCACGTTTACCGGGTTAGTCGAGCCGTAGCACTTGGCCAGAACGTTCTGAACGCCAGCAACTTCGAGGACAGCACGCATAGCGCCGCCAGCGATGATACCGGTACCTTCAGAAGCAGGCTGCATGTAAACCTTCGAAGCGCCGTGGGCGGACTTCATGGCGTACTGCAGAGTGGTACCGTTCAGGTCCACCTGGATCATGTTGCGGCGAGCAGCTTCCATAGCCTTCTGGATCGCAGCAGGCACTTCACGTGACTTGCCACGGCCGAAGCCTACACGGCCCTTACCATCACCAACCACGGTCAACGCGGTGAAGGTGAAGATACGGCCGCCTTTAACGGTTTTGGCTACACGGTTAACTTGAACCAGCTTCTCGATGTAGCCTTCGTCGCGCTTTTGGTCGTTATTTGACATAACTTAGAACTCCAGCCCAGCTTCACGAGCAGCATCAGCCAGCGCCTTGACGCGGCCGTGGTACTTGAAGCCAGAGCGGTCGAAAGCCACTTGCGAGACGCCAGCGGCTTTAGCACGCGTAGCGACCAGCTGGCCAACCTTAGTGGCCGCGTCGATGTTGCCAGTGGCACCATCACGCAGTTCTTTGTCCAAAGTCGAGGCACTTGCCAGGACTTTGTTGCCGTCGGCCGAAATGACCTGGGCATAGATGTGCTGCGAAGAGCGGAACACGCAGAGACGCACGACTTCGAGTTCGTGCATTTTCAGGCGTGCTTTGCGAGCGCGACGCAGTCGAGTAACTTTTTTGTCGGTCATTTGCTATGCCCTACTTCTTCTTGGCTTCTTTACGACGGACGACTTCGTCCGCGTAGCGCACACCTTTGCCTTTGTACGGCTCTGGTGGACGGAAGTCGCGGATCTCAGCGGCCACCTGACCTACCAGCTGCTTATCGATACCCTTGATCAGGATGTCGGTTTGGCTAGGGGTCTCAGCGGTGATGCCTTCCGGCAGTTCGTAATCCACTGGGTGCGAGAAGCCAAGGGCCAGGTTCAAAACCGTGCCTTTTGCTTGCGCTTTGTAACCAACACCGACCAGCTGGAGCTTACGCTCGAAGCCTTGGCTTACGCCTTGGACCATGTTGTTTACCAACGCACGCGTGGTACCTGCCATTGCGCGAGTTTGTTGATCGCCATTGCGAGCAGCGAAACGCAGCTCACCAGCTTCTTCAACGATCTCAACGGACGAATGGATGTTCAGTTCAAGAGTACCCTTGGCACCCTTCACCGAAAGCTGTTGGCCTGCGAATTTGACTTCGACACCGGCTGGCAGCTTAACGGGGTTCTTAGCGACGCGAGACATGCTTATCCCCCCTTAGAACACAGTGCAAAGAACTTCGCCGCCGACACCGGCAGCGCGCGCAGCACGATCCGTCATCACACCTTTGTTGGTGGAGACGATAGACACGCCAAGACCGCCACGAACTTTCGGCAGATCTTCAACGGACTTGTACTGACGCAGGCCTGGACGGCTAACGCGCTTCACTTCCTCGATGACCGGACGGCCTTCGAAGTACTTCAGCTCGATGGACAACGACGGCTTAGCGTCGGTGGTGATCTGAAAACCCGCGATATAGCCTTCGTCCTTCAGGACTTTAGCTACAGCCACCTTCAACGTGGAAGACGGCATGCTTACAACGGCCTTTTCAGCCATCTGGGCATTACGGATTCGAGTTAGCATGTCCGCTAACGGGTCCTGCATACTCATGGGCTAGACGCTCCTGATACAAAAAATATTAGCCTTGCGGCTACAACTGTCGCCGAGCGTTCCACACGCAAAAAGTGCGGGCTCAGGCGAGCCGGTCATTCTAGACACACCCCAGAAATGAATCAAGCCCCAAAAGGGGCTTGATTCAAACTCAAGGTCACCGGCGGTCGGTTCTTGCGAGACCGACTGCCGTGACTTGGGCAGTGTGGCTTACCAGCTGGCTTTAACCAGACCTGGTACGTCACCACGCATGGCCGCTTCACGCAGCTTGTTACGGCCGAGGCCGAACTTGCGGTAAACGCCGTGCGGACGACCAGTGATGCGGCAGCGGTTACGCATGCGCGAAGCGCTGGCGTCACGTGGCTGCTTCTGCAGGGCTACCGAAGCTTCCCAACGTGCTTCTGGACTTGCGTTCAGATCAACGATGATAGCTTTCAGTGCTGCACGCTTGGTGGCGTACTTGGCAACGGTGAGCTGACGCTTCAGCTCACGGTTTTTCATGCTCTTCTTGGCCATTTTCCTACTCCAATCAGTTGCGGAACGGGAATTTGAAAGCACGCAGCAATGCGCGACCTTCATCATCGTTCTTAGCAGTGGTGGTCAGGGTAATGTCCAGACCGCGCAGAGCATCGATCTTGTCGTAATCGATTTCCGGGAAAATGATCTGCTCTTTCACGCCCATGCTGTAGTTACCACGACCATCGAAGGACTTGGCATTCAGGCCGCGGAAGTCGCGAACCCGAGGCAGGGAGATCGACAGCAGACGATCCAGGAACTCATACATACGATCGCGACGCAGGGTCACTTTGACGCCGATCGGCCATCCTTCGCGGACTTTGAAGCCAGCGATGGATTTACGAGCGTGAGTCACAACGACTTTCTGGCCGGTGATCTTCTCCAGGTCAGCAACAGCGTGCTCGATGACTTTTTTGTCGCCGATCGCTTCGCCCAGACCCATGTTCAGGGTGATCTTGGTAATGCGCGGAACTTCCATCACGTTCGCCAGCTTAAGTTCTTCCTTAAGCTTCGGAGCGATTTCCTTCCGGTAAATCTCTTTCAGTCGTGCCATGGTCTTCTACCTAGCAGTGTTCAAGCATCAACCGCTTTTTGGGTCGACTTGAAGACACGAATTTTTTTGCCGTCTTCTACTTTGAAACCAACGCGGTCAGCCTTGTTGGTTTCGCCGTTGAAAATGGCGACGTTGGAAGCGTGCAGTGGCGCTTCTTTTTCGACGATACCGCCCTGTACGCCCGACATCGGGTTAGGCTTGGTATGACGCTTGACCAGGTTCAGACCACCGATGACCAGACGGTCATCAGCGAGAACCTTAAGCACCTTACCGCGCTTACCTTTGTCTTTGCCGGCGATCACGATGATCTCGTCGTCACGACGAATCTTTTGCATGTCGGATCTCCTTACAGCACTTCTGGGGCGAGCGAGACGATCTTCATGAACTTCTCATTACGAAGTTCACGGGTCACTGGCCCAAAGATACGGGTGCCGATCGGCTCTTGCTTGTTGTTCAACAGAACAGCAGCGTTGCCATCAAAGCGGATGATGGAGCCGTCAGCACGACGGACGCCATGGCGAGTGCGGACTACAACAGCAGTCATCACTTGGCCTTTCTTCACTTTACCGCGCGGAATTGCTTCCTTGACGGTTACTTTGATGATGTCACCGATACCAGCGTAACGACGATGGGAGCCACCCAGCACCTTGATGCACATAACGCGGCGAGCGCCGCTGTTATCGGCCACATCGAGCATGGATTGAGTCTGAATCATATAATTTCTCCGACCCCTAGTCCTTAGACTTCCACAGCGCGTTCGAGAACATCAACCAGGGCCCAAGACTTGGTCTTGGCCATCGGACGAGTTTCACGAATCGTGACCTTGTCGCCGATGTGGCACTGGTTGGTTTCGTCGTGCGCGTGCAGCTTAGTCGAACGCTTAACGTATTTACCGTAGATCGGGTGCTTTACGCGACGCTCGATCAGAACGGTGATGGTCTTGTCCATTTTGTCGCTGACAACACGGCCAGTCAGCGTACGGACGGTCTTTTCGGCTTCAGCCATGATTACTTACCTGCCTGCTGGTTGAGCACAGTCTTCACACGAGCGATGTCGCGCTTAACTTGCGAGAGCAGGTGAGACTGCCCCAACTGGCCAGTTGCTTTCTGCATACGCAGATTGAACTGGTCGCGCAGCAGGCCGAGCAGTTGCTCGTTCAGCTGCTGTGCTGATTTTTCACGAAGTTCATTCGCTTTCATCACATCACCGTCCGTTTAACAAAGGCGGTGGCGAGCGGCAGCTTTGCAGCAGCCAGGGCAAAAGCCTCACGCGCCAGCTCTTCAGTAACACCCTCGATTTCATACAGGACTTTGCCTGGCTGAATCTGGGCAACCCAGTATTCCACGTTACCCTTACCTTTACCCATCCGAACTTCGAGGGGCTTTTTGGAGATCGGCTTGTCCGGGAATACACGGATCCAGATCTTGCCGCCACGTTTTACGTGACGGGTCAGAGCACGACGCGCTGACTCGATCTGACGAGCGGTGAGACGACCACGAGCAACAGACTTCAGCGCGAACTCGCCGAAGCTGACTTTGCTACCGCGCTGAGCCAGACCACGGTTGTGGCCTGTCATCTGCTTGCGGAACTTCGTACGCTTTGGTTGCAACATTTGGCGTACCCCTTACTTAGCAGCTTTTTTACGAGGCGCTGGTGCTTGTGGTTTCAGTTCTTCTTGGCGACCACCAATTACTTCGCCTTTGAAGATCCAAACCTTTACACCGATCACACCGTAGGTGGTGTGAGCTTCGTAGTTGGCATAGTCGATGTCGGCACGCAGGGTGTGCAGTGGCACACGACCTTCGCGATACCATTCAGTACGTGCGATTTCAGCACCGCCGAGACGACCGCTCACTTGGATTTTGATGCCTTTGGCACCAATGCGCATGGCGTTCTGTACGGCGCGCTTCATGGCGCGACGGAACATCACACGACGCTCCAGCTGCTGAGCTACGCTCTGGGCAACCAGCATACCGTCGAGCTCCGGCTTACGGATCTCTTCGATATTGATGTGCACAGGCACACCCATTTGCTTGGTCAGGTCCTGACGCAGTTTCTCAACATCCTCACCCTTCTTCCCGATAACGATACCTGGACGAGCGGTGTGGATGGTGATGCGTGCAGTTTGAGCCGGACGATGGATATCGATACGGCTTACGGACGCGCTTTTTAGTTTGTCTTGGAGGTACTCACGCACATTCAGATCTGCGAGCAAATAGTCCGCATAAGTCCGACCGTCTGCGTACCAGACGGAGGTGTGCTCCTTGACGATTCCCAGGCGAATGCCAATGGGATGTACTTTCTGACCCATCTCTTCGACTCCGTTACTTGTCAGCAACCTTGACAGTGATATGGCAAGACCGCTTGACGATGCGATCAGCCCGGCCTTTGGCACGGGGCATGATGCGCTTCAGCGAACGCCCTTCGTTGACGAAAACGGTGCTGACCTTCAGGTCATCAACGTCTGCGCCTTCGTTATGCTCGGCGTTGGCTACGGCCGACTCCAGCACTTTTTTCATGATCTCGGCGGCTTTCTTACTGCTGAAAGCCAACAGGTTGAGCGCTTCGCCCACCTTCTTCCCGCGGATCTGGTCGGCGACCAAGCGGGCTTTCTGGGCGGAGATTCGAGCGCCCGACAACTTAGCGGCTACTTCCATTTCCTAACCCCTTAACGCTTGGCTTTCTTGTCTGCCACGTGCCCACGATAAGTGCGGGTACCGGCAAACTCGCCCAGTTTGTGGCCGACCATGTCTTCGTTCACGAGAACGGGGACGTGTTGACGACCGTTATGCACAGCAATGGTCAGACCGACCATTTGTGGCAGGATCATGGAACGGCGCGACCAGGTCTTAACTGGTTTGCGATCGTTCTTTTCCGCCGCCACTTCGATCTTCTTCAGTAGGTGAAGATCAATAAAAGGACCTTTTTTCAGAGAACGTGGCACTGTCGTATCCCTCTATTTACTTGCGACGACGGACGATCATTTTGTCGGTACGCTTATTACCACGAGTCTTCGCGCCCTTAGTCGGGAAGCCCCACGGCGATACCGGATGACGACCACCAGAGGTACGACCTTCACCACCACCATGTGGGTGGTCAACCGGGTTCATGGCAACACCACGAACGGTTGGGCGAACGCCACGCCAGCGTTTGGCACCGGCTTTACCCAGGGAACGCAGGCTGTGCTCGGAGTTCGAGACTTCGCCCAGCGTTGCACGGCATTCCGACAGCACTTTACGCATTTCACCGGAGCGCAGACGCAGGGTCACGTAGACACCTTCACGAGCGATCAGCTGAGCCGAAGCACCAGCGGAACGAGCGATCTGTGCACCTTTACCTGGCTTCAGTTCGATGCCGTGTACGGTGGAACCCACTGGGATGTTGCGCAGTTGCAGAGCGTTACCTGGCTTGATTGGAGCCAGAGCGCCTGCGATCAGCTGGTCGCCAGCACTCACGCCTTTAGGGGCGATGATGTAGCGACGCTCGCCGTCTGCGTACAGCAGCAGAGCGATGTGAGCAGTACGGTTTGGATCGTATTCGATACGCTCGACAGTGGCAGAGATGCCATCTTTGTCGTTGCGACGGAAATCGACCAGACGATAATGCTGCTTATGGCCACCACCGATGTGACGAGTGGTAATGCGACCATTGTTGTTACGACCACCAGTCTTCGATTTTTTCTCGAGCAGCGGTGCGTGAGGAGCGCCTTTATGCAGCTCCTTGTTGACCACCTTGACCACAAAACGGCGGCCAGGGGAAGTCGGTTTGCATTTAACGATTGCCATGATGCACCCCTTCCTTACTCAGCACTGCTGCTGAAATCGAGATCTTGGCCTGGCTGAAGGGAGATAACTGCCTTCTTCCAGTCATTACGCTTGCCCAGGCCGCGAGCAGTGCGTTTGCTTTTACCCAGAACGTTCAGGGTAGTCACACGCTCTACTTTCACGCTGAACAGGCTTTCGACGGCCTTCTTGATTTCCAGCTTGGTTGCGTCAGTCGCAACTTTGAAAACGAACTGGCCTTTCTTGTCTGCCAGGACCGTAGCCTTCTCGGAAACGTGCGGGCCAAGCAGAACTTTAAATACGCGTTCCTGGTTCATCCCAGCAGCTCCTCGAATTTCTTCACGGCCGACACGGTGATCAACACCTTGTCGTATGCGATCAGACTAACTGGATCGGAACCTTGCACGTCACGGACATCAACGTGTGGCAGGTTACGAGCAGCCAGGTACAGGTTCTGATCAACAGCGTCAGACACGATCAGAACGTCGGTCAGACTCATGTCAGTCAGCTTGTTCAGCAGGTCTTTGGTTTTCGGTGTTTCAACAGCGAAATCCTGAACCACGACCAGACGATCAGTACGCACCAGCTCAGCAAGGATGGAACGCATTGCTGCGCGATACATCTTCTTGTTCAGCTTCTGGGAGTGATCCTGTGGACGAGCTGCGAAAGTGGTACCGCCGCCACGCCAGATTGGGCTACGGATAGTACCGGCACGAGCACGGCCAGTACCTTTCTGACGCCATGGGCGCTTACCGCCACCACGAACGTCGGAACGGGTCTTTTGCTGCTTGGTGCCTTGACGGCCGCCGGCCATGTAGGCCACGACTGCTTGGTGAACCAGCGTCTCGTTGAACTCGCCGCCGAACGTCAGTTCGGAAACTTCGATCGCTTGAGCGTCATTTACATTTAATTGCATGTCAGCTTCCCCTTAACCGCGAGCCTTGGCTGCTGGACGTACAACCAGGTTGCCGCCAGTAGCGCCAGGAACAGCGCCCTTGACCAACAACAGATTGCGTTCAGCGTCCACGCGCACTACTTCGAGGGACTGCACGGTCACGCGCTCAGCGCCCATATGACCGGACATTTTTTTGCCCTTGAATACACGACCAGGAGTCTGGCACTGGCCGATAGAGCCTGGAACGCGGTGGGACACGGAGTTACCGTGGGTATTATCTTGCCCGCGGAAGTTCCAGCGCTTGATCGTACCCTGGAAGCCTTTACCCTTGGACTGACCGGTTACATCAACCAGTTGACCAGCGGCGAAGATTTCAGCGTTGATCAGATCGCCAGCCTGGTATTCGCCGTCTTCAAGACGGAATTCCAGGACAGTGCGACCAGCGGCAACGTTCGCTTTAGCGAAGTGGCCAGCTTGAGCAGCTGTAACACGCGAAGCACGACGCTCGCCGACAGTGACTTGCACTGCACGATAGCCATCGGTTTCTTCAGTTTTGAACTGGGTGACGCGATTCGGTTCGATCTCAATGACCGTAACCGGAATGGAGACACCTTCTTCGGTGAAAATACGGGTCATACCGCATTTACGACCGACTACACCAATAGTCATGTTGTAAACCTCATGAGTGTACGGGGCTTTCACCCGCTATGGCCGCCCATTTCAGAGCGTTACACGACTAAGACCGAGTCTTAGCCGAGGCTGATCTGCACTTCCACACCTGCCGCAAGATCAAGCTTCATCAGCGCATCAACGGTTTTATCCGTTGGCTGGACGATGTCCAGAACACGCTTATGAGTACGGATCTCGTACTGGTCGCGCGCGTCTTTGTTGACGTGCGGGGAGACCAGAACGGTGAACCGCTCTTTACGGGTAGGCAGTGGAATTGGACCACGCACTTGAGCACCAGTACGTTTCGCGGTTTCCACGATTTCCTGGGTGGATTGGTCGATCAGGCGATGGTCAAAAGCCTTCAACCTGATACGGATTTGCTGATTTTGCATTGGATTTCAGACTCCGGCTGCTATTCCCACCGAGCGCAATACGCCCGTTAAAAGGAGGCGCAATTCTATAGACGCCCCAGATGGGTGTCAACCTAATAAAAAAACCCCCGCGAGGCGAGGGTTTTTTCAAAGCATCGAAGCTAGCTCAAAAGAGAAGCTTACTCGATGATTTTGGCTACGACGCCAGCGCCGACGGTACGACCGCCTTCACGGATAGCGAAACGCAGGCCGTCTTCCATCGCGATGGTTTTGATCAGGGTAACAACCATTTGGATGTTATCACCTGGCATTACCATTTCAACGCCTTCTGGCAGTTCGCAGTTACCGGTCACGTCAGTAGTCCGGAAGTAGAACTGTGGACGGTAGCCTTTGAAGAACGGAGTATGACGGCCGCCTTCTTCCTTGCTCAGAACGTAAACTTCTGCGGTGAACTTGGTGTGCGGCTTGACCGAACCTGGCTTGACCAGAACCTGGCCACGCTCAACGTCGTCACGCTTGGTACCACGCAGCAGAACGCCGCAGTTCTCGCCTGCACGACCTTCGTCGAGCAGTTTACGGAACATTTCAACACCGGTGCAGGTGGTGACGGTAGTGTCACGCAGACCAACGATTTCCAGTGGATCCTGAACCTTGACGATACCGCGCTCGATACGACCAGTCACAACAGTACCGCGACCCGATATCGAGAATACGTCTTCGATTGGCATCAGGAACGGCTTGTCGGTCAGACGTACTGGCTCTGGGATGTAGCTATCCAGAGTTTCAACCAGTTTCTTGACGGCAGTGGTGCCCATCTCGTTGTCGTCTTTGCCTTCCAGCGCCATACGGGCCGAACCGATGATGATTGGAGTGTCATCACCTGGGAAGTCGTAAGTGCTCAGCAGATCGCGCACTTCCATCTCAACCAGTTCCAGCAGCTCTGCGTCGTCTACCAGGTCAGCCTTGTTCAGGAAGACCACGATGTACGGAACGCCAACCTGACGGGACAGCAGGATGTGCTCACGGGTTTGTGGCATCGGACCATCGGCGGCCGAGCAAACCAGGATAGCGCCGTCCATCTGGGCAGCACCGGTGATCATGTTCTTCACATAGTCAGCGTGACCCGGGCAGTCAACGTGAGCGTAGTGACGGATCGCCGAGTTGTATTCAACGTGAGCGGTGTTGATGGTGATACCACGAGCTTTTTCTTCTGGCGCGCTGTCGATTTTATCGAAATCAACAACAGCCGAACCGAAAACCTCGGAGCAAACACGAGTCAGAGCAGCGGTCAGCGTGGTTTTACCGTGGTCGACGTGACCGATGGTGCCAACGTTGACGTGCGGGAGGGAACGATCAAATTTTTCTTTAGCCACGACAATTAACTCCTAGCCTAAAGGGCTGAATCAGCCTTGTTTTTTAACGAGAGCTTCGACAATGTTGTTCGGAGCTTCGGAGTATTTGGAGAATTCCATAGAGTAGCTCGCGCGACCCTGGGACATGGAACGAACATCAGTCGCATAACCGAACATTTCGCCCAACGGTACTTCAGCGCGGATAACCTTGCCGGAGACCGTATCTTCCATACCCTGGATCAGACCACGACGACGGTTCAAGTCACCCATCACGTCGCCCATGTAATCCTCAGGTGTTACAACTTCTACCTTCATGATCGGCTCAAGTACAACACCGCCGCCCTTGGACGCGAGTTGCTTGGTCGCCATGGAAGCAGCCACCTTGAACGCCATCTCGTTGGAGTCGACGTCGTGGTAAGAGCCATCGAACACAGTAGCCTTCAGGCCGATCAGCGGATAGCCGGCAACAACGCCGTTCTTCATCTGCTCTTCGATACCCTTCTGGATAGCCGGGATGTATTCCTTAGGAACCACACCGCCTACTACTTCGTTCACGAATTGCAGACCTTCCTGACCTTCGTCAGCAGGAGCAAAACGGATCCAGCAATGGCCGAACTGGCCACGACCGCCGGACTGACGAACGAACTTGCCTTCGATTTCGCAGTTCTTGGTGATTTTCTCACGATAAGAAACTTGCGGTTTACCGATGTTGGCTTCTACGTTGAACTCGCGGCGCATGCGGTCAACCAGAATGTCCAGGTGCAACTCACCCATACCCGAGATGATCGTTTGACCAGTCTCTTCGTCGGTTTTGACGCGGAAAGACGGGTCTTCCTGAGCAAGTTTGCCCAGAGCGATACCCATTTTTTCCTGGTCATCCTTGGTCTTGGGCTCAACGGCAACCGAAATAACCGGCTCCGGGAAGTCCATACGAACCAGGATGATTGGCTTGTCAGCAGAGCACAGGGTGTCACCGGTGGTGACGTCCTTCATGCCGATCAGGGCCGCGATGTCGCCAGCGCGTACTTCCTTGATCTCTTCACGGGTGTTGGCATGCATCTGCACCATACGACCCACGCGCTCTTTCTTGCCCTTGACCGAGTTGATCACGCCGTCGCCGGAGCTCAACACGCCCGAGTAAACGCGAGCGAAGGTCAGGGTACCCACGAATGGGTCAGTGGCGATTTTGAACGCCAGAGCGGAGAACGGTTCGCTGTCGTCTGCATGACGCTCCATGGCGATAGTCTCGTCATCCGGGTCGGAACCCTTGATGGCAGGAATGTCGACAGGTGCAGGCAGGTAGTCGATAACAGCGTCGAGAACCAGGGGAACACCCTTGTTCTTGAAGGAAGAACCGCAAACAGCCAGAACGATTTCGCCAGCGATGGTCCGCTGACGCAGAGCGCCCTTGATTTCCTCGATGGAGAGCTCTTCGCCCTCGAGGTACTTGTTCATCAGCTCTTCGTTGGCTTCGGCAGCAGCCTCGACCATGTTGCCACGCCACTCTTCAGCCAATTCCTGCAGTTCAGCAGGGATAGCCTCGCGACGAGCAGCCATACCTTTGTCAGCGTCGTCCCAGTAGACCGCTTCCATGGACATCAGATCGATCTGACCCTGGAAGTTGTCTTCGGAACCGATAGCCAACTGGATAGGCACCGGAGTGTGACCCAGGCGCTGCTTGATCTGCGCAACAACACGCAGGAAGTTAGCACCGGCACGGTCCATCTTGTTCACGTAAACGAGACGTGGAACACCGTATTTGTTGGCTTGACGCCATACGGTTTCAGACTGAGGCTCGACACCGGAAGTACCGCAGAACACAACGACCGCACCGTCGAGTACGCGCAGCGAACGCTCTACTTCAATGGTGAAGTCAACGTGGCCGGGGGTATCGATGATGTTGAAGCGGTGCTTGGGAAACTGCTTGGCAGAACCTTCCCAGAATGCGGTGGTAGCAGCGGAGGTAATGGTAATACCCCGCTCCTGCTCCTGCACCATCCAGTCCATGGTCGCGGCGCCGTCATGCACCTCGCCCATTTTGTGGTTTACGCCCGTGTAAAACAGGACGCGCTCAGTGGTCGTGGTTTTACCCGCGTCCACGTGAGCAACGATACCAATGTTACGGTAGCGTTTAATATCGGTTGTACGAGCCATAAAGCCCTCGCAAATTGAGTGACGCTAAAATTAGAAGCGGTAGTGCGAGAAAGCCTTGTTGGCTTCAGCCATACGGTGCACGTCTTCACGCTTCTTAACTGCAGCACCTTTACCTTCAGCGGCGTCCAACAGTTCGCCAGCCAAACGCAGAGCCATGGACTTCTCGCCGCGCTTGCGGGCGAAGTCTACCAACCAGCGCATTGCCAAAGCGTTACGACGGGACGGACGAACTTCGACCGGAACCTGGTAAGTAGCACCGCCTACACGGCGCGACTTCACTTCGACCAGCGGAGCGATGGCGTCGAGTGCTTTCTCGAAGAGTTCCAGGGGGTCGGCGTTCTTGCGCTCTTTAACTTTTTCCAGAGCACCATAAACGATACGTTCGGCCACGGCTTTTTTGCCGCTTTCCATCACGTGGTTCATGAATTTGGCGAGAATCTGGCTACCGTATTTCGGATCGTCCAGAATCTCACGCTTGGCTGCTACACGACGTCTTGGCATTGATAAGCCCTCAAACGGTCTTCAGGTTAGCCCGGGAACATGACACCCAGTGGATGTACGCCCGACCTTACTCTTATCGACTCAAAAAAATAAAAATCAGTTACTGCAACAAACGGCCGATTACTTCGGACGCTTGGTACCGTATTTCGAACGACCTTGGTTACGACCTTTGACGCCGGAGGTATCCAGGGAGCCGCGAACGGTGTGGTAACGAACACCTGGCAAGTCTTTTACACGACCACCACGAATCAGGACCACGCTGTGCTCTTGCAGGTTGTGACCTTCACCACCGATGTACGAGGAAACCTCGAAACCGTTGGTCAGGCGCACACGGCATACTTTACGCAGTGCCGAGTTAGGTTTTTTCGGCGTGGTGGTGTACACACGGGTGCACACGCCACGACGTTGCGGGCAGTTCTGCAGCGCAGGTACGTCGGATTTCTCGACGATACGCTTACGCGGCTGACGTACCAGCTGGTTGATAGTTGCCATCTACTAGCTCCACTGTTGTCTTGCGACGCTATTGTCTTGCAAGAAAAGCAAAATGGCAGGAACGAATTCCCGCCAAATTTAGGGGTACAAGAGTCTAAAGAGGATCTTGTCCCCAGTCAAGACAAGGCCCCGATCTCCTCACACCGACCATCGCAACAAAAAATGTCGCGATGGCCTTGGCGGAGGCTACCAGGGCCTTGTTCTCACTACCGCAGAACTCAGTTACCGCTAGAGTTCAGCGCTTCGGTCAGTGCAGCTTCCACTTCACTGGCGCTTACGCGCAACGGTTTGTCCAGTTCACGACGACGCTTGCGCTCGCTGTGATAGGCCAGACCGGTACCGGCTGGGATCAGACGACCCACAACCACGTTTTCTTTCAGGCCGCGCAGGTAATCGCGCTTGCCGGTAACGGCCGCTTCGGTCAGTACACGGGTGGTCTCTTGGAAAGAGGCCGCCGAGATGAACGATTCGGTCGACAACGACGCCTTGGTGATACCCAGCAGAACGCGAGTGAACTTGGAAACGAACTTGTCGTCGCCCGCCAAACGCTCGTTCTCTACCAGAACGTGAGTCAACTCCATCTGGTCGCCCTTGATGAAAGTCGAGTCGCCGGATTCAGCGATTTCAACTTTACGCAGCATCTGACGCAGGATGGTCTCGATGTGCTTGTCGTTGATCTTCACGCCTTGCAGACGATAAACGTCCTGGATCTCGTTAACGATGTACTTGGCCAGCGCACTCACACCCAGCAGACGCAGGATGTCGTGTGGATCGCTTGGACCGTCGGAGATAACTTCGCCGCGGTTCACTTGTTCGCCTTCGAAGACGTTCAGGTGACGCCACTTCGGAATCAGCTCTTCATACGGATCGCTACCGTCGTTCGGGGTAATGACCAGGCGGCGCTTGCCTTTGGTCTCTTTACCGAACGCGATGGTGCCGCTGACTTCAGCCAGAATCGAGGCTTCTTTCGGACGACGAGCTTCGAACAAGTCGGCAACACGCGGCAGACCACCGGTGATGTCACGGGTCTTCGAAGTTTCCTGCGGAATACGCGCGATAACATCACCGATCGCGATTTTCGCACCGTCCGCCACACCGACCAGGGCGTTGGCAGGCAGGAAGTACTGAGCAATTACGTCGGTACCCGGCAGCAAGAGATCCTTGCCGTTGTCATCAACCATCTTCACAGCAGGACGGATATCTTTACCGGCAGCTGGACGGTCTTTGGCGTCGAGTACTTCAATGTTGGTCATACCGGTCAATTCGTCAGTCTGACGCTTGATCGTGATGCCTTCTTCCATGCCCACGTAGGTCACGGTACCTTTCATTTCGGTAACGATTGGGTGAGTGTGCGGATCCCACTTGGCCACGATTGCGCCAGCGTCGACCTTGTCACCTTCTTTAACCGAAATCACGGCACCGTACGGCAGCTTGTAGCGCTCGCGCTCACGACCGTAGTCGTCGGCAATCGCCAGCTCACCGGAACGGGACACCGCAACCAGGTGGCCATCCACACGCTCAACGTGTTTCAGGTTGTGCAGACGGACGGTACCGCCATTCTTCACCTGAACGCTGTCGGCTGCGGAGGTCCGGCTTGCCGCACCACCGATGTGGAACGTACGCATGGTCAGCTGGGTACCCGGCTCACCGATGGACTGGGCAGCGATAACGCCGACCGCTTCACCGATGTTCACCTGGTGACCACGAGCCAAGTCACGGCCGTAGCACTTGGCGCAGATGCCATAACGGGTTTCGCAGCTGATTGGCGAGCGCACGATGACTTCGTCGATGCTGTTCAGCTCGATGAATTCAACCCACTTCTCGTCAACCAGGGTGCCGGCAGGAACGATAACTTCCTCGGTGCCCGGCTTGAAGACGTCACGGGCGATCACTCGACCCAGAACGCGCTCACCCAACGGCTCTACAACGTCACCGCCTTCGATGTGCGGCGTCATGAGCAAGCCTTGCTCAGTGCCACAGTCGACTTCGGTCACCACCAGATCCTGCGCCACGTCTACCAGACGACGGGTCAGGTAACCGGAGTTCGCGGTTTTCAACGCGGTATCCGCAAGACCCTTACGAGCACCGTGCGTGGAGATGAAGTACTGGAGTACGCTCAGACCTTCACGGAAGTTCGCGGTGATCGGCGTCTCGATGATGGAGCCGTCCGGCTTGGCCATCAGGCCACGCATACCGGCCAACTGACGGATCTGGGCTGCGGAACCCCGCGCACCCGAGTCAGCCATCATGTACATCGAGTTGAAGGATTCCTGGTCGACTTCGTCGCCATGACGGTCGATGACCTTCTCTTTCGAGAGGTTGGCCATCATTGCCTTGGACACTTCGTCGTTCGCCTTGGACCACAAGTCGATCACTTTGTTGTACTTCTCGCCCTGGGTAACCAGGCCGGAGGCGTACTGACTTTCGATCTCTTTCACTTCGTCGGTAGCAGCACCGATGATGCGGGCTTTTTCATCCGGGATAACGAAGTCGTTAACACCGATGGAAACGCCGGAAATGGTCGAATAGGCAAAACCGGTGTACATCAACTGGTCAGCGAAGATCACGGTCTCTTTCAAACCAACCACGCGGTAGCACTGGTTGATCAGCTTGGAGATCGCCTTTTTCTTCATCGGCAGGTTGACGACGTCGAACGACAGACCTTTTGGAACCACCTGGAACAGCAGCGCACGGCCGACAGTGGTGTCGACGATACGGGTGCCGCTCACGCTGCCACCGTCACGATCGTTTACGGTTTCGTTGATACGAACCTTGATCTTGGCGTGCAGTGCAGCTTCGCCGGCGCGGAATACGCGGTCGACTTCCTGCAGGTCCGCAAAGATACGACCTTCGCCCTTGGCGTTGATCGCTTCACGGGTCATGTAGTACAGACCCAATACAACGTCCTGCGACGGAACGATGATTGGCTCACCGTTGGCTGGCGACAGGATGTTGTTGGTCGACATCATCAACGCACGCGCTTCCAACTGGGCTTCCAGCGTCAGCGGTACGTGCACGGCCATTTGGTCGCCGTCGAAGTCGGCGTTGTACGCAGCACAGACCAGAGGGTGCAGCTGGATAGCCTTACCTTCGATCAGTACCGGTTCAAACGCCTGGATACCCAGACGGTGAAGGGTCGGTGCACGGTTGAGGAGCACTGGGTGTTCGCGAATCACTTCAGCGAGAACGTCCCAAACCTCTGGCAGTTCGCGCTCGACCATTTTCTTGGCCGCTTTGATGGTGGTCGCGAGACCACGCATTTCCAGCTTGCCGAAAATGAACGGTTTGAACAGCTCGAGGGCCATCTTCTTCGGCAGACCGCACTGGTGCAGACGCAGGGTCGGACCTACGGTAATTACCGAACGACCCGAGTAGTCAACGCGCTTACCGAGCAAGTTCTGACGGAAACGACCTTGCTTACCCTTGATCATGTCAGCCAGGGATTTCAGAGGACGCTTGTTCGAACCGGTAATGGCGCGACCGCGACGACCGTTGTCCAGCAGGGCATCCACAGCTTCCTGCAGCATGCGCTTTTCGTTGCGCACGATGATGTCAGGCGCGGACAGGTCCAGCAGGCGCTTCAAACGGTTGTTACGGTTGATCACTCGACGATACAGATCGTTGAGGTCGGAAGTCGCGAAGCGACCGCCATCAAGCGGAACCAGTGGACGCAGGTCTGGCGGCAGAACCGGCAGAACGGTCAGCACCATCCACTCTGGCAGGTTGCCGGAACCCTGGAAGGCTTCCATCAACTTCAGACGCTTGGACAGCTTTTTGATCTTGGTTTCGGAGTTGGTTTGCGGAATTTCTTCGCGCAGACGGCCAATCTCGTGTTCCAGGTCGATCGCGTGCAGCAGTTCGCGGACGGCTTCAGCACCCATGCGGGCGTCGAAGTCATCACCGAACTCTTCGAGGGCTTCGAAGTACTGCTCGTCGTTCAGCAGCTGGCCTTTTTCAAGGGTGGTCATGCCCGGGTCGATCACGACGTAGCTCTCGAAATAGAGAACGCGTTCGATATCACGCAGGGTCATGTCCATCAGCAAACCGATACGGCTTGGCAGGGACTTCAGGAACCAGATGTGGGCAACCGGCGAAGCCAGTTCGATGTGCGCCATGCGCTCACGACGAACTTTGGCCAGGGCGACTTCAACGCCGCACTTCTCGCAGATCACACCGCGGTGCTTCAAGCGCTTGTACTTACCGCACAGGCACTCGTAATCCTTGACCGGGCCAAAGATCTTGGCGCAGAACAGGCCGTCACGCTCAGGTTTGAACGTACGGTAGTTGATGGTTTCCGGTTTTTTAACTTCACCGAACGACCACGAACGGATCATCTCAGGCGATGCCAATCCGATACGGATGGCGTCGAACTCTTCGACTTGACCCTGGTTTTTCAGCAAATTCAGTAGGTCTTTCAAGGCCTTTCCTCCTGGCGGAGCAGAGAGCGGGCAGTACAGCCCCGCTCTCGATTCGCGTCACGTGTTATTCGGTTTCCAGATCGATATCGATGCCGAGGGAACGAATTTCCTTGATCAACACGTTGAAGGACTCGGGCATGCCCGGCTCCATACGGTGATCGCCGTCCACGATGTTTTTGTACATCTTGGTCCGACCGTTCACATCGTCCGACTTCACTGTGAGCATTTCTTGCAGAGTGTATGCCGCGCCGTAAGCTTCCAGCGCCCAGACCTCCATCTCCCCGAAACGCTGACCACCGAACTGCGCCTTACCACCCAGCGGCTGCTGGGTAACCAGGCTGTACGAACCGGTAGAACGAGCGTGCATCTTGTCGTCTACCAAGTGGTTCAGCTTCAGCATGTACATGTAGCCAACGGTAACCGGACGCTCGAACTTGTTGCCGGTACGACCATCGAACAGTTGCATCTGGCCGCTTTCCGGCAGGTCTGCCAGTTTCAGCATGGCCTTGATTTCAACTTCCTTGGCACCGTCGAACACTGGGGTGGCCATTGGCACACCAGCTTTGAGGTTGTGCGCCAAGTCGAGGATTTCCTGGTCGGAGAAGCTGTCCAGGTCCTCGTTACGACCGCCGATCTCGTTGTAGATCTCGTGCAGGAACTTACGCAGGTCAGCGACCTTGCGTTGCTCCTCGATCATACGGTTGATCTTCTCGCCCAGACCTTTGGCCGCGAGGCCCAGGTGGGTTTCGAGGATCTGACCAACGTTCATACGCGAAGGTACGCCCAGCGGGTTGAGGACGACGTCGACCGGGGTGCCATAGGCATCGTGCGGCATGTCTTCAACCGGCATGATCACGGAGACCACACCCTTGTTACCGTGACGACCGGCCATCTTGTCGCCTGGCTGGATGCGACGACGGATTGCCAGGTAGACCTTGACGATCTTCAGTACGCCCGGAGCCAGGTCATCGCCTTGCTGCAGCTTGCGCTTCTTGTCTTCGAACTTGTCGTCCAGCAGACGGCGACGATCAACGATGTAGGCCTGGGCCTTCTCGAGTTGCTCGTTCAGCGCGTCTTCAGCCATGCGCAGTTTGAACCACTGGCCGTGCTCAAGACCATCGAGCACTTCGTCGGTGATTTCCTGACCTTTCTTCAGGCCAGCACCACCTTCGGCCTTGTGGCCAACCAGCGCGGAGCGCAGACGTTCGAAGGTCGCGCCTTCAACGATGCGGAACTCTTCGTTGAGGTCCTTGCGGATCTCGTCGAGCTGGCTCTTCTCGATGGACAGCGCGCGGGTGTCGCGCTCGACGCCATCACGGGTGAAGACCTGTACGTCGATGACGGTGCCCTTGGTACCGGTCGGTACACGCAGGGAGGTGTCTTTGACGTCGCTGGCCTTCTCACCGAAGATCGCACGCAGCAGTTTTTCTTCCGGAGTCAGTTGGGTCTCGCCTTTCGGAGTGACCTTGCCGACCAGGATGTCGCCCGGGCCGACTTCGGCACCGACGTAGACGATACCGGCTTCGTCCAGTTTGTTCAGTGCAGCTTCACCCACGTTCGGGATGTCTGCAGTGATTTCCTCTGGCCCAAGCTTGGTGTCACGCGCCACACAGGTCAGTTCCTGGATGTGGATCGTGGTGAAACGGTCTTCCTGAACAACGCGTTCCGACAGGCAGATGGAGTCTTCGAAGTTGAAGCCGTTCCATGCCATGAAGGCGATGCGCATGTTCTGACCCAGCGCCAGCTCACCCATGTCGGTGGACGGGCCGTCGGCCATGATGTCGCTACGCTGAACGCGATCACCCTTGCGCACCAGCGGACGCTGGTTGATGCAGGTGTTCTGGTTCGAGCGGGTGTATTTGGTCAGGTTGTAGATGTCGACACCGGCTTCGCCAGTTTCAACTTCGTCATCGGCAACACGAACCACGATACGGCTGGCATCGACGGAGTCGATCACGCCGCCACGACGAGCCACGACGCAAACGCCGGAGTCACGGGCAACGTTGCGCTCCATGCCGGTACCTACCAGCGGCTTGTCGGCACGCAGGGTCGGTACAGCCTGACGCTGCATGTTGGAACCCATCAACGCACGGTTGGCGTCGTCGTGCTCGAGGAACGGGATCAGCGACGCTGCAACCGAAACAACCTGCTTCGGCGAAACGTCCATCAGGGTGACGTCTTCCGGCGCCTTGACGGTGAACTCGTTCAGGTGACGTACGGCCACCAGCTCGTCGATCAGCACTTTCTGCTCGTTCATGGTCGCCGAAGCCTGGGCGATCACGTGATCGGCCTCTTCAATGGCGGACAGGAACACGATCTCGTCGGTGACCAGGGCGTCTTTCACCACACGGTACGGGCTCTCGAGGAAGCCGTACTGGTTGGTGCGCGCATAGGCGGCCAGGGAGTTGATCAGACCGATGTTCGGACCTTCCGGCGTTTCGATCGGGCAAACACGACCGTAGTGCGTCGGGTGTACGTCACGGACTTCAAAGCCTGCGCGTTCACGGGTCAGACCACCAGGGCCGAGTGCGGAGACACGACGCTTGTGGGTGATCTCGGACAGCGGGTTGTTCTGGTCCATGAACTGCGACAGCTGGCTGGAACCGAAGAACTCTTTCACCGCCGCAGCCACTGGCTTGGCGTTGATCAGGTCTTGCGGCATCAGGCCTTCGCTTTCAGCCATCGACAGACGTTCCTTGACCGCACGCTCAACGCGTACCAGGCCAACACGGAACTGGTTCTCGGCCATTTCGCCTACGCAGCGAACACGACGGTTACCCAGGTGGTCGATGTCATCGACGATGCCTTTGCCGTTACGGATGTCGACCAGGGTCTTGAGGACCGCGACGATATCGTCCTTGTTCAGTACGCCCGAACCTTCGATCTCGGTACGACCGATACGACGGTTGAACTTCATCCGGCCGACCGCAGACAGGTCATAGCGCTCAGGGCTGAAGAACAGGTTGTTGAACAGGGTTTCGGCGGCATCCTTGGTCGGCGGCTCACCAGGACGCATCATGCGATAGATCTCGACCAGCGCTTCCAGTTGGTTGCTGGTGGAGTCGATCTTCAGCGTGTCGGAGATGAACGGACCGCAGTCGATGTCGTTGGTGTACAGCGTTTCGATGCGAACAACCTGGGCCTTGGCGATTTTCGCCAGGATCTCGGTGTTCAGCTCGGTGTTGCATTCAGCCAGGATTTCGCCGGTAGCCGGGTGCACGATGACCTTGGCGGTCGTGCGGCCCAGGACGTAGTCCAGAGGCACGTCCAGCTCTTTGATCGCGGCCTTTTCCAGCTGGTTGATGTGGCGAGCGGTAATACGACGACCCTGCTCGACAATCACTTTGCCTTTGTCATCGAGGATATCGAGGACGGCGATTTCACCGCGCAGACGCTGAGGCACCAGTTCCAGGCTCAGGGTTTCGCCCTTCACGTGGAAAACGTTGGTGGTGTAGAACGCGTCCAGCACTTCTTCGGTGGCGTAACCCAGTGCGCGCAGCAGCACGGAAGCCGGCAGCTTGCGACGACGGTCGATACGCACGAAGACGCAGTCTTTCGGGTCGAACTCGAAGTCCAACCACGAACCGCGGTAAGGAATGATCCGCGCGGAGTACAGCAGTTTGCCGGAGCTGTGCGTCTTGCCGCGGTCGTGGTCGAAGAACACGCCCGGCGAACGGTGCAGCTGGGAAACGATCACACGCTCGGTACCGTTGATAACGAAGGTACCGTTTTCAGTCATCAGGGGGATTTCACCCATGTAGACTTCTTGCTCTTTGATGTCCTTGATCGCTTTGTTCGACGATTCTTTGTCGAAAATGATCAGGCGCACTTTCACCCGCAGCGGAACCGCATAGGTCACGCCGCGCAATACGCATTCCTTGACATCGAAGGCCGGTTCGCCCAAACGATAGCCAACGTACTCCAGAGCAGCGTTGCCGGAGTAGCTGATGATCGGGAAAACGGATTTGAAGGCCGCATGCAGACCGACGTCACGGAACTGGTCCTTGGTCGCGCCCGCCTGCAAGAATTCGCGATACGAATCCAGCTGGATAGCCAAGAGGTACGGTACGTCCATGACGTCCGGCAACTTGCTAAAGTCCTTGCGGATACGTTTTTTCTCAGTATATGAGTAAGCCATCAGCGTTCCCCAGCTTGGTCACCTGCTTGTTTGGCCTCTCCCGACGGGAGCAGCCAGAAAATCGTGCAGACCCCATGGTCTGCGCCACCGCATCGGGTGGTTGAAGCACGTTAGAGGCGCCGGCCGAGCCGGCTGCCAATAACGGAAAAAGGCCGGTGGCAAGAGCCACCAGCCATCAGCCTGTCGCTTAACGCTCGGGCTGGAGACGCAAAGTCAAAGCTTACTTCAGCTCGACTTTAGCGCCAGCTTCTTCCAGTGTTGCTTTGGCTTTGTCAGCTGCGTCTTTGGCAACAGCTTCCAGAACCAGCGCAGGAGCGCCGTCAACTACAGCCTTGGCTTCTTTCAGGCCCAGACCGGTCAGTTCACGTACTGCCTTGATCACGTTAACTTTCTTCTCGCCAGCTTCCAGCAGCATGACGTTGAATTCAGTTTGCTCTTCAACAACAGCGGCAGCAGCAGCAGGACCTGCCGAAGCAGCAGCAGCGGTCACGCCGAATTTTTCTTCGAAAGCTTTGATCAGCTCAACAACCTGCAGAACCGACATTTCAGCTACGGCGTTGAGGATATCTTCTTGGGAGATAGACATTACTGTATTTCCTGAATTGGGGGACGGCCTACGCGACCATCGAAATAAACAAAAATACGCGAAAAGAAGTGCTCAGCCTTAGGCTGCAACGGCTTCTTTCTGGTCGCGAATAGCCGCCAGAGTACGAGCCAACTTGCTGGTAGCGCCTTGAATCACGCTCATCAGCTGGGAGATTGCTTCGTCACGGGTCGGCAAGGTTGCCAGTACGTCGATCTGATTTGCTGCGAGGAACTTGCCCTCGAACGCAGCTGCCTTGATCTCGAACTTGTCCTGACCCTTTGCGAACTCTTTGAACAGACGAGCAGCAGCGCCCGGGTGTTCCTTGGAGAAAGCAATCAGGGTCGGGCCTTTGAACACGTCGTTGAGGACCGAGTACTCGGTGCCTTCAACAGCGCGCTTGAGCAGGGTGTTACGTACGACACGTACGTATACGCCAGCTTCGCGGGCCTCTTTACGGAGTCCGGTCATCGCGCCTACTGTTACGCCACGGGCATCAGCCACGACAGCGGACAGAGCGACTTTGGCAGCCTCGTTGACTTCAGCGACGATGGCCTTCTTGTCTTCGAGTTTAATTGCCACGGGTTTAACTCCTGCTTGTTACCGTTTCATCTGGCCGAAGCCGGATGTCGTTTTGGTGTCTGATTCGGTAAGGAACCGGGAGCACCATCTGCGTAGGCTTGAGGTTTAAGACTTGCGCCGCCTACGGTCTTGGATAGCCCCCGCCAGGCAGGGACCCCAATTTTTTTCGATTGGCGCAATCGCTTGCGCCAATACGCGTCTTACGCTTCCAGGGAGCTCTGGTCGATGACCAGGCCTGGACCCATGGTGGTGCTCAGGGTAACGCGCTTGACGTAGATACCTTTCGAGGAAGCTGGCTTGATACGCTTCAGGTCAGCGATCAGGGCTTCAACGTTTTCCTTCAGCTTGACGGCATCGAAGCCGATCTTGCCAACGGAGGTGTGGATGATACCGTTCTTGTCGGTGCGATAACGGACCTGACCAGCCTTGGCGTTTTTCACCGCGGTGGCGACGTCTGGCGTTACGGTGCCGACTTTCGGGTTAGGCATCAGACCACGTGGACCGAGGATCTGACCCAGTTGACCTACAACACGCATTGCGTCCGGGGAAGCAATAACGACGTCATAGTTCAGGTCGCCGCCTTTCATTTCGGCAGCCAGGTCGTCCATACCAACGCGATCGGCGCCGGCAGCCAGAGCAGCTTCAGCAGCTGGACCCTGGGTGAACACGGCAACGCGAACGGTCTTGCCAGTGCCGTGTGGCAGCACGGTAGCGCTACGTACGACCTGGTCGGATTTACGTGGGTCAACGCCCAGGTTTACAGCAACGTCAAACGACTCGCTGAACTTGACAGTCGACAGCTCAGCCAGCAGAGCGGCGGCTTCTACAAAGTTGTAGGCCTTGCCTGCTTCGATTTTGCCGGCGATAGCCTTTTGGCGCTTGGTCAGCTTAGCCATTACACACCCTCCACGTTAAGGCCCATGCTACGAGCAGAGCCGGCGATGGTACGCACGGCTGCATCCATATCAGCTGCAGTCAGATCCGCGTTTTTGGTTTTCGCGATTTCTTCCAGCTGAGCACGGGTCACGGTGCCAACCTTAACGGTGTTAGGACGAGCGGAACCGCTAGTCAGACCAGCAGCTTTCTTCAACAGAACCGAAGCCGGGGTCGACTTGGTTTCGAAAGTGAAGCTACGGTCGCTGTATACAGTGATGATCACTGGAGTCGGCAGACCTGGCTCAAGACCCTGAGTACGGGCGTTGAAGGCCTTGCAGAATTCCATGATGTTCACGCCGTGCTGACCCAGAGCTGGACCGACGGGTGGGCTAGGGTTGGCCTGAGCGGCCTTCACTTGCAGCTTGATGTAAGCGGTAATCTTCTTGGCCATGAGGCACTCCAATTACGGGTTCGAACGCCTCGAAAGGCTCCCCGGTTACTTGCGCGTTTATCCCAGTGACGACAAAACCCCACAGCCTTGGACTGTGGGGTTGGGATGCTTGTTCAGCTAGACCTTTTCGACCTGGCTAAACTCCAACTCTACCGGAGTAGAGCGTCCGAAAATGAGCACGGCCACCTGGATGCGGCTCTTTTCGTAGTTGACCTCTTCGACGGTGCCGTTGAAATCAGCGAACGGACCATCGGTAACACGCACGACTTCACCTGGCTCGAAGAGCGTCTTCGGCTTCGGCTTGTCGCTGCCATCAGCGACACGACGCAGAATCGCTTCTGCTTCTTTGTCGGTGATCGGTGCAGGCTTGTCGGCGGTACCGCCGATGAAACCCATCACCCGAGGTGTGTCCTTGACCAAGTGCCAAGTACCCTCGTTCATATCCATCTGCACCAGCACGTAGCCAGGGAAGAATTTACGCTCACTCTTGCGCTTCTGGCCGTTACGCATTTCCACTACTTCTTCAGTAGGGACCAGAATTTCGCCGAAGCCATCTTCCATGCCTGCCAGCTTCACACGCTCGACCAACGAGCGCATAACATGCTTCTCGTAACCCGAGTAAGCATGCACAACGTACCAACGCTTAGCCACGGGACACCCTTAGCCTACAATCGAGGAAACAAGCCAGCCGAGCAGGGAATCGAGCCCCCACAACAGCAACGCCATTACCAGAACAACAGCCACCACGATCAGCGTGGTCTGCGTGGTTTCTTGGCGAGTCGGCCATACGACTTTACGAATCTCGGTACGAGCTTCCTTTGCCAGTACGAAGAACGACTTGCCTTTCGCGGTCTGCAGGCCTACAAAGGCAGCTACAGCAGCGATGACAAGCAGAGCCAGTACGCGGTACAGGATCGGCGAACCATGATAGTACTGGTTGCCAACAACACCAATCACCACCAAAGCGACTACGACGAGCCACTTGAGAAGATCGAAGCGAGAGCCTTGGGCTTCAACGTTGGAGGTCATCTAAGAGGATCCTGTGAAAAGAAAGCCAGACACACCGAGTGAATCTGGCAGGTCAGGAGGGAATCGAACCCCCAACCTACGGTTTTGGAGACCGTCGCTCTGCCAATTGAGCTACTGACCTAAAACTTGAATCAGGCCGACCATTATGTCGACCTGAGAGAGGCATTTCAACTACTTATTCGATTACTTTCGCAACAACACCCGCGCCGACGGTGCGACCGCCCTCACGAATCGCGAAACGCAAGCCATCTTCCATTGCAATGGTCTTGATCAGGGTGACAACCATCTGAATGTTGTCGCCTGGCATGACCATCTCAACGCCTTCCGGCAGCTCGCAGTTACCGGTCACGTCAGTCGTACGGAAGTAGAACTGTGGACGATAACCCTTGAAGAACGGCGTATGACGACCGCCCTCTTCCTTGCTCAGAACGTAAACTTCTGCAGTGAACTTGGTGTGCGGCTTGACCGACCCCGGCTTGACCAGAACCTGGCCCCGCTCAACGTCATCACGCTTGGTGCCGCGCAGCAGAACGCCGCAGTTTTCACCTGCACGACCTTCGTCGAGCAGTTTACGAAACATTTCAACGCCAGTGCAGGTGGTGACAGCAGTGTCACGCAGACCTACGATTTCCAGCGGATCTTGAACTCGAACAATACCGCGCTCGATACGACCAGTCACAACAGTGCCTCGACCCGAGATCGAGAATACGTCTTCGATCGGCATCAGGAACGGCTTGTCGATTGCGCGCTCAGGCTGGGGAATGTAGCTATCCAGAGTCTCTACGAGCTTCTTGACAGCCGAAGTACCCATGCCGTTCTCGTCATTACCTTCCAGCGCCATACGGGCGGAACCGATAATGATTGGAGTGTCGTCACCCGGGAAATCGTAAGTGCTCAGCAAATCGCGCACTTCCATCTCAACCAGTTCCAGCAGCTCAGCGTCGTCTACCAGGTCAGCCTTGTTCAGGAAAACCACGATGTACGGAACGCCTACCTGGCGGGACAACAGGATGTGCTCACGGGTTTGCGGCATCGGACCATCAGCGGCCGAGCAAACCAGAATTGCGCCATCCATCTGCGCAGCACCGGTGATCATGTTTTTTACGTAGTCGGCGTGACCTGGGCAGTCAACGTGTGCGTAGTGACGCACGGCCGAATCGTATTCAACGTGAGCGGTGTTGATGGTGATACCGCGAGCTTTCTCTTCCGGGGCGCTATCGATTTTGTCGAAGTCAACCTTGGCCGAACCGAACACTTCGGAACAAACGCGGGTCAGAGCGGCAGTCAGGGTGGTTTTACCGTGGTCGACGTGACCAATAGTACCCACATTGACGTGCGGCTTGTTACGTTCGAACTTTTCCTTAGCCATCGAAATCACCCTTAGGAGAAGAATTAAGCAAGCTACATCAGCCATTAAAACAAAGGCAGATATTTGCATATCTGCCTTGTTGTTATGGAGCTCTTGAGCGGATTTGAACCGCTGACCTCACCCTTACCAAGGGTGTGCTCTACCAACTGAGCTACAAGAGCGAAACACGGTGCACAAACAGCAAACTTGGAGCGGGTAGCGGGAATCGAACCCGCATCATCAGCTTGGAAGGCTGAGGTTCTACCACTAAACTATACCCGCGGAGCTTGCAGCTCACGCTTAAATATGGTGGAGGGGGAAGGATTCGAACCTTCGAAGTCGTAGACGTCAGATTTACAGTCTGATCCCTTTGGCCGCTCGGGAACCCCTCCTAAGCGAGCCGACATTTTACACCATGTCGACCTTCTGTCAAGCATTTTTCTCATTTAAATTATGAGGTTAGCTGCGTTGACCCGCTTCGTAGCCAGTCCCTCAAGAGGTGTTCACTGCGAAGCGGGCGCCATTCTATTCAAACTATTCGACAGTTGCAATGCCTTCGCACGGCATTATTTTATGTTTTAACTCATTGAATTCTTTAGCAAGGTTCTGCAGCAGGGCATCGTCCAGCAAATGCTGGCTTTCGGGAGCGATCCGAACCCAATACCCCGCCGAATCCGGCACATTCACCTGGCCGGCCCGCGCCTTGATATTGCTGCCCTGGAGGCGCTGCACGATGGACTGCGCCAGATCCTGGCGAGCCACGGCGCCCAGATAGACACAATCACCCTCGCGCTCCGGCGCCGCCGAGACTGCGCGACGCCCGCCGGCGCCATCCGATTCGCTCAGCAGCTGGATATCCTGGTGAGCGCTGCGGTACAGCGAGAGAGGAGCGACTTCCTTGGCCCTCAGGGGCGCTTCCTGCTGGTGCCAGACGTAATAGACACCATTGAGCACCAGCAACAACAGAAACAACCAACGCATAGGAACCTCAATCGAACAGACACGCCATCAACAAGCCAATCAATACCAGGTCGGGCACTCGATGCGCCCAGCCCTTGCTAAACCTCGAACTCATGCATCGTCGCGCAAGCGCAGGCTGAGTTCGCCACCACTGAAGACCTTTTCAACGCCATCCACCTGCAAGCGCAAGGCTCCCTGCTGATCGATCCCCAGCACAATCCCTTCGACCTGACTCACCCCGGCGACCAGGGCAACCTTGCGCCCCTGCCAGAGATGGTTCTGCTCCCACTCGGCCTGGATCGCGGCGAAACCGGAGGACTGATGCCACTCCAGGTAAAAGCGCAGCTTTTCCCCCAGGCTAGCGATCAGTTGGTTGCGATCGATCGAGCGACCGGTTTCCAGGCGGGCCGATGTCCATAGCTGGTCCACCTGCTCGGCCACCTGCATATTGACGTTGATCCCCACCCCCAGCACGACATGACAGACATCCGCCGGATCACCAACCAGCTCGAGCAGGATGCCGGCGATCTTCTTGTTGTCGACCAGAACGTCGTTTGGCCACTTCAACCCCGCCCGGGCGATGCCCAGCTCACGCAATGCGCTCAAAACGGCCAGGCCAACCACCAGACTCAGGCCTTCCAACTGGCGCATGCCGCCTTCGATCCTGAGCAACAGACTGTAATAGATGTTTTCCGCGAACGGACTGACCCACTGCCGCCCCCTACGCCCTCGCCCCGCGGTCTGTCGCTCCGAAGTGACGATAAAGGGGGCAACCGCGCCCCTCTCTACCAGGCGCAGTGCCTCGGCATTGGTTGAGTCGATGCTGTGGTAGACGTGAACAGGCCATGGGGTCGAAGGCGCTGCAGCCGCTATCTCCTGCTCGCTCAGCAGCACCAGCGGATTGGCCAGCTGGTAACCCCGACCACGGACTTTATGGATAACCAGCCCGAACTCAGCCTCCAACTGTTGGAGCTGCTTCCAGACAGCGCTGCGACTGACACCCAACGCCGCCCCCAGCGCTTGTCCGGAGTGGAATCGACCATCTTTGAGGAGTTTCAACAACGTCAGCATGCAGGTCTCGACTCACAATGAGGTTGGCATGATAGCCATGAGGGCAGCTACAAGCTACAAGCTACAAGCGGCAAGCCAGGCACGACGATAGCCTTGCGGTGTACACACCGATTTGTAGGAGCGAGCTTGCTCGCGATGGAGCCCTTGAACCTTGCGGTGCTCTCCCTGCCGCTATC
>NZ_JACAOS010000015.1:383593-785154 GCF_013386165.1 Pseudomonas gingeri | reverse complement strand
CGGTTTCATTAGACCACTACATGAAGACCGCTTCACAGAGAATACTGCGGCAACTATTGGCCGTGCAGAGGAACAGAATTTTCATCGGGCTATCTCTCATACGCCAAGCTCTGGCGGTTATGGTTCAGCAGCACGCAGCGACGCGCTCCGGGCGGTCACCCATGTCATCAAGGCGTTTCGCATCCGGACTCAACCAATGCTTATTGGCCTCCAGCACGGTGGTCAGAACGCCATGCACCCAATCAGGCAGGTTCTGGTGCAGTCGGTAGTAAACCCATTGGCCTTGCCGACGATCAGCCAGCAAGCCGCAGTTGCGCAGTTGGGCCAAGTGCCGGGATACCTTGGGCTGACTCTCGTTGAGTGCGCAGGTCAGTTCGCAGACGCAGAGTTCACCCTCGCGGGTGACCAGCAGCATCATGCGAACCCGGTTGTCGTCGGCCAGGCATTTGAAAACGGTGGTCGGTGTCAGGTGGTCGGTCATTGCTGTTCTCTGCGTTTGGACTTCACCAAGAGAAACATTTTGATGCGGTCATGGATTTCATGAAGGGTGTGGCGGAACGCGTCGGGCTGAGTGCTGGTGGCCGGATCCGGGAAACTCCACGCCAGTGCCTCACCGGCTCCAGGAAGGGGTTGGCATTCCGCTGCGGCTTTATCACACAAGGTGATGACGTAATCGAAATTTTCCCCACTGAACTCATCAACCGACTTGCTACGTAGTCCTTCGGTGTTGATTCCCAGGTGAGCTAATGCCGCAATGGTTTGAGGGTTTACCTTGGTCGGCGCAGTGCCGGCACTGAAGGCTTCGTAATTCTCGGCATCGAGATGTCGAAGCAGTGCTTCCGCCAGCTGCGAACGGGCGGCGTTGGCGGTACAAACGAACAAGACACGGGCTTTGCTGGTCATAACGAGGTCTTAGCTCATATGCGGTTTTTCGAATATATGATTTTCCGGATATAAGGTAAAGCACCAAAGGAAGATTTATTCTATGAAGGTACTGAATTAGGCCGGTCTTCCTCTGTAAATGCCCATAAAATGGAAAAATCTGAGAGACTTTTCAGCTTTTTACGTCGAAAATATCTGGAAATTCACATATACGTCTTTTGTAATGCATCCGTCGTTCGCTCAGAGATGGGCTCTCCTCAGCACAACCTACGTACCACAAGCAGCACAATTCACTTGGACTGCCATGGGGTCCGAGTGAAAGGAAAGCACCGAAGCACTCTCCGAGCGAGTTAGTCAGTGGTCTATCTAGGGCAGGCGTTTTGCCAGGTAGCTGGCAGTGGACGGGCAAAGGCTACGGAACTCAAGGGACTGCTGGATGGCGTTTGGCGCCTTAGCCCTGTCGAGGCTCTCGAATCCGTGGCGCAGGAAGAACGGGGCCGCAGTGGTGGTGAGAAGGTGTAACGACTGAACCCCGCGACTCACCAGCAGCGTCTCAAGTAGAGTCAGCGCTTCGGTGCCAAGCCCACCTCTGCGGTGGGATGGTGACACTACAAACGAACGCAGCAGCCTATCAGCGGTGGCACCTTCGACGCCCACGTAGCCGACCACACAGCCACCTTTCTGGAGCTGCCAGAACTCACGCTCAGGCTCGCCAAGGTCAACGTGAGGCAAGCCCTCGGCACGGAGCAATTCCATCAATGAGTCAAGGTTCTCAAGTGGGGTCATTTCAATGGAATGGGAAACGGACATGAAACATCACCAAGAGGGTAAAGGATGAGCATCACGAGCAATATCAGAGTAGCAGCCCCATCGGATGCAGCCGCCATCCAGGCAATCTATGCCCCGATGGTTGAGAGTACTGCAATATCCTTCGAACTGGAGCCCCCGACCATTGCAGAGATGGCGCACCGCATCGAATCGACTTTGCTAACGTACCCGTATCTTGTTGCAGAGCGAGACGGGCAGGTCCTTGGGTATGCCTATGCGAGCCAGCATCGGGCTCGTGAAGCGTATCGCTGGTCAGTAGATGTGACCGTATACATTGCTCCAACCGTGCACCGCCGTGGAATGGGGCGGGCGCTATACGAGCACCTGCTGCCCATTCTTGAGAGCCAGGGCTTCCACGCGGCCTATGCCGGTATCGCGCTGCCGAATGATGGGAGCGTGGGATTGCACGAGGCGCTGGGTTTCGAACACATTGGCACCTACGCGGAAGTCGGTTTCAAGCATGACAAATGGCATGACGTCGGGTACTGGCGCAGGGCGTTGAGTGGCTCCACGCCTCCAGCTCCGGTCATTCTGTTCAGCACCTTGGGATCTGCGGCTAGCACGTAGGAATGCTGTATCGAGGCCCGTGAATGTGAATAGTTGAGAGGCAGGATTGGATACAGCCGCAATGGTTCGACTGATCGAATCTCTGCGCAGCGAGCGGCTCGAAATCGGTTTCGCAATAGGTCATGGAAATCAGCGCGAAGTGACAAGTCGGTTACTTCGGGAAGGTGGGGCTCAGGAACGAGAGCTAGTGTGCTGCCTCAGAAATAATATCCCCCATGCCTGCGGATTCCATGATCATCCGGACACCCATGCTGCCAACATCCGGACACCGATTCCACGGCCATCCGGACACTTTCAGGCAGGCAGCAACGCAGGATTATTTAATACCATCGGCCTCTTTTCTCGAAGCGAAGAGGTCGTCGTGGAGCGTATATCGAATCGAACTGAAGGGCGAATCGATGCGCAGACGCGCAACGAAATTGACGGCAACAGGGGCTTCAGACGTAACCGTCCGGCCAGTACCCACTCCTGACGGTTCTCCAAATTGGCCAAGATAGTGGGCACCACTACATGGACCCACCTTATTGGAAGACCGCTGGATATGGTGTCGACTTTCCATTTGAGAACTATAAGCGCATGGCCGACTTCATGCGGCGCTGCAAGGGTAAGGTGATGGTTAGCATCAACGATCACCCGGATATTCGGCGGGTGTTTGAAGGCTTCCACTTCGAAACCTTGGACATTCGCTACAGCACCGCGAATCAGCGGCAGGGGAGGGCGGAGACGAGCGGGGAGTTGGTGGTCCTCAGTTGGGAGCCAGCCGCTTTGAGAGGATTGTTCTGAGGATAGAGGGCAGGGCCATTTGACCCTGCCCCTAGTGTTACCTCTTCCCAGCGGACAAGATTGATGTTGCGGCGGAATGCCGCATGTCTTTGCTGATGCGTTGTGCTTGTTGTCATTGTTTGTCACCCTTAGCTCCGCGAAGGGCTAACATCACTGGATCACCGCACGCGTTGGCGAGCCGGGCACCTGGATTGACGTGCTCCCAAGGCAATACCCGTATTTCGATTTTGCCATTTCGGCCTAATAACGATCAGCGACGTCACTATCGTGTCCATGTCCCGGGTTTCCCACTCATTGCGTCAGCTTGCCATGTGCCTGGCTATGCTTGCGGCATTGCTGCCGAGCGTGATGCTGTTGCTGCCGGCTGCCCATAGGCAGCCGATGGCGATGGGCGAACACTGCGACATGGCCGGCATGACCGGACACGTCCAGCTCCCCGGCAGCCGCGACCCCGCGCCGGACCAGTATCACGAATGCCATTGCCTGTTGTGCGTAGTCCATGCCGTGGATATCGGCTTGCCGCCGAGTGTTGTTCACTGGCAACTGTCCGGCCGCGCTGACGTCGTACTTGTGCAAGCGATCTACCCACCCTACGCCAGCACCGTCTGGCTGGTCTCCGAGCCGCGCGGTCCACCGGTTTTTTCCTGATTTTCCTTGCGATGACAAATCTTCCCCAGCCTGCTCAGGAGGTTTGCCCCTATGCATTGCAACTTAATCCAGGAATGCCAACCCCATGGTCATGCCCTCACTGCGCCGTACCCGCCGAAACGTATTGCCGCTCGCGGCCTTGTCCGTCACCGCTTTATTCCCGCACCTCGCGTTGGCTTGCGCCAGCTGTGGCTGCACTCTCAGTTCCGATTGGGACAATCTTGGTATCAGCAACTCGTCGGGTCTGAAACTGGACCTGCGTTACGACTACCTGAACCAGAACCAGTTGCGCAGCGGCAGCCACAGCATTTCCCCCAGCGCCGCCAGCCAGATCTCCAACAACGGCAATGCACAGGAAGTGGAGAAGTACACGCGCAATGACTATCTGACACTGGGTCTGGATTACAGCTTCAATCCGAGCTGGGGCGTGGATCTGCAAGTGCCCTACATTTTTCGCAGCCATAACACGTTGGGCACTGCATCGGACGGCGTCACGCCAGGCGATGGCGGCGGCCAATACAGCTCGAAAACCTCCAGCCTCGGCGACGTCAAGATCATCGGCCGTTATCAGGGATTCACACCGCAGCATAATTTTGGCGTGATGTTTGGCTTGAAGCTGCCCACCGGTGCCCATGACGATACCGCCGCATCAAGCGATCCCACAGCTCCAGGCCCTGTGGCTATCGATCGTGGCCTGCAACCCGGCACTGGCACCACCGATGGCATCCTGGGTGTTTATTACATGGATACGCTCAACAAGAACTGGGACTACTTCAGCCAGGCCATGGTGCAGAAGGCGCTGGATTCCAGCGATCACTACCGCCCTGGCGACGGTATCAATCTGAATGTCGGCCTGCGCTACATGGGCAACGCCTACGTCATGCCGCAAATCCAGTTGAATGTGCGCCATGTCGAGCGTGATGTCGGCGCCAATGCCGACACCGTCAGTACCGGCGGCACGCTGGCCTACCTCAGCCCGGGCGTGACAGTGCCGGTCGGCAAAAAGACCTCGCTGTACAGCTTCGTGCAGGTGCCGGTGTACCAGAATGTCAACGGTGTGCAACTTGCCCCGCGTTATACCGCGACCATCGGCGCGCGTTATTCGTTCTAGTTCGCAAGCTGTCGGCGGCTCGCCGCCGACTTTTGCGGGTGACGGGTGAGCACTCCCTCCCGGTACTACCCTGAGTTTCTGATTCGAGGCAAGACGCATAGCCCCGTCGTTCTCGAAAATGCCGATTTGGTATACCACCTATCCCACTATCGAAGGTACTTGAACATGTCTGCTCATTTCACCAAGAAAGCCTTAACTGCTGTCGCCCTGATTGCCTCTCTCGCATCGATCAGCAATGCCTTTGCGCATGCACACCTGAAAAGCGAAATACCTGCCGCCGACAGCAGCGTTACGGCCCCCAAAGACTTGCGTTTGAATTTCTCCGAAGGTGTTGAAGCACAGTTCACGAAAGTGAATGTCACTGACGATGGGAAACCAGTTGCCATCAAAGCTGTCGAGACGGAGCCGAACGACAAGAAACTGTTGATCGTTACCCCAGAACAACCCTTGAAGCCAGGGTCGTACAAAGTCGAGTGGTATGCCGTTTCAGTCGACACCCACAAGAGCGAAGGCCACTACACGTTCAAGATCACTGACTGATGATGTCGGGCGTCGGCGATACTCCTTCGACGCCTCGTCGCGGTATTTTGAATATCAGAAACCGACTGAGCCTGCTGTGCTGAGCCAATGATGCCGAGGGAAACCCGATGTCCGCAAAAAAACTACTGCCCTTGTTCGTATTCTGTTGCAGCCTGGTTGGTCTGCCCGCATGGGCTGTTGATGTGGGTGAGCATGCCCCGAATCTGACGGTAAAAATGCTCAATGGAGAAACGTTTGATTTGCAGAAACAGGCCAATCAGGTGGTGATCGTGAATTTCTGGGCGTCGTGGTGCGAGCCGTGTCGTGAAGAAATGCCTGCCATGGAAACCTATTACCAGCAGCACAAAGGCGAAGGGCTGAAGATCATTGCGATCAGTATGGATGAGCCGGAAGACGACGCCATGGTGCATAAGGTCATGGCCCAGTACAGCTATCCTGCCGCGTTCCAGCGAGATGCCGATTTCAAAGGGTTTGGCCGAGTCTGGCGCATGCCGATGACCTATGTCATCGACCGGCAAGGAGTGGTTCGCAAGGATGGCAGCGTGGGAGACCCGAAAATCGATCTGCCTTTACTGGATAGGCTCGTGACGCCATTACTGACAGCGCATTGAGTGCTCTGCTCATGCACAATGTTTTCAAATGTTGCAAAGCGAGAAGCCGGTTCAATCCCGGAACGGTCGCGCCACTGTATCTGGATCGCAGGCTATGAGCCGAATGAGTCCAGGAGTCAGACCTCGTTTTGTGCTTTCCTCAATCCAACCAGGGCGCGTATTCCCTGAGGGTAATCTCTAATGATTCTTCGTCTTGCCCAGATTTTCAGTGACTCCAACACCCAGGTTAGGGCCAAGTTATTTGGCATCTACGGGGTGTTGATAGGAATTAACGTTGCTGCCTGGATCTGGGCGTTGGTGGCTTTTCATGGCTACCCTGTACTGCTGGGTACCGCCTTGCTGGCCTACGGTTTCGGCCTGCGACACGCGGTTGATGCCGACCATATCGCAGCCATCGACAACGTTACCCGCAAACTCATGCAGGAAAAAAAGCGCCCGGTAGCGGTCGGCTTCTTTTTCTCCCTCGGCCACTCCTCGGTGGTGGTACTGGCTTCCATCGGCGTCGCCCTGGCGACGTCCGCCATGAAAGACCGCTTCGAAGACTTCAAGGCCATCGGCGGCATCATTGGCACGTCGGTGTCTGCGTTGTTCCTGCTGGCCATCGCCTTGATGAACCTAGTCATCCTGCGTTCGATCTACAAGGCTTGGAGCAACGTGCGCCAAGGTGGCGTCTATGTCGACGACGATTTCGACATGCTACTGGCCGACCGTGGGTTTATGGCGCGAATCTTCCGTCCGTTGTTCCGCCTGATCACCCGCAGCTGGCACATGTTCCCAATGGGCTTTCTGTTCGGCCTGGGTTTTGACACCTCCACGGAAATCGCCCTGCTGGGTATTTCGGCGACCCAGGCTTCTCAAGGCCTGTCGCCTTGGGCAATCATGGTCTTCCCGCTGTTGTTCAGTGCTGGCATGTCGCTGGTCGATACACTCGATGGCCACCTTATGCTGGGGGCCTATGGATGGGCCTACATGAAGCCCATCCGCAAGATCTACTACAACATGACCATCACCCTGGTCTCGGTGGTCGTGGCCGTAGTCATCGGTAGTATCGAGGCCTTGGGGTTGATCTCGGACAAGCTGGGCCTCAAGGGACCGATGTGGGACTTTGTCAGCGCACTGAATGATAACTTCGGCACCCTGGGTTACATCATCATCGGGATTTTTATCGCCAGTTGGGCCATTTCGGTGATGCTCTACCGCATAAAGGGGTTTGATACGTTGGAGGTAACGCGTTGAGTTCAAGCAGTAAATAATGCTCAGTCATTGGATAGCGTGGCGACCTAGATGGGGCGCCGGCAATTCCCGCTAATTTTTCTCTGCACATGCGCCAACGGCAGAATGTCCGCTCCGGCCGATTGCCGTCACTCGGGATCGACAGTTTGCTTGGGTGGACGTGCCGCCATTGGAGGCGCAGTCGACACTCATCAAGTGCACATGACTGGTCAGATTGTGTGAGGGGGGCTTTTTCGTTTTCGGCTACCCAATGCTACAGTCCCGCCAAATCTCAACGAGGGAACGACATGAAATTGATCGTAGGGGCTTTGGCCTTGGCACTGCTTTCTGGCTGTGCAGACAGCGGCCCAATAAAGGTCGGCCCAGACACCTACACGATTTCAACGCGCGTCCCCTTCGGCGGCCCGGCATCTGCAAAAGGGCAGGCCCTGAAAGAAGCGAACGTATTCTGTGAATCCCAGGGTAGAGAAATTCTCCTCGACCACATGCAAGCGAGCGAGTGCGCTTTGCACGGCGGTTGTGGCGAGGCCGAGATCTATTTCTTCTGCCTGGCTAAAGGCGATCCGCAGCTGAAGCGTCGGAAATACAGCCCTGATCCGACACAGAAGATTGAGATCGATCAGCGCTGATCTTGTGGGCTTGCTGCCTGGTGAATTGGACGGCTGCTAGCCCTAGTCCAGTACTGGGCTTTGTCGTTTATGGGGACTGTGCGGCCAGGGTCGTCATATCTTGCACGATGTTTTCGTGCCGCGTGGCGAATGACGTCTTTCGACCGATTCTGTTGAAAAAGTAGCTCCCCTTTCTGGCCTGCGGCAAAATCTCCGCATCGGCCAGCAGGGAAGCACGCAGCATGATGGGACAGTTATCGAGTGGGCAGGAACGGCTGTTTTACTCGTTCAACCTTGAGGATCACATCCCCGCCAATCACCTTCTGCGCAGCATTGATCAGTGTCTCGACCTGAGCGATCTGCGCCATTACCTCACCGATTTTTACAGCCCGATTGGGCGTCAGTCGATTGATCCTGAACTGATGATCCGCATGCTCATCGTCGGCTATTGCTATGGCATTCGCTCAGAGCGGCGGCTGTGCGAAGAGGCCCATTTGAACCTAGCGTATCGCTGGTTCTGCCGGTTGAGCCTCGAAGGTGAAGTACCCAATCACTCGACCTTTTCCAAAAGTCGACACGGTCGTTTTCAGGACAGCGATCTGTTCCGCTGGCTGTTCAATGAAGTGCTGCGTCGTTGCATGAACGCAGGCTTGGTTAAAGGTGAAGGCTTTGCCGTGGACGCCAGCATCATCAAAGCGGATGCCAGTCGGCAGCGCGGCGTACCGGGTGATGAGCAGGTCAACTGGAGCGATCCGTCTCTGAGCACCCGCGCCGTGCGTGAGTACCTTGAGGCACTTGATGAGGAGGCTCTGGCCGAAACGCTACCGAAGCGACTATCGCTGACTGATCCTCAAGCCCGCTGGACCGCAGCTCCAGGTGGCCCAGCGTTCTACGCTTACTCCACGAATTATCTGATCGATACCGAGCACGGTGTCATCGTGGATGTGGAGCCCACACCGGCTCATCGCACGGCCGAGGTCGAGAGCACCAAGATCATGATCGAGCGGGTCGAGGCGCAGTTCGACATCAAGCCGGAACGCCTTATTGGCGACACCGCTTACGGAACCGCGCCGATGCTGGCTTGGATGGTGGAGGAAAAAGACATCGAGCCGCACGTGCCGGTGTGGGACAAAACTGAGCGCAAGAACGACAGTTTTTCGAGCAACGATTTCCACTGGAATGAAGAGGCTGAGGAATACTGCTGCCCAGCCGGCAATGTATTGCGCAGCGAATGGCGAGCCTTCAAGAATGAGCGTTCGCACGTCACCAAAGCCAGCACCATCATCTTCCGATCCCGGCAGAGACCGACTGTGTTGCCTGTCCGATGAAAGCCAAGTGCTGCCCGAACACTGCGTTCCGCAAGATCGCTCGCAGCGTCCACGAGGCCGCTCGTGATGTAGCTCGACGCATCGCAGCAACGCCGGCGTATCAGCGCTCTCGCCACGAACGTAAAAAGGTCGAAATGTTGTTTGCCCACCTCAAGCGCATCCTGAAATTGGATCGCTTGCGACTACGTGGCATGAGTGGCGCGACGGTGAATTCACGCTGGCCGCTGCGGTGCAGAACCTGAGACGGCTGGCTAAATTTACATCTCAAGGTCCACCTGCCACGGGATAGGTGCGCCTGCACTCAGCAAAAAACCTCAAATTAACCCACTAACTGAGCAGCAACGATCAACGAAAGGGCCGAGAAACCACTCAATGTGGTGAGTCGGTTCTTAGGCGATGGTCGTGCCTGAGTTCAGGCGAGCGGTAAATCCGACTTTTTCAACAGAATCGGCCAGAAGCAATGGGATGGACTCCTCCTCACCTCGGCATCTTGAGTGCCAGACTGAAGGTGCGAACCACAGTCAACAGTGAGAAGGAGTCCACACATGAAGCTTATGCGCATTGGGGTCGACCTGGCCAAGAACGTGTTTCAGATTCACGGAGTGGATCGTCATGAGCAGCCCATCTGGCGGCAGCGTCTGCCTCGCGATCGCTGGCTGCAAACGGTGCTGGAGAAGATCGAACCCGGCTGTGAGATCGGCATGGAAAGTTGCGGTGGTGCGCACCATTGGGCGCGGCAGCTACAGGCACGCGGATTTCGAGTGAGGCTGATCGCGCCGCAGTTCGTCAAGCCGTACGTCAAGAGCAACAAAAACGACGCCAACGATGCCGAGGCAATCTGTGAGGCGATGAGCCGTCCCAGCATGCGCTTCGTCGCCGTCAAGACCATCGAGCAACAGGATATCCAAGCGACGCATCGCATCCGGGCCGGCTTAATCGAACAGCGGACGGCCAAAGCCAATCAGATTCGTGGGTTGATCGCCGAGTACGGCCTCGTAGCGCCGAAGGAGTTACTGATGCTGCGTCGCGCAATACCGTGCTGGCTAGAAGATGCCGATAATGGTTTGACGGCACGCTTTCGTCGTCTGCTGAACGGTTTGTGGGACGACCTGCGAGCACTTGATGACCGCGTGAGAGAACTCGATGGCGAGATATCAGCGATCGCGGCAAGTGACCCAGCGGCCGCCCGTTTGCAACAGCTGCGTGGCGTCGGCCCGATGATTGCCACCGCGCTGGTTGCTGCCATCGGTGATGCCAGCCAGTTTGACAATGGCCGACAACTGGCCGCCTCGCTAGGGCTGACGCCAAAGCAACACAGCTCTGGCGGCAAGGATCGACTGCTTGGCATTAGCAAACGCGGGGATGCTTATCTGCGAACTCTGATGATCCACGGTGCGCGATCGGCCCTGCGCACGGCCAAATCCAAAGACGACCGGCTCAGCCAGTGGGCTGTCCGTTTAGCCGAGCGCTCACATCCCAATGTGGCCGCTATTGCCCTGGCCAACAAAACTGCACGCATGGCTTGGGCCATGCTGCGCAACGGCACTGATTACCAACCGGATCGGGCAGCGGCCTGACCCATTGATCCAAGGAGAAACACCTCTACACCACGATTGCGAAGCAACCCGAACAATGGCAAACCGGTCGAACCGGCGTCGGCAAAACCCTCTAATGTCCAGGTGCGTAAAGCACGTAGAAGCGATTGGGAGCCGACGCGCGAATAGCCCATCATGGCCCTGCATCGAATCGATGCCGAAGTCAGAGGCCGAATATACGTGTGCAGTCGGCACGGGCGCCAAAGCAAAGGAGGCTTGCAATGAGGAGGAGTCCATATACGGCCATTGGCGTTCCTGCAAACTCCCGCCCACGCACTCTTCAAGCTGCCAATAGTGAAGCATCCCAAGCTTCGACCTGCGACTCCGTGTACTAAGCGTCACACCTTGCAACGTCTGGAGAACCAAACGAGGGTCGAGTACGATGGCCTTACGCTATCGCACCAGAAACTTGCCTCGGACGGACGTTCATTTATGGAATTTGCTGAACAAAAAGTAAAAGCGCTCCAAGATTATCCTGCGCTGAAGAAGTTAGCAGGAGTACTGTGGCGTCAGGACTCCTCGTATCGAGGGGCCGCAGTGATGGTCGGCGCAGGATTTAGCCGGTGCGCTGCACAAAGTGGCGAAACCACACGACTGATGCCGCTCTGGATGGATTTTTCAAGAAGGCTGGCGTCGGAATTGGATCCTAGCGACCCTAATTTAGCATATCTAGACCCGCTTCGCTTGGCGGAGTTGTACAAGGCGCAATTTGGACAGCAAACACTCAATGACCTCATCAGAGCTGAGATCGATGACTTAGCTTGGTCGCCGGGTGAATTACACAATAGACTGTTGGAACTTCCTTGGTCCGATGTTTTGACGACTAATTGGGATACTCTTCTAGAGCGCGCCAGTGAACGTGTACATGTACCTATTTACAGCACCGTGACAAAGCAAACTGACTTGGCAGCTGTTGCCCCACCCAGAATCACCAAGCTTCATGGAACGGTCAACGTCACCGAGGAGCTGATATTCACTCAAGAAGACTACCGGCGCTACCCTGAAACTCACGCCGCGTTCGTAAACTTTTCTCGCCAAATATTCATCGAAAATGAGCTATGTCTGCTAGGTTTCTCTGGTGAGGATCCTAATTTTTTACAGTGGACCGGTTGGGTTCGAGACCATTTGCACAGTCAATCGCGAAGAGTGTACTTGGTGGGCGCTCTGAACCTCTCCGGTGCTAAGAGAAAATATCTGGAATCAATTAACGTCGCGCCCATTGACCTATGGGATGCTGTTAAACACCTTGACGACGCCAGTCTTCGACATTTCCAAGCAACCGAACTGTTTCTCAGCACGCTGAATAACCTTAAGCCCGCGCATGCCTCAGAGTGGAGGCCGCAATCAATTGAAGGTCTTTCACTCGCAGAGGCAGCATCGGTGATGGAAGTCGATCGAAAAAGCTACCCGCACTGGATGGTTTGTCCGCATGAATTACGATATTTTCTTCACTGCCAATATGGAACTAGGAATATAAATCCCAGTGCTTTGGCCACATGTTCGCCGGAGTTACGCGAGAAAATTCTATACGAAGTATCTTGGCGTCACGGCATTACTTTTGATGCGATGCCAGGTTGGCTAGTGGGTTCACTCCTGCAAGTTATCAAAGAGCCTTTGAATCTATCGATAAGGCAACAGCTTGAGATTGCCTTGGTATTGCTCAGCTCTGCTCGCTGGTCTATTGGCGGGTCGCAAGAACTAAGAGATTTTGAAGACGCAGTCATTGCGCATATTGAAGCGCGTACACAGTTTTGGCCGGATGTCATTGCGGAGGTAGCATACTTTAAAGTTAACCGCGCCAGGCTCGATCTAAATTTCGCAGAGATGGAAAGCAATGCCACTCAGCTTTCAGAGCACTCACCAGAATGGAAGTTGAAAAAGTCTGGCATACTCGCCGAGCTAGGTGAGATTGAAAGAGCGACCAAGCTAATCCAAGATAGCCACGCTCAACTAATCGACCAGTATCGAAAAAATCCGAACTCAGTACAAATTTTATCGAGGCTTGCATGGGCAGACCTATTGGCGCGGATTGTCGACGCTTTCAGTGGCTCGAAGTCTAACTCTCTGCCCAAGAGCATCTTGTCTAAATGGAAATGTGATCCATGGGACGAGATTGAACACCTCAAGGAGAGGGTAAGAGAGCACCTTGACGAGAATGATAAAAAAACATCAGTTGAGCAATATTTTCAGGTGGGCAAGTACAAAGATAATTCCAAAACCGTGCACTTCAACAATGGCACCCATGTGCTCTTGGTTGCTGATGGCCTCATGCGTTCAACAGGGCTGTTGCCAATTTGGAATGGTGTTAACATTTTTTCAACTCAGTTCGAAAAAATTCCCTTCTTAGATGAGCTATCAGAGCACGACCGTATGAGGCTTTCGCTGCGGTTTGCCACCACTGATACCTCGGAGAACCTAAATCGTATGTTCTCACGAGTCAATGTAGCGGCAGCAGCAGAGGAAACAGCTCGTGAAATGAGGCAGCTATGCCTCAATGCAATTAACTATTTCTCAACTAGATATTCCTCAAGTAAAACCAGCACCACTTTTGTTGTTTCAAAGCTGAGAGTCATGATCGAGGTGTATGCCAGGCTAATTGTCAGATCTACGCCTGAAGAAGCTAAAGAGGCTTTCCGGTTTGCAATTCGTCTTGAGGAGCGCAGAGTTGTAAGGCATGTATGGATGTTTAGGGCGTATGGAAATTTGTTGAATTATTGCCTCGCCAGCATTCCAACCAGTCAACAGGGCGAATTGCTGGAAGAAGTGCTGAAGTTTCCGCTAGCGAGTGAGAAAAGCAGCTCCGATTGGCCTGAACTGATTGTGCATCATCCTGGCCCGCGGAAAGATGACCCAAGAGTAACATTGAGGATCTTCGAGATGATTGACTCCATTGCGAAGCTTTCAATTTCACCCCGTCCAGTAATAACCCACCCGGTCGAGGGGATTTCGACAGAAATGTTGGAAATGCTCAACCAGTCGAGTTCAAAGCCGAATATTAGTACTCCAACCATCGCCCGTCTTTTGCCGCTGGTTACAGAAGGGTTCACTAGCGAGGAAGAGAATGCCTATTTGGCGAGTGCGATTTATGGTGCCGATAACCAATTTGACGCTCTGCCAAGCTCTAGTTTTTACCCTCACATATTCAGCTTGCTACCATCACCTGATCGAGAAAAGACTGACCGACTTGTCAGGGAGTCTCTCTATAAAACTCCATTGTCGTTACAAACTGAAGACCTTTACAAACTGATCTGCGCGTCGCAAATTAGTGACAACAGATTGGCACCCACTCCGGACCAAGCTCTTGCATGCTTCAATGAATTGGTTGTTTGGAGGCGGCCCGATGACGACGGTTCGTCCTTGGTGAAGATTTTTTCCGATCCATCTGCGCTTGGGCCACTGGTTGCGGAAGTTCTAGCAAAGAGCGTGCTGCCATGGCTGAGCAAGGAGCAAGTGACTTCAAATCTGGTGCTACGATTCAAAGAATTCGCTTTTCAAGAAAGTTTTCCCGCGACACCTTTGGCGCTCTGCTATCTCGCACAGCATCTTCCTGAATTGAAAAATGAATTAGCCATAGCGATTAGGCAGGGTCTTCAAGAAAAAGACGTGAATAATGTTGCGTACGCTGCTCGCGCTGTAGCCAAGGCTAAAGAGTTGGGGAGTGATGAGACAGCTGAAAAATTTATACCTCGACTGATTTATCTCATAGAGTCTGGTCGGCCAACTGTGATAGCGCCCTTGTTGGCAGTGGCTCGTGACCTAGTCAGTCGTTCTTGGCTTAGTAATGAGTACGTCGCAACGTTGGCAGAGTGCCTTCCCGATCTTTTCAAGGGTACTTATTACGCCGCCCAACACTCCGTCACGACAGAGGTCGTCTTCATTTCGGCAATTAGGTCTGGCTGCGCCAGATTGGCTAGAGCCATCGTAACGTCCAGTGCCAGCGAGCACTATCCTGAACTGGAGTCTCTCATAGCTAGCGCAGAAAATGACCCTCTACCGGAGGTTAGACTGTATAATGAAGAATGAAGTAGGGCGCGGTTTTTATGGTACGCCGAGGTTATCAGCAAACGTGCCGCGCCAGGCGTTTTGGAGCTTGGAGCTTGGAGCAGGGGGCTGTAAATAAAACAGTCCCCTTTTCGATTTATTTCGAGTTTTAAATTGGAGTGAACGTTACCGTCGCGCTTCCAGAGTTATCGCTGACTTGGATCTGATCTACGATAAAAACATAGACAGGATAGTCGCCGTCAACTTTAATTACCGCACCTTCCGACGTGTTAACCGTATAGAACCATTTTTCATAGTTTCCATCCTTGAGTGGGGTCGTATTGAAGAGAATAACCTGTTGTATATAAACGCTGCTGCCCGAATTAAATTTCATCGTGTCATCCGACAGCGTGACTGCGTACTTGCCTGTCGCCAGATTTACCGGCGTAGCCCCGCTGCCGCTTTCTGATATATTTGTCAGGTTTATTGCAGAGTTTGCATTTATCGTAATTTGAGTAGTAGACATGTCGTTGACTTTCCCTGTTCGACCGAAACTGGTCAAAATTACTATAGCCTAATTTTTATTTTTGGAAGCCGCGAGCCTTTAATTTTTCGACCATTTCCGAGAGCCCTTCGTTGGAAAGCAGGCCACGCCAGTGCAGGTCTTGCGCTCCGACTTTTCAAAGCCCACAACAGTGGTTCAGAGGGGACGGGTATCGAGGCGAAATTTAGGGTAGAACCGGAACCGGCAGGCGCCGGGATACGCCTTGCGTAGTGATCGAAATCACTGTGTTCTAAGGTCCATACCGGGGGGCTGCATAAGTAGAAGGGGTTCGAATCCCTCGGTTAGCGACAGGCCATCCAGGTCACGAGTATGGGGCAAAAATTGGGCAAACCATGCGCCAAACCATGCCATTCAATGCCCACTATGCATTTCTGCAAGCAGGCAAGAACGGGCGTTACAGCCAGCAACTACGGGCGTTCCCTGCCCAAGCCACCGCATACCCGAGCACAATCGGGGTATGGCCATATACACAAAGATAAGAGCAACGTCGTCGCGAGCTTTAACTAATGAGTTGATTTTATAGTCGTACTTTGCGAAAGCAAAGCAAATAAAATCAATGCTGTATTATACTTGTTGCCTTGTCGTTACTCCTATTATTTGGCGTTTGCTTCAATGCGTCGGAGTTTTATATATTGGCGAAAAACAGGATTCACGAATTCGTATATACCTTGCCTCTCTGGGATGCGCTCAAGTACCGGACCATATTTTTTTTCGATGAGCCTGGGAATAAGCTGGTCGATATATTGAATATTTAGATCTTCCGCATCCTGCCTAGATGACTTAAGGACTACGCGCCCGATCTCATCCGAAAATAAACTTTGCTCTGATTCTTGCTCTGCGAGTAAATGTAGTAAAAGCTGCCTGTCGGGGGAGTTGCCGATTGCGCGTTGATAGGCTGATTCAAGAGTAGGGAAAACTTTTCCTGCCTGTAGATCTTCGAGGACTTTTGTAAGGACTCCCTGATCTATTACAGAGGTACCTATAGAGTTTGCCTCGTTAACGCACTGCTTACCAATTAACTGAACAAAATAAGGGTAGCCTTGGCCAATGTCTGCAATTTTTGCTGCAATGCCTGGCTCAAAGCGGATAGAACCTTTAAAAAGCTCGCTTGCCCGATTGATAATTGATTCCGATTCGCTTGCGGGCATTGGTTTTACAGCTAAAACACCTTGTTCAATTAGTCTTTCAACTGAAGCATGATCTTGTATGAGATCATTCAAGTCTCTACCAATACCACATACAGCAAATTTTATTTCTGGTGTGGTTAGTGATTTGATCAGTGATCCTAAACCGTCTTTATCCTCAACCACATCAAATTCATCAAGAATAATTAAAAGGCCGTCCCTTTTCATTCGCTTTTGAACTTGGTGGACTACTACTGAGTCTACAAAATTTCTAAATGTCTGGACCGTGTCTGACGGAATTACTTTGGCGTATTTCGAGCTTTCAATGCCCTTTGTTCCCCAGTTTACTACCTTTAAGTCTGCCCCTCCAGATACCTCTTTTGTTCGCGTAAACTCAATAATTTCTTTTCCGTCATTTGGAATAAGCCTAAGAAGACTGTCTTCCATGTTCTGGTCAGTGCATAATCTTGAAAGTAACTCCTTGCCATTTGCTATTAGCGAGTCGCAAGTGTAATAAACGGTAAGGTAAGTTCTAGGTTTCTGAGGGATCAAATGGCTCAAGCCGGCATGCTTTGCGAGGGTATAATCTCCGAGCGCCATTTGTTGAATCTGTCGCAGTAGAGAAGATTTGCCGACGCCCCTTTTACCAAAAACCGCAATGAGTCCAGTGCGAGAATTCAGCGCTGATACGCAATCCCTTATAAGCTCTGTACGACCTACGAACCTGCCTGGGTCTCGTATAACGTCTGCGGTAAAACCGATTTCTGGATCTATCATCTGGACTTCCTTATTCGATTGTATTCAATATCTGATTAGCCCATGAAGCTCGGTGTCATTGCTAACCCACAACGTCGGACGGTGGTGCATTGGTATGCTGCTGATCGTGTCATCTGTTAGCCGTCGGTGACCTTCACTAGCTTTCACTATAGTTGACAATGACCATAGACCACGTTGGCGATACTTGCTTGACTAAGAAATCGTTTCGGTCCGAGCAGGAGGTTGGCTCATTGCGGTCAAGCTCTGAGGACTGAGATTTTTGAAACGCTCTACAAAAATCAGTTGCAGACTTGCTAGGAAATAACTCAACTCTAGCTAAGCTCTGAACCCCTGAGCCTGGCCAAGCCCTGTTTGATATGGCCAGCGTTTTCACCAATCGTTTGCAGCGCCCCACGGACATTATCCCCCACCTCTGACGCGCCCCGCTGTTCGACATGCAGTGTCAGCTCCATCAAAGCAGCTTCCAGGGCCAGCTGGTTGGTGTACATCCTCTCCAGCACATCCGACAGTGAATAATCACCCGGCATGGTGTCGACTCCGTTAAAGAAAAACACAAGCATAGTACCGGTAGTGCCCCTGTCAGGCAGTAATTGAGGCTTGCTTAGAAATTGCTACAAAACAGAGACGGTGAAGCATGTGAGCCAAGCTGGCCGGGGCATTGGAAGAGCACTGCGTCCAATCCATCATAGGTGCGACGCTGAAGCGCCGAGATGGCTCGGAGCGGGAAGGGGTAGCGTCGTTCAATGGCATGGAAGGTCTGTCGCCGTGGGGGCAGCCAGTGCGGATGGGGCAGGGTGTAGGCTGAGTGTGATCGTATGAAGCTAGAAATAATATGAGGTTCTTGAGGCGCGGAACCATCGTTTGGGAAAAAAAATAGAACCAACATCTCCTGCATCGTTTGTCGATGCAGGAGATGGCTTGGAGTGGGCAATTTACACACCGGAAGGCTGAGTCACGAATGCGGCCCAATCCGACATCATGGCCTGACGCTTCTCAAACAAGTCTCCGCGAAAATAGGCCGCCTCGACCTTGTCTTGCCGCACATGTGCCAAAGCCAGTTCACAGACCTCTCTTGTATATTGAGTCGACTCCGCCGCCCAGTCGCGAAACGTGGATCGAAAGCCGTGCATGGTTAAATCAGTGCGGCCCATGCGGCGAAGCCCCATGAGCATCGACATGTTGGATAGATGCTTGCCTTCCCGGGCCCCCGGAAATACGTGGGAATTACCACGCATCCGGATTAAGCCATTGAGTAGATCCAGAGCCGCTTGACTCAATGGCACGCGATGCTCCTTCGCAGCCTTCATCCGATGAGGCGGTATTTTCCATACTCCCTTCTCTAGATCGAATTCGTCCCAGGTCGCTCCAAGAACCTCGTTTGTTCTGCACGCGGTCAAGATGGTCATCTGCATGGCTTTGTAGCTGAGCTCGTCATGCTTACTTATTTCTTTCATGAACGCAGGCATCTCTACCCACGGTAGTGCCGGGTGATGGACCACGGTTTTAACCTTGGAGCGCGGAGGCAGCAGTTTGTCGAGATGCCCACGCCACCGGGCTGGATTTTCGCCTTCTCGCAGTCCCCTCACCTTCGCGGCATCAAGCACCATTTCCATTCTGTTGCGGACACGAGAAGCCGTTTCTGGCTTGACCTGCCATATCGGGGTGAGCACTTTGAGTACGTGCTCCGTGGTCACCTCTTTGGCGCTTAAGTTTTCCAGCACGGGGTAGGCGTAGGTCGTTAACGTGTTTTCCCATTGTTGGGCGTGCTTCGCGTTTTTCCAGCCGGAGCGGTGAGCCGCGATGTAGTCCAGGGCAACGGATTTGAAGGTGATGGCTTTGGCTTGCTCGGTGAGCACTGCTTTGGCCACTGCCAAACGTGTGGCCTCGCGCTCAGCGAGAGGGTCGATCTTCTTTTGAAGGAGCTGTCGTTGAATCACCGCTTCAGAACGTGCGTCCTTCAGCTTCACGTCGGGGAATCCACCCAATCCCATCTCCCGGCGTTTTCCGGCCAGCTGAAACCGTAAGACCCAAGACTTCTTCCCGCTGGCCTTTACCACCAGGCGCAGCCCATCTCCGTCCTCGTAGGTGCCTGGTTCAGACAGGTTTTCGATCTGCTTTGTATTTAGTTTTCCCATGTGTATTCACTCACCAGAAAATGTTGAGCCCACGAGTTTGTTCCCCCATCTGTTCCCCCATTAGCTGTGGGATTCAGCGGATGCTCTCGGGACGCTAACGGACGGATACTAGGCTGTAGCCCTTGTATTATCTAGGGTGCATGTACGTTGCCGGACATTGCCGGACACCAGTTTGGCGGTCTATCTCTCCGCCATTATTGAAGTAGACTAAGCCCCCGTAATCGTTGAGATTCCGGGGGCTTTTTCGTGGCGGTCATTTTATTTGGGGGGCAGATGAACCAACCACGCGCCGTGCTGATGATGCTGGCGCTGATACTGGGTGGTTGCACCGCTCCCGGACAACAAGGTGATCCGAGTCGCCACGCCGATCAGCTGGCGCAACCGGCACATTTGCAGCGCGAGCTGATTAAGACCGACGGCTTCCTGTTGACCGGCTTCTATCGGATCACCCGTCCGGACTTGCCGGTAAATCTGTATATCGAGGGCGACGGCAGGGCTTGGCAAACCAGTAGCCAACCGTCCTCCGACCCGACGCCGTACAAGGCATTGGGCTTGGCGTTGGCCGCGAGCGATCCGGCGGCCAACGTGGTCTATCTGGCGCGCCCCTGCCAGTTCACGCCAGCCATTGATAACCCCCACTGTGATGTTCGCTACTGGACCGACAAGCGTTTTGCCGAAGAGGTCGTGGTCGCCATGAATCAGGCGGTGAGCCATTACGTAGTCGAGGGCCAGCAGGTGAATCTGGTGGGCTATTCCGGGGGAGGGGCCGTGGCCGTGTTGATCGCCGCCCGCCGCCATGACGTGGCCTCGATCCGTACGGTGGCCGGTAACCTCGATCATGCCGAGGTCAATCGGCTGCATCGCGTGACGCCGATGCCTGGGTCACTGAATGCCATCGATGTTGCCCGGCAAGTGGCGTCCATCCCGCAAATCCATTTCAGCGGTGCCGATGACAGCGTGGTGCCGCCGAGCATTGCCCAGCGTTTCGTCGAGGCCTCCGGTGCTCGCTGCGTCACCCGCTACGTGGTGCCGGGCATGACTCACGAAAGCGAGTGGGCGCAACGCTGGCCAGAGCTGCTCGCCCGTACGCCAGTTTGTAGCCAGGTGCCTTAGCTGTTTCGCTTTGGCGTGATTAATTGGCGTTTCGTCGGCTTTTTGGCGTTTTTGTGGAAGAAAAATGTCATTTCAATGTCGCTTCTTGAGCGTTTTCAGCCGTTTGGCGGAAACGAACATGAAATATCTTGAAATACTTATCTAAGGAATTGGCATGATGATGCCAATAGAGCATCATTTAGCCATTATCTTGACTCCGGTCAGCCTAGACACCGCAGAGTGTCGCCGGGCATAGGCCGCAGAGTCCCTCAACCTGTAAATTTCTGCCGGAGCCATCGTGAATGGGCGTCCTTGACGTTGTTCGTGGGCCGCAATTGGGTGCCCGCTCGCTAGGTGACGCAGAGTTCTGGAAGCTACTGCGCCAGGACCTGCTGCCGCTTCGCCCCAGTCAGTATGACATCACCTCGGTCTGCAACCTGGCCTGCGAAGGGTGCCTGTTCTTTTCGGGTGACGATTACCTCGGGCACAAGGACGTCAAGGATCTTCAGCGCATCGAGGCGTTCTTTGCCGGTGAGGCCGCCCGTGGGGTGCGCTACGGCTACTTCGGTGGGGCCGAGCCGTCCCTGGCCGAGAATAAGTTGCTTATCGCCAACCGGCATATACCCCACGGCGTGGTGTTCACCAATGGCATCAAGCGCTTGAGTGCCGAAATCGACTACCGCGTGCATGTGTCGCTGTGGGGCAATCCCGAGCGTAGTCGCGAGCTGCGCGGGGCCGACATCATGACCAAGCAGATCAGGAACTACCGCAACGACCCCAGGGCGGTCTTCGTGTTCACCCTGACGGCACGCAACCTCGACGATATTCCGTATATCGCCGGGGTCTGCGCGGATAACGGCCTGGCGCTGACCTTCAATCACTACAGCCCCACCAGCAAGTACCTGGACTTTATTGGCAGCGGTGCCGGCGCCGACGAATACCACATCACCAGCACGGCGGCTGACAACCTGATCCTGAGTGCCGACGAGTAACGCCTTCAACCAGGTTAGCAGCGGCACCTTGCAGGTCAGTGCCTTGAGTTCCTCGCAGTACAGCAAGCTGAGCGTTGATGGCAACGTCCATCTGGACGGCACCCTGAACGTTGATGTCAAAAATGGTAATACCCTGGCCACGGGCAATCAGTTGGCCAACGTGATCAGCGCGACCGGCACGGTCACTGGGCAGTTCGCCCATGTCACCGACAACAGCCTGTTGTTCGACTTCACGCCGACCTACAACAGTAGCAGCGTCGACTTGAACGTGATTGCCGCCGCATCCAATGGCAGCAACACCGTCCGAGGCAGTGTCCAGGCCTTGGGCAACACGGCGGCCGAGGGCGCGGCTACGGCTCTGGACCAGATCATTGCCAGCAATCCAACTGGTCAGTTGGCCAGCCATTTCATCGGGCTCAGTACCCAGGGCGAAGTGTCCCAGGCAGCGACTGAAACCTTGCCGTTGATGACCGGCGCTTCCACGGCGGCGGCGAAAACCGCACTGAGTAGCATCAACGGTGTGGTACAGGCGCGCAGCGATTCGGTTCGCGGGGTGTCTTCGGGCGAGAGTGCCCTGACGGACCAGCACCTCTGGATCAAACCGTTCGGCTCCTGGGCTGACCAGGACAGCAGCGGTGGTGTCGCCGGGTTCAAGTCCAGCGTGGGGGGCATGGCGTTCGGTCTTGACGGCAGCCTGAATGATCGCTGGGTACTGGGTAGCGCTTTCATCTACGCCAAAGCGGACACTCACAACACCGGCGACACGGCTCGGCAGCAACTCAACACCGACGTCTACCAGTTGGTGGGCTATGGCACCTATCATCTGGACGACACCACCGACCTGAGTTTCCAACTCGATGGCGGGCAGAACCACAACGACGGCACGCGCGACCTGGACTTTGCCGGGGTGCAAGCCAAGTCCAACTACGACTCCTGGACCGCTCACGCCGGCGTCACCCTGGATCGTACCTTCAGCCTGACACCGACCACTCGCTTCACCCCTTCGGTGCGGGCGGACTACACATGGATCAAGGATGAGGCCTACAACGAGAAAGGTGCCGATGACTTGGATTTGCAGGTCAAGAGTCGTAGCACCGATCAATTCATTCTCGGTGTGGATGGCAAGCTGGCCCATGATTTCACGCAACAGCTGACCTTGAGTGGCAAGTTGGGGGTCGGTTATGACTTCCTGGCGACTCGCGACTCGCTGACCAGCAGCTTTGCCGGTGCACCCGGAACGGCCTTTACCACCTATGCCTCCAGCCCGCAGCGTTGGCTGGCTCGCGGTGGCACCGAGTTGAACTACAAGGTCAACGGCCAACTGCAACTGGCCGTGCGTTATGACCTGGAGGAGCGTACGCACTACCACAACCAGACCGCATCGGCCGAAGCACGCTGGGCGTTCTAAAAAACAGTACCCGCAATAATGTCCGCCGTGGGAGTGCAAGGCTTCCATGGCGTACGGTTTGCGTGAGCAAGGCCCTGATGGAGACGACCCTGTCTTCAGGCCTATCGAAGAAAAGCCCCTGGAGTCGCGAGATTTCAGGGGCTTTTTCGTTTCCGGCATTGGCCGGTTTGATTGCTCTATCCGTCGCCGATCACGAGCGCCAGTAATGATTGGCCGCCGCAATCACAGCAAACTCGGTCGCCACCACCTGGCCGATCTGAATCAGCATCGCCGCATCATTGGCATACACGTCCCGCAGTCGGTTACGCACGGCTTCGTCCGGCTGGGTGGTCTTGATGACCAGGCGCGACATCTTGATCGCCAGTTGCCGACCTTCTTCGGGAGTCGCGGTTATCAGGGTGTTACCCGGTATCAGGCTGGTGCTCATGGTGTGTTCACCTCTTGTGTGTGTTGGGGCGCCTTCAATGGCACCTTGAAGTCTAGCGATGCAGTCACTGCTGGCGACGACCGAAGGACACCGCATAAGCGGCCGAGCGTACGTTGACCATCGGGTCCTGCACTTCGATGCCCGGGGTCAGTACGTTCGGTTGGAACAACAAGGCTTTTTCCGCGCTCGCGCTGTTCTCGACGGCGCTGCTGATCGACAGGGTGCCCAGCTCCACCGTGCGGTGGCTGTCCGACCAGGCAATGGACGGGTCGTCGAGCTTGTCACCCGGCTCGGCGATTTGCAGCAGCAGCTTGAACTGGGCCGGCGCCTGCTTGATCCGTTGGCGTATCTCGTTGCTCAGGTAGTCCGGTGCGGCTTTCTCCGCGTCGACAGCCTTGAGCAGGTGCTCGCCGCTGAGCGGCAGGAACTGATAGCGCCCATAGGACACCTTGCCGTCGGCATTGGTGAACTTGAAGGTGTTCACGCCGTAGTAAGGCAGGGTCGCGTAGCTCACTGGTGCGGTTTTCTGCTGGGTCAGGAAGTTCTTCGCCACCGGATGGTTGCCCAGGTAAGTGTCCAGCGCGGTCGGTTTGGCCGCGCCCGGACCACTCGCGCCCAGGGCCACGATCAGGTTGTGAAACTCATCGGCGTTCGGCGCCGGAAAACCATTGAACGAATGGGCAACGATATCGGTGACCGTGCCGTCCGGCAGTTTGAACTTGATCGCCAGGCCGCGTGGATTGGCCAACGGGTGGTTGTCGGGGATGTCCGGGATCCCGGCAAAGTTCGAGAAACGCACGGTGACCGGCACGCTGGCGTGCTGCAAGTGTGCTGCCTTGCTGACCGTGGCGGCGCTGGAGGCCGGGGTGAAAGTGCCTTCGAGCACGATGCCCTTGGCATGGATGGCGCGGGCCCCCGGATGCTGGCCGAAGACTTTGTTCAAGCCGTCGACGTGTTCGACAGGGCCGACCTGGGGCGGGGCGCTGTCGTTTTGGGCGGCCATGGCCGCACTGGCGGCTGCCACTAGTGGAATCAGGGTCAGGCAGCGGAGAAGGGCTAAGGATTTCACGGTCGGGTCCTGCGAGGTTGTTGTAGGTGGGAAGAAGTCTAGCAACATAAAAACAATAATGACAATACGGGTTGTCGTTATTGTTTTTTAAGACCCGAATCCATAAGCGAGGGGTATAATCGGTTTTTCGTCCTTCGACCCTGAGTGTTCAGTGACCACCAAGAACGACATTCTCAGCCTCCTGCAGCGCGAGCCGCTGACGGTGGTGCAGTTGTGCGAGCGTCTCGACGTGACGCGCAATGCCATCAATGTGCAGATCAAACAGCTGGAAGCCGAAGGTCTGGTGCAGCGCAGCAAGGTCCGTCAGCGCGGAGCCCTGGGCAAACCGGCGACGGTCTACGAGGCCAGCGCCGGCAGTGAAGACACGTCTTCGAGTGCCTATCGCAGTTTTCTGCTCGGGTTGCTTGGGGTCATGCAGGAGCAATTGGGTGAGCCGCTGCTGGGCGATCTGCTGGAGCGCACGGGCCGCCGGCTGGCACATGAGTCCGGGCTGAGCGATCCGACGGATTTCGCCAGCGGATTGCGTTCGGCAATGGCCGCCGCGGACTCGCTGGGGGCCAGCACCGAGGCGCAGGTCCAGGCAGACGGCGTCATGGTGCGTAATTACAGCTGCCCCCTGGGCAGTGCGGTCCGCGATCAACCTTGTGTGTGCCGGGCCCTGGCCGCATTTTTTTCCGAAGCCACCGGTCGACCCGCTGCCGAGCAATGCCTGCGCGATGGCCGGCTTATCTGCCAATATTTCATCGACAACCCGGCGTCCGCATAGACTTCAGGGGCAGCGCCTTTCTACACTGAAAGCGTTTTGGGTACCGGAGGCCACAGATGAACCGCAACGAATTGCGCAAGGCCGACATCAACCTGATGGTGGTGTTCGAAACACTGATGCTCGAACGCAATGTGACGCGGGTGGCGGAGAAGCTGTTCCTCGGCCAGCCGACCATCAGTTCGGCGCTTAATCGCCTGCGGGCAATGTTCAATGATCCGCTGTTTATCCGTGTCGGACACCGCATGGAGCCCACTGCACGGGCCGAGGAGATCATCCAGCACCTGTCGCCGGCGCTGGATTCGCTGTCGAATGCCTTGAGCCTGACCCACGACTTCGACCCGACCAGCAGCACCATGACCTTTCGCATCGGCCTGTCGGACGATGTCGAGTTCGGCTTGTTGCCGACGCTGCTGCGGGCCTTGCGCCAGGAAGCGCCGAATGTGGTGATCGTGGTCCAGCATGTCGACTACTGGCGCATTCCCGATCTGCTGGCCTCCGGTGATATTACCGTGGGTATCAGCCAGACTCGCGGCTTGCCGGCCAATGCCAAGCGCAAGTTGCTGCGCCATATCCAGCCGATGATCCTGCGCGCCGACGCTTCGCCGACGCACTTGACCCTCGACGAATACTGCGCGCGGCCGCATGTACTGGTTTCCCACACCGCCAATATCAGCAGCCTGGCTGACGAGTGGCTGGCGGAAATCGGTCGCAAGCGCCATGTGGTGCTCTCGGTGCCGCAATACAGCGCCTTGCCGGCTTTGTTGGCGGGCACGGATCTGGTCGCCAGCCTGCCGGATTATACGGCCAGGGCCATGGCGGCTTCGGGGCTGCTGTTTGATGAGCCGTTGCCGTTCAAGGTGCCGAACCTGGACCTGTCGATGGTCTGGCTCGGGCTTGTCGATACCGACCCGGCGGAGCGTTGGTTGCGCTCACGGCTTGAGCATTTCATGAGTGATCGACAGCCCTTGGCGCCTTGACGGCGGCGGTGCCGGGTTCCACTGGCAGGCGGGAGTTGGCGCTGGTGGGCTCGGAAGATTGCACCACCAGTTCCACACCCAGGGCCTCAATCAGTTTCAGCAGCGTGTCGTAGCGTGGCTTGGCGCCGGGAGCCAGGGCCTTGTAGAGACTCTCGCGGCCCATGCCGGAGTCACGGGCAACCCGGGTCATGCCGCGGGCCTTGGCGACGGCGGCCAGCGCCGCGAGAAATACGTCGGGATTCTTGTCTTTCAGGGCGACATTCAGCAGTTCGGCAATGGTTGCCTCGTCGCTCAGGTAGTCGCTGGCTTCAAAGGGCTTCAGCGTGGTCATGTTCGATCACCTTGTTCTATCTCGCTCAGGATCAGCCTGGCATGCTTGATGTCACGTTTTTGCGATGACTTGTCACCCGCGCACAGCAGCAAAATCAGAATCTCGTCCCGGCGCGCAAAATAGACGCGATAGCCGGGGCCTGTATGAATACGCATCTCGCTCACACCGTCGGCGATTAGCCGCGTATCCCCCAGCGCACCAAACTGCGCCGAGATCAATCGGGAGAGGATGCGTGCCTTGGCAATGGGATCCCTCAGTCGCCGTAGCCAATCGTCAAACGCATCGGTAGTGACCAGGGTGTGTGTTGGTTTCGAGTGTAGTAGTTCGGATACGATTTTCAAAGTGTCTACGCCGTTTTTTTTACCTTGACCTCTCTGTATTTGGTCCAGAAGCCAGCGGCGCGCCAATGCGCTATCGTTTCACGATCTTTCCCGAAGGCTGCGTGCTATACCTGTGTGCCTTCCCATTTCGCTGTTTTGGAGCCCGTCAATGCCTCACGTTTTCCTGGAGTACACCCCCAACCTGACTGAATTCGACGCCGACAAGGCGTTGCTGCGCATCAACCATGGGTTGGTGGCGTCCGGTCAGTTCGGCGCCGAGTTCGATATCAAGAGCCGGGCTACGGAGCTGGGGGCGTTTCGTGTGGGGACGGGGTTGGGCGAGCGCGGCTTCGTGCATGTGAAGCTGGCGCTGTTGAGCGGGCGCTCGGCACAGATCAAGAAACAACTTTCCGAAAGCCTGCTGGCGGGATTGAAGGATCTCGGCGACTGGCCGGAAGGTATCGAAGTGCAACTGTCGGTGGAAGTGGTGGATCTGGATCGCGAGTCCTACGCCAAGGTTGCGCTCTGACCCGGAATCTACAGACACCATAGAACCCCTGTAGGAGCGAGCTTGCTCGCGATGGCGACAGTGCGGCTTGCATCGCCATTGCGAGCAATCGAGCTTCGACCGGCTGCACCTACAGGGGTTGTGTTGACCGCAAGATAGCGCTGTATCCGAAAATCAGAACGGCTTGGTCGGCAGGTATTTGCCATCCAGGGTGATGACCGCACGCGAACCGCCTTCCGGATCTTCAACCTTCTTGATGTCCAGCTTGAAGTTGATGGCACTGATGATGCCGTCGCCGAACTGTTCGTGGACCAGCGCTTTCAAAGTGCTGCCGTAGACCTGGATCATTTCGTAGAAACGATAGATGGTCGGGTCGGTCGGCACACCGTTGCCGATGCTGCCGCGCAACGGCACGCTCTGCAGCAGGCGGCTGGCGTCCTCGTCCAGGCCGAGTTTTTCACACACCACGTTGGCGGCGCTGGCCGGCAATGGGTGCTGGCCGAGCAGGGCGGCGGTGACAAAGGCCAGGCTCAGTCCGGTGCCGTCGGTCAGGTCCTGCCAGGACAGGTTCAGGCGCTGCTTGGCGTCGATGATGGTGTCGGCCAGGGCCAGGCGTGGAGCTTGTGCGAATTGGGATTGCAACATGGTGATTTCCTCGTTTTCGTTAGTAGGATTCAGATCAGGCAACTTGTGGCGGTTGTGTCGACAGCGCGCAGGCTTGCGGCTGTTCGGCAAGTGAGACAAAACGACCGGTGCCGCCGTCGAGGGCCGCGATGGAGCCGCTCTCGATGTCGTACACCCAGCCGTGCAGGTTCAGTCGACCTTGTTCCAGCGCCAGGGCGACCGATGGGTGAGTCTTGAGGTTAGCCAATTGGGCGATGACGTTTTCCCGAACCAGGGCGTCCAGTCGCGCCTCGGCCGAGACATGGCTGCGAGCGGCGTTGATGACCTTGGCCGACTCGGCGTGGCGCAGCCAGTTGGCGACGGCCGGTAGATGGTCAAGACACTTGCAGGTGGAAATGGCGGTCATCGCACCACAATCGGAGTGGCCGCAGATCACGATATCGCGCACCCCGAGCACCGCCACCGCGTACTCCACCGTGGCCGAGACGCCGCCCGGCTCCGGGCCGTAGGAGGGCACGATATTGCCGGCATTGCGGATCACGAACAGGTCGCCCGGTTCTTGCTGGGTCAGCAGTTCCGGCACCACCCGGCTGTCCGAGCAGGTGACGAACAGGGTGCCGGGGTTCTGGGTGGTTGCCAGTTGTTTGAACAGGGCACTGCGGGTCGGAAAGGCTTCGCGTTGGAACTTCAGGAATCCGTCGATGATGGCTTGCATGGGGCTTCTCCTTGCGGGTGGCTGATGGGGCAAGGATGGAAGTTTTAAGGTATAGCGTCCAAGACTGGCTTATTATCAAAACCATAAGCCTTGCCTATAGTTGAGTGTCCGATGCTGCTGCGCCATATCCGTTATCTGCTGGCTGTCGCCGACCATCGCAACTTCACCCGGGCCGCCGAGGCCTTGCATGTCTCCCAGCCGACGCTGTCCCAGCAGATCAGGCAACTGGAGGACAGTCTCGGGGCGGCGCTGTTCGACCGTTCGGGCCGCAGCATCCGCCTGACCGATGCCGGCGAGGCCTATGTGCGCTTTGCCCGTTTGGCCCTGCAGGACCTGGAGGCGGGCAAGCGGGCGATGCACGATGTGCAGGACCTGAGTCGCGGTAGCCTGCGCTTGGCCATGACACCGACCTTCACCGCCTACCTCATCGCGCCGTTGTTGCATCGCTTCAACAGCCTCTACCCGGGCATCACCCTGAGTGTCGAGGAAATGACCCAGGATCGCCTCGAGGCCGCGTTGGCCGAGGATCGACTGGATATCGGCATTGCCTTTACCGGGATGCACCTGGCGGATATCCAGGGTGAGGCGCTCTTCAGCGAAACCTTGAGCCTGATGGTCGGCGCGATCCATCCACAGGCCGCTGGCAAAGCCCTCGGTGCCCGCGATCTGGAACAGCAATCACTGGTTCTGCTCAGCCAGGATTTCGCCACGCGCCAGCACATCGACCTTTACTGCCGCCAGCACGGCATCGTGCCGCGCATCGCCATCGAGGCCAATTCCATCAGTGCAATTGTCGAACTGGTCCGTCGCGGTCAGTTGGCGACGATCCTGCCCGCGGCCATTGCCGTCGAACAGTCGGGGCTGGCCGCGTTGGCGCTGACGCCGGCATTGCCGCAGCGTACGGTGGCCCTGCTCAGCCGCAAGGGTGCCTGGCGCAGCGCCGCCTGCCAGGCCTTTGCGGCGCTGGCGGGGCAGTGGCGCAATGTTTAGTCATTGCGCATGCAAGCTTCTTCAAAACTGAATTTAATCACCTGGACGCACGTGTGAGGCTGCCGGTCTCAGGTTTGTCGCGACAGGCATATGGACGATTGGCTCGGCGAGATTCGCTACGCAGCAGGGACGGGGGCTTCGGCACCGTACGTCCGCTCGCGTCGCCATCCGCTGTTGCGTGTCGCTCCGCGCCTGGTGGCCTTGCCTTCCGAGTTGGCGTTCTGGGCGCTATGGCATTGCCGTCACGCGCGCCCGCCGGATGTTGGTTTTCCCCGTTGAGTTTTTTCATTGATCACCATCGGCCTGCCTTGGTCGTGGGGATTGAACCGGTGGGCGCGTGCGCGCCTGCCCGACGCGGAAGACGAGAATCCCATGAGTGTTGCCTGCCCAGCCTTTGCCTGCACCGAAGAAGCCCTGAGCTTTCTTGAGCACAACCCCGATATCGAGATGTTCGAGCTGTTCATCCTCGACAATAACGGCATCCCCCGCGGCAAGTTGCTGCACCGTGACGAGTTGCTGGCGGTCTATGCCAGCGGTCGTCCGCTGCCCAGCACCATTCTCGGCCTGACCATCAATGGCGACGATGTGGAAAACTCCGGCCTGGTCTGGGACGTGGGGGATATCGATTGCCGTGCCTATCCCCTGAGCGGCAGCTTGCAGCGTATGCCCTGGCGGCTGATCCCGACGGCGGCGGTGCAGGTCAGCATGCACCCCAGCGAAGGGCTGCCGGCGACGGTGGCCGATCCGCGGCATCTGCTGGCCAAGGTGATCGAGGCGCTTCAGGCCGACGGCTACTACCCGGTGATGGCGGCGGAGTTGGAGTTCTATCTGCTCGACCAGAAACGTGACAGTCACGGTCGACCGCAGCCGGCCCGCGACACCGATGGTGGACGTCCGAGCACGACCCAGGTCTACGGTCTGCGTGAGCTGGAGCAGATCGAGCCGTTCCTTGCCGACCTCTACAGCGCCTGCAGGCTCCAGGGCATTCCCGCACGCACGGCAATCTCCGAATACGCCCCGGGCCAGGTCGAGATTACCCTGGAGCACCGCGCCGATGCCTTGCAGGCGATGGATGAAGCGGTGCGCTACAAGCGCCTGGTCAAGGGCGTGGCGCACAAGCACGGGATGATTGCCTGCTTCATGGCCAAGCCGTTCGACGACCTGGCCGGCACCGGCATGCATATGCATGTCAGCCTGGCGGATGAGGTGGGCAACAACCTGTTCGCCAGCGAGGCCAGTGACGGTACGCCGCTGCTCAAACACGCGCTGGGCGGCATGCTCGCGACCCTGCTCGATGGGTTGCTGATGTTCTGCCCGAATGCCAATTCCTACCGGCGTTTCCAGAGCAACAGTTATGCCCCGCTGGCGGCGACCTGGGGTGTCGACAACCGCACCGTGAGCCTGCGGGTACCGGGCGGCCCGGCCTTTTCACGGCATATCGAGCATCGGATCTGCGGCGCCGATGCCAACCCCTATCTGGCAGCGGCCGCCATTCTCGCGGGGATTCACCGCGGGATTCGTGAACGCCTTGATCCCGGTGCGCCGGTCGAAGGCAATGGCTACGCCCAGGCCGGTAAACGTCTGCCCACCGACTGGCTGACCACTCTACGAGCCCTGGAAGATTCCGCCTGGGCGCGGGAGGCGTTTGGCCGCGAGTTTCTTGGGGTCTACCTGGCGGTCAAACGCGCCGAATACCGGCAGTTCATGGGGGAGGTCGGCGAGCAGGACTGGCGCTGGTATTTGCAGCAGGCCTGAAGGGTCGATTGGTAACTTATTGAACAACCAGGCCGGGAATTTTTCACGAAATATTGATGTGTGCCTGACTAAGGTTCAGACGGTTGCCGAGTGGATGTTTTTAGCGCTCGGTAGCCCTTCAAACCGATACCCTGTGTTCGATCAATCCGGTACAGGTTCATCCCTCAAGAGTTCGTGAGTCATGTCTGCGCAATCGCCTTCAACCGTAGAGCTTGAATTTGCCCGCCAGTACGCGCGCGAGCATATCCAGGCTTGCCTGGCGCAGCGCCCAGACAACCTGGCCCGGCGCCTGGTGCTGGCCCGTGAAAAACAATGGCTGCGCCAAGCGCTGAAGCTGGCCGGCGAGCCCGGCCTGGTCCTCGATCTGCCCTGTGGCGTCGGGCGTTTCTGGCCGGTGCTGGCCGAGCGTGGCAATCGGGTGATCCTCGCGGCCGATCCTTCTCAAGAGATGCTCGACCACTGCGCGGTTCATCATGCTGAGGCGGTGCTGGGTCGCGTCAGGAGCTTTCAGAGTTCGGTGTTTGCCATCGGCTTGCCGGAGAATGCGGTGGACTGCATTTTCTGTATGCAGTTGTTCCAGCATGTCGACGACAGTCAGCACCGGCTGGCGATGCTGCGTGAATTCCATCGGGTCAGCCGCGACACCGTGATTCTCTCGTTGTGGATGGATTGCAAGGTCATGGCCTGGCATCAACGGCGCCAGGCTCTTGCGTCCGGGCAGCATTCGCAGCGGGTCCTGTTGAGCAAGGCGCAGGTCGAAGGGGAGTTCCGCGAGGCCGGTTTCGACATCATCGGCCACCGCGATTTTTTTCCGGGTTATGCCATGCGTCGTCTCTACGTGCTGCGCAAGAACGGTTGATCCGGTGCAGAACATGTCAACTTGCTGAGTCGGACTATTCTTGTCGTTCAGTAGGCTCTTTCGCTTACGCACCTGCAGAGTGAATGCTCGCAAACCTCGGTGGCGAGATATACTGCGTGCCATTCTTCAAGGGAGAGCCGTGTGGCCATCGATATTCACTGGATTCGCGACAACGATAGCCTCGGTCGGCATTGCGCCCAATGGCAACAACTACCCTTTGTTGCCCTCGACACCGAATTCATGCGGGTCGACACCTTTTATCCGATTGCCGGCCTGATCCAGATCGGTGATGGCGAACGCGCCTACCTGATCGATCCCCTGACCATCGATCAGTGGCAGCCTCTAGCTGCGTTGCTCGAAGACCCGGCCGTGGTCAAGGTCGTGCACGCTTGCAGCGAAGACCTCGAAGTCCTGTTACGGCTGACCGGCGGCCTGCCGGTGCCGCTGTTCGACACCCAGCTCGCGGCCGCCTATCTGAACCTGGGTTTCTCCATGGGTTATTCGCGCCTGGTGCAGGAAGTCCTCGGTATCGAACTGCCCAAGGGCGAGACCCGTTCGGACTGGTTGCAGCGTCCGCTGTCTGAAACCCAGGTCAGCTACGCCGCCGAAGACGCCGTGCACCTGGCCGAGGTCTACACCCGCCTGCGCCCGAAGCTGTCGGACGACAAGTACGCCTGGGTCCTGGAAGACGGCGCGGAACTGGTGGCCAACCTGCGTCGCGAGGTCGACCCCTACGAGGTCTATCGCGAAGCGAAGCTGGCCTGGAAGTTATCCCGTGCGCAATTGGTTGTGCTGCGTGAGCTGTGTGCCTGGCGTGAACGTGAAGCCCGGGCCCGCGATCTGCCGCGTAACCGGATAGTGCGTGAGCACTCCTTGTGGCCATTGGCCAAGAGCCAGCCGGACAACCTGGTGGCACTGGCGCGCATCGAGGACATGCACCCGCGTACCGTGCGCCAGGACGGCGAGTTCCTGCTGGCGCTGATCAAACAGGCCGGCAGTGCGCCGATGGACCAATGGCCGCCGGCGGTGGCCGAGCCGTTGCCGATCGAAGCCTCGGGGCTGGTCAAGCGCCTGCGGGCCCTCGGCCAGGCTGAAGCCGAACGCCTGGACGTTGCGCCGGAGTTGATGTTGCGCAAGAAAACCCTGGAAGCGCTGATCAAGAGCGGCTTCCCCGCTGGACCTTATCAATTGCCCGATTCGCTGCGTGGCTGGCGCCGCGAGTTGATGGGCCAGGCGCTGCTCGACAGCCTGGCCACTGCCGGAGAACAGCCTTGAAACGTATTTGCTCCATCTACAGAAGCCCACGCCGCAACGAAATGTACCTCTACGTGCTCAAGAGCGATGCTCTGGAGCGCGTTCCGGAGAATCTGCTGCTGGCCTTCGGTAAACCGCACCATGCCTTTGACCTGGTCCTGAGCCCCGAGCGCACCTTGTCGCGCGAAGATATCCACCAGGTGTTGGAGAACCTCGACAAGCAGGGTTATCACCTGCAGATGCCACCGGCCGAAGACGAGTACATCGAACATCTGCCCGAAGAGCTGTTGCGGCGCAATGATCCGATGTGACGGCTCTCTCTGAGTGCTCGGTCCGCAGCGCTCGATTCAAATGGACTGTATTTTCTGGCAGTGGCCGATGACGATGGAGCGAACTCCGTCGGCGGCTGCCTGCACTGTTTTTGAAAGGTTTGAACCATGCGCGTTCTGATTGCCGAACACGACCACGCCCTCTACACCCGCCTGTTGCAGCAGATGGCCCCGGAACTTGAAGTCATGACCAGTGGCGATTCGGCCACGCTGTCGACCCTGGCGGTCGACTGCCCGGTCTGGCTGGGGCAGCCGGATCTGATGGCGACCCTGCTGCGTCAGGGGCACACTCCCCAGTGGCTGCAATCGACCTGGGCGGGCATCACGCCGCTGCTGGCCGAGAGCTTGCCACGCAGCTACCGCCTGACTCGTGCGGTGGGCATTTTTGGCCAGGTGATGGCCGAATATGTGCTGACCTACATGCTGGGACATGAGCGCGAAGTCCTCGCCCGCCTGGTCAGCCAGGTCGAGCGCAAGTGGGACAATCGCATGAGTCAGAGCCTGGCGGGGCGCAAGGTGCTGATTGTTGGGGCCGGCGATATCGGCCAGAGCGTTGCGCAGTTTCTGCAACCCTTCGGTGTCGAGTTGTACGGCATTGCCAGCAGCGCGCGCGAGCAAGCGCCGTTTATCGAGGTGGCGGCGCTCAACGCCCTGGGTGAGTGGGTTGGCAAAGTGGACTACGTGATCAACCTGTTGCCCAACACACCCAATACCCATGACCTGTACGATGCGGCGCTGTTCAAGCGCTTCAAGCCGACCGGCTTGTTTATCAACGTCGGGCGCGGCGTCGCGGTGGTCGATGCGGATCTGGTGGAGGCCTTGAAGGAGGGGCATCTGGCGGGGGCGGTGATCGATGTCTGCCGGCAGGAGCCTTTGCCACAGCGTCATCCGTTCTGGACGGCCTGGGGGCTGTTGTTGACCGGCCACAGTTCGGCGCCGACGTCGCCGGCGATGATGGTGCGCTTGTTTGTGGAGAACCTGCGGGCCTATCAGGCCGGGGAAGCGCTGCGCGGGGAAGTGGATTTCGAGCGCGGCTATTGATGGGTGGTAGATGACCTGTAGGAGCCGGCTTGCTGGCGATGAACGATAACGCGGTGCACCAGGAGCACCGCGTTACCCGCATCGCCAGCAAGCCGGCTCCTACAGGCGTGCAATCCCACAGACGCGTGTGGTTACAGGCTGAAATCACCCTCAGCCACCAGCGCGCTCAGCGGCTGGCGTGGGCTTGGGGTTTCACGGGCCTGCAGGTAATCCGGCAGGCTCGCCTTGTCGCCCAGCTTGCCGATGGCCACGGCCGCATGCAGTGCATAACCTTCTGGAATTTTCAGCTCGCTGCGGGTCAGTTCCTGGTCGAAGCCGGCCATGCCGTGGCTGTGCCAGCCGCTGTTGCTGGCTTGCAGCGCCAGGTGGCCCCAGGCTGAACCGGTGTCGAAGGTGTGCCACAAGGCCGGGGTTTCTTCGCTGGAGCCGGGGGCTGTGAAGGTGGTTTTCGAAATCACGATCACCAGGGCCGAGGCGTGCTGCGCCCAACCACGGTTGAATTCGTTCAACAGGCCGAGGAAGCGCTCCCAGTTCGGTGTGTCGCGACGGGCGTAGAGAAAGCGCCAAGGTTGCGAGTTATAGGCCGAAGGCGCCCAGCGGGCGGCTTCGAAAAAGCTCAGCAGGGTTTGCTCCGGGATGCTCTCGCCAGTAAAGGCGCGCGGCGACCAGCGCTGGGTGAACTGGGGATCGATCGGGTGATCGGCGACGCGTGGGTTGGTGCTCATGGCGCAGTCCTGACTGGGGAAATTAGCGAGAAAGCTACTGCTCCGCAGGCAGCCTGACAAGTCTTGTTCAACCGACAGTCGCCGGCGCTTGGCCGCAACGGCTTGGCGCACTAGACTGGCGGCCTTTTCACTCCCCGATGCAGATGTCTGAACCATGGCCGCGAAAGTCGAACCCTTCTGGATACGCAAGACCCTTGAGCACCTCGATCAGGAGGAGTGGGAGTCGCTGTGCGACGGTTGCGGCCTGTGCTGTCTGCAAAAGCTCGAGGACGAAGACGACAACAGCGTCTATTACACCCGCATTGCCTGCAAGCTCCTGGACCTGAAAACCTGCCAGTGCACCGACTACGCCAAGCGTCGCGACTCGGTGCCCGATTGCATCCAGCTCACACCGGGCAAGGCTGACCAGTTCAAGTGGTTGCCACCGACCTGCGGTTATCGCCTGGTGAGTGAGGGCAAGGACCTGCCGCTTTGGCACCATCTGGTTTGCGGTGACCGCGACGCGGTGCACCACGAGCGGATTTCCCAGTCCGGGCGCATGCTCGCCGAAGGCAGCGTGCCCGAGGATGACTGGGAAGATCATCTGATTTTCCGCGCTGGCTGAATCTAGAACTTCGGACCGGACCTTGTGTTGTTGCCCTTGGCCAGGCGGTCGTAAAGCACCACGTTGACCGTCGCCGCGAGGTTCATGCAGCCGGTGGTCGGGATATACACCACGTCCTCGCACCAGTCGCGGATGTCCTTGTCCAGCGAGCCGTCTTCCGGGCCGAAGATATACAGCGCCCGGTCCGGATGGGTGTATTCGGGCAACGAACGCGCGCCCTCCACCAGTTCGACGGCCACCGGCACGCAGCCCAGTGGCAGGATTTTCTTCAGGTCGTCGATACCGATCAGCGGAATGTCCTGGTGGACTTTCTTGGTATCGGTCACGAAGTCCCGCGCCCGCTCGTAGCGCTTGCCGGTGTAGAACACCGAAGCCACGCCGTAACAGCCAGCCGCACGCATCACCGAACCGACGTTCTCCGGTGACTTGGGGTTATACAAACCAATGCAGCTGTACCTTTTGTTTGCCACGAGCCGGGTGCCTTTGAGGAAAAAGACCCGATTATACCGGCATCTCCATCAAACCGTGGTGTCGGGATAGTTCGAGGGGAACAGTGCGCGACGGGTTTGCTCGTCGTTGACCTGCTTGAAGGCATGGCTCTTGCCGACCTGACGGGCCCGGGCCACGGCCGGCCGGGCGTCGATACGCTGGAACCAGGCCGACAAGTGGGGATAGGCGGCCAACGGTGATTCTTCGCCTTTCAGCACGCGGGACGCCCGGTCGATCCAGCCCCAGGCCGAGATATCGGCAATCGAATAGCTGTCCCCGACGATATAGCTGCGCGCCGCCAGATGCCGGTCCAGTACCCGGTAGTGCCGCTCGGCTTCACGGCGATAGCGGTTGATGGCGTAGGGAAGGCTTTCCGGGGCCGAGTGCTGGAAGTGCACCGCCTGCCCGGAAAATGGTCCCAGGCCGCTGGCGATAAACATCATCCACGACAGCAGCTCACCCCGATCGCCGGGCTCCCCGCCGAGCAAGCCGGTCTTTTCACTCAAGTACAGCAGGATCGCGTTCGAGTCGAACACCCGGACTTCTCGGCCGTTCGGCCCTTCGGTATCAAGGATCGCCGGAACCTTGCCATTGGGGTTGATCGCCAGGAACTCCGGGCTGTGTTGTTCGCCCTTGCTGGTGTCGACCGGAACCAGCTCATAGGGCAATGCCGCCTCTTCAAGAAACAGGGCGACTTTGGCCGGATTGGGTGTCGGATGGAAAAAGAAGCGGATCATGTCAAAAGGTCCTGGCTGATGTTTTTGATCGAGTGTTATAAAATAGGCCAAGCCTTGGTGTGTGGCAATCGTCGTTTGTATCAACGAATATCGCCGCCACTTCAATTTGAATGCATGTGTGAGTTATGGCGCGACCAAGAGAATTTGATGAGGCCGTGGCAGTGGAGGCAGCGATCCGCTGCTTCTGGTCCCGTGGCTACGCGGCCACTTCCGTGCGGGACCTGGCGTTGGCCATGGGGATCACCGGGGCCAGCCTGTACAACGCCTTCGGTGACAAGCGCGCACTTTTCGGCCTGGCCCTCGATCATTACATCAAGCGCGGCTTCTGCGAGCGTTCCGCCCGTCTGGAACAGCAGTTGCCGCCCCGCGAAGCCATCCTGACGTTCTTCAACGAAATCATCGAACTGTCGCTGGGCGACCCTGAGCACAAGGGCTGTTTTATCGTCAACGCGGCCCTTGAGGTGGCGCCCCACGATCCGGAGTTCAAGGCGCTGTTGGCAACCGTTCAGGAGGGTATGGAAAGCTTTTTCCTGCGCTGTATCAGCGCCGGCCAGGTCCAGGGCAGTATCACCACGGCGCAGCCGGCGGATGATCTGGCGCGCCTGTGCCTGGGAGTGTTGATGGGGCTGCGGGTGCTGGCCCGCTCAAGGCCTGAACGGGAATTGCTGGAAGGGCTGGTGCGACCGGTCTTCGTGTTATTGAAATAGTCTGTCTTGATGAGGGAAATCGGATGATTGAGCTCTACTACTGGGCTACGCCAAACGGCCACAAGATCACAATGTTCCTGGAGGAGGCCGGTCTTGAGTACCGTATCCATCCTGTGGATATCGGTGCTGGCGACCAGTTCAAACCGGAGTTCCTGGCGTTTTCGCCCAACAACCGGATGCCGGCGATCATCGACACCGCGCCCGCCGATGGTGGCGAGCCGATCACTGTGTTCGAGTCGGGTGCGATCTTGCTGTATCTGGCGGAAAAGACCGGGCAGTTCCTGCCGGCCGATGTTCGCGGCCGCAAGACCGTGACCGAGTGGCTGTTCTGGCAAATGGGCGGGTTGGGGCCGATGGCCGGGCAGAACCACCATTTCGGGCTGTATGCGCCAGAAAAACTGCCCTACGCCATCAACCGTTATGTCAACGAAACCAATCGCCTCTACGGTGTGCTCGATCGCCGCTTGCAAGGGCGTGAATTTATTGCAGGCCAGCACTATTCGATCGCCGACATGGCCTGTTATCCCTGGGTGGTGCCGTGGCAGCGCCAGCAGCAGAACATTGAGGACTTCCCCGACCTGAGCCGCTGGCTTCGCGCCATCGAGCAACGCCCGGCAACGGCGCGCGCCTACGCCCAGGGCGAGCCGTATTCGCGACGTGCGACGAGTACCGAAGAGGGCAAGAAAATCCTCTTTGGCCAGACGTCCAAGGGACCGCAGGCCTGAAGACGGGCCGCTGGAACGATGACGATGCAAGCTTCGCCATCGTTCCAACGGACAGGACGGTATCTACAGGGCCTCGGCGAACTGGTGTTTTGCCAGGCGCTCGATCAACTCGACGTCGGCCTCGGGGCTGAGATCCTTCGCGTTGCCGGTGGCGCCGGTGGCCTGCAGTTCCAATGGGCTGCCTGGCGTTTTCTGTTGCAATAGATAATCGGCACCGCAATTACCGCAGAACACATGGTCGCCCGCGCGGTGAGCACGTTTCAGGATCACCGTCGGTCCACACATGCCGCAGTGGCGCAGGGGGATGCCTTGGTCGGTATGGCCGATGATCGGGCTCAACACACCCGACTCTCCCAGTTGGATAAACAACTCGCCAAAGTGTGCATCGAACTGGGTCCCGAGGTTCTTGCCGATGATCTGCAACGCCTGCGCCTGGGGCATGCCCGCGCGATAGGGGCGGGTGCTGGTCATGGCGTCAAAGGCGTCGCAGATACCGACGATGCTCGCCAGGTGCGGGATCTCGCCGGCCTTGAGCCCCAGGGGATAACCCCGGCCATCCGGCATCTCGTGGTGCAGGCGCACGGCGTCCTCCACCAGCGCGGCCAGGGGGTGGGCATGCAGCAGCCGAAAACCGATGTCGGGATGGGTCTTGATCACCGCGTACTCTTCGTCGCTCAAGGGCCCGGCCTTGCGCAGCACCGCGTCGGGAATGCCGACCTTGCCCAGGTCATGGACAAAACCGCCCAGGGCGATCCGCGCCACTTCTTCGGCGGCGAAACCGGCTTTCTGTGCCAGCAGTTCGCAGAACTGCGCCACTCGCCACAGGTGCCCGCCGGTATAGGGATCGCGCGCCTCCACGACCCAGGCCATCACCAGCAGGCTCGACAGCAATTCCTGCTCTGGGCGTGAAACCTGCGCCGGTTGGCGGGAACCCAGCAGGGTTTGAATCAATTGGTTCAGCTTCATCGACGGCGTTCTCGTGACGGGAACAAAGGGGAAATCGTAAGTGATGGCACTTCGCCCAGTTGAGACGCGACGGGGCTTTAAATTACAGCCGCTGGAAAAAATCTTGATCTTGTGTTTTGGATCGTTCGATTTAGAATGCCAGCGATATCAAAGTGCCTCAAGGCGTTTTGCGTATCGCCCCGGCCGGCTGGCGGCCTCACAGGAGAGTTCTTTATGGTCGCCGACTGGTTGATAGGTGCTTCGGTACGTCGCAAGTTGACCCTGGGGTTTGGCATCGTGTTGCTGCTCACGGCGCTGCTGACTGGAATTGCCTTGTACAGCATAGGGCAACTGACGATGCGCAGCGAAGCGCTGGTGGACAGTGTCTCGCTGGACACCCAGATCGCTGCCGTGCGCTTGCAGGAAAACGAGTTCGACCGCACTGGACAGAGCACGGCGGTCGACGCCTATGCCGGGCAGATGCAGGCGTTGTATGCCGGTGTCGACAAACTGCAGATGAGCCTGGAAGCCGACGCGCAGGCGACCCTCACACGCATCCGTGAGGTGGCCCGGGCTTATCAGCAGAGTTTTTCCGAGTTCGTCGCGGCCCGACGCCAGGCCCATGCCGCAGAAGTTGCCATGGTGCCGGTGATGGAGAATATCGCCGAACAACTGACACGTTTGCGTACCCAGCTCTTCCAGCAGATGCGCAGCGATCCGGCTGTCACCATCGATCAAGCCCAGGCGGTGGTCGAGTTGCAATGGCTGATGGCGCAGCTGCGCGATCAGGTGCGTCTGTATATTGCCGACCCCCAGCCTGAAGCGCAGGTGCACGTTTCGCAGATAGCCGACCAGATTCGTCGGCAGGGCAACGACCTGTATGGGCAATTGCCGGGTGACGCCTTGCAGACACCACTGCTGAGTGCGTTGCAGGCGGCGGTGACCTATCAGGATCGGGTCGTGGATTTTCGCGACAGCGTGCTCAAGAGCCAGCAGGCCAAGCAGGCGATGCTGAGCCAGGCCGGGGACTTGCAGCACCTGAGTGCGGCGGTCTACCAACTGCAACTGCAAGGGCGTGCTCACGATGTGCGGATGGCCCGTGGTGAGTTGCTGGCGGCGGGGTTCCTGGCGCTGTTGCTGGGCTTGCTGTCGGCCTGGGTCATGACCCGGCAGATCGTCCCGCCGCTCAAGCGGACCCTGGCCCTGGCCCGGCAGATCGCCGCGGGCGACCTGACCGGTAACCTGGAAAGCCACCGACGTGACGAGTTGGGGCAGATGATGGCGGCGATGCGTGAAATGGCCGGGCATCTGCGTCAGTTGATCGGCAGCATCGGCGCTGGCACCCGTCAGTTGACCCAGGCTGCGGAGGGTTTGTCGACGGTCACCGCCCACAGCAGCGCCGGCGTTTCGCAGCAGCGTCAGCAGACCGAAGAGGTTGCCAGCGCCATGGGCGAGATGGTCGACAGCGCCCAGCATGTCGCGCGCAATGCCCAGCAGGCCTCGGAGGCGGCCCAGGCGGCCGAGCGGCGCAGTGTCGAAGGCAATCGGGTGGTGACCCAGGCGATTGAGCATTTTGAAGCCCTGGTTCTCAACGTCGATCGTTCGGCCCTGGCGATGGAGCGCCTGCGTGAAGACGGTGAACGTATCGGCGGGGTTTTCGGGGTGATCCGCGAGGTGGCGGAGCAGACCAATCTACTGGCCCTCAATGCCGCCATCGAAGCGGCGCGGGCCGGTGAAGCGGGACGAGGGTTTGCGGTGGTGGCCGATGAGGTCCGGGCGTTGGCCCAGCGTACCCAGCGCTCCACCGAGGAAATCGAAGGGCTGATCAAGGCCCTCCATGGCGGCACCGAGGAGGCTACGAAGATCATGCGCCAGAGCCAGGACATGAGCCTGTCCAGTGTGGCCCTGGCCCGTGAAGCCGGCGGCGTGCTCAGTGAGATTCGCCAGTCGGCGTCGCTGATCCAGTCGATGAACTCACAGATCGCCACGGCTGCCGATCAGCAAACCCGCGCCTGCGAACAGATCAGCGGCAACCTGGTTCGGGTCCGTGATATTGCCGACGAGTCGGCGCAGTCGAGTGCACGGACGGCGTCGGCAAGTCTTGAGCTATCGCGCCTGGGCGGCGATCTGAACGTGCTGGTCCAGCGATTCACCGTATAAGCCGGTGCTGCCGGCTTACTCGTCTTTTTTCATCAACCCGGCCAGCGCCGCGAACGGGTTGTGGGTGGCCTTGGCGATCTTCGGGCTGCTCAGCGAGCTGTCGCCGAAGTACTGCTGGTCGGTGTAGCGCGAGTGCTCGTTGTCATGGCAGAACAGGCACAGCAGTTCCCAGTTGGAACCGTCCTGCGGGTTGTTGTCATGGTTGTGGTCGCGGTGATGCACGGTGAGCTCGCTCAGGCGCTTGCCGGAAAATTCACGGGCACAGCGACCGCAGACGTGCGGGTACATTTTCAGCGCCTTGTCACGATAGCCCATCTCTTTATCGCGTTTCGCATCGGCCAGGATACGGTCCAGCTTGGCGGTATGGGAGGGAGGGTTGGCCGAACTCATGGGTTCACCTTGTCGAATAGGTTAATGACGGTTATGCGGCAAAGTTTAGCTCAGTTCTTGAGCTTCTCGGCGATCCAGATGGTGTGACGCGTGCCCTTGTTACCGTGGGCATAGACCTGGACTTCCTCGGCCTTGAAGCCGGCCTTGCGCAGCTTGTCGGAGAAATGGCTGTCGGCACTGGCCGACCACACCGCCAGTACGCCCTTGGGCCGCAGCGCCTTGGCACAGGCGCTCAGGCCGCCTGCCGAGTAGAGCCAGCTGTTGGCTTTCTGGGTCAGGCCTTCGGGGCCGTTGTCGACATCGAGCATGATCGCATCGAAGCCATTGGGTTCGGCCTGCAGGACCTTGGCCACGTCTTCCAGGCGGATCAGCGTGCGCGGGTCGTCCAGCGGCCGGCCGGCTTTTTCCCCCAGCGGACCGCGGTTCCACTCGACGACGCCGGGCACCAGTTCGGCCACCACGACTTCGGCGGTCTTGCCCAGGTGCTTGAGGGCCGCTGCCAGGGTGAAGCCCATGCCCAGGCCACCGATCAGCACCCGCGACTGCGGCCGGCCTGCGACCTTACGGCAGGGAATTTCCGCCAGGGCATCTTCGGAACCGTGCATGCGGGTGTTCATCAATTGCCCGCCGTCACCGCCCTGGATCTTGATCACGAAGTCTTCGCCATACTCGAACAGGCACAGGGCACCGCCGTTTTCAGGGATCGGAGTGGTGTCCAGCAGAACGAAACGTTTCATGGAAATCTCATTGGGAGGGGCAAAATAGCCGCGTTGCGAGTAGCCTGATGGCAGACAGAGAAGTCTGGCAACGGAGCCATTGATGAAACGCGCTATTGTAGCGGTCATTGCATTGACCGCGCTCACCATTACCACGGTACGGGCCGAGGATCTCTCGCCGGTACCGGTCACGCCGAAAACGGGAGCGCCGAGTACGGCCACCCCGACGCCGTCCCCGCAGATCACCCCGCGCACGCCGCCCAAGGCCGGTGAGCCGCTGCCCAGTATCGAATTGCCACAGCCGCCCAAGGACCAGACCCTGCCGGGGCCGGAGCAGAATGACAAGGCGGACAAGAACGATAAGGTGAAGGAGACCTCCAGCTAGATCTGTTGCGAGAGCAGTTGGCCGTCCGCCATGCGCAGTCGTTTGGACAGCGCAATGGCGATGGCGCGAATGATCTTGGCGGCGATCTTCGGTGCGTCGTTGAGCATCTTTTCCAGGGAGTCCTTGCCCAGGTTCAGCAGTTGGCAATCGCTGGCGGCCACGCAACTGGCCGAGCGCCGCTCGCCATCGAGCACCGCCATCTCGCCGAAGGCCCGGCCGGCGCGCAAGGTGGCGATCACCACCGGTTGACCCTCGGCGTTGCTCTTCTGCACGTTCACGCTGCCGTAGTGAATGATGCACATGAAGGTCCCGGCATCCCCTTCGTTGAAAATGGCTGCGCCCTTGGCGACGCTGCTGATGCTGAAATAGCCGGCAGCGGCGAGGCAATCCGCCGGCAGCAAGCTGGCGAACAAACCGCTGTCCATCAGCATGTCGCGGATTTCGTTATTCAGTAAGGTCGTTTCTGACATGGCTCACGGTCTTTTCTTGTTGCCTATTATTCTGTGCGGGCATTGAAACCCGGCGGCCCAGAGTTATGACAAGGACGCCGGGCAGAGTTCCTCAGATCAGGCCGAGAACCTTGAACACGAAGGCATATTCGAGGGCTACGTCACGTAATCCCTGATAACGACCACTCATGCCACCATGGCCGGCGTCCAGTTCGGTCTTGAGCAAGAGTAGATGCTCGTCGGTTTTCGTGGCGCGCAGTTTTGCCACCCATTTGGCCGCTTCCCAGTACTGCACGCGACTGTCGTTGTAGCCGGCGATCACCAGCGCCGCCGGGTAGGCCTGGGCGCGGACGTTTTCATAAGGTGCGTAGGCCTTGATCCGCGCATGGACCTCGGGCTCCTCGGGATTGCCCCATTCGTCGTATTCGGTGACGGTCAGCGGCAGGTCCGGGTCGAGCATGGTGTTCAGCACATCGACGAACGGCACTTCGGCGATCGCCACCTGGAACAGTTCCGGGCGCTGGTTGAGCACCGCACCGATCAACAGGCCGCCGGCACTGCCGCCGCTGATCGCCAGTTGCTTCGAGGTAGTCAGGCCCTCGGCGATCAGGTGCTCGGCGCAGGCGATAAAGTCGTCGAAGGTGTTTTGCTTGTGGGCCTGCTTGCCGGCGCGATACCAGGCTTCGCCCAGTTCGCCGCCGCCCCGCACATGGGCGATGGCGAAGGCCATGCCGCGTTCGAGCAGGCTCAGGCGGGCGTGGGAGAACCACGGGTCGAGGCTTTCGCCGTAGGCGCCATAACCATAGAGATAGAGCGGCGTGACCTGGCCTTGCAGTTCACGCTTGACCACCAGGCTGATGGGCACCTGTGTGCCGTCCGTGGCCTTGGCCCAGAGGCGCTGACTGACGTAGGCATCGGGGTCGAAGTCGCCCAATACCGGGGTTTGCTTGAGTACGCTTTGTTCGCCGCTGGCCAGGGTCAGTTGGCGGATCTGGGCCGGACGATTGAGTGCTTCGTAGCGCAGGCGGATGGTCTGGCTGGTGAATTCCAGGCTGTCCTGCACGTAGAGGCTGTAGGCGGCATCCGGCAGTTGCACGCGATAGCTCGGCAGGCCCTGGGGCCGCACTTCGATGATCGGCAAGCCGCCTTCACGCAGGCTCAGGCACAGGGCCGAGGTATTCAGGGTCAGGCCTTCGAGCATCACCTGGTCGTCGTGGGGCACCAGCAACTGCCAGTCGCCCCGCGTCGGCACGCCATGGTCCGGGGCGTGAAACAGGGCGAAGTTGATGCCGTCCTGGTTGCTGCGGATAAACCAGCTCCACTGCGCCTGGTAGTGGCCGTGATCGACGAAGTATTCGTGGCCTTCGACCCGTGGCGCCAGGCAGGTAAAGGCCTGGGTCGGTGTATCGGCGTCCAGGGCCCAGGCTTCGCTGGTGGTCTTGCTGTTGAGCAACACCACCAGTTGCCGTTCGGAACTGCTGCGGTAGCAGTTCAGGAAGAAACGCCCGTCGGCTTCGTGCAGGACTTCCTCGGCGCTGCTGTCGCCGAGGCGATGGCGGTAGAGCTTGTGGGGGCGATGAGTCTCGTCCAGTTCGGCGAAAAACAGTGTCTGGCTGTCATTGGCCCAGGTCATGCTGCCGTCGCAGTCCTCGAACGGCAGTTCGCTGACCGCGTCGCTGGCCAGCTCCTTGACGTACAGGCGATAGACCTCTTCGCCAGTGGTGTCGAGGCTGTAGGCCAGGCGCTGGTGATCCGGGCTGATGCTGAAGGCCCCGAGGGAGAAGAAACCGCCTTCGGCCAGCCGGTTGGGGTCGAGCAGCAGGATTTCGGCGCTTTCATCCACCGTCAGGCTGTCGTCGGCCGGGCGCGGGCAGCGGTAGTGCCGCGCATATTCGTCGCCGGCGGTGGTGCGGGTGTAGTACAGGAACGGTCCCCAGGGCGAGGGCAGGGACAGGTCGGTTTCGAGAATCCGCGCCTTGATTTCCTCGAACAGGGTTTCGCGCAGTGCGCCTTGATCGGCCAGTTGGGCTTCTTGGTAGCTGTTTTCGGCCTTTAGGTAGTCGAGCACGGCATCGCTGTCGCGTTCCTGCAACCAGGCGTAAGGGTCCGCGCCCGCGTCGCGGCGGGCAATCGGGGCGCTGTTGACGGTGCTATCGAGGGACATGGGCAACTCTCTGTGGACGGATCGCTGACGGCGGTGCAGCCGGACCTGCGAAAAGCCGTTATCATAAGCATCTATTTGCCAGCCTTGCCATGGACACCATGACCGAGAACGACTATCTGATTGCCTGGGGCTGCTACGCCTTCGCCGCCCTGGGCTGCTTGTTGGTGTGGTTTCGCCTGACCCGCTGGATCTGGCGCTGGTTGCGCGAACCGCTGCGCGTGGTGATGGCGGTGCTGTTGTTCAGCCCGACCATTATCGATCCGGTGAAGGAAAAGTTCGCCCCGGCGGTGGCCATTACGGCCCTGGACCTGATGTTCAAGGTCGGCAACAACGCCTGGCGCGCGGTTTCCGATCTGTTCATGTACCTGATGATCGCCCTGGGCGTCTATCTGGTCTTCGCCCTGATCCGCTGGCCCATCGAGCGCTCCATCAAGGCCCGTCGCCCGCCTCCCGTTGCGGCCGGCACGACGCCTGCGGCCGAGTCCGAGGAGGACGATCAACCGTTCGCCGCGGCCGATCGCAACGAGCGTTATGGCCGTCAGCCGCCAACCGGTGGCAATGGGCGTTCGCGGGTCGAACCGCGTCTGTAACGGCGTCACGGCATTGAAGCGAGAGTCCGAGCATGTGTGAATTGTTGGGCATGAGCGCCAATGTACCGACCGATATCGTTTTCAGCTTTACCGGTCTGATGCAACGCGGGGGGCGTACCGGCCCCCATCGCGACGGTTGGGGCATCGCCTTCTACGAAGGCCGTGGCCTGCGCCTGTTCCAGGACCCGGCGGCGAGCTGCGAGTCCGAGGTCGCGAACCTGGTGCAGCGTTACCCGATCAAGAGCGAAGTGGTGATCGGGCATATCCGCCAGGCCAATGTCGGCAAGGTCTGCCTGTCCAATACCCATCCGTTTGTCCGCGAATTGTGGGGGCGTAACTGGTGTTTCGCCCATAACGGCCAGTTGGCGGACTTCCAGCCACCCACCAGTTTTTACCGCCCGGTGGGCGACACCGACAGCGAGGCGGCGTTCTGCGACCTGCTCAACCGCGTGCGCCAGGCCTTTCCCGAGCCCGTGGACATTGAAGCGCTGCTGCCGTCCCTGGTCCAGGCGTGTGCCGAGTACCGTGGCAAAGGCGTGTTCAACTGCCTGCTCAGCGACGGCGACTGGCTGTTCTGCTATTGCTCGACCAAGTTGGCGCAGATCACCCGGCGCGCGCCTTTCGGGCCGGCGCGCTTGAAGGATGTGGACGTGATTGTCGACTTCCAGGCCGAGACCACTCCCAACGACGTGGTGACGGTGATTGCCACCGAACCCTTGACCGAAAACGAAACCTGGACCCGCTACGAACCGGGCCAATGGAGCCTGTGGCGGCGCGGCGAATGCGTCAGCCAGGGCCAGACCGAATAAGGAAGTCCGTTATGTGGTTGAGTTACCTGCGGCTGATTCTGTTTACCCTGGGCCTGCTGATCGGTGTCCAGGTGCCGGGCTTCATCAACGACTACGCCAAGCGGGTCGAGGCACACCTGATTGAAGCGCAGACCAGCCTCCAGGGCTTCCAGAAGACTGCCGAGCAGTTCTTCAACGGCGATCTGCAGGCGTTGGTGGCGCATTATCGTGCCAGCGACGACCCGGTGTTTCGCAGCGATGCCGACAGCCTCGGCAACCTGCTCAACCGCCAGCGTCTGCTCGATGACCAGTTCCAGGCCATGCAGGGCCCCTGGTACAAACGGGCGTTACAGGTGGCGTATGCGGCCGATCCGGCGATCCGCGAGGAAACCTTGCAGGGCTACACCTATCAGGTCCTGCTCTCGCCCGAGGCGATCGGCTGGGCGATGGGCGCGGCGCTGCTGTTCTCGTTCGTGATCGAAGGCTTCTTCCGCCTGGTGGACTGGGTGGTGCTGGGCGGCAAGCGCCAGCGCGAACGCCTGGCCCGGCGCGAACGGGGTTATTGACCGGAGAGGGCGGGCTTGCTCAGGACCACATACTGCTCGCCCATCTTGTCCGCATAGCTGTGCAGCACCTCCTGGCACAGCGCGACAATTTCCTCCACCAGCTCCACGCCGACCCGCCAGGACACCACCACTTCCAAGTTCGGCGGGCGTACGTCGAGGGCCAGCAAGGTCAGCTCGCCGCGCATCAGTTCTTCCCTCACCAGCACCGACGGCAGGGCGCCGATAGCGAAGCCGTCGCGCAGTAGCCGGGTAATCGCCGACACCGAGTTGACGCAGTTCAGGCGCGGCGCCGGGACGCCATGGACCTGCATCAAGCCAAGAATTTCCTGGTGTGGCCGCGAGTTTTTCGAGAAGGTCACGATGCGCTCCCGGGCGAGTTCGGCCAGGCTTGCATATTCGCGGTTGTAGATCGAATGGCTGGCCACCACCCAGCCCATCGGGTGGCTGATCAGCTTCAGGCTGCGGATGGATTCCTGGCGTAGCAGGTCGGTTTGCAGCACCAGGTCGAGAAAGCCTTTTTGCAGCTGATCGCAGAGGTTCAGCGCGGTATCGGCCACCAGCTCGATTTCCACCAGGGGAAATCGATCCGACATCTGCGCCACCAATGGGCTGAGCCAGGTATGGATGACCGTGTCCATCACGCCGATACGCAGGCGCCCGACCTTGGTCGAACTGATTTCGATGGCATGCTTGAGGGCCTGCATGGTGTCCATCATCTGCTCGGCATAGTCGAGCACCTTGAGCCCTTCGGGGGTCAGGCTGACGCCGCGGGAATCGCGCAGGAACAGCTTCACCCCAAGCTCGCCTTCGAGCACCGCGATCCGGCTGGAAATGGACGCCTGGGTGGTGAACAGCTTGTCCGCCGTCAGGCGAAAGCTCTTCAGCCGCGCAACCCAGACGAAGGTTTCGAGAAACTTGAGGTTCATGCAATCAACTTTTTCTTATGCCTGGGCAGGACTTTTATTAGTTGGACGCAGAGGGCACGGCCAACGAAAAATGGCCCTCGACCGGTCGGGCACGATAAGCCTAAGCCTGAGCGCTCGCCAGAACAATACCAATAAGCTTTACGCGGAGAATTTCCCCCCATGACTACGCCCGGCTCGCTGGATGTTACCCAAGCCGAGGGCCCACCCGGTCCGTTCACCTGGTATCGCAATCTCAATCAGCAGGAGCGTCGTACGTTCTGGAGTTGCAAGATCGGTTACGGCCTGGATGGCATGGACACCCAGATGCTCAGCTTCGTCATTCCGACGCTGATTGCCCTCTGGGGCCTCACCACCGGCCAGGCCGGGCTGATTTCCACCAGCACCCTGATCGCCTCGGCCCTCGGTGGCTGGATCGCCGGGATTCTTTCCGACCGCATCGGCCGGGTGCGCACCCTGCAACTGACGGTGCTCTGGTTCGCGGTATTCACCTTCCTCTGCGGCTTCGCCCAGAACTACCACCAGTTGCTGGTGGCCCGTACCCTGATGGGCTTCGGTTTCGGTGGCGAGTGGACGGCCGGCGCGGTGCTGATGGGCGAGGTGATTCGCGCCAAGGACCGCGGCAAGGCGGTCGGCATGGTGCAATCAGGTTGGGCCCTGGGTTGGGGGCTGACGGCGATTCTCTATGCGTTGCTGTTTTCACTGCTGCCACCCGACGACGCCTGGCGTGCGCTGTTCGTGTTGGGCATCGTGCCGGCGATTTTCGTGATTTTCGTTCGTCGTCTGGTCAAGGACCCGGAGGTCTATCGTCAGACCAAGATCCAGGAAGCCCCGAGCAACCCGACGCACTTCTACGAGATCTTTGCCCCGGGCATGCTCAGCACCACCCTGCGGGCCTCGCTGCTGACCACTGGTGCACTGGGCGGTTATTACGCCATCACCGCCTGGTTGCCGACTTTTCTGAAGAACGAGCGCGGCTTGAGTGTACTCGGCACGGGCGGTTACCTGGCCATGGTGATCATCGGTTCCTACATCGGTTATGTGATCAGCGCGTACCTGACCGATCGGCTCGGGCGCAAGAAGAACTTCATCCTGTTCGCCGTTGGTTCCTTCATCATCGTGCTGCTCTACACCCAGTTGCAGGTCAGCAACGCGGTCATGCTCTGGCTGGGCTTGCCACTGGGCTTTTTCGCCTCGGGGATTTTCAGCGGCATGGGGGCGTTCCTCACCGAGCTGTTTCCCACGCGGATTCGCGGTTCGGGCCAGGGTTTTTGCTACAACATCGGGCGGGCACTGGCGGCGTTTTTCCCGCTGCTGATCGGCCTGCTCAGCCAGAAAGTGTCCTTGAGCCTGGGGATCGGCGCTTTTGCCGCCGTGTCCTACGGTGTGGTGATTCTCGCGGCCTTGAGCCTGCCGGAAACCCGTGGCAAGGAACTCGAAGCGCAGTAATCTGTGGGTATTTGCGAAAAGCCCCACGTTAAGAAAAGTTAAAGCCCACAGGAGCAACCACCGTGAGCCGCTTGTTATTGAATTGCGATATCGGCGAAAGCTATGGCAACTGGACCATGGGCCTGGATGCGCAGGTCATGCCGTTTATCGATTGCGCCAACGTGGCCTGCGGTTATCACGCGGGCGATCCGAGTATCATGCGCAAGACGGTGACCTTGGCCCTGGCCAACGACGTACGTATCGGTGCCCATCCGGCCTATCCCGACCTGGTGGGCTTCGGTCGCCGTTCCATGGCCTGCACACCGCAGGAAATCCAGGACCTGCTGCATTATCAGATCGGCGCGCTGGACGGTATCTGCCGGGCGCAAGGTGCCCGGGTGAGTTACGTCAAACCCCACGGTGCGATGTACAACGACATGATGGCCAATCCCGAGCAACTGCGGGCGGTGATCCAGGCGATTGCCGCCTACGGCGGGGACCTGCCGTTGATGCTGCTGGCGATGCGCGACAACAGCGCGGCCCAGGCCCTGGGTGATGAGTACGGCGTCGAGTTGTGGTTCGAAGCCTTTGCCGACCGGGCCTATGACAGCGCGGGGCGCTTGGTGTCGCGCCAGTTGCCCGGTGCGGTGCATCACGAACCGTCACTGATCGTCGAACAGGCCCTGACCATCGCCCGTGGCGACAGCCTCACCGCCAGCGATGGCAGTGCCTTGCGCTTGCAGGCCAACACCTTGTGCGTACACGGCGACAACGTCAGTTCGGTGGCTGCCGTGCAGCGTATCCGCGAGGCCCTGGATCGGCAGTCTGCGGTATGAAGCCACGGATCGAAGTGGTCGGAATCGACTGTCTGATGGTGCGGCTGTTCGAGGTGATTGCCGAAGAAAACATGCCGTGGATGCTGGCCGCCGGCGAGCGTCTGCGGGCTGGATTTGCCGGGCACCTGATCGACCTGGTGCCGTCCTATACCACCCTGATGGTGCATTACGACCTGATGGCGCTGAGCCCGTCCCAGGCCCGGGAGCTGATTGCCGAAGCCTTGACCGACCTGACCCCGGGCACCAGCGCGGCGGGCCGATGCCATGTGTTGCCGGTGTGGTACGACCCGAGTGTCGGCCCGGAGCTGGGCTTGTTGGCCGAGCGCAGCGGCTGGTCGGTCAGCGAGGTGATTCGTTGCCACAGCGAGCGCGAGTACCAGGTGTTCGCCTTGGGCTTTGCGCCGGGGTTCGCGTTTATGGGGCTGGTCGACGAACGGCTGGCGGCACCGCGTATCAGTACCCCGCGCAAGCGGGTGGCGGCGGGGAGCGTGGGGATTGCCGAGCGTCAGACGGCGGCTTACCCGGTGGTTTCCCCTGGGGGGTGGAACCTGATCGGTCGTACACCGAGCAAGCTGTTCGACCGTGAGCGTGACGGTTACAGCTTGATGCAGCCGGGCGACACGGTGCGTTTTGCCGCAATCGACCATGCTGAATTCATTACGTTGGGCGGCGATGACACGCCACTGGAGGGCTTGGCATGAGTCATTTGTCGATCGAGGCGAGTACACCGTTGTGCCTGTTGCAGGATGCGGGACGCTTTGGCGTGCGTCATCTGGGGGTGACCCAGGGCGGCGCGCTGGATTGGGTCTCGATGTTCTGGGCCAACCATCTGCTGGGCAATGCGCCGGATGCCGCGGTGGTGGAAGTGACGTTGGGCGGGCTGACGCTGGTGGCGCAAGAGGATTGCTGCCTGGCCCTGGCCGGTGCCGATCTGGGCGCACGGGTGGACGGTCAGGCACTGGCGCCCTGGTGCAGTTTTGTCTTGAGGAAAGGCCAGCGCCTGCAATTGACGCAACCGCTGTCGGGGGCTCGGGCTTATCTGGCGGCGCCGGGTGGTTTTATCGCGCCGAAAGTCCTGGGCAGTGCCGCCTGCGTGGTGCGCGAGGAACTCGGCGGGCTGGATGGCATGGGGCGGCCTTTGGCCAAGGGCGGGCGCCTGGAATATCGCGGGGTGGCGTCGACGCCGAGAGGATTGTCGGGCGCGCAGGTGCCGGATTTCAGCTCCAGCGCACCGTTGCAGGTGGTGCTTGGGTCGCAGATCGGTGAATTCAGCGGGCAAAGCCTGTTCGATGCGTTCAACAGTGTCTGGACCTTGGACAGTCGTGCGGATCGCATGGGGATTCGGCTGTTGGGGCCGGAGTTGAAGTATCAGGGCGAACCGATGATCTCCGAGGGCATTCCCCTGGGGGCGATCCAGGTACCGCCGGATGGACAGCCGATTGTGTTGCTCAATGACCGGCAGACCATTGGTGGTTATCCACGCCTGGGTGCGCTGACACCATTGTCGCTGGCCCGCCTGGCGCAATGCCTGCCGGGGATCCCGATAAGACTGGCGCCGGTGGTGCAGGAAACGGCGCATCGGCAGCAGGTCGAGTTTATGCGCAAGTTCGCCTGACACCGCTGACTCTGTAGGAGCGAGCTTGCTCGCGATGGTCGTCAACGATGATGCGGGAATAACCGATGTCCCGCGGTGTCTGGGCTACCATCGCGAGCAAGCTCGCTCCTACAGGGATTGTGCGAAAGACTGCTACTTGGACAGGAAGCGCATCCCTTCTTCCAACCCACGCAAGGTCAACGGATACATCTGATCCTCCACCAGATCGCGAACGATCCCGGTCGACGCGGTGTAGTTCCAGGTGTCCTTCGGATACGGGTTGATCCAGATCAGCTTCTTGTACTTGGCCATGAAGCGCTGCATCCACACATAACCGGCTTCTTCGTTCCAGTGCTCGACGCTGCCGCCGGCCTGGGTGATTTCATACGGCGCCATGGCCGCATCGCCGATGAAAATCACTTTGTAGTCGGCCCCGTACTTGTGCAACAGGTCCTGGGTCGAGGTGCGCTCTGAGCCACGGCGCAGGTTGTTCTTCCACACCGACTCATAAACAAAGTTGTGGAAGTAGAAGTATTCCAGGTGCTTGAACTCGGTCTTGCAGGCCGAGAACAACTCCTCGCAGGTCTTCACGTGGGCGTCCATCGAGCCGCCGATATCAAACAGCAGCAGCAACTTGATGGTGTTGCGCCGCTCCGGCCGCATCTGGATATTCAACAACCCGGCATCGCGGGCGGTGTGGTCGATGGTGCCGTCGATATCCAGCTCTTCCGCCGCACCCTGGCGCGCGAATTTGCGCAGGCGACGCAAGGCCACCTTGATATTACGCGTGCCCAGTTCGACCTGGTCGTCGAGGTTCTTGTACTCGCGCTGGTCCCAGACCTTGACCGCCTTGCCCTGGCGCTGGCCGGCATCGCCGACACGAATGCCTTCGGGGTTGAAACCGCCCGAGCCGAACGGGCTGGTGCCGCCGGTGCCGATCCACTTGTTGCCGCCGGCGTGACGTTCCTTCTGTTCCTCCAGGCGTTTCTTGAACTCCTCGATGAGCTTGTCCAGGCCGCCGAGGGACTGGATCTGCGCGCGTTCCTCGGCGCTCAGCGAGCGCTCGAACTCCTTGCGCAACCAGTCCTCGGGAATCAAGGCCTGGAGGTGATCATCGAGTTTTTCCAGGCCATTGAAGTAGGCGCCGAAAGCCCGGTCGAATTTGTCGAAATGCCGCTCGTCCTTGACCAGGATCGCCCGGGCGAGGTAGTAGAACTCGTCCATGTCGGCGAAGGTCACGCGTTGTTTCAGCGCGTTGATCAGGTCGAGCAGTTCGCGCACCGACACTGGAACCTTGGCGGCGCGCATTTCATTGAACAGGTTGAGCAGCATGGCAATTGCCCCGAGTGAACTTTGGGTCTGTTCGAAAGATCGCCGAGCGGCGATCAGGCAAGGCAAAAACAGGCGAGGAAGCGGAGTTTAGTCCACTAAATGAGCATTCCGAGCCTGTTTTTAACGCAGTATGATCGATGCGCAGGCATCTTTCGGACTGAGCCTAGCGGCTGCCGCGGCGGCTCATGAACGCCAGCCGTTCAAGCAGTTGAACGTCTTGCTCGTTCTTCACCAGGGCACCGGCCAGCGGGGGGATGGCCTTGGTCGGATCACGCTCGCGCAGCACCGCTTCACCGATATTGTCGGCCATCAGCAGTTTCAGCCAGTCCACCAGTTCCGAGGTCGAGGGCTTTTTCTTCAGGCCCGGGACCTTGCGCACGTCGAAGAACACGTCGAGGGCTTCGCTGACCAGATCCTTCTTGATGTTCGGGTAGTGCACATCGACGATTTTCTGCAGGGTGACGCGGTCCGGGAAGGCGATGTAGTGGAAGAAGCAGCGGCGCAGGAAGGCGTCCGGCAGCTCTTTTTCGTTGTTGGAGGTAATGATGATGATCGGGCGTTTTTTCGCCTTGATGGTTTCATCGATCTCGTAGACGTAGAACTCCATCTTGTCGAGTTCTTGCAGCAGGTCGTTGGGGAACTCGATGTCGGCCTTGTCGATTTCGTCGATCAGCAGGATCACCCGCTCCTCGGACTCGAAGGCTTCCCAGAGTTTGCCCTTCTTCAGGTAATTGCGAACGTCGTGAACCTTCTCGTTGCCCAGTTGCGAGTCCCGCAGGCGGCTGACCGCGTCGTATTCGTAGAGGCCCTGGTGCGCCTTGGTGGTGGACTTGATGTGCCAGGTGATCAGCTTGGCGCCAAAGGATTCGGCCAGTTGCTCGGCGAGCATGGTCTTGCCGGTGCCGGGTTCGCCCTTGACCAGCAGCGGGCGCTCCAGGGTGATGGCGGCATTCACCGCCAGCTTCAGGTCATCGGTGGCAACGTAGGCCTGGGTGCCTTCGAACTTCATCTGCAATTCCTCGGACGATAACGCCGGCCGGTTTGAGGGCGGGCGGAAAAAAATCATGCCTGACTATAACGCGGCGCCCGGTCGAGTGTGAACGCAGACGGCTTATTCAGTCTCTGAATGGGGCGTCAGATCCTGACTCGGTCCGTCGCGGGCCATTGGCCAGCCATTTGTCATGACTGGACGCCTGCAACCCTGAGGCATAACCTTGAAGGTTCCCGTCAACGCTGCATGAAAGGACCCCGTCATGAGCCGTATTTTTGCAGACAACGCGCATTCCATCGGTAATACGCCCCTGGTCCAGATCAATCGTATTGCCCCCCGTGGCGTGACGATCCTGGCCAAGATCGAAGGGCGTAACCCTGGGTACTCGGTGAAATGCCGGATCGGCGCCAACATGATCTGGGACGCCGAAAGCAGCGGCAAACTCAAACCGGGCATGACCATTGTCGAACCGACTTCCGGCAACACCGGCATCGGCCTGGCCTTCGTCGCCGCTGCCCGGGGCTACAAGCTGCTGCTGACCATGCCGTCCTCCATGAGCCTGGAACGACGCAAGGTGCTCAAGGCGCTGGGCGCCGAGCTGGTGTTGACCGAGCCAGCCAAGGGCATGAAAGGCGCCATCGAAAAGGCCACGGAAATTGTCGCCAGCGACCCGGCCCTTTATTTCATGCCGGCACAGTTCGACAACCCGGCCAACCCGGCCATCCACGAAAAGACCACCGGCCCGGAAATCTGGAACGATACCGATGGCGCGGTGGATGTTCTGGTAGCCGGTGTCGGTACTGGTGGGACCATTACCGGGGTTTCGCGCTATATCAAGCTGACCAAGCACAAGCCGATCCTTTCGGTGGCGGTGGAGCCGGCCGGCTCGCCGGTTATCAGCCAGACCCTGGCCGGGGCCGAGGTCAAGCCCAGCCCGCACAAGATCCAGGGCATCGGTGCCGGTTTCGTGCCGAAAAACCTCGATCTGGCGATGGTCGACCGGGTGGAACTGGTGACCGACGAAGAGTCCAAGGCCATGGCCCTGCGACTGATGCAGGAAGAGGGCATTCTCTGCGGTATTTCCTGCGGCGCGGCCATGGCCGTTGCCGTGCGACTGGCGCAGACGCCGGAAATGCAAGGCAAGACCATCGTGGTGGTGTTGCCGGACTCCGGTGAGCGTTACCTGTCGAGCATGTTGTTCAGCGATCTGTTCAGCGAGCAGGAGATTCAGCAGTAACCCTGCGACGGCGATCGACACGCCAGAAGAGGAGGGCTGGACGGTATCCGCTGACCTGGATCAGCTACCGTTCAGCCGTTTCCTGTTAAATAGGGGTTTTATTGCCGCATAGGCAACGCTGAATCTGTGACGTCATGGGTTTTTCCCGGCGCCGGTAATGTTTATCATGGCCGGCTGCCACGTCGGGTGAGTCGAGTGTTACAGGCTACCCGCGCGTTGCCCATTTTCGAGGAGTGTTGAATGACCTTTTCCTTTGCCGCCAAGGCCGCAGTCCTGCTGCTGTTCCTGGGCAGTACGCTTTATGTGCATTTGCGCGGCAAGGCGCGCTTGCCCCTATTGCGCCAGTTCGTCAACCATTCCGCCGCTTTCGCGCCGTATAACGCCTTGATGTACCTGTTTTCCAGCGTACCGTCCAAGCCTTACCTGGACCGCAGCAAGTTTCCCGAGCTGGATGTGCTCAAGGACAACTGGGAAGTGATCCGCGAAGAGGCCATGCATCTGTTCGACGAGGGTTATATCCGCGCCGCCGAGAAGAACAATGACGCCGGTTTCGGTTCGTTTTTCAAGAAGGGCTGGAAGCGTTTCTACCTCAAGTGGTACGACAAGGCCCTGCCATCGGCCGAGCAGCTCTGCCCGAAAACCGTGGAACTGGTGAACTCGATCCCCAACGTCAAGGGCGCGATGTTCGCCCTGTTGCCTGGTGGCAGCCACCTCAATCCGCACCGTGACCCGTTTGCCGGTTCCTTGCGTTATCACCTGGGCCTGTCCACGCCGAACTCCGACGATTGCCGGATTTTCGTTGACGGCCAGGTCTACGCCTGGCGCGACGGTGAGGACGTGATGTTCGATGAGACCTACGTGCACTGGGTCAAGAACGAAACCGAGCAGACCCGAGTGATTCTGTTCTGCGATATTGAGCGTCCGCTGAGCAATCGTTTCATGACCGCGATCAACCGCCGCGTCAGCGCCTTCCTCGGCCGCGCCACGGCGCCGCAGAACCTCGATGACGAGCGGGTCGGCGGGATCAACCAGGCTTATGCCTGGAGCAAGCGTTTCAGCGACAGCTTCAGCGGCGTGGTCAAGCGCTTCAAGCGCGCCAACCCCAAGGCCTATCGGATCATGCGTCCGGTGCTGGCGGTTGTGGTATTCGCCGCGCTTGGCTATTGGTTGTTCGGCTGACCGGTTGCAATTGTTCCCGAGCGCTGGGTATAGTCGGCGCTCGGTGTTTCAATCGATTCACCTTCCTCAGCAAAAGATCAGCCCATGCCGGTTTCCTTTCTCAATGCGGTAGTCGATTCAGCGGTCAACGCTGTGGTCGTGCCGTGTGGGAGCCAACAGCCTGCGCAAATCAGTCATTACCCCCCACCTGTCAGTAGCACGCCGGTGTACGCAGTCGTATCACCGCCGGGTGTTGGCTTTTCGGGCTGATCAGCAGTGTTTGCTGTTTCCCCTGTGCCCGCCTGAAAAAAACTACTGAATGTTCAGCCTTGCGCTGAATCGGCTTTTGCCTGAATCACAGGTGGTATCCATGTTGGCTTTTTCAAAACAATCCGCAACCGCGGCGGCTTCGACGAGTCTGTTTGTCCTGCTCTGGAGCAGTGGCGCGATTTTCTCCAAATGGGGGCTGGCCCACGCCTCGCCGTTCGCTTTCCTGTTGATCCGTTTTTGCATCGCCCTGTTGGGGCTGTTGGTGTTGGTCCCGTTGCTCAAGCTCAAGCTGCCGCGGACGGGCAAGCCGCTGCTGTACGCGGCGGCGACCGGGTTGGTGTTGCTGGGGGCCTATCAGATTTTCTATCTGCTGGCCCTGGACCTGAAGGTTACGCCTGGGGTGATGGCGACGATCATGGGGGTACAGCCGATCCTCACGGCGGTGCTGATGGAGCGTCGGCGTTCCTGGAGCCGGATGTTCGGCTTGGGGCTGGGGCTGGCGGGCCTGATCCTGGTGGTTTACCAGGGGATCGGTCTGGCCGGTATGTCCCTGGCGGGCATGCTCTTTGGTTTGCTGGCCCTGGCGAGCATGACCTTGGGCTCGATCATGCAGAAACGCATCACCGATAATCCCCTGGGCACGCTGCCGGTGCAGTATCTGGCCGGGCTGCTGCTGTGCGGGGTGTTTGTGCCGTTCCAGCCGTTCCATTTTGAAACCGGCAGCGGCTTTGTCGTGCCGGTGTTGTGGATGGGGCTGGTGGTTTCGGTGCTGGCGACCCTGTTGCTGTACCGGCTGATTGCCCGGGGTAACCTGGTCAATGTCACCAGCCTGTTCTATCTGGTGCCAGCGGTGACGGCGGTGATGGATTACCTGATCTTCGGCAACCGCCTGGCGGCCCTGAGCATGCTGGGTATGGGGCTGATCATCGTCGGATTGGTGTTTGTGTTCCGCAAGAGCGCCTGACGTCAGCCCATACACCACGACATTAGCGGTCAGCCACGCTGACCGCTTTCAGTACCGCCGCTGGCTTCAGCACCAGCCACAGCGCCAGGGCAATCAACACCCCGCCATACACATGGGCCATCGACAGCGGCTCATCGAGAAACAACGCCCCCCACAACACCCCGAAAGCCGGAATCATGAAGGTCACGGTCATCGACTTGACCGGGCCGATATTGCTGATCAGCTTGAAATACATGATGTAGGCAAACGCCGTACACACCAGGCCCAAGCCCAGCAGCGACAGCCAGACACTCATCCCGCCCCAGCTGGCCGGCGGATGGGTGATAGCGCTGTAGCCGAAGAACGGCAAGATCACCAGGGTTGCACCGAACATGCTGCCCATGGCCGATAGCCGTGGGTCGAGGCCACCTTGCTGGTCGAGCCAGCGGCGGGTCAGAAAGCCGGCGAAGCCGTAGCTGGTGGTTGCCAGCAGGCACGCCGCGGCCCCCATCAGTAATTCCAGGTTGAAGGTCACCGGACCTGCACGGGTCAGCACTGCCACCCCGAACAGCCCGAGGAAGATCCCGGCCAGTTTGTTCAGGCTCAGTTTTTCATGGAAGAACAGACCACCGATCAGTACGCCCATCAGCGGCGTGGTGGCGTTGAAGATCGAGGAGTAGCCGGCCGGCAATACTTGCGCCGCCACCGAATACAGCGTCGCCGGCAACCCGGAGTTGATCACGCCGAGCATCAGGCAGACCTTGAACTTGCCTTTGAAGTCCCAGTTGACGCGCATCAGCGTGAGGATCACCAGCAGCCCGACAGCGGCAATCGAGACGCGGAAAAAGGCGGTCGGAAAGGCGCCGAGCGCCGGAGCAATGATCCGCATGAACAGGAAACTGGCGCCCCAGACGGCGGCCAGAATGAACATGCGCAGAATATCGACGGGTCTCACGGTGGCATCCTTGGCAGGGTAGGGCGGGTAAGTGTCACCGTATGTATCTGGCAAGGCAAGGTTGCGTTGCCTGAGGGTTGGCCTCTAAGCTCAAGCGAGTCGCGAACAGAACCATTTCGAACAGCGCAGGGGTTCCACTATGCCGCAGCCATGGCCGGCCGCTGATATCGCCCGCATGATCCTCGATGGCTTCGACGATTACCGCGAGCACTTTCGCCAGATCACCGACGGCGCCCGTGACCGTTTCGAAGCGGCCCACTGGCAGGAAGCGCAGGTGGCTTCGGCGGCGCGCATCAATCTCTACGAAGAGAAGGTCAGCGAGGTCAATACCCGGCTGCGCGCCGGCTTCGATGAAGGCGCCTTGCTCGATGTCACGCTCTGGCCCCTGGTGAAAAGCGCCTATATCAGCCTGATCGACCTGCGTTTCGACGATGAGCTGGCGGAAACCTGGTACAACTCGACCTTTTGCGGACTGTTCAGCCACGACCTGATCAGCGACGGTTGCATGTTTATCCACACCACCCGGCCGTCACTGCGTCGGGCACGGGCGGCGCAGACCCGGATCTACCGGCCCCAGGGCGAATTGTCCGGCATGCTCGAGCAGATTTTCGCCGACTACAGCTTCAGCGAGGCCTACGCCGATTTGCCGGGAGACCTGCGACGTCTGGAAGCCCAGTTGCGGGAAAACCTGCCGGATTGGGTGTGCAAGGACCCGGAGCTGAGCGTCGAACTGTTTTCCTCGGTGCTCTACCGCAACAAGGGCGCCTACCTGGTGGGTCGCATCCATACCCAGGACGAACAATGGCCCCTGGTGATTCCATTGTTGCACCGTGAAGGGCGTGGCATCCAGATCGACGCCCTGATCACCGACGAAGCCGACGTGTCGATCATCTTTTCCTTCACCCGCTCCTATTTCATGGTGGATGTGCCGGTGCCGGCGGAGTTCGTCGGCTTTCTCAAGCGCATCCTGCCGGGCAAACATATCGCCGAGCTGTACACCTCCATCGGCTTCTACAAGCACGGCAAGTCCGAATTCTACCGGGCGCTGATCAATCACCTGGCCAACACCGACGACCGTTTCATCATGGCCCCGGGCGTGCGCGGCATGGTCATGAGTGTGTTTACCCTGCCGGGCTTCAACACCGTGTTCAAGATCATCAAGGACCGCTTTTCGCCGTCGAAGAACGTCGACCGCGCCACGGTGATCGAAAAGTACCGCCTGGTGAAAAGTGTCGATCGGGTCGGGCGCATGGCCGATACCCAGGAATTCGCCGACTTCCGCTTTCCCTTGAGCAAGTTCGAGCCGGCGTGCCTGGAGGAACTGCTGGAGGTGGCGGCGTCCACGGTGCAGGTCGAGGGTGACACGGTGCTGATTCGCCACTGCTGGACCGAGCGGCGCATGACCCCGCTGAACCTCTACCTGGAAAATGCCAATGACGCCCAGGTTCGCGAGGCGCTGGAGGATTATGGCCTGGCGATCAAGCAACTGGCGGCGGCGAATATCTTTCCCGGCGACATGTTGCTGAAGAACTTCGGCGTGACCCGCCATGGCCGCGTGGTGTTCTACGACTACGACGAAATCTGCTTTCTCACCGAAGCCAACTTCCGACATATTCCCGCGCCGCGCACGCCTGAGGATGAAATGGCCTCTGAACCCTGGTACTCCATCGGGCCACTGGACGTGTTCCCCGAGGAGTTTCCACCCTTCCTGTTCGCCGATATGGCGCAGCGACGGTTGTTCGACCAATTGCATGGCGAGTTGTACAACGCCGACTACTGGAAAGGCCTGCAAGAGGCGATTCGGGCCGGCAAGGTGATCGACGTGTTTCCCTATCGGCGCAAGGATCGGGATAGCGAATAAGGCAGCGGCAAGTTACAAGTTGCAAGCCGCAAGCTAAAAGCTGCGATAATCTTGCCGCTCGTAGCTTGCCGCTGCTTTTCTCTTCCCCCGACCTTGCGTACCTGATGACTGACGAATCGCCCGCTATCGACCAACTGCTGAAAAACCTCGACCAGGCCATGATTGCCGACCGCCACCGGTTGCGGCGGCAGTTGCTCGAGTTGCGCAAAAAGCCCGACGAAAGCAAGTTGGCCCAGTGGGTCGAGCGGATGCAGGCGTCCTGTGCCCAGGTCACGGCCCGGGGCAAGAGCGTGCCGCTGATTCGTTATGACGACAGCCTGCCGATCGCCGCCAAGCGCGACGAGATCAAGGAGGCTCTGCTCAAGCACCAGGTGCTGATCATCGCTGGCGAAACCGGTTCGGGCAAAACCACCCAGTTGCCGAAGATCTGCCTGGAAATCGGCCGTGGCCAGCATGGCCTGATCGGTCACACCCAGCCGCGTCGGATCGCGGCACGCAGTGTGGCGAGCCGGGTGGCCGACGAATTGGCCACGCCCCTGGGCGCGTTGGTCGGCTATCAGGTGCGTTTCGAAGACCAGAGTGATTCCAACACCCTGATCAAGTTGATGACCGACGGTATCCTCCTGGCGGAAACCCAGAACGACCGCTACCTGGAACGCTACGACACGATCATCGTCGACGAGGCCCACGAGCGCAGCCTGAACATCGACTTTCTGCTGGGTTACCTGAAAACCCTGTTGCCCCGGCGTCCGGACCTGAAGGTCATCATCACCTCGGCGACCATCGACCTGGAGCGTTTCTCCAAACACTTCAACGATGCGCCGATTGTCGAAGTGTCCGGGCGGACCTTTCCGGTGGACACCTGGTATCGCCCGTTGACCTCGCAGCAGGATGAAGAGGGCAACAGTGTCGAGGAGGATCTGAGTGTGGATCAGGCGATTATCGCCACCCTCGACGAGATCGCCGCCTTCGAGCGCAGCGAGCGCAAGAGTCCGGGCGATGTGCTGGTGTTCCTGCCCGGCGAGCGGGAGATCCGCGACGCCGCGGACATGTTGCGCAAGGCCCAGCTCAAGCACACCGAGATTCTTCCTTTATATGCACGCTTGTCGCCGGCCGAGCAGCAGCGGATTTTCCAGTCCCATCCGGGGCGTCGAGTGGTACTGGCGACCAACGTTGCGGAAACCTCGCTGACCGTACCGGGGATCCGTTATGTGATCGACAGCGGTACGGCGCGCATCAGTCGCTACAGTTATCGCGCCAAGGTCCAGCGCCTGCCGATCGAAGCGGTGTCCCAGGCCAGCGCCAACCAGCGCAAGGGCCGCTGCGGACGGGTCGAGCCGGGCATCTGCATTCGCCTGTACAGCGAGGACGACTTCAACGGCCGTCCGGAATTTACCGACCCGGAGATTCTGCGCACCAACCTGGCGGCGGTGATCCTGCAGATGCTGCACCTGCGGTTGGGTGAAATCACCGCGTTCCCGTTTATCGAGCCGCCGGACGGCAAGGCCATCAGCGACGGTTTCAACCTGCTGCAGGAATTGTCGGCGGTCAACCGCGAGAACCAACTGACGCCGTTGGGCCGCCAACTGGCGCGCCTGCCGGTGGACCCGCGCATGGGCCGCATGTTGCTGGAAGCGGCTACCCTCGGCAGTCTGCAGGAAGTGCTGATTGTCGCCAGCGCCATGTCGGTGCAGGACCCGCGCGAACGTCCGCCCGAGCGCCAGCAAGCCGCCGACCAGGCCCACGCGCAGTGGAAGGACGTGGATTCGGATTTCGCCGGGTTGATCAATGTCTGGCGTGGTTTCGAAGAACAACGCCTGGCCCTGGGCGCCAGCGCGTTGCGCAACTGGTGCCGGAAGAACTTCCTCAATTACCTGCGGATGCGCGAATGGCGTGATTCGCACCGTCAGTTGGGGCTGATTTGCCGTGACCTGCAGTTGAGTGTCAACAAGGAACCGGCCGACTATCCCAAGCTGCACAAGGCGGTGTTGTCCGGGCTGCTCAGCCAGATCGGCCAGAAAACCGAAGATGGCGACTACCTGGGCGCCCGCCAGCGGCGCTTCTGGGTCCACCCGTCCTCGGGCCTGGGGCGCAAGCGCCCGCAATGGCTGATGGCCGCCGAGCTGGTGGAAACCACCAAGCTCTATGCGCGGATGGTCGCCAAGATCGAGCCGGACTGGATCGAACCCCTGGCCGGGCACCTGATCAAGAAGAACCACTTCGAGCCCCATTGGGAGAAGAAGCGCGGCCAGGTCGTGGCCTTCGAGCAGATCACCCTGTTCGGCCTGATCGTGGTCGGACGTCGCCCGGTGCACTTCGGTCCTATCGAACCGGTGGCCTCCCGCGAGTTGTTTATTCGTGAAGGCCTGGTGCGCGGCGAGATCCAATCGAAAGCCAAATGCCTGAGCGCCAACCAGCAGTTGCTCGAGCAACTCGACGAGCTGGAGGCCAAGGCCCGGCGGCGCGACATTTTGGCCGACGAAGAAACCCTGTTCGCCTTCTACGATGCACGCCTGCCGGCGGAGATTCACCAGACCGCGACCTTCGACAGCTGGTACCGGGTCAACAGCCAGAAAGACCCGCAACTGCTGATCATGCGCGAAGAGGATGTGCTCGCCCGCGAGGCCAGCGAAGTCACCGCCGCGCATTATCCGGACACCCTGCACCTGGGCGACCTGGCCCTGGCCTTGAGTTATCACTTCGAGCCCAATCATCCGCGCGACGGCGTGACCCTGCGGGTGCCGGCGCCGTTGTTGCCGGCCTTGCCCGGCGAGCGCCTGGAGTGGTTGGTGCCCGGGGTGATCGAAGCCAAGTGCATTGCCCTGGTGCGCAACCTGCCCAAGGCGTTGCGCAAGAACTTTGTGCCGGTGCCGGATTTCGTCAAGGCGGCGCTGCAACGGATCGAGTTTGCCGAGGGCTCCTTGCCCCTGGCGTTGGGCCGTGAGCTGTTGCGCATGACCGGTGCGCGGGTCAGTGATGAAGCCTGGGCCGAGGCGGCGCAGCAGGTGGAAAGCCATCTGCGGATGAACCTGGAAATCGTCGACGCCCAGGGCAAGTTCCTCGGCGAAGGCCGCGATCTGGCCGAGCTGACGGCGCGGTTTGCCGAAGCCAGCCAGGCGGCCCTGGCCGTGCCGCAGACTGCGAAAAGCCAGCAGCCGGTTCAGGCCAAGGAGTTTGCCGCGGTGGCCCAGAGCACCCAGCAGAAGATCGCCGGGCTGTCGATGACCGTGTACCCCGCGCTGGTGGAAGACGGCGGTACGGTCAAGGAAGGGCGCTTCTCCACGCCGGCCGAAGCCGAGTTCCAGCATCGCCGGGCCTTGCAACGCCTGCTGCTGCAGCAGTTGGCTGAGCCGGCGAAGTTCTTGCGTGGCAAGTTGCCGGGCCTGACCGAGCTGGGTTTGCTTTATCGCGAATTGGGCCGGGTTGAGGCATTGGTCGAAGATATCCTGCTGGCGAGCCTCGACAGCTGCGTGCTGGACGGTGAGGACAGCCTGCCGCGCGATGGTGTCGGGTTGGCGTCCCTGGCCGAACGCAAACGCGGCACCTGGACCGAACATGCCGAACGCCTGGCGCGCTTGACCCTGGAGACGCTCAAACTCTGGCACGCGCTGCAAAAACGCTTCAAGGGCAAGATTGATCTGGCTCAGGCCGTGGCCCTCAACGATATCAAGCAGCAGTTGAGCCAGCTGGTTTATCCCGGTTTTGTCCGGCAGACCCCGGGTGTCTGGCTCAAGGAGTTGCCGCGCTACCTCAAGGCCATTGAGCTGCGCCTGGAAAAACTGCCGTCCCAGGTGCAGAAGGACCGGGTCTGGAGTACTGAACTGACGGGGCTGTGGGCCCAGTACCAGGCGCGGGCGGCCAAGCATGCCCAGGAAGGCAAGCGCGATCCGCAACTGGAGCTGTATCGCTGGTGGCTGGAAGAATATCGGGTGTCGTTGTTTGCCCAGCAGTTGGGGACCAAGGCACCGATTTCGGACAAGCGCCTGAGCAAGCAATGGAGCCAGGTCGAAGCCTGATACGCGATTCGGCGGCCGGGCCCCGGGGGCCCGGTTGTGTTCCATTGATCTCGGCCCTAGGGTCAAATCCCAATGTTTATGGCACACTTGACGGCTATAAATGCCGATTCCACGGTTTGAGCGCTGCAGGCTCGACCGGGACGGAAGAAAACGACTCCAGGCCCTTTGCCGTTTTGACGGCATTGGCCCTTTTATGTATTGGTACGAATGTACCAATGCCTTCTGCCTGAACAGAATAGAGGAACGAGCGTGCATAACGTCGTCATCAGCGGCACCGGCCTGTACACCCCGGCCAACAGCATTTCCAACGATGAGCTGGTGCAGTCTTTCAACAGCTATGTGCAGCAGTTCAACCTCGAAAACGCCGCCGCCATCGAGCGCGGCGAGGTTCAGGCACTGACCGAGTCGAGCGCCGCCTTCATCGAGAAAGCCTCCGGTATCAAGAGCCGTTTTGTCATGGACAAGGACGGCATTCTCGATCCGCAGCGCATGCGCCCGCGCCTGCCCGAGCGCTCCAATGACGAGTGGTCGATCCTCTGCCAGATGGCCATTGGTGCCGCCGAACAGGCCTTGCAACGCGCCGGCAAGACCGCCGCGGACATCGACGGCGTCATCGTCGCCTGCTCGAACCTGCAACGGGCTTACCCGGCGGTGGCCATCGAGGTCCAGGAAGCCCTCGGTATCCAGGGCTTCGGTTTCGACATGAACGTTGCCTGTTCCTCGGCGACCTTCGGCATCCAGACCGCCAGCAACAGCATTCAACTGGGCCAGGCCCGGGCGATCCTGATGGTCAACCCGGAAATCTGCACCGGTCACCTGAATTTTCGCGACCGTGACAGCCATTTCATTTTCGGTGATGCGGCGACGGCGGTGGTGGTGGAGCGGGCTGACCTGGCGACCTCGCCTTACCAGTTCGATATTCTCGGCACCAAGCTGCTGACCAAATTCTCCAATAACATCCGCAACAACTTCGGCTTCCTCAACCGCGCGGCGGAAGAGGGCATCGGCGCCCCGGACAAACTGTTTGTCCAGGAAGGTCGCAAGGTGTTCCGTGACGTCTGCCCGATGGTCGCGGAACTGATTGCTGCGCACCTGCAGGAGAACCAGCTGAACATCAGCGATGTGAAACGTTTCTGGTTGCACCAGGCCAACCTCAGCATGAACCACCTGATCGTCAAGAAGCTGCTGGGTCGCGAGGCCACTGAAGAAGAGGCCCCGGTGATTCTCGATACCTACGCCAACACCAGCTCGGCGGGTTCGGTGATTGCATTCCACAAGAACCAGGACGATCTGGCGGCGGGTTCGCTGGCCGTGCTCAGTTCGTTCGGTGCCGGTTATTCGATTGGTAGTGTGATTCTGCGCAAGCGTTGATTGGATGCCACTGACCCGATGACCTGTAGGAGCGAGCTTGCTCGCGATGGACGTCAACGATAACGCGGGAATCCTGATTGATACCCCGCAGTGCGCCAGCTACCATCGCGAGCAATCGAGCGTCGACCGACTGTTCCTACAGAGGGCGGCGTGAATCTTGAACCCTGAGGTTGTGAATGGCGGCGCCGGACGATAGTCAACTGCTTGAACGTTTACTGGCAGGCGAACAAAAGGCCTATAAGGAGTTGGTCAGCACCTACCAGAGTGCAATGCGGGCCGTGGCCTATGCCATTGTCGGCAGTCGGCAGGCCGATGAGGCGGTTCAGGATGCCTGGCTGGCGGTGGTGCGCAACCTGGCCGGTTTCCAGGGCCGCTCCAGCCTCAAGACCTGGCTGCTGACCATCACCGCCAATGCGGCAAAGAACCGCTACAAACAGAACCGTCGTGAAGTGCTGCTGGACGACCTTCCGTCGCCCCATGGCACCATCGGCGACGAACGGTTTGCCGCCGACGGCCATTGGGCATTGGCGCCGCACGCCTGGCACGAGGACACCCCCGAAGCCCTGCTCAGCGAAGATGAGCTGCGCCAGTGCCTGGAACATACGCTGTTAAGCTTGTCCGAGTTGCAGAGCAGTGTCTTGTTGTTGCGCGAGCGCCAGGGGCTGGAGCTGGAGGAGATCTGTAATCTTCTGGGGCTCTCGCTCTCTAATGTCAGGGTGCTGCTGCATCGGGCACGTTTGAAAGTCTTTGCGACCGTGGAGCATTTTGAGGAGACCGGCGAATGCTGACCTGCAAGGAACAAGTGGCACGTTCCAGCGACTATCTCGATGGCCAGTTGGGCTTTCGTGAGCGCTTGATGGTGCGCCATCACTTGATGTTCTGCCCCAACTGTCGGCGTTTTATTCGTCAGATGCGCTTGATGCAGGCCACCCTGAAGCAAATGCCCGAACCGCCGGTCGAAAACCTTGAAATTTTGTCCGCCCAGTTGGTGGCTCAGCACAAAGGTGCAGGAAACGACTAGTCGCAAAAGGCCATTGTTTTTCCATCAAAGCCCCGTAAACCGGGGCTTTTTGCTGATTTTTATTTGTCGTAAAAAGTTCCGCTGTCACAAAACCTTAATCTACCAGCAACGGCTCTGAAATAACCCCACGCCAAGATTCCCTCCCAACAAAGCAGGTCAGGCCCCGGCAACGGCTGCGCACCCGCGTGATGGCAACGGATGCCACAAAAAGACCCGAAGAGTTTGAATCCAGAGGAGCGAAACAATGAACAAGTGCACCTTGGCCCTGGCAGTGGCCGTAGGGGTTTTGTCCCAGCAGGCGTACGCCGATGGGCAAGCTGATGCAAAAGGTTTTATCGAAGGCGCTACGTCGACCCTGGGTCTGCGTAACTTCTACATCAACACCGATAACCGTAGCGGCAAACCGGCTCAGAGTCTGAACTCGGAATGGGGCCAAGGCTTCGATCTGCGTTTCAACTCCGGCTACACCCAAGGCACTGTAGGTTTCGGCCTTGATGTGATTGCCTTGGAAGCTATTCGCTTGGACAGCGGCAGTGGTTCCAACGGCGCGACCAAAACATCGGCTGGTGGTACGGTATTCCCAACCGAAGCCAATGGCAGTAAAAATCCAAGTGCAGTCAGTGACTTCGGTAGCCTGGGCCTGACCGGTAAAGTCCGTGTTTCGCAGACCGAACTGAAGATCGGTACCCTGCTGCCGAACAACCCGGTGATCAAGTACAACGACGGTCGTCTGCTGCCACAAACCTTCACCGGTGGCGAGATCAAGTCGAACGAGATCAAGGACCTGACCCTGACCCTCGGCCAGGTCGAGAAAGCCAAGGGCCGTAACTCCAGCAACGACGAAGATCTGTCGATTGCCGGCGCCAACGCCAGCTCGAACTACTCCGAGGGCACTACTGGCCGGTTCAGCAACAAGTTCCAGTACGCCGGTGCCGACTACAAGATCACCAAGGATCTGATCGCCTCGTACTACTATGGCGAACTGAAGGACTTCTACAAGCAGAACTTCCTGGGTCTGGTGAACAACTGGGCCATTGGTCCTGGCGTCCTGAAAAGCGACCTGCGTTACTACAACAGCACTAGCGATGGCGCCAACAACAATACCTCGGCCTACTACACCTCCGGTTACTACGGCGGTGGTGTCACCAAGGGCAAGGTCGACAACGATCTGTACAGCTACCTGGCCCTGTACTCGGTTGCCGGTCACACCTTCGGTGCTGGTTATCAGTACAGCAAAGGCGACAGCGACTTCCCATGGTTGAACCAGGGTGACGGCTCGTCTAACAGCACCATCACCGACATGCAGATCCAGAAGTTCGCCCGTGCCGGTGAGAAAACCTGGCAAGCTCGCTATGCCTATGATTTCGCCAAGGTCGGCGTACCTGGCCTGACCGCCGGTATCATTTACCTGCACGGCGACAATATCCAGAACACCGCTGGCAGCCAGAGCGAGTGGGAACGCGATATCAGCCTGTCCTACGTGATTCCTGAAGGTACCTTCAAGAACCTCGGTTTCGCCTGGAAAAACGCGATGTGGCGCACCAGCACCCTCGTTGCTTCCAGCGGCGACCAAGACGAAAACCGTCTGATCGTCAGCTACACCATTCCACTGATGTAAGCTCTGCTCTTTTGGCGCCCCGTTCGACGTAACTGTCGCGCGGGGCGTTTTTTTGTCTGTCTTTCGGACATGCTCAGCGGTTCTGTCCTTCCGCCATCTCTGCCCTGAGAGCTCCTGTCGGACAACCCGGCCGCTGTCCTGGAACCCTTGTCGAATGGTGTTCCCAGGCGACTTTCAAGTCCAATGAAATAGTTTTTAATATTCCATTCCCAGCGGGCTTTCAGACCTTTATCGGTTTTCCGTTCTACCTGTCGCCCTTCCTGCCACACTTGCGCGATACTCGCTCTGCGTGTTGCACCTGCCTGGGGATATCGATGCCGTTACAACGTCTGCAAAGCCTCTCTGAGGTCGCTGCCGAGCAATGGGATGCGTTGGTGCCCGACGGCCAGCCTTTCCTCAGCCACGGGTTTCTCAGCGCCCTGGAGGACAGCGGCAGCCTTGGCCCGCACTCGGGCTGGCAGCCGGAGCATCTGCTGCATGTGGAAGACGGTCGGCTGGTGGCGGCCTTGCCGAGTTATCGCAAATGGCATTCCTATGGCGAGTATGTGTTCGATCACGGTTGGGCCGAGGCCTGTCAGCGCGCGGGCATCGCCTATTACCCCAAGCTGCTGACCGCAGTGCCGTTCAGCCCGGTCGGCGGTGCGCGCCTGCTGGCGGCCAGGGCTGAGGATGGCTTCGAGCTGCTGGCCGCCTTGCCGGGCTATCTGGAGATCGAAGAGCTTTCCAGCGCCCATATCAACTTCACCGATACCCTGGCCGATGCCGCCCTGGCTGAACAACCCGGCTGGTTGCAGCGCTACGGTTGCCAGTTTCATTGGCAGAACCGCGGTTACCGGGATTTCCAGGACTTCCTCGATACCTTGAGTTCACGCAAGCGCAAGCAGATGCGCAAGGAGCGCGAGCAGGTCGCCGGGCAGGGCTTCGATTTCCAATGGCTGGAAGGCCGTGAGTTGAGCGAGGCGCAGTGGGATTTTGTCTACGCCTGCTATGCCAATACCTACGCCGTGCGCCGGCAGACGCCCTATCTGACCCGGGAGTTTTTCAGCCTGTTGGCCGCGCGCATGCCCGAGTCGATCCGCGTGGTCCTGGCCAAGCAAGGCGGGCGCCCGGTGGCCATGGCCTTCAGCCTGATCGGCGGCGACAGTTTCTACGGTCGTTACTGGGGCTGCCTGGCGGAGTTCGACCGGCTGCATTTCGAAACCTGTTTCTACCAGGGCATGGACTACGCCATCGCCCAGGGTCTGCAACGCTTCGATGCCGGTGCCCAGGGCGAGCACAAGCTGATTCGCGGCTTCGAACCGGTGATCACCCATTCCTGGCATTACCTGCTGCATCCGGGACTGCGGGCGGCGGTGAAGGACTTCCTCGCCCAGGAGCGAGTGGGCATCCTGGCCTACGCCGAAGAGGCGAGGGCAGCGCTGCCTTACCGCCAGGCCTGATCGCGCAACCGCCCGGTCCCGAACGGGGTTCAATCGATCCCGACAAACCCGCCGGTCTGGTGCTGCCACAAGCGTGCATACAGGCCGCCATGGGCCAGCAGCTCGGCATGGCTACCGGTTTCGGCGATCCGGCCATTTTCCAGGACCACCAAGCGGTCCATGCGGGCAATGGTCGACAGCCGGTGGGCGATGGCGATCACGGTCTTGCCTTCCATCAGGGTTTCCAGGCTTTCCTGGATCGCCGCTTCCACTTCCGAGTCCAGGGCCGAGGTCGCTTCGTCCATGATCAGGATCGGCGCGTCCTTGAGCAGTACCCGGGCAATGGCGACGCGCTGGCGCTGGCCACCGGAGAGTTTCACGCCACGCTCGCCGACATGGGCGTCGAAGCCGGTACGGCCCTCGGCATCCGACAGCAGCGGGATGAACTCATCGGCCCGGGCCTTGCGCACCGCTTCCCAGAGTTCGGCATCGCTGGCATCTGGCTTGCCGTAGAGCAGGTTGTCGCGAATCGAACGGTGCAGCAGCGAGGTGTCCTGGGTAATCATGCCGATGCGTTCGCGCAGGCTTTCCTGGGCGACTTCGGCAATGTTCTGGCCATCCACCAGGATTCGCCCGCCTTGCAGGTCATAGAGCCGCAGCAGCAGGTTGACCAGGGTCGACTTGCCGGCACCGGACGGCCCGATCAGGCCGATTTTCTCGCCGGGGCGAATGCTCAGGTTGAGATCGCTGATCACGCCGCTGCGTTTGCCGTAGTGGAAGTCGACGTGCTCGAAGCGCACTTCGCCCTGGCTGACCACCAGGCGCGGCGCTTGTTTGCGGTCGATGACGTTGATCGGTTGAGCGATGGTCTTCAGGCCGTCCTGGACCATGCCGATGTTTTCGAAAATGCCGTTGACCACCCACATGATCCAGCCGGACATGTTGACGATGCGGATCACCAGGCCGGTGGCCAGGGCGATGGCTCCGACCGAGATCAGCGACTGGGTCCACAGCCATAGCGCCAGGCCCGTGGTGCTGACGATCAGCAGGCCGTTGAGGCTGGTGATGGCGACGTCCATGCTGGTCACCACGCGGGCCGCCAGCTGGGTTTTCTCGGTTTGTTCCACCAGCGCTTCACGGGCGTATTGCTGCTCGAAACGGGTGTGGGCGAACAGCTTCAGAGTGGCGATGTTGGTGTAGCCGTCGACGATCCGGCCCATGAGTTTGGAGCGCGCTTCGGAGGAGATCACCGAGCGCTCCTTCACCCGTGGCACGAAGTAGTACAGGGCGCCGATGTAGCCGGCCAGCCAGACCAGCAGTGGGATCATCAGGCGCCAGTCCGCCTCGACGAACAGCACCAGGGAGCTGATGACATAGATCAGCACATGCCAGAGCGCGTCGACCGCCTGGACGGCGGAGTCACGCAAGGAGTTGCCGGTCTGCATGATGCGCTGGGCGATGCGTCCGGCGAAGTCGTTCTGGAAGAAGTTCAGGCTCTGCCTGAGCACGTAGCTGTGGTTTTGCCAGCGGATCATGCTGGTCATGCCCGGGCTGATGGTCTGGTGCACCAGCAGGTCGTGCAGACCGAAGAAGATCGGGCGCAGGATCAGGGCGACCACGGCCATCCACAGCAACTCGCGGCCATGGATCTGGAAGAATTCGGTATTCGGGGTGCCCTGGGCCAGGTCGATGATCCGGCTCAGGTAGCTGAACAGCGCCACTTCGATCAAGGCGGCGAACAAGCCGACGATCAACAGTGCGGCGAAACTTGGCCAGACCTGGCGCAGGTAATACAGGTAGAAGGGCAGGACGGTGTTCGGCGGGGCGGCAGTGGGGGCGTCGCGGAAAATATCGATCAGTTGTTCAAAACGACGATAGAGCATGGGTTCTGCGCCCGTCAGGCGGGCTCTCCTTGAGGTGGGGCAGTGGCAAGCTCCAAGCTTGAGGCTTGAGGCTTGCCGCTGTTCTTAATCGATCCTTTTGGCCGACTTGATATACACCGGGTCCGATGGCACGTCCGACATGCCTTGCTTGGTGGTGGTAGGCGAGTTGACGATGATATCGACCACTTCCATACCCTTGACCACCTTGGCGAAGACCGCGTAACCGGCATCACGGCCCGGGTCGAGGAAGTCATTGTCCTTCACGTTGATGAAAAATTGGCTGGTGGCCGAGTTCGGATCCGAGGTACGCGCCATCGACAAGCTGCCGCGCACGTTGTGCAGACCGTTGCTGGCTTCGTTCTTGATCGGCGCCTGGGTCGGCTTTTGCGACATCTGTGCGGTGAAACCACCGCCCTGGACCATGAAGCCCGGAATCACCCGGTGGAAGATCGTGTTGTTATAGAAACCACTGTCCACGTAAGCGAGGAAGTTCTTGGTGCTGATCGGCGCATGGACCGGGTCCAGCTCGATTTCAATGGTGCCGTTGGTGGTCACCAGTTGTACATGGGGCGCCTTGGCGGCGTCGGTGGCCGCCATCAGGTTGGCGGCGAACAGGACGGAGCCGGTGAACAGGGCGATTTTTTTCAGCATGGTTCAGTGATCCTGGGTGGTGGTTTCGACTGCAGTTAGAAACTCAAGCAGGGTTTGATTGAAGACCTGGGGTTGATCCAGCGGCGTGCCATGACGTGAGTCGGCGATCACCACCAGGCGCGCATCGGCGATCAGTTTGACATAGCTTTCCTTCAACGCGACCGGCGTGTAGTCATGGTCGGCGCTGACGATCAGGGTTGGACAGGCAATCCGTGAAAGTTGTTCCTGGACACCCCAGCCGACGATGGCGTCGAAGCTGGCGAGATAAGCACGTTTGTCGTTTTTTGCCCAGCGCTCAGCCATCTTGTGCCGCAATGGCGCCTGTTCCGGCTTGGGAAACAGCACCTTGCCGAGGATCTTGCCGATGCGTCTCAGGCCCACCACCCGGCCGAGGATCCAGCGCGAGGCCCATTGCAGATAATCGCTGGGTTTGCGCACCTTGACCTCGGGCATGCTGTTGACCACGCACAGGCTCCCGAGCACGTGCGGCTGGTCCACCGCCAGTTGGAAGCCGATCATCCCGCCCATGGAAATGCCCACCAGGTGCGGGCGGTCCAGGTTCAGGTGTTCGATCAAGGCCAGGATGTCGGCGCTGAATCCGGCGATGCTGTAGCGCTGGCGGGGCTTGTCGGAGCGGCCATGGCCGCGCATGTCCATGATGATCAGCCGGTGTTGCGCGGACAATGCCGGTATCTGCAGTTCCCAGTCCAGGGTGCTGGAGCCCAGGCCGTGTATCAGCAGTACCGGCGTGCCTTGGCCGTATTCCTCATAATGCAGCGTACAACCTTCGTGTTCGAAATAGGCCATCGATCAACGTCCTGTCAGGCTTGCTGGGGAGCGGCAAAGGGCGCGTCCAGAGGCGCGGTGTCGAAGGTACGCAGCAGTTCGATGAGAATCTGCGTGGCCGGCCCCAGGGGTTTGTCCTTGTTCGAGTACAGATAAAACGTCGGGTGGCGGCTGCCGCCCTGGTCCAACGGTAGCACCTTGAGCAGGCCTTCCCGGATTTCCCGTTCGATCATGTGTCGGGGCAGCCAGGCAAAGCCCAGGCCATTGCCGATAAAGGTGGCAGCGGTAGCCAGGCTGCCGACGGTCCAGCGCTGCTCGGCGCCGAGCCAGCCGACGTCCCTTGGTTGCTGGCGGCCGGAGTCGCGGATCACCACCTGCAACTGGCTTTCCAGGTCCTGGAAGGTCAAGGTGCGTTGCAGGCGATGCAGGGCGTGTTCCGGGTGGGCGACGGCGACAAACTCCACCGCACTCATTTCGGTGCCCAGGTAACCGGGGATATTGAAGCCGCTGATGGCCAGGTCGGCGACGCCTTCGAGCAAGACTTCCTCGACGCCCGACAGCACTTCTTCGCGCAGGCGCACACGGCAACCGCGGCTCTGCGGCATGAACGCGGTCAGCGCCCGGACCAGGCGCGCGTTGGGGTAGGCGGCGTCCACCACCAGGCGTACTTCGGCTTCCCAGCCCTGTTCCATATGGTGGGCCAGGTCTTCCAGCTGGCTGGCCTGTTTCACCAGTTGCCGGGAGCGCCGTAGCAGCACGCCGCCGGCTTCGGTGAGCACGGCTTTGCGCCCGTCGATGCGCAGCAGCGGCACGCCGAGCTGATCCTGCATGCGGGCCACGGTGTAGCTGACGGATGACTGCGAACGGTGCAGGGCTTCGGCGGCCTGGGCGAAGCCACCGTGATCGACCACGGCCTGCAGCGTTCGCCATTGATCAAGGGTCACGCGGGGCGCTTTCAAGTTGGGTTCCTCTTGTCCTAAGCTGGCGGTCCTTACTGGAGACTGCCGAATGAGAAAAATCTGTTGTGTGTTGCTGGCCATGCTGCCGTTGACGGCGTTTGCCTATCCCATCGACGTTGAAAAACAACTCAACGGCCAGAGCATCGACTACACGACCTTTGATACCGATACGGATATCGGCTCCATCCAGGTGAACAACTACGGGAAAACCGATGCCCTGTGCACGGTGGTCTTCCGTAATGGGCCCGAGGCCCCGCGGACCCGCAAGCTCGAACTGGGGGCCGGGCAAAGCAAGAATGCCAGCATCAAATTCACCCGCAGCATTATCCGATTGAGCCTGCAACTGACCTGCGTAGCGAAATGACACCCGAGGAGCATTCTGCCAAGCATGCTCCGCCTATCAACAAATTTATAGATAGGTTGCAGTCATTTTTTCGGCTTTTTTATCGGTTAATCGCTGTTTAATCTTCGCTCCATCGACTTACAACCCTTAGCGATGGAGCCTATATCCCATGTCTCGCGTACTGATCATCGAAAGCAGCGCCCGCCAGCAAGACTCGGTTTCCCGCCAGTTGACCCAGCAGTTCATCGGCCAATGGCAAGCTGCCCACCCGGCCGATCCGATCACGGTTCGTGACCTGGCGACCGACCCGGTGCCGCATCTGGACAGCCACCTGCTGGGTGGTTGGATGAAACCTGTCGAGCAACGCTCGACCATCGAGAAGGCCGCGCTGGAGCGCTCCAATCACTTGACCGACGAACTGCTGGCGGCCGACGTGCTGGTGCTGGCCGCGCCGATGTACAACTTCGCGATCCCGAGCACGCTCAAGGCCTGGCTCGACCATGTGCTGCGTGCCGGCTTGACCTTCAAGTACACCGACACCGGTCCGCAGGGTCTGCTGATCGGCAAGCGAGCCTATGTTCTGACCGCACGCGGCGGGTTGTATGCCGGTGGCACCAACGATCATCAGGAACCCTACCTGCGCCAGGTGCTGGCGTTTATCGGGATCCACGACGTCACCTTCATTCACGCCGAAGGCCTGAACATGGGTGGCGACTTCCAGGAAAAAGGCCTGAACCAGGCCAAGGCGCGGATCGCACAGGTGGCTTGAGGGCTTAATGTTCAGCTAATCGCCGGTTGTTTAAGTGGCGTCAGCAAAAGTTATTCAAACAGCCCCTTCAAGTTGTTTGCGCATCGAACCTCCCTTTGCACTGGTTGCTCCCTGAGTGCATGCAACCCGATCCGGCCGCCCAGCCGATCGGGTTTTTTTTTGCCCTGGATTCCTTGTGCGGCAGAAAGTCGCTAAGGTCGCGGCCATTATTTGCGAGGCACTCATGGGCTATCTACTTTTCGTCACGCTGCTCCAGGCGTTTTCCTTCAGTCTGATCGGTGAATACCTGGCCGGTCACGTCGACAGCTACTTCGCCGTGCTGGTGCGGGTGCTGCTGGCCGGCCTGGTGTTCATTCCCTTGACCCGCTGGCGTCAGGTGGAGCCGGCGTTCATGCGCGGCATGTTGCTGATCGGTGCCTTGCAGTTCGGCGTCACCTACGTGTGCCTGTACCTGAGTTTCCGGGTGCTGACGGTACCGGAGGTCTTGTTGTTCACCATCCTCACGCCTTTGCACGTGACCCTGATCGAAGATGCCTTGAACCGGCGTTTCAATCCCTGGGCCTTGCTCGCTGCGTTGGTGGCGGTGGCCGGTGCGGCGGTGATTCGCTACGACCGGATCAATCCGGATTTCTTCATGGGTTTCCTGTTGCTGCAACTGGCCAACTTCACCTATGCCGCCGGGCAGGTGCTCTACAAGCACCTGGTGGCGCGTCACCCCAGCGACCAGCCGCATTATCGGCGTTTCGGCTATTTCTACCTGGGGGCATTGGCGGTGGCGCTGCCGGCGTTTTTGTTGTTCGGCAAGAGCGGTTACCTGGCCGTGGCCCCCTTGCAGTGGGGCGTGTTGCTGTTCCTCGGGCTGGTCAGCACGGCGCTGGGCATGTACTGGTGGAACAAGGGGGCGTGCCTGGTCAATGGCGGTACGTTGGCGGTGATGAACAACCTGCACGTGCCGGTGGGCTTGCTGATCAACCTGCTGATCTGGAATCAGCATGAACCGCTGGGGCGGTTGTTCTTCGGTGGCCTGGTGATCCTGGCGGCGGTCTGGGTCAGCCGCCTGGGCGCCCGCCCGCTCAAGGCCTAGAGCGCATGCTCTTGCGGCTCGGGAATATGGCTGGCACCCAATAGCGCCGGCAGCATTCCGGCCCGCAGGTCGTTGCCGCTGGGCTGCTGGTACAGGCTCAGGCCGAACTCCGGCAGTACCGCCAGCAGGTAATCGAAAATATCCCCCTGGATCCGCTCGTAATCGGCCCAGACGGTGGTGGACGTGAAGCAGTAGATCTCCAGCGGCACGCCCTGGGCCGTGGTCTGCATCTGGCGGACCATGCAGGTCATGCCCTGCTGGACTTCCGGATGACTCTTCAGGTACGCCAGGGCATAGGCGCGAAAGGTCCCCAGGTTGGTCATGCGCCGGCGGTTCGCCGACATCGCCGCCACATTGCCCTGGGCCTCGTTCCAGGCCTTGAGCTCGGCCTGCTTGCGGCTGATGTAACCGGTCAGCAGATGCACCCGGCTCAGCCGCTGTTCTTCGTCATCGTGGAGGAAGCGCACGGCCCCGGCGTCGATGAACAGGCTGCGCTTGATCCGCCGGCCACCGGATTGCTGCATGCCGCGCCAGTTGCGGAACGACTCGCTCATCAGCCGCCAGGTCGGGATCGAGACGATGGTCTTGTCGAAGTTCTGCACCTTGACCGTATGCAGGGTGATGTCCACCACATCGCCGTCGGCACCGACCTGGGGCATCTCGATCCAGTCGCCGACCCGCAGCATGTCGTTGCTGGTCAACTGCACGCTGGCGACGAAGGACAGCAGGGTGTCCTTGTAGACCAACAGGATCACCGCCGACATGGCACCCAGGCCCGACAGCAGCAATAGCGGCGAACGGTCGATCAGCGTGGCGACGATAACGATGGCGCCGAACACGAACAGCACCATCTTCGCCAGTTGCACATAACCCTTGATCGAGCGCGTGCGGGCGTGTTCGGTGCGGGCGTAGATGTCCAGCAGAGCATTGAGCAGGGCGCTCATGGCCAGTACCTGGAACAGGAAGGTAAAGGCCAGCGCGACATTGCCGAAGAAGATCAGGCCGTTCTTGCTCAGTTCCGGCACCAGGTGCAGGCCGAACTGGATCACCAGCGACGGCGTGGTTTGCGCCAGTCGATGGAAAACCTTGTTCTGCAGCAGATCGTTGACCCAGTGCAGCGCCGGCTGGCGCCCCAGCAGCCGGGCGGTGTGCAGCATCAGATAACGCGCCACCCGGCCGAGCACCAGCGCCACGATCAGCAACAATGCCAGGCCGAGCCCCGCCTGCAGCAGGGGATGTTGATCGAGTGCGCCGAAAAAATCCTGGGTGCGCAGCCAGAGCTGTTGGATATCCATGGGGGATGACGAATCTTCTGAAGGAAATGATCGGGGGGATTAGATCATTTAACACCTGGAAGATGACCATTGCAGACAAGCCCGCTCACAAAAATCTCGCTGGCGAGCGGATTCCCGTCTCAGCTCATCCAGTTCCCGCCGTCGACGTTGTAGGTTTGGGCCACGACATAGTCGCTCTCCGCCGAGGCAAGGAAGATCGCCATTCCCGTCAGGTCTTCAGCGGTGGCCATTCGGCCATAGGGCACTTCCGCTCCCACCAGTCTCTTCTTTTCTCCCAAGGGGCGATTTTCGTGCTTGGCGAACAGGGCATCGACGCCGTCCCAGTGCTCACCGTCGACCACCCCGGGAGCGATGGCATTGACGTTGATCTGGTGCTTGATGAGGTTCAGGCCGGCAGACTGGGTCAGGCTGATCACGGCCGCCTTGGTTGCGCAGTACACCGCGACCAGGGCTTCACCGCGACGTCCGGCCTGGCTGGCCATGTTGATGATCTTTCCGCCATGGCCCTGGCCGACCATCTGTTTCGCGGCGGCTTGAAGGGTAAACAAGGTGCCGGCCACATTGATTGAGAACAGACGCTCGTAGCTTTCGCGGGTGATCTCGGTAATCGGTGCCAAATCAAACAGCGCAGCATTGTTGACGAGGATGTCGAGTTTGCCGGTCTGGGCCACCACGGTGGCAATGGCATCGTCGATGGAAGCCTGGTCGGTGACGTCCATTTTTACCGCGTAAGCCTTCGGGCCCAGTTCGATGGCCGTCGCCTGTGCGCGCTCCAGGTTGATATCGGCGATCGCCACGCGGGCGCCTTCGCGGATGTAGGCTTCGGCGAATGAGCGTCCGATGCCACGAGCCGAACCCGTCACCAATGCGCTTTTTCCTTCAAGTCGTTTCATCAGCTGTTTTCCCGTTTGCGAAAATACGGGGCTGCCGGCCAAAGGGCGGCGGCAGCCAGGGGGGTTATTTTTTAGGGTAGCCCGCGCGTTTCATGTCCTTGAGCGTGGTGCTCTGAGCCTCGCTCAGTGCCTGTTCCACCGACACCTGGCCGGTGAGCGCGGCGGAAAACAGTTTGCCCACCGAGGTGCCAATGGCCTGGAACTCGGGAATCGTCACGTACTGGATGCCAACATAGGGCACAGGCTTGGCCGACGGATGGGCAGGGTCGGCGTTCTTCATCATCTGCAGGGTGACTTCGGCGAAGGGCGCGGCTTTCAGGTAGGCGTCACTGTAAGTGGACAGGCGGGTGCCCGGCGGCACATTGGTGATGCCGTCCTTGTCGGCGACCAGTTGTATGTAGTCTTTCGACGTGGCCCAGGTGATGAAGGCCTTGGCGGCCTCTTTGTGCTGGGAGGTGGCGGGTATCGCCAATGACCAGGCATACAGCCAGGACGCGCCTTTGTCCGTGACTTCGACGGGCGCCGGGGCGAAGCCCACCGTGTCGGCGACTCGGCTTTGGGTCTTGTCGGTGGTAAAGGAGCCGGCGACGCTGGCATCGACCCAGATGGCGCATTTGCCACTGTTGAACAGGGCCAGGGTTTCGTTGAAGCCATTGCTTGAAACACCCGGCGGGCCATAGTTTTTGAGGGTGTTGACGTAGAAATTGGCTGCGGCGGTCCACTCAGGTCCGGTCAGCTCGGGCTGCCATTGCTCGTCGAACCAGCGCGCACCAAAGGTATTGGCCATGGTGCTGAGGAGCGCCATGTTCTCGCCCCAACCGGCCTTGCCACGCAGGCACATGCCGTATTGCTCTTTATCGGGATGGTGCAATTTGGCGGCGAACTGGCCGAGCTGGGTCCAGGTCGGATGTTCGGGCATCGTCAACCCGGCCTGCTTGAACAGGTCCGTGCGGTAATAGGTGACGGTACTTTCACCGTAGAAGGGCAGGGCATAGAGGGTGCCGTCGAGGGACAGGCCCTGGCGCACCGACGGGAATATATCGGCGACATCGTAGGCCGCCGGCAGATCCTTCATCGGCTCCAGCCAATGCTTGGCGGCCCACAGCGGTGTTTCGTAAGTGCCGATGGTCAAGACGTCAAACTGCCCGCCTTGTGTCGCAATGTCAGTGGTCAGCCGTTGGCGCAGGACGTTCTCTTCCAGTACGACCCAATTCAGCTTGACGTCAGGATGCTGTTCTTCGAAAACCTTGGAGAGCCGCTGCATGCGGATCATATCGCTGTTATTCACCGTCGCAATGGTGAGGGTCTCGGCGGCTTGGGCGGCACAGGCCAAAGACAAGCCCGCGGACAGGATGAGCGCGTGATGCCGGGTCTTCATGATGCTCTCCACTCCACGCCGCTGGCGTGGAATCATTATTGTTGTTGTAAGCCGCGGCTGGTCAAAAACGTCCTGGCCCGCGGCGGGTGACGGCTGGATTACAGCAGCTCCCGGAAGGCGCAACAAACGCGTTGAGGACGAGAAACCGATACTTTTTTAATCGTGCCGGCTTGTCCTTGGCAGGATCAAAAAAGTACCAGTCATGAGCCGTGCCCTGGGTAGCGAAGACGGCTTGATCCGGCTATGTTTCCGTTCAGAACTATAAAAGGGGCAAGCCATGCCTGACCGCCGCACCGCGCTATTCGAGCAGCACCCGGCCGAGCTGGAAGTCATCCTGCCCCAGCCGGAACACAGCTTTCGCTGGTACGAGCACGACTACCCCTACGCGCTTGCCCGCTGGAATCACCATCCCGAATACGAAATCCATCTGATCCGCCAGGGCAGCGGCAAACTGTTGGCGGGCGATTACATCGGTGCGTTTGCCGCCGGCCATGTGGCGATGATGGGGCCGGACCTGCCCCATGACTGGATGGGCGACTTGGCGCCGGGAGAGCACCTGGTGGGCCGCGATGTGGTGTTGCAATTCAACGGCGCGGCGCTGCTGGCCCTGCGCGAAGCCATGCCCGAGCTTGGCGATTTGCAGGTGCTGTTCGAGCGTGCCCGGCGCGGCCTGGAATTTACCGGCGATACGGCGCTTGAAGCGGCCCGGCTGTTGGAGGCCATCGGTCCTGCCCAGGGTTTGCAGCGTTTGCTGATGTTCCTGCAATTGCTGAACACCCTGGCAAGTGCGCCGGAGAATGAGGCGTGCTGTCTGGCCAGCACCTGTTATATGCCCTCGCTGGATGAGCGGAGCGCCGAGCGCATCCACAAAGCGTTCGATTACCTGCTCAGGGAATTGACGGGGGATGTCCGGCTGTCAGTGATCGCCGGGCAGTTGGGGATGAGTGAACCGGGGTTCTCACGGTTTTTCAAACGTATTACCGGGCACGGCTTTATCGACCTGATGCGCAAGCTTCGGGTCCAGCGCGCCTGCCGTTTGTTGCTGCAAACCCAGATGTCGGTGGCGGACATCTGTTTCGAGGTGGGTTACTGCAACCTCTCCAATTTCAATCGGCACTTTCGTGTGGAGATGAACCAGACTCCGACTGACTATCGTCATGCCAACCCATCCAGCGCAGAAAAACAGCGCTGTTTGTCGCGCTTTTCACAAAGAAACTCGGCCTCGGCGCTCGAAACCGTTACCCTATGCCGCTGATATTTTGTATTTCTTCGAGGTAGCACCCGTGTTTTCCGAATTCGCCCTGCACGAACGCCTGCTCAAAGCCGTGGCCGAGCTTAAATTTGTCGAGCCTACGCCGGTGCAGGCCGCGGCCATTCCGCTGGCGTTGCAGGGGCGTGACCTGCGGGTGACGGCGCAGACCGGCAGCGGCAAAACCGCTGCGTTCGTCCTGCCGATCCTCAATCGCCTGATCGGCCCGGCCAAGGTGCGTGTCAGCATCAAGACCCTGATTCTGCTGCCGACCCGCGAGCTGGCCCAGCAGACCATCAAGGAAGTCGAACGCTTCTCCCAGTTCACCTTCATCAAGTCCGGCCTGATCACCGGCGGTGAAGACTTCAAGGTCCAGGCCGCCATGCTGCGCAAGGTGCCGGATATCCTCATCGGCACCCCGGGGCGGATGATCGAGCAACTGAACGCCGGCAACCTGGACTTGAAAGAAGTCGAAGTGCTGGTGCTCGACGAAGCCGATCGCATGCTCGACATGGGGTTTGCCGAAGACGTGCAGCGTCTGGTGGACGAGTGCACCAACCGTCAGCAGACCATGCTGTTCTCCGCCACCACCGGTGGTTCCGGCCTGCGCGATATGATCGCCAAGGTCCTGAACAACCCTGAGCACCTGCAGCTCAATGCGGTCAGCCAGCTGAACGACACCACGCGCCAGCAGATCATCACCGCTGACCACAACCAGCACAAAGAGCAGATCCTCAACTGGCTGCTGGCCAACGAGACCTATCAGAAAGCCATTGTCTTCACCAACACCCGAGCCATGGCCGACCGTATCTACGGCCGCCTGGTGGCTCAGGAATACAAGGCTTTCGTCCTGCACGGCGAGAAGGACCAGAAAGACCGCAAGCTGGCCATCGACCGCCTGAAGCAGGGCGGGGTGAAGATCCTCGTGGCCACCGACGTCGCCGCACGCGGCCTGGACGTGGACGGCCTGGACCTGGTGATCAACTTCGATATGCCCCGCAGCGGCGACGAATACGTGCACCGTATCGGTCGCACCGGGCGTGCCGGTAACGACGGTCTGGCGATCTCGCTGATCTGCCACGGCGACTGGAACCTGATGTCGAGCATCGAGCGCTACCTCAAGCAGAGCTTCGAGCGTCGCACCATCAAGGAAGTCAAAGGCACCTATGGCGGGCCGAAGAAGGTCAAGGCTTCGGGCAAGGCCGTGGGCGTGAAGAAGAAAAAGACCGACGCCAAGGGCGACAAGAAGAAGTCGGCCGCCAAGGCACCGACCAAACGCAAGATCGCCAACCGACCGAAGACCGATGCCCTGTCGTTGGTCAGCAAGGACGGCATGGCGCCGCTCAAGCGTCGCAAGCCGGAAGCGCCGGCTGCCGAATAAGCCGCTGATAGCTGCGTGAAAACGCAGTGAAGCGCGTGTTTCATAGCAATGCCCCGACTTGTCGGGGCATTGGCGTTTTTGTGCGGCTGTGCTTGCGCAACGGTCTTGCAAATAGTGGAAAGCGGTAGTGGCACTTTGCTAAAAAACCGCAGTCAGATGGGAACTTCAACCACGGCGCTCTGGTAGTATTTCGCGCTCACGTCGGCAGGATGATGGAGCCCTGGAAGGCTCCATATAGGGAATAATTGATGAACTACCTCGAACGCTCCATGTCTGCTCTGCGCTCCATCGGCATCACATTCCCAGACCAGAATGCCCCGGTGCTGGCGCTGCTGGACAAGGTGTCGGTGTATGACCCCACCCGTGTCACCAATATCGCCGCCACCCTGCAACAGTCCACCGTGTTCAATGCCGCGGTCCGCGACAAGTTGCAGAGCATGGATATCAGCACCCGTTATGCCGATATCGCCGCCAGCTTCGATTCGATCCAGACCGATGCCCGGCAGATGATGGAGTGGATGGCCGACGGCAAGCTGCAATTCTCCGAGCGCATCCAGCTGGGCTGGATGAATATGCGCCGTGGCTCGATCCCGGATCGCTTTGAAGACATTCGCAAGAACTACCTGAGTGTGGCGAAATCGGCGAATGAGCAGATCCAGCTGGAAAACCTGATTCTCGAGGCTTACCAGGACTATCGCCTGGCAATGAAAACCGCCGAAGTGGATGCCTGCGAAGTGCAGAAAATCGCCCAGGCGAAGATGGATACCGGGCGCCAGTCCCTGACCGAAGCCGGGGCCGCCCTGGAGGGCGCCGAGCTTGAGGCGACCGAACGGGCCAAGCTCGAACTGGCCCGGGACGTTGCCCTGCGCGACCTGCAGGATGAGGACAAGCGCTACCAGATCATCACCGACATCGCCGACCAGTTGAAGACCGCCTACAACGCGGCCGAGCTGGTGTTCGCCCGCCTGAGCCAGTACCACAGCGTGAAAGAGCGCCTGTACCAGCGTGCCGTGAGCTTTTTCGCCACCAACGAAATCGTCCTGACTGGCCTCGCGGCGGGCTTTACCTCGTCCGGCGGGCTGGCCGAGGTGACCAACACCCTGAATGCGATGAACGAGGGGATCAACTCCAGCCTGGAAATCCAGGCCAAGGTCGGCGGCGACCAGCTGAATGCGGCGCTCAAGGCGGGTTACGGCTCGACCCTGAAAGCCAGTTCGGTCAAGGCCCTGGCTGACGCCGTGGTGGACTTCCAGGCCAGTAGCCTGAGTCTGATTCAGGAGTTGCGCAAGGAGTCCTCCGCGGCGGCGATGGAAATCGAGTCGATCACCGAGGACAGCAAGCGCCGCTTCAGCGCGCTCCTGCAAAAGGGGATCTGAAGTGAGCAACGTTGTCTCCCTCAGCGAGCAGATGGGGGCCATGGCGCTGATCGACGAAATGCGTTTCAGCCAGGCCGAACTGCAGAAACAACTGGACCTTCCCAAGCATCGCCTGCGGGTGGCCGAGCAGATCCGCGAGTTTTACCGGGCCAAGGGGATCGAAGTCGAGGATGCCCTGGTCGAGGAGGGGGTGCGCAACTTCTTTGCCAACCGCCTGACGTATCAGGCGCCTTCGGCACCGGTCGGCCCGTTGAGCCGATGGCTGGCCCGGGCCTATATCACCCGGGGGCGCTGGCTGGTGCCTGCCATCGGGATCCTGGGGGTGGGACTCTGGTTGGTGCTGATGGGTCCGTCTTTTGGTGAGGCGTCGATCAGAGCCGCCCAGAATAAAGTAGATGAGACTCGGGAACTGGTGGCAAGCCATGCCGGGCAGCGTGAGCAGCTGGAAAAACAGGTCGCGATGCTCAAGGCTGACGCGCTGGTCACGAATTTGCCCGCTGCCCGGCAGGTCTTTGAACAGACCGGGCCGGTGCTGGAGGCCGCGCGTGGAGCAGAGCAGATCACGCTGCCGGTGCAGGTCACGCAGCAGAGCTACAAAGAGGACGCCAAGCAGGCCAACGCGGCGCTCAAGAGCCTGAAGAAAGACAGCGCCGACATGAAGGCGCTGACGGCTCAACTGGATGCGCTGAATGCGCAAACGAGCGCGATCAGGCCCTGGCTGGCGAAACTGCAGGATGCACAGGAGCAGGTGCGCAAGATGGGCTTGAGCAAGGCGGATGCCGAGCAGTTCCAGCCGTTGCTTGCCAAGGTCGACCAGGCCGTCAAGGGCATGGATGCCACGGCTGCCGAGCAAGGATTGCAGGCGGTCGAGCAACTGCGGGCGATAGCGGCCACGCCCTTGACCCTGGAAGTGGTCAGCCGGACCGGCGAGAAGTCGATGGTTGAGCGCAACTTTGATCCGACGGGAGGCAAGAGTTGGTACCTGTTGACCGAAGCGCTCGACGCCTCGGGCAATGTGGTCCCGCTGCCGATTACCAGTGTCGAGACCGGGGAGCGGCGTTATGCCTCGATTTTTGGCGTGCGGGTCAATCAGGCCACCTATCAGGCGGTCAAGAACGACAAGCTGGCGGATGGCCTCGTCGATGATCGGCTGATGGGGAAAAAGGCGGCCAACTCGCTGTCCTTTGCATTCGTCAAAGGGCCGGTCAAAAGCAAACCTGATTACATCCTGGAGTGGTAATGAACGCGAGTCGCATAGAAGCCACGATCCGTGACAACTCCCGGAACCAGGAGGCGCTGCTGCGCCAACTGCAACTCGAGTTGTCCGCTGCGCACGACCAGGAGTTGCGTCTGCAGCAGGGGATCAGCAACGCCTTTCCGCATATCGCCAATTATCAGTTGTCCGGCGGTGCGCCGCTTTCCGTCGAGGTCCAGCGCCTGCTCGACCAGCGCGGGCAGGCCGAAGCTGCTCTGCGCCAGGACCTGGCGGCGGTGGAAGCGGATATTGCCGGGCAGTTGCAGACGATTGCCGACTTGGCCGAGGAGTCTTCGAGCCTGGCTGCCGGTCTCGATCAGCAAGTCGAGCAGGATCCCCGGTACCAGCAACAGATGGCCCTGGTCAGCGAGGCTGACGAGCAGTCCTACAAGGAACTGCGGGATGAGTGTCGGCTCAAGCTCCTGGCATTCCAGGGCGATGGGCTTTACGTCTACCTTCGTGACCGCGGATTCGGGACGCAGGGTTACGCTGACAAGCTTGTCTGGCGCGGGCTGGACCGTTGGATTGCGCGACTGTGCAATTTCACCCAGAACAGCGCCGCCGAGCGCACCTTGCTGGCGATGCAGCGAGCCAATGAGGCGGTTGGCAAGGAGCGTCAGGCAAATCGGGCGGCCCAGGAGGCCGAACGTGCGCGACTGCATCAAAGTGCCTTGTCCAACAGCGATGTGCCGGCCTTGCAAGAGCGCCAGCGGCAAGCGCAGTCGGCGCTGGAAGCGAGCAAGGCACAGGCCAATCTGATCCATCAGCGCCTGGAGCCCTACGCCAGCAAGCGTGACGAGGATTTCGTCAAGGCGTCCGAGCTGTTGTCCCTGCAACTGGCCGAGATGAATGACCTGACCTTGGCGAGCCTGGCCGGGCAGACCCAGGGCGGGCAGGATGACGAGCTGGTGCGCCGGGTGCGTGATCTGCGGGCGGAACTGGAAGTGTTGCTGCTGCGCGTGCCGTCTCTGGAGCGGCAGTACCTGGAGGCCAAGAATAACTATGAGCGGGCCAAGCAGCTGGAGCGTGCGTTGCAGTCAGAGGGGCTGGTCAGTTCCAGCTACGACTACCGGAATGTGGATATTGAGGCGTTGCTCATTGGGTTCATGCAGGGTGCGATCGCGCTCTCCCAAGTGGTGAATGAGGTGGCGAACCGTCGTCAGTTCATCGTGGTTGCCCCCACCCAGCATAGCAGTGCCCGCCCGAGCAGCAGTCGAAGCAGTAGCTCGCGCAGCAGTTCAGGCAGCTTCTTTGGCAGCGGTTCGTCGGGTGGTTCCAGTTCCAGTTCCAGCTCCGGTAGCTCGTCCAGCTCGTCCGGATCCGGGAGTTGCGGCGGCTTTTCCACCAGCGACAGTCTCTAGATCGGGCGGTCGCTAGGAGCAGGAACGGGGCAGCGCAGGCTGCCCTGTTTCGTCTAGGCTAAAACGTCAAGGTGTTGTCCGGCCTGCGTCCACTGGTCATCCCCGCCGCCACCCCGGCTGAACCGCCGTGGCCGCCACCGGTCAACCCTTATGCAAGGCCTCTCACTCGCCTACGCAAAGGGGTAATCAGTATGACGACTTACAACTGGGAACTGATCGAACGTCTGCTTCATGAAGCGCAGAACTGCGCCGGCCATAACTTCGCCCCTCGGGCCTACGCCGAGGAGCACGCCACCGCCCAGGCGGCACTGGGGCAGGCGACAGGTAGTCTCGATGATCTGAAGGCCCAGGCGGCCGACTATGAGCGGCTGTTGTTGAAGAACGGCTATATCGAGAGCCGTCCGGAGACTGAGGGCGGCAATGGCGAGAACTTTATCCTCACGCTTCGTGGCTCCAGCTTGCTGAGCCTGCTCGACAGCAGCATTCCCGGCAATGACCACCCTTTGCAGGTCCTCGACGAGCAGGCCGATGCGTTGGACCCGGCCACCTTCGACCAATTGGCCGCCAAGGCACAGATCGCCTGATTTCCCTGCCTCTGCACGACGGCCTTTGCTTAATCAGCCTGGGCCGTTTTCAGGCATTTGAGTTGCGCGAAGTCATGCCGCATTTCCTCGATCTTCTTCAGTAGGCGCGCCTGTTGGTCGGCGTTGCTCTCGGCCATCAGCGCCACCAGCAGATTGCGGCTGGCCTGCTCCGCTCGCTGGTGGGCCTGACGGTATTCGGCGGTCCACAGGCTGTCCTGATCTTGCAGCAACTGTTCGATCCGTTGCGGGAAGTCCGCGCGCTGGCGCTGTTCGACTGCCTCGCTCAATTGCAGTTGCCAATTCATCCGGTTGGCCACCCATAGGCGGTTCTGTTCGCCCAGGCTGGTGGACCAGGCGGTGATGCGTTGCTGCTGGCTCAGGCTCAGCGGCCCGAGCCAACCCTTGAGGCGCTTGCTCATGCGCTCGGCGCGCTCGCGGATCTGTTCGTCGAGGGGTGGGACCACGTATTCGGCCCGATGCTCACGCTGGTCCTTGGCAAAGGCCTGGTTCATCTCGGCCACCTGTTGATCGCTCAGGCCCCGTAGCAGTTCGACCGCCGAGGGGGTAATGGCACGCGTCACCTGGGCAATGGCCTGGCGGGCCTCGGCGGTGCGGGCCTGCACGGCGGCATCGGTGACCTGTCCGGTTTCGATCATCTGCTGCACACGTTCGAGCCAGTCGAGGTAGTCGGGCAATTGCGTGGTGCAATGCCAGTGCAGGTGCTCCTTGAGGCGTTCGCGGAACCAGTCTTTCTGCCCACGGTTCATGTCGACGTAGTCGCCGAGAGTCCAGGGGATGATCACATCGAGGTTGCGGTAGGCCAGGCCTGCCCGGGAGCAGGCGCCGAGTACCAGGCTCAGAAGCAGCAACGAGAAGAAGGCGCTCAGCCGGTGCGACATGGAGGGACCCTGTTGAGGACATTTCTCCATGGAACGCTTATGTGGCCAGTGGTTCAACCTTTCAATGGTTTCCAGCGATGACCGCAGCGGCTGGTACGGGCGCACAGTGGCTTGCGCGCGGAGCGGTCTATGGGGCGGGGGGGCGCTTCAGCCCTGCGCCTTGGGGTTCAAAGCGCAGAGTGGCTTGGGTGTTGCGAGGAGGGAATTACTTCTTGCCGAGGGTGATCTGTTTCGACGGGCCGAAAGTCTGGCCGCTGACGCCTTTGGCAATTTGCTGGATCTCGCCGCCGGATTTCAGGAAAGCTGCAATTTGCTCGTTGATCGAATCGCTGGTTTCAACGGCTGGAGCGGGCTTTGCTTTGCTGTTGGATGCTTTTACGCGCATGGCGGCCATTAACCTGTGTAGATATTAACTGGATCGATCATTCTACCTGAAAGGCTTGACAATTGCTTGATAAATATCCAGTACACAGGTAGGGAGGTATTCGTAATGGCTTCACGCGGACCTGGTTATTGTTGGCTAAGCTACTGTTTTGACTCGTAACCATGCCTCGATATTTTCCACGAAAAGGCAGGATTTCAAGGGCGAACACCGTCGCTGGTCTGACGAACGGGTATGTTTTTGTCGGCAAGCCCTTGAAAATCAAGCCTTGCAGCGGGCTTTTCAGCCGGCGGCACGTGCTGTGAAACAGTACCGCCAAACTCGGGTAGAATGCCAGCCACGCAATGAGGGTATTGGAAATGGCTTTAGTCGGGCGTTATAACAGCTTGCAAGTGGTTAAACACACTAATTTCGGTTTGTATCTGGACGGTGGCGCGGACGGCGAGATTCTTCTGCCCAACCGTTATATCCCCAAGGATATTCCCAGTGAAGATGAAGACTGGCTCAATGTTTTCGTTTATCTGGACAGTGCTGACAAGTTGATTGCCACCACGGAAAAACCCAAAGTTCAGGTCGGTGAGTTCGCCAGTCTCAAAGTCAAGGAAGTTAACAGTATTGGTGTATTCCTCGATTGGGGATTGTCCAAGGATCTGCTGTTGCCGTATTCCGAAGAGAAGCGTCAGTTGACCGCCGGTGACTATTGCGTGGTGCATGTCTACCTCGACAAGCATACCCGTCGCATCACTGCCACCGCGCGCCTGGATCGTTACCTGGACAAGACGCCGGCCAGCTACGCCCTCGGCCAGGAAGTCGACCTGCTGGTGGCCGAAGCGACCGACATGGGCTTCAAGGCGATCATCAACAACAAGCATTGGGGCCTGATTCACAAGAACGAAGTGTTCAAGTTCCTGCGTGCCGGCAAAGAGGAAAAAGGCTTTATCAAGGAGATCCGTGCCGACGGCAAGATCAGCCTGAGCCTGCAACCCGTGGGCGAGGAAGCCTCCGGCAGCCTGAACACCAAGATCCTTGCCAAGTTGCGTGAAAACAACGGTGTGCTGGCGGTCAGCGACAAGAGCGATCCGACCGTGATCAGTGGTTTGTTCGGGGTCAGCAAGGGCAACTTCAAGAAGGCCATTGGTGCGCTCTACAAGCAAGGGCAGATCGTCATCCATGCCGATCGCATCGAGTTGAGCTGAGCCTTGGCGCCGAGGCAGGACGGCGTCGCTGTCCTGCCTGTCAGCGTTGTTGATCAGCGTTGAACCTGGGCCGTCCGCGGGACCGAGGCCATCCCGGGTTTCAGCAACACCAACCCGGCCAACACCAGGCCACTGCCCGCCACGATCAAGGCCGGTTGCAGGCCACCGCTGAAGTGACTGCTCAGCGCCGCGAGCAATGGTCCGCAGAGTTGGCCGATGGCGAAGCAGGCGGTCAACAGCCCGGCATTACGATGGGTTGCGTGGGGCGCCAGTTCCCGCGAACGCTGCATGACCAGCTGCATGCAGGCCAGGAACGGCGTACCGCAGAGAATCACCCCCAGTACCAGCCCCGGACCGCTCGACAACAGGCAGGCGAAAACCCCTGCGGCCTGTAGCCAGAGCGTCGCCATCAACCAGCGACGGGTGTTGTCGGGCGTGGCGCGACGCAGGCTCACCATTACCACGCCAAGGGCCGCGACCAGGCCGAAGCCGGGCCAGAACAAATCGGCCTGCCATTGACCGTGGAAGCGCGCGTTGGCCATCTGCGAGAGAAAGGTCGCCGGGATGATGTAGCCCAGGCCATAAAGGGCATAGATCAGACCCAGATGACCGATGGGCTGCTGATCGCTGTCCTTGGCCACGGAAGTCGCTGCGGCGGCGGCCGTGGCATTCGGCAGCGGCAGGAAGGGCAGGATCAGCAGCAACATCAGCAGGCCGACGCCGGCGTACACCAACCACAGGGTCGACGAGTTCTGTCCCAGCAGGTTCGAGCCCAGCGCCAGCAGGCCGGTGAGTACGATGCCCAGGCCGGGGCCGGCAAACACCCAGGCACCCAGGCGCGGGCGGCCGGCGGCGTGGGCCAGCGGCAGGCTCAGGCTGGTGATCATGACCACGACCCAGGCACTCGCGACCCCGAGGCCGAAGCGCAGCAGCCAATGTGACCAGAATCCATGGGCCCAGAACGACGCCAGGGTGAGCAGCACGCATAACCACAGGCCGGCCAGCAGGCGCAGGCGGATGTGGTGCGCGCGCCGGGCAAATATGGCATCTACTGCGCCCAGCAGGTAGCCCAGGTAATTGGCGGCGGCGATCAGGCCGCCGGCGGTCAGGTCGATCTGGCCTTCGCTGATCAGGTGCGGCAGTTGCGGGGTCAGGGAAAAACGGCCCACCCCCATGGCCAGCATCAAGGCGATGAAACACGCGGTTAAACGAATCAGCGGTGACATGGTGTCATTTCCTGGCAGAGGACGATGACCGTCAGGCTAGGATCGATTGACTTTCTTTAAAAATGAATAATAGTGAGTAACTTGTTCAGTTTTGGAGACGATCATGGAGTTCAGCCAATTACGGATCTTCCAGGCCGTGGCCGAGGAGGCCTCGATCACCCGCGCCGCCGAACGTCTGCACCGGGTGCCGTCGAACCTGTCCACGCGGATAAAGCAGCTTGAGGAGCAACTCGGCGTCGAGCTGTTCCTGCGTGAGCGCCAGCGCCTGCAACTGTCTCCGGCCGGCAAGGTCCTGCTCGATTACTCGAACCGGCTGTTCGCGCTGCATGACGAGGCCCAGGCCGCTGTGCGCGGCGGGCAACCGGCGGGGGACTTCGTACTGGGCACCATGTACAGCACCGCAGCGATTTACTTGCCGTCGATGCTGGCGCGTTATCACCGCACTTATCCCGAGGTGAACCTGCAGGTGCAGTCCGCGCCCAGCGGCGAATTGCTCGAAGGTCTGGTTGCTGGGCGCCTGGATGCGGCCCTGGTGGATGGCCCGCTGCAACTGGCCGGGCTCGACGGCATCGCGTTTTGCGATGAAACCCTGGTGCTGATTTGTCCGGCCGATCACCCGCCGGTGCGCAGTGCCCTTGAGGTGCAGGGGCAGCCGGTGTTCACCTTTCGTCGCGGCTGTGCCTACCGCCTGCGCCTGGAGGCCTGGTTCGGTCACTATCATGCGACCATGGGCCGGGCCATCGAGATCGAGTCCTACCCCGGGATGCTCGCCTGTGTCACCGCCGGCTCCGGCGTGGCGTTGATGTCCGAGTCGATGCTGGCCAGCCTGCCAGGGCGTGAAAGCGTGTCGGTGCATCGGCTGGTGGAGCCTTTTGCCAGCGCCACCACCTGGCTGATGTGGCGCAAGGGCATGGTCGGTGCCAACCTGGCGGCCTGGATCGAGCTGCAGAAAAGTGCTTTGCCAGCGGTGCAGAGCAGCGCCGAAGGGCTCCGCGCGTCGGCTTGAAGCGTTTTGCCATGATTTAAATCAAAGATCCTGCTGCAAGGGACAGCATTGCGTAGGACTTAGGGCTATGATCTGTGTGAAGCGGCTACAGAACTCCGTCGCTCGCATTACCCTGAAGGGGGCTATATGAAAGACAAACTGCAAACCTGGCTCCATGACCTCGGTGTTGCCCTTGGCCTGATCGAACCGCCACTGCAACCGGTACCTATTCGTACCGACGATGATCGCCGTCGCCGCCAGCCGCGTCGGTAAGAGCCTACGGGCGAGCAGCACGATTCTGCGTCGTTCGTAGGACCGTGCTGACGAGGGTCAGTGCCTGGCGATTTTCTGCAGGAAACGACTCAAGTCGTTGACTGTGACCGCTTCCTTGAGCAAGCGGTCTTCTTCTTCGGTGAATGCCGTCAGCTCAAATTCATCTTCCAGACGGAACATCAGGTCCTCGATGTCCTGTTTATCCAATCCGAGTGCCTGCAAGGTCTGATTGTCCTCGAACTGTGGATGGTCCTCGAGCCGTTGGCTGATGAAGTGATGCACCCTCTTGCGAATATCGACTCTGCTCATGCGTCCGGGCTCCTTTGTTGCCTTTGCGGTAAGGGCGGGGGGACTGTGCCGAGCAGCGTGAACTCGCTGGGGCGGGTTTTCTCGTAGATAAACCGACTGAGATCGCCAAGGGTGGTGATGCCCCTCAGGTCACGGTTCAGATCCAGTCGCACATCGAACAGGCATTCGAGGTTATGGAACAATTCGATGAGGTCGAGAGAGTAGGCATCTTCCGTTGCCTTGGAGGGATCCTGCAGCCATTTCAGTGATAGCTGCTCCTCAATGGAATGGCAGATCTGCTGATGAATTTCGAGCCTGTTCATAAACGCCTCGCGGAAAGATTCTTATTGTTTGGCCCTTTCCTCGGGCATTGCGATAGTGGTCAAACTTCGACACCAGCGATCCTTGTGCCTTCCGGTTAATCAAAAAGGCAGTCGCTATAGGCCAGTACAGCACAAGTTTTGCGCGGGACTTGACCGTTCATCCCTCTGGACGCTTACAGGGCGGTCAATGGGGGGAGGCGGCAGGCAAAAAAAACGGGTGCGACAACCGACGTCGCACCCGTTGAAGTAACCGCGGTATCAGATGGCGCTGGCGACACTGGCCGGGCGTGGGGACAGCAGGCTGACCACGACGAAGCTGATCAGACCGATGGCCAGGCTGTAGTAGATCGGGGTATTGGCGTCCAGGCCGTCCTTGATCATGAACACCAGGGCGGTGATAAAGCCCAGGGCCATGCTGGTAATGGCGCCGCTGGTGGTGGCGCGTTTCCAGAAGATCGCGCCGATCAGCGGAATCAACATGCCGCCCACCAGCAGGTTATAGGCCAGGGTCAGGGCGCTGATCACGTCGCTGACCACCAGGGCAATCCCCAGTACGACGATCCCGGTCAGGCAGGTGAACAGGCGGTTGATCCCCAGGCTCGACTGCTTGCCGCCGCGCAGTTTCGGCAGCAGGTCTTCGGTCAGCACTGTGGAGGCGGCGAGCAGGCCGGCGCTGGCGGTGGACATCATGGCCGCCAGGGCCGCGGCGATCACCAGGCCACGAATACCATCGGGCAGCGACTGTTTGACGATGGCGGCGAAGGCGTTGTTGACGTTGGCCAGGTCCGGAATCAGCACATGGGCGGCCATGCCGATCAGGGCACAGGCCAGGCCGTAGGCGATGCAGTAAACCCCGGCGACGCTGCCGGCATACTTGGCGACTTTCTCATCCTTGGCGGTGAATACCCGTTGCCAGATGTCCTGGCCAATCAGGATGCCGAAGAAGTAGATCAGGAAGTAGGTGATGATGGTGTCCCAACCGATGGTGGTGAAGCTGAAGCTGCTCGCCGGCAGCTTGCTCACCAGTTGATCCCAGCCGCCGACGCGGTAGAGGCAGATCGGCAACAGGATGAACATCAGGCCCACGGTCTTGATGATGAACTGGACGATATCGGTCAGGGTCAGCGACCACATGCCGCCGATGGTCGAGTAGACCACCACCACGCCGCCGCCCAGCAGTACCGAGAGCCAGAACGGCAGGTTGAACAGCACTTGCAGCACGGTGCCGATGGCGAGGATCGAGGTCACGCCGATCATCAGTGCGTAGGCCAGCATGATCACTGCGCTGGCCTGGCGGGCCATGGGGTTGTAGCGCTTCTCCAGGACCTGGGTCACGGTGAAGATCTTCAGCTTCAGCAGCGGTTTGGCGAGAAACAGGTTCAGCGCGATGATGCCAAAGCCCAGGGCCGCACAGAGCCAGAACCCGGAAATCCCGTGGACATAACCCAGGCGTACGGTGCCGACCGTGGATGCGCCGCCGAGTACCGTGGCGGCCATGGTGCCCATGTACAGCGTCGGGCCCAGGTTGCGCCCGGCCACCAGGTAGTCTTCGTGGGTCTTGGCCTTGCGCATGCCGTAGTAACCGAGCACGAGCATGCCTGCGGCATAAATGAGTACAACCAATAAATCCAAAGCCATGACGGCGTGTCTCCGATTATCTTTTTTATGGTGAAGCAAAAGGGGGGCGTGGGCGCATTGGATTCTGTGGGAGCTGGCTTGCCAGCGACGGCGGCGGTGAGTTCCGTATCGCTATCGCCGGCAAGCCGGCTCCCACAATAAGCGTTCCAACACAGGCCTGGGACTCAGGCCGCCTGACGCATTCCAGGCTTCAGTGTTTTGCCATCCTGGCTGCGCGCATCCTGCGGTCCATACACCTGCGCCGTTTCCGGGAACAGACTGAGCAGGGCCAGGTACATCAGCGCCGCCAGGCCGAGGGTGATCGGCAGGCTGATGTCGATGCCATCGGCCAGGTTGCCCAGGGGGCCGACGAACTGCCCCGGCAGGTTGACGAAGCACAGGCCCACCAGCGCGCTGGGGATCCAGGCGCCCAGGCCGCGCCAGTTCCAGCCGTGGCTGAACCAGTAGCGACCGCCGGTTTCACCGCGGGTGAAGACTTGCAGGTCATCCGGGCAGTAGTAGCCGCGGCGCACCAGCAGACCGATGATCATGATCACCATCCACGGGGTGGTGCAGGTGATGATCAGCACGGCGAAGGTCGACACGCTCTGCACCAGGTTCGCCGCGAAGCGTCCGATGAAGATGAAGGCAATCGACATCACGCCGATCAGCAGGGTCGCCTTGACCCGCGAGAGCAATCGCGGGAACACGCTGGACATGTCCAGCCCGGTGCCATACAGCGAGGTGGTGCCGGTGGACATGCCGCCGATCACCGCGATCAGGCACACCGGCAGGAAGAACCAGGTCGGCGAGACGGCTAGCAGGCCACCGACGTAGTTGTTCGCGGTGATGTAGTCCGGTGCCTTGATGGCCACGATGGTCGCGGTGGCAAGGCCGAACAGAAAGGGGATCAAGGTGGCGATCTGCGCGGCAATGACCGCCAGCATGATTCGCGTTTTCGAGGTTTCCCGGGGGATATAGCGTGACCAGTCACCGAGGAACGCACCGAAGGAGATCGGGTTGCTCATGGCCACCAGCGCGGCGCCGATGAAGGCGGCCCAGAAACCGGCCTGGCCCATCGCAACGGTCCCGGCGAAATGGCTGTCGAAGGCCGGCGCAAAAGCGAAGATCCCCAGCAGGAACAGCAGGCTGGCGGCCCACACGGCGATGCGGTTGACCCACAGCATGAAGCGGAAGCCGTAGATGCACACCGTCAGTACCAGGATCGCGAACAGGCCATAGGCCAGGCCCAGGGTCAGGTCGGTTTCCGGCACGCCGATCAGGCGCTTGGCACCGCCGATCAGCGCATCCCCGGAACTCCACACCGAGAGCGAGAAGAACGCGATGGCGGTCAACAGCGACAGGAAAGATCCGACGATCCGTCCGTGCACACCGAAATGCGCCCCAGAGGAGACGGCGTTGTTGGTGCCGTTGATCGGACCGAACAGGCCCATGGGCGCCAGGATCAGCGCGCCGAGCACCACGCCCAGGACGATCGCCCAGACGCCGGCCTGGAAGGACAGGCCGAACAACACCGGGAAACTGCCGAGCACGGCGGTGGCAAAGGTATTGGCGCCGCCGAAGATCAGGCGAAACAGGTCGCTGGGTCGGGCGTCGCGTTCGTGGTCGGGGATCTGTTCGACCCCGTTGGTTTCGATGCTGCTAAGGCTTTTTTCATTGTTATTTTTATTCATGATCGCTCCGATCACTGCGGTGCCCTCGTCTTCCGCGAGGGCTACCTGCGTTGGCTAAGGGGAGGGCAGTCCTTGAGGTGTTGCTGACAAATGTTCGTGGCAGGCCAGCCATAGGCCTTGTTCCGGTTGTTTGCGAAACACAATGGTTTCGCGCTCCTGGCTAAAGAGAAGCTCCCCTTGCATGCGCAGCTCGGTGGCCACGTCATGGATGAAAATCGCCACGTTGCCCTGCAGGCTGACGAAAGCGTTGCTCGAGGTGCACGCGAGCACCTCGAAGCCATCCTCCGCACGCCAGTTGTCCCACAACGCCTGATAGGCATCGCGTGACAGCAGGGGGTGTTCGAGGGTGTAGAAAACGAAGCTGGCATCGGCGCTGAAGGCGCCGAAGTAGGCTTCGCGATCATTGGCGGCGAAGGCGGCCACCAGATCGGCGGCGGCCTTGAGTACCTGGTCACGGTCGTTCATGGGGACTCCTTAGCGGTGGGCTACGCCGGGCAGTACGCAGAGCATCTCGTACAGCAGGTTGGCGCCCAGCAGCGAGGTGTTGCCGGTGGTGTCGTAAGGGGGCGAGACTTCCACCAGGTCGCAGCCGACCAGGTCGAGGCCCTGGCAACCACGGACGATCTCGATCGCCTGGATGGTGGTCAGGCCGCCGATTTCCGGGGTGCCGGTACCGGGCGCCCAGGCCGGGTCGATACCGTCGATATCGAAGCTCAGGTAGACCGGGCCGTCGCCTACTTTTTCGCGGACTTCAGCCATCAGCGGGGCAAGGGATTTGTGCCAGCACTCTTCGGCCTGGACCACCCGGAAGCCCTGCTTGCGGCTCCAGTTGAAGTCTTCGGCGGTATAGCCCTGGGCGCGCAGGCCGATCTGTACCACGCGGTCGCAGTCCAGCAGGCCTTCTTCCACGGCGCGGCGGAAGGTGGTGCCGTGGGCGATTTTCTCGCCGAACATGTGATCGTTGACGTCGGCGTGGGCGTCGATGTGTACCAGGCCGACCTTGCCGTGCTTCTTGTGGATGGCGCGCAGGATCGGCAGGGTGATGGTGTGGTCGCCGCCCAGGGTCAGCGGGATGACCGGGTGTTCGAGGATGGCGTCGTAGGCTTCTTCGATGATGCGCACGGCGTCCAGCAGGTTGAAGGTGTTGATCGCCACGTCACCAATGTCGGCTACCGACAGCGAGTCGAAGGGTGCGGCACCGGTGGCCATGTTGTACGGGCGGATCATCACCGATTCGGCGCGGATCTCCCGCGGACCGAAACGGGTCCCGGCGCGCAGCGAGGTGCCGATGTCCAGCGGGATGCCGATGAACGCGGCGTCGAGGCCGGCGGCCGATTGCAGGTGCGGGAGGCGCATCATGGTGGCGATACCGCCGAAGCGCGGCATTTCGTTACCGCCCAGTGGTTGGTGAAGAATCTTGTCCACGGGTAAGCCTCATCATTTATTTTGGTTATCAGGGGGCGATTCTGCGAAAGGCGTCGGGCGGGAAGAATCGCTGACGGCAAATAGTTAGTTCAGATTTTTCTAAACTAATGGGAAACTGATGGGACAGAATTGTTTCCGGCAATGCAGACCTTCACCAGGAACTCCCATGGCCAACGCTTTACCCGACCTCAAACTATTGCGCATCTTCGTCAGCGTGGTCCGGCACCAGGGTTTTGCCAACGCCCAGCAGGAGCTCAACCTTTCGACCTCGGCCATCAGCACCTACATGAGCCAGCTTGAAGCGTCCTTGGGCCTGGTGTTGTGCCATCGTGGCCGTGGCGGTTTCAGCCTGACCAGCAAGGGCGAGCTGTTCCACCAGGAAACCTTGCGCCTGCTGGGTGAACTCGAAGGCTTCGAGCAATACGCCGCCGCCCTCAAGGGCGAATTGCGCGGCACCCTGAACCTGGGTGTGATCGATTCCACGGTCAGCGAGCCGGCGTTGCCCCTGGCCGAAGCCATCGGCGCCTACAGCCAGGAGCACCCGGCGGTGCACCTGCACCTGTCGGTGATGAGCCCTTACGAATTGCAACTCGGTGTGCAGGACAATCGCCTGGACCTCGCCATCGGTGCTTTTTCCACGCGCATGAGCGGGCTGGTCTACCAGCCGCTGTACCGTGAACAGCACTGGCTGTATTGCAGTAACCGGCATCCGCTGTACAACGAACGGCGCATCCCGGAGCAGGTGATTACCCAACAACGCATGGTCGGGCGCGGTTACTGGAGCCAGGCCGAACTGGCGCGCCATGGCTTCAAGCACAGTGCGGCGACCGTGGAAAGTATGGAGGCGCAACTGATCCTGGTGCTCTCCGGCGCCTATATCGGTTACCTGCCGGAACACTACGCCCAGCCCTGGGCCGACAAGGGTGACCTGCGGGTGCTGTTGCCGGCGACCTTCGGTTACCAGGCGCCGTTCTCCATGATCCTGCGTCGGGGCCGTAGTCGCGAGCCGTTGATCCAGACCTTCCGCGACCTGCTCAAAGCGCAGCTCAACCAGCCCTGATCGGTAGTTCTCCCATGTCCAGAGCCCGCTGTGAACGTTGCCTGCGTCCCGAAAGCCACTGCCTGTGCGCACTGATCCCACAATTGGACAGCCGCACCCGGGTGCTGCTGTTGCAGCACCCCAGCGAAGTCAATCATGCCTTGAACACTGCCCGGTTGGCGGCGCTGGGGTTGATCAATGCCGAGTTGCGGGTGGGTGAGGTTTTCGAGGACCTGCCGCAACTCTTGCAACAGCCCGGCTACCAGGCAAAGTTGCTCTTCCCGGCCGACGATGCGCAACCCTTGCAGGCGTATGCGGCCGCCTCGGGCGATGTGCCGCTGTTGCTGGTGGTGCCCGACGGCACCTGGCGCAAGGCGCGCAAGATGCTCTACCTCAATCCATTGCTGGCGGCCTTGCCACGGGTGACGCTGGAGGCGGGCGCGGTGTCGCGCTACCGATTGCGCAAGGCGCCGGAGCCGGGCGCCTTGTCGACGGTGGAGGCGATTGTCCAGGCGCTGGAAACCCTTGAAGCACCGGTTTCATTCGCTGCGCTGCTGAGGCCATTCGAGGCGTTGATCGAGGGGCAGATCCGGGCGATGGGGGAGGAGACTTTCCTGCGTAACCACGAAAAAAAACGCCCGGCAGTGCCGGGCGATTGAGATCAGTCGATCAGCCGACTCAGTGATGACGTGGCTTGAGGATCGCCGGCTTTTCGTCCGGGGCGTTGCACAGCAGGTACAGCGCGGTCAGGGCTTCCGGGATTTGTACGATCATGTCGTCCATCAGGTTGGCATCGGCGGCGATATCGGCGAACTCCGGTTGTTCGTCGAACAGGCCGGAACCGACCATGATCGGCAGGAGCATTTCGCTGACTTCGTCTTCGGCGGTTTCGAACCAGGCTTCCTCGCGCAGGAACACCCCTTCCATGAAACCGATGCACCAGCCGCGCAGTTCGGAGTCGTCCGGGTCATCGCCCAGGTCCAGGTCGCACGGCAGCTCGAATTCTTCATCGGCAGCCAGTTGGCGGGCGATATGGGCCTTGAGCTGGATCAGCGTGGCTTCGATCTCTTCGCGCTGGGCCGCGTCGGTGTAGTGCGGCTCCTCGGCAAACAGGGCGTCGATCCATTCCCGATCGGGGACGATTTCGGCGCAGATCGACAACGCGGTCAGGTAGCCATGGGCGGCCACATAGTCCAGCGCTTCTTCGTGCAGCTCGTCGGCGTCGAGGAAGGCTTGCAGGCGGGTGAGTTGCTCAGCGAAGGACATTGAAGGCTACCTTGGGAATAAACGATAGGCAATTCTAGGCGTTCTTGAGCCCTCAGGCCAGCAAGCACTGAATTCCCTTAACCGACCGGCACCGCCCATTGCCGTCGGACGCTCGGGTATACTGCCGCGTTTTGTGATGCGCTGCTGACCCTCAGGGTTGCTCGGGAAATGCCTGCTTACGGATTTTTTCGTGAAAACGGCCCATCTTCAGCCAGCCTTTGAACAAGCGTTTCGATGATTTTTGGAGTGGTTATGCTCGAACAGGCTCAACGCGTCCTCAAGGACATCTTCGGTTACGACAGCTTCCGTGGTCGCCAGGGTGCCATTATTGAGCGCGTGGCCAATGGCGGCGATGCCCTGGTGCTGATGCCCACCGGGGGCGGCAAGTCCCTGTGTTTCCAGGTCCCGGCATTGTTGCGCGAGGGCCTGACCGTGGTGGTCTCGCCGTTGATCGCGCTGATGGACGATCAGGTCGCGACCCTCGAAGAGCTCGGGGTGGCCGCCGCCGCGTTGAACTCGACCCTGAGCGCCGAGCAGCAGCGCGACTTGGCGGCGCGGATTCGTCGCGGCGAGGTGAAAATGCTCTACCTGGCCCCCGAGCGCCTGGTGCAGCCGCGGATGCTGTCGTTCCTGCAGAACCTCGAGATTGCCCTGTTCGCCATCGACGAAGCCCACTGCGTGTCGCAATGGGGCCACGACTTCCGTCCCGAGTACCTGCAACTCGGTCAGTTGGCCGAGCTGTTCCCCCATGTGCCACGTATCGCCCTGACCGCCACCGCCGACAAGCGGACCCGCGAAGAGATCGTCAATCGCCTGCACCTGCAGAATGCCGAGCGCTTCCTGTCGAGCTTCGACCGGCCGAATATCTTCTATCGCATCGTGCCCAAGGAGCAGCCGCGCAAACAGTTGCTGGCGTTCCTGTCGCAACGACGCGGCGATGCCGGGATTGTCTACTGCCTGTCGCGCAAGAAGGTCGATGAAGTCGCCGCGATGCTCTGCGAGCAGGGTTTTCCGGCGCTGCCGTACCACGCCGGGCTGGCCAGCGATGTGCGCGCCGCCAACCAGAAGCGCTTCCTCAACGAGGAAGGCCTGATCATGGTGGCGACCATCGCTTTCGGCATGGGCATCGACAAGTCCAACGTGCGTTTTGTTGCCCACCTCGACCTGCCCAAGTCCCTGGAAGCCTACTACCAGGAAACCGGTCGGGCCGGCCGCGACGGCCTGCCGGCGGATGCCTGGATGGCTTATGGCTTGCAGGACGTGGTGATGCTCAAGCAGATGCTGCAGAACTCCGAGGGTGACGAGCGGCACAAGCGCCTGGAGCACCACAAGCTCGATGCCATGCTGGCCCTGTGCGAAGAAACCCGCTGCCGCCGCCAGACCCTGTTGGCCTATTTCGATGAAGACATGCCGCAACCTTGCGGGCACTGCGACAACTGCGTCGATGGCGTGCAGACCTGGGACGCCACCGAACCGGCACGCCAGGCGCTGTCGGCGATTTTCCGCACCGGCCAGCGCTATGGCGTCGGGCACCTGGTGGATGTACTGCTGGGCAAGGAAAACGACAAGGTCCGCAGCTTCGGCCATCAGCACCTGACGGTGTTTGGCGTCGGCAAGGCGCTGGCCGAAGGTGAATGGCGCACGCTGTTCCGCCAACTGGTAGCCCGCGGGCTGGCCGATATCGACCTGGAAGGCTACGGCGGCCTGCGCCTGAGCGACAGCTGCCGGCCCCTGCTCAAGGGCGAAGTGAGCCTGGAGCTGCGCCGCGACCTCAAGCCGCAAACCACCGCCAAGAGCGTGTCCGCCAGCCCCGCCAGCCAACTGGTGCGTGGCGAGGAACGCGAGCAGTGGGAAGCCCTGCGCGCCCTGCGGCGCAAGCTGGCGCAGGAGCATGGCGTGCCGCCGTATGTCATTTTTCCCGACTCCACCTTGCTGGAAATGCTCCGCAGCCAGCCGACTTCCCTGGCGGAAATGGCCAAGGTCAGCGGCATCGGCGCGCGCAAGCTGGAGCGTTACGGCGAGGCGTTCCTCGAAGTTCTGGGCGGCGAGGCCGAGACCCCGAAAACCGTGGCCGATATCCGCCATGAACTGATCAGCCTGGCCCGGGCCGGCATGACCCCGTTGCAGATCGCCGGGCAGTTGCAGTGCTCGGAGAAGAATGTCTACACCTTGCTCGCCGAAGCCGTCGGTCGTCAGCAACTGTCGCTGGAACAGGCGCTGGACCTGCCGGAAGACCTGCTGGGGGAAATCCAGGATGCCTTCCTCGACGGCGAAGGCGAACTGCCCCCCGTGACCGCCATTGCCGAGTTGTTTGCCGGACGTGTGCCGGAAGGGGTTCTGTACTGCGTACGGGCCGCCTTGCAGGCCGAATTTGAAATGTGAGGTCGGTATTGTTCCCGGCCACTGTTCTATTCACGACAAGTAACGATTCAGCGCCGGGCAAGCCTTGCCTCTGCGCATCGACCATGCTTAGCTGACTAATAATTAGTTTTGTCTATTTAAGTCTAACCCTGAGTGTTTTATGCCGTTGACCGATGAACACCGTTTTGGCATGCAGTTGGCGCACATGTCGCGAGGCTGGCGTGCGGAACTGGATCGCCGTCTGGCCGGCCTGGGCTTGTCCCAGGCGCGCTGGCTGGTCTTGCTGCACCTGGCCCGTTTTACCGAAGCCCCGACCCAGCGTGAGCTGGCCCAGAGTGTCGGTGTAGAAGGGCCGACCCTGGCCCGTTTGCTCGACAGTCTGGAAACCCAGGGCCTGGTCCAGCGCCAGGCGGTGCTGGAAGACCGGCGCGCAAAGAAAATCGTCCTGAGCCCCTCGGCACGGCCCCTGATCGAACAGATCGAAACCATTGCCACGGCCTTGCGCCATGAACTGTTCGTTGGTGTCGACGATGAAGAACTGCGGATCTGCATGCGGGTCCACAGCCGGATTCTGGCCAATCTGGAAAAATCTTGAGGCATTCCTGGGCTGCCGACCTTGGAGAATCTTCCGGCGGCAGACTATAAGAGTTACTGGTTCTGTGTATTGTGTCGGTGTCCGATCCGCGCGCGGGTCGTCACGCCAGCTAAGGGATGCTCATGCTCGAGAGTTTGCAGTCCGCGTTGCGGTGCTCCATTGGAAAATCTTCCTTGAACCGGGCTCGCCTGTTGGCCGTGCTGGCCGGCGGGTTGTTGTATTCGGCCCTGGCTCCAGCCATGGGGCTGGGGGATATCACCCTGCATTCGGCGCTCAACCAGCCGCTGAACGCAGAAATCGCCTTGATCGAGCCGGGCGACCTGGCCGACGGCGAACTGTCGGTGAGCCTGGCGACACCCGAGGAGTTCGCCCGGGCAGGCGTCGAGCGGGTGTTTTTCCTCAATGACCTGCGTTTTACCCCGGTGTTGCGGGGTAACAGCAGTGTTATCCAGGTGCAGAGCAACAAGCCGGTCAGTGAACCTTTCCTGAATTTCCTGGTGCAGGTCAATCGGCCCAACGGGCGTTTGCTGCGCGAATACACCGTGCTGCTCGATCCGCCGGGCAACCTGCCAGCGGGTTACAGCCTGCCGGCCCGCAGCGCGGCCCTGGAACAACCGGCCCCGGTGGCGAATATCCCACCGCCGCCGGCCCTGCAAGGCAAACAGTACATCGTGGTCAAGGGTGACAATCCCTGGACCATTGCCAAACGACTGCGCGAAGCCGGCAGTCAGGCGTCGGTCAATGAACTGTCCCAGGGTATTCGTGCCCTCAATCCAGGCAGCGACCGCTTGCGGGTTGGCCAGAGCCTGTTGCTGCCGGACGTTGCCGTGGTTGCGGCCCCTGGCGCTTCAGCGACTTCAGCAGCACCAGTTGCTGCCGCTGGCACTACCGCTGCGGCTCTACCGAATGCGGCAGCGCCGTTGGCCGAGACCGTGCAAAGCGCCGAGGACCTGGCCAAGGCTGCCCTGGAAAACCAGCAGTTGCAGAAGACTGTCGATGATCTGCAGGTCAGGTTGAAGGCCCAGGACGAGATGATTGCCAGCGGCCAGAAACAGGCGGTCGAGCTGCAGGCGCAAGTCGCCGAGCTCAAGGCTAAAGCCGTTGCTCCTGCGCCGGCCGTGGTGGCCGCGCCGGTGGTGCAGCCGACACCGGTCGCCGAGACGTCCGATGGTCCGAACTGGCTGCTATGGGTCGCGGTGCTGTTGCTGATCGTGCTGTTGGCCGTGGCCTTTGTCCTGCGGCGCAAGCGCCAGCAGGCTGAGCAGACGCCGGAGGTCGTGCCGCCTGCGGCTCCGGTTGCGGAGCCGATGGTCAGTCGTGTGGTGACGCCGGCCCAGCCGACCAAGGCGGCAACGACCGCGCCAACCCGGATCGAGCCGGTGGTCGCTCCGGTGGCGGCTTCACGTCAGTCCAGTGAGGTGCCTGACGCCCTTGAGGGCGTGAGCATCTATATCGCTTATGGCCGCTTCAAGGAGGCGGCGGGCATTCTCCACGAGGCCATGCTCAAGGAGCCTGAGCGCACCGACTTGCGCCTGCGTTTGCTTGAAGTGCTGGCCCAGCAGGGCGACAGTGCGGCTTACGCGACAGAAGAACGCCATCTGCTGGACGCCGGGTTCAGTGAGTCAGCCCTGCAGGAACTGCGCGCCAAGTATCCGAAGTTGCAAACTGCTGTCGTTGCTCCTGTTCCTGCCTCAGCCCCGGTCGCGGTACCTCCGGTAGCGGCTTTGGCGGCGGTCGCTGCCGTGGCCGCCGCCGCCCCGGTATTGGCGGCGCACTGGAATGAGCCTGTTGAGGCAGCGACGACTGCCCCTGCGGCGGACGAACCGTTGGAAGACGAATTCCAGCTCAACCTCGATGACCTGTCCATGGATGCCGATTGGGATCTGGTCAGCCCGTTCGACAATGCGCCTCAGGCCCGCAGCAAGACTGCCGATGAACCTTCCATGCCCGTCGAGCTGGAGCCTGAGCCCGAGCCGATCTTCACCCACAGTTTCAATGAGCTGCCGGAAGTGTTCGAGATGCCGGACGAGCAGTTCCTCAGCGATTTCTCCGAGCTTGAGCCTGAGCCGCACGTTGAGCCTGTTGGCGAAGTGGAGTTGAGCCTGCCAGAGGATGGGGACTCGCTGGACGACGCATTTCTTGACGGTTTCATGAGTGATTCCGAGCCTCTGGACATCGAACCCCTGGAAGTGGATTTCGACAGCCTGGAGCGCGAGCAGGTCTCGGCCAGCAAACTTGAGCGGGCGCAAACCTGCATCAATGTCGGCGACCTGGACCATGCCAGCCAACTGCTCCACGAGCTGCTCCGGGAAGGCGATGAACCCTTGAAGCAAACGGCGCGCACCTTGCTCGCCAGTATTCGCTGATCCGGGTTAGCCCTGCGAACATCAGAAGGTCTGGCCCAGATTCAGGTACAGCGCCTTCTGATTGTCGTCATTGATGCCATAGCTGAAGTTCAACGGCCCCAAGGGGGTATCGAACCCCAGGAACACACTGGCGGCGTTGATATAACCGGTGTCGAATGAGTCGTCGTTGTTCCAGGCCCGGCCCCGTTCCAGCGAGGCGCCCAGGTACAGCGGGAAATCCAGCGGCAAGTAGGCCCTGGGTGTCAACCGACGATAATAGACCGCGCGCATCAGGCTGATGTTCTGTCCGGCAATCGAGTCCTGGCGAAACCCCGACAACTGCCGTGCGCCGCCGAGCAGGAAGCTTGAGGTGACCACCTCGGCATCATCCAGGGTGCGCCCGTAACGTCCGCCGAGGATCCAGGTGTTCGGCCCCTGGCTCAGGGCCTTGTCCAGGGTGAATTCCCACTGGCGGTAGCGTTGGGTCGAGCCCAGGCTCGGGTCGAACTCGCGCAGGGTCAGGTTGATGTTCTCGCCGGTGTGCGGGAAGTAGACGTTATCCAGGGAGTCGAAGGAGTATTTGAGCGCGTAGAAGCCTTCGCTGAAACTCACCCTTGGCAGGCTGCGATCGCCGATCTTCACGTCGGCCTTGCCCCAGGCTTCGCCGATACCGAAGCGAATCTCGCCGTTGTTGGCAATCTGTCGACCGATGTTCAAGCCAAAGCCGTAACGTTCCAGGCGGTATTGGGCAATTGGATCGTTATCCAGGGTCGCGTCCACGTTCTGCGTTTGCAGGTTCACATAGGGCGCGACAAAGTAGCGCGAGCCGGTGTCCAGCGGTTGGTAGAACTCGCTGTAGAGATCCTGCTGGTCGCCGATCTGGGCCCGGCTCAGCCACTCGCCGCCGAGGCTGTTGATGCCGTTGACCCGATAGCTGGCGCCGATATTGAAGGCACTGTTCCCGCGCATGTCGTCCGACAGGTTCAAGCCCAGGCGCAGGTAGTCGGTGCCGCTGCGCTTGCCCCGGGCACTGATCACCAGGGTGTGTTCCTGACCCTTGCGTGCAACCCGGTATTGCACCTGCTCGAAGTAGTCCAGGCCGTAGAGGGTGCCCATGTCGATGCGCAAGCGCTCGAGGTCCAGCGGCTCGCCGAGGGGCTGGCGGATGTAATAGCGGATCACCGCTTCGCTGACCTTGGAGTCGTTCTCGATCTTGATCCCATTGATCACCGGGGTTCGCTGCTCGGGCGCACGGGCGGCGACCAGTTCGGCGTCGGGGTTGGGCGGTGGACGCAGAGCGGCCAGGCGCGCGTCGAGAATGCGCGTGGCGCGATAGCCGGCGTCGATGATCTCCTCGGCACGGCCGAAGTCGGTACTGCCGTAACTGGCCAGTGCCGGCTGGATCAGGATGTCGTTGCGGTGCAGCGTGGCCAGTTGTTCTTCGGAGTTGCGCCGGGTCATCAGGGTAATGGACTGGTTGAGGACGTCGACCACGGTTGCCAGTTGCTTGCGTGAGCGCAGCGGGGTGCCGATATCGACCACGATGGCGATGTCGACGCCCATCTCGCGCACCACATCCAGGGGTATGTTATCGGTCATGCCGCCGTCCACCAGCAGGCGGCCGTCCAGTTCGACCGGGGCGAACACCGCCGGGATCGACATGCTGGCGCGGACCACCTGGGGCAGGTGGCCGCGGCGGAACACGACCTTTTCTCCGTTGGCGATATCGGTGGCGACCGCCCGAAACGGAATCGGCAGCTTGTCGAAGTCGCGGGTGCCACTGGCATGGGCGAGCATGCTTTCCAGCAACATGGCCAGGTTCTGGCCCTGGATCACCCCCAGCGGAAGGCCCAGGCTGCCGTCGTCATGAAAACTGAGCTGCTGTTTGACCAGGAAGTCGCGGTCGTCCTGTTTGCGCCGAAACGGGATGTCTTCCCGGGGCGGGGCGTCGGACAGCGCCTGTCTCCAGTCGATGCCCAGGGCGAGTTTTTCCAGTTCATCGATCTTGTAACCCGAGGCATACAGCCCGCCGATCACCGCGCCCATGCTGGTGCCGGCGATGGCGTCGATCCGGATGCCCTGTTCTTCCAGGGCCTTGAGCACGCCGATATGGGCCAGGCCACGGGCGGCGCCGCCGGACAGCACCAGGCCGATTTTTGGCCGTGGCGCCTCGGCGGCTTGCAGCGCCAGGGGCAGTAGACAGAGGAGCAGGCAGGACAACAAGCGGCGCATCATGATCTCGGGAGAGGCGATAAAGGTCGCTATTATAGCGACGACCTATTCCTCAGGAGCCCGGCGCAATCATGACCGCACGTAAACCCCATATCGTCATCACCTACTGCACCCAGTGCCAATGGCTGCTGCGTGCCGCCTGGCTGGCCCAGGAACTGCTCAGTACTTTCGCCGACGATCTCGGCCAGGTGGCCCTGGAGCCGGGGACCGGCGGGGTGTTCCGGATCACCTGCGACGAGGTGCAGATCTGGGAGCGCAAGGAGGATGGCGGCTTTCCTGAAGCCAAGGTACTCAAGCAGCGGGTACGGGACCGGATCGACCCCGAGCGCGACCTCGGGCACAACGACCGGCCCCGATAGGCGCCGACTTACGACGGGCTCAGCTTCGACTTGATGAGCCCGACGATGACCATCAGCACACCGCCGCCCACACCACCGCTGGCAACGCTGCTGAGGATAGACGCCAGGTCCAGTGCGCCATTGCCACTGCCCACGCTGCCGTTGGTGACGAGATCGAGCAACTGCCCGCCCAGACCGCCGCCGAGTATGCCCAGGATGGAATTGATCACCGGGCCCAGGTTGTATTTTGCCAGCACTGATCCGGCCACGTTACCGCCCACGGCGCCGCTGATCGCTTGAATCAAAAGACTGACGATGTCCATGGATGAAACCCTCCAGCATGTTGATGGGGAGGGCCGCTCGAATCGAGTCGATTCAGGGGGAATCACTGCTGCTGTCGTCGAGAAACCCTGATCTCCGTGAACGACAGCAAACTGTTGCGGATGTCACCAGTATAGGCGGATTGGGTTTTCGTCAATGAGCTGACGCGCCTTGCTGGTTTTCCCGAGGGGCGGCCGCCGCGCCCAGGCGGCTGGAAACCACGATAGCGAGAATGATCAGGATGCCGCCGAGCAACATGCGCAGCGTCGGGTTTTCGCCGAACAGCAACCAGGCGGCGGTGATTCCGTATACCGGTTCCAGGGCAAAGACGACCGCCGCGGTGCGCGCCTTGATCACCGCGAGGCTGGCGACGAACAGGCTGTGGGCCACGCCGGTGCAGAACACCCCGAGCAGGCCGATCCACAGCCAGTCCAGCGCCGGCACTTGCGCCAGGGCCGCCGCCCAGGGCAGCAGGCAGACGGCGACCACCAGGTTCTGGCACAACGCCGCCTGCACGGCTGGAATCCGCCCGGAGCCGGCGCGATTGGCCAGCGACAGCAGCGAGAACAGCAGGCCGGAAAGCACGGCCCAGAGCAGGCCACCGGTGGCCTGGCTGGCGAGGTCGAAGTCGGGTGTGACCAGCACCAGGCCAATACTCACCAGCACCACCAGGAGGATTTCATTGAAGCGGATACGCTCGCGAAAGATCAGTCCTTCGAGAATCACTGTAAAGGCCGGGAAGCTGGCGAAGCCCAGGGTTGCCACGGCCACACCGGCGACTTTGACCGCGATGAAGAAGCTTACCCAGTGCCCGGCCAGCAGCAGGCCGCTGAGCAGCAGGCGCCGCCAGTCCTGTGCTTGCAAGGGCTGCCAGCGCTGATGGCGGGCCAGGCGGGCGAACAGGCTGAGGGCCAACACCGCGAAGAAGGCCCGGCCGAAGACGATGATGGTCGGCGCGGCGCTCGCGAGTTTGCCGAATACGCCGGTCAGGCCAAACATCAATGCGCCGATATGCAGGGCGCCCAGGGCGGTACGGGGAGTCATGGTGGTCCTTGGAAACGGTAACTGACAGAGCCGCAGTCTAGAGGGCGACCGGAGTGCCTGTCTGTCGCGTGGCTCCTGTCGTTTGTCTCAGGACTCGCGCCGCAGTGCGCCGGGTGTACGGCCGAATTCGCGCAGTACCGCGGCGGCAAAGGCGCTTTGCGACTGGTAGCCGACACGGCTGGCGATCTCGCCGATCGGCAGTGCCGACTCGCGCAGCAGCCCGAGGGCAATATGCAGGCGGCGACTGCGCACGTAGTCCATGGGCGTCTGGCCGTATTCGGCGACAAAACGTGCATGCAGGCGGGCGCTGGAGAGGTCGGCGATACGTGCCAGGTCGGTCACCTGCAGTGGGTGAGCCAGGTGGCGATCGATATGCGCGTTGAGGGCGGCCAGGGGCAAGCGTTTGCCGCCGAATGGGCGGGTGCCCGGGCTGTTCAGGCTGGCGAGCAGCAGCACCGCGCCCTGTTGGGCGATCAGTGGATCTTCCACCGGGCTTGCCGCCAGCCACTGCACCAGTTGGCCCTGGGCGGTATCGAGGGTGAGTGGCCCGGCGGTGTCGAGCAGGCGCCGGCTGGCCTCGGCATGTTCACCCAGGGTGTTCAGCAGCCAGTGTTCGTCCGGTACGTCGAGCACCAGGCAGCGGCTGCCATTGGGGCTGGCGCAGACATGATGGGCATCGCTGGGGATCACCGCGACGCTTTGCTGTATGACCTGGCTGCCGTGGCCCTCGATCTCGAAATCGAGCAGGCCGGACAGGCCGAATACCAGCTGCGCATGGGCGTGGCTGTGGGTAATCAGGTCGCGGCTGTAGTGGCGCAGGGTCAGGATCGGTCCCATCGCGGTCTCCTTGGCATCGCCGCAGTCTACACCGCTTGCCGTCCGGGCGGTTGTCATCGGACTGCCACGTACCTGTCATGGTCCATTAACTGCCCCGGTGCAAGCTCAGGAAAAATCCGGAGAATGCCCATGACCCGTGCAGAGCTCGCCAAACCCAGCCGTAAGCAGCGTGTGCGAACCCTGTGGATTTCCGACGTGCACCTGGGGACCCGGGATTGCCAGGCCGAACACCTGTCGCAGTTTCTCAAGGGCTTCCAGGCCGACCGTATCTACCTGGTGGGGGATATCATCGACGGCTGGAAGATGCGCGGCGGCATGTACTGGCCGCAAGCCCATACCAACGTGATCCGCCGGCTGCTGACCATGAGCAAGCGCGGCACCGAGGTGATCTACGTCACCGGCAACCATGATGAATTCCTGCGTCGTTACTCCAAGCTGATCCTGGGTAATATCCAATTGGTCGACGAAGCGGTGCACCACACCGCCGACGGTCGCAAGCTGTTGGTGATCCATGGCGACCAGTTCGACGTGATCACTCGTTATCACCGCTGGCTGGCGTTCCTCGGCGATTCTGCCTATGAGCTCACCCTGACCCTCAATCGCTGGCTGAACCACTGGCGGGCCCGCTACGGTTATGGCTACTGGTCGTTGTCGGCCTACCTCAAGCACAAGGTCAAGACCGCGGTCAGCTTTATCAGCGATTTCGAAGAAGCCATCGCCCACGAATGCGTGAAGCGCGGGCTGGACGGGGTGGTGTGCGGGCATATCCACCACGCCGAGATCCGCAAGGTCGGCGAAGTGGACTATCTCAACTGCGGTGACTGGGTTGAATCCTGCACCGCCCTGATCGAGCACTGGGACGGGACCATCGAGCTGTATCGCCTGGCGGATGCCCAGGCGAAAGAGGCACAGCTCAAGTTGGAGTTGGAGAAGGTTGCCGAGTTGGGCTAAAGCGCATCAGGCCGTCGGGTTTTGCTCCATCGCAGCCTTGTAGATTGATTGCCTGGGCTGGGCGAACAGCCGCTCCATCATCGGTTCGAAAAAGCTCAGGGGCAGGCTTTCGTAGTCCGGGTCGAAGGCCGCCGCATCGTATTTGGCGCAGAACTCGATGGTGGCCAGGTACTGCGGGTGGTCGCGAAACTGCTCGCGCAAATGGCGATCCATCCCCAGGTAGTGGAAGAAGTAGTAGCCCTGGAAAATTCCATGCTTTTCCACCATCCACAGATTTTCGGCGCTGACGAAGGGCTTGAGGATCGCTGCGGCGATATCCGGGTGGTTGTAGGAACCGAGGGTGTCACCAATATCGTGGAGCAGCGCGCAGACCACGTACTCCTCGTCCCGGCCGTCACGCCAGGCCCTGCTGGCGGTTTGCAGCGAATGGGTCAGGCGATCCACCGGGAAACCGCCGAAATCACCTTCCAGCAACTTCAGGTGGGTCAGGATCCGCGCCGGCAGTTGCCGGGCGTAGGCGCTGAAGTCGGCGGCAATCACCGCCCAATCCTCCTGGGTACAGTCCTGCATATGGGTAAAGCGGGCTTGTCCCGTCATCGGCTGTGTCCTCTTGTGGTTCTTATTCGATGCCGGTTCCAGTCTAGGGCTTGCCTGCGCCCTGGCAGTGGCTGCACAGGACGTGTTGCTGGCCCCTTGGGCCTAAAACGCTACCTTGCCGAGGATCATGTCGCGAAACATGACGAAATCGCCGAGCAGACTGTAGAGAGGGTGCTCAAAGGTGGCCGGGCGATTCTTCTCGAAGAAGAAATGTCCGACCCAGGCGAAGCCATAACCGGCGATCGGCACCGCCAGCAATAACCCTGCGGAGCCGCGACCGATGGCCAGGGCGAGAAAAAAGATCACCAGGCTGGTACCGACGAAATGCAACCGACGGCAAGTACTGTTGCCATGTTCGCTCAGGTAGTAGGGGTAGAACTCTGCGAAGCTATTGAATTTTTTGATGTTTTCCACGGGTTACTCTCCGCGTTGGCCTGCTCTTGCGTGGAGGGTTCCACGGGGAGCTTATTTAAGTCTAGAGTGATTGGCAGCGACTATCAGTGACAATAGACGCCACTTTAGTATCCTTAGGCCATCAGTCGTCCTATACGACTTATCATGCAAGAAAAGGCCATGAGCGAGAGAACGACTTCTGCAAGCTGGGCGATGGGGATTGTCAAGGCGCTGGAGATGGATGGCCTGGATTGTCGTGTCCTGTTCAGGCAGCTGGGGCTCGATTACGCCGCACTCGACGATCCCGACGCACGCTTTCCCCAGGACTCGATAACGCGACTGTGGCAGCGTGCAGTGGAGCTTTCCGGTAATCCGGCAATCGGTCTGAACATGGGCCGGGTCGTACGCCCTGCGTCGTTTCATGTCGCCGGTTATGCGCTGATGTCCAGCCAGACCCTGGCCGAGGGTTTCAGGCGCCTGGTGCGTTATCAGCGGATCATCGCGGAAAGCGCTGACCTGAGCTTTCGTCTTTTGCCCGAAGGCTATGCGTTGATCCTGACAGTGCACGGCGACCATCTGCCGCCCACCCGCCAGAGCGCCGAGGCCTCCATGGCCTGCGCGTTGGCGCTGTGCGGCTGGCTGAGCGGGCGCACCCTGCAACCGCGCAAAGTGCTGGTCCAGGGCCCGGAGCCGGAGGACCTTGGCCCTTATAAAGAGGTGTTCCATGCGCCGCTGGTGTTCAACGCGCCCTACGATGCGCTGATTTTCGAGCAGGCCGACATGGAAGCGCCGCTGCCGACCGCCAACGAAGCCATGGCCTTGCTCCACGACCGTTTTGCCGGCGAATACCTGGCGCGCTTCTCCGAAAGCCGGGTGACCCACAAGGCGCGCCAGGTGCTGTGCCGGCTGCTGCCCCAGGGCGAGCCCAAGCGCGAAGTGGTGGCGCAGACCCTGCACTTGTCCCAGCGCACCCTGCAGCGCCGTTTGCAGGAAGAAGGCACCAGTTTCCAGGCGCTGCTCGACGACACCCGTCGCGAGTTGGCCGAGCAGTACCTGGCGCAGCCACGCATGACCTTGCTGGAAATCGCCTACCTGCTCGGATTCGCCGACCCGAGCAACTTTTTCCGCGCCTTCCGCCGCTGGTTCGAGGTCACGCCCGGCGAGTACCGGGCGCGGCTATTGGGAGCGGTGGCCTCGATCAATGACGCCAGAATGCGGGAATGCACAGAACGAACACTGTGATGATTTCCAGCCGGCCGAGCAGCATGCCCAGGGACAGGATCCACTTGGCAGCGTCCGGCAGGGTCGAGAAGTTGCCTGAAGGCCCGATCACCTCGCCCAACCCCGGCCCCACGCCGGAGACGGTACTGGCGGCGCCGGTCAGGGCGGTCATCCAGTCCAGGCCGAGCAGCGACAGGGCCAGGGCGATGGCGCAAATGGTGATGGCGAAGAAAAACGAGAAGGTCAGGATCGAACGCACGATTTCTTCGTCGAGACGGTGACCGTTGTATTTCTGCTTGATCACTGCCCGCGGGTGGATCAACTGGTTGAGGTTGGCCTTGAGCAGGATATAGGCCACCTGGAAACGGAACACCTTGATCCCGCCGGCCGTCGAGCCCGAGCAGCCGCCGACGAAGCCCAGGTAGAAAAACAGCATCAACGAGAAGTTGCCCCACAGGCTGTAGTCGCCCAGGGCGAAGCCGGTGGTGGTGACCACCGAGGTCACGTTCAGCGCCACGTGGCGCAAGGCGTCGAGCCAGTGCAGGTTGGTGGTCCACCAGTACCAGGTGCCGAGCACCAGCCAGGTCAGCAGCAGCAAGCCGAGCAAACCCTGCACTTGCTGGTCCTTGATCAGCGCCTTGCGATGGCCGCGCAGGGTCGCTACGTACAAGGTGAACGGCAGGCTTCCGAGGATCATCACCACCACGGCCACCCAGTGCACTGCCGGTTGGCTCCACTTGGCCAGGGACTGGTCCGAGGTGGAGAAACCGCCGGTGGAAATGGCTGACATGGCGTGGTTGATCGCATCGAACAGGCTCATGCCGGCCCACCAGAAGGCCAGGCTGCCGAGGATGGTGATGCCGACATAGGCGGTGACGATCAAGCGCGCCACCATGTGCGAGCGCGGCATGACCTTTTGCGAGCGGTCCGAGGATTCGGTCTGGAACAGGCGCATGCCGCCGATGCGCAGCAGCGGCAGGATTGCCACCGCCATGCCGATAAAGCCGATCCCACCAAGCCAGTGCAGCAGCGAGCGCCAGATCAGGATTCCCGGGGACATGTTGTCCAGGCCACTGAGCACGGTCGAGCCGGTGGCGGTGATGCCCGACATGCTTTCGAAAAAGGCGTCGGTGTAGCTGGTATGCAGGGTCAGCACAAAGGGCAGGGCAGCAAAAATGCACACCACCACCCAGCTTGAGACGGTGAGCAGGTACATGTCCCGGGGACGCAGGTGCACCTGTTCCGGGCGACCGCGGATCACCAGCGCCAGGCCGGCGAGGAAGGTCAGGGTGCTGGCCCAGAGAAAGGCTGGCAGATCGCCGGTGCGTTCGAAGATCACCAGGACCAGCATGGGGATTGCCATGCTGACGGCGAGGGTAATCAGGAAGATGCCGATGATGAAACCGATGATGCGCAGGGTCGGCATCGCCATGAAATAAGCTCGTGAAAGGGGGACAGGCGCCATTTTACCCACGACCCTGGTCATGTAAACCGGCACGGCGGCGCGGGATCTGGCTAGAATAGCCCGATCATTTTCCAGAGGAGGTGGCCGATGGAGGCTCTCGACAATTTGCTCAACCGTGTTTCCGCACCGCGCCTGCTCGATCCGGCACCGACCCAGGCCCAGCGCGATATCCTCTTCTCCGCTGCCCTGCGCGCACCGGATCACGGGCAGCTACGGCCTTGGCGTTTCCTCACCGTGGAAGGTGCGGCCCGTGAGCAATTGGGCAACCTGCTGGCCGAGGCGGTGCGTCTGCAAGAGGGCGACGCAAACCCGGCCGCCATCGACAAGGCCCATGCCATGCCTTTGCGCGCCCCCTTGGTGATTGTGGTGGTGGCCCGTTTGCAGGAGCACTTCAAGGTGCCGAAGTCCGAGCAGTTGCTGGCGGCCGGTTGTGCTGCCCACGGCATCCTGCTGGCGGCCCATGCCCAGGGGATCGGCGCGGTGTGGCGCACCGGCGAGCTGTCCTATTCGCAGCATGTGGCCAAGGGCCTGGGGTTGGGCGACGACGAGGAAGTGATCGCCTTCCTGTACCTGGGCACGCCGCAGAATGAGCTGCGCCAGCCACCGAAGGTCGATCTGACGGAGTTTGTCAGCGCCTGGTCGGCTTGAAATGTTTTCTGATGCTTGCGGCTGAGACAGCGGGCGTTCATAGGGCGTAAACTGGTTTACATCTACACCGGAGGCCATTTATGAGCGCCCAACTATCCCCCATAGTGTCGGAGTTTGAGACTGAAGAGCTGGCAGCCAGCTATGACCGTTGGTTTCGTGCCAAGGTACAGGCTTCCCTGGATGACCCTCGTCCCAACGTCCCACATGATGAAGTGATGGCTGAAATGCGTGCCTTGATCGCTTCGAAGCGCAATCGAAACGATGCAGGTTGAGTGGCGGCCCGAAGCTCGGGCCGAACTCCGTGAGATCCTGAATTACATCGCTGATCGCAATATTGTGGCGGCCGAGAACTTAAACGACGCCATTGAGGATGCGATCTCAGTCCTTCCTTTACATCCTTCCCTCTATCGATTTGGCCGTGTGCCGGGCACTCGTGAAATCATCGTGCATCCGAACTATCTGGTGGTCTACCGCGTTACAGATTTCATCGAGATAGTCACGGTGTTGCATGCACGGCAAGAGTACCCCTAACGGTACTTAAACCAGTGCGCCAGGCTCCAGGGGCAGATCCAGTTTGGCGACAAACCCTCCTTCGGGATGATTCCCCAGTACCAGGCTGCCACCGTGCCGCTCCGCTGCCCGCCGGGCGATGGCCAGCCCCAGGCCGTGGCCCGGGGCGGTCTGGCCGGGTGCCCGGTAAAAGGGTTCGCCCAGTTGCGCCAGATGCGCAGCCTCCACGCCGGGGCCATGGTCGCGCACGCTGATTTCGATGCGTTCACCCTGACGTTGTGCATGCAACTCAATGGCTTGGCCCTCGGGATTGAACCGCTGGGCGTTGCGCAGCAGGTTATCCACAGCGCGTTCGATCATGGTCGGCCAGCCCTTGAGGTTCAGCGGCGACTCGCCGTCGAAGTGCACCGGCTGCTCCGGACAGCCCAGGTTGGCATCTTTCTGCAAAGTGGAGAGCAGTGGGCTGAGGTCGACTTCTTCGGCGCTGGCCTGGTCGGAATCGACCCGGGCCAGGGTGAGAATCTCACTGATCAGCGCTTCCAGTCGGTCGCACTCGCGGGTCAGGCGTGGCCAGAGCCGTTCGCGTTCCTCTGGGCCGGCGCGTTCGGCCAGGGCCAGGGCAATGCGCAGGCGTGCCAGGGGTGAGCGCAATTCGTGGGAAACATCCCGCAGCAGTTGGCGCTGGCTGCCGATCAGGCTTTGCAGGCGTGCGCCCATCAGGTTGAAATCCTTGGCCAGCACCCCGAACTCATCGCGCCGCCCGGCCAGTTTCGCCAGGCTGTTCTGCTGATAAGTGGTCTGTCCCAGGTCATGCACGGCACCGCGCAGGCGGCTCAGGGGGCGGGTGATGGACAGGGTCACGAGCAAGCTGAACAAGGTCAGCACCACCAGGGCAATGCCCAGGGCACTGAGGGGTCGCAGCAGGCTTTCGCGGTGCCAGGCGTCCAGTTCCGGGTGGGGAATACGGTAGATCAGCAGGTAGGTCTCGCCGCTTTTCGGGCTGGTGTACTCCACCGTCAGGCGCCGCCAGGGCAGCTTGCGGTCATCGTTGTTCTGGCGTGCTTCAAAAGCCGCGGCCCGGCGTGGAAAAGTCCCGCGGACCAGCGGATCGCCCCCTTCGTTGAGTACCTGGACGTCAATGTGATAACGCTGCTTGCGCTGTTCCAGAATCGCCTGGGCCGCTTCTTCGCCCTGGCTTTCATAGGTTTGCGTCCACTCTTCGGCCAGGGTATTCAAGCCCGGATGACGACTGAGAATCCAGTTGTCCTGGTTGAGGATATGCATGAGCAGAATCGATAGGCCCGCGACAAGGGCAATGGCCAGCCAGAAGCTGGCCAGGATGCGCCAGAACAGTGATCGCACAGCAAGTCCTCAACCAAACGGTACAAACGAAGAAAACCCGACGGCGTTGGCCGTCGGGCTGGAGCATCAGCGGATTATTGCGCTTTTTGCGGTTGTTGCGCCTTCCAGGCTTGGAATTCTTTCCATTCGGCGCGACGTTCGGCCTGTTTTTTCTGCATTTCGTCAAAGGCCTTCTGCTGTTCAGGTTTCAGCAGGGCACGGATCTGGCCCTGGGTTTTCTGGCGCGAGGCGTCCAGCTCAGCCTTGAATGCCGTTTGATCGGCTGGCGAGAGTTTTTCCAGGTATTTGCCGACGATCTCTTTACGAGCGTGCCATTGTTCGCCCATCAGCTTACGGATCTGATGGCGCTGTTCCTTGGTCAGGTCCAGTTTTTGGAAGCCACCTTTACCGTGATGCTGGCCGTATGCCGGGCCGCCCATCGGGCCACCGCCTTCAGGCATGGCCATGGCCACGGTAGGGAGTGCAGCGGCGAACATCAGGGCGATAAGGGTCTTGCGCATGGTGTTTCTCCTTGTCTCGATTCCGGTCAGTCCGGATGAGTACAGATTAAGGAGTTCAAGGTCAGCGGCGGTCAGCGGAGGGTAAAGCTTGGGTAAAGACGTTTTTGCGGCGGGTTGACACTTGTGGGGGGGGCTGCCGCAATGTCGGTCAGTCTGGATGGACACTATCCATGTAGGAGCCGGCAATCCGGCTCCCACGCAGGAACGTTACAGGCTGTAGTAGTAACCACGGCTACGCAGGGCGACGATGCGCGGACGTCCGTCCGAGTGCGGGCCGATCTTCTTGCGCAGGTTGCTCACGTGCATGTCCAGGCTGCGGTCGTATAAGGTCAACTTGCGGCCCAGGGCGATCTGCGCCAGTTCCTGTTTGTCGAGGGGCTCGCCGGGTTGTTGCAGCAAGGCTTCGAGCAGGCGGCTTTCGGAGACGGTCAGGGTGAAGTCCTGCTGGTCGATGGTGACCACGCCCCGCATGGGGCTGAAACACAGGTCGCCCAGTTCCATCTGGCTCGGGGCGGCGGTCGGGTGGCTGCGGCGCAGTACGGCGCGCAGGCGTGCGGTCAGTTCCCGAGGGTCACAGGGCTTGGCGAGGTAGTCGTCGGCACCTAGTTCCAGGCCGAGAATGCGGTCCAGGGGTTCACCACGGGCCGACAGCATCACCACCGGCAACTCCGGGTGATCGCTGCGTAACTGTTTGAGCAGTTCCAGGCCGCTGCCATCGGGCAACATCACATCCAGCACCACGGCGGCCGGGGCGCTGTCCGCCAGGGCCTTGCGCGCGCTGTGGCCATCGTGGCAAGCGCGTACCTGGAAGCCTTCCTGGCTCAACCAACTGGTCAGGAGCTCACATAACTCCTGGTCATCGTCTATCAGTAACAGGTCGCTCATGACTCTCTCGATTACGGATCGCTAATGGCCGCTCAATTCAGCCATTGCCGACGTTGTCTACGTCCGCCGCTGGCGAAGATACCGCAGAGCAGGGCCAGGAGTGCAACTCCCGCACCGGTCACAAACCATTGCTGCTGATCGGTCAGCAGGCGTGGACCGGTACTGGCCTGGATTTCCTTGAGTTGCAGCTTCAGGCGCTGGTTTTCCTGGCGCAGGCGGCTCAATTGGGCGCTTTCGCGTTCGGCGTCGGCGCTTTGTAATTGTTGGCTCAACTCTGCTCGTTGTCGTTCGCTTTCTTTCAAACGTTGCTGCAAATCGGTGATCTGGCTGCCGGCACTCAAGGACAAGGGTGTCGAATTACTCGAACCCTGGCTCTCTTCGGCATGGGCGGCAGCCCCTATCGACAAGATGACCACTAGCAGCAACAACGGACCTTGGCGCATCGCAAACTCCTGATTCCAATCGGCATTGGGCAGGTTGTCGGCTGATGAACGAGAATAATGAGCGATTGGGCCGCGATGAACCCGGAAGGTTCATCGCACCGATCATTTTATGGCAGGACTTGCTTGAACGGTTTTACCAGCACGTTGGCGTAGACGCCGCCGGCGACGAACGGGTCGGCCTCGGCCCAGGCTTGCGCCGCTGTCAGGCTGTCGAATTCGGCGATGATCAGGCTGCCGCTGAAGCCGGCGGCGCTCGGGTCGTTGCTGTCCACGGCCGGGTGCGGGCCGGCCAGGACCAGACGGCCTTCAGCCTTGAGCTGATGCAGCCGCTCCAGGTGCGCCGGGCGCACGGCCAGGCGTTTTTCCAGGGAGTTTTCGACGTCGGTGGCGATAATCGCGTAGAGCATGTCAGTCCTCGGTTTTCGGGATGGTCGGGTCGGCGTCGTGCAGGTGGCGGGACAGGTAGATGCCCTGGCCGACCAGGAACAGCAGGGTCATGCCCAGGCTGCCGAACACCTTGAAGTCGACCCAGTACTGCTGGAACGTGAAGGCGACAAACAGGTTGGCGCCGCCGCAGAACAGGAAAAACACGATCCAGGCCAGGTTCAACCGGGTCCAGATCGGCTCGGGCAAGCTCAGGGCGTGGCCCATGATGCGCTTGATCAGCAGGCGGTCACCGATGAAGTGGCTGCCGGCAAAGGCCAGGGCGAACAGCCAGTTGACCACCGGGGCTTTCCATTTGAGGAAGGTTTCGCTGTGGAAGGCCAGGGTCAGGCTGCCGAAGACCAGGCAGGCGATCAAGGTCAGCCACTGGCTCTTCTCCAGCTTGCGATGGGTGATGAACAGGGCGCCGTAGACCACCAGGGAACTGACGATCAGCATCGCCGTGGCGCTGTAGATACCGCCCACGGTCAGGCTGTGGCCGGCGATCTCCATGACCCGCGGTTCGATCTTGTAGACGATGAAGAACAGGAAGAGCGGGATGAAATCGATGAATTGTTTCACAGTGGCAGCCAGAAGCAGGATGTGACGGCATAATAACAAACATAATTGCCAGCGAAAGCGTCACCTAGAGGTTATTCAACTCCCGTGGAAATCGACCTGCACTGCCATAGCACGGCCTCCGACGGCGCTCTCGCGCCCGCGGTCCTGGTTGCCCGTGCGCACGAGAGAGGCGTGCGAGTCCTGGCCCTGACCGATCACGACACCCTCGAAGGTCTGGCCGAAGCCCGTGCGGCGGCGGATGCGCTGGGTATGCGGCTGGTCAATGGCGTCGAGCTGTCCTGCACCTGGGGCGGCGCGACCATCCATGTGCTGGGCTACGGTTTCGACGTCATGGCCCCGGCGCTGGTGGAGGCCATCGCCCGTTTGCACGAGGGGCGCTGGCTGCGTTCCGAGGAAATCAGCCGCAAGCTGGCGCTCAAGGGCATGCCCGGCGCGCTGGAAGGCGCGCGGGCGATCCAGCAGGAGCTGGGCGACAGCGGCAATGCTCCGGCGCGTCCGCATTTCGCCGATTTCCTGGTGCGTGAAGGGTTCGTCAAGGATCGCGCCGAAGCCTTTCGCAAGTGGCTTGGCGCGGGCAAGCTGGGGGACGTCAAGCTGCACTGGCCGACCCTGGAAGACACCGTCGGCACCTTGCGCGAGTCCGGGGCCTGGGTCAGCCTGGCCCATCCCTGGCACTACGATTTCACCCGCAGCAAGCGCCGCAAGCTGATTGCCGACTATATTCAAGCAGGTGGCCACGCTATCGAGGTGGTCAATGGGCATCAACCCGCCGAGCAGGTAGGCAGTCTGGCGATCCTTGCCCGTGAGTTCGGGCTGCTGGTCAGTGCCGGCAGTGATTTCCATGGTCCTGGAGGCTGGTCCGAGATCGGTGAGTACCGCCCGGTCCCTGAAGATCTGCCGCCACTCTGGTGTCGCTTCAAACATGAGCAACTTACTGCCGTCGTCTGAACAGGTAGAAAATGTGAGTCAGTTTTTCCAAATTCATCCGGAAAACCCGCAGGCGCGCCTGATCAAACAGGCGGTGGAGATCATTCGCAAGGGTGGGGTGGTGATCTATCCCACCGATTCGTCCTATGCCATCGGTTGCCAGATCGGCGACAAGGCGGCGGTCGAGCGCGTGCGCCGTTTGCGGCAGTTGGACGATAAGCACAATTTTGCGCTGATCTGCAGTGATCTCTCGCAATTGGGGTTGTTCGCCAAAGTCGATACCGGCCTGTTCCGTCTGCTCAAGGCCCATACGCCAGGGCCCTACACCTTTATTCTGAACGCCACCCGGGAAGTCCCGCGGCTGTTGCTGCATCCGAAAAAACGTACCATCGGCCTGCGCATCCCCAGCCACCCGATTGCCCTGGCGCTGCTCGAAGAGCTGGGCGAGCCGCTGATGAGTGTCAGCCTGATCATGCCGGGGGAGACCGAGCCGATGAGCGATCCCTACGAGATCCGCCAGTTGCTCGAACATCAGGTCGACCTGGTGATCGACGGCGGTTTCGGCGGGATCAAGGCGTCGACGGTGATCAACCTGGCTGACGGCGAGCCGGAAGTCGTGCGTGTGGGCTGTGGTGATCCTGCGCCGTTCATGGTCGAGGCCTGAATGTCCGCCGTGGAAACCGTCGACAGCCAGGCCGATGCCCAGCAGGAATTGCCGTTCGCCCTGGTCTATGGCCAGGCGGTCACCGAGATGCCGGTGGACTTGTATATCCCGCCGGACGCCCTGGAAGTCTTCCTCGAAGCCTTCGAAGGTCCGCTGGACTTGCTGCTCTACCTGATCCGCAAGCAGAACATCGATATTCTCGACATCCCGGTGGCGGAAATCACCCGTCAGTACATGGGTTATGTCGAACTGATGAAGTCGGTACGTCTGGAATTGGCGGCCGAGTACCTGGTGATGGCGGCGATGCTGGCCGAGATCAAGTCGCGGATGCTGCTGCCGCGTTCGGCTGAAATCGAGGCGGAAGAGGACGATCCGCGGGCTGAACTGATCCGCCGCCTGCAGGAGTATGAACGTTTCAAGAGCGCCGCCGAGGGCCTTGATACCTTGCCCCGGGTCGGTCGCGATGTGCTGGTGCCCAAGCTCGATGCGCCCGAGGCCCGGGCGCGCAAGCTGTTGCCGGACGTGAGTCTGGAAGAGGTGTTGATGTCCATGGCCGAAGTCCTGCGCCGTGGCGACCTGTTCGAAAGCCACCAGGTCAGCCGCGAGCAACTGTCGACCCGCGAGCGCATGAGCGATGTGCTGGAGCGCCTCAAGGGCGGCGGCTTCGTACCCTTTGTCGAGCTGTTCACGGCCGAAGAAGGGCGCTTGGGGGTGGTGGTGACCTTTATGGCGATTCTCGAGCTGGTCAAGGAATCCCTGGTCGAACTGGTGCAGAATGAACCCTTTACGGCGATCCATGTGCGGGCGCGCGCTGAATAACGAGCACAATCCATGAACCTGAGTGAACCCCGCGAGCTGGCCCCGCTGCTTGAAGCCTTTCTGTTGGCCTCGGGAAAGCCGCAATCCCTGGAGCGGCTGTTCGAGCTGTTCGAGGAGGCCGAGCGGCCTGAGCCGCCGGTCTTCAAGAAAGCCCTGACCATTCTCGCCAAGTCCTGCGAAGGGCGCGCCTTCGAGCTGCGGGAGGTGGCTTCCGGCTATCGCCTGCAGGTGCGCGAGAAATTCGCTCCTTGGGTGGGGCGGCTGTGGGAAGAGCGTCCACAACGTTATTCCCGGGCAATGCTGGAAACCCTGGCGCTGATTGCCTATCGTCAACCCATTACCCGGGGCGAGATCGAGGATGTGCGCGGCGTGGCGGTCAACAGCCAGATCGTCAAGACCTTGCTGGAGCGCGAGTGGATCCGGGTCGTCGGTTACCGTGAGGTGCCAGGTAGACCGGCGATGTTCGCCACCACCAAGGCGTTTCTCGACCATTTCAACCTGAAGAACCTCGACGACCTGCCGCCCCTGGCCGAACTGCGGGAGATGGAGCCCGAGCCGCTGCTCGATGTCGAGGACGCACCGGTGCCCGCGAGCCTGCAGGCCCTGGCCGATGCCAGCCTCGATCCGGAGGGTGCCGAGGCGCCGAAGGAGGAAACCAGTTTCCATACCCTGTTGCTGGAGCTGGACTCCATGGAAGAGGGGATCAAGACTGACTTCGATGATTTGCTGCGCGACGGCGATATGGCGCCGATAGGTGAGTTACTGCCTGCGGAGCCTGTGCTTGAAGGCGTTGAGCCGGATGTGACGGTTGAGGCCGTCGAGGTCGACGAAGCGCTGGAAGAAGCGCTGGAGCCGGAGCCGGAAATAGCCGAAGAGCCTGAAGCGCCGGCGCCGGACCTGGTGGGCGCCCAGCAAGCCCGGGAACAATTGCTCGCGGCGGTTGCGGCGCTGGACAAGGCCGCCGGCCAGCCACAACTGAGCGATGAAGAAGCCGAGGCCCTGGCCCTGGCCGAGGCCATCGAACAGGAACGACACTTGTTCGACGATTGATTGCGCAGGTGCATAATGGCCAACATCGGCGTATGATTCGCGCCCCCGCGGCGATCCCTTCGCCCAGGCAACAGATTCAATTTCTTCAGGCCAAGGCCTGAATCGACACACCGGGAGGTGCCCAGATGAGTGATATCAAGCAGAAAGACGACCAGGAAATCGGCCCAGCAGGCGAAAAACTGCAGAAGGTCCTCGCCCGTATCGGCGTCGGCTCGCGCCGCGACGTGGAAGGCTGGATCAGCAAGGGCCGGATCAAGGTCAACGGCAAAGACGCCACCCTCGGCCAGCGCGTCGACATGCATGACGCCATCACCATCGATGGCAAGGTGATCAAGCGTGAAGAGGCGTCCGAATCGGTTCGCCGCGTGATCATGTACAACAAGCCCGACGGCGAAATCTGCACCCGTGACGACCCGGAAGGCCGTCCGACCGTGTTCGACAAGTTGCCGCGCCCGAAAGAAGGCCGCTGGATCAATATCGGCCGTCTGGACATCAACACCACCGGTCTGCTGATGTTCACCACCGACGGTGAGCTGGCCAACCGCCTGATGCACCCGTCCTACGAAATGGACCGCGAGTACGCTGTGCGTGTCCGTGGTGAAGTGGACGAGGAGATGATTGCCCGCCTCAAGGCTGGCGTGATGCTCGAAGACGGTCCGGCGAAGTTCACCGATATCCAGGAAGCGCCTGGCGGTGAAGGTTTCAACCACTGGTACCACTGCGTGGTGATGGAAGGTCGTAACCGCGAAGTGCGTCGTCTGTGGGAGTCCCAGGGCTTGGTGGTCAGCCGCCTGAAGCGCGTGCGTTTCGGTCCGGTGTTCCTCAATTCCGACCTGCCGATGGGCCGCTGGCGTGAAATGACCCAGTACGAGGTGGATGTCCTCAGTGCCGAGGTCGGCCTGACGCCGGTAGCGATGCCGCAGCTCAATGCCAAGAGCAAGGACAAGCTGGAGCGTATGCAGCGCAAGTCCTCCCGTCCGGTCGGCAAGGGCGAGCGTGTACGGACCTTGCGTCCGGCTGCTGGTGCACCTGTCGAGCGCAGCGAACGCGAGCCGCGGATCGAAGGCGAGCGTCCGGCCCGCAAGCCGGCCCCGCGCCAGGATGGCGAGCGCGCACCGCGAGCTCCACGTCCGGCGGCCGGTCGTGGCGAGTCGACCCGTGGTACGCCAGTGGCGGATCGTCCGACCGACAGCAAGCGTCCGGCCAAGCCGGCACCCAAGACCAAGCGTCCAAGCCTGGTCCTGGACAAGGACGCGCCGTCGGGCAAACGTCGTGGCGCACCGGCCGGTTCCGGTCAGCGCCCGGGGTTCGGGCGTCGCAAGCCTGAGTAAAGCGGGCGCTTGAGCGCACCGCGAGACCCGAAACCCCATGACGTGCCAACGTCATGGGGTTTTGTTTTTTTAGGAGGCGATATCAATTTGACATTGACTGTCCTTCCGGGTACCCAGGCTGCATCGGTAGCTGATTCGCAACGGAAGAGCGGTATCACCCGTACAATCACTACATATCTGCACACATGTTCATGGCAAGGAGGCTGAAGTGAGCGTTTTCTGATTTTCAGTACTGTCCAAGGGCAGGGGAAATGCAAAATTCCGCGGTATCTCCACAAGCTTCAGCGTCATTAATCGAGTTGTCGGCACGCGCCCGTGCGCACAAAAAACGCGTGGCCCTCGCCGCCGCTATCGGTAATGGCTTGGCGACTTATGATTTCACGGTTTACAGCTTTTCGGCAGTGGCCATCGGCAAGATGTTCTTTCCTTCCGGCAACGCGTTTGTATCGCTGTTGCTGTCGTTGCTCACCTTTGGTGCCGGGTTCGCGATGCGTCCGATCGGTGCGTTGTTCATTGGCCATCTGGCCGATCGCAAAGGGCGAAAGGCGGGCCTGACCTGCTCTATCGCGTTGATGACGCTGGGCACCGCGTTGATGGTATTTGCGCCGCCCTATAGCGTCATGGGGCCAGGGGGCACGCTACTGATCGTCGTCGCGCGGCTGATGCAGGGGGTCGCGGTGGGCGGCGAGATTGGCGTTTCCTCGGTGGTGCTGATGGAACTGACCGCCCGGAAGAGCCGTTGTTATGGGGTCAGCTGGCGCGCGGCGAGCCAGGCTGCGGCCGCGCTGGCAGGGGCTCTGGTCGGCGCCTTTACCACGATGTTGCTGAGCCCTGAGGCATTGCTCCAGTGGGGTTGGCGTATTCCGTTTGCCGCCGGATTGCTGATTGGGCCGGTCGGCTGGTACCTGCGTCGGCAAATGCCTGACGCGGTGATGAATAAGTCCCGTCGCCCGGCCATGAAGACACTCCTGGCGCAGCACTCCCGGCCGTTCTGGCTAGGCATACTGTTGATGGCAACACCGACAGCCGGTATTTATATACTGGTGTTTTACATGCCCATTTATCTGGTTGGCACGCTGCATATGCCAGCGACCGTCAGTCTGCTATCGGCCTGTCTGTCGAGTACCCTGATCTTCATCGGCGTGCCACTGCTGGCACACGTCGCCGACAGGCAACGCCTGCGCAAGCCGATCCAGTATTGGACGATGATCAGCAGCATCGTGCTGGTTTACCCGGTTTTCCTGCTATTGACGAGAGGGATTGGCGAGCCACTCTCATTGCTGGTCATCGGTGGGTATTCGCTGCTGTTGTTGTGCAGCAACGCCGCCACCACCGTGATGATGTTGGAAGCCTTTCCCCGTCATTATCGGGCGACGGCCATTTCGACGATCTACAGCCTGGGAACACTGATTTTTGGTGGCTTTTGCCCCTTTATCGTGGCCTGGATGATCGGCGTGACCGGCAATCCAATGGCACCTGCCTGGTATCTGTTGGCAGTCATGTGTATCAGCCTGTTTGCACTGATCCTGTTTCCAGACAGCCTTCAACGATTACGTTCGATCAGGTCCGCGAACCCTTGCGCAGACGCTGCGACGCGATGAACCGCAGATCCTGGGGTGCCATTTCGTAGGTCCGACGAAAGGCCCGGGTAAAGTCCGAAGCGCTTTTGAAACCCAGCCCATAAGCGATTTCCGTCACCGACACGTTCGGGGATTTGACCAGTTCATCGGCCGCTTCGCGCAGCCGGCGATTGCGAATATAGGCGCCAAGTCCCCCCTCATGCTCGAACAGACGATAGAGCGTCAGGCGGGGTAATTGCAGGGCTTCCAACAAATTTTCGGGGGACAGTGAGGCTTGATGGAGGTTGGCCTGAATATAACGTCGGGCTTTGTCGAACATGGCTGCGCGCACCGCGGCACGTGCGTTGCCGCTGAGTTTGCTCTGTTTGCCAAGCGCGGCGAGCAGCAGTTGCACACTCACATCGAAGGCACTGTCCGCTTCATGTGCACTCAGCCCGGGAAGGTTCCTGGAAAACGCCAGCACCTGCTCAATGAACAATTGCATCAGGGGAGAGGTGTTTTCAAACACTCTGCCGTGGATGGCTTCTGCATGGGGAAAGGCTGCGTCCACCACTGGCCGGGGTACGAAAAATGTCAGCACCTGGCAAGCGCTACGTTGCATGCGTATCGGCTGATTCAGATCGGTGGCGAAAACACTGGCGGTCGAATGCCCTCGACCGCATGACGGACCGCCCCTCCCAACGGAGTCGATCCCGCCCGCCGTGAATACGTGAAAGACATAATCGCGCTGGTTGTCCGTGGAGATACGTGCCACTGAACGATCGAGCACCATGGCATCGCTGCGGCAATCGGTGAAGCGTCCAGTGCCGAGATCGTATCGGTCGATGACCCCATGGAAAGAGGCTTCGACTTGTGCCAATGAAGGCAGTACATCCATGACATGACCGACCCGCTCTCGCCAGGCCAGCAACTGTCGAGATACTGGCTCACCACTGACATTGAAGTGATGGTGCTGGAGTTCGAGAACAGGCCATGGACCACCATTGGGTTTTTTGATTGTGGCGCTATCCATCCAATCGTTTCCGCCAAGACGTGGTTAGCCACACGTTAACGCACGATGGCACTCAGGTTCAAAAAAAGTTCAAGAACTGATACGCACGGTCAAGTGCTTTTCGGAAAGTCTGGCAAAATGCCACCCAAAAAACGTAGAGCCTAAAAGCTGCCAGTCAGGTCGTGATTCAGGAAGGCGTGCTGTTACGCATGGTCGATCCTGAAAATCACAACGACCCTTTTATTACCGTTCGGGGAAACACCACATGCACTCGTCCAGACATCCATCATCACGAACACCAGGCCGCTTGACGGTCCTGGCCATCGCCATTGCTTCGGCGTTGGCCGCAGGTCAGGCCAGTGCAACCCTTCCTAATGTTGGTTTAAACAACAGCGCCCCGATCTCCACTCTGAACAATCCGCTGGGGACCACCATCAGTGGCGGCCTTAACGGGATTGTCAACTCCTCCAGTATCGGGACGCTGAGCAACAGCGGCACTGTTTCTGGCAACAGCGCTGCCATTGTCAGCACGGGTACCATCACTTCGCTGAACAATGAGACTGGCGGTACTATTTCTGGCGGCAACACAGGTATCAGCAACGGCGGCAACATAGGGACGTTGAGCAACAGCGGCACCATTCACGGTGGCTCCTCCTCTGGCGTTTACAATTACAGCAGCATCGGGACACTGAGCAACAGCGGCAGTATCTCCAGTAGCAGCAATAATGGTGTGGGTAACTTCGGTACCCTCACCTCGCTGAACAATGAGGCTGGCGGCAGTATCTCGGGTGGGCTCACGGGTGTTTACAACGGCGGTGGCGCTACTCTCACCTCGCTGAACAATGAGACTGGCGGCACTATCTCTGGCGGGCAGACGGGTATTTACAACGCCGGCCACATCGGGACACTGAACAACAGCGGTATCATCACGGGCACCCAATACGCCCTTTACGACAATTCAGCGGCGACTCTGGGCACTCTTATCAACTCCGGCACCATCGCCGGCACGATCCGCAATGACGCCACACAGGATCTGATGATCAATGGCGGCACCGGCTCGGAGTTCGGCATCCTGACCGGCGCAGGCGTCGGTGGTGTGAGCGCCGGCAACATCGGTCAGATCACCAATAGTTTCTCGAACCTGGTATTCGGCTCTGGCAACCTGTTGCTCAATGACAACATCAACGTTTCGGGTGACCCTACCCATACGGTGTCCAACCTGGCGGCCACGCTGCTGCTCAATAACACGATCCATATCAACGGTAATTACACCCAGGGCAGCAGCGCCAGCCTGATCCTCGGTGTGGCCGACAACGCCGTGACCACCGGTAATATCAACACCGACGCCGGCTATGGGCGCCTGGTGGTGTCCGGTAGCGCGAACATCGCCTCGGGCTCCACGATCGGTCTGCAGAAGCTGGGCAGCTATGGCTTTGCCCAAGGCCAACGCTACGTGGTGATTCAAGCCAATGCCGAGGGGACAAACTACAACGCCGGCACCCTTCACTACAGCGTTGCGGGTTTTAACGCAGCGGGCACCAGCGTGGCCGATGGCACGAATGCCGACTTGCTGGTAACGCTGGGAACGGTGGCGTCGACAGCGCCGCTCAACCAGGCGACCAGCGCCAATGGCAACGCCACCCTGGCCGGGCTGTTCCATTACGACGGTCTGAATGCCGGCTTGATGAACCTGTTCAACGCCGCCGCCGCCCTTGATTCTTCGGCTGCCGGCAACCACGCCGGGGCGCAGTTGAGCCCGACCGCGAACACCAGTGCCGCTACCCAGGCGTCCACCGCCTCCACCGTGCAAGTGCTCAACGTCGCCGCGGCGCACCTCGATGGGTTGCGTACCGCGCAGAACGATAGCGTCGGCAGCGGTGTCGCCACCGGTGAAAGCGCCCGCAACACCGGGCTTTGGGGCCAAGCCTTCGGTGGCAGTTCGCGCCTGGGTGAGCGCGACGATATCGCCGGTTACCATGCCCGCTACAGCGGCTTCCTGCTCGGCGCCGATGGGTTGGTCAACGACAGCTGGCGCGCCGGCGGCCTGTTCAGCTACACCAAGACCACGGTCAACAACGACGGCGACAACAGCGGCAGTTCCGCCGATGTTAAGTCCTATGGCCTGTTCGGTTATGCCAGTTACCAGGCCCAGCCGTGGTACCTGGACCTGTCGCTCGGTGCCATCCAGCATCAATACGACACCCAGCGTGAAATCGATTTCAACGGCTTTAACGGTTCGGCCAAAGGTCAGCATGACGGCATGCAGTACATCGCTTCCGCGGTGGTCGGCTACCCGATCGACCTCGGCCCGACGCTGGCCCACACCATCCTTACGCCAATTGCCGGCCTGACCTACAGCACCTTGCGCCAGGACAGCTACACCGAGAGCGGCGGCAATGGTGCGGCACTGCACCTGGACTCCAGCAACACCACTTCGCTCAAGAGCGACCTGGGCGCCAAGCTGGAGCGTTCCTTCGCCACGTCCTACGGCAGCGTAGTGCCTTCGGCGCAACTGACCTGGCGGCATGAGTATCACGACAACGGCCTGCAATCGGTCGCCAACTTCGCCGCCGATACCTCGGGCGCCACCAGCTTCACCAGCCCGGGCGCGAAAGCGATTGCCGACACCGGCGTGCTGGCGTTGGGCGTGACCCTGCTGCGCAGCGAAAACCTCAGCCTGGGGGCGAAGTACACCTTGGAGGCGGCGAATGGTTACACCGCCAATACCGGCGATGTGCAGGTGCGCTGGAACTTCTGATCCGCTACATTGCGCTTAGCCGAAAACGCCTGTTGTTCAGTGATGAGCAATGGGCGTTTGTCTTTCGGTTGGTAGCGGATGTGAACAAAGATTCGTTGCACAACAGTTTTCACCTCCCATTTAGAAGGTCTTGTATGAGCGGCACACCGACAACTTCCGGCACCCCACAACTGACGTTTGTCGAAGCCATGGCGCTGGCTCATCAATACTGGAACGCGGGCCAGGCACAACAGGCCGAGCAGCTGTGCCAGCGCATCCTGGGGCAATGGCCGCAACAGGCCGATGCCCTGCATTTGCTCGGGCTGATCGCCCATGCGTTCGGTCGGCTGGAGTTGGCCGTGAGCTACCTGCGCCAGGCTTGCCAAACACTGAGCGCACCGGCGATCTACTTCAGCAATCTGGCCGAGATGTGCCGCCAGCAAGGCTTGCTGGTCGAGGCCGAACAGGCGGCTCGACAGGCTGTTGCGCTGGACCCCGCGCTGGTGGATGCCTGGAGCAACTTGGGGATCATCCTGCAGGAAAGCGGCAAACTGGACGACAGCCTCGCGTGTTTGCAGCGCGTCGTGGCGCTGCGGCCGGAAGCGGCACAAGCCCACAACAACCTGGCCAATACCTATCGCCGCCTGGATCGACAAGACCACGCCGAGTGGCATTACAAACAGGCGTTGAGCCTCGATCCGAATTACGCCGAGGCCTGCAGCAACCTGTCTTTTTTGCTGAGTTCACAAGGGCATTTCGATGAGGCGGTGGCGGCCGGACGCCGGGCTGTCGAACTCAACCCGCGGTTGGTCGATGCGTACCTGAATATCGCCGAAGCCGAAACCCAACGCCTGAACCATGGCGAAGCGTTGCGTTGGTTGGATGCCCTGCACCGGGTTGCCCCCGGCCATGTCGGTGGCTTCACGGCACGGGCCATGGTCTTGAGAAAGGGCGGACTCTTCGACGAGGCCCTGCACTGCGCGCGGCAAGCCTTGGCATTGGCGCCCAATGACGCCAGTGTGCACAACGCCATGGGCAATGCGCTTCAGGCCAGTGGCCTGCACGATCAGGCCCTGGAGCATTTCAATCAGGCGGTGGCGCTGCCTGGCTCGGTGACCGAAGAGGCGATGATCGCACGGGGCGTGCTGCTCCTGGAAAGTGGTCGCAAGGAAGAGGCCGCCGTGGCCTTTGAACAGGCGTTGAGCGCGTTTCCGGGGTCGATCCGCGCACTGACGGGGCGCTCGGACAGCAAAACCTTTAAACCCGGTGATGCCGATATCGCCGCCATGGAGGCCGGGTTGGTGCGCGAGGGGGGTCTGCTGCTGGCCGACAAACTGTCGACCCACTTTGCCTTGGGCAAGGCGTATCTCGACACGGGTGATTCCACGCGAGCCTTCCATCACCTGGATAGCGGAAACCGACTCAAGCGCTCCACCTTTGCCTATGACTCTCAGACTGCGCGGCAATGGATGCAGAGCATTGCCGGGTTGTTCAGCGATGAATTTCAATCTGCGCGCCAAGGGCAGGGCGCGGCATCGTCGCTGCCGGTCTTCATCGTCGGCATGCCACGCTCCGGCACCACCCTGGTCGAGCAGATCCTCGCCTCCCATCCGCGGGTGCAGGGCGCGGGAGAATTGTCGTCGCTGCGTCTGGCAGTGGAAAACCAAGGAAGATTTCCGCAAAACCTGGCCAACTGCTCAGCGCAGGATCTGGCCAGAATCGGTCATGACTACCTTGAGCGAGTCAAACCCCTGGTCGACGCACGGGATCGCCTGGTGGACAAGATGCCGGGCAATTTTGTCTATGCCGGCCTGATTCCGTTGATCCTGCCCGGTGCCCGTATCATTCACTGCCGCCGCGATCCGGTGGATACCTGCCTGTCCTGTTACAGCAAGCAATTCAGCGGCGATCAGCCGTTCAGCTACGACCAGGCTGAATTGGGGCAGTTCTATCGCGATTATGAAGTCTTGATGAGTCACTGGCGCCAGCTGCTACCTGCCGAATCCTTTATTGAAGTGGACTACGAGTCGGTGCTGGACGACCTTGAAGGGCAGGCCAAGCGCTTGATCAGCTTCATTGACCTGCCGTGGGACGAAGCCTGCCTGGACTTTCACAAGACCCGGCGCGTGGTGCGCACTGCCAGCGTCAATCAGGTGCGCCAGCCCCTCTACAAAACCTCGAAAGGTCGCTGGCGTGCGCATGCCGAACAGCTTGGGCCGCTGTTGGCGGCGCTGGGCCTTGCCGAGGCATGAAAGGCTTGAACAGGGTGCTGCTCACGTGTCTGTGTGCGCTGCTGGGCATACTCGCAGGCTGTGCCGATCCGAACCGACACGCCGAAACCCTGGCGCACACCGCTCACTTGCAGCGAGAACAGGTCGATACCGACAGTTTTGTGCTGACCAGCTTTTACCGGATAACCCGTCCTGACCTGCCGCTGAACCTCTACATCGAGGGCGACGGCCTGGCCTGGCGCTCGCGTACGACCCCGTCGGAAAATCCAACGCCGCATCAGGCCGAAGGCCTGGCGTTGGCAGCGGCGGATCCGGCGGCCAACGTCGTGTACCTGGCACGCCCCTGCCAGTTCACACCGCTGGCGCTCAGCCCGCGTTGTGATAAAGCCTACTGGACGCAAAAGCGCTTTGCCGAGGAAGTCGTGGTGGCAATGAACCAGGCCGTGAGCCACTTTGCTCTCCAGGTGCCGGGGCAGCGCATCCATCTGGTCGGCTATTCGGGAGGCGCTGCCGTGGCGGTATTGATCGCCGCCCGGCGTAGCGATATCGCCTCGCTGCGCACCGTGGCCGGCAACCTCGATCATGCCGAGATCAATCGCCTGCATCACGTCTCGGCGATGCCGGAGTCGCTCAATGCCATTGATGTTGCACGCCAGGTGGCGTCCATCCCGCAGCTTCACTTCAGCGGGGCCGACGACAGTGTTGTGCCACCGCTGATTGCGCAGCGTTTTGTCAGCGCCGCTGCCGGTGTCTGCGCCCATAGCCAGATCGTGCCGGGCATGGGCCATGAAAGCGACTGGGCCACGCTCTGGCCGGCACTGCTCAAAATCCCTTTGCGGTGTGCAATGGGGCCTTAGCCAGACCGAGTCATCGTCAAAACGCAAACTGCCCGTCAAACACCGGCTTGTCATCCAGCGCCAGCACGCCGCTGGCAAAGATCAGGTCCAGGTGATGGCTGCCCTTGGCGCCACCGCCCAATCCCAGATGCAGGCCGCAATGGCGCTCCTCGAAGCCCGAGTTGCGCGCATACAGGGCCTTGACCCCCTCATTCGTACCGATCCCCAGTTCCTCGACCCGTCGGTTCGACGGATTGGCATTCAGGTACTTGTTGAAGTCCGCCTCCAGCCCTGGCACTTCGGTGGCAATGCGGCAGATGGTCGAATCCTCGATCCACAGCTCCAGCGGCGACTCCAGCACCCCATACTTGCGGGCAAAGGGAATGGTGCTGAGGAAGGTCCCGACAAACTTCACGCAACCGTTGATGGCATCGCTGTGGGTGGCGATTTCCCCAGGGGCCAGGTCGTGGTTGCCGACGCCATTGATATTGGTCCACTTGTGGATGCTGCTCAGCGGCGCGTGCAGATGCGAACCGTGGCGGTCCTTGAAGCTCAAGGTCGTGGCCTGGGACATGCGCTCGATCAGGTTCTCGTTGAGATCGGCAATGCGTTGCGGGCTGATACTGAAGGTGTCGTAGAAATAGTCGCCATAATCCTTGAAAAGCAGCGATTTTCGCCATTGCTCGGCCATGACGCCATGTAGCGCATGCAAGAACTCGGGGCCTTGGGGGCGAGGTGGGGAGAGCATCGAGGAATCGTAGAAGAAGATATACAGGTCGCTGTCGCCGATGGCTTTGATCAGACTCTCGGCCGGTTCGAGGTCCAGGCGCCGGGCATGGAAGTCGAACTGCTGGTGCTGGGCGTCCTGGCCGATGATGGCCTCGGCGATCTCGCTGTACTCTGGCGTATGGCCCAACAGGATCTTCGGCTGGCTGAGCCCTTCCAGGGCCGGGTGCCAGGCGAGGTAGTAGAGAAAATGTTCGAGGGCGCGGGTCTTGTCCATGACGTCGTTCCTGGTCCTGCAAGAGGGTGGGTGCGGCAAACCGCACCCACCTGACGGCCTTAGAAAGGCCACATCGCGGTGCCGAACGGCACGACAGCATCGGCTTGCATCATTTCCACGGCCGCTTCGTGGGTGGGGGCTTCAAACCAATCGTCCAGTTGCAGTTCAGTGCTCACGTCCTGATCCGAGACTTGCATGGTGAATCTCCTTGGGAATGTTATTGCTGGACGGTCGAAAAGGCTTTCTGTGAGGAAAAGTCCTACGCATGAAATCCATTTCTCCGGCTTGCCGTCTGTAGGTTTCGGCAAGTGGCTGAAAACCTAGTGCAGGATCCCGGTGAGCGCAAAAAAAATATTTTCAAAAAATTTTTCCAGAATTTGAGCACAAAAAACTTCTCCAGGAAAAACAGCGATTCAGTCGCTAAAGTCAGAGCTAAACAGTTCGTCTGTCAATTTTAGAACAGAGAGTTTTATGCCTTTATTGGCAAGAAAACGTGACAGTTTGTCAGGAAAAGCTGACGATCTGGACAGTAAAAGTGCCTGTTAAGGGAGCGTTCTGACGGACGTAAGGAATAGTTGCCGAGGATGGCTGTAGGATTTTTCTTTGTCGCTAAAACGGCCCTTGTCCTCCCGCGCTGGGGGCGGTGAGATGCGCGGATGCCTGCCGGTGGCGGTCTGGCGGTGTACAATGCGCGGCGTTTTACCTGTGACTCAACTGCGTACCCGCGCATTTTTGTGGCTGTCGGCGACTGCCTTGCGATGTCCCGAAAGCCCGTGCACTCAAGGCTATCCGCCTTGTTCACTCCATCGCGTCATAAGCGCGATGGGTTCGATTTCGTCACAGATAAAAACAAACAGGTGACGCATGACCCCAGATACACCCCTTGCTTCGGGCGAGCTTAAGCGCGGCCTGAAAAATCGTCATATCCAATTGATCGCCCTTGGTGGCGCCATCGGTACCGGCCTGTTCCTGGGTTCGGCCGGGGTGCTCAAGTCCGCCGGTCCGTCGATGATCCTCGGCTACGCCATCTGCGGTTTTATCGCCTTCATGATCATGCGCCAGTTGGGCGAGATGATCGTCGAGGAGCCGGTTGCCGGTTCGTTCAGCCACTTTGCCCACAAGTACTGGGGCGGTTTCGCTGGTTTTCTGTCGGGTTGGAACTGCTGGATCCTCTACATCCTGGTGGGCATGTCGGAACTGACCGCCGTCGGCAAGTACGTCCACTACTGGTGGCCCGATGTCCCGACCTGGGTCTCGGCTGCGGCTTTCTTTGTCTTGATCAACGCGATCAACCTGGCCAACGTCAAGGTTTTCGGCGAAGCGGAGTTCTGGTTCGCGATTATCAAGGTGGTGGCGATCGTCGGCATGATTGCCCTGGGCAGCTATCTGCTGGTCAGCGGCCACGGCGGTCCACAGGCCTCGGTGAGCAACCTGTGGGAGCACGGTGGGTTTTTCCCCAATGGGGTTAGCGGCCTGGTGATGGCCATGGCGATCATCATGTTTTCCTTCGGCGGCCTGGAAATGCTCGGTTTCACCGCCGCTGAAGCCGACCAGCCGAAAACCGTGATTCCCAAGGCCATCAACCAGGTGATCTACCGGATCCTGATTTTCTACATCGGTGCCCTGGTGATCCTGCTGTCGCTGACCCCATGGGACAGCCTGCTGAGCACACTGAATGCTTCGGGCGACTCCTACAGCGGCAGCCCGTTCGTCCAGGTGTTCTCGATGCTCGGTAGCAACACTGCGGCGCATATCCTCAACTTCGTGGTGTTGACGGCGGCGCTGTCGGTGTACAACAGCGGCACCTACTGCAACAGCCGCATGCTGCTGGGTATGGCCGAGCAGGGTGATGCACCGAAGGCGCTGGCCAAGATCGACAAGCGCGGCGTACCGGTGCGTTCGCTGCTGGTTTCGGCGCTGGTGACCTTCATCGCGGTGGTGATGAACTACCTGATGCCGCAACAGGCCCTGGAATTGCTGATGTCCCTGGTGGTGGCGACCCTGGTGATCAACTGGGCGATGATCAGCTACTCGCACTTCAAGTTCCGCGAGCATATGAACCGCACGAAGCAGCGCCCGCTGTTCAAGGCCCTGTGGTATCCCTATGGCAACTATGTGTGCCTGGCGTTTGTGGTGTTCATCCTGGGTATCATGCTGATGATTCCGGGGATCCAGGTCTCGGTGTACGCGATTCCGGTGTGGGTGGCGTTCATGTGGGTCTGCTACGGCATCAAGAATCGGCGCAGTGCCCAGCAGGCATTGTTGGCGGTGAAGTAGGCCGCTCTGCGTTGCAAGGACAAACCCGGCAGTTGCCGGGTTTGTTGTTTCTGTGGGCCTGTGGATGGGCGAACCGGCTCGCCGGGGTGCAGATCGGGTATCCTGAACACCCTGACGTCGGACGCTTTTCAAATGCTGGTGATTTCCAACAATGTGCATCTGCCGGATGCCGAGATCGAGTGGACGGCCATTCGCGCCCAGGGTGCGGGTGGGCAGAACGTCAACAAGGTCTCCAGCGCCGTGCACCTGCGTTTTGATATTCCGGCTTCGTCCCTGCCGCCGTTCTACAAGGAGCGCCTGCTGGCCCTGCGTGACAGTCGTATCACCAGCGAAGGGGTGATCGTGATCAAGGCCCAGCAATACCGGACCCAGGAGCAGAATCGCAACGATGCCCTGGAGCGCCTGACCGAACTGATCCTCAGCGCCACCAAGGTGGAGAAGAAGCGCCGTGCGACCAAGCCGACCCTCGGCTCGAAGAAGCGTCGCCTGGAAGGCAAGTCCCAGCGCGGCGCGATCAAGGCCGGACGGGGCAAGATCGACTTCTAGGCCTTCAGGCTTTTTCCCGTAACTCGCGTTGTTTCGGCGCCTGCCGGTAGAGATAAAAACTCAGCAGCAACCCGGAAAATGACGCCAGGGCGGCGAACAGGAAGATCGAGGCAAAGCCCAGGCCTGCCGCGATCGCCCCGGCCAACGGCCCGGTGATGCCCAGCGACAGGTCGATGAACAATGAGTAGGCACCCACCGCCGCGCCGCGACTGGATGCCGGCACCAGGTTCACCGCCTCGACTCCCAGCGCCGGGAACACCAGGGAGAAACCGAATCCGCTCAAGGCCGCGCCGGCCAGTGCCCACTGGGCGTCCGGTGCCAGCCACAACAGCAGCAGGCCGAGGGTTTCCACCGACAGGCAGGCAATCGCCACGCGAAAGCCTCCAAGTCGATTGATCAGGTTGCCGAATAACAACCGTGCACTGATAAAGCTGGCACCGAACAGGGTCAGGCAGAGCGCTGCGTTATCCCAGTGCTGGGTGCTGTAATACAAGGTGATAAAGGTGGCGATGGTGCCGAAACCGACACCGCCCAGGGCCAACGCCGTACCGTGGGGCAGGACGCGACCCAGTACATGAAGGAAGGGCAGGCGAACACCGACGACAATCGGTGCAGCCCGCTTCGGCCAGGCCAGCAGCAGGCCCAGCGTGGCCAGTAGCAGGATGCTCACACCGATGCTCCACAGACCGAACCGACTGGCCATCCAGACCCCCAGCGGTGCACCGATGGCCAGTGCGCCGTAGCTGGCGATGCCGTTCCAGGAAATCACCTTGGCGGTGTTCGTCGCGCCGACCCGGCTGATGCCCCAGCCGATGGCCCCGGTGCCCACCAGGCTTTCCGCGCTCCCCAACAGCACGCGACCGACGAACAGGCTGCCCAGGCTCAGTAATGGCAGCCCCTGGAGAAAGCTCGACAACAGCATGAACACACCGCTCAGGCCACAGCCTGCCAGGCCGAATATCACCGCGCGCTTGCAACCCTGGTTGTCGATGATCCGGCTGGCATAAGGGCGGCTCAAGAGGGTCGCCAGGTATTGGACGCTGATCACCAGGCCGGCGATGACCGTGCCGAAGCCCAGGTCACTGTGTACATAGCCGGGCAGCACGGCCAGGGGAATGCCGATGTTCAGGTAACCGATAAAGGTAAACAGGACAATGGAAACGACTTGCAGCGTGACCGCCAGGGGCCGCTGTGTATCAGACATGGACAGGGACCACCGTTGACGCGGAGAAGAAAGATAGGAAGCTTATGATAGCGGTGTGAGACCGGTTGCAGGAGGGGGGAAGCGAAAAAACTTGCGGGAGGCTGTGTATCCGGTTGCGTGAAAAACACCAGGGAACAGGCTTTTCACGCGACCGGTTGAGCAAGCGTTCAGTCTTCGCTGTCGGCCTTGAGGCTTTCTACGGCCTCGTTGTTTACCGGCTGCTGGGCAGCGGTTTGTGGCGGGGTTTTCTGCTCAGTTTCGTGCAGGCTTGGGAAGGGGAAGTTGGGTATCTCATGCATCGTCGTCGCTCCTCGCAAGGTCTGTTTTTAAATCGCTGGGTAGATCCGCGCTTTTAAAAAGCCTGGGCAGGATACAGCAGTGAAAATGACAGAAAGACTTTTTTCACCCCGGGTTCGACGGCCATTCGTCAGTTCTGCGGGAGCCGGCAGGCCGGCTCCCACAAGGTCAGGGGCTGACGATGATTTTTCCGATCATCTGCGGATGCAGTGCGCAGAAGTACTCATAGGTGCCCGCGGTCGTGAACTCATAGGAATAGCTGTCGTTGGTGTCCAGCGCGCCCGAGCGGAACAGCTTGTGGGTTTCGGCCACGGTGTGGGGGATCTGGTCGTCGTTGACCCAGGTGACCTTGGTACCGGGCGCGACGGTCAGTTCCTTGGGGCCGAACATGAATTCCTTGATATCGATTTTCACTTCCTGGGCCCGAACCGGGATCGACACCGCCAGGCAAACCAGTGCCAGCATCTGTAAAAGCTTTTTCATTTCCATGTCCTCCTTAAACCAGTGTCGAGTCAATCAGCGCCAACGGGTGATCACCTTGTGTCGCACGGACATCGGTAATCCCCAGGTAATTGCGCAACTGATCGGCGGCCACGGTCATCGGCCCGGGCGAGGGGGCGGCCCCCGGCGCCGGTTGCGGGTAGGCCGTACCGCGCGCGGTGTGGAAGGTGATGTTGCCTTCGACCTTCTGGATCACCTGGTGGATATGCCCATTGAGCACGGTTACCGAGCCATATTTGCGCAGCAGGGCAATGGCCTGGTCGCCGTCTTCCGTGCCCCAGCCCCAGGGCTGATAAATGGTCCACAGGGGAATGTGGGTGAACACCACGATCGGTGTGCTGGTTGCCACTGCCCGCAGGTCATCGGCCAGCCAGGCGAGCTGGTCGGCACCGAGGTTGGCCTCATGGCCGGCCTGGAAATTGAAGACGTTCACCAGCGCGATGAAGTGCACGCCATGGTCGTCGAAGCTGTACCAGCCGTTGCCCTTGGTGCCCTTGCCGTAACGCTGCAGATAGAGCTGGCCGCCGCCTTCGTCGAGGGTGTCGTGTTCGCCTGGCACATAGTGCACGGTCGCGGGCAGGGCCTTGAGCAATTGCGCGGCGGTGTCGAACTCCTCTGGCTTGCTGAGATGGGTAATGTCCCCGGTGTGGAGAATCAGCGACGGTCGTTTGGGCAGGGCGATGACCTTGTCGATGGCCACTTGCAGGGTCTTCACCGGCTCGGGGTTGGCTTCCTTGTTGAAACCGATATGCGAATCGCTGATTTGTACGAAGTGAAAGCTCGCGGCCAGGGCGGCCGGGTCGGTGGGTTGGCCGTTCTGGTCCAGGGCAAAGGCCCGTGGAATGCCACCGCTCAAGGCCCAGAGGACCCCGGCGCCGGCCCAGGCCGAGCATTTGAGCAGGTTCCGGCGCTCAGGATCGAGCGGGCCGTCGGTACGTTGGTCTTGGGGTGTTGGGTGCAGGTCCATGGGAACGCCCTCGCTGGCGGTCTACAGTGATTGAGCTCACATCTGTAAAACCGGGCGACGCGGGACTTTATTCCAGAAAATAAAAAAATTATTTCGGGAATAAAACCGGCTCTTTCACCGTTATAGGGACAAAGGTATCGGAGCCACTATGAAGCGATTCGAGGCGCTGTTTGCGCCGCATCTGGATGCGGCCTATAACCTCGCGCGCTGGCTCACCGACAGTGAGAGCGCCGCGCAGGATGTGGTTCAGGAAAGTGCGTTCAGGGCCTTCAAGTTCCAGCACCGTTTTGTCGACGGCAATGCCAAGGCCTGGTTCCTGACCATTGTCCGCAATGAAAGCTACAACTGGCTCAAGGCCTCGATGGGGCCGCGCTGGGTCGCCATCGACGAAGAGTGGCTGCAGGACGACTCGGCGCTGGCGGATGTCCGTACACCGGAGTCACAGGTCATCCGGGCCGAGGCGTCCGAGCAACTGCGCCTGGCGTTGTTGGCGCTGGCGCCGGCCTTCCGCGAAGTGATTGTCCTGAAGGAGTTGGAAGACATGCCCTACAAGGACATAGCGAAAATCGTCGATATCCCCTTGGGGACCGTCATGTCACGGTTGGCCCGGGCGCGCGGAATGCTCAAGCGCGAACTGCTGAAGTTGCACACCTATGAATGAACTCGACTGCAAGACCTGTGGTGAATGGATCCATGGCTACCTCGACCATGAACTGGATGCGGCGACTGCGGCGCGGGTAGCCGCGCATCTGGTGGGCTGCACCGAGTGCGCACGCCTGCATGAGCAGGCCCGCCAATTGATCGATGACGTCAAGATTCGGGCCCCCTATTACCGCGCGCCCGAAGCCCTCAGTCGGCATCTGCTGGGGGCTGCCCCGGCGCGCTCCTGGGATGTCGCCGGTTTCCTGCAGGGGTTGCGAACCTCGTCGGGACGCTGGTGGGCCCCGGTGTTCTCGGCGGCGGCGTTAAGTCTGGCGCTCATGCTCTACGTCGTGACGCCGTCCGCCGAGCAGCCCTGGCTGGATGAGGCGGTGTCCAGTCATGTGCGCTCGCTGATGGCCGAGCATCTGAATGATGTGGTGTCGTCCGACCGGCACACGGTGAAACCCTGGTTTACCGGCAAGCTCGATTTCGCACCGCCGGTTTTCGACTATGGGGCGCAGGGCTATCCGTTGTTGGGTGGTCGACTGGATTATCTGCAACACCAGACCGCTGCCGCGCTGGCTTACCGGCATGCCAAGCACACCATCAACCTGTTTATCCTGCCAACGGCCGAGGCTGATCGGGCTCGGGAGAGCCTGTCGTTGCGCGGCTATAACGTGGTCTCATGGCGACGTGATCACCTGCGCTTCATCCTGGTTTCGGACCTGGAGAAGGGCGAGTTGGAGGCGTTCGGGCAGTTGGTCGAGAAGGGTGGGTGAGCGGGGCGGTGTCCTCTGTAGGAGCGAGCTTGCTCGCGATGGGCGTCAACGATAACGCGGGGAAATTGATGCCCCGTGGTGCCAGAGCCACCATCGCGAGCAAGCTCGCTCCTACAGAGGGTCGTAGTTACTCCTTACAGACTGCCGCAATCGCCTGCGCCAACGCTGCCAGGCGCGTCGCATCGATACCGGCCACGTTGGCCCGACCGGAGCTGACCATATACACGCTGTGCTCGTCGCGCAGGCGTTGGACTTGGGCCGGCGACAGACCGGTGTAGGAGAACATGCCACGCTGCACGCCAATGTGCGCAAACCGCTCGGCCAGACCATGGGGCTGCAGTGCCTCCACCAAACCGCTGCGCAGTTGGGCAATGCGCGCACGCATGGCCTCCACTTCATCGGCCCACAGGCTCTTCAGCTCGGCATTGCCCAGAATGGTGGTCACCACCGCCGCACCGTGATCCGGTGGGTTCGACCACAGGTTACGGGCCACCGCGGCCAGTTGGCTGCGCACATCCAGCAGTTTTTCAGCATCGCCGGTGCAGACGATCAGCGCGCCGGTGCGCTCACGGTACAAACCGAAATTCTTCGAGCAGGAACTGGTGATCAGCACTTCCGGCAGTTCCCGGGCGAACAAGCGCACCGCCCAGGCATCCTGCTCCACGCCATCGCCAAAGCCCTGGTAGGCGAAGTCGATCAGCGGCAGCAGTTCGCGGCGACGGACGATGTCCAGCACCTTGTACCAGTCGTCGTGGGACAGGTCGAAGCCGGTCGGGTTATGGCAGCAGGCGTGCAACAGCACCACATCACCCTGGGGCACCTGCTCCAGGGCCGCCAGCATGCCCTCGACGTTCAGGCGGTTATCGCTGTCGACGTAAGGGTAGTGACTGATCTTCAAGCCGGCGGCGGCGAAGATGGTCTCGTGGATCGGCCAGGTCGGATCGCTGAGCCAGATGCCACGGCCCGGCAGGCAGTGGGCGATAAAGTCGGCACTCAGGCGCAAGGCACCGGTGCCGCCCGGGGTCTGGGTCGCACCGACGCGCTGGGCTGCGATCAGCGGCGAGTCGGCGCCCATCACCAGCTCGTTGAGCAGGCTGCCGAAGCGCAGGTCGCCGTGACCACCGATATAGGACTTGGTCCGCTGTTCGTCCACCAGTCGCTGTTCGGCCAGCTTGACCGAGTGCAGGATCGGGGTCAGGCCCTGGGCATCCTTGTAGACGCCGACGCCCAGGTCGAACTTGTGCGGATTGGTGTCCTGGGCATAAGCCTCCAGCAACCCGAGAATCGGGTCGCCGGGTACACGCGCGATGGCGTCGAAATGCATTATTTACGGCCCTCGGCGGCGTGGCTGACCTCGTCGGTGCGTGCCGCCATGATGAAATCGTTACGGTGCAGACCCTTGATCGAATGGCTCCACCAGGTCACGGTGACTTTGCCCCATTCGGTCAGTAGGCCCGGGTGATGGCCTTCGGCTTCGGAAATCTCGCCGACGGCATTGGTGAAGGCCAGGGCGAACTTGAAGTTCTTGAACAGGAAGACCTTCTCCAACTGCATGATGCCGTCCCGGACTTCGATGTTCCAGTCCGGAATCTGTTTGATCAGTACCGGCAGTTCTTCGTCGCTGACCTGGGGAGCATCGGCACGGCAGGCTTCGCAGTGGGCTTGGTTCAAGGTGTTCATGGTGGATTCCTGAAATCGATTTTTTATTCAAGGACGCCGTTCGAATACGCTATTCGAAAACGTCGGTTCGAGAAAGCCGCAGGTACCGCGCAAAGTCGCGGATCAGGCGGCCTTGGGCGGAAATTTCGGAGTGTGCAGACCCAACTGCATACCGCGCTCGACCATGCCCATGATGTCTTCGTGGGCCAGGTCGAACAAGCGCTTGAGGTCCGGCAGGACGAAGTACAGCGGTTGCAGGATATCGATGCGATAAGGCGTGCGCATCGCCTCCAGCGGGTCGAAGAGCTGGTGTTCGGGCTGGTCGGACAGGCTGTACACGCTCTCCTTCGGTGAGGAGAGAATGCCACCGCCATAGATGCGTCGGCCTTGGGGAGTGTCCACCAGGCCGAATTCGATGGTCATCCAGTACAGGCGCGCCAGGTACACCCGTTGCTCTTTGCTGGCTTGCAGGCCGAGCTTGCCGTAGGTGTGGGTGAATTCGGCGAACCAGGGGTTGGTCAGCAGCGGGCAGTGGCCGAAGATCTCGTGGAAAATATCCGGCTCTTGCAGGTAGTCGAGTTCTTCTTCGGTGCGAATGAAGGTCGCAACCGGAAACTGTTTGTTGGCCAGTAGCTCGAAAAAGGTCTGGAACGGAATCAGCGCTGGCACCCGGGCGACTTGCCAGCCGGTGGTGGCGCCGAGGACCTGGTTGATCTCGCTCAGTTGCGGAATCCGGTCGTGGGGCAGGGCCAGCTTTTCGATGCCGTCCAGGTATTCCTGGCACGCGCGGCCCTCGATCACTTTCAGTTGACGAGTGATCAGGGTATTCCACACGGCATGCTCGGCGGCCGGGTAGTCGATAAAACCTTGCGCATCGGGCTCGCGAGCCACGTAGTGCGTCTGCTTCATACAGCTCTCCTGCTGGGGATGCGTTCTTGTTATGTGTAGCGATGGGCCTAGTGTTAACCCGTTGAGGGGCTGTGCGCATCTGGGGTGAAGCGTTGGAGAACGAGATGAAAGCCGGTATTTCGTAAAGAAAACGTTACGAATTGGCGCGCTGCTGATTCATAAAGCGTTTTGCCGTGGTGCTCTGGTTGGTTTTTGTCACATAATCTTGACGACTAACTGCGGTGTACTGGAAAAAGTGCCCGCTCCGCAGGGGCTGACGCGCCCCGGCCATCGCCCTTCTTCGAGCCTTTCCATGCGTATCAAAGTGCATTGCCAGAACCGCATCGGCATTCTTCGCGACATTCTCAACCTGCTGGTGGACTACGGCATCAACGTTGCCCGTGGCGAGGTCGGTGGCGATCAGGGCAATGCCATCTACCTGCACTGCCCGAATCTGATCAACCTGCAGTTCCAGGCCCTGCGGCCCAAGTTCGAAACCATTGCCGGTGTCTTTGGCGTCAAGCGCGTCGGCTTGATGCCCAGTGAACGTCGGCATATGGAACTCAACGCTCTGCTCGGGGCGCTGGAGTTTCCGGTGCTGTCCATCGACATGGGCGGCTCGATTGTTGCCGCCAACCGCGCGGCGGCGCAGCTGCTCGGGGTCAGGGTCGATGAGGTGCCGGGTATCCCGTTGGCGCGCTACGCGCCGGATTTCGATCTGCCGGAGTTGGTGCGCGCCAACAAGTCGCGGATCAATGGTCTGCGGGTCAAGATCAAGGGTGACGTTTTCCTGGCGGATATCGCCCCGTTGCAGTCGGAACACGATGACAGCGAGGCGATGGCCGGCGCGGTGCTGACCTTGCACCGCGCCGATCAGGTCGGCGAGCGCATCTACAACGTGCGCAAGCAGGAACTGCGTGGCTTCGACAGTATCTTCCAGAGTTCGAAAGTCATGGCCGCGGTCGTCCGTGAGGCCCGGCGCATGGCGCCGCTGGACGCGCCGTTGCTGATTGAAGGTGAGACCGGCACCGGCAAGGAATTGCTGGCGCGGGCCTGCCACCTGGCCAGTCCGCGTGGGCAGGCACCGCTGATGGCACTCAATTGTGCGGGGTTGCCGGAGTCCATGGCTGAAACCGAGCTGTTCGGTTACGGCCCCGGCGCGTTCGAGGGCGCCCGCGCCGAGGGCAAGCTCGGGCTGCTGGAGCTGACGGCCGGCGGCACCTTGTTCCTCGATGGGGTCGGGGAGATGAGCCCGCGTTTGCAGGTCAAGTTATTGCGCTTTTTGCAGGACGGCGGGTTTCGTCGGGTCGGCAGCGATGAGGAGGTGTACCTGGATGTGCGGGTGATCTGCGCGACCCAGGTCGATCTCTCGGAGCTGTGTTCGCGGGGTGAGTTTCGCCAGGACCTCTATCACCGCCTCAACGTGCTGTCCCTGCATATTCCGCCGCTGCGCGAGTGCCTGGACGGGTTGGCCCCGCTGGTGGAGCACTTCCTCGACCAGGCCAGTCGACAGATCGGCTGCCCGTTGCCGAAGCTGGCGCCGGCGGCGATGGATCGTCTTGCGCATTATCACTGGCCGGGCAATGTCCGGCAGTTGGAGAACGTGCTGTTCCAGGCGGTTTCCCTGTGTGAGGGCGGGGTGGTCAAGGCCGAGCATATCCGTCTGCCGGATTATGGCGTGCGCCAGCCCCTGGGGGATTTTTCCCTGGAAGGCGGGTTGGACGAGATTGTCGGTCGGTTCGAGCGGGCGGTGCTGGAGCGTCTGTACTCGGAGCATCCGAGCAGTCGCTTGCTGGGTAAACGGCTGGGGGTTTCCCATACCACCATTGCCAACAAGCTGAAGGAATATGATGTCGTCAAGGGCGGGCAGTAACCAAGCCTCCCGCCCCGGCCCGATCAGATGTGGAAGTAACCCACGCACGAGTCGAACGGCAGGCGCTTGAGCTCGATCTTGTTCATGTCGAACACTTCACGCAGGGCCTTGGTCTCGCCCGGGAAGTTGCGATAGGCAACTTCGTCGAGCACCACGATGGCACCTTTTGGCATGTACGGCAGGAAGGTTTCCAGGGCAACCTTGGTCGGCTCGTAGAGGTCGGTGTCGAGGATCAACATGGCCACGACCAGGTCCGGACGGGACTTGACGAATTCCGGCACGGTCTTGCAGATGTCGCCCTTGACCAGCTCGCAACGGGGGATGCGGTTGACCGGACGCAGCAGGTCGTTGGCATCGATCATGTCCTGGATCAGCGACTGGTCGGTGTCGGAGAACATGTTCTCGTTGATGTCGGCCGGGTCTTCGTCCTTGTTGATGCTGGTGAAGCCTTCGAAGGTGTCGAAACCGACGATCGAACGGTTGATCGCGTACGGCTCGAGGATCATCGACAGGTGCATGTAGAGCATCAGCGAGTTGCCCTTGTACACGCCGCATTCAATGATCGCGCCCGGTACGTCCATGACTTTCTTGAACAGCTCCATGCGCGACAGCGCGGCGGTCACGTTGATGCGGTTGGCGAACACGAACGGTGCGTCGGCCACGTACTCGGCATCGACCCGCTTGAGCACGCCGGCACGGGTTTCGTTGTATTGAGCCTCGGCAGGCGTAATGCGGCGCTTGGTCATTGATAGATTCCTTGGAAATTCGAGAAGTCGTGGGCGTGGAAATAGTCTTTGAAGCCGGCCCCGACATCCGGGCAGGCGCTGTCGACGTTGGGGGCGCCGCGCTTGTGCTGCAGGTCGTCCAGGTGCATCAGGCGGAAGTCCACGCTGAAGCGGGTCTGTTCGGTGTAGTTGGGGACGGTGCCATGCAAATGTGAACCGGAGAAGATCAGCATCTCGCCGGTGTTGCCGGCAATCCGCATTTCCGACGAGGTATCGATGTCGGCCAGGGGCACCGGGTGGACACGTACTTCCTCGGTCAGGTTGTCCTTGGCCTTGTGCCGCTGGTTGTTGATCCAGTCGTTCAGGCTCCAGTCCTTCGAGGTGTTGAGCACCGGTTTTTCGAAGTAACCGGCATTGATCATCATGGTCTGGTTCGGGGCGATGGTGTAGACCGGCATCCAGGTGTTGATCTGGCAATCGACGCTGCCGTACCAGGTATCGCGATGGGGCTTGTAGGCGTAGCTGACGCCGGCGTGCAGGTAGTTGTAGTTGGGTACGACGCGCAGGCGCGGCACATCGAAGATGTACTCGCGCGGGTCGATGCCGACTTCATGAATGAATCCCAGGATCAGGTCCTTGACGCGCTGGCTGTTGGTGAACTGGCCCTTGAGGCGGGTCACCCGGCTGACGAATTCCTCGACTGGCATCATCTTGTGCAGGGACTGGTGATCGGTCTCACCGTCGAAGGCCAGGGTGATGCTTTCCTTGGCAAAGCTACAGAGCTCTTTGGCGGTCGCCAACTGGGTGTCCAGGAAGATGGCGCCTGAATAGATGTCTTCCTTGAAGTCAGCTTTTTTCTGTAGTTGGTTGATGTACAGGTTCACGTCAGCCCTCCTGAATACTGTGGCTAATTCTGAATGTCGGCAGTCCCTGGGCAAACTTGACGTTGGTCGCCGTATATCGGGTTGGCTTGCAAGGTCTATTCCAGGGTGGTTTTTCTGGCGCCCGTCGCGCCGCAGAGGAATGACCGATATTTGCCGCCAGCGGCATAACGGCGCCGCTTTTTCGTCTGCCCTCAAGACCTTGAAAGCCTGCGAAAGGTACTCAAACTCCCGCTCTGTTGGCTTGTCCTGCGTCAAAAAACAAGTTGGTTCGGAAATTGCTTGCGCCACTCAAAGTACAGCGGTGGCGGCAAACGCCCGTCAGGAATGAGGAAAGACTGTGGACAAGTACCTTTACGTGGCAATGACCGGTGCGGCCCAGAATGCCCTGGCGCAAAAGGCCCATGCCAACAATCTGGCGAACCTCTCGACCAACGGTTTTCAGCGTGACCTGGAACAGGCTCGTTCGATGCCGGTGTTCGGTGACAGCTTTCCGTCGCGTGCCTACGCCATGTCCGAGCGTCCGGGGACGGATTTCACGGAGGGCCCGATGGTCGAGACCGGTCGCGATCTCGACGTGGCGGTGGCCGGTGACGGCTGGGTGGCCGTGCAGACGCCTGACGGCGGCGAAGGTTACGTGCGCACCGCAAGCATGAATATTGACGCCCTCGGGGTGTTGCGTGCCGGCAACGGCATGCCGGTCATGGGCAATGGCGGGCCGATTGCCGTGCCGCCCGAGTCGAAGATCGAAGTGGGTGAGGACGGCAGCATCAGCATTCGTGCCATGGGTGAGGGGCCGCAAGTGATTGCGGAAGTCGATCGCATCAAGCTGGTCAACCCGGATCTCAAGAACATGGTCAAGGGGCCGGATGCCGTGATTCATACCAAAGACGGTACGACAGCGCCGGTCGATGCCAACGTCAAGGTGGTCTCGGGCTTCCTGGTTGGCAGCAACGTCAATGCCGTCGAGGAAATGACTTCGGTGCTGGCCCTGTCCAAACAGTTCGAATTGCATATCAAGATGATGAGCACCGCCAAAGAAGATGACACGGCTATGGCTCGGGTCTTGCAGAACAGCTAATCACCAGAACGTAGCGCCGTAAAACAGGCGCGCGAAGGAGAACAGAATGCTTCCGGCTCTATGGGTTGCAAAAACAGGTTTGGCGGCACAAGACACCAACCTGACGACTATTTCCAACAACCTGGCCAACGTCTCGACCACCGGCTACAAACGTGATCGCGCCGAGTTCCAGGACCTGCTGTACCAGATCAAGCGTCAGCCGGGTGCCGAGTCGACCCAGGACAGCGAACTGCCGTCGGGTCTGCAGCTGGGTACGGGTGTGCGGATCGTCGGCACCCAGAAGAACTTCGCCGCTGGTAGCCTGCAAACCACCGACCAGCCGCTGGACATGGCCGTCAACGGCCGCGGTTTCTTCCAGATCCTGCAACCGGACGGCACCACGGCCTATACCCGTGACGGTACCTTCCACCTGAGCAACACCGGGCAGATCGTCACCGCCAACGGTTTCACCCTGCAGCCGGCGATCATCATCCCGAACAACGCCCAGACCTTCACCGTGGGCCAGGACGGCACGGTCTCGATCACCGTCGCCGGCAACCCGGCTTCGCAAGTGATCGGCAATATCCAGACCGCCGACTTCATCAACCCGGCCGGCCTGCAGTCCAAGGGCGGCAACCTGTACCTGGAAACCGCCGCCAGTGGCGCGCCGCAAGTCGGCACCCCGGGCCTCAACGGTTTCGGTACCACCGAGCAGAGCACCCTGGAAACCTCCAACGTCAGCACCGTGGAAGAAATGGTCAACATGATCACCACCCAGCGGGCCTACGAAATGAACTCCAAGGTGATCTCCACCGCCGACCAGATGCTCCAATACGTCGCACAGAACCTGTAATCAAGTCTATGGGGCGGCCTTAAGGGCGCCTGCAACACCGTGAGGTAATAGGGTCATGAATCGGTTGTTTCCCCTGCTCGCATTGAGCTCGATGGTGCTGTTGGCCGGTTGCATGAGCCCGCCACCCAAGCCCAATGACCCGTATTACGCGCCGGTGTTGCCGCGCACCCCGTTGCCCGCTGCGGCGAACAACGGTTCGATCTACCAGGCGGGCTTCGAGCAGAACCTGTATGGCGACCGCAAGGCTTTCCGGGTCGGCGATATCGTCACCATTACCCTGAACGAAGCCACCCAGGCGAGCAAGAACGCCAACTCCGACCTGTCGAAGAAAGATGCCAACAACTTTGGCCTGACCACGCTCTTCGGCTCGTCGGTGACCAGCGGCAACGCGAACCTGAGTGTCGGCTATGGCGGCACCAAGACCACCGACGGTTCGTCCAAGGCTGCGCAGAGCAACAGCCTGACCGGTTCGATCACCGTGACCGTGGCTGACGTGCTGCCCAACGGCATCATCGCCGTGCGTGGCGAGAAGTGGCTGACCCTCAACACCGGCAATGAGCTGGTGCGTATCGCCGGGATGATCCGGGCGGATGATATCGCCACCGACAACACCGTTCCGTCCACTCGCGTGGCCGATGCGCGCATCACCTACTCGGGTACCGGCGCGTTTGCCGACACGAGCCAGCCGGGATGGCTGGACCGCTTCTTCCTCAGTCCGCTCTGGCCTTTCTAGGTGCTATGACCATGTTCAATTTCAAGCATGTGATGGCGGCTGTGCTGCTGATGTCTACCGCTCTCGGTGCCCAGGCCGAGCGGTTGAAGGATATCGCCAGTATTTCCGGTGTGCGCTCCAACCAACTGATCGGCTACGGCCTGGTGGTTGGTCTCAACGGTTCGGGTGACCAGACCACGCAGACACCCTTTACCCTGCAGACTTTCAACAACATGCTTTCGCAGTTCGGCATCAAGGTGCCGGCCAACGCCGGGACCGTGCAGTTGAAGAACGTCGCGGCGGTGTCGATCAGCGCTGATCTGCCGGCGTTCGCCAAACCGGGGCAGGTGGTGGATATCACCGTCTCGTCCATCGGTAACGCCAAGAGCCTGCGTGGCGGCACCTTGTTGATGACGCCACTCAAGGGTATTGACGGTAACGTCTACGCCATCGCCCAGGGCAACCTGGTGGTGGGTGGTTTCGATGCTTCGGGCGCGGACGGTTCGAAGATCACGGTCAACGTTCCGTCGGCCGGTCGTATTCCCGGCGGGGCTTCGGTGGAGCGCGCGGTACCGAGTGGTTTCAACCAGGGCAACAGCCTGACCTTGAACCTCAACCGCTCCGACTTCACCACCGCCAAGCGGATTGTCGACAAGGTCAACGACCTGCTCGGTCCGGGCGTGGCCCAGGCCATCGACGGCGGCTCGATCCGCGTCACCGCGCCGCTGGATCCGAGCCAGCGGGTCGACTACCTGTCGATGCTGGAGAACCTCGAGGTTGATCCGGGCCAGGCGGTGGCGAAAGTCATCATCAATTCGCGCACCGGCACTATCGTGATCGGCCAGAACGTCAAGGTTTCACCGGCTGCAGTGACCCACGGCAGCCTGACCGTGACCATTACCGAAGACCCGATCGTCAGCCAGCCGGGGGCGTTGTCCAACGGCACCACGGCGGTGGTACCGCGTTCGCGGGTCAATGCCCAGCAGGAAGCCAAGCCGATGTTCAAGTTCGGCCCGGGGACCACCCTGGACGAGATCGTTCGTGCGGTGAACCAGGTGGGTGCGGCGCCAGGCGACTTGATGGCGATTCTCGAAGCCTTGAAACAGGCCGGCGCCTTGCAAGCCGACCTGATCGTGATTTGAGGTCGTCGATATGGTGGATATGCGCAAGAGCGGGCTGACAACGACCGGCGACTCCGGTGCCTACAGCGACCTGAATCGACTGAACAGCCTGAAGGTCGGCGACCGCGACAGCGACGCCAACATTCGCAAGGTGGCGCAGGAGTTTGAGTCGCTGTTCGTCGGCGAAATGCTCAAGTCCGCGCGCGCGGCCACGGATGTCATCGGCCAGGATAACCCGCTCAATACCCCGGCGACCAAGCAGTACCAGGAAATGTACGACCATCAGTTGGCCGTGACCATGTCGCGCCAGGGTGGCGGTATCGGCCTGGCCGATGTGCTGGTACGCCAGATGACCAAGAACAAACCGAAGCGGCCTGCCGATGGCGGGCTCAAGGTCGGGCCGCCGGCCGGCACGGTCGCCACCGAAGCGCCAGTGGCGACACCGATCGACGCCGGCATCACCACGGCGGCGACCGCGGCTTCGCCGTTCGCGCGCTCCAATGGCCAGCGGCCCTTGTGGGCCACGCGGGTCGCGAGCCCGGCCCACAACAGCGATGGCAGCCTGCACAACGACATGGCCAAGATCAACCAGCGCCGCCTGGCATTGCCGAGCAAGCTGACCGATCGCCTGGTCGCCGGGCTGGTGCCATCGGCTGACGGCAGCCTGGCCGCGCTCAACGCCCAGCCCGTGCCGGCGCGCAGCAGTGCTCTCAGCGATGCCGTGCTCCAGGGGCAGGCTCAGACTGCCCGCAGTGTGGGCGGCGTGTCTAACTCGAATATGCAGTTCTACGGTCGTGCCATGGCCCAGCCGCCGTTGGCGCCAGCCAAACAGGCTTTCAGTTCGCCCGACGAATTCGTCGCCACCATGCTGCCAATGGCGGAGCAGGCGGCCAAGCGTATCGGTGTCGACCCGCGTTATCTGGTGGCCCAGGCGGCCCTGGAAACCGGTTGGGGCAAATCGGTCATGCGTCAACAGGACGGCAGCAGCAGTCACAACCTGTTCGGCATCAAGGCCGGCAGCAGTTGGCAGGGGCCCCAGGCCCGCGCCATCACCAGCGAGTTTGAAAATGGCCAGATGGTCAAGGAAACGGCGGACTTCCGTTCCTATGGTTCCTACCAGGACAGCTTCGATGACCTGGTCACCATGTTGCAAAGCAATAATCGCTATCAAGATGTGCTGAAGTCGGCCGATAAACCTGAACAGTTTGTACGCGAGTTGCAAAAGGCCGGGTATGCCACCGACCCGGACTACGCAAGCAAGATTTCGCAAATAGCAAAACAGATGAAGAGCTACCAGAACTACGCTGCGGCGGGCGCTTCCACGAATTTATAAGGTCTGAATCATGAGCTTGCTCAATATTGGTATGACGGGGTTGAACGCGGCCTCGACGGCTTTGAACACCACCGGTAACAATATTTCCAACGTGAATACGCCGGGCTATTCGCGTCAGTCGACCGTTCAGACCAGCTCTGCCTCGCAGCAATATGGCAACGTGTTCATCGGCACCGGCACGACCCTGGCGGATGTCCGTCGGGTCTACAGCGCCTACCTGGATTCACAGTTGCAGACCTCGACGGCGCTCAACAGCGATTCGTCCTCGTACCTGGCCCAGGTCACGCCGACCGACTCGATGCTGTCCGATGCCAACACCGGCATGACTGCTTCGTTGCAGCAGTTCTTCTCTTCCCTGCAAAGCGTGTCCACTACCCCGACGGATGATGCGTCCCGCCAGACCACGTTGACCAGCGCCCAGGCCTTGAGCAACAAGCTCAACAGCCTCTCCCAGCAGTTGAGCCAGCAGAACACCGGAATCAACAGCAACCTGTCGGACATGTCCGACCAGGTGAACAAGCTGGCGACCACCATCGCCCAGTACAACGATCAGATTTCCAAGGTCACCACCGCCGCCGGGGCACCGAACGACCTGCTGGACCAGCGCAGCGAAGCGGTGCGCCAATTGTCCGAACTGGTCGGGACCCAGGTGGTCCAGCGTGGTTCGAGTTATGACGTCTATATCGGCAACGGCCAGCCGCTGGTGATGGGCAACACCACCAACACCCTGTCCGCCGTGCCGAGCAAGGACGACCCGAGCCAGTCGGCCTTGCAACTGGATCGTGGCAGCAGCACCGTCGATATCACCTCCACCGTGACCGGTGGCGAGATCGGTGGTCTGCTGCGCTATCGCAGCGATGTACTCGAGCCGTCGATCAACGCGCTGGGGCGCATTGCCATGGTCACGGCCGACCAGATGAACAAGCAACAGGCCCAGGGCATCGACAAGAACGGCAACTTCGGCTCGCCGCTGTTCACCGATATCAACAGCCCCTCGCTGATCAGCCAGCGCAGTATCGCCAACGCGAACAACAGCGCCGGCTCCGGCAACCTGAACGTGACCATCGCCGACACCGGCGCGCTGACCACCAACGATTACCAGGTTACCTTCAGCAGCGCGACCAACTACAGCGTCACGCGCTCCGACGGCACCGCCATGGGCACCTTCAGCACCACGACCACGCCGGCCCCGGTGATCGACGGGATCACCCTGAGCCTGACCGGCGGCGCGATGAGTCCCGGCGACAGCTTCAAGGTGACCCCGACCCGCAGCGGTGCCAGTGATATCCAGACGGTGATGACCAACGCGCAGAACATTGCCGCGGCGGCGCCGCTGACCGGTGTCACCAGTGCCAACAACGGTGGTACCTACACTCAGCCGACCCTGGTCGACCAGTTGGGCACGTCCAACGCGACCAATAACGCGCAACTGCAGGACGCCATCAAGTACGGCACGCCGGTCAAGATCGTCTTTGGCGCACCCGGTACTGGTGCGACCGCGGGTACCCAGAGCTACACCCTGACCGACGCCCAGGGCAACACCATGGGCACCGGCACCATCGTGCCGGGGCAGTCCAACACCCTGAACCTGAACGTGAACATGGTCGACTCCACCGGCGCTGCGGTGCTGGACCCTGTGACCGGCCTGCAGAAGACGTTCACCGTTCAGACCACTGTGGCTGGCAACCCGACAGCCGGTGAAAGCTTCACCATGTCGATGACCGGCGCCGGTTCTTCGGACAACCGTAACAGCACCGCCCTGATCGCCCTGCAAAACAGCAAGACCGTGGGCACGGGCGCCACGAACGGCGGCAGCAGCATCTCGGATGCCTATGGCTCGTTGATCTCCACTGTCGGTAGCAAGGCGGCCCAGGCCACCTCGGACAACACGGCGACGACGACCATCCTGACCAACGCCACCAACGCGCAAAGCTCCCTGTCCGGCGTCAACCTGGACGAAGAGTCCGCCAACCTGGTCAAGTACCAGCAGTACTACACGGCCGCGTCGCAGATTATCAAAGCCGCCCAGGCTATCTTCAGCACGCTGCTCAGCAGCCTTTAAGGAGTCGTGATTCATGCGCATTTCCACCGCCCAGTATTACGAAACCACGGCTGCCAACTACCAGCGTGGCTACAACGACACACTCAAGACCAGTGCCGAGGCCAGCAGCCTGGTCAAGTACAACACCGCCGCCGATGACCCTGTGGGCGCGGCGCGGTTGGTGCAGTTGGGGCAGCAAAGCGCTGCATTGACCCAGTACTCGACCAATATCGGTTCGCTCAAAGGTTCGCTCAGCCAGTCGGAAACGGCGTTGAGCTCGATTCAGAGCGCCATGCAAACGGCCCGCGAAACCGCGCTGGCGGCCATCAGTGGCACCAACACCGATGCCGACCGCAAGGCTTATGCCGCGCAATTGGGGCAGCTTCAGGGACAGATCCTCGGGCTGATGAACAGCCAGGATGCCAACGGCAACTACCTGTTCGCCGGTTCGAAAACCAATACCCAGCCCTATACCGCCAATTCCGACGGCACCTACAGCTACAACGGCGATCAGTCGCAGTTGAACCTGGCCGTTGGTGCCAATAATTCGGTGGCCAGCAATGTGACCGGCTGGGACGCGTTCCAGCAGTCCATCAACACCGCCCGCACCCAGGTCACCCTGACCTCGCCGGCCGTGGACGACGGCCGCGTCACCCTGTCCAACGGCCAGGTCAGCAACAGTGCGACCTACGACGCCAAGTTCAGCGCAGGCCAGCCCTATACCGTCAGCTTCCTCAGCAGCACCCAGCTCAAGATCACCGATGCCAGCGGCAACGACGTCACTTCCGAAGCCAGCCAGAACGGCGTGATCAGCAACACCAGCGGCACCAATCAGACGGTCAACTTCCGTGGTGTGGACCTGGGGCTGAGCATCAACCTGCAGTCCGGCGATGTGCCGGATACCGTGATTGCCGGGCATAGCTTCACCCTGGCCGCGCAGCCGGATACCTTCAATACCACGCGCAGCGCCGGCAATCCGTCGACCACGGTGGTGACCGGGGCAACGACAACCAACCAGGCGGCCTACGACAGCACCTTCCCTTCCAGTGGGGCGATCCTCAAGTTCACCAGTGCCACGGCCTACGACCTCTACGCGTCGCCGATCACGGCCAGTAGCCGGCCGGTGTCCTCGGGCACCATGACCGGTTCGACGGCGACGGCGGCGGGGGTCAGCCTGACCTTGAGCGGTGCGCCGGCGGCCGGTGATCAGTTTGTGATCCAGCCGAACAATCACCAGACCCAGAACATCCTCGACACCTTGAACCAGATGATCACGTCGTTGAATACGCCGGCTGATGGCAACCCGGTTGCCCAACAGAAGCTGCTGGCGGTCATGAACGCGGGTGTCAGCAACGTCTCCAGCGCCATGGACCAGGCCGGCAGCTCGATCACCGCCATCGGTACCCGCGGCCAGACCATTGATTCCCAGGATGCCACCAATCAGAGCCTGGTTATCGCCAACACCACCGCTCAAGGGTTGATTGTCAACGCCGACCCGGCGGCGGTCATGACTCAACTGACCTTGCAGCAGACCATGTTGCAGGCGGCGCAGTTGGCGTTCAGCAAAATCAGTCAATTGGGCCTGTTCAACAAGATCTGATTCGACCCGGACGCGGGAGTCATCGTGGCTCTCGCGTCTCCATCAACCGCCTTTTTCAGCGGTGCGAGTGGCTCGTCCGATCGGGTAAGTCGCGCTGCTTGCGAGCCCCGCCGTGAACCCACTCCCCCTCGTCAGTCTCGTCATTCCCGCCGTCAATCCACGTTTTTTTGCCAAAGCCCTGTACAGCGCCTTGGGCCAGGGTTACGGCAATCTCGAAATCATCGTATGCGATGACAGCCAGGATGACGAAATCGGCCGCCTGGTCGAGGTCATGGGCGAAGAGGCGGGTCGGGCGATACGTTATGTCCGTAACGCGCGCAAGCTCGGGCATGTGGCTAACGTGCTCGCGGGGCTTGAGTTGGCCCAGGGCGAGTTCATCAAGTTTCTCTATGACGACGACCAGCTGTTTGGCGCCTGTATCGAACGTCAGGCCCAGGTCCTGATCGAGCAGACCGACGTCAATCTGGTGCTGGCGCAGCGCATGTTCTGGGACGCCTACGATCTGCAACTGCCGATGCGTCTTGAGAACGCGACGTTGGCGCCCACCTGCTCGGTCTTCAAGGGCGAAGACCTGCTGGCGATTTTCGAGACCTTTCCAGTCAACATCCTGGGCGGTTTCAGCAATGCGCTGCTGCGTCGCGCGGATGCGCTGGAATGGCTGCCTGCCTTGACCCAGCCGGGGCATTGTTTTGTCGCTTCGCTGGAGCTTGCGTTTTACATCTGCCTGTTGCGTCGCGGCAACATGGTGATGCTGAACCACGTCCTGAGTGTCGAGCGTCGTTACCCGGAACGCCCCAACCGGCAGCAGGCGATACGTGAGGCGGTGCTCTCGGAGCGTGAGTGGCTGCTGCAAATGCTCAAGGCGCGCAGTGGCGAGTCGGCCCCGGCCCATGGCTGGGTCCGCTTGTTGCCGCTGACCCGTGCCGCAGAGTCGCCACGGGTCTGGGATGAGCTGGCGTTGCTGCGGACCCTGGGCACCAAGCAGACCACCGAGATCTGGCGCGTCGGGGTGACCAGCGAAAGTTTTTCCGAAATGTATGCCCAGTGGCTGGCCTGTCGGACCCTGACGGAGCCTGAGCGCAAACTGCTACCCGATGCTCTGCTCGAATGGTCGTGGCAGCCGAAGATCGTGGCGGTGGTGATCGATCGTGAAGGCAGTTTCGCCGCCCTCGACACGACCCTGCAGAGCCTGGCCGGGCAGCTCTATCCGGCCGAGTTGACCCTGGTACTGTCTGACACCTGTAACGAAGCCGTGCTGTTGGACCGGGTATTTACCTTGCCGTTGCAAGAGGACTGGCAGCAGCAACTCAATGAGCTGTTGGCCCAGATTGACGGCGCTGACTGGTTTTATCTGTTGCGTGCCGGCGATCGTCTGGTGGAGCCCGCGCTGTTGGTGCTGGCTGATCGCATCGTGCAGGCGGGCGAGGAATGCTGTTTTTATAGTGACGAGAGCTGTTTGCACGACGGCGAGTCAGCGGAGCCGGTGTTCAAGCCCGACTTCAACCTGGACCTGATGCGCAGCTATCCGTATGTCGGCCGTGTCCTGGCCTTCAAGCGCGAGCCTTTCCTGGCGCTCGGTGGCTTCGAGTCGCGACATGGCGAATTGGCGCCTCACGACCTGCTTTGGCGGCTGGTCGAGCAGTTCGGTACCCAGGTGGTCGGGCATATTACCGAGGTGCTGGTGGAGTCCGTGCTGTCGCTTTCCCAATGGATCTCGCTGCCCGAGTTGCTCGAACTGAACGCACCGCTGCTCGAGGCGCATCTGTGGCGCCTCGGTGTGGCCCATGAGCTGCGTGACAGAGGTCGTGGGTTGTTCAACCGTGTGGATTATCTGCACGCCGATCGACCGCTGGTCTCGATCATTATCGTCTGCAAGGATCAGTTGGCGGCGGTGCAGCGTTGTGTCGAAACCTTGTTGGAAAAAACCGTTTACAGCGAGTACGAGTTACTGCTGGTGGATAACGGCAGTGAAAGTCCGGAGGCGTTGGCCTGGCTGAACGCCATGGCGAGCATGGGCAGCGATCGCTTGCGCGTATTGACCTTTGCGCATCAGGGCCGGGCTGGCGTTATCAACGCCGCTGCCGAGCAAGCCAGGGGCGACTATCTGTTGCTGTTCAACCCCTATCTGATGGTGACTGACGGCCTTTGGCTCGACGAGATGCTCAACCATGCCCAGCGCCCGGAAGTCGGCGTGGTGGGCGCCAAGCTGTTCAATGCCGACGGGCAGGTGGTCCATGCCGGTCTGGTGCTTGGCTTGCATGGGCCGGCGGGTCTGCCTTTTCATGGCGAGTCCCTGCAGTCCCCGGGCTATATGCATCGTTTGCAGATCGCTCATGACCTGAGTGCGGTCGGTGCCGATTGCATGATGGTGCGCAAGAGCGTGTTCGACAGTGTGCAGGGGTTGGATGAAGCACAGTTTGTGCACTCGCTCAGTGAAGTCGATTTGTGCCTGAAGATTGGACGCAGCGGTTACCTGGTGGTCTGGACCCCCGATGCGCAACTGGCCCTGGGGGCCCGTCCGGGCGTTGTGCTCGAGGCGGACCAGCAGGTCTTGCGTGAGCGTGAGCAAGAGGCTTTTTATCTGCGCTGGCTTCCGGTCATCGCACGGGACCCGACCTACAATCCCAACCTGAGCTTGCGGGCTCTGGGCGGCGGCAGTTTCGGCCTCGAACCGGGCCTGCTGTCTGGATGGACGCCGTTTTCCGTTCGCAGTCTGCCGAAGGTGCTGGCGATTCCGGTGAATGCCTCGGCCATCGGCCACTATCGGGTGACGCAACCGCTGATCGAGCTGCAAGCCGCGGGGCGTGCGGTCGGACGGGTCATGTATGAAATGCCGTCGATTATCGAAGTCGAGCGTCAGTCTCCTGACGTTATCGTGCTGCAGGGGCGTTATACCGAAGGGCCGATCAATGAATGCGTGCCGCTGAAGACCTACTCGAATGCCCGGCGCATCTATGAGCTGGATGACTATGTGATCCAGCCGACCAAGAAAAACGCCCATGTCCGCAATATGCCGACCCGTGACGAGATGGAAGCGCTGGTTCGTCGTGGTATCGGCCTGTGTGATCGGGTCGTGGTCTCGACCGAGCCGCTGGCCGACGCCCTGTCGTCCATGCACAGCGATATTCGTGTGGTTCCCAATATGCTGGCGACCCAACTGTGGACAGGCTTGAAGGGGCAGCGCCGGACGTCGAAAAAGCCCCGGGTCGGCTGGGGCGGCGGCACCAGTCACTCCGGTGACCTGGCGGTGATTGCCGAGGTCGTGCGCGAGTTGGCGACGGAGGTCGACTGGGTCTTTTTCGGCATGTGCCCGGACGACTTGCGCCCTTACATGCATGAGTTCCATGGGGTCATCGCGCTGGATATCTATCCGGCGAAACTGGCGAGCCTGAACCTGGACCTGGCCCTGGCGCCGCTGGAGTTCCACATCTTCAACGACTGCAAGAGCAATCTGCGGCTGCTGGAGTACGGGGCTTGTGGTTATCCGGTGATCTGCACCGATACCAAGGCCTATACCGGCTATCTGCCGTGCACCAAGGTCAAGACCAACTCCACGGATGAGTGGTTGCAGGCCATTCGCATGCATCTGTCCGACCCCGATGCCAGCTACCGCATGGGCGACGAGTTGCGTGAGATCGTTCTGCGCGACTACATGCTGCGCGGCGACAACCTGCGTTACTGGGAGAACGGCTGGCTGGCCGATTGATCCCCCTGTAGAGCTGGCGCGTTTCCTGCAAGTCCCCCTGCATATCGCCATAAATCGTGCATTTGGCGGCGCGGCCCACGGGCGGTGTGCCGCTGGCGCGATTTGACCCGGCAGTCTGGGAAGTCCCACAGCGCCTCAGCAGGCGCTGTGTCGAACAGGAGGGGACGTTGATGAAGGCAGTTATTCTGGCGGGTGGCCTGGGCACGCGGATCAGCGAGGAATCGCACCTCAAGCCCAAGCCGATGATCGAGATCGGCGGCAAGCCAATTCTCTGGCACATCATGAAGCAGTACTCCGCCCACGGTATTCACGACTTCGTGATCTGCCTGGGGTACAAGGGCTACGCCATCAAGGACTTCTTCGCCAACTACTTCCTGCACACCTCCGACGTCACCTTCGACATGAGCAACAATCGCATGGACGTTCACCAGAACTACAGCGAGCCATGGCGCGTGACCCTGATCGACACCGGCGAAGAAACCATGACCGGCGGCCGCCTGCGCCGTGCCGGGCGTTACCTGGAGAAGGAAGAGGCGTTCTGCTTCACCTACGGTGACGGTGTCTCGGACCTGAACATCGGCGCGCTGGTGGACTTCCACCGGTCCAGCGGCAAGTTGGCGACGGTCACTGCCGTGCAGCCGCCAGGCCGCTACGGCGCACTGGAGCGCGACGGCGACATGGTCCGTGGTTTTATCGAGAAGCCCCGTGGCGATGGTGGCTGGATCAACGGAGGTTTCTTCGTCCTGTCGCCCAAGGTGCTCTCGCTGGTCAAGGACGATAGCTCCGTGTGGGAAGCCGAGCCCTTGGCGGAACTGGCGGCCCAGGGGCAACTGAATGCCTTCCAGCACGATGGCTTCTGGCATCCGATGGACACCCTGCGGGACAAGAATCATCTGGAGCAACTGTGGCAGAGCGGGGAGGCCCCATGGAAGCAGTGGGACTGAGCCGCGCCTTCTGGAGTGGCAAGCGGGTCCTGCTGACCGGCCACACCGGTTTCAAGGGCAGTTGGCTGGCGCTCTGGCTCGAGAGCCTGGGGGCCCAGGTCAGCGGCTTCGCCCTCGACCCCGGCACCGAGCCCAGCCTGTTCGAACTGGCCCGGGTCGGCGAGGGCCTCAATGACCAACGCGGCGATCTGCGCGACCTCGGCGCCTTGCTGGAACTGATCGCCGAGACCGAACCGGAAATCGTCCTGCACCTGGCGGCCCAGCCGCTGGTACGCGAGGCCTATCGTGATCCGCTCGGCACCTACTCGAGCAATGTCATGGGCACCCTCAACCTGCTGGAAGCGATTCGCCAGGTCGGTGGGGTACGCGCCTGCGTACTGGTGACGACCGACAAGGTCTACGCCAACCAGGAATGGGCCTGGCCCTATCGCGAGAACGAAGCCCTCGGCGGCCATGATCCCTACAGCAGCAGCAAAGCCTGTTGCGAGTTGTTGGCGCAGTCCTATGTGGCGTCCTTTTTTCCCGCTGAACGCTACGAGGCCCATGGCCTGGCGGTGGCGACCGCGCGGGCCGGCAACGTCCTGGGGGGCGGCGATTTTTCCCCGGAGCGACTGATCCCCGATGTGCTCCGGGCCTGGTCGGCGAATGAGCCGGTGACCCTGCGTTATCCACAGGCGGTACGGCCCTGGCAGCATGCCCTGGAACCCCTGGCCGGCTACCTGCAACTGGCCGCCGCGCTCTATGAGCGTGGGCCGGAAGCGGCGGGGGCGTGGAACTTCGGACCCGGCGAGGATGACATGTGCAGCGTCGGCGACGTCGTCGCCCGGCTCGCCGGACGCTGGCCACACGCGCCGGGCCTACGGGTCGAACCCAGCGAACTGCATGAGGCCGGCCTGTTGCGCCTGGACAGCAGTCGCGCCCGGCAGTTGCTCGGCTGGCAACCGCGCTGGTCGTTGCAGCAATGCCTGGAACAGACCCTCGACTGGCATCTGGCCTGGAAAAACGCCGAGGACATGCGCGGCGTGACCCTGGCGCAGTTGAATCTGTACCGGGGTGAGCTTTGAGTGAATTCCTGATTCAGGCTTTGCCCCTCAGGGGGCTGTTCAGCGTGCAGCACAAGCACCATGCCGATCAGCGCGGGCATTTTTCCCGGCTGTTCTGTGAAGGCAGCCTGAGTGCGTTCGGCGAGTCTTTTCATATCCGCCAGATCAACCATTCCTGCACCCGCGAGCGGGGCAGCGTGCGCGGCCTGCATTATCAGAATGCACAGGCCCCGGAAGCCAAGCTGATCACCTGTCTACGCGGTGAAGTCTGGGATGTCGCGGTAGACCTGCGTCCGGATTCAGCGACCTTCCTGCAGTGGCACGCCGAGCACCTGCGTGCCGGCGATGGTCGCAGCCTGTTGATTCCCGCCGGTTTCGCCCACGGTTTCCAGACCCTCAGCGACGACGCCGAACTGCTCTACCTGCACAGTGCCGACTATACGCCGGACGCCGAGGGCGGCCTGTCGGTGTTCGATCCGCGCCTGGCAATCGCCTGGCCCGAGGCTGTCAAAAATCTGTCGGCCAGGGACAGCAGTCACCCCCTGATCGATACGTCTTTCCCTGGAGTGCGTTTATGAACTGCCGAGGTTGCGGCACCCCGCTGGTTTTGCCGTTGATCGATCTGGGCACCTCGCCGCCCTCCAATGCTTACCTGCGGGCTGACCAGTTGGAGCAGGCCGAGCCATGGCTGCCGTTGAAAGTCGCCGTATGCCAGAGCTGCTGGCTGGTACAGACCGAGGACTACACCCGCGCCGATACGCTGTTCGATGCCGACTACGCCTACTTCAGTTCGTTTTCCAGCACCTGGCTGGCGCATGCCGAGTGTTATGTGGCCGAGATGGTCGAGCGCTTCGAACTGACCGCGGACAGCCGTGTGGTGGAGGTGGCCGCCAACGATGGCTACCTGCTGCAATATGTCGCCGGGCGCGGTATCCCGTGCCTGGGCGTCGAGCCGACCCGCAGCACCGCCCAGGCGGCGCGGGACAAAGGCCTGGAGATCCGCGAGCTGTTCTTCGGCCGCGACAGCGCCTTGCAGTTGCTTGAAGAGGGCTGGGCGGCCGACCTGATGGCGGCCAATAACGTGCTGGCCCATGTGCCGGACATCAATGACTTTCTCCAGGGTTTCGCGACGCTGCTCAAGCCGACGGGGGTGGCCACTTTCGAGTTCCCACACCTGCTGGCCTTGATCGCCGGACAGCAGTTCGACACCCTGTATCACGAGCACTACTCCTATCTGTCGCTGACCGCCGTGCAGGCCTTGTGCGTGCGCAACGGCCTGGAAATCTTCGATGTCGGCGGCTTGCCGACCCATGGCGGTTCGTTGCGGGTCTTCGTGCAGCGCGCCGACGGTTCGCGTCGCGCGGTGCAAGCGGTGGTTCGCCAGGTGCTGGAAGCCGAACTGGCCGCGGGGGTGAAGACCCCGACGTTCTACGCGACCCTGGCACCGGCCGCCGAACGTATCAAGCACGACCTGCTGCGCTTCCTGCTGCAGGCCAAGGCCGAAGGCAAGCGCGTGGTGGGTTATGGCGCGGCGGCCAAGGGCAACACTTTGCTCAACTACGCCGGGATCCGCTCGGACCTGTTGGCCTGGGTGGCCGATGCCAACCCGCACAAGCAGGGCAAGTTCTTGCCGGGCAGCCGCATTGCCGTGGTCTCGCCCGAGCGTATCGCAGCGGAAAAACCGGACTACGTACTGGTGTTGCCGTGGAACCTGTTGCAGGAAGTGAGTCAGCAGCAGGCTGTCGTGCGCGAATGGGGCGGGCGTTTTGTCGTCGCCGTGCCCGAGTTGACGATCCTGTGAGTGGCCTGAAAGTGCTGGTGACGGGGGCGACCGGTTTTGTCGGTCGCCATCTGGTCTCGGCCTTGCTCGCGCGGGGGCATTCGGTACGCGCCGTGGCTCGCAACCCTGAGGCCGCGCGCAAGCTGCCGTGGATCGATGAGGTGGAATTTGTCGCCGCCGATGTGCATGCCGCGGACCTGGACCTGGCCACGTTGACCGAAGGCGTGGATGCCCTGGCCCATCTGGCCTGGCCGGGGTTGCCGAACTACCAGGCGCTGTTTCACTTCGAACACAACCTGTTCGCCGATTACCGATTTATCAAGCAGGTGGTCGAGGCCGGCATCCCCCAGGTCCTGGTGACCGGCACCTGCTTCGAATATGGCTTGCAGAGTGGGCCATTGAGCGAAGCGACAGCGCCGCAACCGAGCAACCCCTACGGCCTGGCGAAGAACACCCTGCGCCTGTTCCTGGAGACGTTGAGTCAGCAGTTGCCGTTCAACCTGCAATGGGCGCGCCTGTTCTACCTGCACGGCGAAGGACAGAACCCCAACAGCCTGCTGGCCAGCCTGGACCGTGCCATCGAGGCCGGCGACAGTCACTTCAACATGTCGGCGGGCGAGCAACTGCGCGATTACCTGGCGATTGAAGTGGCCGCCGATTACCTGGCGCGGCTGCTGGAACAACGGGATTTTTCCGGCGTGGTCAATTGCGCCAGCGGCCGGCCGATCGCGGTGCGGACCCTGGTCGAGCAGCGCCTGCGCGAGCGTGAGTCGTCCATCGCGTTGAACCTGGGTCACTACGGTTATGCCAGTCACGAGCCCATGGCGTTCTGGGGCGTGGCCGAGCGACTGCAACAGCTACTGGGAGTCGAACATGGCGCATGAGTTGTATCGGGCAGCTGAGCTGCCGGTCCTGCAAAACCGCACCTTTGCCGACGCGGCCTCGGCCAGGGCTTCGGCCAGTGCCGATATCGTGTTGGTACAAGATGAAGTCAGCGGCTTGATCTTCAACCAGGCCTTCGATGCCGAGAAGTTGAGCTACGACAGCGACTATCAGAACGAGCAGGCCCATTCCGGCCAGTTCCAGCAGCACCTGAACGATGTGGAAGGCATCATTGCCCGGCACTTCAAGGGCCGGAGCCTGATCGAGGTCGGTTGCGGCAAGGGCTATTTCCTCGAGCTGCTGCGTGGCCTGGGCTACGCCATCACCGGCATCGACCCGGCCTACGAGGGCAGCAATCCCGAAGTGATCAAGGCCCCGTTCACCCGAGGCCTGGGCCTGGCCGCCGATGCCCTGGTGCTGCGTCATGTGCTGGAACATATCGCCGATCCGGTGGCGTTCCTGGCGGCGATGGCCGAGGCCAACCAGGGTGGGCAGATCTATATCGAGGTGCCTTGCTTCGACTGGATCGTCGAGCACCGAGCCTGGTTCGATCTGTTCTATGAACACGTCAACTACTTCCGTCTCGATGACCTGCGCCGCTTGTTCGGCACCGTGCACGAGGCCGGCCATCTGTTCGGCGGGCAGTACCTGTACATCGTCGCCGACCTCGGCAGCTTGCGCCTGACACCGACCGAGTCGGTGCGGCACCAGCATTTGCCGGATGATTTCACCGCCAGCCTGGCCAAGGCGATCCGCATCATTGGCGAAGCTCCCGAACAAGGCTCCTGCATCTGGGGCGCGTCCTCCAAGGGCGTGATCTATTCACTGTTCCTGCAGCGGGCGGGCGTGGCGGTGGACCAGGTGGTGGATATCAATCCGGCCAAGCAGGGACGTTACCTGCCCCTCAGCGGTGTGCGCGTGTCGTCGCCGCAGGAAGCCCTGGACACCTTGCCCGAAGGTGCCAACCTGTTTGTGATGAACTCCAATTACCTCGAAGAAATCAAGCGCATGACGGGTGGGCGATACGTCTACCACGCCGTCGACAGCGCCTCCTTTCAATGAACTTTTGCCGAGACCGAACAATGACCAAGACCGTTATGCAAGCCTTCGAAGCCGAATGCCAAGCCGAAATCGCCGCCCAGGGCCAGGATGAAAAACTCCAGGGCCTGGCCCGTGACTTCTTCAACGAGTCGGCCAAGCACAAGTACAGCTACCACTTCTCCTGGATGGGCCGGCCGATCATTCAGCTGCCCCAGGACATGATGGCGATGCAGGAGATCATCTGGCAGGTCAAGCCGGACCTGGTGATCGAGTGTGGTATCGCCCATGGCGGTTCGATCATCTACTACGCCTCCCTGCTGGAACTGCAAGGCCATGGCGAAGTGCTGGGCATCGACCGCGATATCCGTCCGCACAACCGCGAGGCCATCGAGAGCCATCCGATGAGCAAGCGCATCAGCATGATCGAGGGTTCGAGCATCGAGATGTCGACTGTCGAGCAGGTCCGTGCGGCTGCCGAGGGCAAGAAGGTCATCCTGGTGCTGGATTCCAACCACACCCACGATCACGTGCTGGAAGAGCTGCGCCTCTACGCACCGCTGGTTTCGGTCGACAGCTACTGCGTGGTGATGGATACCGTGGTCGAAGACATGCCGGCGGAGTTTTTCCCTGATCGTCCGTGGGGTCCGGGCGATAACCCGAAGACCGCGGTCTGGGCTTATCTGAAAGAGAACAATGATTTCGAGATCGATAAACAGCTGCAGAACAAGCTGTTGGTCACCGTTGCACCTGATGGCTACCTGCGCCGGGTTCGCTAAGTAGCCAGATCATCCTGAGTTCATTTGTCGATTCGAAGTTTTGGGGAAAGGTTATGCAAGGCAACTACGTTTCTGAGCAGGCGTTGGTCCTGGGTGATTTGTTGACGGTGGTGCTGGTCACCCATAACCGGCCGGCGTTCCTGCGCCGGGCGGTGAAGTTCTACAGCGCGTTGCCTTGCAAACTGCTGGTGCTGGATTCCTCCCCGGTGGCCTATGCCGAAGTCGCGCTGGGGCATGATTCGATCGAATACCTGCACGTGCCGCAGTACGACTACTGGAAACTGCAGAACAAGTTCGCCCATGGCGTGATGAGCGTGACCACGCCGTACATGGTGTTTGCCGCCGACGACGACTTTATCGTTCACGGCGCGCTGACCGAGTCGGTGGCGTTTCTGGAGAACAATGCCGACTACGGCATGTGCCATGGCTACTGCATGATGTACCTGTCGTTGCCGAACAGCGTCAGTTACTACCGACGTGACAAGAAGGTCTGTGAGGACTACGCCTCCGAGCGGGCCCAGGATCGCGTGGTGGACTACATGCACCAGTACGTGCCGCCGTTCTACGCCGTCCACCGTACCGCGCTGATGCGCGACTGGCATTCGGCCCTGCCGGAAGGCACCAGTTTCCAGTGGCAGGAAATCGGCCATGTCTACTACATGCTTGCCCGGGCCAAGGCGCGCATCCTGCCGATTCCCTATGTGGTCCGTGAGGTCAACTATGGCGATTCGGAACACAGCACCGAGGTCTATCACTCGCTGACCTACACCGATGCCAAGTCGGTGGCCGAGCGTGAGGCGTTTGCCGAGTTCCTGGCCTCGTTGCCTACCGCGATCGAGGGCCTTGATCCGGCACAGGGCAAAGCCTTTGCCCTGGAAAGTTTCGAAGCCATGACCGACAGCTTGCGTACCGGGCGCGCGCTGACCATGGAAGGGCTTTTCGAGTCCACCTGGGTCAGCATCAAGGATGCTCCCGTGCGGCGTTTCGGGCCCAAGCAGTACATGGAAATGCCTTACTACAACCAGGCATTTTTCGATCAGTTGACCCAATTTGAATTCCTGCTCCATGGGATGCCGGCCGGCCGCGTGCAGTTGATGGGGCTGGAGGGGATATGGACCCGCCAGGACGCCCTGATGCGTGCGCACAACAACGACACCCCGGAAAGCGTGGTGGATCGTCTGTGGCAGGCCCAGGCGTGCAACCTGTTCAACCGCCGGGTGGTCAAGCGTCTGGCCCAGCAGCTGGAAAGCCTGGGCGAAGAGCAGGAAGCCCGGGATATGTTCGCCTGGGCCGAGCGCCTGGACGCGGTCTCCAGCGAAGACAATCACTCGACGTTCAAGGCGATGCTTTCCGGGCGTCTGCTCGACTGGCTGAAAGCCCGTGAACCGTCCAATGCCGAGCTGGATGCGATTGGCAACTACGCGGCGGCGCAGGGCCGGGGGCCGGTGTTCGGCCTGCTGGTACTGAATCTGGACGACGACATCGGCAAGTTGCAGGTCACCCTCGACAGCCTGGCGGAAGGGCACAGCAAGGCCTTCCGCATCGTCGTCTTCACCACGGGCGAGCCGCAGACGGCGACCACCCTGCAGAACACCCTGCACTTTATCCGGGTGACCCCCGGCAACCTGGTGGACAAGCTGAACCAGACGATCCGCCAATTGCCTTGCGACTGGGTGCTGCTGACCGAGGCCGGTGACGAGTTCACCGCCGGCGGCCTGCTGCGCGCCGGTCTCGAACTGCGCGCGGCCGAGGGCTGTCGTGCGGTGGCCACCGATGAAATCCAGCGCGACGTCAATGGTGCGTTGACCGATGTGTTCCGTCCTGACTTCAACCTCGACCTGCTGCAAAGCGTACCGGCGCTGATGGCCAGGCACTGGTTGATCCGCCGTGAAGCATTGCTGGAGGTGGGCGGCTACAAGGCCGACTTCAGCAAAGCCCTGGAATTCGATCTGTTGCTGCGCTTGATCGAGCAGGGCGGCATGGCCGGATTGGCTCATCTGGACGAGTCGTTGCTGATTTCCAGCCTGCCGGCGCTCGAAGAGAACGCCCATGAACGCCTGGCGTTGCTGCGTCACCTGGGCACGCGTGGCTACAAGGCCCAGGTCACTTCGCAGAATCCGGGCAGCTACTTTGTCGATTATCGGCATACCGGGCGCCCGCTGGTGTCGATCATCCTCCACGGCCAGGCCGACTTCGTCGAGCTGGAGCGCTGCCTGAACGCCGTCCTGCAAAAGACCCGCTACCTGAAATACGAAGTGCTGGTGGCCGATCACCCGAGCTACAGCGATGCCCTCGCAACGTGGCTCCGGGCACAGCCCCTGGCCGGCAAAGTCAGTGTGCTGCAAGGCGACTGGTCGAGTGCCTCGGCGTTCTGCAACGCGGCGGCAGGCCAGGCATTGGGCGAGTACCTGGTGCTGCTCGCGCAAGACAGCGAAGTGGTCAACCCCAACTGGATCGAGTCGCTGCTCAACCAGGCCCTGCGCCCGGAAGTCGGTGTGGTCGGCGCCAAGCTCTACGGTCGTGATGGGAAGGTCTCCCAGGCCGGGCTGATTCTCGGCTTGAACGGCGGTGTCGGTTCGCCTTTTGTCGGCGAGAAGACGGAGGCCAGGGGCTACATGCAGCGGTTGGCGGTGGAGCAGAACTATTCGGCCGTTTCGGCGGTGTGCCTGATGGTGCGCAAGGCGTTCTTCGAGGCCGTCGGTGGCCTGGACGAAGGTGACTTTGCCGAGGCCTTCGCCGATATCGATCTGTGCCTCAAGATCGGCCAGGGTGGCGGCCTGATCGCCTGGACGCCGCAAGTGCAGGTGCTCCACCCGGGTCTCCTGCCCGAGGCGCCACAGGCCCTGGCCGTTCTGCGCGAAAAATGGGCGGCGAACTTCCAGCACGACGCTGCCTACAACCCACACCTGTCCTTGACGGGCAAGGGGTTCAGCCTGGGCAGCGCCAGCCCAGTGGGATGGGCGCAGTTGCTCGTTTAAGCCTGGCAGACAGTTAAAGGGACTCACGGCATGTTCAACGGCAAATCGATTTTCATCTCCGGCGGCACCGGCTCGTTCGGTCGCAACTTCATCCGCCGCCTGCTGGAGCAGTACCAGCCGCGGCGGGTGGTGGTGTTCTCGCGTGACGAGCTCAAGCAGTACGAGATGCAGCAGACGTTCAACGCGCCGTGCATGCGCTATTTCCTCGGTGATGTCCGGGATGCCGAGCGTTTGCGCCTGGCCATGCGCGGTATCGATTTTGTGGTGCATGCCGCGGCCCTGAAGCAGGTGCCGGCGGCCGAGTACAACCCCACCGAATGTATCCGCACCAACGTCAATGGGGCGGAAAACATCATTGCCGCGGCCATCGACAATGGCGTGCAGAAGGTTGTCGCCCTGTCCACCGACAAGGCGGCCAGCCCGATCAACCTCTACGGGGCGACCAAGCTGCTGTCGGACAAGCTGTTTGTCGCCGCCAACAATATTGCTGGCGAACAGGCGACCCGCTTTGCCGTGGTGCGCTACGGCAACGTGGCCGGTTCGCGGGGTTCGGTGGTGCCGTTCTTCAGCAAACTGATCGCCGAGGGCGCCCGGGAACTGCCGATCACCGACGAGCGCATGACCCGTTTCTGGATCACCCTCGACCACGGCGTGCAGTTCGTGCTCGACAGCTTCGCCCGTATGCACGGTGGTGAAGTGTTCGTCCCGAAGATCCCGTCGATCCGCATCGTTGACCTGGCGTCCGGCATGGCCGCTCACCTGCCCCATAAACACGTGGGCATTCGACCGGGTGAGAAGCTGCATGAGCTGATGGTGCCGCTGGACGATGCGCGCATGACCCTGGAGTTCGCCGACCACTACACCATCCAGCCGTCGATCCGCTTCACCAGCGTCGATGTCGATTTTGCCGTGGACGGCCTGGGTGAGCAGGGCAAGGCGGTCGGCGAGACGTTCGAATACCGTTCCGACACCAACCCCGACTTCCTCGATGTGATGCAGATCGCCGATCTGCATGCCGGGCTGTCGATATGACGCCCTATCAGATTCCCTATGGTCACCAGAGCATCGAGCAGGCAGATATCGACGCGGTGGTCGAGGTGCTTCACTCGCCCTGGTTGACCCAGGGGCCGACCGTGCCGCGCTTCGAGGCGGCGCTGGCGGCGCATTGCCAGGCCGATTTCGCCGTGGCGGTGTGCAATGCCACGGCGGCTTTGCATATCGCCTGCCTGGCGGCGGACCTGGGGCCGGGGGACCTTTTGTGGACCAGCCCCAATACCTTTGTCGCTTCGGCCAACTGCGGTCGCTACTGTGGGGCCGAGGTGGACTTTGTCGACATCGACCCGCTGACCCTGAACCTCGATGCCGGCCTGCTGGCAGAGAAACTGGCCGCCGCCGAGGTGGCCGGTCGGTTGCCCAAGGTCGTGGTGGCGGTGGCCTTTGCCGGCCAGAGTTGCGATATGCGCGCCATCGCCGCCTTGTCCGAGCGTTATGGCTTCACGCTGATCGAGGATGCCTCCCATGCGGTCGGTGCCTCCTACCTCGGGCGACCGGTGGGCTGCGGTGCCTTTGCGGCGATGACCATCTTCAGTTTCCATCCGGTGAAGATCATCACCTCGGCCGAGGGCGGCATGGTCCTGACCAACCGCCCCGAATTGGCCGAGCGCCTGCGTCGCCTGCGCAGCCATGGCATCACCGGTGACCCGACGCAGATGAATGTGCCCGCCGAGGGCCTGTGGTACTACCAGCAGTTGGAGTTGGGCTTCAACTATCGGATGACCGACCTGCACGCGGCCCTGGGCCTGGCGCAAACGGCCCGGCTCGACAGCTTTGTCGCCCGCCGCCGTGAACTGGCCGCCCGCTATGACCGCTTGCTGGCCGAGTTGCCGCTGCAACTGCCGGTGGCCCAGGCCGGCGCCGAGTCGGCCTGGCACCTGTACGTGGTGCGTTTGCAGCTCGAGCAGATCAAGGTCAGCCAGCGTGAAGCCTTCGAGACCTTGCGCGCCGCCGGCATTGGCGTGAACCTGCATTACATTCCCGTGCACCTGCAACCCTATTACCGTGAGCAGGGCTTCAAGGACGGGGACTTCCCCGAAGCCGAGCGTTACTTCGGTGAAGCCCTCAGCCTGCCGTTGTTCCCGTTGCTCACTGAAGCGCAGCAGGACTATGTGGTCGAACAGTTACGAAACCTTGTCGGTTAAACGACGCTCAATGACCCGAGGATAAGCACCCGACATGCGTGAGTTCAGCGAGCAGGAAGTGTTCTGGCGTGGTGAGTTCGGCGATCAATACGTGGGCCGCAACCAGGGTCAGGCCTTGGTCGCCGCCAACCTGGCGCTGTTCGCCAAGGCCCTGGCGCGTACCGGTCGGCTCGCCAGCCTGCTGGAGTTGGGCACCAACACCGGCAACAATCTGCAAGCCTTGCATCAGTTGCTGCCCGCGTGTGCCCTGCAGGGCGTGGAAATCAATGCCAAGGCCTGTGAGCAGGCGCGTGAGCTGGGCATCGCCGAGATCTGGCACGGCTCGTTGTTCGATTACCCGCGCGAGCGTAGCTTCGACCTGACCCTGAGCAAGGGCGTGCTGATCCACCTGGCGCCTGAACTGCTGGCGACGGCCTATGAGCAGCTGTATACGCTCAGTGGACGCTATATCCTGATTGCCGAGTACTACAACCCGGTGCCAGTGGAAGTGTCCTATCGCGGTAACAGCGGCAAGCTGTTCAAGCGTGACTTCGCCGGGGAAATGCTCGACCGTTACCCGGACCTGCAACTGCTGGACTACGGTTTCAGTTACCACCGCGATCCGCAGTTCCCGACCGACGACATCAACTGGTTCCTGTTGGAAAAGCGCTCTTGAGTGCAATTGCAATCATTCCGGCGCGCGGTGGCAGCAAGCGTATTCCGCGCAAGAATCTCAAGCTGTTCCATGGCGAGCCGATGATTGCCCGCTCGATTCGCCTGGCGCTCGATTCGGGGCTGTTCGAACATGTCGTCGTCAGTACCGATGACGAGGAAATCGCCGCCCTGGCCCTGGACCGTGGGGCAGAGGTGCCCTTTATGCGCCCGGCGGCCCTGGCCGATGACTTCACCGGCACGGCGGCGGTAATCGCCCATGCCGTGGAGGCCTTGCAGCAGGCCGGGTATGTGTTTGAGCATGCCTGCTGCATCTACGCCACCGCGCCGTTGTTGCAGGCGCGGTTTTTGCGCCAGGGCCTGGATCTGCTCGAGGCCCACGCTGAAAAGTCCTTTGCGTTTTCGGTCTGCGAATTCGGTTTCCCGGTCCAACGCGCCTTGACGCTGGGCCAGGACGGCGGGTTGACGCCGCTGTACCCCGAGCATCGACAGACTCGCTCCCAGGATTTGCCCCGCGCCTTCCAGGATGCCGGACAGTTCTACTGGGGGCGCAGCGCGGCCTGGCTGCGAGGCGATGTGTTGTTTTCGGAGCAAAGCCTACCGGTGATCCTGCCCCGGCATCTGGTTCAGGACATCGATACCGACGAGGATTGGCGACGCGCCGAGTATCTTTACAGTGCCTTGCTGGCCGGCGGGGAGCTGGAACCATGAGGGTGCTGATTCGCGCCGACGCCTCGCCGGCCATTGGCAGCGGTCATGTGGCGCGCTGCCTGAGCCTGGCGCAGGTGTTGCGCAGTGGCGGCGCCGAAGTGCTGTTCGCTTGCCGGGCCTTGCCCGGGCACTCGCTGGCGCGGATCGCCGAGCAGGGTTTTCGTGCCCTGGCGTTACCGGCCGAGTATGCCGGCGAGGTGCCTCGTCTGGATATCGAGGCGCCGTTGCTGTGGCAGGCGGATATCGCCGCCCTGGGTGCCTGTCTGGTCGGCGAGCCCGACTTCGACTGGATTGTCGTCGATCACTATGGCCTCGATCACGCCTGGCAAACCGCCGCTCGCCAGTGGGCGCGGTGGATTGCGGCGATCGATGACCTGAACAATCGCCAGCATGCCGTGGATATACTCTTCGATCAGAATTTCACTGCGGGCGATCCCGAGTACGCCAACCGCTGCTTGCAGCCCTGCCGTGAGCTTTTCGGTCCGCGTTATGCGCTGATTCGTGACGAGTTCTGCCAAGGTCCGCTGCCCATCAACGTGCAACCCCGTCGGGTACTGGTGAATTTTGGTGGGCTGGATGCTGCCGGAGAAACCTGGAAAGCCATGCGCGCCCTGGCGGATTTCAGCGCGTTGGAAGTGGATTTTATCGCCGGCACCGCCAACCCCATGCTGGCCTCGATCCAGGCCCTGGCGGCTGATCGTCCGCAGTGGCGGGTGCAAACCTTTGTCAGCGACTTCGCCGCGCTGATGGCCCGGGCCGATCTGTTTATCGGTGCCGGTGGCGGTACCAGTTGGGAGCGCGCGGTCCTCGGCCTGCCGACCCTGTGTATTGCCGTGGCGCCCAACCAACGTGCGAATGCCGAGCGGCTGGCGGCAGCCGGCGTGCATGTCTATCTCGGTAGCAGCGACGAAGTGGACGTCGACAGCCTTCGCCAGGCCATCGGTTTTGTCCTCGGCAATGTCAGTCTGCGGCGCAGTTTGGCCGAGCAGTCGCGGCGTCTGGTGGATGGGTTGGGGGCGCGGCGGTTCGCCGTGGCCCTGGCCGGTGCCAACCTGGGTTTGCGCCGGGCCACGGCAGCGGATTCGCAGTTGTTGTTCGACGGCCGCAACGCCGAGTCGGTGCGGCGTGCTTCGTTAAGCCACGAACCCATCACTTGGCAAGCCCATCAGGCCTGGCTGGCCGCCAGCCTGCTCAAGCCCGGGCGCCTGCTACTGGTCGCCGAGGCGGCGGATGGCCCGGTGGGCATGTTGCGCTACGATCTTGTGGGCAGCCGTGCCGAAGTCTCCCTCTATCTGTTCCAGGGCCGCGCCGGTTTGGGTTGGGGCAGGGCGCTGCTGGCACGGGGCGAAGCCGCCTTGCGTGAACACTGGCCGCAGGTGACGGCGATTGACGCCCAGGTACTGCCGGACAATCCGGCTTCCATCGAATTATTCCGTCACGGCGGTTATGTCCAGTCGGTCTGCCGTTTCGAGCGAGTGGTAAAGGATCAGCACCATGACTAGTTTCAAGATCGGCCAGCGGGTGATCGGCGCGGACGCGCCACCCTTCATCATTGCCGAGATGAGCGGCAACCATAACCAGTCGCTCGAAGTGGCGTTGCGGATTGTCGAGGCAGCGGCCAAGGCCGGTGCCCATGCGCTCAAGCTGCAAACCTATACCGCCGACACCATGACCCTGGACCTGGACGAAGGCGAGTTCTTCATCCAGGACCCGGCCAGTCTCTGGGCCGGCTCGTCGCTCCATGCCTTGTATGAAAAGGCCCATACGCCCTGGGAGTGGCACGCGCCGATCTTCGCCCGTGCCCGGGAACTGGGCATGCTGGCGTTTTCCACGCCTTTCGATGAAACGGCGGTGGCGTTTCTCGAAAGCCTCGACGTGCCGGCCTACAAGATCGCCAGTTTCGAAAATACCGACCTGCCGTTGATCCGGCGCGTGGCCGCGACCGGCAAGCCACTGATCATTTCCACCGGCATGGCCAGTGTCGCCGAACTGGATGAAACGGTGCGCACCGCCCGGGCCGCCGGTTGCCGGGACCTGGTGCTGCTCAAATGCACCAGCACCTACCCGGCCAGTCCGCAAAACAGCCATGTGCGGACCATTCCTCACCTGCGTGAATTGTTCGGCTGCCAGGTCGGCTTGTCCGATCACTCCATGGGCGTGGGGGTGGCGGTGGCCGCGGTGGCGTTGGGGGCGACGGTGGTGGAGAAACATTTCACCCTGGATCGCGCCGATGGCGGTGTGGATTCGAGCTTTTCCCTGGAGCCCGCCGAACTGGCCAGCCTGGTCGTCGAGACCGAGCGCGCCTGGCAGGCCCTGGGCCAGGTGCACTACGGCGTCACCGAGGCGGAACGCAAGTCCCTGGTGTATCGCCGCTCGCTGTACGTCACCCGCGATATGGCCGCGGGGGAAACCTTCAGCGCCGACAACCTGCGGGCGATCCGCCCCGGCCTGGGACTGGCGCCCCGGCACCTCGACGCCGTGCTCGGGCGCACGGCCCGACAGGCCCTCAAACGTGGGACGGCGCTGGCCTGGTCACTGATCGAATAGTGCTTTGTCGGGCTGATTCGGCAAAATAGCGTGACCTGTGAGTCATAACGCGCATCTTCACTGTATTGTATCGACCTGGAAGATGGCGCCCGGCGCGTAAGTGATCCGGTGATAGCCTTTTGCTCTTTCAGCAGTCGCTCCCCCGTGGGCGGCGTCAAATCTCTGTTTGTCGGCAGCCTTCGGTCCTGGGGAACGAGGGTTTTCAGCTGTTTATTATTGGGAAGCCGTAATGATTGGCATAAAAAGCATTGCGAGCTACGTGCCTGTAGCCGGCGTGGACAATTACGCACAAGGTGCAAAATTCGAGAAGGATGAAGCCTTCATCCTCGGCAAGATCGGTTCGGCTTTCTTGCCGCGCAAGGATGACGGGCAGGAAACTTCGGACCTGTGTGTCGAAGCCGTGAACGCGTTGTTCGCCCGCAATCCCGAGCTCAAGCGCGAATCCATCGATGCGCTGATCGTGGTCACCCAGAACGGCGATGAGGAAGGCCTGCCGCACACCGCCGCCATCGTCCAGGACAAGCTCGGCCTGCCCACCACGGTGGCCGCGTTCGATATTTCCCTGGGTTGCTCCGGTTATGTCTATGGCATCTACGCGATCAAGGGCTTCATGGAAGCCGCTGGCCTGAAGAACGGCCTGCTGGTGACCGCCGACCCCTATTCGAAGATTGTCGACCCGGAAGATCGCAACACCACCATGCTTTTCGGTGATGCGGCGACGGCCACCTGGATGGGCGAAGACGCGCCCTGGCAGTTGGGCAAGGCCAAGTTCGGCACCGACGGGGCCGGCGCGCCGCACCTGAAGGTCAGCAATGGCGTGTTTTTCATGAACGGCCGCCAGGTCTTCAACTTTGCCTTGCTCAAGGTTCCGGCGCACCTGCACGAGTTGCTCGAAGAGTCCGGCCTGCAAACGGACGATATCGATGCGTTCTGCATTCACCAGGGCAGCGCGGCGATTGTCGATGCCGTGGCGCGGCGTTTCGAGGGCGAGCCCGAGAAGTTCATCAAGGACATGGTCGAGACCGGCAACACGGTGTCATCGAGTATTCCGCTGTTGCTGGAAAAACATGTCCTGGACTCGACCTGGAAGCGCGTAGCCCTCAGTGGCTTCGGCGTGGGGTTGTCGTGGGGCTCGGCGATTATTCATCGGCCTTGATTGCATAAGGTCGCAAAATGGCGCTCCAGGTGAGATAACCTGCGAGCGCCATTTTTTTGCGCGGACGTTGAGTGAGGCGGCATGAGCGAAAGTTTCGAGCAGAATCTGCTGGTCATTGGCGACCGTTGGCCGGGCTTGCTGGCGCGACTGTTGGCCGAGGACAGCGAGTCGTTGCCGGTCGAACTGGTGGAAGGGCTGGGTTCGACCCTGAGCGTGGGCGGCATCCAGCTCACCAGCCGGCATGATCGTACCGCCGAGGCCCGCCTGCAGGCCGCCAGCCTGCCGCCGCAGAGCCCCTTGCTGCACCTGTACGGCACCGGGCTGGGGGATCTGCAACAGGTCCTGCTGGAGCGACCGACACTGCAACGCCTGTGTGTGCATGTCCTCAATGGCGCGTTGTTCAAGTTGGTGCTGGGGCTGTTGGATCAACAGTCCTGGCTGAACGATCCGCGGGTCGAGCTGAGCTACGCCGCCGACCATCCCGAGATTCTCTTGCCGTTTTTCGCGCTGCCGGCCGAACTGGTACTGGCCGATGATTACAATGCGCGGATGCGTGATCGCCTGGTTGGCGAGGTGCACCTGACCTTCAATAACCGTGAGTTCGATCCGCAGTCCACGGAAATTGTCCAGCGCCTGCTGGATACCCGCGAGGTGTTTGGCACGGATCGCGATGTCGCCGAGCTGTTTGAGACGCGCCCGGGCCAGCACCTCTATGTGATTGGCACCGGGCCGACGCTGGAGCAGCAGTTCGACAAGTTGCGCGCGATCAGCGCGCAACCGGACCGGCCGTTGCTCATCAGTGTCGACACCGCCTACCGGCCTTTGCGTGAGCAGGGGATCAGGCCGGATATCGTGGTCAGCATCGATCAGCGCATCGGTTTCCGGCATTTGCCCCCCGAGTTGTCCGATGGCATTCCCCTGGTCTATATGCCGATGAGCGATCCCCAGGTGCTGCATGCCTGGAAAGGCCCGCGCTACGGTGGTTATTCCATCAGTCCGATCTATGCCTCGGTGCGTGAGCAATGCCGGCGCGGTCTGTTGTTCGTCGGCGGCAGCGTGCTGCACCCGGCGGTCGACCTGGCGGTGAAGATGGGCGCGGCGCGCATCACCCTGTTCGGTGCCGACTTCGCCTTCCCGATGAACAAGACCCATGCCGGTTGGAACGATGGCGATCTGGGCCCGGGTGTCGACCTGGCGCAGCACTGGGTCATGGACGGTCAGGGGCAGCGGGTCAGGACGCAGTTGAACTTCCGGCGTTACCTGGTGGAGTTGGAGCGCTACATCGCCCGTCATCCGCAGGTGGCGTTCTTCAACAGCAGTCGGGCGGGGGCGCGGATCGTCGGTGCCGGGTTCGACCAGGAGTTTGTCCAATGAGCCGGCTGGCGCAGTGTGTCGGGGAGGCCCGTGAATGTGCCGGGCTGTTTCGCCTGGGCCGCGATGTGGAGGCGGCCTTGAACATGGTCGAGGTGTTCGATGCCGCGCAGTTGGCGTTGGCGAGCGCGCCGCAGGAGGTTCGGCAACAGTGGGCGCAACTGTTGACGCGCATGCTGGTTTGTCAGGAGTCCCAGGACTGGTTGGGGCTGGCCGACTGGATGGAATACGAACTGGTGGGGCTGCTGGAGTCGGTGGCAATTCCCTGACGTCATTTTTCCTCTGGGGGCAGGGCGCCAAGCCCTTGTTTTCCAAGGGGTGGCAGGGTGATGGCAATTTTTTTGAAAAAAGCCCTCAAGCAACTTGCAATCCCGACGATAACTATTACGAAGGTTCTCTAGGCCATACCCGGCGCTTGCCAGGGCCGGAAGCCGCAGTACCCAACCAACGAGGATTTCGTCATGGCTTTAAGCGTAAATACCAACGTCACTTCCCTGGCTGTTCAGCAGAACCTGAACAACGCCGCCTCTTCTCTGTCCACCGCGATGACCCGTCTGTCTTCGGGCTTGCGCATCAACAGCGCTGCGGACGACGCCGCTGGCCTGCAGATCTCCACTCGTATGAGCAGCCAGATCCGTGGTATGACCGTAGCGATCAAAAACGCCAACGACGGTATCTCCCTGGCACAGACCGCTGGCGGCGCGATGTCGACCGACACCGACATTCTGCAACGTATGCGTGAACTGGCCGTACAGGCCCGTAACGGTACCAACAGCACCGCGGACCAGACCGCAACCAACGCTGAATTCGCCCAGATGTCGGACGAATTGACCCGTATCGCTTCCAGCACCCAGCTCAACGGTAAATACCTGCTGAACGGTTCGGCCGGCGTTGTCACCCTGCAAGTAGGTGCTAACACCGGTACCGCCAACCAGATCAGCCTGAACCTGAGCGGCAAGTTCGACGCCGTCAGCCTGTCCGTGGACAGCGGTACTCTGGTTCTGACCGGTGCTACCAGCGCCGCCGCCGCTTCCAACATCGACAACGCAATCACCGCGATCGACGCCGCAATTGCTGCCATCGGTGCTACCCAGGCCAGCCTTGGTGCTTCGCAGAACCGTCTGACCAGCACCATCAGCGTTCTGCAGAACGTCGATCAGAACACCACTGCTGCACAGGGTCGTATCCAGGATACCGACTTCGCTGCTGAAACCGCCGAGCTGACCAAGCAGCAAACCCTGCAACAGGCTGCTACCTCGGTTCTGGCCCAGGCCAACCAACTGCCTTCCTCTGTACTGAAGCTGCTTCAGTAATTTCGGGATTGGTTTTGGCGGGGGGGTGTGCTTGTCACGCTCTCTCGCTTTTTCACGTTGAGAGGTGATGGATATGGACATGAGTGTAAAGCTTGGCCTGTCTTACCCCGCTGTTACGCCGGCCAGTACGAGTCCTGTTGCCGACAAGCCGGTACCGGCTGCGGCGACGCCTCAGGCGGTAACACCCGTTTCGGCCGCCAGCAAGGACTCGGCCTCTTCCGATAGGCTCAAGCAGGCTGTGCAGGATATCGAGAAGTTTGTTCAATCGATCAAGCGCAATCTGGAATTTTCCATCGACGAGCCCTCCGGGCAAGTCGTAGTCAAGGTGATCGCCAGTGACTCGGGTGAGGTGATTCGACAGATCCCCACCGAGGAAGTCTTGAAGCTGGCTGACAGTTTGAGTTCAGCGAGTAATGTGCTGTTTGATGCGAAAGCCTAACCGCTGGCATGAATCGTGTGTGCAGGTACTTTTGGCACTGATAAGGGTCAAAAGACTGACTGCAAATTGAAGGGAGATAAACATGGCAAGTCCAATTTCACCGTCTGTGGGCCTGGGTTCCGGCCTGGATATCACCTCGATCGTGACCGCATTGGTCAACGCCGATAAAACGGCCGCGCAGACACAGATCACCAATTCGCAAGCCACCAACACCATGCAGCTTTCCGGCGTGGGTTCACTGAAAAGTGCGCTGACGACCTTCCAGACTGCATTGACCAACCTCGGCAGCACGACCACTCCGCAGTTCGCCGGCTTCTCGGCAACTTCCGGAACACCGTCGACCTTGACGGCCACCACCGACAATACCGCGGTGGCCGGTAGCTACAACATTACGGTGAATGCCCTCGCCACAAGCTCGCAGATAGCCAGTGCTTCTTTTTCCGGTGGGGCGAGCAGTGCCATTCCGAGTGGTACCCTGACCATCAGTCAGAATGGCACTAATTACAATGTCACCATTCCGGCCAATGCGACGCTGCAGAGCACCCGTGACGCGATCAACTCCTCGCTCTCGGGTAACGGCATATCCGCCAACATCGTGACCGACAGCAGCGGCGCTTCGCGTCTGGTGTTCGGCTCCACCACCACCGGCGCGGGTTCCGATTTGTCGGTCAGTGGTATTGCCGGCCTGCAAATCGACGGCACCCAGGTGATGTCCAATCCCCCGACGGCAACCAGTTCGGGGGCGATCACTGCGACGGCCCAGAATGCCAGCCTGACGGTCAACGGTCTGACGGTCACCAGCACGAGCAATACCGTCAGCGGTGCTGTCAGTGGTATGACACTGAATCTGCTCTCGGCAGGGACTCCACCCGCGGGCGCGAGCTCGACGGTCACCGTGGGCACCAATAGCTCCGGTCTGCAAAGCTCGATCCAGACGTTCGTGAACGCCTACAACAGCCTGATGACCACCATCGGCACCCTCACGACCCCATCGACCGATGCCAATGGTAATGTCGTGCCGGCGGCGTTCACTGCCGACTCCATGCCTCGCTCGCTGATTTCCAGTATCCGTGGTGTGCTCACCACGCCTGGGTCGGGTGGTCAGTTGGCGGTGCTGTCGCAACTGGGTGTGGGGACCGATCCGGTTACGGGTAGCCTGAACTTCAACACCACGACGTTCAACCGGGCCATGACCACCGATGGCCTGAGCGGTCAGGTGCAGACGCTGTTTACCGGGACCACCGCCAACTCGGGGTCGGACGGTGTGCTGGCGCGGATGACTGCAGCGATCTCCTCCTACGTCCAGACCGGCGGTTTGCTCGATCAGCGTACCGACAGCCTGAACACCCAGGCCAGCAGTCTGACCAGCCAACAGGCGGCATTGGATCTGCATGTCACCAACATGACCGCCACCCTGACGGCCAAGTACAATGCGATGGACACGCTGGTCGGACAGTTGAAGGCGACCTCCAGCAGTATCACGTCGTTCTTCGCCTCGTTGACGGCGCAGCAGTCGGCCAGCTAAGGGCCGGCTTCACGCCAAAAACCCGGCTGCGTTTACCGCGTGCCGGGTTTTTGCCTTCTGGGTCTAAAGTTTTATGACTCAAAGGCGATACACTTGTTATACGAACCCTTGAGTGGCAATGAGGTAGAACATGAATCCGATGCTAGCCCTTCGGCAATACCAGAAGGTAGGTGCCCAGGCCCAGACCTCCGAAGCCAGTCCTCACCGTCTGGTGCAGATGTTGATGGAAGGTGGTCTGGATCGTATCGCCCAGGCCCGGGGGGCTATCCAGCGCAAGGACATTCCGGGCAAGGGCATCGCCATCGGCAAGGCTATCGATATTATCGGTGGGTTACGCGATGGTCTGGACCTGGAGAAATCGGTGGATTCGGTGGGTAGTCTGGACAAGCTTTACGCCTATATGGCGACGCGCCTGCTGCAAGCCAATATCAACTCGGACATCGGCATGCTCGACGAAGTCACCGGCCTGCTGACGACGGTCAAGGAAGGTTGGGACGCCATCGCACCGCCGGGTCCGCAGTTCTGAGGAGAACATCATGAGTCTCGTACTGCAGCGTATCGAAGAAACCCGTGAAGCCCTGGTGAGGGCTTTGGCTGGGCGTGACTGGGAGTCCATCACCCAGCTGGACCTGGCCTGTCGCGCTTGCATGGAAGATGTGCTGGGCGAGACGGGGCTGGACGAGGAGGCACTGCGCCTCAAGCTGGAAGAATTGCTGCACGTCTATCGTATGCTGCTGGAAGCGGCGATGGGCGAACGCCAGTCGATTGTCGATGAGATGTCGAAGATCCAGCAAGCAAGGAACGCTGCAAAGGTTTACCATCTGTTCGGTTAATGTTGGGTTAATCGAACCGTATTGCGCCATAAATTTGACTATGTACGCTTTTTTGACTTAACTAGTGCTGTTTCCAGATTTCAGTCGTCCTTGAAGGCCGTTTCCGGCCTCGGATGTCTAGCTTGCCCACCCGTACCGGGCATCGAGTTGACTAGGGAAGTTGCTATTGCATGTGGCGTGAAACCAAAATTCTGCTGATCGATGACGATAGCGTTCGCCGCCGCGACCTGGCGGTGATCTTAAATTTTCTCGGCGAAGAAAATCTCTCCTGTACCAGCGATGACTGGCAGCAGATGGTTGGCTCTTTGTCGTCCAGTCGCGAAGTGCTGTGCGTCCTGATCGGGACGATCAATGCAGCGAGCGGACTGAATGGCTTGCTTAAGACACTGTCGACCTGGGATGAGTTCCTTCCCGTGCTGCTTCTGGGCGACATTTCTTCTGCCGACCTGCCTGAAGACCAGCGTCGCCGGGTCCTGTCCAACCTGGAAATGCCCCCCAGCTACAGCAAACTGCTCGACTCCCTGCACCGTGCCCAGGTCTATCGCGAGATGTACGACCAGGCCCGTGAGCGCGGTCGGCAGCGCGAGCCCAACCTGTTCCGCAGCCTGGTCGGTACCAGTCGTGCCATCCAGCACGTACGTCAGATGATGCAGCAGGTGGCCGATACCGACGCCAGCGTGCTGATCCTCGGCGAGTCCGGCACCGGCAAGGAGGTGGTGGCGCGCAACCTGCACTATCACTCCAAGCGTCGTGACGCACCCTTTGTGCCGGTCAACTGCGGGGCGATCCCTGCCGAGTTGCTGGAAAGCGAACTGTTCGGTCACGAGAAGGGCGCCTTTACCGGAGCCATCACCAGCCGTGCCGGGCGTTTTGAGCTGGCCAACGGCGGTACGCTGTTCCTTGACGAGATCGGCGACATGCCGCTGCCGATGCAGGTCAAGCTGTTGCGTGTGCTGCAGGAGCGTACCTTCGAGCGCGTGGGCAGCAACAAGACCCAGAGCATCGACGTACGCATCATCGCGGCGACCCACAAGAATCTCGAGAGCATGATCGAGGTCGGCAGCTTCCGCGAAGACCTCTACTATCGCCTGAATGTGTTCCCCATCGAGATGGCACCGCTGCGTGAACGCGTCGAAGATATTCCGTTGCTGATGAACGAGTTGATCTCGCGCATGGAGCACGAAAAGCGCGGTTCCATTCGTTTCAACTCGGCGGCGATCATGTCGCTGTGCCGTCATGCCTGGCCGGGCAACGTCCGCGAGTTGGCCAACCTGGTGGAGCGCATGGCGATCATGCATCCGTACGGGGTGATCGGCGTTGCCGAGCTGCCGAAGAAATTCCGCTACGTCGATGACGAAGACGAGCAACTGGTGGACAGCCTGCGCAGCGATCTCGAAGAGCGGGTCGCGATCAATGGCCATACCCCTGATTTCACCACCTCGGCCATGCTGCCGCCCGAAGGCCTCGACCTCAAGGACTACCTCGGTGGTCTGGAGCAGGGCTTGATCCAGCAGGCGCTGGACGACGCCAATGGCATCGTGGCCCGCGCCGCCGAGCGCTTGCGTATCCGCCGTACTACCCTGGTGGAGAAGATGCGCAAGTATGGGATGAGTCGTCGCGAGGGTGATGAACAGGCGGATGATTGACGCCCGTTTTTCAACCTGCTGAAAAGTGGCCGGTTTTTTTTCGGCACGGGTATTGCTAAGTCTCTTGTAACGTTCCGTTTAAATGACGGTCAGTCAAGCGAGAGAACACCATGCCCCATGCCGCCCCGATGTCACCTGTCCCTGAAGCCACGGAGACCTCGTCGTCCGTCGAGCAGGTCAGCCGGTTGGGCCTGGAGCAGGCCTTCTCGCTGTTCAATCAGATGTCGACGCAACTCAACGATTCCTACAGTCTGCTCGAAGCCCGGGTCACCGAACTCAAGGGCGAGTTGGCCGTGGTTAGCGCCCAACGCATGGCGGAACTGGCGGAAAAAGAGCGTTTGGCCAATCGCTTGCAGAACCTGCTTGACCTGTTGCCGGGTGGGATCATCGTCATCGATTCCCATGGCCTCGTCAGTGAAGCCAATCCGGCGGCCCGGGAGCTGCTCGGACTGCCGCTGGTGGGTGAGCTCTGGCGTCAGGTGATTGCCCGTTGCTTCGCTCCGCGCGAGGACGACGGCCATGAAATATCCCTCAAGGACGGTCGGCGCCTGTCGATCTCCACCCGTTCGCTGGACGCCGAGCCGGGCCAGTTGGTCCTGCTCAACGACCTGACTGAAACCCGTCTCCTGCAGGATCAGTTGGCCCGGCATGAGCGCCTGTCCTCGCTGGGGCGCATGGTTGCCTCCCTGGCGCACCAGATCCGCACACCGCTCTCGGCGGCCTTGCTCTATGCCAGTCATCTCACCGAGCAGGCCTTGCCGGTGGAAACCCAGCAACGCTTTGCCGGGCGCTTGAAAGAGCGCCTGCATGAGCTGGAGCATCAGGTGCGCGACATGCTGGTGTTCGCCCGTGGCGAGCTGCCGCTGACCGATCGGCTGACGCCTGGCGCCTTGATGCAGGCGTTGCAGGCGGCGGCACAGATCCATGTCCAGGGCGCCGTTGTGCGCTGGCAGTGCGACAGTCATGTCGGTGAATTGTTGTGCAATCGCGACACCCTGGTCGGGGCGTTGCTGAACCTGATCGAAAACGCCCAGCAGGCCAGCGCGGGTGGGGTGCGTCTGAAAGTGCACCTGTACGCTCGCGGCGCCACCTTGCGCCTGTGTGTCAGTGACAATGGTTCGGGAATCGCCCCGGCCGTGCTGGCGCGCCTGGGTGAACCGTTCTTTACCACCAAGACCACCGGCACCGGCCTCGGCCTGGCCGTGGTCAAGGCCGTTGCCCGGGCGCATCAGGGTGACATGCAACTACAGTCGCGGCTCGGGCGTGGCACTTGTGCGATGGTCTGCCTGCCGCTGATTCCGGGTGCCATGGAGGCTCAAGAATGATACCGCTGCTCAAGGTCCTGCTGGTTGAGGATGATCATGCCTTGCGTGAGGCGCTGGCCGATACCCTGCTGCTGGCCGGGCATCGCTTCCATGCGGTCGGTTCGGCCGAGGAGGCGCTGGAGGCTGTGGCCGCGGAGCCGTTCGCTCTGGTGATCAGTGACGTCAATATGCCGGGCATGGACGGACACCAGTTGCTCGGTCTGTTGCGTGCGCGCCAGCCGCAATTGCCGGTGTTGCTGATGACTGCCCATGGGGCGGTGGAGCGGGCGGTGGATGCGATACGCCAGGGTGCGGCCGATTACCTGGTCAAGCCGTTCGAGCCCAAGGCCTTGCTTGATCTGGTGGCGCGGCACGCCCTGGGGCAGTTGAGCGCGGTGGACAGCGAGGGGCCGATCGCCTCGGAGCCGGCCAGTGCGCAGTTGCTCGAACTGGCGGCACGGGTGGCGCGCAGCGATTCGACCGTACTGATTTCCGGCGAGTCCGGCACCGGCAAAGAGGTGCTGGCGCGTTATATCCATCAGCAATCCCCGCGTGCCAGTCAGCCGTTTATCGCCATCAACTGTGCGGCGATTCCCGACAACATGCTCGAGGCGACCCTGTTCGGTCATGAAAAGGGTTCGTTCACCGGCGCCATCGCGGCCCAGGCCGGCAAGTTCGAGCAGGCCGATGGCGGGACCCTGCTGCTCGATGAGATTTCCGAAATGCCCCTGGGTCTTCAGGCCAAGCTGTTGCGCGTGCTCCAGGAGCGCGAGGTCGAGCGGGTCGGTGCACGCAAACCGATCAGCCTGGATATCCGTGTGGTGGCCACCACCAACCGTGATCTGGCGATCGAGGTGGCGGCGGGGCGTTTCCGTGAGGATCTTTACTATCGCCTGTCGGTTTTTCCGCTGGCCTGGCGTCCGCTGCGCGAACGTACCGCCGATATTCTGCCACTGGCCGAGCGCCTGCTCGCCAAGCATAGTGCCAAAATGAAACATGCCTCTGTTCGACTGTCACCCCAGGCCCAGGCTTGCCTGATAGGCTATCGCTGGCCGGGTAATGTGCGTGAGCTGGACAATGCGATCCAGCGGGCGTTGATTCTGCAGCAGGGCGGTTTGATCCAGGCCGAGGATTTCTGCCTGGCTGGCCCGGTCGGCACGCTGTCCGTGTCTGGGCTCGCGGCGATCGCCCGGCCGTCTGTCGGCGAGCCCGTGGTGGCCGAGGGGGCGCCGGGGGAGCAGGCCGGAGGCCTGGGTGACGACCTGCGTCGGCGCGAATTCCAGATGATTATTGACACCCTGCGCGCCGAGCGCGGGCGGCGCAAGGAGGCTGCCGAGCGGCTGGGTATCAGTCCGCGTACGCTGCGCTACAAACTGGCGCAGATGCGCGACGCAGGCATGGATGTCGAGGCCTATCTGTTTGCTACGTAAGTCGATTCAGGCTCGGATGTCGTGTATCGGATTTTGTTCGAGAACGACAAGGAGCTGGCACCCTTGTTGCTAATCCTTCACTAACAGCTGCACAAGTGTCAAAAAATTGCAGGCCGCCGGAGAGAGACTTTCATGAGCCAGGGTGTTGAATTTAATCGCTTGATGCTGGACATGCGCTCCATGCAAATGGATGCCATGGCTCAATCCAAATCGACTGCAGCCGTGCCGGAAGTCAGCGGCAGCAGCTTTTCTGATTTGCTCGGCAATGCCATCAACAAGGTCAACGATGTGCAGACCGCATCGGGCCAATTGTCCAACGCATTCGAGATCGGCAAGAGTGGCGTCGACCTGACTGACGTCATGATCGCCTCGCAGAAAGCCAGTGTTTCGTTCCAGGCCTTGACCCAAGTGCGCAACAAATTGGTTCAGGCCTATCAAGACATCATGCAGATGCCGGTCTAAGGGTTAGGGACGTAAATAGTCATGGCAGAAGTTCTCGCCGATAACGTACCGGCCAAGTCCAGTCCTTCAGACGGTAAACCACCGCTGTTCGGGCTGTCCTTTCTGGAAAATCTTTCCGAAATGACCATGCTCCGTCAGGTTGGCCTGATGGTCGGCCTGGCGGCCAGCGTGGCGATCGGCTTTGCCGTGGTGTTGTGGTCCCAGCAGCCTGACTACCGGCCGCTGTATGGCAGCCTGGCGGGGATGGATGCCAAGCAGGTCATGGAAACCCTGGCGGCGGCGGATATTCCCTACACCGTCGAGCCGAACTCCGGCGCGCTGCTGGTCAAGGCCGATGACGTGTCCCGGGCCCGCCTGAAACTGGCTGCCGCCGGCGTGACGCCGAGCGACGGCAACGTGGGTTTCGAGATTCTCGACAAGGACCAGGGCCTGGGTACCAGCCAGTTCATGGAAGCGACCCGTTATCGGCGCGGCCTGGAAGGCGAGTTGGCGCGGACCATTTCCAGCCTGAACAACGTCAAGGCTGCCCGTGTGCACCTGGCGATCCCGAAAAGCTCGGTCTTCGTGCGTGATGAGCGCAAGCCCAGCGCCTCGGTACTGGTTGAGCTGTATTCCGGCCGCTCCCTGGAGCCCGGCCAGGTGCTGGCCATTATCAACCTGGTGGCCACCAGCGTTCCTGAGCTGAACAAGTCGCAAGTCACTGTCGTCGACCAGAAGGGCAACCTGCTCTCCGACCAGGCGCAAAACTCCGAATTGAGCATGGCCGGCAAGCAGTTCGATTACAGCCGGCGCATGGAAAGCATGCTGACCCAGCGGGTGCACAACATCCTGCAACCGGTTCTGGGCAACGACCGCTACAAGGCTGAAGTCTCCGCCGATGTGGATTTCAGTGCGGTCGAGTCGACTTCCGAACAGTTCAACCCTGACCAGCCAGCACTGCGCAGCGAACAGTCGACCACTGAACAACGGACTGCCAGCAGCGGTCCGCAAGGTGTACCGGGGGCCCTGAGCAACCAGCCACCAGGCCCGGCCACTGCTCCGCAGACCACCGGCGGTGCCGGCGCGTCGACCGGTGCAATTGCCGCCGGCCAGCCGCTGCTCGACGCCAATGGCCAGCAGATCATGGACCCGGCCACCGGCCAGCCTATGTTGGCGCCGTATCCGGCGGACAAGCGTCAACAATCGACCAAGAACTTCGAACTGGATCGCTCCATCAGCCACACCAAGCAACAGCTGGGTCGCTTGACCCGTCTGTCGGTGGCGGTGGTGGTCGACGACCAGATCAAGGTCAACCCGGCCAATGGCGAGACCACCCGTACACCGTGGAGCGCCGACGAATTGGCACGTTTCACCCGCCTGGTCCAGGACGCCGTCGGTTTCGAGGCGGCTCGTGGCGACAGCGTCAGTGTGATCAACGTGCCATTCTCCGCCGAGCGTGGGGAAGTGATTGCCGATATTCCGTTCTACTCGCAACCCTGGTTCTGGGATGTGGTCAAGCAGGTACTGGGTGTGCTGTTTATCCTAGTACTGGTGTTCGGTGTCCTGCGTCCGGTGCTCAACAACATCACCAGTGGCGGCAAGGGCAAGCAGTTGGCGGGTTTCGGCGGCGACGTCGAACTCGGTGGCATGGGCGGCCTGGATGGCGAACTGGCCAACGACCGTGTCAGCCTGGGTGGCCCGCAAAGCATCCTGCTGCCAAGCCCGAGCGAAGGCTATGACGCACAGCTGAACGCCATCAAGAGTCTGGTAGCCGAAGATCCGGGCCGTGTGGCACAGGTCGTCAAAGAGTGGATTAACGCCGATGAGTAATAACGCCGCCGTCAACCAGAAGCTGACCCGTGTCGACAAAGCCGCGATCCTGCTGCTGTCGCTGGGCTCCACGGATGCTGCACAAGTGTTGCGCCACATGGGCCCCAAGGAAGTCCAGCGGGTCGGCGTGGCGATGGCGCAGATGCGCAACGTGCACCGCGAGCAGGTCGAGCAGGTCATGAGCGAGTTCGTCGAGATCGTCGGCGACCAGACCAGCCTGGGCGTCGGCTCCGACGATTACGTGCGTAAAATGCTCACCCAGGCCTTGGGCGAAGACAAGGCCAACGGCCTGATCGACCGCATCCTGCTGGGTGGCAACACCAGCGGCCTGGACAGCCTCAAGTGGATGGAGCCGCGGGCGGTGGCGGACGTGATCCGTTACGAGCACCCGCAGATCCAGGCGATTGTCGTGGCTTACCTCGATCCCGACCAGGCCGGCGAAGTGCTGAACAACTTCGACCACAAGGTGCGCCTGGACATCATCCTGCGGGTTTCGTCGCTGAACACGGTACAGCCGGCGGCCCTCAAGGAACTCAACCAGATTCTCGAGAAACAGTTCTCCGGCAACTCCAACGCGGCCCGTACCACCTTGGGCGGTATCAAGCGTGCCGCGGACATCATGAACTTCCTCGACAGCTCGATCGAAGGCCAGCTGATGGACTCGATCCGCGAAGTCGACGAGGATCTGTCGACCCAGATCGAAGACCTCATGTTCGTCTTCAACAACCTTTCCGACGTCGACGACCGCGGTATCCAGGCGCTGCTGCGCGAAGTGTCTTCCGACGTCCTGGTGCTGGCGCTCAAGGGCTCCGACGAAGGCGTCAAGGAAAAGATCTTCAAGAACATGTCCAAGCGTGCGGCGGAACTGTTGCGCGACGACCTCGAAGCCAAGGGTCCGGTTCGCGTCAGCGACGTCGAGACTGCGCAGAAGGAAATCCTTACCATCGCCCGCCGTATGGCCGAAGCCGGAGAAATCGTCCTCGGTGGCAAAGGCGGCGAAGAGATGATCTAAGGATCAAGCCATGACCGATCCAACCGATCTGATCCGCGCTCGGGACGTGGGTGGTTTCGACCTCTGGTCGCTGCCCAGTTTCGACCCGCATGTCGAGGAGCCCGAACCCGAACCGGTAGAAGAACTACCGGTCGAGATGGAAGAAGTGCCGCTGGAGGAAGTCCAGCCACTCACCCTTGAAGAACTCGAAAGCATTCGCCAGGAAGCCTACAACGAAGGCTTCGCCGTGGGTGAGCGCGAAGGTTTTCACAGTACCCAGATCAGGGTCCGCCAGGAAGCCGAAGTCGCCCTCGGTGCCAAGCTCAAGGCCCTGGAAACACTGATGGCCAATCTGTTCGCGCCCATCGCCGAGCAGGATCGGCAGATCGAGCAGAGCCTGGTGGGCCTGGTCGAGCACATGGTTCGCGAGGTCATCCAGCGTGAGCTGAAGACCGATTCCAGCCAGATCGAGCATGTCCTGCGCGAAGCCCTCAAGCTACTGCCGCTGGGCGCCGAGAATGTCCGTCTGTACATCAATCCCCAGGACTTCGATCAGATCAAGGCCCTGCGCGAGCGTCATGAAGCCACTTGGCGCATCGCCGAGGACGAGGCCCTGCAGGCCGGTGGTTGCCGGATCGAAACCGAACACAGTCGGATCGATGCGACCGTTGAAACCCGCATCAGCAAGGCCATCGCTCAGTTGTTCGATCAGCTCCACGAACAATCCCTGCACCCGGCGGTGCCCGACATGGCACTGGAGCTGGAGGAGGCGCTGACGGCGGCTTCCGAAGCGGACCTGTCCGATGCGTCTTGAACGCACCAGCTTCGCCAAGCGCTTGGGCGGTTACGCCGAAGCCATCGATCTGCCTGGGCAGCCGATTCTCGAAGGACGCCTGTTGCGCATGGTCGGCCTGACCCTCGAAGCCGAGGGCTTGCGCGCCGCCATGGGCGCGCGCTGCATGGTGATCAACGACGACAGCTATCACCCGGTGCAGGTCGAGGCCGAGGTGATGGGCTTTTCCGGTGGCAAGGTATTCCTCATGCCGGTGGGCAGCGTGGCCGGTATTGCGCCGGGTGCCAGGGTGGTGCCGCTGGCCGATACCGGGCGCCTGCCGATGGGCATGAGCATGCTCGGGAGGGTGCTTGACGGCGCCGGTCGGGCCCTCGACGGCAAGGGTGGGATGAAGGCCGAGGACTGGGTGCCGATGGACGGTCCGACCATCAACCCGCTCAACCGCGACCCCATCAGCCAGCCGCTGGACGTGGGCATTCGCTGCATCAATGGTTTGTTGACCGTGGGCCGTGGCCAGCGCCTCGGGCTCTTCGCCGGTACCGGCGTGGGCAAGAGTGTGTTGTTGGGCATGATGACCCGCTTCACCGAGGCCGACATCATCGTCGTCGGCCTGATCGGCGAGCGGGGTCGCGAGGTGAAGGAATTTATCGAGCACATCCTCGGCGAGGAAGGCCTCAAGCGTTCGGTGGTGGTGGCTTCGCCGGCGGACGATGCGCCGCTGATGCGTTTGCGCGCCGCCATGTACTGCACGCGGATTGCCGAGTACTTCCGCGACAAGGGCAAGAATGTCCTGTTGCTCATGGATTCCCTGACCCGTTTCGCCCAGGCCCAGCGGGAAATCGCCCTGGCCATCGGCGAGCCGCCAGCGACCAAGGGTTATCCACCTTCGGTGTTCGCCAAGCTGCCCAAGCTGGTGGAGCGGGCCGGTAACGCCGAGGCGGGCGGCGGCTCGATCACCGCGTTCTACACCGTGTTGTCCGAAGGTGATGACCAGCAGGACCCGATTGCCGACTCGGCGCGGGGTGTGCTCGATGGGCATATCGTCCTGTCCCGGCGCCTGGCCGAGGAAGGCCATTACCCGGCAATCGATATCGAAGCCTCCATCAGCCGGGTCATGCCAGCGGTGGTCAGCCCCGAACACATGAGCCGCGCCCAGCATTTCAAGCAGCTCTGGTCGCGTTACCAGCAGAGTCGCGACCTGATCAGTGTCGGTGCCTATGTCGCCGGCGGCGACCGTGAGACCGACACGGCTATTGCCCTGCAACCGGCGATGGTCAAGTACCTGCGCCAGGGTCTGAACGCCAATATCAGCCTGGGCGAAAGCGACGCACATCTGGCGTCGGTGTTCGCTCCCGCGGCTGGCGGTTGATCGATCATGGCCCTGAGCCGTGCTGCGCGCCTGGCCCCGGTGGTCGATATGGCGGAAAGCACCGAGCGCACGGCTGTCCAGCGTCTCGGCTATTTTCAGGGGCAGGTGCGGGTCGCGGAAAACAAGTTGGAGGATCTCGAGCGTTTTCACCTCGAATATCAGGAACAGTGGATTCAGCGTGGCAGCCAGGGGGTCTCCGGCCAATGGTTGCTGGGCTACCAGCAGTTTCTCGCCCAGCTGGATACCGCGATCGGCCAGCAGCGCCAGAGCCTGGCCTGGCACCAGAACAATCTCGACAAGGCGCGTGAAGCCTGGCAACAGGCCTATGCCCGGGTCGAGGGCCTGCGCAAGCTGGTGCGGCGTTATGTCGACGAAGCGCGCCAGTTGGAAGACAAGCGGGAACAGAAATTGCTGGATGAGCTATCTCAGCGTTTGCCACGGCAGAGTCCGTATTGATCTGCAGGAATTTTGACGCTCACAGTTGCCCTACCCTCGGCGGGGTGCTAAACCTTGTACACGTCGCCACTGACAAGGAAGCTGGATCATGGCTGTAGTCGCAGAAGTATCGCCCGATGGCGCAAAGTTGACGATCTCGATCAAGGGGCGTTTCGACTTTGGCCGGCATCAAGAATTTCGTGAGTCTTACGAGGGACTTGCCAAGAAACCGTCATCCATCGTGGTCGACTTGAAAGAGGCGACCTATCTGGACAGTTCCGCACTGGGCATGTTGCTCTTGCTGCGCGATCACGCCGGTGGTGATCATTCCGATGTACGGGTGATCAACAGCAATTCTGACGTGCGCAAGATCCTCGCCATTTCCAATTTCGACAAACTCTTCGACATCGGCTGATCCTGATGCAGTCGGGAGCGGAATCGCTGACGGTACTGATCGCCGAGGATGGCGCGGCCGATCGATTGTTGCTCTCGAGCATCGTCAGGCGCCAGGGCCACGGCGTGCTGACCGCCAGCAATGGTGCCGAGGCCGTCGCCTTGTTCGCAGCGCAGCGACCCCAACTGGTGCTGATGGATGCGATGATGCCGGTGATGGACGGTTTCGAGGCGGCGCGTCGGATCAAGGTACTGGCGGGTGAGTCCCTGGTGCCGATTATCTTCCTGACCTCGATGACCGAAGTCGATGGGCTGGTGCGCTGCCTGGAAGCCGGCGGCGACGACTTTCTGGAAAAACCCTACAACCAGGTGATCCTCGGGGCCAAGATCAAGGCCATGGATCGCCTCCGGCGCTTGCAGGACACCGTCCTGCAACAGCGCGACCTGATTGCCCGGCACCATGACTACCTGCTCAACGAGCAGCGGGTGGCCAAGGCGGTGTTCGACAAGGTGGCCCACGCCGGCTGTCTGAACGCGCCGAATATCCGCTATATGCAATCGCCTTATGCGCTGTTCAACGGCGACCTCTTGCTGGCGGCCTATACCCCGGCCGGCGACATGCACGTGCTGCTCGGCGACTTCACCGGCCATGGCCTGCCGGCGGCGGTTGGGGCGATGCCGCTGGCAGAAGTGTTCTACGGCATGACCGCCAAGGGCTATGGCCTGGGGGAAACCCTGCGGGAGATGAATGCCAAGCTCAAGCGTATCCTGCCGGTGGACATGTTCTGTTGCGCGACCTTCCTCTGCCTGAGCTCGCAGCGTCAGGTGGTGGAGGTGTGGAATGGCGGCATGCCCGATGGCTACCTGCACCAGGTCGCCACGGGGGAGCGCCTGCAACTGGTGGCCCAGCATTTGCCGCTGGGGGTGTTGGGGGCCGAGTTGTTCGACCACCGCACCAATGTCTACCCCATGGCCCACGGCGATCGGGTGTTCCTGCTTTCTGACGGAGTGATCGATACCTGCGACAGCGACGAGCAGTTGTTTGGCGTGGAGCGTCTGCAGGAGGTCTTCGCGGCCAATCTGGAACCGGATCGCCTGTTCGAGGATATCCAGGACGCCTTGCATCGCTTTCGTGGCGAGGCCCGCGATGATGTGAGCATGGTCCAGGTCACTCTGCCGGCACCCACCCGGCAGCTGCCGAACACCATGATCTATTCCGACAGTGGTGAGTCCTGCCCGCTGGATTGGTCGGTGAGTTTCGAATTTCGTGCGGCGACCCTGAAGCGTTTCAATCCGTTGCCGTACATGTTGCAGTTGCTGATGGAGGTGCATGGCTTGCGCACGCAGAGCGGGGCGCTCTACAGCGTTCTCGCCGAACTCTACTCCAATGCCCTGGAACACGGTGTCCTGGGCCTTGATTCGAGCCTCAAGCGCGATGTGCGGGGATTTGCGCAATACTATGAGCAACGTAATCGACGTCTGCTCGAACTGGAAGAGGGATTCGTCCGCGTGCGCCTGCAGGTGATCCCCCAGGGCGAGGGCGGTCGGTTGAGCATACAGGTCGATGACAGCGGCAATGGTTTTGACGTGAGCCAGGTGATGGACCGTCCGGCGACGACCGACCGGCTGTCGGGGCGCGGCGTCGGGCTGGTACGCCAGCTCGGCCGCAATGCTTGCTGGTCGGACAATGGGCGCAGTGCCCACGTGGAGTTTTCGTGGGAGGCTCAGGCATAATTCGCGGGTGTGGAGCAGGGAGCGATGAAGTGAACAACGATATGGAACATCTGGACCGCGATGCACTCAGTGCATTGCAGGACATCATGGAAGATGAGTATCCGCTGTTGCTGGATACTTTTCTGGAGGATTCGAGAAAGCGCCTGGTGCAGTTGCATCAGGTGAGCAATGCCGTGGACCTCGGAGCCGTGGCCCACAGCTTCAAGGGCAGCAGCAGTAACATGGGCGCGCTACGCCTGGCCGAGCTTTGCCGGCAGTTGGAACAGCTTGCCGCGCAATCGCCGCGGGTGGGTGTCGAAGAGCTGATCAACCAGATTGATCATGAATATGAAGTGGTGCGGCGTTTTTACGAAACCGAGCGCGAGCGCTTTCCGGTCAGGCCTTAGCACCCGGATGGGGCGCGCCTGAGTCGGCAGGGCGAATTTGGCCCGAACCTTGCTATTACTTCCTGCACTGTACTTATGACCCCGTGCAGCGGAGACCGTATCAATGTCATTCGTCCCTAATTCGCTTCTCCAGGCCAGCGCTGCCGTCAAGCCGCAAGCGGATCCTGTCATTCCGGCGCCAACCGTTGTCGCGCCGCCCAAGGACAATGCTTTCAGCTTCGCGCAGGTCTACCAGAATACCCAGAGCAATCCGGCCCAGGTTGCCTTCAATCCGGTCAAACCGATGGCGGACAAGGCTCCGGTGGTAGCGTCGAAACCGGATGCGCCGGCCAGCAACGCCAATAATCAGGATGCCGCCCCACAGTCGTCGGTTGCCGGTAGCGGCAAATCCTTGCCTGCCGACAAGACCACCAAGGTGGATGGCAAGACGGCCTCTGCCGATGACAAGGGTGCCCCTGACAAGACGGCGGCTGACGGCACGACGGCATCGACCGATACCTCGAAGTCCGACGACAAGACGGCTTCCAGCGACGACACCGGCACGACGACCGATACGCCCGTCGCCGTGGCGACGCCGGACCCGACCGTTGACCCGGCCCTGCTCCAGGCCGCTGCGGCTGCGACTCCGGTTCCCGCTGCAGCGGCACCGGTCGATCCGACTCTGATCCAGGCTCCGCTGGCGACGGCGGTCAAGGCCGCGACCACGCCGGCGACAGCGCCTGGCGCTGGCGGTGATTTCGACCCGTCCGCCGATCCGCTGGACAACCTGCCGGCAGTACGCCTGGCCATGGAGCAGGGGGGGCACGTCTCGAGTGGCAGCCAGACCTCGGCGAAGTCCACCGATAACACCAACACTGATGCCACTGATTCGACGCTGGCGCAGAACCAGGCCAATAACGTCGTCACCATGCTGGATCAGAAAACCGATCCGGGCAGCAGCGACCAGGGCGGCGACAAATCCTTCAAGAGCCTGATCGATGATGGCCTCAAGGATATCAAGAGTGCGTCCAGCGACACCCGGGTCGACGACTTCGCCAATCGCCTGGCGGCCCTGACCCAGGCAGCCACGCCCAAGAGCGCGAATGCGTTGCCGGTCAACCAGCCGTTGGCGATGCACCAGAGCGGTTGGAGCGAGGAAGTGGTTAATCGGGTCATGTACCTCTCCAGTGCCAACCTCAAGTCGGCGGAGATCCAGTTGCAGCCCGCCGAGCTGGGGCGCCTGGATATCAAGGTGAACATGTCCGCCGACCAGCCGACGCAGATCAGCTTCATCAGCGCCCACGCCGGGGTGCGCGACGCCCTGGAAGGCAACATGCCACGCCTGCGTGACATGTTGCAGCAGCAAGGCCTGGGGCAAGCCGATGTCAGTGTTTCCGACCAGGCCCGTGGCTGGGCCGGCCAGGGCCAGGGCGCGCAGCAGCAACAGCAGCAGGCGCAAAAAGGCAGTGGCACCGGCGCTAGCCTGGGCGACGACAGCCAGGATGACCTGTCGATTGCCGCGGTCAGTGAGGCGGCTGCCGTCAGCGCCAGCGTGGTGGTGGGGTCCAGCGCGGTCGACTATTACGCCTGACGCCGCCCGCGCTGTAGGGGCGACGCCGTCACTGTGGGAGCCGGCTTGCCGGCGATGAGGCCCTCGAGCCTGGCGGCGTCCATCCGGACGCCATCGCCGGCAAGTCAGCTCCCGCAGGATTCATGCCTCCCTTGCTTCCAATCTGGCATAACACTTGCTCCAGCCTTGCCGTACGACTATGAAAAATCGAATAGTGACGGATTATTGGCATGGCGAAGAGCGAAGCAGCGGTAAAAGAACCCGGCAGTAAAAGCAAACTCAAGCTCATCATCGTCATTGTGCTGGGCGTGCTGCTGGCCGTCGGCTTGTCGGTGGGGGCGACCTGGTACTTCATGCACAGTGCCCAGAGCAAGCCGGCACCGGCACCGGCCGAAGCCGCCACCAGCGGTAAGCAGCCGGCGATCTTCGAGCCCATGGCGCCAGCCTTTGTCACCAACTTCAAGGACGCCACTGGCCGCCAGCGCTACATGCAGGTGAGCATCACTTTGCTGGCGCGTAACCAGGCCGACCTGGATGCTCTCAAGGTGCACATGCCGGTAATCCGCAACAACCTGGTGATGCTGTTCTCCGGTCAGACCTACGAAACCCTGGCGACTCCGGTCGGTCAGGAACTGCTGCGCCAGAAAGCCACTGCCAGCGTGCAGGAAGTGGCGCAGAAGGAAGTCGGCAAAGTGGTGGTCGAACAGCTGCTCTTCACTAACTACGTATTGCAGTAGGATCACGACATGGCCGTGCAGGATCTGCTGTCCCAGGATGAGATCGACGCCCTCTTGCATGGCGTCGATGACGGTCTGGTACAGACCGAAACCGCTGCCGAGCCCGGCAGTGTCAAAAGTTACGACCTGACCAGCCAGGATCGCATCGTCCGTGGACGCATGCCGACCCTGGAGATGATCAACGAACGTTTCGCCCGCTACACCCGCATCAGCATGTTCAACATGTTGCGCCGTTCCGCCGACGTGGCGGTGGGTGGTGTGCAGGTGATGAAGTTCGGCGAATACGTGCACTCGCTCTATGTTCCCACCAGTCTCAACCTGGTGAAGATCAAGCCGTTGCGCGGCACCGCCCTGTTCATCCTCGACGCCAAGCTGGTGTTCAAGCTGGTGGACAACTTCTTCGGCGGCGATGGCCGCCACGCCAAGATCGAAGGCCGTGAATTCACCCCCACTGAACTGCGGGTGGTGCGCATGGTGCTGGAGCAGGCGTTCATCGACCTCAAGGAAGCCTGGCAGGCGATCATGGAAGTCAATTTCGAGTACATCAACTCGGAAGTGAACCCGGCCATGGCCAACATCGTCGGTCCCAGCGAAGCGGTGGTGGTATCGACCTTCCATATCGAACTCGACGGTGGTGGCGGCGACCTGCACGTGACCATGCCGTACTCGATGATCGAGCCGGTGCGGGAAATGCTCGACGCCGGTTTCCAGTCGGACCTGGACGACCAGGACGAGCGCTGGGTCAAGGCCCTGCGCGAAGACGTGCTCGATGTCGCCGTGCCGCTCAGTGCCACGGTTGCCCGTCGCCAGCTGCGCCTGCGGGACATCCTGCACATGCAGCCGGGCGACGTGATTCCGGTTGAGCTTCCGGAAGAGATGGTCATGCGCGCCAATGGCGTGCCGTCGTTCAAGGTCAAGCTCGGTTCCCACAAGGGCAACCTGGCACTGCAAGTGATTGAGGCGATCGGGCGCCGCTAGGGTGTCGATCAGGAATGCGCTGTGTTAACTGAATTTCTGCTTGCCGAGGACAACTGATGGCTAATGATAACGATATGACTTCTCCGGACGACCAGGCCCTGGCTGACGAATGGGCTGCCGCACTGGAGGAAACCGGTGATGCCGGCCAGTCCGATATCGATGCCTTGCTGGCGGCTGATTCCGGCAACTCGTCGGGTGGAAGCCGTCTGCCCATGGAAGAGTTCGGCAGCGTGCCGAGGAACAACGATCCGGTCACCCTGGACGGTCCGAACCTGGAGGTGATCCTCGACATTCCGGTGTCGATCTCCATGGAAGTCGGCAGCACCGATATCAACATCCGCAACCTGCTGCAATTGAACCAGGGCTCGGTGATCGAGCTTGATCGCCTGGCCGGCGAGCCATTGGACGTACTGGTCAATGGCACGCTGATCGCCCACGGTGAAGTGGTGGTGGTCAACGAAAAGTTCGGTATCCGTCTGACCGACGTGATCAGCCCGAGCGAACGCATCAAGAAGTTGCGCTGAATGAGCCGGCTTCTCGGCATCTTGCTGCTGTCGCCCCTCAGTGCCTGGGCGGCGGAGCCGCTGGCCACGGCAGCGGCGGCCACGCCGAGCGCGCCTGGCAGCATGGCCGGGCAGTTGACGCAACTTTTGCTCGGCTTGCTGCTGGTGCTGGGGATCATCTTTGTCCTCGCCTGGCTGTTGCGTCGTGTGCAACAGGTCGGGCCGGGGGCCAAGGGGCGGCAGGTCATCGAGCTGATCGGCTCGCGGGCCCTCGGGCCACGTGATCGCCTGGTGCTGGTGCAGGTCGGCAACGAGCAGATCCTGCTCGGGCTGACGCCAGGCACCATCACTCCGTTGCATGTGCTCAAGGAACCGGTCCAGATGCCGAGCGGCGAGCAGGCCACGCCTGAGTTCGCTCAACGCCTGATGGAATTGCTGGGTAAGGATAAGAAGTGATGGGCGCTTTGCGTTTAGTCTTGACGCTGGTCTTGCTGTTGGCGGCGCCGTTGGCGCTGGCCGCCGATCCGTTGTCGATCCCGGCGATCACCCTGGGCACCGGGGCCAACGGCCAGCAGGAATATTCGGTCAACCTGCAAATCCTGCTGATCATGACGGCGCTGAGTTTTATTCCAGCGTTCCTCATGCTGATGACCAGTTTCACCCGGATCATCATTGTCTTCTCGATCCTGCGTCAGGCCCTGGGCCTGCAGTCGACGCCGTCGAACCAGATCCTCACGGGCATGGCGCTGTTCCTGACCATGTTCATCATGGCGCCGGTCTACGACAAGGTGAATCATGACGCCCTGCAGCCCTACCTGGCTGACAAGATGTCGGCCCAGGACGCGGTGCTCAAGGCCGAGGGGCCGCTGAAGGACTTCATGCTGGCACAGACCCGCAGCAGCGACCTGGAGCTGTTCATGCGCCTGTCCAAGCGTACCGACATCGCTACGCCCGACCAGGCGCCGCTGACCATTATCGTGCCGGCCTTCGTGACGTCGGAGCTGAAGACCGCGTTCCAGATCGGCTTCATGATCTTCATTCCCTTCCTGATCATCGACCTGGTGGTGGCCAGTGTGCTGATGGCCATGGGTATGATGATGTTGTCGCCACTGATTATTTCCCTGCCGTTCAAGATCATGTTGTTTGTGCTGGTGGATGGCTGGGCGCTGATCATCGGTACCCTGGCCGGCAGTTTTGGCGGTGTCTAGAGTGAGTGACGTGCAATGACTCCTGAAGTCGCAGTCGACATATTCCGCGATGCTCTCTGGCTGACCACCCTGATGGTTGCCGTGCTGGTGATCCCGAGCCTGGTGGTGGGCTTGATCGTGGCGATCTTCCAGGCGGCCACCCAGATCAACGAACAGACCCTGAGCTTCCTGCCGCGCATGCTGGTGATGCTGGTCACCCTGATCGTCGCCGGGCCTTGGCTGGTGCAGAAGTTCATGGAGTACATCCTGTCGCTGTACGGCAGCATTCCGCAGGTCATCGGCTGATATGTCGCTGCTCGCGCTGACCGATACGCAGATCAGCAGCTGGGTCGCGAGCTTCATGCTGCCGGCGTTCCGGGTCGGCGCGGTGATCATGACCATGCCGATTTTCGGTACCACCCTGTTGCCACGCCGGATCCGGATGTATTTCATCCTGGCAATCACCGTGGTCATCACCCCCGGACTGCCGCCGATGCCTGAGGTGCATCCGCTGGACCTGAGCGGGTTGCTGCTGATCGCCGAGCAGATCATCTTCGGTGCCTTGCTCGGTTTTTCCCTGCAATTGTTTTTCCAGGCCTTCGTGGTGGCCGGGCAGATCATCGCGATTCAGATGGGCATGGGCTTTGCGTCCATGGTCGACCCGGTCAACGGGGTTTCGGCGGCGGTGATCGGACAGTTCTTCACCATGCTGGTGACGCTGATGTTCCTGGCAATGAACGGTCATCTGGTGGTTATCGAAGTGCTGACCGAGAGTTTCACCACCTTTCCGGTGGGCAGCGGGCTGTCGACCACCGACTTCTGGGAAATCGCCGGCAAGCTCGGCTGGGTGCTCGGGGCGGCGCTGGTGCTGGTGTTGCCGGCGATCACCGCGTTGCTGGTGGTGAACATCGCATTCGGCATCATGACCCGTGCGGCGCCGCAGTTGAACATCTTCTCCATCGGTTTTCCGCTGATCCTGGTGCTGGGGATGTTCATTCTCTGGATCAGCCTGGACGACATTCTCAATCAGTATCAACCGCTGGCCGTTCAGTCCCTGCAGTTTTTACGCGATCTGGCACGGGCGCATTGAGCCATGGCAGAGAGCGAGAGTGGCCAGGACAAGACAGAAGACCCCACGGACAAAAAGAAAAAGGATGCCCGGGATAAGGGTGAGGTTGCCCGATCCAAGGAACTCAACACTTTTGCCGTGATGATGGCCGGTGCCAGCGCCTTGCTGATTTTCGGCGGCGCCCTGGCCCAGGATCTGGCCGAGTTGATGCGCATGAACTTCACCCTGACCCGGGAAGTCGTGCTCGACCAGCGCTACATGACGATTTTTCTCCTGCGCTCGGGGGAAATGGCAATCTGGGCCGTGCAGCCGATCCTGCTGACCGCCCTGGCCGCCGCCCTGATCGGGCCGATCGCCCTCGGGGGGTGGCTGTTTTCGGCCAGCTCCCTGGCGCCGAAGTTCAGTCGGATGAACCCCTTCCCGGGGATCAAGCGGATGTTCTCGGCCAAGTCGGTGATAGAGCTGCTCAAGGCGATCGGCAAGTTCACCATCATCCTGTTCGTGGGGCTCTCGGTGCTGTCTTCGGATATCGACGACCTGGTGCGGATCGCCCATGAACCGCTGGAAATGGCAATCATCCACAGCCTGCAGGTGGTTGGCTGGAGTACCTTGTGGATGTCCTTGGGGTTGTTGATTATTGCCGCGGTGGATGTCCCGGTGCAGCTCTATACCGCCCGCCAGCGCTTGCTGATGACCAAGCAGGAAGTCCGTGACGAGCACAAGGACCAGGAGGGGCGGCCAGAGGTCAAGCAGCGGATACGTCAGTTGCAGCGCGAGATGTCCCAGCGGAGGATGATGGCGGCGATTCCCGAGGCGGATGTGGTGATCACCAACCCGACCCACTATGCCGTGGCGCTCAAATACGACGCGGACAAAGGCGGAGCGCCGCTGTTGCTGGCCAAGGGCAGTGACTTCGTGGCCTTGAAAATTCGCGAGATCGCCGTCGAACACGACATCCTGCTGCTCGAATCGCCGGCCCTGGCGCGTTCGATCTACTACTCCACGGAGCTGGATCAGGAGATTCCGGCGGGCCTTTACCTGGCGGTGGCGCAGGTACTGGCGTACGTCTTCCAGATCCGCCAGTACCGCGCCGGCAAGGGCAAGCGCCCGGAGCCGCTCAAGGGCGATCTGCCAATTCCGCCGGACCTGCGCCGCGATTCCTGAGGCGGCTGAAAGCGTCCGGTTTACGCATTCCACATTGATCGTTTTCCAGGGGAAGGCGACCAGTGGCAATGTTTTTTGCGCAAAACTGTCAATTCTGACAGTAGATCCTGTTCGTTTGCCTGGCGTCTTATGGGGGCATGGAGAGTTCATTGTTCTCAAGGATGACCCCTCAAGAGAGCGAGCGATCATGAGCGACAATCAATACGAGCACCTGCAAGGAATGGGTTTGGTATTTGTATCGGGGCGGCTGGAAGACAAGCCCGAGATCGGTGCGATCGGCTATTCGATGACCTTCAGGTTGTTACTGGATTTCGAACGTTTCAAAGAAGTGGCCGACGCCCATATTCCGGGTTATCTCGATGCGCCTATCAATGCCATCCGTCCCGAGTTGGCCGGGCTGGCCTATCACCATTCGTATAGTTATCTTTCCGGCGCTGCGGGGCGTATCCATTCATTCGAGCAGCTCTGCAGGGTATTCAGCAATCCGGATAACTACTTGAGTGATTGGTCCGCGAACGACTTTTCGAGGCGTTATGGCAAGCCGGTTTTCGAGTTCTTCGACGATGATGTCTTTATCACGGTCGGGCAGGATTTTCGCTGGCACGACCGCAAGCGCAAGATCGTCATTGCTGATTTGCCCATCATCGAATTTCAGTGGGCACTCAATTTGATGCTGGGGCATGACCTGCTTTCGCGTGCCCCGACGGCGGTGGTCGTTCTGGGGTATTTCCATGAGGACAAGGTCAAGGTCGGGGATGCCTGGTTGAATCGTGGGATCTTGTACATGAAGGGGAGTGACCTGCACTTTGGCAAGCTGACCGCGAGCGAGATCGGCATCGCCCAGTGAAACCCTTCGTAGGAGGCGGCTCGTTACCTTGACCTGCAAAAGTTGGAAGGCTTCTTGCAGAGGCAGGCCTATGGCGCCCGTGGCGTCAAAAGTTTGCTTCAAGGTGACGGGGAATACCGGTGGATCGCTCTCAACTTCTCAACTCGGCGCGCAGCAACCTGAGCAGTCTCGGTCGGGGCAACCTCGGTGTGCCGGTACTGCTGTTGATCATGCTGGCAATGATGATGTTGCCGGTGCCGGCGTTCCTGCTGGACGTGTTCTTCACCTTCAACATTGCGTTGTCGCTGGTGGTCCTGCTGGTCTGCGTCTACGCCCTGCGGCCGCTGGATTTCGCGGTATTCCCGACCATCCTGCTGATCGCCACGCTGTTGCGTCTGGCCTTGAACGTGGCCTCGACCCGGGTGGTCATGCTTCACGGCCAGGAAGGTCACGCCGCCGCCGGTAAAGTGATCCAGGCCTTCGGTGAGGTGGTGATCGGCGGCAACTACGTGGTCGGTATCGTGGTCTTCGCGATCTTGATGATCATCAACTTCGTCGTGGTCACCAAGGGTGCCGGACGGATTTCCGAGGTGAGCGCGCGTTTCACCCTCGATGCGATGCCCGGCAAGCAGATGGCGATCGACGCCGATCTCAACGCCGGCCTGATCGATCAGCCACAGGCCAAGCTGCGCCGTCTGGAAGTCGCCCAGGAAGCCGAGTTCTACGGCTCCATGGACGGTGCCAGCAAATTTGTCCGCGGTGACGCCGTCGCCGGCCTGCTGATTCTGTTCATCAACCTGATCGGCGGCATGGCGGTCGGGATCTTCCAGCACCATATGAGTTTTGCCGACGCCGGCAAGGTCTACGCCTTGCTGACCATCGGTGACGGTTTGGTGGCGCAATTGCCATCACTGTTGTTATCCACAGCGGCGGCGATCATGGTGACCCGGGCTTCCGGCTCGGAAGACATGGGCAAGCAGATCAGCCGGCAGATGTTCGCTTCGCCCAAGGCCCTTGGTGTTGCCGCCGGCCTGATGGCGGTGATGGGGTTGGTGCCGGGCATGCCGCACTTCTCCTTCCTCAGCCTGGCCGCCGTTGCCGGTGGCATCACTTATCTGGCCTGGAAAAAACAGAACGTCGCCAAGGTCCAGGCCCTGGCTGAAGTCCAGCGCCAGCAGGAGCTGCTGCCGTCGCCAGCGCGGACCATGGAAACCAAGGAACTGGGCTGGGATGACGTGAGTCCCATCGACATGATCGGCCTGGAAGTCGGCTATCGCCTGATTCCGCTGGTGGACCGCAACCAGGGTGGACAGCTGCTGGCGCGGATCAAGGGGGTGCGCAAGAAGCTCTCCCAGGACCTGGGCTTCCTGATGCCCACTGTGCATATTCGTGACAACCTCGACCTGGCACCGAGTGCCTACCGCCTGACCCTGATGGGCGTAACCCTGGCCGAAGCCGAGATTTACCCGGATCGCGAGTTGGCGATCAACCCGGGCCAGGTCTACGGCTCGCTCAACGGGATTACCGCCAAGGACCCGGCCTTCGGCCTTGAGGCGGTCTGGATCGAGGTCAGTCAGCGTTCCCAGGCGCAGTCCCTGGGCTATACCGTGGTTGACGCCAGTACCGTGGTGGCAACGCACCTGAACCAGATTCTCTACAAGCACTCCAGCGAGCTGATCGGTCACGAGGAAGTCCAGCAACTCATGCAATTGCTGGCCAAGGGCTCGCCGAAGCTGGCTGAAGAGCTGGTGCCGGGGATCATTTCGTTGTCGCATCTGCTCAAGGTGTTGCAGGCGTTGCTGGCCGAACACGTGCCGGTCCGCGACATACGCAGCATTGCCGAAGCGATCGCAAACAATGCCATCAAGAGTCAAGATACTGCCGCTATGGTTGCCGCGGTGCGCGTCGGATTGTCCCGCGCAATCGTCCAAAGCATTGTAGGGCTTGATCCGGAGCTGCCTGTGATCACCTTGGAACCAAGGTTGGAACAGATATTGCTCAATAGTCTGCAGAAGGCCGGACAAGGCTCGGAAGAAGGCGTTCTTCTGGAGCCGAGCATGGCCGAAAAACTCCAGCGTTCGCTGATCGACGCCGCCCAGCGCCAGGAAATGCAAGGGCAGCCGGTGATCCTGCTGGTAGCTGGACCGGTTCGCGCGATGCTTTCGCGGTTTGGACGACTGGCGGTGCCAAGTCTGCATGTCTTGGCCTACCAGGAAATTCCGGACAACAAGCAAGTGACCATCGTTGCGACAGTAGGGCCCAACGGCTGAGGTAGTGGGTTATGCAAGTTAAGCGTTTTTTCGCCGCCGATATGCGTCAGGCCATGAAGCTCGTTCGTGATGAGCTGGGCTCTGACGCGGCCATTATCGGCAACCGCCGGATTGCGGGCGGTGTCGAGCTGACGGCTGCCCTGGACTACAAGCTCTCGGCGCTGTCGCCGCGGGTGCCGAACATGGAACTCGAAGACGAGCTGCGCAAGACTCAGTCGCGCATCGTCACCGCCCAGGCCGAACTGAGCCTGCGCAGCGAAGGCGACACCGACACCGCGACCAATCGCCAACTGTTCGCCGGCTTGCCGTTGACCGCTGCCGAGCCGTTGATCGAGCCAACCTTCGACGAACCGCGACGCCCGGCCCCAGCTCCGGTGGTGCACGCCCCGGCGGTGGACCAGCGGGTCTTCGACTCGATGCGTTCTGAACTCAACGGCCTGCGCGAGCTGCTGGAAGTCCAGCTTGGCTCCCTGGCCTGGAACCAGTTGCAAGGCCGTCAGCCGCAACAGGCCAACCTCTGGCGTCGCCTGCAGCGCATCGGCCTGTCCGGGCCGCTGTCGCGGGACCTGCTGGAACTGATTACCGAGATCGACGAGCCACGCCAAGCCTGGCGCATGTTGCTGGCGCATCTGGCGCGGATGATCGTCACGCCGGAAATCGAGCCGCTGGAAGAGGGCGGTGTGATTGCCATGGTCGGTCCCGCCGGCATGGGCAAGACCACCACGCTGGCCAAGCTGGCGGCGCGCTACGTGCTCAAGTACGGCGCACAGAACATCGCGCTGGTGAGCATGGACAGCTTCCGTATCGGTGCCCAGGAGCAGCTCAAGACCCTGGGACGGATCCTCAATGTGTCGGTGACCCATGTCGACCCGGGCCAGTCCCTGGCCCAGGCCCTCGATCCGCTGCTGCGCAAGCGCGTGGTGCTGATCGATACCGCCGGCCTGCAGGCCAGCGACCCGGCGTTGCGCATGCAACTGGAAAGCCTGGCCGGACGCGGGATCAAGGCGAAGAACTATCTGGTACTGGCGACCACCAGCCAGAAACAGGTGCTGACCGCCGCCTACCACAGCTACAAGCGCTGCGGGCTGGCCGGGTGCATCCTGACTAAACTTGATGAAACGGCGAGCCTCGGCGAAGTGCTGAGCCTGGCCATCAGTCACGAATTGCCCGTGGCCTATCTGACCGATGGACCACGCATTCCGGATGACCTGCACCTGCCGCGACGGCATCAGCTGGTGTCCCGGGCAGTCAGCGTGCAAATGCAGGAAGAACCCAGCGAGGAGGCCATGGCCGATATGTTCGCTGATATCTATCACAGCCCGTCAAAGCGGGTGGGCTGAGATGAGTATTGAGACGTTGCAAATTACCTACATCGATGGTCTGCCACGCATTGTTCCGACAAGTGAACGCGCAGCCACTTATGTGGCCTTCCGTCTAAGCAAGACAAGGTAAGAAGAGAACATGGGCAGCATGCATCCCGTACAGGTGATCGCGGTGACCGGCGGCAAAGGTGGCGTCGGGAAGACCAACGTGTCAGTGAACTTATCCCTGGCGCTGGCTGAGCTTGGCCGTCGTGTCATGCTGCTGGATGCCGATCTGGGACTGGCGAATGTCGACGTCCTTTTGGGCCTGACCCCCAAACGCACCCTGGCCGACGTGGTCGAGGGCCGTTGTGAACTGCGCGATGTGCTGTTGCAAGGCCCGGGCGGGATTCGCATCGTGCCGGCGGCCTCGGGTACCCAGAGCATGGTACATCTGAGCCCGGCACAGCATGCCGGCCTGATCCAGGCGTTCAGCGATATCGGTGACAACCTCGACGTGCTGGTGATCGACACCGCCGCGGGTATTGGTGAGTCGGTGGTCAGTTTTGTCCGCGCGGCCCAGGAAGTGCTGCTGGTGGTCTGTGACGAGCCGACGTCGATCACTGACGCCTACGCCTTGATCAAGTTGCTCAATCGCGACTACGGCATGAACCGCTTCCGCGTACTGGCCAACATGGCCCAGAGCCCGCAGGAAGGCCGCAATCTGTTCGCCAAGTTGACCAAGGTCACGGATCGCTTCCTGGACGTGGCCCTACAATACGTCGGCGCCGTTCCTTATGACGAGTGTGTGCGCAAGGCCGTGCAAAAGCAGCGTGCGGTCTATGAGGCATTTCCTCGTTCGAAATGTGCCTTGGCGTTCAAGGCTATCGCTCAGAAGGTCGACACCTGGCCGTTGCCCGCCAATCCGCGGGGGCATCTGGAATTTTTTGTCGAGCGTCTGGTGCATCAAACGAGTGCGGGACCGGTGCTATGACTGCCAGTGGCTATCGCATGTATTCCAAGTCGTCGCGTGACAGCCAGTATGAATTGATCGAACGTTACGCGCCCCTGGTCAAACGTATCGCCTATCACTTGCTGGCGCGGCTGCCGGCCAGCGTTCAGGTCGAGGATCTGATCCAGGCCGGGATGATCGGTCTGCTGGAAGTCTCGACCAAATACGACGCAAGCAAAGGTGCCAGTTTCGAGACCTACGCCGGCATTCGTATCCGTGGTGCGATGCTCGATGAAGTGCGCAAGGGCGACTGGGCGCCGCGCTCGGTGCACCGCAATACACGCATGGTCAGTGACGCAATTCGTGCAATTGAAGCAAAAACCGGTCGCGACGCTAAAGATCACGAGGTTGCAGCCGAACTCCAGTTAAGTCTCGATGATTATTACGGGATTTTGAACGATACCTTGGGCAGCCGCCTGTTCAGTTTCGACGACCTGTTGCAGGACGGCGAGCATGAAGGGCTGCACGAGGACGGCGCGAGTGCTCATCTCGAACCGTCGCGCGACCTGGAAGATGAACGCTTCCAGGCGGCGCTGGCGGATGCGATTGCCAATTTGCCGGAGCGTGAGCGACTGGTGTTGGCGCTGTACTACGACGAGGAGCTGAACCTCAAGGAAATTGGTGAGGTGCTGGGGGTCAGCGAGTCGCGAGTCAGCCAGTTACACAGCCAGTGCGCGGCCCGTTTGCGGGGGCGTTTGGGGGAGTGGCGAGCGCGCTGAAGGCAGTGTGGGAACACTGCGTACGAGACCGACTTGGCGTTACGCCTGGTGGGTGACTCGGCCGGATGGGGTTTCCATGCAGTCGTTGAGTGCTGTGCCGAATTGATTGAACAGCGCGTCCAGGTGCTGAACGCGTTTAAGACTGCTTGGAGGTCGAATTGGACAAGAACATGAAAATCCTCATCGTTGATGATTTTTCAACGATGCGGCGGATCATCAAGAACCTGTTGCGTGACCTCGGGTTCACCAACACGGTTGAGGCGGATGACGGTACTACCGCGATTCCCGTCCTCAACAGCGGTAGCATCGACTTTCTGGTCACCGACTGGAACATGCCCGGCATGACGGGTATCGATTTGCTGCGTCACGTGCGCGCCGATGAAAAGCTCAAGCACCTGCCGGTGCTGATGGTCACGGCTGAAGCCAAGCGCGAGCAGATCATCGAAGCTGCCCAGGCCGGTGTAAACGGCTATGTGGTCAAACCATTCACAGCCCAGGCGTTGAAAGAGAAGATCGAGAAAATCTTCGAACGCATCGGCTGATGAAGTCCACCACGGGGGCGCTATGGAGCACAACGAATCTTCACTGGGTGATTTTGAACTAACCCTGAAAAAACATGCCCGCGAACTGGTCGAAAGCCTTGAAAGAGGTCGGTTTGGCGACGCGGTGCAAATGATCCATGAGCTGAATCAGACCCGTGACCGTGGCCTGTACCTGGAAGTTGGCAAGCTCACTCGCGAATTGCACAGCGCGATCGTCAACTTCCAGATCGACCCGCATATGCCGCAGGCCGAGGAGGTCTCGCAGATCACGGACGCCACCGAACGCCTGTCCTATGTGGTCCGGCTGACCGAGGCGGCGGCCAATCGCACCATGGATCTGGTGGAGAGTGCGACCCCGAGGGTCACTGGCCTGAACGTGGAAGCCAAGGCCCTGAGCGCCGACTGGAGCCGTTTCATGCGGCGCGAAGTCGGTGCCCAGGAGTTTCGTGAGCTGGCGCGCCGGGTCGAGACGTTCCTGTCCCGCAGCGAGCAGGAAACCCGCTCGGTGTCGAGCGAGCTGAACGATATTCTGCTGGCCCAGGATTACCAGGACCTTACCGGTCAGGTGATCAAGCGCGTGACCACGATGGTCACCGAAGTGGAAAGCAATTTGCTCAAATTGGTGCTGATGGCCAGTCAAGTCGACCGCTTTGCCGGTATCGAACATGACCGTGATGCGCTTCTTGCCGAAAAAGACCCACAAAAACAGATGGCCCAGGGTGAAGGTCCGCAGATTCATGCCGATAAACGTGAAGACGTTATGTCCGGTCAGGACGATGTCGACGATTTGCTTTCCAGTCTTGGATTCTAGGAGCACCCAAACACATGAGCTTCGGCGCCGATGAAGAGATCCTTCAGGATTTTCTGGTTGAGGCCGGCGAGATTCTGGAGCAACTGTCCGAACAACTGGTCGAGCTGGAAAGCCGGCCTGATGATGCGGACCTGCTCAATGCAATCTTTCGCGGTTTTCACACTGTAAAAGGGGGCGCCGGCTTCCTCCAGCTCAATGAGCTGGTGGAGTGCTGTCACATCGCCGAGAACGTGTTCGACATCCTGCGCAAGGGTGAGCGGCGCGTCGACTCGGAGCTGATGGACGTGGTCCTGGAAGCGCTGGATGCGGTGAACGGCATGTTCAGCGAAGTGCGTGAACGTGGCCCGATCACTGCGGCGACCCCGGAGCTGCTGGCGGCCTTGGCGCGCCTGGCGGAACCGGCGGGTGCCGAAGAAGTGGCCGCGCCAGTGGCCGAGGTGGCGGAGCCTGAACCGGTCGCTGAAAGCGAGTCCGGCGACATCACTGACAACGAATTCGAGTTGCTGCTCGACTCCTTGAACAGCGTCAAGGCCGAGGCTGAGGCCGAAGCGCCAAAAGCCGTGGCGGCAGCGCAAGGCGAGGCCGGCAGCGACGAAATCACCGATGCCGAGTTCGAGTCCCTGCTCGACCAGTTGCACGGCAAGGGCCAGTTCGCGGCAGATGCCGTGGCGGCGCCGACGCCATCGGCGGCCCCTCCTGCTGCCAGCGGCGGGGCTGAAAAAAGTACCGATATTACCGATGACGAATTTGAAGCCTTGCTCGATCAGTTGCATGGCAAGGGTTCGTTCAAGGTCGAGGCGCTCGACACCACGGCGGCTTCGGCCCAGGCGGCAGAGAAAACCGGCGCTGCAAGCGGCGACCTGATCACCGACCAGGAATTCGAATCGCTGCTCGACGAGCTTCATGGCAAGGGCAAGTTCACCGAAGTGGCCGCAGCCACCGCCGTGGCCACTCCGGTCGCGAGCAAACCGGCTGCCGCCGCCGCGCCTGCGCCAGCTGCCAAGGCGCCAGCCCCGGTGGCCGCTACCCCGTCTCCGGCCAAGGCCGCACCGGCGCCTGCTGCCGCTGCGGCACCGGCTCCGGCCCGTGCCCCGGCGCCTGCCGCTGCGGCTGGCGAAAAGCCGGCCGCCAGCGAAGCGGAAACCACTGTGCGGGTCGATACCGCGCGCCTGGACGAGATCATGAACATGGTCGGCGAACTGGTGCTGGTGCGTAACCGCCTGGTGCGCCTGGGCTTGAACAGTGGCGATGAAGCCATGTCCAAGGCCGTGTCGAACCTCGACGTGGTGACCGCCGACCTGCAGACCGCGGTGATGAAAACCCGCATGCAGCCGATCAAGAAAGTCTTCGGCCGCTTCCCGCGCCTGGTTCGCGACCTGGCCCGGCAGTTGAAGAAAGAGATCAACCTGGAACTGGTGGGCGAAGAGACCGACCTCGACAAGAACCTGGTGGAGGCCCTGGCCGACCCGCTGGTCCACTTGGTGCGCAACTCGGTCGACCACGGCATTGAAGAACCCGCCGACCGCGAAGCCATGGGCAAGTCCCGCAGCGGTCGGGTGATCCTTTCCGCCGAGCAGGAAGGCGACCACATCCTGCTGTCGATCTCCGATGACGGCAAGGGCATGGACGCCGACGTGCTGCGCAGCATCGCGGTGAAGAAGGGGCTGATGGACAAGGATGCAGCCGATCGCCTGAGCGAGACCGACTGCTTCAACCTGATCTTCGCCCCGGGCTTCTCGACCAAGACCGAGATCTCCGACGTCTCCGGGCGCGGTGTGGGCATGGACGTGGTGAAAACCAAGATCGCCCAGCTCAACGGCACCATCAACATCTACTCGACCAAGGGCAAGGGCTCGAAGATCGTCATCAAGGTCCCTTTGACCCTGGCGATCATGCCGACCCTGATGGTCATGCTCGGCAACCAGGCCTTTGCGTTCCCGCTGGTCAACGTCAACGAGATCTTCCACCTCGACCTGTCGCGCACCAACGTGGTCGACGGCCAGGAAGTGGTGATCGTCCGGGACAAGGCCCTGCCGCTGTTCTACCTCAAGCGCTGGCTGGTCAGCTCGGCTGCTCACGAAGAGCAGCGTGAAGGCCACGTGGTGATCCTTTCGGTGGGCACCCAGCGGATCGGCTTTGTCGTCGATCAGTTGGTGGGTCAGGAAGAAGTGGTTATCAAACCGCTGGGCAAGATGCTGCAGGGGACACCGGGCATGTCGGGCGCCACCATCACCGGTGACGGTCGCATTGCGCTGATTCTCGACGTGCCGAGCATGCTCAAGCGCTACGCCGCACGGCGTATTTGATTCTGGTCCGGCGGCGGTGCTCAAGCCCGCCGCCGTGCCTAACGGAGTGTTTATGGTAGTCAAGGTCCTGGTGGTGGATGATTCGGGGTTTTTCCGCCGCCGCGTCTCGGAAATCCTTTCGGCGGATCCGAGCATTCAGGTCGTCGGTACGGCGACCAACGGTAAAGAAGCGATCGATCAGGCCCTGGCCCTCAAGCCGGACGTGATCACCATGGACTACGAGATGCCGATGATGGATGGCATCACGGCCGTGCGGCACATCATGCAGCGCTGCCCGACACCGGTGCTGATGTTCTCGTCCCTGACCCACGAAGGCGCCCGAGTGACCCTCGATGCGCTGGACGCCGGGGCCGTGGACTTCCTGCCGAAGAATTTCGAAGACATCTCGCGCAACCCGGAGAAGGTCAAGCAACTGTTGTGCGAGAAGGTGCACAGCATCTCGCGCAGCAACCGTCGCTTCAGCAGTGTGCCTGCCGCGCCGCAACCGGCACCCACGCCGGCAGCGACCTCCAGCAGCTACACCAGCTCCGCGCCGGCACCTGTGCGGACCACGCCGGTGGCCAGCCGCGCTCCGGCACATGCTCCGGCACACGCCTCGGTCTCGACCTCCGGCGCGCCGAAGCGCAAAGCCTACAAGCTGGTCGCCATCGGTACGTCCACCGGCGGCCCGGTGGCTCTGCAGCGGGTCCTGACCCAGTTGCCGGCCAACTTCCCGGCGCCCATCGTGTTGATCCAGCACATGCCGGCGGCCTTTACCAAGGCCTTTGCCGAACGTCTGGACAAGCTCTGCCAGATCAGCGTCAAGGAAGCCGAGGACGGTGACATCCTGCGCCCGGGCCTGGCCTTGCTCGCGCCGGGTGGCAAGCAGATGATGATCGACGGGCGTGGCGCGGTGAAAATTCTGCCGGGCGACGAGCGTCTCAACTACAAGCCGTGCGTGGATATCACCTTTGGTTCCGCAGCCAAGTCCTACGGCGACAAAGTTCTGGCGGTGGTCCTCACCGGCATGGGCGCCGACGGTCGTGAAGGCGCGCGCCTGCTCAAGCAGGGTGGCAGTGCCATCTGGGCCCAGGACGAAGCCAGTTGCGTGATCTATGGCATGCCCATGGCCATCGTCAAGGCCGAGCTGGCCGACGCGGTCTACAGCCTGGATGAAATCGGCAAGCATCTGGTCGAGGCCTGCCTCTGATGGATGTGTTGAGCCTTATCGGGATGATCCTGGCGTTTGTCGCCATCATCGGCGGCAACTTCCTCGAAGGCGGGCACCTCGGGGCCCTGGCCAACGGTCCGGCCGCCTTGATCGTGCTCGGCGGGACCATTGGCGCGGCCTTGCTGCAATCGCCGATGAGCGCGTTCAAGCGAGCCATGCAGATTGTCATCTGGATCCTCTTCCCCCCGCGTATCGATCTGCCTGCCGGCGTCGAGCGCGTGGTCAACTGGAGCCTGACGGCGCGCAAGGAAGGCCTGCTGGGCCTGGAAAGCATCGCCGAGTCCGAGCCGGATACCTACTCACGCAAGGGCCTGCAACTGCTGGTCGATGGCGCCGAGCCGGAGGCTATCCGCAGCATTCTCGAAGTGGATTTCTACACCCAGGAAAGCCGTGATATCGAAGCCGCCAAGGTCTTCGAAAGCATGGGCGGCTATGCGCCGACCATCGGTATCATCGGTGCGGTCATGGGCCTGATTCACGTGATGGGCAACCTCGGCGATCCTTCGCAACTGGGTAGCGGCATTGCCGTGGCCTTCGTTGCCACCATCTACGGTGTGGCCAGTGCGAACCTGGTGCTGCTGCCGGTGGCGAGCAAGCTCAAGTCGATTGCCCTGCGCCAGTCACGCTACCGGGAAATGCTCCTTGAAGGCATCCTGTCGATTGCCGAAGGCGAGAACCCGCGCTCCATTGAATTGAAGCTGCAAGGCTTCATGGACTGATGGAGTAGACATGGCCAGACGTCGCCAACACGAAGAGCATGTGAATCACGAGCGCTGGCTGGTTTCCTACGCTGACTTCATCACGCTGCTGTTCGCCTTTTTCGTGGTCATGTACTCGATTTCCTCGATCAACGAAGGCAAGTACAAGGTGATCTCGCAGGCGCTGGTCGGGGTGTTCAGTGACGTCGACCGCAGCCTCAAGCCGATTCCCATCGGTGATGAGCGCCCGGTCACGGTCAAGCCGGCCGAGCCACTGATCAAGGACAGCGAACAGACCGACGCCGCCCTCGGCCAGGGTGCCAAGGATCCACTCAAGAGCATCGCCGACGATATCAGTGCGGCCTTCGGCGACCTGATCAGTTCCAACCAGATGACCGTGCGTGGCAACGAGCTGTGGGTCGAGATCGAACTCAACTCCAGCCTGCTGTTCGGCAGCGGTGATGCGATGCCCAGCGACATGGCGTTCAACATCATCGACAAGGTGGCGAAGATCCTCAAACCCTTCGACAACCCGATCCACGTCGAAGGCTTTACCGATGACCAGCCGATTCGCACCGCGCAATACCCCACCAACTGGGAGCTGTCCTCGGCTCGCTCGTCGAGTATCGTGCGGATGATGGCCATGGAAGGGGTCAACCCCAGCCGCCTGGCCTCGGTGGGTTATGGTGAGTTCCAGCCAGTGGCCAACAATGCCACTGCCGAAGGCCGGGCGCGCAATCGTCGGGTGGTGCTGGTGGTGTCGCGTAATCTCGACGTCCGCCGCAGCCTGACCGGCACCGGCACGGCCAATGCAACACCGGATGCCGCGTTGAAGCGTGCTGGCACACAAACTGCACCGCCAGCGATAAAGCAAGCGGTACGCGAGAACGCCGTCAAATCTCCGGCACCTGCTCTATAACTTGGCGCTATTTCTCGGCAGGTTTGACGCCTGCCGGGAGGAATACACTGAATGAGAGTCTGGGCAGTAGCCAATCAAAAGGGTGGCGTCGGTAAGACCACTTCCTCCATCGCTTTAGCCGGATTGCTGGCCGAGGCGGGCAAGCGCGTGGTCGTGGTCGACCTCGACCCCCACGGCTCGATGACCAGCTACTTCGGTTATGACCCCGATACCCTGGAGCACAGCAACTTCGACCTGTTCCAGCACCGCGGCACGGTGCCCACGGGCTTGCCCGGGCAATTGCTGCTGTCCACCAGCGACGAGCGGATTTCCCTGCTGCCCTCCAGTACCGCACTGGCGACCCTTGAGCGCTTGTCGCCGGGCCAGAGCGGCCTGGGCCTGGTGATCGCCAAGAGCCTGGCGCAGTTGTGGCAGGACTTCGATTACGCGGTGATCGACAGCCCACCGCTGCTGGGCGTGCTGATGGTCAACGCCCTGGCGGCGAGCCAGCAACTGGTGGTGCCGGTGCAGACCGAGCATTTGGCGGTCAAGGGCCTGGAGCGCATGGTCAACACGCTGGCGATGATCAACCGTTCACGCAAGCAGGCCTTGCCCTACACCATCGTGCCGACCTTGTTCGACCGCCGGACCCAGGCGTCCATGGGCACCTTGCGGGTGTTGCGTGACAAGTTCCCGGAGACCATCTGGGAAGGCTACATCCCGGTCGACACGCGCCTGCGCGACGCCAGCCGGGCCGGTGTCACTCCGTCGCAGTTCGACGGCAAGAGCCGCGGGGTGCTGGCTTATCGAGCTCTGCTCAAGCACCTGCTGACCCAGCAACTTATTCCTCAGGTGGCCTGACGTGACCCAGTCCTCAAGTCATCTGCCTGTCCAGCCGATACCCTTTACAGGTTACTGTAACGGGACATCTCCATGGGCATACACATGATCCGTCCTGTTGAAATCACCACACGGCCGCAAGTGGCGCTGCAGTCCTACCTGGATGCACTGCTGCAGGAGGCGACCGAAGAGTTACCGGTGGATATCGCCGTCGCCGTCGCCGTCGAGGTGCCCGTCTCGGTACCGCTGCTGGTGGAGCCGAGCGTGGCCACCGAGCTGGACGAGTTCCAGGCCGCCGTGCTTGAAGAACAGGCCCGCGATGCCTTGGCGGCGCAAGCCCCGATCGCCGCGCCGGTGGTCACGGCGCTCGCGCCGACCCCGCAGTTGCTGGAAGTGCCGGTGGCGATACCGCAGGTGGTGCCGGTCGCCCCGGTGGTGGTGGAACCGGTGGTCGAGGTGCATCTGCCTCCCGCCGCGAATATTCCGCCGCCGCCGGTGCAAGGCGACGAGCGTCCGCATTGGGCGGCCGAGCCTTTCGAGTGCCTGCTGTTCGATGTCGCCGGGCTGACCCTGGCGGTGCCGTTGGTGTGCCTGGGCTCGATCTATTCACTGGCGGGGCATGAGCTGACGCCCTTGTTCGGGCAGCCGGAATGGTTCCTCGGGATCTTGCCGAGCCAGGCCGGCAACCTGAAGGTGTTGGATACCGCGCGCTGGGTGATGCCGGACCGTTATCGCGACGATTTCCGCCAGGGCCTGCAATACGTGATCTCGGTCCAGGGCTATGAGTGGGGGCTGGCGGTGCATCAGGTCAGCCGCTCCTTGCGCCTGGACCCCAACGAAATCAAATGGCGTACCCATCGTGGACAACGGCCGTGGCTGGCCGGCACGGTCATTGAACACATGTGTGCGTTGCTCGACGTCTCCGAACTGGCCGAACTGATTGCCAGCGGTGCGGTGAAGCAACTGCAAACAAACAAGCCAACCAGTAAACCAACGAACAAATAACGGCGTCATCGCGGTCCCCCCGCGACGTTTGCCAGAGCACACACCGTATCAACGGTCATTGAGGGTCAGGGGTATGAATAAGTCGTCGTCCGCACAGAGTTCCGAAGATCCGATCCTGCAATGGGTAACCTTCAAGCTGGATAACGAGTCCTATGGGATCAACGTGATGCGCGTCCAGGAAGTCCTGCGCTACACCGAGATCGCCCCGGTACCCGGCGCCCCGAGCTACGTGCTGGGGATCATCAACCTGCGCGGCAACGTGGTCACCGTGATCGACACCCGCCAGCGTTTTGGCCTGATGCCGACCGAAGTCAACGACAACACCCGTATCGTGATCATCGAGGCTGACAAGCAAGTGGTCGGCATCATGGTCGACAGCGTTGCGGAAGTGGTCTATCTGCGTCAGTCGGAAGTCGAAACCGCGCCAAACGTGGGTAACGACGAATCGGCCAAATTCATCCAGGGCGTGTGCAACAAGAACAACGAACTGCTGATTCTGGTTGAGCTGGACAAGATGATGAGCGAAGAAGAATGGTCCGAGCTGGAGAGCATCTGATTGATTCTTGAGGTCGCCGTAATTCTCCTGGCCCTGTTGTGGGCCGGGACCGTGGGGATGTTTGTGGTCTACGCCCGCAACCAGCGGGTGATTGCCGGGCAGCAGGCCGAGGGTGATGCGCTGCGGGACCAGCGCATCAAGGAGCTGGCGCGGCGTGTGGATAACTTCCAGAACGGCACCGTGCGCATGGGCGAGGACCTGCACGAGTTGCGGGCCGTCGTCGCGCCGTTACCGGAGAAGCTGGCCCAACTGGAGCAGCGTGATCCGTCGAGCCTGTCTTTCGCCCAGGCAGCGCGGCTGGTGGGGATGGGCGCGAGCGTCGACGAACTGACCCAGTCCTGCGGCCTGACCCAGGCTGAAGCGGAGTTGATGAGCAAGTTGCATCGCGGTTGAGGCGTTTGCCGTCCGCCTGAGCGTGGCGCCCTCGGATGGGCGCCGCCGTGCGTCTCAGTGACGGGTGGCGATCCAGATCAGCAAGCCGGCCTGGAACATCGCAAAGGCCACCAGGCAGGTGATGGTGAAGCGCAAGCCGGTGTCTTCGCGCTTGAACTTGCCCACGCGCTCTTCTTGCTGGCGCAGTTTCACTTCCTGTTCGAGCAGGTTCTGCTCGGCGGTTTGCAGCATCTGCGCCGCTTCGAGTATTTCGACGAATTGCAGCTTTTCGGTGTTCCACGCCGTGCGCAGTTCGCCGACTTGCACATCTTTGTAGCTGCCCTTGAGGTGCAGGGGGGCATCCGCGTATTCCACTTCGTAACCCTGGACCTTCAGGAAGTGATCGCGGCGCAGTCGGGTGTCTTCGTTCAAGGCGTCCTTGTTTTGCAGGTCGGCGCCATCGACAACGTAGTGTGAGCCCTTCTTCTGCGCCCAGAGTGCCGCCTGGGCGGCCAGGAAGCGTCCGATACCGCGGTTTGCGGGTTCGATCTGCAGGCCGCTTTCCGGCCCGAAATGTACGCGCTTGGTGCTGTGGTCGACCCACATGTCCAGGTGGTTCTGTTCCTTGCGCACCCGTTGTCCCGGCAGTTGGATCTCCAGGCGCAGCAGGCTGCGCTCCTTGCTATGGCGCTCGGCGTAGCCGAACTGGACAAAACGCAAGGGGCGGGCGCCGGTGCTGCGCTCGGTGGGCAGGGGTGCCAGGCGCAGCAGCTTGAAGTGCTCGGCCTGGACATCTGCCCACGGCAGTTCCGCTACCGGGGTTTCGGCGGCTTCGGCAGTGCTTTCGGTTGAGGCTTGGGGTTCAGTCATTCGGCAAGATCCTGTCCGTATCCAGCTTGCCGATCACAATATCGGTACCGGCAATGGCTTATCGGCCGTTTTCAGCAGGACTGTAGGCGCAGCCGGTTGATCACGCCACGGTCTCGCGAACAACCCGCAACCCTGTAGGAGCGAGCTTGCTCGCGATGGGGCCCTTGAGGCTTGCATCGCTCTTGTGGCCGTCATCGCGAGCAATCGAGCGTCGACCGGCTGCTCCTACAGGGGGGCGGTGTTGTCAGTGGCGGGCAAGCCCGTCGATAAAGGCGAGGATCCGCTGGCCCAGCTCGGCAGCCAGGGGCAGTTGCGGGTCTTTGTAAGAGGCCAACTGGCTCTTGATGTCCTCGGGCACGATACGCAGCACATGGTTCATGCCGGCAATCAGCACCAGTTGCGCGTCCGGTTTGGCGGCCTTGAGCGCCTCCGCATCGCCGACGCCGACCTGGATGTCGTTGCGGCCCTGGACAATCAGCGTAGGGATCTTCAGCTGGGCGAAGGCCGCCGCCGGGTCCTGGCGAAACAGGCTGATCAAGTAGGGTTGGACGCTGGGGCGGAAAATCGGCATCAGCGGCGCGGGTATATCGTTGTCCAGATGTCCGGCCTTGAGGCTGTCGAGCAGTTCGTTGGCGCGCAACATCAAGGTCGGCGGCAGGTTATTGGCCAATTGCTGGCGGACCACGCTGTCGACCGGCCGGCCGCTACCGGCAACACTGATCAGCGCCGCGGCGTCCAGCTTGGGCGCCGCCAGGGTCGCGATCAGCGCGCCCTCGCTGTGGCCGAGCAGGATCAGTGGGCCAAAACGCGGGTCGGCCTTGAGCTTTTCGCCCCAGGCCACCACGTCCGCGGTATAGCCCTCGATACTCAGGGTGCGCTCGTCGGGTGCGGCAGCCAGGCTCGCAGCCACGCCACGTTTGTCGAAGCGCACACTGGCGATATTGTGGCTGGCCAGCACCCCGGCCAGGCGCTTGAGGCTGTCGGTACGACCGCCATCGGGATTGTTGCCGTCGCGATCGGTGGGGCCGGAGCCGGACACGATCAGCACCACCGGCACCGGAGCATCCGAGCGAGGCAGCAGCAGCGAGCCGAACAGCTTGCCGCTGCCGGTGTCGAGGGTGATCGGTTGTTGTAGCAGCACGGAGGCTTGGGCAAAACCGCTGAACAGGGCCAGGGTCATCAGGATCAATCGCAGCATTATCACGCCATCATCTACAGAGTGTCGGTTCGACTCGTCACCGAGAATAAGGTTCGAGGATGAACTACGGGAATAGCCTGCGTATACTGACACGCTTGATCTAGACTCGATTCGCGGAGCGCCCTGCATGTCCGGCAATACCTACGGCAAGCTGTTCACTGTCACCACCGCAGGCGAAAGCCATGGCCCGGCGTTGGTCGCCATTGTCGACGGCTGCCCACCGGGCCTCGAGCTGTCCCTGGACGACCTGCAGCGCGACCTCGACCGCCGCAAGCCGGGCACCAGTCGCCATACCACCCAGCGTCAGGAAGCCGACGAAGTGGAAATCCTCTCCGGGGTTTTCGAAGGCCGCACCACGGGTTGCGCCATCGGCCTGCTGATCCGCAACACCGACCAGAAGTCCAAGGACTACTCGGCGATCAAGGATCTGTTCCGCCCGGCCCACGCCGACTACACCTACCATCACAAGTACGGCGAGCGCGATTATCGTGGCGGCGGTCGCAGTTCCGCCCGGGAAACCGCCATGCGTGTGGCGGCCGGCGCCATTGCGAAGAAATTCCTGGCCAGCCAGGGCATTGTTATCCGCGGCTACATGAGCCAACTGGGTCCTATCGAAATCCCGTTCAAGACCTGGGACTCGGTGGAACAGAACGCTTTCTTCTGCCCCGATCCGGACAAGGTCCCCGAGCTGGAGGCCTATATGGACCAGCTGCGGCGAGACCAGGATTCGGTCGGCGCGAAGATTACCGTGGTCGCCGAGGGTGTGATGCCAGGCCTGGGCGAGCCGATCTTCGACCGCCTGGATGCCGAACTGGCCCATGCGCTGATGAGCATCAACGCGGTCAAGGGCGTTGAGATCGGTGCCGGTTTTGCCTGTGTGGCCCAGCGCGGTACCGAGCACCGCGACGAACTGACCCCGCAAGGATTCCTCAGCAACAACGCCGGCGGCATTCTCGGCGGGATTTCCTCCGGTCAACCGATTGTCGCGCACCTGGCCCTCAAGCCGACCTCGAGCATCACCACGCCGGGCCGCTCCATCGACGTTCACGGTAATCCGGTGGAGGTGATCACCAAGGGCCGCCATGACCCTTGCGTGGGCATCCGCGCTACTCCGATCGCCGAAGCGATGATGGCCATCGTGCTGATGGACCACCTGCTGCGCCATCGCGGGCAGAATGCGGACGTACGGGTCAGCACACCGGTACTGGGCCAGCTGTAATGCCGGGGGCGTCGCTCCCTTACTGGCGGTTGTCCAGCTTCTACCTGTTCTACTTCGCCTTGCTGGGAGCGACGGCGCCGTTCCTGGCGCTGTACTTCCACCATCTGGGGTTCGCCCCGGCGCGTATCGGCGAGCTGGTGGCGATTCCCATGCTGATGCGCTGTATCGCGCCGAATATCTGGGGCTGGCTGGGCGACTACAGTGGCCGGCGGCTGGCGATCGTGCGTTTCGGTGCGGTCTGCACCCTGCTCGCGTTTTCGCTGATCTTCTTCGACAAAAGTTATGGCTGGCTGGCCCTGGTCATGGCCCTGCACGCGTTTTTCTGGCATGCGGTGCTGCCGCAGTTCGAAGTCATTACCCTGGCGCATCTGAAGGTCCAGGGCCAGGCGTCGCGCTATAGCCAGATCCGCTTGTGGGGTTCGATCGGTTTTATCCTCACGGTGGTGGGGCTCGGACGCCTGTTCGAATGGCTGAGTTTGGATATCTATCCGGTGGCCATTGTGGTGATCATGACGGGCATCATCCTGAGCAGCGCCTGGGTGCCCAATGCCCAGCCGCCGAGCCAGGGCAGCCGCCTGGCCGGCGAAGGTTTTCTGCGGCAGTTGCGCAGCCCCGGGGTGCTGGCCTTCTATGCCTGTGTCGCGCTGATGCAGATGAGCCATGGTCCGTACTACACCTTCCTGACCCTGCACCTGGAAAGCCTTGGCTACACTCGCGGGGTGATTGGCCTGCTGTGGGCGCTGGGGGTGGTGGCGGAAGTGCTGATGTTCCTGGCCATGAGCCGGATCCTCGCGCGCTTTTCGGTGCGCCGGGTGCTGCTGGCCAGTTTCCTGTTGGCCGCCGTGCGCTGGCTGTTGCTGGGGTCGCTGGCCGATCACCTGATGGTGCTGTTGTTCGCGCAGGTGCTGCATGCGGCGACTTTCGCCAGTTTTCATGCCTCTGCCATCCATTTCGTGCAACGTAGCTTCGGCGCCCGCCAGCAGGGCCAGGGGCAGGCGTTGTATGCCGCACTGTCCGGCACCGGCGGGGCGATGGGCGCGTTGTACGCCGGTTATAGCTGGAACAGCCTGGGACCGACCTGGACCTTCAGTATCGCCAGCCTCGCGGCCCTGGCTGCGGCCATTATCATTGCCACACGCATGGAAGAGGAGCGGCCATGAGCTTGACCCGTGAACAAATGAGCCTGGAAATCATCGAAGCCGGGCGCTTTCTGTATGGTCGCGGTTGGTCGCCGGCCACCAGCAGCAACTATTCGACCCGCCTGTCGACCCGCCAGGTGCTGCTGACGGTGTCAGGCAAGCACAAGGGCCAGTTGGGCCTGGACGATGTCCTGGCCACCGACCTGGCGGGCAACAGCCTGGAACCCGGCAAGAAGCCCTCGGCCGAAACCTTGCTGCACACCCAGCTCTATAACTGGCGAGCGGAGATCGGCGCGGTGTTGCACACCCATTCGGTGAATGCCACGGTTTTGTCGCGGATGACCCCGGGCGAGTTCATCGAATTCGAAGACTACGAACTGCAAAAGGCCTTCTCTGGGGTTTCGACCCATGAGTCCCGGGTGCGGGTGCCGATTTTCGATAACGACCAGGATATTGCGCGGCTGGCGGCCAAGGTGCAGCCTTGGCTCGACATGCATCCCGAATGTGTCGGCTACCTGATTCGCGGGCACGGCCTCTACACCTGGGGGGCTCGCATGAGTGATGCCCTGCGCCAGATCGAAGCGTTCGAGTTTCTTTTTGAATGTGAGCTGAAAGTCCGTTCGCTGCGGCCTTCCTGAAGAGCGATTTTTGCGTGAGCGGTTGATTGTCTGATTATCCGGCGCGTCGGACCGGCCCCTAGAGCAGGCCGACGCTGAGTCCAGTCGAGGAATAGAGTCCCATGAGCAGCCTGTCCGTTTACCACATTTCATCCCCGGACCTCCCGAACAAGGTCCTGACCCACGTCGACGACATCACTTCGACCCTGGCCGAGCAAGGGGTGCGCTTCGAGCGTTGGCAAGCCGCGGCGCCGATTCAGCCGGGTGCCAGCCAGGAAGAAGTGATCGCCGCTTACCAGGTACAGATCGACCGCTTGATGACCGAGCACGGCTATATCACCGTCGACGTGGTCAGCCTGAACAGCGATCACCCGCAGAAGGCCGAATTGCGCGCCAAGTTTCTCGACGAGCACCGGCACGCCGAAGACGAAGTGCGTTTTTTCGTTGCCGGTCGTGGTCTGTTCACGCTGCACATTGGCGAATATGTCTATGGGGTGCTCTGTGAAAAGAACGATCTGATTTCGGTTCCGGCCGGCACGCCGCACTGGTTCGACATGGGTGAACATCCACATTTCGTTGCCATTCGCCTGTTCAACAACCCCGAAGGCTGGGTCGCCCAGTTCACCGGTGAGGACATCGCCAGCCGTTTCCCGCGTCTCGAAGACTGAGTCCGCCACTCTCCACCCAGAAGGACCTGACATGCCGATCAAAGCCATCCTTACGGATATCGAAGGCACCACCAGCGCCGTGAGCTTCGTCTTCGACGTGCTGTTTCCCTACGCGGCCAGGCATCTGCCGGATTTTGTCCGGCAACACGCCGAACGGCCTGAGGTGGCGGTGCAACTGGGGGCGGTGCGGCTGGACAGCGGTGAGCCGGCGGCGGATGTCGAGCGGGTGATCGAGATACTCCTCGGCTGGATTGCCGAAGACCGCAAGGCCACGCCGCTCAAGGCCTTGCAAGGTATGGTCTGGCAGCAGGGCTACGCCGCCGGCCAGCTCAAGGGGCATGTGTACCCGGATGCGGTCCAGGCGCTGCAGGATTGGCATGGGCAGGGTTATGCACTGTATGTGTATTCCTCGGGCTCGATCCAGGCGCAGAAGCTGATCTTCGGCTGTTCCGAAGCGGGCGACCTGTCGCCATTGTTCAGCGGCTATTTCGATACCACCTCCGGCCCCAAGCGCGAGGTCCAGTCCTATCGGCATATCAGTGAGGCCATCGGTTGCCCGGCGAACCAGATCCTGTTCCTCTCGGATATCGTCGAAGAGCTCGACGCCGCACGGCAGGCCGGCATGCTGACGTACGGCCTGGTACGCGATGGTGGAGAGTTGCCCGGCCACCCGAATGTGAGCAACTTTGCCGGGATTGATCTGACGACACTCTAGTCAAGGCGTTAAACAACGCATGGGCGGTCGGCTTGATTAAAACTTGAGTCGGCCTTTTGTACTTTGAGTTGTAGGAAATTGCCTGTTGAAATGTCGGGCATCCCTGTTTGTGTTTGTGGTTGCTTGTTAAATCTCCTTTCTGTGTAACTCTCTGTTTTTTGATGGGTGTTTATCTGTGGCCAATAAGAGTTAGTCACGGCTGGATGATCTATTGAAACCAGAGGGAGAAACAATGATGAACGTTCCCGAGATGCCGGGTGCCGATACCGTGCACAGGGTTTCGTGCAAGGTGGTCGATATTGCCGATTCGCGAGGGCGGCATAAACAGGACTTTATTCCTGGCACCCAGGAGTCGTCCCACGTCGTCGTTCTGCCGACGCTGGGTAAACCCCGACGATGCCGGCTTTCAAAGAGCAAGACGCTGAGCGAAAAGGAACTGGAAGTATTGCGTTGGGCGCGGGCGGGCAAGACCGTCTGGGAAATCAGCGTCATTCGCGATGTTTCCGAAGCGACGGTGAAGTTTCATCTACGCAATATCTATCACAAGCTGGGTGTGAGTAACCGTGCCCATGCCGTGGGAGAGGCGGTGAATCGTGGATTGGTGTGACAGGGCATGGAGCGTTTCAAGCGACAAGCCGAAGCTGCGCCTTGAGGCACGACAGGCTCCGGCTTTTGGCTGGCTGTTTATTGGTAGGTCGGCAGGGCAAAACGATTCTGGCTTTGCAGTTGGGCGATGGACGGCAGTTCACCGGGCTCGCTGGCGAGGTCGCGGCGAATGGCGCTGATCACCCAGGTGAGTTGTTCCGCGGTGTGAAGTTGCGCGTAGGAAACCGAACGCCTGACTGACTTGCCGTTGCTGTCCTGCAGGGTCAGCAGAATACCGCCATCCGGGCGCGGTTGGGTCGTGACCTTGTAGTTGGAAAACACCGAAGCGAACTTTTCCTGGATCAGGCTCATGTCTATGGACTCCTTTAGCGCATGAAGGGCATGAAGTCATAGGTGCAGTGATTGTGCCAGTATGGATTTTTAATAAAATCCTTATAAAACAGTAAGTTATGATTTTGTTGAGTTTGCTCGATCGTGCATTTTGCAAGAAAGGCCATCGTGCATCCTGCATTTTGCCGATGTTTGGCCGTCCGCTGCGGGCCTGGCGTCGGGCTGTCCCGTGGCTTCTATTGATTGTCTCTATGAATGCGCTTGAGAAATAAGGCATGACAGCGAGCGGGAGGCTCGGGAAACTGGAGGCCTTTAACGCTCTGTCCGAGCAACGCCAAGGAGAATCCCATGTCCGATCAGGCCCGACAAATGACCGAAGACCAAGCCGCCGAGTTTGCCGAGCAGGTGTTCGATGTCGCGCGCAAGGGCGATGCGCCGATGCTGGCAGCCCTGTTGAGCAAAGGTCTGCCGCCGAATCTGCGTAACCACAAGGGCGACACCTTGCTGATGCTGGCCAGTTATCACGGGCATGCCGATGCGGTGCGTGTGTTGCTGGAGCACAAGGCCGACCCGCAGATACAAAACGACAACGGCCAGAGCCCGATTGCCGGTGCGGCGTTCAAGGGCGACCTGGAAATGGTCCGGTTGTTGATCGAAGGCGGGGCCCAGGTCGAGGGGACGTCGAAGGACGGTCGCACGGCGCTGATGATGGCCGCGATGTTCAATCGCACGACCATTGTCGACTACCTGCTCAGCCAGGGCGCCGATCCCCGGGCCCAGGACGCCAACGGCGTCACCGCATTGGCCGCGGCGCAGACCATGGGCGCCCAGGACACGGCGGCGCAGTTGCAGAAAATTCTCGGCTGACACGCTGTTGCAAACGTCAGCCTTGCCGGCGATGAGGCCGTTGAACCCGGTACCGGGTACACGGTTGCCATCGCCGGCCATCCAGCCCTTGGTGTGAATTGGTGTATCCTTCGCGGCCGTCATTTTCCCCGCTGCAGGACCTGCCCATGAAAACCGCCCTCGTCGAACTCATCAGTAAAATCAGCTCCGGCTGCATGAGCGAGGCCGAAATCCTGCAGATCGCCGATGAAGCAGCCCAGGCCTACGCCGACCAGGCCGGCTTCCTGGCGGCCAATCCGGACATCAACTACGACGACAGCTTTCCGATGCCCCTGGGCGAGTGGGTGGTGGTCGGCAGCTTGCCCGAGACCGTGCTGTTCCAGGCTGACACCTACATGGATCTGTTCGCCCGGATCGTCGAGTCCTTCGGCAAGGATGTGCCTTTCAATATCAAGCCCAAGCAGTTGGCCAAGGTCGAGGCCTTGACCGCCTTGAATCGCATCCAGGTCCAACTGAGCAGCATGAACCCGGAAATGGGCGGCTACGTGCTGGTGAATTTCAGCCAGTTGCTCGACGACGAACTCCAGGCGGTGCTGGTCTACGGCAATGACCTGCCGCGGGTACTGGCCCTGTGCGAAGAAGTCGGTATCAGCGCTGCGCCGTCCCTGGAAGCCCTGCGGATCGCTCTGCACGTCTGAGTCCGCGATCGAGAGTGCGGTAATAAAGTGAACCCTGGCGGTGGCCGGCTATCCTATGGGGGCAGATCCTCATCAAGGAGCAAGACCATGGGTTCCACTTTCAACGGCCTGATCGGCCTGATCATCCTGGCGCTGGATATCTGGGCCATCCTCAACGTGCTGAAAAGCGGTGCCGAAACCGGGATGAAGATCCTCTGGATATTGCTGATCATCCTGCTGCCGGTGCTCGGCCTGATCATCTGGGCCATCGCCGGGCCGCGTGGCAATTTGCGCTAGTGGCCTGAGTGCAATCTCAAGCAAGGGGCCAACCCGGGCACGGATGCGGCAGATTCTGATCTCGTCTCGGAAATTGCCTACGATTTTGGTTGCAGGCGGCTGATGGTATTTGCGCGGATGAAGTCCTAGGGTTTGAACAAGGTAAAAAGCTTGGAAGCTTTGTCCCCCGGCCTCACCTGAATTCAAGGGAGGTGCTGCCCCGAAACCCAATGCTAAAGGATTAGCCCATGCAGGAGATGAGTATGGAACAGGCCCAGCTTGAGAGAACCCATGTCGAGATTGCCAAGCTTATCGCCGAGCAGCGCAAGCTCAATGCCGAAGCGGGAAAGATGACCCGGGAAACATTCTGGTACCCGGTTGCGATTGCCGTTGGTTTTGTTGGCACGGTATCGACGGTCACCGCACTGCTGATCAAATATCTCGTTCCTTGACCGGGTAAGCCGGTGGCCTTTGTCCTGGGACGGTTCTACCTGTCATGGTTCGCGACGTAGGATGCGCGCCTTTCTCGGATTACCGGGGCAATGGTCGCCCGCGCCCATTGCCACTCGAATTCACCGGAGCACTTGCCATGAGCCGCACGCCTGAAATCCTCTACGCAGGTTACGGTCAGCGCTTTCGCATGGACAAGTTGCTGCACGAAGAATGAAGGCGGCATCCTGGTGACCCAGAACGGCACGCCGTTCATGCAGTTGTCCGAAGTACAGACCACTGCGGGACGCCTGCGCAGCTTATATCCTGCCCAGCAGGAGCAGAATCAGCAGTACGATCAATACTGTCCCGATCACGCCCGATGGACCGTAACCCCAACTTCTGGAGTGGGGGAACACGGGCAGGCCGCCGACCAGCAGCAGGATCAGGATGACGATCAGAATAAGACTCATGGTGCTTTCCCTGTTCTGTTTTTCGAAGTGCTATCGCGCACGTTCAGCTGTTGAATCACAAGCTGCTTACTAAGTCCGACTTGAGCGCCGAGAAGAAAATTCAATTTTTTCCCGATCAATCGCGACCCTTCGTCCTAGTGGTTTGATTGATCGACCGTTGCCCCATCAACGGTGTCGAACCATGAAACTACGCTTCCCCCGACGGTCCCCTCGGTTACCACTTTGCCTGGAGCATTCAGCAATCTGATGGTGCATGGGCCTTTGATCGTCCTTCGCTACACTGCCGATCATCGTCCTCAGAACCCACAAGGCATCTGCTATGCACAATCGCATCATGATCACTGGCGCCGGCTCCGGCCTTGGCCGCGAAATCGCACTGCGCTGGGCCCGCGAAGGCTGGCGTCTGGCGCTGTCGGATGTCAGCGAACCGGGTCTGCAAGAAACCCTGAGGCTGGTGCGTGAAGCCGGTGGCGACGGTTTCACCCAGCGCTGTGACGTGCGTGACTACAGCCAGCTGACCGCCTTTGCCCAGGCCTGCGAGGTCAAGTTCGGCGGCATCGATGTGATCGTCAACAACGCCGGCGTCGCCTCGGGCGGGTTCTTCAGTGAACTGTCCCTGGAAGACTGGGACTGGCAGATCGCGATCAACCTGATGGGGGTCGTCAAGGGCTGCAAGGCGTTCCTGCCACTGTTGGAACAGAGCAAGGGCAAGATCATCAATATCGCCTCCATGGCGGCACTGATGCAGGGCCCGGCCATGAGCAACTACAACGTGGCCAAGGCCGGTGTGGTGGCGTTGTCGGAAAGCCTGCTGATCGAACTGGCGCAACAGGAAGTCGCTGTGCACGTGGTCTGCCCGTCGTTTTTCCAGACCAATCTGCTGGACTCTTTCCGTGGTCCTACGCCAGCGATGAAGGCCCAGGTCGGCAAGCTGCTGGAAAGTTCGCCGATCAGCGCCAGCGACATCGCCGACTACATCTATACCCAGGTCGGCCTGGGCGAATTCATGATTCTGCCCCACGAGCAAGGGCGCATGGCCTGGGCCCTCAAACAGAAGAATCCACAGTTGCTCTATGACGAAATGACCGTGATGGCCGACAAGATGCGAGCCAAGGCCAAACAAGCCCCGCATTGAGCTTGCCGGTGAAAGGACGGCTGGTTAGGGTTGTCAGCAATGTGCAATCCTGACGGGCGTTTATTGTGATCAACTATCTGTGGTTCTTTCTCGCGGCGCTGTTTGAAATCGCCGGATGTTATGCCTTCTGGATGTGGCTGCGATTGGGTAAGAGCGCCTGGTGGATCGCCCCGGCGCTATTGAGCCTGACGCTGTTTGCACTGTTGCTGACCCGGGTCGAGGCGACCTATGCCGGTCGCGCCTACGCGGCCTACGGCGGTATCTACATCATTGCTTCCATTGCCTGGCTGGGCCTGATCGAGCGCGTTCGTCCTCTCGGTTCCGACTGGCTGGGCGCCGCGCTCTGCGTCCTTGGTGCGAGCATCATCCTGTTGGGGCCGCGCTTTTCACAGTCCTGAATCCAGCTCTCCTCGGTAAACTCTCTGACCTGAGCAAGTAAGTAATCTGATTCTGTAGGGCGAGTCGATGCTGTCGGTCAGGGCCGGCTGATTTGCCGTGCCTGCATTGAAGAGGCTCATCGGGCCGGGCAGTCTTGGGTGCTCATAAACCCTTGAGGATTGAGTGCCATGCTTGTACTGAGCCGCGTTGTCGGCGAGATGATTTCCATCGGCGATAACATCACCGTGCGAATTCTCGCCATTAACGGTAATCACGTTCGTTTCGGTGTCGAGGCACCGAAGAACGTCAATGTGCACCGTGCGGAAATCTACCGTCGGATCCTGACCCAACTGAGCGACCCCGAGCCTGTCCGCGACTCCGTTGTCTGACGATCAGTCGAAAAACTCTTTCGGCACCGCGTGCCTGGGCAGCAACTGGCATTGCTCGCTTTCGATATCGAAGAGGATCACCGCCTGGCCTTTGCTCAACGCGTGGCGTACACGCAGCACGCGGGTCTCCTGGGGGGTGTCGTCACCGTTATCGGTACCGTCGCGGCTGACGAAGTCTTCGATCAGGCGGGTGAGGGTATCGGGTTCCAGTTGGTCATAGGGAATCAGCATGGAATCGTCTCTGGCGGCTAGGGGGCCTGATGCTACTGTGCCAAGGCCTGTCGGGCTATAACGTCAAGGTGTAAGACAGGCCCCTCGCCTGTTTCGTCCCGTTCTGACAGACATAGGCAAAAAAAGAATGTTCTCTTCCCGGTGGACTGCGAAGGGCAGTTCGTTATCGGTGAGGAGCAACAAAATGAACAGCATTGTAGTACAGCCCATCGGGCCGGTCTTGCACCTGGTTTTTTCCAGTGCCGGTCGCCGAGCGCTCCTGGGGGGGCTGTTGCTGGGCCTTGGCGGTTGTGTCTCGCCGCTGCCCGAGCTGGCGCCTGCGCCCGGGCAGATCACCCTGGTCCGCGAGGGTTTTACCCTGACCTATGACTGTGAAAACCGCACAGCACTGAGGTACGCCTATCAGTTGAACGCGGACAAGGGCAATGTAAAGCGGCCCAGGGGTTTTGAACTCGACCCCGACCTCCCCGCCGGGTGCCCGACGCAACTTTCCGCCAGAGGCTACAGCGCGGTGCCCGGTTGGGATCGGGGGCACCTGGTGCCCTCCAATCAAATGGACCACAGCAATCTGGCGATTCGCCAGGCCCACTACATGAGCAATATCGTGCCCCAGGCCGCGCGCTTCAACCAGGGGATCTGGGTGCAGACGGAGGAGGTTTCGGAGTGCTATCGCGACCTGGCGCCGGTACAGGTCTACGGTGGGCTGGTCTACGACAACCCGGTGAATGATTTCTTCCTCGAGTCCCATGGTATCCGCACGCCTGATGCCTTCTGGAAAACCATCTTGACCACCGACGCGGAGGGCAAGACCCGGGCCATCAGTTGGTACATCCCCAACCAGGCGACGCTGGAGCCGCTGGATCGCTACATTCTCAGCATCGCGGAGCTGGAGGCATTGCTGGGGACGGACAGCGTCGGCATCCAGGCGAGCGAGGAGGTCAAGGCGCAGAAACCCGCGCGTACCTGGCCCCGGCCACGGGACTGCGACCTGGGCTGAGCTCAGCCAACATTTTCCCTGCCCAATCGTGATGAAAAATCGCGCGACCGTGGCTGCTCGGCGGATGGGTTCCGATGGCGCGGCGTGTTGCGCGCCGAGGTGTTACCCGGCTATCCAAAAGATTTGGATTTATGATTTAACTTACTGATAAGTAATAGATTTTTTGAGATTTTCACGCCTCGGCAGGCTGATACCCTCGATGGACATGGACGAAAGGGTATTTCAGTATGTTGAAAGAGTTGAATGCCGGCGAGCAACGTTTAATGCCGCAGGAGCAGCACGGTTTTCGAAGCGAGAGCGTTTTTGCCCAAAACGCCCCACGTTATCTCAGACGCAGGGCCGCCGAGTGTGATCTGTGGCCCGCCTTGGGCGAAAGCATGAGGTTGAGCGAGTATTACCGCGATGAAATAGACGCGGCGCTCAACCAGTATCAGCCCCTGGCGCAATTTGCCGCGCCGCGGGTGGTCCAGGCCTTGGCGGATAATGGCCTGGGCCGGCTGGATCCCCGCCTTGATTGCCTGTTTATCGCGCCGGATACCGATGCCGACACAGGCGCCTCGGACCTTCCGGCGCGCTCCCTGCTTGACAGCGCCTTGCAAAGTTTCGCTCGCGTCGAGACGTCAGCCTCGGGTTTTACCGTCGGCACTGTCGTGCGCCGTCCGCTGGCCGCCGGCGGCTACCTGCAGCAGGATGTCGAGCCACATACCCTGGCGCAGATTTTTCGTGAGCTGGACCTGGGCGGTCGTTATCAGGAGCACTTGCAGAGCATTTTCCATTGCCCGTGGTTTCCGGGAGCGGAGCCCGTGCCGATGCCCGATCCCCGTTTGTCTTTTCTGCTGGAGCGGCATCGTCAGGCCGGCATGCTGTTCGATGCCCATATTGCGTATCTGAACAACGATATCGAACAGCCGGCCTATGAAATGCTCTGCCGGGTGTTGAATCTGGAGCGCTCGGTCAAATGGGCCGGTCAGCCGGTTCAGGTCAGCCATCTGTCGATGCTGGGGGCCGCCCTGGAAGGGGGATTGCTGTTTACCGCAGCGAATGCTCCGACCCTGGAGAGTGGGGCGTGTGTGGTGTACCTGCCGAACGAGCCGGCTTGCCCGTTCCGGGAACATGTATCGATGGCGGCGTTTTCCGACTGGTTGGCGCAGAAGATCGGCATGGGTACGGACTATCGGTATTTTATCGATCGCCTGGTGGATTACCGCCTGCTGCCCGAGTTCGACAAGGCTGTGTTGGAGCAGGCTACCGAGTATTCCCGTGGGGGCGCGTGCTGGTTGTTCACCACCGAGCCGGTTTCGGTTGATCTGTTCCGCGAACTGGTGCGCTTGCAGCTCACCAAGCTGGTCAATGATGCGCGTGAGCTGGCCATTCCCACCGGTACCGAGTCCCGGGCGGAACGCCAGGCACGCTGGCGGCGCTGGCACGAGCGGGGAGTGTCGGCGGCACAATTGTCGCTCTACGGTCTGCCGGAGCCGGGGGCGTTGGTGTTGGGCGGCCGCTCCCGGGGCCTGTTCGATCTGTTTTACGAAGGCTGGCGGGACTGGCGGGCGCGGGATCGCCTGGGGTTGATCGATACGCTGATGGCGCAGATGATCAATCTGCTCGACCTGGAGCCGGGCGAGCGCGAGCAGCTGTTCTGGGCGCGTGGTCGGCCGTTGGAGTCAGACTTCTGCGCAGGTCTGATCGCGATCATGGATGAGCAGCGCGTCCTGCGCTTGTGGAATCCCGACCCGGGTCCCTACGAGCATCGACGTGCGCTGCTTGTGAACGAGCCGGATGCCCAGGGACTGCTGAGTGACGGTGACGGGCGTTATGTGCGCATCGACGGCAAAGTCTACCGCCTGGACGATCAGGCATTCGACGGTCGCCGACGTCTCAAGCATCCGACCCGCGCGGGTGCCTATTCGCCCCTGGTCCTGCACAACGGCGAAGGGGCCTGGCGGTTTGCGTTCGAAAATCCGGCGAAATGGTCCGATGAAATTTATCTGTTTCGTCGCCTCGGCCCGATCGCCGAAGGGCTGTCCGATGCGGTCTTGCAGCAAGTGCTCAAGGTGACCGGCACCAGTGCTGCTGTCCTGCGGCGGCTGCATGTCGACTTGTTGCCCGTGCCGCGAACGCTCACCGAAAGTCTCAGGCGAGCCCGCCAGCGCGAGGCCTCGGGCGGTGCCGCCGAGGTGCTGGTCACCTCGGTTGTCGAGCCGTTGCCCCGGCAATTTTTTCCCGAATTACCCGCGTGTGTGGAACGCGAGCTGATTGCCGATGCCAATGATGTGCAACGTTATCGGTTGCTGGTTCAGGGGCGCATACCCCTGGCCTTGTCCGAGACCGCCTTGCGGCGTCGGGTGGAACTGACGGTCAACCGCGTCAACGCCGATTTTCTCCTCAATGACCGGGCCACCTTCGAGACCGACTGCCTGGCGTTCCATATGCTCGAGCGCTTGCCCGGTTGGCCGGACAACCTGCGATTGGAGTTGCACTACACGCGTCAGGCGGGACAGGGCGTCACGACCTTCGCCCTGGGGCCTGAGTCCGCTGCGTTCAAGCGACACCTGTCCGCCAACGAGCAACGCGGCAATGAATACCAGGTGCTGGATGCGTCGAATCAGCCTCTGGTCTCGGTCGCCAGCCTGTTGCAGGCCGTGCTCCTGGCGTTGTTGTCTGAACACTGCAGGGCCCTGGGCTTCAACCGGCCTGAGCCCATGCGTGAGGCGCTGGTCGAGCTGGCGCTCAGGCATCGTCACCAGGCGGCACGCTTGTGTGCCTTGTCCAGACGGGTGCTACACGAAGAGCCGCAGGGCTATCCCTTGTTGGAGAGCGCTCCTGGCGACTCACGACGGCACACCCTGATTGCCCGGGTGAATCAGCTCTACCCATTGTTACCGATGGTGCATATCCGCACGTATCTGCAATCGTTGGGGACGGCGCAGCAGGCTGTCGCGTTGCTCGAGTTGCGTGAGCGAGAAAGCGCCCGGCTCAAGGCTCAATTGCTGACCTGGGTTGAAGCGGCCGATTCGCTCGATGACCCGTTGTCCGCCACCGGGAGCACGGCGGCGAGCCGAAAGCAGCTGGCGTATTCGATCAAGCGGGCCTGGGAGCAGGGGGGCTGGGGGCCGGCAGGGGCAAGGGTTCGGGTGACGCTCGACCTGCAAGGGATGCGCGTGGGCCGTTTGCCGGAGCTGGACCGGGAGATCGATTTCGGCCACGTCAGCGAGCTGATTGCCCGGAATATGGCATTGACGGATGCCGACCAGGGTTTTCTCAACCGCTTCAGCGGATTGCTTGAGCTGGATCTTGGCGACAACCGGTTGACCGCTTTACCGGAGGCCTTGTTCGAGATGGCGCAACTGACCCATCTGTACCTGCAAGGCAATCAGATTTCCCTGGGCGCAGACAGTGCGGCGTTGCTGACGACCATGGCATCGCTGGAAACCCTCAATCTCAATGGCAATCCCCTCGCTCAGCTTCCGGATCTGGGGGGCTTGCCGGTCTTGCGGCGACTGATGCTGCGCGATACGGGCATCGACCGTTGGCCGAACGGCTTGTTCACGCACATTGCCCTGGAGGCGCTGGACTTGCGCAACAACAGGATCGCCTCGATCCCCCCCGAATTGTTCAATGCGCCTGCTGCGGTCACGCGTTATATCGGCTTGCAGGGCAATCCCTTGTCCGAAGAAAACCTTCGCCGGTTGGCGGCGCTCAAGCAGAACGCGGGAATCAGCCTGGGTGTGGCGCCACTTCCGCTGCGTGGCAGCGCACAAGAGGAAGAGGATGCCTGGATCGAGCCCTGCGATCCGGCGGAGCCGGTAACGACCGCTTGTCAGGAGCGGTTGGCCGCACAGAAGTTGAAATGGCAGCGCTTGCGTGCCGAGCCGATGGCCGAGGGTTTTTTCCTGCTGTTCTGGCGTCTGCACCTGTGGTCGCGGGAGCAGAACCCGTGGACGCAAGAGGAGACGGCCCTGCGTGTCTGGTCGATCGTCGATGCCGCCACCCATGACACGGTCTTGCGTGAAGCACTGTTCAGCTATGCCGATGGACCGCAGAGCTGTACCGAGACCCTGGAGACGCTGGTCGCCGCCCTGGAGAAGCAGGTCGCGGCGGCGAGCTTTTAAAAAAGGATATTTGAAATGTCAGCCATTCCCAGTTTTGTACCCTCTGCTCTGGACGAACAAAGCGAAAACGAAGATGTGATCAATGCCCATATTCCGCCCTGGTTGTTGACGGCCCGGTCCGAAGATATCGCGCGTTTGCGCGAGCACCTGCGGCGTAGTCTGTTTTTCAAGGAGGAAGTGTCCGAGCGGCTCAAGGACTTGAAACCCGTCGAGGATTTTTGCGCGCCGGTTCTGGAGCACGCATTGCTGAGCCGGTTCGGCCCGGGCCTGGATATCCACCGGGATCAACTGAAAATTGCCGATCGATGGCCGTCACTGAACTATCCAATCGACTCGTCTCACGTTTTTCCGATGACCTATACCAGCCGCAGTTTGCTGGAAGCCGCGTTGCAGAACTTCGGCGCGGGCGAACGTTTCCCCCCCAGATCCCATATGAGTCTGAGGGGCGACCCGAAGCGTATGCCAAAAGTTGCCCTGGCGGATTTCATCGAAGTGGTGCGCCAGCTCGATCTGGGCCGGCTCTATCAGCATCACCTGTGCCAGGTTTTTCATCTCCCGGGAGGTTCGGGGGAAGTGGCGGATGACAACGAGTTTCGTATCGAGTCCACCATCGTCCAGCAAAAGAAAGCCGATATGTTGGTGGATGCCTATATCGCCTACCTGAAAAAAGACATCGATCAGAGTGCACATCAACAGATCTGCAAGTTGATCGAGTTGAATGTCGCCGTTGCCCCGAACGGCTCAATAATGATGGCCAATGGATTGAAGGTGCTGGGTGTTTCGTTATCGGGAATTTGCCTGTTCACCCTGCAGAATGTGCCTCGCAGCGAAACCGCCGCGATGAAAGAGCGGGTCCTGGTGCATATCCCCAACGATCCGCTGACCCGCTTCAAACTCTACGCCTCGCTCGCGGCGTTCCACGCCGAACTGCGCAGCCGCCTTTGGCAGCCCTGGTATGAGGCGTTCTTCTGTCGTTTTGTCAGCCAGCGCGATCTGCCCAGGTTCCTGTCGCAGTTGAGGGCGCGCCTGACCCTTGAGACTCGGGATGCCTCTGGCAATGTCACGAAGTCGCTGAATCAGGCTGCCGATTTATCCTTGACACCGGAGTCGTTGAGCGGCGAGTTGTTTTTTCACTTCTATCGACAACATATCCTGCGACTCCAGGAGGATGCGCGGGTCGTGGCGGTCCCCACCGAAGATGTCGACCAGGATGCCCGCGAGGCCAGGAACCAGTCCTTGTTGAGCCTGGGAGTGACCTTGCTGAATCTGGCCGCCTTCGCCAACCCCTGGCTGGGTTTGCTGATGATGGGGGTGGCGGTCGGGCAACTGTTGGCGGAAAGCTACGAGGGCTATGAGGATTGGCAGCGCGGTGAGCGTGACGAGGCGGTCTCGCACATGATGTCGGTGGCCGAGGACATTGCGACGATGGTGGCCCTGGGTCTGGCCGTGCATTGGGGGGGCAAGGCCCTCAAAGGTTTTTTTCAGCGGCATTCGGACTTTTTCCACGACCTGCTGCCGGTCAAGTCGAGGGATGGTCGCTACCGGCTGTGGCAGGCCGACCTGCGTGCCTATCGCCATGATGTCCCCGAGCTTGCGGACAGGGGGCTGGACCACGAGAGCTTTTACCAGGGGGACGAGGCGGGTGACGGACACCGTTACCTGGACATCGCCGGTGAGCCTTACCGGGTTTATAACGATGAGGCTGCCGGAGCCTGGCGTCTGCGCCATCCGAGTCGTGAGTCGGCTTACGAACCCTTGCTTGAGCACAATGGCAGTGGGGCCTGGAGGCTGGCCCACGAATGGCCCTTGCAGTGGCACGACCCGGTTTACCTGCTGCGTCGTCTGGGGCCTGACGTCCGGTTTTTGAGTGATGAAAGCCTCGAGCAGATCCTGTCGGTTCAGCGACTCGACGAAGTGTCGTTGCGTCGGTTGCATATGAATAATGCCAAGATCCCGGCCGCGCTGGTGGACTCGATACAGCGCTTCAAGCTGGACAATGAATTGAGCTGGTTGCTGATGCCGGCCGCTGCGCCGATATCGGCCGCCGCACGTGTGCTCGACCTGAAGTTGCAGATTTTACCCAGCCTCAAGGGCTGGCCCGAGAATCGCACGCTCATGTTGCTGGATAAGGCGCAAAAACCACTCAAGGAATACGGCGCGGATCTGAGCCCGCAACCACTGCGGATCATGCTTCAGTCCAAGGACGTCGAGGCGGACGGATTGGCGCTGGTCCTGAACAAACTGACGACCCAGGAGCAACGGATGCTGCTCGGTCCAGGGGCAGATCCCGACCAGGCCCCGGCGCTTCTGGAGGAGGTGCTGCGTACGCATATCCGCGAGGAGCGCGCCACGGTGTTCCGGCGCCTCTACAGCTTGTGCTGTTTGAACGATACCGACCTGCCATTGAACTTCAGGCAAGGCTTTGTCGATCTGCCAGACGGAGTCTTGCGTGAAATCCTCGGACAGACGAACGACGTGCTGAAAGGGCGCTTGAATCAGGGTGGCCGCCTGCCCTTTCAATTGATTGAAAAGGCTAACGAGAGCAGGCGTGAGATTTTGCTCAGTCACGCGCTGGACGGTGGTTTTCTCAAAAAAATGGGCGAGCTGAATAGTGCCAGGTTGCAGTTGCCCCAGCTGAGAACGATGGTCGGGTGGCCAGTTGATGTGCGCTGGGAGATTCGCCAGGAGCGCTTCGGCGGGCCTCTGTTGCTCAGGATGGGCGATGAATACCTGCCCCGGCGCCGGGTTCTGGTCAGGACCGAGCAGGGCTACCAGGCCTTTGATGACCAGGGCCTGAGCCTGGGGCCGCTGGCCAAGGGCCCAGATGCCTTGAGCGCGGCCTTGCTGAGCGGCTTGCGGCAGGGGGAGCGCGAGGCGATGGGGGTCAAGCTGGGCGAGGCCGACTTGCTGCACAAGTTGCTGATGGGCAAGGTCCTGGAGCGTCCAAGGGTTGAGCTTGAAGAGGCACTTGGCCTGCCTCCACGTAAGCCCGGACAGCGCTCGCCCGCATGGCGCGACAGCGATATGGGCAGTTGCCTGCGTGTCAGGCGCGGCATTACCCATGGTTCGCGACGTGGATTACGCCGGTTGACCCGGCTGTATCCAGACCTCTGCGAGGCGGAAGCGCGCAACCTTCTGTTTTCCTTTGGCGACGATCCGCTTGAGGTCAGAGCCCGGCTCCAGGCGCTCGAAGAGGAACTCCGGGAACTGCGCTCGACGTTGGTCGCCTGGCGCGGAGAGCAGGCGGTGAGGGCGCATGCCTGGCTGGGCGGAATGGCCGAGAGCCGTGAACAGGCGGCCGAAATCATCGAGCGTTGCTGGCGACGACAAACACCCAATACCTACGATAACAATGGCGTGGTCATCGGTCACAGTCTGAGCCTGGCGGGCTTGCGCGTCGACAGTCTGCCGCATCTGCCCGTGGGTATCAGTTTTGATCATGTCACCGAGCTTTCATTGAAAAATATGAGAGTGAGTCGGATCCCCATCTATTTCCTCGAACATTTTCCCAGCCTGCGCCGATTGGAGCTGAACAACAATCGGCTGGAGTTCCTGCCGGGTTCGATCGCCGATATGAACCGGCTCAGGGAGCTTTATCTGCAGGACAACCGGATCGTACTGACTCAGGACTCCGTCAATGTGCTGTCGAACTTGCACAGCCTTGAAGTCCTGAACCTGAACGGTAACTTCGATGTCAGCTTGCTGGATGTTGGCCAGATGCCGCGCCTACGCCGCCTGCACCTGCGCGGGACGGGCATCGACGGTTTGCCGCGGGGCCTGTTGACGCGGGTTCGCCTGTACGAAGCGGACCTGCGCGACAACCAGATCCAGAACATGCCGAACGCTATCTATACGGCGCCTTCGCCGATCAATCGACGGATCATTCTGCGTAATAACCCCTTTACGCTGGATCACCAGAACCTGTTAGCCGCCTATCGGGTACGCACCGGCATTACCTTCGGCATTCCTGATACGGAGCTGGCGTTGGATGACTACAGTGCGCGCCAGCGCTGGCTGGCCGATATCGAAGACGGCGAGCGCCGCGACAGCCTGCGTGACCTGTGGCATGACTTGCGGCAGGAGGAGGGCTCCGAGGAGCTTTTCGCCTTGTTGGGACGCTTGGGCAGCAGCGCGGAATATCAGAAGATTCGCACCGATCTGACGCGACGGGTCTGGGAGGTGCTGGCAGAAGCTGGTGAGGACAGCACGTTGCGCCGTGAGCTGTTCGACCTGGCGGCCGATCCGCTGACCTGTGTTGACAGTGCCGCGCGAAACTTCAGTCATCTGGAAGTCCGGGTGCTGCTGGCCAGGGCCCAGCTCCTGGCAGTCAAGAGTAATGAGCCGACCGAGTTGCTGAAGCTGGCGCGTGGCCTGTTTCGCCTGGAACGTATCGATGAGATTGCCCGGGCTCATATCAAGGCGCTGTCTGAGCACGCCGAGCAGTCTTCAGCCCGTACGGTCGATGAGATCGAAGTGAATCTGGCCTTTCGGGTTGGCCTGGGGCGTTCCCTGTATTTGCCCGGGCAGCCGAAGGAGATGTTCTTCAGATCCATTGCCGATGTCAGCGAGGAACAGATACTGGAAGCCCGCAGTCGCGTACGGCAGGCTGAGGGGACTGCGGCCATGAAGACCTTTATCGCTTCTCGCGATTTCTGGATCAACTACCTGAGGAAGAAATATCCACGGGATTTCACCCTCTTCAACAAGCCGTTTCATGAGCAGGAGGAACAACTGCTGACCCATTCCCCGGAGATTATCAGCGACAGTTATTCCCGGCGTTTGTCGATGTTGATGGAGAGCCGCCTCGCCGAGGAGCAGAGCTTTCTCGAAGCGCTGACCCAATACGAACTGGATGAGCATCCCGCCACGCTCTGATGCCTCGTCGAGGCACGGTTCAGGGGCTCGTCCGAGACTTGCCGGTGCCGCGAATCAAGGCCCGCAAGGCGAAGCGATTCGGGTGGCAGGCCTCGGCAATACTGCGGGGCAGCGGCAGCGGTTCGTTCTCCAGCCACGCGGCCAGCAGCTCACCCGAGAGCGGGGCGCTGATCAAACCACGGGAGCCGTGGCCGCTGTTGATATACAGGCCCTCGAGCCAAGGGCAGGGAACCTGTGGCACCTGTCGCGCATCCCGGGCGAGGATGTCATAGGCGTCGGCGAACGACTGCGGGTCCGCCAGGGGACCGACGATCGGCAGGTAGTCGGCACTGGTGCAGCGAAAGGCGGCCCGGCCTTGCAGTTGTTCCGGCGCCAAGTCAGCGGCGTTCAGGCGCAGGGCCAGGTCAGGCGAGATGTCCTGGAGCAATCCCAGGTTGCCGATGTGCTCCGCCGTGGTGGGAGCCAGATCCTCGCTCTTGAAGTCGAAGCTGGCCCCCAGGGTATGTTCACCGAGGCGGGCCGGCGCGACATAACCTTCGGCGCAGACCACGGTGTTCAAGGCAGCGCTGCCGGCGGTTTGCGCCAAGCGGGTGATCTGCCCGCGAATGCGCTTGAGTGGCAACCCGGCGCTGGCGGCGAAGCGTTTCACTTCGGCGGCCCCGGCGAGGATCACCACCGGGGCACTGCCCAGCAAGGTATCGGCGTCCCACGCCTGCCATTGGCCGTCGACCTGGCGCAGTTCCAGGGCGTCATGATGGGGGCGCACTTCAATATTCGGATGGCTGGCCTGCCAATGACACAAGGCCGGCGGATGGACCCAGCCGCCTTCCGGGAAAAACAGCCCGCCGTGTTCCAGTGCCACACCGGCCAGGGCCTGTGACTGTGCCTGATCGAGGACGTGCAGCAATTCAGGGCTGAAGGCGGTGGCCAGCTGCGCCTGGCGCTCGGCTTCTTTCTCGTCGAAGGCCAGTTGCAGTACACCGCAGCCGTCCCAGTCGAGGCCACGCTGCAACTGTTCGAGTAAACGCCGGGTATGCCCGAAACCGCTGAGGATCAGTTGTGACAGCGCCGTGCCATGGGCCGACAGCTTGAGGTAAAGGACGCCTTGCGGGTTGCCCGAGGCTTCCTCGGCCAGGGCTCCGTGGCGCTCCAGCAGGCAGACCTGCCAGCCGCGAGCGGCGAGGCTGGCGGCACTGGCACAACCGGCCAGGCCGCCGCCGATCACCAAAGCCCGACGTTCGCCGCCGGGTAGCTGCGGGCGGGCGAACCATGGCTTGACCGGTGGCGGCACGGCAGTCTCTGCTGGCCAGCCGATAAACTCGCCCCGGAGGATTTCCCACTTGTGGCCGATCCCCGGTGTACGGCGCATCTTGAAGCCCGCAGCATTCAGTGAGCGGCGGACCCAGCCGGTGCTGGTGAAGGTGCTCAGGGTCGCGCCGGGAGCCGCCAGTCGCGCCAGTTCGGCGAACAGCTCGGGGGTCCACATTTCGGGGTTTTTCGCTGGTGCGAAGCCATCGAGGAACCAGGCGTCGATCTGGGCATCCAGCTGCGGCAACTGTTCCAGGGCGTCACCGATCAACAGCGTCAGGGTCACCCGGCCATTGTCCAGGAGCAGACGTTGGAAGCCCTGATGGATGGCGACATACTGACCGAGCAGTTGGGCGCTGAACGTCGCCAGTTCGGGCCAGAGGGTCAGGGCGCGTTGCAGATCGGCGCGGCTCAGCGGGTACTTCTCCACACTGACGAAATGCAGCCGGGCACCCGGCACCGCACAGGCTTCGAACAACTGCCAGGCACAGAGGAAGTTCAGCCCGGTGCCGAAGCCGGTTTCGCCGATCACCAGTCTTTCGTTCGGGCCCAGGGCGGTAAAGCGTTCCCGTAAGCGATTCTGCTCAAGGAACACGTAGCGGGTTTCGTCCAGGCCCGATTTGTCGGAGAAGTACACATCGTCGAAGACCCGCGAGTGCGGGCGACCCTGGTCATCCCAGTCGATCTGGGCATGGGCGGGAGGGTTGGGTATTACGCTGGTCATGGGCAACTCGACGGCAACAAGGCGGCTATTCTAGCCCATTGCCGGATGCCATATTGATCCACGGCAAGGCCTGGGGATTTCCTGCCCCGCCGTGCGGTCCGATCCGTTAGTCTTGCTCCATCTTGGAAGGGAGTCGCCCATGTTTGAATCCGCCGAAATCGGTCACGCCATCGACAAAGAGACCTACGACGCCGAAGTCCCGGCCTTGCGCGAAGCCTTGCTGGAGGTGCAGTTCGAACTCCAGCAGCAAAAGCGCTTTCCGGTCATTGTGCTGATCAACGGCATTGAAGGGGCGGGCAAGGGCGAGACGGTCAAACTGCTCAATGAGTGGATGGACCCACGCTTGATCGAGGTCCGCACCTTCGACCAGCAAACCGATGAGGAACTGGCCCGGCCACCGGCCTGGCGCTACTGGCGGCAATTGCCGGCCAAGGGCCGGATGGGTGTGTTCTTCGGCAACTGGTACAGCCAGATGTTGCAGGGGCGGGTCCATGGGCACTTCAAGGACGCGGTGCTGGACCAGGCGATCAATGGCGCCGAACGCCTGGAGCGAATGCTCTGCGACGAAGGCGCGCTGATCTTCAAGTTCTGGTTCCACTTGTCCAGGAAGCAGATGAAGGCCCGCCTCAAATCACTGCAGGACGACCCCTTGCACAGCTGGCGCATCAGCCCGCTGGACTGGCAACAGTCGGAAACTTACGACAAGTTCGTGCATTTTGGTGAGCGGGTGCTGCGTCGCACCAGCAACGACTATGCGCCCTGGCATGTGATCGAGGGTGTCGATCCGCATTACCGCAGCCTGACCGTGGGCAAGATTCTGCTCGAAGGCTTGCAGACGGCGCTCAAGACCAAGGACGCCAAGCCGCGCCCGACCAATGCCGCACCGTTGCTGTCGGGAGTGGACGAGCTCAGTCTGTTGGACAGCCTGGACCTGAACCAGCAGCTGGACAAGGACGACTATGAGGAACAATTGATCACCGAACAGGCGCGCCTGGCCGGTCTGCTGCGGGACAAACGCATGCGCCGGCACGCACTGGTTTCGGTGTTCGAAGGCAATGACGCGGCGGGCAAGGGCGGGGCGATCCGTCGAGTCGCGGCGGCCCTCGATCCACGGCAGTACCGCATCATTCCCATCGCCGCGCCGACCGAGGACGAACGTGCCCAGCCTTACCTCTGGCGGTTCTGGCGGCAGATCCCGGCGCGTGGCAAGTTCACCGTGTTCGACCGTTCCTGGTATGGCCGGGTGCTGGTGGAGCGGATCGAAGGCTTTTGCAGCCAGGCTGACTGGATGCGTGCCTACAGTGAAATCAACGATTTCGAGGAGCAACTGAGCGACGCCGGAATCATCGTGGTGAAGTTCTGGCTGGCCATCGACAAGCAGACCCAATTGGAACGCTTCCAGGAGCGCGAAGACATTCCGTTCAAGCGCTTCAAGATCACCGAAGACGATTGGCGCAACCGCGAGAAGTGGGACCTGTACCGCGACGCCGTCGGTGACATGGTTGACCGCACCAGCACCGAAGTGGCGCCCTGGACCCTGGTGGAGGCCAACGACAAGCGTTGGGCCCGGGTCAAGGTGCTGCGCACGATCAACCGGGCGATCGAGGACGCGTTTGAAAAACGCGACAAGCATGACAAGAAGAACAAGTCGAAGTAAGACGATGGCCGCGCATACGCCAGATGAATGATTGTCGCGGTCGGGAATCGGGTGGGCTTATGCTCATTCGATCCTTCCAACCGACAACAACAATCAATGAGGTGGGTCATGCGTGAAGTGGTGATCGTCGACAGCGTGCGGACTGGCCTGGCCAAGTCCTTTCGCGGCAAATTCAACCAGACCCGGCCGGATGACATGGCCGCCCATTGCGTCAACGCCTTGCTCAGCCGCAATGGTATCGACCCGGCCAGCGTCGAGGATTGCATCGTCGGTGCCGGCTCCAACGAAGGTGCCCAGGGTTACAACATCGGGCGTAACGTCGCGGTGTTGTCGAAGCTGGGCATCGGCACCGCCGGCATGACCCTCAATCGTTTCTGCTCGTCGGGCTTGCAGGCGATTGCCATTGCCGCCAACCAGATCGCCTCCGGCTGCAGCGAGATCATCGTGGCCGGTGGGGTCGAGTCCATCAGCCTGACGATGAAAAGCGTCAACACCGAGAATCTGATCAACCCGCTGCTCAAGGAGCAGGTGCCGGGGATCTATTTCCCCATGGGCCAGACCGCCGAGATCGTCGCCCGACGCTACGGTGTCAGCCGAGAGCAGCAGGACCTTTACGCGCTGCAAAGCCAGCAGCGCACCGCTGCCGCCCAGGCTGCAGGCCTGTTCGACGACGAGATCGTGCCGATGGCCGTGACCTACGCGGTCGAAGACAAGGCCAGCGGGCAGATCCAGCGTCTGCAAGGCGTGGTGGAGCGCGATGACTGCAATCGTCCGGATACCACCCTGGAAAGCCTGGCCGGTTTGAAGCCGGTGTTTGCCGAGGACGGTTCGGTGACCGCGGGCAACTCGTCGCAACTCTCCGACGGTGCCTCGATGACCCTGGTGATGAGCCTGGAAAAAGCCCTGGAACTGGGGCTTACGCCCAAGGCTTTGTTCCGTGGTTTTGCCGTGGCCGGCTGTGAACCGGATGAGATGGGGATCGGCCCGGTGTTCTCGGTGCCGCGCTTGCTCAAGGCCAAGGGCCTGAGCGTGGCGGATATCGACCTGTGGGAATTGAACGAAGCGTTCGCCTCGCAGTGCCTGTACAGCCGTGATCGCTTGGGTATCGACAACGACAAGTACAACGTCAACGGCGGTTCTATTTCCATCGGCCATCCGTTTGGCATGACCGGTTCGCGCCAGGTCGGGCACCTGGTGCGTGAGTTGCAACGACGCAAACTGCGTTATGGCATCGTTACCATGTGCGTGGGCGGTGGCATGGGGGCAACGGGGTTGTTCGAAGCGTTGCGCTGAGTCCCGGGATATACGCGCTCACTGTAGTAGCCAGCCAGCTGGTTCCTACAGTGCCCTGATGGCATTCGCCAGTTGCATGCGTTTTACATACAGGTGGGTTTCGCGTTCGGCATCGGTCCGGGTAAAGAACGGTCCTTCCAGGGTGTTTTCCCGGGTGCTGAAGAAAAACAGGCCATTGATGGCCGTGACCCGGTCACTGCGGAAATGGGTGGCCTCGGTGTGGTCTTGCGCGCGTTTGCCGAACATGGCGAAATCTCGCTGGTGAACTTAGCTGTCAGAAATTCAGCATAAAACTTATGAAGATAGCGCGCCTGATCCTCCGATCAATGGTCGGGGCCAGTTTATTGGCGACGCTTCTGGCACGCTCAAGGTCGCATCGGGCTGTGCTCCCCGGCTGTGTTGCCGACCCGGCAAGGCCTAGAATGGCCGCTTCCCCCCCTATGCCCACAGGACTCTTCATGCACATCTCATCCGGCCGCTGGGGTTATGGCCTGTTTCTGGCGCTGTTGACCGCTGTGCTCTGGGGCATCCTGCCGATCAAGCTCAAGCAGGTATTGCAGGTGATGGACCCGGTGACCGTGACCTGGTGCCGATTGATCGTGTCGGGGGGCTGTCTTTTCGTCTATCTGGCGGCGACCCGGCGTTTGCCCAGCCGCCATGTGCTCGGACCGCGGGGTGGCTGGCTGGTGCTGCTGGCGGTGCTCGGCCTGGTGGGCAACTACGTGTTTTACCTGATGGGCTTGAACCGCCTCAGTCCCGGCACCGCGCAGTTGGTGGTGCAGATGGGGCCGATCTTCCTGCTGATCGCCAGCCTGTTCGTGTTCAAGGAGCGCTTCAGCCTGGGGCAGGGCCTCGGTCTGCTGGTGCTGCTGTTCGGCTTTGGGCTGTTTTTCAACCAGCGCCTGGGTGAATTGCTGACGTCCCTGGGGACTTACACCGCCGGTGTCCTGATGGTGTTGCTGGCGTCGACGGTCTGGACCTTCTACGCCTTGAGCCAGAAGCAATTGTTGACGGTGTGGAATTCGTTGCAGGTGATGATGGTGATCTACCTGTTTTGCGCCTTGTTGCTCACGCCCTGGGTGCATCCGGCCGAAGTCTTGCAACTGAGCCCGTTGCAAGGCTGGCTGTTGCTGGGTTGCTGCTTCAATACCCTGGTGGCGTACGGCGCCTTTGCCGAGGCCCTGGCGCACTGGGAAGCGTCACGGGTCAGCGCGACCCTGGCGATCACGCCCCTGGTGACCTTTGCCGCGGTGGCCCTGGCGGCCTGGTTGTGGCCCGGGTTTGTGCGGCCCGAAGACATCAATGGCCTGGGTTACGGTGGTGCGCTGCTGGTGGTGTTGGGTTCGGCACTGGTGGCGTTGGGGCCATCATTGATGGCCGGGCTCAAGGCCCGGCGCATGCGGTTGATGGCCAATTAAGGCTCGGCGTCAGCCGTTCTTGCCGGACTCGAGCATGTTTTCCGGCCTTACCCAGGCATCGAACTCTTCGTCGGTCAGATAACCGAGCGCCAGCGCCGCCTCACGCAAGGTCAGGTTTTCGCTATAGGCCTTCTTGGCTATCTGTGCCGACTTGTCGTAGCCGATATGCGGATTCAACGCTGTCACCAGCATCAGCCCGCGCTCCAGGTGCGCGGCCATCTGCACGGGATCGGGCTCAAGCCCGGCAATGCAGTGCTGCTGGAAGTTACGGCAACCATCACTGAGCAGAAGGATCGATTGCAGCAGGTTGTGGATGATCACCGGCTTGAAGACATTCAGTTGCAGGTGACCCTGGCTCGCCGCAAAACCGATGGTCACGTCATTACCCAGCACCTGGCAGGCCAGCATCGACAGCGCTTCGCACTGGGTCGGGTTGACCTTGCCGGGCATGATCGAACTGCCCGGTTCGTTGGCCGGCAACTTGACCTCGGCAAACCCGGTACGCGGGCCCGAGCCCAGCAGGCGCAGGTCGTTGGCGATTTTCATCAGGGCCACGGCGAGGGTTTTCAGTGCGCCGGAAAGGCTGGTCAGGGGTTCATGACCGGCCAGGGCGGCAAATTTGTTCGGTGCGCTGATGAACGGCAAGCCGGACAGCGCCGCCAGTTCGGCGGCGACCGCCTCGGCAAAGCCATGGGGCGCATTCAGCCCGGTGCCGACCGCCGTGCCGCCCTGGGCCAGTTCGCAGACCGCCGGCAAGGACGAACGAATCGCCCGCTCGGCGTAGTTCAGTTGGGCGATGTAGGCCGAGACTTCCTGGCCGAAGGTGATCGGCGTGGCATCCATCATATGGGTGCGTCCGGTCTTCACCAGTTTCATATGACGTGCCGCCAGCTCCGCCAGCCCGCCGGACAACTCGGCCATTGCCGGCAGCAACTGCTGGTACACCGCCTGGACGGCGGCGATGTGCATGGCGGTGGGGAAGCAGTCGTTGGAACTCTGGGAACGGTTGACGTGATCGTTGGGGTGCACCGGCGACTTGCCGCCGCGACCTTTGCCGGCCAGCTCGTTGGCGCGCCCGGCAATCACTTCGTTGGTGTTCATGTTGCTCTGGGTGCCGCTACCGGTCTGCCAGACCGCCAGGGGAAACTGGTCGTCATGCTCGCCGGCGAGCACTTCGTCGGCGGCCTGCTCGATCAGTCGGGCGATATCGGCGGGCAGGTCGCCATTACGGTTGTTGACCCGTGCCGCGGCCTTCTTGATCAATGCCAGGGCGTGCATGACCGCCAAGGGCATTTTTTCCGTGCCAATGGCGAAGTTGATCAGCGAACGCTGGGTCTGGGCGCCCCAGTAGGCCTCTTCCGGTACGTTCACCTGGCCAAGGCTGTCGGTTTCGATGCGACTCATTCGGTTTCACTCCTGATGGCGGGTTAGCGCAGTTTAGGTCCTGATCGAACGCCTGGGTTCCCTTCCAGGTTTACTCTCTTCGCGACCATCGGACACCTGCGCGTTCGCCTCGGGGTTGAGTGACACACTTTGTTAGGCGCAGAATGGGCGCCCTTGGGGTTTTACCTCGCCTGTTTAGAAAGGAAACTCGATGACCCGTCTTCGTGCCATCTGTACCGCGGTTGCTCTGGTATGCGCCAGCGGCCAGGTTTTCGCCGATACCGCCAGCCACAACGCCAGTGCCGAAGCTTTCCTGACATTGGCCCATGCCGACAAGCTGGGAACCCCGGTCTACATGCAAGTGCAACAAATGTTCGCCCAGCGTTTCGATCAGACCAAGGCGCCGGAGTCGAAAAGGCCGTTGCTGGACACCTATCAGGCCAAGGCCAATGCCGCCCTGGACCAGGCTATCGGCTGGAACAAGCTCAAGCCCGATATGCTCAAGCTCTACACCGACAACTTCAGCGAGTCCGAACTCAAGGACCTGGTCGCGTTCTACCAGTCGCCACTGGGTAAGAAAGTCCTGGAAAAAATGCCGCAGCTGACCCAGCAATCGGCCCAGATGACCCAGGCCAAGCTGGAAAGCGCCGTACCGGTGGTGAACAAGCTGCTGGAAGACATGACCAACGAGTTGGCGCCAGCCAAGGCCGCTACGCCAGCGGTCAAGAAAAAGCCGTAAGCGGAGCCTGAGATGAGCATGCAGCAACGTATCGAAACCGCACTGGGCGCCCTGCAACCCGAGCACCTGCAAGTCCTGGACGAAAGCCATATGCACAGCCGTGGGTTGCAGACCCACTTCAAGGCGGTGTTGGTCAGCGCCCAGTTTGCCGGGTTGAACAGCGTCAAGCGCCACCAGAAGGTCTACGCCAGCCTGGGTGACCTGATGAGTGAATTCCATGCGTTGGCCCTGCATACCTACACCCCTGAAGAGTGGGTGAAAATCGGCACGGCCCCGGCATCGCCGGTCTGTGCCGGCGGAGGGCATTGAAGCTGGTTTTTTGACCGGTGTTTTTTTGCTAGAATCCGCAACGCGCCGCATAGTCGGCGCGTTTTTTTTTGCATCCGGTTCGCCCTTTGCGAGGGCAGCCACCTGGAGAGAATCACCCATGACTCAACCCATAGTCGTGGCGGCACTTTATAAGTTCGTCACCCTGGAAGATTACGTTGCCTTGCGCGAGCCACTGCAGCAGGCAATGGTCGACAACGGTATCAAGGGCACCCTGCTGATCGCCGAAGAGGGCATCAACGGTACGGTTTCCGGTAGCCGCGAAGGTATCGACGGCCTGCTCGCCTGGCTCAAGCTGGATCCGCGGATGGTCGACATCGACCACAAGGAATCCTATTGCGACGACCAGCCGTTCTATCGGACCAAGGTCAAGCTGAAGAAGGAAATCGTCACCCTGGGTGTCGAGGGTGTGGACCCGAACAAACAGGTCGGCACCTATGTCGATCCGCAGAACTGGAATGCCCTGATCGCCGATCCGGAAGTGCTGCTGATCGACACCCGCAACGACTATGAAGTCTCGATCGGCACCTTCGAAGGCGCCATCGACCCGAAAACCACCAGTTTTCGCGAATTCCCCGATTACATCAAAGCCCACTTCGACCCGTCGCGGCACAAGAAAGTGGCCATGTTCTGCACCGGTGGTATTCGTTGCGAGAAGGCCTCCAGCTACATGCTCAGCCAGGGCTTCGACGAGGTCTATCACCTCAAGGGCGGGATCCTAAAGTACCTTGAAGAGGTGCCTCAGGAGCAGAGCAAGTGGCAGGGCGACTGCTTTGTCTTCGACAACCGTGTGACCGTGCGCCATGACCTGACGGAAGGCGACTACGATCAATGTCATGCCTGCCGTACGCCGATCAGCGTCGAGGAGCGTGCCTCGGAGCACTATGTGGCCGGGATCAGTTGCCCGCATTGCTGGAACACGTTGAGCGAGAAAACCCGTCGCAGCGCCATCGACCGCCAGAAGCAGATCGAACTGGCCAAGGCACGCAACCAGCCACACCCGATTGGTTACAACTACCGTCAATCTTCCGAGGGCTGAACCATGTCCGCGCGCCTGCTGTATGTCATGGACCCGATGTGTTCCTGGTGCTGGGGCTTTGCCCCGGTGGCCGAAGCGCTGGTCAAGCAGGCGCAGGCGGCGGGTGTCGAACTGCACCTGGTGATGGGTGGCTTGCGTACCGGCAGCGGCGCGGCGCTGGAGCCGACGACCCGACGTTATATCCTCGAACACTGGCAGGCGGTCACCGAGACCACCGGCCAGCCGTTCAAGCTCGACGGCGCCTTGCCCGAGGGGTTCGTCTACGACACCGAGCCTGCCTGTCGCGCCGTGATCACCGCGCGCAGCCTGGCGCCGGACTGTGCGTGGGCGCTGGTGGGTCTGATCCAGCGGGCCTTTTATGTCGAGGGCCGGGATGTCACCCAGGCCAGCGTGCTGGTGGAGCTGGCGGAGCAGGCCGGGTTGCCGCGAATCGAGTTTTCCGGGGCCTTTGACACGGCCGAGCAGCATGCGGCCACTGCCGCCGATTTCACCTGGGTCCAGGATCTGGGGATTGCCGGTTTCCCGACCTTGCTGGCCGAGCGTAATGGCCAGTTGGCGCTGCTGACCAATGGCTACCAGCCGTTGGCCGAACTTGCTCCGCTGCTCGGCCGTTGGCTGGAGCGCGCGGCCAGTGCTTGAACAGCCCGAACCGATTAACCCCCCTGCGGACCGTCTGAGCTGGGCCGAAATTCGGCGTCTGGCCCTGCACCATCGAAAAGCGCTGTGGATCGCCAACGCGGTGGCCGTGCTGGCGACCCTGTGCAGCGTGCCGATTCCCCTGCTGTTGCCGCTATTGGTGGACGAAGTCCTGCTCGGCCACGGCGATGCCGCGCTCAAGGTGATGAACCACCTGCTGCCCGATCCCTGGCAGCGCGCCGTCGGTTATATCGGCCTGATGTTGCTGGTGACCCTGTGCCTGCGCTGCGGGGCGCTGGTGTTCAACGTGGTGCAGGCGCGGCTGTTCGCCGGGCTGGCCAAGGACATTGTCTACCGCATCCGCACCCGACTGATCGAACGGTTGAAGCGTATTTCCCTGGGCGAATATGAAAGCCTGGGTAGCGGCACCGTGACCACGCACCTGGTGACCGACCTGGACACCCTGGACAAATTCGTCGGCGAAACCCTGAGCCGTTTTCTGGTGGCGATGCTGACGCTGGTGGGCACCTCGGGCATCCTGGTCTGGATGCACTGGAAGCTCGCGCTGTTGATTCTGTTGTTCAACCCATTGGTGATCTACGCCACGGTGCAACTGGGCAAGCGCGTCAAGCACCTGAAGAAGCTGGAAAACGACAGCACCTCGCGGTTTACCCAGGCGCTGACCGAGACCCTCGACGCGATCCAGGAAGTGCGCGCCGGCAATCGCCAGGGCTTTTTCCTCGGGCGCCTGGGCATGCGGGCCCGGGAAGTGCGTGACTATGCCGTGGCCTCGCAATGGAAAAGCGACGCCTCGAGCCGGGCGACGGGGCTGCTGTTCCAGTTCGGTATCGATATCTTCCGCGCGGCGGCGATGCTTACTGTGCTGTTCTCGGACCTGTCCATCGGCCAGATGCTCGCGGTGTTCAGCTACCTCTGGTTCATGATCGGGCCGGTGGAGCAGTTGTTGAACCTGCAATATGCCTTCTATGCCGCCGGTGGTGCCCTGGAACGGATCAACGAACTGCTGGCGCGTGCCGACGAGCCGCAGTACCCCGGTGGTATCGACCCCTTCGTCGGGCGTGACACCGTGGGTATCGAGGTACAGGGCCTGAGTTTCGCCTATGGCGAGGAGCCGGTGCTCGATCAGTTGGACCTGTCCATCGCCCCTGGTGAAAAGGTGGCGATTGTCGGGGCCAGCGGTGGTGGTAAAAGCACCCTGGTGCAACTGCTGTTGGGGCTGTACACGGCCCAGGCCGGGACCATTCGCTTTGGCGGCGCTTCCCAGGCCGATATCGGCCTGGACACTGTGCGCGAGAATGTGGCGGTGGTGCTGCAGCACCCGGCGCTGTTCAACGATACGGTGCGCGCCAACCTCACCATGGGCCGCGAGCGCAGTGATGAAGCTTGCTGGCGGGCACTGGAAATTGCCCAGCTCGACGCTACGATCAAAGTGTTGCCGCAAGGCCTGGACAGCATTGTCGGGCGTTCCGGGGTGCGTTTGTCCGGTGGTCAGCGCCAGCGTCTGGCGATTGCCCGGATGGTCCTGGCCGAACCCAAGGTGGTGATCCTCGACGAAGCGACCTCGGCATTGGACGCGGCGACCGAGTACAACCTGCATCAAGCCTTGAGCCGCTTTCTCAGTGGCCGTACCACCCTGATCATTGCCCATCGCCTGTCCGCGGTGAAACAGGCGGATCGGGTGTTGGTGTTCGACGGTGGACGGATTGCCGAGGATGGCGATCATCAGCAGCTTATTGCTGATGGTGGTCTTTACGCCAAGCTGTACGGACACCTGCAAAAAATTTGACGCACTTGAGTTTTGTCCGGTTTTCTGTGCTTAGTGGTTGAATTGATTGACGGAAAGACTTTTTCCTCTGTGCGTACGAGCACGGGATGAATTCCAGCGATCTGGTAAGGGGGCGTGGATCCCTTCGATAGCGTGGAAATTAGCCTAGGCTGTGCTATCAGGAGTGGATTTCTCTCGAGTGCTCATCTGGTAGTGCTGATGCAAGGGATCTCATGAAGCAAACGCGGACTCTCGGAACGCCACGGCTATTGGGCATTGTCTGGCCATTTATTGCCGTTGTCCTGTTTCAGGCCTTGCTGGGCTGCCTCAGCCTCTACGTGCTTTCTGCGGTGCGCGGATATGTGGCGGGTGAGAGCCTCTGGTCCAAGGGCCAGAAGGACGCGATCTATTACCTCAATCTGTACGCTGACAGCCGCGACGAAACGATTTTCCGCAAATACCAGGAGGCGATTGCCGTGCCTCAGGGCGGGCACGACCTGCGGGTTGCCCTGGATGCGCCCACTCCGGATCTGGCCGCAGCCCGGCGCGGGATCCTGCAAGGCGGCAACCACCCCGACGATGCCTCCAGCATCATCTGGTTGTACCTCAACTTTCGGCATTTCAGTTATCTGGAGCGGGCCATTGAAAAATGGACGGTGGGCGACAGTTATCTGGTGCAACTGGACGCTGTCGCCCAGCAGATGCACAGGGCGATCTCCGGCAACCAGGAGAGCAATGCCGATATCCAGCGCTGGAAGAGCCAGATATTTGCCATCAATGATGGCGTGACGCCGGCGGCGAAAGCCTTCAGCGATGCCTTGGGCGAAGGTTCGCGGGTCATTCTCCGTTTGCTGCTGATCACCAACCTGGCCACCGCCCTGGTCCTGATCGCCCTGGCCTTGCTGCGCACGCACAAGCTACTGGCCCAGCGCCATGCATTTGCCGATGCCTTGCAACTGGAAAAAGAGCGGGCGCAGATTACCCTGGAGTCGATTGGTGACGGGGTCATCACCACCGATGTGGAAGGCTCCATCGCCTATATGAATCCGGCGGCCGAGCACTTGACCCATTGGAAAGCCGGACAGGCCTATGGCTTGCCCCTGGCGGCGCTGTTCAACCTGCTCGACGAAAATGCCCAGGACGAAGGTTTTACCCTGATCGAACATATTCTCACTGGCCGGCTGGGCGGTGGCAGCGAGCATTCCAAGCTGATCCAGCGCCTGGACGGCAGCACCGTCTCGGTGACGCTGGTGGGGGCGCCGATCCGCAACGCCGGCAAAGTCAGTGGCGCGGTGCTGGTGCTGCACGATATGACCCAGGAGCGGCAGTACATCGCCAATCTGTCCTGGCAGGCCACCCATGACGCCTTGACGGGCCTGGCCAACCGGCGTGAATTCGAGTATCGCCTGGAACAGGCGCTGCACAATCTGAGTCGTCAGCCGGCGCGCCACTCGTTGATGTTCCTCGACCTGGACCAGTTCAAGCTGGTCAATGACACCTGCGGTCATGCCGCCGGCGATGAATTGCTCCGGCATATCTGTGCCTTGTTGCAATCCGGGCTGCGGGAGGGCGACACCCTGGCCCGCCTGGGCGGTGACGAGTTTGGCATCCTGCTGGAGAACTGCCCGGCGGACGCTGCGGAAAAGATCGCCGAAGGCCTGCGCCAGACGGTACAGAACCTGCATTTTGTCTGGAAGGGACGGCCGTTCGTGACCACGGTCAGTATTGGCCTGGTGCACATCGCCCAGGCACCGGCCACCCTGGAGGCCTCGCTGCGGGCGGCGGACATGGCCTGCTACATGGCCAAGGAGAAGGGCCGCAACCGGGTCCAGGTGTATCACGCCGACGACTCGGAATTGTCCTTGCGCTTCGGTGAGATGGCCTGGGTCCAGCGTTTGCACATGGCGCTGGAGGAAAACCGGTTCTGCCTGTATGCCCAGGAAATTGCCGCGCTAGGGCCCGCCGACCACTCCGGTGGGCACGTGGAAATCCTCCTGCGTTTGCATGACGAAGCCGGCCGAATGATCCTGCCCGACAGCTTTATTCCGGCCGCCGAGCGTTATGGCCTGATGATCCAGTTGGATCGCTGGGTGGTGCAGAACGTCTTCAAGGTCATTGCCGAATGCATTGCCCAGAAGCGCGAGGGGGTCATGGCGATGTGTGCGATCAATCTGTCGGGCACCACCATTGGCGACGAGGGTTTCCTCGGCTTCCTGCATGAGCAGTTCCGGGTGCATGGGATTCCACCGGATATGATTTGTTTCGAAATAACTGAAACCAGCGCCATTTCCAATCTCGGCAGCGCCATACGATTTATCAATGAACTCAAGAACTTGGGCTGTCGGTTCTCCTTGGACGATTTTTGCGCGGGAATGTCTTCGTTCGCCTATCTCAAACATTTGCCTGTAGACTTCCTGAAGATCGATGGAAGTTTCGTAAAGGATATGCTGGACGACCCGATTAACCGCGCCATGGTCGAGGTGATCAATCACATCGGCCATGTCATGGGGAAGCGAACGATTGCAGAATTCGTTGAAACACCGCAGATTGAGCAGGCCCTGCTCGAGATCGGTGTCGACTATGCTCAAGGCTACATTGTAGAGCGACCGCAGTTATTCACCTGTGACAGCCTGTTGTGTCGACCCGCCCGGCCCCGGCCTCTCCTGTTCAAGGCGCCTGGTACATTCCGCTGAAACCTTTGCTGATCTGCTTAAATCACCATTCAGAAGGAGCCCGACAGTGATCGACACATTCAGCAGAACCGGCCCGCTTATGGAGGCCTCCAGCTATCCTGCCTGGGCGCAACAGCTCATCCAGGATTGTAGCGAGAGCAAGCGCCGGGTTGTCGAACACGAACTTTACCAGCGGATGCGCGACAACAGGTTGAGCGCGAAAACCATGCGCCATTATCTGATTGGCGGCTGGCCGGTGGTTGAACAGTTTGCGTTATACATGGCACAAAACCTCACCAAGACCCGTTTTGCCCGTCATCCCGGCGAGGACATGGCGCGGCGTTGGCTGATGCGCAATATTCGCGTGGAACTGAATCACGCCGACTATTGGTTGCATTGGAGCCGGGCCCACGGCGTGACCCTGGAGGATCTGCAGGAGCAGCAGGTACCGCCCGAGTTGCACGCGTTGAGTCATTGGTGCTGGCATACCAGCTCGGCCGACCCGTTGATCATCGCGATTGCCGCCACCAACTACGCCATCGAAGGGGCCACCGGCGAGTGGTCGGCGCTGGTGTGTTCGACGGGGGTGTATGCGGCAGCCTTTCCGGAGGAGGACCGCAAGCGGGCAATGAAGTGGTTGAAGATGCACGCCCAGTACGATGATGCCCATCCGTGGGAAGCCCTGGAAATCATCTGTACCCTGGCAGGTAACAATCCTGCCAAGGCTTTGCAGGTCGAGTTGCGGCAGGCCGTCTGCAAGAGCTACGACTACATGTACCTGTTCCTCGAACGTTGCATGCAGTTGGAGCATGCGGAAAAGGCTCCGGCCTCCCGCGAGCGTCAGGCCGCCTTCGCCGAGGGCTGATTGTGCCGGCTTGCTTTTAAGCTTGCATCGCTCCTGCCGGCCTCATCGTCGGCAAGTTGGCTCTCACATAAGCTGGGCACGGCGCTAGTGCTGTGACAAAACAGCTTTTTGTGGGAGCCGGCTTGCTGGCGATGGTCTTGCTAGGCCTATCCAGGCTGTGACTCAGCCCGCCATTGCCAGGCGGTTGCGGCCTTCTCGTTTGGCCACATACAGGGCATTGTCCGCGCGGCGCAGCAGGCTTTCAGTGGACTCTCCCGGTAATAACGTGGCGCAACCCAGGCTCACCGTCAGGTTGATCAACTGGCCGTCGCAATCGTAATCCTGCGCTTGCGCTGCATGACGCAGGCGTTCACCGACCATGGCCGCGGTTTCGCGATGGGTGTTGGACAGCAGAATCAGAAACTCTTCGCCGCCGTAGCGAAATACCCGGTCGACATTGCGCAGTTGGTCCTTGATCGACGTCGCGACGATTTTCAGCACCTTGTCGCCGGTGCCGTGCCCGTGGTTGTCATTGATCTGTTTGAAATGGTCGATATCCAGCATCAGCACCGAGATCGGCTGGCCATGGCGGCGTGCCAGTTCGAATTCCCGTTGCAGGGCCTGCTCCATGGCGATTCTGTTGCCGGTTTCGGTCAGCGGATCGCGCAGTGCGCAGCGCGTGGCGGCACGGTAGAGCAGGGCGTTGCGCATCGGGTACAGCAGGCTTGCCAGCAGTGACTCCAGGTTGCTCAGCTCCTGTTCGCTGAAGCGGGTGTTGCGACGGAATATCAACTCACCCAGTTGCTCGCCTTCATGGCTGAGGCTGTAGCTGATCAGGTGGTGCCCGCGATGGCCGAATTCCAGGCGCAAGTCGCTGTCCGGGTGCAGGTAGCTCAGGGCGTCCAGTGGCACCACGCGCTGAATCTCGCGGAAGAAGATTTCCAGGATGCGCTCCGGCTCCAGGCTGATCTGCAACTGCAAGGCCAGTTGATGACGTAATTGCGCCAGGCTGATGGGGCGTTGCAGGGCAGGCGGAAGCTGGCCAAAGCCCAGACGTTGCAATCTGGCGCGATCAAAATCAATTGCGTTGGTCTGGGTCGGCGTTTTCATAGTGGCAAGCCCCTAAGCACAAAATACGGTCTTACAGGGTGGGCGAGAGCGGTTTGAAAGCCAGTCCCGCGCTGCGTGTTGAGAAAGTTAGAGCGAAAGTCGTGCCAATCAGTTCAATCGAATAAAAGTCGTTTGAATTCAGGCAATTGATTTCGAGGGGAGGGTTGCAGTTGGGCGGCAAGGGCGGCAGTTGTTTGACTTTGGCTGATGGCTTTTTGGAACTAGGTTGCCGCGTGCCGGTATTCCGGCACGCGCGGCAGGGTGAGGCGCAGAGGCTTACTGTGCGTCGAAGGCCTGGCCGTTGACGCCGCTGCTGTCGGGCCCCATCAGGTACAGGTAGACCGGCATGATGTGCTCGGGTATCGGGTTGTTTTCCGGGTTTTCGCCAGGGTAGGCTTGGGCCCGCATGCTGGTGCGGGTGGCGCCGGGGTTGATGCTGTTGGCGCGCACTGGGGCCACGGTCTCAAGCTCGTCGGCCAGGGTCTGCATCAGGCCTTCGGTGGCGAACTTGGACACCCCATAGGCGCCCCAGTAGGCGCGACCTTTGCGACCGACGCTGCTGGAAGTGAAGATCACCGAGGCGTCCTGGGACAGCTTGAGCAGTGGCAGCAGGGTGCTGGTCAGCATGAACATGGCGTTGACGTTGATGTGCATGACGCGCATGAAGTTTTCACCGGACAGCTGTTCCAGTGGCGTGCGCGGGCCGATGATCGAGGCGTTGTGCAGCAGGCCATCGATGTGGCCGAATTCGGTTTCGATCATGGCCGCCAATTCGTCGTACTGGTGCGGCAGGGCGGTTTCCAGGTTGAAGGGGATCACCGCCGGTTGCGGGTGGCCGGCGGCTTCGATTTCGTCGTAGACCTGGCTCAGGTTGGCTTCGGTCTTGCCCAGCAGCAGCACGGTGGCACCGTGGGCGGCATAGGTCTTGGCGGCGGCGGCGCCGATGCCACGGCCGGCACCGGTGACCAGGATGACGCGGTCCTTGAGCAGGTCGGGGCGGGCGGAATAATCGAACATGGCTAAACCTCTACAAATCTAAAACGGCTGACGGGCTCAACAGCTGCACAGCGCGTTATCCAATACCTTGCGCAACTCCAGCGGGTGATCGACCACCACATCGGCGCCCCAGTGATCCGGGTTGTCGTCCGGGTGGATATAACCGTAGCGCACCGCGGCGGTACGGGTGCCGGCGTCGCGACCGGACTCGATATCACGCAGGTCATCGCCGACGAACAGGACGCTGGCCGGGTCGAGGTCGAGCATCTTGCACGCGAGGATCAGCGGCTCCGGATCGGGCTTGCTGTTCTTCACGTGGTCCGGGCAGATCAGCAAGGCCGAGCGTTCCGCCAGCCCCAGTTGTTGCATGATCGGCTCGGCGAAGCGCAGTGGCTTGTTGGTGACCACACCCCAGAGCAGATTGGCTTTCTCGATATCGGCCAGCAACTCGGCCATGCCGTCGAACAGGCGGCTATGGACGGCGCAGGCCTTGAGGTAGCGCTCGAGGAACTCCTGGCGCAACGTCTCGAAGCCCGGCGACTCGGGGTCCATCATGAAGGTCACGGCGACCATGGCGCGTGCACCGCCGGAGATCTCGTCGCGAATCGCCCGATCGGCAATCGGCGGCAGGCCACGCTCGGCGAGCATGGCCTGGCAGATGGCGATAAAGTCCGGCGCGGTGTCGAGCAGGGTACCGTCCATGTCGAAGAGAACCGCTCTCAAGCGCATCGGTTACTCCTCGCGCAGGGTCTGGATCATGTAGTTGACGTCAACGTCCGCCGCCAGCTTGTAGTGCTTGGTCAGGGGGTTGTAGGTCAGGCCGATGATGTCCTTGACCGCCAGTCCGGCTTCGCGACTCCAGGCGCCCAGCTCGGAGGGACGGATGAATTTCTTGAAGTCGTGGGTGCCGCGTGGCAGCAGGCCCATGATGTATTCCGCGCCGACAATGGCGAACAGATAGGCCTTGGGATTGCGGTTGATGGTGGAGAAGAACACCTGGCCGCCGGGCTTGACCATGCGGAAGCAGGCGCGGATCACCGAGGACGGGTCGGGGACATGCTCGAGCATTTCCAGGCAGGTCACCACGTCGAACTGCTCGGGCATTTCCTCGGCCAGGGCTTCGGCGGTGATCTGCCGATACTCGACGCTGACCCCGGATTCCAGCTGGTGCAACTGGGCCACGGCCAGGGGCGCTTCGCCCATGTCGATACCCATCACGGTGGCACCGCGCTGGGCCATGGCCTCGCTGAGAATGCCGCCGCCGCAACCGACGTCGAGGACCTTCTTGCCGGCGAGTTTGACTCGCTCGTCAATCCAGTTGACCCGCAGCGGGTTGATGTCGTGAAGCGGCTTGAACTCGCTTTCACGGTCCCACCAGCGATGGGCCAGGGCTTCGAACTTGGCGATTTCAGCGTGGTCGACGTTGCTCATGGACTGTCCTCTAAAACTTGGAAATCAGGTTGATGTCGCCCGCGGGGCGTTGCGCCATCTTCAATATCTTCAATTCAATACGCGCTCTGGCGCGTCAATCAATGCGCGTGACCGCCGATGCGCTGGCCCCAGGCCCGGGCGGTCGCGCCCAGTTGTTGTTCGTCCATGCGGGTCAGGCGACGGTCTTCAAGCAGCGGCTTGCCGCCGACCCAGACATGTTGCACACAGTCGCGGCCGCTGGCGTAGATCAACTGCGACACCGGATCGTAGATCGGCTGCTGGGCCAGGCCCGACAGGTCGAAGGCGACCATATCCGCAGCCTTGCCGACTTCCAGCGAACCGATCTCCTGCTCCAGGCCCAGGGCCCGTGCGCCATTGAGGGTTGCCATGCGCAGCGCGCGATGTGCGTCCAGTGCCGTGGCGGAGCCGGCGACAGCCTTGGCCAGCAGGGCGGCGGTGCGGGTTTCGCCGAGCAGGTCGAGGTCGTTGTTGCTCGCCGCGCCGTCGGTCCCCACGGCCACGTTCACGCCGGATTGCCAAAGACGCTCCACCGGGCAGAAACCACTGGCCAGTTTCAGGTTCGATTCCGGGCAGTGGATCACGCTGCTGTTGCTTTCTACCAGCAACGCCAGGTCGTCATCGCTGATCTGGGTCATGTGAACGGCCTGGAAGCGCGGGCCGAGCAAGCCGAGGCGGCCCAGGCGTGCCAGCGGCCGTTCGCCGCGTTGCTCCAGGGACTGCTGCACTTCGAAGGCGGTTTCATGGACGTGCATGTGGATCGCGGCATCGAGTTCTTCGGCGATGACCCGGACTTTTTCCAGGTTTTCGTCGCCAACGGTGTAGGGTGCATGGGGGCCGAAGGCAATCTTGATCCGTGGATGGTGCTTGAGGTCGCCGAACAGCTCGATGGCCTGGCGCAGCGACTCATCGACGCTGGCGGCGCCGGGGATCGGGAAGTCGAGGATCGGAATGGCGATCTGCGCGCGAATGCCGCTGTTGTGTACGCGGTCGCTGGCGACTTTAGGAAAGAAGTACATGTCCGAGAAGCAGGTGATGCCACCCTTGAGTTGCTCGGCAATGGCCAGGTCCGTGCCGTCACGGACGAAGGCTTCATCGACCCATTTGGCTTCGGCGGGCCAGATATGCTGTTCCAGCCAGGTCATCAGCGGCAGGTCGTCGGCCAGGCCGCGAAACAGGGTCATGGCGGCATGCCCGTGGGCATTGACCAGGCCAGGGGCCAGCAGGCTTTGCGGCAGTTCGCGGACTTCCTTGGCGCCGAGTTTCAAGGCCTCGGCCCGGGGGCCGATAAAGGCGATGTGCCCGTCGCGAATGCCCAGCCCATGCTCCTTGAGTACCACGCCGGCAGGCTCGACCGGGACCAGCCAGGTCGGGAGCAGGAGAAGATCGAGCGGGGCGGCTGTATTCGGCATCGTGGACGGCTTCCGGGCTTTATCTGAAATAATGGCGAAGTATACCCGAGCGTCCTCGCAGGGGGATCGCTATAATCGGCGGCTTTTGTTCCGGAGTATGGGGTGAATCATGCGCGATCGGTTGTTGGCTGCGGAAAAAGTGAAGGCCATCGATTGGCGTGATGGTGCCTTGTATCTGCTCGATCAGCGCATTCTGCCGTTCGAGGAAACCTGGTTGGCTTACGACAGTGCTGCAGGCGTCGCCGAGGCGATCCGCTCGATGGTGGTGCGCGGTGCGCCGGCCATCGGTATCAGTGCGGCCTACGGTGTAGCGCTGGCGGCGCGAGCGCGAATCGCCGAGGGTGGCGACTGGCGGGCCGCCATGGAGGCCGACTTTGCCCTGCTGGCGAACTCGCGACCGACCGCGGTCAATCTGTTCTGGGCCCTGGACCGTATGCGCGAGCGTCTGGAGCGGGTCAAGGACGGCGCCGACCCGTTGGCGGCCCTGGAGGCCGAGGCGGTGGCGATTCATGAAAGTGATCGCGAGGCCAACCTGACCATGGCGCAATTGGGGGTCGACCTGATCCGCAAGCACCAGGGCAATGCCCAGGCGATCCTGACCCACTGCAATACCGGCGCCCTGGCCACTGGCGGCTTCGGTACCGCCCTGGGAGTGATTCGCGGCGCCTTCCTGGAAGGCATGGTCGAGCAGGTCTATGCCGATGAAACCCGGCCCTGGTTGCAAGGCTCGCGCCTGACCGCCTGGGAGCTGGCCAACGAAGGCATTCCGGTGACCCTGAACGCCGATTCGGCCGCCGCGCACATCATGAAGACCAAGGGCGTGACCTGGGTGATCGTCGGTGCCGATCGTATTACCGCCAATGGCGACGTGGCCAACAAGATCGGGACCTATCAGCTTGCGGTCTGTGCGATGCACCATGGCGTGCGTTTCATGGTGGTGGCGCCGAGTTCGACCATCGACATGGAACTGGCCAGTGGCGACGACATTCCGATCGAGGAGCGTGACGGCAGCGAGCTGTTGAGTGTCGGTGGTCATCGGGTCGGGGCCGAAGTGGAGGCCTTCAACCCGGTCTTCGATGTGACGCCGGCGGATTTGATCGATGTCATCGTGACCGAAAAAGGCATTGTCGAACGCCCTGATACCGCGAAGATGACGCAGTTGATGTGTCGCAAACGTCTGCATTGACCGGTTTTTGTCCCCGGCCAAGGGCTATTTTGCACGCCTGGGAGACGGTCATCCGGCCTCTGAGCCTCTCTCGGCGCGCTCTCGGTCGGTTACAGCGGCCGCCCGTCTACTTCCTTGCCTCTGCCGGGGTAGGTGCGTGGCGGCGATTGTGATAACATCCGACGGTTTCCAGGGTAGCCCGAAGCGGCTGCCTTCACTGCGCAGATCCAAGGCATAACTCGTTGATTTGTCGTAAGTCGTTGCAGGGCATCAGGCCCGCGGCGGCGAGCTTCGTTCGTCCCATATGGATGTGACGAAGTTTCACCAGAAAAAGGAATCAGGCTTCTCATGGGCGAACTGGCCAAAGAAATCCTCCCGGTCAATATCGAAGACGAGCTGAAACAGTCCTACCTCGACTACGCGATGAGCGTAATTGTCGGGCGGGCACTGCCTGATGCGCGCGATGGCTTGAAGCCCGTGCACCGGCGTGTGCTGTTCGCGATGAGCGAACTGGGTAACGACTGGAACAAGCCGTACAAGAAATCTGCCCGTGTGGTCGGTGACGTGATCGGTAAGTATCACCCGCACGGTGACACCGCGGTCTACGACACCATTGTTCGGATGGCACAGCCATTCTCCTTGCGTTACCTGCTGGTCGATGGCCAGGGTAACTTCGGTTCCGTGGACGGCGACAACGCCGCGGCCATGCGATACACCGAAGTGCGCATGACCAAGCTGGCGCACGAGCTGCTGGCCGACCTGCATAAAGAAACCGTGGACTGGGTGCCGAACTATGACGGTACCGAGCAGATCCCGGCGGTCATGCCGACCCGTATCCCCAACCTGCTGGTCAACGGCTCCAGCGGTATCGCCGTGGGCATGGCGACCAACATCCCGCCGCACAACCTCGGTGAAGTCATCGACGGTTGCCTGGCACTCATCGACAACCCCGAGCTGACCGTCGATGACCTGATGCAGTTCATCCCCGGGCCGGACTTCCCGACCGCCGCGATCATCAACGGCCGTGCCGGCATCATCGAGGCCTACCGCACTGGTCGCGGACGCATCTATATGCGCGCCCGCTCGACCATCGAGGATATCGACAAGGTCGGCGGTCGCCAGCAGATCGTCATCACCGAACTGCCGTACCAGTTGAACAAGGCCCGGTTGATCGAGAAGATCGCCGAACTGGTCAAAGAGAAGAAGCTCGAAGGCATCACCGAACTGCGCGATGAGTCCGACAAGGACGGTATGCGCGTGGTTATCGAGCTGCGTCGTGGCGAAGTGCCGGAGGTGATTCTCAACAACCTCTACGCCCAGACCCAGTTGCAGAGCGTGTTCGGCATCAACATTGTGGCGCTGATCGACGGTCGCCCACGGATCCTCAACCTCAAGGATCTGCTGGAAGCTTTCGTCCGTCACCGTCGCGAAGTCGTGACCCGGCGTACCGTGTTTGAACTGCGCAAGGCCCGCGAGCGTGGACACATCCTCGAAGGCCAGGCGGTTGCGCTGTCGAACATCGACCCGGTCATCGCGCTGATCAAGGCTTCGCCGACGCCGTCGGAAGCCAAGGAAGCGCTGATCAGCATGCCTTGGGAATCGTCCGCGGTCGTGGCGATGGTCGAGCGTGCCGGTGCCGATTCGTGCCGTCCGGAAACCCTGGACCCACAATACGGTCTGCGTGACGGCAAGTACTTCCTGTCGCCGGAACAGGCGCAAGCCATTCTGGAACTGCGTCTGCACCGTCTGACCGGCCTGGAACACGAGAAGCTGCTGGCCGAGTATCAAGAGATCCTCAACCAGATCGGCGAGCTGATCCGCATCCTCAACAGCGCCACGCGCCTGATGGAAGTGATCCGCGAAGAACTCGAAGTGATTCGTGCCGAGTACGGTGACGTGCGTCGTACCGAAATCCTCGATGCCCGCCTGGACCTGACCCTGGGTGACATGATCCCGGAAGAAGAGCGCGTGGTGACCATTTCCCACGGCGGCTACGCCAAGACCCAGCCGTTGGCGGCCTACCAGGCCCAGCGCCGTGGTGGTAAAGGCAAGTCGGCGACCGGCGTCAAGGATGAGGACTACATTGCCCACCTGTTGGTTGCCAATAGCCACACCACGCTGCTGCTGTTCTCCAGCAAGGGCAAGGTGTACTGGCTCAAGACCTACGAAATTCCCGAAGCTTCCCGCGCCGCCCGTGGTCGTCCGCTGGTGAACCTGCTGCCGCTGGATGAGGGTGAATACATCACCACCATGCTGCCGGTGGAGGAATACACCGAAGGTCACTTCATCTTCATGGCGACCGCCGACGGTACCGTGAAGAAGACGCCGCTGGAGGCCTTCAGCCGCCAGCGCAGCGTGGGTCTGATCGCCCTGGAACTGGACGAAGGCGACGTGCTGATCAGCGCCGCGATCACCGATGGCGAGCGTGAGGTCATGTTGTTCTCCGACGCTGGCAAGGTCACCCGCTTCAAGGAGTCCGACGTCCGCGCCATGGGCCGTACGGCCCGCGGTGTGCGCGGCATGCGCCTGAACGAAGGCCAGAAGCTGATCTCCATGATCATCCCGGAAGAAGGCAGCCAGATCCTCACGGCTTCCGAGCGCGGCTTCGGCAAGCGCACCGCGATCGGCGAGTTCCCCGAGTACAAACGTGGCGGCCAGGGCGTGATCGCCATGGTCAGCAACGAGCGTAACGGCCGTCTGGTCGGTGCGGTGCAGGTGCTCGACGGTGAGGAGATCATGCTGATTTCCGACCAGGGCACGTTGGTGCGTACCCGTGTCGATGAAGTCTCCAGCCTGGGCCGTAATACCCAGGGCGTGACGCTGATCAAGCTGGCCAGTGATGAAACGCTGGTGGGCCTGGAGCGTGTCCAGGAGCCATCGGAAGTCGAAGGCGAAGAGCTGGAAGGTGAAGACGGCGTCGAGTTCGACGGCGACGTGCTGATCGACGATCAGCAGCTTGACGCTGCAACCGACGAAGCTGAACCGCAGGACTAATTAGGCGCCTGCCTCTGTCGTTGTTGCTATTGTAGGAGCGAGCTTGCTCGCGATCGAACGCGAAGCGGTCGTTATTCGGCCGCTTCGTTGTGTCAGGGGTGTCGAGTTGCTCTTGCGTTTTTCGCGAGCAAGCTCGCTCCTACAGGGGACAGCGTAGAATGGGCGGTGTGTGTATTGAAAAGCATAGCGAGAGTGGATGTGAGCAAACGAGCCTATAACTTCTGCGCGGGTCCTGCTGCGCTGCCTGAAGCTGTCCTTTTGCGTGCCCAGTCCGAGCTGCTCGACTGGCACGGCAAGGGCTTGTCGGTCATGGAAATGAGCCATCGCAGCGATGAGTTCGTGTCCATCGCCACCAAGGCCGAGCAGGATCTGCGTGACCTGCTGGACATTCCCTCGAACTACAAGGTGCTGTTCCTGCAGGGCGGCGCCAGTCAGCAATTTGCCCAGGTGGCGTTGAACCTGCTGCCTGAAAGCGGCAAGGCCGACTACATCGAGACCGGTATCTGGTCGAAGAAAGCCATCGAGGAAGCCTCGCGTTTCGGTAACGTCAATGTTGCCGCGAGCGCCAAGCCCTATGACTATTTCGCCATTCCCGGCCAGAACGAGTGGAAGCTGTCGAAAGACGCGGCCTATGTTCACTATGTGTCGAACGAAACCATCGGTGGCCTGGAATTCGACTGGATTCCGGAAACCGGCGACGTACCGCTGGTGACCGACATGTCCTCGGACATCCTCTCGCGTCCGGTGGATATTTCCCGTTTCGGCATGATCTACGCCGGTGCGCAGAAGAACATCGGCCCGAGCGGCATCGTCGTCAATATCGTCCGCGAAGACCTGTTGGGTCGCGCCCGTTCGATCTGCCCGACCATGCTCGACTACAAGGTCGCGGCCGACAACGGCTCCATGTACAACACGCCGCCGACCCTGGCCTGGTATCTGTCGGGCCTGGTTTTCGAGTGGCTCAAGGAGCAAGGTGGTGTCGAAGCCATCGGCAAGCTCAACGAAATCAAGCAGCGCACGCTGTATGACTTCATCGACGCCAGCGGCTTGTACAGCAACCCGATCAACAAGACCAACCGCTCCTGGATGAACGTGCCGTTCCGCCTGGCCGACGACCGCCTGGACAAACCATTCCTGGCCGGCGCCGAAGAGCAGGGCCTGTTGAACCTCAAGGGCCACCGTTCGGTGGGTGGCATGCGCGCCTCCATTTACAACGCTGTCGACATCAACGCGGTGAACACGCTGGTGGCATACATGGCAGCGTTCGAGAAGGAACACGGCTAATGTCCGAGCAAGAACTCAAGGCACTGCGCCTGCGTATCGACAGCCTCGATGAGAAAGTTCTCGAACTGATCAGCGAGCGTGCACGCTGCGCCCAGGAAGTCGCGCGGGTAAAAATGGCCTCGCTGGCCGAAGGCGAAGTGCCGGTGTTCTATCGTCCCGAGCGTGAAGCTCAGGTGCTCAAGCGGGTCATGGAACGTAACCAGGGACCGCTGGGCAACGAAGAGATGGCGCGGCTGTTCCGCGAGATCATGTCTTCCTGTCTGGCCCTGGAGCAGCCGCTGAAAGTGGCTTACCTGGGCCCTGAAGGGACCTTCACCCAGGCCGCGGCGATGAAGCATTTCGGCCATGCGGTGATCAGCAAACCGATGGCGGCCATCGACGAAGTCTTCCGCGAAGTGGCGGCGGGTGCGGTGAATTTCGGTGTGGTGCCGGTGGAAAACTCCACCGAGGGTGCGGTCAACCACACCCTCGACAGTTTCCTCGAACACGACATGGTGATTTGCGGTGAAGTCGAGCTGCGTATTCACCACCATTTGCTGGTGGGCGAAAACACCAAGACCGACAGCATCAGCCGCATCTACTCCCACGCCCAGTCCCTGGCCCAGTGCCGCAAGTGGCTGGACGCCCACTATCCGAACGTCGAGCGCGTGGCGGTTTCGAGCAACGCCGAAGCGGCGAAGCGGGTCAAGGGTGAGTGGAATTCGGCGGCGATTGCCGGCGATATGGCGGCCGGCCTGTATGGCTTGACCCGCCTGGCGGAGAAAATCGAGGACCGTCCGGACAACTCCACGCGGTTCCTGATGATCGGCAGCCAGGAAGTCCCGCCTACCGGCGACGACAAGACTTCGATCATTGTTTCCATGAGCAACAAGCCTGGCGCGCTCCATGAGCTGCTGGTGCCGTTCCACGACAACGGGATTGACCTGACGCGTATCGAGACCCGGCCTTCGCGCAGTGGTAAATGGACGTATGTGTTCTTTATCGACTTCGTCGGCCATCACCGTGATCCGCTGGTCAAGGGTGTGCTGGAGAAGATCAGTCAGGAAGCCGTCGCCCTCAAGGTGCTGGGCTCCTACCCGAAAGCGGTTTTGTAAAGGCGTTGATCATGAGCGGTAACTTCCTCGCCCTGGCGCAGCCGGGCGTGCAACAACTGTCGCCTTACGTTCCGGGCAAGCCCGTGGACGAGCTGGCCCGTGAGCTGGATATCGATCCGGCGCGGATCATCAAGCTGGCGAGCAACGAAAATCCCCTGGGGGCCAGTCCCAAGGCCCTGGCGGCGATTCAGGATGCCTTGGCAGATCTGACCCGTTATCCCGATGGCAATGGTTTCGAACTCAAGCAGCGTCTGTCCGAGCTGTGCCGGGTGCAGGCCAGTCAGGTGACCCTGGGCAACGGTTCCAACGACATTCTCGAGCTGGTCGCCCGCGCCTATCTGGCGCCGGGGTTGAATGCGGTGTTCAGTGAGCACGCCTTTGCCATCTATCCCATCGTGACCCAGGCGGTGAACGCCGAGGCTCGTGTGGCGCCGGCCAAGGACTGGGGGCATGACCTGACGGCAATGCTCGCGGCCATCGATGAAAACACCCGTGTGGTGTTTATCGCCAACCCGAACAACCCGACCGGCACCTGGTTCGGCCCGCAGGCACTGGAGGCGTTTCTTGTCGCCGTGCCGCAGGATGTCCTGGTGGTGCTGGACGAGGCCTATATCGAGTATGCCGAGGGCGTCGATCTGCCGGATGGCTTGAACTACCTGGCGAGCTACCCGAACCTGCTGGTTTCGCGGACCTTCTCCAAGGCCTACGGCCTGGCGGCCTTGCGCGTCGGTTATGCGCTGTCGTCACCTGCCGTGGCGGACATCCTCAATCGTGTTCGCCAGCCGTTCAATGTCAACAGCCTGGCGCTGGTGGCGGCCCGTGCCGCCCTTGACGATGCCGAGTATGTCGCCCGCAGCCGGAGCTTGAACGAAGCCGGCATGCAGCAACTGGAAGAAGGTTTTCGCCAGTTGGGGTTGAGCTGGATTCCTTCAAAGGCGAACTTCATCGCGGTCGATGTCGGTCGTGAGGCCGGTCCGGTTTATCAAGGCTTGCTGCGTGAAGGCGTGATCGTGCGTCCGGTGGCCGGCTACGGCCTGCCGAAGCACCTACGGGTCAGCATTGGCCTGGCCAGTGAGAACAGTCGTTTGCTGGAGGCGCTGGCCAAGGTTCTGGCCCGTGGTTGATGTCATGTCGATGCAATCTGTAAAGCCTATGATCGGCCGCCTTGTGGTGGTAGGTCTGGGGTTGATCGGCGGATCCTTCGCCAAGGGCCTGCGGGAAAGCGGTCTGTGCCAGGAAGTGGTGGGCGTTGATCTTGATCCGCTCTCCCGTGAACTGGCCGTCGAGCTGGGTGTGGTCGATCGCTGCGAGGCTGACCTGGCGACGGCTTGCCAGGGCGCCGATGTGATTCAGCTGGCGGTGCCGATCCTGGCCATGGAGAAAATGCTTGGCCTGCTGGCGGGCATGGACCTGGGCCAGGCGATCCTTACGGATGTCGGCAGTGCCAAGGGTAATGTCGTGCGTGCCGCTGGTCGGGCCTTTGGCTGCATGCCATCGCGCTTTGTCCCGGGACACCCGATTGCCGGGTCCGAGCAGAGCGGTGTGCAGGCCTCCAACAGTGTGCTGTTCCGTCGCCACAAGGTGATCCTGACGCCGTTGGCCGAGACCGATCCGTCGGCGGTTGCGACGGTCGATGCGCTCTGGCGGGCCCTGGGTGCGGATGTCGAGCACATGCAGGTCGAGCGTCATGACGAAGTGCTGGCGGCAACCAGCCATCTGCCGCACCTGCTGGCCTTCGGCCTGGTGGATTCGTTGGCCAAGCGCAACGAGAACCTGGAGATTTTTCGCTACGCGGCGGGTGGTTTCCGTGATTTCACGCGGATAGCTGGCAGCGATCCGGTGATGTGGCACGATATCTTTCTGGCCAATCGGGAAGCGGTCCTGCGGGCGCTGGACACCTTTCGCGGTGACCTGGACGTCTTGCGCGATGCCGTCGATGCCGGGGATGGGCCGCAGTTGCTGGAGGTATTCCAGCGTGCGCAAGCGGCGCGCGAGCATTTCGGCAGAATTCTGGCTCGTCGGGCCCGCAAGGGTACCCAGAACGCCAATGATGATCACAAAGAGGCACGCTCGTGAATATTCAAGCTCCAGTTATCACCATTGACGGGCCGAGCGGTTCGGGCAAGGGCACGGTCGCCGGCATCCTGGCCAAGCGCCTGAACTGGTGCCTGCTGGATTCCGGCGCCCTTTATCGGCTGCTGGCGTTCGCCGCGCGCAACCATGGCGTCGACCTGACCAACGAAGAGCTCCTCAAGGCCCTGGCCGCTCATCTGGATGTGCAGTTCCTCGGCGCGACCAGTGAGCGTGCGGCGCGGATCATTCTTGAGGGCGACGATGTCACCGAAGATATCCGCAACGAGCAGGTCGGTGCCTGGGCTTCCCAGGTGGCGGCATTGCCGGCGGTGCGTGAAGCTTTGCTGCAGCGCCAGCGGGCGTTCCAGGAGCCTCCGGGGCTGGTGGCCGATGGCCGGGACATGGGCACGGTGGTGTTTCCCGATGCGCCGCTGAAGATTTTCTTGACGGCCAGCTCCGAGGAGCGTGCTCGTCGCCGGTACTTGCAGTTGAAGGCCAAGGGCGATGATGTTAGTCTGTCGAGTCTGCTAGATGAGATACGTGCACGTGATGAGCGTGACACCCAGCGAGCGGTAGCCCCGCTCAAGCCGGCGGCTGACGCCATACAGCTGGATTCCACGGAATTGTCCATCGAGCAGGTGCTGGAACGCATCATGAGCGAGATCGCCATTCGCGATATCGCCGGGTGACCAAGAGGTGTGCAGGGGACCAGTCATAGTCCTGCATGGCCTCTTTCATATGAACGTAACCCACACCGTCTGGGGTGTGGCAGATGGGCGTATTCTTCGCCCTTATCAACAGGAATTAAAATGAGCGAAAGCTTTGCGGAACTCTTTGAAGAGAGCTTGAAGACCCTTAATCTTCAGGCTGGTTCGATCATCACCGGTGTTATCGTTGATATCGATTACCAAGCTCGTTGGGTCACTGTCCACGCCGGTCTGAAGTCTGAAGCTCTGATCCCGCTGGAACAGTTCTACAACGATGCTGGCGAGCTGAACATCAACGTCGGTGACGAAGTTCACGTGGCGCTGGATTCGGTTGAAGATGGCTTTGGTGAAACCAAGCTGTCCCGTGAAAAAGCCAAGCGCGCTGAATGCTGGATCGTTCTGGAAGCAGCCTTCGCAGCCGAAGAAGTGGTCAAGGGCGTTATCAACGGTAAGGTTAAAGGCGGCTTCACTGTCGACGTTAACGGCATCCGTGCGTTCCTGCCAGGTTCTCTGGTTGACGTCCGTCCAGTGCGCGACACCACGCACCTGGAAGGCAAAGAGCTCGAGTTCAAGGTCATCAAGCTGGACCAGAAGCGCAACAACGTTGTCGTTTCCCGTCGCAGCGTCCTGGAAGCCGAGAACTCCGCCGAGCGCGAAGCTCTGCTGGAATCCTTGCAGGAAGGTCAGCAAGTCAAAGGTATCGTCAAGAACCTCACCGATTACGGCGCATTCGTCGATCTGGGTGGCGTCGATGGCCTGCTGCACATCACCGACATGGCTTGGAAGCGTATCAAGCACCCATCGGAAATCGTCAACGTTGGCGACGAGATCGATGTCAAGGTTCTGAAGTACGATCGCGAGCGCAATCGTGTTTCCCTGGGCCTGAAGCAACTGGGCGAAGATCCATGGGTTGCTATCAAAGCCCGTTACCCAGAAAGCACTCGCGTCACCGCTCGTGTTACCAACCTGACCGACTACGGCTGCTTCGCTGAGCTGGAAGAAGGCGTTGAAGGCCTGGTACACGTTTCCGAAATGGACTGGACCAACAAGAACATCCACCCTTCGAAAGTCGTACAAGTCGGCGACGAAGTGGAAGTTATGGTTCTGGACATCGACGAAGAGCGTCGTCGTATCTCCCTGGGCATCAAGCAGTGCAAGTCGAACCCATGGGAAGACTTCTCTGGCCAGTTCAACAAGGGCGACAAGATCTCCGGCACCATCAAGTCGATCACCGATTTCGGTATCTTCATTGGTCTGGACGGCGGCATCGACGGTCTGGTTCACCTGTCCGACATCTCCTGGAACGAAGTGGGCGAAGAAGCCGTACGTCGTTTCAAGAAGGGCGACGAGCTGGACACCGTTATCCTGTCGGTTGACCCAGAGCGCGAGCGCATCTCCCTGGGTATCAAGCAACTGGAAAGCGACCCGTTCTCCGAGTACGTCTCGGTTAACGACAAAGGCGCCATCGTTAAAGGCATCGTGAAAGAAGTTGACGCCAAAGGCGCCATCATCGTTCTGGCCGACGATATCGAAGCGACTCTGAAAGCCTCCGAAATCAGCCGTGACCGCGTTGAAGACGCGCGCAACGTTCTGAAAGAAGGCGAAGAAGTAGAAGCCAAGATCATCAGCGTTGACCGCAAGAGCCGCGTGATCCAGCTGTCGATCAAGTCGAAAGACGTTGAAGACGAAAAAGAAGCCATCCAGAGCCTGCGCGACAAGCCAGCTGCTTCGGATGCTCCAGTCGACACCACCCTCGGTGCTCTGCTGCGTGCACAGATGGAAAAACAGAACTAAGTTCTGTTGGACCATAGAAAAAGGGCGACTTCGGTCGCCCTTTTTTGTGCCCGCGATTTGACGTTCAAAGTCTGAAACGAATTCAGGGTAGCGGCGGTCTCATTTATCAGTGTAAAAACGTTTGTCGTCGGTATCGCGCGTTTGTGCTCCGTGAGCGGTTCAGGGAGCGCGCCAGTAAGGAGTGGAATGAGCAAGCTAATGGTTGTCCTCGCGTTGTTGTTACTCGCGGGGTGCGTTACCCAGGCTACGACTCACGTCAGGCGAGGCGTGAGTGGTATCGAGATCGATTGCTCGGGGCTAGGGGGGGATTGGGACAAGTGTTACCAGCGGGCGGCCCAGGAGTGCAAGGCTCAGGGCTATAAGATCGTCACCCGGTCCAGTGATGCCAAGGACGAGGGAGATGGATATCTTTTCGGCTGGAACCCAGCTGGGGCTGTTACTCGTACCATGCTGGTGATTTGTAATTAGGCGATCCCATTTCTTGTTTCTTCTGGGTGTAGATAAGTCAATAGATGGGCTGTTCAAAACCCTCCGCTCATGCTAAAACCTTCGAAGTACTTTCCTAGCTGCTTGAAAAAGAAGGGAAAAATATGACGAAGTCGGAGCTGATCGAACGAATTGTCACCCATCAGGGGCTGCTTTCATCCAAGGATGTGGAGCTGGCCATCAAGACTATGCTTGAGCAAATGTCCCAGTGCCTGGCAACCGGGGATCGGATCGAGATCCGTGGGTTCGGGAGCTTTTCGCTGCACTACCGCGCCCCGCGGGTTGGGCGCAACCCGAAGACCGGGCAGTCGGTGAGTCTGGATGGGAAATTTGTACCGCATTTCAAGCCGGGGAAGGAGCTGCGGGATCGGGTGAATGAAGAAGAAGACGATATTTGAATCGTGAGGGACGACTCATCTGTCCCGGCTGATTATTGATGATGTGCCCCCTGCTCTTCTTGGTCAATGCAAGGCCGAGGTGTTGAGTGTTTTTTGGTTGTCTTGTCCTGCCGCCCTTTGGTTATATTCAGCTCTGAGTATAGTTTGATGCTGGCGTTGCCCGTTGTGGCTTTCTTCTCGAATGCGTTTCTGTACAGGGGCGTACAAGCTGGTTGCTTGTTTTTTTTGCGGCCGTTCGATTGAGATTACTCTGAAATTTCCATTCTGTTTTCACGTTAGGGGTGAGGGCCCGCATCCTTCGCTTCGGCTGTCTGCGGTTTTTGTGTTTTCAATCGACTGTTTCCTGAGTGGTGCGTCAGGGAATGGGAGGGGTGGGCTGGCTTGGCTTGGCTTGGCTTGAACTGCAAGGTCACTTCAGGCAAGGTCTCTGCACAGGGATATTTTTTGCAGTATCCAATGAGGTGGGACGTTACCTGGTCATCGAAATGTATTGGTAAGCGACTCGGTGCGATGAAGATTTCAGTAAAATGGAGTCATCTCGCCACAACGGGCGTCGGATGGCGGAGTATGATGTCAGTTGGTATGACGAGCTACGTCGATTCGTTTGTATTTCAGTGCCTGTAGGGGCTCACGTTCTTGCCGGATTGACAAGGTTGTCGTGATTACAGGGGTAAGGAGCGCCCTTGCTGCGAGTTTTCGTTTTCAAAGGGCTCGCGGCTCTGTGTTGACCAGCCATCTTGGTGGGCTGCAAGAGACGAATTGATTTATTCAGCGCCACTATCGATTGAATGACTATCGAGTCGCGCGCATTGTTTTAGGGTCTAATATGTTCAGCGGAAAAACTCTTCTTATTACTGGTGGTACCGGTTCCTTCGGAAATGCCGTCCTCAAGCGCTTCCTCGACAGCCCAATCGCTGAAATCCGCATCTTCAGTCGCGACGAGAAGAAGCAGGATGACATGCGCAAGCTGTACTCCAACCCCAAGCTGAAGTTCTATATCGGCGATGTGCGCGACTATCAAAGCATTTTGAATGCTACGCGTGGTGTGGATTACATTTTTCACGCGGCGGCGCTGAAGCAGGTTCCTTCCTGCGAGTTTCATCCGATGGAAGCCGTGAAGACCAATGTCATCGGTACCGAGAATGTCCTGGAGGCGGCGATTCAGAATGCTGTGAAGCGTGTGGTCTGCCTGAGCACAGACAAGGCGGTTTACCCGATCAACGCGATGGGTATCTCCAAGGCGATGATGGAGAAAGTCATGGTTGCCAAGTCGCGTAATGTCGATGACAGCAAGACCGTCATCTGCGGTACCCGATACGGAAACGTGATGGCTTCGCGGGGGTCGGTAATCCCTCTGTTTATCGAGCAGATTCGCGCGAATAACGCGCTTACGCTGACTGATCCCAATATGACCCGTTTCATGATGACGCTGGCCGATGCCGTTGATTTGGTACTGTACGCTTTCGAGCATGGGCGCAACGGTGACCTGTTCGTACAGAAGGCGCCTGCCGCAACTGTCGAGACCTTGGCTCGGGCCCTTGTCCTCATGCTCGATAAGCCGGACCACCCTATTCAGGTCATTGGTACGCGTCACGGTGAGAAGCTTTACGAGGCGTTGCTCAGTCGCGAGGAAATGGCCTGTGCCGAGGATAAGGGGGAGTACTACCGCATTCCACCGGATCTGCGCGATCTGAACTACTCTAAATACGTCGAGCAAGGTGAAGAAAAAATCTCGCAGATGGACGATTATAATTCACACAATACCGAGCGGTTGAGTGTCGAAGGCATGCAGCAGCTATTGCTCAAGCTCGAGTTTATGCGGGCTATCAAGGGTGGTGAATACGCCACTCCAGAGGAGTGATCGATGAAGGTATTGATCACCGGCGCCAATGGTTTCGTAGGTAAGAATCTGGTTGCACAGCTGGGCGAGCGCAAGGACATCGAGATTATTTCTTTTACGCGTGACGATGATACTGCTCAGTTGTTGCCGTTGATGTCGCAGGTGGATTTCGTTTTCCATCTGGCGGGGGTAAATCGTCCGAAGTCACCAGAGGAGTTCAAGGTAGGCAATACCGACCTGACCTTGGCCCTGTGTGATGCATTAAAGGCCAGTGGGAAAAAGACGCCTGTGCTCTACACCTCTTCCAGCCAGGCGGAGCTGGATAATCCCTACGGTTGTAGCAAGCGGGCAGCCGAGCAGGTGTTGCTCGATTTGGAGGGCGCTCACGGCTCTCCCGTACACTTGTTCAGGCTCCCGAATGTGTTTGGTAAATGGGCTCGTCCGAATTATAACTCGGTGGTGGCTACTTTTTGTCACAATATCACCCGTGGCTTGCCTATACAGATTAATGATCGGCATACGCGTCTTGATCTTGTTTATATAGATGATGTGATCGGACACTTTATTGCGGTGATGGACGGTGACTTGTTTGGTTCACCTTATGTCGAAGTACGCCCCGATTATAATATTAGCGTTGGTGAATTGGCGGAGCAGTTGAATGCTTTTCGTGATAGCCGTAGTACGCTTATCAGTGAGCCGGTCGGAACGGGGCTGGTTCGAGCCTTGTATTCTACCTACGTAAGTTATTTACCGGTGGAAAGCTTCACGTATGAGGTACCTAAGTATGGTGACCCACGGGGTGTTTTCGTCGAGATGCTCAAGACTGGCGACAGCGGCCAATTCTCTTATTTCACGGCACATCCTGGTGTTACGCGTGGCGGTCATTATCACCATTCGAAAACTGAAAAGTTTTTAGTGATCAAGGGCGAAGCCCGTTTTCGTTTTCGTCATATTGTCTCCGAGGAATTTTACGAGCTGGTCACTACTGGTGAGCGCCCGCAAGTCGTCGAGACGGTGCCAGGCTGGACTCATGATATTACGAACGTCGGTGAGCATGAGATGATCGTGATGTTGTGGGCAAATGAAATTTTTGATCGTGAGCGCCCCGATACTTATGCGATGCCACTAGAGTCATCATTGTAGTATTCGGTGTCGGGGTGGAGTCGATAGCCGGTGATAGGCCAATTGTCAATGAGCCTGTCGAACCGCTCTGCGTTGTTAAAGGTTTTAATAGAGTTTTACGATGAAAAAACTTAAAATTGTTACGGTAGTTGGAACTCGGCCTGAAATCATTCGGCTTTCTCGCGTCATCGCCGAATTGGATCAGCATTGTGAGCATGTGCTGGTGCACACGGGGCAGAATTACGACTATGAATTGAATGAGATCTTCTTCCAGGATCTCGGTATTCGAAAGCCGGATCACTTTCTGAACGCTGCCGGTGCCAGTGGTGCGCAGACCATCGGCAACGTGATCATCGCTGTGGATCGCGTCCTCGAAGAAGAAAAACCGGAAGCGCTGCTGGTTTTGGGCGATACGAATAGCTGCATGGCTGTCATCCCCGCCAAGCGCCGCAAGATTCCTACTTTCCATATGGAAGCCGGTAATCGTTGTTTTGATATGCGTGTTCCTGAGGAAATCAATCGTCGGATAGTCGACCACACGGCTGATATAAACCTGACGTACAGCTCCATTGCTCGGGATTATCTGTTGCGCGAGGGGCTAGCGCCGGACATGACAATCAAGACCGGCAGCCCGATGTTCGAGGTGCTCAACCATTATCGGGGGGGGATCGAGTCTTCTGATGTTCTGGCTAGACTAGGGCTCGAAGCGGGTCAGTTTTTTGTGGTCAGTGCTCATCGTGAAGAGAACATCGACTCCGACAAAAACTTCCTCAAGCTGGTGGATGTGTTGAACACCGTGGCGGCTCACTACGACTTGCCGGTTATTGTCTCTACTCACCCGCGCACGCAGAAGCGAGTGGACGCGATGGGGGTGACCTTTCATGAGAACGTACGCCTGCTCAAGCCCCTGGGCTTCAAGGATTACAACAAGCTCCAACTAACGGCCAAGGCTGTGTTGTCCGATAGCGGCACTATCAATGAGGAGTCGTCGATCCTCAATTTCCCAGCGCTGAATATTCGTGAAGCCCACGAGCGTCCTGAAGGTATGGAGGAGGCTGCGGTCATGATGGTCGGGCTGGAAGTTGATCGTGCGTTGCAGGGTTTGCAGGTTCTGGAGAGCCAGCACCGGGGGGCAGAGCGGAGCTTGCGGCAAGTTGCTGATTACAGCATGCCCAACGTCGCGGAGAAGGTCGTGAGGATCATTCACAGCTACCGTGACTATGTCATGCGTACTGTCTGGAAGCAATACTGATTGAGTTCGCAGTTGATGGACAAAACACTGAAAGTTCTGGTAGTGACTCAATATTTCTGGCCGGAAAACATGCGCATCAACAGTATGGTCGAAGGCTTTGTCGCCAAAGGCCATGATGTGACTGTGTTAACCGGGGTTCCTAACTATCCGGAGGGGCGGGTCTACCTAGATTATAAAAAAGATCCCGAACAATTTTCCAGTTATTGTGGCGCCCAGGTTGTTCGGGTGCCCATGCTCATGCGTGGGCGTCATAGCATAACGTTGGTGCTTAACTACCTGTCTTTTTTTACCAGTGCTTCAGTGCTGGGGGCATACAAGCTGCGGGGCCAGAAGTTTGACGCTATCTTCGTGTATGCCGTGTCTCCTATCGTATCTGCCATTCCTGCATTGGTGATCGGCCATTTGAAGAAAATACCCGTGTTTATTTGGGTGCTTGATCTCTGGCCGGAAACACTAAGTGCTGTAGGCGTGGTAAAAAGCAAGCGATTGTTGGGTTTGGTTGGGCGATTGGTGTCCTGGATCTACAATCGTGCGGATTATCTGCTTTTACAGTCAAAATCATTTGGCGAAAATGTCAGAAAATACTGCACCAAAGACATTTCTCCGGAGCGACTTATTTATTTTCCCAGCTGGGCAGAAGATGAGTTTTCCACGAGAAACGATGCAGTTTCGGATCTTCTTAAACGAGATGATTCGATATTCACCATCGTTTTTGCGGGGAACATCGGAGAAGCTCAAGACTTCCCCTCTATTCTCGAGGCAATGCAGTCGATCAGGGATGAACTACCTGTTCGCTGGGTTATTGTCGGTGACGGGCGTGCCAGTGAATGGCTCGGTGGGCAAGTGGCTGAACGGGGTCTCACCAACGTGCTGCTGCTGGGACGACATCCTCTGGAGAAAATGCCGGCATTATTTGCGACAGCGGATGCTTTATTGGTGTCTTTGAAAACCAATGAAGTTTTTGAAAAAACCATCCCGGGGAAAGTACAAGCGTACCTGGCCTCCGGAAGGCCGGTGATTGCAATGATTGATGGTGAAGCCGCAAACGTTGTTCTTGAGTCCGGTGCGGGCATGGCTTGTCCCTCCGGTGACGCTCTCGGCCTCGCCAATATTGTGCGTTCGATGGCACAGCTTACGGCTGGGCAACGCATTAAAATGGGTGAGGCCGGCCGGAAATTCTATGTTGAAAACTTTTCAAAGGTGACCCTATTTGATCGCCTTGAGATGCTATTCCGAAAGAGCAGTCTGAGAAGGAACGACACGCCGTGAGCAAGGCCTTTTTAACCGGTGTATCCGGCTTTGTCGGGCGTGCATTGTATGATTGTCTATCTCCGGAGTTAGCCCATGACCTGACGGTAGCCTTACGCACGGTTGCACCGGAGGGTAGGAGTATCCGTCGAGCAGATATCCGTAATTGACGCAGATACTGACTGGAGCTGCGGTTTAGCCAGCTGTAATGTTATGTCCATGCGGCTCGCTTCAGGTTGATGCTGCTGGGGTGGGTACCGTCCGTTGCCGTGGACCAGGCTCTCGGTCGTGTGGCAAGGTGTTTTCTGAAGTGGCCTATAAGCAGTCGGTTATTTTTATTGCCCTTGGTTTTGTTACCATAGTGAGTGCTGCGGGCTCGAGAAAACCGATTTATCAGACAGCTACCGGTTTGGCAGGTTTTACAGGCAACCAACGAAAAATTGAAACAGTGGGGCGTGTGACGTGAGCTTGATCAAATGGATTGATTTCCCAAGTCTGGGTGATGAGAGAGGGGCATTGGTCGCTCTTGAAATCGGTATGGAAAAGGCGATACCTTTTGAAATTAAGCGTGTTTATTATATCTATCGAACGGCCGAAGGTGTTAGCCGTGGGTTCCACGCGCATCGTAATCTGAAACAAGTCGCCATTTGCGTTTCTGGAAAGTTTCGAATGGTGCTTGATGATGGTGTGGTCCGAGAAGAGGTCTGGATGGATAGCCCCACCCAAGGATTGTTGATCGAAAGCATGGTCTGGCGTGAGATGCATGACTTTAGCGACGACTGCATACTTCTGGTGCTGGCGAGTGAGCACTATGACGAGTCGGACTACATCAGGGCTTATGCTGATTTTGTCGCCACTGTGAAACAGACATAATACTTATGGATCTGGCCGTCGGTAGCTTTGAAAAAAATATCAGGTATCTGGACAAATGATTAGTTTTCTCGATTTGAAAAAAATAAATGCGGCGATGCGCGATGAATTGATTGAATCGTGCACTCGCGTTATTGATTCGGGTTGGTACATTGGTGGGCAAGAACTTTCAACTTTCGAAGCGCAATTTTCCGCCTATAGCGGCAGCCAGCATTGCATAGGTGTTGCCAATGGTCTCGATGCGCTGAACCTGACTCTGCGTGCCTGGAAGGAGTTGGGGAAACTCAAGGACGGCGATGAAGTTATTGTGCCGGCCAATACCTACATCGCAAGTATTCTTGCCATCACTGAAAATCGTTTGGTGCCGGTCTTGGTCGAGCCCGAGGCAACGAGTTATAATCTATGCCCTGTTAACACGGAGGCTGCCATTACCGCTAATACCCGTGTCATCATGCCAGTCCATTTGTATGGTCAATTATCCAACATGACAGCATTGATGGCTCTGGCGGAACGCCACAATCTTCTGGTCTTGGAAGATTCGGCGCAGGCTCATGGCGCGAGCCACGAGGGGCGTAGAGCCGGTAGTTGGGGAAATGCCTCGGGCTTCAGCTTCTACCCGGGAAAAAATCTGGGTGCCCTTGGCGATGCAGGAGCGATCACCACGAATGATGACGAACTGGCGAAAACGCTGCGTGCATTGCGTAACTATGGCTCTCACGAAAAATATAAAAACCTTTATCAGGGGGTAAACAGTCGTCTCGATGAGATCCAGGCCGCCATGTTGAGCGTTAAACTCAAGTATCTGGATCGGCAGACAGAACAGCGTCGGAAAGTTGCCCAGCTGTATATGGACGGCATCAACAACCCGGCGATCACCCTGCCTTTGGCAGCTGGCGTTTCCGCGCTGTCGTTGGACAGCCATGTGTGGCACCTATTCGTTATTCGTTGCCAGCAACGTGATGCCCTGCAGCAGTACTTGGCCGAGCAAGGTATTCAGACAATTATTCACTATCCTGTTCCACCTCATCAGCAACAGGCCTACAAAGAATGGAACGGCCAACACTATCCGCTGACCGAGACTATCCATCGCGAAGTCTTGAGCTTGCCGATGAGCCCTGATATGACCGTGTCTGAAGTCGAAATGGTCATTACAGCTGTGAATGATTTCTCCTGTGAAGAGTGAGTCGATGATTCAGTTGTTAGGTCGTCTTTGGGGGTGTTTTACACTCAAAAGAAAGCTGCAATTTTTTGTATTAATGGGGCTGATGGTAGTCGCATCATTTGCAGAAATATTGAGCATTGGGGCGATCATCCCATTTTTGGCGGTTTTGATTAATCCAGAAAAAATTCTGAATCAGCCATTGGTGGGTGGAATTTTTGAAAGGTTCGATATAGTTTCTGCCAACGGATTGCTGTTGCCACTGACAGTTGTTTTTGCGTTGGCGGCAATTTTTTCTGGTGTCAGCCGTTTTGTACTGATGTGGTCGCAGAATAGGTTGAGCTCATCGGTCGGCGGAGATTTGTCGGGCGATATATATAAGACAATTATCTATCAGCCCTACAGTAAGCATATATCCAGGAATAGCAGTGAAGTTATAACAGCTATATTCAATAAAGTTGATACGGTCGTTCGTGAGTTTCTGTTTCCGGTTTTGACCATTGTCAGTTCGATTTTTATGATGTTGGCGATACTGATTATTGTTCTTTTTATTGAGCCGGTGGGGGCATTTCTTGCGTTTTCAAGTTTTGCCGGAATTTATCTGTCGGTTGTTCTGGTGACAAGGAAGCAACTGAAAAAAGACAGCTACGAGGTGAGTGCAAGTTCTGATCGGTTGCTCAAACTATTGAGCGAAAGCCTTGAGGGGATTCGTGATGTCATTATTGACTCTTCTCAAAAAACCTATCGGAAAGATTTTGATAGTGCCGATTACAAACTGCGTCGAGCCAAAGCCAATATCCAGATCATCGCGAACTCACCACGATTCGCTATAGAATCATTTGGTATGTTGATGGTGGCTGTTTTTGCGTACTGCCTTGCGCAATTGCCTGGAGGGTTACTCGCTTCGATCCCTATGTTGGGAGCGTTGGCACTCGCGGCGCAACGTCTGCTGCCGGTACTACAGCAGTCCTACGCCGCGTGGGCCTGTATCAGCGGTGCACAGGACTCCTTGCGAGATGTGCTTGACCTTCTTCCAGAGGGGAATGACCAAACTGAAATGGAGGTGTCACGAGCCCCCCTGGATTTCAACGAGGACCTGTCGTTGGATTCCGTGTCGTATCGTTATGGCAGCAATGCCCCTTGGGTATTGGAAAATGTCAGCTTGCGTATTCCCAAAGGCAGTCGAATTGGTCTGATGGGCGCGACGGGCAGTGGTAAAAGTACGTTAATTGATATTTTGATGGGGCTGTTAACGCCGACAGAGGGCGGTTTCTCTGTCGATGGAGTTGAGATAAACACAGCCAACAGTCGAAACTGGCAGGGGAATATTGCCCACGTACCACAACAGATATTCTTATCTGATGCCTCTGTCGCTGAAAATATTGCTTTTGGGGTGCCTTACGAGGACATAGACTTCGGTCGCGTTCGACGTGCGGCAGCAAGGGCTCAGATGTCTGACGTGATCGAGTCTTGGTCTGGCGGCTATGAAACGCCGGTTGGAGAGCGAGGTGTTTTTCTGTCAGGTGGGCAGCGCCAGCGTATAGCAATCGCTCGGGCGTTTTATAAAGAGGCCAAGGTTATTATCTTGGATGAAGCGACCAGTGCACTGGATAGTAAAACTGAACTGGAAGTCATGCGTGCTGTCGAGGCATTAGGTGGTGATATAACGCTTATTGTCATTGCGCACCGACTGAACACCTTGAGGTCGTGTGACACTGTCATCGAAGTTGAAGGCGGCGTGATAGTAAAGTGCGGGTCTTACGAGGCGGTGTGCGGTATTGCTGATTAGTTTTTGTACCTTTGAGAGTCGATTGGATAATGGTGGAGAGGGTATGATTGATAGTGTTGATTTGGTGAGTGGGGCAGACTGCACTATCATTATTAATTCGTGTGATAGTTACGAAGATGTTTGGCTTCCTTTTTTTTATGCGTTTAAAGAAATGTGGCCTAATTGCCCGTGTCGCATAATTTTAAACACAGAGTGTAAGACTTTTGATTTCGATGGACTTCAGCTACGGACCTTGAATTTAGACGCGGCAGACGCTGTAAAGCCTTGGGGTTGGCGTCTGCGCAAAGCCTTGTCATTGGTTGAGACAAAGTTTGTCATTACATTGTTTGACGACTTTCTTCTGGAGGCGCCTGTCAATCAGCTTAAGATAGCTGATTGTATTCGTCATATGAAAGAACATTCTGCTGTTGCCGTTTGTTATTTTAGTCATATACCGGGTGTCAACAAGGACGATGGATCGCTTGATGGCTTTGAGGTGGTCGGAAGCCGGAATGATTATAGATTGAATTCCGCTCCTGCTATTTGGAGAACCCAGCGACTTATCGATTTTACGGGAGAGTTGGACTCACCGTGGGCATGGGAATTTTTTGGTAGTGCGCGGACCTATACTGGGAATGAGTTATTTTATTGTGCTCAGGCAGATAGGGAAAACACGTTTGTCTATAATTATATGCTGGGAGGTGCCATCCGCCGAGGAAAATGGGTCTTGAGTGTGATTGCGCCGATTCTGGATAAGTACCGTCTGGGTATTGATCTTTCCCAGAGAGGTATTGCCAGTGAGTCATTGTCAGATGGAAAATACAGCTTAAGATGGAAGATTGATTTTTTTATATTGGGTTTCAAAATGGTGGGATTTAAAGCTTTTATTTTTTTGTATAGGGTTTTGTTGAAGAAAATAATAAAAGGTATCGCGCGTGATTAAAAATAAATTTACGTTTGCTGTTTTGACGTTTAATCATGAGCTGTATATTGTCGAGCACCTTGAAAGTATAAGGTTCTTGATTGAAAGTTATGGTGATGATTACGATTTTCATTTGATTGTTGCTGATGACGGTTCCCGGGATCAGACGGTTGCTCTGGTCAACCGTTGGTTGTCAGTTTACGGTGGCTTGTTTAGTCACACCCAGGTTTTGGCTGACGGTACGAATAATGGTACGTGTTTTAACTATATTCGTATCTGGCCTCTGGTTGAGGGCGAGCGATTTAAGATAACCGCGGGTGATGATGTGTACTCGTGTTTAAATATCTTTGAAGAAGTTGAGCGACTGAAGTCGAATGATTTTTTTTCTGGCTTGCCGCTGCTATTGATTGATGAAGAAGTTCTCGGCTCAAGATCAACGATTTTTCATATTCTGGCGACAGACATTATTTATAAAGATAAGCCCTTTATGGCTCGTCTGAAAAATATCAGTAGCATCAATACGCCTAATTTATTTTGTAATAAGAAGTTTTTGTTGAATAATGAGCTTTCGAATTATATTAGAAGTTATAGCGTTACTGAAGATTTTCCGATGATGGTGAAAGTAGCCGAAATTTATCGGGATGTTAGCTTTTATCAATCGCGTGATGTATACGTTTATTATCGTCGTACCTCGGGTTCGACTTACCTGGTTAGGGGGTCGGATTTTGATTTGGATAAGTTGAAGGTTTTTGAGCATATGCTTTCGCTGGAGCGGGGGTGGATGGGGCGGTTGCTTTTGAAAAATAGAATTTATTGTTATAAGCTTGATAATAAATTTCTTAAGATCTTTTTGAATGCAAATTATGCTACGTATATTTTCAGGCTGCTTGCGAATGCGCTCCCTGTTCTACGTGCTGTATTGAGCCTTCAAGTGGATTTGCAGAAGCATAAGGCTCATTTCAAGTTGATAAACGATAGGGCGAGGTTTTTTCTGGTTGAGAATACTGAGGCGCGGGCTAAATAATTAGCCCGCTATAACCGATCCTGATCATTGACTGCTGACAGGGCTGCCACTAGCCGACTTTAACGGCGCCAGGATCGATACGGTACAACCTGTCTCCATGGGGCGAAGAGATCATCAATTTATCAAAGAGGTGGCGCATGTGTTTTTTTTGCCAGCAGCCGAAAATGACGAAAATGTAGTGGTCGAGCACTTCTGGATTTCTAAAGTGGCTGCGAGCGGCAGTGTTCACATAAACGCCCTTGTTCTCTGGTTGCGGTAGCGCTGATTAATGCGGGCCGTTGATCACGGCGAGCAATTGATCCACGCCAGCCTCCAGACTCACATTTTGCGTATCGATCCTCAAGTGCGGCTGTTCGGGGGCTTCATAGGGCGAAGAAACCCCGGTGAAATTCGCTAGACCGCCCGATCTGGCTTTGTTGTACATGCCTTTCGGATCACGGGATTCGCAGACCCTCAATGAGGTGCTGACATGAACCTCACGGAAGTGCTCGGCTCCAATGATTGTCCTGGCCAGTGCACGATCCTGGGCGAAGGGGGAAATAAAGGCCGCGATGACGATGAGCCCGGCATCGTTCATCAGTTTTGCCACTTCTGCCACGCGACGGATATTTTCCGCACGATCCTCGGCACTGAAGCCCAGATTGCTATTGAGCCCATGGCGCACATTGTCGCCATCGAGGACGAAAGACAGTTGCCCCTTATCCAGCAAGCGTCGTTCCAGCGCAAAGGCCAGGGTCGATTTTCCTGAAGCACTCAAACCAGTCAACCAGACAGTGATCGGTTTTTGCCTCAGTAACCGCTGGCGGTCTTCCGGTGTTACTTGGCTGGCATGCCAGATCACGAGTGGAGGTTGTGCGTCGGTCATAAGGCGGTGGTCCTGAATGCGTTGTGAGGTTGATATAGGCCCGGTGGCGCGGTCAGCGACCTGGGGGCGGCGGGGCACCTGCGCGAGCGTCCGAGAGCAAGCGAGTTGCCGAAAAGCGTGTAGCCCACAGATTGTCCTGGCGAAACGCCTGGATCCTTGAAAAATTGCAGCGATAGTCAAGTGCCTGCTGGCTTGTCAGGCGAAGATCGCTGTTTTCATCGATCAGCCATACCGCCGTCTCTTCATTACGCAATGCCATTTCGCCGAAGCGAGTGGAGATCACCGGTAGGCCTAGCGAGCGGTATTCGTAGTATTTGATCGGATCGACGGATGCTGTCAGGCGACTGAGCTTGAAGGGGATCAATCCGACCGAAAACGTCGCCATGGCGGCAATGGCCTCGGCGTGGGGGCGCTCAGTTAATAATTCGATATTCCCCGGTAGCGGGCGAGGCGGAGGGGTAAAGATGGGGCCAATCAGTTGAATCCGGTTGTTGGGGTTGGCCTGTGCCAGTGCGATGGTCAGGTCCCAGTCGAACCAGCTTCCCATCGTTCCCACATAGCCAAGCAACTGTTGCTTGGTATCCAGCACCAGTGATTCGAGGGGGGCCAGTTTCTGTATGTCGCAAGCATTGAGTGCCAACTCCACGTTGTTGGCCATGACGCCCAGTGTTTTACCGATGGCGGTGGAGGAAACCAGGATTTTCGATACTCGCTCAACAAGCAAGCGCTCGCGAGCGGCCATGGAGCGACGAGAAAGTCCTTTGTAGAAGGCAGGGAAGTCGTCCATGGCATCGTAGATCGCGTAGCTTTCGGGCAGGCGTTCAAGGAGCTGCAGCGCAAGTTCTGACGGTTTTCCAACGCAGATCATACAGGGATGTTCCGCAGCGAAAGCCAGGGCTTTGTTGATGACCTCGCGCCAGAGCAGTGTTTGAAGCAAGCTCGAGCCAGGAATGGGCTCGATGGGTAAGACCTTGGGCTTGATCACCTGCAGCCATTGGGGGGAAGGCTGCTCTTTTACGTTTTGAGCAGCAGGTTTGCGCTTGAAGTCGGATTGTCTTGGCAGTCTTGTGGGGTACGGGTCTATCCACAGTATCTCTGCCTGTGTTTGCTCGTGATACCAGGCCACGAAGTGATGCGAGCGCTGGCTGAAGCTGGCCCAGGGGACAGGGGAAAGATAGATCATGCGCATGTTTGAAAATGCCGTACCAGGACCTCGACGATGCGCCCGGCTGCCAGGCCATCGCCATAAGGGGAAACGCCTCGCGCCATGTCTTTATAGGCCGCGGAATCGTCAAGCAATCGCTGAGCCTGTTCGATGATGTTTTGCTGATCCGCACCGACCAGCTTTACGACGCCGAGTTCGACTGCTTCAGGGCGCTCGGTTTCTTCCCTCAGTACCAGAACCGGCTTGCTGAGGGCCGGAGCCTCTTCCTGAACGCCGCCGGAGTCACTGATGATCAAGTAGGAGCGTTTCATGGCGGCGACGAACTGTGGGTAGCCCAGGGGCTCGCAGAGAATAATATTAGGCGTCTGGCCCAGTATTTTGTGGGCAACATCCTTGACGTTGGGGTTGGGGTGCACAGGGTAGAGTATCTGCACGTCGGCGTTTCTTTCGGCGATTGTCTTGAGTGCCTGACATATGGAACGGAAAGGGGCGCCGAAGTTCTCGCGTCGGTGGGAGGTCACCAATACCAGGCGTTTGCTCTCATCCAACTCCATATCAAGGGCAAGCGGTTTGGCTGCTGCCATCAATAGTGCGTCGATGACGGTATTTCCGGTCATGGTGATCGTTGTGGTGGCAATACCTTCCTGCAACAGGTTTTCCATGGCACCTCGGGTTGGAGCAAAATGCCAGCGTGCCAGCCTGCCGACGATGACTCGATTCGCCTCCTCGGGGAATGGGTTATAAATATCGGCAGTACGCAATCCGGCTTCAATATGCCCAAATGGAATACGTTGGTAGAAGCAAGCCAGTGCGGCACCCATGACCGTTGTGGTATCGCCTTGAGCCAGTACGACATCCGGTTTTTCGGCAAGCAGTACTTCGTCGAGCCCTTCCAGCAGGCGTGCGGTCAAGGTCGCCAGGGACTGGTTGGGGCGCATGATGTCCAGATCGATATCTGGGGTGATATCAAAAAAATCAAGGACCTGGTCCAGCATATGGCGATGCTGGGCGGTGGCCAGGACTCGGCAGTCGATACTGCCGTCTGCTTGCAACGCCTTGATCACGGGAGCCATTTTGATGGCTTCGGGGCGTGTGCCGATAATGCAGAGCACCTTCTGGGTCATTCCGTTATAGATCCTGTTCTCTGTCTGTTTTCAGGCGTCGCGGTATCGGTGGGGGGTCCAGGCTCCCCACTTGCGCTCATAAATGGCTCTGTTTTTTTCGAAAAGCGCTTGTTTTTTTTCTGCGCCAAGCTTGTTGAAGGACGCTGACAGGTGATGATGCACAAAGACGTCTTCGGCACAGGCCGCGCGCAGACCGTGATGTTGAACACGGCGGCAGTAGTCATCGTCCTCGAAAAAGCCTAATCCATAGTCTTCACACAGACCGCCGATTTGCTCGTAGCATGAGCGCGGTATCATCACGCAGAAAAATGCCAGCGTATTGATTTCGAACCACTGTCCCATTTGTTTGCGGGTAATGCTCGAGGCTTCAGCGTGCATGGCCGCCAGATGGCTATAGCGCGTGGTGATGCGCGCCTCATTGCCAATGTTGTTGGTGACGGGGCCGATAATGCCAATATCATCATTATCGATCAGATGGCGCATCAGGCCTTTGATCCAGCCAGCCGTGACAATCGTGTCATTGTTCAATACGACCAGGTAGTCGCCGCTGGCGGCCGCCAACCCCTGGTTGTTGCCGGCGGCGAAGCCTTTGTTGTCCTGGTTGAGAATGATGATGCGGTCTGGGCCTGCTTCGGCCCACTCGGCCAGAAAGGCTGGTGTATCGTCGGTGGAGTGGTTGTCAACGACGACAATCTCGAGATTTGCATAGTCGCTTTCATTTAACAGGCTATCGAGGCAGGCCTTGGTCAACTCCAGGTTGTTATAGGTCAGGACTACGACGCTGACTTTTGGCACTGGCAGGCTGTCGATCGCTTGGCGCAAGGCGATGGCCCGATGTTTCCATGTCTGGGTTTTCGCGAACTGCTGGCGAGCCAGGCTTGCCGACTCGGGTTCGGGGAGTTGTTCCAGAATGCCCTGAACGGCGGCGATAAACTCCGTCGGGTTTTCAGCGGTATTGGCCAGGCTGCCGAACTGATCCAGTTCAGGTAGCTTGACCGAGACCACGGGCTTACCGGCACTCAGGTACTCATACACTTTCACCGGGTTGGTCGCCAGTGTCAGCGGTATCACTTTGAACGGCAGCAGGCACACATCCATTGCATGGAGATAATACGGCAGGGACGTGTACGGAACCTCTCCGTGCATGACAATGTTCGGGCAGCCCTTGAAGTATTTTTTTGCATTGACCGTATCGTTGCCTATGAGCAAGACCAGGTGTTGGGGAAAGGCCTGGGCAAGTTGCTTGACGAGTTGAAGGTCGAACCACTCCGCGATCGCGCCGTAGTAACCGATGATTTTCCTGTTTTGGGTATCCCGATAGATTTGTTCGGGTACTTGGCAGAAGGCGCTGTATTCTGCGGCGTTGCGTATCACGCAGACATTCGGGTTTTCACGTTTGCCGTGCTGTTCGATCCAACTTGAGGTGGCAACCAGCAGGTCTGCTCGACGCATCAGTGCTTTTTCCAGGTCCAGTAGCTCCTGGGCGACGTTGCCAAACCCCTCGTGATGGTCCATACAGTCATAGATCAGGGTGGAGTTGGGAACGCACCTGGCGAGTGGGAACCAATAGGCATGCTGGACAATACAGTGCACTGTCCCGGTGTTTGCCCATTGCATCAGCTCTGACAGACTCAGGCGCAACTGTTTTATCGCGGCGCTGGTGGGGGGGGCGTGATAGATGGCTGGTGCCCCCGATACATTCAATCTGATCTGGAACAATCCACTCGCGCCTTCAAGGGGTTCAACGTTGAAGCCGGGGCTATCGTTATCAATGAAGTGGTTGGAAATGTAGAACGTCACCTGGCCGGTTCGTGCCAGCTCTTTGGCCAGGTTCTGTGGGCGCTGGATGCGGAAGTGCCAGTCAATGACCGCAAAGATAAAGGTGGCATTCTGCTTTTCGGAAAGCGCCGCTTCGATGCTGTCCGTGGATATCGTCATCAGGGTTGAAAGTGGCTGGTTTTGAGTCGCTGCCACGCCAGCGCCTTTCAACCAGCGACGTGCCCTATGAGCCAACCTGCTCTTCTGGCTGGGAGCAAGTGGCAAGTGGGCGTACACATAACGAGCCGAATGAAACAGTATCTTGCGTACCAGATGGCGCAAGGGGGCGCGATCCATGGTTGTTGCCCAGTCCGAAAGATTCAGTAGTTCGGTTTGTTTTGATGTCAGTTGCTGATGCAACTGAGCGACTTGCTCTGACAGTGTCCCGGCCGCAGCTTTTTGCTCCTGAAGCCGGGCCTCGGTTTCCTTGAGCTTTTGCGACATCGCGTGCATCTGTTGGCGGTTGTGCCGCATTTGCCCCACCAGGCGCCCTAATTCGGACGTTCGTGTCGACAGGCCATCCTTGAGCCGTTTTTTCTCGGCGCATAGCTGGTCAATGGCCTGGTCTCTGCTCTCGATGTCCCTGAGCAATTGCGCGCTTTCGCCTGACTTGCGCTCCACCGCGCAGGTCAGTTTGTCCATGCGCTCGAGAAGGCGATCAATCTGTTCCATGCTTTTATCTTCCTGTGGGCAAAACGGCCGGCCTGAGGGGATGTTATTAGGTAGGCAGTGCAACGCTTTTTTTTATCTGTGCTTTCTACTGTCTGCCCCGACCGGTAAACATTTGAAGCAAACGCTGAAGGGGCCTTTCATAGCGGTGATAGTGCTTTGACATCCCCTCAACACTAATCGCCATTTCAGATGACATCGGCAAATCCCTTGCGTGTTTTTTGAAACCAGATGAAGCCTAGCCAAGCCACCAGGGACGTGACGATATAATAGATTGCCAGACCTTTCCAGTGTGGCCAGGATCCCCAGAATAGAACGTCGCGGGCCATTTCTACCGGGAAGGTCAGGGGGTTGGATTTAAGGAAAATATGATAGCTATCGGGAAGTGCTGATACAGGATAAAAAATGGGTGACATGAAAAGCAGGGCGGTGGTCAGAATACCGATCAGCTGGCTAATATCACGCAGGTATACGCTCAGGGCTGCGAGAAACCAACTGATCCCAAGTATCAGTAAGGTCAGCGGTAGAACGATCAATGGCAGTGAAAGGGCCGTCACCGGTGGAATGCCAAACAGCACGATATAAAAAAGCAGCCATACCATAAGGCTGATAGCGCTATGAAATAACGCGGCGCCGAGCGATACGACCGGGAGGATCTCCAGGGGGAAGACAATTTTCTTCACGTAATTGGGGTTGCTCAAAATCAGGCCGGGTGCACGGTTGACGCATTCGGAGAACAGGTTGAAGAGTAATAGTCCGGCAAACAATACCAGTGCAAATTCGCTCTTCGAGTCACTGCCTCCTGACCAGCGGGCTTTGAAGACAACACTAAAAAAAAACGTATAGACCAATAACATGAAGAGAGGCGTGATGAAAGACCAGAAAAGGCCAAATATTGAACCTTTATAGCGGCCTGTGATCTCCCGGAGGATGAGGGCGCGGATCAGGCTCTTGTTGTTCAGGATGCTGCTCAGCATTGAGGAGGGAGATGAGTTGAACGGCTGCATCAGGCTAGCGTCTCGAAATAATCAGGCATCTACTCATGCGTGACGTGTTTATTAGTAGATATTGAGTGTTTTTTTTTAATCGGCGTCATTCTTGCGGCGTCATTCTTGTGACGTTGTGCGGATCGATGATGGGCTATTCTCTCGACGCGCGAGTACTATATATTGCACTGTGGTGGTAGGGAAGCGTTCGCATTGATCGTCGCTTTGAAGATTGTAGCGTTAGGTATCAGGGTTGTTACCAAATGATTCGCGGATTGGAAGCTGGTTTGAACTCTATATCGATCTGCAGTGAACAGGTTTCGTTTGCGCAGTGCTCTTCAGGTACATCGCCTGCGCATTCAGATGGTGCTTGCGATATTGTTATTGTTAACTACAATGCAGGCGGATTTCTGTCTGAAAGTGTATTGTCCTCATGGGCGGCCGGTGCGTCTCGTGTCATTGTCGTGGACAATGCTTCAAGGGACGACAGTCTGGAGAGCTTGATGCTGCTTCAAGGAGGAGAATTGTGCATCGTGCGCAACGCGTCCAACCTTGGATTTTCTGCGGCGTGCAATATTGGCGCGCACCATACATCGGCCCCTTATGTCTTATTTCTCAACCCGGATTGCGTGCTGGCTGCCGATGCGTTGAGTCGGATGATTCAGGCTTTGGTGACTTATCCGCGTACAGGGATGGTAGGGGGGTTCCTCTGTAATCCTGACGGCACCGAGCAGCCGGGCGGTCGGCGAGTTTTTCCGACACCCAAGAGGGCTTTTTTGCGAGCATTCGGGCTCTCTCGGCTTTCGAAGTTCCTGCCGGCTTCATTTTCAGACTTCTTGCTGCATGAACAACCGTTGCCACGTGAACCTATGCTGGTGGAAGCCATTTCCGGTGCCTGCATGCTTGTCCGGCGTGAAGCCATCGAGGATGTCGGGCTGTGGGATGAGGGGTATTTTCTCCATTGCGAGGATCTGGATTGGTGCATGCGTTTTCGTCAGGCGGGTTGGGATGTCTTGTATGTGCCGGGCGCCAGGGTCAGTCATCAGTTTGGTGCGTGTAGTCGTAGTCGCCCCTATTTCGTGGCGTGGCACAAGCACCGCGGCATGTTGCGGTTTTATCAAAAGTTCTTTCGTCACCAATATCCCGGGGTTTTGTGGGGCTGCGTAATGATTGGGGTCTGGCTGCGCTTCAGCCTGGTGGTTGTTCGCCGTTCGATGATGGACGTGGTCGCCTTTTTTAAACAGAAAAGAGGTGGGTGACATGCATATCGCGATCTTGGGGGGCGCGAGCTTTCTCGGGGAGCGGCTGATCCCCCTGTTGCGGGAGTCCGGTTTTCAGGTGACCGCCTTTACGCGTGATCGGTCTCGACTTTCCTCCTTCCCGGCGGCGTGGCGGCACATTGATGACTGGTCATCCCTGGAATTTGATGCCGTGGTTTCCCTGGCGCCGATCTGGGCCTTTCCCGAATACCTGGAGTGCTTGGCGCAAAGCAAGGTCAAGCGTATCGTCGCCCTCTCCTCAACCAGTCGATATACCAAGTGCGAGTCGCCGGACCTGGCGGAGCGAGTGCTGGCTGAGCGGCTGGCAGCGAGCGAGACTCTGCTGGCGCGTTGGGCCGAGGAGCGTGGGGTCGAGTGGGTCGTATTGCGTCCAACGATGATCTATGGCTTGGGGCGGGATAAGAATGTCTTTGAGGTCGCTCGTTTCATCCGTAGATTTGGCTTTTTCCCGTTAGCGGGCGGTGGTACGGGATTGCGACAACCCATACATGCCGACGACGTTGTCCAGATTTGCCTGCGGGCATTGACGGCACCTGCTGTCGTAGCGGGAGGCTACAACCTGTCCGGGGGAGAAGTGCTTTCCTATCGGGCCATGGTGATACGTATATTTGAAGCGCAGCGGTTGCCTGTACGTGTTGTCAGCATTCCGGTGGTTTTCCTGAACCTGATCATTTCAGTGGCGCGTTGTCTGCCTCGTTATCGACATCTGTCTGCTGCCATGGCCTCGCGAATGGCGGAGGACCTGGTGTTTGATCATTGCGCGGCTCAACGCCAATTCGATTTCCTGCCCCGCCCCTTTGAGCTGGGTGAGGCCGATTTACCTTGAGGCTTGGCATCTGACAACCAGCGCCTGTTGATGGCAGGCAGAGCCTGACGCGCTATTGCGATGTTGCGTAGAATAGTGGATTGGGTTCGTGGGCTTCGCTCTTTGCCTTGGCTTGTTTGTGGCCAATGTTTCAGGAAATTTGAACTAGATGATGATTTTGCTGCTGTGTGCGTTCGTACTGGTCTCCTCGATAGTGTTGACCGGTGCGTTACGTCGATATGCGTTGGCTCGCAGTTTGATGGATGTCCCGAATGGGCGTAGTTCGCATTCCGTTGCAACACCACGGGGTGGTGGTGTGGCAATCGTGCTCGGTTTCTTGATCGCTCTGCCGGTTCTAGCCTGGGCAGGCATGATTTCCGGGATGGTATTTTTGGCACTTTTTGCGGCCGGCGCGGTTGTTGCTGTCGTCGGCTTTCTTGATGACCATGGGCATATAGCCGCCCGCTGGCGTTTATTGGCGCACTTTTCTGCTTCTATTTGGATACTGCTTTGTCTGGGCGGTGCGCCAACCCTCAGTCTGTTCGGGGAAACGGTCAATTTGGGTTGGCTGGGCCACATCCTCGCGGCCTTTTACCTGGTGTGGATGCTCAACCTCTATAATTTCATGGACGGAATAGACGGGATTGCCAGCGTCGAGGCCATTTTTGTCTGCCTCGGTGCTTGCCTTGTCTATAAGTTGGGAGGGTACGAAAGCTTGGTCTGGGCTCCGCTGTGCCTGGCAATGGCCGTTGCTGGCTTTCTGTACTGGAATTTTCCGCCTGCGCGTATTTTCATGGGCGATGCGGGTAGTGGTTTTCTAGGCATCATGCTGGGCGGGCTTTCTCTCCAGGCCGCTTGGCATGCGCCGAATTTGCTGTGGGTGTGGCTGATTTTTCTGGGCGTGTTTGTCGTGGACGCCACCTTTACCCTGGGGCGGCGGTTGCTCCGTGGGGACAAGGTGTATGAGGCTCACCGCAGCCACGCCTATCAATTTGCCTCGCGCCAAGTGGGGCGTCATTTGCCCGTGACCCTGGCTGTGCTGGCAATCAATGTGCTCTGGTTGTTGCCTATCGGCCTGTGTGTCGGCTTGTCTGTATTGGATGGTCTCACTGGCATGCTGCTGGCTTACGTTCCTTTGGTGTTTATCGCGGTCAGATTTCATGCAGGCGAGTTGGAGAAGGTTGTTTAATCTGTCGTGGGCTGGAGCAGGGACGTTTGATTGTCGATCCAGGATGTTGGCGTTTTGCAGGTAAGCTTTAGAGGGGTTATGGATAAGATACGAGCCTATTTGGTAGGTCTTCCGCGTCGTAAGAAGCGTGTTTTACAGGTGCTCACCGATATCATCATGGTCTGGGCGGCTCTGTGGATGGCGTTTGTCGTACGTTTGGGGGTGGGTGACCTGATCAATCCATTTACCCAGCACCGCTGGCTGTTTATTGCTGCTCCGGTTGTCGCGATACCTCTTTTCATTCGATTTGGCCTTTATCGGGCGGTGATGCGGTATTTCGGTAACGACGCGCTGATCACCATTGTCAAGGCGGTGAGTCTTTCGGCGCTGATCCTGGGAGTGGTCGTCTATGTCTATAGCAACCATCAGGCGGTTGTTCCTCGTTCGATCATCTTCAACTATTGGTGGCTAAGTCTTGTCATGGTGGGGGGGCTACGGCTGGCGATGCGTCAATACTTCCTCGGTGACTGGTTTGGTACCGCGCAGCATATGCCGTTCACCAATCGTGATGATGGGCTGCCCAAGGTCGCTATTTACGGAGCCGGCTCGGCGGGGAATCAACTGGTTGCGGCGTTGCGCATGGGGCGTGCCATGCGGCCGGTTGCTTTTATCGATGACGACAGCGGTATTGCCGATCGCAATATCGCCGGTTTGCAGGTGTACAAGCCCAAGCATATCCAGCAGATGATCGATGTCACGGGGGCTCAGGAGATACTGCTGGCGATCCCGTCGTCTTCACGTGGGCGGCGCCGTGAAATACTCGCCCTGTTGGAAGGCTATCCACTTCATGTGCGAAGTGTGCCGGGCTTCATGGACCTTGCCAGTGGGCGGGTCAAGGTCGACGATATTCAGGAAGTCGACATCGCCGATTTGCTCGGGCGCGATACTGTCCCCGCTCAAGAGGAGCTGCTTGAGCGCTGTATCACGGGACGTTCGGTCCTGGTGACGGGAGCTGGAGGCTCGATCGGTTCCGAGCTGTGCCGACAGATTCTGGCGCTTCGCCCTACGACTCTTCTGCTTTACGAGCACAGTGAGTTCAATCTCTACAGCATCCTCTGCGAGCTTGAGCAGCGTCTTGAGCGAGAGTCGCTGTCGGTGCGCTTGTTGCCAATCCTGGGTTCCGTACGTAACCAGGACAAGCTCCTGTCGGTCATGAAAACCTGGCATGTCGAAACGGTCTACCATGCGGCGGCCTACAAGCACGTCCCGATGGTTGAGCACAATATTGCCGAGGGCGTACTCAACAATGTGATAGGGACCTTGAATACCGCACAAGCCGCCTTGAAGGCGGGTGTCGCAAACTTTGTGCTGATTTCCACCGACAAGGCCGTGCGTCCAACCAATGTCATGGGTAGCACCAAACGTCTGGCTGAAATGACGCTTCAGGCCCTCAGTCGTGAACTTGCCCCTGCACTGTTTGGCGATAAGGCCAATGTTTCGAGTGTGAACAAGACCCGCTTCACCATGGTTCGTTTCGGCAACGTGCTGGGGTCTTCGGGCTCTGTTATTCCCCTGTTCCACAAGCAAATAAAAACAGGTGGGCCGCTGACCGTTACCCACCCGAAGATCACGCGTTACTTCATGACCATCCCAGAAGCGGCCCAGTTGGTTATTCAGGCCGGTTCAATGGGGCAGGGCGGCGACGTTTTTGTCCTGGATATGGGGGAGCCGGTCAGAATCGTCGAACTGGCTGAGAAGATGATCCACCTCTCCGGATTGAGTGTGCGCACGGAGAAGAATCCTCATGGTGATATCGCGATCGAGTTCACCGGGTTGCGGCCCGGTGAAAAACTTTATGAAGAGTTGCTGATCGGTGACAACGTCGCAGCGACCCAGCACCCGATGATCATGAGTGCCCACGAAGATATGCTTTCGTGGGAGGCGCTCAAGTCTCGGCTGCATGAGTTGATGTTTGCCGTTGAGAGCGATGATTATGTGCGTGTACGGCAAGTCCTGCGTGACACCGTCAGCGGTTATGCGCCCGATGGTGAGATCGTCGACTGGGTTTACCAGCAGCGTCGTATGGACACCTGATCGTTATATGTTTGGCAATAATCCGCCAGTGTCGGCACTACTCGGCCCCTGTGATCGACAATTTCAGGCAGTTTGTATTAGCGTCGGATGGATCTATTACAACAATCCGGCCTTTGGAGGATGCTGCGCCTATCTGAAAGCCCGGGTAGAGCGGAGAGCTTTTGTCGATGACGATCTTCCAGGCAGTGTGCAGGTCCATCACGGTTTCCAGATACTGGCCGCGGTGCATGTACCAGGGTGAAAAGCTATCGGCTCCATACACGCAGACCGATGAAGCTGTGTTGATAGCGGCTTTGTTGTCTTCGAGGCGCTTGAACACCTTGATGTTGTTCGACTCCTGGGTGTCATACCAGCGGGCGACATTGAAGCGTCTCGGCGTATCGGTGAGGTACAACGGAATGGCGAAGGCGGCAAGCGCGGCACAGACCAGGTAAGTGCGCAGGCGTGTCACGGTGTTCATGTTTAGCAGTTCTGTCAGCGCAACATAAACAGAAGTGATAATGAACGGCAGCCAAATCAGCTCGTAGTACGGGTTTACGTGATTCGGTAGCACTGAATAGGGCGCAATCAGCGTCAGTATCGCACCTACGATATAGAGGGTTTTAGGTATTGTTCTATCACGCAGCAGCACAATCATTGCCACGACGCTTGAAAAAATCAGGGCCATGGAAATGATCCGGCCGTGCACCGCCATCACCGGGTGCTCGTCCCACCTCAGATAACGCCAGACGGTGGCCGCCACTCCACTCGGTGAAATATCAACGAGGTACGGGGATTGTGCGTCGCTGATTCCCAGGAAGGGAGACGCCGCAAAGAACTTCGAGCCCGCCACGATCAGCAGGGAAATAACCAGGCCGACCAAGCCAACCAAGGGGCGTTTCTTGAGTGCTTTTTTCGATTTGAGCAGGATGTAGGCGAAAGAGAACGCGTAGAAAAGGATGAAGTCTTCCTTGGCCAGTGTGGATAGCAGCAGTAGTGCCACGGAAACATACAGCCAGTTGTCGTTCTCTTCGCGATCATCCTTGAACAGGCAATAGACCGCTGCAAGCCCCAGGCAGCCCGACATCATGTGGGTCACCATGCCGGTATAACGGGCGTACTCGGCTACGATCGGACTTGAGAGCGAGGCCATCGCGAACAGCGCCAGGGTGATCCAGTATTGGCGGGGCTGCACAACCTCGATCAGGATCTTCCAGCACAGGAACACGTAAGTGGCGGTGAGGATCCGTACGGTCCAGATCAGCCAATCTGGCCCAAGGGATGACAATAGGTAGATCAGCCATGTCGACAGCGGACGGATCCACGACCAGGCAACGCCATTGGCCAGAAGCGAATAGTTGCTGTAATCGTCGTGGTGGATGGGAATGGAGTTCGGCAGAAGACCTGAAACGGAGTAATAAGCCATCCAGTAGAAGACGACTGAAACCAATACAAACGAAAGAATATTCAGATGCCTTGAAAAAAGTGGCTTGGGCATCAGGCTGATGGACTTGCTCATTTCTTCTCAATCTTCCTTTGGGTATGCGTTGTCCATGTGCCGCCTTTGGCTTCCTGGGGGGCTTTGTTCTGTTTGGACGGTGCTTGAGGGTCAGTGCCTTTGCGTTTTTTGAGCGGGACCAGACTAATTTAGTGGTTTGTAGGCGCTCCGTTGCATTTATTGTTTCATATCCTGTAACGAACACACTTTTGACAGCGCCATCCCATCACCTAAGTTTGGGGGGTAGCTTCGGAAAAGCTGCTTCTACCCATCGATGTCATGGAGTGTCACCTATGCGTACCCGCTTTCTCTCTGCCCTCGCTTTCGCCCTGCTGTTGGGGGCCACTGGCGTCGTCAATGCCGCACCGACCGTGCCCGCCAAGACCGACTCGTCGGCACCCGCATCAAGCCCGGCGGCGGCAACGGCCAAGCCCGGCAAACTCAACCTCAACACCGCCGATGTCCAAACCATCCAGATCGAGCTCTCCGGCATCGGTGAAGCCAAGGCCCAGGCCATTGTCGCCTATCGTGAGGCGAACGGTCCTTTCTCTTCGGTGGATGAGTTGCTTGAAGTAAAAGGCATCGGTAAATCGTTGCTCGACAAAAACCGCGACAAGCTTGATATCAACTGATATGTGTTGAACGGGGGAAGAGGCCTTTCCAGTGATCGGCCTCTGCTCAACGCCAGGACAGGGTCCTACTCCACCTGATCCTTCAAATGCGCTTTTGTCACCGCCAATATCTTCTGCGCCAACGACTCATCTTCGGCACTCCTGGACAACACCAGCGCTCCCACCAGTGTCGCCAGCATGATAATGCTCTGATCCTGGGCGTCCGGTCCTGACCCCAGTGCGTCCTCAACCTGTTTGAGTCGCGACTCGATCACCGTATCCGTCGTCGGGCTCGGCTCCCCGCGCTGTCCCAACTCCAGGCACATGGTCGGTAGCGGGCAACCCTGATCCGGGCTGGTCAGGTGCCACTCGGACAGATAGCTGTCGATAAAGGCCTGCAATGGCTTGTCCTGGCTGAACAATGTGTCGCAGTGCACATCCAGCTCGGCCGCGGCTTCCTGCAACGCCCTTTCCACCAATTCATCCTTGGATTTGAAGTGCGCGTAGAAGCCACCATGGGTCAACCCTAGCGCCTTCATCAGGGGTTGCAGGCCCGTCGCGCCAATACCGTCGCGTCGGAAGCGTGCGGCGGCCTCCTTGATGATGCGTTCGTGTGTTTGGGCTTTGTGGTCTTGTGAATACCGCATGGCGGGCTCTCCAAATCGTTAAGCCATGATAACCGTGACGTGTAGGCGATTTGTCATGTTTTTTCAAGGACGTGCCGAGTCAATGAAAAAAAACGTATTTGCGAGGCGCTCCATTCGGAACTGATGCTGCTCGACTGTTTAAGCCGTCCTTCCCACTACTGATCGAGGATCTTGAGCATGTATAAAGATTATCCAGCGGCCTATGAGGTCAGCAAAGGTTCGGTGTTGCAGGTGGGCAGCGCCTTGGTCGGCATGGTTTGCCTATCGCCAAGGCTGCCTGGGAGAAATAACCGGCGGGTATGGACGCTCAGCGATCCTTGGCGTCCTGGGCGTCCATCTCGGCATTGCGTTCCTGGATGCGCCGACGTTGCTCGTCGGTCAGTTCCACTTTGCTCGCGGTGTCGCGCAACATCATCAGTCCACCGACGATGGAGCCGATGGCGACGACGATGATCAACCAGGCATACCAGGGCATAAGGTTCTCCTTGAGGGGCCGTTTGCGGATGAGTATTTCATCCGCAAAGTAGGCCCTTACCACTTTGAGTCAAAAGATTTCTCAGTGGTTCCATTGTAAGCCCGATCGGCCCGAATAGCCCTTAAAGCCCGGTCAGCATCGTGTCGGCCGGCGCGGCGGCGCGCAGTTGCCCGGTCAGCAGGAAGTAGAGGAAGCCAGCGGCCATGAAGCCCAGGAAGATCATGCCGATCACGGTGTTGAACCAGGCCATCGCGATCAGGCAAACCACAGCCAGCACTAGCGCGATCCCTGGGACAATCGGGTAGCCCGGCGCGCGGAAGCTGCGCTCCAGGTTCGGCTCGGTTTTACGCAGTTTGAACAGGCTCAGCATGCTGATGATGTACATCACGATGGCGCCGAATACCGACATGGTGATCATCGCTGCCGTCAGGCTCATGCCCTGCAGGTTGACCAGGCCATCGCTGTAGATCGCCGCGATACCGATCAGGCCGCCGGCAATGATGGCCCGATGCGGAGTCTGGAAACGTGACAGCTTGGCCAGGTAGGTCGGCAGGTAACCGGCCCGGGCCAGGGCGAAGAACTGCCGCGAGTAGCCGAGGATGATCCCGTGGAAGCTCGCCACCAGGCCGAACAGGCCGATCCACACCAGCATGTGCATCCAGCTGGAGTTGCTACCCACCACCGCTTTCATTGCCTGGGGCAATGGGTCGTTGATGTTCGACAGCTGGCGCCAGTCGCCGACGCCGCCGGCCATCACCATCACGCCGAGGGCCAGGAATACCAGGGTCAGGATGCCGCCGACGTAGGCTTTGGGAATGGTGCGCTTGGGGTCCTTGGCTTCTTCGGCGGCCATGGCTGCGCCTTCGATGGCAAGGAAGAACCAGATTGCAAAGGGAATCGCCGCGAAGATGCCGGGGATCGAGTCGATGCTGAAGGTGCTCGCCCCGGACCAGCCGTTGAGCACGAAATTGCTGAAGCTGAAGCCCGGCGCGACCACACCCATGAACACCAGCAACTCGGCGACCGCGAGCACCGTCACCACCAGTTCGAAGGTGGCGGCGATACTGACACCAAGGATATTCAGGCCCATGAACACCACATAGGCGCCGACGGCGGCGAGGCGCGGGTCGAGGTCCGGGTACTGGACATTGAGGTAGGCACCGATGGCCATGGCGATGGCGGGCGGGGCGAAAACGAATTCGATCAGGGTGGCGATCCCGGCGATCAGGCCGCCACGCTCACCAAAGGCCCGGCGGCTGTAGGCAAAGGGCCCGCCGGCGTGGGGAATCGCGGTAGTGAGTTCAGTGAAGCTGAAGATAAAGCAGGTGTACATGGTCGCCACCAGCAGGGTGGTGACGAGAAAGCCCAGGGTCCCGGCGGTGCCCCAGCCATAGCTCCAGCCAAAATATTCCCCGGAAATCACCAGTCCTACCGCGATTCCCCAAAGATGCAGCGTGCCCAGCGTGGGCTTGAGTTGTGTGTTCATGCGTTTCTCCCTGAACGATTTGGATACTGCTCGTGTCGGGTAATTGCAGTGGACGTGCCAGTCCTCGGGGTCCCGTCGTTATCTGCGAAAAGCTGTCGTATCGAGGACGTTTCGCCGATGTTCGCCTGGGTTTCGACTTGGTTTGGTGCGCAGGCGAGCGTTTATGGCGCATCGGGACTAGATTTACCGATCACCCGGTCCCGGTCCACCCCTGGGTTGCGCTACAATGCGCGCCGATTTCGACTTGCCAGAGAGCCCACCCATGTCCGCCTGCCAGACGCCTATCATCGTCGCCCTGGATTTCCCTTCCCGTGACGCCGCCCTGAAGCTGGCCGATCAATTGGACCCTAAGTTGTGCCGGGTCAAGGTCGGCAAGGAGCTGTTCACCAGCTGCGCGGCGGAAATTGTCGGCACCTTGCGGGACAAGGGCTTCGAGGTGTTCCTCGACCTGAAATTCCACGATATCCCCAACACCACGGCCATGGCGGTCAAGGCGGCGGCGGAGATGGGCGTGTGGATGGTCAATGTGCATTGCTCCGGCGGCCTGCGCATGATGGCGGCGTGCCGTGAGGTGCTGGATCAGCGCAGCGGCCCGCAGCCGTTGTTGATCGGCGTGACCGTGCTGACCAGCATGGAGCGCGAGGACCTGGCCGGGATCGGCCTGGATGTCGACCCGCAGGTGCAGGTATTGCGTCTGGCGGCATTGGCGGAAAAAGCCGGGATGGACGGCCTGGTCTGTTCGGCCCTGGAAGCCACGGCACTCAAGGCGGCCCACCCTGGCCTGCAACTGGTGACCCCGGGGATTCGTCCGGCGGGCAGCGCCCAGGATGATCAACGCCGTATCCTGACCCCGCGTCAGGCCCTGGATGCCGGGTCCGACTACCTGGTGATCGGTCGTCCGATCAGCCAGGCGGCCGATCCGGCCCAGGCGTTGGCGGCGGTGGTGGCCGAGTTGGCGTAAGGCGCGTTTTATTGCGAGCAAGCGGGCCCCTAAATGTAGGAGCGAGCTTGCTCGCGATGGGATCTAGCAGCCAATAAAGCTCGTCAGACCTTCAACACCAACTTGCCGAAATTCTCCCCGCTGAACAGCTTCATCAGCGTCTCCGGAAAGGTCTCCAGGCCTTCGACGATATCTTCCTTGCTCTTGAGCTGGCCCTTGGCGATCCAGCCGGCCATTTCCTGTCCGGCCGCCGTGAATCGACTGGCGTAGTCCATCACCACGAAGCCTTCCATGCGCGCGCGATTGACCAGCAGTGCCAGGTAATTGGCCGGGCCTTTCACCGCTTCCTTGTTGTTGTACTGGCTGATGGCTCCGCAGATCACCACCCGTGCCTTGAAGTTCAGGCGGGTGAGCACTGCGTCGAGAATATCGCCGCCGACGTTATCGAAATATACGTCCACACCTTTCGGACATTCGCGTTTCAGCCCAGCGCCAACGTCCTCGCTCTTGTAGTCGATAGCCCCGTCAAAGCCCAGTTCGTCGATCAGGAACTTGCATTTCTCGGCGCCGCCGGCAATCCCGACCACGCGGCAACCCTTGAGCTTGGCAATCTGCCCGGCGATGCTGCCGACCGCGCCCGCCGCGCCGGAGATCACCACGGTTTCGCCGTCTTTCGGCGTACCGACATCCAGCAAGGCGAAGTAGGCGGTCATGCCGGTCATGCCCAGGGCAGATAGATAGCGCGGCAGCGGGGCCAGTTTCGGATCGACCTTGTAGAAGCCTTTCGGCTCACCGAGGAAATAGTCCTGTACCCCCAGGGCGCCGTTGACATACTCGCCGACGGCAAAGCCCGGGTGATTGGATGCCACGACTTGTCCGACGCCCAGGGCGCGCATCACTTCGCCAATGCCCACCGGCGGGATGTAGGATTTCCCTTCGTTCATCCAGCCGCGCATGGCCGGGTCCAGGGACAGGTATTCGTTCTTGACCAGGATCTGGCCCGCTCCCGGCTCGCCCACCGGCACTTGCTGGTAGGTGAAGGTCTCGCGGGTCGCAGGGCCGACGGGGCGCTTGGCCAGCAGGAATTGGCGGTTGTTCTGGGTGGTCATGGCAGGCACTCGAAGATCAATGAAGCCTTGTTGATAGACCCTCATGGCGCAGACGGCAAGTTTTGCCGGTGAGGCGAATAGGCGGCGATCCACTTCAATGATGAAAGGTCCTGTGAACTTATCACTGCAATGCATAAGCCATTAACCGGGCTTCTGATAGTGCTGCCGCAGTGGCGGGTCCGCTGGCTAGACTGAAGGCACAGCAGCCCTATCGTATTGCATTGAGGACATAACCATGAGCATGACGTTTTCCGGCCAGGTAGCCCTGGTGACTGGCGCGGCGGCCGGCATTGGCCGTGCGACTGCCCAGGCGTTTGCGGCCGAAGGCCTGAAGGTGGTCGTTGCCGACCTCGATGTTGCCGGTGGTGAAGGCACCGTCGAACTGATCCGCGGCGCTGGCGGTGACGCGGTATTCGTGCGCTGCAACGTTACCCAGGAAGCCGATGTGCAGAACCTCATGGCACAGGCCGTGAGTGCCTACGGTCGGATTGATTACGCGTTCAACAACGCCGGTATCGAGATCGAGAAAGGCAAGCTGGCCGACGGCACCCTGGACGAGTTCGACGCGATCATGGGCGTCAACGTCAAAGGCGTCTGGTTGTGCATGAAGTACCAGTTGCCGTTGATGTTGGCCCAGGGCGGCGGCGCCATCGTCAATACCGCTTCGGTGGCGGGCCTGGGCGCGGCACCGAAGATGAGTATCTACGCGGCGTCCAAGCACGCTGTCATCGGCCTGACCAAATCGGCGGCCATCGAGTACGCGAAGAAGAAAATCCGCGTCAATGCCGTCTGCCCTGCGGTGATCGATACCGATATGTTCCGTCGTGCCTATGAGGCCGATCCGAAGAAGGCCGAGTTCGCCGCGGCCATGCATCCGGTCGGGCGCATTGGCAAGGTCGAGGAGATTGCCAGCGCGGTGCTTTATCTGTGCAGTGACGGTGCCGCCTTCACCACCGGCCATGCCCTGGCGGTGGACGGCGGAGCCACCGCAATTTGAGCTGTCGCTCGCTTCGCCCGGAGCCGTAGCCCCTTTGCAAGGAACCCGCCTAATGGCGGGTTTTTTTATGTCCGTTGCTGTTGGAAATACGGTCGGTGCATTCGTCTTGGTGTGTCATCCGGTGTCTCCAGGGCCCGGCGGGCGGGCCTTCCAGGGCGAGGGCGAGAGGCTTTTTGTGCAAGCAAGGCCCCCAGGCTTTTGTGTTTAACTGTTTAACGAGAAATAACAATGGGTTGGAGCGTCAAACAGAATGGATTTGGAAATTGATCGGCAGGCGCTGGTCCCCGTCGTGCAGCAAATCGTCAATGCCGTGATCGAGTGGATTCGCTGTCAGCGCGCGGGCCCGGGGACTCGCCTGCCATCCGTTCGACAGTTGGCCAAGGACAACCTGCTCAGCCAGGCGAATGTCCTCGAAGCCTGCCAACGCCTGGTCGCACAAGGCGTGCTGGCGCCACGCAACGGCTCGGCCTTTATTGTCTCGGATGCCCACGGCGACGCCCGCGACAACGGCGAGTCGCAGTGGTACGAAGGCTTGGAAGCGGAGTGGGGCGCTTTCAGCGAACATCCCCTGGGCGAGCTGAAGTTGGGCTGTGGTTGGGTGCCCGAAAGTTGGCGCGAGAGTGATGACATCGCCTATGCCATTCGCCAGGTCAGCCGTACGCAGATGCATGGGATGTTCAGCTACAGCACGCCCCTGGGTCTATTGGCATTGCGCCAACAGATCCAGAAGCGCCTGACGCAAAAGGGCATCTCCTGCGCACCCGAGCAGATACTGACGACCCACGGCGTCACCCAGGCGCTGGACCTGTTGGTGCGTCACCTGCTCAAGCCGGGTGACTGTGTACTGGTGGAAACGCCGGGTTACGCCAACCTGTACAAGCTGCTTGCGCTGCAGGGGGTCAAGCTGCTTGAGGTGGAGCGGACACATTCCGGGCCGGACATGGAACAACTGTCCAAGCTGTTGCAGCAGTACCGCCCGCGCTGCCTGTTCATCAACAGCCTCTACCACAACCCGACCGGCACCAGCCTGACCCTGGCGGCGGCGACGCAATTGTTGCAACTGGCCCAGGCCCATGACTTCCTGATCGTCGAAGACGGTATCTACAGCGATCTGCAAAGCGGGCCCGGCGTACAGTTGGCCGCGCTGGACAGCGCCCAACGGGTGATCTACGTGGGTGGCTTTTCGAAAACCCTGAGCAGCTCGTTGCGGATCGGTTTTGTCCGCGCCCGGGGCGAACTGATCCAGCGCCTGGCGCAAGTGAAGATGATCACCAGCCTCGGTGCCTCGCGTTTTGCCGAATGTGTGGTCGCCATGCTGCTGGCCAATGGCACCTACCGCAAGTTGGTGCAGCGATTGCGCCAGCGTCTGAACGTCGAGCGGGTCACCACCCTGGACACCCTGGAGAGGGCGGGTTGGGAGGTGTTCGCCGAGCCTGTCGGTGGTATGTTCATCTGGGCCCGCAGCCCGGGTTATCCGCTGGCGCAAGTCCTGGCCCAGGCGCGCAAGCTGGGGGTGCTGCTGGCTCCGGGCGAGGCCTTTATGCCGCAAGGCACAACCAGCGACTGGCTACGGATAAATGTGTCCTATGCTTCGGATCTGCGTGCGCAGAAGCTCTTCCGTTTACTGGGAGGCGCCGAATCGACCTCGACCATTCTGAAAGCGACGCGGATGTAGCTTTTGGCCATTATTCCGGCGCCATAGGCTTGTGCTTTACCCGTCCCGGTTGCCAATCTGCATGAATCTTGAACGGGCGTGTGTACCTTCAGCATTCTAAATCGGGGATTAAGCGCCATGATTTCTGCCGTGCAAGGACGTTTCGCCAACCTCGGTATGGCGAAGAAACTGGGTATCGGGTTTTTCCTGGTATTGCTGCTGACCGGCCTGGTGGCGGCGATCGGTGTCTGGTCCTTGCAAACCATCAGCTTGCGCTTCGATGGACTCAAGCAGATGTCGTCGCTCAACAGCCAACTGCTCAGGGTGCGTTTGCTGGAGCAGGAATACGCACTGCATTCGGACCCCAAGACCGTTGATGCCCTGCATCAGGGCGTTGACGGCCTGTTGGCGCAGGCGCAGGTCCTCAAGACGCAATCGGTGGCCAATGTGCCGGTCATGACCGATGTCGAGCAGGCCCTGGGCGCTTATCGCAAGGCCTTCGATGAATTCGTCGAGTTGACCCAGACCAAGGACCTGGCGCTGGAAATGGCCACTTGGTCGGTGGCCAGCGTGGCCAACAACCTGGATGTGCTGCAGTCCGGCCTGTCCGACGATGGCACCTATGCCCTCAAGGATTCCCAAGGCAAGGACGGCAAGGAGTTTGTCGAGCAGGCCGGCCAGGTCAGCCATGTCTCGCAGTTGATGTTGCAGGCGATGAACGAGGCCCGGGTGCGCCTCGACCAGAGCCGCAAAGGCGATGAAGAGAACGAGAACAAGGGCAAGATCGAGCAGGCCGACCAGGCCTTGGCCCAGGTGGAACAACTCAAGACCGCGGTCAAGGACCCGGGCTACCAGACGGTGCTGACCGAGGTCAGTGGCCACATCGCCAGCTTCGGCGAAAAGTTGACTGAATATACCGGCTTGCTGGAACAGGAGAAAAAGGTCTCCCAGCAGTTGCATGAGCGCGCGGCCCAGGTGACGGAGCGGGTCAACCAGGCTTATGCCGCCGAGGACCAGTCGATGCAGGCCGAGCTGAAGAAGAACTCAATGCTGATCATCGGCTCCTCCGCGCTGGCCTTGCTGGTTGGTCTGGTGGCGGCGTTTGTGATTACCCGCCTGATCGTCGCGCCGCTGCGCAGTGTCATCCTGGTCGCTCAGCAGATTGCCGCTGGTGACCTGACCGGCAAGGTGGAGGTCAAGCGCCGCGACGAAATCGGCCAACTGATGCAGGCCATGCAGCAGATGGGCGCGGGGTTGAGCGGTATCGTCAGCGGCCTGCAGGCGGGGATCGAGCAACTGGCGACTTCGGCGCATTCGTTGTCGGCGGTGACCGAGCAGACCAACCTGGAAGTCAGCACCCAGAAGGAAGAAACCGAACAGGTCGCCACCGCGATGAACCAGATGACGGCCACGGTGCACGATGTCGCCCGCAACGCCGAAGAGGCCGCCCAGGCGGCGCAAACCGCCGACGACAAGGTCGACAGCGGCCAGCAGGTGGTACGTCAGAGCATGCAGCGCATCGAGCAACTGGCGGATTCGGCCAGTTCGGCGAGCCATAGCATCGAAAGCCTCAGCGCGGAAATCCAGAATATCGGCACGGTGCTCGGCGTGATCAAGAGCGTGGCCGAGCAGACCAACCTGCTGGCCCTCAATGCCGCCATCGAGGCGGCCCGCGCCGGCGAGCAGGGCCGTGGTTTTGCCGTGGTGGCCGATGAGGTCCGGGCCCTGGCCAAACGCACCCAGCAATCCACCGAAGAGATCGAACGCCTGGTCAGTGCCTTGCGCACCGCGGCGCAGGCTTCGGTACATCAGATCCAGAGCAGTGGTGAGTTGGTCAAGCTGGCGGTCAGTGATGCATTGCAGACCGAGAGCGCGCTGGGCAGCATCGCTGCGGCGGTGTCGCTGATCCAGCAGATGAACCAGCAGATTGCGGCGGCGGCCGAGGAACAGAGTTCGGTGGCCGAAGAGATCAACCGTAGCGTGACCAGCATTCGCGCCAGTGCCGATCAGTCGGCGCTGGCGATGCAGGGCAACGCGGCGTCAAGCATCGAACTGGCGCAGTTGGGGATGGAATTGAAGGGGATGGTCGGGCATTTCCGGATCTGACTTTTCAGCCCCGGCTGAACTCATTCCTTGTAGGAGCCCGGCTTGCCGGCGATGAGGCCAGCAAGTCTTGCATCCATATTGCCGACGCCATCGCCGGCAAGCCGGGCTCCTACAGGTTTTGTGCGGTCTTCAGGATCTAGGCCTTGCGCCAATTGAGGATCAGCAGCGTCAACACCCCCGCCACAATCCCCCAGAACGCCGAGCCCACCGAAAACAGCGTGAACCCCGACGCCGTCACCATAAAGGTGATCAGTGCCGCTTCCCGCTCCTTGGGCTCGGTCATGGCCAGGTTCAAACCGTTCATGATCGAACCGAACAGGGCCAACGCCGCGATCGACAGCACCAGCTCCTTGGGCAGGGCGGCAAACAGGGCCGCAAGCGTCGCCCCGAAGGTCCCGGCAATCCCGTAGAAAATCCCGCACCAGACGGCGGCCGTGTAGCGCTTGCTCTTGTCCTCATGGGCATGGGGCCCGGTGCAGATGGCCGCGCTGATGGCCGCCAGGTTGATCCCGTGGGAACCGAAGGGCGCCAGCAGCAGCGAGGCGATCCCGGTCACGCTGATCAAGGGCGAGGCCGGCACGTTATAGCCGTCGGCGCGCAGCACGGCGATGCCGGGCATGTTCTGCGAGGTCATGGCCACCACGAACAGCGGAATGCCGATGCTGATGGTCGCGGCCAGGGAGAACGACGGCGTGGTCCACACCGGCGTCGCTACCTCCAGGTGGAAGCCGCTGAAATCCAGCAACCCCAGCAGCCCCGAAAGGGCAGTGCCGACCAGCAGGGCGGCGAGCACGGCATAACGCGGCGACAGGCGCTTGATGATCAGGTAGCTGAAGAACATCCCCAGCACCAGCCCGGTGCGATGCTGCGCGGCGACGAAGATCTCGCTGCCGATCTTGAACAGAATGCCCGCCAGCAACGCCGCCGCCAGTGACGACGGCAGGCGTTTGACCAGCTTCTCGAAACTGCCGGTCAGGCCGCAAATCGTCACCAGCACCGCGCAGGTGATGTAGGCACCGATGGCCTCGCCGTAGGTCACCCCGGACAGGCTGGTGATCAGCAGCGCCGCCCCGGGCGTCGACCAGGCAATGGTGATTGGTGTGCGATAACGCAGGGACAGGCCGATACTGCAAATCGCCATGCCGATGGACAGGGCCCAGATCCACGAAGAGATCTGTCCGCTGCTCAGCCCGGCGGCTTGCCCGGCCTGGAACATCAGCACCAGGGAACTGGTGTAGCCGGTCATCATCGCGATAAAACCGGCGACCACGGCGGAAGGCGAAGTGTCGGCCAATGGGCGCAGGCGTGCCTGGGTCAGGTCGGTCATGGAACGGCATTCCTTGTACAGGGAAAACGGGCGGTAACGCTTTAGGTAGACTAAACGTAAAGGTAACTGCTGATTGCAATACAGCCGGCGCGACAAACAGCCGTACAGTCGTGTTGGCACCCGGCTTTGTGTACAATGTGCCATGCTTTTACGCGCTACTTGTCAGTGACCCGCTGTGCCGTTCGCCAGTCAGGGTCCATTCGCCGCCGTTTCCGATCCGAGTGCCCATGAACGAACAGTTGCAGCCCCTCAAGAAACAACCGCGCGCTGGCAAGGCCGGCCGCACCGGGACCCAGGACGATATCGTCTACGCACATATCTTCGAGGCCATTCTCGAACAACGGCTGGCGCCCGGTACCAAGTTGAGCGAAGAAGCGCTGGGGGAAATTTTCGGGGTCAGTCGCACCATCATTCGCCGTGCCCTGTCGCGCCTGGCCCATGAAGGCGTGGTGTTGTTGCGTCCGAATCGTGGCGCGGTCGTCGCCAGTCCCAGTGTCGAGGAAGCTCGCCAGGTGTTCCTGGCCCGGCGCATGGTGGAGAAGGCGATTACCGAGCTGGCGGTATTGCACGCCACGACCGAGGACCTGGCCCAGTTGCGGCAGATGGTCAACGACGAGCGCGACAGTTTTTCCCGTGGTGATCGTGGGGCGGGCATCCGTCTTTCCGGCGAGTTCCACCTCAAGCTCGCAGAAGCGGCGAAGAATGCCCCGCTGATCAGCTTCCAGCGCAGCCTGGTGTCGCAGACTTCGTTGATCATCGCCCAGTACGAGAGCGGTAATCGCTCCCACTGTTCCTATGATGAACACACCCAGTTGATCGATGCCATCGAGGCGCGGGATGCGGTGTTGGCGGTGGATTTGATGATGCACCACATGGACCATATCGACAGCAAGCTCAACCTCGATGAGGAGAGTGCGTCGGATGACCTGCATGCGGTGTTCTCGCATTTGTTGCTGGCCAAGAAGCCGGGGCGCTCGGGGGCAAAGCTGTAGGGCGGACCTTTGGGACCGTCTTGACCTTAACTCGTAACTGCGGTTGTAGGAGCCGGCTTGCTGGCGATACGAACGGATGGCCGACATCGCCGTCGCCTGAGAGATTGCTATCGCCAGCAAGCCGGCTCCTACAGGTCATCTGTTGTTGATGAGATCGAGTGGCCTTAGCGCTGATGTACCAGATTCCCCGCCGCATAGGTCTGCTTCACCGTCCGGTCATCCCCCAGGGTCATCAGCACGAACAGGGTCTCGGCAATGTTCCTGGCCTGCTTCAGGCGATAACTGAGCAGCGGCGTGGCGTGGTAATCCAGCACCAGGAAGTCAGCGTCGCTGCCCGGCTGCAGGCTGCCGATCCGGTCTTCCAGGCGCAACGCCCGGGCGCCACCCAGGGTCGCCAGATACAGTGACTTGAACGGGCTCAACCGCGCCCCTTGCAGTTGCATCACCTTGTAGGCTTCGTTCAGCGTCTGCAGGATCGAGAAGCTGGTGCCGCCGCCCACGTCCGTGCCCACCCCGACATTCAACTTGTGCTTCTCCGCCATCGGCAGGTTGAACAAGCCGCTGCCGAGGAAGAAGTTCGACGTCGGGCAGAACGCCACCGCCGAACCGGTCTGCGCCAGCCGCGCGCATTCGTCGTCACACAGGTGCACCCCGTGGGCGAACACCGAGCGTTCACCCAGCAGCTTGTAGTGGTCATAGACATCCAGATAGCCCTTGCGCTCCGGGAACAGCTCCTTGACCCATTGCACTTCCTGCAGGTTCTCACTGATGTGGGTCTGCATGTACAGGTCCGGGTATTCGCCCAGCAGTTGGCCGGCCAGGGTCAATTGCTCCGGGGTTGAGGTCGGCGCGAAACGCGGCGTCACCGCATAGTGCAGGCGACCCTTGCCATGCCAGCGTTCGATCAGCGCCTTGCTCTCCAGGTAACCGGACTCGGCGGTGTCGGTCAGGTCGTCCGGCGCGTTGCGGTCCATCATCACCTTGCCGGCGATCATCCGCAGGTCGAGTTTCTCGGCGGCCTCGAAGAACGCCTCCACCGATTGCGGATGCACGCTGCCGAAGACCAGGGCGGTGGTGGTGCCGTTGCGCAGCAACTCCTTGATGAAGATATCCGCGACTTCCTCGGCATGGGCCCGGTCGGCGAACTGGCTTTCGCAGGGAAAGGTGTAGGTGTTCAACCAGTCCAGCAACTGCTCGCCATAGGCACCGACCATGCCGGTTTGCGGCAGGTGGATATGGGTGTCGATAAAGCCCGGAGTGATCAGTGCGTCGGTGTAGTGGATGACTTCAACATCGGCAGGCAGGGTTGGCAGCAATTCGCTGGCCGCGCCGAGGGCACTGATGCGGCCGTTCTCGACCACCAGCAGGCCATCTTCGAAATATTCATAGGACGCCTCGATGCCGACCTCGGCCGGATCGGCGAGGCTGTGCAGGAGGGCGGCGCGGTAGGCAGTGCGGGTAGAAGAAGGCATGGTTTCTCTCAGTTTGTGGCCTGGCTGCGGCGTGAAGCCGGCAGCAGTTTGGCAATAGGTTCGGCGCTCGCGCTGTGCTGGCCGAAATTCGCGTTATAGGTGGCAATGATTTCGCCGGCGATGGAGATGGCGATTTCCACAGGCAGCTTGCCTTTGACTTCGGCCAACCCCAGCGGGCAGCGCATGCGTTGCAGCACGCTGCCCTCGAAACCGCGCTCGCGCAGGCGGTGTTCGAACTTGACCCGTTTGGTCTTCGAGCCGATCAGGCCGAAGTAGGCGAAGTCGTTGCGCTTGAGGATCGCGGCGCTGAGCTCCAGGTCGAGCGGGTGGTTATGGGTCATGACGATGCAGTAGCTGCCGGCGGGCAGGTTGTCGATTTCATCCACCGGCTCTTCACTGACAATCTTGCGCACACCGCTGGGCAGCTGCGCCGGAAATTCCTGTTCACGGGAATCGATCCAGCGCACCCGGCAGGGTAGGCTGGCGAGCAGCGGGACCAGGGCGCGGCCGACATGGCCGGCGCCGAATACCGCGATTTCCGCCTGGACCTGACCCATGGGTTCGAACAACAGCACGGTGACTCCGCCGCAGCACTGGCCGAGGCTAGCGCCCAGGCTGAAACGCTCGAGATGGGTGTTCTGCTGGCCGCGGGCGAGCATGTCCCGGGCGATCTGCATCGCCTTGTATTCCAGGTGACCGCCGCCAATGGTATCGAAGGTGCTGGCGGCGCTGATGACCATTTTCGAACCGGCATTGCGCGGCGTCGAGCCGAGCTCTTCGATGATGGTCACCAGCACGCAGGGTTCACCCTGGTTCTGCAGGTCGGCGAGGGCGCTGATCCAGTAGTTCATAGACACCTCTGTGTCGTCTGTTCGATCGCTATCGCGAGCAAGCTCGCTCCTACAGGTTTTGTGCCGTGCGCGGGCGGCGAGCAGGCATCAGGTTTTGTGTCGGGTGCGGCTGGTAAGCAGGCAGCTTGTGGGAGCCGGCTTGCTGGCGATCCGGGGGCGCAGCGCCCGGTCATGACGACACCGTTTCCCGGCCGGCTACCAACGCCTGTTCCGCTTTGACCCGACGCATCTGTTCACAGCCCCACAACACCCGCTCCGGCGTCGCCGGTGCATCGATCTTCGGCTGAACCCGATAATCCGCCAGGCTCGCCACCGCATCCTTGAGCGCGCACCACACCGCGATCCCGAGCATGAACGGCGGCTCGCCGACGGCCTTGGAATGGAACACCGTGTCTTCCGGGTTCTTGCGGTTCTCCACCAGCTTGACCCGCAGGTCCAGCGGCATGTCGGCCACCGCCGGGATCTTGTAGCTGGCCGGGCCATTGGTCATCAACTTGCCCTTGGCGTTCCACACCAGCTCTTCCATGGTCAGCCAGCCCATGCCCTGGACAAAGCCGCCTTCGACCTGGCCGATATCGATGGCCGGGTTCAGCGAGGCGCCGACATCATGCAGGATGTCGGTGCGCAGCATCTTGTACTCGCCGGTCAGGGTGTCGACGATCACCTCGGCACAGGCCGCGCCATAGGCGAAGTAATAGAACGGCCGACCCCGGGCCTGGCTGCGGTCGTAGTAGATTTTCGGCGTCTTGTAGAAACCGGTACTCGACAACGATACCTGGGCGAAGTACGCCTGCTGAATCAGTGTCTCGAAAGTCAGGATCTGATCCCGTACCCGCACATGGCCGTTGCGGAATTCCACGTCCGCCTCACTGACCTTGTAGTGCCGCGCGGCAAATTCCACCAAGCGCTGCTTGATGATTTCGGCGGCGTTCTGCGCCGCCTTGCCATTCAGGTCGGCACCGCTGGAGGCCGCGGTGGGCGAGGTGTTCGGCACCTTGTCGGTATTGGTGGCGGTAATCTGTACCCGGTCGATTTCCACCTGGAACACTTCGGCCACCACCTGGGCGACCTTGGTGTTCAAGCCCTGGCCCATTTCCGTGCCGCCATGGTTCAGATGGATGCTGCCGTCGGTGTAGACATGCACCAGCGCACCGGCCTGGTTGAGGAAACTGGCAGTGAACGAGATGCCGAATTTCACCGGCGTCAGCGCCAGGCCTTTTTTCAGCACCGGGCTGTGGGCGTTGTAGCGGCGAATGGTTTCCCGGCGCTCGGCGTACTGGCTGCTGGCTTCCAGTTCGGCGGTCATCTCCTCGAGCATATTGTGCTCGACGGTCTGGTAGTAGTGAGTGACGTTGCGCTCGGTCTTGCCGTAATAGTTGGCCTTGCGCACTGCCAGCGGATCGAGGCCCAGGTGCCGGGCGATGCTATCCATCACCTCTTCGATGGCGACCATGCCCTGGGGTCCGCCGAAGCCACGGTAGGCAGTGTTGGAGGCGGTGTGGGTCTTGCAGCGGTGGCCGTTGACGGTGACGTCGCCCAGGTAATAGGCATTGTCGGCATGGAACATCGCCCGGTCGACAATCGACGCCGAGAGGTCCGGTGAACAGCCGCAGTTGCCCGCCAGTTCCAGGTTGATCCCGTGCAGGCGCCCGGTGCTGTCGAAGCCGACGTCGTACTCGATATAGAAGGGGTGGCGCTTGCCGGTCATCAGCATGTCTTCGACCCGGGGCAGGCGCATCTTGGTCGGTTGCCCGGTCAGGCGCGCGACCACCGCGCACAGGCAGGCGGGACTGGCGGCCTGGGTTTCCTTGCCGCCGAAACCGCCGCCCATGCGCCGCATGTCGACCACGATCTTGTTCATCGACACGTCCAGCACCTCGGCCACCAGCTTCTGCACTTCGGTGGGGTTCTGGGTCGAGCAGTAGACAATCATCCCGCCATCTTCGGTGGGCATCACCGAGGAAATCTGGGTTTCCAGGTAGAAGTGTTCCTGCCCGCCGATATGCAGGTTGCCCTGGATTCGCTGTTCGGCAGTGGCCAGGGCTGCGACCGAATCACCGCGTTTGTGGGTATGGCTGTCGAGCACGAAATGGCGTTTGCGCAGGGCCTCGACCACATCCAGGACTGGTTCCAGGTCTTCGTATTCGATAACCGCGGCCATGGCCGCCTGGCGTGCGGTGTCCAGGTCGCGGGCGGCCACGGCCAGCACCGGCTGACCGACGAACTCGACGATATCGATGGCCAGCAACGGGTCGCCCGGCAGCAGCGGGCCGATGTCCTTGAGGCCGGGAATGTCTTCATGGGTAATGGCGATGCGCACACCTTCGAAGGCGTAGCACGGCGCGGTGTCGATGCTGAGGATGCGCGCGTGGGCGCGGTCGGACATCCGGGCATAGACGTGCAACTGGTTGGGGAACTCCAGGCGGTCGTCGATATACACCGCCTCGCCGGACACGTGCTTGTCGGCGCTGTCGTGCTTGACGCTGCGGCCGACGCCGGTGCTCAGGTCCCGGGCGAACAGTTCGGCCATCTCGGCCTGGGTTTTTTCCACGGCGTGAGGGTTAGACATAAGCGGTCACCCGAGTCTCGATGTGCGGTGTTTGCAGCTCGATGAAGTACTTGCGCAACAGGTTGCGGGCACTGAGCAGGCGATATTCCTTGCTGGCGCGGAAGTCCGACAGCGGGGTGAAATCATCGCCCAGCGCCGCGCAGGCACGCTCCAGGCTGTCCTGGTTCCAGGGTTTGCCGACCAGTGCGTGTTCGCAGTTCCTGGCCCGTTTGGGAATCGCCGCCATACCGCCGAAAGCAATCCGTGCCTCGGCAACAACACCGTTTTCGAGGCGCAGGTTGAAGGCCGCACAGACCGCCGAGATATCGTCGTCCAGGCGCTTGGACACCTTGTAGGCGCGGAACTGCCACGCGGGATTGGCCCGGGGCACTATGATGCTTTCGATAAACTCGCAGTCCTGGCGGGCAGTGACCCGGTAATCGATGAAATAGTCCTCCAGCGCCAGGGTGCGGGTGCTGTCGCCCTTGCGCAGGCGCAGCTGTGCGTCCAGCGCGATCAGCAGCGGCGGCGTGTCGCCGATGGGCGAGGCGTTGCCGATATTGCCGCCGAGGGTGCCCTGGTTGCGGATCTGCAGCGAGGCGAAGCGTTGCAGCAGTTCGCCGAAGTCCGGGTACTCGGCCTTGAGGGCTCCATAACAATCGGAGAGCGGGGTGGCCGCGCCGATTTCCAGGTGATCGTCGAAGGTCTCGATGCGCTTGAGTTCGGCCACGTTGCCGACATAGATCATCACCGGCAAGGTGCGGTGGAACTGGGTGACTTCCAGGGCCAGGTCGGTGCCACCGGCCAGCAGCCGGGCTTGCGGATAGGAATCGTAGAGCGCGGCCAGGTCGGCCACGGTCAAAGGCACCAGGCAGCGTTTGTCGCCGCTGTTCAGTTCCGCGGTTTCGCTCGGCGCAATGGCTTTGAGGCGGGCGATGGTTTCGGCTTCGCGGGCATCGAACTGGTCGACCGGCTTGTTACAGCAGGCGCGCTCGGCGGCGGCCAGGATCGGCCGGTAGCCGGTGCAGCGGCAGAGGTTGCCGGCCAGGGCTTCATGGGCCTTGTGGCTGTCCGGTGCAGCGCTGTTCTTTTGCAGGGCGAACAACGACATCACAAAGCCTGGCGTACAGAAACCGCACTGCGAGCCATGGCAGTCGACCATGGCTTGTTGCACGCTGTGCAGCTGGCCCTGATGCTTGAGGTCTTCAACGCTGATCAGTTGCTTGCCGTGCAGCGACGAGACAAAGGTCAGGCAGGAATTGAGGCTGCGGTAGCGGATCTGATCCTGGCCCGAATCATCACAGTGCAACTCGCCGACCACCACGGTGCAGGCGCCGCAGTCGCCGCTGGCGCAGCCTTCCTTGGTACCGGGTTTGCCCAAGTGCTCGCGCAAATACTCGAGTACCGTCAGATTCGGGTCCAGGGCGTGCTCACGACGGAGTTCCTGGTTGAGTAAAAACTGGATCACGGAAGGCCTCGCAGACTCATTATTGTTGTTGACCGATGAGCAGAATCTAGTGATATCTGACTTTTTGGTCAACAAATATCTGACCCAAGGGTCAGGAAAATCTCGCGATTGAAAGCGCAGAGCGCTTTCTCCCAGTCTAGCTGCTGAAATAATTGCTGGATTCGTGCCAAATTCCCCACCGGCAGCCCTGCGCCAGCGGGTATCAAGTGCGCTACACTGCGCCGCTTGCACTGATCGAAGATTTTGAAGGAAAACCATGACGTTCAAGGCGCCGGACAGCCTCGCCGAGCAAATTGCTCACCACCTCGCCGAACGCATCATTCGCGGCGATCTCAAACCCGGAGAGCGCATCCAGGAACAGAAGGTCACGTTAGCGCTCAATGTCAGCCGTGGCTCCGTACGCGAAGCGCTGCTGATTCTCGAGCGCCGCCATCTGATCGCTATCCTGCCCAGGCGCGGTGCCCATGTCACCGAGCTCACCGCGCACAAGGTACAGAGCCTGTGCACCCTGATGAGCGAGTTGTACATCCTGCTGGGCAATGCCGTGGCGCAACGCTGGAAGGAGCAGGCCGACCTCGCGCCGTTCCTGCAATTGCAGCAGCGCCTGAGCGCCAGCTTTGCGCACGAGGATATCCGTACCTTCGTCGAAGACAGCTTCAACGTGATGCGCGCGGCCTTTCCGTTTGCCGACAACCCGTACCTGCAGGAAACCGTCGAGAACCTGCAACCGGCCATGAGTCGTGCCTATTACCTGGCGCTGGAGCGGCGCAAGGCGGAAATGAGCGAGTACCTGAACCTGTTCTCGCAATTGCTGGCTGCCGTCATGGCCCGCGACCTGGCGCTGATCCGCACGGTCCTGGCCAACTACGCCCAGCGTAGCTGCGACATCGTCCTGTCTGCCCTGGCGGTCGACTAAGCGTGCGGCTCAAGTGCATCAAGTTGGCGGGGTTCAAATCCTTCGTCGACCCAACCACGGTGAACTTCCCCAGTAACATGGCGGCGGTGGTCGGTCCCAACGGTTGCGGCAAGTCGAACATCATCGACGCCGTCCGTTGGGTGATGGGCGAGAGCTCGGCGAAGAACCTGCGCGGCGAGTCGATGACCGACGTCATCTTCAACGGCTCCACCAGCCGCAAGCCGGTGAGCCAGGCGAGCATCGAACTGGTGTTCGACAACTCCGACGGGACCCTGATCGGCGAGTACGCCGCCTACGCGGAAATCTCCATCCGCCGCAAGGTCACCCGCGACAGCCAGAACAGCTACTTCCTCAACGGCACCAAATGCCGGCGCCGGGACATTACCGATATCTTCCTCGGTACCGGCCTCGGCCCGCGCAGCTACTCGATCATCGAACAGGGGATGATCTCCAAGCTGATCGAGGCCAAGCCCGAGGACCTGCGCAACTTCATCGAAGAAGCGGCGGGCATCTCCAAGTACAAGGAGCGCCGTCGCGAGACCGAAAACCGCATTCGTCGCACCCATGAAAACCTGGCGCGCCTGACCGACCTGCGTGAAGAGCTGGAGCGTCAACTCGAACGCCTGCACCGTCAGGCCCAGGCAGCCGAGAAATACCAGGAATACAAGGGCGAGGAGCGTCAGCTCAAGGCCCAGCTGTCGGCCCTGCGCTGGCAGGCCTTGAACGAACAGGTCGGCCAGCGCGAAGCGATTATCGGCAACCAGGAAATCAGCTTCGAAGCCCTGGTGGCCGAGCAGCGCAACGCCGATGCGAGCATCGAGCGCCTGCGTGACGGGCACCATGAGCTGTCCGAGCGCTTCAATCTGGTGCAAGGGCGTTTCTATTCGGTCGGCGGCGATATCGCCCGGGTCGAACAGAGCATCCAGCACGGCCAACAGCGTCTGCGCCAGTTGCAGGACGACCTGCGTGAAGCCGAGCGCGCCCGCCTGGAAACCGAATCGCACCTGGGGCACGACCGCACCTTGCTGGCGACCCTCGGGGAAGAGTTGGCCATGCTCGAACCCGAGCAGGAGCTGACCAGCGCCGCCGCCGAAGAAGCCGCCGCCGCGCTGGAAGAATCGGAAACCACCATGCACGGCTGGCAGGAGCAGTGGGACAACTTCAACCTGAGCTCCGCCGAGCCGCAGCGTCAGGCCGAAGTCCAGCAGTCGCGTATCCAGCAGTTGGAAACCAGCATGGAGCGTCTGGCCGAGCGCCAGCGCCGTCTGGCCGAAGAGCGTGCCTTGCTGTCCGCGGACCCGGAAGACGCGGCGATCCTCGAACTCAGCGAGCAGTTGGCCGAGAGCGAGCAGACCCTGGAAGACTTGCAGGCCAGCGAAGAAGGGCAGGTCGAGCGCCTGGAGCAACTGCGCCAGGATTTGCAGCAGGCCATGCAAGACCAGCAACAGGCCCAGGGCGACTTGCAGCGCCTCAACGGCCGCCTGGCCTCCCTGGAAGCCTTGCAGCAGGCGGCGCTCGATCCGGGCACCGGCACGGCCGAGTGGCTGCGTGAACAGCAACTGGCGCAGCATCCGCGTCTGGCCGAAGGTTTGAAGGTCGAGGCGGGTTGGGAGCTGGCGGTGGAAACCGTGCTCGGCGCCGACCTCCAGGCCGTACTCGTGGATGATTTCGCCGGCCTCGACCTGGGCGGTTTCCAGCAGGGCGACCTGCGCCTGCTCAGCCCGGCGGCCGACGGTGCCCGGGTGCCGGGCAGCCTGCTGGAGAAGGTCGAGGCGCAGATCGATCTGTCGCCGTGGCTGGGGCAGGTCAAACCGGTCGAAAGCCTGGAGCAGGCCTTGTCCCTGCGTGGCCAGTTGGCGGCCGGGGAAAGCCTGATCAGCCGCGACGGCTTCTGGGTCGGTCGGCATTTCCTGCGGGTGCGTCGGGCCAGCGAGGCCGAGAGTGGCGTGCTGGCTCGCGGCCAGGAAATCCAGCGCCTGGGCCAGGAGCGTGAAGAGCGCGAAGAAACCCTGGCCAGCCTGGAAACCCGTTTGCAAACCCTGCGCGCCACCCAGCGTCAACAGGAAACCGGGCGCGAACACCTGCGCCGTCTGCTGCAGGATGAAGCCCGCCAGCAAGGTGAGCTCAAGGCCAAGCTGTCCGCCAGCAAGGCCAAGGCCGAGCAGTTGCAGTTACGCCGTACCCGTCTGGATGAAGAGCAGGGTGAACTGGGCGAGCAGCGCGCACAAGAACACGAAGAAGTCGGTGAGGCGCGCCTGCAATTGCAGGAAGCCCTCGACACCATGGCCCTCGATACCGAGCAACGTGAGTTGCTGCTGGCCCAGCGCGACAGTCTGCGCGAGCGCCTCGACCGGGTTCGCCAGGAAGCCCGCCAGCACAAGGACCATGCCCATCAACTGGCGGTGCGTCTTGGCTCCCTCAAGGCCCAGCACGACTCCACCCGTCAGGCCCTTGAGCGCCTGGAGCTGCAGTCCGAGCGCCTGAGCGAAAAACGCGAGCAACTGGGCCTGAACCTGGAAGAGGGCGAGGCGCCGCTGGAAGAGCTGCGCCTCAAGCTCGAAGAGTTGCTCGACAAACGCCTGAGCGTCGATGTCGAACTCAAGACCGCACAGATCGCCCTGGAAGACGCCGACCGCGAACTGCGTGATGCCGAAAAGCGCCGCAGCCAGGCCGAACAACAGTCACAACTGATCCGTGGCCAGCTCGAACAGCAGCGGATGGAATGGCAGGCGCTCAACGTCCGCCGCAAGACCTTGCAGGACCAGTTGCTGGAAGACGGCTACGACCTCCACGGCGTGCTCGCCACCTTGACCGCCGAGGCCAGCGAGAAGGAAGCCGAGGAAGAACTCGAGCGCATCGCCGCACGCATCCAGCGCCTGGGCGCGATCAACCTCGCGGCCATCGACGAATACCAGCAGCAATCCGAGCGCAAACGTTACCTGGATGCCCAGAACGCCGACCTGGTGGAAGCCCTCGATACCCTGGAAAACGTTATTCGCAAGATCGACAAGGAAACCCGTAATCGCTTCAAGGACACCTTCGATCAGATCAACGCCGGGATACAAGCTTTGTTTCCAAAAGTGTTCGGTGGCGGCAGCGCTTACCTGGAACTCACCGGCGATGATTTGCTCGATACCGGGGTCACCATCATGGCGCGGCCCCCGGGTAAGAAGAACAGCACCATCCATTTGCTCTCCGGTGGCGAAAAGGCCCTCACTGCCCTGGCCCTGGTGTTTGCCATCTTCAAATTGAATCCGGCACCGTTTTGTATGCTCGACGAAGTTGACGCACCGCTGGATGACGCTAACGTTGGACGGTATGCCCGGCTTGTCAAAGAGATGTCACAAACGGTGCAGTTCATCTATATCACCCACAACAAGATCGCCATGGAAATGGCCGATCAACTGATGGGGGTGACCATGCATGAGCCGGGTTGCTCACGTCTGGTGGCGGTGGATGTGGAGGAGGCCATGGCCTTGGTGGATGCCTGAGTTGTCCGCCGCTGAGGCAAAGATATTCGGGCCGTGAGGGGATTTCCTTGGGCGTTGTGGGAACTAGCACTCATCCTTGGGGACTTATAAATGCAAGCCTGTACGACAGACGGTGTAAAGTTTTCTTGGGTCGTGTTAATTTAATGTCAAGTTTTCTTGTGCGTGGAAAAAAATGCCTGTCAGAACATAGAGTTGGCGCCACGCTTTAAAGGGTTTTCAGCCCTTTCTTCATAGAACCATTTATTTAGAGGCACGGGATTACATGGAAATCGGTCTGCGCGAGTGGCTGATCGTCATCGGCATCATAGTGATTGCCGGTATTCTTTTCGATGGCTGGCGCCGGATGCGCGGTGGCAAGGGCAAGCTCAAGTTCCGTTTGGACCGGAGTCTGTCGAACCTGCCGGACGAGGACACCAGCGCCGAATTGCTGGGCCCGGCCCGTGTGCTGGATACCCATAAGGAACCTGAGCTGGACGAGCATGATTTGCCGTCCATCAGCATGCCTGCGCGTGAAGGTCGGGAAAAACCGTCCAAGCGCGGCAAGCGTGGTGGCGAGCCGAGCCAGGGCGATTTGAACCTGAACCTGGACCTGGATGAAGGCCCGAGCTTCAGCAGCCGCGACAATGACTTCCCCGAGGAAGGCAACAAGCCGACGGCGCGTCAGGAAAAGGAACAGCCAGCGGCGGAAGAAGTGCTGGTGATCAGTGTGATCAGTCGCGACACCAACGGTTTCAAAGGCCCGGCGCTGTTGCAGAACATCCTGGAAAGCGGCCTGCGTTTTGGTGAGATGGATATTTTCCACCGTCACGAAAGCATGGCGGGCAATGGCGAAGTGTTGTTCTCCATGGCCAACGCGGTGAAACCGGGTGTGTTCGATCTCGACGATATTGACCACTTCAGCACCCCGGCGGTGAGTTTCTTCCTTGGCCTGCCGGGCCCGCGTCATCCGAAGCAGGCATTTGACGTGATGGTCGCTGCGGCTCGCAAATTGTCACAAGAGCTCAATGGCGAACTGAAGGATGACCAGCGTAGTGTGCTGACCGCCCAGACCATCGAGCACTACCGTCAGCGCATCGTCGAGTTCGAACGCCGCGCCCTGACCCAGAAGCGTTGAATGGCTGAGCGCTTTGCGCTCATCGCCAGCAAGCCGGCTCCTACAGGGCCGGGTAAGCATGAATACTGCGAATACCGCAGACCTGTAGGAGCCGGCTTGCTGGCGATAGGGCAGCAGGCCCGCCCCAACCGCACTAACATATTTGAGCAGCCTAGGCTGCTCTTTTGCTTTACGAGAGAACTCCATGACCGCCGCCCACACCCGGATTCTAGAGCTGCGCGCTGAACTGGATCAGCACAACTACCGTTATCACGTCCTCGACGAACCGAGTATTCCGGACGCTGAGTACGACCGCCTGTTCCGCGAACTCAAGGCCCTGGAAGCCGAGCACCCGGAACTGGTCAGCGCCGACTCACCGACCCAGCGTGTCGGTAGCGCAGCGCTGTCGGCGTTCACCCAGGTCCGTCATGAAATCCCCATGCTGAGCCTCGGTAACGCCTTCGAAGAAACCGACATGCGCGAGTTCGATCGCCGGGTCAGCGAAGGCCTCGACCTGCCGGCCGGCGACCTGTTCGGCGGCGGTGCCGAGGTTGAATACAGTTGTGAGCCGAAACTCGACGGCCTGGCGGTCAGCCTGTTGTATCAGGACGGCGCCCTGGTTCGTGGCGCCACCCGTGGCGACGGCACCACCGGCGAAGACATCAGCGTCAACGTCCGCACCGTGCGCAATATCCCCCTCAAGCTCCACGGCAGCGGCTGGCCGACGACGCTTGAAGTGCGCGGTGAAGTCTTCATGTCCAAGGCCGGCTTCGAGCGCCTTAATGCCTCGCAGTTGGAAGTCGCTGGCAAGACCTTCGCCAACCCGCGCAACGCCGCCGCCGGCAGCCTGCGCCAGTTGGACTCGAAGATCACCGCCAGTCGCCCGCTGGAGTTCTGCTGCTACGGCCTGGGCCAGGTGTCCGCCGAGATTGCCGACACCCATATCGGTAACCTGACGCAACTCCGTGAGTGGGGCATGCCGGTCAGTCGCGAACTCAAGCTGGCGAAAGGGATCGGCGAGTGCCTGGATTATTACCGCGATATCGGTGAGCGGCGTAACGCACTGCCGTACGAAATCGACGGCGTGGTGTTCAAGGTCAACAGCCTGGCGTCCCAGCGTGAACTGGGTTTCCGTGCCCGTGAACCGCGTTGGGCGATTGCCCACAAATTCCCGGCCATGGAAGAACTCACCGAATTGCTCGACGTGGAATTCCAGGTCGGTCGTACCGGTGCCGTCACCCCCGTGGCTCGGCTCAAGCCGGTCAAGGTTGCGGGCGTGACCGTGTCCAACGCCACCTTGCACAATATGGACGAAGTGGCCCGCCTGGGGCTGATGATCGGCGACACCGTGATCATTCGCCGGGCCGGTGATGTGATTCCGCAAGTGGTGCAGGTAGTCACCGAACGCCGTCCGGAAAATGCCCGGGCCGTACAGATCCCGGAAAGCTGCCCGGTATGTGGCTCCCATGTCGAGCGCACGCAGTTGGTCAAGCGCAGCAAGGGCCGCGAGACGGTCAGCGAAGGTGCGGTGTATCGCTGCGTCGGCCGGTTGGCCTGCGGCGCGCAGCTCAAGCAGGCGATCATCCACTTTGTCTCCCGTCGAGCCATGGACATCGAAGGCCTGGGCGACAAGACCATTGAGCAGTTGGTGGATGAAAAGCTGATCGCCTCGCCGGCGGATCTCTACACCTTGGCGTATGAGCAGATCGTCGACCTGGAGGGCTTTGCCGAGCTGTCGACGCGCAACCTGCTGGAGGCGATTGCCGACAGCAAGAAGCCGAGCCTGGCGCGGTTTATCTATGCCCTGGGCATTCCCGACGTGGGCGAGGAAACGGCCAAGGTCCTGGCGCGTACCCTGGGTTCGCTGGAGCGGGTCATGCAGGCGTTGCCATCGGTGCTGACCTATCTGCCGGAGGTCGGCATGGAAGTGGCCTACGAGATCCACAGCTTTTTTGAAGATGAACACAACCGCACGGTGATCGCGCAATTGCTGGAGCGCGGTCTGGAGCTGCAGGACCAGGGCGAGCTGGGGGCAGAATTTGCCGCCAGCACCACCTTGGGTGGGTTGATCGCCAAGCTGGATATCAGCTCGGTGGGGCCGACGGCGGCGGAAAAGCTGGCGACCAAGTTCGGTTCGGTCGAAGGCGTTATCGCGGCGGACTGGTTGGATTTGCGCCAGACGTTGAGTGAAAAGCCGGCCAACGCCGTGCGTGAATTCTTCGCTCAACCGGAGAACGCGCAGCGCGCCTTGGCGATTGAGGCGCAGTTGCGTGATTTCGGCATGCACTGGCAGAGCGAGAAAAAGGCGGTGGAAGGTTTGCCGCTGACGGGGCAGACCTGGGTGCTGACCGGCTCGCTGGAACTGATGAGCCGCGACGTGGCCAAGGACAAGCTGGAAAGCCTGGGAGCCAAGGTGGCGGGTTCGGTCTCGGCCAAGACCCATTGCGTGGTGGCGGGTCCGGGGGCTGGCTCGAAACTGGCGAAGGCCAATGAGCTGGGGCTCAAGGTGCTGGATGAAGAGGCGTTCGTGGTGTTCCTGAAGGGCCGAGGTATCGAGGTCTAATCCCGCGTCGGCCACGATCACGCGGCGGCATCTGGCGCACTGCAGCGTCCTCAGGCCCATCACGGTCTTGCAAGCAGCCCCACTCCCTGTAGGAGCGAGCTTGCTCGCGATGGACCTGAGAGCACTGCGTTGCGTCAGAGGCCCCGCGTTATCGTTGACGACCATCGCGAGCAAGCTCGCTCCTACAGGGAGCGGCCCGTGTTTCTTCCCTGCATCAGGGAACCCGCCAGCGCGCCCAATGATCTAGTCTAGGCAGGCCCCTGGAGAGATCGCCATGTACCGGTTCTTCGAACAACTCAGCTCACGCATCGCCGCACCCTTCATCAGCGAGCCTTCGCGCAACAGCAAGGTCTGGCAATGCCGCTGTGGTCAGTCGGTATTCTTTCGCAACAGCCAGTGCCTGGCCTGTGCTGCGGCCTTGGGCTACGAGCCGCAGGGCAGTGTACTGTCATCCCTCCAGCCCGGCCCCTACCCAGAGAGCTGGCAACTGGACACTGGCCCCGATGCCGGCCTGTTCCGCCGTTGCACCAACCTCGACACGGCGGCGGCCTGCAACTGGTTGATTCCCTACGCTCACGGCAGCAGCCTGTGCACTGCCTGTGCCCTCAATCGCACCATCCCCGACCTGTCTGTCCCGGACAACCCCGAGCGTTGGTGCAAGGTCGAAACCGCCAAGCGTCGCCTGGTCGCCCAACTGATCACCTTGGGTCTGCAAGTGATCCCGAAAACCTGGGACGAAGACAACGGCCTGGCCTTCGACTTCGTCGGTGTCGACCTGGAAGGCAAGGCCCCCATGACCGGCCACGCCAACGGCCTGATCACCCTCGACATCAAGGAAGCCGACGACGCCCACCGGGAAAAAGTCCGCGTGCAGATGCGCGAACCGTACCGCACCTTGCTCGGCCATTTCCGCCATGAAGTCGGGCATTACTACTGGGACCGGTTGATTGCCAACAGCCATTGGCTGGAAGCGTTTCGTGGCCTGTTCGGCGACGAGCGCGCCAGTTATGCCGATGCTCTGGAGCGTCACTACCAACAAGGCGCGCCACAGGACTGGGCGCAACACTTCGTCAGCGCCTACGCCACCATGCATCCCTGGGAAGACTGGGCGGAAACCTGGGCGCATTACCTGCACATGATGGATGCGGTGGACACGGCGCTGGGCTTTGGCATGAGTGCCAAGGAATCGGATTTTGACTACCCGGCGTTTCCACTGAGCGCGCTCTATGACGTAGAGCATCCGGAGGGGCCGGCGTTCCTGTCGTTCGTCAACGCCTGGATCGAACTGGCGGGCATGCTCAACGAGCTGTCCCGTAGCATGGGGCAACCGGACTTCTATCCCTTTGTGCTACCGCCGGCGACCATCGCCAAGCTGCACTTCATCCACCTGGTGATCCAGGAGGAGGGTGGTCGGGCGGATGAGGTGTTGCAGGTGCCGTCGTAGTCGGGGTCTCCCGACTCACCCTGTAGGAGCGAGCTTGCTGGCGATGGCCGAGACAGCGCCGCGCAGTTCCGGATACTCCGCGTTAGAACTGGGATCACTTCTCCTGCCTGTCAGTACGCTTGGGGTTGATGACCAGGCGTTTGACCTGCGCATCCAGCTCCTTGCTGTGATACAGGTCCAGACATTTCAGCAGATCGAAGCGCACCCCTTGGACTTCTGATTCCGCCAGCGGATTGTGATAGTCGCGCGCCAGATAACGATTCACCAGGGTCTTGATCGAGTCGGGGGCCTTCTCCAGGTCGTATTCGGTCCAGTCCCGCAAGGCGCTGACGCTGCTGCCCGCATCAATGGCTGCCGATTTGTCGTCTCTGTAGGCGTTCGCGATGCAAGTGGCGAGCACCATGTCCTTGTAATTCTGCCCATAGCTCCGTGCGTTGGCCTCCGGAGAGGTGCCGATATCGTCCTTTGCATAGCCGACGGATGCCAGCAGCATCAGGATGGAAGCGGACAGGGTGCCTTGTAGAACCTTCTTCACAGCAAGCTCCAGAAATTTGCACGGTCGGTGCGATAGCTCGCGCCGGGTTCGTTGAAATAGCAGTGGTCGTAGCAAGTGCTGCCGTTGAACAGCGTGGCGTGTCCCTGGGCATCCGACCAGCCCTGCACTTCAAACAGGATCACGCCTTTCTTGCCTCTTAGTGTGCCGCCACCCGAGGGCGGGTACTGCACAACTTCAGCTTTGCCCCAGCGCTGTTCCAGAAAGGCAATAAGGTTTTTGACACGAAAGAAGTACTGGGATTTGTCGGCGCCGGACACGGTCTGTCCCGGTATGTTCGGAATTTTCAGACCGGCCTGATTCAGGATATAGCTCATCCGTACGGCGCAGGTGTTGCTCCAGCGCTGTTCCGGAGCAGGGTTGTTGATGTTCTTCTCGACGTATCCCCCAATGACTTCGGCGACCTTGGCGCCCGAGTTGGAGGGATCATAAATTTGCTGCGATGCCGTCCAGGCGGCCAGGAAAGGCACTCTTTTCATGTGTACGTCCTTGTTTTGAACCGTCGGCGGAATCGCTGTGTCCATGTGACGATCAGGCTGGAACCAGGCATCCGGTGCGGTAAAGCCGAGATCGAGCGTAGGAGATATTGGTCATTCTGCTGACGTGGCTGGTTCCCCGCGATGGGTCTTTTGATTCGCTTTCAGTAAGAAGATTCCTTTAGTTGGAGTGGATTATGTTGCCTGGCAACCGCGCTTGGCGTCGTGATCCTTCGAAAGGGACGTTGAGCGCGATAGTGGCATCGATATGACCGTTCTCCAGGTCCTGATTATCGAAAGATCCCTTTAACTTGAGTGAAATTTCCTAGAAAATCCCATCCCGTTGCGCCTGTTCGAACTGGCGGCTAGTCTGCGTTTGTCACCGCCAATCGGTGATGTGGACGTGCAAGTCCGGTTCGCAACACAGGCGCACTGTCGCTCTTCGCCTTCAGGCATTTTCTGAGTCTGAAATCTGGCGTTATGGTGGCTGTGCGTGGGAGATCTTCGGGATCTGCCGGGTTTCCTATGTTGCCCCGGTCTTGCACACCTGCGTACAGCTGCCACCCTAATTCGCGTGCAAGCGAACGGGTGATGGCCTCCATTCAGCAACTTAGGACCATCACTATGTTCAAGATCACCCCCAACCCACCGACCGAAGACCTGTCATCTGTTGCCAGTCAGCTCGCCATCGAACGGGCTTTCGCCCACTACGAGCTGCCAGCGGGCAACAGCCGAGATTGTCGATGTGAGCATGAGCAACTGAATACCGAAGACGTTCTTGCCCAGATCGACGAAATTCTCCAGTCAGCCTCGGCCACTGCCTACGAGTGCGCAGACAACCTGCAGGGTTCCAATCGTAAATTGGCCCTGGGTGTGGTGCACCTGGTCGACCTGGCCCTGAGCCGTGTGGATAACCTGCTGGACAAACAGGTACCCCTTGCCTGACCCACAACTGTAGGAGCGAGCTTGCTCGCGATAATCGTCAGCAATAATGCGGGGTATCTGGCACGCCGCAGTATTTCCCGATTGATCGCGAGCAATCGAGCATGGGCCGGTTATCAGGCCAGTACGCCGAAGCACTCGCCTCGTTCTGACTTTCCAAGCGATAGCCATTTCACAACTTTCCAAACACCCTCTGGACAACGCCAAAACAGCTTGTTAGTTTCCGCCGGTCACCTGCTTAGAGTCTAAGGGTGATGCAGGGATGATATTGAAATGATGGCACTTCTCTGCCATTATTTATAACTAACAAGGATGTCCGTGATGAAAAGCCTGCAGGGTTTGCCCTGTCTTATCAGTGCTTCGGTCGGTGCGCCTGGCAAGGCTCGAAACTTGCCTGCTGATGTTCAGTGCATTCAATACTTGTTTAACCTGATCATTCCCAAGTTGGGTTTTCCGCTGCCCGAAAATGGCAAGTGTGATGGCCAATTGCTGCAGTGCATCAGTCAATATCAATTCCGCTATCTCAAGTATGCCCATCCCGATGGGGTCATCGATCCGACCGGCCGTACCTTCAACAGCCTGATCGAAGAAGCGATCAAGGTGCCGGTCAAGCCTCATCCGACCCTGCGCCTGCCGACCTTCCTCAATGTGTTCGGCAACGCCAATAGCGACATGGTCCAGGCCACCGTCAATCACTACCTGGACCGCATGCGGGCGATGATCGAAGCCGAGCGGCGCAACCGGCAGATGGTGCTCCAGGCCACGTGCGACGGTGGCATGAGCCTGACCGATAGCGACTTCCAGAACGCCGCAACACAGCTGGGTGGTGGTGTCTCGGTCAATATCATCAAGGCTTTTGCCACGGTGGAATCCGGTGGACGCTCCGGTTTCGGTCCGGCCAAGTTGCCGGTGATTGCCTTTGAAGGGCATCTGTTTCGCAAGTACACCAAGCGTAAATATGACCAGACGCATCCGCTGCTGTCTTACCCCTATGTGAAAAAGGCCGGGCCCCAGTGGCAGGCCAATAACAAGGATCAGACCAAGGCCTGGGACACCATGGCGACCGCTTTCGGCCTGGATCAGGAAGCAGCCTTGATGTCGGCGTCGTGGGGCATGTTTCAGATCATGGGCTTCAACTTTTCCGCGTGTGGCTACAAGACCGTTTTTGAATTCACTGCCGCCCTGAAGATTAACGCCGGTAACCAGTTAAAGGCCTTCCTGGGTTTTTGCAGTGCAAGCCCTGCGTTGGTCAAGGCGATGAAAAACAAGGATTACGTCGGTATGGCGATGAACTATAACGGCAAGGATTATGGCGACTATGACTCGCGCATCAAGAAGGCCTACGAAGCACTTGAAGGGAAAAAATAACATGCTGGGCAAACTTTCCATTTCCCATTGGCTGGTGGCGGGAGCTATCTCTTTTGGCGTCGGTGCACCGGCCTTCGCTGCGGATTCGGCGCTGCATTCCGGCAAGTACGAGCAGTTGATGCTGGCGGTGACGCCTGAGCATCAGGTCGAGGGGTTCTATGCGGAAGAGCGGGGCGAGGGCACGACTTTCAGTTGCGCGTTCTACCTGCAAGGCGAGGTCGAGGCCGGGAAAGACGCCTCGGTGTCTACCTGGCTCGATGAGGTTTATCCGGGAACCGTGAAGCCCTCAAGTGATGGCGTGACCCTGACGGTCGAGCAAGGCCGGCAGCATCCGGGCTGCATGAATGTGCTGATGCCGGATATCGCCACTGGCCTGGAGCTGTCCCAGACCGCGAACAAGAAGTGGATTGCCCTGGTGACGGTTTCGGCTGACAAGGCCTTGTTGCAGAAAACGCCGGACGCCAAGGCGACTCAAGGTGCCTATATCGTCAAGGGTGATGTGGTCGGGGTGCTGGCGTTCAAGAATGGCGCGGCCCAGGTCGAGTTCACCAATGCCAAGGACCGTTCCTTCACCGGGTGGATCAGCCAGGACCAGTATGCCCGGCTGAGCGTGCCCAAGCAGTGATTCTGCCGGTTTATCCAATCGAGTGCGTGAGCGGGCAGGTCCGCTCCTGCGGGAAATGGGCGAATAGGCCGAAGGCCGTGGGCAAGTGCTTGAGCACCCTCATATTTTTTATCTGGAACCAACGGTTGTAACTTCCGACGAGATCGGTACAATGGCGCGGCTTGCCGAGAGGCAGGCGTCGTTATGGTGACCCCATCGGTCCCCCCGCAACGATTACCCGTGAACCTGGTCAGAGCCGGAAGGCAGCAGCCACAGCGGGAACATTGTGTGCCGGGGTGTGGCTGGTGGGGTTGCCTCCATAACGCTCTCCATCAAGCTGAATCCCCCTCGAATGCCAGTCAAAGTGCAAGATTATCATCAGCGCTTCGTTTGCCTGCGTCTGAAATTCAAGGGTCGACCTTGGGCCTTGGTGCTCTGATCGCGATGCCGATAACCTTCCGGTTCTCTTGATCCTTGATCTACCTCCGTATCCACTTCGATAATTTGTATCTGGTCGGTTACAAAAATGATATCGTTGAGCCATTATTGATGCTCGCAAAATCGATGTTATAGGGAGATGGCATGATGGGAAAAATACTGGCTTTGGCTGCTTTAGCGACTGCCCTGGTTCTTTCGGGGAATGTCTATGCTCGTGGTGGTGGTGTTGGTGGGCATTCATCATCCCATTCCAGCTATTCCACGAGTAGCCGTTCGGATCACACTATTAGTGGGTACACTAGGAGTAACGGGACTTATGTCCGTCCCTCCCATGCTACAAACCCGGATGCCACTCGGAACAATAACTACAGTACGAAAGGCAATGTGAACCCGTACACCGGTAAGGAAGGTACAAAAAGTCGCGATGGCAGATAGCCTCTCAGTCGTTTTATATCACTAGAGTATCTGACGGGCCGCTGTTTTTACTAAAGGGTGGCCTGCAACTATTGAAACACCATCCCTGGCTTGGTGTTCTATGAGATCATCTTCCTCGCTTTACAGGCACTTGGCAGATATTGGATTTAGTGTCAGACATCCACTACCTTGGATTGCATGGCAGGATTCAATGTCACTTCATGAGTCAGCATGTTAAATGTCTGCGGTTGCACGACATATTTCCATTTGCCCTCTTTGTAGAACAGGAAGTTGAACGCGTTAGGGGCTGGGTATTTCTGATCGCTACGGCAGTAGTCGATGGCTTCGATGCAGGAAAGAATCGTTTGCCCCTGGGCCTGGATCAGTTGGTTGATATGCGGGCTATTCGGGTGTTGGTGGTGGTAAATCCTGAGCATGTTGCCGCCAGCTGGAGAGGTTGTCGCGACCAGCGCACACCCATTCATGGCAGCGGTAAAGACAAAGTTATGCTGTGGATTATGCCGTGGTATATCGACAAATCCGGGCAGTACATTGCCTTGAATAAAGGGGCACCAGTAGGCGGTGATCAAGGCGTCGGTGTGGAGCGGGTTACCGGTCGGTGCCAGTATGACTTCTTTCGCCTGCCCGTCACCCAGCAGGTCGAAGGCGCCTGATTTGGCGGTGTTAAGGATTCGGTTTCGTTGTTGGTTGATGCTGTTTGCTTGGTCCTTCATGAACCACGACACATTGTTTATCGCTCGCTGGGCGACATACCATATCGGATTATTCCTAAAAGTCAGATTGTGGCCGTTCATAATTTTCTCCAAATATTAAATGGATGCTTGGCGGTAGGTAAGGCACCGTCCAGTGCAAGGCATTTCGTTATCGGAGAAAATGGTATTTTATTGGTAGGAGAATGGACAAGTTATCAAACATGATGAAATATTTCCGCGCTCAAACAGTACGCGTGGAAATATGGGATCTGTTGGTTTGATTTGAACAACTTGCGAAAGCGCCTATAGCGCCGCCCGCAACTCCCTTGGTGCCAACCCGTAGTGCTTGCGAAAGCGCACCGCAAACCGTGAGGCCGAGGCATAGCCGCTGGCCGCCGCGATTTCCCCAATTGGCCGTGGCGTCGTCTGTAACCACTGCAACGCCATCCCCAGCCGGACGTTCTCGAGGATATTGCTGAAGCTGTCATCCTCGTTCGCCAATTGCCGTCGCAAGGTCGAAGCACCGAGGTTCAAGCGCTCGGCGACGCTGGCAACGGTCCAGTCCCGCGCCGGGTCGCCCATGACAATCTGTTGCACGCGCTCGCACAGCGGATCGTGGCGATCCAGCAGCAAGGGGCCGGCCCAGCCGCCAATGGCCAACGCCAGTAGCACGGCTTCGGCGTAATGGTTGCGCAGAGCGTCCGGCGAGTCGGCGTTGATGCAGTCCAGCAGGTTTTCCCAGGCCTGGGTTGTGTGCCGATCCAGCGGGATACAGAGATCCCGCGTCAGCGCTCGCCCGGGAGGCGTGGTGATCTGCTGGCTGTAGCGAACGCTGAACGCCCGCAGCAACTCGGTGGGAAAGGTCACCGCATCGGCGATGTAGTAACCCTGCGCACCGGGATAATTGCTGATCTCCACTTCGCACCCCGCCGGCATCAGGATCAGATGCCGTGAACCCACGCGAATTTCCCGATCATCCCAGCCCATCAGCTTTTCGCCCTGACGGACACGGCACAATGTGCTGACGAAAATCGGCACCCGTTGCAAGGCGTGGGGCTGACGCGCCTGTATGACACTGGCGCCGATGCGGCGTTCGCGATGCTGGATGCCGACGGGGGCGTTCATGGTTCCTAGCGTCCGTAAGGGGCGGTGAGTGTGGCCTTTGCCAGCACGTTGGCGTTGAGCATGTAACCCACCATGGCGCCGCTGGCTTGTTCGTTGACCGGTAGTTTATCCACCTTCAGCGCCCAGACGGTGAATTGATAACGATGCGGTTTGTCGCCAGCCGGTGGGCAGGCGCCGCCGAAGCCTGGCTGACCATAGTCGGTACGGCCCTGAACGGCGCCCGCGGGCAGTTGGCTGGCAGTGGGGTTGCCTGCGCCGGAAGGCAGTTCGTGGGTGGAAGTCGGGAGATTGACGACGGTCCAGTGCCACCAGCCGCTGCCGGTCGGGGCATCGGGATCGTAGACAGTGATGGCGAAGCTTTTGGTGCCGGCCGGGGCGTTCTGCCAGGACAGTTCAGGCGAGGTGTTGCCACCTTCGCAGCCGAAGCCCTGGAAGACTTCACGGCTGGTCAGGGGCTTGCCGTTGGCAATGTCGCGGCTGCTGAGGGTGAAGTCGGCGGCTTGGGCGGTGAGGCTCAGGCCGAGGGTGAGGGCGGTGAGGAGAAATCGGGTTTTCATGGTGATCTCGTCGGTGTGGAAGAGGAGAGACGAGTGTATTGGGAGGGCAAAGGGGCCGTTGTGCCGCTGCGCTCGACCATTGTGCCGAAACGCTCAGCCTGCTTCCGGGTGGCTTGTTACGTTCTGAAATATTGTTTTTATTGAGTGAAATTGACCGTTTTTTGAACAGTTTTGAGTTTTTCTAAGTCTGAAGGGTAGCAATCACAGCGCCGGTATCGTGTGTCAGATTATTGTTGAGTGGGAGTTGTTGGTTTTTAACTCTTTGAAGTTCTGAAGAATTATTAGGGAGGTGACATTAAATCAAATAACGATTGAACCGTGCTTTCCAGTGATGATTTTAATGTGGCGTCAATATTTTGATTTTTATGTTTTGTTCTGATTGGTGGGGTTTTCTACGGGGTTGAATTGTTGTGCTAGTGTTCTGTACGGCATTTTGCCGTTAAGTACTCTTTGAAAAGGGATGTAGAGCAATGGCTACTGATGCTTACGTTGAATACAGGCCAAAATCAAGCGAACAAACACATGGTGTTACCCATCATGTTGTCATCGTTGATGAAAAGGTAATTGGGTCTGAGCATAAAACGCAGCTCGCAGCTGAGAAATGGGCTTGCGCGCAGGGTTATACCGTTCACGTTGCAAGGGAACGGCATCGCCAAGATCGACCTAGCCCTGCACACTGGCGGAGGTCGGATTGCAAGCCATAGGTAAATCGGCGGTTCAGATGGTTGCTGTTAGGCTTGGCTCTCCATTCAGGGCTGAAAAAACGATTTAATAAAAACTGAATTTATGAGGAAGAATATGTTGACTCACATCAATCCCGGGCCAAAGCCCAAAAAAGATGATGGCAAGGATGATAGAAGGCATCACGTAAACCCAGAGAACAAACCGAAACACCCAACGCTACCCACGCATAAACCCTCGAAATAAGTAATAGATTTATTTTGGTTGTAGGGTGGGTGACAGGTTGATTCGAAAGAAATAAGGCGGGTTTATTATTGAAAATAAATCCGCCTTTTTTGTATTTTTATGAAGCCTTGTTGCGATCAGGCGAGCTCGATATTGACCTTTGACATGGGAATGGCGGTTTCCATCACGATGATGAAGGCCATGCGTGGGTCGATAACAGTTTTTGCCTGGCTGATGGCTTCCTGGATGGCGACTCCATAGAGGATGGGCCAATCCGAAGGCTTGAGGCAGTAGCATTCGGCCGTGGGGTGGATGGCCGGCCAGAAAGCCTTCAGGAAGTTGATTGGCAGACCGGCCGCCCGATGCTCTACGGGGACTCGAGGAATTCCGAAATCAGTGCCTTTAAGATTTTTTGCGGTGTGTTCGAATATATCGCCGATATCAGGTAGAGAGTCGCAACCTGCCGCTTGGGCCGCCGCCGCCGTCAGGCCCCAGACCGAGTACTCCGTTTCCGACATGGGCTTGTTGAGAGGGTCTCCGTAGAAATAGTCGATGCCATCCGTGCTTGTGATCCGCATAAACAGGGCGTTTTCCGGCAGTCCGCGGGCGATGGCGTCAGCCCGCACGCTGGCTTGGCATGCATAACCGGCCAAGGCTCCCAGGATGCAGAGCAGCGTTTCGACGTGAACCCCGCGTGTATCGTTAGCTTTCATGCCATTGAAAATGCGTTGGTAGACTTCTTTTCCGCCCAGCGCTGGCCCGAGCCGAGGGTTCTCTTCGTGTTTGGCTTCGATAATTTCTCTCAAGGTCCTGGTGGCAGGGTGGGCCATAAACGCTTTTTGTGTTTCGCTCCGGGTGTCGGATATGGGCTCGGCGGCCGGGACTTGAGTGGCGGGTTTGTTTTTGACCTTCGGTTTTTTTGCTCGGGAAAACAGTCGTGTCATGGACAGCGCCATAAACACTAAACCGATGGTCAGTGGTGCAATGTAATGGGTAAAGACCGGATTGTTGAAAAAGACCACGAGACAGGTGAGCCCGCTAAATACAGCAACGCCAACGAGGATGCGCAGTACGCTTTTCATATGAGGGTCCATATATTTGCGGTGCTTTTGGTCAGGCGGCTTTTTGTAGGAGCAGCCGGTCGACGCTCGATTGCTCGCGATGGCGGCGGTGAATCTTGCATCGTCATCGCGAGCAAGCTCGCTCCTACAAAGGTTCGGGGTTAGCAGGCTCTATTTGGGTGGGCGCTGGGAGTTACTGACGCTTGAACAACTTACGGAAGAACCCGGCCACCACCACCAGTCCCACGACGATGAATTTCTTCAGCGCCAACAACATCACGCCGATCTTGGCGAACAGTCCGGCCTTGGCTGCAATGCCGCCCGCCACCAGCGCCGCCAGCCCGTAAGGGGCGAGCTTGTCGGTCTTGGAGTCGTAGTCGGCGTAGCGGTTACCGTCGGTGAAGTTGGTGAACGCGAGGATCTTCGGTGTTTCCAGCTTGATGGTCTGCAAGTCAGCCATCGCCGCCACCGCGTTGAGTTCCAGTACACCTTCGCGACCCAGGACGCGGATGCTGTAGTTCAGGGTGGTCTGTTGTGCATCGTCGGCCTTCAGTTCGCGAGCCCAATACATCTTGTGGCTGCCCTGGTCGTAGCTCGGTGGCTCGGCCCAACCCAGCAGCGACAGGCCGGCATAACCCTGTTTGCGCCGTTCCTGGTTGTTCTCTTCGTCACCGGCCTGCATCTGCTTGAGCAGGTCGGTGTAGTTGATCTTGGCGGCCTCATCGTCGGAAATGTGTCCGTCGTTCTTGTAACTGACGATTACGCCCCAGCCATTGTTCGCCAGTGGACTGGTCGACGTGGGAATGATCATGCCCAAGGTCTTGTGACCGGGCGGGTTGCCCCAGCCCTCGGTCAGCAGGCGCTCGGTGTCAGCTGGCGACAGATAGTAGAAATCGTCATTGAGTTGCAGGGTGGCAATGCCGCTGGGCAGGGTGATGGTGCCGTGCTGCTGCTTGAGAGTGGCCAACCATTGCTCGGTGGTTTGGTGAGGTTGGGTGCTGGCGGTCGGCGCCGGAGCGGGAGAGCTGGTGGCCATGGCAGGCAACATGAGGCTGCTGAGCGCCACCGCGGCCAGCAGCTGGCGCAGATGCTGTTTCATCGTAGTCCCTTACAATTGGTAATAATTTTGCCGGCAGGATAACGGAAGTGACTTTGTATTACCAAGCTTGGTTATTACCCGGTTTCAGGCGGTCTCGCCTCCGTCTGGCTGGGGTGCGAGGCGTTCGCGAAGCAAGTTCGCAAACGCCTCGCGGGCTGGATGGCGGGTGGTTTCCTTGCGCCAGATAAAGCAGTTTTCCACCGTGGCCAATTCGGCGAAACGGTGGGTTTCAAGCCCGGCGGACTGCTCGTAGCGTTGCAGGATCCCCTCGGGCACCAGGGACACGCCGGCACCGGCATGCACGCTGCCGATGATGGTGCCCCAGCTGGCGTAGCTGGCAATGGCCGGCTCTGGATCATGGGGCTGGACCCAGTTTTTCAGGGCGGCGCGATAAGGGCAGCCGTTGGGCCACATGACCAGGGTCTTGCCACGCAGGTCGCTGGCGTCCCGGATCGGGCCACTGTCGGCGGCGCTGATCAGCACCAGCTGTTCACGATAGAGCGCGCTGCTGGCGATTTTCGGATGCTGGATGTCGGCGGCCACCAGGGCGCCATCGAGGCGCCGTTGGCGGACATCTTCCAGCAGTTGTGACCAGGTGCCGGTGATCAGCTCCAGGGTGACGCCGGGGTAAGCCTGCTGGTACTCGGCCAGCAACGCGGGCAGGTGCACCGTGGCGCAGGACTCGATGGCGCCGATGCGCAGGAGGCCCGACGGTTGGGTATTGGCATCGACGGCACGCTTGGCCTCGTCCACCAGGCCGAGGATTTTCGTGCAGTAATCGAGGAACACCGTGCCGGCCGGACTCAGGTTCAGGCCACGTCCGGCGCGGATAAACAGGTCGGTGCCCAGCTCGCTTTCCAGCTGCTTGATCCGCGTGGTGATGTTCGACGGCACGCAGTGCAGCCGCTGCGCAGCCTGGGCGATGCTGCCGGTTTCGGCGACGGCTTTCACCATGCGCATTTGCGCCAGTTCCATGATTCACTCCTGGTGAATTCTCGACTCAATATTGATCAATTGTTCTGGCTGACAGGTCGCTCGAGACTGTGCGCACACCTCCGATCATCTTGGATATCGCACGCTCGTGAAAGCCCTGTCCGCTCTAAAAGTGCCTCTCGCCACTGCTTTCGTCATTCTCTGTTGGGCCTACTCCCCGGTGGGTATCCATATCGGCCTGGAAAGCTACAGCCCGGTGCACCTGGCGTTGCTGCGGTTTTTGATCGCGTCGCTGTTCATGGCGCTGATCGCGCTGGTGAAAGGCATTGCCCTGCCGCGCCTGCGGGATCTGCCCTGGCTGTTTGTCTTGGGTTTTTTCGCGATTTTCCTCCATCACATCAGCCTCAATTACGGTCAGCAGTGGTTGAGCCCGGGGGCGGGGAGTGTGCTGTCGCAGTCCACGCCGTTGTTCAGTACGTTGATCGCGTTTTTCTGGTTGAAGGAGTCGGTGTCGCTTTGGCGTTGGCTCGGCGTTTTGTCAGGATTGGTCGGCGCTCTGGTGGTGGTCTGGGGCGATCATGGGCTGGGGGCTTTCGACCCCCGGGCGCTGCTGATTCTGTTCGCGGCGCTGTCCTGGAGTATTTATTTCGCCCTGCAAAAACACTATTCCCGGCATTACAGCGGACTGACCACGGTGTGCTACATGGTCTGGGCGGGGACCTTGTTGCTCTGCGTCTACGCGCCGGGGTTGGCGGGGGAAGTGGCGGCAGCGCCGCTGCGGGTCAATGTCGCGGTGCTGTTGCTGGGGCTTTTTCCCAGTGCCCTGGCTTATCTGGCCTGGGCCTATGTGTTGGCCCGTTCGCTGGTCAGTCGCTCGTCCATTGCCTTGTACCTGATTCCACCCGTGGCGATGCTGATCGCGGCGCTGGTTCTGGGCGTGGGGGTTTCAGGGGGAGTGATGGTTGGCGGCGCCATTGTCCTGGGCAGTGTGCTGGCGCTTAATCTGGAAGGGCGGCGCCAGCCCGTGACGGTGTCAGCCCTTTGTAGGCGCGAGCTTGCTCGCGAGGGTGTTCAGCGATGACGTGGGGTGCCTGAAAAAGGCGCGGTGCTCGGACGTTTATCGCGAGCAAGCTCGCTCCTACAAGGGAGAGCGGGGGTGTTTCCGGCTGCGTTTGCCTGGCCACGCTCTGGTGGCCGGCAAGTCGCAGGCATGGGACTAAGGCTTGGACAAGGCTAGATCGACCGCCGCGATCAGCTTTCCCAGGTCCTTCGGGGGAGCGTTGTGGATGACGCCGAACAAGTAGGCTCGCTGCTCGTCTTCGTCACCCAGATCTGTGAAAAAGGCTTTTAGCTTCACACCCAGCACGTCGGCAAACAGGAACAAGGCCTCGACGCTGGGTGTGTAACTGCCGGTTTCGAAGCGGCTGATGGTTTTGGGGTCAAAACCGGTTTTCTCTCCGAGTTCAGCCTGAGTTAGCCCCGCTACCTTGCGATAGCGCCTGATGGCTGCACCCAAACTTGAAATTTTCATCGCTCAATTCCCATTTAGAATCAAGAACTTAACGATAAATCTTTACATTAGACAACGCCATGGATCATCACCTTCTGTTGCATAATGTGATGTAATTCGTAGAATCGGCATTTAGGACAGGTATTTGGTGATCCCGTTTCAGGTGAAATATCTGTGAAACGGGAAAACCGCGCATTTCTTTGGTGCTCATGCCATGACGGTCATCAGCCTTGAGCAACGCATTGTCTCAGGACGTTCTCGAACACCTGTCCCGGCTAATGATGACCTTCATTTAATCCTAGTTGATCTTCGTCGAAGTACGGCCAGGCGATACCGCCAGGCGCGTTTGTGCTGCGAATTCGAGACAACCTCTAGCTGCCCGGGTGAGTTGACTCATGGATGAGACGTATCGCAGGGTCGTGGACGTCGCCGCCATTTTCTCCGAGACCGACCTTGATGGGCGGATCACCTACGTCAACGATCCATTCTGTGTGATTTCCGGTTATAGCCGTGATGAACTGCTGGGGCAGAATCACCGGATCCTGAATTCCGGCTACCACCCATCCGAGTTCTTTGTCGACATGTGGCGCACCATCGCCCTGGGCCGGGTCTGGAAGGGCGAAGTCTGTAACCGCGCCAAGGACGGTTCCCTGTACTGGGTCGACAGTACCATGGTGCCGTTGCTGGATGAGGCCACCGGGCGGGTACGCAAATATGTGTCGATTCGTTTCGACGTCAGCGAAAAGTTGCGCCTGCTGCATACCCTGCAGTGGCGGGTCGGGCACGATGTGCTGACCGGCTTGCCCAATCGGGCGTTTCTGTCGGACCTGCTGAACCAGGCCCTGGATTTTTCCCGGCGCGAAGCCATTCCGTTGGCGGTGTGCATGCTCGACCTGGACGGCTTCAAGGCGGTCAACGATGGCTACGGGCACGCCAGTGGCGACTCGCTGTTGGTGGAAGTGGCGACGCGCCTGCGCAGTATCATGCGCGGCGAGGATGTGGTGGCCCGGTTGGCCGGTGACGAGTTCGTGCTGATCCTGCGTTATGTGCACGATGCCGAGGAACTGCAGGCCGCCTTGCAACGGGTGCTCGGTGCCATTTCCGCGCCCTATTCGATACTCGGCCAGACCATCCATGTGGATGCCAGCATTGGCGTGACGCTGTTTCCCGCCGACGACGAAGACGCCGATACCCTGTTGCGCCATGCCGACCAGGCGATGTACCTGGCCAAGCAGGGTGGGCGTAATCGTTTCCATTTGTTCGACGTGTCCCTGGACCAGGAGGTCAAGGCCACCCACCAGACCGTGGCCTTGATGCGCCAGGCCCTGGTCAATGGTGAGTTCCGCCTGGTCTATCAGCCCAAGGTCAATATGCGCACCGGCCGAGTGGTCGGGTTCGAGGCGCTGATGCGCTGGCAGCATCCCCACGAGGGCCTGCTCCAGCCCCAGGCATTTCTGCCGCTGGTGGCACAGACCGACGTGATCATCGATATCGGCGAATGGGTCATCGACCGGGTTATGGCACAGATGCAGGCCTGGCGTCAGGCCGGCCACCACTGGCCGGTCAGCCTCAATATCGCCGCCCGGCATTTCCAGCGCGGCGATTTCGTCGAGCGCCTGCGCGCCTTGCTGGTGCGCCACCCCGAAGTACCGCCGCAGATGCTGGATCTGGAAATCATCGAGTCGATGGCCATCGAGAATATCCAGCGGGTCAGCCAGTGCCTGCAGGACTGCCAGACGCTGGGGGTGCGTTTTTCCCTGGATGACTTCGGCACCGGCTACTCGTCCCTGAGTTACCTCAAGCGCTTGCCCAGCCAGACGATCAAGATCGATCGATCGTTCGTGCGCGACATTCTCCATGACCAGGATGACCTGGCCTTGACCACGGCGGTCATCGGCCTGGCCCGGGCCTTTGGCCGGGAAGTGATTGCCGAAGGCCTGGAGTCCGCGGAGCATGGTCGGTTGTTGATGAGCCTGGGCTGCGACGTGGCACAGGGCTATTTCATTGCCCGGCCGATGTCGGCGGACGCGGTGCCGGCTTGGGTCGAGACGTTCGAGCCGCCGGCTCTATGGCGCAGCGCGGTCTGACGGAGTGGGGGCGTCAGTCGTGATGCCCGGTATAGAGCTGGATGGTCCGATCCACTTCCCCGGACATTTTCATCCGCAGCAAGGTCCTGAGTATCCGTTGCACCGGCAGGTCGGGGTCATCGCGCACGAAGCAGCCCACGGCTTGCTCTTGCACATCCATCACGACGTGCAACTGTTGATCCGGCATGCGTGTCTGGTTGAACCAGTCCAGTGACCACTGGTCGGTGATCGCGTAGGCGTAGCGGCCCACCTCGAGCTTTTGCAGAACCTGTTCCTGGTTGCGTGCATCGTCGCGAATGAGTAGACCACTTTCGAACTGCGCACTCAGGGTCGGGTACGAGTAGCCCAGAACGGTACCGAGCCTTTGTGCTTGAAGATTTTGCAGCGTCAATTCGGCGGGAGGTTGGGTCCTGCTGACCAGGATGTTGCGCTGTGTGAGGAAGGGGATGCTCCAGATATAGTCGCCGGACAGGTTCGGCAGCCAGGATTGCGCGGTGTAGCAGCGTATGTCGATGTCGCCGCGCTCCATGGCACTTTGCACCCGGGCACGGGGCAGTACCCGAAACTGGGCCGGACTGCCGACCTGGTGTGCCAGGCTGGTCATCAGGTCATACAAAATGCCCTGGGTCGGTTGTCCGTGCTCGATCTGGATGATCGGCATGCTCCAACTGTCGACCACGGCAAAGCGCAAGGGCGGCGGTGCGGCGAAAACAGGGGAGGACATCAAGGCCAGGGCGTAAAGAACTGCACGCATCAAACTCTCCGGCGGGAGCACAACGGGCCGCCAATTTTCGCACAAAGTGCAGCTTAGCCAGATTAGCATCCCATGCCGGATGCATTTTTACCCCTGCTCCGCTAGCATTAGCGGTCTTCCGCTTCCCCGACGCGATGGTTATCGATGAGTTATCAGGTTCTTGCACGTAAATGGCGTCCGCGCTCGTTCCGCGAAATGGTCGGCCAGACCCATGTGCTCAAGGCCCTGATCAATGCCCTGGACAGCCAGCGGCTGCATCACGCCTACCTGTTCACCGGGACCCGCGGTGTTGGCAAGACTACCATCGCGCGGATCATTGCCAAGTGCCTGAACTGTGAAACCGGTATTACTTCGACCCCCTGCGGGACTTGCTCGGTCTGCCGGGAGATCGATGAGGGGCGCTTCGTCGACCTGATCGAGATCGACGCCGCGAGCCGGACCAAGGTCGAGGACACCCGCGAGCTGCTCGACAACGTGCAGTACGCGCCGAGCCGCGGACGCTTCAAGGTCTACCTGATCGACGAAGTGCACATGCTTTCCAGCCACTCCTTCAACGCGTTGTTGAAGACCCTGGAAGAGCCGCCTCCCTACGTCAAGTTCATCCTGGCGACCACGGACCCGCAGAAGCTGCCGGCGACGATTTTGTCGCGCTGCCTGCAATTCTCCCTGAAGAACATGACCCCCGAGCGGGTGGTCGAGCACCTGACCCATGTACTCGGGGTCGAGAACGTGCCGTTCGAAGACGACGCCCTGTGGCTGCTCGGGCGTGCCGCCGACGGTTCGATGCGCGATGCCATGAGCCTGACCGACCAGGCGATTGCCTTCGGTGAAGGCAAGGTCATGGCCGCCGATGTGCGGGCGATGCTCGGAACCCTCGACCATGGTCAGGTCTTCGACGTGTTGCACGCGTTGATCGACGGCGATGCCAAGGCCTTGCTCGAAGCGGTGCGGCATCTGGCCGAACAGGGCCCGGACTGGAATGGCGTGTTGTCGGAAATCCTCAATGTGCTGCACCGGGTGGCGATTGCCCAGGCATTGCCGGAGGGTGTCGACAATGGTCATGGCGACCGCGACCGCGTGTTGGCCCTGGCCCAGGCCTTGCCGGCCGAAGATGTGCAGTTTTATTACCAGATGGGTTTGATCGGCCGCCGCGACCTGCCGCTGGCGCCGGACCCGCGAGGCGGTTTCGAGATGGTGCTGCTGCGGATGCTGGCGTTCCGTCCAGCCGACAGCACGGCGCCGCCGAGACCGCCGCTAAAGCCAGTGGGGATCAGCCAGGCCACAGTTGATTCCGCACGGAGCGTGGCTGGTGCAGCTGTTGCCGCACCAGTCGCCCCTGTGGCGCCCGTGGTCGTTCCTGTTGTCGAGACGCCGGCGGTAGCCGTGGCGCCGGCCGAAGTGGCGCCGCCGATCGTTGCGCCACCCGCTCCCGTGATTGCGCCGGTTGCAGCCGCGCCCGTGGTGGCTCCTGTCGTGATGGCCGAGGTTGCGCCGCCGGCCGAATCCGCGCCCCCGGTGGCGGAGGTCGTGGACCTGCCGTGGAATGATCCGGTCGAACCCGAAGAAATACGCCAGGAGCCGGCAGTCGAACCGGTGCTGGAAACTGTCGCCGAACAGCCGGAGCTGGCGGCCATGCCGCTGCCGACGCCGGACAGCGTGGTCCCGGATGCGCCCGAATGGGTTGCCGCGACCCTGCCCGAGCCGACGCTCGCCCAGGTGGAGGCCGCAACGCCGGGGCTGGACCCGGACGACGAGCCGCCGCTGGATGAAGACTATATCGAGCCGGACATGGACTCGGCCTACAGCTATCTCGATGAGCTGGCCAGCGAGCATGCCGCCGACCCGGCACCGGAGCCCGAGCCGCTACCGGCTGCGGCCCCGGCCACCGGCCTGGCGCTGGAGTGGCTGGAACTGTTCCCGAAACTGCCGGTCTCTGGCATGACCGGCAGCATTGCGGCCAACTGCACCCTGATGGCGGTGACCGGTGACGATTGGCTGCTGCACCTGGACCCGGCCCATAGCGCCTTGTTCAACAGCACGCAGCAGCGTCGCCTCAACGACGCCCTGAACCAGTATCACGGGCGCCCTCTGAAACTGACCATCGAGCTGATCAAGCCCGAGCAGGAAACCCCGGCCCAGGCGGCTTCCCGTCGGCGTCACGAACGTCAGGACGAAGCGGTGGCGTCGATTCATGGCGATCCGCTCATCCAGCAGATGATGCAACAGTTCGGCGCGGTGATCCGAGGCGATACAATCGAACCTGTCGATGCCCTGGTGGTCCAGGCTTAATCAATAACTGAACGACGCCAGGCCCTGGGCCTTGCGTCTCCTTGTACATGTAACTCTTGAGGTGATTCCCATGATGAAAGGTGGCATGGCCGGCCTGATGAAGCAGGCGCAGCAGATGCAGGAAAAAATGGCCAAGATGCAGGAAGAGCTGGCCAACGCCGAAGTGACTGGCCAATCCGGCGCCGGCCTGGTGTCCGTGGTGATGACCGGTCGTCATGACGTCAAGCGCGTCAGCATCGACCCGAGCCTGAAGGACGAAGACCTGGAAGTACTGGAAGACCTGATCGCCGCAGCGTTCAACGATGCGACACGCAAGATTGAAAGTAACAGCCAGGACAAGATGTCCGGCATGACCTCCGGCATGCAACTGCCGCCAGGTTTCAAGATGCCGTTCTAAGGCGCTCTGTCGTATGGCTTGCCGCGAAGGGTAAAGGCTTCGCGGGCAAGCCACACGCCTGTAGGGAATTGTGTTCCAACGTCGCCTCTGGACGTTGGCTGCAGGCGCGGGTATAAACCGCGTCTCGTGTTTTGTCGGACCCTTTGCCATGAGCTTCAGCCCCCTGATTCGCCAACTGATCGACGCCTTGCGGGTACTCCCCGGTGTCGGCCAGAAAACCGCCCAGCGCATGGCCCTGCAACTGCTCGAGCGTGATCGCAGTGGCGGTTCGCGCCTGGCCCAGGCCCTTGGCCAGGCCATGGAAGGTGTCGGCCACTGTCGTCAGTGCCGAACCCTTACCGAAGATGATCTTTGCCCGCAGTGCTCCGACTCTCGGCGTGATGACACCTTGTTGTGCGTGGTCGAAGGCCCCATGGATGTCTACGCGGTAGAACAGACGGGTTACCGTGGCCGCTACTTCGTGCTCAAGGGACACCTGTCGCCGCTCGATGGTCTGGGCCCGGAAGCGATCGGTATCCCGCAGTTGCTGGCGCGAATCGAAGAGCAGGGCAGCTTCAGCGAAATCATCCTCGCCACCAACCCGACGGTTGAAGGCGAAGCCACAGCTCATTACATCGCCCAGTTACTGGCCAACAAAGGCCTGATCACCTCGCGTATCGCCCATGGCGTGCCGTTGGGTGGGGAACTGGAACTGGTGGATGGCGGCACCCTGGCCCATTCGTTTGCCGGGCGTAAGCCGATTGCGTTGTAAGTCGGTCCGGCGCTGACGGTAACGCCTGGGCTCACGAGGTTCTCGGTCGCGCCCCGGCGGCGCGACACGAGTCACGGGGGTCAGGAGGTCAGCAGCAGCAGGATCTGGTCCATGCGATTGTTGGCAATCCAGACCAGGGGCGCGCCGATGACTGCTGCGGCACCGGCGACGTAGGTCAGTCGGCTCTTGATGGATTTGACATCGTTGCGCACCTCATTCAGGTCGCGGTGGATGTATTCGAAGCGGGTTTCCAGCTCTGTGATTCGGGGTTCCATAGCATCGCCTCCAGGGGTACGGGTCGTCTTGGCCTTGTCATGGCGGGGCGGGAGTTGCGGTTTGGCGTCGTGATGGCCCGGCTCGTGGGCCGAAGCGCTCAAGTGCGGTGCCGCGCAGTGCTGTAGCTCGACTTCCATGTGAATATGCTTCCTCGATGGTTCAGGTCCAGAGTGTTATTCGCTCGATAAAAAGAGCTTGAAGAAGTTCGCCTTATTTCGCTTCCGGGTCAATTGAGGCTGTTCTCTGATGATCATCGGAAAATTCCTCATCGTTTGAAGTCCTGCCAAATCAGGCATGCGGACTGTCCCAGTAGCGCTTGTACATGCCCAGGTTCTTTTTCAGCCGCCTGGGCAGATGGCGTTCTTGCTGGCTCAGTTTGTAGGCGAGCAGTTTCACCCCGTTGCGCCAGAGCGAGCCGGGCCAGGCGAACCAACGGCTGGGGCCAAGGAACTTCAACTCGGAGAGCACATAGCGCAGACCCTCGCCGCCGGCTCCGCCGAACTGCTGGCGAATCCATGGCTCGCGAGCGTGGAAGACGCCGATATCGAAGTAGCGTCGGAACTCTTCAGCGAGGCTGTAGTTATGGGAGTGTCGGCAACGCGCGCTGCCTTCGTAGGCGACTTTCCAGCCTGCCTGGAGCATTTTCGCCGCGACATACATGTCTTCGGAAAGGATCACATGCTGCGGGAAACCACCGACCTGCATCAGGGCCTGGCGCCGATAGGCGGAAAAGGAGTTGGAGATGAAGGCGGTCTTGATCCCCAGCCGTGGGGCATCGGCCAGGCTCTTGACCTGGGAACTCGGCGGGTAGTTGAACAACCTGGCGTGCTCGGCCAGGGGCGTGGCATCCAGGTGTGGCAGTTGTCGACCGCAGACGGCACCGACCTGCTCGTCGGCAAACGGCCGGACGATGTTGGCAATGCCTTCGGGATCTTCCAGGTAGGCATCTTGGGTCATGAACACGTAGAGCTCGTAGCCGGGGTTCTGCTCGACCATCCATTGGCGGGTGCCGCCGTGGTTGAAGTCCTTGCTGTCGATGCGTTGTACCCGGGGGCAGCGTGAGCAGGCCAGCTCGAAGGTGCCGTCGCTGGAGCTGGAGTCGACGATCAGGGTGTCGAAGGTCGCGGTCTGGGTGGCCAGGGAGTCGAGCAGGCGTTCCAGGTCGCGGCGCCCGTTGTAGGTCGGAATCACTACGGCCACTTGAGGGGTCGACATCGTTCGGTCTCCAGGTTCAGCCGGGCAGTGAGCGCCAGGGGCGCAGCCACGCGGCCAGGGCAATCAGCAGGATCAGGCTGCACAGGCTGCTCAGGCCCAGTTGCAGCCAGATACCGTGCAACGGATGCAGGCCCAGCGCGGCCACGATCATCACCGCCAACCCCAGCAGCCCATGGGTACGCCATGGCACCAGGGCCTGCAATTGTTGGCGGCGGATCAGCAGCAGGCCGGTGAGTATCACCCCACAGATGGCGGCCAGGGCGATGCCGATCAATCCGAGGAAATACGGCAGCACCGCCAGCAGCACAGCATTGAGCAGGCTGCCGGTCAGCTCGCAGGTGAGTGGCAGGCGGGTGTCGCCGGCGGCGTAGGCGTAGCGGGCGAGCAGGGCGTTCCAGGCGCCAAAGACCAGGGGAATCGAGAACCACGCGAGCAATTCCGGCAACGGGCTGTCGACGGCCTGGTGGGGCAGCAGCAGACTGACCAGCGCACCGGCGGCGCCGATCAGCCCGACCACGGCGGGCAAGGTCAGCAGGCTGGCGCTGGCCAGGCCCTTGCGCAGCAGGTCCAGGCGTTCGCTGCCCTGGCTGCCGCTCATCAGGCCGAGGAGCACCTGGTTCAGGCTCATCAGGGCGATCAGCGGCAGGTTGATCAGCTTGCGCGCCAGGTTGATCCAGGTCACGGCGCCTTCGCCGAGCAACGACGCGACCATCCGTTCGAGCAAGGCCAGGCCCTGGCTGGCAAGGTTGCTGCTGAGCAGTGGGCCGATGCGTTGCAGCAGCTCCTTTACCGCACCGGGGGCGTGGCCGAGTTGCCAGGGTTTCCAGCCACTGCGGTACAAGGCCGGCAGCAGCAGCGTCGGCATCAGCAGGCTGCCCAGTACACAGGCGCTGGCCAGGCCGGTGGGGGTCGCGGCCTGGCGCAGGATGGCCAGGTACAACACCGGTGGCAGGTTGAACAATAGCGAGCCGAGCCCGGCCAGGACAAAGCGTGATCGGGCCTGCAAGGGCACACAGAACAAGGCATGCAGGATAAAGCCGGGGGCGCACCAGGCCAGCCAGTGCAGACTGGCCCCGGCCAGTGCGTAGCCGTCACCCTCAAGTCCCGGTCCGATCAGCCGGACCCACAGGGGTGAGCCGACGCCCAGCACCAGCGCCAGCAGCAGGCCGCAGAGCAGCAGCCTGGGTGCCATTGCGCCGAGCCATGCGGTTTGTTCGGTGGCCGTACGTTGTTGGTAGAGTGGCAGCGCCGCGGCGCTGAGCAGGCCGGCGGCCAGGGCCATGCGCAGGGCCTCGGGCAGAAACAGCGCCACCAGGAAACTGTCGCTGCGTCCGCCGGCCCCCCAGGCGGCGACCAGCAGCCACTCGCGGGCGAACCCGGCGACAAGGCCCGTGAGGGTCGCCAGGGTCAGCCACAGGGTCGAGCCGAGCAGTTTCGAGTCAGGCATGCCTGCGGCTCAGTGGAACAAAGTGAACAGGCCTTTGCCGCCCACCTTGTAGTTCAGGCCACGGCAGCGCTCGCCCTTGATCGCGGCATCCGGGCCGCCGACGATGGCGTAGGCTGGGACCGGTTTGGAGACCACGCACTGGCCGCCGACCACCGCGCCTTCGCCGATATCGGCACCGAACGAGAGCAGGGCACGGCTGGCGACCCAGGCGTAGTCGCGGATATACACCGGCCCGCCGACGGCCCAGAACTCCGGAGCCTGGACGTCGTGGCCGCCGGCGATGATCAGTACATGGGAGGCGATGGTCACATGATCGCCGATGATCAGGCCGCCGCGAGCGTCCAGCTGGCAATGCCAGGCCACCGTGCTGTCGTTGCCGATGCGCAAGCTGTCGACCCCCAGCACCTCGGTGTTGCGCCAGACCGTCGAGCCCTTGCCGATCTTCGCCCCGCCCGCCCGCAGCCAGAACAGTCGCAGTGTATGGCTGGGGATCTTGCAGATGAGCATGTTGTAGGCCAGCTCCCACCAACGCAGCAGGCGGTCACGCAGGGTCGGCCAGTTGATGCCGTACAACGGGATCAGCGCACCCTTGACCTCGCGGCCGAGCAAGGCATAGAAACGTCGTGCCAGGGGCGGTTCGATCCGCGGTTCGATGTTCAGGTAGCTGATGAAACACAGCGTATTGCTCTTGAGCGGCTGTTCGAAACACACATCGTTTTCCAGCATCCACTGGTAGCTGCTCTCCAGTTCGTCCAGGTTGACGCCCATTTTTTCGGCATATTCGGGCAGGGCCTGCCTCAGGTTCAACGAGTGGAACATGCGGTGTTTCATGGGTGGGTTCCTGGCAAAGAGGCGGCCTTGAGCTTGAGACGCCGGGTTTCGTGCAGGTTCAGGCCCATCAGCAGCCAGAACAGGGCGATCAGCACATTGGTAAAGCTGAAATAGTGGTCGAAGAACCCGCTGATCAGCGCGGTCATCAGGCCACAGGTAGTGCCGAGCCAGATCGCATTGTCTTCGTTCAGTTGCAGGGTGCCCAGGGAGGAGCGGATTTCATTCCACCAACTCCAGATCACCCCGGCAAACAGTACCAGACCCGGTACGCCGAGTTTGTAGATGAAGTTCAGCCACAGGTTGGAGATACCCCACAGGCCGGTGCCGGGCACCGGCGGCTCGACCTTGAAGCCGATACCGAAGGGGAACATCGCCATGGCATCGGGGAAGTGTGAGTACTCGTCGAAGCGCACGCTGGTACTGGCATCGTTGCTGGAGAAGAGTCCCAGCAGGCGATCCTGCAACGGTGGGTAGAACATCAGCAGCACGCTACCGAACACCAGGCCGGCGAGGATCACTTGGCCGGCGTAGGGCACGCGTTTGCGGGCCATCCACAGCAGCACGACCAGCAGGCTGAGCAACGCGCCGCGTGAGCCCGAAAGCAGCAGGCCGATCACCCCCAGGGCGGCCACCGCGAGCCCCAGCGTCCGTCGCCAGCCCTGGCGGGCCAGCCCATAGCAGAAGGCCAGCGGTAACAGCAGGGCCATGGCGCCGCCCAGGGCGTTGGGATGCATCCACGGTGAGCCCATGCGATTGGACAGCGCCGAGAGGCTGTCGCCGAGGACCTCGAGGCCTCCATAACCGAGGGTGGCGAGGATCGGGGTCATGCTGGTGGCGGTGCCGTTCTTGAGGAACACCGGGATCGACAGCAGCAACAGCAACAGGGTCCCCAGCAGCAAGCCGGTGACCACCTGTTCACGGGCTTTTTGCTGGTCGAGCAGACGGGGCACCAGGAACAGCACCGACAGGTTGAGCAACCAACGTATCCAGTTCACGGGGCCGTTGCCATCGGCGTTGATCGTCAACTGGCCGACGATAAACGGAAAGGCACTGAACAGCATCAAGGCCACCAGCCAGCGCTCGGTGCGCAACAGGGGCGGTTTTTCCGGCAGGTTGTTGAACAGGCTTTGCACCAGCACGCTGCCCCAGACCAGCAGGATCAGGGCTTCGGACACCGTGGTGCGCAGGCCTATCTGTACCGTCGAGTAGGGCAGGAAGGTGGCGAGCACGCTGAACAGCAGCAGGCCCCAGAGCGGGTGGCGGATGATGGTCACCAAGGCGCCGATGGCGACCAGCAGCACCGCCACCTTGAACGGTGGCAGCAGCCAGGCGAGGATACCGAAGAGCAGCCCGGACAAGAGGGCAATAGGCAACGCCAGGGGCATTATTTCAGCTCCTCGAGCAGATGGTTGAAGCGCTCCTGATAGGCCGCCGTGCCATATCCCGCAGCCCAGGTCCGGAGTGCCTCGGGATCTTCGGCGGGGGCGTCGGCCAAGCCGATCATCAGTGCGCTCAGGGCTGGACCGTCGGTGGGCGAGAAGCGCGGGCTGTCCGGCGGGGTGATCTCGTCCAGCGCCGAGCCGCTGGCGACGGCCACCGAGGTACCGACACTGAGGGCTTCGATGACCGGCAGGCCGAAACCTTCGGCATAGGACGGTTGCCACAAGCGCTCGGCCTGTTGGTATACCCCATGCAATTGGGCATCGCTGAGATCGCTCAGATAATGCAGGCCCGGCAGGTGTTGCAGCGACGCAGGCAGGTCCGCAGGTGTACCGATCAGGACCAGGTCCGGCACCTGCGGCGCTTGCTGGCGGGCGGCCTGCCAGGCGCTGACGAACCAGGGGATGTTTTTGCGCGGCTCACGGGTGCCAACGGCCAGCCAGTAGCGTTCAGGCACTTGCAGGTCGCTGATGTCGGCAGCCTCACCGACGAAACCGTTGACCAGGTTGGGCAGCACACGGACCTTGTCGCGGGCGCCTGGAAACAACTTGACCAGTTCGTCGGCGGTGTATTGCGACGGTGTCCAGACTCGGTCGGCGACCTTCACCGAATGACCGATGGAGAGGCGATCGGTGGTGCGATAGAGGCGTTCCTTGAGTTTTGAGCCATGGCTGTTTTGCAGGGTCAGCTGGAACAGGTCATGCAATTGCAGGACATAACGCAGGCCGGCGGGCTTGCGCCCCGGGGGCAGGCCCATGTTGAAGTTGCAGAGGTAGACCTCGATCTCGGCTTCGCGCAACGCGCCGGGCAGGAAGCCGGCCTCGAAGCGCAGGCGCAACGGCAGACGGTGTACGCCAAACAAGGGCGCGCCCCATTTCGGGCAGTGGACGCGACGACGGATCGGGTGATCCTCCGGAGCCACCCCGAATAGTTGCAGACTCACCTCGGGGTGGGCACGCAGGGCTTGCTCCAGGGCGAGGTTCTGACGGCCGATGCCGCTGTGGGTGTAACCCGCTGCCGGGCGATAATCCAGACCTATGCGCATACGGACTCTGCTTCCTTGAGGTGGGGGAGTCGGTTATAGACCGCTTCCAATTGTGCGGCCGCCACGGCCCAGTCGTGTTCGGCCTTGACATAGGCTCGGCCGGCTTCGGCGATCTGGTGCAGGCGCGATGGGTGTTCGAGCAGGTCGGCGAGCATTCGTGCGAGGGCTTGCGGGTCCTCGCTGCCCAGATAATGTTGGCCGTTTTCGACCCGCAGACCCGACACACCCTGGCCGGTAGTGACCACCGGCAGGCCGGCGGCCATGGCTTCGAGTACCTTGAGCTTGGACCCGCCGCCCTGGCGCAGTGGCGCGAAGAACACCGAGGCTTTGCTTTGCAGGGTACGCAGGTCGGGGACAAAACCTTGCCATTCGATACGCGGATCGGTCCAGCGCTCGCGCCAGGCCTGCGGCAAGCCGAAGCCGGCAATGGCGAAACGTACGCCCGGGTTGAGCTGCCACAGGGCCGGAAGGATTTCCTCCAGGGCCCATTCGACGGCGTCCAGGTTCGGACTGTATTCGTAGTTGCCGATAAACAACAGGCGCCGGGCGTGGAGGTCGGGCTGGACGCCAGCATAGAGGCCGGTGTCGACACCGTTGACCACCACCGCCACCGGCTTGCCGGTCTGCTGACGGAGTACCGTGGCGTCCTCGCGGGTCACCGCGATCAGTTCGGCGGCCTGACTGAATACCCGGTTTTCCCAGCGCCGGTAGCGGCGCTGGTCATATTGGGTGAAGGGTTTCATCCAGCCCGGCAGGCGGTCATAACTGGCGGCGCCGAGGGCCGATTCGACATTGTGCTCGGTGAGAATAAACGGTCGACCGGCGTCGATCAGCGGTTGCTCGAAGGGCTGGAAACTGTAGCTGTGCTCGATCTGGATCACGTCCCAGTCTTCTTCCAGCAAAGTGCGCAACTGTGCCTGCAACGACGGCGCCAGGCCGTTGATCGTGGCGAGCATCGGGTAGGGTGCGAGGAGCACGCCGAGCAGGGTTTTCAGGCTGCGCAACGACCGCCGTGGCAGCACGATCAGCCGTTCGACAAAGGGCGCAAGGGCGTTGCGCGTGGCTGCGTCGACATCGTTTTTCGACTGGACCAGCAGGGTAATTTGATGCCCGCGTGCCGCCAGGCTGCGCAACAGATGGAATTGCCGGGTCTTGCCGCCGCTGGTGGTGGGCCAGGGCAGGTAGGGCAGGGTCCAGAGAATTTTCATGGCGTCCACACCAATAGCTGAAGGCTGGTTTTCAGCGGCACGGTAATGGCTGTGCTGTCGCTCAGGGTTTGCTGGGTGCCGGTCAGCGGGTCGAACAGTGTCGCCTGGGTCACGCCGGGCAGTTGCAGGCTCTGGCCGCTGGCGCTCCAGAACATCCAGACGTGGGCGCCGTCGTTGCGGGTCCAGGTGATGTTGTAGAGGTCGGCGGGGGCATTATTCGAGGCTGGCGCATCGGTCGGCTGGAGCACCGGGCCGGTGACCGTGAGGAAGTTTTTCAGGGCGCTATACACCGGCTTCGGCTCGCCGTTGAGGTCGAGCAGGCCGTAATACTGGTCACGCGGGGTGGCCCGTTGATCCAGGTCGCTGAGGTTGAACAGGAAGATCCGCTGGTAGTCCATGGCGCTCATCAGGGCCAGGCGCCGCAGGGTGTAGTCGGCTTGTCCGTCGACGCCGATCAGGGCCTGCAGTTCCTTGGGGCCGTCGTAGCTCGACCAGCCCCATTCGGTTGCCCACACCTGGGTGACACCCTTGCCGTGCAGATCACTGTTCATGGCGTTGCCCCTGACCAGGAAGTCCTGGGCCGCGGCGTTGTCGCCTTCCGGAAACTGGGTATAGGGGTGATAGGCGGCGATGATGTTCTGGCCGGCCAGGCCCTGGGTCAACATGGCATCGAGCATCAGGCCGGGGGTGCTGTGCATCTGGCCGAAATAAGCGACGCCGGCGGTCGCGATGGCTTTGCCCGGTACCTGGGTGCGGATGGCATCGGCAGTGGTGGTCAGCAGTTGGTAATAGGCGCTAGGGTCTTCCTTGGGCCGCCAGATGATGTTCGGCTCGTTCCACACCTGCCAGGTATTCACCTGGGGATAACGCTGGGCGAGGCTGACCATGCGCGAGGCGAACAGCTTGAAGTCGGCCGGTGGGTACTGGTCGCTGTTCGGGGTCCCGGCCGGGGCACTGCTGGCAAACGGCGGTGAGCCGACCAGGTAGGCGACGGTGTTGTAGCCATGGCTCTTCATCGCGGCCATGGCGCGGTCCAGATCGCCGAATTGCAAGGCGCCCTGTTCAGGTTCGAGGATGAACCAGTGCAGGGTCAGGCGCACCCAGTTCAGGCCCAGTGCATCGAGCTGCTCCATCTGTTTCTGGTAGGTGTCCGGATCGAAATACTGGAATTGCGCGTTGACCCCGAGAAAGTTTTTCCACTCCACCGCGCGGGGTGCCTTGAGCGAGGTCTGGGCGGCGACCTTGGGGCTCCAGGGAATCAGGCTGGCGGCAACGGCCAGCAGCAAGAAGGCTGGCAGCCAGAGCAAGGCTTTACGCCACATCGGCATGTCCTCCGCAGGCTTGCTGGAACAGTTGCAGGAAGCGTTCGGCGGTGTGGCTCCAGAGCCGCTGTTCGCCGATCACACTGGCATGTTCGGCCCAGCGGATCGCCAGTTCCGGCTTGGCGCACAAGTGACTCAGCTCGGCGGCCAGGGCGGTGACATTGCCCTGGGGAAAAATCACCCCGTTGCCCTGGGCCACTTCCTCGGCAAAGGAGCGTGCGTCCGAGGTAATGGCGCCGCGCCCGCAGGCCACGGCCCAGGACAGTGCGCCGCTGGTGCCGCGCAGACTGCCCAGCAGTTTGAGTTTGCTCGATTCGCGGTACGGCAACACCATTACATGATGGGCCTGGATCACCCGGGGGATGTCGCTGGCCGGCAGGTCCAGTTGCCAGTCGACACTGTCTTGCAGCCCCAGGTGCTGGATGTGTTGGCGCAGTTGATCGAGGTAGCTGCCCGACGGTCCGAAGGCCATCTCCGGCTCGCTGCCCCCGGCCAGGGTCAGGCGCAAGTAGGCGCGCAGGGCCGGTTGCTGGGCGAAGGTCATGGCCAGGGCATCGAGCAGGTCTTCGATGCCTTTGCCGCGATAAATGAAACCGAAGTACAGCAGTCGCAGCGGCGCCAGCCCAGGCAGGGGTTTTGCCGCGATGGCCAGGTTACCGTGGGGGATCACCGCCATCTGTTCGCTGCGCAAGCCCATGCGCTGGCGCAGGCAATGGCCACCCGAATGGGTGAGCGTCACCAGGCGGGTCAGGCTGCGGGCCAGTTGCCGTTCTTCGTGCAGGCACAGCGGGTCGGCCAGCACCGTGGCCATCTGCGGCAACGGTGACGGCAGGCGTGCGGCCAGCGACAGCGGCCAGGGCAGGCGCTCGCGGCGCCAGACCAGGCGTTCGGGATCATGCAGGGTGGCGGTCAGCGGCAGCGCGGGAAAGCGTTCGCGCAAGGCCTTCAAGGCGTGGAACTCGGCCAGGCGTCCGCCACCGATTTCGGCGTGGACCAGGTCGATACCCTGCCATGACGCTTGCGCCACGCACTCCCGTGCCCGATGCGGGTCGTTGCCGAGTCCCGCCAGGGGCGTGCTGACACGCACCCCGAGGTTTTCCAGTGCGCTCTTCAAGTGCCCAGCGTAGTCGGCGATGCCATTCTGTTCCGGTGGCAGGGGCGCTATCAGGGCGATATGCATCAGGCATGGCTCCGGATGCGGGCCAGGGTCGTGAGCAGGCGCTCGGGGATCTCGAAGCGCCGCCGATTGAGGATGATGCCGTCGACGCGCTTGAACGCGGTATTGAGTGTCGACAGGGCATTTTCCAGGATCGGTACGGTGGTGTTTTCCGCCTCGACGATCAGCGCGATCAGGTCGGCCTGGCGCAGGGTCACGAAGGCTTCCTGATTGGAGAAGAAGGCGCTGGCGTTGAGCAGCAGGATTTCCCCTGGATGCGCCGGGCCGTGGCCGTCGACGCGCACGCGATGGCCGCGTTCCTGCAGCAGGTTGGCCAGGTGCTCGATGACAAAACTGACCCCTTCGCCGCGCCGGGCCGAAGTCAGGCCGATGGCCAGGCCCTTCTCCGCGACCTGTTCCAGCGGCAGGACCCCATAGAGTCGGTACATGCTGGCGGTGAACGCGGTGCGGCGCTGGGCGCTGCCGTTGCTGATGTCTTGCAGGCTGGTCCAGATCTTGATCCCGAAGCGTGACTGGATCTTGTCGCCGTCGTGGATGCGTTGGTCCAGCAGGTAGAAGAAATACAGGGCCAGCAGGCCGACCCCCAGGCTCAGGGGAATGGCCAGCAAGAGCATGGTCAGGCTTTTCGGGAAGACCCGGCTTTCGTTGAGGGTGGCCTGTTCGATCACCGCGATGTTGCTGATCTGGCTCTTGTCCAGTTCACGGTCGATCCGTGCTTTCTCGGTACTGGTGCTGTACAGGGTGAAGTTCTTTTCCGCGGCATCGAGTTCACGTTGCAGGCGGGCCATTTCCGGCTCCAGGGCCAGGGCCTGGCGACGGTCCTGCTCCAACTGGTTGAGCTGGGTTTCCTGCTGGGCGGCTTGGGTCTGCAAGCGGCTGAGGCTGGCCTGCTGGTCGGCGAAGCTGTTCTGCAGACGCGTGTAGACCGGGTTCGGCGCCAGGTTGTCGGTGCGCTGGACCACCGCGTTCTGCGACTTGAGCAGGTCTTCCAGGTTGGCAATCGACTTGTCCATGGCCTTCACGGGCGGCGCGCCTTCCTTGAAGGTGCGGAGCATTTCCTGGCGTTCGATCTGCTTGGCGTTGATCCGCTGTTGCAAGTCCTGACGGTCCGGGTTGATGCTCATCTGCCGGCCGATGCTGATTTCTTTCTTCATGCTGTCGAGCTGGGCCTTGATCCGGTCCAGCCCGCTTTTGGTCGATGCCACGGCGCGGGTGGTGTTCAGGTGCTCGCCGCGCAGGTTGTTGAGGTTGCGCGAGATGTCGTTCAGGCGCTCGCCGATGCTGACGGCCCCCAGTTCGTTGAGGTGGGTTTCGATCTGTTTCTTGTAGTCGAGGATGCGTTTGTTGGTCGCGGTGCTTTCGGCTTCATAGAAGGTGTACAGGCTTTTGCGCCCCAGGGTGCGGGTGCGTTCCTGTTCATACTGCTCGATCCAGCTCTTGACGATGGTCTGCGCCACCTGCGGATCGTTCCAGGTAAAGCTGATCTCCATCACCGAGGAGCCCGTGGCGTGGGTCACGCTGAAGTTCTTCGACAGCTGGTCCGCAAGGCGTTCGACCGGAGTCTGTTTCTCCACCAGACCGAGCAGTTGCAGCAGCCCGCGGCCGACATCCAGCAGGCCCTGGACCGTGCTCTTGACCAGGGTCTTGAGGGTGGCGATGAAACCTTCCTGGGGTGGAACCCTGGACAGTTCGTCGAGGTATTGCTCGGCTACCAGCCGGGCGATGGGGCGCCCGGTGAGGATGCGTTCTTCATCGATGATCGGGTCGCGCTGGGCGCTGGGGATGATGGTCGCCTGGCGGTCGGAAATCTCGATCGGCAAGGTGCTGGTATCGCGGCCCGGCTTGACCAGCAGCAGGGCAGTGGACTCATAGCGGTTAGGCAGCAGGAAAGCGCCAAGCAGGATGATGACGAAGGTCACCAGCACGGTAATTTTCACTTCGCGCTTGAAGATGAAAAATAGGCGCAACAAGTCTCGGAAGGAGCGGATATTGATCATGTCTGTTGTCCTTAACGATCAGTTGCCAATGCTGGTGGAGTTGTTCAGGTTGTAGTTCGCGCCGATGCCAATCGATTTCTGGAAGGGAATCAATTGGTTCAGGTACAGGTCGACCCACTCGATGCCGTTGCCCACATGGGACTTGGGCACGAACACCACATCACCCCGTTGCAGCAATACCGGTGCGCGGTTGCTGGCGCCGGCGAGCATGGTGTCGCGGTAGTCGAAGAAGTAGGTCTTGTAGCGGCCCTGGTCGTCCTCGCGCAACAGGGCGACATTGCGGCTGTCGCCTACCGGCAACAGGCCGCCGGCACCGATCAGGGCCTGTTCCAGGGTGGTGACGGTGGTCACCGGCAGGCTGGCCGGGTTGCGCACCGAGCCACCGACGAACACGGTGTTGCTCGGTGCCTGGGAGATGTTCACCGTCAGGGCCGAGTCCTGGTAGACGTTCTGGAGCTTGTTTTCCAGGAACAGGGTCAGCTGTTGCGGCGTCAGGCCGGCGGCCTTGACGTTGCCGACGTAGGGATAGGAAAAGCTGCCGTCGTTCATCACGATGAACAGCGTCAGTTCGTAGATCGAGTTGGCGGTGAAGGCTGAAATGGACGGTGCCTCACCGGTATTGCGCACGATACGCAAGGTATCGCCAGCGCGGATGCGCTGGTCCGGCAATGGCTTGCCGGCCAGGGCGTCGCCGGCTCGGTGACCTTCGCGCAGAACGTCGTTATCTGGCAGTGCTACCTTGGCCGGGATACTGCACGCGCTGATTAATAACGCACTGAGGACCAGCAGGAGTTTGTTCATTATTCAGTCTTCCCTTTGTGCATGATGACTCCCCCTCTGACAGACCGTGGTCCGTTCATGCGGGCGCTCCTACTTTTTCAGGTGTTTCAGGTCTTGCCGGTTTCGGCGGGAACCCGCCCGTAAATATCGTTGAAGCGCACGATGTCGTCCTCACCGAGGTATTCGCCGCTCTGCACTTCAATCATCACCAGGTCGATCACCCCCGGGTTGACCAACCGGTGTTGTTTGCCCGGTTTGATAAAGGTCGATTCATTGGTGTCGAGCATGAATTCGTTGTCACCATTGGTTACCCGTGCCATGCCGCTGACCACGATCCAGTGTTCGCTGCGGTGGTGGTGCATCTGCAGCGATAACGAAGCGTTGGGCTTGACCACGATGCGTTTGATCTTGAAGCGCTTGCCTTCCTCGAGCACGGTGTAGGTGCCCCACGGACGGGTCACGGTACGGTGCAGGCGATAGGCGTCGTGGCCCTGGCGCTTGAGTTCCTGGGCGATCAGCTTGACGTCCTGGCTGCGCTTGCCGTCGGCGATCAACAGGGCGTCCGGGGTGTCGATGATGATCAGGTCCTTGAGCCCGACACCGCCCACCAGGCGTTTGGGCGAATCGATGTAGCAGTTGCTGACGTCATGCAGCACGGTTTCGCCGTTGCACTGGTTGCCCTGGGCATCGGCTGGCGTCAGCTCACGCACCGCCTGCCATGAGCCGATATCGCTCCAGCCGATCTGGCAGGGCACCACCGCGACTTTGCGCGAGCGCTCCATCAGTGCGTAGTCGACGGAGATGTCCGGTGCCCGGGCCAGGCTCTTGCCGTCCAGTTCCAGCTGAAGTTCCTGGCTGCCTTCGCGGCTGTGGCTGTGGGCCAGGCACTCGGTCATGGCGTCGAGGACATCCGGGGCGTGTTCACGCAGTTCGCGCAGCACGGCGTCGGCCCGCAGGCAGAACATCCCGGCGTTCCACAGGTGCCGGCCGCCGTCGAGGTATTGCTGTGCGGTCACCGCATCGGGCTTTTCGACAAAACGCGCGACCTGGAAAGCCTCGCCGCCCAGGGCCTGGCCTTTCTCGATATAACCGAAGCCGGTCTCGGGTTGGGTCGGCACCAGGCCGAAGGTCACCAGCCAGCCTTGGTCCGCCAGTAGCCGGGCGCTGTCGACTGCCTTGGCGAAGGCACCCAGGTCCTTGATCAGGTGATCGGCCGGCAGCACCAGCAGCTGTGCGTCGTCGCCGTAGAGCCTGGCCACATGCAGGGCCGCCGCGGCGATGGCCGGGGCGGTGTTGCGGCCAAAGGGTTCGAGAATGAAGTCCAGTGCCGCGCCGCCCTTGTTCAGCAGGCGGTAGTCATCCAGGGTGCGAAAGAATACCTCGCGGTTGGTCACCGTCAGGACCCGCTGCACATCGGCCAGCCCGATGGCCCGGCTGAAGGTCTTCTGCAACAGGCTTTCGCCATCGGGCAGGCGCATGAAGGGTTTCGGCATGGCCTCGCGGGAGACCGGCCACAGGCGGGTGCCGGCGCCACCGGCGATGATGCAGGGAATGAGTGCGCCCATTCAGAAGGCCTCGCGGGTCATGAGCACTGCCGGAACAGTGCGGAACAGAATGTAGAGGTCGAACCAGATCGACCAGTTTTCGATGTATTCCAGATCGAACTCGACACGCTTTTCGATTTTTTCCAACGTGTCGGTTTCGCCGCGGTAGCCATTGATCTGTGCCAGCCCGGTGATGCCTGGCTTGACCCGGTGGCGCGAGGTGTATTCCTTGACGGCTTCTTCGAAGAGGATGCCCGCCGCCTTGGTGGCCGTGGCATGGGGGCGCGGGCCGACCATCGACATGCTGCCGATGAAGACATTGAACAGCTGCGGCAACTCATCGAGGCTGGTCTTGCGGATAAACCGTCCGACCCGGGTGATCCGTGGGTCGCCACGGGTGGTTTGGGTTTCGGCGGTGGCATCGCTCTGGTGCTGATGCATCGAGCGGAACTTGAAGACTTCGATCAGGCGGTTGTTGTAGCCGTAGCGCTTCTGGCGGAACAGTACCGAGCCCGGTGAATCGAGTTTGATCGCCAGGGCCACCAACAACATCACCGGTGACAGGAGGATCAGGGCGATGCTCGACAGGACCATGTCCTCCAGACGCTTGAACATCGGCGACCAGCCGCGCAGAGGCACCTCGGAGGCGTTGAACATCGGCAGGTTGGCGACTTCGGTGATGCGGTTGTGGGCATGCCGGAAGGCAACCATGTCCGGCACCAGCAGCACGTTGACCGGCAGGCGCCGCAGTTCGCGGATGATGTAGTCCATGCGATTTTCCGCCGACCAGGGCAGGGCGACCAGGACCTGGGTGACCTTTTCTTCGCGGATCAGGCGCTCCAGGTCGCTGGAGTTGCCCAGCAGCGGCAGGTTGACCAGGGTCTTGGGCAGGCGACCGATACGGTCGTCGATAAAACCGATGACGCCGGAGCGGATGTCCTGATGCTGGGCCAGGTACTCGGCCAGGCGCTGGCCGTTTTCGGTGGCACCGAGAATGACCGCGTGCTGCAGGAAAAAGCCCCGTTGCATCAGTTGCTGGAACAGGGTCAGCAGGACCAGGCGCTCGATACCGAGCAGCACCAGGCTGGCGAGAAACCAGACGAGCAGTTGGGTGTTGGTCAGGAAGTTGAACAACTGCAGGCCGTGGTGCATGAACAGCAACAGGCAGAACGCCGACGACCAGGCGAAGAGGGTGAGTTGGAAACGTAGCAGGTTGCTGAAGATGGTCTCGGCATACACCCCCAGCGCCTGGAAAATCAGGACGCTGATGACACCGAAGAACAGCAGCAGGGTCAGGTAGCTCTTGACGACGTCATGATCCTGCTCGTGCAGGTACACCAACAGCATCAAGCCAGGCAGCATCGCGGTCAGGCCATGGACCAGGCGAATGCCGAAGAGAAAATATTCGACCATACTGGGTCGGGTCAGGAATAGGCTGTCAACCGGCTGCAGGCGCATAAACCCCCTCCCGTCATACCATCGTGAAACGGTAATCGCGAAACATAGTGGCAGTTATTTTTGTAGAAAAACTTGGGCTTTTTTGCGCTAACCCCATCCTTGGTGGCCAGTGATACTGCTGGTGTAACAGAGTCAATTCAGGTGATTTTTTCTTCTTGTCAGTTCGAGATTTTCACTGGCTTGACACTTCGTGCGTCCTCTCCGGTGTGGGTGGCATGGGCTTGAGTAAAGCCTATGAAACAGCAGGCTGCTATCCGAATGAGGGCTTACTGTAAAAAAGATCCGACTAATTCTTTCGTATTAGGAGCGCGTGGGCGGCAGAAAAATTCAATGAGCCAAGACTTTTTTTGCTTCGGTTGCGGTCAACATCCTTCAAGGCCACTTTTGAAGGGAGATGGGGCTCATGAGCGAGCGCAAGGCATTGTTGATTCTGCACGGCAAGCAAGCCCTCAACGAGAGCGTGCGGGCCGCCGTCGAAGGCAAGCGGGCCGAGGGCTGGGACTTGGCGGTGCGCTTGACCTGGGAGGCCGGCGATGCGCAGCGCCTGGTCGGTGAAGCCCTGGCGCTGGGCTATCGGCAACTGATTGCCGGTGGCGGTGACGGCACTTTGCGCGATATCGCCGAAGCCTTGGCCAGCGCCGATACGCACGCCAGTCTGGTGCTGCTACCGCTGGGGACCGCCAATGACTTTGCCCGTTCGGCCGGTGTGCCGCTGGAGCCGGTTGAAGCCTTGGCGTTGCTGGAGGCCCCGGCCCATACGATCGACCTCGGCAGTGTGGGTGAGCAGATGTTCCTCAACATGGCCACCGGCGGCTTTGGCAGCCAGGTCACTGCCAATACCTCGGAGGACCTGAAGAAGCTGCTGGGCGGCGCTGCCTATCTGTTCACCGGCCTCAGTCGTTTCAGTGAGCTGCATGTCGCCTATGGCGAGCTGCAGGGACCGGATTTTCATTGGCAGGGCGATCTGCTGGCGCTGGGCATCGGTAACGGTCGCCAGGCGGGAGGTGGGCACCCACTGTGTCCGGAGGCGCTGGTGGACGATGGCTTGCTCGATATCAGCATCCTGCCGGCACCCCAGGAGATGGTCGGCACCTTGCGTGAGTTGATGAGCGGTGGCTGGGGGTTGGACAACCTGTTCGTCCGGGCTCGCTTGCCCTGGATCGAAATCAAGGTGTCCGAGGGGCTGTACCTCAATCTTGACGGCGAGCCGCTGCACAGCGACAGCCTGCGCTTCGAGGTCCGTCCGGCGGCCTTGCGGGTCCACCTGCCCGAGGGCTCGCCGCTGCTCAGTCGTCGAGGCTGATGATCTGCTCGCGCACCGCGAACAGCACCAGGCCGGCGACGTCGAAGATCTGCAGTCGCTTCATGATCTGTGAGCGGTGGGTTTCCACGGTCTTGATGCTCAGGCCCAGGCCATTGGCGATTTCCCGGGTCGACTTGCCGCGCACGATCAGCCGCAGGATTTCCAGTTGGCGCCCGGTCAGGTTGTGGTTGACTGTCCTTTCGGCTGGCAGGTTGCGTTGGACCTGGGTCAGGGCCTGGTTGATCACCGTGTGGGCGATGGCCGGGCTCAGGTAGCGTTCATTGTTGCGCAGGGCATCCAGGGCCTGGGCCAGTTCGGTGGCGGTGGTGTCCTTGAGCAGGTAGCCGTGGGCACCGATTTCCAGGGCCTGCATGACCAACTGCGGGTCGGTGTGCATCGACAGGATCAACACCTTGCTCTGGGGGCGCACCGCCTTGAGTTTGCGCAAGGCATCCAGGCCACCGGTTTCGCGCATGGACAGGTCGAGCAGGATGATGTCCGGGTTCAGCTGTTCCACGGCCTCGAGCAGCTGCGCGCCATCGCTGGCTTCGCCGATCACGGCGTAACCCGGGATATCCAGTACCAGGGCGCGGACACCGGCCCGGATCAGTGAGTGGTCATCCACCAGAAGTAGGGTGCAGGTCATGGAGCCTTATTCTTGCTGGCGCGTTCCAGGGCGCGCGGCGCCCAGGGCAGCAGTGCTTCGATCTGCGTACCTTTGCCGGGTCCGCTACTGACTGTCAATGTTCCGCCTGCCTGTTCGATGCGCTCGGCCATACCGGCCATGCCACGCTGGCCTGCTTCGGCGGGATTGCGCGCCGGTGAAAAGCCCTGGCCGTCGTCGGCGATGTGCAGGGACAAACCTTCGGGCAGGCGTTTGATCCGTACCAACAGGTTATATGCCTGGGCATGGCGCAGCATATTGGTGACGGCTTCCTGGGTGACGCGGAACGCGGTCACCGCCATTTCCTCGGGGATGCCGGTCAATCGTTGGTGGCACTCCAGGCTCCAGAGCACGCTGGTGTTTTCCAGGGTCTTGAGCAAATGCGCGCGCAGGCTGGCTTCCAGGCCGAGGCTGGTCAACTGACGGGGGTTGAGGATCGCCGAAACGTCGCGAACCTTGGCCAGGGTCTCGTCGAGGGTGTTGCCCAGGGTCTCGCAGTGGCTTTGCAGATCATCCGGCAAGCGCCGTTGCAGCCACTGGGTCTGGAGCTTGGCCGCCGTGAGCAACTGGCCGATGTCGTCATGCAGTTCGCGGCTGAGGCGATGCCGTTCGTTTTCCTGCACCTGTAGCAGGCGGTCGGCCAGTTCCTGCGGCTGGAACTGAATGGAGGTGCCGGAGTCGCGGTGCTGGAGCCAGACGCTGGCCAGGGCGGCCAGGTTGAGGATCAGTAATTCGGGTGGAAAGCTGGCGCAGGTGCTGTAGACGAGCAGGCTGGCGATGGCCGAACCGATGCAAAGCACAGTGGTCAGCCGGCGGGCATTTCTTCGAGAGGGGAGCCAAGGCTTGAATGACTTGAGGCTGGCGTACATAGCGTATGGAGCCAATGAATGTTCGCTACGGGTAGACCGTCAGGACAACCGACAGGCCAAGTTTGAAAAACAGGTACGGTTTAATACGTTGATTCGGGTGAACAGTGTCAGGCTGAGAAATTTTGCGCAATGATGTCATTTTGGCATCTGTTGATAAAATTACTATGTTGTACAAGTACATATGAAAGTTTTTTGCATGACATTACACCATCCAAGGCCGGTGGCGTTCGGTGGATATATGTCCGAGTGGTCAACTTTTCTTGCACGTTTGTTCCATAAACTCTGCGGCATCATCTTACTCTAGTCGAAGCCCGAACGCTGTTCGGGGACTTTTATCGCGTAGACACTAGTTATTCTTTTTGCATTAAAAAACCACGGCCTGGAACCTGAAAGTTCGAGGTGAGTTGTTATTGTCGTTTTTGGGTATGAAGAGGGCGGATCGAAGGCGGGAGGAAGGCGAGCGGTTCAAACGGATCGTTCAGGGAAGGTGATCAGGGTGAAGGTCTTCGGTCCGGTGATGGCTGATCCGTATTGGCCGGTCTGGATAGCAAGTGCGGTGATCAGTTCGGACTCTTCTTCGTCGTCCAGGCCCAGTTGGCCGGTTTTCGGGTCGATCAATTCGACCTGCCAGGCCAGTAGCGTCAGGCAATTACGCAAAGCCAGCAGGGCGTCTTCATGGAGATTGAGCGGGTCCTGGGGCTGACTCAGGAGGGCATGGATCTGCCGCGAGAACCGGGCCATCGAGCGTACGCCCAGGCCTTGCGCGCAGTTGGCCAGGGTATGCAGCGAGACGAGGAGGCAATCAATGGCGTCCTTGTCGTTGCGGATCAGCTCCAGGTGCTGGCAGCACTCCTGCATCTTCGTTTGCAGGGTTTGGGCTTCCACCAGAAACTGCGGTAGGCCGGCTTGCCGCTCTAGACCGTTCAGCATGCTTTATCTCCTTGATTGCATAGGCAGGCGATAGAAAGTCGCACGGGGCGAACGGTTTTAACGTTAAGGCCGACAGACTGTCTGTGTCTGTAGTCTGTTTCTGATTGTTTCGAATTATAGTGATTGCATTTTGTTCTCAAGGGCAGGCTGGCAGGCGGCGAAAAGCCCTCCGTGCAGGCGCGCAGAGATTCACCGAAAGTGGCGGTCCAGAGGGCCTGAGCCTGTTCGGTGAGGGTTTTCACCTGGCTGGCTGGCCGTGGTCCTGCGATCAAAGGCAAGAGCCTGACTCCATTCATGCAATGAGAATGGCGTCACATTAATGGCTATTGGATATCGCGAATATCAGGTTGGGCCTGATTGTCGCTAGGGGATTCCCCTAGTATGGGGAACTATAAGTGAAATCGGCGGTCGCGCTGGGTATTGCCTGGCGACGGCGAGGAGGTGAATTGAGTAAAGCATGATGTTAATGTGACATCAATGCTTTTGGCAGGCATTTGGTCGGAGGGTCAAGGTCCGAAGTTCTCCGCCGATAACCTATTCAATGTCACTTTCAGCAGCAAGCCCAGGAGTCATTAATGGCCGGCATTCTCGACACAGTAGATCAACGTACGCAATTGGTGGGTGAGAACCGGCTGGAAATTCTCATGTTTCGCCTGGCGGGGCGCCAGCTGTTCGCGATCAACGTATTCAAGGTTCAGGAAGTGCTGCAACTGCCCAAGTTGACCTTGATGCCCCAGCGTCATCCGTTCGTCTGTGGTGTGGTCAACCTGCGCGGCCAGACCCTGCCGGTGATCGACCTGTCCCAGGCGATCGGCATGCGCCCACTGGTGCCGGGGCCCAACAGCACCATCATCGTCACCGAGTACAACCGTTCGGTGCAGGCGTTCCTGGTCGGTGGCGTGGACCGTATCGTCAACATGAACTGGGAAGCGATCCTGCCGCCGCCGACCAGCGCGGGTCGCCAGCATTACCTGACCGCCATCAGCAAAGTGGATGACCAGTTGGTGGAAATCATCGACGTGGAAAAGGTCCTGGCCGAGATTGTGCCGTACAACGCCAAGGTCTCCCGTGAGAAGCTCGACGATCCGATCATGGAGCAGGCCCGTGGTCGCGAAGTGCTGCTGGTCGATGACTCGAACGTGGCGCTGTCCCAGTTGCGCGATACCCTCGGGCAGTTGGGGGTGAAAATGCATATCGCCAGCGACGGCCTGAAGGCCTTGAACATGCTCAAGGGCTGGGCGGATAGTGGTGCGGTGATGACCGACAAACTGCTGATGGTCTTCACCGATGCGGAAATGCCGGAGATGGACGGCTACCGCCTGACCACTGAAATTCGTAACGACCCGCGCCTGCGCGGGTTATATGTGGTGCTGCACACCTCGCTGTCCGGTAGTTTCAACGATGCCATGGTGAAGAAGGTCGGTTGCGACAACTTCCTCTCCAAGTTCCAGCCGGACAAGTTGGTGGATGTGGTGCGCCAGCGGTTGATGCTGGATAACGCCTGATTTCGCAAAACCGCGTTCCAGCGCAAAAATGCCGTTGTGCCCAGCCTCCTGTAGAATCGCTGTTTTGTCTCTCGGGGAGCTGGGCATGTTGCGTCTGAGCGCGCTGTATCGATATCCGTTGAAGTCCGCCAGGGGCGAGGCCTTGCGCCAGAGCCCGCTGGATGAGCTGGGCCTGGCCGGGGATCGGCGCTGGATGCTGGTGGACGAAGCCAGCGGACGCTTTCTGACCCAGCGCGCAGTGGGCAAGATGAGTCAATTGTCGGCGCTGTGGAATGTCGCCGGCGGCCTGACCCTGAGTGCTCCCGGCCATTCGGCGCTGGACGTCGCGCTGCCCGGGACGGACGACACCTTGCGTGGCGTGACTATCTGGAGCGACACCTTGCGCGTACCGGATGCCGGTGACGAGGCGGCGGCCTGGCTGAGCGGGTTTATCGGCAAGCCGACCCGCCTGGTGCATGTGCCGTTGGAGCGGGCCCGCCTGACCGAGGCCGGCTACGGCAAGGAAGAGGACCGGGTGGCGTTTGCCGATGGTTTCCCCCTGCTGTTGATCGGCCAGGCTTCCCTGGAGGATCTGTCGCAGAAGGTCGGGCGTGAGCTGGAAATGCTGCGCTTTCGGCCCAACCTGGTGATCGAGGGTAGCGAGGCCTTTGCCGAGGACGGTTGGAAGCGCATTCGTATCGGCGATGTCGAGTTTCGCGTGGTGAAGCCCTGTTCCCGCTGCATTCTGACCACCCTCGATCCGCAAACCGGTGAGCGCAGCGCTGACCGCGAGCCGTTGACGACCCTCAAGACTTATCGTGAGCAGGACGGTGAGGTGATGTTCGGGCAGAACCTGGTCAACGATGGCCAGGGCGTGCTGGAAGTCGGGATGCCGGTGACGGTGCTCGAATAGGCAGGGGCTTTAACGACACTAAATGCCGTCTTGCTCCTTGCGTTCTCAATATCGGTCAACGTGGTCTTTGTGGGAGCCGGCTTGCTGGCGATGAAGGCGACGCGGTATCTCACTCAGGCACACCGCGTTATCGTTCATCGCCAGCAAGCCGGCTCCTACAGGAGCGGCGTTATTGGTCGTCGAAATAGCGCTCGTTCCAATCCACCAACGGCTGCGGCACGTTGAGCTTCTGACCGTAGATCACCGCGTACGACAATACGTTCTGCACGTACTGGCGGGTTTCGTCGAATGGAATGCTTTCCACCCATACATCGAAGCCCAGGTGGTTGGCGCCCTTGAGCCACTGCCTGACGCGGCCGGGGCCGGCGTTGTAGGCGGCTGTCGCGAGCACGCGGTTGCCGTTGAACTGACCGTGCACCTGGCTCAGATAAGCCGCGCCCAGTTGGACGTTCTTGTCCGGGTCCAGCACCTGCTGCGGCGAAGCCAGGGGAATGCTGAACTTGCGCGCGGTTTCCTTGGCGGTCCCTGGCATCAGTTGCATCAGTCCGCTGGCACCCACGCCTGAGCGGGCGTCATCCATGAAGGCGCTTTCCTGGCGGGTGATGGCAAATACCCAGCTCGAGTGCAGCCCGCGGATCTTGGCTTCGCGCACCAGGGTGTCGCGGTGGGCCATGGGGAAGCGGATATCCAGGTCATCCCAGTATTGCGCCTGGCTGATGGTGCGGATGGCCGGGAAATACCATTTCAGGTCATAGGCCAGCTTGGCCTGGGCGACCATTTCATCGCGGCTGAACAGGCGGCTGACGTGGTACCACTCGCGACGTCCGTCGACCACCTGGCCGCGGTCATGCAGTTCCAGTGCGCGGCGTATGCCGGGGGTATTGCGGACCTTGTTGATCAACTGCTGACTGAGTACCAGCGGTCGGTTGGTCAACTGGTACGGGGTCTGCGAGCGATCGGCGGCGAGGAAGCCGTAGAAATCCCGTTCGCGGGCAACCACCTTGAACAGCACCTGCGCCTGTGGGTTGTGCGGTTGTGCCAGTTCCAGACTGCGGGCCTGCCAGTAGCGCCAGCGGTTGGTGGTGGCCAGCTCTGGCGGCAGGCGGCGGGTCAACTGGTAGGCGTCTTCCCAGCGGCCCAGGCGCAACAGCAGGCGCAGGCGCCACTCGGTCACGGTGTTGTCCCGCAGTTCCGGGTCGTACTGGGTCATGATGTCCAGCGCGCGGCTGTCGTAGCTGCGAGCCAGGGTCAGGCCGATTTCGCGGGCGATCGCAACCTTTTCGTCACGGGAGAAGTGCATGCTCACGGCATAACTGTCGAGCAGCGGCATCGCCTTGTCCGGATCCTGGCGGGCCAGGCGGCGCAGGCCGAGGCCGACCACGTCGGACATCGCTTCATCCGCCGGGGTGAAGCGCGAGGGCTGGCTCAGCATGTCCGGTCGCTGGGCCACGTCGATCAGCAGTCGACCTTGCGCGGCGAGGGTGGTCAAGCCGCTGACCAGGCTGGTGGCCAGGCTGTAGTTGCGGGCTTCGGCGGCCAGTTTCAGGCGCTGCCAGCGTTTCTGTTCGGTCAGTTGGCCGGCGGCGGCCCAACTGCTGAACAGGGCGTCACAGGCGCTCGGTTGGCTCTTGCCGGTCAGCCAGAGTTTTTCCGCCGTGGCATAACCCTCGGCAAGCAGGTTGTGGCTGAGCTGGTACTGGCCGTTGAGGCAGTCCAGTTCAGTGAAGTTCAGCTTGGGGTCGTAGTACTTGACGAAGGGCTGCCAGTCACCGCGATCGGCCAGCCAGCGCAACCAGCGCAGCTTCATCCAGTTGGCCTGGGGCAGGTCGCCATGTTCGGCGAGGAATTGCTCGATCTCGGCATTGCTCGCGGTTTTCAGGCGCGCGGTCAACTCGTCGTAGGCCAGGTAGGGTTCCAGCGGGTAGTCCCGCAGGGCGTCCTGGTAACGGAAATAGGGGCCTGAGTCACCCTTGGCAAGGGCACGCTTGGCTTCATCGTAGAACTGGCGTTGCTGGGAGAGATCGGCAGCCTGGGCGGTCTGGAGGGCGCAGGCGGAAAGAAGCAGACACGATAAAAAGTTGAAAAGACGGCTGCGCATGGGAGTTCCGAACAAAAAACCTGACGAGCACCGCTGCAATGCGACGCTGATTGCCGGGTAGCTTAGCCTTTTGCCGGCTGCGGGCGAAAGTTTTGCGGCCCGCTGTACGTAACTTGATACCAATTGTCATCTTGAACCGAGGTGCCGATAAAATTGCCGGCCGCCTCCTGTCTCAAGTCAGGTAGAATGCGCGCCCGGTTTTTGGAGAAGCTCATGACCCTGCTCAAATTCAGCGATGTGTCCCTTGCCTTCGGCGCCATGCCGTTGTTGGACAAGGTGTCGTGGCAGATCGCCCGTGGTGAGCGGGTGTGCATCATCGGCCGCAACGGCACAGGCAAGTCCAGCATGTTGAAGCTGGTCAAGGGCGTGCAAAAGCCCGATGACGGCTCCGTCTGGCGTGCCCCCGGCCTCAAGATCGGCGAGTTGCCGCAAGAGTTGCCGCTGGCCGACGAACGTACCGTGTTCGACGTGGTTGCCGAGGGCCTGGACGGGGTCGGCGCGTTGCTCGCCGAGTATCACCACCTGAGCCAGAACATCGTCACCGATGCCGACCTGGACAAGCTCATGCATGTCCAGCACGACCTCGAAGCCCGTGATGGCTGGCGCTTGCAGACCCTGGTCGACAGCACCTTGAGCCGCCTGCAACTGCCGGCCGACAAGACCCTCGCCGAGTTGTCCGGTGGCTGGCGTCGGCGCGTCCTGTTGGCCCAGGCTCTGGTTTCCGAACCGGACCTGTTGTTGCTCGACGAACCGACCAACCACCTGGATATCGGTGCCATTGCCTGGCTGGAAGAAGCCTTGAAGGATTTCCAGGGCGCGGTGTTGTTCATCACTCACGACCGTTCCTTCCTGCAGAACCTGGCAACCCGCATCCTGGAACTGGACCGCGGCGGCCTGATCGACTGGAACGGCGACTACGCCAGCTTCCTGGTGCACAAGGAAGCCACCCTGGCTGCCGAGGAAACCGCCAATGCGCTGTTCGACAAGCGCCTGGCCCAGGAAGAAGTCTGGATCCGCCAGGGCATCAAGGCCCGCCGGACCCGTAACGAAGGCCGCGTGCGGGCATTGAAAGCCTTGCGCGTGGAGCGTAGCGAACGCCGCGAGCGTACCGGCAAGGCGAACATTCAGCTCGACACCGCCGACAAGTCCGGCAAACAGGTGATGGTGCTGGAAAACGTCAGCTTTGCGCACCCGGGCGGTCCGTTCCTGATCAAGGACTTCTCCATGGTCCTGCAGCGTGGCGACCGGATCGGCCTGCTCGGTGCCAACGGTACCGGCAAGACCACCTTGCTCAAGCTGATGCTCAATGGTCTGCAACCGACCAGCGGCAAGGTTGAAGAGGGCACGCGGATCGACGTGGCCTATTTCGACCAGTTGCGCCATCAGCTGGACCTGGAAAAGACCGTGATCGACAACGTCGCCGAGGGTCGCGACTTTATCGACATCGATGGCCAGAGCCGTCACGTGCTGAGCTACCTGGGCGATTTCCTGTTCAGCCCGCAACGCGCCCGTACGCCGGTCAAGGCCTTGTCCGGTGGTGAGCGTGCACGCCTGCTGCTGGCCAAGCTGTTCAGCAAGCCTTCCAACCTGCTGGTACTCGACGAACCGACCAACGACCTCGATGTGGAAACCCTCGAGTTGCTGGAAGAAGTGCTGCTGACGTTCAGCGGCACCGTGCTGATGGTCAGTCACGACCGGGCCTTCCTCGACAACGTGGTCACCAGCACCCTGGTCTTCGAAGGTGAGGGCAAGGTGCGCGAGTACGTCGGTGGTTACCAGGACTGGCTGCGCCAGGGCGGTTCGCCGCGTTTGCTGGGCGTGACCGAGAACAAGTCCGGCAAGGCCGAGCTCAATTCTGCGGTAGTCACGGCAGCCCCAGCGCCGGTGGCAGCGGTCGAGCAGCCGGTGGCGAAGAAAAAACTCAGCTACAAGTTGCAGCGCGAGCTGGAAGCGTTGCCGGGCGAGATCGAAGCCAAGGAACAGCAGATTGCCGCTGTTGAAGCTGAAATGGCCGAGGCGCGGTTTTATCAGCGTCCGGCGGCGGAGACCGCAGCGGTCATCGCCGGGCTGGAAAAACTCCAGGCCGAGCTGGAAGTGATGGTGGAGCGTTGGGCCGAGCTGGACGCTTAGTGATCGCTGAGTGACAAAAAAGCCCGGCCCCAACCTGTGTGGATGCCGGGCTTTTTGTTGGTCTCGCCGATCTCGTGCGGAAGCGCGGACCTGTAGGAGCGAGCTTGCTCGCGATGGTATCCCGGTCACCGCAGGGCATCAGGTGCCCCGCGTTATCGTTGAGGTCCATCGCGAGCAAGCTCGCTCCTACAGGGAGGGGGAGGGGCTTCGGGATCAGCTCGGACGCTTGACCAGATGCACCGCCAGCACATCGCAGGGCGCACCGTGCAGCACGTCATTGGCGGTGGAGCCCAGCAGCAGGGCCAGGCCGTGGCGGCCATGGCTGCCGACCACGATCAGGTCGCAATGCTGTTCCTTGGCCAGGTGATGGATTTCCTGGCGCGGCTGGCCGTAGGTCAGGTGGCAGTTGTCTTTCGAGAGTTCCGGGTACTTGACGATCAGGCGATCGAGGCGCTCCTTGGCCTGGTCGAATTGCTGTTGCTGCAACTGCGAAAGGTCCATGGGCACGTCGCCACCGAAGGCCATGGCCATGGGTTCGACGATATGCACCAGTGATAGCCTGGCTCCGCTGCTGACCGACAGTTCGCGCGCGCGCTTGATGACCGGGTCGCATTCTTCTGTCAGGTCGACAGCTACCAGAATGTGTTCGTAGCTCATGAAAGGCACTCCTGAGGATCGCATTAGCTTTAAGTATGGCTGGTTTCAAGCGGATTGGTTCAGCGGCGAACCCATCGCTCATCAAGAATCGAGAGAGTTAGATATGACGGTATGGATAGTGGTGTCAATCCTCGCGCTGGTATTGAGCCCTCTGGCCTGGTTGCGTCCTTCGCGCCGCCAGAGCGGAATGATGGCCGTGCGCATGGAGGCACGGCGCATCGGCCTGGGCATGCAACTGGCGCCCCAGGAGTGGCCGCACTGGCTGGCGCAGGAGCCGCCGAGCCCCTGTGCGCAATATCATCGGCCACGCCTGCGCGCCGACAGCCCGTGCTGGTGTTACTGGCAAACCGCCCCGGGAGTCTGGGCCAACCAGTGGCGGGAAACCTTGACCGACGACAAGCTGCTGATGCATTTGCGCACGTTGCCGGACAACGCCTACAAGATCGAGGCGGACAAGCAGATGATCGCCATCTACTGGGGTGAGCGTGGTGATGCCCAGGCCTTGCCGGCCATTGCGGCGGTGCTCAAGGCCCTGGCTTGACGCAGGATCGGCCGCCCGCCACTACACTATTGAATTCCTGAATGGGTGCCCATAAAGCCTGGCACCCAAGCGCTTTCACGCCCGGAATATGACCGGGAAGTCGTTTTTTTGGCAATGTTTTCGGCAATTGACAATTGCCGCGAATTCCGTGAAGGTGTCCACACCCAAATCAAACGGGCGTATGAATTGAGCGTTTGTCTGATCAGACGGCTCCAAACAGAATCCCGACTATCGCGTTGGCGGGTGTGCCTGGCGGCTTGGCGTAGCATTGACGGTAACGTTCATGCCGTACCATCCGCCCGCGTCCGACGTGTACTGTTCAGCTTCCATATCGTGGAGATCAGTTGATGATTTACGAAGGTAAAGCCATCACGGTTAAGGCTCTTGAAAGTGGCATCGTCGAACTGAAGTTCGACCTCAAGGGTGAGTCCGTCAACAAGTTCAACCGTCTAACCCTGAGCGAATTGCGTCAGGCCGTGGACACCCTCAAGGCAGATGCGTCCGTCAAGGGCGTCATCGTCAGCAGCGGCAAGGACGTGTTTATCGTCGGCGCCGACATCACCGAATTTGTCGACAACTTCAAGTTGCCGGATGCCGAGTTGGTGGCCGCCAACCTCGAAGCCAACAAGATTTTCAGCGATTTCGAAGACCTCGCCGTGCCGACTGTCGCCGCGATCAACGGCATCGCCCTGGGCGGCGGTCTGGAAATGTGCCTGGCCGCGGATTTCCGCGTCATGGCCGACAGCGCCAAGATCGGCCTGCCGGAAGTCAAGCTGGGCATCTACCCGGGCTTCGGCGGTACCGTCCGTCTGCCGCGCCTGATCGGTGCGGACAACGCCATCGAGTGGATTGCCGCCGGTAAGGAAAACCGTGCCGAAGACGCCCTGAAAGTCGGCGCCGTCGATGCCGTGGTCGCTGCGGAAAAACTCCAGGAAGCCGCCCTCGAACTGCTCAAGCGCGCTATCTCCGGCGAGTTCGATTACAAGGCCAAGCGCCAGCCGAAGCTGGACAAACTCAAGCTTAACGCCATCGAACAGATGATGGCCTTCGAAACCGCCAAGGGTTTTGTCGCCGGTCAAGCCGGTCCGAACTACCCGGCTCCGGTCGAAGCCATCAAGACCATCCAGAAAGCCGCCAACTTCGGTCGCGACAAGGCCCTGGAAGTCGAAGCCGCCGGTTTCGTGAAACTGGCCAAGACCTCGGCTGCGCAAAGCCTGATCGGTCTGTTCCTGAATGACCAGGAACTGAAGAAAAAGGCCAAGGCCTACGACGAAATCGCCAAGGACGTGAAACAGGCCGCCGTATTGGGCGCCGGTATCATGGGTGGCGGTATCGCTTATCAGTCGGCTTCCAAAGGCACGCCGATCCTGATGAAGGACATCAACGAGCACGGTATCGAGCAGGGTCTGGCGGAAGCCGCGAAACTGCTGGTCGGTCGCGTTGATAAAGGCCGCATGACTGCCGCGAAGATGGCCGAAGTGCTCAATGGCATTCGTCCGACCCTGTCCTACGGTGACTTCGGTCACGTCGACCTGGTGGTCGAGGCGGTCGTCGAGAACCCTAAAGTCAAGCAAGCGGTACTGGCGGAAGTGGAAGCCCAGGTCAAGGAAGACGCCATCCTGGCTTCCAACACCTCGACCATTTCCATCAGCCTGCTGGCCAAGGCCCTCAAGCGTCCGGAAAACTTCGTCGGCATGCACTTCTTCAACCCGGTGCACATGATGCCGCTGGTGGAAGTGATCCGTGGCGAGAAGTCCAGCGAAGAAGCGGTCGCCACCACCGTGGCCTACGCCAAGAAAATGGGCAAGAACCCGATTGTGGTCAACGACTGCCCGGGCTTCCTGGTCAACCGTATCCTGTTCCCGTACTTCGGCGGCTTCGCCAAACTGGTCAGCGCGGGTGTGGACTTCGTCCGTATCGACAAGATCATGGAGAAGTTCGGCTGGCCGATGGGCCCGGCCTACCTGATGGACGTGGTCGGCATCGACACCGGCCACCATGGCCGTGACGTGATGGCTGAAGGCTTCCCGGACCGCATGAAGGACGACCGTCGTTCGGCGGTGGACGCCCTCTACGAGGCCAAGCGCCTGGGTCAGAAGAACGGCAAGGGCTTCTATGCCTACGAGACCGACAAGCGCGGCAAGCAGAAGAAGGTCGTCGATTCGTCCGTACTGGAAGTGCTCAAGCCGGTCATCTACGAGCAGCGTGAAGTGACCGACGAGGACATCATCAACTGGATGATGGTCCCGCTGTGCCTGGAAACCGTGCGTTGCCTGGAAGACGGTATCGTTGAAACCGCCGCCGAAGCCGACATGGGTCTGGTCTACGGTATCGGTTTCCCTCCCTTCCGTGGCGGTGCGTTGCGCTACATCGACTCCATCGGTGTGGCCGAATTCGTTGCCCTGGCCGATCAGTACGCCGATCTGGGCGCGCTGTACCACCCGACCGCGAAACTGCGTGAAATGGCCAAGACTGGCCAAAGCTTTTTCGGTTAAGCGCCGCACAGGACGGAATAAAAGCGTCGCGAGCGAAGGCAAGACAAGGCAAAAACAGGCGAGGAAGCGGAGTTTACGGGTTGTAAATGAGCATTCCGAGCCTGTTTTTAACGCAGTATTGCCGAGCGCAGCAGCTTTCAGCCGTCCTGCACCACTAGAGCGAGAGTGAAATTTATGAGCTTGAATCCTAGAGACGTCGTGATTGTCGACTTCGGTCGTACTCCGATGGGCCGCTCCAAGGGCGGCATGCACCGCAACACCCGCGCCGAGGACATGTCGGCGCACCTGATCAGCAAGCTGCTGGAACGCAACGTCAAGGTCGACCCGAACGAAGTCGAGGACGTGATCTGGGGCTGTGTGAACCAGACCCTGGAGCAGGGCTGGAACATCGCCCGCATGGCGTCGCTGATGACCCAGATCCCGCATACCGCTGCCGGCCAGACCGTCAGCCGCCTGTGTGGCTCGTCCATGAGCGCGCTGCACACCGCCGCCCAGGCGATCATGACTGGCAACGGTGACGTGTTCGTCGTCGGCGGCGTCGAGCATATGGGCCACGTGGGCATGATGCACGGTGTCGATCCGAACCCGCACATGTCCCTGTACGCGGCGAAGGCCTCGGGCATGATGGGCCTGACCGCGGAAATGCTTGGCAAGATGCACGGCATCACCCGCGAGCAGCAGGACGCCTTTGGCGTGCGTTCCCACCAGTTGGCCCACAAGGCCACCGTGGAAGGCAAGTTCAAGGACGAGATCATCCCGATGCAGGGTTATGACGAGAACGGCTTCCTCAAGGTGTTCGACTACGACGAAACCATTCGTCCGGAAACCACCCTGGAAAGCCTGGCGGCCTTGAAGCCGGCGTTCAACCCTAAAGGTGGCACCGTGACGGCGGGGACTTCCTCGCAGATCACTGACGGCGCCTCGTGCATGATCGTGATGTCGGCCCAGCGTGCCCAGGACCTGGGGATCCAGCCTTTGGCGGTGATCCGCTCCATGGCCGTGGCGGGTGTCGACCCGGCGATCATGGGCTACGGTCCGGTACCGGCGACCCAGAAAGCCCTCAAGCGTGCGGGCCTGGCCATCTCCGACATCGACTTCTTCGAGCTCAACGAAGCCTTCGCCGCACAGGCCCTGCCAGTGCTCAAGGATTTGAAAGTGCTCGACAAGATGAACGAGAAGGTTAACCTGCACGGTGGCGCCATTGCCTTGGGTCACCCGTTCGGTTGTTCCGGTGCGCGGATTTCCGGCACTTTGCTCAATGTAATGAAGCAGAATGGCGGTACCCTCGGGGTGGCCACCATGTGCATTGGCCTCGGCCAGGGCATCACCACCGTCTTCGAACGCATCTAAGCGTCTCGTTGAAGGAAGCCGGGGCCCAGTGCCCCGGCTTTTGTTTTTCCGAATTTTTTTATTTTTATTTGTAAGGAGCCGATACATGAAATTGGAACCCGGGCTCTATCAGCATTACAAGGGGCCGCAGTACCGTGTTTTCAACGTCGCGCGGCATTCCGAGAGCGGCGAAGAACTGGTGTTTTACCAAGCCCTGTATGGCGATTACGGCTTTTGGGTGCGTCCCTTGAGCATGTTCCTGGAGTCGGTCGAGGTTGACGGCGAACAGGTCCCGCGCTTTGCTTTGGTGCAAGCTGAACCGAGCCTGTTTTCAAGGCCTTGAGGGGAGGGCGCGCAGAACCCTGCGCTTGACCTCACCTTGTAGCCACTATATATAGCGGTGCCGCGTCAGGCGCAGGCCGCCTCTCACTTCTAGCATTCAGGAATTTTCTGATCCATGGGCAAATCGCTGGTCATTGTGGAATCCCCGGCTAAGGCCAAGACCATCAACAAGTACTTGGGTACCCAGTACGTGGTGAAGTCGAGTATCGGCCATATCCGAGACCTGCCCACCAGCGGTTCGGCGAGTGCCACCAAAGAGCCTGCTGCCAAGCGCGGCAAGGCGGCGGCTGGCGAAGCCCCTGTGCTGACGGCTAAGGAGAAGTCGCGCAAGCAACTGGTCGCGCGCATGGGTGTCGACCCGGACCATGGCTGGAAAGCCCGCTACGAGATCCTTCCCGGCAAGGAGAAGGTGATCGAGGAGTTGCGCCGCCTGGCCAAGGATGCCGACACCATCTATCTCGCGACGGACTTGGACCGCGAAGGGGAAGCCATTGCCTGGCACCTGCGCGAAGCCATCGGTGGCGATGACAGCCGCTACAAGCGCGTGGTGTTCAACGAGATCACCAAGAAAGCCATCCAGGAAGCCTTCTCGACACCTGGCGAGCTGGACATCGACCGCGTCAATGCCCAGCAGGCCCGCCGTTTCCTCGACCGTGTGGTGGGTTACATGGTCTCGCCCTTGCTGTGGTCGAAGATCGCCCGTGGCCTGTCCGCCGGTCGCGTACAGTCGGTAGCGGTGAAGCTGGTGGTCGAGCGTGAGCGCGAGATCCGTGCCTTCAACCCCGAAGAGTACTGGGAAGTCCACGCCGATCTCGGCACCGCCAAGGGCGCCAAGGTGCGCTTCGACGTGGCACGGGAGAAGGGCGAGGCGTTCAAGCCGCTCAATGAAGCCCAGGCCATGGCGGCCCTGGAGAAGCTCAAGTCTTCCGCCTACAGCATTGTCAAACGCGAAGACAAACCGACCAGCAGCAAGCCGTCGGCGCCGTTCATCACCTCGACCCTGCAACAGGCCGCGAGCAACCGCCTGGGCTTCGGTGTGAAGAAGACCATGATGATGGCCCAGCGTCTGTACGAAGCCGGCTACATCACCTACATGCGTACCGACTCCACCAACCTCTCGGTTGATGCCGTGGCGATGGCGCGTACTTATATTGAAGGCGAGTTCGGCAAGAAGTACCTGCCGGAATCCCCGAACGTCTACAGCAGCAAGGAAGGCGCACAGGAAGCTCACGAAGCGATCCGTCCTTCCGACGCCAACACCGAGCCAAGCAAGTTGTCGGGCATGGAGCGCGATGCCGAGCGCCTCTACGAGCTGATCTGGCGCCAGTTCCTCGCCTGCCAGATGCTGCCGGCACAATACCTGTCGACCACCGTAACCGTGGGTGCCGGGGATTTCGAGTTGCGTGCCAAGGGTCGTATCCTCAAGTTCGACGGTTACACCCGGGTCATGCCGCAGATCGCCAAACCAGGCGACGACGACGTGCTGCCCGACATGGCCCAGGGCGAGGTGATGAAGCTGATCCAGCTCGATCCGACCCAGCACTTCACCAAGCCACCGGCGCGTTACTCCGAAGCCAGCCTGGTCAAGGAAATGGAAAAACGCGGTATCGGTCGTCCTTCGACCTATGCGGCGATCATTTCGACCATCCAGGACCGTGGTTATGTGGCGCTGCACAACCGCCGTTTCTACTCCGAAAAAATGGGTGACATCGTCACCGAGCGCCTTTCGGAAAGCTTCTCCGACCTGATGGACTACGGTTTTACCGCCAGCATGGAAGAGCACCTCGACGACGTGGCCCAGGGCGAACGCGACTGGAAGAACGTGCTCGACGAGTTTTACGGCGACTTCAAGAAAAAGCTCGAAGTGGCGGAAAGCCCTGATAGCGGCATGCGCGCCAACCAGCCGGTCATGACCGACATTCCGTGCCTGACCTGTGGCCGGCCGATGCAGATCCGTACCGCCTCCACTGGCGTGTTCCTCGGCTGCTCGGGTTACAGTCTGCCGCCCAAGGAGCGCTGCAAGGCTACCGTCAACCTGGTGCCGGGCGACGAAATCGCCGCCGACGACGAGGGTGAATCGGAATCCCTGGTGCTGCGTGGCAAGCATCGCTGCCCGATCTGCAGCACGGCGATGGACGCCTACCTGCTGGACGAGAAGCGCAAGCTGCACATCTGCGGTAACAACCCGGATTGCAATGGCTACGAGATCGAAGAAGGCAGCTACCGCATCAAGGGTTATGAAGGTCCGAGCCTGGAATGCGACAAGTGCGGCAGCGAGATGCAGCTCAAGACCGGCCGTTTCGGCAAGTTCTTCGGTTGCACCAACGCGACCTGCAAGAACACCCGCAAGCTGCTCAAGAGCGGTGACGCGGCGCCGCCGAAGATGGACCCGGTGAAGATGCCGGAGCTCAAGTGCGAGAAGGTCAACGACACCTACATCTTGCGTGACGGTGCTTCCGGTCTGTTCCTGGCCGCGAGCCAGTTCCCGAAAAACCGTGAAACCCGCGCGCCGCTGGTGATCGAGATCCTGCCCCACAAGGACGAGATCGATCCGAAGTATCACTTCCTGTGTGCGGCTCCGGCGAAGGACCCGGACGGTCGTCCGTCGGTCATTCGCTACAGCCGCAAGACCAAGGAGCAGTACGTGCAGACCGAAGTGGACGGCAAGCCGACCGGCTGGAAGGCGTTCTACGACGGCGGCAAGTGGAAGGTCGAGGACAAGCGTCAGGGGGCCTGAGTTGCCCTGACCAGGGCGCCAACGCCCGCAACCTGTGGGATCGGCGCAAGCCGGTGCCACACGGTTGATCCTGACAAGGCCGCATGAAGACATTCGTTTTCAGGCGGCCTTTGTTTTTTGGCTTGCGGCGAACTCGGTCGATCCCTGAAACTGACTGACCTGCCTGTGACCTTTTCCCTGGAGCGTGCCGTCATGGCCAATGAACTCTATACCCGCACCAACCAGAAGATTTTTTACGCCGGTCTTGCCCTGGAAGCCCTGGGCAAGGCCGAGGAGAGCGGGGCGATGAATGCCCTGGCGCTGATCCAGGCCGAGCGTGAAGCCGCGGTGTTTCACCTGTATGGCGCACTGCTCGGGCTGTGTCATGAGATTGCCGGTTTCTACCGCTTGCCCCAGGCCGCCGCACCACGGGCCGAATTGTTGCTGACCCGCGAAGTGCTGGAAGCGATCGCCATTCCTGAAATGGCTGAGCTGGTGGAGTTGGCCCACAGCCCGCAAACCTGGCTGGCCCGCCTGATCAGCGTCCATGCCGCGCTGTACTTGCCGCCCCAGGCGCCGAGAAAGGTCAAAGGCGACGTTTTGCAGCCGTTGATCGTGGCAGTCAGCCTGGATGAGGAAGAAGCGCCTGAGCTGGGGCGTGAGGAGCTTGAGAGCTGGCGGCAGAATTTGAAGGCGCTGGCGATCCGTTTTCGCGACGGGCTCAACGAGTGCTGAGTGATTGAACGGACAGATGGATGAACAGAGGGCGATTATTTTGTCGCCTTTCTCTTCTAAAAAAGTAGTCTCCATCTGTCAGATGTTCATCAAGCGGTAAAGAAAGCGCTTCAGTTCTCCTGCGATGTGCCGTTGATGACTGATATAATGATGGCCTTTCGTGGAGAACAGACACTATGCCTACGTCCTTTCTAGAAATTGTCGAGCTGCCGGACGGCCGTATCGAGCTGCGCCGGGCCGAGGACGAAGGTTCTCTGGTAACCCTTAACTTTTCCGAAGATGCCAAGGCGTTCCTGCAGGGCCAGCACGTCGAAGTGGCCAAGGCCATGTTGAGCGTGGGTGTGCAGATGGCCGGACGTTTGGCCGAAGGTGAGATTGAGAAGGACGACGGCGGGCCACGGGTTCTTCACTGAACCGAGGCTCGTTCGGCGTTGTTTCAGATCGGCTTCTCTGTCCTGGAGAAGCCCTGAGGCAATCAGCATGAAGTACCGGCCCTGACAGCCGTTCAATCCGTTAGCCCAAACGAATATTCAGACTTTGCGCATCGCCTTGGCGAGCCGCGTTGATCAGTTGTTGGCGAGCGTTGCCGTTCAGCGGGTTCAGCCAACTGACCACGGTGTGGCTGCGGCCCAGGCGCAAGGCTTCACAGGTCAATTGCAGGGCGCTTTGGGCGCTGCTCGGTTGCAGAAGCAGAATCCGCTCCCGGTTCAATCCGGCATCCCGCAACCAGGCCTGTGTCAGGCTGGACGGCGGCGCGATCAGGGTCAGCCAGCGGGCTTCCTGATCCTCGCTCAAATCCCGCAGGATCGGGGCCAGCAGGCTCAGGCAACTCCCGGCAGCGCCCCGCAACGACAGCTCACTGAAAACTTCTGGCTCGTTGCTCCAGGGGGCTTCGACCACCTCCTTGAGCAGGGGCGCGAGAGGTTGCGCCATGAACGCTTCGAACAGGGACAGTTGTGCATGTTGTGGGGTTTGCTGGAATTGCATGACGCCTCCTTCAGCGGCGAATAACGCCGACACTCAAACCTTCGATGACGAAGTCCTGGTCTTTCAGGTTGACTTCTATGGGGGCGAACTCGGGGTTTTCCGCCAGCAGCCAGACCTTGCTGCCTTCACGCTTGAAGCGCTTGACGGTGACGTCGTCGCCGATCCGCGCCACCACGATCTGGCCGTTGCGGGCTTCGCGGCAGGTGTGCACGGCCAGCAGGTCGCCGTCGAAAATACCGACGTCCTTCATGCTCATGCCGTGAACGCGCAACAGGTAGTCGGCCCGGGGATGGAAGAAGGTCGGGTTGATGTTGCAGGATTCTTCGACGTGCTGCTGGGCGAGAATCGGTGCGCCAGCGGCCACCCGGCCAATGATCGGCAGGGTCGATTCATCACTCTTGGCTTCGAAGCCGGGGATGCGAATGCCGCGGGATGCGCCTGGGGTCATCTCAATCGCGCCCTTGCGGGCCAGGGCCTTGAGGTGCTCTTCAGCCGCGTTCGGCGATTTGAAGCCCAGCTCCAGGGCAATTTCCGCACGGGTCGGCGGATAGCCGTTGTCATCCAGGCAACGTTTGATAAAGGCCAGAATCTCAGCTTGGCGTGGCGTCAGTTTTATCATTTTGAGCGCTCTGTCTTTTTATACAGTGACTGGGATTATATACAGTGTAAGGCGCTTGGCAATCCTCCTTTTTCTCACTGCCGCCGGACGGTCGCCGGACAACGCTGCGCGAGCCTTGTCGGCAGGATGGCTACAGGCCAGGATTTGTATGATTTAATGCCTGACCGGCGGGCCACGAACGGACCGTCAGACTTGACATTCGCGGGGCTGAAACGTATGTTTCAAACAAGTGTTTGTCAGGCGGAAGAACCATGGCCCAGTCGGAAACCGTTGAACGCATTCTCGATGCTGCCGAGCAATTGTTCGCGGAAAAAGGTTTCGCCGAGACCTCATTGCGGTTGATCACCAGCAAGGCGGGGGTCAACCTCGCGGCGGTGAACTACCATTTTGGCTCAAAAAAAGCCCTGATCCAGGCGGTGTTCTCGCGCTTCCTCGGACCGTTCTGCATCAGTCTCGACCGTGAGCTGGAGCGACGCCAGGCCAAGCCCGAGGTCAAGCCCGGGTTGGAAGAGCTGCTGGAAATCCTCGTGGAACAGGCCCTGGTGGTGCAGCCACGCAGCGGCAACGACCTGTCGATCTTCATGCGTTTGCTGGGCCTGGCCTTCAGCCAGAGCCAGGGCCACTTGCGGCGTTACCTCGAAGACATGTACGGCAAGGTATTCCGCCGCTACATGCTGCTGGTCAACGATGCCGCGCCACGGATTCCACCGATCGAGCTGTTCTGGCGCGTGCACTTCATGCTCGGCGCGGCGGCGTTCAGCATGTCGGGTATCAAGGCGTTGCGGGCTATTGCCGAGACCGACTTTGGCGTCAACACCTCCATCGAACAGGTCATGCGCCTGATGGTGCCGTTTCTCGCGGCCGGCATGCGTGCTGACAGCGGTGTCACCGATGCCACGATGGCGGCGGCGCAGTTGCGTCCGCGCAGCAAGTCGACGTCGGTGCCGACGGTGGCCAAGGTTTAATACACTACAGGTGGGCGCGCTGGCTTCGATCCGCTAAGCTGCCGCCCATGCCTGATTTCTTTCTGTTCCAAGTCCCCCTTGCCCGTTCCCGCTTGCCTGGTGCTGTCCATGGCAAGGCGTTGCCGTGCCTGTCTGTCGCCGCTTGGCGTTCAGGTCCGCGAGGGCAACGGGCACTTTTGTCCAAGGATTCCTTATGAGTACTGCCCTGCAAGGCTCCCTGATGGTGGACGTCGCCGGTACCTGGCTGACGGCTGAAGATCGCCAGTTGCTGCGCCAGCCGCAAGTCGGCGGCCTGATCATTTTTGCGCGCAATATCGAGCACCCGCGTCAGGTCCGTGAACTGAGCGCCGCCATTCGCGCTGTACGCCCGGACTTGTTGCTGGCGGTCGACCAGGAAGGCGGGCGGGTGCAGCGCTTGCGCCAGGGCTTCGTGCGCTTGCCGGCGATGCGCGCCATTGCCGACAACCCGAATGCCGAATACCTGGCCGAGCAGTGTGGCTGGCTGATGGCGACCGAGGTGTTGGCGGTGGGCCTGGACCTGAGTTTCGCACCGGTTCTGGACCTGGATTACCAGCGCAGCGCCGTGGTCGGTAGCCGTGCTTTCGAGGGGGATCCCGAGCGCGCGGCGTTGCTCGCCGGGGCGTTTATCCGCGGTATGAACAGTGCCGGCATGGCCGCCACCGGCAAGCATTTCCCCGGTCATGGCTGGGCTGAAGCCGACTCCCATGTGGCGATTCCCACCGATGAGCGCAGCCTGGACGAGATCCGTGCCAATGACCTGGTGCCGTTCGCCCGCTTGAGCCAGCAGCTCGCCGCAGTGATGCCGGCCCATGTGATTTATCCACAGGTCGATGGGCAACCGGCCGGTTTCTCGCGTCGCTGGCTGCAGGAGATTCTGCGGGGCGAATTGAAATTTGAGGGGGTTATCTTCAGTGATGACCTGTCGATGGCCGGTGCCCATGTGGTCGGCGATGCCGCGAGCCGGATCGAAGCGGCCCTGTCCGCCGGCTGCGATATGGGTCTGGTGTGCAACGACCGTGCGGCTGCCGAACTGGCCCTGAGTGCCGCCCAGCGCCTGAAGGTCCAGCCGTCGCCGCGCATTGCACGGATGCGCGGCCAGGGCTTTGCCCGCACGGATTACCGTCAGGACCCGCGCTGGTTGTCGGCGCTTATGGCGCTCAAAGATGCTCAACTGATTGATTGAGGAATCCTGCATGACGGTTTACGCAATTATCGGCGGCACGGGTCTGACCCAGCTGGAAGGCCTGAGTATTCGTCAGTCGTTGGCGCTGGACACACCCTACGGTGCCCCCTCGGCAGACATCCAGATCGGCGAATATGCCGGTCGCGAGGTGCTGTTCCTGGCGCGCCACGGGCATCCGCACCGTTTTCCACCCCATCAAGTGAATTACCGGGCCAATCTCTGGGCGCTGAAACAGGCGGGTGCCGAGGCCATACTGGCGGTCAATGCGGTGGGCGGGATTCATGCGGCGATGGGCACCGGGCATTTCTGCGTACCGCATCAATTGATCGACTACACCAGCGGGCGCCAGCACACCTACTTTGCCGATGACCTGGAGCAGGTGACTCATATCGATTTCAGCTATCCCTACAGCGAAGGCCTGCGGGAACAGCTGATTGCGGCGCTGGCAGCCGAGGGTTGTGCCTACAGCAGCCACGGCGTCTATGCCTGCACCCAGGGGCCGCGTCTGGAGACGGTGGCCGAGATCGCCCGTCTGGAGCGCGACGGTTGCGATATCGTCGGTATGACCGGCATGCCGGAAGCGGCGTTGGCCCGAGAGCTGGAACTGGACTACGCCTGCCTGGCCCTGGTAGTGAACCCGGCGGCGGGCAAGTCGACGGCGGTGATCACCATGGCCGAGATCGAACAGGCCTTGCATGACGGCATGGGCCAGGTGAAGTCGACCTTGGCCCGGGTGCTGTCGGCCGGTCGTTAACGACCGGCTTTCTTGTCCGGCAGTGGCGCGAACAAGGCTTCGATGTCGTCGTTCTGTAGCTGCCAGTCACCGGCCTGGCGGCCGTCGAGGACGCCGGCGGCCAGGTCCGATTTTTCCTGTTGCAGGTGTTGGATCTTCTCTTCCACCGTGCCCCGGGCAATCATCTTGTAGACGAACACCGGCTTCTCCTGGCCGATCCGATAGGCGCGGTCGGTGGCCTGGTGCTCAGCCGCCGGGTTCCACCACGGATCGTAGTGGATCACGGTGTCGGCTTCGGTGAGGTTCAGGCCCACGCCGCCGGCCTTGAGGCTGATCAGGAAAATCTGCAACTTGCCGCTCTGGAAGTCCTTGACCGGCGCACGTCGGTCGCGGGTCTGTCCGGTCAGCAGCGCATAAGCCACTCCGCGCTTATTCAATTCCAACTCGATCAGCGACAACATCGAGGTGAACTGCGAGAACAGCAGGATTCGCCGACCTTCGTCGAACAGCTCCTCGAGCATCTCCATCAGGCTGTCGAGCTTGCCGGAGGCGCTGCCGCGGGCGGGCAGGGGCGCGTCGTTGACCAGGCGCAGGTCGCAGCAGACCTGGCGCAGCTTGAGCAGCGCCTCGAGGATAATGATCTGGCTGCGGGCCACGCCTTTGCGGGTGATTTCGGCGCGGACTTTCTTGTCCATGGCCAGGCGCATGGTCTCGTAGACATCGCGCTGGGCCTCGTTGAGTTCCACCCAATGGATGATCTCGGTCTTGGGCGGCAGTTCGGTGGCCACCTGTTCCTTGGTGCGGCGCAGCAGGAAGGGTTTGATCCGACCGTTGAGGTGTTGCAGGCGGACTTCGCTGGCGTGTTTTTCGATCGGCGTCCGATAGTCGCGGTTGAAGCTCTTCACGTCCCCCAGCCAGCCCGGCAAGAGGAAATGAAACAGCGACCAGAGCTCGCCCAGGTGGTTTTCCAGCGGCGTGCCGCTCAGGCACAGGCGTTGCCGGGCATCCAGCTCACGGGCGGCCTGGGCGGCCTTGCTGCCGGGATTCTTGATGTACTGCGCCTCGTCGAGCACCAGTACGTGCAGCGGCTGGGTCTTGAGGCGTTCGATATCCTTGGGCAACAGGGCGTAGGTGGTGAGCAGCAGGTCGTAATCCTGCAATTGCTCGAAATGCTTCTTGCGCCCGGCACCATACAGAGCCAGCACCTTGAGCTGCGGGGTGAAATGCGCGGCTTCGTCCAGCCAGTTGGGGATCAGGCTGGTGGGCATCACCACCATGCACGGGCGGTCCAGGCGTCCGGCGAGCTTTTCGCTGAGGATATGGGCCAGGGTCTGCAGGGTTTTGCCCAGGCCCATGTCATCGGCCAGGATGCCGCCGACTTCCAGTTGCCTGAGGGACTGCATCCAGCTCAGGCCCTCGTGCTGGTAGGGGCGCAGCGTGGCGTTGAGACCTTCGGGGATCGCCGCGCTGTAGTCGCGGATATCCCGCAGCCGCTGGGCGAAACCACGGATCTGTTCGCCGCCTTCCCAGAGCAATGCCAACTCGTCCAGCGGATTGAGCCGGGTCGCATCGGCATGGCTCAGGCGCAGGCGGGTGGTACCGGGTTCCTGTAGGTAGAACTCGCCAAGGGTGTTCAGCACCGGCCGCAGGCGTCCATAGGGCAGCGCCACTTGCAGCGGTCCGTGGTTGCCGGCGGGGGAGGCCGGGATATTGACCAGGATCAGTTCGTCGTCGCGGCGCCGGGCCAGGCGCTCGGGGTTGAGCAGTTCGGTGTGGGAGCGCACCAGGTTCAGCAGGATCGGCAGCAGGCTCAGGCGCTCGCCGTTGACGATGATCCCCAGTTCCAGGTCAAACCAGTCGCGTTCGGGCGCTTCGTCGACCGTGGCGTACCAGTCTTCCACGGGGCTGAGGTCGAAACCGAAGTCTTCCTCGATCTGCAATTGCCAGCCCTGGGCGCGCAGGCCGGGCAGTTGGTTGAGGGTGAAGTTCAGCCAGGCGCTGTCATTGACCATTTCGAACAGCTCGCCGGCACTTTCCGGCAGGGCCTTGCTCTGGCGCGTGGCGATCTTGAATCCCAGCACCCGCAATTGCTCACGACAGGCTTTTTCCGCTTCCAACTGACGCTTGATGCGCAGGCTCTGGTGTTCCTGGCGCAGGATGATATCGGCGTTTTTCTGGCCGCTGACGTATTCACCCAGATAGTCGAAGGACAGGGCCGCGCGGTGCTGGATATAGCGTTGCATCCGCCCGTTGCGTGGCTCGAAGGCGCTGAACTCGATACTCGCCAGCCACAGGCGCGGCACCGGCATCAGGTCGTCGATAAGCTGTTGCGGCAAAGGCGAAGGTGTCCGCGCATCGAGCACGGCCTGGAGTTTTTCCAGCAACTCGGCGTCCTTTTCCGCGGCAGGATAGGCCAGGGTTTCCTGGACTTGCAGCAACACCGCAGCGGTGTGCTTGCAGCGGCTGCGTACCGGGCAGGTGCAGGTGGCGTCGACCACCAGCAGCGTGCCTTTGGCGGATTCGCGCAGGTGAATGGTCTGGCGATAGGTGTTGCCGCCCGAGCCTTCGCAACTGGCGGTGACCGTGCTGTCACCGGCCTGGACGATCCTCACGCGGTTTTCCAGGGCGTAGCGCCGGCCTCGTTCCAGACTCTGTTCCGTGAAGCGACTGACCCAGGACGCAGCGAGCGGTTTCGTCAGGGTGGGCGTCAGGGACGAGGGCATCGGACTTTCACTGGTCGAGGTTCTGTGATGGCGCTTCGCGTTTCGATGCGGCGAGTGAGGTCACCTTGAGCAGCAGGGCGAGGTGGCCGGCATCCAGGAAGTTGAGCTGGCCGTTCTTGGTCTGGCTGGTCTGGTTCAGGCGTTCGCTGGCACTGACCACGCCGTTGCTGTCGAACTGGTTGACCCAGAATTGCGCCTGTACGTCGGTGAAGCGCTTGAGGGTGAGGCTCAGCGTGCCCTGCACCGGGAACTGGCCGAACTGTTCCTGGCCCTCGGTGATCGACACCAGGCTCGGCTGGTCGCCCAGGGATTGTTGCCAGGCCTTGTGCAGCAGCACCTCATAGTTGCCGCTGGCACCAAGCTTGGTGGTCATGTCGTTGAGGCTCGGGGTGCGCTCCTGGTCGGCGGTGACCGGTTTCGCTCCCTTGGCCCAATCCTCGGGTGCCGGCTGACTCTGGAATGGTTGTTCCAGGTTCTGCCGGATCAGGATCATTTCGATCTGATACAACTCGTCGGCCAGCGCCGCGGGAGCGATCAGGACCAACAACAAAGCCAGCGAGGGTATCAAGCGCATACGGCGTCCTTCAGGCAGTTTTCGGGGTGAGGCGCTCGAACAGCGCCTCCAGTGTATTAAAGCGCTCTTCTGCACGTTCCATCGGCACCATGAACTTGAACAGGGTGGCGCCTTCGAATTTGTAGCGGTTGGGCTGGCCCTGGATCAGCTTGATCAGCGACAACGGATCGACCGGGGTGTCCGCGGCGAACTCGATGCGCCCGCCTTGCGGACCACCGTCGACCTTCTTGATACCCAACTGCTCGGCCTGCAGTTTGAGCAGGGTCAGGCGCACCAGGTTCTTGGTCGGTTCCGGCAGCAGGCCGAAGCGGTCGATCATCTCCACTTGCAGGTCCTTGAGACCCTCTTCGTCGGTCGCCGAGGCGATGCGCTTGTAGAGGATCAGCCGTGCGTGCACGTCCGGCAGGTAGTCTTCGGGGATCAGCGCCGGCAGGCGCAGGTTGATTTCCGGACCACCGCCCAGGGGCTGGTCGAGGTTGGGCTGCTCGCCCTTGCGAATGGCCTTGACCGCACGTTCGAGCATTTCCATGTACAGGGTAAAGCCCACGGCCTGAATCTGCCCGCTCTGGCCGTCGCCGAGCAGTTCGCCGGCACCGCGGATTTCCAGGTCGTTGGTGGCGAGCACGAAGCCGGCCCCGAGGTCCTGGGTATTGGCGATGGCCTCCAGGCGCTTTTCCGCGTCGGGCGTGATCTGCTGGCGACCCGGGGTCAGCAGGTAGGCATAGGCCTGGTGGTGACTGCGTCCGACCCGGCCGCGCAACTGGTGCAACTGCGCCAGGCCGAACTTGTCGGCGCGCTCGATGATGATGGTGTTGGCGCTTGGCACGTCGATGCCGGTCTCGATGATGGTCGAGGCGATCAGCACGTTGAAGCGCTTGTGGTAGAAGTCGCTCATCACCTGTTCGAGATCGCGTTCGCGCATCTGTCCGTGGCCGATGCCGATACGGGCTTCCGGCACCAGTTCGGCGAGGTCGGCGGCGCATTTCTCGATGGTTTTCACATCGTTGTGCAGGTAGTAGACCTGGCCGCCACGGAGCAATTCGCGGAGCAGGGCTTCCTTGACCGTGCTGTTGTTCTGCTCCATGACGAAGGTGCGCACCGACAGCCGGCGTGCTGGCGGCGTGGCGATGATCGACAGGTCACGCATGCCCGACACCGCCATGTTCAGCGTGCGCGGAATCGGCGTGGCGGTCAGGGTGAGGATGTCGACTTCGCTGCGCAGGGCCTTGAGCTGTTCTTTCTGGCGGACGCCGAAACGGTGTTCTTCGTCGATGATCACCAGGCCCAGGTTCTTGATCTTCACATCGTCCTGCAGCAGTTTGTGGGTGCCGATGACGATATCGATCTTGCCTTCGGCGAGGTCCGCCACGGCCGCGTTGACTTCCTTGGCGGACTTGAAGCGGCTCATGACTTCGACCGTTACCGGCCAGTCGGCGAAGCGATCGCGGAAGCTGTTGTAGTGCTGCTGGGCGAGCAGGGTGGTGGGCACCAGGATCGCCACCTGCTTGCCGCCATGCACGGCGATAAAGGCCGCGCGCATGGCAACTTCGGTCTTGCCGAAGCCGACGTCGCCGCAGACCAGGCGGTCCATCGGCTTGGGCGCGAGCATGTCGGCGCGCACGGCTTCGATGGTGGTCTGCTGGTCCGGGGTTTCCTCGAACGCGAAGCCGGCGCTGAAGGTCGCGTAGTCGGCTTTCGGATCGGCGAACGCATAACCTTCGCGGGCGGCGCGGCGGGCGTAGATATCGAGCAGTTCGGCGGCGACGTCACGGACCTGTTCGGCGGCCTTGCGCTTGGCTTTCTGCCAGGTTTCCGAGCCCAGGCGGTGCAGCGGGGCGAGGGCGTCGTCGCTGCCGGTGTAGCGCGCGATCAGGTGCAGGTTGGCCACCGGCACGTAGAGCTTGGCGCCCTCGGCATAGGCCAGTGTGAGGAATTCCGCGACCTGGTTGTCGATCTCCAGGGTCGCCAGGCCGAGGTAGCGGCCGACGCCGTGGTCGATATGCACCACCGGTGCGCCTTCGCGCAGTTCGGTGAGGTTCTTGATCACCGCGTCGTTGTTGGCGTCGGCGCGCTTTTCCCGGCGTCGGCGCTGCATCACGCGCTGGCCGAACAACGGGCTTTCGGCGACCAGGGCCAGGGCCGGGTCGTCCAGCACCAGGCCTTCGTCCAGTGGCGCGATGGTGATTGCCAGGCGTTCCTTGCCGGCGACGAAGTCCGGCCAGTTGTCGACGGTCTTGGGTCGCAACTTCAGGCGTTCGAGCAGCTCCAGCAAGACTTCCCGGCGCCCGGCGGATTCGGCGGTGAACAGCACGCGGCCGGGGAATTCGTCGAGGAATGCCGAGAGTGCCGCCAGCGGCTGGTTGGCCTTGGCCTCGATCGCCAGGTTCGGCAGTTCGCGGGCCGGGAAGCGTTCACGGCCGACGCCGGTTTCCACGTCCTGCTGGCTGGCGACCACCCGTGGCCAGCTTTTCAGGCGGGCGAAGCAGTCTTCCACCGGCAGGAACAGTTCGGCCGGTGGCAGCAGGGGCCGGGTCGGATCGACGCGACGCTCCTCATAGCGGTTGCGCACATCGTTCCAGAAATTTTCCGCCGCCTGTTCGATGCCGGGCAGGGAGAACACCTGGGTGTCCTGGGGCAGGTAGTCGAACAGGGTCGAGGTTTCCTCGAAGAACAGCGGCAGGTAGTACTCGATGCCGGCAGGGGTAATCCCGCTGTTGAGGTCCTGGAAGATCGGGCAGCGACGGAAGTCGACGTCGAAGCGTTCGCGAAAACGCGCCTTGAAGCGGGTCACCGCTTCTTTCTGCAGCGGGAACTCCTTGGCCGGCAGCAGGCGCACCGAGTCGACCTTGTCGATGGAACGCTGGTTTTCCGGGTCGAAGGTCCGCAGCGTTTCGATCTCGTCATCGAACAGGTCGATGCGGTACGGCAACTTGCTGCCCATCGGAAACAGGTCGATCAGGGCGCCGCGCACGGCGAACTCGCCATGCTCGTAGACCGTGTCGACGCAGCGGTAACCGGTGGCTTCCAGGCGTGTGCGCATCTGCTCGACATCGAGCTTCTGGCCGATATCCAGCACCAGGCTGCTACCCAGCAGGAACTTGGTCGGCGCCAGGCGGTGGAGGGCCGTGGTGATCGGCACCACCAGCACGCCATGCACCAGCTCCGGCAGCCGGTAAAGGCTGGCGATGCGCTGGGAGATGATGTCCTGGTGCGGTGAAAACAGGTCGTAGGGCAGGGTTTCCCAGTCCGGGAAATGCAGCACCGGCAAGTTGGGGGCGAAGAAACTCAGCTCCTGTTCGAGCCGCTCGGCGCTCTGGCTGTCGGCGGTCAACAGCAGGGTGAAGCGCTTGGCAGCGCTGGCAGCCTCGGCAATGGCCAGGCTCAGGGCGGCACCGGGGAGATTGCCCCAGTGCTGTTTACCTGCCGCGGCAGGGAGAAGCGGTAGACGCAGAACGGGCACGGAAGGTTGAGCTCCAAGCGTTGCGACAAAGTCGGTAATTGTAACGGGCCTGGGTGCCGCCTGTCAGTTGCAGACTGTTTCTATTACGCATTGAGGGAAATGTAGTGGCTATGACAAAAAATAGCGCTTTTTGGTCGGTTATGTAGTGCCGTATCGGACGTATGTTTTGGAGGGTTACGGACAAGTCGCCGGTGGCCGGCAAAAATGAGCCCTGCTGCAACCCGCGTATTTACTGGGCTGGCGCGGGGTGCATTTTTTTCAAAAGGTTTTTTCTTGGGGGAAGCACGACAGGCGCGCATTGCTCGCAGGGCCACTCGGCGGCATAATGTAGCCCCTTTTTTCAGCCCCTACATGTGGAAGGTTCCCGTGACTCAGAAGCCCGACCAGTGTCTTGGTGAGTGGATTGATCGTGAAGCGCTTGCAGAAGCGATGATCCCGCTTATCGGTCAGCTCTACCGCAATAACAATGTGGTGAGTTCGATCTATGGCCGCAGCCTGATCAACCAGTCTGTCATTGCGATTCTCAAAGCTCACCGCTTTGCTCGCCATCGTCAGACTGATGATGCCGAACTGTCCGTCCACGAGACTTTCCCGCTGCTCAAGGCGATGAGCGAGCTCAAGCTGGGTGCCGCTTCGGTGGACCTGGGCAAGCTGGCCGTGAAATTCAAGGAACAAGGCAATGGCCGCAGCGCCGAGCAGTTCGTGCGCGAAGAGCTGGTCGATGTGGTTGGCCAGCAAAGCGCTGCCGGTCGCAAGGGCACTGACGTGGTGCTGTACGGTTTCGGCCGTATCGGTCGCCTGCTGGCCCGTATCCTGATCGAGAAAACCGGTGGCGGCGACGGCCTGCGCCTGCGTGCCATCGTCGTGCGCAAGGGCGCCGACAACGACCTGACCAAGCGCGCCAGCCTGCTGCGTCGCGATTCGGTGCACGGTCCGTTCAACGGCACCATCACCATCGATGAAGAAAACAGCACCATCACCGCCAACGGTAACCTGATCCAGGTCATCTACGCGAAGAACCCGGCTGAAGTGGACTACACCCAGTACGGCATCAAGAACGCCCTGCTGGTGGACAACACCGGCGTATGGCGTGATGCCGACGGCCTGGGCCAGCACCTGGCCTGCCCGGGTATCGACCGCGTGGTGCTGACCGCACCGGGCAAGGGCAAGCTGAAGAACATCGTGCACGGTATCAACCACGGTGAGATCACTGCGGACGACAAGATCGTTTCCGCGGCGTCCTGCACCACCAACGCCATCGTGCCGGTGCTCAAGGCCGTCAACGACAAGTTCGGTATCGTCAACGGTCACGTTGAAACGGTTCACTCGTACACCAACGACCAGAACCTGATCGACAACTTCCACAAGGGCGATCGCCGTGGTCGTAGCGCCGCGCTGAACATGGTGATCACCGAGACCGGTGCCGCCACCGCTGCTGCCAAGGCCCTGCCTGAGTTGGCCGGCAAGCTGACCGGTAACGCGATCCGTGTGCCGACGCCGAACGTGTCGATGGCCATTCTCAACCTGAACCTTGAGAAAGCTTCCACCCGCGAAGAGATGAACGAGTACCTGCGCTACATGGCGCTGCACTCGGATCTGCACAAGCAGATCGACTTCGTCAATTCCCAGGAAGTGGTGTCCACCGACTTCGTCGGTTCGCGCCACGCCGGTGTGGTCGATGCTGAAGCGACCATCTGCAACGACAACCGCGTTGTGCTGTACGTCTGGTACGACAACGAATTCGGTTACAGCTGCCAGGTGGTGCGTGTGATGGAAGACATGGCTGGGGTCAACCCGCCTGCGTTCCCGCGCTAAGCACTCGCCGCACATGAAAACGCCCCGACTTGTCGGGGCGTTTTCGTTTGTGCAGGGTGCTGAGAGGGCGGTGTCGGGTCAGCCTCTGTTGGCGGCTGCGATCTGCGCGGTGCGCAGTTCATGCTTGTTGCCGTGGAACAGCACCAGGGTCGCGATCAGCCCCAGTACCGCCGCGCCACTGAGCCAGATGCCCGGTGCGGCCTTGTTGTCCAGCACGTGGATCAGGTAGGTACAGGCCACCGGAGTGAAGCCACCGAAGGTGGCGGTCGCCAGGCTGTAGGCCAGGGAGAAACCGGTGGTACGCACTTCAACCGGCATGATCTCGGTCAGGGCCACGACCATGGCACCGTTGTAGGAGCCATAGAGGAACGACAGCCACAGTTCGGCAATCAGCAGGCGACTGAAGCTCGGATCCGCCACCAGCCAGGACAGCACCGGATACGCAGTGAGGATCGCCAGGATAGTCGCCGCCAGCAGCAGCGGCTTGCGGCCAATCTTGTCGGACAGCGCACCCATCACCGGCAGCCAGAAGAAGTTCGACATGCCGATGCACACGGTCACCAGCAGGGCGTCGAAGTCCGACAGGTGCAGCTCGGCTTTACCGAAGGTCGGGGTGTAGGCGGTGATCAGGTAGAAGGACACGGTGGTCATCACCACCAGCGCCATGCCCGCCAGGACCACGCCAAAGTTCTGACCGATGGAGCGGATGACTTCCGGCAGTGTTGGACGATGTTTACGCGCCTGGAACTCAGGGGTTTCTTCCAGCGAGCGACGGATGATGAAGATCGCCGGAACGATCATGCAGCCCACCAGGAACGGCACGCGCCAGCCCCAGTCACCCATTTGCTCAGGGCTCAGCCAGTGGTTGAGGCCCACACCCAGCAAACCGGCAAAAACCACAGCGGCCTGTTGGCTGGCGGACTGCCAGCTGACGAAAAAGCCCTTGCGGCCCGGTGTCGAGATCTCGGCCAGGTAGACCGATACGCCGCCCAGTTCCACGCCGGCGGAGAAGCCCTGCAGCAAGCGGCCCAGCAGGACCAGCAGCGGTGCTGCAACCCCCAGGGTCGCATAGCCGGGTACGCAGGCAATCAGCACCGTGCCCGAGGCCATCAACGCGAGGGTGATGATCAGGCCTTGGCGACGACCGTGGCGGTCGATGTAGGCACCGAGGAAGATCGCCCCCAGGGGACGCATCAGGAAGCCGGCACCGAAGGTGGCCAGCGAAAGCATCAGGGAGGCAAATGCACTGTCGCTAGGAAAGAAGGTTTTAGCGATGGCCGTGGCATAAAAGCCGTAAACCATGAAGTCGAACATCTCAAGGAAGTTACCGCTGACAACGCGAAAAATCGCCTTGCCCTTGCCCGTACTCGAGGCCATTTTTATTTACTCTCTTTGTCTGTCTTATAAGCAATCCATCGTCTTTGCTCGTCCTTACTGCACCTTTCAGGTATATGCACGCTGGCAGATCAGTATTGTAACGATATGTGTAATAGAGTCGTCAGGCAACAAAAACCCTAGCTTGCTGGCTAAGTGGCACAACCCTTGATCTAGACGCCTTCAGCTGGGGTTTTGTGCCAGCAGCGTTTCCCGTAACGGGTCCGACAGACCTTGTGGGGCCAACCAGATCCCGAAGTACGCCCTGGCCAGTTCCGGGTCGCGACTGCTGAAAATAACCTGGCCATTGCGCTCCAGGCTCAGCCCTTGCCCGACCCGGTAGTCGAGTGCATAACGATCACCTTGCTGGATGTCCTTGAAGCTCTGGTGCAGGGCATCCAGTTCGCCTTGCAGACGGACCAGGTTGGCCGCTGTTTGCTGGCGTTGCAGGGTGGCGGTGGCGGCCTTGATCACATCGCTGCGGTCTATCGCGCGAAAGTAATAGAGCTCCAGGCGCTGGTCGCGCAGTTCGGCGACGGCCTGGCGGGCGCTGACGCCGGGGGCGGTGTACAGCGCGGCGGCATAGACGTCGGCCCAGAGGTAGGTGAGGACGCTTTGTCCCTTGAGCTCCAGGGTTTCGCTGCCGTTGTGCCATTGGCCGGGGAAATGGGCTTCCTTCAGGCGTTCGGCGGAGCCGGCCCAGCTCAGTGAGCTGAAGATCAGTAAGAGACAGGCGATTATCTGACGCATAATGATCAACCTCGAAAAGGGCCTTTCTACAGACTATGTCAAATCCACCGGTTGCCGCGCCTTGTTGCGAATCCTGCTGCCGGGCGGTGTCTTTACCCTGCCCGGCGGCGCCTGGGCATAACATGTAGTGCAGGCAAAGCTGGCCTACGACGCGACCAAGGGTTAATGTGCGCGGCGTTGAAGCTTCTATAGACTGCACACCAAGATTTGATCCTTCATGTCGCCGGCCGCGACATGATTTAGCCGCAGGTGCCAGAGGGGTGCCTCGGCCTGTTCTGAGGAGTACGCATGGCTGTCTACAACTACGACGTAGTGGTACTGGGTTCCGGCCCAGCTGGTGAAGGCGCGGCAATGAACGCCGCGAAAGCGGGGCGCAAGGTGGCGATGGTCGACAGCCGTCGCCAGGTCGGCGGTAACTGCACCCACCTGGGGACCATTCCGTCCAAGGCCTTGCGTCACTCGGTCCGGCAGATCATGCAGTTCAACACCAACCCGATGTTCCGGGCCATTGGTGAACCGCGCTGGTTTTCCTTTCCGGACGTGCTGAAAAGCGCGGAGAAGGTCATTGCCAAGCAGGTGGCTTCGCGCACCGGCTTCTACGCCCGCAACCGGGTTGACCTGTTCTTCGGCACCGGCAGTTTCGCCGACGAGCAGACCATCGAAGTGGTCTGCTCCAACGGTGTGGTCGAGAAACTGGTGGCCAAGCACATCATCATCGCCACCGGTTCGCGTCCGTATCGCCCGGCCGATATCGATTTCCACCACCCGCGTATCTACGATAGCGACACCATCCTCAGCCTCGGCCACACGCCGCGCAAGCTGATCATTTACGGTGCCGGTGTGATCGGTTGTGAATACGCCTCGATCTTCAGTGGTCTCGGGGTGTTGGTGGAACTGGTGGACAACCGCGACCAGTTGCTCAGCTTCCTGGATTCGGAAATTTCCCAGGCCCTGAGCTACCACTTCAGCAACAACAACATCACAGTGCGTCACAACGAAGAGTACGACCGGGTCGAAGGCCTGGACAACGGGGTGATCCTGCACCTGAAGTCGGGCAAGAAGATCAAGGCCGACGCCTTGCTCTGGTGCAACGGCCGTACCGGCAACACCGACAAGCTGGGCATGGAAAACATCGGGGTCAAGGTCAACAGCCGTGGCCAGATCGAGGTCGACGAGAACTATCGCACCTGCGTGCCGAACATCTACGGTGCCGGTGACGTGATCGGCTGGCCGAGCCTGGCCAGTGCGGCGCACGACCAGGGGCGTTCGGCGGCGGGCAGCATTGTCGACGACGGCAGCTGGCGTTATGTCAACGACGTGCCGACCGGGATCTACACCATTCCGGAGATCAGCTCGATCGGCAAGAACGAGCATGAACTGACCAAGGCCAAGGTGCCTTACGAAGTCGGCAAGGCGTTCTTCAAGAGCATGGCCCGGGCGCAGATCGCCGGCGAGCCGCAAGGCATGCTGAAGATCCTGTTCCACCGGGAAACCCTGGAGGTCCTGGGTGTGCACTGCTTCGGTTATCAGGCGTCGGAGATCGTGCACATCGGTCAGGCGATCATGAACCAGCCGGGTGAGAACAACACCCTGAAGTACTTCGTGAACACCACCTTCAACTACCCGACCATGGCCGAAGCCTATCGGGTAGCGGCCTACGATGGCCTCAACCGGCTTTTTTAAGCGGCTCCGGCCGGTGGCCTGAGCCGGCCGGGGAGACCGATTTCAGCCTTTCCCAAGTGTGGCCGTGGCCAAACCGGGAAAGTCTGTAATCAGGCTATCAACGCCGAAGTCAGCGAGTCTGCGCATCAGCGCCGGCTCGTTGACTGTCCACACCGACACATGCAGACCCTGACGCTGGGCCTTGATCAGGCGTTCCGGGGTGCAGAGTGTCCAGTTCAGCGCCAGAATCTCGCAGCCATAACTCTGGGCGATCTTCAACGGGTCGAGCCAGGCGTATTCGGCCACCAGTCCGCGTGACAGGTCCGGGGTCAGTTCCAGGGCGGCCTTGAGCACTTCCCGGGAGCTGGAGGTGACGGTGACCTTGTCCAGCAGGCCGAAGCGCTGGGCCATTTCGCGGATCGCCAGCACGGTGGTCGCCGCCCGGGTGCGCGAGGCGCTCTTGACTTCCAGTTGCCAGTGCTCGAAATCGCACTGTTCGAACAACTCTTCCAAGCGTGGAATCGGGCAAGGCTTGATCCAGCCGGGGCCGCCCTGGCGCGCGTCATAGGTCACCAGTTCGGCGGCGGCATGCTCGACCACCTTGCCCCGGCGGTCGGTGGTGCGTTTGAGGGTCGGGTCATGGATAACCATCAACTCACCGTCCATGGACAGGTGCAGGTCCAGTTCACAACGGCGTACGCCGTGTTTGAGACATTCCTGGAAACTGGTCAGGGTGTTTTCCGGTGCTTCACCTTTGGCGCCACGATGGCCATAAATCAGAGTCACGACTGCTCCTTACAGGGAGAAAAAATACTGTTGAAAAATCAGGGCGGCACGGCCGCAAGCGTCAGGTCGCGTCGGGGTCGTTCTGCTCCCGGGCCAGGCGTCGCTCCTGCGCCTGTTTCTGCAGGATATGCCGCGCCAGCAACTGGCGTTGGGCATCGGTCAATGCTTCGAACTCGGTGCCGATGTCGAAGGTGCCGAAGTGGCGGGGCGCGCAGTGGGTCACCTTGGCCCGCAGCAGCAACCCGAGCGCCTGGGGCATCAGCACCATCTTGATCGCCAGGTGGCTGCCGGTCGGGTAGGCGATATGATGTTCGAACTCCAGGCCGCCTTCGGAAATGGTCACCCGTTGCGGTTCGCCGAACTCGCCCAGGACCGAATAGGCCATCACCTGGCTCAGCAGGTCGACGCGCTTGTTCTGGGCCTTGAGGAAGGCCGTCAGGCTGCGGTCGCGCTCGCTGACCTGGCGCAGCAGGTGCTGGGACTCGAATTCGCTCAGGTGCAGTTCGCTCAGCAGGTTGAAGAGCGGTGAAGCATCCTGCAACACTTCTTTGTTCGCCGCGTCGGGGGCGGACAAAGGGCTGATTTCCAGTGCGATCGTGTCCTCGATACGGTAGTATTCGCGGCGATCTTCTTCATCTAATGTCGACATGGCGAACCCAGGGCAGAGGCGATGGTCTGAGTGTAAAGCTGCTGACCACACCTCGCCACAAGGACGTCTTCTTTTCCTTCGAACCTCTTTGCCGACGAACAAGCCCCTCGACATGTTCAGACCACTTTTCGTATTTATCGGCACGCGTTATACCCGTGCAAAGCGTCGCAATCATTTCGTCTCTTTCATTTCCCTGACTTCGATGATCGGACTCGCGCTTGGCGTGGTCGTGATGATCGTGGTGCTCTCGGTGATGAACGGTTTCGACCATGAAATGCGCACCCGCGTGCTGGGCATGGTGCCCCACGCGACCATCGAGTCCGACGAGCCGATCAGCAACTGGCAGGCACTGGGCGACAAGGTCCTCAAGAACCCGAAAGTAGTGGCGGTTGCGCCGTTCACCCAGATGCAGGGCTTGCTGACCAACAACGGCCAGGTGCAGAAGGTGATCCTCAATGCCATCGATCCGGCGCAGGAGCGCAAGGTCTCGATCATTGACCAGTTCATGCAGAAGGGCCAGCTCGATGCGCTGACCCCCGGCAGCTTCGGTATCGTCATCGGCGACAAGGCGGCGACCAAACTGGGCGTCGGCCTTGGCGACAAGCTGACCTTCGTCGCCCCGGAAGTCACGGTGACCCCGGCGGGCATGTTTCCACGGATGAAGCGTTTCACCGTGGTCGGCATCTTCCATGTCGGCGCCGGTGAGCTGGACGGCTACCTGGGCCTGACCAATCTCGACGACCTGGCCCGCCTGCACCGCTGGAAGCCGGACCAGGTCCAGGGCCTGCGCCTGAAATTCGACGACCTGTTCCAGGCCCCGCGCACGTCCTGGGAAATTGCCCAGCAGCTGGGCGATGGCCATTACTACGCCCGTGACTGGACCCGTACCCACGGCAACCTGTACCAGGCGATCAAGATGGAAAAGGCCATGATCGGCCTGCTCTTGCTGCTGATCGTGGCGGTGGCGGCGTTCAATATCATCTCGACCCTGGTGATGGTGGTGAACGACAAGAAGGGCGATATCGCCATCCTGCGTACCCTGGGCGCCACGCCCGGGCAGATCATGGCGATCTTCATGGTCCAGGGCACCGTGATCGGGGTGATCGGCACGCTGATCGGCGCGGTGGTCGGGATTCTCGCCGCGCTGAACGTCAGCGCCGCGATTGCCGCCCTTGAGCGCCTGATCGGCCACAAGTTTCTCAATGCCGACGTGTACTTCATCGACTACCTGCCGTCCCAACTGATGGCCGAAGATGTGTTGATGGTCTGCGGTGCGGCATTGGTCCTGAGTTTCCTCGCCACCCTGTATCCAGCCTGGCGTGCGGCGCGCACCCAGCCTGCGGAGGCGCTACGTTATGAGTGAGTTGGGCATGAGTGAAAAAGCAGTGCTGAGTTGCCGCAACCTGGGCAAGTCCTACGAGGAAGGCCCGGAGTCGGTGGTGGTCCTGTCGGGCCTGCAACTGGAGCTGCACGCCGGTGAGCGGGTGGCGATCGTCGGCAGCTCGGGCTCGGGCAAAAGTACCTTGCTCAACCTGCTGGGCGGCCTCGATACCCCGTCCCAGGGCAGCGTCTGGCTGGCCGGCGAGGAGCTTTCCGCCCTTGGCGAGAAAGCCCGTGGCCTGCTGCGCAACCGTTCGCTGGGGTTCGTCTACCAGTTCCACCATCTGCTGCCCGAGTTCACCGCCCTGGAGAACGTCTGCATGCCGCTGCTGATCGGGCGCACCGCGATTCCCGAGGCGCGTCAGCGTGCCACGGCGTTGCTGGAGCGGGTCGGCCTCGGCCATCGGCTGGAACACAAGCCGTCCGAGCTGTCCGGCGGCGAACGCCAGCGCGTGGCGATTGCCCGGGCCCTGGTGAACAAGCCGGGATTGGTGATGCTCGACGAGCCCACCGGCAACCTCGACCACCATACCGCCCAGGGTATCCAGGACCTGATGCTGGAACTCAGCACCTCGATGCGCACGGCGTTCCTGGTGGTGACCCACGACATGAACCTGGCCCGGCAGATGGATCGTGTGTTGCACCTAGAAGACGGCAAACTCGTCGCTATCTGATTCGCCAGGACCCGTACCCGTTGAATTGCGCGGGTGTCGGGTCGATTATTTTTCTACGGTGGCCAGCGAATGTTCAGACCGTTATCGATTTTCATCGGCACGCGCTATACCCGCGCCAAGCGCCGCAACCGTTTTGTCTCGTTTATCTCGATGACCTCGATGATCGGCCTCGCCCTGGGCGTGCTGGCGATGATCGTGGTGTTGTCGGTGATGAACGGTTTCCAGAGGGAAATGAGTTCGCGAATCCTCGGCATGGTGCCCCACGCCACCATCGTTGGGGTCAAGCCCATCGACGACTGGCAACCGGTGGCGGCGGCCGCACTGAAGAACCCTGAAGTGACGGCGGCGGTGCCGTTTACCGAAATGGACGGCATGCTCTCCTACAAGGGCTCGATGCAGCCGATCCAGATCAGCGGCGTCGACCCGGCCCAGGAAGGCAAGGTCTCGATTGTCGCCCAGCATATTGTCCAGGGCCGCCTGGAAGATCTGAAACCGGGTGAGTTCGGTGTGGTGATCGGTGAGATCACCGCGCGGCGCTTCCGGGTGAATGTCGGCGACAAGCTGACCCTGATTGTTCCGGAACCCAGCACTGAGCCCGGCGGTATTACCCCGCGCCTGCAACGTTTGAACGTGGTCGGGGTGTTCAAGGTGGGGGCCGAGCTGGATGGTTCGATGGCTCTGATCCATATGAGCGACGCGGCGGATATCCAGCACTGGCAGCCGAACCAGGTGCAGAGTGTGCGACTGGCGGTGAAGGACCTGTATGCGGCGCCGCAGGTGTCCGCGGATATCGCCACCGGTCTGGGCAGCGATTTCAAGGCCGATGACTGGACTCATACCCAGGGCAGCCTGTTCAGTGCCATGAAGATGGAAAAGACCATGATCGGCCTGTTGTTGCTGATGATTGTCGCCGTGGCGGCGTTCAATATCATCGCGACCCTGATCATGGTGGTGAACGACAAGGGCGCGGACATCGCAATCCTGCGCACCATCGGCGCCACGCCAAGGCAGATCATGATGATCTTCATGGTCCAGGGCACGGTGATCGGGATTGTCGGGACCTTGATCGGCGGCGTACTGGGGGTGATTGCGGCGCTGAATGTCAGCCAGATGGTGGGCTGGATCGAGCGGGTCAGCGGGCAGCATATCTTCAGTTCCGACGTGTATTTCGTCAGTAACCTGCCGTCGCAGTTGCAGGCGGGGGATGTGCTGTTGATCTGTTCGGCCGGGTTTATCCTCAGCTTCCTGGCGACGCTGTACCCGGCGTATCGGGCGGCGAAGATCGAACCGGCCCACGCTCTGCGTTATTCGTAACCCCGGTGCTCTCTGTGGCGAGCGGGCTTG
>NZ_JACAOS010000015.1:0-383519 GCF_013386165.1 Pseudomonas gingeri | reverse complement strand
GGGCTTGTCAGTGAGGGCGCGGTAGTTCGATCACGAACCGTGTCCATCCTGCCTCTGATTCGCAGCCAATCCGCCCGCCATGGGCACGAATGATCGACTGGGTAATCGCCAGTCCCAACCCAGCATGTTCATTGCTGCCTTCCCTGCGTGCCGGGTCGGCCCGGTAGAAGCGATCGAACAGATGTGGCAACAAGCCCGGCGCAATACCTTCACCGCTATTCTCGACGCTGACCCGCCAACCTTCTGAGTCTTCCTCCAGCTTCACCGTGATCTCGCCGTCCTCGGGGGTGAAGCGCAAGGCATTGTCCAGCAGGTTGGACAGTGCCCGGCGCAACATGCCGCGATCACCCGGCAGGCTTGCGCGGCCTTCGCGCTTGAACCGAACCCGGTTCTCTTCGGCCAGCGGCATGAAGAACTCCAGCAGGGCATCGACCTCATCAGCCAGCTCAAGTGCTTCGCGCTTGGGAGTCAGCAATCCGTGATCGGCCTTGGCCAGGTAGAGCATGTCGTTGACCAGCTGCGCCATCCATTGCAGCTCCTCGAGGTTGCCGTGCAGGGCTTCGCGGTAGTCCTCCAGTTCACGGGGTCGGGTCAGGGTGACCTGGGTGTGGGTCAGCAGGTTCGACAGCGGCGTGCGCAGTTCATGGGCGATATCGGCGGAGAACGCCGAGAGGCGCTGGAATGAATCATCCAGGCGCGCCAGCATGGCATTGAACGACTGCGCCAGTTCGGCCAGCTCCGGCGGCATCTGTTCTTCAGGCAAGCGTTGCGTCAGCGAGTTGGCCGAGACGCCTGCGGCAATCTCGCCCATGCGCCGCAAGGGTCGCAGGCCGCTACGCACGGCCCAGGCGCCGAGCAGGGCCGTGGCCAGGGCCGAGAGGCTGACGGTCAGCCAGATCAGGTGCTGCATGCGCTGCAAGAAGTGTTGGTGATGGGTGATGTCGAGGATCAGGGTCAGTTGCGGCGAGTCGGCTTTGTTCGGGTCCAGTGGGGCATTGAAGACCCGATAGGCGGTGCCCTCGATCCGCAGGCTGGTGAGTCCCGATTTCGTTGGCAGGTCGCCGGGCAGGGCGCTCGGGGCATTGAACCAGCGCTGGCCGTCGGCACCACTGACGCGCAGGGCGAGATCAGGCCTCAGGTTGATTTCGGCCTGCAATCGCTCGCTGCGCCGCTGAAAGTCGTCCAGGCTCTCGACCCCGGCCAGGGTGCTGCGCAGTGCCACCAGGCGGGCATCGAGCAGTTGCTGGTCGAGTTCGATGAAGTGCGACTCGCTGGCGCGGTTGAACAGCACGCCCGCGCTCAGCGAGACCACGGCAGTGCAGGCGGCGAACAGCAGGGCCAGGCGGCTGCCCAGGGACAGGCGGCGCATCAGGCGTTGCGCTCTTCGAGAACATAACCCATGCCGCGCACGGTGTGGATCAGCTTGTGCGGGTGAGCATCGTCGACTTTCAGGCGCAGACGGCGGATTGCCACTTCGATGACATTGGTGTCGCTGTCGAAATTCATGTCCCAGACCTGGGAGGCGATCAGGGATTTGGGCAGTACCTCGCCCTGACGGCGCAGGAGCATTTCCAGCAGGGCGAATTCCTTGGCGGTCAGGTCGATGCGCTGTCCGGCGCGTTCGACTCGCCGGCGAATCAGGTCCAGGCGCAGGTCGGCCAGTTGCAGGCTGGTTTCCTGGGTCGCCGTGCTGCCCCGGCGCAGTAGGCTACGAACCCGGGCCAGCAGCTCGGAAAAGGCGAACGGTTTGACGAGGTAGTCGTCGGCGCCCAGTTCCAGGCCGTGGACCCGGTCTTCCACCGCATCGCGAGCGGTCAGGAACAGCACCGGAATGTCCAGGCCGGCGCTGCGCACCGCTTGCAGGATTTGCCAGCCATCGCGGCCAGGCAGCATGACGTCGAGGATCAGCAGCGCGTAGTCGCCGGTCAGGGCCAGGTGCTGGCCGGTGGTGCCGTCGGCCACCAGTTCGGTGTTGAAGCCGGCTTCGTTCAGGCCCTGGCGCAGGTAATGACCGGTTTTCGCTTGGTCTTCGACGATCAGCAGTTTCATGGACAACTCATGGCTAATGATACGGGGACGTTATACCGCGCGCCCGGTGCTCGGGGGGCAAGCTGACAAAGTTGTAATCTGCGGGTCAGCTCAATGCCAGCGAGCGGGCCTTACAGTTTCACACAGCCTGAACCCGATCCCGTTGGAGTGTGACTATGTTTTTGCGTAACAGCCTGCTGCTGGCCGGTTTGCTGGCCCTGAGTTTTCCCGTCTGGGCCTCGCCTGCGAGCCGCTACGATTTTGGCCAGCCGGCACCGGCGGGCAAGGCCACCCGCACGGTTGAAGTGACCATGACCGACATTGCCTTCAGCACCAAGGAACTGGATGTGAAGGCCGGTGAAACGGTGCGTTTCGTGCTGATCAATAAAGGTCATCTGCTGCATGAATTCAACCTGGGGCACGCGGCGGCGCATGCCGAGCACCAGCAAGAGATGCTCAAGATGCAGCAGGACGGGCAGTTGACTGCCACCGGCATGAATATGGCCGGTATGGACCACGGGGCCATGGGGCATGCCATGAAGCATGACGATCCCAACAGCGTACTGGTGGAGCCCGGCAAGACCGCCGAACTGACCTGGACCTTCAGCCAGGCGAAAAACCTGCAGTTTGCCTGCAATATTCCCGGGCACTATCAGGCCGGGATGGTCGGGGCGCTGAACATCGCGCCTTGAAGTCGCCCGCCCGGGTCGACGGTTTTCGTGCGTGGGGTGAATTGCGCTAGACTGGCGGGGTTTATCCAGCCAGGTTTTTGTCATGCATCCCGCCGCCGAACACTCACCACTGGGCAAGTCCAGTGAGTACATCGCCACCTATACACCTTCTTTGTTGTTCCCGATTCCGCGGGCGGCCAAATGGGCCGAGCTGGGCCTTAGCGCCGAGACCCTGCCGTATGTCGGCGTGGATTTCTGGAACTGCTTCGAGTTGTCCTGGCTGCTGCCGTCCGGCAAGCCGGTGGTGGCGATCGGTGAGTTCAGTATCCCGGCGGATTCGCCGAACATCATCGAATCGAAATCCTTCAAGCTGTATCTCAACTCCCTGAACCAGACGCCGTTCGTCGACAGCGCCAGCCTCGAAGCCGTACTGCGTGCCGATCTGTCGGCCGCCGCCGGAAAGCCGGTGGGCGTGCGGGTTCGCCGCTTGAGCGAAGTGCAGGCCGAGGGTGTGGTCGCCTTGCCGGGTATGTGCATCGATGACCTGGAAATCAGCGTCAGTGATTACGCCCATCCGCGTCCTGAGTTGCTGCGTTGCGATGCGTCGCGGGTCGTGGAGGAGAGCGTGCACAGCCATTTGCTCAAGTCCAATTGCCCGGTGACCAGCCAGCCGGATTGGGGCAGTGTGGTCGTGGAGTATCGCGGTGCGGCGCTGGATCATGCGAGCCTGTTGGCGTACCTGGTGAGCTTCCGCCAGCACTCGGACTTCCACGAACAGTGCGTGGAACGGATCTTCCTCGACCTGCAGCGCTTGCTGAAGCCGGAGAAGTTGACGGTGTATGCGCGTTACGTGCGGCGCGGCGGGTTGGATATCAATCCGTATCGCAGCACCGAGAAGGTCGAGTTTCAGAACCTGCGGTTGGTGCGTCAGTAACGGCGGACATAAAACCGGCAGGTATAAAAAAGCCCCGACAAGTCGGGGCTTTTTCTATTGCGCGTACAGCTTAGGCTTGAATGACCGGAATCTTGGCATTCGCTGCGGCTTCACGGAACTCGGCGATCTGGTCGAAGCTGAGGTAGCGGTAAACGTCGGCAGCCATGCTGTCGATTTTACCGGCGTACTCCATGTATTCCTCGACGGTCGGCAGGCGACCCAGGATCGAAGCCACGGACGCCAGCTCGGCCGAAGCCAGGTAAACGTTCGCGCCGTCACCCAGACGGTTCGGGAAGTTACGGGTCGAAGTCGAGACCACGGTGGAGTTCGGTTCTACCCGTGCCTGGTTACCCATGCACAGCGAGCAGCCCGGCATTTCCATGCGTGCGCCAGCTTTACCGTAGATGCCGTAGTAGCCTTCTTCGGTCAGTTGGTGAGCGTCCATCTTGGTCGGCGGCGACAGCCACAGACGAGTAGGCAGCTGACCTTTGACCTGATCCAGCAACTTGCCCGCAGCGCGGAAGTGGCCGATGTTGGTCATGCAGGAACCGATGAACACTTCGTCGATCTTCTCGCCAGCAACGCTGGAGAGCAGGCGAGCGTCGTCCGGGTCGTTCGGCGCGCAGAGCACAGGCTCCTTGATGTCCGCCAGGTCGATTTCGATGACTTCGGCGTATTCGGCGTCAGCATCGGCAACCATCAGCTCAGGGTTGGCAATCCAGGCTTCCATCGCTCGGGCGCGACGTTCCAGAGTGCGTGCATCACCGTAGCCTTCGCCGATCATCCAGCGCAGCAGGGTGACGTTGGAGCTCAGGTATTCGCTGATCGACTCTTTCGACAGCTTGATGGTGCAACCGGCAGCCGAACGTTCAGCCGAAGCGTCGGACAGCTCGAAAGCTTGCTCGATGCTCAGGTTGTCCAGGCCTTCGATTTCAAGGATGCGGCCGGAGAAGGCGTTCTTCTTGCCTTTCTTCTCGACGGTCAGCAGGCCAGCCTGAATCGCGAAGTAAGGAATGGCGTGAACCAGGTCACGCAGGGTGACGCCCGGTTGCATTTTGCCTTTGAAGCGCACCAGGATCGATTCCGGCATGTCCAGCGGCATAACGCCAGTGGCTGCGGCAAACGCTACCAGGCCGGAACCGGCCGGGAACGAAATGCCCATTGGGAAACGGGTGTGGGAGTCGCCGCCAGTACCGACGGTGTCCGGCAGCAGCATGCGGTTCAGCCAGCTGTGGATGATGCCGTCGCCCGGACGCAGGGAAACGCCGCCACGGGTCATGATGAAGTCAGGCAGCGTGTGGTGCGTGGTGACGTCGATCGGCTTCGGATAGGCAGCGGTGTGGCAGAAGGACTGCATGACCAGATCGGTCGAGAAGCCCAGGCACGCCAGGTCTTTCAGTTCGTCACGGGTCATTGGACCGGTGGTGTCCTGGGAGCCGACGGTGGTCATCTTCGGTTCGCAGTAGGTACCTGGACGAACGCCTTTGCCTTCTGGCAGGCCACAGGCCTTGCCGACCATTTTCTGCGCCAGGGTGTAACCCTTGGTGCTTTCGGCCGGGGCTTCCGGCAGTTTGAACAGGGTCGAAGGTGGCAGGCCCAGCTCGGCACGTGCCTTCTCGGTCAGACCGCGACCGATGATCAGCGGGATACGACCGCCGGCACGAACTTCGTCCAACAGCACTGGCGTCTTCATTTCGAAGGTGGTCAGGACTTCATCGCTGTTGTGCTTGGTGACTTTGCCAGCATGCGGGTACAGGTCGATCACGTCGCCCATGTTCATGTTGGTAACGTCGAACTCGATCGGCAGTGCGCCGGCATCTTCCATGGTGTTGTAGAAGATTGGAGCGATCTTGCTGCCGAAGCAGAAGCCGCCTGCGCGCTTGTTCGGCACGTAGGGAACGTCGTCGCCGAAGAACCACAGTACCGAGTTGGTCGCCGATTTACGCGACGAACCGGTACCGACCACGTCACCGACGTAGGCGATCGGGAAGCCGTCGTTGCGCATCTGCTCGATCTGTTTCATCGGACCGATGGCGCCTTGCTGGTCAGGCACGATGCCGTCACGGGCCATTTTCAGCATGGCCAGGGCGTGCAGCGGGATGTCAGGGCGCGACCAGGCGTCCGGGGCTGGGGACAGGTCGTCGGTGTTGGTTTCGCCGGTGACCTTGAATACCCGCAGGCTGATCTTGTCGGCCAGGGTAGGGCGGTTCTGGAACCACTCGCCATCGGCCCAGGACTGGATCACGCCTTTAGCGTGTTCGTTGCCGTTCTTGGCTTTTTCCGCGACGTCGTGGAAAGCATCGAACATCAGCAGGGTGTGCTTGAGTTGCGCGGCGGCAACTGGAGCCAATTCGGTGGAGTCGAGCAGGTCGACCAGGGTCACGATGTTGTAGCCGCCCTGCATGGTGCCGAGCAGTTCAACAGCGCGTTTTTTGTCGATCAGAGGGGAGCTGACTTCGCCCTTGGCCAGGGCGGACAGGAAGCCGGCCTTGACGTAGGCCGCTTCGTCCACGCCAGGTGGAATGCGGTTGGTGATCAAGTCAACGAGGAAAGCTTCTTCGCCAGCCGGGGGATTCTTCAGCAGTTCGACCAGGCCTGCGGTTTGTTCGGCATTAAGCGGCTGGGGCACGATGCCCAGTGCTGCACGCTCTTCGATATGTTTGCGGTAGGCTTCAAGCACAGTTATTACCCTCATCAGTGGTCCCAAATGGGTGTCCGGGACGCTCATCCAGAAATGCACGGCACTCATGCGCTGCGGGGCTTTTTGAGCCGCTTAGCCAGAGTTTCCACGATTTCCAACAGAAGCTGTTTTCAAAGTTTTACGCCTGCGGAACGGGAGCTGATGAGGGTTGGCGCAGGGACTTCCGGAGGGGAAATTCCAACGCCAACGCCGTTCTTTAGGGCTGGGGGCGATTTACGTCCGACTGATGAAGCGTCGTCGGACCTAATTTCACCCCACACTGTGCTCGTGACGCTTTGAAAACAGCTTCCAACGGACATTGGCGCCTAAAAAGGCAGGCCGATTCTACGGCATATTCCAAAGAAAGGTAAGTTAGGCCCTACAGGTTCGGGGGTGACCCTTCTTAGACAAAGGGCTAACATGCGGACCAGTTTTGCTTTTGCGCGTGTCCCCTGCTCATGTCCAATCAGACCATCAAGACCCCCTGCGTCGGCCTCTGCTCCACTGTTTACGGTGATTTGGTCTGCCGCGGCTGCAAACGCTTCCACCATGAAGTCATCCACTGGAACGGCTACAACGAAGAAGAGAAGCGTGCGGTCTGGTTGCGCCTGGAACAATTGCTGGTCCAGGTCATGGTGGCCAAGATCGAGGTGTTCGATCCGGCCAAGCTGCGCCAGCAACTGGAAACCCGCAAGATTCGCTTCGTGCCCCATCAGTCGGAATATTGCTGGGCGTACCAGTTGATTGCCCGTGGCGCGCGGGTGATCAGCCAGTTGGAGGCCTATGGCATGGTGCTGTTGCCGGAGTTTCGCGACTGGGGCCTGCCCGAGCTGCGCGATGCCATTGATCGGGAGTTTTTCCTGCTGTCCGAGGCGCACTACCAGCGCTATATCGCGCCGGGTTTCCTCAAGGACGCCATGGGCGGTTGATCGGCTCGACCTGTAGGAGCCGGCTTGCTGGCGAGAACGATAACGCAGTTCGCCTGGAACACCGCGGTGCCCGATTCGCCAGCAAGCCGGCTCCTACAGATTGTTCAAGGTCGTGGCGCTGTCTCCACCAGGTGATCGATGATTTCCTGGGGCTTGAGCACCAGCACATCGCTTTCCAGTGCATCGAGCACCACTTCTGCGGTATTGCCGATCAGCGCCCCTGAAATACCGGTACGCGCCACCGTGCCGATCACCGTCACCGCCGCCCCGAGTGTGTGGGCCATATGGGGAATCAGCACGTCGGCGGGGCCTTCCTTGATATGCAGGTGTTCGTCATCCACATCGAATTGGCTCTGGAAATCCCGGCATTGATCGCGATAACGGCCTTCGATGGTCTCCCTGAGCTGGTACACCGGGTCGGCAGCCGACAGCATGGGCGAGGGGTGGGCGCTGATCACGTGCAACTGGCCTTTGGCCAGGCTGGCGATGTCATAACCGTGATCGATGATGCTGGCGTGCAGGTGCCGGTGTTCATCATCGGCATTGCCCACGTCCACCGCCGCGAGAATCACCCCGCCTGACCAGGGCGTCTCGGTCTTGACCATCAGTACTGCGGACGGGCAGTAGCGCAGCAGTTTCCAGTCGGAAGGGGTCAGCAGGGCTTTCTTCAATGGGCTGTCGGGGCGATGTTGCTTGATCACCAGGCCGCAACCTTCGGCCTGTTGCACGCCGATGATGGTTTCATGCACGGTCTTGTCCCAGGCCTGCTCCGCCGTGGCACTGTAGCCATCATCATGCAACTGGCTCTTGAGCAGGCTGAGCAGGGCGCTGTGGTCGTGCTTGGGATCGCACATCAGCAGGTGCAGGTGCGCATCCGTGACCCCGGCGATCAGCTTGGCACGGTTGAGGGCCAGGCTGTGGGCGTGGTCGGGGTCGAGTATCACCAGAATGCTGCGGATGGCTTGCATGGTCGGGTTGCTCCGGGAAGGCTGAGGGCGACTTGATACAACTATAGTTGCACTCCACGGACTGCGATCTTGATGCATATCAAGTGCGGTGGCTGGCGATCTGCCCCGGCCCCCGTATAATCGGCGGCCTTGTCCTGCCTGATCCCCGGTTTTTGTGAGCCCCATGTCGACTATTCCCGCTTTGTCCTCCTGCCAAGCCGCTCCTGTGACGGGAGTTTTCCTGTGAACCTGCCGGAAATCCACGAATTCCTCGGTTGCCCGACCCCCCAAGGCTGGGTTCAGGCGGCCCTGGCGGATCAGGAGACGCTGCTGATCGATCACAAGAACTGCGAGTTCAAGGCGGCCAGTACCGCCTTGAGCCTGATCGCCAAGTACCATTCCCATGTCGACCTGATCAACCTGATGTCGCGCCTGGCTCGGGAAGAACTGGTGCACCACGAACAGGTCATGCGCCTGATGAAGCGGCGCAAGATCGAGTTGCGGCAATTGTCCGCCGGTCGTTATGCCTCGGGGCTGCGCAAGGCGGTGCGCAGTCACGAACCGGTCAAGCTGGTGGATACGCTGGTGGTCGGGGCCTTTATCGAGGCTCGCAGTTGCGAGCGCTTCGAAGCCCTGGTGCCGCATCTGGACGAAGAACTGGGCAAGTTCTACTTCGGCCTGCTCAAGAGCGAGGCCCGGCATTTCCAGGGTTACCTGAAACTGGCCTATCAGTACGGCGACGCCGAGGACATTGGCCGGGTCATCGAGCGGGTGCGGGCGGTCGAGCAGGAGCTGATCGAGTCGCCCGACAGCGAATTCCGCTTCCACAGCGGTGTCCCGACCGCTGTCGGCGTTTAAGTCCGTACCAGTTTTTCCAGCGCCGCGTCCGCCAGGAACGATGAGCGACTCTTGATCCGGTGGTCGCGCACGTAACGGTCGATGCGCTGGATCACAAAGCCGGGAAGGGTCACGTTGACCTTCTCGGTCTTGCCCAGATAGGGCGAGATATCGATCTCCAGCATGCCCCAGCCCATCTCCGCGAACTCGGGATTTTTCCGATGGGTGAAGGAGGGCGATGGCGTCGGCACGGGCTGGCCGTTCGAAACGATCTCCTCAAGCATGATATGGGCGATTTCCAGGGCGGCGTTATAAGCCTCCTCGAACGTATCGCCTGCGGTCACGGCACCCGGAATATCCGGAATCTGGATGCCGATGGCGGTGTGTTCATCACCCCATTCGATCGCGATGGGATATTGCATGATGGTCTCCTGACTGAACGGGTTCATAGCAACCCCGCCCGTTTTCTGATGCTTCTGATGGTCCCGAGCGGCAGATCCTTCTTCGGATGCGGCACGGGGATCGAGTGGGGGCTGATGGGGTGGACAAACACATGATGACTGCCCCTGATTCGTTGCAGCATCCACCCGGCGGCCTCCAGTTCGGCGATCAAATCCCTGCTTTTCACCTGTGACTCCTTGTCAGGTATGTCAGGGAAGCCTAGCCGTCTTGCTATCAGACATCGAATTCAAAGGTGTGTCTAGAGTTATCTATTAGACCTGCTGCCTTTTATCGGCTAAATAAAAAGCTTGCTAACTAATGCTTTGACATTAGCTGCCTAAGCAGTAAGATCGCACCAACTCCCTGCCTAAGCAGCTTTTGGTGGCCTTATGAAGCATTTCACCCCGGACGACTTTCACAACTGCCATCTCGGCTTGCTTCTGGGTCGTGCCGCGTTGCTCAAGGACCGGATCATCGACACCCATATGGTGCCGTACGGCATCACGGCCGCGCAGTTCAAGGTGCTGATCATCATGGCCCAGTACGGCGTCGATACCCCGGCCGAGCTGTGCCGCCATCTGTCCCTGGACAGCGGTTCCATGACCCGCATGCTCGATCGCCTGGAGCAGAAAGACCTGCTCGCCCGTCGGCGTTCGGAGGGTGATCGGCGTCAGGTGCAACTGGTGCTTACGGCGCAGGGGCAGGTTCTCGCTGATCGTTTGCCGGAAATCGGTGCCGATGCGATGAACGAGCTGGCGGGGGCTGTCAGCCCGCAAGAGCTGCGGACCCTGGAAGACATTCTGAAGAAAATTTTGCTGGCGGCCGGGGACTCGATCACCGTGCTGCGGGTGGGTGAAAAAAATGAGCAGTAAAACCCTGCGTACCGGCTTCAGCCTGGTGTTCCTGTCGATGGTCCTGGCCGGTTGCGCCAGCTACAGCGGCCTGCACACCGAAGGTGTCAGTCTCGATGCGAAAAACCTCAAGGCCGCACAATCCCTCAAGGGCGTAACCCTGTCGCCGGCGGCCTGGCCGAAAAACGACTGGTGGAAAAGCCTTGGCGATCCGCAACTCGATAGCCTGATCCGCGAAGCCCTGCGCGACAGTCCTGATATGCAGGTCGCCAGCGCGCGCGCGCACCAGGCCAGCGCAGCGGCCTCTGCCGCCGACGCGGCGCGTTTGCCGACCCTCGATGCCAGCGCGGGTGTTACCCGGGCGCGCCTGCCGCGGGACCAGGACCCCACCGGTCGCGGCGGGCTTCTCGAGACTTCTCGCAAGGTGGGTGCCACCTTCAACTACAGCTTCGATCTCTGGGGCGGCCAACGTGATGCCTGGGAAGCCGCGCTGGGCCAGGCACGTGCCGCCGAAGTCGACCGCCAGGCCGCACAGTTGACCCTGGCCGCTGATGTGGCGCGGGCCTACAGCGACCTGGGGCAGGCGCACATCGTCTATGACCTGGCCAACGATGACCGGCAGCGGACGCAAAAATTGCTGGACCTGGGCAAGCGACGGCTGAGTTCCGGGATCGACAGTCACTATCAGTACCAGCAGACCGAAAGCCTGGACGCCAGTGCCGAAGAGCAGGTGATCGACGCCGGGAAAAAACTGCAAAGCGCCAAGGTCGCCCTGGCCGTGTTGCTGGGCAAGGGGCCGGATCGCGGCAATGAAATCGCCCGGCCGAAGATTCTCCAGCCGAGCGCCGTGGCCTTGCCCTCGGTACTGCCGGCGGAACTGCTGGGACGGCGTCCAGACCTGGTGGCTGCGCGCTGGCGTGTCGAGGCCGCGAGCAAGGACATTGCTGCTGGCAAGACGCGCTTCTACCCCAACCTCAACCTGAGTGCCGCCGCCGGCGGTGAGTCGCTGCTGGGCGACGCGATGTTCGGCTCCGCCAGTCGCTTCTTCAGCATTGCCCCGACCGTCTCGCTGCCGATCTTCGACGGCGGCCGCTTGCGCGCCGGCCTCGACGCCAAGGACGCCGATTACGACCTGGCGGTGGCGCAGTACAACAAGAGCCTGGTCCAGGCCCTGGGCGATGTCAGTGACACCCTCCAGCAGTTGCATGCCCTCGGCCAGCAGATCGTGGCCCAGCAACATGCCGCGGATATCGCCCAGGATTCCTACAACACCGTGCTTCAGCGCTACGGCGCCGGCATCGGCAACTACCTGGACGTGCTCACCATCGAGCAGACCCTGTTGCAGGCCCAGCGCCAGTTGGCGGACCTGAATGCCCAGCAGATCGATTTCTCCATCCAGCTGATGCAGGCCCTGGGCGGTGGTTTCCAGGCTGACAACATCGCCGCGAACAGCCCCAGCCCTTCGGCTCAGACTTATTAATTCAAGGTACCTGCCATGGCCACTGAAACGAACACGACTGCAACAACCCAGGATGCTGGCAATTCGCGCAAGCGCAAAGTCATGCTGACCGGCCTCACCCTGCTGGTGATTCTCGGCGGCCTGGGTGTCTGGGGTTGGCACGAAGTCTACGGGCGTTGGAGCGAAAGCACTGACGACGCCTATGTCAACGGCAACGTGGTGGAAGTCACGCCGCTGGCAACCGGCACCGTGGTCAGCATCGGTGCCGACGATGGTGACCTGGTGCACGCCGGCCAGGTGCTGGTGAACTTCGACCCGAGCGACGCCAAGATCGGTCTGCAAAGCGCCGAGGCCAACCTGGCCAAGGCCGTGCGCCAGGTCCGTGGCCTGTACAGCAATGTCGACGGCATGCGCGCCCAGGTCGCCGAACAGAAGGCGGCGGTACAGAAGGCCCAGGAAAACCTTACCCGCCGCAAGAACCTGGCGGCCGGTGGCGCGATTTCCCAGGAAGAACTGTCCCATGCCCGTGACGACCTGACCTCCGCCGAGAGCGCGATGAGCAACGTCCAGCATCAACTCAACAGCAGCAGCGCCCTGGTGGACGACACCGTGGTGTCCAATCACCCGGATGTCAAAGCCGCGGCCGCGCAACTGCGCCAGGCTTATCTGGCCAATGCGCGGACCACCCTGATCGCGCCGGTCACGGGCTACGTTGCCAAGCGCACCGTGCAACTGGGCCAGCGGGTTCAGCCGGGTACCGCACTGATGGCGGTGATTCCCCTGGATCAACTGTGGATCGACGCCAACTTCAAGGAAACCCAGCTGCGTGATATGCGTATCGGCCAGCCCGTGGACATCGAGGCCGACCTGTACGGCAGCGCGGTGAAATACAGTGGCACCATCGACAGCCTCGGCGCCGGTACCGGCAGTGCCTTTGCCTTGCTGCCGGCGCAGAACGCCACCGGCAACTGGATCAAGATTGTCCAGCGGGTGCCGGTGCGAATTCACGTCAATGCCGAAGAGTTGGCCAAGCATCCGCTGCGGGTCGGCCTGTCGACCCAGGTCGAGGTCAATCTGCATGACCAGAGCGGTCCGGTGCTGGCCCAACAGCCGCCACAGAAAGCTTCGTTCAGCACCGATGTGTACGGTCAGCAACTGGCCGACGCCGATGCCGAGATTACCCGTCTGATTCATGAAAACAGCGCCACCGCGGCGAAAACCGCGCAACGCTGAGTCGCCAATCCAGCCGCGACCCCAGCGTCGCGGCACCTGCCTCGTTTTCAAGGATTCGCGATGAGCTCGAACGCATCTTTCACCCCGCCCAGCCTGTTGCTCAGCACCATCGGCCTGTCGCTGGCGACCTTCATGCAGGTGCTCGACACCACCATTGCCAACGTGGCCTTGCCGACCATTTCCGGCAACCTGGGGGTGAGTTCGGAGCAGGGCACCTGGGTCATTACCTCCTTTGCCGTGAGCAACGCCATCGCCTTGCCGCTGACCGGCTGGCTGAGCCGGCGTTTCGGTGAGGTGAAGCTGTTTATCTGGGCGACGATCCTGTTCGTGCTGGCGTCGTTCCTCTGCGGTATCTCCACGTCGATGCCTGAGTTGGTAGGCTTTCGCGTGCTGCAAGGGATGGTGGCCGGGCCGCTGTATCCCATGACCCAGACCTTGCTGATCGCGGTCTATCCGCCGGCCAAGCGCGGTATGGCCCTGGCACTGCTGGCGATGGTCACGGTGGTCGCGCCCATTGCCGGGCCGATTCTCGGCGGCTGGATTACCGACAGTTACAGTTGGCCGTGGATCTTCTTTATCAACGTGCCCATCGGTGTGTTCGCCGCCATGGTGGTCCGCCAGCAACTCAAGGCCCGGCCGGTGGTGATCAGTCGCCAGCCGATGGACTACGTCGGTTTGCTGACCTTGATCATTGGCGTGGGCGCCTTGCAGGTGATTCTCGACAAAGGCAATGACCTGGACTGGTTCGAGTCGAACTTCATTGTGATCGGCGCGGTGATCTCGGCGATTGCCCTCTCGGTGTTCGTGATCTGGGAGATGACAGACAAACACCCGGTGGTCAATCTGCGCCTGTTCGCCTACCGCAACTTCAGGATCGGGACCATTGTGCTGGTCCTCGGTTATGCCGGGTTCTTCGGCATCAACCTGATCCTGCCGCAATGGTTGCAGACCCAGATGGGCTACACCGCGACCTGGGCCGGCCTCGCGGTAGCGCCCATCGGGATCCTGCCGGTGCTGATGTCGCCGTTTGTCGGTAAATACGCCAACAAGGTCGACCTGAGGTTGCTCGCCGGGTTGGCGTTCCTTGCGATCGGTCTGAGTTGCTTTATGCGCGCCGGTTTCACCAATGAAGTGGACTTCCAGCATATCGCCATGGTGCAGCTGTTCATGGGTATCGGTGTGGCACTGTTCTTCATGCCGACCTTGAGCATCCTGATGTCGGACCTGCCGCCCAGCCAGATCGCCGACGGTGCCGGCCTGGCGACTTTCCTGCGTACGCTGGGGGGCAGTTTCGCCGCTTCGCTGACCACCTGGATCTGGATTCGCCGGGCGGACCAGCACCATGCTTACCTGAGTGAAAGCATCACCACCTTCGACCCGGCGACGCGCGATACCCTGAGCACGCTGGGTGGCGCGGGCAGCCGGGCTTATGCCCAGCTGGATCAGGTGCTCACCAGCCAGGCGTACATGCTCTCGACCGTGGATTACTTCACGCTGCTGGGTTGGGGCTTCATGGGCTTGATGTTGCTGGTGTGGCTGGCCAAGCCACCGTTCGCGGCGAAGGCCGGACCGGCGGCTGCCGGACATTGATCAACCCCCACCTGTCCGGGTGGGGTTGGTATCAGGCCTGGGGCAGGGCTGGCGACGGGGTAAAATCAAACGCCGCCAGTTGGAAACCCTGTTCATCCACCTGCAAGGCCCAGCCCTGGCGGTCCCAGTCGCCCAGCACAATCCGTTTCGCCGCTTGCTCGCCGAGCTGCAACTTGTGAATGGCCGGTCGATGGGTGTGGCCATGGATCAGGGTCTGCACGCCATGCTGCTGCATGACCTGCTCGACTTCCCGGGGCGTCACGTCAACGATGTCATTGGCTTTCATGCGCGTCTGCGCGCGGCTCTCACTGCGCAGTTTGCGCGCCAGCTTGTGGCGGGTGCGCAGCGGCAGGTGCCGGAGGATAAACAGGGTGATGGGGTTGCGCAGATAACGACGCAGGCGCATATAGGCCTCGTCCCGTGTGCACAGGCTGTCGCCGTGCATCAACAGCACGGGCTCGTCATTGATCCGCACCACGCTCGGGTCCTTGAGCAGAGTAGCCCCGGCCGCTTTGCAGAAGGCTTTGCCCAGCAGGAAGTCGCGATTGCCGTGCATCAGGAAGATCTGCGTGCCACTGTCGCTCAATGCGCGCAACGCGGCGCAGATCGAGCGTTGAAAGGGGGTCATGGCATCGTCGCCGATCCAGACTTCGAAAAAATCGCCCAGGATGTACAGCGCTTGTGCCGAACGGGCGCGCCCGGCGAGGAAATCCAGAAACGCCCGGGTGATGTCCGGGCGCTCCTCTTCCAGATGCAAATCTGAAATCAGCAGTATCACTCAACGATCTCGGCTTTCTCGATGATCACGTCTTCTGCCGGTACGTCCTGGTGGCCGCCTTTCATGGTGGTGGCCACGCCTTTGATCTTGTCGACCACTTCAGTGCCGGAAACCACTTTGGCGAATACCGCGTAGCCCCAACCCTGGACGGTCTTGGCGCTGTGGTTCAGGAAGCTGTTGTCGGTCACGTTGATGAAGAATTGCGCGGAGGCCGAATGCGGCTCCATGGTACGGGCCATGGCGACGCTGTATTTCTCGTTCGGCAGGCCGTTGTCGGCTTCGTTCTGGATGCTTGGGCGCTTGTCTTTCTTTTCTTTCATGCCAGGCTCGAAACCACCGCCCTGGATCATGAAGTTACCGATCACACGGTGGAAAACGGTGTTTTCGTAGTGGCCGGCGTTGACGTACTCAATGAAGTTGGCCACGGTGAGCGGGGCTTTCTCGGCGTTCAGTTCCAGGACGATTTCGCCGTGGTTGGTGGTCAGTTTGACTTGGGTCATCTTGGCTACTCTTTGAAGGAATTCGTGGGCTTCGGAGCGCTGCGAGTAGCACCCGCGGGCCCGAACCGATCTGGCATCAATCCACCAGGTTGCGCAGTTTAGCGTGAGGCGCGGGAATTTCGAGGCGGTTTTTTCATCCGGGGGCTATTAATAGCCACCGTTATTGGGCGCGCCTCTGTCAGCTGATTGATCGCATCGGCTATGATACTCGTTTTGATTGATCTGGCCGCACCCGGCCGCGCACCCGCAAGCCCAAGGATCCTATGAGCAAGCCCACTGTCGACCCTACCTCGAACGCCAAGACCGGACCGGCTGTCCCGGTCAACTTCCTGCGCCCGATCATTCAGGCCGACCTGGACTCGGGCAAGCACACCCAGATCGTCACGCGCTTCCCGCCTGAGCCCAACGGTTACCTGCACATCGGTCACGCCAAATCGATCTGCGTGAACTTCGGCCTGGCCCAGGAGTTCGGTGGCGTCACGCACCTGCGTTTCGACGACACCAACCCGGCCAAGGAAGACCAGGAATACATCGACGCCATCGAAAACGACGTCAAGTGGCTGGGCTTCGAATGGTCCGGCGAAGTGCGTTATGCCTCGCAGTATTTCGACCAATTGCACGACTGGGCGGTGGAGCTGATCAAGGCCGGCAAGGCCTACGTCGACGACCTGACCCCCGAGCAGGCCAAGGAATACCGTGGCACCCTGACTGAACCGGGCAAGAACAGCCCGTTCCGCGAGCGTTCGGTGGAAGAGAACCTGGACTGGTTCGCCCGCATGAAGGCCGGTGAATTCAAGGACGGCGAGCGCGTACTGCGGGCCAAGATCGACATGGCTTCGCCGAACATCAATCTGCGCGACCCGATCCTCTATCGTATTCGTCACGCTCACCACCACCAGACCGGTGACAAGTGGTGCATCTACCCGATCTACGACTTCACCCACGGTCAGTCGGATGCCATCGAAGGCATCACCCACTCGATCTGCACCCTGGAGTTCGAAAGCCACCGTCCTCTGTACGAGTGGTTCCTCGACAACCTGTCGGTGCCGTGCAAACCGCGTCAGTACGAGTTCAGCCGTCTGAACCTGAACTACACCATCACCAGCAAGCGCAAGCTCAAGCAGTTGGTGGACGAGAAGCACGTCAATGGCTGGGATGACCCGCGCATGTCGACGCTGTCGGGCTTCCGTCGTCGCGGCTACACGCCGAAATCCATTCGCAACTTCTGTGAAATGGTCGGCACCAACCGTTCCGACGGTGTGGTGGACTTCGGCATGCTGGAATTCAGCATCCGCGACGACCTCGACCACAGCGCCCCGCGGGCCATGTGCGTGCTGCGTCCGTTGAAAGTCGTGATCACCAACTATCCGGAAGGCCAGGTCGAGAACCTCGAACTGCCGCGCCACCCGAAAGAAGACATGGGCGTGCGCGCACTGCCGTTCGCCCGTGAGATCTACATTGATCGCGACGACTTCATGGAAGAGCCGCCCAAGGGCTACAAGCGCCTGGAGCCGACCGGTGAAGTGCGTCTGCGCGGCAGCTACGTGATTCGTGCCGACGAAGCGATCAAGGATGCCGACGGCAACATCGTCGAGCTGCGTTGCTCCTACGACCCGGAGACCCTGGGCAAGAACCCCGAAGGCCGCAAGGTCAAGGGCGTGATCCACTGGGTGCCGGCAGCGGCCAGCGTCGAGTGCGAAGTGCGCCTGTACGATCGCCTGTTCCGTTCGGCCAACCCCGAGAAGGCCGAAGACAGCGCCAGTTTCCTGGACAACATCAACCCTGACTCGCTGCAAGTTCTCACTGGTTGTCGTGCTGAACCCTCGCTGGGCAATGCACAGCCGGAAGACCGTTTCCAGTTCGAGCGCGAAGGTTACTTCTGCGCGGATATCAAGGACTCGAAGCCCGGTGCTCCGGTATTCAACCGTACCGTGACCTTGCGTGATTCGTGGGGCCAGTGATTCTTTAAGGAAAGCGTTGTGCTAACGATCTACAACACGCTCAGCAAGAGCAAAGAAGTCTTCAAGCCCCTGGATGGCAACAAGGTGCGCATGTATGTCTGCGGGATGACCGTGTATGACTACTGCCACCTGGGCCATGGCCGCAGCATGGTGGCCTTTGACCTGGTGACCCGCTGGTTGCGGTTCAGCGGCTACGACCTGACGTACGTGCGCAACATCACCGACATCGACGACAAGATCATCAATCGGGCCAACGAGAACGGTGAATCGTTCGAAGCGCTGACCGAGCGCATGATCGCTGCGATGCACGAGGATGAGGCGCGCCTGAATATCCTCAAGCCGAACATGGAGCCGCGGGCCACCGATCACATTCCGGGCATGCACGCCATGATCCAGACCCTGATCGACAAGGGCTACGCCTATGCACCGGGCAATGGCGACGTGTACTACCGCGTCGGCAAGTTCCAGGGCTACGGCAAGCTGTCGCGCAAGAAGATCGAAGACCTGCGCATCGGTGCGCGGATCGAGGTTGACGAGTCGAAGCAGGACCCGCTGGACTTCGTACTGTGGAAAGCCGCCAAGCCGGGTGAGCCGAGCTGGGCTTCGCCGTGGGGCGCCGGGCGTCCGGGCTGGCACATCGAATGCTCGGTGATGTCCACCTGCTGCCTGGGTGATACCTTCGATATTCATGGCGGCGGCAGTGACCTCGAGTTCCCGCACCATGAAAACGAAATCGCCCAGAGCGAGGCGGCTACCGGCCAGACCTACGCCAATGCCTGGATGCACTGCGGCATGATTCGCATCAATGGCGAGAAGATGTCCAAGTCCTTGAACAACTTCTTCACCATTCGCGATGTGCTGGACAAGTATCACCCGGAAGTCGTGCGTTATCTGCTGGTGTCGAGCCATTACCGCAGCGCCATCAACTATTCGGAAGACAACCTCAAGGATGCCAAGGGCGCCCTGGAGCGTTTCTACCATGCGTTGAAAGGCCTGCCGAAGGTGCCGGCGGCCGGTGGTGAGGCCTTTGTCGAGCGTTTCACCCAGGTGATGAACGACGACTTCGGTACGCCGGAAGCCTGTGCGGTGCTGTTCGAGATGGTGCGCGAGATCAATCGCCTGCGCGAGAGTGATCCCGCATCGGCGGCCGGTCTGGCGGCGCGACTGAAAGAGCTGGCCAGTGTCCTCGGTGTCTTGCAGTTGGAGGCCGATGACTTCCTGCAGGCGGGCGCTGAAGGGCGGGTCGATGCGGCTGAAGTCGAAGCGCTGATTCAGGCACGTCTGGCGGCGCGGGCCAACAAGGACTGGGCGGAATCCGACCGTATCCGCGACCAGATCACCGCCATGGGCGTGGTGTTGGAAGACGGCAAGGGCGCAACCACCTGGCGCCTGGCTGACTGAGCCGGGCTCCTGTGAAAACAAAAAACCGCCAATTGGCGGTTTTTTGTTGGAGGCTTTTCAGCGTTGTAGTGCCTCAAGGGGCTTGCTGGCTTCAGGCATGCAGCGTTTCGGCGGCATACAAGGTGTTTTCCAGCAGGCAGGCGCGGGTCATCGGGCCGACGCCACCCGGTACCGGAGTGATCCAGCCGGCGCGGGGCAGGGCAGTTTCGTATACCACGTCGCCCACCAGCTTGCCGTCTTCCTGGCGGTTGATACCGACGTCGATGACGATGGCGCCTTCCTTGACCCACTCGCCCTTGACCAGGCCCGGCTTGCCGGCGGCCACCACCACCAGGTCGGCGCGGCCGACATGGCCGGCCAGGTCGCGGGTGAAGCGGTGGGTGACGGTCACGGTGCAACCGGCCAGCAGCAACTCCATGGCCATGGGGCGGCCGACGATATTGGAGGCGCCGACAATCACCGCATCCATCCCGTAAAGGTCAGCCCCGGTGCTTTCCAGCAGGGTCATGATGCCTTTCGGGGTGCACGGGCGCAGCAACGGAATGCGCTGGGCCAGGCGACCGACGTTATAAGGATGGAAACCGTCGACGTCCTTGTCCGGGCGGATGCGTTCCAGCAACAGGGAGGCATCCAGGTGTTCGGGCAGCGGCAGTTGCAGCAGCACGCCGTCGATCTGCGGATCGTCATTAAGACGGTCGATCAGCTCGGTGAGCGCCTGTTGAGTGGTGTCGCTGGGCAAGTCATAGGCTTGTGAAATAAAGCCGACCTCTTCGCAGTCTTTACGCTTGTGCGAAACATAAACCTGAGAGGCAGGATCGCTGCCGACCAGAATCACCGCGAGGCCTGGCGTACGCAGGCCCTGCTGGCGACGCTCGGCGACACGTTGGGCGATCTGCTGGCGCAGACGGGCGGCGATCGCTTTGCCGTCGATTAGTTGTGCAGTCATGACGCGTGATTAACCATCGAGAGGGGTTGAAAAAGAGTGCGTATTCTCGCATGTCATGGCGCGAGGGCAAAGGCGCTTGGTCTGTATATTCCCCTAAGCCCTTTATATTTCTGAATTTTTTTTAGAAAAGAGTTGACGACCTTTCGGCTCGTCTATAACATTCGTCGCGCTTGTCGGGCATAGCCTAGCACTGGTTGAGAAGGTCGAGCAGAGTTGATGTCTGGCTCAGCAAGATTGAAGCACTTGGTTTGTAGTCGTCACCGAGTACAGATTAATAAGGCGCCCGTAGCTCAGCTGGATAGAGCATCCGCCTTCTAAGCGGATGGTCGCAGGTTCGAGTCCTGCCGGGTGCGCCATTAGGCAGCTTTGGCACAAGTAACGCAATATGGTGGGCGTAGCTCAGTTGGTAGAGCACAGGATTGTGACTCCTGTTGTCGTGGGTTCGATCCCCATCGTCCACCCCATATTTCGAAAAGCGCCAGATTAGTCGTCTGGCGCTTTTGCTTTAAAAGCTTCATGCGCGGATGTGGTGGAATTGGTAGACACACTGGATTTAGGTTCCAGCGCCGCGAGGCGTAAGAGTTCGAGTCTCTTCATCCGCACCAAATAAGTTTCATCAGGGCCGCAGGGTGTTGGTGGGGCTGAACAAAAAGATCGGTTTTGGTCGATTTTTTTGAACATGCAATATGGTGGGCGTAGCTCAGTTGGTAGAGCACAGGATTGTGACTCCTGTTGTCGTGGGTTCGATCCCCATCGTCCACCCCATATTTCGAAAAGCGCCAGACTCATCGTCTGGCGCTTTTTTTTGCGTTTAAAGCGCAAAACTCCCGTGGCCTGGCTCTGTCGGTGGCGAGCAGGGGCGCCGGATGCCCCGAGCGCCAAGAAAAAACAAGCATTCTCAATGTCTTGGCGTTAGAATTCGGGCCGGTTTTGAAGGCTTGGAACTGATTCGGCAGGTATCGGATGAGTGCCGCTATTGAATAGCAGTTAACGGCGCAGCGCCTGAAAAGGGCTGTGCCGTTTTCGTTCAAAGGGTTTGAGTTTTCAGCGCGGTCGCCTGTCCCGGGGCAGCAGGGCGGGTCGTTTCGTCGTATTTGTGTTGCTCGATGATGCTGTGGTGCCCGCCGCTTCTGTTCATGAGATCGGTTGTCGGGGCGCTGATAGGTCGTCTCTTCTATAGATAGAAGGGGCGGCGCAGAGCTCTGGCGTGATTGGCTGTATTTGCTACGGAGGCGAGGTGCAATTGTGCATCCGCCTTTATTAATGGCCTGCTGTTTTTTTACCCGTTTTCAGTAGGGTGACTTCTTGAGTTTGACCCACTAGAATGCATGCCCTTGATTCTGGGGTCGGAAACGGCCAGCTAACGTCTGTGCAACGAGGAATATCCATGCAAGTTTCTGTTGAAAATACATCGGCTCTTGAGCGCCGCATGAGCATCACCGTGCCAGCTGAGCGCATCGAGACCCAGGTCAACAAGCGTCTGCAGCAGACTGCCCAAAAGGCCAAGATTGCAGGCTTCCGTCCTGGCAAGGTGCCAATGAGCGTGATTCGCCAGCGTTACGAGGCGGATGCCCGTCAGGAAGCTGTGGGCGATGTGATCCAGTCTTCCTTCTATGAAGCCGTGGTTGAGCAGAAGCTGAACCCGGCTGGCCAGCCTTCCGTCGAGCCGAAAGTGCTGGAGAAGGGCAAGGACCTGGAATACGTCGCTACTTTCGAAGTGTTCCCTGAGTTCACCGTTGCCGGTTTCGAATCCATTGCTGTCGAGCGCCTGAGCGCTGACGTAGCGGACGCCGACCTGGACAACATGCTGGAAATCCTGCGCAAGCAGAACACCCGTTTCGAAGTGGCCGATCGCGCTGCCCAGAACGAAGACCAGCTGAACATCGATTTCGTTGGCAAGGTCGACGGTGAAGTCTTCGCCGGTGGTTCCGCCAAGGGCACCCAGCTGGTGCTGGGCTCCAACCGCATGATCCCGGGCTTCGAAGATGGCCTGGTAGGCGCTAAAGCCGGTGAAGAACGCGTTCTGAACCTGACTTTCCCTGCTGACTACCAGAACCTGGACCTGGCGGACAAAGCCGCCGAGTTCACCGTGACCGTCAACACCGTGTCCGCACCGACCCTGCCTGAGCTGAACGAAACTTTCTTCGCCCAGTTCGGTATCAAGGAAAGCGGCATTGACGGCTTCCGCACCGAAGTTCGCAAGAACATGGAGCGTGAGCTGCGTCAGGCGATCAAATCCAAGGTCAAGAACCAGGTCATGGACGGTCTGCTGGCCGCCAACCCGATCGAAGTGCCTAAGGCCCTGCTGTCCAACGAAGTTGATCGTCTGCGTGTGCAGGCTGTTCAACAGTTCGGCGGCAACATCAAGCCTGACCAACTGCCGGCCGAGCTGTTCGAAGAACAAGCCAAGCGCCGTGTCGTGCTGGGCCTGATCGTGGCTGAAGTGGTCAAGCAGTTCGAGCTCAAGCCTGACGAAACCCGCGTGCGTGAGCTGATCCAGGAAATGGCCTCGGCCTACCAGGAGCCAGAGCAGGTTGTGTCGTGGTACTACAAGAACGACCAGCAGCTGAACGAAGTTCGTTCGGTTGTGCTGGAAGAACAAGTTGTGGATACTGTTCTGCAGAAGGCGAATGTGACCGATAAATCGGTCTCCTACGAAGAAGCAGTCAAGCCGGTGGAAGCACCACAAGCCGACTGATTTTCTGACTCGTTGGAAAATACACACCATAAGCCAGCCTCGCGCTGGCTTATGCGTATTCAAGACATGACTATTTGGGAGTGACTGCAGAGCATGTTCCGTAATTCTTATATTCAGCAGAACTCTGATATCCAGGCCGCAGGCGGCCTGGTCCCGATGGTTGTCGAGCAGTCCGCTCGTGGCGAACGCGCCTATGACATCTACTCGCGCCTGCTCAAGGAGCGAGTGATTTTTCTGGTGGGCCCGGTAGAGGACTACATGGCCAACCTGATCTGTGCGCAGCTGCTGTTCCTTGAAGCGGAAAACCCGGACAAGGACATCCATCTCTATATCAACTCCCCGGGCGGTTCGGTGACGGCGGGCATGTCGATCTACGACACCATGCAGTTCATCAAGCCAAACGTGTCGACCACCTGTATCGGTCAGGCGTGCAGCATGGGCGCGTTCCTGTTGACGGCCGGTGCCCACGGCAAGCGTTTCTGCCTGCCGAACTCGCGTGTGATGATTCACCAGCCACTGGGCGGTTTCCAGGGCCAGGCATCGGATATCGAAATCCATGCCAAGGAAATCCTCTTCATTCGCGAGCGTCTCAACACGCTGATGGCCAAGCACAGCGGGCGCACTCTCGAAGAAATCGAGCGCGATACCAACCGTGATAATTTCATGAGCGCCGAAGTCGCACGTGAATACGGGTTGATCGACGAAGTGATCGAGAAGCGTCCCGCTTAATATCAAGCAGCTCAAAATAGGGTTGGTCGGCAGTTCCGATCACCAGCGGGCTTGAAAAAGCCCGCAATAGCCTTCATCTTGTGTTGCAAGCCTATCGGATTGGATCGAACGAATGACTGACACCCGCAACGGCGAGGACAACGGCAAGCTGCTTTATTGCTCCTTCTGTGGCAAAAGCCAGCATGAAGTACGCAAATTGATTGCCGGCCCCTCGGTCTTTATCTGCGACGAGTGCGTCGACCTGTGCAACGACATCATCCGTGAGGAGGTGCAGGAAGCACAGGCCGAGAGCAGCGCGCATAAATTGCCTTCGCCTAAAGAAATCAGCGGCATCCTTGATCAGTACGTGATTGGTCAGGAGCGTGCGAAAAAGGTTCTGGCGGTAGCGGTCTACAACCACTACAAGCGTCTGAACCAGCGTGACAAGAAAAGTGACGACGTCGAGCTCGGCAAAAGCAACATCCTGCTGATCGGTCCGACCGGTTCGGGCAAGACCTTGCTGGCTGAAACCCTGGCCCGCCTGCTGAATGTACCGTTCACCATCGCCGATGCAACCACCCTCACCGAGGCGGGTTATGTGGGCGAGGACGTGGAAAACATCATTCAGAAACTGTTGCAGAAATGCGACTACGATGTGGAAAAGGCCCAGATGGGCATTGTCTACATCGACGAAATCGACAAGATTTCCCGCAAGTCCGATAACCCGTCGATTACCCGGGACGTTTCCGGTGAAGGCGTGCAACAGGCTTTGCTGAAGTTGATCGAAGGCACGGTGGCTTCCGTTCCGCCCCAAGGCGGTCGCAAGCACCCGCAGCAGGAATTCCTGCAGGTAGACACCCGCAACATCCTGTTTATCTGTGGTGGTGCATTCTCCGGGCTGGAAAAGGTTATTCAGAGCCGTTCCACCCGTGGTGGCATCGGTTTCAGCGCCGAAGTGCGTAGCAAGGAAGAAGGCAAGAAGGTGGGCGAGTCCCTGCGTGAAGTCGAACCTGACGATCTGGTCAAGTTCGGTCTGATCCCGGAATTCGTCGGTCGCCTGCCGGTCCTGGCCACGCTCGACGAGCTGGATGAGGCTGCGTTGATGCAGATCCTCACCGAGCCGAAGAACGCCTTGACCAAGCAGTACGCCAAGCTGTTCGAAATGGAAGGGGTTGACCTGGAATTCCGTGCCGATGCACTGAAATCCGTCGCCAAGCGTGCCCTGGAGCGTAAAACCGGTGCTCGCGGCCTTCGTTCGATCCTCGAAGGCATCCTGCTCGACACCATGTATGAAATCCCCTCGCAGTCCGAGGTGAGCAAAGTGGTGATTGATGAAAGCGTGATCGAGGGTAAATCCCAGCCGCTGTACATCTACGAGAACAGCGAGCCGCAAGCAAAGGCCGCGCCTGACGCCTGAGTGCTGCAGACTGTGACCTGACAAGGGGCCTTCGGGCCCCTTTTCTTTTGGCGCTTGTTTTTTTCCGAACAAGCCCCCATCTTGGTTTCAAGCTTATCCATCTGTTTCCGGCCGTACGGCCGCCGTAGAGGCGAAATCATGAAGACAACCATCGAATTGCCTCTCCTGCCATTGCGCGATGTCGTGGTGTATCCGCACATGGTTATCCCGCTGTTCGTGGGGCGCGAGAAATCTATCGAAGCCCTCGAGGCAGCGATGACGGGCGACAAGCAGATCCTGCTGTTGGCCCAACGTAATCCTGCCGATGATGACCCGGGCGAAGATGCGCTGTATCGCGTAGGTACAGTCGCTACCGTATTGCAATTGCTGAAATTGCCTGACGGCACCGTCAAGGTGCTGGTCGAAGGTGAGCAGCGCGGCACCGTGGAGCGTTTCAGCGAGGTCGACGGCTACTGCCGCGCCGAAGTGGCGCTGATCGAAGAGGTCGATGCCCCGGACCGTGAGTCCGAAGTTTTTGTCCGCAGCCTGCTGGCGCAATTCGAGCAATACGTGCAGTTGGGCAAGAAAGTCCCGGCTGAAGTGCTGTCGTCCTTGAACAGCATCGACGAGCCGAGCCGCCTGGTCGACACCATGGCCGCGCACATGGCCCTGAAGATCGAACAGAAACAGGAAATTCTTGAAATCGTCGATCTGTCGGCCCGTGTCGAACACGTGCTGGCGCTGCTCGACGCCGAAATCGACCTGCTGCAGGTCGAAAAACGCATCCGTGGTCGCGTCAAGAAGCAGATGGAGCGCAGTCAGCGCGAGTACTACCTGAATGAGCAAATGAAAGCCATTCAGAAGGAACTGGGCGACAGCGACGAAGGCCATAACGAAGTCGAAGAGCTGAAAAAGCGCATCGACGCCGCCGGTCTGCCGAAAGACGCCATGACCAAGGCCCTGGCCGAGTTGAACAAGCTCAAGCAGATGTCGCCGATGTCCGCTGAAGCGACCGTGGTGCGTTCCTACCTCGACTGGTTGGTGCAGGTGCCGTGGAAGGCCCAGAGCAAGGTCCGCCTTGACCTGGCGCGGGCTGAAGACATTCTCGACGCGGACCATTATGGTCTGGACGAAGTCAAGGAACGGATCCTCGAGTACCTCGCCGTACAGAAGCGCGTGAAGAAGATCCGCGGTCCGGTACTGTGCCTGGTCGGACCTCCTGGGGTAGGTAAAACTTCCCTGGCTGAGTCGATTGCTCACGCGACTAACCGAAAATTCGTACGTATGGCCCTCGGCGGCGTGCGTGACGAAGCTGAAATTCGTGGACATCGGCGGACTTACATCGGTTCGATGCCAGGAAGATTGATACAAAAAATGACAAAGGTCGGCGTACGCAACCCGCTGTTCCTGCTCGATGAAATCGACAAGATGGGCAGCGACATGCGGGGCGATCCGGCTTCGGCCTTGCTCGAGGTGCTGGACCCGGAACAGAACCACAATTTCAACGACCACTACCTGGAAGTTGACTACGACCTGTCCGATGTCATGTTCCTGTGTACCTCCAACTCGATGAACATCCCGCCGGCGCTGCTGGACCGGATGGAAGTGATCCGCCTGCCGGGTTACACCGAGGACGAGAAGATCAACATCGCCACCAAGTACCTGTCGCCCAAGCAGATCCAGGCCAATGGCCTGAAGAAAGGCGAGCTGGAGTTCGAGGTCGAGGCGATTCGCGACATCATCCGCTACTACACCCGCGAAGCCGGTGTGCGTGGGCTGGAGCGGCAAATTGCCAAGGTCTGCCGCAAGGCGGTGAAAGAGCATGCCATGGAAAAACGCTTCTCGGTCAAGGTCACCTCCGACCTGCTGGAGCATTTTCTCGGCGTGCGTAAATTCCGCTACGGCCTGGCCGAGCAACAGGATCAGATCGGTCAGGTCACGGGCCTGGCCTGGACCCAGGTCGGTGGCGAGCTGTTGACCATCGAAGCCGCCGTGGTACCGGGCAAGGGCCAGTTGATCAAGACCGGTTCCCTGGGCGATGTGATGGTCGAGTCGATTACTGCCGCGCTGACCGTGGTTCGCAGTCGCGCCAAGAGCCTGGGCATCCCCCTGGACTTCCATGAGAAGCGCGACACCCATATCCATATGCCGGAAGGGGCGACGCCGAAAGACGGCCCTAGCGCTGGTGTAGGAATGTGTACGGCCTTGGTGTCAGCCTTGACTGGCATTCCTGTGCGTGCCGACGTGGCCATGACCGGTGAAATTACCTTGCGTGGTCAGGTACTGGCCATTGGCGGTTTGAAGGAAAAATTGCTGGCGGCACATCGGGGTGGGATCAAGACCGTCATCATTCCTGAAGAGAATGTGCGCGATCTGAAGGAAATTCCTGACAATATCAAGCAGGATCTTCAGATTAAACCGGTTAAATGGATTGACGAGGTCCTGCAAATTGCGCTGCAATACGCGCCGGAGCCCTTGCCAGATGTGGCTCCGGAGATCGTCGCAAAGGATGAGAAGCGCGATTCCGATTCCAAGGAAAGAATCAGCACGCATTAAGTTCGGATCAAGCCTGGGTGGCTTCCTTGACAGCTTTTTAGAGCCCTTGTTATAAAGCGGCTCTTAAGTGTCTGTAGGCCATTCAGCACAGGTTTAGCTTTCACCCAAAAAACTTAGAAATATACTCAATAGATATAAGGGGACTTAGAGTGAACAAGTCGGAACTGATTGATGCTATCGCTGCATCCGCTGATATCCCGAAAGCTGCTGCTGGCCGTGCGCTGGATGCAGTCATCGAATCCGTCACTGGCGCTCTGAAGGCTGGCGACTCTGTTGTACTGGTAGGTTTCGGCACTTTCTCCGTGACCGACCGTCCTGCTCGCATCGGTCGTAACCCTCAGACCGGTAAGACGCTGGAAATCGCTGCTGCTAAAAAGCCAGGTTTCAAAGCCGGTAAAGCACTGAAAGAAGCCGTCAACTGACATTCGTTCAAGCCTTTGCCTATCCGGGTCGGGCGCTTGCCTGATCTGGCCGCGGAGCGGTGAAGCGTTCGACCAGGGTCCTTTCAAGGCCGGTCTGACACGCCGAGGGACGCGTATTCGAGCCCTCATCCGTTCCGCCAGTTACGAGAAGGCGCATCCTCGGATGCGCCTTTCTTCTATCCGGATTCTACCCACGCTCCACGGTTGCCCACATTGAAGTTCAACCGTTTCTGGGGGACGCATGCTGCAAAATATCAGGGACAATTCACAAGGCTGGATTGCCAAGACCATCATCGGGGTCATCGTCGCATTGATGGCGTTGACTGGTTTCGATGCCATTTTCAGGGCCACCTCCACTAGCCAGGACGCGGCCAAGGTCAACGGTGACGAGATCACCCAGACCGAGCTGAGCCAGGCGGTCGACATGCAACGTCGCCAACTCATGCAACAGCTGGGCAAGGATTTCGACGCCTCGATGCTGGATGAGAAAATGCTGCGCGAATCCGCCCTCAAAGGGTTGATCGACCGCAAGCTGCTGCTTCAAGGTGCCGAGAAGTCGAAATTCGCTTTCTCCGAGGGCGCCCTGGACCAGGTCATCCTGCAAACGCCTGAGTTCCAGGTGGACGGCAAGTTCAGCTCCGACCGTTTTGACCAGGTGATTCGTCAACTGGGTTACGGTCGCATGCAATTCCGCCAGATGCTGGCTCAGGAAATGCTGATCGGCCAGATCCGTGCGGGTCTGGCGGGCAGCGGTTTCGTCACTGATGCCCAGGTGCTGGCGTTTGCTCGTCTGGAAAAACAGACCCGCGATTTCGCTTCGCTGAACGTTCCGGTCGATCTGTCGGCGGTCAAGTTGACCGATGACGAGGTCAAGGCCTACTACGACAAGCACGCCAAGGAATTCATGACGCCGGACCAGGTGGTCATCGATTACCTGGAGTTGAAGAAGTCTTCGTTCTTCGACCAGGTCAGCGTCAAGGATGAAGACCTGCAGGCGCAGTATCAGAAAGAAACCGCGAACCTCGCCGAGCAGCGTCGTGCCGCGCACATTCTGATCGAAGTGAATGACAAGGTCAGCGACGCCCAGGCCAAGGCGAAGATCGAAGAGATCCAGCAGCGCCTGGCCAAAGGTGAGCAATTCGACGCCCTGGCGAAGGAATTTTCCCAGGATCCGGGTTCGGCCAGCCATGGTGGTGACCTGGGCTTCGCCGGCCCTGGTGTCTATGACCCTGCCTTTGAAAAGGCACTGTATGCCTTGACCAAGGACCAGGTGTCGGGACCGGTGCGTAGCGAGTTCGGTTATCACCTGATCAAGCTGCTGGGCGTCGAGGCACCGCAAGTGCCAACCTTCGCCAGCCTGAAGGACAAGCTGACCCACGAGCTGAAAGCCCAGCAAGTGGAGCAGCGTTTTGTCGAGGCAACCAAGCAGCTCGAAGACGCTTCGTTCGAAGCCTCCGACCTGGCCCAACCGGCTCAGGACCTGAACCTGAAGGTGCAGACTTCGGCACCGTTCGGGCGTGAAGGTGGTCCAGGTGTCGCGGCCAACCGTGCCGTGGTCACCGCGGCGTTCAGCCCGGAAGTGCTGAATGAAGGTTCCAACAGCAGCGCCATCGACCTGGACCCCGACACCGTCATCGTGTTGCGTGCCAAGGAACACCTCAAGCCAGAGCAACTGCCACTGGCGAGCGTGGATGGGGCGATTCGCAAGCAATTGACCAAGGAGCACGCTACGGCGGCGGCCAAGGTCAAGGCTGACGAATTGATCGCCAGCCTGCGTGAAGGCAAGGCGTTGCCGGCCGGCCAGACCTGGAAAACCCAGGAAGCCGTCACCCGTGCTCAGGAAGGGGTCGATCCGGCGGTGCTGCAAGCACTGTTCCGCATGCCCAAGCCGGAAGCCAAGGACAAGCCAACCTTCAATACCGTCACCCTGGCCGATGGTAGCCTGGTGCTGGTGCGTCTGAACGGCGTGAACGAAGGCGCGGCGCCAAGCGATGAAGAGAAGGCGTCTTATCGTCGCTTCCTCGCGTCCCGTGCTGGTCAGCAGGACTTCGCGGCGTACCGCAAGCAGTTGGAAGGTCAGGCGGATATCAAGCGCTTCTGAAGCCCTTGATACGGCCAACACTGGCTGCATAAAAAAGACCGCTCATTGAGCGGTCTTTTTTTATCTTCGCAGAACAGCAAACCGCCGTTCGACGCCCTTACGCAGAGCTCGTCCCGGGGACCAGGAAAGCCGCCTCCAGCAACTTCTTTGTATAAGGATGTTGCGGTGCGGCAAAGATGTCCTTCGCGTCACCTTGTTCGACCGCTTTGCCATGCTTGACCACCATCAGCTGATGGCTCAGCGCTTTTACCACTGCCAGGTCATGGCTGATGAACAGATAGGTCAGGTTGTACTTGATCTGCAACGAGCGCAGCAGCTCGACGACCTGGCGTTGCACCGTGCGATCGAGGGCCGAGGTCGGTTCATCCAGCAGGATCAACGCCGGTTTGAGCACCAGGGCCCGGGCAATGGCGATGCGTTGGCGCTGCCCACCGGAGAACTCGTGGGGGTAGCGGTTGCGGGTTTCCGGGTCGAGGCCGACTTCTTTCAGTGCCGCGATGATGGCCGCTTCCTGCTCTTGTTCGGTGCCGATCTTGTGGATGCGCAAGCCTTCGCCGACGATCTGGCTGACGCACATGCGCGGGCTGAGGCTGCCGAACGGGTCCTGGAACACCACCTGCATTTCCCGGCGCAACGGTCGCACCTGTTTCTGCGACAGGTCGCTCAATGCTTGGCCTTCGAAACGGATATCGCCCTGGCTGCCGATCAACCGCAGGATCGCCAGCCCCAGGGTGGACTTGCCCGAGCCGCTTTCGCCGACGATGCCCAGGGTCTGGCCCCGGGGCAGGCTGAAGTGAATGCCATCCACGGCCTTCACATGGTCCACGGTGCTGCGCAGCAGGCCTTTCTTGATCGGGAACCAGACCTTGAGGTCGTCGACCTCCAGCAGCGGCTCACCGACCTGGGTCAAGGCCGGCTCGCCACGGGGTTCGGCACTGAGCAGTTCGCAGGTGTAGGGGTGTTGCGGGGCCTGGAACAAGGCTTCGCAGTCGGCCTGCTCGACGATCCGACCGCGTTGCATGACGCACACCCGATGGGCGATCTGGCGCACCAGGTTGAGGTCGTGGCTGATCAGCAGCAGGGCCATGCCCAGGCGGGCCTGTAACTCCTTGAGCAATTCGAGGATCTTCAACTGCACCGTCACGTCGAGTGCGGTGGTCGGTTCGTCGGCGATCAGCAACTCCGGCTCATTGGCCAGGGCCATGGCGATCATCACGCGCTGGCGCTGGCCGCCTGAGAGCTCGTGTGGGAGGGCCTTGAGGCGTTTATGGGGCTCGCTGATGCCCACCAGCTCCAGCAGCTCCAGGGTGCGCCGTGTGGCGACCTTGCCGGTCAGTCCCTTGTGGATGCCGAGCACCTCGTTGATCTGCTGCCCAATGGAGTGCAGCGGGTTCAGCGAGGTCATCGGCTCCTGGAAGATCATCGCGATGCGATTGCCGCGGATATGGCGGATGGTCTTTTCTTTCTGGGTCAGCAGGTCCTGTCCGGAATACAGGATCGTTCCGCTGGGGTGATGGGCCAGGGGGTAGGGCAGCAGGCGCAGGATCGAGTGCGCGGTGACCGATTTACCCGAACCGCTTTCGCCGACCAGGGCCAGGGTTTCGCCACGGCGGATATCGAAGCTGATGTTTTCCACCACCCGCTGGCGGTGGTCGCCGACCACGAACTCCACCGAGAGGTCGTGCACTTCGATCAGATTGTCCTGATTCATGTTACTTCCTCGGGTCGAAGGCATCGCGAGCGGACTCGCCGATAAACACCAGCAGGCTGAGCATCAAGGCCAGCACGGCGAACGCGCTCATGCCCAGCCAGGGCGCCTGGAGGTTGGATTTGCCCTGGGCCACCAGTTCGCCCAGGGACGGCGAGCCGGCGGGCAGGCCGAAGCCGAGGAAGTCCAGGGCGGTCAGGGTGCCGATGGCGCCGGTGAGGATGAACGGCATGAAGGTCATGGTCGAGACCATGGCGTTGGGCAGGATATGGCGGAACATGATCGCGCCGTTCTGCATGCCCAGGGCCCGCGCCGCGCGGACATATTCCAGGTTGCGCCCACGGAGGAATTCGGCGCGCACCACGTCCACCAGGCTCATCCAGGAAAACAGCAGCATGATGCCCAGCAGCCACCAGAAGTTCGGCTGGACGAAGCTGGCGAGGATGATCAGCAGGTAGAGCACCGGCAGCCCCGACCAGATCTCCAGGAAACGCTGGCCGGCCAGGTCGACCCAGCCGCCATAGAAGCCCTGCAGGGCGCCGGCGATCACGCCGATGATGGAGCTGAGCACGGTCAGGGTCAGGGCGAACAGCACCGAGATGCGGAAGCCGTAGATCACCCGGGCGAGCACATCGCGGCCCTGGTCGTCGGTGCCCAGCAGGTTGTCCGCCGAAGGCGGGGCCGGGGCCGGGACGCGCAGGTCGTAGTTGATGCTCTGATAGCTGAACGGAATCGGCGCCCACAGGGTCCAGGCGTCCTTGGCCTTGAGCAGTTCGCGGATATAGGGGCTCTTGTAGTTGGCCTCCATCGGGAATTCACCGCCGAACGTTGTTTCCGGATACCGCTTGAGGGCCGGGAAATACCAACCGCCGTCGTAGTGCACCAGCAAGGGTTTGTCGTTGGCGATCAGCTCGGCGCCGAGGCTCAGGCCGAACAGTACCAAGAACAGCCACAGCGACCACCAGCCGCGCTTGTTGGCCTTGAATCTTTCGAAACGTCGGCGATTGAGGGGGGATAACTGCATCTCAATGCTCCCGATGTTCGAAGTCGATTCGTGGGTCGACCAGGGTGTAGGTAATGTCGCCGATCAGTTTCACCACCAGCCCCAGCAGGGTGAAGATGAACAGGGTGCCGAAGACGATCGGATAGTCGCGATTGATCGCCGCTTCGAAACTCATCAGGCCCAGGCCGTCGAGGGAGAAGATCACTTCCACCAGCAGCGAGCCGGTGAAGAAGATGCCGATGAAGGCCGAGGGGAAGCCGGCGATGACCAGCAGCATGGCGTTGCGGAACACATGGCCATAGAGCACGCGGCGCTGGGTCAGGCCCTTGGCCTTGGCCGTGACCACGTATTGTTTGTTGATTTCATCGAGGAAGCTGTTCTTGGTCAGCAGGGTCATGGTGGCAAAGTTGCCGATGACCAGGGCGGTGACCGGCAGCGCCAGGTGCCAGAAATAGTCGAGGATCTTGCCGCCCAAGCTCAACTGATCGAAGTTGTTCGAGGTCAGGCCGCGCAGGGGGAACCAGTTCAGGTAGCTGCCGCCGGCGAACACCACGATCAGCAGGATCGCGAACAGGAAAGCCGGAATCGCATAACCGACGATGATCGCCGAACTGGTCCAGACGTCGAAATGACTGCCGTGGCGGGTGGCCTTGGCGATGCCCAGGGGGATCGAGACCAGGTACATGATCAAGGTGCTCCAGAGCCCGAGGGAAATCGACACCGGCATCTTTTCCTTGATCAGGTCGACGACCTTGGCATCGCGAAAGAAGCTGTTGCCGAAGTCCAGGGTCGCGTAGTTCTTGATCATGATCCACAAGCGTTCCGGCGCCGATTTGTCGAAGCCGTACATGTGTTCGATTTCCTTGATCAGGGCCGGGTCCAGGCCCTGGGCGCCGCGATAGCTGGAACCGGCCACCGAGACTTCCGCGCCGCCGCCGGCGATCCGGCTGGTGGCGCCTTCGAAGCCCTCGATCTTGGCGATCATCTGTTCCACCGGGCCGCCGGGCGCGGCCTGGATGATCACGAAGTTGATCAGCAGGATGCCGAACAGGGTCGGGATGATCAGTAGCAGTCGGCGAAAAATATAGGCCAGCATCTTATTGCTCCGCGCTCGTGCTGTCGGTTTTCAGCGATACCGCCGGTTTGGCATCTGGCTTGATCCACCAGGTGTAGAGGCCGACATCGTAGGCCGGCGAGACTTTCGGGTGGCCGATATGGTCCCAGTAGGCCACGCGCCAGGTGTTGATGTGCCAGTTGGGAATCACGTAGAAACCCCATTGCAGCACCCGGTCGAGGGCACGGGCATGTTCCACCAGGCTCTGCCGCGAGTCGGAGTCGATCAGCGCTTCCACCAGTGTATCCACCGCCGGGTCCTTGAGGCCCAGGAGGTTGCGGCTGCCGGGTTTGTCGGCGCTGGAAGATTTCCAGAATTCCCGTTGCTCGTTACCCGGTGAACTGGACTGCGGGAAGCTGCCGACGACCATGTCGAAGTCCCGTGAGCGCAGGCGGTTGATGTACTGGGAGACGTCCACTCGGCGAATCACCAGGTCAATGCCAAGGTCGGCGAGGTTACGTTTGAACGGCAGCAGCACCCGTTCGAATTCGGTCTGGGCCAACAGGAACTCGATGCTCACGGGTTTGCCCTGGGCGTCGACCATCTTGTCGTCGACGATGTGCCAGCCGGCCGCCTGCAAAAGCTGGTAGGCACGGCGCTGTTGCGGGCGAATCATGCCGCTGGCGTCGCACACCGAGGGTTCGAAGGCCTGGGTGAAGACTTGCTCGGGAATCTTGCCCCGCAGCGGTTCGAGGATCGCCAGCTGCGCGGCGTCCGGCAGGCCGGTGGCGGCCATTTCCGAGTTTTCGAAGTAACTGCGGGTGCGCTGATAGGCACCGTTGAACAACTGCTTGTTGGTCCACTCGAAGTCGAACAGCAGGCTCAAGGCCTCGCGCACGCGGATATCCTGGAACATCGGTTTGCGCAGGTTGTAGATAAAGCCTTGCATGCCGGTCGGATTGCGGTTGGGGATCTGCTCCTTGATCAGTCGACCCTGGGCGACCGCCGGGGTGTTGTAGGCGTTGGCCCAGTTCTTCGCGCTGATCTCCAGCCAGTAATCGAACTGTCCGGCCTTGAGGGCTTCCAGGGCCACCGTGTTGTCACGGTAGTAATCCGTGGTCATGACATCGAAGTTGTAGAAACCGCGGTTGATCGGCAGGTCCTTGCCCCAGTAGCCCTTGACCCGCTCATAACGTACCGAACGCCCGGCCTTGACCTCGGCCAGTTTGTACGGCCCGCTGCCGAGGGGGAATTCCAGGTTGCCCTTGCTGAAGTCGCGATTGGCCCACCAGTGCTTGGGCAGGACGGGCAACTGGCCGAGGATCAGCGGCAGTTCACGGTTGGTGGTGCGCTTGAACTTGAACAGCACCCGCAGCGGGTCTTCGGCGATGACCTCGTCGACGTCGGCGTAGTAAGTCCGATACAGCGGCGCGCCATCCTTCATCAGGGTCTGGAAGCTGAACACCACGTCTTCGGCGCGCATTGGGTGGCCGTCATGGAAACGTGCCTCGGGACGCAGGTAGAAGCGTACCCAGCTGTTGTCCGGAGCCCTTTCGATTTTTTCCGCCACCAGGCCGTATTCGGTGAAGGGTTCATCGAGGCCCTGGCGCATCAGCGTGTCGTAGATCAGGTCGAGACCGTCGGCCGGCACGCCCTTGGTGATAAACGGGTTGAGGCTGTCGAAACCGCCCATGGACGACTGACGGAAGGTGCCACCCTTGGGCGCGTCAGGGTTGACGAAGTCGACATGCTGGAAGTCGGCCGGATATTTCGGCGGCTCGTTGTAGAGCGTCAAGGCATGTTGCGGAGCGGCTGCCGCAAGGCCCGCCAGGGCGCTGAACAGCAGGCCGCTGACGGGCAGGAACAGGACACGCGAAAACATCATTGGGCTTTCTCCGAAGCTTTCATCCACCAGGCACTCAGTCCCAGGGTGTACGGCGGCGTAGTGACGAAGGCGAACCGGTTGCGGTAGGCCAGGCGATGATAGTCAAGGTACCAGTTGGGAATCATGATGTGTTGCCAAAGCAGGACCCGGTCGAGGGCGCGACCGGCGGCCAGTTGCTCGTCGCGGGTGTGGGCCGCCAGCAGGGCGTCGAGCAGGTGGTCGACCACCGGGCTGGCGACCCCTGCGTAATTCTTGCTGCCCTTGACGCCGGCCTGGCTGGAGTGGAAGTACTGCCACTGCTCGAGCCCCGGGCTGAGGTTCTGGTCCAGGGTCATCAGGATCATGTCGAAATCGAACTGGTCGAGACGTTGTTTGTACTGGGCACGATCCACTGTTCGCAAGCGGGCGTCTATACCTATGCTCGCGAGGTTTTCGACGTAGGGCTGGAGGATCCGTTCCAGGTTCGGATTGACCAGCAGTATTTCAAAGCGCAGAGGCTGCCCGTTCTTGTTCAGCAGGCGCTGGCCGTCGAGTTTCCAGCCGGCTTCACCGAGCAGGGCGAGGGCGCGACGCAGGGTGTCCCGGGGGATCCCGCGACCCTCGGTCTGCGGCAGGCTGAACGCTTCGCTGAACAGCCGGGTCGGCAGTTGTTCGCGATAAGGCGCCAGCAGCAACCATTCCTGGCCGGCCGGAACGCCGCTGGCGGAGAACTCGCTGTTGGGATAGAAACTCATGGCCCGCTGGTAGGCGCCGCCGAACAGCGTGCGGTTGGTCCATTCGAAGTCGAACATCAGGCCCATGGCTTCGCGTACCTTGTCCTGGGCGAAGCTGGCGCGGCGGCTGTTCATGAACAGGCCCTGGGTCTGGGTCGGGATCCGGTGGGGGATTTGCGCCTGGATCACTTCGCCCCGATCAACGGCGGGGAAGTGGTAGCCGTTGGCCCAGTTTTTGGCCTGGTGTTCGATATAGATATCGAACTCACCGGCTTTGAAGGCTTCGAAGGCAACGTCGCTGTCGCGATAGAACTCCACTTCGACGCGGTCGAAATTGTACTTGCCGCGATTGACCGGCAGGTTTTCGCCCCACCAGTCCCGCACCCGTTCAAAGACCAGCTGGCGCCCCGGTTGCACCTTGCTGATGCGATAGGGGCCGCTGCCCAGTGGCGGTTCGAAGGTGGTGGCGGTGAAGTCGCGACCTTGCCAGTAGTGTTGCGCCAGCACCGGCAGTTCACCCAGGCGCAGGATCAGCAACGGATTGCCCGAGCGCTTGAAGACGAAGCGGATCCGCAGGGGATTGAGCACGTCGACCCGCGCCACTTCCTGCAGGCTGGTGCGGTATTGCGGATGGCCTTCCTTGAGCAACAGGCGGTAGGAAAAGGCCACGTCGTAGGCGGTAATCGGCGTGCCGTCGTGAAAGCGCGCTTCGGGACGCAGGTTGAAGACCACCCAACTGCGGTCCTCGCTGTATTCCACGGACTGGGCGATCAGGCCATAGCTGGCGTTTGGCTCATCCCCCGAGGGCGCGTACTGGCCGGTGCCGGCCATCAACGTGGCGTTGAGCTCGTTGACACCGTATTGCAGGAAGTTCGCCGTGCTGACCGGGCTGGTGCCCTTGAAGGTATAGGGATTGAGGGTGTCGAAGGTGCCGAACGCCATCACCCGCAAGGTGCCGCCTTTGGGAGCGTCGGGGTTGACCCAGTCGAAGTGGGTGAACCTGGCGGGGTACTTGAGCGTGCCGAACTGCGCATAACCATGGCTTTCGCTGATCGTCGCGCTTGCGGGAGAGCTCAAGGCCAGGCTGATGAGCAGCAGGAGGAGGGGACGCGTCAAGGCAGAGATCCGATCCAGGCGGCTTGGGCTATAGGGCCAGTACCTTAACAGCTTGTATCGGGTGGAAAAAGACACCCTTGAAGACACACAACCCCTGGGGGAGCCGGCTTGCCGGCGATGGCGCTGGGACAGTCGCGACAGGCCTTTCAGGCCTCATCGCCGGCAAGCCGGCTCCTACAGGGGGGCGGTGGTGTTTTCGAAGCTGATGGTGATCAGCGCGGCTGGGCAACCGTGAGGATCTGCCCTGGCTTGAGTGCCTGGCCGGTGCGCGGGTTCAGACGCTTGAGGTGCTGCATCTCGACGTTGAAACGCTTGGCGACGATATACAGCGAATCGCCTTTCTGCACCTTGTAGGTGGTGGCGGCCTTCTTGCTGGCCGCGGCCTTGACGTTGTCCTGCATGACCAGGGTCTGGCCGACTTTGAGATGGTGCCCGGACAGCTTGTTCCAGTGTTGCAGGTCCTTCACGTCGACCCGGTTGGCCTTGGCGATCGAGGTCAGGTTGTCGCCGTTCCTCACCTTGTAGCGGCGGGTCAGGCGTGTCGGCGAGTTGCCGGCGAGGGATTCGAACACTGGCTTCTTCGGCCGCAGGCTGATCAGCTCTTCGGGGTTCATCCGCGATAGGCTGGCGGTCAGCAGTTGCGCCTTGGAGCTGGGCACCAGCAGGTGCTGCGGGCCGTCCATCGTGGCTTTCTGCTTGAACGCCGGGTTGAGCTGGATCATTTCGTCTTCGTCGATCTCGGCCAGGGCCGCGACCCGGCTGAGGTCCATCGGCTGGTTGATTTCGACGGTGGCGAAATAGGGTTCGTTGGCGATCGGGCTCAGGTTCACGCCGTAGGCCTCGGGGGACATGACCACCTGCGACAGGGCCAACAGTTTGGGCACGTAGTCGCGGGTTTCCTGGGGCAGCGGCAGGTTCCAGTAGTCGGTGGGCAGGCCGAGCTTCTCATTGCGCTCGATGGCCCGGCTGACCGTGCCTTCGCCGGCATTGTAGGCCGCCAGGGCGAGCAACCAGTCGCCGTTGAACATGTCGTGCAAGCGGGTCAGGTAGTTCATGGCCGCGATGGTCGAGGCGGTGATGTCCTTGCGCCCGTCGTAGAAACGGTCCTGGCGCAGGTTGAAATAACGCCCGGTGGACGGAATGAACTGCCACAGGCCGACGGCATCGGCACGGGAATAGGCCATCGGGTTGTAGGCGCTTTCGATCACCGGCAACAGCGCCAGCTCCAGCGGCATGTTGCGTTCTTCCAGGCGCTCGACGATGTAATGAATGTAGAGGCTGCCACGGGAACTGGCGTTTTCCAGGAACGAAGGGTTGCTGGCAAACCACAGGCGCTGTTGTTCGACGCGCGGGTTCACACCCAGGCCATCTTGCAGCTGGAAGCCCTGGCGCATGCGCTCCCAGACGTCCTGTGGATGCGTGGGCTTGGCTTTTTCGCTGAGCCAGATCGGTTTTTGCTTGATCCGGGCGCTGAGGTTCGGGGTCGGTTCGTTGGTGCTGTCCGAGGGGTGATGAAAGCCTGAACAGCCCGCCAGCGTGGCGGACACAGCCACGGCGATAGCTTGAGCCAATCGCGTCAATGCGTCTGAATTGATGGGTTTTCGGTTGGATGACGACATTGGCTGGAAGTGAGTTCCGGGCGAAAATGTCGGGCGATTCTAGAAAGCGCTCAGGGTGCGGTCAACCATTCTGATTTTTGACGCTGACCGCACCGCTCTCAGAAGCTGTCTTTCCAGCGGCGCAGGGCCGCAAAAACCTCACTCGGCGAGGTGTTATCAAGACCATTCCGTTCGTCTGCTTTTTCTTTAACAGATGTTTCACCGACACGCAGGAACGGGTTGGTCTTCAACTCCAGGGCCAGGTTCGACGGCAGGCTGATGCGTCCCTCGGCCCGCCATTGGCTGACCTGCTCCACCCGTTTGGCAATGTCCGGGTTATGCGGCTCGACCGCCTGGGCAAAGCGCAGGTTGCTCAAGGTGTATTCGTGGGTGCAGTAGACGCCCGTGTGCGCCGGCAGTGCCGCCAGTCGGCTCAGGGAATGGTGCATCTGCTCCGGCGTGCCCTCGAACAGGCGACCGCAACCGGCGGCAAACAGCGTGTCGCCACAGAACAGCAGCGGTCGAGTGCCATCGTCATGGTAGAAGGCGATATGCCCCAGGGTATGACCGGGTACGGCGAACACCTGGAAGGCCAGGCCCAGTACCGTGACGCTGTCATTGTCGTTCAACGCCAGGTCGCGGGCCGGGATGTTCTCGCCGGCCGGACCGAGCACACGGGCGCCGCTGGCCTGTTTCAGGCGCTCGACACCGCCGACATGGTCGTGGTGGTGATGGGTCACCAGGATGTCCTCGAGCTGCCAGCCCGGATGCTGCTCCAGCCAGGCCAGCACTGGCGCGGCATCGCCCGGGTCGACCACGGCGCAACGGCGGCGGACGGTATCTTGTAACAACCAGATGTAGTTGTCGGTGAAGGCGGGCAGCGCGTCGATCTGTATCATGGTGCAATTCCCAAGCGCAAAACAATGGCGCATCTTAGTGCTTGTAAAGCATTTGTGGCGAGTTGGAGAAGGCAATGACCGATAAAGCGTTCGCTCAGGCTGATCCTGACTGGTTGGCACTGATCAGCGCGGCCCGTGACTGGCTGTCCGGCCCCCTGGGGCAACTGCTGCTCGACGAGGAACGGCGCATGCTCGAGGACGAGCTGGGGCGTTATTTCGGCGGCTACCTGGTGCATTACGGTCCGTCGGCCGAGAATCCGCCCCAGGCCGGGCAGGTGCGCCGCAACGTGCGTCTCGGCGCGCCGCTGCCGGGGGTGGAGATCGTCTGCGAGGAGCAGGCCTGGCCGCTGAGTGAGCATGCCGCCGATGTGGTGGTGTTGCAGCACGGCCTGGATTTCTGCCTGTCGCCCCATGGCCTGCTGCGTGAGGCCGCCGCCGCCGTGCGTCCCGGCGGGCACCTGCTGATCCTCGGTATCAACCCCTGGAGCGCCTGGGGGTTGCGTCATGTCTTCGCCCATGACGCGCTGCGCAAGGCCCGCTGCATTTCCCCCTCGCGGGTCGCCGACTGGCTCAACCTGCTGGGCTTTGCGCTGGAGAAACGCCGCTTCGGGTGCTATCGTCCGCCGCTGGCGTCGGCCGCCTGGCAAGCCCGGCTGGCGGGCTGGGAGCGGGTCGCCGGTGGCTGGCAGCTGGCGGGTGGCGGCTTCTATCTATTGGTCGCGCGCAAGATCGTGGTCGGCCTGCGGCCCGTGCGCCAGGTGCGCCGCGAGCCGGTCGGCAAGCTGGTACCGCTGCCGATGGCCAAGGTCAACCGGCGGCAAAGCGAAGAGTAGGCATTTTTTTCCTTGAGGGTCGAGCCTGCTCGGCCCTGGATGCGTCGGTCAGTTATCGGCGCGCCACGGGGTCATTTTCGATGGAAAGGTTGTAATGAGCGATACTGTTGAACTCTTCACCGACGGTGCCTGCAAAGGCAATCCAGGCCCCGGCGGCTGGGGCGCCTTGCTGGTCTGCAAGGGCGTCGAGAAAGAACTCTGGGGCGGCGAGCCCAACACCACCAACAACCGCATGGAGTTGATGGGGGCGATTCGTGGCCTCGAAGAACTCAAGCGTCCCTGCGACGTCTTGCTGGTGACCGACTCCCAGTACGTGATGAAAGGCATCACCGAGTGGATGGTCAACTGGAAGAAGCGCGGGTGGAAGACCGCGGCCAAGGAACCGGTGAAAAACGCCGACCTGTGGCAACTGCTCGACGAGCAGGTCAGCCGACACACGGTGAAGTGGAAGTGGGTCCGCGGGCATATCGGCCATCACGGCAACGAGCGTGCCGACCAGTTGGCCAACCGTGGCGTGGATGAAATACGGGGGATCAAACATGCGTAGCGTGGTGCTCGATACCGAAACCACCGGTATGCCGGTCACCGACGGCCACCGGATCGTCGAGATCGGTTGCGTCGAACTGATCGGCCGCCGCCTCACCGGCCGGCATTTTCACGTTTACCTGCAACCGGACCGCGAAAGTGATGAAGGCGCCATCGGCGTCCACGGCATCACCAACGAATTCCTGGTGGGCAAGCCGCGTTTTGCCGAGGTGGCCGAGGAGTTCTTCGAGTTCATCAAGGGCGCCCAGCTGATCATCCACAACGCGGCGTTCGACGTGGGGTTCATCAACAACGAATTTGCCTTGATCGGTCAGCAGGACCGTGCGGATATCACTCGCCACTGCACCATCCTCGACACCCTGATGATGGCCCGGGAGCGTCACCCGGGGCAGCGCAACAGCCTCGATGCGTTGTGCAAGCGCTACGATGTCGACAACTCCGGCCGCGAACTGCACGGCGCCTTGCTCGACTCGGAGATTCTCGCCGACGTCTACCTGACCATGACCGGTGGCCAGACCAGCCTGTCCCTGGCCGGTAACGCCACCGATGGCAACGGTTCCGGTGCCGGTTCGGGCAACCAGGCCAGCGAAATCCGTCGCTTGCCGGCCGATCGCCAGCCGGCGCGAATCATTCGCGCCAGTGAAAGCGACCTGGCCGAACACCTCGTACGCCTCGAGGCCATTGCCAAGTCCGCCGGCGCCCCGGCGCTCTGGACCCAGCTGGCCGAGGCCGACGCGCAACGCCACTGAGGCGCAGATGATCTTTTGTGTACCGGCGATTGACCTTCTAAGCTGAAGGAGCCGGTGCAGCGAAGTCCACTGTTCGGGGATTGGATGTCCCACGGGCAGTCACTCGACGTTTTCCCTTCCGATCGTGCACCGTGACATCAAGGCTTGAGGATGATTGGCCCAATGCATTTAGTCACGAACCCGAAGTATCCCGAGGTAACGGTCCGTGTGGCTGACGCTGGTTTCTCCGAGTACATCTGGGGCAGCGATTTCAGCTTTCAGGTCAAGGCCCATGGCCTGGCCGAAATCGGCAAGCGGGTCGATCAATGGCCGCTGGTACCGGTGGCGCCCTATCGCAAGTGTTATGGCATCGACCCCGAGGAGTTCGCTAGCTATCGCGCGGCGGTGGACAGCGAAATCTTCATGGCCTATCTGGACGGCCGCGCCGTGGGCCATGTGGTGGTCAGCACCAACTGGAACGGTTTTGCCCATGTCGACGAGCTGGCGGTCGACGCCTCGGCGCGTCGTCACGGGGTGGCCCGGGCGCTGCTGGATGTGGTGCGCTTCTGGAGCCACAAGAAAAACCTGCCGGGGGTCATGCTGGAAACCCAGAACAACAACCTGGGGGCCTGTCGCCTCTACGAACGTTGCGGTTATGTACTGGGCGGGATCGATCATCTGCGTTATCGCGGGATCGATGCGCAGACCGCGGAGGTGGCGGTCTTCTGGTACCTGTTGTTTGCCGGGCAGCCCTGAGGGGGGCTCAGAGCAGCATCGCGCTGGCTTTCTCGCCGATGATTTCCAGCAGGGCCTTCAAGGCGGCGCCCGGCTCACGCTCCTTGAGCGTCAGGGCGTACAGGGTGACACCAATAGCCGGTGACAACGGGCAGACATCCAGCCCGCCGGCCCTGGCCCCGACGGCGGTGAATGGATCGACAATCGCCAGCCCTTCACCGGCTTCGACCATGCTGCGCATCATCTGGTAGGTCTGTACCCGGGTCTGTACCTGTGGCGCCGGTCGCAGGGCCTGCAGCTTGCCGTCGAGCATCAGGCTCAAGGTGTCCTGCTGCTCCAGGCCGACCATCGCTTGCCCAGCCAGCTCCTGCAGGGCGATGTACTTCTGTTTGGGTTGCAGCCAGCCGTGGGGTGCCAGCAATTGCAGTTTTCCTTCGGCCAGGGCCTCGGCATGGATCTGTGGATGATCGGGATTGTGCAGGCTCAGGCCCAGCTCGACCTCCCTGAGCAACAGGTCGCGAACGATCTCGCGGGTGTGCTGGCTGGCGAGGGTGCAGGGGGTTTCGCGAAAGCGTCGGCGCAAGGCTGCCAAACTTTGGGGCAACAGTTGCTGGGCCAGGGTCGGTGTGCAGACGACCCGCAAGGCGGGGTCCTGATGCTGGCGCAGGCTGCCGGCCAGTCGTCGTAGCGGTTCCACCTCCGCGTAGAGGCGGTGGAGCAGGGGTTGCAACTCGCGGGTTTCACGGGTCGCCTGCATCCGCCCGCGTACGCTGGCGAACAGCAGAAACCCCAGCTGCTGCTCGGCATCCTGCAGAGTAGCGCTGACGGTGGCCGTGGGCAGTTGCAGCAACTCGGCAGCGGTGCCGAGGTTGCCGGTCTGCAGAAGGGCCTGGATTACTTCGATATGGCGTAAACGCATGCTTGAAGTCCGTGTCCAGCCGGGAGGAGGTCAGTGGACTGATCCTAACTCAAGTCTGCGCACATGACTTCAGGTGGCTACCTGTACCTGTTGTCCCAGGTCAGGAAGCCGCGGTCGAGGTTTCGGGTTCACGGGTGAGCGTGATCCCGGATTGAACCAGTTGGAAGGAATGGTCGTCGATTTTATTGACGCGATCGCCAATGGCCAGTTTGTAGGTGGTGACAGGCTCCGTGCCGGCCAGGCCTTCGGCTGGAGGCGTGGATTCCTGGAATTCATGCACGGAATAGACGCGGCCTTCCGCATCCCTGGCATGAAATTGTCCGACGAGTACTGCGGCCATCTGTTTAGAACCTCTGGAAATGAACACCCGATTTGCGGCTCAGTAGACCGTTGTTTGGCGGGGGAAGTTTTGCGTGTTGGAAAAAATAGTCGCTCTACTCTACAGGCTCCAGGGCATCGATGGGGAAAGCAGTGGACTGACGGGGAAAAATCGTCGGGACAAGGGCGCCCGATCATCTATAACTAATGTTCCCTAGCCCAGATAGTCGAGAGTGCTCATGAGCAACGTCTATACGGTCGCTGTCCTGGTCGGCAGCTTGAGAAAACACTCCATCAACCGCAAGGTCGCCCAGGCCCTGGCCGCACTGGCACCGGCGAACCTGAAGCTGAAAATCGTCGAGATTGGCGATTTGCCCCTGTACAGCGAGGACCTCGATGTCGACGAGCCACCGGCCGCCTACAAGGCTTTTCGCGAGCAAGTCAGGGCCACCGACGCCGTGCTGTTTGTCACCCCGGAATACAACCGTTCGGTGCCCGGGGTTCTGAAAAATGCCATCGACGTCGGCTCGCGGCCTTATGGCAAGAGTGTCTGGAGCGGCAAGCCGGGCGCGGTGATCAGTGCTTCGCCGGGGGCGATCGGTGGTTTTGGCGCCAATCACCATCTGCGCCAGTCCCTGGTGTTCCTCGACGTACCCTGCATGCAACAGCCGGAAGCGTATCTGGGCGGTGCAGGCAGTGCGTTCGACGAGGCCGGCCACTTGTCGGAGTCGGTCAAACCCTTCCTGCAAAGCTTTATCAATGCCTACGGGCAATGGGTTGAACGCAACAGGAAGGTCTAGGGCGGATTTTCCAGGCGCTGACGGATCAGCCCCTGGGTTTCCTTCAACCAGGCATCAATCTGCGTCGGCGATAGCTGCGCAGTGATGCAGTAGCGCCGCCCACCCCAGACCAGTACCAGCCAGGCATCAATGCTTTCCTGCAAAGGTCGGGGGGCGAGGTCGGTGCAGGCGTCGAAGGCCTCCCGCCATTTCTGCGACAGCTCCTGGAATACCCGTTGATGGTGCTTGGGCTCGGCGATCTGGTGCTCGAGCATCAGCAGCGGGTAATCGAACAACGGCTGGTCCGCGCCTGCCGGATGACCGCTGAGGTGCACCAGCCGTTCGACCCGCGTCGGCCAGTCCAGGCCCTCGGCCTGGATCACCTGCTCATCGAGTTGGCGCAGCAGGCGCTCGACGCTATGGCGCACATAACCGGACAGCAGCGCAGCCTTGCTCGGGAAGTAATCGTACAGCGTACCGATGGCCACCCCGGCTTCCAGGGCCACCGCACGGGTGGTCAGGGCGGGCCAGCCGCTGCGTTGCCAAATCCGAACAAAGGCCTCGTAAATGGCCTCGACGGTGAATATGGCCCGGGCCTGGCTGGGCCGCTTGAGCGGCTTGGCGCGGGACTTGAGGCTGTGTGCAGCCGGCTTGCCGGTGTTTCCGAACCCGTTCTTCATGGTCTGCCATTAAGCTGGTTCCACCCGCAATCGTCGCAGAGAGGAGTCTGATTATGCCAAGTGCCAGCACGGTAACACGACTGATCACCCGCAAGAACGGCCTCGACCAGAGCCGCATCGAAGTGCAGGAACGGGCCCTGGTGGCCGGCCCGGGCGAGGCGATCCTCAAGATCGAACGCTGCGCCCTGACCACCAACAACATCACCTACGCCGCCTATGGCGACTCGATGAACTACTGGGGCTTTTTTCCTACCGGGGAGGCGGAGTGGGGGCATATACCGGTCTGGGGCTTTGCCGATGTGCTGGTGTCGAATGTCGACGGGGTGACGGAGGGGGAGCGCTTCTACGGTTATTTTCCTCTGGCCAGTCATCTGTGGATGAAACCGCAGCGGGTGACCGAGCGGGGCTTTTATGATGGCGCAGAACACCGCAAGGACCTGACCTCGGCCTATAACCAGTACACCCGTTGCAGTTGGGACCCTTATTACCGTGCGGATAGCGAGGATCTGCAGATCCTGCTCAAGCCGTTGTTCCTGACGTCGGCGATGCTCGCCGACTTCCTCCAGGACAACCAGTTCTTCGGCGCTACGCGCCTGGTGTTTTCCAGTGCGTCGAGCAAGACCGCCTTTGGGACGGCGGTGTGCCTGGAAGGCCGTTCCGAACTGACCCGCGTGGCCCTGACGTCCGCGTCCAACCGAGGGTTTGTCGCCGAACTGGGCTGTTATGAACAGACCTTGGCCTATGACGAATTGGACCAGCTGGAAGCCGATCAGCCGACCCTGTATGTGGATTTTTCCGGTGACCTGGCGCTGCGTGACCGGGTGCATCAGCACCTGGGCCGGCAGTTGCTCTACAGCTGTTTCGCCGGCTCCGCGCAAACCACGGGCGAGGCGCAACTCACGGCTATCGAAGGGCCGCAGCCGGTGTTCTTCTTTGCCCCGATCCAGATCCGCAAGCGTAACGCCGAATGGGGCCCGGAGCGGGTGAGCCAGTACATCGGCGAGGGTCTGTTGCGGTTCTACCAGGAGGTGAGTGCCGGGCCGACGCCGCTGCTTGAGGTGGTGGTCGGTGAGGGTTACGCCGCGGCCGAGCAATTGGTCTCACGGCTCTATCACGGGCAGGTGCCGCCGGCCCAGGGCAATATCATCAAGCTCTGAAACCCCGGGCCTGGCAGGTATCGCGATCAATCGCCCTGGGGCATTTCACCCTTCGCCAGGCGCTGGTTGATATCGGCGATCACCTGCGGCAGGTCGTTGAGCGTGTCGACCAGGTAGTGCGGCCGGGAACCGGCGAACAGCTGGTGGATACGCTGGCGCTCGGCGTCCAGGGTGGTCCGGTCGAGGGCGCGGTATTGTTCGTAGGTCAGCCCCAGTGCATTGCCGGAACAGACCAGGGCAACGGTCCACATCCCGGCCCGGCGACCTTCGAGGATCCCCGGTACGGTGTCATCGACCTTGACGCAGGCGGCGACATCGTCGATGCCCAGGGCAATCACATTGGCCAGGGCCTGGGCCGGCCAGGGACGACCGTTCGGCACCTCATCGGTGGCCACCACGTGATCGGCGACATAACCATTGCTGGCGGCCAGGGCCACGACCTTTTCCATGACCCGTGCCGGGTAGCCCGAGCACGAACCGATCTTCAGTCCCTGCTGGCGCAGTGCGCTGATGGTCTCCAGGGCGCCGGGAATCAGTGCCGAGTGTTCGGCGATCTTCTCGATCTGCAAGGGCATGAAGCGCTCGTAGATGGCGGTGACGTCGTCATCGCTCGGCGCGCGGCCGAACGCCTTGCGGTAGCGTTCGGTGATCGCCGGTTGGTCGCACAGCGTGCGGATATGGTCCCACTTGCCCATGCCCATCGGGCTGCGGGCTTCTTCGATGGAGACCTGCACGTCGAATTCGGCGAAGGCTTCGACGAAGATCTGGGTTGGGGCGAACGAGCCGAAATCGACAACGGTGCCGGCCCAGTCGAGGATCGCCGCTTGCAGTTGGGTGGGGTTGCGGTAGTTCATGTCAGTCAGCCTTGAATACGATAGTAAAAGTTGGAATGCAGATCTTGTAGGAGCCGGCTTGCTGGCGATGAGGCCCTTGCGCCCTGCAGCGCTCTTCAGGGCGCTATCGCTGGCAAGCCAGCTCCTACAGTCGATGGGCTATAGGTTCCAGCACTTCCATTTCCCTCAGGACCTCGGCGATAGCCGCAACCGCCGCCTGCATATCGTCGCGTCCGACCTGGCCGATACAGCCCACGCGAAACGTCTCGACCTGGGTCAATTTTCCCGGATAAAGAATGAAGCCCTTGGCCTTGACCCGTTCGTAGAACGCCTTGAACTGGTAGCGCGGATCTTTCGGTGCATGAAAGGTGACGATGATCGGTGCCTGGATCGCTGCCGGCAGAAAGCTGCGCAGGCCCAGCCGGGCCATTTCCGCCAGCAGCACCTGGCAGTTATCGACATAGCGGCCGAGGCGAGCGGGCAGGCCGCCTTCCTCGTGGTACTGCAACAGCGCTTCGTGCAGCGCCGCGACCACATGGGTCGGCGGGGTGAAGCGCCATTGGCCGGTCCTGGCCATATAGGCGTGCTGATCGTGCAGATCCAGCGCCAGCGAATGGGAATTGCCGGCGGCTGCGGCCAGGGCTTCCTTGCGGGCAAATACAAAGCCCATCCCCGGTACGCCCTCCAGGCATTTGCCGGAAGCGGCGATCAGCGCATCGAATGGCACCTGGCGGGCATCGATGGGCAGGGCGCCAAACGAGCTCATGGCATCGATGATCAGCCGTTTACCGTGACGAGCGACCACCTCGGCGATCTCCACCAACGGATTGAGGATGCCGGTGCTGGTTTCACAGTGGATCAGCGCGACATGGCTGACGCCCGGGTCAGCCTGTAACAGGCGCTCGACATCGGCGGCGATGGTGGGCTGATCCTCGGCGGTTTCGAAGGTACTGAATGAACAACCCAGGACTTCACAGATTTTCGCCAGGCGCTGGCCATAGGCGCCATTGATCAGCACCAGCACTTTGCCGTCCCGTGGCACCAGGGTGCCGATGGCGGCCTCCACGGCAAAGGTGCCGCTGCCTTGCAAGGGCACGCAGTGATGGCTGTCGGCGCCGTTGAGGATTGCCAGCAGTTGTTCGCACAGGCTGGCGGTCAGCTGGTTGAAGCCCTCGTCCCAGGAACCCCAGTCCTGGCTCATCGCCTGGCGAGTGCGGGCCGAAGTGGTCAGTGGACCTGGGGTGAGCAGGACGGGAGCGGCAGTACGCATGCGGGTTTCTCGCGGTGGGGATCGTTGACGGGATACAGGGCATAAGTTGCCGTTTGACTTGCCATCAATCAAATTGTTTGTTGTTATGCGAGCCATCAGTGAGGCCGATAGTCATGAACCTGTTCCAACTGCGCGCATTCGATGCCGTGGCCCGTGAAGGCAGTTTTACCCGTGCCGCCGCGCGCCTGTTCATCAGCCAGCCGGCCGTGACCGGACATATCAAGGCCCTGGAGGAGCACTACCAGGTCACCTTGCTCAGGCGCACGGCGCGGCGTGTCGAGTTGACCGCCGAGGGCACCCGGCTGGCGGCGATTACCCGGGCCATGTTCGGCCTGGCCGAGGAAGCCCAGGCCATGCTCGAAGCCAATCGACAGTTGTTGACCGGACGCCTGGAAATCGCCGCCGACGGACCGCACATGGTCATGCCGATGCTCGCCCGCCTGCGGGCGCGCTATCCGGGGATTACCGTCAACCTGAGGCTGGGCAATGCCCAGGAAACCCTGGCGGCGCTGTTGTCCGAGCATGCCGATGTGGCGGTTCTGACCGAGGTCGAGCCGCGCAAAGGCTTGTATCTGCAAGCCCTGAGCGAGTCGCGGATCTGTGCACTGGTACCGCAAGGACATCCGTGGCTGGCCGAACCCGAGGGCATTGCCCTGGAGCAACTGGACCAGGTGATCATGGTGCTGCGCGAGCCGAGTTCGATCACCCGGCGCACGTTCGATCAGGCCTGTGGGCAAGCCGCCGTGACGCCGCGAGTACTGCTGGAACTGGACAGCCGCGAAGCGGTGACCGAAGCGGTGGCGGCGGAGTTGGGGGTGGGTATCGTCTCGTCCCTGGAGGTGAGTCACGACCCCCGGGTGCGGGCGCTGCCGATCAACGGTGCCGGCCTGAGCAACCGCCACCAGATCGGTTGCCTGGAGCGCCGCAAGGAACTGCGCTTGATTCAGGCGTTCCTCGGGCTGGTGCCGGAAACAACCGCGTCACTCAGCCCGTCCTGAAGAAAGCCCTGGCGCTGGAGCAGGCTCCAGCGCTGCTGGATGTACTCGTGCAGGGCCACGCATTGTCCGGGGTAGAGCAACCACAACTGTTCCGGCGTGGCCAACAGCTCCTGTGCCAGTCGCCGCCTGCTGGCGGGGCTCAGCAGGGCGGCTCCATGGCGGTCACTGCGACCTTCGAGAAGAATGTCATCACGACTCAGGCGTGCCAGTTCCTTGAGCCCGGGCCGGTGCATTCGCACGACGTACCAGATGTTTTCGCACAGGCAACGGGTCGGTCCTGGCGCGGGTTCATAGGGCTGCTCATACAGATAGAACTCCCCGGGATCATCCTCCGGCGTGGCGACGCTCGTCTGCGCCTCCCACGCCGTGGCGCCGCCGGGCAGCCCGTCGACCAACGGTGGCGGGTCGGAGGCGGCATACAGGTCCCGGTCGCTGAGGAAGCCGCAGATCACCGGCTGGTCCGGTTCGTTCTCGACAAAATCGATCAGCACCCGGCTGCCGACCCGGGGGGCCTGGCCTTCCGCGATGCCGGGCCAGACCCAGCAGCCCGGTGCACTGTCCGCGGGGTGGGTGCTGTTCGGCAACTGCACCCGCAGGCGCCCTTGCGCATCGGGCCGGGCGCTGCCGGCATGTGGCCCGAGCACGTTGCCGATCTGATAACCCTGCGCTGTCGAGCGTTTCTCGCGTAAGGAGGGACGGAACGGTGTGGCCCAGGGGATCGCCCGGAAGTGATTGCTGTAGCCATCGGCGAAACATTCGTCATGCAGGTCATCGTCATCCTCGACACTGAAGGCATCGACGGGGTACGGGTCCAGGGACTGTTCGCCCAGATGTTGCACTTCGGTGATCAGCCATTGATCGTTGAGCGCCTGTCGTGGATGGCCGCCGATCCGGCGGACTTCGCCGCTGCGCAGGCTGTCCAGGTTGCTGTAGCCCTGGATCTGGCGTTGTTCGCAGCGCAGCCGTTCGAGGATGCGCTGGCTGCGTTGCTGTTCGTGGCGCTGGCGCGGCGTGGCGCTGGCGGCGTGCAAGCCGTAGGCGTTGGCCTGGTTCGCGGCGCCGTCGTCGGCTGCCTGGGGTGGCCAGGCAGACGTATGGCCGGGCAGTCGGCTGTCATGGCTGGCGAGCATCTGGTGACGCTCGTAGAGTTGGCTGATAAAGGGCTGTCCAAGTTCCGAAGCGCCCTCGTGACAGGGCACTGTACCGGCCTGCTCGGGAAAGCTCTGCGGGTCTTCGGCGAACACCAGGACATGTCGTTGCGGCGTCTGTTCGAAGCGATAGTGGATGCCTTCTTCCTCGCACAGCCGGTTCAGCAACTGCAGGTCGTTTTCATCCTGCTGCAGGCACAGGGCGCGGGGCGGGTACAGGCCGCGTTCGAGTTCGAAGCGGTAATCGGCGGCCTCCAGGTCGTGGGCTTCGAGCAGCCGCAGGAGAATCGCCGGTACGCTCAGGTCGCAGAACGCCCGACGTCGCGGGCCGCGCGCTAGGGCTTGCAGGCGTGGGACCAACACCACCTGGTAATGACATAGCCGTGGCTCCAGGTAGCGGCTGCTGATTTCGTCAATGATCCCATGCCAGCAGCCCTGCCCGCTGCCCATACTCAGGCGGGCCGGGCGATGCAGCAGGGTCTCCAGGTCCAGGGCAGTGTCGCCCAGCAGTTCCATTTCGAAACGAAAGGGTTCGTTCAAGGCCTCACGGCCCTTGAAGCGGATGACCGGCAAGGGGTCAGGGAGCAAGCCGATGGTCAGTGAGATCTGTCGTTCCTTGTCCTGAGGCATTTCATCTCTTCTCCACGGATTTGCGGCAGAGGGTACGAAATGCCATGGGCGCCTGGACACCGCAAAACGATGTTTGGGAAATTGCCTACAAACATCAGGGTAGAGTCGCAATCTTCGTCAGGTTTTGGTCGATTGGCGGAGACTGGCCGTATAAACTGGGCGGCAAAGCGTCGGCCAATAAATGTCACGACGCCTCTGATCGAGAGAGTGAGTAATGGGCGCACAGTGGAAGGTTAAACACAAAGAAGCGGCGGCCAACGCCAAGGGCAAGATCTTTGGCAAGCTGGTCAAGGAAATCACCATCGCCGCCCGCAACGGTGCAGACGTCTCTACCAACGCGCACCTGCGCCTGGTGGTCGAGCAGGCAAAAAAAGCCTCGATGCCCCGTGAGACCCTGGAACGCGCCATCAAGAAAGGCTCGGGCCAACTCGGCGAAACCGTGCAGTACCATCGCGTGACCTACGAAGGCTTCGCCCCGCACCAGGTGCCGCTGATCGTTGAATGCGTGACCGATAACATCAACCGCACCGTGGCGGAAATCCGCGTGGCATTCCGCAAGGGTCAGCTGGGGGCGTCGGGTTCGGTGTCCTGGGACTTCAACCATGTCGGTCTGATCGAAGCGTCCCCGGACAGCCCCGATGCCGATCCGGAAATGGCGGCCATTGAAGCGGGTGCCCAGGATTTCGAGCCGGGCGAAGAGGGCGCGACCCTGTTCCTCACCGAGCCGACCGACCTTGACGCCGTCCAGAAAGCCCTGCCGGAGCAAGGCTTCACCGTGTTGTCGGCCAAGCTGGGCTACCAGGCGAAGAACCCGGTCAGCGGCCTGAGCGATGAGCAGATGGCTGAAGTCGAAGCCTTCCTCGAAGGCCTGGACAACCACGACGACGTGCAAGACATGTTTGTCGGTCTGGCGGGCTGATTCCCCTGGCCCCCCTGTGAGCAGGGGGGCTATGGACCTGGCCGTTTATGCCAGCGTTGCGCAGATCGCCTCGAATCCCGGCCGGGCCAGCACATCCGGCTGGATACAGCGCAACTGCAGGGCCTTGAGCGATTCAAGCGTGGATTGCTCCATGCCCCCATCGATCCGCTCCAGCAACTCCCCGAGCAAAATCCCGAACGCCCGCACCTCGATACGTTGCAGGGCACGGGTTTCCAGGCTGTCGGTCGGCGCATGGAACGACGCGGCGCCAAAATCCCCGAGCAGACAATCCCCGGCTTCGTTGTAGAGAATATTGTGGGCGTACAGGTCGCCATGGCACAGCCCCAGGCGATGCAGGTGCGCACCCACCGAAGCGACCCCGCGCGCCATGCGCAAGGCCTGTTCGGCACTGAAGCGGGTTTCGTCCCGGTACACATCACGGCTGCACGAATCGAGACTCGGCAGGGCCGCGAGATTGGCGAATTGCCGGTCGATCAGCTCCATCACCAGACCTGCCTGGCCATCGGGATGGCCGGCGATGCGCCCTTCGACCTTGATCAGGTTCGGATGCAGGCCCGCCGCGATGCAGGCGTTCATTTCATTCAGGGGCGAACCGTCGCTGGTCATGCTGCCCTTGTACAGCTTGACCGCCACCGCCTGGGCCGGTGTTGTCGGATGGCTCCAGCGGGCCTGGCTGATCACCCCCGAAGCGCCTTCGCCCAGGCGTTGCTCAAGTTGCAGCTCGCTCCAGTCGATGGTCGGCGTAGTGTCGCCCACCAGCACTTCGCCGGTGTGATCGAGTTTCGGGTTACCGGCATAGGCGATCCAGGCCAGGCCTGGCAGGGTCAGCAGCCACTCGGGCAACTCATCCAGCTGGTTGGCGGCGATGCGGATCAGCTCCAGCTTATGGCAGTCCGCCAGGCTGGCGGGCAGGCTGCGCAGCCGATTGCCAGCCAGCATGAGCTTTTGCAACAACGGCCGGCGGCCGAGTTCTTCCGGCAGCTCGCTGATGCGGTTGTCGGTCAGGATCAGCCAGCGCAGCAGCGGCGGCAGGGCGGCGGCCGGCACCTGCTCGATACGGTTGGCCTTGAAGGCGATCATGCTCAGTTGCGCGCACTGGCCCAGGCACAGGGGCAACTCGGTGAACAGGTTGTCCGAACAGAACAGGATGCGCAGGTGTGGCAAGCGGTGCAGGTCGTCCGGCAGGCTGGTCAGCGCATTACCGCTCAGATTGAGGATTTCCAGGGAGTCGGCCAGTTGGAAGATTTCCCGGGGGAACTCGGTCAGCCCGCAGGACAGGTCGAGTCGCTTGATACCGGTCAGTTGGCCGGCGCGCAGTTGGGCAAGGGTATCCATAAGCGGGCGTGAGTACTCGTCGCGATCATCGAAAAAAGATCGCCATGATAGCAATGTTGTTCAGCGAGGGCGCTGTGATGAGCGAATGCAGGTCAGGTGTCAGCCCTGGTCGCTGACCTCGGGCCCGACTTCGAGCAACTGACCCAGCCGGCTGCGGGTCCGCGCCAGGTCGATGGCGTTGCCGCCGAGGCTGTCACGCAGTGGCCGCTCGCCGATCAGCAGCAGGCGCTTGTCCTGGTCGTAGAGCACGTCGATCAGGTTGATAAAGCGCTGCTGGGCCGCGATCGAGCAGTCTTCCAGGTTGGGCAGTTCGTCGATGATCCAGGTGTCGAAGCGCCGGCACAGCTCCAGGTAGTCCATCACCGCCGTGGGCTGGTCGCACAGGTCGGTGAACTCGAAACGCACGGTGCGCTCGCTACACAGGCGCACGCTCAGTTGCCGGGCGCCAACCCGCAGGGCGAACGCCGGGGTCTGGCGTTGCGGCAACCGCAGGGTCTCGCGCTGGGCCGGGCTGCCCGGCCAGATGTACTGGCCCTGGGTGAACTGCTGCTGGGTATGGCTGCGGGGTTGGCTGCGGTAGTCATGGGGACCGCCGACTTCCATGACTTCCATACGGGTGTTGATCAGGTCGATCACCGGCTTGAAACGAGCGTGATAGAGCGGGTTGGGCAGCAAGCCTTCGGGCGGGTAATTGGAGGTCACCAACAGCAGCACGCCCCGTTGGAACAGGGCCTTGAACAGCCGGCTGATCAGCATGGCATCGCCGATGTCATGGACATGGAACTCGTCGAAGCACAGCAGTCGACAGTCCTTGAGCAGTTCGTCCAGGGTCCGGCCCAGGGCATCCGGCGTTTCCCGGTGACGGAACATGCCCTGATGCAGCAGGGTAAAGAAATCGTGGAAGTGCACCCGCTGCTTCTCGGCAATCGGCACGGCCTGGAAAAAGCCGTCCAGTAACCAGCTCTTGCCACGTCCGACCGCACCGTGCAGATACAGGCTGCGCTGGCGGCCCTGGGGGGCGCTATGCAGCAGTGTGCTGGCCTGCTGGGCCATGCGCTCGATGACCCGCTGTTGACTCAGGCTCAGGGTGTAGCCCTGGTGGCTGGCTTTATGTCGGAAATACTCGTGCACGTCGTGGGACGGCGGCACGACGCTGGACTTGCCGGCGAAAGCCTTGCCAAAAAAACGACGTAAGGCGGGCCAACGGGATTTTACGCCAGGGCGATTGGGGGGCAGAGCGGCCAACGAAGAAGATCCCCTTGCGTAAACATCCAGAGCATCTGGGTCATGGTGGTATGACAAACATCGGGCCTTGGGAGGCACAACGTTATCTTGCCGACGGTCGCGCTAATTTAACCAATGCTCAATACGCCGACCAGCGATCTCTAAAGCGCATGGCAGCCGCTTGACTGCGGTTTTGCCCCCTGAGTCCGGGACATGAGCCCCTGGGTTCATTCGTCCGATAGATCAGAAACAGGATGAAGGCACATAGCCATATCGTTTAATCTTTAACCAGTGGATACCCGACCCGTGTGTGAAACCGGCCCTGAACCCAGTGGAATCGATTGATGAAACACCTCAAGCGTGCTGGGACGGTTTTAGGCCTTGTCTGTCTGCTGGTCAACACGGCGCAGGCAGCGGTCAGCGGGCAGATCCAGGCCCAGTTGATTGTCAGCGCCGGCTGCCAGGTCACCAGTGCCGGCGGTGGGGGTACCGGGAATAATCCGGGACTGCTGGATTTCGGTAGCCAGGGGCCGACCTGGACGGCTCCATTGAATGCCCAAATGCACAGCAGCAACGGCAACCTGGCAGTGACGTGCGGTGCTTCGTCCAGTGGCCCCACCAGCTTCACCGTGAGCATCGACGGCGGCACCCATGGCGACGGCACTGCCCGTTACCTGAGCAACGGCAGCCGGAGCGTTCCCTACCGACTCACCGTCGACGCCGCCGGCACCGACAACTATCGCATCGGCCAGCAACATACCTTTGCCGCGGGCAGCGGCACGCAGATAGCGATTCCTGTCTATGGCGCCGTATTGGCCAACAAGGGAGCCCTGCCAGCCGGTACTTACAGCGATACCCTGACCGTGACGCTGGACTGGTAACACCACCATTGCGTTGCCGTCTGCCCGCGTTCGCAGTGTGATTGCGGAGCCGGGTTTCCGGGCATTGTCGCTGGGGCGGATCATGCGGTCCATAGAGGTTTTTCCAGTGGAAATCAGGGTGAATTCGCGCCGATAAGACAGGAAAAGACCTACAAATTGTTACCGGATGTCTTACTTGACTGGAATCATTTTCCTTCACTGCTAACCTGATTTTTAGCAAGCCATTCCTCAAAAGGATTGAGGCCGTGAATGGATCTATGGTTTTGGCAATCTTGAGCGCGCTGTGTAGCGTGCCGACATTGGCCGCGCAACTCCAGGTAGAGGTGCGGGTCAACGTACAGCGTGGTTGCCAGTTGGTCGGCGTAACCCGTGATGCGGGCATCGAACAGCTGGGCGTGCTGGATTTTGGTGATATTGCTCGTCTCGACGGCCCGGCGGGGGCGCTGGGGGCTGCGTTGCCCAATGATCGTCTGCCGCGGCTGGAATGCAATCCCGACACCCCTTATCAAATGCGCATCGACGGCGGCCTGCATGGCGGTGTCGGCGATGTCCGCTATCTGGCCGGCAGTACGCCCGGCAGCACCATTCCTTATCGACTCTACCGTGATCCGGCGCGACGTTTTGCGCTGCCGGTCAATGAGCCCCTGAGCGGTACCGTGCCTGAAAGCGGTTCGGTTGAATTGCCGCTGTATGGGCGGATCGAGCCGTTGGCGCAGATACCGCGGGTCAGTCGTTATACCGATCTGGTGAAGGTGACCGTCACCTGGTAGCACCGTTTACGCAGCACCTGTCGGTGGATCCGGCAGGCAAGGGAACGCCGCCCAGGGTGGGTGGCCAGTAGGTTCAATCCTGATGGAATTAGGATCGGCATATGAAGTCTGGCAACCACGCATTGATCGCTGTCGGCAGCTTGTTCTTTCTGTCCGACAGCGCTTTCGCGACGATCACCGGGCAGATCCAGGCCCGGCTGGTTATTTCTTCCGCCTGTGAGGTGAGCAGTGGCACCGTCACGAGTTCGAGCATGCCGAATCGGCTGGACTTCGGTAGCCAGGGCCCGACCTGGACTCGCCCTCTGAGCGCCAACCTGCAAGGCAACAGCAGCAACCTTCAGGTGGCCTGCAATTCCCAGGTGACCGGCTTCACCGTGACTATCGACGGTGGCGCTAACGGCGACGGCACTTCCCGTTACCTGAGCAATGGTCGGCAAACCATTCCCTACCGACTGTTTATCGATGCCGGCGGCACCGACACCTACAGCATCGGTCAGCAACGCAATTTCGCGGTGGGCAACGGCAACCAAGTACCGATTCCGGTCTATGGCGCCGTGGTCGCGAATACCAACGCCCTGCCGGCAGGCACCTACAGCGACACCCTGACGGTCACGTTGGATTGGTAACTCAACAGAGGAAAGCATCATGCAGCTTGTATCGCGACTCGGTTTGTCATTGCTCGGCCTGACGCTGATCACCAGCGCCCATGCCGCCACCACGGTCACCGGCCAGATCAACTCGACCCTGATCCTGACCAGCAGTTGCCTGGTCAACGGCGGCGCTGGCAGCAGCGGCCTGAACTTCGGTTCGTTGAATTTCGGTACCACCACCAGCCTGTTCACCAACACCGGTACACAATTGGTGGCGGCCGGTGGCGGGGCGGTGTCGATCCAGTGCTCCTCCGGGACCACGCCCACGGTGACCGTCCAGAGTGGCCTGCATGACGGCCAGTCCGCCGGTGGCACCCGGGCCCTGTACGACGGTGTGGCGAACTTCGTGCCCTACGATCTCTACACCGACTCCGGGTACAACAACCTCCTGACGAGCACCGGGGTGATTCCCCTGGCGGCCAGTACCGGGGCTGCCCAGACCATCAATCTCTGGGGGCGGGCGGTGGGTAAACCCGGGCTGCCGGCGGGGACTTATACCGACACCATTGCCGTACAGCTGAGCTTCTAAGTGCGATGGCCGGGCATGGCTGTGCCGTCTTGCTGCTGGTCTGCGCGAGCAGCCTGCCGCTGCCGCTGGCGGCGGTCACCAGCAGCAGCTTCCAGGTCAGCGCAAGCATTGTCGCCGGTTGCCTGGTGGTGGGCGGGGGCTCCAACTACGGCAACCTGAACTACGGCAGTTACTCGGCGTTATCCACCAGTACGGTGTCGACCTCGTTGACCAGCGGGGTGCAATTGCAATGCACGCCGGGGGTGACCTTGAACATGAGCGTCGACGGCGGGCAGAACAACAGCAGCGGCCGGCACATGAAGCTCGGCAGTGGCAGTGCGCAGTTGGCTTATCAGTTGTTCAGCGACGCCGGCCTGAGCCAGAGCCTGGGGATCAGCCAGAGCGTGAGCGTGGCCTATAGCAATGCGAACAACATCAGCCTGCCGCTCTACGGGCGGGTGGTTTTACCAGGGAATCAGCCGGCGGGGACCTACAGCGATGTGCTGCAGGTACAGCTGTCCTGGTAGGGGGCGTTTTAATTGAAGCGACAAGGAGTTTGCCTATGTGTTCACCCTCCCGGCGCTTGCAGGCCGTGCATTACGGACTGCTGGCCATGCTTTTGCTGGGTGCGGCCAGGGTCCAGGCGGCGAGTTCGGTGCTGATCTGGCCGATCGATCCGGTGCTGGAGGCCGATCAACAGGCCAGTGCGTTGTGGCTGGAGAATCGCGGTAATCAAACCGCCAACCTGCAGGTCCGGGTATTCGCCTGGAGCCAGAGCGGCTTCGACGACCAGTACCAGAACCAACGGGATGTGATCGGCAGTCCGCCGGTGGCGCGGATCGAGCCAGGCCAGAAACAGTTGGTGCGCCTGACCCGCACCCGGGAAGTGCCTGCGGGTCAGGAACAGGCCTATCGCATCATCATCGACGAGATTCCGGCGGCGAAAGCGCCGAACGGGCCGGAGTCGGACGGCAAGACCGCAGCGGCGATCCAGTTCCAGATGCGTTACTCGGTGCCGTTGTTCGCCTACGGTGCGGGGCTCTGGAGCAAGCCGGACCTGACGCGCCAGCGCGATCCGAAGGGCGCCGGGGTCGCCGAACTGAGCTGGCGCAAGGTGAGCCAGGGCGGGCACTCCTACCTGGAGATTCGCAATCGCGGTGCGGTGCATGCACGGCTGACCGATGTGGCGATCAAACAGGGCGGCCAGACTCGACCGGTGGCCGAAGGACTGATGGGTTATGTGTTGCCAGGCGCAACCATGCGTTGGCCGCTGCCGGAGCCACTGGCCGGTGGTCAGGAGTTGCTGCTACGGGTCAACGGTGCGCCGCAGACCCAGAACGTCAAGGCGGATCAGTGAATAACAGGGAGTGAGCTGAGTGTGGGCTCGTTATATCCAATGTCTGCCATGGATCGCGACGGGGTGTTGCTGGCTGATGTTTATCCCCAGGGCCGATGCCGGTGAGTTGCCGCCACCGCCCACCAGCCTGGAGGCGATACCCGATGCGCAGCTGTACCTCGAATTGCTGGTCAACCAGATGGACACCGGCAAGGTCATCGTGGTCGATCAGCGCGCGGGCCAGTTGTTTCTGCCGGCCTCCGACCTGCAGGCGCTTGGCATGAAATTGCCGGCGTCGGTGGCCGCCGAAGTGGCCCTCGACCAGTTGCCGGGTTTGCACAGCGAATACGACAGCCAGGGTCAGCGCCTGTTGCTGACCGTGCCGCCGGAATGGCTGCCGGCGCAGTTCCTCGGCAACCGCCAGGCTTACCCGCGCACCCAGGCGCTGACCAGTTTCGGCGCACTGCTCAACTATGACCTGTACCTCAACGACACCGATGAGGCCGGCACCTACCTGGCGGCGTGGAACGAAGTGCGGGTGTTCGATACCTGGGGCACCGTTTCCAACACCGGGCAGTACCGCCGTAGTTTCGGGGCGAGCGCGGGCAGCGGGTTGAACAACGGTTATCTGCGCTATGACACCACCTGGCGTTATTCCGACGATGAGCGCCTGATGACCTATGAGGCCGGCGACGTGGTCAGCAGTTCCTTGCCCTGGAGCAATTCGGTGCGCCTGGGCGGTGTGCAAGTGTCGCGGGACTTCAGCGTCCGTCCGGACCTGGTCACCTATCCCTTGCCGCAATTCGCCGGCGAGGCGGCGATACCGTCCTCGGTGGACCTGTTTATCAATGGCTTCAAGTCATCCAGCAATAACGTGCAGCCCGGTCCCTATACGCTGACCAATATTCCGTTCATCAACGGTGCGGGCGAGGCGGTGGTGGTGACCACCGATGCCCTCGGGCGGCAGGTGTCCACCACGGTGCCGTTCTATGTCACCAGCACCTTGCTGCAAAAGGGCCTGGCGGACTTCGCGGTCACCGCCGGTAACCTGCGCCGCGATTATGCCCTGCGGGATTTCGGCTATGGCCCGGGTGTGACCTCCGGCAGCCTGCGTTACGGCCTGAGCGACAGTTTTACCCTGGAAAGCCACGCTGAAGCGTCCAGCGACCTGACCCTCGGCGGGATCGGCGGCAACCTGCGCCTGGGCAACCTGGGGGTGCTCAACAGCGCTATCAGCCAGAGTCGTTACGATGGGCGCCAGGGGCAGCAGATCAGCCTCGGCTACCAGTACAGCAGCCAGCGCTACAGCCTGTCCTACCAACGGATCGAACGGCACGACCAGTATGCCGACCTGACGGTGATCGACACGCCCACCCTCAGCCTGAGCAAACGCAGCGAACAGATCACCGCCAGCCTCAACCTCGACAGCTGGGGCAGCCTGGGGGCCGGTTACTTCGATATCCGTGCCGCCGACGACAGCCGCACCCGCTTGCTCAACCTGACCTGGAACCGTCCGCTGTGGGGCAACAGCAGTTTCTACCTGTCGGCCAACCGAGAGATCGGCGACAGCAACTGGGCGGTCCAGGCCCAGGTGGTGATTCCCTTCGACCTCAGCGGCAGCTTGAGCATGAGTGTCGAGCGCAGCAAGACCGGCCAGAGTCGCGAGCGGGTCAACTTCAGTCGCGCCGTGCCGACCCAGGGCGGCGTGGGCTACAACCTCGGCTACGCCCACGGCCAGGGCCCCGATTATCGCCAGGCCGACCTGACCTGGCGCCTGCAATCGGTGCAGTTGCAGGCCGGCGTGTACGGCAGCAGCGATGCGCAAACCCGTTGGGCCGACGCCAGTGGTTCGCTGGTCTGGATGGACAAGCAGGTGTTCGCCGCCAACCGCATCGACGATGCGTTCGTGGTGGTCAGCACCAACGGTTACCCGAACATTCCGGTGCGTTACGAAAATCAGTGGGTGGGCGAAACCGACAAGTCCGGGAAGCTGCTGGTGACCGGGAGCAGTGGCTACTATCGCGGCAAATACGAAATCGATCCGTTGAACCTGCCGGCCAATGTCCAGAGCCCGAATGTCGAGCAGCGAGTGGCGGTGCGCCGGGGCAGCGGTTACCTGCTGGAGTTCCCGTTGAACCGGATCATTGCCGCGAGCATTGAACTGGTGGATGCGCGGAACAAACCGTTGCCGTTGGGGGCCAATGTGCTCCATGAGCAGACCGGGGCCGCTGCGGTGGTGGGCTGGGACGGCCTGGTCTACCTGGAAAACCTGGCGCAACAGAACAGTTTGAAGGTGACCCTGGCCGATGGCAGCACCTGCCACGTGCAGTTCGCCATGGAAGCGTCCGCCGAACAGGTGCCGCTGATCGGTCCGTTGGTCTGCCGATAGACATAAGGAGGTGTCGGGTGAGAATGAGCTGTGTGCTATTGGCTGTGCTACTGAGTGGCTTGGCGTCCCAGGCCCAGGCGCTGTGCACGACGGCTGCGACGACGCCGGTGGCGTTTGGCCCGGTGAGTTCGATCCTGGTGCGGACCACAGTGCAATCGAGTTCGACCACCAACGCCGGATTGCGCTGTACCGGTTCGTTGCTGAGCCTGCTGACCTTGAACGACCATGTCTATGCCACCATCACCTCGGCCACCAGCGGCATGGTCGGTCCCACCGGGGATATCATCGGCTACAACATTTATGCGACCAACAACACGGGTGCGGCGTATCTGATCACCCGGGGCACGCCCTATGATTTTACCCGTAACAGCATCCTTGATCTGCTGGGGCTGTTCGGCGGCTCGACCCCCAAGACGGTGCCGATTTACATGGGAACGGTGATTGGCAGCAATGTCGCGGCGGGGATCTACAGTGAAACCCTGAGCATTTACTGGGACTGGAATTACTGTTCCGGGATCGGCCTGCTGGGGGTCTGTCTCGGCCGCGATATCGGCACCGGCACGCAAACCATCACGGTGAACCTGACGGTCGTCAACGACTGCGCGATCAGCGCGCCGAATATCAGCTTTGGCGGTTTTCCGGTGATCAGCGCGTTTGGCCCGGTCAACCAGACCATCAATATCTCCTGCACCAAGGGCAGTCTCTATACCGTTGGCCTGGACCCGGGCCAGAACGCCAGCGGTGGTCGGCGGCGGATGATCTCGGGGAGCAACTACCTCTCCTACGATATCTTCAAGAGCGCCGGTAGCACGATCTGGGGCAGTGTCGCCACGGCGCGACGTTCGAGCACCGATGCGGAGGTCAATCCGGGCACCGGCTCGGGCACCGGCAGCCAGTTGTTCAACTACAACGCCAAGGTCTACCCCGACCAGACCACGCCGCCAGCCGGGGCCTACAGCGACAACGTGATTCTGGATGTGGGGTTTTGAGAGGGGGACTAGCGCTCGATACTGCGGTTCCAGCGCGCGTTCCACTCAGGCCGCAGCAGGTTGACCTGATCCCAGTCGATGGCCACCGCAGTGTCCAGGTATTGCTTCATGGCCTCGACCTGGCCGCGGGTCTTGTCGGTGGTCGGGGTGTTGGGGTTGGACGGGATCTGGTCGCCATCTTCCAGCGCCGCCGCCTGGGCCTCAGGTGTCAGAAGGAACTCGGCGAGCTTTTGCGCCAATGCCGGCTCCGTATTGTTGGCAATCGCACACTCGGCGACGTTCAGCACCACCGCGCCTTCCTTGGGTTGCGCATACTCCACCGGGATCCCCTTGAGCTTGAGCGCGGTGACCTGGGTCGGCGTCAGCGGGAACAGCGCCGCCTCGTCGGTCTGGACCATCTCCGAGAGCTTGGCCGAGCTCGGGATGTACTCCAGCACATTACGCCCCACGCTGCCCTGCCAGGCCTTGAAACCCGGTTCGACATTGGTCTCGCTGCCACCCTGGATCCGGTTGAACATCAGGAACCCGTGCAGGCCGAAGGTCGAGGAGGACATCGACTGGAACACCACTTTGTCCTTGTACTTGCTGTCCGCCATGTCCATCCACGAGGTCGGCGCGGCCCAGCCTTTTTCCTTGAACAGTCGTGTGTTGTAGGCCAGCCCCGTCACCCCCAGGCTGACCGCCACCGCCTGGTCCTTGATCCGGCCCTTGACCGGGATCTGCGCCAGGGTCGGGCTGTCTTCAAGCTTGCTGCACAGGCCCATGGAGATCGCCCGGTACATGATCCCGTCATCCAGGAAGATCACGTGCAACTGCGGGTTGTCCTTGCTCGCCTGGACCTTGGCGAGGATGTCGGCGGACGTGCCCGGCACAATGACCACCTTGACGTGATTGGCCTTTTCGAAAGGCGGCAGCACCTTGTCCGTGTACAAGCGCTCCATGGTCCCACCGTTCATGCCCAGGTACAGCGTGGGCTCGGCCTGGGCCGGCGCGGCGCCGAACAGGGCCATGAGAGGCAGGCAGGACAAACCGATCAGGGCATTGCGTTGAGTCTTCTTCATGGCGCGATCTTCCTCTGGGTTCTGATGGCCCGCTCAAACGGCGGGAGTGGCATGGAAACGGGTAATGGAAAAAGCTTCGATCGGTGTCGACGACTGGCCCTGGCACACCAGTTCGGCCAGGACTTCACCCACCGCCGGACCGATCTGGAAGCCCGCTCCGGCAAAACCGAAGGCGTGCAGCAGGCCTGGTTGGGTACTGCTCGGGCCGATGACCGGCTGACGATCGGGCAGGTAGCCTTCGGTGCCGCTCCAGGTTCGAATCGCCTGGGCACCTTGCAGAAACGGATAAAGCTCGACGGCCTGGCGGAGGATCTCGAGCACGGCGGTCTGCCCCGGTCGGGCACGGGCGTGGTCGAGGGCAAAACCCTGGCCGCCGCCCAACACGCAGTTGCCGCGAGTGACCTGGCGGGCATAGATGCCACCGCCCTCGACGCCGGTGCTGGCGTCCATCACCAGCGGCAAGGGTTCGGTCACCAGCATCGCCGGATGACCGGAATGCATCGGCACCGCTTCACCGAATTGCGCGGCGAGACTGCCGGCCCAGGCGCCGGCGCAATTGAGCAGCCAGGGCGCACGGACCTCAAGGCCTTGCTGGGTGCGCAGGACAAAGCGCCGGCCGTCATGCTCGACCGCGGTCACCTCGCTCTGTTCCAGCACCGTCGCGCCGCGCAGGCGTGCGGCCCGGGCAAACGCCGGAGAGACCAGCCGGGGGTTGGCATGACCGTCGTCGGGGCAGAAGGAGGCGCCCTCGGCGACCTGGCCGACCCAGGGAAAACGTCGGCGCAATTGCTCGCGATCCAGCACTTGCAGGTCGAGCCCGAAACCCTGGCTGCTGTCGGCATAGGCTTGCAGAGCGGCCAGGTCGTCGAGACTGCGGGCCAGCTTGAGATGCCCTGAACGCTGGTATTCGCCGTCAATGCCGATCAGTTCCGGCAGGCGCGCCCAGATCCCGTGGGCGCGCTGGGACAGCGGCAACTGCGACAGTGGCCGGCCCTGGCGGCGCACACCGCCGTAGTTCACACCGCTGGAATGGGCGCCGCAAAAGTCCCGCTCCAGCAGCGCCACGCTGCGGCCCTGTCGGCTCAAGGCGAGGGCCGCCGAAGCGCCGACGATGCCGCCACCGAGAATGACCACCTCGACTTCGATCATGGCGCGACCTCCACGCCAAAGGGCAGCGGCTTGATGGGTGCCTGGGTCCGCAGACGGCCAATGCTGTCCAGGGCCAGGCCGCTTTCGCAGGCGATGATTTCCGCCGCCGCCGAGCCGCAGATCCGGCCCTGGCAGCGGCCCATGCCGACCCGGCAATGGGCCTTGACTCGATTGATCTCCCAATGGCCTTCACGGACCACCGCGCGCACCTCACCGACGCTGACTTCTTCGCAACGGCAGAGCATCAGCGTGTCCGGGGCCTCGATGGCCCAGCGCTCGGGGAAGGGAAAGGCCTGTTCCAGCCCCTGGCGGAAGGCGCCGATACGTTGCAAGTGAGCCTCCAGAAACCCTGTCCGCTGCGGATCAATGCTGCGCCCGAGGTCTTCCAACAGCGCCAGGGCAGCCCGTTCGCCGGCCATTTCCGCGGCATCGGCGCCCATAATTCCGGCACCGTCGCCGGCCAGGTAGACCCCCGGCACACTGCTGCGCCCGCTGCCGTCGCGTTCCGGTAACCAGGCACGATTCAATGGGTTCCAGCTGAAGTGGCAGCCCAACAGATCGGCCAATTGGGTTTCGCTACGCAGCCCATGGGCGAAGGCCAGCGCGTCGCAATCAAGGGCATGCAGGACCTCGCCCTGGCGCCAGCGCAACGACTGCACACTCTGTTCGCCGTCGACCTGCAGTAGGTGGGCGTCCTGGTGCACCGGGATGCCATGGGCGGTCAGCCAAGCGCGGTAATACAGGCCCTTGGCGAGGGTCAGTGGTTGGTTGAGCAAACCGGGCAGGGCGCGGCACTGGGCGCTGAAGGGCGAGCTGTCGAGCACCGCCAGCACCTTCGCCCCGGCCTTGGCGTATTGATAGGCCACCAGATACAGCAGCGGCCCGCTGCCGGTGAACACCACCCGCTGACCGATGGCACAGCCCTGATACTTGAGGGCAATCTGCGCGGCACCGAGGCTGTAGACGCCGGGCAAGGTCCAGCCGGGGATCGGTAGCACCCGGTCGGTGGCGCCGGTGGCAACAATCACCTGCGAGTATTCCAGGCGGCCGGCTCGACCTTGTTGCAGTGTGTCGAGTGCGCCGTCCTCGGCGTTCCACACCAGGGTGTCGGGCCGGTAGTCGAGTTGTTCGCGCAGACCGTCCAGGGTCTGATGGATCGCGACCGCTTTGCGGGCTTCGAAGCCATAGAGCTTCACCGGCGAACGGCGGAAATTTTCCGGCTGACGCCGATAGATCTGCCCGCCGCCGCGCGCGCTTTCATCCAGCAGGCAGGGGCGCAGGCCATGGGCGACCAGGGTTTGTGCGGCACGAATGCCGGCCGGGCCGGCCCCGACGATAACGATCTCAGACATGGACTACGCCCCCAGTAGGAGCAAGCTTGCTCGCGATGGGCGTCAACGATAACGCGGGTATCCTGGTACTCCGCGGTGCCTGGGCCACCATCGCGAGCAAGCTCGCTCCTACAGGGGTGGAATTTGCGTAGGTCATGGCGTGTTTCTCCCTTCCCGAGTCACCTGCTGCCCGGCTTCGAGCATCGTCGAACAGGCCCGTACCCGGCGCCCGTCGGCCAATCTGACCCAGCAATCCTGGCAGGCGCCCATCAGGCAGAATCCGGCGCGGGGTTCACCGCTGAAGTCGCTGTGGCGCAGATAGTCACCGGCAGTAAGCAGCGCGGTCAGCAAGGTATCGCCCTGCAAACCCCTGGCCGGCTCGCCGTCGAGGGTAAAGTCCAGGGCCGGGCGTTCGCCTTCGGCCAGTCGTTTCAGCAGCGCCATGTCGACCTCATTGTTTGCCTACCAGGACCCGGTCCAGGCCGTAGACCCGGTCGAGCAGAATCATCGTCAGCGCGGTCAGCGCGATCACCAGGGCCGAGACCGCGGCCATCATCGGGTCGATGGATTCGGTGGCGTACACGTACATGCGCACCGGCAGGGTCTGGGTCGAGGGTGAGGTGACGAAGATCGACAGGGTCACTTCGTCGAAGCTGTTGATAAAGGCCAGCAACCAACCGCCGGCCACGCCGGGCAGGATCATCGGCAGGGTGATCTGGCGGAACAGGGTGAAGCGCCCGGCCCCGAGGGACTCGGCGGCCTGCTCGGCGCTGCGGTCCATACCGATGGCCGCGGCCAGCACCAGGCGTAGCACGTAAGGCGTGATCACCAGGACATGGGCGGCGATCAACCAGGCGAAGCTGCCGTTGACTCCCATCAGAGCGAACAGCCGCAGCAGCGCCACCCCGAGCACCAGGTGCGGGATGATGATCGGCGAAAGAAACAGGCCATTGAGAAAGTCCCGCCCGGGGAACTGATGACGGGTCATCGCCAGGGCTGCCGGCACGGCGATCAGGGTCGCCAGACTAGCCGCACTGAAGGCCAGGATCAGGCTGTTGTAGAACGCCTGGACAAAGTCCGCACGTTCGAACACCGCACGGAACCAGCGCAATGAAAAGTCCGTGGTCGGCAGGCTCAGGGTGTTTTCCGGGGTGAACGCCACCAGGCAGACCACCACCAGCGGCGCCATCATGAACACCACGATCAGGCTGTGGAAAAACAGGGCCAACGGGCCGTTTCTGGACATTTACGCGGCCCCCAGGGATTTCTTGTAGCGACGCTCGATCATCCGGTTCCACGACAGCATGATCAGCAGGTTGAGCAGCAACAGCACCACGGCAATTGCCGCGCCCATCGGCCAGTTGAGTTCCGAGAGGTACTGGTCGTAGACCAGGGTCGCGACCATCTTCAGTCGGCGTCCGCCGAGCAGGCCGGGAATCGCGAAGGAACTGGCGGACAGGCCGAACACGATCAGCGTGCCGGACAATACGCCGGGCATCACTTGCGGCAACACCACCAGGCGCATCACCGTGGTGTGGCTGGCACCGAGGGACAGCGCGGCCTGTTCGGCGGCCGGGTCGAGCTTTTGCAACGACGTCCAGACCGGGATGATCATGAACGGCAACATCACGTGGACCAGGGCGATCACCACCGCGAAGGGCGTGTAGAGCAGCTTCATCGGCGCCAGGCCGAAGGCTTGCAGGCTTTGGTTGACCAGGCCGTCGGCACCGAGCAAAAGGCTCCAGCCGAAGGCCCGGACCACCACCGAAATCAGCAGCGGGGTGAGGATCAGGATCAGGAAGATCGAACGCCAGGGCGTGCCCATGCGACTGAGGATGTAGGCTTCCGGCACACCGATCAGCACGCAGAGCAGGGTGGTCAGGCCGCTGATCCAGAAGGTCCGCAGGAAAATCTCGTAGAAATACGGATCGCTGAACAGCACGCCGTAGTGTTCCAGGGTGTAGGCGTCGTTCTTGATCCCGGTCTGGTAATCGAAGACGTTGAACGACAGCACGGCGGTCAGGCCCAGCGGCAGGATCAGCAGGCCGAGGTAGAGCAGCAAGGCCGGTGCCGACAGCAGGTAGCCGCGCCGTCCCTGGCGCATCCGCGTGAGCAGGTTCATGCCGGTACCTCGCTGTTCTCCAGCACCCGCAACAGCTCGGCCGGCCAATCCAGGCCCACCACCGTGCCTTCGTTCAGCGGCGCCGAACCGTCATTGCGACGCACCACCGTGAGCTCGCCGACTGTGCTGTCGATCCGGTACAACCATTGGCTGCCGAGGAAGAACCGGCTGATGATTTTGCCGGGCAGACGCCCGTTGCCGGCGGCCAGCAGGTCGATCTTTTCCGGGCGCAGGCTCAGGGTCAGCGCCCCTTCGCCCTGCAGCTGGCGTACTTGCGGGCAGCCGCCGGCATCAAGGTCTCCCGGCAGCAGGTTGGCCTTGCCGACGAAGCCGGAAATAAACCGCGTGCGTGGGTGTTCGTAGAGTTTGTAGGGCTCGTCGATCTGGGTGATGCGCCCGGCCTGCATCACCACCACACGGTCGCTGATGGACAGCGCCTCGGCCTGGTCGTGGGTGACCATCAGGGTGGTGATACCGACTTCGCGCTGGATACGGCGAATCTCGAACTGCATCTCTTCGCGCAGGTTGGCGTCGAGGTTAGACAGCGGTTCGTCGAGCAACAGCACGGGCGGTTCGATCACCAGGGCCCGGGCGAGGGCGACTCGCTGGCGTTGGCCGCCGGACAGCTCGCGGGGATAACGTTCGGCGTGCTGGTGCAGACGCACCAACTGCAACACCGTCGCTACCCGTTTGCGCACTTCGGCGGCCGGCACTTTGCGCATGCGCAGGCCGAAGGCGACGTTGTCCGCGACGGTCATATGGGGAAACAGCGCGTAGCTCTGGAACACCACGCCGAGGCCACGACTGCTGGGCTTGGCGTGGGTGATATCGCGGTTGTCGAGGAGAATCGCACCGGCGCTGACCTCGACGAAGCCGGCGATCATTTGCAGGGTCGTGGTCTTGCCGCAACCGGAGGGACCGAGCAGCGAGACGAACTCGCCCTTGTCCACCGAGAGATGCGTGGCGACCACGGCATCGATCTCTCCATAACGCTTGCACACGCCTTCAAGTCGTAGAAAGGCCATAACTGCGTTCCACCTGTGTGTTGTTGTGCGCGCCGAGGCGCGCTTTTTTTGTCATGGGCAGAGACGAAAGGGTATTGCCGGGGTGCGTGGTGCTCGACGTGCGTCGGCTACCGGTGTTGTTCGAATCGCCCCTTGTGGACGCAGAGTAGGACGAAGACTAGGATGGGCGGAAGAGTGAATTTCACTGAAAGAATGATTATTTTTACTTTCATTCATTCAATAAATTTTTAGATGAGAAAACCGTCAATGGATTCCACTGAGCGGAATGATAAGAAAAGTGAAGTTGGTGTCAGCGCGGTGTCGCGGCTGTTTGCCGTGTTGCGCAGCCTGGGGGAGACGCCGGAGGGCGGCGAACGGGTAACGCAGCTGGCCGAACGGGTCGGTTTGTCCCAGCCGACCACGCACCGCTTGCTGCGCAGCCTGGTGGACGAAGGCATGGTGGAGCAGGACGGGCGCAGCAAGCGCTATCGCTTGAGCCTGGATTTTTTTGCCCTCGCGGCCCGGGCCGGGCAGACCGGCAATCTGCGCGAACTGGTGCGGCCGGCGTTGCTGCGCTTGTCGGCATCGTTAGGGGATTCATTGTTCCTGCTGGCCCGCAGCGGTTTTGATGCGATCTGCCTGGACCGTAGCGAAGGACCGTTTCCGATCCGCACCTTTACCGGCGATATCGGTGGGCGCGTGGCCCTGGGCGTGGGGCAGGGCAGCCTGGCGATCCTTGCGTTCCTGCCGGAAGAGGAGCGGGAAACGGTGATCCGTTACAACCTGCCGCGGCTGCGGGACTTCCATCTGTATGACGAAGTGCTGCTGCGTTCGGAGGTGGAGAATGTGCGCAAGCTCGGTTATGCCGGTCGCAACACCGGGGTGTTGCAGGGCATGGCGGGGGTCGCGGTACCGATCCTGGATCGCGAGGGACGGGCGGTGGCGGCCTTGAGCGTTGCCACCATCAGCGACCGCCTGGGGCCGGATCGTTTGCCGACGGTGGTGGAGTTGCTCAAGCGCGAGGCGGCGGCGATCGGGCCGCGGATCAATCCGTTTGATCCGTTGTTGCGGCGCCCGTCGCAGATTTTCGGGCAGAAATGACCGTTTTCTACCTGAGAGTCCTCAGAACCGGGTCGTCTGCTGCAGCAGTTGCGCCGCCGGGCTGTTCGCCTGGGTCACCATGGCGTAGTTGTAGCCGCTGCCGGACCAGTACTCGGCCTGCAACTCGCCGTCACGTCGCCCGCCGCGCTCCAGCAGATGGTTCTGCGGTCCCGGTGGCCTTACGTAGTAGCTGATCCGCTGCCCTTGCGGGTTTTCATACAAGACCATGGCCGCCGCGCCCTGTTCGGTGCTCAGCAAGCGCGCACTGACCGGCTTGAACCCGGCGTTCTGCAAGTTCGGCAAGCGGTTGGCCTGGGTGAAGTAGCGGTCGAGCCAGCCTTGCAGGTCGCCGCTCTGCTCAACCTTGAAGTCCGCCGGAAGGATGTCCTGGGTGGCGAACATGCGATAGGCCTGCACCGCATCGGCCATCGGCGCGGGCATCGGGAAGGTCATCTGCCGGGCCTGCCAGCCGCTGACACCGCCGAGGGTCACGGCAATCAGCAACATCGCGGCACTGGCCAGATGGCGACGGGACTGGCCGCGCAAACGCCGGCGAATCATCGCCGGGTCCAGCGCCGGGTTCGCCGGCATTTGCAAGGCACCTCCCAGGGCCGCCCGCAGATGCTGGGCATCGCGCTGCCAGTCGCGGACCTGTTCAGCCAGTTCCGGGTTGCTTGCCAGGTACGTCTCCAGCATCTGCCGGTCGGCGTCGCTGAGTTGATGATCGACGTAGGCGTGCAGGTCACGCTCGCTTGGAGGAATAGTGATCATTTCAGTATCCGCAGGGAGGGGCTGGTGATTTCGCCTTCGCTGAGCTGGCGCAGGGCCTGGCGGGCGCGGGACAAACGCGACATCACGGTGCCGGTGGGGACGTCGAGAATCTCGGCGACCTCCTTATAACTCAAACCTTCTACCGAGACCCAGAGCAACAGCGCCCGTTGCTCGGTGGGCAGCAGCTCGAAGGCTTCCAGGGTCGACTGGGCCACCACGGTGCGTTCCACCGAGGGCTGGGCGTCGTCGCGGCCGGTAAAGAATTCGAGCATCCGCGCATAACGCTTGCCGCGGCGGTGGGAGTCGATGAATTGGCGATACAGGATCGAGAACAGCCAGGCGCGCAGGTCGCCTTCGGCCCGCTTCTCACCCCAACTGGACAGGGCTCGCTCCAGACTGGCCTGGACCAGGTCGTCGGCGCTGCTGGGGTTGCGCGTCAGCGACACGGCGAAGCGCCGCATCCGCGGGATCAGTTCACGTAGCTGTTCATCGAGATCGTTCATGGAATCCTGCAGGTTCTTGACCCGTTACTACGCTTGGACTAGCAAGACGCCTGGCCTTGAAGGTTATTCCAACGGCTGGAAAATAAATATTCGAAAAATAAATCGGAGGGCCTGGAATAAACCGGACCGGCCTTCGTCTTATAGCTCCTTCACCGTGTGGCCGCCTGAGGCCCTGGAGTTTTTTCATGGTAGATCACACACCACCGCCCCTCAGCGGTTCGAGCAAGGTCTTGCGCCTGGCCGGCATCGCCGCCGTGCTCGCGGCCCTGGTCGGGGCCTTTGCCTATGTCAACGGTCGACTTGATCCGGGACGCCTGACCCCAGGGCGCATCGTCAACACCTTCGAGAAAAACAACGGCGTGCATGCCGGCTACCGGCGCAATCATGCCAAGGGCGTGTGCGTGGCCGGGTATTTCGAAAGCAGCGATGCCGCGCGCGCCTATTCCACCGCCCAGGTCTTTCGCGAAGGCAGCGTGCCGGTGGAAGGTCGCTTCGCCTTGCCCAGTGGCAATCCCTATGCCCCGGACAGCAGCGTACCGATTCGCAGCCTCGGCTTGCGTTTCACCCAGGCCAACGGCCAGCAGTGGCGTACCGGGATGAACAGCATGCCGGTGTTTCCGGTGGGCACTCCCGAGGCGTTCTTCGAGCAACTCAAGGCCGCTTCACCCGACCCGAGCACCGGCAAGCCGAACCCGGCGGCCATGGCGGCGTTCTTTGCCAGCCACCCGGAAACCCTGCCATTCCTGCAATGGGTCAAGACCGCCAAGCCGTCGGCCAGTTACGCCACTGAAAGTTATAACGGTCTGAATGCCTTCTACCTGGTTGACGCGGCCGGAAAGCGCCAGGCCGTGCGCTGGGGGCTGGTGCCGCTGAGCCAGGACGCCGTGGGTGCCACGGCGCCGGACGGTGCCGACTTCCTGGCCAAGGACCTGGCCCAGCGCCTGGCGGCGGGGCCGTTGAAATGGCAGCTGCGCCTGACCCTGGCCAATCCCGGTGATCCGACCGACGATGCCAGTCGGCAATGGACCGGCGAGCACAAGGTGCTCAACGCCGGCACGCTGGTGCTGGAAAGCACCCAGCCCCAGGACGACGGCGATTGCCGCGATATCAACTACGACCCGTTGATCCTGCCGAGCGGCATCGAAGCCTCGAGCGATCCCCTGCTGGCGGCGCGTTCGGCGGCCTATGCCAGTTCCTATATGCGTCGTACCAGTGAAGTCGGCTCCTTGCCCGCTGCCCATTCGTCACAGGAGTCCCGCCCATGAGCGCCCCTTCGAATCACTTCGCCCCGCTGGCGCGCCTGCTGCATTGGTTGATGGCGCTGATGATCCTGGCGATGCTGTTTATCGGTGCCGGCATGGCGGCCTCGGTGTCCGAGCGACATGAATGGTTGCTGCATCTGCACAAGCCGCTGGGGATCGCGATTCTGCTGTTGGTGGTGGTGCGTCTGGTGGTGCGTTTCAGTACCCATCAGCCAGCGCTGCCGAATGATTTGCCGGGCTGGCAGGTGCTGGCGGCGAAGCTGTCCCATGTGTTGCTGTATACCTTGATGCTGGTGTTGCCGCTGCTGGGTTGGGCGATGATTTCGGCGGCGGGGGATCCGGTGATGCTGAGTGAGTCGTTGCGGTTGCCGTCGATAATTTCGGCCAATCCGACGGTCTTTTCTTTCCTGCGCAAGGCCCATGGGTACCTGGCGTATCTGTTGTTCCTGACGGTGTTGATGCACCTGGCGGCAGCGCTGTTCCATGGCTGGATTCGTCGGGATGGGGTGCTGGAAAGCATGGTGCGCGGCAAGGATTGATGTCGCCAGGCCCCAAGTCTTGCGGCGGGACACGGACCTGTAGGAGCCAGCTTGCTGGCGATGGCGATTGGCGTGGCACCTCAAGGTTCAGCCTGTCGGCTGATCGCGAGCAAGCTCGCTCCTACAGTGAGTGTGAGTCCCTAAGGGCGGGCTATTCGCGGGAGAAACGTTCGCGGCTGTTGCTCAGGTGCGTCCACATCGCTGCCCGCGCCGCATCCGGGTCCTGGCGGCGGATGGCGTTCAGGATCGCCTCGTGCTCCAGGCTGGCGAGTTGGCCCAGTTGCACCAGGTCGGCATCGCCGCGCTCCGCTCCCGGCACCCGGGTACGCGGAATCATCGAGCTGCCCAGGTGCAGCAGGATCTCGGAAAAGTAGGCATTGCCGGTGGCTTCTGCGATCAGCAGATGAAAACGCTGGTCGGCGGCCACGCAACTGTCGTTGTTGGCCAGCAAGCTCCGATACTCGTCCAGCGCCGCACGCATCTGCTGCAGATGCGTGTCGCTACGCCGCCGTGCCGCCAGCGCCGCAGCCTGGGTTTCCAGGCCCAGGCGCAGCTCCAGCAGATCGCGCACGCTCAACGCGGTTTCCACATTCAGGCGCAAACCGTGGGGCTCCTGGCGTTCCAGCACGAAACTGCCGACACCATGATGGGTTTCCACCCAGCCCGCCGCCTGCAACTTGGAAATCGCTTCGCGCACCACCGTACGGCTGACCTTGTGCTCGGACACGATGGCACTTTCCGACGGCAGCTTGTCTCCCGGTTGCAAATGCCCCAGGCGAATCTGCTGGGTCAGGTGATCAACCAGGTCATGGGCCAGGTTGGGGCTGCGTTTGCGCCGTGGCGCGCTGGGACGGGTTTCAGTATTCATGGGCGTGTCACGCAGGGGCGAGGGCAAAGCTTAACACTCGTATGACAAGAGGCGTAGCCACAGTCACCAGCATGTATGACAAGTTGAAGTCGAGAACGGATGATTCCGATCAATGACGTTGATCAAACAGCCGCGAATGATTTTATTGGGTATTTTTAATTTTATAAAAATACTTATAAATCAAATATATAGATATTTTATTGAGTGATTTTACGTTTGGAATCGGCAATTTTTCCCTGAAAATCACCGCAGAAGCACTTGTTGAGCTATTTTTCTACTCGTATGATGACTGTCGACTGGCTCGTCTGATCCAGCACCCCCGCACACAAAAATAACCCGTGGGAGACCTGTCGTGAACAACACTCTAGATCCGTCCGCCGCAGCGGAACGCGATTCCCTGCTGGCCGTCGCCGTGGCGAAGGTCAAGCGCCATGTGCTGCCGCTGTTCGTCATCATGTTTATCGTCAACTACATCGACCGGGTGAACATCGGTTTCGTGCGCACGCACCTGGAACATGACCTGGGGATCGGCGCTGCCGCCTACGGTTTTGGTGCCGGACTGTTCTTCATCGGTTATGCGCTGTTCGAAGTGCCCTCCAATATCCTCTTGCAGAAGGTCGGCGCGCGGCTCTGGCTGACACGCATCATGTTCACCTGGGGGTTGGTTGCCACGGCGATGGCCTTTGTCCAGAACGAAACCCACTTCTATATCCTGCGTTTCCTGCTGGGTGTCGCCGAAGCCGGGTTCTTTCCCGGGGTGATCTACTACTTCACCCGCTGGCTGCCAGGGGTGGAGCGTGGCAAGGCGATTGCCATCTTCCTTAGCGGCTCGGCCGTGGCCTCGCTGATTTCCGGTCCGCTGTCCGGGGCCCTGTTGCAGATCGAAGGCTTCGGCTGGCACGGCTGGCAGTGGATGTTCATCATCGAAGGGCTGGCCTCGGTGGTGCTCTGCGGCTTCACCTGGTTCTGGCTCGATTCCTCACCCAAGGACGCCAAGTGGCTGAGCGTCGCCGAACAACAACGGCTGGTGCAGGTCATCGAGGACGAACAGCAGCAGCGCGATATGTCGATGCCGGTCAAGCCGTCGATCTGGAGTTTGCTCAAGGACCGCCAGATCCTGCTGTTCTGCGTGCTGTATTTCTGCATCCAGTTGACCATCTATGCCGCCACCTTCTGGCTGCCGAGCATCATCAAGAAGATGGGCCAGCTCAGCGACCTGCAGGTGGGCTTCTTCAACTCGATTCCCTGGCTGATCTCGATCATCGCCATGTATGCCTTCGCGGCGGCCTCGGGCAAGTGGAAACATCAGCAGGCCTGGGTTGCCTCGGCACTGCTGATCGCGGCGTTGGGGATGTTCATGTCCACCACTGGCGGGCCGATTTTCGCCTTTGTCGCGGTGTGCTTCGCCGCCATCGGTTTCAAGTCCGCGTCGTCGCTGTTCTGGCCGATTCCCCAGGCTTACCTGGATGCGCGGATCGCCGCGGCGGTGATCGCCCTGATCAACTCCACGGGTAACCTCGGCGGTTTTGTCGCGCCGACGACCTTCGGCTGGCTGGAGGAGCACACCGGTTCGATCCAGGGCGGTTTGTACGGCCTGGCGGCGGCCTCGGTGATCGCCTCGATCCTGGTGTTCTTTGCCCGCACCCAGCCCAAATCGACTCCTGCATCACCGGGTGCTGCCAGCCCGGTCCTGAACAAATCCCATTGAATACTGCGGTTGAACACAGGTACGAATCATGACGACCAACACTTCGCACGCGGCCGGACAGGCCCCCGTCATCACCGCTTTGCAGGTCATTCCGGTGGCCGGCCACGACAGCATGCTGCTGAACCTGAGCGGTGCCCATGGCCCGTTTTTCACCCGCAATATCGTGATCATCAGCGATAGCAGTGGTCGCACCGGCGTCGGTGAAGTGCCCGGCGGCGAGCGCATCCGCGCGACCCTGGAGGACGCCCGCGCGCTGTTGCTGGGGCAGTCCATCGGCAACTACCAGAAGCTGCTCAACGAGGTGCGCCGCACTTTCGCCGAGCGCGATGCCGGCGGGCGCGGCCAGCAGACCTTCGACCTGCGGATCACCATTCATGCGGTGACGGCCCTGGAAGCCGCGCTGCTGGACCTGCTCGGCCAGTTTCTCGGTGTGCCGGTGGCGGCCTTGCTGGGTGAGGGGCAGCAGCGCGATGCGGTGAAGGTGCTGGGTTATCTCTTCTACATCGGTGATCGCGGCAAGACCGACCTGGCCTATCGACACGAAGCCGAGGCGGATGACGCCTGGTTCCGCCTGCGTCATGAACAGGCGATGACCCCCGAGGCCATCGTCAAACTGGCCGAAGCCGCCCAGGCGCGTTATGGCTTCAATGACTTCAAGCTCAAGGGCGGCGTGCTCAGTGGCGCCGAGGAAATGGAAGCGGTGACCGCCTTGGCCGAGCGCTTCCCCGAGGCGCGGATCACCCTGGACCCCAACGGTGCCTGGTCGCTCAAGGAAGCGATTGCCCTGTGCCGCGACAAGCATGGGGTGCTGGCTTACGCCGAGGACCCTTGCGGTGCCGAGAACGGCTACTCGGGGCGCGAGGTCATGGCCGAATTTCGTCGGGCCACGGGCCTGCCGACGGCAACCAATATGATTGCCACCGACTGGCGCGAAATGGGCCATGCGATTCAATTGCACGCCGTCGACATTCCCCTGGCCGACCCGCATTTCTGGACCATGCAGGGCTCGGTGCGGGTCGCGCAGATGTGCCACGAATGGGGCCTGACCTGGGGTTCGCACTCCAACAACCACTTCGATATTTCCCTGGCGATGTTCACCCATGTGGCCGCTGCCGCGCCGGGTGAAATCACCGCCATCGACACCCACTGGATCTGGCAGGACGGCCAGGGCCTGACCAGGGAGCCGTTGCAGATTGTCGACGGTTTTATCCAGGTCCCGCAAAAGCCCGGGCTGGGCATCGAACTGGATATGGATGCGGTGGCCAAGGCCCATGAGTGCTACAAGAACATGGGCCTCGGCGCCCGCGACGACGCCGTGGCGATGCAGTTCCTGATTCCCGGCTGGTCGTTCAACAACAAGCGCCCGTGCCTGGTGCGCTGAGACCTGTTCGGGGCTGAACGGCGTCACGGCGCCGATCTGCTCGCCGTCGACGCGCACCGCAACTTGCCACTACAGTGGTGGGCTTGAGAGGACGGCTCCAGAGAGGGTGTATGCCGACGTTTTACGATGCCCGTGGGAATATCTATGCCGTGGCGAGCCCCGCTGAAGTGCGTGGGCTCGGTCTGGACGTGCCGGCGAATGCCGCACAGGCGGCGCTGCTGCGCCAATCCTGGGCGCTTGAGGCGGTGGAGGCGCTCTGTGGCTGGGGCGCGCAGGCGCCTGGGCGAGGAGGCAAACACCATCGTTCCGATGGTTTGCTGGTGGGGCCGTTCCAGGCGCAAGCACCGTTCGACCTGTTGATCATCAATACCGACGGCACCCTGGCCGAGCGCAGCGGCAACGGCTTGACGATTTTTGCCCAGGCGCTGACCGAGCAGGGCTTGATGCCGGTTCAGGGCGCTTGTCTGTTGCGGGTCCATCACGATCAGCCGGGTGGTCTCTCTCCTGTCGCCACTTCGGTCGAGCCGGCGCAGGTCGAGGAGCAACAGGGATTCTGGCTGGACCTGGGAAAACCGGCGTTCGGTCCGGAGGCGGTGTCTGCCCTGGGTGTTGCAGAGGCTGAATTGAACGGTCGCAAGCTAAGTCATGTCACGCAGTTGTCGGGTTTGAACAGCGCCTGGCAGCGCAGCCAGTTCGTGCGCATCGGCAATCCGCATTGCGTCACCCTGGTCGAGTCGCCGGCGTTGTTGCCGAGCAACCCACAGATGGGCGAGCCGGCGCTGGAGCCTGGCCTTACCCGGATCGCCTTTGCGCCTCCGAGCGGTGCTGGCGAGCCCTGTGCGGCGGGGGTGAACCTGCAATGGGCGACCCGGGTGGCGCCAGGGCATGTGCAGGCCCGGGTGTTTGAACGTGGCGAAGGACCGACGGCGTCTTCCGGCACCAGTGCCAGTGCGGTGGCTTGTGCAGCCTGGCGGGTCGGTTGGGTCGAGGCCGGTGAGGTCCGGATCAGCATGCCGGGCGGTACGGCGCCGATCCGCCTGGTGGCGCTGGCGGATGAGTTGCAAAGTGTCCATCTGTTTGGCACGGCCCGGCGTCAGTCCTGAAGCTCGGCTCGCTGCCGACACCATGAGCAGAAAAAACACCCCCTGCGCAGGTCCGTTGCGCCCTTGTTCGGTCCAGGCGGTTTTGGCTTGATAAGTGGCAGGGGTTGAAGGCTGACGAGCGCCTTGCCCTGATCGGCCCGTGAGTGCGGGCGCGAGTTTTCGACTCGTATAAATGGAATTTACGATGAGAGCAGTTAAAGGTTTATTCGGTGCGCTGGTGTGCGCCGGGCTTGTGTTCAGCACCGGCTCCACGAGTGCTTACCCGGTGTCCGAGCCGGCTATCAGCGATAAGAAAACCAGTACCGATGCGGTTGAGTCCAGTCCGGCGGAACTGCTGGAGGGCAGTCGCACCGATTATTTTTCATGCTCGGTGGGCCGCTTCAGGGGCGAACTCGAGGCCAGGGTAGTGTTCGCCTCTGCGGGCAACACGGCTTATTTCGATGTCAGTGCGGTGAGGTACCGGATTGTTCGCAGCAGCGGCCAGAGCGGCGGCAACAAGGCCAATGTGAACTTTCACCTGGACACTTTGAACAAACAGGGCGTGGTCCGGGCCAGTGATCCCTACCGCTCGCCGGACACCATGCGCCAGGATGGCAGTTGGCACCTGCTCGACGTCAACCGGATCGTGCGCACGGATTATCAGGGGGCGGTGACGTTCGAGTTCGTATTCGACCGCTCGGTGGCCAGTGATACCCGTTGCGCCGCCCATAAAACCTACCAGTGGGCCGGTGCCGCGACCGCGCGTTCCGGCGCGGCCGACTGAGCCGACTCAAGGGGCGTCGAGCCCTGGCGCCTCGCGAATCAGGAAGTGATCCAGGTTGTCGATTTCACAACTGAACACACTGAAGGTCTGCTCCGGGTTTTTCTTGCTCGGCACTTGCTTCAATTGCGGCGTGACACCGTAGAAGAAGCAATACAGGTCTTCGGTCTGTTCGATGACGCGGTGGATCTCGTCCAGGAACACCGTGCGCTGGCGGTAGTTCTCGATCAGGCTTTTGCTCAGGTAGACATTGATCGAGTAACGCTTTTTGTCGGCCCACAGCGGTTTGTCGAAGACCACGCTGAAGCTGGTCTTGTAGTCCTTGATCTCCTTGATCTTGCCCCAGTAGATCAGGCCCTGGCGGTCCTGGCAGTACTCGACCTTCTTGAAGAAGGCGTTGTAGTTCAGGGTCAGCTCGCCAATGGTCAGGGGCATGCGTTTGAGCAAGTCCTTGTTGGCGTGGTTGGAGACGAAGCACTCTACCGGATGGGCGAACACGCTGGTGCGGTTCGGTGCAGCCTTGGCGTCCTCGGCGGCGTGGACGGCGCTGGGGGCTGGCGTTGGGTCTGCTGGCGGCTGCGGCGGACGGGTGTCGCTAGCGGTCGGCGTTTTTCGCACGTAGGTGCGGCGGGTCAGCAGCAGTTCGACCGGGAAGTTCTGTTCACCTTCGATCTCGTCCAGCGGGTGTTCCGGATCGAGCACGCCCGGTGCGGTTTCCACGCTCAGGAACGGGCAGTCCGCCAGGTGCCGGGTGCTGGGCATGTTCTTGAAGTGCGGGGTCCGTTTGAAGCGCGGGTTGCTGGCGTTGTAGGTGGTGAGCCGGTTTTTGCCGTCGAAGGCCGCACGGCAGGCATCGTTCGGGCACTGGAAGCTTTCCTGGGCCGAATCGAACTCCACCGTCTCATCGAAGTTCAGGTCGCGGACGTCATAGATCGTCAGTTTTTCGTCGAGGCTGACGCAATAGGCCTTGTCGAATTTCATGCCGGCTCCTGCCATTGCAACTGCGCCGGCTCGCGTTTCACCAGGACCTTGCCGTCACGGATCGAATACAGCGGCAAGCCCTGGCTGCGGATCATCTCGTAGTCACTGTCCGCCGAGAGGATCAGTAGATTGGCCGGGCGTCCGACTTCCAGTCCGTAGCGCTCGCCCAGGGCCATGGCCTTGGCACTGTTGTCGGTGACCAGGTCCAGCGCGTTTTGCAGGTTGCGATAGCCGAGCATATGGCAGATATGCAGCCCGGCCTCCAGTACCCGCAGGATGTTGCCGTTGCCCAACGGATACCAGGGGTCGACGATCGAGTCCTGGCCGAAACAGACGTTCATCCCGGCGTCCAGCAACTCGTTGACCCGGGTCACGCCCCGGCGTTTCGGGAAGTTATCGAAACGCCCCTGGAGGTGAATGCTCTCGGTGGGGCAGGACACAAAGCTGATCCCCGAGGCCTTCAGCAGGCGGAACAGTTTGGCGCAGTAGGCGTTGTCGTAGGAGCCCATGGCCGTGGTGTGGCTGGCGCTCACCCGTGAACCCATGTCGCGGCTGCGGGCTTCTTCGGCCAGCACTTCGAGGAAGCGTGAGTGCGGGTCGTCGGTTTCGTCGCAGTGCACATCTACCAGGCAGCCGGTTTTTTCCGCCAGGTCCATCAGGAATTTCACCGAGGAGACGCCCTGGTCCCGGGTGTACTCGAAATGCGGAATACCGCCCACCACATCGGCGCCGAGGTTGATCGCCTCGACCATCAGTTCCCGGCCATTGCGATAGGACTCGATGCCTTCCTGGGGGAACGCGACGATCTGCAGGTCGATCAGGTGGCGGGTTTCCTCGCGCACTTCGAGCATGGCCTTGAGCGCGGTCAGTTGCGGATCGGTGACGTCGACATGGGTCCGCACATGCTGGATGCCATGGGCGGCGAGGCTGCGGATGGTTTTTTTCGCGCGGGTCTTGGTGTCGTCGTGGGTGATGGTGGCCTTGCGTTCGCCCCAGCACTCGATGCCTTCGAACAGGGTACCGCTCATGTTCCAGCGCGGTTCGCCGGCGGTGAGGGTGGCGTCGAGGTGGATATGCGGTTCGACGAACGGCGGGACGACCAGCTTGCCCTGGGCGTCGAGGTCGTCCGGGTCGGCGCTCAACGGGCCGGTTTGTCGGGTGATACTGGCGATCCGTGCGTGTTCCAGATGCAGGTCATACAGGCCTTCGCGGTGACGCAGCTTGGCGTTGAGGATATGCATGGGCGGGGTCCTTGTCGTACGTGTCGTCATAAGGTATCCGAAGTGTGCAGGAAACTGCTCGGAGATCTCCCCATAACTCGCCGGAACATGGTCGAGAAGGCCGCCGGGCTTTGGTAGCCGAAGTCCAGGGCAATGTGCGTCACCGATTCGCCGCTGGTCAGTCGGGCCAGGGCCAGGACCACACAGACACGTTGTCGCCATTGGGAAAAGCTCAGGGCCGTTTGCTCCTGGAACAGTCGTGTGAAACTGCGCAGGCTCATGTGCAGGCGATCAGCCCAGGCCTGGGGCGACTGGCGGATATCCGCTTGCTCGACGAAAGCCTGGCAGAGTGGGAGCAGGCGTGGGTCCTGGGGCAGCGGGATATGCAACGGCAGGGTATTGGCGCTGGCCAGCTCATGCAGCAACAGCGTGATCAGCGTGCCATCGCGGCCCTGTGCGTCATAGTCCACCGGCATGTCGACGGCCGAGATCAGCAATTGCCGCAGCAGGGCCGAGACTTCCAGCACCTGGCAGGCCTGGCTCATGTCACGGACGGCAGCGGGCTCGATGTACAGGCTGCGGGTGCTGACACCGAGCATCAGCACCTGATGGGGCACACCGGGGGGAATCCACACCGCACGCTGGGGCGGGACGATCCAGTTGCCGTCGTCGGTGAGCACATGCATGACCCCCGTGGCGCCATAGAGCACTTGTGCTCGACGGTGTTGGTGGCGGGCCAGCAGGTGTCCGTGGGGGTAATCGGTGCCGATGGCGATCACGGCCTGGGGCAGGTGATCGAACGGGGTGAGTGGGGTGTTGCGCATGGCAGTCTTTATCTGGCCGAATCGCAAATAGTATTGACGGACTTGCGTAAGCGCGCCAAGTGCCCGTTGCTTAAGGTGCAGGTCTCTCTTCCTGAAAGGACCTGACGTGATGCTTTATGGCGTATTGGCACTGTTTGGCGGACTGGCCGGGGTGACCACCGTGCTGTTCGGTTTTGGCGGCGGTTTTGTCGTGGTGCCGTTGTTGTACTGGACCCTGAGCGGCAGCCCGGATCCGGTGATCAGCGCGGCGGCGATGCAGATCGCCGTGGCGACCTCGACCTGCGTGATGATCGTCAATGCCTTGATCGCCACGGGCAAGCACCGACGCGCCGGTAATCTGCGGCGCGCCTATATCTGGCCCCTGGCGGGGTTTATCGGGCTGGGCTCGGTATTGGGGGCGGTGTTGGCCAGTGGGGTCAGCAGTGGGGCGCTGCGTTGGGCCTTTATTGCTTACCTGGCACTGACTATCGTTGATTGTCTGGCGAGGCGCGGGTTTATGCAGCAGGGCGCGACGGGTTTGGCGCAACCGCTCAAGCCGGTCGTCACGGTGGGCGGTGGTTTGCTGATTGGTGCCGTGGCGACCTTTCTCGGTGTGGGTGGCAGCGTCATGACGGTACCGCTGTTGCGGCGCAGCGGCCTGAGCATGAGCCTGGCAACGGCCATGGCCAATCCGTTGAGCGTGCCGGTGGCGGTGGTCGGGACGCTGACTTATGTCTTGATGGCCGGCGTTCGCCAGATTGAGTTGGGCGCCTGGTATGCCGGTTATGTGGATCTGCGGGCATTTGCGTTGTTGATTTTGGGATCGTTGCTCGGTATCCGCCTGGCAACGCCGTTGATCGGGCGTATTCCTGACCGGCTGCATGCCCGGGTCTATATCGTGTTGCTAATGTGTGTGCTATTGGCGATGGTCTTGAAGTAGGAACACAGTTCCCACAGGATCGCGTCTCACCACAAAAGCATCGTGCTGCCACGGTCCCCTGTAGGAGCGAGCTTGCTCGCGATGGGGCCCTTGAGCCTTGCGGTGTTCTTGCCGACGCCATCGCCAGCAAGCCGGCTCCCAAAGTCCGGCGATCACACAGCCAGCAGGCGCTCGCGCAGCTTCGCCACTTCGTCGCGCATCTGCGCCGCCGCCTCGAACTCCAGGTCGCGGGCCAACTGGTACATCTTCTCCTCCAACTGGCGAATGCGCTTGGTGATCTCGCTCGGCGAACGTAGTTCGTTTTCGTAGCGGGCGTTTTCCTCGGCGGCCTTGGCCATGCCCTTGCGTTTCTTGCTGCGCGAACCGGGCACGATGGCGCCTTCGAGGATATCGGCGACATCCTTGACCACACCCTTGGGCGTGATGCCGTTGGCCAGGTTGTGGGCGATCTGCTTGTCGCGACGGCGCTCGGTCTCGCCGATCGCCCGCTCCATGGAGCCGGTGATGCGGTCCGCGTAGAGAATCGCCCGGCCGTTGAGGTTGCGCGCCGCCCGGCCGATGGTCTGGATCAGCGAGCGCTCGGAACGCAGGAAACCCTCCTTGTCGGCATCGAGGATCGCCACCAGCGACACCTCGGGCATGTCCAGGCCCTCGCGCAGCAGGTTGATCCCCACCAGCACGTCGAAGACGCCCAGGCGCAGATCACGGATGATTTCCACGCGCTCCACGGTGTCGATGTCCGAGTGCAGGTAACGCACGCGCACGCCGTGGTCGGCGAGGTAGTCGGTGAGGTCCTCGGCCATGCGTTTGGTCAGGGTGGTGACCAGCACGCGTTCTTCCACGGCCACGCGCTTGCTGATCTCCGAGAGCAGGTCGTCGACCTGGGTCAGCGCCGGACGGATTTCCACCTGCGGGTCCACCAGGCCGGTGGGGCGCACCACCTGCTCGACGATCTGGCCGGCGTGTTCGGCTTCGTAGTTACCGGGGGTGGCGGAGACGAAGATGGTCTGCGGGCTCACCGACTCCCATTCATCGAAACGCATCGGCCGGTTGTCCAGCGCCGAGGGCAGTCGGAAACCGTATTCCACCAGGGTTTCCTTGCGTGAGCGGTCGCCCTTGTACATGGCGCCGACTTGCGGAACGCTGACGTGGGATTCGTCGATCACCAGCAGCGCGTCCGCCGGCAGGTAGTCGTAGAGGGTCGGCGGCGCCTCTCCGGAGGCACGGCCCGAGAGGTAGCGCGAGTAGTTTTCGATACCGTTGCAATAACCCAGCTCGAGGATCATTTCCAGGTCGAAGCGGGTGCGCTGTTCCAGGCGCTGGGCTTCCACCAGCTTGTTGTTGTCGCGCAGGTAGTCGAGGCGCTCCTTGAGCTCCTCCTTGATCCCGTCGATGGCGCCGAGCAGGGTTTCCCGCGGTGTCACGTAGTGGCTTTTCGGATAGAAGGTGAAGCGCGGCAGCTTGCGGATCACTTCGCCGGTCAGCGGGTCAAAGGCCGAGAGGCTTTCCACCTCATCGTCGAACAGCTCGATACGGATCGCTTCCAGGTCGGATTCGGCCGGGTAGACGTCGATCACATCGCCACGTACACGGAAGGTGGCGCGGGCGAAATCCATGTCGTTGCGGGTGTATTGCAGGTCGGCCAGGCGGCGCAGCAGGGCACGCTGGTCGAGCTTGTCGCCACGGTCCACGTGCAGGACCATCTTCAGGTAGGTTTCCGGGCTGCCGAGACCGTAGATGCAGGATACCGTGGTGACAATGATGGCGTCCTTGCGCTCCAGCAGCGCCTTGGTCGCCGACAGACGCATCTGCTCGATATGGTCGTTGATCGACGCATCCTTCTCGATAAAGGTATCGGAGGAGGGCACGTAGGCTTCCGGCTGGTAGTAGTCGTAGTAGGAAACGAAATACTCCACGGCGTTGTTCGGGAAAAACGTCTTGAACTCGCCATAGAGCTGCGCGGCCAGGGTCTTGTTCGGCGCCAGCACCAGGGTCGGGCGCTGCACCTGGGCGATCACGTTGGCGATGCTGAAGGTCTTGCCCGAGCCGGTCACCCCGAGCAGGGTCTGGTGAGCCAGGCCGGCTTCGATACCCTCGACCATCCGACGGATGGCTTCGGGCTGGTCGCCGGCGGGCTGGAAGCGGGTGACGAGCTGGAATTCGGACATAGCCTACCTCTGGGTTCGTTCCCGCCTGACAGTCATGGCGAAAACGAGAAAGTCCTCTTACGACCGATGTCGTAGGGAAAAATCATGATAATGCTGGATATGGTGCCCGGTACGACAGCTTTCAAGGCAATCGTCGTCCATGCATTCTGTTGCAATTGGACGGGCGTCCCGCAAATAAATCAAAAAACTTGTCAGATTCCGACAATAGCCGGTCGCCCTGACCGGTGATGGCCTCTATACTAGCTCCCCGTTTGTGCACCGCTCTAGTGCAATCGGCTGGAGCGTTGTCACTTCCCTCCACCCCCCATTCAGAGCCGCCGCAATAATGAGCCTGTTCTCCGCTGTCGAAATGGCACCACGCGATCCTATCCTGGGCCTCAACGAAGCATTCAATGCCGATACCCGTACCGACAAGGTCAATCTGGGTGTGGGTGTTTACTGTGACGAAAGTGGGAAAATTCCACTGTTGCGGGCCGTTGTCGAAGCCGAAACCCAGCGCGCGGCTCAGCATGCCTCCCGTGGCTACTTGCCGATCGACGGTATTGCAGCCTACGACAAGGCCGTGCAGACCCTGTTGTTCGGTCAGGATTCGCCGCTGATCGCCGCCGGTCGTGTGCTCACCACTCAAGCGGTCGGTGGCACCGGTGCACTGAAAATCGGTGCTGACTTCCTCAAGCAACTGCTGCCGAACGCCACGGTCGCCATCAGCGACCCGAGCTGGGAAAACCACCGCGCGCTGTTTGAAACCGCGGGTTTCCCGGTGCAGAACTATCGTTACTACGATGCCGCGAGCAACGGTGTGAACCGTGCCGGTCTGCTGGAAGACCTCAATGCGCTGCCGGCCAAGTCCATCGTTGTACTGCACGCCTGCTGCCACAACCCGACCGGTGTCGACCTGACCCCGGCCGATTGGCAGGACGTGCTGAACGTGGTCAAAACCAAGGACCTGGTGCCGTTCCTCGATATGGCTTACCAGGGCTTTGGTGATGGCATCGACGAAGACGCTGCAGCCGTGCGCCTGTTCGCCGAGTCGGGCCTGACCTTCTTTGTCTCCAGCTCGTTCTCCAAGTCGTTCTCGCTGTACGGTGAGCGTGTCGGTGCACTGTCGATCGTCAGCGAGTCGAAAGAAGAGACCGCCCGTGTCCTGTCCCAGGTCAAGCGCGTGATCCGCACCAACTACTCCAACCCACCGACCCATGGTGCGACCATCGTTGCGGCAGTGTTGAACAGCCCTGAGCTGCGTGCCCAGTGGGAAGCGGAGCTGGCGGAAATGCGCCTGCGTATTCGCGGCATGCGCATGCAGATGGTCGACCTGCTGGCCCAGCACGGCGCCCAGCGTGACTTCAGCTTCGTAGGCCGCCAGCGCGGGATGTTCTCCTACTCCGGCCTGACCGTCGAGCAAGTGGCGCGCCTGAAAAACGAGTTCGGCATCTATGCACTGGATACCGGTCGTATCTGCGTCGCGTCGTTGAACCAGCGCAATATCGAAGCGGTGGTGAAGGCGATCATTCAGGTGATCTGACCCGGAAAAACCAAAAAGCCCGGCGTAATGCCGGGCTTTTCGTTTGTACCAATATTTAGTTCAGGAGGTGCTTGGCTGCAGCCCCGAGGGCAGCAGAGGCGAGGGCGCCGATAACAACGGCTGCTCCAAGGTATTTAGCCATTGTCACTTTGATGCCGTTGACGTCATCGGCGACCTTTTTGGCGTCAGTCTTGATGCTGCCGACATCCTTCTCGATTCTTTCAAAGCGCGCTTCCGATATCTTTTCCCACGCTTTATCACGCTCAGCCTGAGCCCGAAAGAAACCTGAGAATTTTTCGTCGAGGGCTTTGTCGCGCACGGCCTGCTCTGCCCGAAAGGACTCTTGACGTAAGTCCATCTCTGCCCGAAAAGAATCCTGGCGCAGCGCCATCTCTCGACGAAGCTGATCGTCGCGCAGTTTGAGTTCTTGGCGGTAGTCGGTGATATCGGTCATGGTGTCAGTATCGTTTCGTTTGGGTGGGCTGTCGTTGTCGTGGATTTTTGGCTGATGGCTTTCTAACGGCGTTCCGCCAGTGGCGTCGATTTTTTTACTCGACGTGTTCGGTGTCAAAGAGCCTCGTTTCCTGCTGGCAATGCTGACCCAGTCAAGGGTATCGGGACCTCTGCCGAGTCCCTTCGAACCTTTGAATTGCTCTCCGCCGACTGATTCGTAATCAATACAGGTCAGCATTCAAAATGCCTCGACCACACCGGCCAGGTCGCCGTCGAGCAAAGAATGTTGGCGTACGAATTTGCACTTTTTGCAGATCATCACGAGGACTGGAAGCCCTGTCATATACATCTCGCCGGCACCTGTTCCCCAAGGAAGGGCGTTTCCTCCCATGGAGTGAGCGTGAGGTATTCGCCACTCGTCTGTTTTACAGATAAGGCACTCGACCGAAATGCCGTGGCTGTCGAAGAAGTCCTGCACCTTTTCGATATTTATCCTGTGACGCTTTCCTTGAACGGTTTCTTTGCTCATTCCTTTGTGCTCCCGCTTCCTCAGAGTCCACCAAACCCGATCACTGATGTGATAGGTCGCAGGCTAGCCAGAGAGACGGATGGGCGCCAGGGGGGAGGGTGTTTCTAGGAAGTTTCAGTCAAGAAAAAGCGAGCTGTCTTGCAGGCCATGAGCAATCACCCTGAGAAACATGAACCGCAACTTAAAACTCGGTGAAGAAATTTTCACCGCTACTTAAAACAGTGTTCATGAATGTGGGGGGCAAAAAATTATATATAGGTGGTGGCATTCACAATAACAAAAGAGGCCATGGGTTGACGGTTCAACGTGCGTTGAAACTTATTGGCAAAAAGCCATGAGCGATAGCGTACAAAGCCTTGTTTAAAGGGCTGCGGGGTGTCGTTGATACACCCGGGAATCGGCAATGCAGCACCCGCCACCTCCTTCGCTAACGCGAAGATTGTTCTTGCCTTCGGGCCCTTTCTGCCCTTCACCGTTTTACGTTTCCACCCCTTAGCGCGGAGGACGGAGTGTGCCTCGCCGTTCGCACTAACAAGAGGGTGAAACATTATTAACCAGGGGAATTACAATGATGTCGACCAAACTCAACTTCCTGACGCTGGCGGTCTCGCTGGGCGTGGCCCAGGTGGCCATGGCGGCTACCGTGACGGATCAAGACGACTCCAAGGGTTTCGTCGAGGACAGCAGCCTCAGCCTGCATCTGAAGAACCAGTACTTCGACCGTGACGTGAAAAACGGTCCGGCGGACAAGAAGGACTGGACCCAGGGTATCTTCGGCAACTACAGCTCCGGCTTCACCCAGGGCACCGTCGGTTTCGGCGTGGATGCCTTCGGTTACTGGGGGATCAAGCTTGATGGCGGTGCAGGCACGGCCAATACCGGCAACCTGCCAGTGGGCCGCAACGGTGAGCCCGAGGACGATTACGCCAAGGCCGGCGGCGCTGTGAAAATGCGCATTTCCAAGACCGAGTTGCTCTACGGCGATATGCAGCCCACCGCGCCGGTCTTCGCCGCCGGCGGTACCCGCCTGATTCCGGAAACCGCCACTGGCTTCGATTTGCTGAGCAGCGAGATCAAGGACCTGGACCTGGAAGCAGGTCACTTCACCAGTGGTACCGGCGTGGTCTCGACCAGCAACGATCATTCGTTGTATGCCACTTACGCCAACGTGACCGCCAGCGCCGTCAACTACCTCGGCGGCAAGTACAAGGTCAACGACAACCTGAACTTCACCCTCTACGGTTCCGAGTTCGAAGACGTCTGGCGTCAGTACTACACCAACGCCAACTACACCCTGGGAATCTCTCCAGGCCAGTCGCTGAACTTTGACTTCAACCTGTACAAGACCAATGACGAAGGCGCGGCCAAGGCTGGCCCGATCAACAACACCGCGTTCTCCTTCGCCACGGCCTACACCTTCCTGACCGCGCATACCGTGACCCTGGCGTTCCAGAAGATCCACGGTGACACGCCATTCGACTATGTCGGCTTCGGCACCAACGGCCCTGGCGATGGCGGCGACTCGATCCTGCTGGCCAACTCCGTGCAGTACTCGGACTTCAACGGTCCGGGCGAGAAGTCCTGGCAGGCGCGTTACGACCTGAACATGCTGAGCTACGGGGTGCCGGGCTTGAGCTTCATGACCCGCTATATCTACGGTGACGACATCGACGGCACCAAGATGGCCGCGGACAGCGCGTACAACCAACTGCACTACGGTGCCAACGGTGCGCACCATGAGACCGACGTCGAAGCCAAGTATGTGGTGCAAAGCGGTCCGGTGAAGAATCTGTCGCTGCGTCTGCGCCAGTCGTTCCACCGTGCCAATGCCGATCAGCCTGAAGGCGACAACAATGAGCTGCGCCTGATCGCCGATTACCCTATCTCGATCTTCTGATCACAGGGTGGGAAGAGGAGGGCCCAGGCTCTTCTCTTCCGCTGGTTACAACGGGCTGGCATCCGCCTCTGCCCGCGCCGCTTCGACGCGGTTTCTTCCCGAACGTTTCGCCTGGTACAACGCGGCATCCGCCAAGCCATAGGCACTGTCGAAATTGGTGCCCACGGGGCTGGCGCTGACCCCGAAACTGGCGGTGATCTGCCGGTTTACCGGTTGCCCGAAGACATGCGAGGCAATGCTGTCACGCAGGCTCTCGGCCAGATCGAGGCCTTCCTCCAGGGTGCCGGCGGGAATCAGTACGGTAAACTCCTCTCCGCCCACGCGACCAATAAACCCCGCATTACCCACGGCTCGGCGCAAGCAGCCGACGATGCCTTGAATCACCGCGTCGCCCGCCGGATGGCCGAACTCGTCGTTGATCTGCTTGAAGTGGTCAATGTCCAGCACCACCATCGCCGCCCCGGTTTTCTGCAGGGCCTGTACCGTCAGGTCAATAATGGCACCACGGTTCAGCACATCGGTCAGCGCATCGTGGGTGGCACGGTATTCGAGTTGACGGGCGAGGGTCTGCAGCTGGGAATTGAGCGTGTTCATTTCTCGCTCGGCGCGGTCGCTGCGCCGTATCAGGCGGCGCGTTTCACGCATGAGCCGTTCGAAGTGGGCGGTCAGGTCGCCCAGTGCCTGCTGGTATATCGGCGCGTCAGCCTCAGTCAGGGCCAGAATGGAACGGGCGTGTTCAAGGGCGTCGGTTTCGCTTCTGAACAGGTCGGGTTCCGCATCATCCTGTGTGCCGATGGAAGTGACTGAAGCGCTCATGCTCATCATCCTTCTCGGTGGGTTATGGGAGAGTCGTTGCGTGGTCGTTGAAGATGATGGCGGTAAAGTCAGCCTTCAATTCCTCACCGAACTCGAAAATGGTTTCATCTTCTTCGTCGTGGTACCAGTTCACCTGCATCTCGTTGCCCACCTGGGCCGCCTTGTCCAGGGCATCAAAGATACTGAACAGCATCTTGGTGCTGGAACTGTTGAAATAGGCCAGCGCGATATGGGTGGTGATGGTCGTGTCCTCGCGGGAGGCGAGGTAGGCACGCAGTTGCTGGAGTACGGGGGCATAGAAGGCGGCGGCATTCTCCGGGTAGGATTCGCCCTTGATTGTCAGCAGATTCTGATCGAAACGAAAGTCAACCTCCGGTGAGGTGGGGGTTGCTTCAATGTAAAAATTGTCCATGGCGATTGCGTCACTCTACTTAGATAGTGGCTTTAAGGCAGAACAGCGTGGTTCCCGGCTCGTCCGCTCTTGGGTAGAAATCAAATTCCAACGGTGCGCTGGCGTCGCGCGCCATTGTCAGGAAGCCCAGGCCAGCCCCCTTGCTGTCCACCGGGGTTTCCGCCCGCAAGCTGACCTTGTAGGCCTGCTTGATCTCCTCGAGCGACATGTTGCGCAGGGGCTCCAGCTTTTCACGCAAGCGGTCGACGTCGCTGGTGGCGATCGGATTGGCACAGAGCATCAGGTGGCGGTCACCTTCGGCGCTGATGCACACCGCTCCCTGGCGCAGCGACGTCTCTTCGGTCGGCGGGGTGGGCAGCGAGTCGGAAGAGTAGTGAATGATGTTTTGCGACAGCTCGACGAAGGACGAAAACAGTTTGCGTCGTGTCGGCCCGTTCACACCTGATATTTCCAGCTGCAAGCGAACCACCTCGGCCATCGCGGTGATGATGGTGTGCGAGAAATAACCCATGTGATAGAAAATCACATTGCGCTGCTGGGCCAGGTCGAAGAAGTGGCTGTCGGGGTGTACGGTATTCGAATTAATCATGATCGTTTCCAAGACGCGCGCAAAAGAGGGTGAGATCGTCACGCCGAGCTTGCTCTCCCTGCCAATTGGCCAGCGTGCGTTGCAACGCTTCGCAGATGACGGTCGCCGGCTGATTGCGGTGTTCCAATATCGTGTCGAAGGCCTTGCTCTTGCCGAAAGCGATGTTGCGCGGGCCGCCAATCTGGTCGGTCAAGCCGTCGGTGGTAATGAACACCAGGGTCGCCGGTACGATCTCCACGCGGTTCACCGGCCATTGGTAGTTGATGTCGCTGTCCACGTAGCCGACGCCCACGCGCTGACCCGCCAGGGTCTCCACTTGCTGGGCAGCGGGTGGCAACAGGTTGAGCGACATGCGCGCGCCGGCAAAACTCAGGGTCTGGCTCGTGGTTTCGAACCAGAAGAAAGCCGCATCCAGGCCGTCATCGGACTCGGGTGTTTCATTGACGCCCTGGACCTGGCCCAGCAACTCCTTGACGCTTTTATTCACGGCCGAGAGTAGCGCTCCGGGATCACGGGGGCCCAGATGGGCCAGCGCCTGGGTCAGCGAGGACGAGGCGATCAGGGTCATGAAGGCGCCAGGCACACCGTGTCCGGTGCAGTCGGCAATCGCTCCGAACCAGCCATCGGGGTAGGCGCAGAAATGATAGAAGTCGCCGCCGACCACATCCCGTGGTTCCCACAACAGGACGGCATCGTCCAGGGTCGACTTCAGGGTGTCCCGCGAGGCGCGCAGCATGGCGCGCTGGATAACGCTGGCGTACTCGATGCTCTGCATGATCTGGCGGTTTTTCTCGGCCTGCATGGCCGCGACCACTTCCATCAACTGCAGGCCACTGCCCAATCCGGCGAATTGACCGTGGCGGGTGATGATAAAACCGTCGGCCAGGGTCTTTTCGCCAAATTCCACGGTCTTGAACGTCAGCTCTTCAATGCTCATCCCGGCATCGACGATCAACGGTTCCTTGTCCATGAAGGCAATGCAGCTTTTCTTGTCGTACAGCTCGCGGTGAAACGGCTTGCTCATCATCGACAGGAAGATATTGCGGTTGATCAGGCCGATGGGGCGTTCGCCTTCCAGCACCGCCAGGCAGACGATTTCCTTGTGCGCGTTGAAGGTTTCCATCACCAGGGCATTGGTGCTGCCGGAATCGATCACGGGCACTTCAATGCACAAGTCACCGGCGCAGCGGTGATCTCTAGGCCGCTGTGGACGCATAAAGGGGAAGTTTTCCGCGCGCATGCTGGGGTCGCCGGGCAAGGTGAAGGCACAATGCTATCCGTGCAATATGAAACTTATATGACGGTCTCTCGCCGGGTCCATGTATCACAGTGTGTAGAAACCTGCGGCGGATACATCCGGCGACCTTCTGCCCGGTTCCGCGACACAGAAGGGATACACGCTCGCGATTAACTTTGCTGGTCGAACAACGCAGCCCACGACGCTGCAGGTTCGCGCCATCCATTGTTGATCGGGAGATGTCCATGAAGCGCCCCTACGCGGCCCTTGCCGCCACCCTTGCATTCTCGCTGACGGTCCTCGCCAGCACTGCCCATGCCGCCGATGAGAGCCCCAAGGAGAAATGCTACGGCGTGTCCAAGGCCGGCCAGAACGATTGTGCCGCCGGCAAGGGCACCTCTTGTGCCGGCACCGCCGAAGCTGACTACCAGGGCAATGCCTGGGTACTGGTGGACAAGGGCACCTGCACCCAGATCAAGACGCCCAAGGGTGTCGGCTCCCTGACGGAACAACCATGAGCGGCGGCAACAGCGCCGCGAGCGCCGGCCTGATGCGCCTGTTGCCAGAGCCGCTGTTGCTGCTGGTGGCGCGGCTGGGGATCGCCTCGGTGTTCTTCCTGTCGGGACGCACCAAGGTGCAGGGTCTGCTGACGATCAAGCCGTCGACCTACGTGCTGTTCCGTTCGGAGTACGTGTTGCCGTTGATTCCGTCCGACCTGGCGGCGCACCTGGCGACCTATGCCGAGCACCTGTTTCCGATCCTGCTGGTGCTGGGCCTGCTGACACGACCGGCCGCAGCCGCCTTGCTGGGCATGACCCTGGTCATCGAGATCTTCGTTTATCCCGATGCCTGGCCGACGCACCTGAGTTGGGCCGGCCTGCTGTTGCCGCTGATCGCTCATGGCGGCGGTCGCTGGTCGCTCGATGCGCTGTTGCAGCGCCAATACCGCTAACGCACCACCCATCAATCACCATCACATCAGGCCCTGGCGGCCTGTGGGGAAACATCATGCGCAAGCTTCCAACCCTGGCCCTCGCCGCACTGGCCCTGGCGACACCGATGTGGGCCAGCGCCGCCGATGCGACGCCGGCCACAGGGGCGAAAAACATCGTTATCGTCCACGGCTCCTTTGTCGACGGATCGGGCTGGCGGGTGGTTCACGACATCCTGATCCACAAGGGCTACAACGTCACCGTCGTGCATCAGCCGGCCACCAACATGGACGAAGACATCGCCGCCACCCGCCTGGTCCTCGACCAGCAGGCCGGTCCGGTGGTTCTGGTCGGTCACAGCTCCGGCGGCGCGGTCATCGGCATGGCCGGCGAGCGCGACAAGGTCAAGGCGCTGGTGTATGTCGCCGCACTGCAACCGGAAGTGGGCGAAAGCCTGACCCAGTTGCTGGAATCCATGCCAGCACCCAGCAACGACATCCATGCCACTCGTGATGGCCACCTGTTCGTCGACCGGGCCAAGTTCGGCGAAGACTTCGCCGCCGACCAGACCCGCAATCGCACCGACTTCCTCGCGGCCTCGCAAGTGCCGGCGGCGACCACGACCTTCGGGGCGCGGACCTGGGCCGCGGCCTGGCACCACAAACCGAGCTACGGGATCGTCGCCACCGACGACAAGGCCCTCAACCCGGATCTGCAGCGCTGGATGTACAAGCGCGCCGGCTCCGTGGTCACCGAGATCAAGGGCAGCCACACGCTGTATATCTCGCAGCCCGAAGCGGTGGCGAAGGTCATCGAGCAGGCCGCGCTGAACGTCAAGTAACACCCACCCGCATTTGCATCATGACTGCTGTCCCCCTGACTGAACCTGGAGAAATATCATGGCTAGCACCGCATCCCGTTTGAGCATTGCCACCGCCGCCGCGCTGATCGCACTGGCGTCCGCCTCCTTTGCCGTATCGGCCAGCGCCGCCGAGAAAGAGCAGCCGGGCCGCTGCTACGGCGTCAACAGCTGCAAGGGCGAAAGCCTTTGCGCCACCGCCAAGAGTGACTGCAAGGGGCTGAACAGCTGCAAGGGCCAGGGCGTTCTGGTCAAGACCCCAAGTGAGTGCCTCAAGGCTGGCGGCACCCTGACCGAGTCGAAGTAAGGGTAGGGCACCGCCTGCTCCTAGAGGTCAGGCGGTGCCCTCAAGACAGTATTCCTCTCTCAAGCCGAGTGCATGCGATGTCCACTTCCACTTTCTCGGGCTACGGCCTGGGCCTGCGCAAGGAGCATTATCGGGACTTCCTCGAGACCCGGGTCCCGGTCGATTTCGTCGAGGTGATCTCCGAGAACTTCATGGTCGACGGTGGCCAGCCGCGCCATATCCTGCGCCAGATTCGCGAGCGTTATCCGGTCGCGCTGCACGGCGTTTCAATGTCCATCGGCTCGGCGGACGGGCTCGACACTGCTTACCTGCGGCGTTTGAAGGCCCTGGTCGACGAGATCGAGCCGCTGTTCGTTTCCGACCACCTGAGCTGGTCGCGCATTGATCATTTCAATTCCCATGATCTGCTCCCCGTGCCCTATACCGACGAGGCCCTGGATCAGGTCTGCGAGAATATTTCCCGAGCCCAGGATGTGCTCGGCCGTACGATGCTCTTCGAAAACCCCTCCAGTTACCTGGCCTTCGACGGCGCCTCGATGACCGAATGGGAGTTTATCGCCGCCATGTCCAGGCGTACCGGCTGCGAGCTGTTGCTCGACGTCAACAACCTCTTTGTCAGTGCGAGCAATCACCGTTTCGACGCCCTGGCATTTCTCGAGGGTCTACCCCATGAGCGGGTTCGACAGATTCACCTGGCCGGTCACAGCCAGGGCCGGGAGTTGCTGATCGACACCCATGACAGTCCGATCTGTGCCGAGGTCTGGGCCTTGTACACCGTGGCGATGAACCGCTTCGGCCCGCTGGCGACGATGATCGAACGCGACGACCGGATCCCGCCCCTGGCCGATCTGCTCAAGGAACTGGAGACCGCGCGGATTCTCGGTGCCCTTGATGGGCGGGCCTGCTCGCGGAGTGGCACATGAACCTGGCGCAATGGCAGCGGGAACTGCGCAACTGGCTGGTCAGCGCTTCACCGGAGGCGGCCGCCCATCTGGGCGGCACGGCGAGGGCCGGGCTGTCCGTTTACCAGAACAACTATCGCGGGCAATTGGTGGGGTGTCTTGAAGAAGCCTTTCCCCAGGTCCGTGCATGGATCGGTGAAGAGGCCTTTTTCGCCGCCGCGGTCAGCCATATCGACCAATGTCCGCCCCGGGCCTGGACCCTGGATGCCTACCCACAGGGGTTTGGTGCGAGCCTGGCAAGGCGCTTTCCCGACAATCCCGAGGTGCACGAACTGGCCTGGATCGAGTGGGCGCTCGACGACTCGTTTGTGGCCGCCGATGCCGAGCCCCTGCCCATGGCAGCACTGGCAAGTGTCGATTGGGAGGCCGCCTGCCTGAGACTGACGCCGTCCCTCAGGAGCCATCTCCTGAACAGCAACGCCGAGTCGATCTGGTCGGCCTTAAGCGAAGGGTTGCCGCCCCCCGCGGCTGGACGCTTGGCCGAGACGGCGGGCCTGCTGGTCTGGCGTCGGCAGTTGATAGTGCGGCTGCGACCGGTCGATGGGCTGGAGTACCAGGCGCTGTTGCACCTGGGGGAGGATGGTCGGTTCGCCGGTCTCTGTGAATGGCTGGTTGAACGCCTCGGCGAAACCGCCGGGATTGCCAAGGCCGGAGCGCTGCTTGCCAGTTGGCTGGCGGGTGAACTGATCGTCGGCGTTGACTGATCTTGCTTGGCTACACTCGAAAACCGGGTGCGTGTGTGATTGACCATATCCTATGGGGGGGGATAGTATAAGGATACGTTAATCCTGGAACCGACGTCATGAGTGAGTCCTTGCACGTGCACCAGACACACGAAGCGATCATCAAGCGCCTCAAGCGGGCCGAAGGGCATCTGCGCAGCATCATCGGCATGATCGAAACGGGGCGGCCCTGCGTGGACGTGGCCCAACAACTCCATGCAGTGGAAAAAGCGGTGTGCCAGGCCAAGCGCACGCTGATCCAGGACCATATCGACCATTGTCTCGAGGACACCGTCGGTGCGATGACCGCCGCCGAGCGGGCGCCGCTGGAAGCGTTCAAGCAGATCACCAAGTACCTGTAGACGGCCCCGGCACGTAGGAGTCTCGTCATGTTGGATACCCTGAAGAACACCACCTATCGGCATCTGTTCCTGGCCCAGATCATCGCACTGGTGGGGACCGGGTTGGCCACGGTTGCCCTCGGCCTGCTGGCCTACGACCTGGCCGGCGCGCAGGCCGGGGCCGTGCTGGGCACCGCCCTGGCGATCAAGATGAGCGCCTATATCGGCGTCGCCCCCGTGGCTGCGGCGTTCGCCGAGCGCCTGCCGCGACGGGCGATGCTGGTGAGCCTGGATCTGGTTCGCGCCCTGGTGGCGCTGTCCTTGCCCTTTGTCAGCGAAATCTGGCAGATCTATGTACTGATCTTCGTGCTGCAATCGGCCTCGGCGGCTTTTACCCCGACTTTCCAGGCGACCATTCCCGATATTCTTCCCGACGAGGCGCAATACACCCGTGCGCTGTCGCTGGCGCGGTTGGCGTACGATCTGGAAAGCCTGGTCAGCCCGATGCTCGCCGCCGTGCTGCTGGGGGTGATCAGCTTCCATGGTTTGTTCGGCGGCACCGCGCTGGGTTTTTTCGCCTCGGCCCTGCTGGTCGGCTCGGTCGTGCTGCCCAAGGCCAGGAAAGGCCCGCGGCGCAGCATTTATGAGCGCACCACCCGTGGCGTGCGATTGTTCCTGGCGACGCCGCGCCTGCGTGGGTTGTTGGCCTTGAACCTGGCGGTCGCCGCCGCCAGTGCCATGGTGATCGTCAATACCGTGGTGTTGGTGCAGGCGCATTTTTCCCTGCCGCAGCGTTTTACCGCCTTCGCCTTGGCGGCCTTTGGTGCGGGGTCGATGCTGACCGCGCTGGCCTTGCCTCGGCTATTGAACCAGGTGGCGGACCGCACGGTGATGCTGTTGGGGGCCGGGGTGCTGGTGATCGGCCTGGGCTTGGGCACAACCCTGGTTTCCTACAGTGCGCTGTTGCCGTTGTGGTTCCTGCTCGGGATCGGCTATTCCCTGGCGCAGACCCCCGGTGGCCGGTTATTGCGCCGTTCGTCCCACGCCGAGGATCGTCCGGCCTTGTTCGCGGCGCAGTTTGCGTTGTCCCATGCCTGCTGGTTGATCACCTATCCGCTCGCCGGCTGGTTGGGCGCGCAGGCCGGCCTGGCAACCTCGTTCGCGGTGCTGGGCATGCTCGCCGCCGTGGCGGTCATGGTCTGCCTGCTGATCTGGCGTCCGGCCCACGAGCAGGTGTCGCTCAGGCATAGCCATGCCGACCTGCCGACGGATCACCCGCACCTGCACGGTATCGGCGGCAAGACCCACGAGCACGCCTATATTATTGACGACCAGCATCGTCGCTGGCCGGTGTGACACTGGCCGGGCCTCCGGGCAACGAGTGCCCGGAGGTTGTCGCGGGTTACTCCAGCAGTTGTTCGAGGCTCGGGTCGCGGATCACTTTCTGTAGCGGCTGTGGCGCCGCATTGCCCGGCGTCATCATCTTCAGTTTCAGCTTCATATCGGCGCCTTTTCCACAGGCGTTCGGGCCGTGCGCGTAGATGCCGCTCATGTCACATTTCCAAAGATAGAAGTTCACCAGCCCACCCGACATCTGCAGGCTGTAATCCGTGCTCTTGCTGCCCGGGGTGAACGGGTGGCCGGCCGGGATGTTCTGGAACCACTTCATCCAGTCAGGCGAACCCACTGGCGGAGGGTTTTTCTGGAACAGCGGGTTCATGATCGCCACCTGCGGCGCTTCGGCGGTCATGTGACAGCTCTCGCAGGAGCTGTTGGGGTTGTCCACTGGTCCTACGAGACGACCGTTCCAGCCCAGGTGGGTCGGCGGCAACTCCTTGGTGTTGGCATTGATGGCGCTTTGTTGCAGTGCCGGGTTGATCTTGGTGACTGTCGGTTGCGGGTTGGTGTACTCATTGCTGGTGATTTTTGGGTCGTTGCCCCACATGATCCCCACCGGTACCAGGTTGTCCCAACCGGCTTTGCCGGTCTTGGCGCCGTTGTACTGGAAGGTGCCGAAGATCCAGCCGGTGTCGCTCATGCGGGTATCACGCACGGCGATGTCCATCTGGATCAGCGCGACGTCCTTCACCTGGCGGTTGGCGGACTTGAAGGTCTCGGTGACATAGGCTTTCCACAAGACCGGGTTGACCAGGAACGGCACGCTCTTGAGATCGATGTCGGCAAACAGCGCCTTGCACACCACGGTGCCGTTGGGGAAGCTGTTGGGCTGCGAGGTGTAGCTCGGGTCGGGATTGTTCGGATCTTTCCAGACCTGGCCGATGGTATAGGCGCCGATGTCGTTGTAGATGCCCACCGCGTAGGTCTGGCCGGTGGCGACTTGCTCAGGCGCCAGTTGTTTGGTCTGGATCTGCGCTTCCTTGGTCAGGCCATGAATGCCTTCACGCCCCAGCGGACCGTAGTGCTGCCACGGCATGTGATACCACTGCCGGACCTTGTTGTTCTGCACGTACCAATCGGCCTCGACGTTGCCTTCCAGGCAATAGTTTTTCGCCTCGTTCATGTAGGTGCGCCAGGTTTCGAAATTGTTGTCCGGCTTGGCCGGCAGTTTCTTGAAGAAGGCCGGTGGCGTGCCTTTGGGTTGCAGGGTGGGATAACTCTGGCTGAGCAGGAAGGTGGGGCCTTTATAGGTGTCTGGTGGGGCGTAGCCATAGTCGGGGTAGGTTCCGGCCTGGGCGGTGACGCTGAACAAGGCGGCCGTCATGGCCAATGCTGCGAGCTTTGCTTGGGGCTGGTTCATCGATGATCTCCTTGAGGGGGAAAACGCCTGGCAGAGTTCGAGCAGATGCCCGTCAATGCAGGTCTTCCTTTATTTTTTAGGTCCGGGTTTGGGTTCGATAACCGGGACCGGCTTCACGGGTGAACGGGGTATTGGCTGGTGCACCTCCTCGGTCGCGCCGGACGAACGAACGCGTTCAATCCGCCGGTGTGCCCGGAATGATGGATAAAGAGAGGAAACGGATTGTTCACAGGAGGTGCGAGGGATGTTGTCTTTCGACTCCTGTCGATCGTATGCCGTTCTTCCTTGTTATCAGGTTTAGGCGACTTTCAGAAAAGTGCCATCCTTTTCACATCAATTTCCAGGGGCGGGCGAATGTGTGAGCCAGCGGTCGCTTTGGCCGGTGTCTCGGCTGTTCGGGAAGGGCTTGACTTCTCTTTTTATATCAGTAACATACACGCCATTCCGCAATAGCTCAGTTGGTAGAGCAAGTGACTGTTAATCACTGGGTCCCTGGTTCGAGTCCAGGTTGTGGAGCCAGATAGAAGAAAAAGCCTGCAGCGATGCGGGCTTTTTTTTGCCTGTAAGAAAGGGGTCCTGGGGCAGGCCCGGGAGTGTCAGGCTCCCGGGCCGAGGGATCACCTCAGCGGCGATCCGACCACACCGTCTGGGCATTGCAGAACTCGCGTACCCCGAAGTGCGACAGTTCGCGGCCAAAACCGCTTTTCTTCACGCCGCCGAAGCTGACCCGTGGGTCGCTGGCGCTATAGCCGTTGATGAACACGCCGCCGGTTTCCAGCTCGTCGGCGAACTGGCGGGCCAGTTCCAGATCGGCGGTGTAGACGGTTGCCGTGAGCCCGAACTCGCTGTCATTGGCCAGCGCCAGTGCATGCTCGGCATCCCGCGCGGTGATGATGGAGGCCACCGGGCCGAACAGTTCCTGTTTGAACGAGGTCATCTGGTCGGTGACATCGGCCAAGACCGTGGGCGCGTAGAAGTTGCCCGGTCCTTCGGCTTTGCCGCCACCGAGCAGTAATGTCGCGCCCTGCGCCAGGGTGTCCTGGACCTGTTGATCCAGTTCGTCACGCAGATCGAAGCGAGCCATGGGACCGATATAGGTGTCGCTGGCCAGCGGGTCGCCGATAACCAGGCGGCGGGTGGCTTCGACGAACTTTTCAGTGAAGGCCTGGACGACGCCTTGTTCGATAATCAGGCGCTTGGCGGCTGCGCAGACTTGCCCGGTGTTCTGGTAGCGGCCGATCACGGCGGCCTTGACCGCTTCGTCGAGGTCGGCGTCATTGAGCACGATAAACGGGTCCGAGCCGCCCAGTTCCAGCACGCACTTCTTCAAGGCCGCACCGGCCTGCGCACCGATGGCCATGCCGGCGCGCACGCTGCCGGTGAGGGTGACCGCCGCGATGCGCGGGTCGGCAATGGCCCGGGAGACGCCGTCGGGCGTGACATTGATGACTTCGAAGACGCCCTCGGGAAAGCCGGCGCGCTTGAAGGCATCCAACAGCAGGTAGGCGCTGCCCATGACGTTGGGCGCATGCTTGAGCACAAAGGTGTTACCGGCCAGCAGCGTCGGTACGGCGCCGCGCAGCACTTGCCAGATGGGAAAGTTCCACGGCATCACGGCGAGGATCGACCCCAGCGGGCGATATTCTATGCGCGCCTTGCCGCCTTCCACCTGGGTCGCTTCGGCACTGAGCATGGCCGGGCCGTTTTCGGCGTACCACACACAGAGCTGGGCACATTTTTCAATTTCGCCGCGGGCCTGGGCGATAGGCTTGCCCATCTCCAGGGTGATCATCTCGGCCATTTTTGTGGCGTTGTCACGCAGCGCCCGGGCCAGGGCGATCAGTGCCTGGGAGCGTTGTTCCACTGGCGTACGCCGCCAGAGCGAGAACCCGGCTGCGGCCCGGGACAGGGCGGCATCCAGGGCCGACTCGGATTCGAAAGGGTAGTGGCCGATCTGCTCGCCGTTGGCGGGGTTGATCGACAGGGCATGGGTGAGGCTGGAGATCGAAGACATGACACCGTCCTGCTGGGTGGGTATGGCCTCAGATTACGGTGGTGTTGGTGTTCTGAAAACTGAATAATGGTGAGCATATCGTTCACGATTGGAGAATGACTTGGATCTGGTCCAGTTGGAGATTTTCAAAGCCGTTGCCGAGCACGGCAGTATCAGCGCGGCCGCCCAGCACATCCATCGGGTGCCGTCGAACCTGACCACGCGGATCAAGCAGTTGGAGCAGGATCTGGGGGTGGATCTGTTTATCCGCGAGAAGAGTCGCCTGCGGCTGTCACCGGCGGGTTGGAGTTTTCTCGACTATGCCCGGCGCATTCTCGACCTGGTTGGCGAAGCGCGGGCCACCGTGGCCGGTGAGGAACCGCAAGGCGCCTTTGCCCTGGGCTCGCTGGAGAGCACGGCGGCGGTGCGTATTCCGCAACTGCTGGCGGCCTATAACCAGCGCTATGCCAAGGTTGACCTGGACCTGTCCACCGGCCCGTCCGGGACCATGATCGATGGCGTGCTGTCCGGTCGCCTGGCGGCGGCGTTTGTCGACGGACCGGTGCTGCACCCGGCGTTGGAAGGGGTGCCGGCCTTTGAAGAGGAGATGGTGCTGATCGCGCCGTTGCAGCATGCGCCCGTCCAGCGTGCGCAAGAGGTCAACGGCGAGAGCATCTATGCCTTTCGTGCCAACTGTTCCTACCGGCACCATTTTGAAAGCTGGTTTACCAGGGATAACGCGGTACCCGGCAAGATCCACGAGATGGAGTCCTATCACGGCATGCTCGCCTGCGTGAGCGCCGGGGCCGGCCTGGCGTTGATGCCCCGCAGCATGCTGGAAAGCATGCCGGGCTGCAGCACCGTGAGTGTCTGGCCGTTGATCGAGTCCATGCGTTATTTGCGAACCTGGCTGGTGTGGCGCCGGGGCACGGTGTCGCAAAGCTTGAGCATGTTCGTGCGTCTGCTCGAGGAGCAGGGTGTGGTTTGCGAAAAGCCCTGAGACGCCTGTGGCATCGACCCGACGTCGTGTGCGCGTGGGGCCGGAGTTATTCGGTTTTAGTGTGCAACCCGATACCGAAAACGAATGATGTAATTGAGGTACAGGTTGATAGGCCGCGTTTCTGTTGAACTGCGCGGTGGGTGGTCATCCGGATTGGTGTCTTCGATAATGTCGACGGTGGGTTTGGGCAGCGGATCGGGAATATAGGCGAGCGGTCCCTCTCCAGGTGCCAGCGTCACCTGCGCCGACACCATGTCGGTGTAATGGTGTTCGTGCCCTTGAAACGCATCGAGTTGCAGGGAGCCGACATGATTTCCGACCGCCCCGGTTCCATTACTGCCGTTATGATCCGACGCCTTGCGCCCGGCGCTATCGGGATCCGTCGAGCTGTCGGCGCTGACGCCTCGGATAAAGCGACCGCGCAGGTCTGGCAGGTTGAAGTGCTCGGCGTCTGCGTAGCCGAACCCCGACCCGATCACACCAAACAACTCGGGATAGTCCTGGCGCGATAACGAAGTTCCATCACAAAACAACCAGCCTGCACGGGCAAGATTGGTTCTGATCTGATTCAGGTTTACGCCATCGCCCGCATCGGTGCTGGCCAGCGGACCCGCATAGGGGACGACGGCCCCCACCGGGAAAAAATCATTCATGTCCATGGGCGATCATCTGTGCTGCTCCTTGAGGGGCGGTCAGCCGTGCGGGTAATTGCGCGTCTTGTTGCAAATATAACATCGAGGTTGGCAGCCGTACTGTCCAGTGTTGCGGTTGCCGGCTGTGTTCGGCATGGTCGGGACGTGGCCCCAGTTGTTCTTCCAGCAACGCAAGCGTGCCTTCGGTGGCTGGCGTGTCGTGTGGATCGCCGATCCAAGGCTGTGGGAATTGCAAGGCGAACAACAGGCTGGCTTCATGTCCGGGTTCGACGGGCACGAATGCAATGGCAACACTGGCTTGCAAGAAACGCTCGAACAACCGTTCGCGGGCCTGGACGGTAATGACGGGGTAGCTTGGCGGCGGGGCAGCGTTGACCGGTGTCTCATAGCGCCAACTCATCTCTGCCCAGTTCAATTGTGTCGTCAGGTACGCGGCCTGAGTGGACGGAGCTGGCGCCAGCAACAGCAGGCACCCCTGCATCAGAACCGTACGTTGGATTTCAGTGGTATGCCCGGCACTGTCGCGCTCTACCTGCCGGGCCAGTGCCGATTGATAGTCTGCAAGCGCCTGTTGCCAGGCCTGCTGCAGACGTTCGTAGGTGCGCAGTTGCCAGTCCACCAGCAACGGGTCGCCGCCTGCGGTGCCACGTTTGCAGTTCACCTCGATCGTCACTCCCCATACCGCGGCTGCCGACATGGCCGTCAGGGAAATCGGACCGGTGAGGCCCGTGACATTTTTCAAGGCCAGGCTAGTGACCTGTGAGAGCGGCGCGGTCAGTGGGGTGATCAGCACATTACCCACGCTGGTGGCGCTGCTGGTCGCTGGCGCGACAACCGTCAAAGCCGCCGGGGGGCTTGGAGTGGCAGAGAGGGTTTCGACCTGGCCGGCCACCGCGCAGGTCAGATTGTGCTGGTTGTCCATAAGTGCCAGGGTCATCTGTCCATCAACGGCCTGATAACCCTTGGGAACGGTCAGCACGCTCAAGTCGCCCACCAGCATCTGGTCGACACTGGCGATCACCCGGCGTGTATCCGCGGGCGGTGGTGCCAGGTCGCTGATTCCGTACTGTGCGCCAAGCGCCTGATAGTTGCTCGGCAGGACATCGCTGTAGCTGGTGATCGCAGGTGTTGAGTCGGCCAGGGACTGGGGTTCACTCAGCGGCGGGGAGGATGATTGCTGCACCTGCTCGAGCCAGGGTTGGGCGGGGTTCTTCAGCTTGAACTCCAGTACCAGGCGCCGGCCGATATCGACCAGCCGCACCTGCATCAACTTGTCCACCCAGTGAAAGATGCCCACCAGGCGCTGGCTGCCAGCGTTGTCGATCAGGCTGCTTTGGCGCCGCTCGCAGACCTGTTGCCAGACCTGGCCCCGTTGCCGGCTCACCCGGTCGCCGATATGTCGGGCGGCCTTTTCGGTGAGTTGCCGGATCAACTGCGAGCGATCCTGTTCCGCCCAGGACGCGCCGGCATTGGCACCTGTCCATGAACCGCTGATGTACTCATTGAGGTTTTCATAGGTCGGTGAGACGTTGCTCAGGTTGCGTGCAATGCCGTCGCTGGCCATGACTTCCTGAAGGGCATTGGTGAGGTCGCTGCTGGCGGAGGTCTGGCGACTTTCGTCACGGGCGCTCTGCCGTTCGGTATTGTCGCTGTCGTGTTCTTCACGATAGTTGCGCAACTGTTCCTGACGTTCCTGGCGTTCGTGAGGCATGACGTTGACGATATCGGCCAGTTCCCCGGGCCGATAGCCAAGCAGGCACTGGTGCGCGCGCTTCAGCGTCGCCGGGCCGAGCACCCGCCAGGTGTTGTCGGCCGCCTGTGGCATGAGGGCCAGGTCAGTGGTCGTGACGGCGTCGGGCAACGCAGGGATTGCCGACAATACCAATGCCCGGCCCCTGGGCGTTTCGAGTGCCGGGTCGCAGTGCTCCAGGCGGCTCAGGAAATGCCCGACACGCAATATATCGATGAGTTGTGCGGCCAGGACGCTCTGTTTACCGGTACCCGTCAGGCTCAGGACAAACAGGCTTTGCCAGACGCTGGCCTGGCTGCTGGTCCACTGTTCGCTGGCAAGGAAATGATCCACTTCCTGACCCAGCAGGCTTTCGGTCTGCTTCCAGACAGCCGGCAATGACAGCTCGCCCGAGAGACTGGCAAGCAATTCCAGGCGCAGTGCCGGGAAGTGATTGATCGGGGGCGGCAAGCTCGAAATATCGGCGACGAAGCCACTGAAGGCCTGGGCAGCAGCCTGTTTTTCGGCGGCGCTGGTGCACTGGCTCAAGGTTGTGTAGAGCGGCAGATCCTTGGGGGATTTGAGGCGAATGAAGCGCAGGCGGATATCCGTGCGTTCGGCAGGTGTGAACGGGTGCAGCCAGATGAAGGGCGGCAGGTCCATGGCCTGAAAAGGTGTTTCGCTGAAGGGTTGTCCGCCCTCGTCGATGTCTTCGGGGGGCAGGTGGCCCAATGACCAGTGGCCAATGACGGTGTTGAGAAACTTGTCATGGGAGAGGGGCAGGTTGCAGGTCAGTTGAGCTTCCCTGTGCTCGATCTGCAACGTCAGCGTGACCTCTATATTGCCCACCTTTATTTCCACGGCGTGTGCCGGGTGAGCCTGGGTACCTAGCTGGAAGGGGTGGGGTTCATTGATATTGCAATAGAGGATCTCGCCTGTGACGCAGGTCTTGTCTTCGCCAACGAGCCAGGAAATGTCCAGCTCGATGCCGCCGCGCGCGACGACTTTCCAATGGTCATGTTGGTGTGGCATGCCCACAGTTTCGGTGTTGCTCATGGTGTGCTCCTGCATAAGTCATGAACAGCGGTTTGAGCCGGCCTTCGCCCTGACCGAAGGCCTGGAGAAAGCGTTTGGCGCAGCGCGTGGGACCGCTGGCCGCTGTGGGCAGTCCTTTGGGCTCAGCTGTTTTGCGGCGGCCCGACGTCCGGGGTCTTGCTGTCGTCGACGTTGCTGACCTGTGTCAGTTTGTACGTGGATTCGCCGGTGGGGATCGAACATAAAAGCGTTGCATCGGCCGAGGTGGGGAGCAACTGGGGCGTCAGAACACTGATCTTGGTTTTGTTGGACGTCACGGTGGCATAGGCTCGCCATCCGCTGCTGCCCGGATCGGTAGGGTGTGTCGCCTGACCGCCGGGAGGCAAGGTCAGCATGGTCAGTTGATCCGCACTGTCCGCGATCAGGTAGGTCACCTGAGCGTCCGTGACATCGGCGGTGAGCGTCAGTTTTGTCGAATCGGTCATTCTCTTCGTTCCTGTCAGGAGGAGTGAGCATCGGGCATCAGCGCAGAGGCCCGCGTACTATCAGGTTGATTGTGGGGGTGGCGTTGCCATGGTGAGCTCGGGTATCGATCAGGAGGTCGCTAGACCACTGGTTGATCGACACGCGCTCAGTCGTGATGCCATTGACCAGTGCCGTGACTTCCATGCCCGTCGCCGTCAACAGGCCGGTGTGTGCGCCCTGCAGTTCGAACGTGCGGATGAAAGGACTGCGCAGAAACCGTGCTTCAAACCTCACACTGCCCGAGCACTGGTTATACAACTCGATGCCTTCGGCGGTGCTGGCGGCTTCGTTGTCGAGACTGAACTGATAGGTGTTCGCCCTGGCTTGCATCTTGGCGACCAGGCGCCCCGATTTCGCCGGGGGGCGGGCGGGAGCCATATGGGTGACACAGGTGTTTTCGTCAGTGAAGTAAGCGCGGATATCGATATCACAGTCCCTGGGATCGGGAATCGAGAGACCAGCGCCGGCACCGAGCCAGGAATCCCAGATCAGACAACTCTCCTGGTAGAACCTGAGGTGCACGGCGCAAAGGCTACGATTGAGAGCCCTGAGAGCGGACGTCCGAGCGTTTAGAGTCACGGGAATTATCCTGGCAGCGAGGCAACCAAAATGGCAGTGTGCCATTATGGCCGCCTCTGGTGGCTGCTTAGCCGGCGATCGTCAGCGAGTAGTAGTCGCGCTCAAGCATCGAGCCGTTGGTGACGGCGGTGATGGTGGCTGCGGGACTGGAAGTCACCAGCGTTTCGGTGGTGACGCCGTTGATGACGGCGTAGATGTAGAAGGTGTTGCTGATGTCCAGGGTCTTGTTCTGGCCGCTGTCGTTCACCACGATGTTTTGCAGCGCCTTGCCATCCTTGAGAATGGTGAAGGTTACCGGGTTGATGCAGGTTTTCTGGAAGCTCAATTGATCGGAGGCGCTGCTTGGAAATTCAACGACATCGAACTCATAAGTGCCCTGGGACTTGACCTGCAGAACTTGCGCCAGGAAACCCATGCTGCCTGAGACATTCAGCGGCGCGGAGGTGTAGGTGTTGCCTTCGATCAGGGTGGTGGCAGTGACTTGGTAGGTGTCGGCCACCGGAACGGTCTGCTTGGCGTTCGGTTGAATGGCCGGCAGGTTTGAAATGATTTGTTGGCCCTTTTTGACAACGTACTGAGCATCGAATTGGGTCAGGTTGAGCAAAGTAATAGTCATGAACAGCTCCTGGGTACGGTTTGGCCTTGGCCCGAATGGGCTCTGGTGGCCTGTGCAAAGTGTCGGTTTCCAGTTCCAACAGATTTGAAAGCTGGGTTGGCAATTTCACTGCGTCAGCATGGCCACTGGCTCGGGAGAGATTCTCTGGAGGTTGGCCCGGTTGACGGAAGTGACTTTCAGGCCCAAAGGGCTCTTCAGTCCTTAAGCACTCTGAAGCCTGGCTGAAATATTCTGAATACCCGTGCTCGCTAGGATTGAGCAGGACGTAGAGGGACGGGCAAGCTGTTCACAGGGAAGAAGATGAAGCGCGACTACCGATTTGGACGATTTGAAGTTCGCCCGGCAGAGCGGAGGTTGTATGTCGATAGCCGCCCCGTAGCCTTGGGGGCTCGCGCTTTTGATGTATTGCTGGCCTTGATTGAACGGCGCGAGCGCATGGTCAGCAAGAGTGAACTGCTCGAGTTGGTGTGGCCGAACCTGTTTGTCGAGGAAAACAACCTGCAGGTGCAGGTTTCGACGTTGCGCAAGGTGCTGGGGATGCAAGCCGTGGTCACGGTGACCGGCCAGGGCTACCGCTTTGCGATGGCGCTGGAGGAGCGCTCGCTCCCGCCTGCCGAGGCCGTTCCTGGGCTTTCGACGAGCCTGCCCGCCGCGCCGCGTAAACTCATAGGGCGAGACCAGGAGCTTGTCGAGCTACTTGAGCTTGTTCAGGCCTACCCGTTGGTGTCCATCGTCGGGGCTGCGGGGATAGGCAAGAGTGCATTTGCGCTCACGGCGGCCCATCGGTTAAAACCGGCCATTTGGGTTGAATTGTCCGCCATCACCGATCCCGAACAGTTGGTGCTGGCGGTCGCGTGTGCCTTGATGCTGCCGATCCCCACGAGCGAGCCATTGGCTGAATTGCTCTTGGCACTGGCGTCCCTGGATATCGTGTTGATCCTTGATGGCGCCGAGCATCTCCTGGAGGCTATCGCCCGGCTCGCCTGGCTCATTGGTGAGAAGGCGCCGCGGATTCGGCTGCTCATTACCAGCCAGGCAGCGCTCAGAGTTGAAAGTGAGCGGGTCTTTCGCCTTGGCGGCCTGCCGGTACCCGGCATCGATATGTCGGCCGACGAGGCCATGCAATATGCGGCTGTGATGTTGTTTGCCGATCAGGCCCAGGCGCTCGACCGCACCTTTAGAGTGACTCCACAGAATGTGGCGGCGGTGATTTCCGTGTGTCGACAACTCAATGGCATGGCCTTGCCGATCAAGCTGGCCGCCGCCAGGCTGCCCTTGCTCGGGGTGCGGGGCGTGGCTTCCCGGCTGGGTGAGCGACTTGAAATGCTCAACGGTCTTCGGCGCGGCGGTAACGGCGGCCGTCAGCAGACACTCGGGGCCGGATTGGAGTGGAGCTACAGCCTGCTTTCCCCCGTAGAGCAGACCTTGTTGCGCCGCTGCGCGGTATTTGTGGGGGGCTTCACCCTGGAGCTGGCGACAGCTGTATGCGCTGAAATAACGCTGGATAAGTGGGCGGCGATCAATGCCCTGGATGCTTTGGTGGATCGTTCGTTGGTCGAGGTGCAGGATGGTCCGGTCCGGCGTTACCAACTGTGTGAGTATGTTTGCGAGTACGCTATGGCCAGGTTGGATCGGGCGGGAGAAACCGGGTTTCTGCGCCATCGGCATGCCTTGAGCGTTACCGAATTGATGATTCGGGCTTATGAGGCTTACTGGCGTGCAGCGGATAAGTCCTGGTTGGAGGAGTACGCAGCGGACACTGACAACGTTCGAGCGGCATTGGATTGGAGCCAGGACCATCAGCCGGAATTGGCCTTGAAATTGTTGGGTGTATCCGGCCCGTTGTTCTTTCAGCAGGGTCTGGTCAGTGAAGGCCGTCAGCGTTTTCTTTCGTTTGAGTCTGTCGCCATGGCATTGATGCAGACCCTGGTGCTGGAGATCTCACCTTTCGATCTGGAAACCTTGCTTGCCAGGTATTGGCTGGAGTTCAGTCGGCTGCACACAGGCAGCAGCACGACGCGTTCGGCTGGTTTTTCCTCGCGCGCACTGGTGTTCTATCGCTCGCTCGGCGATCAATGTGGGGTTTTCCTGGCCTTGTGTCGTGCCATGGACAGCGCTGTCCTACCCTCGTGCGAAGCGCGTTGCATACTCGAGGAAATCATCGAGATCGAGTGTGCCGACTGGCCCCCACGTTTACGTGCCGAGCGGCTACTGGCTGAAGTCATTCTGTATCAACGTTGCGAGCAACCCGAAGACGCCTCTTTTGCCCTGGAGTCATTGCAACTGCTGGCACTGTCAGCGGGGCTGGAGAGCACTGAACGGTTGGCTCTCAATGGCCAGGCCAAACTCAATCTGGCCAAGGGCGAGTACGAGTGTGCCTTGCAGCGCAGTCAAGCGTTGTGTGCCCATCGCGGCACCTATCGAAATATTGTGTTGCCACATGCCTTGGCCACAATGGCCATGGCGTTGCTCTCATTGGAAAAAATGCGCGAAGCGCGCAAGGTACTGGCTGATTTTGTCTGCGAGTCCAGAAGTCTTGGCTGGGAGTGGTTCGGTTTGTATACCGACCTTTTTGTCTGGTTGGCGACATTGGAAAGCCGTATTGCCGTCGCTGCGCGGCTGATGGGGTATGCCAAACTCGCCTATGATCCTGCGGGTGCCCGTGATTTCAATATGACCAGGATCCGCGTGCGTATTTCACACAAGATTTACGAGCGCCTGGATAAATCCTTCATTGCCCGGCTGATGACCGAAGGTGCCCGTATGGACCGTGAGATGTTCTGCACCCTGGCACTGTCCAGGCAAACCGTTGGGCTGGATGTCCCGACAGTCTCCGATCTGGAGGGTTGAGTGTTTGTGGCGCACGGCTGTACTGCCCGCTGTTTTGACATCAGGCAGTCAAGGGATTAACTTCGCGACTTTTTATCCGGGACTCCAAAGGGTTGCGGGCAGTCGCAACCTATTGTTAAGGAAGGGCACGATGACGGAAATGGCACAGCAGGACGATTTGTTTCAGACGGACAAGCGACTTTCCCTCAAGCCCGTGACGGATTTCAGCGCTTTTCTGCTCCAGGCTTTTGCCGATGGGCCGTGCCAATGCTTGCGTTGCGTGGAGGCGGCAGGTGTGGAAACCGGCTATGCCTTCCAGCACACCTTCGAGCTGGGCAAGGTGGTCAACCGCCAGTTTGCCAGGACTACCCCGAGCGAGGTGCTCCTGATGCTGAAGAAGGCCTGGTTGTCGTTCTTCAAGAGTGAACTCGAGGTCCCAGGTGCGCTGGATTTGTCCAGGGTGCATGAGTTCGTGAAGCCGGAACTGCATATCCGGGTGCGCCCGCTGCTGCTGGCCAGCGGCCTGATCGTGGAGCAAGACGACGTGTGGATGTTGCAGGCGGTTGCGGAGTAAGGCGTGGGCAAGCAGCGCTGCCACGAATATTAATGTCTACTTAACCTGCAGCGGTTTAAGTAGCCTACCTTCACCGCAACCCCTTTCATTGGCGCATTCGATGTTCAGGTTTCAGCTGATCTTGACCTTGCTACTCAGCCTGATGCTGCCGATCTTCGGCAGCGTGGCTGCGGCAGCGTCTTTCGCTGAACCTTGCCCGATGCCGTTGATGAACCACGCCGGGTCGAAAATGACCGGCGCGCCCTGCTGCAATGATATGGAACACGGTGCCGCCTCCAAGTCGCCCTGCAAGTCGGGGGAGGAGTGCAAGATTGGTAGTCTGGCCCAGGTCTTGACGATCCGGACCTTCAGCCCGGTTCTGCCGCTCCCGCTTACCCTGCAACCGCCCGCCGTGCTCCTGTCTGAGCCTGCCGATCTGTGGCGCCCTCCGCGTTACGTCTGATGCCTTGATCCGAATCCCCGTACGCCCGCACAAAACGGCGTAGGGGCCATCGCGACCGCTATTTGCAGCGGACGCGTCGATCCTGCATTGGAGACGAAAGCATGTTCGCTTTCCTTCCCTCACACCGCGTATTGGCCGGTGTGATCGCTGTTGTCCTGGGCGCAAGCCCGCTGGTAGCCGTCAGGGCCGAGCCGCTGAGTTTCGAGCGTGCCCAGCACCTGGCCGAAAATACCGCCCCCGAAAACCTCGCTCGCCTGGCGCAGGTCGAGTCGGCACAGTCCTCGGTCGGTCCCGCCGATGCGTTGCCCGATCCCAAGCTGATGCTGGGGATCCAGGACCTGCCGATCCAGGACTCCGATCGTTATTCGTTCCACAGCGATTCGATGACCGAACGCCAGATCGGCCTGAGCCAGCAGGTGCCCAACAGTGACAAACGCCTGGCCCGCAAACAGCTTGCGCTGGCGAACGTGGATGTCGCCGAAGCCGAGCGCCGGGCCTCGTTACTGGAGATCAAGCGACAAACCGCGCTGGCCTGGCTGAATGTCTATTACGCCGAACTCAGCGTGAAAAACTTCGACCAGCTGGATCATCAGGTTGCACTGTTGCGCAGCACCACCCCATCGCGTATCGCCGCCGGTACCGCGCAGGCGGGCGATCTGCTCCAGGCTGATCAGCAAGCCCTGGCGCTGGCCGACCGACGTGACGAGCTGGTACAGAACATCGCCATGACCCGGGCCAAGCTGCGCCGCTGGATCGGCGCCGATGCCGACCAGCCCCTGGCCGACGGGCCACCGACCTGGGGCCCGATTCTGCCCCATACCCAGCACAGCCTGGAGCGCCATCCGGACCTGCAAGCCGCCACGGCGCGGGTCAGCGAGGCCAATGCCGAACTGGCCGATGCCATCGCGCAGAAGAAACCCGACTGGGGCGTCGAGCTGGTCTACGCCCAGCGTGACCGGCAGTTGGGCGGCGATACGGCGTCGCTGAAATTCACCTTCGACCTGCCGCTGTTCACCGGTTCCCGCCAGGGACCGAGGATCAATGCGCGCCAGCATGAAGTCGAGCAACGCGAGGCCGAGCAGGAAGTCATGTTGCGTGAGCACAAGGCCGAGCTGGAAAGCGGCCTGGCCGAACTCGATCGCTTGAAGAAAGCCCTGGAGCGTTCGCAACAGTCGGCGATTCCCCTGGCCGAGCGCCGCGCCGAGCTTTCGCTGGCGTCCTACAAAGCCGGCAAGAGCCCGTTGAACGAAGTGATAGGCGCCCGTCGCGATCTGATCGAGGCACAGCTGCGCAGTGTCACCCAACAGAATCAGTTCAGCCAATTGTCCGCCAGCCTGTATTACGCCTATGTCGAGGGCCTCAAATGAAAACGCTCACTTACTCCCTGTTGACCCTCGCGCTGGCGGGACTGGGTGTTGCCGGGGGCTTCTGGCTCGGCCACGGCGGGACTGGGATGTCAGCCATGGGCGATGGCGCGAAGAAAGATCGCCCGGCCCTGTACTGGTTCGATCCGATGTACCCGACCCAGCATTTCAATTCGCCGGGCAAATCGCCATTTATGGACATGCAACTGGTGCCCAAGTATGTCGATGGCGCCGAGGACACCTCGTCCATCAGCGTATCGCCACAACTGGCCCAGAACCTCGGCATGCGCACCGCCGCGGTGGTGCGCGAACGCCTGCCCGGAGGGCTCGATGCCGTCGGTTCGCTGGGTTACAACCAGCGCGATATCGCCAATCTGCAAGCCCGTGCGGCGGGCTTTGTCGAGCGTGTCTATGACCGCGCACCCGGTGACGTGCTGCCGGCCGGTGCGCCCCTGGTGGATCTGTTGATACCCGAGTGGTCGGCCGCGCAACTGGAGTTCGTCGCGGTCCTCGCCAGCGGCGACAGCCGCTTGATCCAGGCCTCGCGCCAACGCCTGCAATTGCTCGGCATGCCCGAAGCGGTGATCGCCCAGGTGGCGAAGACCCGCAAGGTTCTCCCAGTGCTGACCCTGTCGACGCCGATTGCCGGTGAACTGCAAAGCCTGGACGTGCGCGCGGGGATGAGTGTCTCTGCCGGGATGAGCCTGGCGCGCATCAACGGCCTGGGTAGCGTCTGGCTCGACACCGCGATCCCCGAGGCGCAGGCGACCTCTGTCGAGGTCGGCGCGCCGGTGTCCGTGGCCTTGTCCGCGTATCCCGGAAAGACGCTGGCGGGACAGGTGGTGGCGGTATTGCCCAGTGTCGATCCGCAGAACCGTACCCTGACGGTGCGTAGCCAGTTGTCCAACCCCGACGGCAAGCTGCGGCCGGGCATGTTCGCCAGCGTGCGCCTCGCCGATCCCGATCCGACCCCCAGCCTGTTGGTGCCCAGCGAAGCGGTGATCCGCACGGGCAAACGCACCCTGGTGATGCTGGCCGGGGACCAGGGCCACTATAAACCGATGGAAATTCGTATCGGACGCGAGTCCGCCGGGCGTATCGAAGTGCTCGACGGCCTGAGCGAGGGCCAGAAAGTGGTGACCTCCGGGCAGTTCCTGCTCGACTCGGAAGCCAGTTTGCAAGGCATCGTCCCCACCGATGAGCCAATGGAAAAGATGGAGGGCATGAAATGATCAAGCGCCTGATCCATTGGTCCATCGGCAATCGTTTCCTGATCCTGCTGGCGACGCTGTTTATCGTCGCCTGGGGGATCTGGTCGGTGCGCAATACGCCGCTCGATGCGTTGCCGGACCTGTCCGATACCCAGGTGATCGTGCGCACCAGCTTTCCCGGGCAGGCACCGCAGATCGTCGAAAACCAGATCACCTATCCGCTGGCCAGCACCTTGCTGTCGGTCCCCGGGGCCAAGACGGTGCGCGGCTACTCGTTTTTCGGCGACTCCTTTGTCTACGTGATTTTCGAGGACGGTACCGACCTCTACTGGGCCCGCTCGCGGGTATTGGAATACCTTAATCAAGCCCAGGGGCGCTTGCCCCAGGGCGTCACCAGCACCTTGGGCCCGGATGCCACCGGGGTGGGCTGGATCTATCAATACGCGCTGGTGGACCGTAGCGGCCAGCATGACCTGGCGCAGTTGCGTTCCATCCAGGACTGGTTCCTCAAGTACGAACTCAAGACCGTACCCAATGTCGCCGAAGTCGCCACCATCGGCGGCATGGTCAAGGAGTACCAGGTCCTGCTCGATCCGCAGAAAATGGTGACCTACGGCATCACCCAGCAACAGGTCAGTGAGGCGCTGAAGAGTGCCAACCAGGAAACCGGTGGCTCGGTGCTGGAATTGGCCGAGCGCGAATACATGGTGCGGGCCTCGGGTTATCTGAAGAGCCTGGAGGATTTTCGCAATATCCCGTTGAAAACCTCGGCGCAAGGTGTGCCGGTGTTGCTCGGCCAGGTGGCGACGATCCAGATCGGCCCCGAGATGCGCCGTGGCATTGCCGAACTGGATGGTGAAGGCGAGGCGGTCGGTGGCGTGGTGATTCTGCGCTCCGGCAAGAACGCCGACGAAACCCTGCAAGCGGTGAAAGCCCGCCTCGACAGCTTGCGCGGCAGTTTGCCGCCCGGAGTCGAGCTGGTCACCACCTACGACCGTTCGCAACTGATCGATCGTGCTGTGCACAACCTCAGCTTCAAACTGCTGGAGGAGTTTGGCGTGGTGGCGCTGGTCTGCCTGCTGTTCCTCTGGCACTGGCGCTCGTCCCTGGTGGCGATCATTACCCTGCCGCTGGGGGTATTGATGGCTTTTATCGTGATGCGTATCGAGGGGGTCAACGCCAACATCATGTCCCTGGGTGGTATCGCCATTGCCATCGGCGCGATGGTCGATGCGGCGGTGGTGATGATCGAGAATGCGCATAAACATATCGAGGCCTGGCAACTGCGCCATCCCGGCCAGAAGCTGCAAGGCGAGGCTCATTGGCGGGTGATCGGCGAGGCCGCGGCGGAGGTAGGGCCGGCGCTGTTTTTCAGCCTGTTGATCATCACCCTGTCGTTTCTCCCGGTGTTTACCCTGGAGGCCCAGGAAGGGCGGCTGTTCGGTCCGCTGGCGTTTACCAAGTCCTATTCGATGGCGGCGGCGGCGGGGTTGTCGGTGACCCTGGTGCCGGTGCTGATGGGCTACTGGATTCGCGGTCATATTCCCGGCGAACAGGAGAACCCGCTCAATCGCTGGTTGATCGCGGCCTATCGTCCGTTGCTAAACGCGGTGCTGAAATGGCCGAAGTGGACCCTGGCGCTGGCGCTGCTGATCTTCCTTTCCAGCCTCTGGCCCTTGAGCCAATTGGGCGGGGAATTCATGCCGGCGCTGGATGAAGGCGACTTGTTGTACATGCCTTCGGCATTGCCAGGTTTGCCGGCCAGCAAGGCCAGCGAACTGCTGCAGCAGACCAACCGGATGATCCGCACGGTGCCGGAAGTCGAGCATGTCTTCGGCAAGTCCGGGCGGGCCGAAAGCGCCACCGATCCGGCCCCCCTGGAGATGTTCGAAACCACCATCAAGTTCAAGCCCCGTGAGCAATGGCGCGCCGGCATGACCCCGGAGAAACTGATCGAGGCGCTGGACCAGGCGGTGAAGGTGCCGGGGCTGTCGAACCTCTGGGTTCCGCCGATCCGCAACCGCATCGATATGCTCGCCACCGGTATCAAGAGCCCGATCGGGGTCAAGGTGGCCGGTACATCCCTGGCGGATATCGATGAGGTTGCCCACCAGGTCGAAACCGTCGCCAAGCAGGTTCCGGGGGTGAGTTCGGCCCTGGCGGAGCGCTTGACCGGGGGCAGCTACCTCGATATCCGGATCAATCGCCTGGCGGCGGCCCGTTATGGCCTGAGCATTGCCGATGTGCAGGCGGTGGTGTCCGGTGCCGTGGGCGGCAGCACGGTGGGGGAGACGGTCGAGGGCGTCGCCCGTTATCCGATCAACCTGCGTTATCCACGGGAGTGGCGCGACAGTCCGCAGGCCTTGCAGCAATTGCCGATGCTGACGGCGAACGGGCAGCAGATCACCCTCGGTGCGGTGGCGGATATCGGAGTGAGTGCGGGGCCGCCGATGTTGCGCAGTGAGAATGGCCGGCTGTCCGGCTGGGTCTATGTGGATGTCCGTGGCCGCGACCTGGCGTCCACCGCCCGCGACCTGCAGCAACAGGTGGCGCAACAGGTGAAGCTCAAGGCCGGGATGACCGTGTCCTATTCCGGGCAGTACGAGTTTCTGGAGCGGGCCAATGCCCGTCTGATGTGGGTGGTGCCCGCCACTTTGCTGATCATTTTCGTGCTGCTCTACCTGACCTTCGGACGTTTCAGCGAAGCGGGCCTGATCATGCTGACCCTGCCTTTCGCACTCTCGGGGGGCGTCTGGTTGCTCTACCTGCTGGGTTTCAACCTGTCGGTGGCCACGGGCGTGGGCTTTATCGCCCTGGCTGGGGTGTCGGCGGAGTTTGGCGTGATCATGCTGCTGTATCTGAAGAATGCCTGGACGGCGCGCCTGGATGCCGGGCGAGAGGAGGACAAGGACTTGCTGGAGGCCATCGGTGAGGGCGCGGTGTTGCGGGTTCGGCCCAAGGTGATGACGGTGGCGGTGATTATTGCCGGTCTGCTGCCGATCCTCTGGGGCAGCGGCACCGGTTCGGAGGTGATGAAGCGGATTGCCGCGCCCATGGTGGGCGGCATGATTACCGCGCCGTTGTTGTCGATGCTGGTGTTGCCGGCGGCGTATTGGTTGATGAAGCGCCGGCGTTAGCGTGAGCAGGGGGACGCCCTACAGTTGTAGGTAGTGCTGCCGGTCGCCCCCCTGGATTTTTGTTGTTCTTTACTGGCCTGGATCAAATTCCCGACGCATCGAATCCCTTAGCGTGCACGTTCACGCTAGTCATGGACGATGCACCTATGCAAAACCTGGATCGACAACACGATATCCAACCCCTTTCCCAGGTGGACATGACCGTCCACCTCAACGGTCAACCCGTATCGGCTGCCGTCGGCGAGACCGTGCTCAGCGTGCTGCAATCGGTCGGCCTGCGACAGCTGGCGCGCAATGATCATGGCCAGGTCGCCGGAGCCTTCTGTGGCATGGGTGTTTGCCAATGTTGCCTGGTTTCGATTGATGGCCGACACAAACGCCGGGCCTGCCAGACACTGGTACAGCCCGGCATGCAGATCGAAACCGGTGTCAGCCGCTTCCCTGTACTGGAGGCGCTATGAACCGCCTGCCCGTGGTGATTGTCGGCGGTGGTCCGGCCGGCATGGCGGCGGCGGCCGAGCTGGCCCGACACTCCGTGCCCAGCGTGTTGTTCGAGGAAGCTTCGCGCCTGGGCGGTGTGGTCTATCGCGGGCCGCTGCGCCGCGGGGTTGACCTCGGCTACCTGGGCACGCGTTATCGCGAGGTGCTGGAGCGGCTGCACGGTGAGTTCGCACGCTATTGCGATCGGGTCGATGTGCGCCTGGGTACGCGGATTCTTGGTGGCGAAGGGATGCGAGCGTTGATGGCGCTGGATGCCGATGAACGCCTGTATCAGATCGAGTATTCGCAACTGTTGCTGGCGGCCGGCTGCCATGAACGCAACGTGCCATTTCCCGGTTGGACCTTGCCCGGGGTCATGTTGCTCGGTGGTTTGCAGTTGCAGATCAAGAGTGGTGTGGTCAAGCCGTTGGGGGCTACGGTGATTGCCGGCACCGGGCCCTTGCTGCCCCTGGTGGCGTGCCAGTTGCACGCCGCCGGGGTGTCGGTGGTGGGTGTCTATGAAGCCAGCGCGTTGGGTCGGATCGCCCGTGAAAGTCTGGCCTTGCTGAACAAACCGCAGATGTTTCTCGATGGCTTGAGCATGCTTGCCTATCTGAAGTTGCACGGCATCCCATTCCATTATGGCTGGGGCGTGGTCGAGGCCCAGGGCAGCGAAGAGTTGAGCAGCGTGACCCTGGCGCCTTATTCCAGCGATTGGCAGGCGGACCTTACCCGGATGCGTCGGGTCGAGGCACAGACCCTGGCGGTCGGTTATGGCTTTGTTCCACGGACACAACTCAGCCAGCAAATGGGCCTGGCCCATGGCTTTGGCGAGGACGGTTGCCTGCGGCCCGAGATCAATGTCTGGCAGCAGAGCAGTGAGCCGTTTATTCATCTGGCCGGCGATATGGGGGGGATTCGTGGAGGCGAGGCGGCGATGTTGGCCGGCAGGATTGCCGCGGTGTCGATCCTGATGCAACGCGATGTGCTCGACACCGAGGGCGCCCTGGCCCTGCGCCAGGTCTACCTGGACAAGCTGGAGAAGGTCAGGAAGTTTCGCGCCGGTGTCGATCGCTACACCCGCCGTGGCACCCGGCAGATCGACCTGCCCAGGGCCGATACGGTGATCTGCCGTTGTGAGCACGCGACCCGCGCCGACATTGATCTTGCCCTGTCCCAGGGCGTCGAGGACATGGCCTCACTGAAGATGCGCACGCGGGTCAGCATGGGCGATTGCCAGGGACGCATGTGTGTCGGTTATTGCAGCGACCGCCTGCGCCAGGCCACCGGACACCCCGATGTCGGCTGGCTGCGCCCGCGCTTTCCCATCGAGCCGATTCCCTTTTCCGCCTTCGAGAACCTGGGCAAGGACCTCTGAACCATGAACAGAACCTACGATGTGGTGATTGCCGGTGGCGGTGTGATCGGTGCTTCCTGTGCCTACCATCTGTCCCGGCGCAACAAGCTGCGGATCGCTCTGATTGATGCCAAGCGCCCTGGCAATGCGACCCGCGCTTCGGCCGGCGGCCTGTGGGCCATCGGCGAATCAGTGGGGTTGGGTTGCGGGGTGATCTTCTTTCGCATGATGTCGGCCCAGCGGCGTCGCGAGGCCCATGGCGCAGCGGTGGCGGTGGACGCGAGCACCTCGCATATCCTGCCGCCGGCGTTCTTCGACTTTGCCTTGCAGTCCAACGCCCTTTATCCGGAGCTGCACCGCGAGCTGATCGAGCGCCACGGCATGGATTTCAAGTTCGAACGCACCGGCTTGAAATACGTGATCTACGACGATGAAGACCGTTTGTATGCCGAGCACATCGTGTCGCGGATTCCGCACCTGGCGGACCAGTTGCGCTGGCTGGATCGCGAAGCATTGCGCGAGGCCGAACCGGCGGTGAGCCAGGCGGCGCAGGGCGCGCTGGAGTTTCTCTGCGATCACCAGGTCAGTCCGTTCCGCCTGGCCGACGCCTACACCGAGGCCGCGCGGCAGAATGGCGTCGACCTGTACTTCAACACCCATGTCACCGGCGTTGAGCATGAGGGCAGCCGGGTCAGCGGCGTGCGCACCGCCGAGCAGGGCACCTTTCATTGTGCGACGTTGATCAACGCCTCCGGGGCCTGGGCCGCCGATCTCAGTGAACAGGCCACCGGAATCAGGCTGCCGGTCAAACCGGTGAAGGGCCAGATCCTCCTGACCGAGCGCATGCCCAAGTTGCTGGAGGGCTGCCTGACCACCAGCGACTGCTACATGGCGCAAAAGGACAACGGTGAAATCCTCATCGGCAGCACCACCGAGGACAAGGGCTTCGATGTCAGCACGACCTTCCCGGAGGTCGCCGGTCTGGTGCAGGGGGCCATACGCTGTGTGCCCGGGCTCAAGAACATCAATCTCAAGCGCTGCTGGGCGGGCTTGCGTCCGGGCTCGCCGGACGAACTGCCGATCCTGGGGGCCATGGCCGGTGTCGACGGCTATCTCAATGCCTGCGGGCATTTCCGTACGGGCATCCTGACCTCGGCGATCACCGGTGTGATGCTCGAACGGCTGGTCCATCAGGAGCCCTTGCCCCTGGATATCACGCCATTCCTGGCGGACCGTTTCGATCCGGGCTTGCTCAAAGACGTCGGATAACGGTATCTACTCAGGTGTTTCGGCGGCTCACCCATTGAGCCGCACCCGAGTGGATACCCCATGGACTATTTCGCCGCCCTCACGGCCTTTGTCGAGGCCGCCCAGGCCAATAATTTTTCCCGGGCGGCGGAGAAGCTCTCGATCAAGGCTTCGACCGTATCGCGTTATATCAAGGACCTGGAGCAGGACCTGGGCATCGCCCTGTTCAATCGTTCCACCCGCACCCTGCGCCTGACCGAGGGCGGCGAGACGTTTCTGCACCATGCGTTGCGGGTGCTCGCCGAGCTGGACCAGGCCCGGGCCGCGACCTCGGCCCTCAACCAGCAACCCCGGGGGCTGCTCAAGCTCAACCTGCCTCCGGCGTTTGCCCGGCACCATGTGTTGCCGTTGCTCGGCGACTTTGCCGCACGTTTTCCGCAAATCCGCCTGGAGCTGACCCTGGAGGACAGTCACGTCAACCTGATCAGTGCCGGTGTCGACCTGGCGCTGCGGGTTGGGGTGTTGCCGGACTCCTCGCTCAAGGCGCGCAAGCTGGCGGCTGAACACACGCTGTTGTGCGTCAGCCCTGAATACGCCCGGCAGCATTCGGCGCCACGCTCTCCAGGGGAACTGGCGGAGTGTTCCGCGATACTGAACGGCAATCTGCCTGACGAAGTGTTTTTCGTTGCGCTGCAAGCCCCGGGTGCCCAGGTCGAGCGCGTTGCAATCAAGGGCCATCTGCGCATCAACGACCTGGATGCGCAACTGCTGGCGGTGCGTCAGGGATTGGGCATGGCGTTGTTACCGGATTGGCTGGTGGCCGATCAGCTCAGGCAAGGCGAACTGGTGCACTGGCTGCCCGACTGGCAGGCCCAGGCCACGCAGATCGCCGCGTCGCTGTGGTTTGTCTATCCACCCAAACGCACCGTCTCGTCGAAGGTGCGCAGTTTTATCGACTTCATGCTTGAACGCATCGGTACGCCACCCTATTGGCAGCGTTGAGTCCGTTCAACTGAAGCGAATGTCCAGGGCGCGCAGATAGGTCTGCAGGCCGGCATCCTGGATCGGAATCAGGAAGGCTTCACGGTCCGATTCGTTGTAGTGGGCATGCCAGTAACCCGGCGGCGTCACGAACGCCAGTCCCGGTGTCCAGTCGACGCGGGTCGGGTTGCGGATCTGGCCGTGTTCGTCGACGTCGGTGCCGACCAGGCTGTAGCAACCGGGCGGGCAGTCGATGATGAAGTCCAGGGCGATCGACTGGTGACGATGGGGTTTCTGCACCGAGCCCGGTGGCAGGATGCCGTACATTGCCCAGAGCACATGGGTCACGGTGCGGGTCTGGGGAAAGTGCCGATTGCCCAGCAGGATGCTGATACGACTGCGGTCCTGGGCCCGTGGGTCGTCGGCGGCTTCGCGCAGTTTGGCGTTGGCGGTTTGTGCCGGGTACAAGGTGGCACTGAAGCGGTCTTCCTGGCTGCTGACGCCTAGGTAACGCAGCAGGGGTTCGTCATGCACGTAGTAGAAGCGGCTGTCGTCACTGGCGCTCAGCTCGACGGCCTGGCGGCCGGGCAGGGCGATAAAGCAGCCCTTGTCCCACTCGAACCGGGACTCGCCCTGCACCAGGCGGCCATGCCCTTCAATCACATAGAGCACCTGGGAGGTGGCATTGGGCTGCAGTGTCAGCGAGTCGCCGGCATTCAGCCGGATAAAGTTCGCGCACAACCCGGGACCGGTGGCCGGGCCTTCGCAGCCCAGGGCCTGGCTCAGGTCCAGCGGCACCAGCCGCGACGGCCCGCTATTGTAGAGCGTGGCCGGAAAGTCCTGATAGGGAATGCGCGAGATCAATCCGGCGCTGATCGGGTTGGCGGCCTTGCTGTATTCGAAGTACTCGGCGTCCTGCTCGCAAGCGGGCAGTTCGGTGCTGGCGATCATCGGCTGTTGCTGGCTCATGCTCGGGCCTCTCGACGTTGTGGTTATAGGGCGCAGAGCACTCACTATACGAAGCACACAGCGCTGGATTAAGGCCTCAACGGGAACAGCAGTTATGCGCAAAAGGGCAGCGGGGAGATGGCGTCGGACGGCAAGCTTGCCCGTCGCTTCAGGTCAGGGAAGCCAGGCGCTCCACGGTTTCAGGGTATTTCTCGACCAGGCGGATCAGTGTGGTGGCCTGGGCATTGGGCTTGGCCCGTCCCTGTTCCCAGTTTTCCAGGGTCCGGGTGTTGGTGCGCAGGTACAGGGCGAACACCGCCCGTGACAGCTTCAACTGGGTACGGATTGCCACCAGCTCATCGGCGCCGATGGGTTGCAGTTTGTTCAACTGAACCTTGTGGGTACGCAGGGTGACCTTGCCCTGGCGGTCATCGGCCAGGGCATCGAGGCCCTCAAGCAGTTCTGCAAAAATGTCACGCTTCATGATGGTTTCTCGCCTCTATCTCGCTGTTCAGAAGCCGCTTCAGGGTTGCCTTCTGTTGCGGGCTCAAATCGTCCTGCTCGTCCTTGCCGTACAGGGTGAATAGCCAGAACTGGGAACCTTGTGGCCATTTGTAATAGATCACCCGGATGCCACCCCGTTTACCTTTGTGTCGCGTCATGTCCATGCAGCGGACCTTGCGCAGTCCACCGGTGCCCTGGATGACTTCGCCCGCGTCGGGGTTATGCAGCAAGGCGAGCTGGAAACAGTGAAACGCCTCGTCGCCCAGGTAGGCTCTGCGATGACGTTCGAAGGGGGGCAGTTCGATAAACAGAGCATTCATTATTTGTACGCTACTCACGTATAGATTTAAAGAGGTAATGTGTGTCTGCTCTTCACCCTAGTTGAGTCCTGACAGCCTCTTTGTGGGACTTTTCCTGCGGATTTTCAGCGCTGGGAACAATGTTTGTCAGGAGATGGAGGCTGATCGCGATTGATTTTTTTCCTGCTCAACGAGTCGCTTTCCATCAATCCCGGCCCGGGAGGGTGCTCTAGATTGGATTCCAACGCCGGCAGCCGAACCGAGCGCTCAATCCTGGTCGAGGAGCACGTCCATGCAGCCTATTCATATCCAGAAACAACAATCCCGGGTCGAAGGTTGGGATCAGCAGAATCCCGAAGAAGCCTTCACCTTGCCGTCGCGGTATTTCTTCGATGAGGGGCTGTTCCAGGCCGAGCGCGACAATATTTTCATGGGTGCCTGGCATGTCGCCGGGCACCGCAACGAGTTCGCCGAACCGGGGCAGTACGTGGTCTGCGACCTGTTCGACCAGAGCATCGTGGTGGCCTGCAACCGGGAAGGGCAGATCCATGCTTTCCATAATGTCTGCCAGCACCGCGGCAACCGTTTGCTGGAACAGCGCCGTGGCACTACCGGCGGAGTGATGCGCTGTGCCTACCATTCCTGGTGCTATGAGATGGACGGCAGCCTGCGCAGCGCGCCGCGTTGCGAACGGATGAAGAACTTCGAGGCACAGCAGTTCAATATTCCCAAGGTGCGGACCGAGGAGCTGGGCGGTTTCATCTACTTCAACCTGGACCCCGAGGCGCCCTCGTTGCGCGAGCTGTTTCCCGGGGCCGACGAGGAAATGCGCCGGGTATTTCCCGACCTCGATGGGATGCAACTGATCGAAGAGCAGGATGTGATCGTGCCGGCCAACTGGAAAGTGATCATGGACAACTCCATCGAGGGTTATCACTTCAAGCTGTCCGGCCCGTGCCATATCGACCTGGCCAGACTGATCGACTTCAAGGGCTACCAGTTGACCAAACGCGACAACTGGTGGACCTACGCCGCGCCGGCCAATCTCGCCGCCACCGAGGCCTATGGGGTGAAACTGCGCAGCGACCTGAACCCCGAGGAATGCTTTTTCAATATCGGCCTGTGGCCGAACAACACCTTCTACACCTTCCCGTTTTCCGAGTTCCTCGGCTCGTTCATGATGATTCCGCTGGATGCCGAACGCTCGCTGCTGCGTTTCGGTTACTACTCCTCCAATGCCCGCACGGCTGAGGTCAGTAGCGCCTGCATGAAGTGGATGAATGAGGACCTGGGCCCCGAGGATATCGCCCTGAATATCTCGGTGCAGAAGGGCCTGCGTTCCCTGGGTTACGACCAGGGGCGCTACATGATCGACGCCCAGCGCAGCAACGAAAGCGAGCACCTGGTGCATCACTTCCATCGGTTGGTGTTCCAGGGCATTCACGGCCAGAACGACCGCTGAAATGCCAGGAGGTGGGCCGCGCAACTGCCCGCCTGAATCTTGCGAGGGAGTAGGTCCGATCATGTCCGAAGACGAATTCGATTACCTGATTGTCGGCGCCGGCTCGGCCGGTTGTGTCCTGGCCCATCGCCTGGGCGAAGATCCGGCCGTGCGTATCCTGCTGCTGGAAGCCGGTCCCGCTGATAGCAGTTGGACCATCGACATGCCCTCGGCGGTGGGCATTGTCGTCGGCGGCAGCCGCTATAACTGGAGCTACCTGTCCGAGCCCGAACCCGGGCTCGACGGGCGGCGGATCGGCACGCCACGCGGGCGCACCCTGGGCGGTTCGTCGTCGATCAATGGCATGGTCTATATCCGTGGCCATGCCCGCGATTACGACCAGTGGGCCGCCCAGGGTTGCAATGGCTGGAGCTATCAGGAGGTGCTGCCGTACTTTATCCGCGCCCAGGCCCATGCCGAGGGGCCGGACAGCTATCGCGGCGCCCATGGGCACTTGCACGTCACTCCGGGGAATATCGGTACGCCGTTGTGTGCCGCGTTTGTCGACGCCGGAGTCGAGGCCGGTTATGCGCCGAGCAACGACCTCAACGGTTATCGCCAGGAAGGCTTCGGTCCGGTGGACCGCACCACCCGTGGCGGCAAGCGCTGGAGTACCGCCAAAGGCTATCTACGCGAGGCATTGCAGCGAGGCAATGTTCAGGTGGTGACCGGTGCCCTGGCGCTGCGGATCCTGTTCAAGGGCAACCGTGCCTGTGGCCTGGAATACGAACAGAACGGCCATGTCTGGCAGGCCCTGGCCCGGCGTGAGGTGTTACTCACGGCGGGGGCGATCAACTCACCGCAGTTGCTGCTGTTGTCCGGTATCGGCCCGGCGGCTGAGTTGCGTGATCTGGGTGTGCCGGTCCGGCATGACTTGCCGGGCGTTGGCCAGCGCCTCAACGATCACCCCGATGCCGTGGTGCAGTACCTGTGCAAGCAGCCGGTGTCGCTTTACCCCTGGACCACCGCGCCGGGCAAATGGTGGATCGGTGCCCGCTGGTTTGTCAGCCATGACGGCCCGGCGGCCAGCAATCATTTCGAGGCCGGTGCGTTTATCCGCTCGCGGGCCGGGGTCGAGCATCCGGACCTGCAACTGACCTTCATGCCCCTGGCGGTCAAGCCCGGCAGCGTCGACCTGGTGCCGGCCCATGCGTTCCAGGTGCATATCGACCTGATGCGTCCCAGCAGCCTGGGCAGTGTCACCCTCGCCAGCAGCAACCCACGGCAGCCGCCACGGATCCTGTTCAACTACCTCGGCACCGAACAGGATCGCGCCGACATGCGAGCGGGGGCGCGGCTGGTGCGCGAAATCATCAGGCAACCGGCGATGGCGGTATTTGCGGGGGAGGAGTTGGTGCCCGGTGCTCAGGTACAAAGCGATGGAGAACTCGACGCCTGGGCCCGGCGTGTCACCGAAACCGGCTACCATGCCAGCGGCACCTGCAAGATGGGGCCGGGCGACGATCCGGAGGCGGTGGTCGATCCACAACTGCGGGTCCATGGCGTGGAGGGCTTGCGGGTGGTGGATGCCTCGATCATGCCGGTGATCGTCAGCGGTAACACCAATGCGCCGACGGTGATGATCGCAGAGAAGGCCAGCGATATGATTCGTGGACGGACACCCTTGCCGGTGGCGCAGGCACCGGTGTGGATACACCCGCATTGGCAAACCGAACAACGTTGAGAGGCCTGTTTTCGATGAGCCCGCAAACCAGTACCCACTCACCCGACTGGCGTCGTGCCGATGCCGCGCCCTTGCGGATTGCCGTATTGCTGTTGCCGTCGTTTTCCCACCTGGGCCTGGCGGCGGTTATCGAGCCGCTGGTGATTGCCAACTGGCTGACCCAGCGTGCGCTCTTCGAATGGACCCTGCTGTCCCTTGACGGTCAGCCGGTGCTCGCCAGCAACGGCTTGTCCACGATGGTTGCCGGTAGCCCCGATGCCGAACAGGGCTTTGATGCCTGCCTGGTGATCGCCAGTTTCGATGTGCACAAGCACAGCCGCAATCAATCGCTGAAAAGCTGGCTGCGCAAGCAGGCGCTGTTCGGTGCGGTGCTGATGGGGGTGGAGACCGGCACTGAACTGCTGGCCGCCGCGGGCGTGCTGGATGGTTATGAAGCGGCGGTGCACTGGGACAATTGGCAGGGCTTCCAGGAAAGCTACCCGCGGGTGAAGGCCCGGACCCAGCTCTATACCCTGGAGCGTCAGCGCCTGACCTGTGCCGGCGCCACCTCGACCCTGGACATGATGATCAGCTGGCTCGGGCAGAGCGTGGACAGCGACCTGGCCCGCGAGATTGCCATGCATCTGCTGATGGGCCGTGTGCGCCAGCCGCTGGATAACCAGCTCGACGATGGCCTGGCGAGTACCCGGCTGTCCAGCGCCAAGATGCGCCGCGCGGTGCAATGGATGGAGCAGGCGCTGGAGGAACCGCTGGACTGTGAGGCGATTGCGGCCAAGGTCGGCTTGTCCCAGCGTCAGTTGGAGCGTCAGTTCAAGCAACACACCGGCTTGTCACCGCTCAAGTACTACATGAGCTTGCGCCTGGCGCGGGCCCATAACCTGTTGCAACAGACCCGCTTGAGCGTGGCCCAGGTCGCGGCCTGCTCGGGATTTGGTTCGCTGGAGCATTTCTCCCGCACCTACCGGGCACGTTTCGGCTGCCCGCCGAGTGAGGACCGCAGCCAGGTGTTCAGTGCTCCGGTGATGCGCCAGCCACTCTGTAGGAGCCAGCTTGCTGGCGATGAACGATAACGCGGTGTGCCTGAAACACCGCGACGTTCTTGCGATTCGCCGGCAAGCCGGCTTCCACGGTGGCTCAGTGGCCGTCGGTTAGTCCGCGAACTCCGGTTCCTCCTCTTCGAGAATCCCCAGCAACGCGGCAAAATGCTTTTCGGCAAACCCCGGATAGTCCCGCCATTGCCGCGCGGTCTTGCGCGCCACCTCGTCGCTGGCGATACGCAAAGGCCGTCCCGTCGAGAGCGCGGTGATATACACCTCGCACGCCCGCTCGAAGTAATACAGATCATCGAAGGCCTGGGCCACGCTGGGGGCCGCCACCAGCAGGCCGTGATTGCCCATCAGCAGGATCGGCTTGTCCCCCAGCAGCCGGCCGACCCGCTCGGCCTCGTCGCCCAGGCCCATGCCGTCGAACCCTTCATCGATCGCCACCCGTTCGAAGAAACGCATGGCGTTCTGTTCGATGGGCGGCAGCCGCGAATCCGCCAGGCAGGCCAGTGCGGTGGCATATTTCGAATGGCTGTGCAGGATGCAACGGGCATGGGGCTGATTGCGGTGCAGCGCACTGTGCAGGGCCGAGGCGGTGATATCCGGTGCATTCGGGCCGGCCAGGCTCGAAGGATCGTCGGCGTTGACCTGCAACAGGTCACTGGCCTTGATCCGCGAGAAATGCCGACCGTAGGGGTTGATCAGAAACTCCCGGCCATCCGCCGACGTGGCCACGCTGAAATGGTTGGCAATCGACTCGTGCAGCCCCAGCCGCGCCGCCCAGCGAAAGGCGCAGGCCAGTTCCCGACGCAGCCGTGCCTGTGGCGATGACAGTGCGGCAGCGGTGTGTTCGATGGCGATGTTCATGCTGGACTCCTGACTCCGGCGGATGATGCTCAAGAGTCTAGGGATCCGACCCGTGGCCGCTTGATGGGAAGCGACACGGGTTGACGCCATTGCCTCAGTCGCCGCTGAAGACTTGCACGATCAGCCAGGCGTTCGCCGCGCTGATCACCATGAACAGGCCCCAGGCCAGGACCTTGGTGTACCAGCGATTGACGAAGGGTCCCATCAGGCGCTCATCGCTGGTCATGCGAATCAGCGGATACAGCGCAAAGGGCAATTGCAGGCTCAGCACCACCTGGCTCAGCACCAGCAATTTACCCACCGCGTCTTCGCCCATCAGCCAGACCCCGGCAAAGGCCGGGATCAGTGCCAGGCCACGGGTGATCAGGCGGCGCTGCCAGCAGGGGATCTTCAGGTTCAGGTAGCCTTCCATGATCACCTGGCCGGCGATGGTGCCGGTAAAGGTCGAGCTTTGCCCGGACGCCAACAGCGCGATGCCGAACAAGGTACTGGCGAACGCGCCGCCCACCAGCGGGTCGAGCAGGTGATAGGCGTCCTGGATCTCCACCACTGCGGTATGCCCGTTCTGGTGGAAGGCCGCCGCGGCAAGGATCAGGATCGCCGCGTTGACCAGCAAGGCCAGGGCCAGCGAGCCCAGGGTGTCGATGCGTGCCAGTTGCACGGCGTCCTGGCGGCTGGCGAGGTCGCTGCCGATCAGCCGGGTTTGCACCACCGAAGTGTGCAGGTAGAGGTTATGGGGCATCACCGTGGCCCCGAGAATGCCGATGGCCAGGTACAACGGAGCGGCATCGCTGATGGCCGAAAGGGAGGGTTTGAAACCCTGGAACACGTCCGGCCAATAGGGTTTGATCAGCACCAGCTCAATGAAGAAACACACGCCGATGGTCGCCACCAGCACCAGCATGATGGCTTCCAGGCGCCGGAAACCACGGTTCTGCAACGCCAGGATCAGCAGGGTATCGAAGGCCGTCAAGGCAATGCCGAAGGTCAGCGAGCAACCCAGCAGCAGATGAAAGGCCAGGGCGCAGCCGAGCACTTCGGCCAGGTCCGTGGCGATGATCGAGATCTCCGCCAGTGCCCACTGGAATTTGGCCGAACGCGGGCTGTAGCGTTCCCGGCACAACTGCGCCAGGTCGCGGCCCGTGGCGATCCCCAGGCGTGAGCAAAGGCATTGGACGGCCATGCCAGCGAGGCTCGCCAGCAGCACCACGAACAGCAGGTTGTAGCCGTAACGCGAGCCGGCCTCGATCGCCGTGGCCCAGTTGCCGGGGTCCATATAGCCGATGGAAATCAGCAGGCCGGGGCCGGCGAAGCGCAGGGCGCGCTTGAAGAACGGCGCCCCGCGATCGACTGCAATCGAGCCGTTCACTTCAGACGGACAGAAGGGGGCGGTGGCAACTTTCGGCAGGCTGAATTTCACACGGCGTTCCAGGACAACAACTGAGGAAGCGCCAGCTTAGACGTTTGGCGGGCGCAGCCCAAGCTATCGAGGCGATTGAGTCTGTCGCTAGTGGCCTCAGGGTTGCCACGGCGTGACATCGCCGCTGAGCTTGCGATCGAGGAAACACGCGGCGCTGATCAGGGCCAGGTGGGTCAGCGCTTGTGGGGTATTGCCCAGGTGCCGGGCTTGGGAGTCGAACTCTTCGGCGTACAGCCCAAGGGGGTTGGCATACCTCAGCAGTTGTTCGAACTCCAGGTGCGCCTGTTCCACGCGCCCGGCCCGGGCCAGGCACTCGACGTACCAGAACGAGCAGGCGGCGAAGGCGCCTTCGGCGCCGGGCAAGCCGTCGATGGGGTGATCGTCGTTGCGATAGCGATAGACCATGCCGTCGCGCACTAGGCTTTTCTGGATCGCCTCCAGGGTTGCCAGCCAGCGTGGATCGGTGGCGCCGACAAAGCGCACCAGCGGCATCAGCAGCATCGAACCGTCGAGGCCGGTGCCGCCGCTATGCTGGACGAAATGCCCGCGTTCCGCGTTCCAGAAGTTGCTCCAGATATCGGCGTGTATCGCTTGGCGAGTCTGGTCCCAGCGGGCGAACGGCGCCGGTAGCGAGCGCTTGGAAGCCAGGCGGATGGCGCGGTCCAGGGCGACCCAGCACATCAGCCGCGAATGCAGGAAGTGATGTTTCTCGCCACGCATTTCCCAGATCCCGACGTCGGCCTGGTTCCAGGTGGCGCAGACCTGATCGACGATCTGGCCTACATGCAGCCAACCTTCATGGGAAATCGCTTCGCCGTATTTGTTGGTCAGGTACACCGCGTCCAGCAGCTCGCCGAAGATATCCAGCTGGATCTGCTCGTAGGCCTGGTTGCCGATGCGTACCGGGCGGGCATTGCCGTAGCCGGACAGGTGCGTCAGTTCGGTTTCCGGCAGTTCCTGGGTGCCGTCGATGGCGTAGAGGATGTTCAGCTTCAACGGCTGGTCGCTGCAATCGCCGACCCGTCCGCGCAACCAGCGCATGAAACCATTGGCTTCCTCGACGTAGCCCAGGCGCATGAAGGCGTAGATGGTGAAGGAGGCGTCGCGGATCCAGGTGTAGCGATAGTCCCAGTTACGCTCGCCACCAGGGCTTTCCGGCAGGCCGAAGGTGGCGGCGGCGAGGATTGCGCCGTGCTTGCGTGAGGTCAGCAGCTTGAGGGCCAGGGCCGAACGGTTGACCGCTTCGCGCCAGCGTCCACGATAGTTGGAGCGGCTGAGCCAGTGACGCCAGAAGGTCAGGGTGCGTTGCAGGGCGAGATCGCTGCCGCCGACCTTGATCCGTGGATCGTCGGCGCCGCCGAGGAGGAACTCGGCGCTCTGTTGTTGTTCCAGGCTGAAGGTGGCGACGGCAGCCTGCCGGTCCAGTTGCAGCGCTTGGTCGGCACACAGGCGCAGGCTGGGCTGGTCCGGCGCGTCGAAGCACACATCATCGCCGTCGAGGCGGGCGCGGGTGGCGGCACGGGCGTAGTCATGGCGCACGGCGCAACGCAGTTGGAAGGTGGCGCGGCCGCTGATCACCCGGACCCGGCGGATCAGCATCGGCAGGTCGTCCTCATCGTCGCTGACCGGCAGCAGGTCGGTGATTTCCACCACTGCGCTGTCGCTCAGCCAGCGGGTTTGCAGGACATTGGTGTCCGGCAGGTAGATCTGTTCGCGACGGGCATCGGGCAGGTCCGGGGCCAGTTGGAAAATCCCGGCGTCGGGGCTGTCGAGCAAGGCGCAGAAGATCGAGGGGCTGTCGAAGGCCGGCCAGCAGAAAAAGTCGACGCTGCCACGGTCGTTGACCAGCGCGGCGCTACTCATGTCGCCAATGACGCCGTGGGCCTCGATGGCGCTCTGGGGTTCGGTGGAAAGATCAGGCATGGCCGCGAAACTCCGGGTAGAGAGGCATGCCGTTGTCAGCGCAGGCCTTTGAATGCACTTACTGAGCTGACTGGCATTCCTCGGCGGAGTTCAGATGGGCTGGGGCTTATTGCTCCGGCGTGGTCTCGGGCGCCGGGTCACCGCCGTAGTGCTGGCCCAGTTCGACGCGGTTCTCCTCGACCCAGCCGGTGAAGTCGTCACCGCTTTTGGCGATATACATGACCTGGGCCCAGCCATCTTCGGTGCTGGCATACACCGTGAGGCCATCGCCGGGAACGACGAAGACTTTTTTGGTGATGCAGGTGCTGTTCGGGGCGCTGTGAAAGTAGGCCCGGCCCTGGCCGATGACCTTGCCTTCGACGGGCGGGCGGTAGCTGCCGGCTTCGGCATTGGCCTTGTCATTCAGGGCGTCGCAATCGACCGGCGCTTCGCCGGCAAAGACCACGGACGAGAGGCTTAGCAGCAAGCAGGCAAAGGGCAACAGGCGGGCGGTGCGTTCCATGCGATAGGTGTCCATCAGGGGTTGGGAAAGTGGGCTGGTCATCAGCGAAGGGCCGGTTGCGGATCAGCCGGGCAGGGCAACCGGCGTGAGCACCGGTTGGCCGGAAAAATAGGCCAGCAGGTTTTCTTCCACCAGCCTCACCGTGGCTTCGGAGGCTTCCGGCGACAGGCCGGCCACATGAGGGGTCAGCACCACATTGTCGAGGTCCTTGAGAACTTGCGGTACATTCGGTTCGTCGTCGAACACGTCCAGTGCCGCGCCGGCGAGGCGACCTTGCTGGAGCGCGTCCACCAGATCGCGGGTCACCACCACGCTGGCGCGGGCAATGTTGACCAGGAAACCTTGTGGCCCAAGTGCCTCGAAGACCTGGCGGTCGATCAGGCCGTCGGTGCTGGCACCGCCCGGCGTGGCGATGATCAGGAAGTCCGAGGCCAGCGCCAGTTCGGTGGTCGTGGCGCAATACTGGTAATCGATATCCGTACGTGGACGGCGGTTGTGGTAACTCACCGTCATGTCGAAGCCCAGGGCCGCGCGCTGGGCAATGGCCAGGCCTACCGCGCCCATGCCGAGGATGCCCAGGCGTTTGCCGCCGAGGGACGGGCGGGTCAGCTTGCGCCATTCGCCGCGCCGCACCGAGGCATCGGCCTGGGGAATGTCCCGGACCAGCGACAACAACAGGGCCATGGCGTGATCGGCCACGGGCGAAGCGTTGGCGCCGGCGCCGTTGGTCACGACAATACCGCGTTGTGCCGCGGCGTGCAGGTCGACCTTTTCATAACCGGCACCGAGCACGCAGATGATCTCGAGTTTCGGCAGGGCGGCCATTTCATCGGCGAACAGCCCCAGCGGACCGCGGGTCAGCACCACGTTGATGCGCTCGCCGTGGGTGGCGATGGCCTGCGCACGCAGGGCTTGGGTCGGCGCCAGGATCAGTTCGAAGCCGTGCTTCTGGATGATCGGCAAGTAGTCGTTGACGGTTTCCACGAGTACCAGCAGCACGTTGCTCATGTGTTTCTCCGGGCCGTATCAATAAGGAATGACCGGCAAGGCATCGCCCTGCCGGTGGTTGAGCTCAGGTCGCTCTGGCGCCGTAGCGACTTCGGTAGTCACTGGGGGAAAAACCGGTGATTTTCTTGAAGGTCGAACGGAATGCACCGGGGTCCTGGTAACCCACGGTCCAGGCGATATGGTCGACGGTGCCGTTGGTGAATTCAAGCATTTCCCGCGCCTTGCCGACTCGCAGGTGTTGGCAGTACTCCGTCGGGCGCAGGCCGGTGGCAGCGCGAAAGCGCCGCAGAAAGGTGCGTTCTTCCAGGCCGGCCTTGTCGGCCATGGTATTCACGCTGGCTTCCAGCGCGCCGCTGCTTTGCAACCAGTGCTGGACCTTGAGGATCGCCGCATCGCCGTGTCCCAGTATCGGCGCAAAGTTTCCAGCGCATTCGCTGTTGTCCCGGTGCTCGATCAGCAGGTAGCGCGCCGTGCGGGTGGCGATGCCCGGCCCCAGCAGCCGTTCGACCAGGCGCATGCCCAGTTCGGCCCAGGCCATCAACCCGGCGGTGGTGATCAGGTCGCCGTCGTCAATGATCGGTTTGTCGGTGTCGAGGCGTATCTGCGGGTAGAGCGCGGACAAGGCCTTGGCCGAATTCCAGTGGGTGGTGGCGGGGCGCTGATCGAGCAGGCCGGTCTGTGCCAGCACGAAGGCGCCCATGCACACGGAGCCGATGATCGCTCCGCGGCTATGTTGTTCGCGGACCCAGTCGGCACTGAGCAGCAAGGCCGCCGGTGAGGGCGTCTCGCCCAGGGAGGGCGGAATGACCACGGCGGCCGGGTGGCTCGCCGTGCCCGGTCGGCTGTCGTAGACCCGCTCGATCGACTCGCCCGTGGCGCTGGTGGCCCAATGGCTGATGCGCAGCAGCCGGGCCGCATCGCCGTGTTCGGCGACCATGCGATTGGCCACGCTGAACAGGTCGGTCAAGCCGTGGATGGCGGCGGTCTGCGCGCCGGGATAGAGGAGCAGGCCGATTTCGGCCACGGCGCTGTCTTTCAACCCATGGGTTGTCGGGTCGGTCGCGTCCATTGTCAGTTTTCCCCTCGAAAGTGTCGGTCCGGCCAATCCCCGGAGCACGCTGCGAACTGGATACTTGATCCGGTAACGCAAAGCAACCGAACGCTGCACCACTCAATCGAGGAAAATGATATGTCCGTACAAGCACTGATCCTGGTGGATATCCAGAACGACTATTTCCCAGGTGGCAAATGGACCCTGAGCGGCGCCGATGCAGCGGCCGACAAGGCTGCCGCGATTCTGGCCGCAGCGCGCGAGGCCGGCGACCTGGTGGTGCATGTCCGCCATGAGTCCGCGAGCGCCGATGCGCCGTTCTTTGTCCCGGGGTCCGAAGGCGCGCAGTTGCACGCCAAGGTGCTCAATCGTGCCGATGAGCAGGTGATCCTCAAGCATTTCATCAACTCGTTTCGCGACACCGAACTGGGCGCGGTGCTGGAACGCAATGACGTCAAGGAACTGGTGGTGGTCGGCAGCATGAGCCACCTGTGTGTCGACGCCATCACCCGCGCGGCGACTGACCTGGGTTACCCGGTCACGGTGATTCATGATGCCTGTGCTTCACGGGACCTGGAGTTCAATGGCCTGACGGTGCCGGCGGCCCATGTGCATGGAGCGTTCATGGCGTCCCTGGCGTTCGGTTATGCCTCGGTGGTATCCGCCGAGCAATGGCTGGCGCGCTAAGCCGTCACGGGCGAACCCGGTCTCCCCGGCAGGCGTCGGCCTGCTGGGGAGGACACGGCGGTTATTGAACGCCCCCCAGAATCGATTTCGGCTCGAGGAACGCCTCCAGCCCGAAGGCCCCGTATTCCCGGCCGATGCCCGACTGCTTGAAACCGCCGAAGGGTGCCGCCGGCTCGTGGGCCAGGGTGTTGATCAGCACGCGTCCGGCCTCGAGGCGGTCGGCAACCTGGCGGGCCCGTTCGGCGTCGCTGGACATCACATAGGCCTGCAGGCCGTAAGGTGTGTCATTGGCGATGCGGATGGCGTCTTCCTGATCACGGTAGGTGATGATCGACAGCACCGGACCGAAAATTTCCTCACGGGCGATGGTCATTTCGTTGGTCACGCCACTGAACACGGTCGGGCGCACGAACCAGCCCTTGTCCATGCCCTCGGGCAGGCCTTCGCCGCCCACCAGCAGTCGGGCACCGTCGTCGATACCGATGCGGATATAGCGTTGCACCCGCTGCCATTGTTTTTCACTGACCATCGGCCCGACGCTGGTCTGTGGGTCCAGTGGATTGCCGACCTTGACCGCGTCGATGGCCTGGAGCACGGCGGCTTCGACTTCGTGCAGGCGTGCCTCGGGCACCAGAATCCGGGTCCCGGCGATGCACGCCTGGCCGCTGTTCATGAAGCCGGCCTGCAAGGCCAGGGGAATGGCCTGGCTCAGGTCGGCATCGTCGAGGATCACCACCGGCGATTTGCCGCCCAGTTCCAGGGTGACGCGCTTCAAGGTTTCGGCGGCGCTGCGCAGGATGCTCTTGCCCACCAGGGTGGAGCCGGTGAAGGAGATCTTGGCGATATCCGGATGGCTGCTGATCGTGGCGCCGACGGTTTCACCGCGACCGGTGACGATATTGAACAGCCCCGGCGGCAGATCGGCTGCGTGCAGGGCCTCGGTGACGATACGGGTCTGGATCGCGCTCATTTCGCTGGGTTTGATCACCGTGGTGCAACCGGCGGCCAGGGCGGCGGCCAGTTTGCCGCAGATAAAGCCGGCGTCATTGTTCCAGGGGGTGATCAGGCCCGCCACGCCGAGGGGCTGCATGATCACCTCGGCGGTCCTGGCCCGGCGCTTGAAGTCGTAGTTTTCGAGGACCTTCGCCGCTTCCAGAAAGACGCTGGCGGCATGCTGGGCCATCCAGCGCGAGCGCGAGGCGGGGGCGCCGTATTCCTCGATGAGGGCGTCGTTGAGTTGGTCTTCCCGGGCGACAATGGCCGCGTGCATGCGCTGCAACATGGCCAGGCGTTCGGCCTTGCTGGTGCGGGAGAAGGCCGGGAATGCGGCCTTGGCGGCGGCAATCGCGGCGTGGGCATCCTGTTCGTCCGCCAGGCGTACCTGACCGATGACTTGGCCGGTCGCCGGGTTGAACAGGTCGAACAGTTCCTGGCCATGAGGGGTGACAAAGGCGCCATTGATATAGATATGGTCGATGCGTTGCATGGCTGCTCCGAGGCGTGGGTCTGTGGTGTCAATCAGGATAAGCGTCTAGGATTGGCCTGATAAGCCGGATGAAGCGGCATGAGTTAGTGAGTGATATAGGATAATGCGCACATCAGGCCTGACAGAATTGGAGGCGGTGCTGGCCGTGGCCCGGCATCGGAGTTTTCGTGCGGCGGCCACCGAGCTGGATGTCTCGACCTCGGCGCTGAGTCATGCGGTGTCGGCGTTGGAGGCGCGCATCGGTGCTCGGCTGTTCAATCGCACCACCCGCAGTGTGGCGCTGTCCGAGGCCGGGGCGCAGTTTGTCGAGAGTATTGCGCCGGCGATGTCGAGCATTCGCGAGGCGATGGAACAGGCCGGCAACCACGGCGATGTGCCGACCGGCACCTTGCGCATCAACAGCGCGGTGGGTGCGGTGAAGCAGGCGATGCCGCTGTTACTGGAGTACATGCGGCGCTATCCGCAGATGAAGGTGGATATTGTTACCGAGGGCAAGTTGATCGATATCGTTGTCGAGGGCTTCGATGCCGGGATCCGTCTGCACGACAGTGTGCCCCAGGACATGATCGCCATCCCGCTGGGTTTGCCGTTGCGGTTGTTGGTGATGGGTAGCCCGGAGTATTTCTCACGTAATCCGGTGCCGCAGACGCCGATGGACCTGTTGAACCATCGCTGTATCCGCCTGCGTTTGCCCAGTGGGCGGATCTATCACTGGGAGTTCGAGCGCCATGGCGAGTCCTATGAGATCGATGTGCAGGGTGTGCTGACCCTGGATGAATCGACCCTGGTGCTGGAGGCCGCGCGGGCGGGGTTGGGCCTGGCGTATGGCTCGCAGTGGAATGCCAGCGCCGACCTGGCGGCGGGCACCCTGGTGCCGGTGCTGGAGGAGTGGACGCCGCCTTATGGTGGGTTGTCGTTGTATTACCCGGGGCGGCGGCATGTGCCGGCGGGGTTGCGGGCGCTGGTCGAGTTGATTCGCGAGCGTAGTGAACAGGGCCTCAATGTCAATGCGCTTCCCCGGCCTTGACCCCCGCCGGCAGCGCCTTGGTCAACAGCACCGCCAACATGCTGATCCCCAGCGCGATCCCGACAAAATGGAAGGCGTCGTTATAGGCCATGATCGATGCCTGCTGATGGGTGATCTCGCTCAGCTTGCCCAGCGCCGCGCTGTCGCTGCCCAGGGTATTCGTCAGCGCCGCCAGGCGTTCGGCTACCTGCGGGTTGCCCGGTACCACCGCCTCGCGCAGATAATCGAAATAGACCTTGGTCCGTGCATCCAGCAAGGTCGCGAGCAGGGCGATGCCGATGGCCCCGCCGAGGTTGCGCAGGATGTTGAACAGGCTCGACGCCGACCCCGCGTCCTGGGGCTGGATATAGGCGGTGGCGATCAGCGAGATGGTCACCATGATCAGCGGCTGCCCCAGGGCGCGGATGATCTGGATCTGGTTGAACTGTGGGCCGGCAAAGTCCGGGTTGAGCACCCCGGAAGAAAAACTCGCCAACCCGAACAGACCAAACCCCAGGGCACAGAGCAGCTTCGGCGAAACGAACTTCATCAGCTTGGGCACCAGCGGAATCAGGAACAGCTGCGGTACTCCCATCCACATGATCACTTCGCCGATCTGCAGGGCGTTGTAGTTCTGGATCTGCGCCAGGTACAGCGGTAGCAGGTAGATCGAGCCGTACAGGCCCACGCCCATGCCCAGGCTGGAAATGCTCGACAGGCCAAAGTTGCGGTTCTGCAGGATGCGCAGGTTGATCAACGGGTTGGGTTTGGACAACTGCAGAATCACGAACGTGATTAGGCTCAGCAGGGCGATGCTGCCCAGCGTCACGATCAGGTCCGATTCCAGCCAGTCCTTGCGGTGGCCTTCCTCGAGGAACACCTGCAGGCACCCAAGGCCAATGCCGAGGCTGACGATTCCGGCGTAGTCGGTGCTCTTGAGCAGTTCCCAGTGGGCTTCTTTCTTTTCCAGTCCGTAGAGCAGCCCCGCGATCATGATCAGGCCGGGCGGGATGTTGATGTAGAAGATGTATTGCCAGCCCCAGTTTTCCGTGAGCCAGCCACCAATGGTCGGACCGATGGACGGGGCAAAGGTGGCGGTCATGGCGAACATGGCCATGCCCTTGGCGCGGTGGTGGTCCGGCAGCTTGATCAAGGTCAGGGTGAACGCCAGGGGGATCAGCGCGCCGCCGGTGAAACCCTGCATGGCGCGGAACACGATCATGCTTTCCAGGCTCCAGGCCATGGAACAGAGCAGCGACGAGCCGAGGAAACCCAGGGATACCCAGACCGCCAGCCGCCGCGCCGAGAGCAATTGCACCAGCCAGGCGGTGAGGGGAATCATGATGATTTCCGCCACCAGGTAGGAGGTGGAAATCCACGAGCCCTCTTCCAGGGTCGCCGAGAGTGCGCCCTGGATATCCTTGAGCGAGGAGTTGGTGATCTGGATGTCGAGCACCGCCATAAAGGCGCCGAGCATCACGCTCATCACCGCGATCCAGTCCCGGCGGGTCGGTTCACCCACCGGTCGGATCAGTTGATCACCGGCCATGCTGGGCGTCGCGCAGGTCGACCTTGACGGTGACCGACATGCCCGGACGGATCTTGCCTTGCAACGGGTTGTCGGCGGCAAAGGTCAGCTTGACCGGGATGCGCTGCACCACCTTGGTGAAGTTGCCGGTGGCGTTGTCCGGCGGCAACAGGCTGAACTGGGCGCCGGAGGCGGCGAACAGGCTCTCGACCTTGCCCTGGATCGGCGTGTCCTCATAGGCGTCGAAGGTCAAGGTCGCGCTCTGGCCCGCCTGCATGTGGCCGATCTGGGTTTCCTTGAAGTTGGCCTGGATCCAGATGTCCTGGTCCGGGACGATGGACAGCAGGTAGGCACCGGCCTGCACATACTGGCCGTTGCGTGCCGCGCGCTGACCGACCAGGCCGCTGATGGGCGCATGGATCTCGCTGCGGGTCAGGTTCAGTTCGGCCTGGGCCAGGTCGGCCCGGGCGTTGGCGATCTGCGCATCGAGGCGCTTCAGTTCGGCCCCCAGGGCGATCACTTGCTGGCGCTGGCCTTGCAGGTCGGCCTGGGCCTTGGCCACTTGCGAGCGGGCGATATGGTTATCGGCGGAGAGCGTGGTGACCCGTTCTTCCGAGACGTAGCCGGGTTTACGCAAGGTCTGCGCGCGGTTCAGGTCGAGTTGCGAACGGCCGAGGCTGGCCTGGCTGGACGCGACCTGGGCATCGGCGGCGGCGATCAGGCTGGCCTGCTGGGTCAGCTTGCTCTGGGCCTGCACTCGTTCGGCCTCGCGGGTGGCGAGGGCGGCATTGGCGCGGTCGATGGCCAGCTGGAAATCAGCCCCTTCGAGCCGGACCAGCAACTGGCCCTTTTCCACATGTTGGTTGTCCGCCACCAGCACTTCGTCAATGCGTGCGCCCAGCTGGCTGGAAACGCGGGTGATCTCGCCCTGGACATAGGCGTTATCGGTGCTTTCATAAAAGCGTCCCCTGAAGAACCATTGGGCGAAAAAGCCCAGGGCGATCACCAGGACCAGGAACAGGAAAATAAACAGTCGACGCTTGAGTTGAGAGGGCATGGGCAGTAACACATCAATGTGTAAGTGAATTTTACGGTAGACGAATCTGGCACAGCAGGATTAATGGGTAAATGCCAGTCGCCGAGAAAGCCCGGTTTTCGGGGCCTGGAGCCATTTTTAGACCGAAGCTTGGCTTATATGCCCTGGCCCGATGCCCTGCGCTGGAGCCGGGACGGTTGCGCCTGTTACCATTCGCCCTTTGTTTTATCTCCACTTCGAGACCGCCCATGACCACCGTTCGCACGCGCATCGCGCCATCGCCCACCGGCGATCCCCACGTCGGCACCGCCTACATCGCCTTGTTCAACTACTGCTTTGCCAAGCAGCACGGCGGTGAGTTCATCCTGCGGATCGAAGACACCGATCAGTTGCGTTCGACCCGCGAGTCCGAACAGCAGATTTTCGATGCCCTGAACTGGCTGGGTATCACCTGGGCCGAAGGCCCGGATGTCGGCGGCCCCCACGGTCCGTACCGGCAGAGCGAGCGTAGCGAGATCTACAAGCAGTACACCCAGCAACTGGTCGACATGGGCCACGCCTTCCCGTGCTTCTGCACCGCCGAAGAGCTGGACCAGATGCGTGCCGAGCAGACGGCCCGCGGCGAAACCCCGCGCTACGACGGTCGTGCCCTGCTGCTGTCGAAGGAAGAAGTGGCCAGCCGCCTGGCCGCCGGTGAACCCCATGTGATCCGCATGAAGGTGCCGAGCGAAGGCGTCTGCGTGGTGCCGGACATGCTCCGTGGCGACGTCGAGATCCCGTGGGACCGCATGGACATGCAGGTACTGATGAAGACCGACGGCCTGCCGACCTACTTCCTGGCCAACGTGGTCGATGACCACCTGATGGGCATCACCCACGTGCTGCGTGGCGAAGAGTGGTTGCCGTCGGCACCCAAGCTGATCCTGCTCTACGAATACTTCGGTTGGGAACAGCCGCAGCTGTGCTACATGCCGCTGCTGCGCAACCCGGACAAGAGCAAGCTGTCCAAGCGCAAGAACCCGACCTCGGTGACCTTCTACGAGCGCATGGGCTTCATGCCTGAAGCCATGCTCAACTATCTGGGCCGCATGGGCTGGTCGATGCCCGACGAGCGCGAGAAGTTCTCCCTGGATGAAATGGTCGAACACTTCGACCTGTCCCGCGTCTCCCTGGGCGGGCCGATCTTCGATATCGAGAAACTCTCCTGGCTCAACGGCCAGTGGCTGCGCGACCTGCCGGTGGAAGAGTTCGCCAGCCGTGTGCAGAACTGGGCGCTGAATCCCGAGTACCTGATGAAGATTGCACCGCTGGTCCAGGGCCGGGTCGAGACCTTCAGCCAGGTCGCACCGCTGGCGAACTTCTTCTTCGCCGGCAGCTTGCCGCTGGATGCCAAGCTGTTCGAGCACAAGAAGCTTTCCGCCGATGACGTGCGCAAGCTGATGCAGTTGATCCTCTGGAAGCTGGAAAGCCTGCGCCAGTGGGAAAAGGACAGCATCACCGCGACCATCCAGGCGGTAGTCGACTCCCTTGAGTTGAAGCTGCGCGATGCCATGCCGTTGATGTTTGCCGCGATCACCGGGCAGGCCAGTTCGGTGTCGGTGCTCGATGCCATGGAAATCCTCGGCCCGGACCTCACGCGTTTCCGTCTGCGCCAGGCGCTGGACTTGCTGGGCGGTGTGTCGAAGAAAGAAAACAAGGAATGGGAAAAGCTGCTGGGCGCGATTGCCTGAGTCAGTGTCGGCCATGCACCAGCCGTTTCCCTGGCTGGAGGCGTGGCCGACAACCCCCCGTTTTTCCGGGGGAGGGCGGTAAGTGATTGTTATCCCGGAAAATTCTTTTAAGAAATGTTTAAAAAAAGTTTGACAGGGCAATGGGTCGCACTTAATATGCGCCCCGTCCACAAGACAACACGGAAACACAGCGGCAACGCGAGTGAGAAGTGAATGTCGAATGTGGGGCTATAGCTCAGCTGGGAGAGCGCCTGCATGGCATGCAGGAGGTCAGCGGTTCGATCCCGCTTAGCTCCACCAATTTTAGAAGCTTCAGGGTAAGCTACACTGCTCTGGGGTTTGTACTATGAATCGGAACCAGCACCGATCAGGTACACAAGGGTTTATGTCCCCTTCGTCTAGTGGCCTAGGACACCGCCCTTTCACGGCGGTAACAGGGGTTCGAGTCCCCTAGGGGACGCCAGTTTTACAGAAACGATGTTGCAGGTTGATATCGTTCCGCCTCCGAGGCGATAAATCCGGGGCTATAGCTCAGCTGGGAGAGCGCCTGCATGGCATGCAGGAGGTCAGCGGTTCGATCCCGCTTAGCTCCACCAATTTACACTTCAAGGTCTGGCCACACCGGCCTTGAAGCGATCAACACTCAGTGTTGATCATGTTAGAAGGGTTTGTGTCCCCTTCGTCTAGTGGCCTAGGACACCGCCCTTTCACGGCGGTAACAGGGGTTCGAGTCCCCTAGGGGACGCCACGATTGCCCGCTCTGCGGGATTTTATAAGGGTCATTCAATTATTGAATGGCCCTTTTGTTTGTCTGGCGTTTGGCCTTTTTCCTCTGCAATCCACTTTTTGATACCCATGGCTCGGACCAGCGGTCAAAATAAACCCTTGCGGAAAAATATTATGCGAATAATATTTTCTGCGTGATGTCTGGAGGTGGCAATGAACGACAAGAAAGCTCAAACCCGCGAACGCATCCTGCAGGCGGCGAGTAACGCCTTGATCCAGCGCGGCCCGGTCGAGCCGAGTGTCAGCGAAGTGATGGGCGCCGCCGGGTTGACCGTGGGTGGTTTCTACGCACACTTCGAGAGCAAGGACGCGCTGATGCTGGAGGCGTTCAAGCAATTGCTCGCCCAGCGTCGGGCGAAGATGAGCGAAGTGGACAGCCAGTTGCCGGGAGAGGAGCGGCGCGCCTTGTTCGCGGCGTTCTATCTGTCACGCAAACACCGTGACGCGGTGCAGCAGGCCTGCCCTATCCCCTCGATCGTCGGCGAAATGTGCAACCTGCCGGAGTGCTTTCGTGAAGCCCTGAACGAGCATGTGGAGCTGATGGTCGCGCAACTGGCGGCCAGTCCCGAGGACACCGACAAGGCCCTGGCCGATATCGCCCTGATGATCGGCGGCCTAGCCGTGGCCCGGGCGCTGGGTCCTGGCGAATTGTCCGACCGACTCTTGCGGGCGGCCAAAACGGCGGTCATCTGAGGACTGTTCCGTTACACTGCTACGGTCTTTGATTTGACCGGGAGCAGTACATGAGTTGGGATCTGGCGACACCCTTCGTCCTCGATTTGCAGGTGGCCGACGAGGATATCGACGGTCTCGGGCATGCCAACAACGCGGTGTATGTCAGCTGGCTGGAGCGCTGTGCCTGGCGTCACTCGCAGCGCCTGGGCCTGGACCTCACCGAGTATCGGCGCCTGGACCGGGCCATGGCGGTGGTCCGCCATGAGATCGACTACCTGGCCGCCGCCTACGAAGGCGACGAGTTGCAACTGGCGACCTGGATCGTCGACTGGGACGAGCGCCTGAAGATGACCCGGCGTTTCCAATTGGTCCGTCCAAGCGACAACCTGACCCTGCTGCGGGCGCAAACCACCTTTGTCTGCATCGAGCTGTCCAGCGGCAAGCCCAAGCGCATGCCGGCGGAGTTTATCGAGGGTTACGGGCCGGCCGTGCAGCCGGTCTGAGGGCATACCGGTTTGTGCCGGAACCCCGTAAACTGCGGCACTTTTTTGAGGGTCGTTTTTTTTGATGACCCCTTTTTCCTATGAGAGTCCCCATGCAAATTGCCCTGGCACCCATGGAGGGGTTGGTCGACAACATCCTGCGTGATGTGCTGACCCGCGTCGGCGGTATCGACTGGTGTGTCACCGAATTTATCCGGATCAATGACTCGCTGTTGACGCCTGCCTACTACCACAAGTTCGCCCCCGAACTGCTGACCGACGCCCGCACGGCTGCCGGCGTGCCGCTGCGGGTGCAACTGTTGGGCTCCGACCCGGTGTGCCTGGCGGAAAACGCGGCGCTGGCCTGTGAGCTGGGCTCGCAGGTCATCGACCTGAATTTCGGCTGCCCGGCCAAGACCGTGAACAAGTCCCGGGGCGGGGCGGTGCTGCTCAAGGAGCCGGAGTTGCTCAACGCCATTGTCGAGCAGGTTCGCCGTGCGGTGCCGGCGCATATCCCGGTGACGGCGAAGATGCGCCTGGGGTTCGACAGCCCGGATGGGGCGCTGGTCTGCGGCACGGCGCTGGCCGAAGGCGGCGCCTCGCAGATCGTCGTGCACGCCCGCACCAAGGTCGACGGCTACAAGCCTCCGGCCCATTGGGAGTGGGTGGCGCGGGTGCAGGAAGTGGTCAAGGTGCCGGTGTTCGCCAATGGCGATATCTGGTCGGTGGACGACTGGCGGCGCTGTCGCGAAGTCAGTGGCGCCGAGGACATCATGCTCGGCCGCGGCCTGGTGTCGCGCCCGGATCTGGCCCGGCAGATCGCTGCGGCGCGGGCCGGCGAAGAGGTCGTGGAGATGACCTGGACCGAGCTGCAACCGCTGCTTCGCGACTTCTGGGCGCAAGCAGTGGCGCAGCTGACGCCACGTCAGGCCCCGGGCCGGTTGAAGCAGTGGCTGGCGATGTTGACGCGTAATTATCCGCAGGCTGTGGAGTTGTTCAGCATCATGCGCCGCGAGACCGATTGCGACGCGGTCGGACGTCTGTTGAACGTGCCGTTGCCGGAAGCGGCCTGAAAAATTTCACGACGATCTCTTGAAATACCTGGGCGAGTTCCTATCTAGGGAGTACGCGATGCCGAATTCGGGTCGCGGACTAAACCACTCGCTGAATTTCAGGAGATTGACATGACTACCGCATTTTCCCTGGCTCCACTGTTCCGTTCTTCCGTCGGTTTCGATCGTTTCAACGATCTGTTTGAAACCGCATTGCGCAATGAGCCGGGCAGCAGCTACCCCCCTTACAACGTTGAAAAACATGGCGAAGACGAATACCGCATCGTCGTGGCCGCGGCCGGTTTCCAGGAAGAAGACCTGGAGCTGCAAGTCGAGAAAGGCGTGTTGACCGTCAGTGGCGGCAAACGTGAACCCAAGGTCGAAAACATCAGCTACCTGCATCAGGGGATTGCCCAGCGTGCCTTCAAGCTGTCCTTCCGCCTGGCTGACCATATCGAGGTCAAGGCGGCCGGCCTGAGCAACGGTCTGTTGAACATCGACCTGCTGCGGGTCGTGCCGGAAGAGGCGAAGCCAAAGCGCATTGCCATTAACGCCGGGCAAAAACCGGTTCTGCAGCACTAAGCGCCAGCTTGCTAAAAAAGAACCCCGCTTCGGCGGGGTTCTTTGTTGATGCCATATGCAAAATGGCTCCTACAGGTCGGTGCTGTGCTCGGGAATGGGCAACTCCAGGAGTTTCCTGAATTCATCCAGGGGCAACGGCCGACTGTGCAGGTAACCCTGGTACAGATGGCAACCCAACCCCTCAAGAAACACCAGTTGCTCCGGCAGTTCCACCCCCTCGGCTATCACCGTCAGCCCCAGGCTGCGGGCCATGGCGACAATGGCACGGATGATTTCCGCGTCGTTGGGGTCGTGGGTCGCGTCGCGTACGAACGACTGGTCGATCTTCAAGGCGTCCACCGGCAGGCGCTTGAGGTAGGTCAGCGACGAATAGCCGGTACCGAAATCATCCATGGCAAAACTGACGCCGAGCTTGTTCAGGCGGCGCATCTTGCTGATGGTGTCCTCCAGGTTCTGGATCACGATGCCCTCGGTGATTTCCAGTTTCAGCATCGAGGAGGGGACGTTGTAGCGGGTCAGCGTGCGCTCGACGCGTTCGACGAAATCGGTCTGGCGGAACTGCCGCGGGCTGATGTTCACGCACAGGCTGAATGCGTGGCTGATCAGCCCGTCCGCCAGCAGAATGCCGAAGGCCTCACAGGCATGGTCGAGGATCCAGGTGCCGACCTCCAGAATCAGCCCGCTGTCTTCCAGGACTTTGATGAACTCGGTCGGCGCTTGCGCGCCCAGTTCCGGATGGTGCCAGCGTACCAGGGCTTCGGCGCCGATGATGCTGTTGTCGCGGGCGTCCACCTGGGGCTGGAAGTGCACGCTGAACTCGCCCCGGGAAAGCGCCTGGCGCAGGTCGTTTTCCATGCGCAGGCGTTCGCTGGCGGCTTTCTGCATGGTGCTGTGGAACAGCTGGGTGATGTTACGCCCGGAATCCTTGGCCCGGTACAGCGCGATATCGGCGCGCTTGAGCAAGTCGGCGGGAGTCGTGCCGTGATCGGGAATCAGCGCCACGCCGATACTCGGGGTCACTTGCAGGCGCTGGCCGTCGAGGAACATCGGTTCGGCCAGCAGTTCGCGAATGGTGTCCGCCAACTCGCGGACTTTGTGCGTGACCTCGCTGCGTGAACCGTCCAGGCCGCTGAGCAGCACCACGAATTCGTCACCACCGAGGCGCGCGACGGTGTCCTCGGCACGCACGCTGGCTTCCAGGCGGGCGGTCACCACCTTGAGCACGGTGTCGCCCACCGGGTGGCCGAGGGAGTCGTTGATGTGCTTGAAGTGGTCCAGGTCGAGGAACAGCAGGGCGCCGCGCAGGTTGTGGCGCTTGAGCAGGGCGATCTGCTGGCTCAGGCGGTCCATGAGCAAGGCGCGATTGGGCAGGTTGGTCAGCGGGTCGTGATAAGCCAGGTGGCGGATCTGCGCCTGGGCGTTCTTCAACTGACTGATGTCCCGGGCCGTCAGCAGCAGGCAGGGGGTTTCATTGAGGATGATCGGCTCGACCGAGACCTCGACGGTGATCACATCCCCGCGTTTGTTACGCCCGAGCATGTCGCGGTGCGGGACATGGCCTTTTTCCTTCAGCTCCGCCAGCAGCGCGGTGCGTTGTTTGTGATCGGCCCAGACGCCGATTTCATACACGGTACGGCCGATGACTTCGCTGCTGGTGTAGCCGGTCAGCCGGCAGAAACCGTCGTTGACCTCCAGGTAGCGCCCGCTGTCACGCTCGGTGATGGTGATGGCGTCGGGGCTGGAGTGGAACGCCTTGGCGAATTTTTCCTCGCTGGCCTTGAGGGCCGCCTCGGCCCGTTGCTGCTGGGTGATGTCACGCAAGGTGGTGACGATACAGAGCTGTCCCTCGACCATGATCTGCCGGCTGCTGATCACGCAGGTCAGGGCGTGGCCGCGCTTGTGGTGAACGATCACCGCGACATTGTTCAAGGCCTGGTCACGGATCACCTGCTGGATGCGTTGCAAGCGCTTGGCCGAGTCGTCCCACAGGCCGATCTGTTCGGCACTGCGATTGCGCACTTCGTTGAGGTTCCAGCCGAACACCTGGGTGAAGGCCGGGTTGATTTCGATGAACTGTCCGGTGTCGTGACGGGTGACGCAGATGGGATCGGGGCTGGCCTGGAACAGGCTGGCAAATTTCTCCTCCGAGGCCACCAGGCGCTGTTCGCGTTCGACCTGTTCGGTGATATCCAGCAGGGTGCCGGCCATGCGCAGCGGATTGCCCTGTTCGTCGCGGTAGAGGCGGGCGCGGCTTTCCAGGTAGCGCGATAGGCCGTTTTCCAGCTGCACCCGATAGGTCAGCTGGTAGTTGCCTTCCGGGCCTTCGCGCAGGCTGCGGTAGGCGTTGCGCATGCTGTCGCGCTCACTGGCGGGCACGCCGTCGAAAAACGCCTCGAAGGATTCATGGAAGGGTTGCGGTTCCAGTCCGTGCAACTGCGCGGCGCGTGCCGAGCCATAGAGCATGCCGCTGGGGATATGCCAGTCCCAGGTGCCCAGCTGTGCCGAGTCCAGGGCCAGGTCGAGGCGGTCCTGGCTGTCCTTGAGGGCCAGCTCGGCATTTTTGCGTTCGGTGGTGTCGAGAAAAGTGCTCAGCAGATAAGCCTGGCCTTCCAGTTCGACCCGTTGGGCGCTGAGGATGCCGGCGTGGATCTGGCCGTTGCTGGCCCGTAGCTGCACTTCCTGGCTGACCGACTCGCCCTTGATGCTGATCGATTTGACCAGACGCTCGCGTTCTTCGGGATTGACCCAGAGTCCGATCTCCACGGTGGTCCGCCCGATCACCTGGAGCGCCGGCCAGCCGAACAGACTTTCGAAGTACTGGTTGGCCTCGCTGATCAAGCCGTCCTCCTCACGGGTCAGCAGGACCATGTTGGGGGATAGATGAAACAGGGTGGCAAAGCGCTTTTCCGAACTGCTGAGGGCATGCTCGCGCTGGCGCTGGTGGGTGATTTCACGGATGACGCCGATCATTCGCGGCTTGCCGTTCTTGTCCGGCAACAGGCTGCCATTGATTTCCAGCCAGTGCAGGCTGCCGTCGGGCCAGAGGATGCGGTGATGCATGGCCTGTTCGACGGGCTCGCCTTGCAGTACCGCGTGAAAGGCCCGCAGGGTGCGGTCACGGTCCTCGATCGGCAGCAGGTCGAGGTAGTCCATGTCCTTGGACAAGGGTTGGTGCGGATCGAAGCCGAACAGCGCCTGGGTGCCGCGCGACCAACTGACCTGGCCACTTTCGATATCCCAGCACCAGGCGCCGAGGCGCGCGCCATTGAGGGCGGCAAGCAGTTGCGAGGCGCTGTCCCAGCTCTGTTCCGACACCTGAGGGTCGAGTGCATGAATGCGTGGCAGGGGCGGAATACGGCTGGCGTGCTTGGGCATTTACAGCAGTCCTTGGGATGAAAGGAACGTTGTGCCGCAAAAAGCTGTTTGGAATAAAGCAGGCTTGTCTTATGCCGTCAATCCTGGTTTGTCACCCTGCGCATCCAGTAAAGCCATGAAAGCCCGGGCGGCATTCGACAGTGTCCGTTCCGTATGCAGGATATAGCCTAGCTGGCGAGTCAGTTGTATGCCCGGTAAAGGAATACTTGCCACTTGATCATCGAGCATGGTCCGGGGCAGGACGCTCCAGGCCAGGCCGATGGAGACCATCATCTTGATGGTTTCCAGATAGTTGGTGCTCATGGCGATATTTGGCGTCAGGCCCTGGGCTTCGAACAGGCGCTGGACGATATGGTGGGTAAAGGTGTTGCCGCCCGGGAAGACCGCCGGGTGATGGGCGATGTCCTTGAGGCTGACCGGGCCGTGGTTGACCAGCGGATGCTCGAGGGCGACGACGAAATCCAGCGGGTCGTCCCACACCGGCACGGCACGCACCAGGCCGTGGGGTTCCGGCGCGAGGGTAATGACCGCCAGTTCGGCGCGGCCGTGGAGAATTTCCTCGTAGGCGATTTCCGAATCGAGAAACTGAATATCCAGCGCCACCTGTGGGTAACGCCGGGTAAAAGCGCGCAGCAGCGGCGGCAGGCGGTGCAGGCCGATATGGTGGCTGGTGGCCAGAGTCAGGCGCCCGCTGACTTCGCCGGTGAGGTTGGTCAGCGCCCGACGAGTGTCGTCCAGCACGTTGAGAATCTGGTAGGCGCGCGGCAATAGCGCCCGGCCGGCCTCGGTCAGGCCGACTTCGCGGCCCAGGCGGTCGAACAAACGGACATTGAGTTGCTGCTCAAGACCGGCGATACGTTTGCTGATTGCTGGCTGTGTCAGGTGCAGGCGTTCACCGGCGCCGGAAAAACTGCCGGTCTCGGCGATGGCGATAAAAGCATTGAGGTTGGCCAGATCCATGTGCAGTATTCCAAAAAGTTATCCAAAGCATAAAGAATGTGAATTTGAGTTATTCACTCTAACCCCATAACATCGACCTCACAAGCCAGAGGGTTATTGAGAACTGATAGCAGTCATCGATAACCCGGGGCATAGAAACAAGCTGATGAGGAAACGTCTGATGGCCGGCAAAACGCTTTACGACAAGCTCTGGGATTCTCATGAAGTGAAACGGCGCGACGATGGGTCGTCGTTGATCTATATCGACCGTCACATCATCCATGAAGTGACTTCGCCCCAGGCTTTCGAAGGCCTGCGTCTGGCCGGGCGCAAGCCCTGGCGTGTCGACTCGATCATCGCCACTCCGGACCACAACGTGCCGACTACCCCGGAACGCAAGGGTGGGATCGAGGCGATTGTCGACCAGGTGTCGCGTCTGCAGGTACAGACCCTCGACGATTACTGCGATGAATATGGCATCACCGAATTCAAGATGAATGATGTGCGTCAAGGCATCGTTCACGTGATCGGCCCGGAGCAGGGCGCGACCTTGCCGGGCATGACCGTGGTCTGCGGTGACTCCCATACCTCGACCCACGGTGCCTTCGGCGCCTTGGCCCACGGTATCGGTACCTCCGAGGTCGAGCACGTGTTCGCCACCCAGTGTCTGGTGGCCAAGAAGATGAAGAACATGCTGGTGCGGGTCGAGGGCACCTTGCCGTTTGGCGTGACCGCCAAGGACATCGTCCTCGCCGTGATCGGCAAGATCGGCACCGCCGGCGGTAACGGCCATGCCATCGAGTTCGCCGGTAGCGCGATTCGCGACCTGTCGGTCGAAGGCCGCATGACCATCTGCAACATGTCCATCGAAGCCGGTGCCCGCGTGGGCCTGGTGGCCGCCGATGAAAAAACCGTGGCCTACGTCAAGGGTCGTCCTTTCGCCCCGAAAGGCGCGGAGTGGGACCTGGCTGTCGAAGCCTGGAAAGAGCTGGTGTCCGATGTCGATGCGGTGTTCGACACCGTGGTCGAACTCGATGCCGCGCAGATCAAGCCACAGGTCAGTTGGGGCACCTCGCCGGAAATGGTCCTGGCCGTTGACCAGAACGTGCCGGACCCGGCTCGCGAGACCGATCTGGTCAAGCGTGGCTCCATCGAGCGCGCCTTGAAATACATGGGCCTGACCGCCAACCAGGCGATCACCGACATCCAGTTGGACCGGGTCTTTATCGGTTCCTGCACCAACTCGCGGATCGAAGACCTGCGCGCCGCGGCGGTGATCGCCAAGGGCCGCAAGGTGGCTTCGACCATCAAGCAAGCCATTGTCGTGCCGGGTTCGGGCCTGGTGAAAGCCCAGGCTGAAGCCGAAGGCCTGGACAAGATCTTCCTCGAAGCCGGTTTCGAATGGCGCGAGCCGGGTTGCTCGATGTGCCTGGCGATGAACCCGGACCGCCTGGAAAGTGGCGAGCATTGCGCCTCGACGTCCAACCGTAACTTCGAAGGACGCCAGGGGGCCGGTGGTCGTACGCACCTGGTGAGCCCGGCCATGGCCGCCGCCGCCGCCGTGAGCGGTCGTTTTGTCGACGTTCGTGAATTGATCTGAGGAGCGCAGCATGAAAGCCTTTACCCAGCACACCGGTCTTGTCGCGCCTCTGGATCGTGCCAACGTCGACACCGACCAGATCATTCCCAAGCAATTCCTGAAGTCGATCAAACGCACCGGTTTCGGTCCCAACCTGTTCGACGAGTGGCGCTACCTGGACGTGGGTTATGCCTACCAGGACAACTCCAAGCGTCCGTTGAACAAGGATTTCGTGTTGAACGCCGAGCGTTACCAGGGTGCCAGTGTATTGCTCGCCCGGGAAAACTTCGGTTGCGGCTCGAGCCGCGAGCACGCGCCGTGGGCTTTGGAAGAGTACGGCTTCCGCAGCATCATCGCGCCGAGCTATGCGGACATCTTCTTCAACAACAGCTTCAAGAACGGCCTGTTGCCGATCATCCTCAAGGACAGTGAAGTCGACGAGCTGTTCCAGCAGGTCGAAACGACCCTGGGTTATCAGTTGACGGTCGATCTGCAGGCGCAGACGGTGACTCGCCCGGATGGCAAGGTCTACCACTTCGAAGTCGATGCGTTCCGCAAGCATTGCCTGCTCAACGGCCTGGACGATATCGGCCTGACCTTGCAGGACGGCGAGGCGATTGCCGCATTCGAAGCCAAGCATCGGGCCAGCCAGCCCTGGTTGTTTCGCGACGCCTGAGGGGAGGCTGGCACACCTTGTGTAGGAGCCGGCTTGCCGGCGATGGCGGCCGGATGATCGATGCAGGGCTCAAGGGCCTGATCGCGAGCAAGCCGGCTCCCACAGGGTTGTGGTGTTTCTGATTTTTCCGTTCCGCGTTGATATCCAGAGGATGGTTCCATGACCGGCAAGGCCCATACCGCAGTCGTACAAAAGCAATTCGGCGAACAAGCCAGTGCCTACCTGAGCAGCGCCGTGCACGCCCAGGGCGCCGAATTCGCCCTGCTCCAGGCCGAACTGGCCGGACAGGCCGACGCCCGGGTCCTGGACCTGGGTTGTGGTGCCGGCCACGTGAGTTTTCACGTTGCCCCGCTGGTCAAGAAAGTGGCAGCCTACGACCTTTCGCAGCAGATGCTCGATGTGGTCGCCGCCGCCGCTGCCGAGCGCGGCCTGAACAATATCGCCACGGTCTGCGGCGCGGCCGAAAGCCTGCCGTTCGCCGATGCCGAGTTCGACTTCGTCTTCAGCCGCTACTCCGCACACCACTGGAGCGATCTGGGCCTGGCCTTGCGGGAAGTGCGGCGGGTGCTCAAACCCGGTGGCGTGGCGGCGTTTATCGACGTCATGTCTCCCGGCAGCCCGTTGTTCGACACCTACCTGCAAAGTGTCGAGGTTTTGCGCGATACCAGCCATGTCCGTGATTATTCGGCGGGCGAGTGGCTGCGCCAGGTCAGCGAGGCCGGGCTGCAGGTGCGCAGTACCCAGCGTCAGCGCCTGCGTCTGGAGTTCGGTTCCTGGGTCGAGCGCATGCGCACCCCGCAGCCGCTGCGGGTGGCGATTCGCGATTTGCAGCAGGCAATGGGCGCGGAAGTGCGAGAATATTTTGAGATTGAGGCCGATGGTTCGTTCAGTACAGATGTCCTGGTGCTGTGGGCCGAGCGATAGACTTTTTCCCAGCGCGCCCGTGACCATGGGCGCGCCGACAGATGACATGAGGAACGCATGAGCAAGCAGATTCTGATTCTCCCAGGCGACGGTATCGGCCCGGAAATCATGGCCGAAGCGGTCAAGGTGCTGGAATTGGCCAGCGAGAAGTACGGCCTCGGTTTCGAGCTGAGCCACGATGTGATCGGCGGCGCGGCCATCGACAAGCACGGCGTGCCCCTGGCTGATGAAACCCTGGAGCGTGCCCGCGCGGCCGATGCCGTGCTGCTGGGCGCCGTGGGCGGGCCGAAGTGGGACAAGATCGAGCGCGATATCCGCCCTGAACGCGGCCTGCTGAAAATCCGTGCGCAACTGGGCCTGTTCGGCAACCTGCGTCCGGCGATCCTCTACCCGCAACTGGCCGACGCTTCCAGCCTGAAGCCGGAAATCGTCTCCGGCCTGGATATCCTGATCGTTCGTGAACTGACCGGCGGTATCTACTTCGGCGCGCCACGGGGCACCCGTACCCTGGAAAATGGCGAGCGTCAGGCCTACGACACCCTGCCGTACAGCGAAAGCGAAATCCGCCGTATTGCCCGGGTCGGCTTCGACATGGCGCGGGTACGCGGCAAGAAGCTCTGCTCGGTGGACAAGGCCAACGTCCTGGCCTCCAGCCAGCTGTGGCGTGAAGTGGTTGAGCAGGTTGCCCTGGATTACCCGGACGTCGAGCTGAGCCACATGTACGTCGACAACGCCGCCATGCAACTGGTGCGGGCGCCAAAGCAGTTCGACGTGATCGTTACCGACAACCTGTTCGGCGATATCCTGTCCGACCAGGCGTCGATGCTCACCGGCTCCATCGGCATGCTGCCGTCGGCGTCCCTGGATGCCAACAACAAGGGCATGTACGAGCCGTGCCACGGCTCTGCGCCGGACATTGCGGGGCAGGGCATTGCCAACCCGCTGGCGACCATCCTGTCGGTGTCGATGCTGTTGCGTTACAGCTTCAACCTGCACGAAGCGGCCCAGGCGATCGAGACCGCGGTCAGCCATGTGCTGGACCAGGGCTTGCGCACCGGCGACATCTGGTCGGCCGGTTGCACTAAAGTCGGTACGCAGGAAATGGGTGACGCAGTAGTCGCCGCGCTGCGGAATCTGTAATCTCTCGGGCCCACCGCCTCTTCCATCCCTGGAGGCGGTGACCCACTTTTGTAAAAGGTGTAGTTGCGATGAAACGTGTAGGTCTGATCGGTTGGCGCGGTATGGTCGGTTCCGTGCTCATGCAGCGGATGCTGGAAGAGCAGGATTTCGACCTGATTGAGCCGGTGTTTTTCACCACCTCCAATGTCGGTGGCCAAGGCCCGTCCGTGGGCAAGGATATTGCTCCGCTGAAGGATGCCTACAGCATTGAAGAGCTCAAGACCCTCGACGTGATCCTGACTTGCCAGGGCGGCGACTACACCAGCGAGGTTTTCCCCAAGCTGCGCGAAGCCGGCTGGCAGGGTTACTGGATCGATGCGGCCTCCAGCCTGCGTATGCAGGATGATGCGGTCATCATCCTCGATCCGGTCAACCGCAAGGTCATCGACCAGCAGCTGGATGCCGGTACCAAGAACTACATCGGCGGCAACTGCACCGTCAGCCTGATGCTGATGGGCCTGGGTGGCCTGTTCGAGGCGGGTCTGGTGGAATGGATGAGCGCCATGACCTATCAGGCGGCCTCCGGTGCTGGCGCGCAGAACATGCGTGAGCTGATCAAGCAGATGGGCGCGACCCACGCGGCCGTCGCCGATCAACTGGCCGACCCGGCCAGCGCCATCCTCGACATCGACCGTCGTGTGGCCGAAGCCATGCGTAGCGACGCCTACCCGACCGAGAACTTCGGTGTACCGCTGGCCGGCAGCCTGATCCCCTGGATCGACAAGGAACTGCCGAACGGCCAGAGCCGTGAAGAGTGGAAGGCCCAGGCCGAGACCAACAAGATCCTCGGTCGCTTCAAGAGCCCGATCCCGGTGGACGGTATCTGCGTGCGTATCGGCGCCATGCGTTGCCACAGCCAGGCGCTGACCATCAAACTGAACAAGGACGTGCCGATCGCCGATATCGAAGGGTTGATTAGCCAGCACAACCCGTGGGTCAAGCTGGTGCCGAACCAACGTGAAATCAGCATGCAGGAACTGAGTCCGACTCGGGTCACCGGCACGCTGAATATCCCGGTGGGCCGTCTGCGCAAGCTGAACATGGGTTCGCAGTTCCTCGGTGCCTTCACCGTGGGCGACCAGTTGTTGTGGGGCGCGGCCGAGCCGCTGCGGCGCATGCTGCGTATCCTGCTGGAGCGTTGATTCGCTGACGCTTTGAAAAACCCGCGCCTCGTCAGAGTCGCGGGTTTTTTTATGTCGGTGCCGTCTTCTCCCTGTAGGAGCGAGCTTGCTCGCGATTGGATCGTCCGGGCGATACATTTGTGTCGGATGTTCCATTTTTCGCGAGCAAGCTCGCTCCTACATTGGGTGCGCGGTGTGGCTGGATAAATTGCCTGACCGGCTGGTCAAGGGTAAAGTGCCGCTCCCCCCGTTTTACCTGAGGTCACCCCATGAGCCAGTCCTTTGATATTGCCGTGATCGGCGCCACCGGCACCGTCGGCGAGACCCTGGTGCAGATCCTCGAGGAACGTGATTTCCCGGTTGCCAACCTGCACCTGCTGGCCAGCAGCGAGTCGGCGGGGCACTCGGTGCCGTTCCGGGGCAAGAACGTGCGGGTGCGCGAAGTCGACGAATTCGACTTCGGCAAAGTCCAACTGGTGTTTTTCGCCGCCGGTCCCGCGGTCACCCTCAGCTTTGCCCCACGTGCGACGGCGGCGGGTTGCATGGTGATCGACCTGTCCGGCGCCTTGCCCGCGCCCCACGTGGTGCCAGAGGCCAATCCCGAAGTGCTGGCGACCCTCGGCAAGCCGGCGCAGGTCAGCAGCCCGAGCGCAGCAGCCACGGCGTTGGCGGTGGTGCTGGCGCCACTCAAGGGCCTGGACATCCAGCGGGTCACCCTGACCGCGTGCCTGGCCGTCTCCAGCCAGGGCCGCGAGGCGGTGACCGAACTGGCCCGACAAACGGCGGAGTTGTTGAACGTCCGTCCGCTGGAGCCACGTTTTTTCGATCGGCAGATGGCGTTTAACCTGCTGGCCCAGGTCGGTAAACCGGATGCCCAGGGGCATGTGTCGCTGGAAAAACGCCTGATCAGCGAACTTCGCGAACTGCTCTCGGCACCTTTGTTAAAAATTTCAGTGACTTGCATTCAAGCCCCGGTGTTTTTCGGCGATAGCTATAGTGTCTCTTTGCAAACCGCTGGCGAGGTTGATCTGGCCGCGGTGAGCGCTACGCTGGAAACAGCGGCGGGGATCGAGCTGGTGGAAGCCGGCGACTACCCGACCGCGGTGGGTGACGCGGTGGGTCAGGATGTGGTTTATGTCGGACGGGTGCGTAGTGGTGTGGACGACCCGTGCGAGCTGAATCTGTGGCTGACAGCCGATAATGTACGCAAAGGTGCGGCATTGAACGCTGTGCAGTTGGCAGAGCTGTTGATAAAAGACCTGCCGTAAAAGATACTTGGCGGCAATTTGCAGAATGATTCTAGCCTGACACTATGCTCAGGCGGGTTGCTGGAGGTGAACCTGTCCTCTTGCATTTGCAAGGGCGTCGGCTGAAACCGCGCGCTGCGGCGATGTTTTCAAGGGCGCGCACGCTGCCGCAAGGCGAGCGACACCACCTTCTCGCTAGCCGAGGAATGCACAAACAAAGGAAGAGGCTATGGTTCAAGTTCGCAAACTGGTGTTAGCAATAGCGGCCGCTTCGGCGCTGTCTTCCGGTATGGCACACGCGCTTGGGCTTGGGGAAGTGACCCTCAAGTCAACTCTGAACCAGCCATTGCTGGCAGAAATCGAATTGCAGGATGTCAGCGGCCTGAGCGCCTCCGACATCGTTCCGAGCCTGGCCTCGCCCCAGGCCTTCGCCGACGCCGGGGTCAGTCGCCAGGACTTCCTCAATGACCTGACGTTTACGCCAGTGATCAACCCCAGCGGTCGCAGCGTGGTGCGTGTCACTTCGAGCAAACCGTTGTCCGAAGCCTATGTACGCTTCCTGGTGCAGGTGCAGTGGCCCAATGGCCGGTTGATGCGCGACTACAGCGTGTTGCTCGATCCGTCGAAATACGCCCCGCCCGCCGACGCCGCCAAGCCTGCCACCGCTCCCGCGGCCAGTGCACCGGCCGCGCCGACTGCGCCCGTCGCACCGGTCATCGCCCCGACCAAGGCCAAGCAATACACCACCGGCCCCAAGGACACCTTGTGGGACATTGCCCTGAAAGAGAGCAATGGCGCCTCCGTGCAGCAGACCATGCTGGCCATCCAGGCGCTGAACCCGGGGGCTTTCCTCGATGGCAACATCAACCGCCTGAAGACCGGCCAGGTGCTGCGTCTGCCTGATCGGGTGGAAAGCCGCGCGTTGGCGCAACCCAAGGCCATCGCCGAAGTGGCGGCGCAGAATGCCGCCTGGCGTTCGGGACGGCGCTCGGTGCATGGCGGCAAGCAACAGATCGATGCCACCCGGCACAAGGGGACCGAGGCTGCGCCGACCAAGGCCGCCGGCAAGGACAACCTGAGCCTGGTCTCGGCCGAGTCCGGCAAGAAACACGCTAAAGGTGCTGCGGGTGACAGCAAGTCCCTGAGCAACAAACTGGCGGTGACCCAGGAAAGCCTGGACACCACCCGTCGCGATAACGCCGAGCTGAAAAGCCGGATGGAAGACCTGCAAAGCCAGTTGGACAAGTTGCAGCGCCTGATTCAGTTGAAGAACGATCAGTTGGCCAAGTTGCAGGCCGATGGCTCGACAGCTGCACCCGCTGCACCTGCTGCCGGACAACCGGCGAATGCGATGTCTGCCCAATTGACGGCCAAGCCGCAAGCGGCTCCGGTCGCGCCTGCGCCTATCGTTCCGGCGGCAGAAGTGGCCAAGCCGGCGCCGGTTGAAACACCGATCCAGCCGGTACCCGCCGTGCCACAGGAGCGCAAGCTCGATGACCTGCTGGCCAGCCCGATTCTGATGGGGCTGCTGGCCGGTTCCGTGGTGCTGGTGTTCCTCTTGCTCCTGCTGTTCCTGGCGCGCCGTCGCAAGGCCAAGCAGGAAGCGGAAAAGCACCTGCGAATGGCTCGGGCGCTCAATGAAGAAGGTGGTTTTTCCGAAGAGCAGGACTTGCCTGAAAGCAGTTTCGAGGGTCTGGAGGTCCCTCCGCCGAGCGTAAAGCTGGCAGCCGCTCCGGCCCCGGTCCCGGCCGCTGAGCGTCCTACTGATGTGGTGGACCAAGCCAATCTGCATATCCAGCGCGGTCACCTGAACCAGGCGGCCGGCTTGCTCGAAGAGGCGGTGAAGTACGAGCCGCAGCGTACCGACGCGCGCCTGAAGTTGATGGAAGTCTACGGCCAGCAGGGCGATCGTGATGCCTTTATCGCCCAGGAACGGCAGTTGCCTGCCGGTCAGCATGTGGCCGAGGTCGAGCAGCTCAAGAGTCGCTTCCCGGCAATGATCGCGGTTGCCGCGGTGGCGGGTCTCGGTGCGGCTGCGGTGGCGGCTGAATTGAGCGAGGATTACGTCAAGGAGTTGCTGTCTGATGAACCACCGGCTCCGGCCCCGGTTGCACCTGCGCCTGAAGTGCAGGCGCCTGTGGTCGCGGCGGATGATCTGTTCGACAGCGATTTCGACCTGAGCCTGGATGATCTGGAGGCCGCCTCGCCTGCAGTGGTTGCGCCGCCTGCGGTGGATCTGGATGACCTGCAACTGGATGACGACTTGAGCTTCGAGTCGGTCCTGGAACAGCAAACCCAGGCCAAACCAGCCCTCGACGACCTGGATGATTTTGATCTGGACCTGGGTGGGGAGGCGCCGTTGGCGACTTCGACGGATGAGGACTTCCTGCTGAGCCTGACCGAAGACCTGAAGGATTCCGATGCCGAGGTTCCGACCCTGGGCGGCGGCGATCTGGATGACCTGGATCTGCCGGCGGATTTCGATCTGTCGCTGGCGGACGAGTTGGAGGCGCATTCCGCCCCCAATGCGTTCACCGACGAGCTGGATGACGTCAACGCCGAGCTGGATCGCCTGTCCCAGAGCCTGGAGCAGCCACCGCTGGCAACGCCGAGCCTGGTGGCTGACGAATTGCCTGAGGACGAGTCGTTCGACTTCCTCTCGGGCACCGACGAGGCGGCCACCAAGCTCGACCTGGCCCAGGCCTACATGGATATGGACGACAGTGATGGGGCGCGGGATATTCTCGCCGAGGTGCTGAACGAAGGCAGCGAGGCGCAGAAAACCGAAGCGCGGGAGATGCTCAAGCGTCTGGCTTGATCAGCGCTTCAACAAAAAAACGGCAGCCTCGGGGCTGCCGTTTTTGTTTGCCGCATCCCTTGTAGGGTTCAGGCCAGCAGGTCTTCGTAAAAGGCGCCGAACGGCCGCGTCGGGTGGGCGATCTGGATTTCCAGGATCCACAGGCCGACATTCGGACAGGCTTCGAAATTGCCCAGGTCTCCGGCCCGGTAGATCGCATGGGGGAAATCGCTGACACGATGCCCCTTGATCTCCAGGTTCAGCACCCAGCCCATGGCCTCGGCCTGTTCTTCGGCATAACGATACAGCTCGGGGCCGGCCACCTGGTGTTCGCGCCAGTGCGCTTCAACCCGCTCGAACAGGGTCTTGGCCGCCGCCGCACAAGCAACCATCTCGGGATCGTTGCCGGTGGTGTACGTCGCGCCGCTGTCACCTTCCTGGCCTTTCCAGACCACGCCCAGGTCGATCAGGAAAATATCGTTCTCGCCCAGCAGCGGGTCGCCGTCGGAAGGCTGCTTGAAGGTTTTCAGGGTGTTGGCGCCGAAGCGGACCTTGGTCGGATGCCAGATCCGATCCATGCCCAACTCCGTCATCACCTCAAGGCCCATGGCCTGGGCCTCGGATTCACGCATGCCGGGTTTGATGCGGCGGGCCATTTCCTCGACGGTCTGCCAGGTCATGTGCCGGGCGTGCAGCATGCCTTCCAGGCTGTAGGCCTGGCCGACGGCTTCCTTGTGGATCGCGTTCATTCATCAGGTCTCGGTTGGCGATGTTGTCGTTATTTACTGTTTTATATAACGCTAGCGGTCAGGCTCCACAATATCTGCCCGTGGGATCAACTAAAAGTCCCTCACGCATGGCGTCTCGGCCGGCTGGCCTTATAATGCCCGCCTTTGCGTCAACCAGCAGGCTGTGAGTTCTTGGCAAATATAGATAATCCGGCCGCCGAAGTGGCGGCCGAAGGCCTTTTCAGGATCGCCCTGGGCGTCGAGTACAAGGGTTCGCGCTATCGCGGCTGGCAGCGTCAGGCCTCCGGTGTCCTGACGGTGCAGCAGACCCTGGAAGAAGCGCTGTCGAAGGTGGCGGACTCCCCGGTTTCACTGATGTGCGCCGGGCGCACCGATGCCGGCGTGCATGCCTGTGGCCAAGTGGTGCACTTCGATACCAGCGCCGAACGCTCGCTGAAGGCCTGGGTCATGGGCGCCAATATCAATCTGCCCCATGACGTCAGCGTCAGCTGGGCGCAGGTGATGCCGGCGCATTTCCATGCGCGGTTCAAGGCTATCGCCCGGCGTTATCGCTACGTGATCTACAACGACCAGATCCGTCCGGCCCACCTGAACCAGGAGATCACCTGGAACCACCGTCCGCTGGATGTCGAGCGCATGGCCGAGGCCGCCCGCCACCTGATCGGCACCCATGACTTCAGTGCCTTCCGTGCCGGCCAGTGCCAGGCCAAGTCGCCGATCAAGGAAGTGCATCACCTGCGGGTCACCCGCCACGGCAAGATGATCGTGATCGATATCCGCGCCGGGGCCTTCCTGCATCACATGGTGCGCAATATAGCCGGGGTGCTGATGACCATCGGTACCGGCGAGCGTCCGGTGGAATGGGCCAGGGAAGTCCTGGAAAGTCGGGTCAGGCGCACCGGCGGTGTCACCGCCCATCCGTTCGGCCTGTACCTTGTACAGGTGGAGTATCGCGACGAGTTTGCCCTGCCGCAGCGTTACATCGGGCCGCACTTTCTCACCGGCTTCTCGGAACTTGACGGCTGACGCCCGGAAAAGCATTTGTTACCATCCGGGACTTTCTCGGAAAAACACCTGGGGTTCTTCACGACATGTCCGCCGTTCGCAGCAAAATTTGCGGGATTACCCGCATTGAAGATGCGTTGGCCGCCGTCGAAGCCGGGGCCGATGCCATTGGTTTTGTGTTCTATGCCAAGAGTCCGCGGGCGGTAACGTTCCAGCAGGCGCGGGCGATCATTGCCGCCTTGCCGCCGTTCGTGACCACCGTCGGCCTGTTCGTCAATGCCAGTCGCTGCGAGCTGGGGGAAATCCTCGATGCGGTGCCGCTGGACCTGTTGCAGTTCCATGGCGATGAAACCCGTGAGCAATGTGAGGGGTATCACCGTCCTTATATCAAGGCGCTGCGGGTCAAGGCCGGTGATGACATCGCCGCGGCCTGCGCGGCTTACCCGAGTGCCAGCGGAATTCTCCTCGATACCTATGTAGAAGGGGTTCACGGGGGAACCGGCGCGGCGTTTGACTGGTCCCTGGTACCACGGGGCCTGAGCAAGCCGATTATCCTGGCCGGCGGCCTGACCGCCGACAACGTGGCCGAGGCCATTGCCCAGGTCAAACCCTATGCCGTGGATGTCAGCGGCGGGGTGGAGCAGGGCAAGGGCATCAAGGATCGTACAAAGATCGAAGCGTTCATGCGCGCCGTACGCGGTTGCGCAGCGCCAATGTGACGGCTGGCAGCCTGCCGCCGTCCATGCATACCGCCGCAGAAAACAGGCGGGCCCGGTTGTTCGACGGGCCGAAAACGAATTGGAGAAAGACAGCATGAGCAACTGGTTAGTAGACAAACTGATCCCTTCGATCATGCGTTCCGAGGTGAAGAAAAGCTCGGTGCCTGAAGGTCTGTGGCACAAGTGCCCATCGTGCGATGCGGTGCTCTATCGTCCGGAGCTGGAAAAGACCCTGGACGTCTGCCCCAAGTGCAACCATCACATGCGCATTGGCGCCCGTGCCCGCATCGATATCTTCCTCGACGCCGAAGGCCGCGTTGAACTGGGTGCCGACCTGGAGCCAGTGGACCGCCTGAAGTTCCGTGATGGCAAGAAGTACAAGGATCGCCTGACCGCGGCCCAGAAGCAGACCGGCGAAAAAGACGCCCTGGTGTCCATGAGCGGCACCCTGTTGGGCATGCCGGTGGTGGTTTCCGCCTTCGAGTTCTCGTTCATGGGCGGTTCGATGGGTGCCATCGTCGGCGAGCGTTTCGTACGTGCCGCCAACTACGCCCTGGAAAACCGTTGCCCGATGATCTGCTTCGCCGCTTCCGGTGGTGCGCGGATGCAGGAAGCGTTGATTTCCCTGATGCAGATGGCCAAGACCTCGGCCGTACTGGCGCGTTTGCGTGAAGAAGGCCTGCCGTTTATCTCGGTGCTCACCGACCCGGTCTACGGTGGTGTTTCCGCCAGTCTGGCGATGCTCGGCGACGTGATCGTCGGCGAACCCAAGGCGCTGATCGGCTTCGCCGGCCCGCGCGTGATCGAGCAGACCGTGCGCGAGAAGCTGCCTGAAGGCTTCCAGCGCAGCGAGTTCCTGTTGGAACACGGCGCCATCGACATGATCGTCGCCCGCCAGGAACTGCGTCCACGCCTGGGCAACCTGCTGGCGCAGATGATGGGCCTGCCGACGCCTGAATACATCGCACTGCCTGTTGAACCTGTCATTGTCCCGCCGGTGCCTGCAAGCCTATGACCGAACGTACCCTGGGCGAGTGGCTCGCCTACCTGGAGCAATTGCACCCATCGGCCATCGACATGGGGTTGGAGCGCTCGCAAGAGGTAGCGAACCGCATGGGGCTGGGCAAGCCGGCGCCTCGGGTAGTGACCGTGACCGGCACCAATGGCAAGGGTTCGACCTGCGCCTTTGTTGCCTCGTTGCTGCAAGCGCAGGGGCTCAAGGTCGGCGTTTATAGTTCGCCGCACCTGCTGCGCTACAACGAACGTGTGCAAATCAACGGGGTCGAGGCGACGGACGCGCAGCTGTGCGCCGCTTTCGCCGCCCTCGATGCCGGGCGTGGCGAGACGTCCCTGACTTATTTCGAGATGGGCACCCTGGCCGCGCTCTGGTTGTTCGAGCGTGCGGGCCTGGATGTCGTGGTGCTCGAAGTCGGTCTGGGCGGACGCCTGGACACGGTCAATGTGGTGGATGCCGACCTGGCGTTGGTGACCAGTATCGGCGTCGATCATGCCGAATACCTGGGGAACACCCGCGAATCGGTGGCCTTTGAAAAGGCCGGGATCTTCCGTCCGGGCGCCCCGGCGCTGTGTGGCGACCTGAACCCGCCGCAGCCGCTGCTGGACAAGGCTCGCGAACTGGGTAGCCCGTTCTTCCTGCGCGGTCGGGATTTCGATCTCGGCCTCACCGATCTGAACTGGCAGTGGCGGGGTGTTGACCGCCAGGGTCAGGTGGTCGAGCTGCGGGATCTGCCGTTGCTCGGCTTGCCGATGGAAAATGCCGCCCTGGCGTTGCAAGCCTATCTGCTGATGGACTTGCCGTGGCAGCCGGAGCGGATTGTTCAGGCGTTGCTGGATACCCGTATTGTTGGTCGGCTGGATCGGCGTCAGCTGAACTGGCAAGGCAAGTCCCTGAGCTTGATGCTCGATGTCGGGCACAACCCCCATGCCGCCGAATACCTGGCCGAGCGCCTGGCGCGCAGTCCCTTGAAGGGGCGACGCCTGGCGGTGTTCGGGTTGTTGTCGGACAAGGATCTTGATGGCGTGGTCGGCCCGCTTGAGCGTCACGTCCAGCATTGGGCGGTGACGCCCTTGCAGACGCCGCGCAGTCGCCCGGCCGCTGAACTGCAAGCCGCCCTGGTCGCACGTAATGCGCCGGTCAGTGTCTATGGCAGTGTCGCCGCCGCGCTGGAAGGGCAATGTGCCCAGGCCACGGCGGATGACGAGATTCTGTTGTTCGGATCGTTTTTTTGTGTTGCCGAGGCGCTGGAGTGGCTGGCCCGGCGCGCCACGGAGGAGGCTGCCAATGGCAATGCTGGATAAAGCGTACAAACAACGGATGGTCGGTGCGCTGGTGCTGGTGGCGTTGGCGGTGATTTTCCTGCCGATGCTGTTTTCCCGCCAGGACGAGCAGCGCCAGGTTCGCGTCGAGGCGCCGACGGCGCCTCAGGCCTCGGCTCTGCCGCAGGTCAAGGTCGAGCCGGTGCCGGTTCCCGAGCCCCAGGTATTGCCCCAGGAACCGGTGCCGGGCGATGACGAGGTTGAGCAAACCCCGGTCCCTGTCGCGCCAGCGCCGGTCCCCAAACCCGTTGCTCCGGTTGTGGCGCCCAAGCCGGCAGCCCCGGTTGCGGTCGCCAAGCCCGCCCCGGCACCGGCGCAAACGCCGGCCCAGGTGGTTGCGGTGGCGCCGTCCAAGCTCGATACCACGCAAAATCGTGTGGACCCCAACGGCCTGCCGATCAGCTGGTCGGTGCAGTTGGCCAGCCTGTCCAGTCGTGACAGTGCCGAAAGCCTGCAAAAGACCCTGCGCAGCCAGGGCTACAACGCCTATATCCGTTCTTCCGATGGCAAGAACCGGGTCTTTGTCGGTCCGCTGATCGAGCGAGCCGAAGCCGATCGTCTGCGTGACCTGTTGGGTCGTCAGCAGAATCTGAAGGGCTTTGTCGTACGTTTCCAACCAGAACGCGGTTAAGCACGCGGCTTTGTATCGAAATGCTCTGACAATCGCCTTACCAGTGGGGCGGCGCTCTGCTAAAATGCGCCGCCTTATCCGTCTGTAGGCTGCACTGTGCCATTTACCTGGGTTGACTGGGCGATTATTGCGGTAATCGTCGTTTCTGCATTGATCAGCTTGAGCCGTGGTTTCGTCAAGGAAGCCCTGTCCCTGCTCACCTGGATCATTGCCGGCGCGGTCGCCTGGATGTTCGGTGGCTCGTTGTCCGTGTACCTGACCGACTATATCCAGACACCTTCGGCACGCGTGATCGCGGGCTGTGCAATCATGTTCGTCGCCACCCTGCTGGTGGGCGCCATGGTCAATTATCTTATTGGCGAGCTGGTTCGCGTCACCGGCCTGTCCGGGACCGACCGCTTCCTCGGCATGGCCTTTGGCGCCGCCCGTGGCGGGCTGCTGGTGGTGGTCGCCGTCGGGCTGTTGAGCCTGGGACCGGTCCAGCAGGATTCGTGGTGGCAGGGCTCTCAGCTCGTGCCAAAATTTCTATTGGTCGCCGACTGGTCCAAGAACCTCATCCTGGGGTGGAGCAGTCAGTGGCTAGCCAGCGGAATCAGCGTACCCGCTGACCTTCCGTTCAAGGAACATCTCTTGCCGGCCAAAACGCCTCAGTAAGTGCTGTTCAGTTCAGATTCATTAAGTAGGGGTTGCGTCGCATGTGTGGCATCGTCGGTATCGTCGGTAAGTCGAACGTCAATCAGGCGCTGTATGACGCGCTAACCGTGCTCCAGCACCGCGGCCAGGACGCTGCCGGTATCGTGACCAGCCATGATGGCCGGTTATTCCTGCGCAAGGACAACGGCCTGGTTCGCGATGTATTCCATCAGCGGCACATGCAGCGCCTGGTCGGTCACATGGGTATTGGTCATGTGCGTTATCCGACCGCAGGCAGTTCGACCTCGGCTGAAGCCCAGCCGTTCTATGTCAACTCTCCGTACGGCATCACCCTGGCACACAACGGTAACCTGACCAACGTTGAACAGTTGGCCAAGGAAATCTACGAGTCGGACCTGCGTCACGTCAACACCAACTCCGATTCGGAAGTGTTGCTCAACGTGTTCGCCCACGAGCTGGCCCAGCGTGGCAAGCTGCAACCGACCGAAGAAGACGTGTTCGCCGCAGTGACCGACGTGCATAACCGTTGCGTCGGCGGCTACGCGGTGGTGGCGATGGTCACCGGCTACGGTATCGTCGGTTTCCGCGATCCCCATGGCATCCGTCCGATCGTGTTCGGCCAGCGTCACACCGACGAAGGCGTCGAGTACATGATCGCCTCCGAAAGCGTGTCCCTGGACGTGCTCGGTTTCACCCTGATCCGCGACCTGGCACCGGGCGAAGCGGTGTACATCACCGAAGATGGCAAGCTGCACACCCGTCAATGCGCGACCAACCCGTCGCTGACCCCGTGCATCTTCGAACACGTCTACCTGGCCCGTCCGGATTCGATCATCGACGGTGTGTCGGTGTACAAGGCGCGTCTGCGCATGGGTGAGAAGCTGGCGGAGAAGATCCTGCGCGAGCGTCCGCAGCATGACATCGACGTGGTGATCCCGATCCCGGACACCAGCCGTACCTCGGCCTTGGAACTGGCGAACCACCTGGGCGTGAAGTTCCGCGAAGGTTTTGTGAAGAACCGCTACATCGGCCGTACCTTCATCATGCCGGGCCAGGCCGCCCGCAAGAAGTCGGTGCGCCAGAAGCTCAACGCCATCGAGCTGGAATTCCGCGGCAAGAACGTCATGCTGGTGGACGACTCCATCGTGCGTGGCACCACCTGCAAGCAGATCATCCAGATGGCCCGCGAAGCCGGCGCGAAAAACGTCTACTTCTGCTCGGCGGCCCCGGCGGTGCGTTACCCGAACGTCTACGGCATCGACATGCCGAGTGCCCACGAACTGATCGCCCACAACCGCACAACCCAGGACGTGGCTGATCTGATCGGCGCCGACTGGCTGATCTACCAGGACCTGCCGGACCTGATCGAGGCTGTCGGCGGTGGCAAGATCAAGATCGAAAACTTCGATTGCGCGGTGTTCGACGGCAAGTACGTCACCGGTGATATCGACGAGCACTACCTGGCCAAGATCGAGCAGGCGCGTAACGATGCGTCCAAGGTCAAGACCCAGGCGGTCAGCGCGATCATCGACCTGTACAACAACTGAGTAAATACCGGCCCTGAGGGGCCGGTTTTGTATCCTCCAAAGAATCGAGCAAGGAGTGGCAGCATGAGTCAGGAATGGGATGCCGGTCGGCTGGACAGCGACCTCGAAGGCGTAGGTTTCGACACCCTGGCCGTCCGCGCCGGTCAGCACCGTACGCCGGAAGGCGAGCACGGCGACCCGATGTTCTTCACCTCCAGCTACGTATTCCGCACCGCCGCCGATGCGGCGGCGCGTTTCGCCGGGGAAGTGCCGGGCAACGTTTATTCGCGCTACACCAACCCCACCGTGCGTTCGTTCGAAGAGCGCATCGCGGCCCTGGAAGGGGCTGAGCAAGCCGTTGCCACCGCGACCGGCATGGCGGCAATCCTCGCTGTGGTGATGAGCCTGTGCAGCGCCGGCGACCACGTGCTGGTCTCGCGCAGTGTGTTCGGCTCCACCATCAGCCTGTTCGAGAAGTACTTCAAGCGCTTCGGCATTGAAGTCGACTACGTGCCGTTGGCCGAGCTGTCCGGCTGGGACGCGGCGATCCGCCCGAATACCAAGCTGCTGTTCGTCGAGTCGCCCTCCAACCCGCTGGCTGAACTGGTGGATATCGCCGCATTGGCTGACATCGCTCACGCCAAGGGCGCGATGCTGGTGGTCGACAACTGCTTCTGCACCCCGGCCCTGCAACAGCCGTTGAAGCTGGGTGCGGACATCGTCGTGCATTCGGCAACCAAGTTCATCGACGGCCAAGGCCGTTGCATGGGCGGTGTAGTCGCCGGGCGTAGCGAGCAAATGAAGGAAATCGTCGGTTTCCTGCGGACTGCCGGGCCGACCCTCAGCCCGTTCAACGCCTGGATCTTCCTCAAGGGCCTGGAAACCCTGAACCTGCGCATGCGTGCCCACTGTGCCAATGCCCAGGCCCTGGCCGAGTGGCTGGAGCAGCAGGACGGCATCGAGAAGGTCCATTACGCCGGTCTCAAGAGTCACCCGCAGCACGAACTCGCCCAGCGTCAGCAGCGCGGTTTCGGGGCGGTGGTGAGCTTCGAGGTCAAGGGCGGCAAAGAGGGCGCCTGGCGCTTTATCGACGCCACCCGGCTGATCTCGATCACCGCCAACCTGGGTGACAGCAAGACCACCATCACCCACCCGAGCACCACGTCCCATGGCCGTCTGGCGCCGCAGGAACGTGAGGCCGCGGGCATTCGCGACAGCCTGATCCGTATCGCCGTCGGCCTCGAAGACGTTGCCGACCTGCAAGCCGACCTGGCCCGCGGATTGGCGGCCTTGTGATTGGAACAGCTGAAAGCTTTGAGCGGCAAGCTGCAAGTCAAAGCCAATCGGTGAGGCTGCCGCAGCCTCTCGCATCCTTTGACTTGGCGCCTGAAGCTTGTGGCTCGAAGCTGTTTTTGAAAAAAACTTCAAGCGGGCTATTGACTTAGGTCCGCTACCTGCGTAAATTTCGCGGCCTCAACGAAGCAAAGGGTGATTAGCTCAGCCGGGAGAGCATCTGCCTTACAAGCAGAGGGTCGGCGGTTCGATCCCGTCATCACCCACCATTCGTTGAGCTTCTCGCAAGAGAATCGGATGTTCCGCAAGGAGCCTCCAACCGACGCGCAGCGGTAGTTCAGTCGGTTAGAATACCGGCCTGTCACGCCGGGGGTCGCGGGTTCGAGTCCCGTCCGCTGCGCCATATTTGTACAGGTCGCCTTGTGCGGTCTGCGATTGAAAAGCACCGAAGCTTCTCGATCACGGGTTTCAAGATTTCAAAGGTTTCAACGGACGCAAGTCCGAGCGATACGCAGCGGTAGTTCAGTCGGTTAGAATACCGGCCTGTCACGCCGGGGGTCGCGGGTTCGAGTCCCGTCCGCTGCGCCATACACCGATTCAAGGCCCTTGAACTCCTTGAAGCAAAGAAAATGCCCCGGCTTGCCGGGGCTTTTTTTTGCCTGTTTTTTGTCAACGGCTACCCGCGCTTCGGGTGTCGATTTGAAATAAAACCCTGTTGGCGGCTTATTGCACCTTCCGCGTCCTGTGGATGTTTGAACCCGGTCATATAACTTTCTTATTTGCACTGTCATTCGACGTTGCAAACAGTCGCTATTAATCGCCGTTGATAGGGAACTTCGCGGCTGTCCGATCTAGGACTATTCCTATGTTTTCGTTCCCCCCCTTTGACTAGAGTGAATCCACGCAACGCCTGACTTGCCGTGTGCACAGGCGCCTGGGCTTAACGGCTTTCATTGTGGTTTAGCGTGCCTGCTGGGCATCTTTCATGGGGTTGGAATATGTCGATAAAAGAACTGATTCCTTATATTAATACCCTGCCTGACAGAGCCTGCGGAGCAAACTTGGAATACCGCGCAGACTTTATTCAACTGTTACAAGAAATAGACGGCGGCAATGAAGTTCAATACGGCGATCATGTTTATCCCGCGACGCCCGTGGACTGGCAGCGGGTACGCTCGCTGTGCCTGACACTGCTGGAAGAGTCCCTCGACTTGCGGGTGGCCGTCTGTCTGGCGCGGGCTTTGCTGGAGTTGCAGGGGCTGTCCGGTTTTATCGACGGGTTGCGGCTGATCGACAACCTGCTGCGTGAGCGCTGGGACGATGTTCATCCGCAGCTCCTGGCCGAAGACGATCACGATCCGCTGATGCGGCTCAATACCCTCGCTGAGTTGGCGGTACCGACCAGCGTGGTCCTGGTGCTCAAGCGTCAGCAACTGGGCAGCACCATGGGGCTTGAGCCGCTGCGTCTGGCCGATCTGGCCTGCATTGCCGAGTCCGCTGATGAGGAGGCCCGGACTCAGGGACTGGCACGCCTGGGCGGCCTGATCGAATCCCAGGCCCGCGCCGAGCTGGTTGAAAACCTGCTCTTGTTGAGGGCTCTGGTCGAGTTGATCGCGCAGATCGGCGTTTGCCTGGAGGAAAAAATCGCGGCGCCCGGTATTTCCCCCCTGGGTGGACTCGGGCGGACCCTGGACAAGTGGTGCCGCGTCGCCGAAGAGCGTTGCCGTGCCGTCTTGCCGCCGCCGGCCGACGACTCGCCACTGGCGGTGTTGGCCGCCGATGCGACTTGTCGAGCTCCGACCACCTGGAGTGGCGTCTGCCAGTCCCGCGAAGACGTGGTCCGTGCCCTGGACGCCATTTGCGCCTATTACGCCCACCACGAACCGTCGAGTCCGGTGCCCTTGCTGGCGGCCAGGACGCGTCGGCTGGCCACCATGAGTTTTCTCGAAGCGATCGCCGAACTGGTGCCGGGCAGTCTCGCCGACTTGCACGCCCTGGGCGGTATCGCCAATGACTAACACTTCTCTCCCTGTTCAGGTTGATCTCTATGTCCAATAACAACAGCCAGAAATTCATTGGGCGCAACCGTGCGCCACGGGTCCAGATCGAATATGACGTCGAGTTGTACGGCGCCGAAAAGACCATCGAGATTCCCTTTGTCAACGGTGTGTTCGCCGACCTCTCGGGGGCCAACCGTGCCGACCTGCCAGCGGTGGCCGAGCGCAAGTTCCTGGAAATCGATATCGACAACTTTGATGAGCGCATGGCGGCCATCGAACCTCAGGTCCGCATCAGTGTGCCCAACCAACTGACCGGGGAAGGGCAGATGGCGGTGTCACTCGCTTTCAAGAGCATGGATGACTTCTCGCCCGGCGCCGTGGCCCGCAATGTCGAGCCGCTGCGTGAGTTGCTGGAGGCGCGCAACCAGCTGGCCAACCTGCTGACCTACATGGACGGCAAGAGCGGCGCCGAGCAACTGATGGCCAAGTTGCTGGAAAACCCGGCGCTGATGCAGTCGCTGCTGGCCCAGGCCAAGCCGCCTGCCACCGAGTCCGAAGACTGATGCCTTCGATGATCGCTCCCTGAAACAGGTAAATACCCGTGTCCGTCACCCCTCAGAATCAGTCCGGCATCGATCCGGCGGTCGAACTGTCGCCCAGTGAATTCAACGACCTGCTGCAACGCGAGTTCAAGCCCCGTGGCGAACCGGTGCGCGAAGCCATCGAGAGTGCGGTGCAGACCCTGGCTCAACAGGCGCTGCGCACGACCCATCTGATCGCCCACGACACCCTCGGCACCATTCAGGCGCTGATCGGCGAAATCGACGCTCGGCTGTCGGCGCAGGTCAATGACATTCTCCATCACCCGGATTTCCAGGCCGTGGAAGCGGCCTGGCGTGGCCTCGATTATCTGGTGAGCAACACCGAGACCGATGAGAAACTCAAGATCCGCTTCCTCAACGTCGCCAAGGACGAAGTGGCCCGCGAGCTGAAGAAGTTCAAGGGCGCGGCCTGGGACCAGAGCCCGCTGTTCAAGAAGATCTACGAGCATGAGTACGGACAGCTGGGCGGCGAGCCGTTCGGCGTGCTGATCGCCGATTTCTATTTCGACAACAGCCCGCCGGATGTGGAACTGCTGGCCTCACTGGCGAAGATCGCCGCGGCGGCCCATGCGCCGCTGATCAGCGCGGCGTCGCCGGCGGTGATGCTGATGGACTCCTGGCGCGAGGTCGCCAACCCCCGCGACCTGAGCAAACTCTTCCTTACCCCGGAGCACGCTGCCTGGCGCAACCTGCGGCGCTCCGAGGATTCACGCTATATCGGCCTGACCATGCCGCGTTTCCTCGGGCGTATTCCCTACGGCGCGCGCACCGCGCCGGTGGAGGAGTTCGCCTTCGAGGAAGTCACCGAAGGTCAGGCACAGAACTACCTGTGGAGCAATGCCGCGTATGCCATGGGGATCAATATCAACCGCTCCTTCAAGGAGTACGGCTGGTGCTCGCGGATTCGCGGTATCGAGTCCGGCGGCGCCATCAGCGGCCTGCCGGTACACACCTATCCGACCGAGGAGGGCGGCGTCGACATGACCTGCCCGACCGAGGTCGCCATCAGTGATCGGCGCGAAGTGGAGTTGGCCAAGAATGGCTTCATGCCCCTGGTGCATTGCAAGAACACCTCGCTGGCGGCGTTTATCGGCGCGCAGTCCTTGCACTGTCCCCAGGAATACGACGACCCCGACGCCACCGCCAATGCGCAGTTGGCGGCGAGGTTGCCGTACCTGTTCGCCACCTGCCGCTTTGCCCATTACCTCAAGTGCATCGTGCGCGACAAGATCGGCTCCTTCAGTGAGCGCGAAGACATGGAGATCTGGCTCAACAATTGGATTGTCAAGTACGTCGAGCATAACCCGGCAACCGCCAGCGATGCCGACAAGGCGCGCAAACCGCTGGCGGGTGCCGAAGTGGTGGTGCAGGAAGTGGACGGCAGCCCGGGCTTTTACCAGGCCAAGTTTTTCCTGCGTCCCCACTATCAATTGGAAGGCCTGAGCGTATCCCTGCGACTGGTCTCCCAACTGCCCTCGGTCAAAGGCTGAGGGGTTCACGCCCGACCGGGGCCTGGCCTCGGAACAGGTGCTTAACCATTCAAATAAATGTTGGAGTCCGCATGATTGTATTGAAATTCAAAACCGAGATTAAGGGGAACTGCCAGGAGAAGGATCACCAGGGCTGGATCGTGATCGACTCCTGGGGATTCAGCAGCGGTCGTTCGATTGCCATTGGCAATGACCGTGAGCCGAGTGTCGGCCATGTCACCGAGATCACCTTGAACAAGACCACCGATATCGCCTCGCCCAATCTGTTTATCGAGTCGGTCAGCGGCAAGTCCCTGGAAGAGGCGACCCTGCGGGTCATCCAGACCAGCGGCAGCTCGACCAGCAAGAACGAACCCTACGTCGAGTTCACGCTGACCGCACCGATCATCAGCAGCTACTCCATCAGCGGTGGCAGCGACCGTCCGACCGAGACCTTCCAGATCAGCTTCACCTCCATGAAGTACAAGTACAAACACTTCGTTGACGGCAAGTCGGTTGCCGAACTTGAAAAGAGCTACAACCTGCTCAGCAATACCACCGTGTGATCGAACGTCGGCGGATCCTGCAGCCTGCTGCGGGATGCGCCGGTGCCTGGGGTTTTTCAGGAGGATTTTCATGAACACGTCCATGACACCACTGCTCGAACGCCTGCTGCGTCCCGCGAACCCTGGCGAACAGGTGACCCGGCGCCGGGCAGGAGCGGGCGCGCAGCAAGAGCTGGAACACCTGTGCCGGGATCTCACCTTGTTGTTCAATGCCACCGGCCTCGGGGCGATTTGCCCGCTGGGCAGTCAGCCCCACGTCACCCGTTCGGTGCTCAACTACGGACTGGGCAACCTGGCGGGGGTGGTGCTGTCGAGCATCGATACGCAGAAGCTCGAGAGCCGCATCCGTGAAATCGTCCTGGATTTCGAACCGCGCATTCTGCGTTATAGCGTCGCGGTGCAGCTGCTGTCGGCGAGGGCCTGCTGCGCCAGCCTGAATTTTCTGATCGAAGGTGAGATCCGCGGCCTCGATGCGTTGCACGCCTTCCGCCTGGAGTCAGCCTGGAACATCGAGAGCGGTGAGGTGCGGGTCCGTCCCTATGGCCGCCCGTCTGCCCATGGATGAGCGGTTGCTGCGGCATTACGAACGTGAGCTGAGTTTCCTGCGTGAAGCCGGTGCCGAGTTTGCCGAGGACTATCCGAAGATTGCCGCCACCCTGGGGCTGCGCCCCGAGGAGGTGACCGACCCGTCGGTGGAGCGCTTGCTGGAGGGGCTGAGTTTTCTCACCGCCCGTGTGCAACTGCAAATGGAGGCTGAATTCCCGCGTTTTACCGAGAGCCTGCTGGAGCTGGTGCAACCGCAGCAGTTGTTGCCGGTGCCGTCCATGGCGGTGCTGCAGTTTTCCCCGGATTTGCAGGAGGGATCGCTGGTCTCGGGGTTCACCTTGCCGGCCGATAGCGTGGTGCGCTCGTTGGGCGAAACGGCCGGGCAAGACCCTCGTTGCGAATTTCGCAGCCTGCGCCCGGTGACGCTCTGGCCCCTGGCGCTGGAGTCGGCCGATTACTTGCCCAGCGCCGGGCTGCTCAAGGGCTTGCCCGCCAGTGTGCTCAGGCAGGACGGCGGCGCCCTGCGCCTGCGCCTGCGGACCACTGCCGGGGTGTCTTTCGAGCAACTGGCGCTGGAGGAGTTGACGCTTTTTCTGCGCGGCGACGACTCGCTGCCGCTGGCCGTCCAGGAAGCCTTGCTGACCCGCGCCGAAGGCCTGTTCGTGCGTTGCGGCGAAGGCGAGGGCGGGTGGAGTTCGCGGATCGACCCCGAGCATATCCGCCAGCCGCAGCCGGGTCCTCCTTCCAGCCAGTATGCGCGATCGTTGAACAGTGACGCGGTGTGTGCGCAGCTCAAGACCTTTCTCGCCTTCGCCGAGGGTGAACGCTTTGTCAGCCTGGGTGGCCTGGGGCCGGCGTTGCGCAATTGTCCGGCGCGCAGCCTGGAGCTGGTGGTGGTCTTCGCGCCCCTGTCACAACCCTTGTCGGCGCTGCTCAATGCCAGTCACTTCGGCCTGTTCTGCGTGCCGGTGATCAACCTGTTCCGCAAGCGGGTCGAGCGTATTGTCGTCGATCCTTATCGGCATGATTTGCCACTGGTGGTCGACAAGGCCCGGCCACTCGCCTACGAGATCCAGGAGGTGCTGGCGGTCCATGGTTATGCCGCCGGCTCCAAGGAGCGCCAGGTCATCCTGCCGTTGTATGCCCCGCAACGGCTGGACGCGGATGATCGTCGCCTGGCGGGTTTCTACCAGATGCAGCGTACGCCCAGTCGCGTTCCACAGCGTTTTGTCGACGGGCAGCGGCGTTATCGCGGCTATGACGCCAGCCTGGTGGTGGCGCTGGAGGCGGGCGCCGAGTTGCAGCGCCTGGCGGTGGACGTGCTGTGCTCCAACCGAGACCTGCCTTTGCGCCTGCCCCTGGGGGCGGGCAACACCGACTTTGTCCTCGACGTGGGCGCCCCGGTGCTGGCGATCCGTTGTGTGGCCGGCCCCTCGCGACCGCTGTCTGCGCCGTCCCAGGGCGACCGGCAATGGCAGGTGGTGCGACAGCTGTCGCGTAACTACCTGCCCCTGGCTCACCGCGAGGGTGCAGCCGGGGCCCAGGCCTTGCGCGAGCTGTTGGCGCATTACCTGCCCGAGGACGACAGCAGTCGGCACAAGTTGCTGCAAGGCATTGTCTCGTTGCGCGCGCAGGTCGTCACCCGGCGCTTGCCCGGGGCCGGACCGGTGGCCTTCGGTCGCGGCCTGAACTTGACCCTGGTCCTCGACGACGCCGCCTGCGAAGGCACCGGGACCTATCTGTTCGGCGCCGCGCTGGAGCGTTTTTTTGTTCGTTATGCCGCGCTCAATGCCTTTATGCAGACCGAGTTGCACAGTGTGAGCCGAGGGCTGATCAAGACCTGGCAGGCGAGGGCGGGTCAATGCATGATCTGGTAGACCCACCGCCCGACCTGGTCGCGCAGCCCTGGCGCTACGACTTTTTCGCCGCGCTGCGTTTGCTCGAGCGCACTTACCCCGATGTGCCGCGCTGGGGCACCGCGCAGCGCCTGGGTGACGACCCGTTGCGCCTGGCGCAGCACGTCTCGCTGGCCTTCGAGCCGGCGATGATCGCCCAACTGCGCCTGCGCGAGGGCCGTGCCGCGTTGCTGGCGGTGAACTTCTTCGGCCTGACGGGGGCGAACGGGCCGATGCCCCTGCATTTCAGCGAAGATGTGCTGTCGCGCCAGATCAACCATGGCGACAGTACCCTGGCGAACTTTCTCGACGTGTTTCATCACCGCCTGCTGAGCCTGCTTTATCGAAGCTGGGCGCGGGTGCGGCCAGTGGTCTGGGCCGATCGCCCGGCCGACGACCGCTTTGCCGACTATGTGTCGGCGTTCTCTCCGGGTGAGTCCCGTGCCTTGCCCAGCGCCACGCGCTTCTACGCGCCGCAATTGATTGATCAACGCCGCAGTGCCGCCGGCTTGCTGGCCCTGGTTCGGGATCTGCTGCGCCTGCCGGTCGCACTGAGCACCCTGGGCCGGCATCGGACCGTCCTGGCCTTCGATGAGCGCTTGCAACTGGGCCGGCGGCGCGAGTCGGCGCGGCTGGGCGGGGCTGCGTTGCTGGGGCGGCGGTTGTGGAATATCCAGCACGGTTTCTGCCTGCACCTGGGGCCGTTGTCCTGGGCGGACTATCAGCACCTGCTACCCGGAGGGCGTTACTTCGAAGCCTTGTGCCAACTGGTCGAGTGTTATGTCGGTCCGGCTTTGCAGTGGGATCTCGATCTGCGTCTGGAGTCGGGGCAGCGGCCAGGTCTGCGCTTGGGGGCGCCACAAGGCCTGGGGCGTGGCTGCTGGTTGGGGCACAGGTGTGCGGCGACACCGGGGTGGCGCTTCGAGCCCGCCCGTTTCCAGCGCGCCACCCCGACCAGCGCCGGTTGATTTAGGAGTTATCCGATACCCCACGGGGCACCCTTCACTGACACTGCACGGGCTTTCCATGGATGTCTGTCTGGAGCCCGCATGAATCAGCAAGTTGTTATGGGGGCCTTGCTCTCCTGTTCGTTCGGCGCTGCACCGGCGCGCCTGAGTGTATTGCCACTGGGGCGGGTCACGGCCGAAGGTCAGCCGGCGGCGAACATTCTCGATCATCAGCCCCTGGTCAATATCCCGACCTTCGGTCTCTGCCGCAGCCCGGCCAACCCCCAGGTCGCGGCGGCAACGGCCGCCGCCATGGGCGTGCTGACGCCGATGCCCTGTGTGCCCGCCACCGCTACACCCTGGCAGCCCGGCGCGGCGCGGACACGGATTGCCAAGCTGCCGGCCCTGGATAACCGCTGTACCTGCCAGTGCAACTGGGGCGGCCAGATCCGCGTCAACGCCAGCGCCACCCTCAAGACCACGATTGCCTGAGCGAGCCCCTGTCACCATGTCCGAAAACACCTACCACCGTGTCCAGGTGCCTGGCATCGACGCCAAGCTGTCGTTGCTCGACCTGATGGGCCGGGAAGGGCTGAGCCAGATCGGTGAGTACGAACTGACCTTCTCGTGTGCCGATGACGGCTTGCAGGTCGATGATTTGCTGGGCCGTCCGCTGGCACTGAGTCTCGGTGTCGAAGCGTCACGGGCGCGGCATATCCACGGCTATATCAGCGCCTTCAGTGCCATGGGCTGGGTCAAGCGTCAGGCGTGCTACCGGGTTTCCCTCAGGCCCTGGCTGTGGTTTCTGACGCAGTCCCGGCGCCAGCGGATCTTTCAGAACCTGACCCTCAAACAGGTGCTCGAAGAGGTCTTCGGCGACTACCCCGCCAGCGTCGACTGGCAGGCCGAATGCCCGGAGCCGATGGAATATTGCGTGCAGTTCGGCGAAAGCGACTTTGCCTTTTTCAGCCGTTTGCTGGAGGACGCGGGTCTCTACTATTTCTTCGAGCATCAAGCTGACGATCATCTGTTGGTGATCACCGATTCGATGAGCGCGCACAAGCCGGTGCAGCACTTACGGGAAATGAGCTACCGGCCCAGCCAGGACAAGGTCCCGGGCAGCATGCTGAACTGGGAAACCCATGGCGAACTGCGGCCCGGGATGTTCAGCCTGGTGGATTTCGATTTCACCAAGGCCAGCAACCGTGAAGCCAGCGTCCTGTCGGCGAGTCATGGCGCGGCGGCGACGGCGCGCCACGGCGATTATCGACAAGAAGATTTTCCAGGGCGGTTCAGCCGTAGCGAATCTGGCGAAGCCCTGGCGCGGGTCCGACTCGAAGCCGCGCATGCCCGGCAGCAGTGGCGCTGGGGCGTCAGCCAGTCGCCGTACCTGGTGCCCGGGCAATGCTTCACGCTGGTCGATCACCCGCGCGCCGAGCAGAACAGCGATTACCTGATCGTGGCCGCAACCCTGCAGTTCGATGCCACGACCGAGCTGCGTTGCGAGGTCGAGGCGATCCCGACCACCCAGGTGTTCCGTGCGCCTATACAGACTGCGCGGCCGTTGATCGCCGGGCCCCAGACGGCCTTTGTGGTGGGCAAGGAAGGCGATCCGATCTGGGTCGACGAGTTCGGCCGGATCAAGGTGCAGTTTCACTGGGACAACAGTGGGCGGCGTCACGAGGATTGTTCCTGCTGGGTCCGGGTCGCCCAACCGACGGCCGGCAAGCGCTGGGGGGCACTGTTTGTGCCACGGGTCGGCCAGGAAGTGGTGGTGGAATTCCTCGGCGGCGACCCCGACCGGCCCCTGGTCACCGCCGGGCTCTATAACGCGGGTCACCGGCCACCCTGGGAGCTGCCGGCCCAGGCGGCCCGCAGTGGTCTCAAATCGCAGTCCCTGGGCGAGCAGGATGTCTACAACGAGTTGCGCTTCGACGACAGGAAGGGCCGTGAGCAGTTGCTGATCCATGCCGGACGCAACCAGGACCTGACAGTGCGCAACGATGCCTTCGCCAGCATCGGCAACGACTGGCACCTGACGGTCGGCGCCAACCAGTTTCTCAAGGTCGAGGAGGATCTCCATGAGTCCGTGGGTGGTCAGCGCAACACGCGGATCGACGCCGATTATTCGCTGGATATCGCGGGCGACAGCCATTGCAGGATTGCCGGCCAATGGCAGTCGACAGCGGCCGACATGGATTTCAAGGCCCACGGCAATCTGGTGCTGGAAGCCGGCAAGAGCCTGACCCTCAAGGTCGGTGCCAGCACCCTGGTGCTCAGCACCGCGGGCGTGGCGATCAACGGCAAGAGCATCAGCCTCGACGGCTCGGCTTCGGTCGATATCAATGGCGGTGCCGCTGCGGCCAGCACCTCGGCCAAGTCGGCGAAACCGGCGGCGGCCAAGCCACCCAAGGAGGCGGACGATGGTCGCGATTAAACCTGGGTTTCGCTGCGTCACCTGGCTGCTGTTGGCGTTGGCACTGCCAGGCTGCAGCGGGTTCTGGTCTGACGAACCGCCGCCTGAACCGCGTATCGGTTTGTCCCTGGAAGCGGCATTGGACAGCAATCCCGACCTGCATGGCCGGCCGTCACCGGTGATCGTCAGGCTCCTGCAACTGGCCGACAGCAAGCGCCTGGAACAGGTCGAGCTGTTCCAGTCCGAAGCCGCGGCCGAGCAGGCGCTGGGCCGTGATCTGCTACGCCAGGAGTCGCTGTTGCTGCGCCCGGGCCAGCAGCAGGAGCAGGTTTTTCTTCCGGTGCCGGGCACCCGCTTTATCGCGCTGGTGGTCGAGTACCGCAATATCGACCATGCCCAGTGGTGGGCCTGGGCCGAAATCGACCCGACGCGTCCCTCGCGGCTGACGGCCCTGGTGGCTCGCCAGCGTGTGGCGTTGACGTCAGCGCCGGCAGAGGAGAAGGCCGATGAGTAGTCACGACGGTGTCGTCTGGTCCGAAGGCATGTTTCTGCTGCCGCAGCACTTCCAGCAGCAGGAGCGCCATAACCGGGCCCGGCTGGCTCAGGTTCTGCGCGCCGTGCAACCCCATGGCTGGGGCTTTGCCGCGCTGAAAATCGAGGCCGCGCAGTTGGCTCTGGGGACCCTGGCCTTGAGCGCCTGCGAAGGGATCATGCCCGATGGTAGCCCCTTCGCCCTGACGGACGAGGAGTTGGTCCAGCTGCGTTATCCGGTGGCCGACAGCGAGCGTGATGTGCAATTGGTGTTGGCCCTGGCGCTCAATCGCCCAGGAGCGGTGGACACCGAAACCGCCCCGGGGGACGACAGTCTGGCCCGTTACCGGATCAGCGAAGTTCTGGTCGCCGACGCCAATACCGAAGGTGGCGAGCCGGCCTGTGTGCAGGTCAGTCGCCTGAACCTGAAGCTGGCGCGGGAGGCTGACGTCGCCGCCTCCCATGTCTTTTTGCGCGTGGCCCGGGTGGTGGAGCGCACTGCCGCGGGCCTGGTGGTGCTCGACCGGCAACAGGTGGCACCGTTGCTGGCCTGGCGTTGTTCGCCGGTGCTGGCGCGCTCCGTCGACGAACTGATCGCCCGCGCCCGCCAACGCGGCACAGCCCTGGCCGGTGGGCTGGGTCAGGGCGGGCTTGGCGGGCTGACGGAGATCCAGCAGTACGTGATGCTGCAAAGCGTCAACCGCGCCGAAAGCCTGCTGATGCACCTGGCCAGCCAACCGGCGTTGCACCCCGAATTGCTGTACCGCGAGCTGGTGCGGCTGGCCGGTGAACTGGCGATTTTCTGCCAGGAGCGCAAGCGTCCCAGGGCTTATCCGCCATACCGTCACGACCGCCTGGGGGAGAGCTTTGTGCCGCTGATCCAGGACCTGTTGCAGGCGTTGAGTGCGGTGGCCAGTGCCGAGGTGGTGACCCTGGCGCTCAAGAACGGTGCCTTTGGCTTTCGTTTTGCCCAGGTGCCGGATATCAACCTGTACCCATCGGCGCGTTTCATTCTCGCGGTCCGCGCACAGGTGCCCGACGAGGAGTTGCGCAAAAGTTTCCCCAACTGCTTGAAGATCGGTCCGGCCGAGCGCCTGCACGACCTGGTGAACCTGCAGTTGCCGGGGTTGGCGATCCAGGTGCTGCCAACAGCACCCAGGGAGCTGCCTTACTATCCTGGCTTCAGCTATTTCCAGCTGTCGAGCGAGCATCCCCTGTGGGCTGATCTGGTGGACACCAGCGGTTTCGGTTTGCATGTGGCCGGCTCGTTTCCGGGACTGCAATTGGCGTTCTGGGCCATCAGGGAGGCGTGATGGCGTTTGCCCGAATGGCTTTCGGATCGCGCCAAGACGCCCGCGCCAGCGAGCGTGTCCAGGCCGGGCCGGCGGCTGCCGACGAAAACCTCTGCACGCTGGCTGACGACCTGCTGCATGAAGTGGTGGTGTTCCAGCGCCTGAGGCGCCAGCCCGACTTGCCGGCGCTGCGTTTGCGCCTGATCGCCCGGGTGCGGACCTTCCAGCAGCAAGCCCTGGCTTGCGGTATCGAGTCACGCATTGTGTTACGTGCCCGTTATGCCCTGTGCACCTTGCTCGACGAAATCATCGCCAGCAGCGAATGGGCCCGGGGCGCCTGGTCACGCCACAGCCTGCTGATGACCTTTCACCAGGAAGCCGAGGGCGGCGAAGGTTTCTTCGCCAATCTGGACGCGGCGCAGCTCAAGCCGGTAGAGCATTTGGCGTTGCTCGAGCTGATGTACCTGTGTCTGGCGCTGGGCCTGGAGGGGCGTTATCGAATCCAGCGCGAAGGCCGTTCGATCCTGGCCCTCAAACGTGCCCAGCTCTACGAAACCCTGCGCCTGCACCGCGAGCGTTATCCACGTCCGTCGCTGAAAACCGCGCTGCCGGGCAGGTGGCCACGGCATGCGCTGCGCTGGACCTTGGGCGGCCTGCTGGTGTTGCTGATTGGCCTCGCGGTTGCGGGTGCATACGACCTGCAGATGCGTTCCAGCCAGCAGTGGCTTGAATTGTCGCGGCTGTCGTCAGCCGAGCTAGCACTCCCTTCCGTGCCGGCGACCTTGCCTACGCTGGCTGAGCGTCTGGCCGAGGATATCCAGGCCGGCCGCTTGACGTTGCACGATGAGGCGGGTGCCGTGCGACTGTTGCTCGGCACCACGCAGTTGTTTACCCCGGGTGGCAGCGTGATCGCTCCAGAGAGTCGAGCGACCTTGCAGCGTATCGCCACGGTGCTGGCGGATTGGCCGGGGGCTATCCGGATCATCGGACACAGTGACGCCACCCCCGTTGGCAAGGGTTTGGTTTCCAACCAGCAGCTCTCGCTGCGGCGCGCCCGTGCGGTGTTGTTCGAGATGTTCGGCGAGGCGGCCGATCTCGGGCGTGTCCAGGTCCTGGGGCGTGGCGCCAGTGAGCCACGGGTGCCGAATGACAGCGCGGACAACCGGGCGCGCAATCGTCGGGTAGAGATTGTGCTCGAACCGCTGTGACCGCCATCGCCCTGCCGTGGGCACTTCACCTATTTGCCCTCGCCGGATGACTGCCGCCATGTTCCTGAGATTGCTGAAAAACCTGCTGCGGGCGCTGCCGCTGATGGTTGGACTTTATCTGTTGACCTTGCTGGTCCGCCAGCAGGGTCCGCGTCTGTCCATCGACGATATTGCGCCGCTGGCGCATGACTGGCAGCAGTGGCTGTTGCTGGGACCCTTGTACCTGGCGGGGCTGGTTTTTTTCGGGTGGGCCCGGCGGCGGCGCAAACGGCGAGAGTTGCTCGGCGTCGAGGCGGCGCAGTTGGCGTTGCAGGGGCTGAACCCGCCTTGTGCCCGGGAACGGCGCTTGCGCGAGCGGCTGGAGCGCTGGCGTCTGGAAAGCCAGGCCAATGCCAGCGGCCCGGTGTTCCTGCTGTTGGGGGCGACCGGCGCCGGCAAGCGCAGCCTGATGGGGGAGAAAGGCCGTCGCGCGCGCGCGGACGGCGAGTCGCCGCAGGATGATTTGCACCTGGGGCGTCTCGGCGCTTTTTCCGTCATGGCCGTGAGCGCCGCCTTGCTGACCCAAGCAGACCGAGACTGCATCGGGTTGTGGCGTTGTCTGCTCGATGAACTGAAACGCTCGCGCCGTCACGGCTTGGGTGTTGCGGGGGCGGTGCTGGTGCTCAATGCGGTGCATCTGCTGCGCCTGGCTCCGCCTGCTCGTGATGCCCAGGCCCTGATCCTGCGGGCACGCCTGGAAGAGCTGGCCGCCGAGTTCGGCCAGGGCTTGCCGGTGCAGGTCATCGTCACCCACTGTGATCGCTTGCCGGGATTCGAACCCTCGTTGCTGGCCTTACCAGTCGAGGCGCGAGATCTGGTGCTGGCCTTTGTCCGTGGGCGCAACCGGCATAACCTGGCGCGGCTGGCCGAGCGTCTTGTCAGTCGCTTTGCGACAGTGCAAGACGGACTCCCCGAGCGCCTGCAGAAGGCAGTGCAGACCTCGGCACGGGTTCAACTCTACGGTTTCCCGCGCTTGTGGCGACAGTTTGCCGAGGTCTTGCAGCCCTATTTGCAGACAGCGTTTTTCGAGCAGCCGCGGGTTTCGCAGGTTCATCTGCAAGCGTTGCGTTGCAGCGGCCACTTGCAGGTCGAACCGGGAACTCGGGGCCCCAGCCAGCGCTTGGTCCGCTGCCTGCAACAGAGTCGGCGCCACACATGCTGGCCGGGATTTTTGCCACCGGGTGGGGGCCGTTGGTTGCTTGCACTCGGCGCCGCTGCCTTGGTGGTTCTGTCGGCAACATTGCTCGGCAACAGTTACTGGCAGCAGACCCGACAGTTGCACTGGCTGGCCGAGCAACAGGTATTGCTCGCACAGATGCCGGCCAGCGCCGCCGGGACGCGTGTGACGACGGCCCTGCTCGAACGCCTGGCGCGGTTGCGTAACCTGGCCTATCCGCCCTCGGACGGTGGGTGGTTGCCCGGTTCCTGGCTGAGCGAGTATCGCCGCTTGCTGAGCCAGACCCGCAGCCTTTACCAACGGGCGTTGCTCGATGAATTGCTGCCCAGCGTTGTGCAAAACCTGCAGCATTCACCGCCGAATGAGCCCCACCGCCAGCGCCAGGAACGCTTGCGGTTTTACCTGATGTTGGGCGGTCAGGGCCGGTTCGAATCGGCTGCCGTTGAAGAGTGGTTGTCAGCCCAGGTGCAGGGCGATCTCGGTCAGTCGCTGGTCCCGGAGCAACGCGAGTCATTGCAGGCTCATGTCCAGGCGCTGATACCGCTATTGGCGAAGGGGCCGGTGCTGAGCGTTGATCTGCGTTGGGTCGAGCAGGTGCGTCGACAACTGCGCCGCGAGCCGCAACAGCAGCGTCTGTATGAGCGGTTGAGCACCTTGTTGGCAAGCGCTGACGACGGGGATTTCAGCGTTGTCGCGGTCAGCGGCAGCGAGGGGCTGCTGAGTCTTTCCCGACGCAGTGGCGAGCCCTTGAACCGAGGTGTGCCTGCCCGCTTCAGCCCCAAGGGTTATGCACAGCTACGGGCCCGTCTGCCGTTGCTGATAGCCGAGGCGCTCAAGGATGAAGACTGGGTCATGGGCGCGGGGCTGCGATTGGACGCGCCGACCTTGTACAGCGAAGTGTCCGCGCTTTATGCACAGGACTATATCCGGCACTGGGAACACTTCTTCGCCGACCTGCAACTGGTCGGTCTGGATCCGACTGAGTCCCTGGCCCTCAGGCTCGAGCGGCTGTCGCGGGCCGACTCGGCGCTGTTCAGTTTGCTGCGTGCGGCGGGGCGTGAAACCCGTCTGGAGATCCCCCAGGTTCCCCCGCGTCTGATCGACAGGGCGCGTCAGCAAGTGTCGTCGCTGACCTCCGGTTTCTCCTCCGATCTGGCCAAGGCACTCCCCGACCCACCTACCGCCGAGGCGCACCCGGTCAACCGGCACTTTGCGGCGTTGCAACAGTTGAGCGAAGGCAGCGCCGCCCCGCTTGAGGCATTACGCGAAGCCCTGGCCCAGGCGGCGGTTTACCTCCGGGCCCGGGAGCAGGCCTTGGCGATGGGGTTGCCGAACCCGCCGGTGGATGGCCTGGAACTGTTGCAGCGGCAGATCGACAGCCTGCCGCCGATGCTGCAACCGCTGTTCGCCGATATCGTTAGCGTTGGCCGGCAGCACCTGCACCAGAAGACGCTGGCGACGGTCGGCGCCAGCCTGAACCTGCAACTGGGCCCCGAATGTTCACGCCTGCTCGCCCAGCGTTACCCCTTCGATCCACTGGCCCGGGAGCAGCTATCGCTGGCCGACTTCAACCGCCTGTTTGCACCGACCGGGCTGTTGCAGGATTTTCAACAGCGTCATCCGGATGTCACGCTACTGCAGGGCCCGGTGGCGGCACAGTTCCGGCGCGCGGAGCAGATTCGCCGGGCGTTTTTCCCGGCTGCGTCCGACGTCGCACGGGTCGATTTCGAGCTCAGCCCTGTGTCCATGGATGAAAACATCGCTCAGCTGCGCCTGACCCTGGACGAGTTGCAGCTCAACTATGCCCATGGTCCGATCCACCCGAGTCTGTTCACCTGGCCGACCCGGGCCCTGGGCAGCCAGTTGAAGATGGTGGTCACGCTGATCGACGGCCGCAGCCTGGTGCGCTCGGCCGAAGGGCCCTGGGCCTGGTTTCGTTTTATGGAGCAAGGGCGCCTGGTGCCGGCGCCCAGCGGTGAGGGCTACTGGTTGACCCTGGGCTTCGAGGACGTTGAGGTGGTGCTGCAATTGCGCAGCGCCAGCCTTGACCATCCCTTCGGCCGCAAGATGCTCAGCGATTTCCGATGCCCCACGACGTAGCTGCTGTAGGTATCTGGCCTGTCCCGCAAGAGGAAGGTCGTTTTCGCAGTGGGCTCGTGGAAATGTCCTATGTCGGATGCGCCGACGACTGTTTAGCATGGCCACCCATAGCCCACGCCAGAGGAGCCGGTCGCCAGTGCGGCGCGGCTGTCAGGCGTAGATCTGGCGCAGGGAGAGGGGCCTTGCGGATCAGGGGATATATCGGTTGGGCAGGATGCCATTGTGAAGGGGTGGCGGTCCGCACAACGATTTCGCGTCGGTCGGACCTGACCACTGCCGAGTCAGTTTTTCATTGGCAGCAGTGCAGGAGAGTTCATGCTCGAGAAAAAGCCTACCCGCCTCATGATTCTGGACGACCACAGCCTGGTCCTGTGTGGCATGGAGATCAAGATCCAGGCCGAGACCGATCTTCTGTTGCTGGGCAGCTTCACCCGCGGCTCGGCGCTGATGGCGGCCTTGCGCGAGCAGGACGTCGACCTGGTGGTGATGGACTACTCGTTGCGCTCGGGCGAGGTCGACGGCCTGAACCTGATTCGCACCTTGAAAATCCGCTTTCCGAAGCTGCGGCTGCTGATCATCTCGTCCCTGTATGTGCCGGCGACGGTGGCGTTGGCGCTGCGTTGCGGGGCCAGCGGCTTTATCGGCAAGGAGCTGAATTCCGGCGAGTTCGTCCTGGCTATTCGTCAGGTGGCGGCCGGCAAGGTCTACCTGCACCCGGACATGGTCGAGGCGTTGCAGGTCCATGAAGTGTCGCGGCTGGATATCGCCACGCCAGCCTCGGAGTCCGAGGTCGCCAGTCTCGACGTGCTGGCCCGGACCTCCGAATTGACGGTGCGTGAGCACGAGGTGCTGCGCTGTTGCCTGGACGGCTTGTCGGTGACCCACATCGCGCGCAAGTTCTCCCGCAGTATCAAGACCATCAGTACCCAGAAGCAGGCGGCCTTTCGCAAGTTGGGCCTGCGTGGCGATAACGAGTTGTACAAGGTGCGTTATCAGATGGAGGGGCGCTGAGACGCATTTTCCTGAAAAATCGCTGTCACAACCTGTTCAGTGTGCGCTCAGCGATGTCGAACTGATGCACAATACGCCCCGGACCGTTTTCCCTCAGGATTTTCAATGTCGACATCATTCCACTTGCGTGCCGTTGCCTTGGCACTGATGTTGGCGGGCGCCGCGGGCTGCTCGTCGACCACCAAGACCGCCGTTTACGAACGGGAGAATTTCGACGACGCCGGAACCTTTTCACGCAACTACGGCGTGAGCGACGCGGCGTCCTGTGAAGCGGCCCGGCGTGCCTTGCTCAGCCAGGGTTACATCATCACCAGCAGCGACCCGAAGCTGATCAGCGGCAACAAGAGCTTCCAGCAGACCGGCGATACCCATATGCAGATCAGCTTCAGCGTGGTCTGTGCGGCGGATGGCACGGCCAATCATCGTTCGACCATGTTCGCCAACGCCCTGCAGGACCGTTATGCCCTGAAGAAGGTCAACAACTCCGCCAGCCTGGGCGTGGGTGTGCTGGGTTCGGTGTCGATGCCGATCGGCTCGACGGATGACTCGATGGTCAAGGTTGCCAGCGAGACCGTGTCTTCGGCGACCTTCTATGACCGCTTCTTCACCCTGGTGGAACTGTTCCTGCCACCGGAAGTGAAAAAAGAAAAACATACCGACGACAAACCCAAGGCTGAACTCGGGATGCCCGAGGTGACGCCGGCCAAGGCCCAGGCCGACAAGGCTGCAGAAACCAAGGCAGTAGAAACCAAGGCGGCAGAAGTCAAGCCGGTGGACGTCAAACCAGTGGAACCGGCGCCAGCACCGAAGGCTGCGGAGCCAGTGCATAGCGTTCCTGTGGTCCCTGCCACGCCGGCGGCTCCTGCCACGTCCGTACCGGTCGCCGCGCCAGCTGAAGCCGCTCCGGTCACACCGTTGGAGAAGGCTCCCGCAGCCCCGGCCGCCCCGGTAACCCCAGCTGAGCCGACGCCTGCCCCGGCGCCTGCGACCAGCGAGCCGGCGACTCCAGCCGCTCCAGTCACTCCGGCTCAGTAAACCCGAGACCAGGTGACGGGATCGGGTTTGTCGACCTCGAGCCCGTGACCTTGCGATCGGGGACGTTGGCTGCAAAATAAAAGTGGGTAAATTCTGACCGTTCTGCTAGTTTTTTATTTCAGGCGCTTATTTCAGGTGCCTGGGCAGACGGGGTGCTTCATTTTTCCTTCACATGGGACCCCTATGCTGGATTCAGCCCCTCCCAAAGGAGTGGTCAGCAAGACAGTGGTTTACCCTCGAACGGAAAAAGGAGTTTGACGATGGATGACTATCAAGAAGAACTGTTGGAGTACCGGGCTTTTGAGTTGGACCCGGTTGAGCCGGCTGAAGACGCGACCGAGCTGTAAGCGGTCGTTTTTCGGCTCAGGCCGAATGCCGCTGACTGCGGCGGAACTCGCCGGGTGTCTGGCCGTTCCAGCGTTTGAAAGCCCGTTGAAAGGCCTCGGCTGAGGCAAACCCGAGCAGGTAGGCGATCTCGCCGAAGGCCAGCTCGGTGTCGCGAATGTAGGTCATCGCCAGGTCACGGCGAGTGTCATTGAGAATGGCGCGAAATTGCGTGCCTTCCTCGGCCAGTTTGCGACGCAGTGTCCAGGTCGGCAGCTTCAGGCGTGCCGCCACTTCTTCCAGGTCGGGTTCCCGGCCGCCATTGAGCAAAGGACCCAGCAACTGAGTGATACGTTCACGCAGACTGCGGGTGCGCGTCAGTTGTTCCAGTTCCCGTTCGCACAGTTGCAGCAGATGCCGCCAGGTTCCCGGGCAATGGTGCGGGTTGCGCAGACCGAGGCTGGCGTGGCCCAGGCGCAGTTGATTGTGTTCGGCGGCAAAGTGCACCTGGCAATCGCCCAAGCCTTTGTAGGCCGCGGCATAGTCCGGTTCGGCGAATTCGATGTCGATGCGTTCGGCGTGCAGCGTTTCGCCGCTGACGCTGGCGAGTTGTTGCAGCCAGCCGGCGATGATCGAGTCCACCACGAAGCGGTTGTAGGCGTTGTACGGACTGATGGAGTAGAAACGCAGCCACGCGCCGTCGGCGTCTTCGTGGAAGCTCGACTGCCCGCGATAGTTGGAGCCGTAGAGGGCCTCGAAGCGGGTCAGGGTTCGTGCCGCTTCGCGTACCGTCGGCGCCTGGGCGGCGGTGACCCCGGCGAGGCCGGCCTGGCTGAGCCGGCTGAAGTGGCCCATGCGCAAACCCAGCGCCGGGTCGCCGGTCAGCTGGATCGCGGCGTGTCCCAGGCGCATATAGCGCGGAATCGACAGGCGGGCGCCGGGTTCGGCCAGGCGCGCCGGGTCCAGCCCATATTGCGTCAGCAGCACCTCGGGGTCCTGGCCGTGACTGCGCAGCGCATCGGCGAGGCTGTGGACAAAGCTCACGGACAGGTCGCCGAGGCGCATCGATACCGGCTTCATGGCAGCCACAGGTTCAGCAGGCGGGCGCCGCGATCACTGCCGTCCTGCCCGTCGATGGCGCGCCCGTCCTGGCTGATAAAGCTCTGCCCCGAATAACGCTGGTTCCAGAACTGGCCCCGCAGGAACACGGTCATGCCCGCCGTGGACTGGCTGGCGGGGGGGCGGCCGATTAAGGTCAGGCGGTGCCAGGCTTGGCCTTCGCCGAGTTCGCCGGGCCTGAGGCTGATTTCCGCTGGCGTGGCCGCGTTCTTGAAACCGCGCCAGGGTTGCTCCCAACTGTTTTTGCCGGGCAGCGAGGCGGACACCGCAATCAAGGACACGCCGAGCTCATCCAGGCGACGGTAGTTGTCCGGGTACCAACTGTCGCTGCCGATCAGCACACCCAGGCGCCCGGCCGGGGTCTGCACGGCGTTCAATTCCTGGCGTCCACCACCCTGGATATAGCCGCGTTCGTCGAAGGTCGGGTAGAGCTTGCGTTGCGGCTGGCCGAGAGGGCGCCCGTCGGCGGCGAAGACCAGGCTGACGTTGTACAACGCGCCCTTGCCGATTTTCAAGGTGCCTTGCTCGACGCTGGGGTCCGGCAGGACGATGGAGCCAGCCACCAGGGTGACGGCGAACTCTTTCGCCAGGCCGCCGAATACCGCCTGGTAATCCTGGGCCATGGTCCTGGCCTTCATGCGCAGGCGGGCGTCTTCGAGGACGCTGCGGCCCTTGGCATTGAACAGCGCGCCGAGCAGCTTCAGCGGGTTGCCGAGCATCAGCCAGTTCATCGCCTCTTTCTGGTCGGAGGCCTGGTAGAGATCGTCTTTTTCACCGCGCAGCAGCAACCAGGTGCCGATGTGTTCGGGCAGCACGACGATGGTTTTTTCGTTCAGCAGTCCCAGGCTGCGGGCCTGCTGTAGATAGGCCGCAAGCTTGCGGTGCAGGCGTGCCGGGTTCTGGTAGTCGTTGGGAAACAGTTCTGGTTGCAGGCCCAGCAGGTTGCCGTGGTCAGCGGCCACACCCTGGTTCACGACCAGGCGGATACGCAGGTCGGAGAGGTAGTGGCCGCTGCTGCGCTGGTGTGTCCATACCCCGTAGCCGGTGGCGACGGCGACCAGCAGGACCAGCAGGAAGAAGAGAAGAAGTTTGCGCATGGGAGCGAATGACGAACGACCGTGTGCGGGAGTCGTCGACTAGGGTAGGGCCCGCGGGCGTCCTTGCCAAGGGGCACTGCACATTTGGATCAATAAGTTGTCAGTTTCGGTCATTGAGCCTGGGCCTGGGCCTCTTTAATGTGCCAGTCATACAACTGACGGGGGCCGAAGAGCTTCCCGCATTCCGTGATCTTGCCCGTTGTGGAGTTTCTATGACCGCCGCCCAATACCCGCACCTGCTGGCCCCGCTCGACCTGGGTTTCACCACGTTGCGTAACCGTACCCTGATGGGCTCGATGCACACCGGCCTTGAGGAAAAGCCCGGTGGTTTCGAGCGTATGGCGGCCTATTTCGCCGAACGCGCCCGGGGTGGTGTCGGCCTGATGGTGACCGGCGGTATCGCGCCGAACGAAGAGGGTGGCGTGTATTCCGGCGCGGCCCGGCTGACCACCCAGGCCGAAGCCGACCAGCATCGCATCGTCACCCACGCGGTGCATGAAGCTGGCGGCAAGATCTGCCTGCAGATCCTCCATGCCGGGCGTTATGCCTACAGCCCGAAACAAGTCGCGCCGAGTGCGATCCAGGCCCCGATCAACCCGTTCAAGCCTCGGGAGCTGGATGAGGAAGGGATCGAGAAGCAGATCGCCGATTTCGTGACCTGTTCGACCCTGGCTCAGAATGCCGAGTACGACGGCGTCGAAATCATGGGTTCGGAAGGTTACTTCATCAACCAGTTCCTCGCGGCCCACACCAACCACCGCACCGACCGCTGGGGCGGCAGCTACGAGAACCGCATGCGCCTGCCGGTGGAGATCGTGCGTCGGGTGCGTGAAGCGGTGGGCGCGGAGTTCATCATCATCTTCCGCCTGTCGATGCTCGACCTGGTGGAAGGTGGCAGCACTTGGGAAGAAATCGTCCAGTTGGCCAAGGCCATCGAGCAGGCCGGTGCGACCATCATCAATACCGGCATCGGCTGGCACGAAGCGCGGATTCCGACCATCGCCACCAAGGTGCCGCGCGCCGCGTTCAGCAAGGTCACCGCCAAGTTGCGCGGTTCGGTGGGGATTCCACTGATCACCACCAACCGGATCAACACCCCGGAAGTGGCCGAGCAGATCCTCGCCGAGGGCGATGCCGACATGGTTTCCATGGCGCGGCCGTTCCTGGCCGACTCGGAGTTCGTCAACAAGGCCGCGCAGGGGCGTGCCGACGAGATCAATACCTGCATCGGCTGCAACCAGGCCTGCCTGGACCATACCTTTGGCGGCAAGCTGACCTCGTGCCTGGTGAATCCGCGGGCGTGCCACGAGACCGAACTGAATTACCTGCCGGTCACCCAGGTGAAGAAAATCGCTGTGGTCGGCGCCGGGCCTGCCGGTTTGTCGGCGGCGACCGTGGCGGCCGAGCGTGGGCACCAGGTGACGCTGTTCGATTCGGCCAGTGAGATCGGTGGTCAGTTCAATGTCGCCAAGCGTGTGCCGGGCAAGGAAGAGTTCTTCGAAACCCTGCGTTACTTCAAGCGTAAGCTGCAGACCACCCATGTCGAGGTCTGCCTCGATACGCGGGTGGATGTGGCGCAACTGGTGGCCGGCGGTTATGACGAGATCATCCTCGCCACCGGCATTGCACCACGCTTGCCGGCGATTCCCGGCATCGACAGCCCCAAGGTCCTGAGCTATCTGGATGTGCTGCTGGAGCGTAAGCCGGTGGGCCACACAGTGGCGGTGATCGGCGCTGGCGGTATCGGCTTCGATGTGTCGGAGTTCCTGGTGCATGAAGGCGTGGCCACCAGTCAGGATCGCGCGGCGTTCTGGAAGGAATGGGGCATCGACAGCCATCTCGAGGCGCGCGGCGGTGTGGCCGGGATCAAGGCTGAGCCCCATGCGCCGGCCCGTGACGTGTTCCTGTTGCAGCGCAAGGCTTCCAAGGTCGGTGACGGCCTGGGCAAGACCACTGGCTGGATTCACCGGACCGGGTTGAAGAACAAGCGGGTGCAGATGCTCAACAGCGTCGAGTACCTGAAGATCGACGAGGCGGGCCTGCATATCAGCATCGGCGGTGGCGAGCCGCAGGTGCTGGCGGTGGATAACGTGGTGATCTGTGCCGGGCAGGACCCGTTGCGCGAGTTGCAGGACGGGTTGCTCGCGGCCGGGCAGAACGTGCACCTGATCGGTGGCGCGGACGTGGCGGCGGAGCTGGATGCCAAGCGGGCGATCAACCAGGGTTCGCGGTTGGCGGCTGAGTTGTAGCCGTCAGTCACGGTGGGGCGCGGCCTTTTGGGGGCAATGATATTTTGTGCTGATGCGCGGACTTGTAGGAGCCGGCTTGCTGGCGATGGCGACTTGATAGTCGATGCAAGTCTTGCTGGCCTCATCGCTGGCAAGCCAGCTCCCACAGGTGTCGTTGAGCGTTAGCGGGCAAGAACAAGGGAAATGCCACGGGGTTCTAGCTGTTAAACTGCCGGAATCCCTCCACCCGGACCTCTTTGTAATGCTGGCCCCTGTCGACTGGCAGCCTCACGCGCCCCTCGAACCCCTGCATCTGGACTGGTTGACTCAGGCCGGGGTCGAGGTGGCTGTGCTGCGCCTCGATCTGATCGATCCGCTGATCAGCGGCAACAAGTGGTTCAAGCTTACCCCGCATCTGGACGCCGCCCGACAAGCGGGCGCCGAAGGCTTGATCAGTCTCGGCGGCGCGCACTCCAATCATCTTCACGCCCTGGCGGCGGCGGGCAAGCGTTTCGGCTTCCCCACCGTTGGCCTGCTGCGCGGAAATCCTCTCCAAACTCCCACCGTCATCGACCTCCAGGCCTTCGGCATGGAACTGCATTGGCTCGGTTATGGCGGTTATCGGGCGCGGCATGCGCCAGGCTTCTGGGCGCCGTGGCGCCAGCGCTATCCACACCTGCACGGTGTGCCAGAGGGCGGCGGTGGCTTGATGGGCGCCCGCGGCTGTGGGGTCTTGCTTGAGCGGGTACAGGAGCAATTGTCGACACTCGGCTGGAACGACTATCACGGCTGGTGGCTGGCTGCCGGAACCGGTACCACCCTGGCCGGGCTGGCGTTGGCCGAGGCTGGGCGTCGACCGGTGTACGGCGCCCTGGCGGTGCCGGCCGACCATGGCGTGGCGCCGTTGGTCGCGGCGATTCTGGAGGAGGGTGGAGCACCGGGCTCGACGTTTGAACTGATTGACGCCTGCCGTGGCGGTTTTGCCAAGGTCGATCCGGCATTGCAGGCGTTTATCGCGCAAAGCGAGCAACAGAGTGCTGTGCCGCTGGAGCCGCTGTATACCGGCAAGGCTTTGTTGGCGCTTCAGGAAGCGGTGACTGCCGGACGCTTCGCACCGGGCACCCGGCTGGTCTTCGTACACACCGGGGGTTTGCAGGGCCGCCGGGGGTTCATCCGATAAAATGCTTCGGCTCAGCCTTTACGCTTGGGCATTATGCGCAGCAGGGTGTTATCCCGGACAAAGTAGTGATGAAACAACCCGGCCAGGGCGTGCAGGCCGATCAGCCAGTAACCGGTGTTGGCCAGCAGTTCATGCCAGCCCTTGATCTCTTTGGCAAAGCCCAGGTTCTCGCCTGTGAGCGCCGGCAGTTCGAAACCATAGAACAGCACCGAATGTCCCTGGGCACTGACAACCAACCATCCCAGGACTGGCGTAACGATCATGAACAGGTACAGCGCCCAGTGCATCAGCTTCGAAATCAGCATCTGCCAGACCGGCGGTGCGGGGACGATCTTCGGCGCCACGCCAATGGCGCGTGCCAGCAAACGCAGCCAGACCAGCACGAACACGGTCAGGCCGAACATGTAGTGCGCCTCGACGATCAGTGTCCGGCCGCCACTGCCCTTGGGGAAATAGCCGCGCAGTTCGATGCAGGCGTAGACCACCGCCAGCAGCACCAGCATCAACCAGTGCAAGGTAATCGACAGGCTGCTGTAGCGGCTGTCGGTATTTTTCCAGGGCATACGGTGTTCCTCGGATCATCAGGGCTGGAACCTCCGTTCTTGAGCGACGGAGTCCCTACACTTTAATAGGTTTAGCAGCATTTTGCCCAAGGCCGCTCAGGGCAAGGGCCTGTATTCCCCGCAACTGGGATTTGCTTTTATATATGGATTTTCATATATTCGAAAAACCATATATATAGGCGCGCTTGTGATGTCCTGTTTTGCCTCCCCCGTGGAACTCTTCAAGTGCCTGGCTGACGAAACCCGTAGCCGGATCGTATTGCTGGCGGCCCATGAAGGTGAACTCTGCGTGTGCGAGCTGACGGCTGCCCTGGAACTGAGTCAGCCGAAAATTTCCCGGCACCTGGCGCAACTGCGCCAGGGCGGATTGCTGGCTGATCGGCGTCAGGGACAGTGGGTGTTTTATCGCCTGCATCCCGAACTGCCGCAGTGGGTCTCGGCGTTGCTGCAGGGCACCCTGCAGGCCAGCGAGCACTGGCTGGCTGCGGATATCCAGCGCCTGCAGGCCATGGACGATCGCCCGGTGCGTTGCTGCTGAGCCTGTGAACCGCCCTTCTTGCTAACCTGACAAGGTTGTTGTGCATGCTGATTGCCGTATTGATTTTCCTGCTGACCATTACCCTGGTGATCTGGCAGCCCAAGGGCCTGGGCGTCGGCTGGAGCGCCTGCATCGGGGCATTGCTGGCCTTGCTCTGCGGTGTGGTTCATCTGGCTGACATCCCGCTGGTCTGGCAGATCATCTGGAATGCCACCGGCACCTTTATCGCCCTGATCATCATCAGTTTGTTGCTGGACGAGGCCGGCTTCTTTGCCTGGTCGGCGCTGCACGTGGCGCGCTGGGGGCAGGGCAGCGGACGCAAGCTGTTCGCCGCCTTCGTGCTGCTGGGGGCGCTGGTGTCGGCGTTGTTCGCCAATGATGGCGCGGCGCTGATCCTCACGCCGATTGTTATTGCGATGCTCCTGGCCCTGCGCTTTTCCAAGGCGGCGACCCTGGCGTTCGTCATGGCCGCCGGTTTTATCGCCGACACCGCGAGCCTGCCGCTGGTGGTGTCGAACCTGGTGAACATCGTCTCGGCGGACTATTTCAGGATCGGCTTCAATGCCTACGCCTCGGTGATGGTCCCGGTGAACCTGGTCAGCGTGGCGGCGACCTTGCTGGTGTTGTTGTGGTTCTTCCGCCGGGACATTCCCCGTGACTACGATCCGCAGCAGTTGGAACTGCCCGCCAGCGCGATCCATGACAAAGCGACCTTTATCGCCGGCTGGTGGGTATTGGTGATCCTGCTGGTGGGCTGCTTTGCCCTGGAACCCCTGGGGATTCCCATCAGTGCGATTTCGGCGGTGTGTGCCGCCTTGTTGCTGGGGATCGCCGCCCGTGGTCACAAGATCTCGACCCGCAAGGTGTTGAAAGAGGCGCCCTGGCAGATCGTGATTTTCTCCCTGGGCATGTACCTGGTGGTCTACGGCCTGCGCAATGCCGGGCTGACCACTTACCTGGCCAGTTGGCTGGACCACTTCGCCGGCTATGGGATCTGGGGTGCGGCCATGGGCACCGGATTGCTGAGTGCGTTCCTGTCCTCGATCATGAACAACCTGCCGACGGTGCTGATCGGTGCCTTGTCCATCGATGCCAGCCAGGCCAGCGGGGTGGTCAAGGAGGCGATGATCTACGCCAACGTGATCGGCAGCGACCTGGGCCCGAAAATCACCCCCATCGGCAGCCTGGCCACCTTGCTCTGGCTGCATGTGCTGGAACGCAAGGACATCCGTATCGGCTGGGGTTACTACTTCAAGGTCGGGATCGTCCTGACCCTGCCCGTGCTGCTGGTGACCCTGGCAGCCCTGGCGTTGCGTTTGTCGCTGGTCTGACGAGGAGTGGGATGATGAAAGTGCTGTTCATGTGCACGGCCAACAGTTGCCGGAGCATCCTGTCCGAAGCGGTGTTCAACCACCTGGCGCCTGCCGGCTGGCGGGCGGTGAGTGCCGGCAGCTTTCCGTCCGGCCAGGTGCATCCGCTGAGCCTGAAGACACTTGAGCAGTTGGGGATTGCCACCGAGGGTCTCGCCAGCAAGGGTTCTGAGGCGTTTGCCGATGAGGTGCCGGATATCGTGATCACGGTGTGCGACCAGGCGGCGGGGGAGCCGTGCCCGGTGTATTTCGGTCCGGCGCTCAAGGCGCACTGGGGCTTGGAAGATCCTTCCCATGTGGATGGCGATGAAGCGGCGGTGATGGCGGCGTTCAGGGCGACGGTGGTGCAAATCGAGCGGCGTTGCCGGGCGTTGTTGGCGTTGTCGTCTGCGCAAATCGACGTGGCCCACTTGCAGCGGATCGGTCAGTTGTAGGTCGTGCTGAAATAGCGCGCGGTTCCCTTTATATTCACCTGCGAGCAGCCTGCCCCCTGTAGGAGCGAGCTTGCTCGCGATGGCGGTCGCAAGAGCGATGCAAGCCTCAAAGGCCTCATCGCGAGCAAGCTCGCTCCTACAGGGGGGACGGGGTGAGCGCAGATTTCGGCGAGAGTCAGCGGGGATCGGGCACATTCGGCCAGAGGTCGGCCACCAGGAACAGCCGTTCGGCTTCTTCCCAATTGCCCTGTGGATTCTCGGTCAGACGCACCAGCAACTGCGCCGGGGCATGCGGGTCCAGTTCTTCCAGCCACTGGGCCAGATGCTCCCGTGACCAGGCATCCGCTTCGGCATAGTGTGCCGGCGCCAGCCAGGCGTGGCGGGGCAGGGGTTGCCAGCGGCCCGGCGGGCTGCGTTTGATAAAATCCGACCAATCACGCTGATGCAGCCAGTGCCCGCGCAGATGCTGCGGGTGCGCGCCCCGCGGCGGGCGCGCCGTCCCAGGCCAGGGATACAACAGATAACCCCCCAGCCACAACTGCGCGCTGAACTGATGAATACCCAGTGTCGCCAGGGCCTCGCGGCTCTCCGGGCGGGCGGAAATCGGCAACTGGTGCTCGCTCAGATGGGCCAGCTTGCGGTCCAGTCGATCATGACAACCCGGACCGAGCCAGCGCGCCGGGTCTTGGCCGCCGCCTTGCTGCGGGCCCAGGTACAGCTTGATCGCCAATTCCAGGTGATGCACGCCATCGCGATCACGCAACAGCAAGTCCAATTCACCCAGGGTATGGCCCTCGCGCCGGATCGGCAGGTTGGCGCCGATCAACTCGATCCCCGGCGCCTGTTGCACCGCGAACTGCCACAACCGCTCGTAATACAGCCCCAGTCGCCGGGTCGCCCCGCGTACCAGCCAGGCCTGTAGCTCGCCGGGATCGCGATCCAGCCCGTGCAGCCACTGCTCCAACAGGTCCGGCGCCACTACCCAGTCGCTGCCAGCCAACGGGTGGCGTTGCGGCCACGGGGTGTCTTCCAGCATCGGCGGCGCCAGGATGACCCAGGCCAGGTCGCGCACCTCGGGATGGCGCAACTGTCGGGGCAGGTTGAGCAAGTCGGGGAAGAGGATCATCCTGCGAGCATAGCTGAAAGGGTTTTGTCTCGGGCCGGCTTTCGCCCATAATCTCCCCTTTGCCCGTCCCAGACCCCGCAGGAGCCCCATGGAGCAATTTCGCAATATCGGCATCATTGGCCGCCTGGGCAGTTCGCAGGTGCTGGATACCGTTCGCCGGCTGAAGAAATTCCTCCTGGCGCGGCACCTGCACGTCATCCTCGAGGACACCATCGCCGAGGTCCTGCCGGGCCACGGCCTGCAAACTTCGTCGCGCAAGATGCTCGGCGAAGTCTGCGACATGGTCATCGTCGTCGGCGGCGACGGCAGCCTGCTCGGCGCCGCCCGTGCGCTGGCCCGGCACAATATCCCGGTGCTGGGGATCAACCGCGGCAACCTGGGCTTTCTCACCGATATCCGCCCGGATGACCTCGAAGTCGAGGTGGCCAAGGTCCTCGACGGTCACTACCTGGTGGAAAACCGCTTCCTGCTGCAAGCCGAAGTGCGTCGCCACGCCGAAGCCATCGGCCAGGGCGATGCGCTCAACGACGTGGTGCTGCACCCCGGCAAGTCGACGCGGATGATCGAATTCGAGCTGTATATCGACGGCCAGTTCGTTTGCAGCCAGAAGGCCGACGGCCTGATCGTCGCCACACCCACCGGTTCCACCGCCTACGCGCTGTCCGCCGGCGGCCCGATCATGCATCCCAAGCTCGATGCCATTGTGATTGTGCCGATGTACCCCCATACCTTGTCCAGCCGCCCCATTGTGGTCGACGGCAACAGCGAGTTGAAAATCGTGGTGTCCAAGGACATGCAGATCTACCCGCAGGTTTCCTGTGACGGGCAGAATCATTTCACCTGTGCCCCCGGCGATACGGTGACCATCAGCAAGAAACCGCAGAAGCTGCGGCTGATTCATCCGCTGGATCACAACTATTACGAAGTCTGCCGCACCAAGCTCGGCTGGGGCAGTCGGCTGGGTGGTGGAGGCGACTGATGCTCGATCCCGCGCGTGGCTACGATCTGATCGGGGATGTGCACGGTTGCGCCCATACCCTCGAACATCTGCTGGACATGCTCGGCTACCAGAAGCTGGGGGGCATCTGGCGTCATCCGTCGCGCATGGCGGTGTTCCTCGGCGATATCATCGACCGTGGTCCGCGCATCCGCGAGGCCCTGCATATCGTCCATGACATGGTCGAGGCCGGGCAGGCGCTGTGCATCATGGGCAACCACGAGTTCAACGCCCTGGGCTGGAGCACGCCGGCGGCAGCGGGCAGCGGCAAGCAGTTCGTGCGCGAACACACGCCACGCCATGCCCGCTTGCTCAAGGAAACCCTGACCCAGTTCGAACAGCACCCGGCGGACTGGCAGGATTTCCTCGGCTGGTTCTACGAACTGCCGCTGTTTGTTGACGCCGGACGTTTCCGCGTGGTGCATGCCTGTTGGGATGGCGGCTTGATCGCGCCCTTGCGGGCGCAGTATCCCGACGGTCGCATCGATGAGGCGTTCCTGAAGGAATCGGCGCTGTCCGGCAGTTTTGCTGCAACGGCGTTCGACCGCCTGCTGCGCGGTACCGATATGCGTCTGCCGGACGGCCTGACGCTGACCGGCGGCGATGGCCTGACCCGAGCGTTCTTCCGCACCAAGTTCTGGGAAGACGACCCGCAGACCTACGGCGATATCGTTTTCCAACCGGATGCCTTGCCCGAGTTGGTGGCGAGCAAAGCGCTGTCCTCGACCGAAAAAAATGCCTTGCTGCGTTATGGCCTCGAAGAACCGATGTTGTTCGTCGGCCACTACTGGCGCAGCGGCAAGCCCGCGCCGATCCGTCCCAACCTGGCCTGCCTGGATTACAGCGCCGTGCTCTACGGCAAGCTGGCGGCTTACCGGCTGGACCAGGAAACCACCCTCGACCCGCAGAAATTCGTCTGGGTCGATGTCGAACGTCCCGAGGCTTTGCGATGAGTGCCACTGCTGTCTTACGCCTGCCGTTGACCACTGACCTGAGTGGCTTCGTCAAACTGCTGGAGCGCATGCAGGTGCCGCACCGGGTCAACGAGGAGTCCGGCGAGCAGGTGCTGTGGGTGCCCGAGTCGATCAGTGCCGACGTGTTGTCCCTGTATCAGCGTTTCCCCGCCGGCGATCCGGACAACCACCTGGAAGTCCCGGACAAGCCGGTGCCCATGACCCGGCCCAACTTCCTCACCCAGGTCCAGCAGAGCCCGGCTACGGCGACGATCCTGCTGCTGTGCCTGATTGTCGCCGGCGTGACCCTGCTCGGTGACAATCTCCAGACCCTGCACTGGTTCACCTTCCTCGACTTCCAGGCGAACGGCAACTACGTCCAGTTCACGCCCCTGGCCGACGGCCTGGCCGCGGGGCAGTGGTGGCGCCTGGTGACGCCGATGCTGATCCACTTCGGCATCCTGCACATCGCCATGAACGGCATGTGGTACTGGGAGCTGGGCCGGCGCATCGAGCTGCGCCAGGGCAGCATCAACCTGCTGGGGCTGACGCTGCTGTTCAGCCTGGTGTCCAACTACACGCAGTATTACGTCAGCGGCCCGACCCTGTTCGGCGGCCTGTCCGGGGTGCTCTACGGTTTGCTCGGGCATTGCTGGATCTACCAGTGGCTGTCGCCGAACCCCGTTTATCGCCTGCCGCGCGGCGTGCTGGTGATGATGCTGGTCTGGTTGCTGTTGTGCCTGTCGGGCCTGGTCTCGATGATCGGCTTCGGCGAAATTGCCAACGGTGCCCATGTCGGCGGACTGCTCATCGGATGTTTCACCGGTTTGTTGGGCGGCCTCTGGTCCCGTCGTAAACTGGCCGTCTAGTCGACTTTTTTCAAGCGTGGAGAGCGCATGTCCTCTTTTATCGAAATGATTGAAAACATCACCCCCGACATCTACGAGAGCCTGAAACTGGCGGTGGAAATCGGCAAATGGTCCGACGGGCGCAAGCTCAGCGCCGAACAGCGTGAGCTGTCGTTGCAGGCGATGATCGCCTGGGAAACCCAGAACCTCCCGGAAGACCAGCGTACCGGCTACATGGGCGCGCAGGAATGTGCCTCGAAGTCGGCGCCGGTGCCGAACATCCTGTTCAAGTCGGATGCCATCCATTGATCGAGCTTGGCCGCGGTGCAATCAGCAAGATGTCGACGCACCTTGATGGCGCGGATGTGCAGTATGCGTTTCGCCTGGGTGACAGCGAGGTGCCGGTCAATCCGTTGATCGGCCAGAAGCTGCGCCTGGAATTCCTCGGGGCGATTCATTGCACCCATTGTGGACGCAAGACCAAGACCAGCTTCAGTCAGGGTTATTGCTACCCGTGCATGACCAAGCTGGCCCAGTGCGACACCTGCATCATGAGTCCCGAGCGCTGCCATTACGACGCCGGCACCTGCCGCGATCCGTCGTGGGGTGAGCAGTTCTGCATGACCGAGCATGTGGTCTACCTGGCCAATTCGTCGGGGATCAAGGTCGGTATCACCCGCGCGACCCAGTTGCCGACCCGCTGGCTCGACCAGGGTGCCAGCCAGGCGTTGCCGATTGTGCGGGTCGCGACCCGCCAGCAGTCCGGTTTCGTCGAAGACCTGTTCCGCAGCCAGGTGGCCGACAAGACCAACTGGCGCGCCTTGCTCAAGGGCGATGCGCCGGCGGTGGACCTCAAGGCGGTGCGCGAGCAGTTGTTCGAATCCTGTGCCGAGGGCTTCGCCGCCTTGCAGGCGCGCTTCGGCCTGCAGGCCATCCAGCCGGTGCGGGATATCGAACCGCTGGAGATTCGCTACCCTATCGAGCAGTACCCGACCAAGGTGGTCAGCTTCAACCTGGACAAAGACCCGATTGCCGAAGGCACGCTGATGGGGATCAAGGGCCAGTACCTGATCTTTGACACCGGTGTGATCAATATCCGTAAATACACGGCCTACCAGCTCGCCGTGCATCAGTAAAAGGACGCCCTCATGCGCACTGAACAACCGAAGATGATTTATCTGAAGGACTATCAGGCACCGGACTACCTGATCGACGAGACGCACCTGACCTTCGAGTTGTTCGAGGACCATACCCTGGTCCATGCGCAGCTGGTGATGCGCCGCAACCCGGCCGCTGGCGTGGGCCTGCCGCCGCTGGTGCTGGACGGCCAGTTGCTGGAGTTGCTGTCGGTGCAACTCGACGACCGCGTGCTGTCGAGCAACGACTACCAGATCGACGACAGCCACCTGACCCTGCATCCGGGCAGCGAGCGCTTCAGCATCGACACCAGCGTGAAGATCCACCCGGAAACCAATACCGCCCTGGAAGGCCTGTATAAATCCGGCGCGATGTTCTGCACCCAGTGCGAAGCCGAAGGCTTCCGCAAGATCACCTATTACCTCGACCGCCCGGACGTGATGAGCAAGTTCACCACCACGGTGATCGCCGAGCAGCATCGTTATCCGGTGCTGCTGTCCAACGGCAACCCGGTGGGCAACGGTCCCCAGGACGACGGTCGGCACTGGGCGACCTGGGAAGACCCGTTCATGAAACCGGCCTACCTGTTTGCCCTGGTGGCGGGCGATCTGTGGTGTGTCGAAGACAGTTTCGCGACCATGAGCGGTCGTGACGTGGCACTGCGCATCTATGTCGAACCGGAAAATATCGACAAGTGCCAGCACGCCATGAACAGCCTGAAGAAGTCCATGCGCTGGGACGAGGAGGTCTATGGTCGTGAGTACGACCTGGATATCTTCATGATTGTCGCGGTCAACGACTTCAACATGGGCGCCATGGAGAACAAGGGCCTCAACATCTTCAACTCCAGCGCCGTGCTGGCCCGTGCCGAAACCGCCACTGACGCCGCACACCAGCGGGTCGAGGCTATCGTTGCCCACGAATATTTCCACAACTGGTCGGGCAACCGCGTGACCTGCCGTGACTGGTTCCAGCTGTCGCTCAAGGAAGGCTTCACGGTGTTCCGCGATGCCGGCTTCTCGGCCGACATGAACTCGCGCACCGTCAAGCGTATCCAGGATGTGGCCTACCTGCGTACCCACCAGTTCGCCGAAGATGCCGGCCCCATGGCCCACGCCGTGCGCCCGGACAGCTTTATCGAGATTTCCAACTTCTACACCCTGACCGTGTATGAGAAGGGCTCGGAAGTGGTCGGCATGATCCACACCTTGCTGGGGGCCGAGGGCTTCCGCAAAGGCAGCGACCTGTATTTCCAGCGCCATGACGGCCAGGCCGTGACCTGCGACGATTTCGTCAAGGCCATGGAAGATGCCAATGGCGTCGACTTCAGTCAGTTCAAGCGCTGGTACAGCCAGGCCGGTACGCCGCGCCTGGCCGTCAGCGAAAGCTACGATGCGAGCGCCAAGGCCTACAGCCTGACGTTCCGCCAGAGCTGCCCGCAGACCCCGGACAAGCAGGAAAAACTGCCGTTCGTGATTCCGGTGGAGATCGGCCTGCTGGATGCCCAGGGCGCTGAAATCGCCCTGCAACTGGTGGGTGAGGCGGCCCCTGGCGCTACCAGTCGTGTGCTTTCGGTGACTGAGGCTGAGCAGACCTTCACCTTCGTCGGTCTGGATGCCAAGCCGCTGCCATCGCTACTGCGGGGTTTCTCGGCGCCGGTGAAGCTGAGCTTCCCCTACGACCGCGACCAGTTGATGTTCCTGATGCAACACGACAGCGACGGCTTCAACCGCTGGGACGCCGGCCAGCAATTGTCGGTGCAGGTGTTGCAGGAACTGATCGGCCAGCATCAGAAGGGTGAAGCGCTGGTGCTTGATCCGCGTCTGGTCACGGCCTTGCGTGCTGTGCTGGCCAACGAGCAGCTGGATCAGGCGATGGTTGCCGAAATGCTCTCGCTGCCGGGCGAGGCCTACCTCACCGAGATCAGCGAAGTGGCGGATGTCGAGGCCATTCATGGCGCTCGCGAATTCGTTCGCCGGCAACTGGCCGAGCAGTTGTTCGACGGTTTGTGGCAGCGTTACCAGGCCAATCGCGCAGTGTCGAAAACCACGCCTTACGTGGCTGAGAACGAGCATTTCGCCCGTCGCGCGCTGCAGAACATCGCGCTGTCGTACCTGATGCTCAGCGGCAAGCCTGAAGTGCTCGCGGCGACCCTGGAGCAGTTTGAAAGCGCTGACAACATGACTGAGCGCCTGACCGCCCTGGCGGTGCTGGTGAACTCGCCGTTCGAGGCCGAGAAGGCCCTGTCGCTGGCCAGTTTTGCCGAGCACTTCAAGGACAATCCGCTGGTCATGGACCAGTGGTTCAGCGTCCAGGCCGGCAGCGTGTTGCCCGGCGGTCTGCAGCGGGTCAAGGCGTTGATGGAGCACCCGGCGTTCACCATCAAGAACCCGAACAAGGTGCGGGCGTTGATCGGGGCCTTTGCCGGGCAGAACCTGATCAACTTCCATGCGGCGGACGGTTCCGGCTACCGCTTCCTGGCGGACCTGGTGATCCAGCTCAATGCGCTGAATCCGCAGATTGCTTCGCGGCAATTGGCGCCGCTGACCCGCTGGCGCAAATACGACAGCGCCCGTCAGGCGCTGATGAAGGCGGAGCTGGAGCGGATTCGCGGTTCCGGTGAGTTGTCGGCGGATGTGTACGAGGTGGTCAGCAAAAGCCTGGCCTGATCCCATTCGAACGACCAACACCGCCCCTCTGTAGGAGCGAGCTTGCTCGCGATGGTAGCCGGGGCACCACGACTCTCCAGGCGCCACGCGTCATCGTTGACGTCCATCGCGAGCAAGCTCGCTCCTACAGGGTCGGTGTTGTTTCGTAAACTCCTGCCAAAGGCCACATTCGTGGCCTTTGTTCATCACCCCACCTGATGCCCCATCATTCAGGTTCCCCCTCAACGCCCCGGGTTAACAAAAGATAACGTGGCGTCGATTGTCAGACGATTCCAAAGCCCGATAGGATAGCTCCAGCTTTAGAAGGGGCTCTAGATTGCCGGTTTCAGACGATCCGGCAATCATGAAAATGCCCTCGAAGGCGCCCTGATAGGTTGGATGACCTGACAATAATAATGGGGAGAAAGGTCTATGAATGAGCCTGTGAGGCCTACGGGTTCTGGCTGTCCGCCGACATGGCGCGGTGCGGCATTGCTGGTGACGGCACTGGCGCTGTCGGGGCTGGCGACACTGCCGGCCAGCGCATACGCGGCGGCGTCCACCGCCGCCGATACGGTCTACTCCATCGAATCTTCCAAGGCGAGCAAAAGCCTGCTGCTTGATGTGGTCCACGCCGGCAAGCGCCTGGTGGCCGTTGGCGATCGCGGGCACATTGTCTTTTCCGATGACCAGGGCGCCCACTGGACCCAGGCCCGGGTCCCAACCCGGCAGATGCTCACCGCCGTCTATTTCGTCGATGACCAGCACGGCTGGGCCGTCGGCCACGATGCACAAATCCTCGCCAGCGTTGACGGCGGCGCCACCTGGACCCGCCAGTTCCAGGACCTCAAGCGTGAAGCGCCGTTGCTCGATATCTGGTTCAAGGACGCCAGCAGCGGTTTTGCCGTGGGCGCCTACGGGGCCCTGCTGGAAACCACCGATGGCGGCCAGCATTGGGAAAACGTCAGCGAGCGTATCGACAACCCCGACCAGTTCCACCTCAACGCCATCGCTGCGGTCAAGGACGCCGGGCTGTTCGTGGTCGGCGAGCAGGGCAGCATGTTCCGCTCCGCCGACTGGGGCCAGACCTGGGAACACGTCGACGGCCCTTACCAGGGCTCGTTGTTCGGCGTGATCGGCACCGCCCAACCCTCCACGCTGCTGGCCTACGGCTTGCGCGGCAATCTCTACCGCTCCACCGACTTCGGCAGCAGCTGGGAGCCGGTTGAACTCAAGGCGGCCCGTGGCGCCCTGGAGTTCGGTCTGTCCGGTGCGACCTTGCTGGCCGACGGCTCGCTGGTGATTGTCGGCAACGGCGGCAGCGTGATCCGCAGCAGCGATGACGGCGTGACCTTCAGCGTGTTCAACCGTCCCGACCGGATTTCCCTGTCGGCGGTGACGGCGGCCGGCAACGGCAACCTGATCCTCGTCGGCCAGGGCGGCGCCCACACCACCACGCCCACGGGCGCTGAGCTGGGCCAATAACAAGAAAGGCGGGAATGTATGAACAGTCAGCAAAGTCATCATCAAGACAAGGCGACGTTTCTCGAACGCCTGATTTTCAACAACCGCCCGGCGGTGATCGTCATCTGCCTGCTGGTCAGTGTCTTCCTGTTCTGGCAGGCCACGCTGATCCGGCCGTCCACCAGCTTCGAGAAAATGATTCCGCTCAAACATCCTTTCATTGAAAAGATGATGGAGCACCGCAACGACCTCGCCAACCTGGGCAACACCGTACGGATTTCGGTGGAGGCCAAGGACGGCGATATCTTCACGAAGGAGTACATGGAGACCCTGCGTCAGGTCAACGACGAGGTGTTCTATATCCCCGGTGTCGATCGCTCCGGCCTCAAGTCCCTGTGGAGCCCCAGCGTGCGCTGGACCGAGGTGACGGAAGAAGGTTTTGCCGGCGGCGAGGTGATCCCGCAGAGCTATAACGGCTCGGCCGACAGCCTCGAAAAACTGCGCAACAACGTGCTCAAGTCCGGCCAGGTCGGCCGCCTGGTGGCCAACGACTTCAAGTCGAGCATCGTCGATATCCCGCTGCTGGAGTCCTACCCGGACCCGCAGGACCAGGGCAAGTTGCTGGCCCTCGACTACCAGAAATTCTCCCACCAGCTCGAAGAGAAGATCCGCGACAAGTTCGAAGCACAGAACCCCAATGTGAAGGTGCACATCGTCGGTTTCGCCAAGAAGGTCGGTGACCTGATCGATGGCCTGGTCATGGTGGTGCTGTTCTTCGGCGTTGCCTTCATCATCACCCTGGTGCTGTTGTACTGGTTCACCCGGTGCATCCGCAGCACCGTCGCGGTGCTGATCACCACCCTGGTGGCGGTGGTCTGGCAACTGGGGCTGATGCACGCGTTCGGCTTCGGTCTGGACCCTTACTCGATGCTGGTGCCGTTCCTGATCTTCGCCATCGGCATTTCCCATGGCGTGCAGAAGATCAACGGTATCGCCTTGCAATCCAGCGACGCCGACAATGCCCTGACGGCGGCCCGGCGGACCTTCCGGCAACTGTTCCTGCCGGGGATGATTGCGATCCTCGCCGATGCCGTGGGGTTTATCACCCTGCTGATCATCGATATCGGGGTGATCCGCGAACTGGCCATCGGCGCGTCCATCGGCGTGGGCGTGATCGTGTTCACCAACCTGATCCTGCTGCCGGTGGCCATCTCCTATGTGGGCATCAGCAAGCGGGCGGTCGAGCGCAGCAAGAAGGATGCGACCCGCGAGCATTCGTTCTGGCGCCTGTTGGCGAACTTCGCCAGCCCCAAGGTGGCTCCGGTGTCCATCGTCCTGGCCCTGCTGGCCCTGGGTGGTGGCCTTTGGTACGGGCAGAACCTGAAGATCGGCGACCTCGACCAGGGCGCGCCGGAGCTGCGTCCTGACTCACGCTACAACAAGGACAACCGCTTTATCATCAATAACTACTCCACCAGTTCCGACGTGCTGGTGGTGATGGTCAAGACACCGCCCGAGGGCTGTTCGCACTATGAAGCCATGGCGCCCATCGACGAACTGATGTGGAAGATGCAGAACACCGAGGGCGTGCAGTCGGCGATTTCCCTGGTGACCGTGTCCAAGCAGATGATCAAGGGCATGAACGAGGGCAACCTGAAATGGGAAACCCTGTCGCGCAACCCGGATGTGCTGAACAACTCCATTTCTCGGGCTGATGGCTTGTACAACAACAATTGCTCGTTGGCCCCGGTGCTGGTGTTCCTCAACGACCACAAGGCCGCGACCCTCGACCGCGCGGTACATGCGGTGCAGGACTTCGCCAAGGAGAACAACAAGGACGGCCTGGAATTCCTTCTCGCCGCCGGTAACGCCGGGATCGAGGCGGCCACCAACGAAGTGATCAAGGAGTCGGAACTGACCATCCTGATCCTGGTGTACATCTGCGTGGCAACCATGTGCATGATCACCTTCCGTTCCTGGGCCGCGACCTTGTGCATTGTCCTGCCGCTGGTGCTGACTTCGGTGTTGGGTAACGCACTGATGGCATTCATGGGCATCGGCGTGAAGGTCGCGACCTTGCCGGTGGTGGCGCTGGGGGTGGGGATTGGCGTGGACTACGGCATCTACATCTACAGTCGCCTGGAAAGCTTCCTGCGGGCGGGCTTGCCGTTGCAGGAGGCCTATTACCAGACGCTGAAATCCACGGGCAAGGCGGTGTTGTTTACCGGCCTGTGCCTGGCGATCGGGGTCTGCACCTGGATCTTCTCGGCGATCAAGTTCCAGGCGGACATGGGCCTGATGCTGACCTTCATGCTGCTCTGGAACATGTTTGGTGCGCTATGGCTGCTGCCGGCGCTGGCGCGGTTCCTGATCAAGCCGGAGAAGCTGGCGGGCAAGGTGGGTGGGTCGTTGTTTTCCCATTGAGGGCGAGTACAGATCCCTTGTGGTGAGCGGGCTTGCCCGCGCTGGGGTGCGAAGCAGCCCTAAAACCAGTGATCGCGGTGTGTCAGGTAGAACACGGTGATCGGTTTTGCGACTGCTTCGCAGCCGAGCGCGGGCAAGCCCGCTCGCCACAGGTAATGGCTCCGCTGGAGGGCAATATCGCCTATCATGGGCACTTCCTCAAACACGATAGAACACCATGACCGCTGCAACCGAGACCCTGCTCAACGTCCTTGAAACCTGCAACATGCTTGAAGTCGACGGCCTCCACGCCTTCGATTTCACCCTCGACGACAACCGCCTGCTGATCGAATGCATGGATGGCCGGGCCGAGAAGCGCTGGAGTTTCACCCGCGCCCAGCTTGAAGCGGCGACTTTCGACGAGGCTCTGCAAAGCTGGACCCTGAGCGACGACTCCAGCGAGCATCGCCTGGTCTGCATGAGTGCTTTCACCGGTCGCGACGAAGAAGAGTAAGGCGTTTGCACCATCGATTCAGCGCCTCGTCCGAGGTGTGCGAGCTGCGACAATAGACCGCAGACCCTGATGAATCAGGGACTTGCGCTTCTATTAATGACGCTGATATCCGCTACTGCTCCAATGAATTTCAACGATAGAAGCCTCCGGATGTACTTTTGACTCACGGCCTGAAAGGGCAAGCAAGCCAACTGACATTCGAGGGTGACCACCATGAACTTCAATCTTTTCTCCATCATCGCCGCTTCCGCTGTTTCCGCTACCGTGGCCCTGCCTGCCAGTGCCAGCGTGGAAATCAACAGCCCTAAAAGCCACACCCAGAGCTACACCCAGAAGTATCTGCAACAGAGCGCCAACTTCTACGCCGCCCTGGATCACAAAGCCCAACACTGAGCATCGGTTGTCGTTGTAGGAGCAGCCGGTCGACGCTCGATTGCTCGCGATGGTAGTTGCAGCACCGCGGAGTATCAGATTTTCCGCGTTATCGTTGACGTCCATCGCGAGCAAGCTTGCTCCTACAAAGGCTTGGCCATCACAGAGTTGAACAGTTCCGAAGCCAGGAACCGCTCCAGCCAAGTCTGTAAGTGTTTGTACGGCGCTTGCGCAAACCACACCTGATCCACATGGGCAAATTGACGCACGAAAGGTGCGACTGCAATGTCCGCCAGGCTCAGGTGTTCGGCCAACAGATGGCCGTTACGCGCAAGCAAACCGTCCAGCTTCAACAGGAACTCTCCACCCTGTTGCCGATAGTGCTCCATGGGAAACTCCGGGTAACGCACCGCATACTTGTAGCGGTCGAGCCACAGTTTGAAAACCCCGTCGTTCTCCTCGATCAGCAGCGCCGCAGCCTCTGCCGCCGCCGGATCGCGGCTGAGTCGCCAATCCTGCGGATCATGCTGAGCCAAGGCCCAGTGCATGATCTCCAGACTCTGCTCGATCACCCGCCCATCCGCACACGCCAGCACCGGCACCGTGCCCTTGCTCGACAATGCGAGCATCTGCGCCGGCTTGTCCTTGAGGCTGACCTCCTCGATATTCACCGCCAGCCCCGAATAGCGCAGCGCCATGCGTGCGCGCATGGCGTAAGGGCAGCGACGGAACGAATACAGCGTGGCCGGCGTCATTTCACCTCCAGGGTGCTCAGTCCGTTGCCCTGGCGCCGTACCTGAATCTGCACCGGTATCCGCTCATGCATTTCCTGCACATGGGAAATCACCGCGACCTTGCGCCCCTGGGCCTGCAAGCCGTCCAGCGCATCCATCGCCAATTGCAGGGATTCCGGGTCAAGGCTGCCGAAACCTTCGTCGATAAACAGCGATTCGATCTTCAGTGTGCTCGAGGCCATCGACGCCAGGCCCAACGCCAGGGCCAGGGAGACCAGGAAGGTCTCGCCGCCGGACAGCGAATGCACCGAACGCAGTTCGTCGCCCATCTCGGTGTCCATCACCAGCAATCCGAGCATGCTGCCGCCGCGCTTGAGGCGATAACGCCGCACCAGTTGGCGCAATTGCGCGTTGGCGTGGTGCACCAGCAGGTCGAGGTTGTAGGCCTGGGCCAGTTTGCGGAAGCGATCGCCGGTGGCCGAGCCGATCAGCGCGTCCAGGCGGGCCCAGCGCTGATACTCGCTGTTGGCCTCGGCGATCCGTTGTTGCAGCTCCTGGTTGGCGTCCTGGCGGCGCTGGTCTTCGCTCTGTTGCGCGCGCAGTTCGGCACAGTGCTGTTCGCTGGCCGCCAGTTGGTTGTGCAGATCGGCCAGGGCGACATCCAGTGCCGCTGCATCGAGATGGCCGTTGTGCTGGGCCTGATGGTGCTGAAGGTGCTTTTCCCGCTCCTGTAGCAACACCCGGGCTTGCTCGACGGCTTTTTCGCTGAGCTGTAATTGCTGGCGCAACTGGCTGATGTGTTCATCATCGCAGGCCAGCAGATGCTCAAGCCCGGCGTCGTCCAGTTCCGGATGGCGAGCACGCCAGTCTGCAACCTGCTGCGCCAGTTCCAGGCTTTCCTGTTCCAGGGCCTGCCGGCGTTCCTGGCGAGACTTGAGGTCGGCGTCGAGCTGGATGCGTTGGCTATCGAGCGCCTGCAACTGCTGGCTGGCCGACGCATCGGCCTGTCGGGCGTGTTCCACCGCCTGATCCATCTGCTGCTGCCAGGCTTCGACGCTGGCGTGTTCGCCGATCAAGCCGACCAGCGTGTGCTGACTGGACTGTTGCTGTTCAAGCAGTACGGCGCAGCGTTGTTTCAGTTCTTCGTATTGCTGCTCGCGGGTCTGCTGGCGCACCTGCTCCAGTTCGATCTTTTCCTGGCGCTCGCGCTGTTCCTGTTGCTCCTCGCGCTGCTGTTCGCACTGGTTGAGGCGTTGCGCCACCTGTTGATCGAGCTGCATGAAGGTCGCCGCCGGATCATCACGCAGCCCTTGCAAGGTCTCGGCCGGCAACAGGCTGGCGAAGGCGCCTAGTTCCTGTTCCAGTCGCTCCTGGTCGGTGCCCATCTGGCGTTGCTGATCGAGCAACTGCTGGTGCGCGGCCTGGCTGGCCTCGGTGGCGGCCTGCAATTGTTGCTGGAGCCGCGCGGCATCCTGTTGCAGGGTGAGCAGGGCGGTTTGCCGTTGCTCGTCCTGATTGATGTTCTGCTGCAACTGGTTCAACTGCTGGTTGAGCCAGGTCTCGCGGCGAGCGCTGTCCTGCTCCAACAACGCGTCGTGCAGCGGATGCGCTTGCAGGCTCGGCGCCAGTTCCTGTTGTTGCAGGGCCAACTGTTCCTGCTGGGTGAGCAGCTCTTTCTGCTGGGCAATCAGCCCGCCGACCTTTTCCCGTAGCTGGTTGAGCTTTTCCGTCAGTGTGTCGACGGCCTGTCGTGCCGCGGCTTCTTCGCTCTCATCGTGACGGCCGAGGCTCTGTAACAGGGCCTCGGGTTGATGGTAGGGATGTTCATGGCTGCCGCACACCGGGCAGGGTTGATCATCCTGCAACTGTCCGCGCAATTCCTCGACGCTGGCGCTGCGGGCCAGACGCTGACGCTCCAGCAGTTGCCGGGTAATCGTCAGGGTCTGCTCGGCGAGCTTGAGTTCGTCCCGTGTCTGCAAGCCTTCGCGATTGAGTTCGTCGCGTTGCTGCTGGATACCTTGCAGCCGTTCCTGCAACTGCTCAGTGCGTTGGTCCAGCTCGCGTTGGCGGCTCCACAGGCGTTGCAGTTCTTCGAAGGCGCGCAGTTGCTTGCGATTGTCCTGCAGCAGGCTGCCGAGAATCTGGATCTGTTCACCGACGGCAGCCGGTTCCGCCCCGGCTTCGCTGTACAGCACTTCGAGTGCGCCGCGTTGCTCGGCCAGTTGTTGATCGGCGTGGACGACGCGGGTCTGCAACTGCACCAGTTCGCGCTGGCCCTGGTTGAGTCGGTTGCCGATCAGCATCAACTGCTGCAACCGATCGCGGTAGGCGTTCCAGGCCTCGCTCAACGGGGCGAGGGCGGCACTGTGTTGCAACTGCCCGGCGATCTGTTCCAGGCGCGTGGCAACCTGCTGCTGTTGATCGAGCAGGTTGCCGAGCTGCGTGCGGCCTTCGACACTGGCCTGTTCGGCGGTCAGTTTCTGTCGCTCGGCATCGCCCAGGTCCTTGTCCAGGTGAATCAACGTGGCCTGTTCATCGAACGCCTGGCGCAGCCGTGGTGCGCTGTCGTTTTGCCGGGCCAGGGCCTCGGTCAACTGGGCGTGAGCGGTCAACCGGCTCTGTTCAAGTTGCTGCTGACGGGCCTGCAAGTCGGTCTGCTGATCCATATGCTGCTGGATCTGCGCGGCCAGTGGCGCCAGTTGCTCGTTCAGCTGCCGCTCACGGGCGAACTGATGCCGCTGAGGGGCCAGTTGTTCCAGGCGGGCGAGCTGCTGACGTTCGATGCCGCGGGCCTGCCAGTCCTGTTCGGCGCCTTGCAGTTGCTCGACGGCGGCCTGGTGCTGCTCCTGCCATTGCAGCAACTCCTTGAGCCAGGTGTGCTGCGACTCCAACTGCTTGAGCTGGGCCTGCTGGCTTTTGAGTTGCTGTTGGGCCTCACTGAAGCGTCCATCCAGTTCGGCGCGTGCTTCAGCCGCCATGGGCGCGACGCCACCGGCCTGGTCCAGCAACAGCTTGTGGGCTTCGCGGGCCTGCTTGGTTTTGTCGAAGGCGCGACGACCGAGGCGAGTGTAGAGGGCGGTGTCGGTGAGTTTTTCCAGCAGTTCGCTGCGCTCGTTGTCGTCAGCCTTGAGAAAGGCGCTGAACTCGCTCTGGGCCAGCAACACGGCGCGGGTGAACTGTTCGAAGTTCAGGCCCAGGCGGCTTTCCAGCAGGGTCTTGTATTCGCCTTTCTGGCTCGCCAGCAGTTGATCGCTGTCGAGATCACGCAGGCTCTGGCGGCTGGCCTGTAATTTTCCGCCGGCCTTGTCCCGGGCGCGGTTGGCTTCCCAGCGGGCGCGGTAACGACGGCCATCGATGCCGACAAAATCCACTTCGGCATAGCCGGTGCCGGTGCCACGGCGCAGCAGGGTACGTGGGTCGCCTGTGCCGATTTCACCGTCGGCGTCCGGCACCTTGGCGTCGCGCGAAGCATTGTTGAGCCGTGGCACGGCGCCGAACAGCGCCAGGCACAAGGCGTCGAGTAGGGTGCTTTTACCGGCGCCGGTGGGGCCGGTAATGGCAAACAGGCCAGCGCTGGCCAGGGGCTCGGCGGTGAAATCCAGTTCGAAGGGCCCGGCGAGAGACGCCAGGTTTTTCAGGCGGATGGCGAGGATCTTCATGGCTGTTCGCCCTCCAGCTGGACTTCCTGCAACAGCACGGCGAAGTCATTCAGGGTCGCTTCGTCCACCGGGTTGCCATAGCTGTCCTGCCAGGCGCGACTGAACAGTTCCTGGGGGCTGAGCTGATCGAGGTTGATCAGTTGCGTGTTGTCCGTGTCGCCTTCGCCGCCCTGGGTGCCGGCGTATTCGGCCGCGATGCGGACCAGGCGCACGGCCTTGCCTTGCAGGGCCGTTTCCACTTGCTGGCGCAGGTCCGGTTGCGGCTCGTCCAGGCGCACCCGCACTTCCAGCCAGGGCTGGCGTTGCAGGTCGGCCAGAAGGTCGACGTCGGGCAACTGCGTCAACTGTTCGAGAATCTCGGCAAGGGGCGCGGGACCCAGGCGCTGCAGGTTCACGGCGCGGGGGATCAGGCGGCTGTCGACGCTGACCAGGGTTTCGCCCTCAAGGACGATATCGAGGATCTGGTGCTGATAGGCGATTTCCGAGAACGACAGCGGGATCGGCGAGCCGCTGTAGCGGATGCGCGCTTCGCCGTTGACCTTCTGCGGCTTGTGCAGGTGGCCGAGGGCGACATAACTGACGCTGGCGTCGAACAGGCTCGCGGGCAGGGCTTCGGCGCTGCCGATGATCAGGCTGCGTTCCGAATCCTCGGACACCGAGCCGCCGGCCATGTGTGCGTGGCTGATGGCGACCAGGGCCTGGCCCGGCTGGCGCTTGGCGTTGGCCGCGGCGATCAGGCGCCGATGCACCTCGCCGATGCCGCGCAGGTAGTCGTCACCCAACTGCGTGCCGGTGACTTCGGCGGGCCGCAGAAAGGGCAGGGCCAGGCACCAGGCGGCGATTTCGCCGTTCGCAGCGGGCAATGGCAACAGCAGGCGTTCGCTGTCCAACTGGCCGTCGTCGAGCCATAGCACCCGACCCACTGCATGGGTGCGCAGGCGGCGCATCAGCGGCGCGGGCAGCTCGATGCGGGAACCGGAATCGTGGTTGCCGGCGATCATCACGATGGTCAGCAGCGGCTGCTGTTCGTGGGCGCTGACGATAAAGTCGTAGAGGCGTTCCTGGGCTTTGACCGGCGGGTTGACGGTGTCGAAGATATCGCCGGCGATCAGCAGGACATCGGGCTGCTGCTGCCCGAGTTGGGCCAGCAGCCAGGTGAGAAAACACGCGTGTTCGAAATCCCGCTCCTGGCCATGAAGGTTCTGGCCCAGATGCCAGTCGGAGGTGTGAAACAGACGCAAGGCAAACTCCAACTTATCGATTATTTGGGGTAGAGCGGCGGCAGGCTGCTGTCGCTGACCGGGTCCTGGACCCGCTCGGCGACCGGGATCGCGCGGATCGCCCGCCACAATTCCTCACCTTGCCAATACAGGCCGCTTTCGCTGTAGAGCGCGCCGTTGAGGCCGTCCAGCGCATCGGACAGGGTGACGAAACGCGCGGCCATGTCGGCCAGGGTTTCCGGTTGCTGCCGGGCCCAGGCATCCAGGGCCTGGCGGGTGGCCTGGGGGTCGTTGGCCAGGCAGGTGCGCTTGAGGTCATCGAGCAGCGTGCGTGGGCTCGGGCCGGTCTGTGCGGCGCGATGCACCGCCGGTTGCGAGCGGGCCCGCCACCACAGGCCGAAACCGAGCAGGGTGGTGCAGGCGAGGAGCAGCGTGCTGAGCTTCCAGGCCCAGAGCAGCGGTGGCTGGGGCGGCGCGTTGTTGGCCGCGCTGCTTACCGGAGTGTCCACCGCCAGGCTCGGGTTGTTCGCCACTTGCAGGGTCCGCGCCGGCAGACTGCTGCGCTCCAGATGGTCTTCGTGGGTGTTCCACCAGACCACCTCCACCGCTGGCAGGTCGAAGCTGCCGCTGTGGGTCGGGACCAGGGCCTCACGCTCCTCGCGAGTGCCGATCAGGCCGCGCTCGCTGTTCTGGTTGCTCAGTTGCGCTTGATCCGGGTAGCGGCGCAAGCCATTGAGGGTGGTGGCCGGCAGGGGCGGCAGTTGCCCGCTGGAGAGTCCTTCGGCCTTGACGGTCAGGCTGCGGGTCAGGGAGTCGCCGACCTGGCTGTGATCCGGTTCCGGGTTCCAGCTTTCGCTGAGGCTCAGGCTGCGGGCCGGCAACCAGGGGGCGTCGGCCGGCCAGGTGGCGGGCTGCGGCTTGACTTGCAGGAGTATCGGCGTGGAGCTGACACGCATCAATTTGCCGGGTTTGGCGGCCTGGGGCACCTGGCCCTGCACCTGATTCGGCTGGGCGTCCACCAGGGTGGCGCTGAATACCTGCACGGGGATCGCCAGTTCGCCGCTGTGCTGCGGATAGATCGCATAACGCCATTCGATCACACCATGACGCACGCCATTGATCAGCTTTTCGTAAGTGCGCGACTCGCCCAGCTGTTCTATGCGGGCGTCGGGGATCTGCAACGGGGTGAGGCTGCTGTCGTCATACAGCGACACCGAGTGATAGATACGCAGGGTCAGCACGGCCTGGGCCTGGACGTAGACCGCGTCCTGGTCGAGGCTGGTTTCGATGAACACCGGCGCCAGGTTGCTGGCCACGGCCTGCTCTTCGCCTTGCACGATCTGCAGGGTGATCGGTTCGCTGCTGAGTTCGCCCAGGTGCAGGGGGGGAATCACCACGCTGCCGTTTTCTTTCGGCGTCACCGTGACGATCCAGCGCGTGGTGGCCTGGCTCTCGCCGCCCAGGCTGGTCAGTTGGTTGACCTGGCGGGTGCCGCGCACTTCGAACTGCGCGTCCAGTGGCGTCAGGTCGGGTTTGCCGAACTGGGTGACATCCTTCGATTCGAGGGTCAGCTCCACCGACTCGCCGGAGTTCAGGCGCGTGCGGTCGACGCTGGCCAGCAAGCCCTCGGCATGGGCCGACAGGTTGGCGCAGAGCAGCAGCGTAAGGAACAGGGAGAAGCGCAGGGTCATCGGGTCTTGTCCTGATGGAGCTGTTGTTCGTACCAGAATTTACGCCGCAGCAGTTCTCCCGGATCATCGGGGATCTGCCGCAGCCATTGTTCCAACGCCTGATGGCGTTCACCGTCGATGATCTCGGCGGCGGCCCGCAAGGGCGGGTGGGTGGTCTGTTCGTCGCCCAGTTCGCTGCCCGGTACGTCATTGCCGCCCGGCTGATTGCCCGCCTGGCTGGCCTGGGCATCGGGCGGTTGATTGCCGCTCGGTGGGTTCTGCTCCTGGGGCGCGGATTCGGCCGCGGCGGTGCTGGACGAACTGGTGCCGGCCGGAGCCGATTGTGCCGCGCTTTGTTCGGTGCCGGTTTCAGCGGGGTCGGTGGTCTTGCTCGGCTCAGCCGGTGTCGCGGCCTTTTTTTCCCTGAGCAGTTCTTCCACCAGTGTCCGGTTCTGCAAGGCCGGTCGCAAGTCCGGCTGGCGTTCCAAGGCCTGTTCGTAGGCGTCCAGCGCGGCCTCCAGTTCACCACTGCGGGCCAGGGCATTGCCACGATTGTAGTGGGCGTTGGCATCGTCGCCTTCGGCAAACTTCTTCGCGGCGGCGCTGTAATCGCCGGCCTCATACAGCGCGAGGCCTTGCCATTGCGGGTCTTCGAAATGTTCCGCCGCTTCGAGCGGATGTTTTTGCTCGAGCAACTGTTGGCCCTGCTGGTCCGGCCGCAACCACAGGTCGGTCAGCTCAAAGGCTTGGCTCGGCTGCGGGAACAGGAAGAACAGTGGCAGGCAGAACAGCCAGCCACGGCGTCCGGCGCAGGCGGCCAGCAGCAGGAGCGGCAGCAGCAGCCAGTAACCCTGGTCGGCCCAGCTGTCGAGCTGCACGGTCTGGCCGTCCTTGCGCAGGTGGCGCGGGCCGTCCAGTAGGCCGAGGCTGCGCAGGTCGCTGTCGTCCAGGCGGGCCTGGCGGTAGCGACCACCGATTTCGCCGGCGAAGTCCTTCAGGCTCTGGCTATCGAGATGGGGGACCAGGATGGAGCCCTGGGCGTCCTTGAGGAAACCGCCGTTCTCCTGGGCCACCGGTGCGCCATCACGGGTGCCGACCCCGAGGATCAGCAGGCTGTGGGGCTTGCCCTCGAGGGCCTGGCGGATACCTTGGCGCTCTTCTTCGCTGAGGGACGAGCCGATCAACAGCAAGCGACCTTCGCCGAGGGATCCACGTTCGAGCAGGGTCAGGGCCTTTTTCACCGCGAGGTCGGCGCGATGACCTTCTTCGGGCATGATCGAAGGTTTGATCGCGTCCAGCAGATTGCGGCTGGTACCGAGGTCATCGGACAGGGGCACCAGCGTGTGGGCGCTGCCGGCGTAGACAATGATCGCCGTCTGCGAGTCGCTGCGGGCGTGCAACAGGTCGAAGAGTTTGCGGCGGGCCTGTTCCAGCCGGTTCGGCGGCGTGTCGGTGGCGAGCATGTCCGGCGTCAGTTCGAGCAGCACCACCAGCGGGTCCAAGGGTTTCTGGGTGGACTCTTCGACCCGTTGCCAGCTCGGGCCGAGCAGAGCCAGGGCGGCCAGGGTCCAACCCAGGCCGAGGGCGATCAGGTGCAGTTTGCTGCTGTTGCGGCTGCCGCCATTGAGCAGGACCCGGTGGAAAGCCGTCGGCAGGATCATCTGCCAGCGGCCAGCGCGTTTCTGCCGGTGCCAGAGTTGCCACAGCAGCCAGCCCAGCAGCGGCAGGACCAACAGCCAGGCGGGGCGGAACCAGTGGGGCCAGAGGGTTGCGATCATCGACGCCTCCGCAAGCGCAAGCGTTCCAGGCGCTGGCGCCATTCCGGGCGCTGTGGCAGGAACTGTCGGCGTGCGAGCCAGCGTTGCAACAGGTTGTCCGGCCAGCGTTCGCGGATCACCAGCAACACGCTGATCAGCAGCGCGAGACTCAGGGGCCAGTGATACAACGCCCGAGCGGGGCGGGCCTGGGTTGGCTGCTGGGCGACGGGCTCAAGCTTGTCGAGGGTTTCCTTGATGGTTTTCAGCTCATCGCCGTCGCGGGCACGGAAATAGCGACCGCCGGTGATGCTGGCGATTTCCTTCAGTGCCGGTTCGTCGAGATCCATGCTCGGGTTCAGGCCGAGCATGCTCAGGGTGCCGGTTTGTTGCGGATCGGCGCCCATGCCGATGGTGTAGATTTTCACGCTTTCTTCGGCGGCCAGTTGCGCGGCGGTGATCGGATCGATTTCGCCGGCGTTGTTGGCACCGTCGGTGACCAGGATCAGCACCCGACTTTGCGCCGGACGCTGGCGCAGGCGTTTGATGGCCAGGCCGATGGCGTCGCCGATGGCGGTGTTCTTGCCAGCGATGCCGATTTTCGCTTCGTCCAGCCAGACGCGTACAGTGCGCCGGTCGAAGGTCAGCGGTGCCTGCACATAGGCCTTGCTGCCGAACAGGATCAGGCCGACGCGATCGCCTTCGCGGTGTTCGAGAAAATCGCCGAGCAGGTGCTGGACCAGGCCCAGGCGGCTGATGTCTTCGTCCTGCCAGCGCATGTCGGGGTATTCCATGGAACCGGACAGGTCCACCGCCACCAGCAGATCACGACCGCTGGCGGCCACCGGCAACGGCTCGCCCAACCACTGCGGACGGGCGGCGGCGGACAGCAACAGCAGCCAGAGCAGGAGGTGGGGCAATTGCTGGCGCCAGCTCGGCAGGCTGACCCGGGCGCGGCGGCGGGCCAGGCTTTCCAGGTCGGCGAGAAAACTCACTTTCAGCGCCGCTTCGCCGCTGTCGGCCACGGGCAGCAGCAGGCGCATCAGCCAGGGCAGCGGCAGCAGGGCAAAGAGCCAGGGCCAGGCGAACTCAAACATGTTTGCGGATCCAGGTATCGATCGCCTGGCTCAACCCGGCGATGGCCTTGTCGTCGAGCTTGCATTCGGGCTTGTAGGCGCCTTCCACCAGCACCATCCAGCGGGTCAGGCCGGCAGCCGGGCAGCGGTTGTCGAGGAAGGCCAGCCATTTGCGGCCATTGAGGGTGTGGCTCTGGCTGTAGGGGTAATGGTTGCGGCACAGGCGCTTGAGCAGGCCGTTGAGTTGTTGCAACCAGGCCCCGGCCGGGGCGCCGTCGTAGGGTTTGGGCAACTGCGCGAGTTCCGCCAGGGCCGCCAGGCGAACCGGGTCCAGGGGCTGTTCGGCGCGGGCGACGGGACGCTTGGCCGGCAGGAAGCGGCGCAGGTACCACGCACCGACAGCCAACAGCGGAATCAGCGCTAGCAGCAGCCACCAGCCCGGTGCCGGCGGCCAGAAACCCTGGATCGGCGGGGTGATCAGCGGTTGCAGTTGCTCCAGGCTGCTCATGGCTGTTTCCCCGGACGTTGCGGGTTCAGGTATTCGCGCAACTGCTCGACCATTTCGCTCTGGGTGCTCAGGGGCATCAGCAGCACCCGCAGTTTCTGCGCCAGCAACTCCCAGCGGGCAATCCGGGCTTCACCCTGGGCGCGGTAGCTCTGGCGCAGTTCCAGGTTGAGGGTGTCGAGTTCCAGTTGCGCGCCGCGTTCGGCAAAACGCAACAAGCCGGCAGCGGGGAGGGCATGGTCGAGGGGATCGGAGACCGGCAGCATCAACAGATCGCAATGGCGCGAGAGCAGGCTGAGCTGTTGCTCGGCGGCATCGCTCAGGGCCCGCTCGTCACAGATCACGATCACCAGGCTGCCGGGGCGTAGCACCTTGCGTGCGCGGATCAGCGCCAGGCCCAGGGCATTGGGCTCGGCGGCGGCTTCGGTGTGCAGCGAGTGGTTGACCCGCACCAGGCGGTTGAGCAGTTGCAGCAGGCTTTGCTTGCTGCGCCGCGGCTTGATTTCGTAGTGCTCGCTGTCGCCATAGACCAGGCCGCCGACCCGGTCATTGTGACCCAGGGCGGCCCAGCCGATCAGGCTCGCGGCCTGGGCGGCGAGCACCGACTTGAAGGTCAGTCCTGAGCCGAAGAACAGTTGGCGGCTTTGTTCCACCAGGATGAAGATCGGCCGTTCGCGTTCTTCGTGAAAGAGCTTGGTATGGGGTTCCTGGGTTCGCGCGGTGACGCGCCAGTCGATGGTGCGCACATCGTCGCCAGCCTGGTAGACCCGCACTTGGTCGAAGTCGACTCCACGCCCGCGCAACTTCGAGTGGTGCAGACCGATCAGCGGGCTGCGCTGGCTCGGCGTCGAGAACAGCTGCACTTCGCGCACGCGATGGCGCATCTCGATCAGTTCGGCGAGGGTGGTGCGGATGCCGGGCTCGGCGGGCAGGGGCGCGATCATCGTCCGGGTCAGGCGACGGCGACGACATCGAGGATGCGCTGCACCACCCGGTCCTGGTCGATCCCGGCGGCTTCGGCCTCGAACGACAGGATGATGCGGTGACGCAGCACGTCGAACAGCACCGCCTGGATATCCTCGGGGCTGACGAAGTCGCGCCCGGCCAGCCAGGCATGGGCCCGTGCGCAACGGTCGAGGGCGATGGAACCGCGAGGGCTGGCGCCGTAGGCGATCCACTCGGCCATTTCCGGGTCGAACTTGGCCGGTGTACGGGTCGCCATCACCAGTTGCACCAGGTACTCCTCCACCGCATCGGCCATGTACAGGCCGAGGATTTCCTTGCGGGCGGCGAAGATCGCCTGCTGGCTGACCCGGCGCTCCGGCTTGGTTTCGCCGTTCAGGGCTTCACCCCGGGCCTGCTGGAGGATGCGGCGTTCCACCGCGGCATCGGGGAAGCCGATCTTGACGTGCATCAGGAAACGGTCGAGCTGGGCTTCGGGCAACGGGTAAGTGCCTTCCTGCTCGATGGGGTTCTGGGTCGCCATGACCAGGAATAACGGTGACAGGTCGTAGGTGCTGCGCCCGACACTGACCTGGCGCTCGGCCATGGCTTCGAGCAGCGCCGACTGGACTTTGGCCGGGGCACGGTTGATTTCGTCGGCCAGCACCAGGTTGTGGAAGATCGGCCCTTGCTGGAACACGAAGCTGCCGGTTTCCGGGCGATAGATCTCGGTGCCGGTGATATCGGCGGGCAGCAGGTCGGGGGTGAACTGGATGCGATGGAACTGCGCTTCGATGCCTTCGGCCAACTCCTTGATGGCCTTGGTCTTGGCCAGGCCCGGGGCGCCTTCGACCAGCATGTGACCGTCGGCCAGCAGTGCGATCAGCAGGCGCTCGACCAATTTTTCCTGGCCAAGGATCTGCGCGGAGAGAAAGGTTCGCAGCGCAAGCAGCGCTTCACGATGTTCCATCGATGAGTGTTCCTGGAGAGGGTGGCCGACGGCATTCGAATTAATGTCACGGCTGGGGGCGTTACTTTAATGCATCGGGGGCGGTGGCGACTAACGGCTATGGGGATTTTTATGGATTTTGAGGAAAAGTCTTACCTTGTTGAGAATCATCTCCTGCAAGTTGCCCCGCCCTGGCGATTTTCCACCGGGCAGGGCGAGGGGCGCTACGGGTTATTGGGCCAATGCGCAGCCATAGTCCTGGATTTCCTCGGTGGAGCCGCGGCTGAAGTCCTTCAGGCTCAAACGGTTGGCCAGCAACAGCAGATCGCCGCCTGGCGCTACCACCAGCGCCAGGCCGTAGTAGGACAGGCTGTCGCCCTGTTTGCCGGCGTACTCACCCAGCACTTTGAACGGGTTTTCCTGTTTCAGGTCCTGGCCGTTCAGGCGTTTTGCCAGGTACTCATGACCTCTCAGCTTGACTGTCAGGGGTTGCCATTCCCGGGTAACCTGCGGGGCGTGTTCGACCAGCTGTTGGTAGACCTCGGGGCGCAGGCAGGCCAGGTGGATATGCAGTTGGCCCTGGGAGCGGCCGTACGGCGAGTTGATGGCCAGGGAGAGGAACGCTTCCTTGATCGGTTTGCCGGCTTCGGCGGACAGGCGCCCACGTTGCTGCCAGGCGCTGGCGAAAAAGGCGTAGTCATTGTCCTGCAACAGCAGCGGGCTCTCGATGCCGGTGATCCGGTCCGTCGGAATGGTCAGGTTGTGCAGGGGGCCCTTGCGATCCTTGAGCAAGGCAACGTGCTGCTGCAGATCCACCATCAGGCATGGCTCGGGGTTCCCGGCGTCCTGCTGATGGGGCACGCATTGCTGGCTGACGATCTGCCAAAGCGCATTACCTTTGCCAAGCCCCCAGATCAGCCAGGACCCCGCCGCCAGTATCGCGACCACCAACACCAGCCCTGAAATTTTCAGCCACTTACTCATGCCACTTTCCTGATCAGAAGTAAAAACCAGGACACTCTAAACCAGCTCTTCGTGCTTTTTTGTGTCGATTCTGATCGCGGATGTTTCAAGCCAATCGGCTGTCAGCCCAGTTCGCTGATATAGGTGCCGGTGCCGTCGAGAATGTTTTTCAGGGTTTGTTCGACTTCGGCCAGGTCGGCCGCGGCGGTCTGGTGCTGGATCTCCAGGTGATCGTCGCCGTTGAGGACGTCGGCATCGGCGGCGGCGATTTCGATCAGCAGGCGCGTGGCGCTCAAGGTGACCTTGACCCCGTCCAGGGTCGACGGATCGCCATCGAGGGTGATCTCCAGCTCGTCCTCGTCGGGGTAGCGGGTCATCAGGAACATCTCGCCCTTGTCGCTATGGCAGCAGAGCATGGCCATGTTGTCTTCTTCGTCATCGCAGGGGTTGACGATAAGGTGGGCGGTACTGAGCTGCATGGGGGAGCGTCCTGTCTGGGCGAGGGGGAGCGCTATTTTGCCTGCATCCGGGATATTTTTCAGGGCTGAATGACGGGAAGCTCAATAGTTATAAGAAGCATCCTGATGTGGTTTAACTATTACTATTGTCAGGCGGACTCGTACAGACCTGTCATTTCTGACAGTAGACGCTGCCGACTGAAGTGCTGATAATCACTGCCAAGCCGAGTTTCAGTGTTCGTCGTCCGGTTGAAGATTTTTTATAAAAATCTTTTCGCGGAGGGCGGGGCATTGAAAGTCTCAATCTTGATGTGTACCTATAATGGCCAGCGCTTTCTGGCCGAACAGATCAACTCCTTTGAGCGCCAAAGCCATTTCAATTGGAGCCTGGCGATATCCGACGACGGCTCTACGGATGGAACCCTGGACGTCGTCCGCAGTTGTGCCAGTGGCTGGCCCGCGGAGCGCCTGAAAGTATTCTCTGGTCCGAAGAAGGGATTTGCGGCCAATTTTCTCTCGTTGACCTGTCGTGCTGAAGTTCAGGCGGACTTTTATGCCTGGTCCGATCAGGACGATATCTGGAACGAAGACAAACTCGAAACCGCCTTGATGTGGCTGCAAAGTGTCCCGGAGCAGGTCCCGGCACTTTATTGTGGTCGCACACAATTGATCAGTGAGTTGGGTATCGCCGCTGGCCAGTCGCCGAGATTTTCTCAGCCACCGAAGTTTGCCAATGCCCTGGTACAGAGTATCGGTGGCGGCAATACGATGGTGTTCAATCACGCTGCCCGGGAGATTCTCCGCGAAGCGGGTCCGCATATCGCCATTGTTTCCCATGACTGGTGGGCTTATCAACTGGTGTCCGGCAGCGAGGGTGGGGTGGTCTTCTACGATCCCCATGCCAAGACCCTCTACCGTCAGCACAAGAGCAATCTGGTGGGCAGCAATGCCGGTTGGTGGGCGCGCTTTTATCGGTTGTGGATGGTGATCCATGGGCGCTTTCATGAGTGGAACAGGAAAAACATCCGAGCCTTGGAAGTGATGAGCCATCGTTTGGATAAGCAGAGTCTCGAAGTTCTTTCAGCTTTTAAAACAGCCCGAGATCAATCGCTGCTCCAGCGGGTCGCCGGTATCCGCCGTTCTGGCGTCTATCGGCAGACGCTTGGTGGCAATCTGGGGCTGCTGTTTGCCACGTTGATCAGAAAGATTTGAAAGCCTTTTGTTATTGGCTGCTTGTCTAGCTCGACCGAGAGGTCGTTGTTTTTTGATTTTCAGAGGCATTGACCGGATGGATGAATTCACCAGCAGGTCGAGAGGAGTATGGCGTCACCGAAGTCTCGCGGTGATGCTGGCGCGGCGTGACATTATCGGGCGCTATCGTGGTTCATTACTGGGTGTACTCGGGTCGCTGATTTATCCCCTGTTCATGTTGGCTATCTACTCTTTTGTCTTTGGCGGCATATTCAAGTTTCGTTGGGAAACCGACAGTAGTTCGTTGTTTGAGTTTTCCCTGATTCTTTTTATCGGCATGGCGGTTTTCAATCTGTTCTCTGACTGTGTCAGCCGGTCGCCGGGCGTGGTGCTGGCCCACGGCAGCTATGTCAGGAAAATCGTATTTCCTCTTGAAGTGCTGCCGGTTGTGTTGCTGGCGGGTGCGCTGTTTCAGTTTCTGGTCAATCTATGTGTCTGGCTGCTGTTCTATGCACTGTTTTTCCACCGGCCGCCTCTGACTGCACTGCTGCTACCTCTGGTGATCCTGCCTTTGCTGTTGTTTACCCTCGGTGTGTCCTGGGGCCTGGCGTCATTGGGAGCTTACTTTCGCGACATCGGTCACCGGGTTGACGCATCAGTCACTGCCCTCTTGTTTCTGTCACCGATCTTTTATCCCGCCACCGCGTTGCCTGAGGGATTCCAGCGGCTCATGTACCTGAATCCATTGGCTCGGGTGATTGAAAATGCCCGAATGGTATTGATTTGGGACCGGTTGCCTGATCTCGGATCCTGGTGCCTGTCGTTACTCGTCAGTGGCTTGGTGGCCTGGCTCGGGCTGGTTTTTTTCCAGAGAACCCGTGGAGGATTTGCCGATGTCCTCTGATATTGCCATCTGTGCCGAGGGACTCAGCAAGTGCTATCCGATCTACAACAAGGCCAGTGATCGGCTCTTTCAAGTGCTGTTGCCGGGGCGAAAGTGCCGCTATCGGGAGCTTTGGGCGTTGAAGGATGTCTCGTTCGAACTGAAAAGGGGCGAGGCCATTGGTGTTGTCGGGCAAAAGGGGTCTGGCAAGTCGACCCTGCTGCAGCTGATTTATGGAACCTTGAGGCCTACCTCCGGGGCTTTGCGCGTTCAGGGACGTGTTGCGGCACTGCTGGAGTTGGGGGGCGGTTTCAATACCGAGCTTACCGGGCGTGAAAATGTCTATATGGCGGCCGCGCTGTATGGGCTGAGCCTCGAGGAAATCAATCTGCGCTTTTCCGCGATTGCGGCTTTTGCGGATATCGGTGGGTTCATGGAGCAACCGCTCATGACCTATTCGAACGAGATGTACGTCCGCCTGGCTTTTGCGGTTATTGCCCACGTAGACGCCGATATCCTGGTGATCGACGAAGCTCTTTCCCTGGGCGATGCCTGTTTTTTCAAGAAATGCATGCGGTTTCTCCGACAGTTCAAGGAAGAACATTCGCTGATTGTTGTCAGCCACGATACGGCAGCCCTTATCCATCTGTGTGATCGGGTGATCTGGCTGGACCGCGGGGAAGAAAAGCAGACGGGGCCATCTCAGCGGATCTGCGAGGCGTACCTGGAAGACTTATTTCGTTCGAAGAGTGATGAGCTGGCGGCCCCGGCGGGCCATAGAAACATGATCAAGTGCCATGGCCACGGCAGCCTGAAGCTGTGTGATCAGCGCGGCGCCACAATCAATTCGAATGGTCTGGAAGTTATTCGATTCGACCCACAGGCGCCTGCTGTAGATGCTTTTGGTGGGGAAGACGCTCGTATTGTCGACGTCAGTCTCAACGACTCTTCGGGTGCCGGATCGACATGGTTGCTGGATGGCGAGCGTGTCACGCTCAAAGTCGAGGCACAGACCGTTGTTCTGCTGGAAAGCCCCATTATCGGTTTTTTTATAAAGGATCGTCTGGGGCAGACGCTCTTCGGCGACAACACCTATATCAGTCAGATCGGCAAGGATCGTACTGCTCCAGCAGGCTCTATGTTGTCGGCGGAGTTTGAGTTCTGCATGCCTTGTCTGGCCAAGGGTGACTATGTCATCCAGGTTTTGATTGCTGACGGCGAGCAACATGATCACAAGCCACTGCACTGGTGCCACGAGGCCCTGTTGATCAGGTCGCATCGTGATCCCGTGTCGACAGGAATCATCAGTAGTCCGTTTATCACTATAAGTCTTATCAATGTGTGCCAGATTAAATAGAGCGCGCTTTTAGGGGCTGTGCCAAAAATACTGTAAAGACCCTCCATTCAGATGGCTTTTGCGTAAGCCCTGAACTCTAAGGCTAGGTGGGACGAGTGAATAATTTTAAATTAGCGGCAGGTGATGTTGCAAAAAGTCTAGCCAGAAGCCAGCTTTTTTTAATGCTGGGTTGGCAGGATGTAAAACAACGTTATAAAAGGTCGAAAGTTGGTCCTTTCTGGCTAACCATCAGCATGGGCGTCATGATCGCGACGATTGGGCTCGTGTTCGGAAATATCTTCAGCTCACCCATGGCTGATTTTCTGCCCTTCCTGACGCTGGGCCTGATCCTGTGGGGGTTTATCTTTAGCTGCGTCACTGATGGCTGCAATGCCTTCATTTCGTCTGCCTCCATCATCAAGCAATTGCCGGTGCCGCTGCCTATTCATGTGTTTCGAGTGATCTGGCGCCACTGTGCCATCCTGTTGCATAACCTGATTATCTTGCCTCTTGTGTATCTCTGCTTTCTGAAGCCTGTTTCTTTCGTTGTGCTACTCAGCCTGATCGGCTTTGTGTTGATGGTGATCAATGTCAGTTGGATGGCACTGTTGTTCGGCGTGCTGAGTACCCGCTTCAGAGATGTTCCACAGTTGCTGCAAAGTTTTTTCCAAGTGGTGTTTTACCTCACTCCAATTATTTGGATGCCGCACTTGCTGCCCGCTCGTGCCAGCACCTTGCTGCTGAGTTGGAATCCCTTCTATCACATGTTGGAAGTTGTGCGCGCTCCCCTGTTGGGCAATATCCCGTCTCTCGACAGCTGGATCATCAGTATGGGTATGGCTGTGGTGGGTTGGCTGGTTTCACTGGCGGCCTATGGCGCCTGTCGAAACAAAATAGCGTACTGGCTCTGAGGCTGAGTTTGTTATGGCACACGTTAAACTCGAAAATGCGTCTGTTGAGTTTGAAATCTTCGAAGCAAGCAGTCGTTCGTTGAAACGTCAGCTCATCCAGACCGCCACTGGTGGCAGGCTGCACTCCAATGCTCATCAACGTGTGGTGATCAAGGCGCTGGCGAATGTGTCCTTTAGCGTCAAGAGCGGTGAGAAGGTTGCCTTGATCGGCCATAATGGCGCGGGCAAAAGTACGCTGCTCAGGGTACTGACCAAAATCTATGTTCCCTCCAGTGGTAAAGCCACTATCGAGGGTCGGGTGTCCTCGCTGATTGATATTTCTCTGGGCATGGATCCGGAGTCCTCGGGGCGAGAGAATATTTTCATTCGGGGCGCATTGCTGGGCCAAAGTAAGAAAGAGATACAGAAACAGCTAGATGAAATCATTGGATTTTCGGAGTTGGGGCAGTTTATTGAAATGCCTATCCGAACGTATTCAAGTGGCATGAGCATGAGATTGGCTTTTGCTATTTCTACTGTGCTTAAGCCTGAAATCTTGATCATGGATGAATGGTTGTCGGTCGGTGATGAACATTTTACTAATAAAGCTGAAGATCGCATGAATTCTTTGTTGGAAAAAACGGAGATTCTAATTTTGGCGAGCCACTCGTTCGATTTGATTAGGAAAACTTGCAATCGGGCGCTGGTCCTGCAGCACGGCTCAGTTATTTTTGATGGTAGTGTTGACGCGGCCATCAATCACTATCACCAGATTTGATTGTTGGAGACTTTGAAATGACAGAAGCTAGTGGAGTGTTTGAGGCGCCTATGATCTACTTTAAAGCAATGCAGGCCAAGGTGACCGTCGCGGTTATCATCCCGTTTTACAATGGTGCTGACTTTATCGAACGTGCATTAGTCAGTATTGAGTCTCAAACGATTCCGGCGGATGAAGTGATTGTGGTCAACGATGGCTCAATGGCTGAGGAGCAGGAAGCCCTTTACAAGCTGCAGGAAAGGTACGAATTTGTTCTTATTGACAAGGAGAACGGCGGTCAGGGTTCTGCACGCAACGTTGGTGTAGCATCGTGTAAATGCGACTATGTGTGCTTTTTGGATCAGGACGACTTCTATCTCGAAAATCACATCGAAATTTTGGTTGAGGGTATCCCCGCACGTGATGCCCGGCTGGGTTTTGTGTACGCTGATTTGTATGAGGCCGATGGTGACGGCCATATCATGCGCACCAGCATGGTAAAAGAACATGCCAGCCATCCAAAACGATCGATTATCGATTTGCTGCGCTATGATATGTTTGTGTTGCCCTCTGCGTCACTGATCTGTGTCAAGGCCTTTAATGCCGTAGGCGGTTTCGATCCGCAATTTACGGGTTATGAAGATGATGACTTGTTTATGCGTATTTTTCGCAAGGGATATACTAACTACTATATCGATAAGCCTGTGACCGTCTGGTGCATTCACTCGGCCAGTACGTCGTATGGCATCAAGATGAGCCGCAGCCGCTATCGCTACTTCGAAAAGCTCTGTGGACTGTTCCCTGATGAGGAAGACAAAGCGCGCTACTATTTTCGCGACTGTCTAATGCCGCGTTTCGGAAATATGTTTATATTGGATGCCATCAAGGCCACCAGGATAAACTTTCAGCATCGTGATGAAGTGAATGGGATTCTAAAAAAATACGCTGTCAAGGTTTTCGAAAACAAGCACGTACCTCGAAAAGTTAAATTCAAGTTGGGCCTGTTGGTCAGGTTAGTGTCGTTGCCGTCAGTGAAGTTGGTTCGATTTTTGGCTCGAGTCCGCCGTTACTCCCTGCTGAATCGAATCATTCGTTTCTAGGTGTTTGCCACCAATGAGATGATTCGTGCGTATGGGCACGCCTATCAGAGGGTGCTCGGCGTGGTCGGACGCACCCATGCGTCCAGTGCCTGACGCGCCCCATTTTGCCCTCCCTACCAGCCAATGTCCGAATATGTCGCAGCACCGCAAGCAGCGGCGTTCGCGCACTCGTTAAGCTGCGCAACGGAGCGTCGCCCGCGAAAATACAGCCTGTGCACCCGGCCGTTAACGTCGTGTGCGACTATCTTGAACGTGAATGTGACCCCTGGGTCGCGGCCAGCTTCATCAACCTGTCACTCTGTACTGCCCAGCTTCACCCTGCAGAGTGATGCAGGTCCCCCTTTTCGGGGAAGAAAACGCGACGCTTCTCTCTATATAACAAGCCCAAGCGGAGTACCACAGATGGCGTTCTTCACCGCAGCCAGCAAAGCCGACTTCCAGCACCAACTGCAGGCGGCACTGGCGCAGCACATCAACGAACAGGCACTGCCACAAGTGGCGCTGTTCGCTGAGCAGTTCTTCGGCATCATCTCCCTGGACGAACTGACCCAGCGTCGGCTCTCCGATCTCGCCGGCTGCACCCTCTCGGCCTGGCGTCTGCTGGAGCGTTTCGACCACACCCAGCCACAGGTTCGCGCCTACAACCCGGATTACGAGCGTCATGGCTGGCAGTCGACCCACACAGCCGTCGAGGTCCTGCACCCCGACCTGCCGTTCCTGGTCGACTCGGTCCGCACCGAACTGAACCGCCGCGGTTACAGCATCCACACCCTGCAAACCACCGTGCTGAGCGTGCGTCGCGGCAGCAAGGGCGAGTTGCTCGAAGTCCTGCCCAAGGGCACCCAGGGCGAGGGGATCGACAAAGAATCCCTGATGTACCTGGAAATCGATCGCTGCGCCAACACCGCCGAGCTGAGCGTGCTGTCCAAGGAGCTGGAACAGGTCCTGACGGAAGTGCGCATCGCGGTCGCCGACTTCGAACCGATGAAGACCAAGGTCCAGGACCTGCTGGCCGGTATCGATGCCAGCCCGTTCGCCATCGATCCGGAAGAAAAAGCCGAGATCAAGACCTTCCTGCAGTGGCTGGTGAACAACCATTTCACCTTCCTCGGCTACGAAGAGTTCGTGGTCCGTGACGAGCAGGACGGCGGTCATATCGAATATGACGCCAGCTCCTTCCTCGGCCTGACCAAATTGCTGCGCGCCGGCCTGACCCCCGACGACACCCGCATCGAAGACTACGCCGTCAACTACCTGCGCGAACCGACGCCGCTGTCGTTCGCCAAGGCCGCGCACCCGAGCCGTGTGCACCGCAACGCCTACCCGGACTATGTCTCGATCCGTGAGATCGACGCCGACGGCAAGGTCGTCAAGGAATGCCGCTTCATGGGCCTCTACACCTCTTCGGTGTACGGCGAAAGCGTGCGGGTGATTCCTTACATCAGCCGCAAGGTTGCCGAAGTCGAGCGCCGCTCGGGCTTCCAGGCCAAGGCCCACCTGGGCAAGGAACTGGCCCAGGTCCTCGAAGTGCTGCCCCGCGACGACCTGTTCCAGACCCCGGTGGACGAGCTGTTCAACACCGTGATGTCGATCGTGCAGATCCAGGAACGCAACAAGATCCGTGTCTTCCTGCGCAAGGACCCGTACGGTCGTTTCTGCTACTGCCTGGCCTACGTGCCGCGTGACGTCTACTCCACCGAAGTGCGGCAGAAGATCCAGCAAGTGCTGATGGATCGCCTGAAAGCTACCGACTGCGAGTTCTGGACCTTCTTCTCCGAGTCCGTGCTGGCCCGTGTGCAACTGATCCTGCGGGTCGATCCGAAGAACCGCATCGACATCGATCCGCTGCAACTGGAAAACGAAGTGGTCCAGGCTTGCCGCAGCTGGCAGGACGACTACAAGAGCCTGGTGGTCGAAGGCTTCGGCGAAGCACAGGGCACCAACGTGCTGGCGGACTTCCCGAAAGGCTTCCCGGCCGGCTACCGCGAGCGCTTCGCCGCGCACTCGGCCGTGGTCGACATGCAGCACCTGCTGAGCCTGAACGACAGCAATCCGCTGGTGATGAGCTTCTACCAGCCGCTGGGCCAGGTCTCCGGCCAACGCGAGCTGCATTGCAAGCTCTATCACGCCGACACGCCACTGGCGCTGTCCGACGTGCTGCCGATCCTGGAAAACCTCGGCCTGCGGGTATTGGGTGAGTTCCCGTACCGCCTGCGCCACAACAACGGCCGCGAGTTCTGGATTCATGACTTCGCCTTCACCGCTGCCGAAGGCCTGGAGCTGGATATCCAGCAGCTCAACGACACCCTGCAGGACGCGTTCGTCCACATCGTCCGTGGCGATGCCGAGAACGATGCGTTCAACCGCCTGGTACTGACTGCCGGCCTGCCATGGCGCGACGTGGCGCTGCTGCGTGCCTACGCCCGTTACCTGAAGCAGATCCGCCTGGGCTTCGACCTGGGTTACATCGCCAGCACCCTGAACAACCACACCGACATCGCCCGCGAGTTGACCCGGTTGTTCAAGACCCGTTTCTACCTGGCCCGCAAGCTCAGCGTCGAAGACCTCGACGACAAGCAACTGCGCCTGGAGCAAGCGATCCTGACCGCCCTGGACGACGTCCAGGTCCTGAACGAAGACCGCATCCTGCGTCGCTACCTTGACCTGATCAAGGCGACCCTGCGGACCAACTTCTACCAGACCGACGCCAACGGCCAGAACAAGTCGTACTTCAGCTTCAAGTTCAACCCGCACGCGATTCCCGAGCTGCCCAAGCCAGTGCCGAAGTTCGAAATCTTCGTCTACTCGCCACGGGTCGAGGGTGTGCACCTGCGTTTCGGCAACGTCGCTCGCGGCGGCCTGCGCTGGTCGGACCGCGAAGAAGACTACCGCACCGAAGTCCTGGGCCTGGTAAAAGCCCAGCAAGTGAAGAACTCGGTGATCGTGCCGGTGGGTGCGAAGGGCGGCTTCCTGCCGCGTCGCCTGCCACTGGGCGGCGGTCGTGACGAGATCGCGGCCGAAGGCATCGCCTGCTACCGCATCTTCATTTCGGGCCTGTTGGACATCACCGACAACCTGAAAGACGGTGCCCTGGTGCCGCCGGTCAACGTCGTGCGTCATGACGACGATGACCCCTACCTGGTGGTGGCGGCGGACAAAGGCACCGCGACCTTCTCCGACATCGCCAACGGCATTGCCATCGACTACGGCTTCTGGCTCGGCGACGCCTTCGCTTCCGGCGGTTCGGCGGGTTACGACCACAAGAAGATGGGCATCACCGCCAAGGGCGCGTGGGTCGGCGTACAGCGCCACTTCCGCGAACGTGGCATCAATGTCCAGGAAGACAGCATCACCGTGGTGGGCGTCGGCGACATGGCCGGCGACGTGTTCGGCAACGGCCTGTTGATGTCCGACAAGCTCAAGCTGGTCGCGGCCTTCAACCACTTGCACATCTTCATCGACCCGAACCCGGAGCCGGCCAGCAGCTTCGTCGAGCGCCAGCGCCTGTTCGACCTGCCGCGTTCGGCCTGGTCGGATTATGACGCGACCCTCATGTCCGAAGGCGGCGGTATCTTCTCGCGTAGTGCGAAGAGCATCGCGATTTCCCCGCAGATGAAAGAGCGCTTCGACATCCGCGCCGACAAGCTGACCCCGACCGAACTGCTGAACGCCTTGCTCAAGGCTCCGGTGGACCTGTTGTGGAACGGCGGTATCGGCACCTACGTCAAGGCCAGCAGCGAAAGCCACGCCGATGTCGGCGACAAGGCCAACGATGCGCTGCGCGTGAACGGTAACGAACTGCGCTGCAAGGTAGTGGGCGAGGGCGGCAACCTGGGCATGACCCAGCTCGGTCGCGTCGAGTTCGGCCTCAATGGCGGCGGTTCCAACACCGACTTCATCGACAACGCCGGTGGTGTGGACTGCTCCGACCACGAAGTGAATATCAAGATCCTGCTCAACGAAGTCGTGCAGGCCGGCGATATGACCGAGAAGCAGCGTAACCAGCTGCTGGGCAGCATGACCGATGAAGTCGGCGGCCTGGTCCTCGGCAACAACTACAAGCAGACCCAGGCCCTGTCCCTGGCGGCCCGTCGCGCAGTTGAGCGGATCGCCGAGTACAAGCGCCTGATGAGCGACCTGGAAGGCCGTGGCAAGCTGGACCGTGCCATCGAGTTCCTGCCGTCGGAAGAGCAACTGGTCGAGCGCGTTGCGGCAGGCCAGGGCCTGACCCGTGCCGAGCTGTCGGTGCTGATCTCCTACAGCAAGATCGACCTCAAGGCGGCGTTGCTCGAGTCCAAGGTTCCGGACGACGAGTACCTGACCCGCGACATGGAAACCGCGTTCCCACCGATGCTGGTGAGCAAGTTCGCCGACGCCATGCGCCGTCACCGCCTCAAGCGCGAGATCGTCAGCACCCAGATCGCCAACGACCTGGTCAACCACATGGGCATCACCTTCGTGCAGCGCTTGAAGGAGTCCACCGGCATGAGCCCGGCGAACGTCGCCGGCGCCTATGTGATCGTGCGTGACATCTTCCATCTCCCGCACTGGTTCCGTCAGATCGAGGCCCTGGATTACAAGGTTTCGGCCGAGACCCAACTGGAGCTGATGGATGAGCTGATGCGCCTGGGCCGTCGTGCCACGCGCTGGTTCCTGCGCAGCCGTCGCAACGAGCAGGATGCTGCTCGCGACGTCGCTCACTTCGGTCCGCACCTGGCGGCCCTGGGCCTGAAACTCGACGAACTGCTGGAAGGCCCGACCCGGGACGTCTGGCAGGCGCGTTACCAGGCTTATGTCAAAGCCGGTGTGCCGGAGTTGCTGGCGCGTATGGTGGCTGGTACCACGCACCTGTACACCCTGTTGCCGATCATCGAAGCCGCCGACGTGACCGGTCACGATGCTGCCGAAGTGGCCAAGGCCTACTTCGCGGTGGGCAGTGCGCTGGACCTGACCTGGTACTCCCAGCAGATCAGCGACCTGCGCGTGACCAACAACTGGCAGGCCCAGGCCCGTGAAACCTTCCGCGACGATGTGGACTGGCAGCAACGTGCGATCACCATCTCGGTGCTGAAACTGGCCGACGCGCCGCAAGACATGGAAGCCCGCGTGGCCCTGTGGCTTGAGCGCAACGCGAGCATGGCCGAGCGCTGGCGTTCGATGCTGGTGGAAATCCGTGCCGCCAGCGGCACCGACTACGCCATGTACGCGGTGGCTAACCGTGAGCTGATGGACCTGGCGTTGAGCGGTCAACCAGCGCTTTGATAGCCTGAAGCAAGTGGTAACTGAAAGCCCCGGCTCGTAAGAGTCGGGGCTTTTTTGTTAATGGCGGTAAAAGAATCTTCGCGGTTTATATAAGAGGCGCTTGTGCTCAGTCGAAAAGCCGTTCACCGGTTTAAACTTTGAAGGGCGTTAATAGATATATCACGGTTGGATAATATGGATAGAAGGCAGGCGCAAGCGATTGGCTATTTGCGCTTTTTATCGAGGGAGTGAAGATTAGTATAAGGGGATTGAAGTTATTTAAGGCTTTTGGGAATGACGGTTTCTGCTTTTGAAACATCGGATGTTGCAATACTGCTTGATGCTGAAGGGTATCATGCGCTGGTGGCCAGCCGCTTACCGGATTGGCTGAAGAGTGCGCCCTTCGCAACCCGTAGCGCCTATGCGCACAGCATGCGTCGCCATCAATCGGACAAGGCCCGCCTGGCCGCCTACCTGGGGGGCTTGCAGAGTCCGGAAGCCTTCGCCGCGCCACGCTTGCAGCGGGCCCTGGACAAGGCGTTCGGCCCGGGACTGGACGTGCATCGGGATCAGCTCAGACATGTTCACATACTGGCGGCACAAACGGCGTCTACGCCGTATCAGCAGAAACTGACGCAACAGACACTTTTGCAGGCCGCCTTGCAGAACTTCGAGGAAAGTGAAACCACTTACGTTGGTTTCGATCGAGGCTCGCAGATACTGCGCACGACTCAAAGTGTCTTGCTCAAGGAGTTTACGCCACGGGCGTTTGCCCGGTTATGCCGCGATCTGGATCTGGGCGGGAAATATAAAGAACATATCGAGTCTTTCCTGTTGCGCAAGAATGCTTCCGGGCAGCGCGATGATGAGTTTCGTCGACTGTTCATGGCCCACGAGATTTCCGAATTGTCGGTCCAGGCCGATATTGCCGTGATGAAAGGGCATATCGACGACTCGGCTTACCGGATGCTCAAACAGTGGGTCGGCGGAAACTCCAGCCCGCTCTGGAGCCTGCATGCCGTGCAGTTTCATGAGATCAAGATGCTTGATGTGCCTATTCCCGATAGCGGCTATCGAGGCGCCTTGCTCAAGGGTGTACTGCTGACCCGTTTCGACGTCTCGGCAACCCGGGATTCCTGCCCTTGCGTGGTGTACCTGTCCGGTGATACCGAGCAGGCGCTCAAACAGTATTCGACTCTGGCGGTGTTCGAGGATGACCTCAGGCGCAGGCTGCGTGACGAAGGTTATCAACACGAATTTCGCCGCTACCTCCATTTGCGCACTCAACCGGTGTTTTTCAGCACGCTGAACGAGCTGCTGAATCCCTGGAACCCCGCGACGCGTCGGCGTGTGCCCGATGAACAGGCGCGCTTGCAGCTCCAGCTCGCGCAAATAACCGGAGATCTCTTTTCCGAGCTTTATGTGCAGCACACCGTCAAGATGCTCGACGATGCCCGGATACTGGCGGTGTCGACGGATGCGGAGGACAAGAAGACTCGCAGTGCTCGCTGGCATTCCTTTCTGGACTGGGGTGTCAACCTGCTGTTTTTTGTGCCAGGACTGGGAGAGGCGATGCTGGCGGTGGCCGGTGCCCAGTTACTGGTCCAGGTCTACGAAGGCATCGAGGACTGGCAGCATGGCGACAAGACGCAAGCCGTGCTGAGCTTTCTCGGTGTAGTACTGAACCTGGAGCTTGGGGCCTTCATGCAGGTCCTGGCGCGCGATGCCGAAGCGGCTGCTTTCATTGATGGCCTCAAGCAGGTCAAGCTGCCGGACGGCGGAACCCGGTTATGGAAAGGCGATCTTTTGCCCTATCGCCATGCCCCGGCCTTGCCTGAGGGGCTGAGCCCCGACGAGTCGGGCTTGCGGGTGCGCAATGCCAGCAGTTACCTGACGCTGGACGGGGCTTACTACAAACTCGGACCCACTCGCGTCAGCCATGAATATCGCGCCGAGCACCCCACCCGGAGCACTTATCCGCCGCTGTTCAGCCATAACGGCTCGGGTGCCTGGACCCATGAGTTGGAGGCGCCGTTGCAGTGGGATGCCTTCAAGCTGTTCGAGCGCCTGGGGCCCGATATGGCCGGTTTTTCCCCGGAGCAGGCGACTCGAATCATGACCGTCAGCGGTGTGGGCGCCGAGCAGTTGCGTCCGGTCTACCTGGACCAACTGCGCCGGCCTGCCTTACTGAGCGACACGCTGCAGCGCTTCAGGATCGATGCGGATATCCAGCGGTTTATCGAGCGCGGTACGACTAACGGCGGCGTGGTTGATTGGCGTATCCGGGAACAGTTGCTGGAAGCCTTGTGGCCGCCTACAAAGGTGTTGCGCTTCGTCAATGGCGAAGGGCGGGTGTTGAAGGAGTATGGGCCGGCGGATAAAACGGGGCTGCCGGTGGTGACCGTCAGCGATGCCCAGATATATGACGGCAAACTGCTGCAGGTGGTGTTGCAGGGACTTGACCCGGGCGAGATCGATACGTTGCTCGGGCGCCAGGTGGGTGAGGCGCAGTTGACCCGTGCCGAACAACTGGCGGCGCTGGACACCCGACTTGCCGCCGAGGCACAGAACCAGCGCAGTGCGTTGTTCGAGTCCTACTACGAGTTTCGTAGCCGCTCCCGAAATGCCTTTGTCGCCTTGTTCAAGCGCGACTTTCCCAACTTGCCGACGGCGATTGCCGATGAGTTGGCCAATGCGGCCAACGGCTATGAGGTCGAGTCGCTGGAAGCGGGAAGGGTGCCGCTGCGGTTGGCGGAAGAAAGTCGTTGGTATCTGCAACAAGTGCGGATCGCGCGGGCCTATGAAGGGCTTTTCATCGAATCATCGGTCAGCCTGGATGCCGACCGGTTGTTCCTGCATTCACTGGAGAACCTGCCGGGCTGGTCGAAAAAGCTCCGTATCGAGCTGTATGAGCCTTCCGAACTGGCACCGGGTGGGCGGCGCTTGGTCGACAGCCTGGGCACGACCTCAGCGGAAACACCCGTGGAGTTGCTGCGCAAGTCGGGGGGCTATGAGATCAAAGAGCAAGTCCTGCCGGGTAACCTTCAGGTGGCGCTATTGCAGGCTCTGCCGGAGAGCGAACTTCAGGCACTTGGCTTCTCGCGCACAACGGGCCCGGAGTTGTTCAAACAAACGGTGGTGAACCACCTGACGCTGTCTCGCGCGCGCATTCGCTCGTTGCTGGACATGCAAGCGATCAAGCCCGGATTCAGGTCGCCAATGCGTTTGAGCGATGGGCGATTCGGTTATCCGCTCGGTGGGGGGCCGAGTTCGGAGTCAGTGTCGCCGAGCCATTTGTGGCTGCTGGTGGATAAGCTTTATCCCGGCCAGGAGCTGGAGGCGGTTCGACAATTCCTGTCGCTTGAAGGGCAGGATGACAAGGTGTTCCTCAAGGCCCTCAAGAAGCAGCAGGGCGAGTACCACAGGCTGAAACAGATGCTCGAATACTGGCGCATCGACAGTGAGTACGAGCATGGCAGTGGTGGTGTCGGTAATTGGCTGGTCGGCAAGGCCTCCAAGTCACGCGTGCTGGAGCGGATAAAAAAGTGCTGGCGCCGGGAGTCGCAGCCCGTGTTCGATGCCGGTGGCCAACCGTTGGGATATGAGCTGGACCTTTCCAGGGAGCACCTGCTCAAGTTGCCTGAACTGGAAGAGGGGAGTTTCGAGCATGTGGTCTCATTGAAGCTGACCCTGGTCGGACGTCGGGAGCGCCGTGACCTAGAAGCCTTTCTCAAGAAGTTTCCCAAGTTGCGCGAGTTGCAGATCACGGGGGGCAGGCTGACGCAATTGCCTTTAAGCATTGGTGGAATGGCTGAGCTGCGCAGGTTGCAGCTCAACGGCAACCGGATTGTCTGGACCCCGTTACTGGGGCAGCAATTACGCAGCATGGTGCGCCTGAGGCGACTGAACCTGGATGGCAACCCTCTGGGGCTGTTCAGTGCCAGGGGCATGCCGGGGCTACAGGGGCTCCAGTTGCAGCGTACCGGCTTGTCCGCCTGGCCGATCGGAGCACTGGAGTTGCTCGATCTGATGGTGCTGGATTTGCAGGGAAACCAATTGACCACCATTCCCTGGGATTTTTATAACCTGAGCAGTCGCAGGATGAGAACGGTATTGCTTTACGGTAATCCGCTGGACAGTACGACACGCTATAGGGTTTCCCAGTTCATTGATCGACCGTCGATACGTTTCGTCCTGCCGGAAGACACGGGCGTCGTGGATCAGGGGCTGCCGAGATTGACGCCCGTCGTGGAAAACTGGCTCGACAGCAGTTTTCCGCTGGCCGAGCAGGAGCGCAGGAGGGCGCAGTGGAGCCTGATCGTCGATGAGCCCGGGAGCCAGGAATTTCTGGAGGCGATTGCCGCGCTGCGTTACACGGCGGACTATCGCGCCGAATACCGGCCGGAGTTGATCCGGCGTGTCTGGCGAATGATCGATGCGGCCATTGCCGACTCCGCCTTGCGTCAGGTGTTGTTCGACTGGACCACCGACCTGGAAACCTGTGCCGATGGTTTTACCGAGGTGTTCAGCCGGCTGGGGGGCGAGGTGTTGCTCTACGAGGCCGGGCAGCTGGCGGGCGATGCACGGGAAGCGACCTACCTGGCCTTGGCTCAGGGACGCTCGCGGCTGGCGCGGTTGAACGATATCTCCAAGGTCGAAACCGCCAATCAGGACATCGTCAGGGCCGGCCACATTGAGGACTCCAGGGTGCAAGCCATCGAGACGGCGCGCGGACTGCGCCTGGGCGAGGCTGAAATCGAGGAGGCCGGGCGTGTGGCGGCCGAGGCCGCTGATGAGCGCTGGCCCCATGTCGATGAAGTCGAGATCTACCTGGCCTACCGTGTTGATCTCGCCGAGCGCCTGGGACTGCCCTGGCAACCTTTGTCCATGTTGTATCGGGGCTCCAGCAATGTCACCCGGGACATGACCCGGGAGGCGGGCGATCGCATACTGGCGGCCGAGCAAGTATCTGGCAAGCAGGTCGAGCTGCTGCTTGAACAGCCGCTCTGGAAGGATTATCTGAAGACCTTGCCCGATACGGAGCAGCAGGAGGTCGTGGCACAGGAACGCTTGCAAACCCTGGAAGAGTTGCGTGAAGCGCTGGAGAAGCTGGCACGGCAGCCGCAGGCCTCGGCGCGGGAAATCGCCGGCTGGACTGCGACGGTGCAACAGTGGGCGAGAATCCTGGGTATCGCCGAGGCGGATATTCCCATTGGCCAGGAAATGAGCGATACGGTCTATGAGCAGGCGCTCGAAGTGATTGATCTCGAGCGAAAAGCCGGGGAAGTACAGATCACCCAGAAAGCGCTCGACCGTGCCCGGATGCCCGAGAGTTCAGACCTGTGAAGCCCGCCCCTTGAAAACAGCCTCTGCTCTGTCGGATAGGGGCGGGCCGCTGCGTAGCCTGGTTCAGATACCGATATTGCCCAGGGTCTGGACGATATTGCGCAAGGTCACGGCGATGGCGGGGTGTTCGAGCTCGAAGCGCTCCACCGCGAGGTTGACGCCGTCCGCCAGACTGGCGTCCTGGGTCGAGGTTTCCAGTTTGATCTGTGCTTCGATCTGCTGCATCAGCACTTGCAGATGTTCACGCTCTTCCGCTGAAAGAGGTGGGTTCTGCTCCAGTTGCTCGCGCAGGGTATTGAGTTGGTCTTGCAGTTCGCGGGCAGGCATCGTGGTACTTCCTCTTTGGATAGACTCTGGCACATAGACCGCCATATGGCGATAAAGGTCTGTACCTGAGTGTCAGAGTAATCCACTCCCGCGTGGCCTGCATGACCTCGATCAAGATCACCTTGTCAGGGCTTCTCGCCCTTGAGCCGGCGCAGGGCGATATCGTCCAGGCAGGTCGCCAGTTCACCCAGGTGATCGATCACCGAGTGCACGCCGAGGCCGAACAGCTCGACAGTGGCCTTGCCGCGTTTGCGTTCCCGCTCCTTTTGCGGCAGCGCCTGCCATTCCACGGGCGAGAGACCACACAACGGGCCGCAGGAGGCCAGGCCGATGGTCCACAAGCCGGCATTCAGGCCCGATTGCAGCAGGCGCGGTTCGCCACTGACCAGCACGCAGCCGTCCAGTTGTTCCACGCCGAGGCTCATCAGCGCATGCCAGCAGGCGTTGGGCGCCGGCCATTGGGCGCAGTTGGTGGGAGTAAGCGAGGCCTTGACCCAGTTCGGCAGGGTGGTGGCAAGGGGGTGGCTGACCGCAGAGGGCAATTCATCCAGCCAGGCGCAGGGCACGCCGCGTTGTTGCAGGCCCTGGAGTATCTCCAGCGCACCCGGTGTCGCGTGATTGTGCTCGCCCGGGTCCAGGTTGGCGCGGGCGCGGGCACCGAAATCCACCAGGCAACCGGTCAGGCCGAAGAGCAGGGCGGTGGGGGCGGGCAGCGGTACGGCGGCGGGTAATGGCATGGCAACGTCCCTGAAATGACTTCGCAGAGTAAGACACCGCCATGACAGTTGGATGACGGCGGCCAGCCCCGCGTAATCTGTAAATCTTTGTAGGACTTGTCTCGACCAGACTGCCTAATCGAAGTTATCCGCTTTATACTGGCCGCTTTTCGAGGGCGCGGTTGCCCAGCCCGTCTTATCCAAGGAGTTCTTTTTATGCGCTGGATCCATCGTCTAGCTCAACTGTCCCTGTGTGCCAGCGTTGCGCTGGTGCCATTTGCCGCACAGGCGGCAGACGAAGATCCGTGGGAGAGCGTCAACCGCCCTATCTTCAAGTTCAACGATGTGCTGGACACCTACGCGCTGAAACCTTTGGCCCAGGGCTACCAGGCAGTGACGCCGCAGTTCGTGGTTGATGGCATCCACAATATGTTTCGTAACATCGGCGATGTGAAGAACCTGGCCAACGACGTGCTGCAGCTCAAGCCGCACGCGGCGGGCGTGGATACTTCGCGGATCTTCTTCAACACCATTTTCGGTGTCGCGGGTTTCTTCGATGTCGGCACCAAAATGGGGCTGCAGCGTAACGACGAAGATTTCGGCCAGACCCTGGGGCACTGGGGCGTGGGCAGCGGTCCGTACGTGGTCATCCCGTTCTTCGGCCCGAGCACCTTGCGTGACGCGCCGTCGCTGTACATCGACACCTACACCGAACCCTATCGCTACATGAACGACATTCCGGCGCGTAACATTGCGTACGGCGTGGACATCGTCGACGTGCGTACCAGCCTGTTGTCGAGCGAAAAACTGATCTCTGGCGACAAATACATCTTCATCCGCAACGCCTACCTGCAGAACCGCGAGTTCAAGGTCAAGGACGGCAAGGTTGTAGACGATTTCTAGTTTTTACCGGCTAAATGAAAAAGGCGACCTCGACGGGTCGCCTTTTTTTATATTCGCCGGGCCTCAATTCATCTTGAGGATCTGCAACCCCAGTCGTTGGCCGCCGCCGTCCTCACGCACCCAGACCACCTCGGTCTCGGCTTCCAGGCCCTTGAGGGCCGGGTGGTCGGAGTCGATGCGCACCAGCAACGTGTCGCCGGCCTTGAAGGCCCGTGGTGCGGCGATCTGCATGCCGCTGCTCGACAGGTCCAGGCAGGTGGCGGAAATCTCCAGCCCCGCATGGATCAACGTGACGTCGGCCTCGACGCGCATACGGATGTAGTCACGCTTTTCACTGTAGTCCTGATCGGTTCGACTCATGGGGGCAGTCCTTCAATTCCGTTGTGGTTTGCACTGTTCTTATAACTCCCGGTGATTTGAGGTGTAAAGACGTCAAGCGACCATCGGCATGAGCTTGAAACGCCCGGCGGATGGGAGTACCGTCTGCGCCTTAGAAGGGCACCTCTGATACCGATGCACCGGACGTGATCGTCCGACCCGATTCGGGACAGAGAGGCTAGAAAGCGAATCCAGTAGTACGAGTCGGGCCCGTTGCCTTGCTGTCTACGCCAACCTAATTCTGGCGCCGTTTGCCCACATGCAAAAAACCAGTGCCACGCTGCTGATAATTGATGACGACGAAGTAGTGCGCGCAAGCCTTGCGGCCTACTTGGAAGACAGCGGATTCAGCGTCTTGCAGGCCGGCAATGGCTTGCAGGGTCTTGAGGTATTCGAGCAGTCCAAGCCCGACCTGGTCATCTGCGACTTGCGCATGCCCCAGATGGGCGGTCTCGAGCTGATTCGTCAGGTGACCGACCTTTCGCCGCAGACGCCAGTGATCGTGGTGTCCGGTGCGGGTGTCATGAACGACGCTGTCGAAGCGTTGCGCCTGGGCGCTGCCGACTACCTGATCAAGCCCCTCGAAGACCTCGCCGTTCTGGAGCATTCAGTGCTGCGGGCGCTGGACCGTGCGCGCCTGCTTCTGGAGAACCAGCGCTACCGCGAGAAGCTGGAAACCGCCAACCGCGAGCTCGAAGCCAGCCTGCACCTGCTCCAGGAAGACCAGAACGCTGGCCGCCAGGTGCAGATGAACATGCTGCCGACCAGCCCCTGGAGCATCGACGAGTTCCAGTTCGCGCACCAGATCATTCCGTCGTTGTACCTGTCTGGCGATTTCGTCGACTACTTCCGGGTTGATGAGCGCCGCGTGGCGTTCTACCTGGCAGATGTGTCCGGCCATGGCGCGTCCTCGGCGTTTGTCACCGTATTGCTGAAGTTCATGACCACGCGCCTGCTGTTCGAGTCCAAGCGCAATGGCACCTTGCCGGAGTTCACCCCGTCGCAGGTGCTGGGCCACATCAACCGCGGGCTGATCAGCTGCAAGCTGGGCAAGCACGTGACCATGGTCGGCGGCGTGATCGATGAAGAAACCGGGTTGCTGACCTACAGCATTGGCGGGCACCTGCCATTGCCGGTGCTCTACACCCCTGACAGTGTTCGTTACCTGGAAGGGCGTGGTTTGCCGGTGGGCTTGTTCAACGAAGCCACCTATGAAGATCACATTCTGGAATTGCCGCCAGCATTTAGTTTGACGTTAATGTCTGATGGCATTCTGGACCTTTTGAAGCAAGATACACTCAAAGAGAAAGAGGCTGCTTTACCTGAACTGGTAAAAACAGCCGGGGGCAGCCTGGATGGCTTGCGCCAGGTCTTTGGATTGGCCACGCTAGGGGAGATGCCGGATGATATCGCCCTGTTAGTGTTGAGCAGGAACATTTGATGAGTACCGGTAGAATCCAGTTCGCCGAGCAGGATGGCACCTTCGTTCTGAAGTTTGTCGGTGAAGTTCGCCTGACCCTCTGTTCAGCGTTGGATGCAACAATTGAGCGGATTTTCACGGCGCTGAACTTTTCGGCGATCGTGATCGACCTGACTGAGACCCGCAGCATCGACAGCACCACGCTGGGATTGCTGGCCAAACTGTCGATCTTGTCGCGGCAGAAGGTTGGCTTGTTGCCGACGGTGGTCACCACCCACGACGACATCACCCGGTTGTTGCAGTCCATGGGGTTTGACCAGGTCTTCAACATCGTCAACCGGCCGATTCCGTGCTCGGACTGCCTGATCGACTTGCCGTCGCAGGACCAGTCGGAAGAGGTGGTGCGGATCAAGGTGCTGGAAGCGCACAAGATCCTGATGGGCTTGAACGAGTCGAACCGCGAAGCCTTTCACGACCTGGTGAATGCGCTGGAGCGCTCCTGACCGACTGACGCCGCGGGCGTACAAAAAAGGGCGACACCTTTCCCAGGTGCCGCCCTTTTTGCGCTTCTCTCGAACCTGTAGGAGCCGAGCTTGCTGACGATAAGCGCCAACACGGTCCCTTGTAGGAGCCGAGCTTGCTCGCGATGAACGATAACGCGGCCCCTTGTGGGAGCCGGGCTTGCTCGCAATGAACGATAACGCAGTCCCTTGTGGGAGCTGGCTTGCCAGCGATGAACGATAACGCGGTCTCTAGCCGGCCGCGTTACCGCCCCTCCAACAACTCCCCAGCCTGATCCAGCAAGGCCAACGGATCCTTGGCCTTGTGAATATCCACCGACAGCAACTGCCGAAACCGCCGCGCCCCCGGAAACCCGGTCCCCAGCCCCAGCACATGCCGGGTGATATGGTGCATCGCACCGCCATCAGCGATATGCGCCGCCACATAAGGTCGCAACTGCGCCAGGGCTTGCGCCCGTGAAATCACCGGCGCCTCACTGCCAAACAACTGCTGATCCACCTCAGCCAGCAGATACGGGTTGTGATAAGCCTCGCGGCCCAGCATTACCCCGTCAAACGTCTGCAAATGCTCGTGGCATTGCTCCAGCGTCTTGATCCCGCCGTTGAGGATGATTTCCAGCGCCGGGAAGTCCTGCTTCAACTGGGCGGCCACGTCATAACGCAGTGGCGGAATATCCCGGTTCTCCTTCGGCGACAGGCCTTCCAGAATTGCGATCCGCGCATGCACGGTGAAGCTGCGGCAACCGGCTTCCTGCACTTTACCGACGAAATCGCAGAGTTCGGCGTAGCTGTCACGGCCGTTGATACCGATGCGGTGTTTGACCGTGACCGGAATCGACACGGCATCGCGCATGGCCTTCACGCAATCGGCCACCAGCTCGGGATGCCCCATCAGGCAGGCGCCGATCATATTGTTCTGCACCCGGTCGCTGGGGCAGCCGACGTTGAGGTTCACTTCGTCGTAACCGGCGTCCTGGGCCATACGGGCGCAGGCGGCGAGGTCGGCCGGCACGCTACCGCCCAGTTGCAGGGCCAGCGGGTGCTCGGCTTCGTTATGACGCAGGAAACGCTCATGGTCGCCATGGAGGATGGCGCCGGTGGTGACCATTTCGGTGTAGAGCAGGGTGTGCTTGGAGAGCAGGCGTAGGAAGAATCGGCAATGTCTGTCAGTCCAATCCATCATCGGGGCAACGCTAAAGCGTCGAGATGGCTCGGAGCGGGAAGGTGTGGCGTCGTTCAAAGGCATGGAAGGTCTGTCGCTGTGGGCGCAGCCGGCGCGGATGAGGCAGGGCGCGGGCTTGAGTGGCGTGAGGCTGAATGGGGCGGAGTTTATCAGGAAATGGGTTTGGTCGTCGGGGCTGGCAAGGGCGGCAGGCGTTTGAAATGTTTCGCTTCAAATGCTGGCTTGAGTGCCTTGGGTGCTCCGCTATCCTTGAACTGTCGCTGCCCATTCAGCGACCGGGCCTGAGAATCCGTGAAACAATAGGCGCACAGGGGGGGGCAGAAATTTTGTGTTCGGGCATAACATGTTGAAGAGGTGCATGTATGCCGACCAAAAAGAAACCGGCCCGTGAGGCCCCGCGTGACCTTCCATCCATTCCAAAAGAGCTGATCGACCAGTTCGTCAGCGGCCCGATGAATGCCGAAGCCATTCAGGATGCCTCGATGGCGTTCAAAAAAGCGCTTATCGAGCGGGCCCTTGGCGCCGAGTTGGGTCACCATCTTGGCTACCCTCAGGGCGCGGAGCGCCCTGAGGAATCGAGTAACCAGCGCAACGGTAAGAGCGGCAAAACGGTGCTGACCAATGAGGGCCCAACGTGGGAGCGTCGATCGATTGATCTCTCCTCCGAGCAAGGCCGGCCCCGATATCTGAAACAAGACATCGGGGCCATCTCCCTAAGACTGTTGCTCGTTCCAGGCCGTGCCCTGCACAAGTTCGCCTTTGAAGGTGCCAGTGGCCTTGGCCACGCCTTCATAGGTATCACTGGGCTTGTTGCCAGGAAGCGTGGGGAAGGGGAAGTCTTGTGCATCCACCAGGCTGACAATATGGAGCACGGCATCGAATGATGGAATCTCGACCTTGAACTCCATGAAGAACACCACGCCGGTCGGACCGGTCCAGGTCCTTCCGGTCGGCGTCATCGTGCAATCCGTCTGGAAGTAGGTGGTCCCATCGGGGAGCTCGATCGTTGCTTTGCTCGGCACCGGCACATCGAGCTTGGGCGCAGGAGCCCCCTTGCTGAATGTCGTGTAGTGCGAGATGTGCACGCCGTTATCCAACTGCATTGTCTGCAGGAACCACAAGACCGGGTTGGCAGCGTCTCCGAAGTTGCCATACTCGTGATCCATCCATGTAAGCCCCTCCACTGCAAACACATCGTCGCCGACGGTCAGTGTCCCCTCCGTGTGTATCCGCGTCAGCGAGTAGTAATAGTTGTTCTGCTTCAGGCCACCCGGTTTTTCCGGATAGTTCAGCACACCATGGCCCCATACAAACAGCGGCCGTCCTTCCTGTGACATCCTCAACGAAAACTTCACGACCGTCTTGGTGTCCGTGTCCACTATCACGGCCTCTACCTGCATGTTTTTTGTCGGGTCAGCCTGTGGCGCTTTCATCGTCACATACGACACGCCGTCGAGGGCCGCTTGTTTCACCCACCAGTCCTTGCTCGGGTCGCTTTCCGCCCAATCTTTGATACCTGGAATCAAGGCGGTCAGTTGATAGTGCTTCTGGTTCTCGACATCCGTCAGCATCACCTGGAAGAAGCCTAGCGGATAGAACGCCGCCGTATTGATCTCAAAACCGAAGACACGCCCGCCCGCCTTGAGCGTGCCGGTATGCCACCACCACTCGGTGGGCGCGCCGACGTGCAGGTACTGGTCCTTGGGAAGGTGGAGGACCACTTCGGACGAGGGAATGGGAACAGGAGCAGAAGCATGCGCAAGCTGTGATGACTTCACGATGTCGCCTCTCTATGTAAACCAGGTTGTGGGTGTTGACCGCACCTGTACCTTCGCACTGCTGTGCGCTTGTGCAGGCGAAAGAAATCTACTGTCAGCGACGGCCGGGGCAATGCTGCTCGGCAAGGGAAGGGCTGTAGAGGGAGGAGGAGGTGTCGCACACTCGAGGTGACACCTGGGCTGGCCATGTCATTCTTCCATGAAAGAGGAGCATCGTGATTGGCCGGTTATCGGGGCTGGGAGCGTCAAACGTCCTGGCCGGTAAGGCTAGCTGACAATTCCGAAGCTGCAATATCAATTTGATGTCATTGGTCGTTCCAGGGCTGGACACCGAAAGGACGTTACCGGCATGACCTCCCAAAGGTAGAGTACTACTCTGACCTGACTTGCTGCACGGACGCCAATCATGCTTTCCTGCCATGTCCGTCGGACCGGTGGCATTACCGCAATGTGCAATCAAACTTCTGAGTACCAGCATGGAGCCTGTTTATGCCGAGTGAAGTGAAGCTAGTCATTTTGATTGCTACACAGGTGGGGCGAGGGAAAGCGCAAGTTGATGCGTTTGAAAAGCTTGCTCCATTGGTCAGAAATGAAGAGGGGTGCCTGCAATACGATCTTCATCGGGTTGCTGGCAATGACGACCAGTTTGTTTTGATTGAGCGATGGACATCGAAATCAGCACTTGAGGCCCATGACGTTACGTCTCATATGATTGCAGCGGCTGCACACAACCCTACTTTCAGAGCGGGCCCCGCAACCGTTTTACACCTTGGGCCAACGATTCCAGTCTAGCTGACTCTGTATGGGGGGCAGCGGAAAGCTCTACGTAACGCCTCGAAACGAAAGGCTCCAACCCATCTAGTTCTCAGACGTTATTCTGGCGACAATCAGCATTGTCCCATTGGTTGTGCATGTCTAAAAACCGTGGAAATGGATACCGCTACCAGATCCTCCGGTCGGAAGCTCGGAAGGCCGCCCAACAGTGGGCTCGAGAAAATCAGAACTTGATCTTCAGAGGGATAGATACGTCGAAGATTAGCTATGAGCCTATTACTCATGCTGCCGTTGAAGCATCAAGTCTCTGGGCTGATGAAGATACCTTGTACCCTTGGCATGAAGTACATGATTGGAAGCAAGACGATACGCGAGGCTTCGACGTATCCCTATGGTTCGATCAAGAACTTTGCGGCTTGTGCTACGCATCTCCCCGAAAGAGCAAGCTGTGCATCAAAATTGTTATTCTCGAAGGGAAGCCTGACCGGACCCACCCTTTGCGGGGCGCTGTCGCGGCCCTGGCTCTGACGGCACTTGAAAACTATGCTGTGATGATCGGTTGCACTTACATCGAGGTGCAAGAACCAGCCGTTGGTGCTGTACGTGTCTATGAAAGCCTCGGCTTTGCATTCGATCCGACCGGCCGCCTTGTTATTGCCGTTGAGCAGTAATACTATTCCGTCAAATCTCAAGACCCGTGAGGTGTCTATGAAAAAGCCTAAGCATGAACCCAAGCCGATGATGGTTGCTCGCTTCCAGGCTGAGGCCCGCGCCGCATTGGCCAAGCGCACTGACAAACGCAGCCGTTTCCTTGACGCTGCCCTTGCTCAGGGTGCCGAATTCGAGCCTGTTGGCCGCCTTGCCGGCTGAAGTAGCTTTGAATCAGCAAAAGCTGCCCTAATCGGCGGCTTTTTTTGTGTCTTGCGATTTACACCCTGACATAGGAACGCCAATGCGTTGGGGATACCACAGATCTCCGAGGGTTGGGCCTTAGTATCTACGTCCTCGACCAAAGGATCATTACGACAACGGCAAGAAGCGCTATCATCGAGCCACTAGCTCAAAAGGGATATTTGGCCAGGTATCCGCCTGCACCTCTTGGGCGCCGATGACAAGGATGGTTGCGCATGGACGAAATCGTTCATCCCCTCACGCCCCACGAAGAAATCCCGCCTAAAGAAGTCAAAATTCTCGCCACACTGGTGGCTAAGCTTAATCTCGCGGACTTCCAGAACGCCGTTCCTGTTATTCGAGAGCTACGTATCTCGAACGAGACTGATGCCCGTTTCATCAATGCGACTTTGACGTTGACCTCGGAACCTGAGGTTTTCAAATCCAAGGTCTGGCGGATCGACGAGATAGCTGCTGAAAGCTTCAGGACCATTCCGGGGCTCGATCTTGTCTTGGACGGCCCGTTGCTGAGTCGCTTGACTGAAGCAGAGCTGTCCACGTTCACCTTCGTACTTGAAGCCGATGACAAAACATTGGAGGGTGGCCGTAAGGAGCTGGCTCGCATTGAACAGGTCGTAGAGCTTCTGCCACGAAATCAGTGGGGCGGGCTACGGCACATTCCTGATATGGCCGCCGCGTTCGTCCAGCCCAATGACCCCGCAGTTGAGCGTTTGTTGAAGCAAGCTGCGGAGCTACTTCGCCTCAGCGATAAGCCATCATCGCTCGATGGTTATGAGGGCGGCTCCAAGCGGGCTTGGCAGCTCACCTCGGCAGTATGGGGGGCCGTGGCGCGCATGAAGCTCGACTACGCTTTGCCACCAGCGAGCTTCGAGCAGTCAGGTCAGAAGGTTCGGAGCCCTAGCCAGATTGCTGATGCAGGATTGGCCACCTGCATGGATTTGACCTTGCTCTTTTGCGCTGCGCTCGAGCAGATTGGTCTCAATCCAGTCATCGTCTTTACTCGCGGTCATGCTTTTGCCGGTTTATGGATGAAGCCTGAGGAGTTCACTACTGCCCTGATAGATGATGTCACGGCAGTTCGCAAGCGTGTGAAGCTCCAAGAACTGGTGCTGTTCGAGACCACGCTCATCACTCAAAGCCCAATTCCGTCTTTCTCGTACGCTGTGGAGAGGGGGGCGAAGCAGATTGCCGAAGATGCTGAGAGCAACTTCGAAATGCTGTTGGATATTCGCCGTGCTCGCCTGCAGCGGATCAAGCCGCTCGCCAGCTCCGAGGCTCAGATCGCCCGTGTTGTGGTGGAAATGGCAGATGATGCACCTCCACTTCTGGTTGAGGATGCGATCGGTTTCCATGACGAAGCTATCGAAGTTCAGGTCGAAGACCTGTCCAGGCTTGACCCTGCTGACCGCCTTGGTCGTTGGCAGCGTAAGCTGCTCGATCTCTCGCTTCGAAACAACCTCCTCAATTTCAAAATGGGCAAGCGAGCGCTGAAGCTCGAATCTCCAGATCCAGGTGCGCTTGAGGACATTCTCGCGAGTGGGCAGTCATTGAAACTGCTGACCAGGCCGGATCTTATGGACGGAGCAGATCCGCGGGAACGTACCCTTTATGAGCAACGTGAGCGTGAGGATGTTCGCCGTCGCCATGCCGAAGACGCGCTCAAGCGCAGAGAGGTCTTCGTCGCACTCTCGTCCAACGAGATGGATGTTCGTCTTACCGAGCTGTATCGGGGCGCTCGCACTGCCTTGCAGGAGGGGGGCTCCAACACTCTGTTCCTGGCTATCGGTTTCCTTAGCTGGACACGTGAGGACAGAGCCGGGCAGAAATACAAGGCGCCGCTAGTCCTGGTTCCTGTCACATTGGAACGTAGAAGCGCGCGATCAGGCTTCACCCTGGTGCTGCACGATGATGAGCCGCGCTTTAACCCGACGCTGATCGAAATGCTGCGCCAGGATTTCGAGCTCGGCCTGGGATCGCTGGAACATGAGCTGCCTCGCGACGACTCCGGATTGGATATTGCGGGTATCTGGAATAAGGTCGGTCACGCCATCAAAGAGATCCCGGGATGGGAGTTGAACGAAGATGTCGTACTGTCGATGTTTTCGTTTGCCAAGTACCTGATGTGGAAGGATCTGGCCGAGAATGCTGAGCACCTGCGCCAGAGTCCTGTAGTCCAGCATCTGTTGGATACCCCACGCGATTCGTTTGTTTCTGATACTCCCTTCCCTGAGGCAGCCTCGCTCGATCGTGATTACAGCCCCACTGATGTGTTCTGCCCACTGCCTTCGGACTCGTCTCAGCTTGCGGCTGTGATGGCTGCTGCCAAGGGTAAGGACTTCGTGCTAATCGGGCCGCCCGGCACTGGCAAAAGCCAGACGATTTCCAACATGATCGCTCAGTCGATTGCGCAAGGGCGCCGAGTGCTGTTCGTGTCCGAGAAGATCGCAGCCCTGGATGTGGTGTACCGGCGTTTGCGTGAAATTGGTCTAGGTGAGTTCTGTTTGGAACTCCACTCCAGCAAAGCGCGAAAAGCTGATGTCCTCGCCCAATTGCAGTCGGCGTGGGAAGCCAAAGGGCAAGTGGACTCTGCTGTGTGGGAGGTGGAGGCACAGCGGCTCGCTTCGCTGCGTGATAGTTTGAATATCTATGTCGAACGACTTCACTGTAGATATCGAAATGGGTACAGCATTTACGACGCGATCGGTACGGTGACATCAGGTGTTGATGAGACTGTGGCGGCCGTTGTCTGGCCATCCCCTGACATGCATGACCAGAAGGCCATGCTTGGGCTTCGTGAGTTAGGTGACCGCCTTGAGGTGAACGCTCAAGCGGTGGGTTATGGCCAACTCGCCGGCACTGCCTTGTCCGCGGTTGGCCAGTCAGAATGGTCGACTCATTGGCAGCAGCAGTTTACCCAGGCCGCGCGTGATGTACTGCCTGCAGTGCTGGACGTGCAAAGAGCTGCTGATCGCTTCGTAGAGTTATCCGGGCTACCTTCGGCGGATTACACTCCCGCGACGCTTGAAGGCTTGGTTAGCCTTTCGCAGACACTTCCGGCGGCTGCCGGACACGACTGGCGTTTCGCACTGCGGATTGATGCTCGCACAATTACTCAGCGCCTGGTCGATGGCTGTGAGTGGGTAGAGCAGCACCGGGGTATCAACTCGAGGCTTTCTGCCCTGTGGACTTCTCGTGTTGTTGCCGACGCCAAACAGGGCATCGATCTTTTGCAGCAACGCCGTGGCATATACGCTGAGCTTTGCCCAGCTTGGCCGGAAAGTGTCACTGATGCTCTGGGCGAGGCAGCGACACTGCTAGGCCAGATAGATGATCTGAAACAGCAGCTCAGTGCGACTTACAGTGATGCAGTTGAAGCGCTGGACGTCGAGCTCCTGCAGCGTGAATGGAAGGAAGCCGAGGAGTCATTCTGGCCAAAATCCTGGTTCGCGAAGCGCCGAATCGTTGGGCTGCTGGCGCCGATGCAGACAACCAAAGGCGAGCCAGACAACGGCCAGGATCTGGCTACCTGGGTTGAAATTCGGTCTGTGCGCCGAGCTATTGATGAACTTGAGCCCGGTCATGAATGTGTTGCCGTTTGGCAAGGCGCCAAGTCAGAAGCGGCGCAACTCGCGACAGCGATCAAGCTGCAAGAAGCAGTGCGGCTTCAAAAGAGTGGCTATGCCTGGGTCGATGATGGCTTCTTGTCAGTCGAGCAGGGCCAACTGGGCGATGAGTTGAAGGAAGAGCTTCGACGACTGCGTACCTTGGTCCGCCTTGATGCTGAGATGGAACATCTGGGTGGCCTTGGCTTAGGCACCAACTCGCTGTGGAGAGGTTTAAGCACTGATATCGATGTTCTTGTTGCAGCGCTGCGCTTCCAGGCAGAGCGTCGTGATATCGAGGAGCGCGGTCGACTTGTTGATGACCATCCTTATGTAGAAGAGGGGCGTTGTGGCGAGTCGTTGAAAGATGATTTTGAGCTGCTCAAGCAGAGAACGGCAGTCGAGCGGGATTTGGCTGATCTGGCTGATTTGCGAGAGCTAGTCCCGGTCTGGAGCGATTTGAAGACCAAACTTGAAGTCGCACGCCAGGCCGTTGCATTCCAGCTCCAGATAGCTACCTCGATAGCCAAGCTTGCGCTTAATCCAGAACAAATAGCGGCCTATAAAGCACCACTACAAACGCTGCTGGGGGATGGGAATGCATTGCTGGAGCCAGAGGGCGCCATAGCGGTTGCCGGTAATGCGCTGTGCGAAAAGCTTGGGTTGCTTCAGGCGCGATCAGCGCAGCTGACCTCGATAGGTCAGTTCACTGACATAGCTATCGATGAAACTGCGCACCTGTCTCTGAATGACCTCAAGAAAAACTGCGAAACTGTGGTCGCGTTCGAGTCACGGCTCAAGGCGTGGTGTTCTTGGCGCAAGGTTCGCGATGAGGCCTATGCGGTAGGCTTGGCTCCGATTGTCCAAGGTATGGAAAGTGGGGCGATCACTTCTGGAAAAGTCCGGCGTGTCCTGGAAGTGAACTACGCTCGCTGGTGGCTGAACCACACCGTGGACAACGAAGAGGTGATTAGGACATTCGTGAGCGTGGAGCATGAGCAACGTATTCGTGATTTTCGCGCGCTTGACGACAAATTCACGGAGTTGACCAAAGACTGGCTTCGGGCTCGCCTATGTGCTGACCTGCCGAGCCAGGAGGGCGTTAGCCGCTCTTCGGAATGGGGCCTTCTGCGCCACGAGATGGGTAAGAAGACCAAACATATTCCACTGCGGGAGCTGATGACACGTGCCCCCGATGCTCTGACAAAGCTGACCCCCTGCCTGCTGATGAGCCCGCTCTCCATTGCTCAGTATCTGCCTCCTGCTTCCACACCATTCGACCTTGTTGTATTTGATGAGGCGTCTCAGATTCCGGTATGGGATGCTATCGGTGCCATGGCGCGAGGGAAGCAGGTAGTGATGGTGGGTGACCCGAAACAGCTCCCGCCGACGTCATTCTTTGACCGCGCCGAATCCACCTCTGATGATGAAGACGTTGAGGCTGATCTCGAGAGCATTCTTGATGAATGCATTAGTGCAAACCTGCCAACGCGAAACCTGAACTGGCACTACCGCAGTCGGCATGAGAGCCTTATCGCATTCTCGAACCAGCGGTATTACCAATCGAAGTTGGTGACCTTTCCATCGCCGTTTACTGCCGACAAGGCAGTACGGCTGTGCCCGGTGGCAGGCGTCTATGACAAGGGCGCATCACGCACCAACCTGATTGAAGCGAGAGCGTTGGTTGCTGATCTCGTCGCCCGTCTTCAGTCGCCTACATTCCGGGAAAGCAGGCGGACTGTGGGGGTAGTCACTTTCAATGGCGAGCAACAAAAACTCATCATGGACATGCTTGATGAGGCCTGCCGGAAAGACCCGTCCCTCGACGCTTACTTCGCTGAGTCCGAACTGGAGCCTGTGTTCGTAAAGAACCTGGAAAGCGTGCAGGGCGATGAGCGAGACATCATCTACTTCTCGACCACCTATGGGAAAGACGCTGCTGGGGTGTTGTCGATGAATTTCGGCCCGATGAATCGTCCCGGCGGTGAGCGCCGACTCAACGTTGCAATCACTCGAGCCCGTCAGGAACTGCTGGTGTTCTCGACTTTGCGTCCAGAGCACATTGATCTGGCTCGGACCCAGGCGATAGGGGTACGCGACCTGAAGCATTTCCTCGAATTCGCGGAGCGTGGGCCACAGGCTTTGGCTGAAGCCAATTTTGGTAGCGTAGGAGGATTCGATAGCCCATTCGAAGAAGCGGTTGCCGCTGCTTTGGCTAAGAAGGGATGGCAGGTTCATACCCAGATCGGTGTTTCATCTTTCCGTGTTGATCTAGGTGTTGTAGACCCTGACGCCCCTGGCCGATTCCTCGCCGGGGTGGAATGTGATGGCGCCACTTATCATCGAAGTGCAACGGCTCGGGATCGTGACAAGCTCCGCGAGTTCGTGCTTCGTGGGCTTGGATGGGAAATAGTCAGAATCTGGTCAACAGACTGGTGGGTTGATGCCGCTGGAACTGCAGAAAAGGTGCATCAGCGTCTGAATGAAATCCTCGCCGAGTCCAGGGCAAAGCAAGCTGTTGTCGATGCCGCACAGGAGGCGGAACGCCTTCGAGTCGATGCTGCAATGGCTGAGGTCATAGCGGTAGTAGATCAGGTAACGGTGCTTGCTACTGCATCTGGTATTACAGAGGCCAATGATTCTGCGGGTGCACTGCCAGAGTTGAAGTACGCCAGAGTAGCTGCTGTTGACCCAGTGGCAGATGTCGTCGCCATGGCCAGGGCCGTTGAACAGCTGATCTACCGAGAGGCGGACCCTAGCCAGGCGGTCGAGATAGTCGATCCAGATCAGTTCTTCGACGCGAGCTACACCGCAACTCTGGAGCAGATGATCGCGCATGTCGTCGCCAAAGAGGGGCCGGTTCTGGACTCCGCGCTCGCAAGACGTATTGCCCGGGCTCATGGTTGGGTGAGAACGGGTTCCCGTATTCGGGATCGCGTTGATCAACTTGCACGCGCACGATTCCGCTCGCATGAAGAGGAGCAGACAGGAGTCTTCTTTTGGCCCAGTCATATCGAGACAAATTCCGCTGTCGTTTTCCGTCGTCCTGGTGAAGATGACTCGATGAGGGGGCTCGCTGAGATCTGCATGCCGGAGCTGGAAGCCCTTGTTCAGGAGATGGCAGAGCGGGGTCATGAAGGAGACTCGTTGATATACGCGGTTGCTAAGGAAGCGGGTGTCAGCAAGCTGGCTCACTCGGGGCGTCAGCGAATCGAAAAAGCGATACGTCGAACGGTTGATTGATCGCTATCAGGGGCACTGTACCAGTGCCCCTTTTTTGCAGATTACACGAGGGGCTCAGACCGGCTGTGCGTATATGTTAAATGTGTAGTAACGCCAAGAAAGGTCGAGTACTACCCCGACCTAGCTGGCTGCACGGACGCCAATTATGTTTTCCTGCCATGTCCGTTGGACCGGTGGCATTACCGCAATGTGCAATCAAACTTCTGAGTACCAGCATGGAGCCTGTTTATGTCGAGTGAAGTGAAGCTGGTCATTTTGATTGCTATGCAGGTGGGACGATGGCAAGCGCAAGTTGATGCGTTTGAAAAGCTTGCTCCACTGGTCAGAAATTAAGAGGGGTGCCAGCAATACGATCTTCATCGGATTGCTGGCAATGACGATCAGTTTTTTTGATTGAGCGATGGGCATCGAAATCAGCGCTTGAGGCCCATGAGGCTACGACTCATATGATTGCAGCGGCTGCACACAACCCTACTTTCAGAGCGGGCCCCGCAACCGTTTTACAACTTGGCCCAACGACTCCAATCTAGCTGTACAGTCCCGGAATGAGGGGGTATTTGATATGTTCAGGATCGAGTCTACAAACTGGTTGTGATGGTTGTGGTTCGGTGAACAGCGCATAAGAACCTGACGCTGCATGGCGTGCCGCTCAACGAAATGATCAAGCGTTATCTTATTGTAGTCATTTTTGACACATTTTTTCATCTTCGCCGATGTCGATTTGTGCCTATGGAGAGCAACTCCGATAAGACTCTTCTGAACGGCTGAACAGTCCTTTCGCCCACTCGAAAAGTTTCATGTTCGGATGCTTGAGGTGTTTCAGTGCATCAGCGAATATCCCTCGGCTAAGCTATACCGATATAGAGAGTCCTCAGACTCAACAGCCCAAGCCCGGACTGACGCCATGTGCCGGAGCACGATCTCAAACCCGCTCAAGAGGTTTCGCGTCTATGCAAGACAGCCCTATCACCGTCAGACCGCTGTCGGAGATTGATGCGCAACCGTATAGAGAAATCCGCCTTCGTGCGGTTGCTGATTCCCCCTCCACCATGTGGCCAACGATTGAGGAGGAGCTGGCGTGGCCAGTGGAGCAAACTGCGGCGCTGCTTCATGCCACCGTGCATCAGATTGTGTTCGGGGCCTTTGCAGGAGAAGACCTGGTGGGGGTTACCAGTCTGCACCGTGAGCCTGTCCGGCAGGCCGAGCATACGGGGATGGTATGGGGCGTCTTTGTTGATGCGGCCTACCGCCGACAGGGAACGGCCCGACGACTCTTCGAAGCCGTATGCGCGCAGGCCAAGGCGACTGGTGTCATTCAGCTCCATCTGTGTGTCAATACCGAGAACGTCGCTGCGAACCGCTTCTATCGGTCGCTCGGATTCGAGTCCTTTGGCATCAAGCCGCGGGTGCTGTGGGTAGGTGGGCGCTTTTATGATGAAGAGCTAATGGTGCTAAATCTGGACACCTGACCGGATGCCGGGTGTCAGCTCCCAGGTGCACCCCATCGCGTAGTCTATGCTGCAGGGCATTCCCAAACCCGCACCTGCTAAACCAAGAGTACCTGCCCATGCCCCGAGATCTCCTGGTTCTGATCGAGTTGGCACCTGAGGGCCTTGCCCACCTCGAAGCTTCCGGCTTCAAGGCCCATGTGGCGTTGTCGGCTGAAGCGAAGGCCCACACGTTCAAGACCCTGGGCCCTCAGCTTCAAGCGGTTCTGACAAACGGGTCTACGGGACTCTCGGCCGACGAAATAGCCTTCCTGCCTCAACTCAAGATCATCTGCGCCCAGGGCGCGGGCTACGAAAAGGTCGATCTGGTTGCGGCGCGCGCACGCGACATCGTCGTGACCCATGGTCCCGGTACCAACGACGCCTCGGTCGCTGACCATGCAATCGCACTGTTGATGGCCATTGTCAGAGGTATTCCGCAAGCCGACACCGCTGTCCGTCACGGTCAATGGGCTCAATCCAGGCAGCCACGTCCGATGCTCTCGAAAAAGAACCTGGGGATTCTGGGGCTGGGGAATATTGGACAGCAGATTGCCCGGCGCGGTGCCGGTGGGTTCGAGATGTCGGTGGGATACCACAGTCGTCATCCACGAGAAGCATCGCCATTCACTTATTTTGATACGCCAGTGGCCTTGGCAAGTTGGGCCGATTTCCTGATCGTCGCCACGCCCGGTGGTGCGGCGACATTTCACCTGGTCGATGCGACAGTACTGAAAGCCCTTGGTCCCAACGGCTATCTGGTCAATATCGCCCGAGGCAGCGTTGTCGATACCGCTGCACTTGTCTCGGCACTGACAAACAGGGAAATCGCCGGGGCGGCACTGGATGTCGTGGAGGGCGAGCCCGATGTGCCAGCGGAGTTCGCCAATCTGAACAACCTGATCCTGACGCCGCATATCGCCGGGCGATCACCAGAGGCGGTCACCGCCACGCTGCAACTGGTCATTGAAAACCTGAAGGTGTACTTCTCGGGAAGCCCCGTCCTGACCCCAGTGCCATTGGCTTAGTAACGATTTCATGGCTGTACCGCTAGCCGCCCCAGCCCTTCAAAGCTTGAACTGCGCGACCAGAACATTGAAGGCGATGGCCAGGCGTGACAGGTCCTGGCTGGAGGCGCTGGTCTGGTTGGCGCCAGCCGCGGTCTGGGTCGAAAGGTCCTGGATGTTCAGCAGGTTACGGTCCACCTCACGGGCTACCTGGGCCTGTTCTTCGGACGCCGAAGCGATCACCAGGTTGCGCGCGTTGATACTGACGACCCTGTCGCTGATCTTCTCCAGTGCCGCCCCGGCGCTCTGGGCCAGTTCCTGGGTGCTGGTGGCCAGTGACAGGCTCTTGCCCATGGCCGTGACGGCCCCATTGGCACCCGATTGCACGCTGCTGATCATGCCTTCGATTTCTATGGTTGAGGTTTGGGTGCGGTGGGCGAGTGCTCGTACTTCATCGGCCACCACCGCAAACCCGCGTCCCTGTTCGCCAGCACGGGCGGCTTCGATGGCGGCATTGAGCGCCAGCAGGTTGGTCTGTTCGGCGATGCTGCGGATAACGTCCAGTACTTTGCTGACGCCCTGAATGTTCCCGGCCAGTTCGATCACCGTCTCGGTCGACTCGGTGATCTCTTCCACCATGGTGCTGATGCCTGTGAGCGTATGGTTGACCTGGCTGCGGCCATGAGCGGCGTCGTCGGTTGCGGCTTTGGAGGCCTCGGACGTCGACACGGCATTGCGCGCTACCTCCTCGACGGCCGCCGTCATCTGGTTGATGGCAGTGGCTGCTTGCTGGATTTCGTCATTCTGCCGTGTCAGGCCATGGGTACTTTCCTGTGTCACTGCGCTCAGCTCTTCGGCTGCCGAGGCCAACTGGTCCGAGGCACTGGCGATCTGCTGAAGGGTTTGCCTCAAGCCGTTTTGCATCTCCGCCAGGGCATTGAGCAATTGCCCCGCTTCATCGCCGCGGGTAGTGGAAATACTCTGGGTCAGGTCGCCACGGGCAATGCGCTGTGCATGCTCGACCGCTACCGCCAGTGGGCGAGTAATCATGCGGGTAATCAAGATGCCAAGCGTGGCGGCCACCAGAAAGGCGATCACAATCCCCGCCAGCAACATCAGTGTGGAGCTTGCTTTGAGCGCCTGGGCACCCTCGGCTCCTTCCTTGATCTGCCGATTGTTCGAATCGATCATGATTCGCAGGTCATCGCGAGAGATGTTGAACACCTCAAGTGACAGCGCGTTCAAGCGAATGCGTGCCTGGACAAGATCGTTGGCATCCATCAGCTCAATGACCTTCTGCGCACCTGCCACATAACTGGGCCACCGCGCTGCGTACTTGTCTCCCGCCGCCCGCTCATCAGCCTCCAGCGGCGTGGCCCGGTAGGTCGTGAAAGCCTTTTCCGCCCGCGCCAGATAGGTTGCCAGGGACTGGCGAATACGTGTCTTGTCCGCTTCGGACACGCCGCCGTCCTGAGCATCGAGCAAGCGGTAGAGTTCGCGGTTGTGAGCGATCAGGCTGGACAGCGTCTCGTTGACGTTGCCCACCGAAACCAGGCTGTTGGAGAAGGTCAACGACAGCGCATTGGCCAAACGGTTGATCCCCGCCATGCCTAACCCACCGACGGCGAGGGTGATCAGGGCACAGATAGCGAATGAGGACAAAAGCTTGGTCGAGAATTTGGATTGATTCAGGATGTTCAAGTGGCAAACTCGGTGAATTAGAGGTGATTTCTCGGTGCTTAAACGATTCTTCACGGCCTAATCCGAGTGATATCAAAATAACATCAATCTTTCGTTGACGCTTGCCGATCTTGACACGGACAGGTCGCTTCGAGGGCTGTTCCCTGTCACTTTTTGAGGCCGGGGGCACGGCACGCTGCGCTCTATCCATGGGCCCTGGCGGGCCGCGAGATAATGCTGCAGTTGTCGGTTGCTTGTAGCCTTGATTCAAGACCGGCTGATGGGTGTCCCCGCTTTTCGGGTCAAGGACCCCCTTCAATCCATCTCCAGCAGTAGCCGTCGCGCGAGTAGCTGCGCCTCTTCTCGCGTCGCCGTGGTTTCAAGGGCAACGCCAAACACTTTGGCCAGATCCTGCGCACGTGCCTGTGCCTGTTCGCGCTCCCGGGCATCGTATTCGATGCTGATCAGCGCCCGGCAGACACTACCCAATCGCTGCCGGTTCGCCTTGAACCATGCCATCCTGCGTTTGCGATCCTCATGGCTTTCTGCTTCAGGCCGGCCCTCTGGAAAAATGATCACAAAGGGCTGCGGCTGCGCTACCAGCGCATCCAGTTCCCGTTCCCACTGCTCGGCATAACCGGGAACGATGGCCTCATTGCAGGCAATAACGAGGGGGAATGCCTGAATGTCGTAGACAGTGAAACGTTGCGGATCAAGGATCATGGGTGTTCTCCAGGGATGGGTATTGAGGGGGCGCAGGCGATCACGGCTCATGCCTTGGCCCTCGGGACGAACGGTGGCTTGGCGAACCACACCAGGGCGATGGCCACCAGGAACGCCGCGCCCAGGACCAGCGCGACATCATTGAAGGCGATCTGTGTCGCCTGGACATCGACCATACGGTTCAGCAACTCATGACCGAGCGCCGGATTGCCATGCCCCAGCGCCGAGACCGCTTGCCGGGTCGCGGTGTCGTAGGCACTCAGCGACTCACCCAGCCGAGCGTGGTGCTCCGTGGTGCGCCGGTCCCACAGCAGCGAGGTGATGGAGACCGACAAGCTCGCGCCCAGGGTGCGCAGGAAGGTCGACAAGCCGGATCCGGCGGCAATCTCTTCCGGCTTCAGGTCGGACAGCAGAATGACGTTGATCGGCATGATGAACAGCGCCAGGCCGAGGCCCTGCAACAGTTGGATCAGGGCGATGGTCTGGAAGTCGATCTCGACCACGAAGCCCGCGCGCAGGAACGATGCGCTCGCCAGCAAGACGAAGGCGCCACACACCAGCAGGCGCATATTGAAGCGCGCCGCATACTTGCCCATGAATGGGGTCAGCAGCACCGGCATGATACCCATCGGCGCCACGGCCAGGCCGGCCCAGATGGGCGTGTATCCCAGGGTGCGTTGCAGCCACAGCGGCATGATCACGTTGACCGCATAAAAGGCCGAATAGGCGAACACCAGAGCCAGTGCACCGGCCGCAAAGTTACGATGGCGCAGTAGCCGCAGATTGACGATGGGCTCGCGCTCGGTCAGTTCCCAGATCAGGAAAAAGACCAGTCCGATCACCGCGACGATGGACAGCGCGACGATCAGCGGTGAGTTGAACCAGTCCGCGTCATTGCCCCTGTCCAGGACGATCTGCAACGCGCCCACGCCGGCGATCAGCGCCACCAACCCAATCACATCCACTTTGGCCCGCTCCGTGACCTCCGGCCGACCCCGTAATTGGCTGGCCACCAGGCTGCAGGCGAAGAGGCCCACGGGAATGTTGATCAGAAAGGCCCAGCGCCAGGAATAGCTGTCGGTGATCCAGCCCCCCAGCAGCGGCCCGGCAATCGGTGCGACCACGGTGACCATGGCGATCATCGACAAGGCGAAACCGCGCCGCTCGGGTGGATAGATCGACAACATCAGGGCCTGGGTGGTCGGGATCATCGGCCCGGCCACCGCGCCTTGCAGTGCGCGACAGAGGATCAGCAGGCCCATGCTCGGCGCCAGGCCGCACAACAGCGAAGCCAGGGTGAACAGTCCCGTCGACCACAGGAACAAACGCAGTTGCCCGATGCGCCGGACGAGAAAACCGGTCAGCGGCAAGGCAATGGCGTTGCTGACCGCAAAGCTGGTGATGACCCAGGCGCCCTGGCTGCTGCTGACCCCCAGGTTGCCGGCGATGGTGGGCAGCGAGACGTTGGCGATGGTGCCGTCGAGCACCTGCATAAAGACCGCCAGCGCCAGGCCGACGCTGGCCCAGCCGACACTGGCGGGACGAAAGCCCCCGGCCGGAGCGGGGCGGCTCATGAGTGGTCCGGCGCGCGTTCGCCGGCTGTGTGAGAGGTTTTATTGCTATTGGCCTGGATGATGCGCTCGATCAGTGCGTCGGCCTGGGCCAGCTGGTCGCGGTAGACCGTGGTGTCGAGCACCGGCTGGGTCGGCGGTTGTTGCGACAGGAGCGCGCCGCGGGTGTCGTGCAGATCGACGCTGACACTGGTGGACAAGCCGATGCGCAGCGGATGGCTGTCCAGTTGTTCGGGCCGGGTCAGGGCGATACGCACCGGCAGCCGTTGCACGATCTTGATCCAGTTGCCGGTTGCGTTCTGCGCCGGCAGCAAGGCGAAGGCGCTGCCGGTGCCGATCCCAAGGCTTTCTACTCGGCCGTCGTAGCACACGGTGTTGCCATAGACGTCGGCATGGATCTCGACCGCCTGGCCGATGCGCATATCGGTCAACTGCATTTCCGTGAAGTTGGCCTCGATCCACACTTGATGCAGCGGGACCACTGCCATCAGCGGCTCTCCGGGCTGGACCCGCTGACCGAGCTGGGCGCTGCGCTTGGCGACATAACCACTCACCGGCGCCACCACGGTGGCCCGTGCCTGGCCGAGGAACGCCGTGCGCAAGGTGGTGACCGCCGCCTGTACCTCGGGGTGCGACGTCAGCACCGTGTCATCGACCAGTGACTTGCTCGCCTGGTAGCGCTGACGCGCCGCGTGCATTGTGCTCTGTGCCACCAGCAGGCTGTCGTGGGCATGGGCCAGTTCTTCGGCGGGGATCGCCCCCGAGGTCGCCAGCATTTTGCGCCGCTCGTAGTCGGCCCGCGCTTTGTCCACGGTCACACCGAGGGCCGCCCAGTCGGCCTGGGCGCCATCGACGTTGCTGTAGAGGCCACGGACCTTGCGCACGATGCTGGCCAGGTTGGCTTCGGCACTCGCCAGGGCGAGCTGGCCGTCGCTGGGGTCCAGGCGCACCAGCACCGCGCCGGCTTGGACCAAATCGCCGTCATCGGCGCCAATCGACACGACGGTGCCGGGGATCTGCGGGGTAACCTGCACGACATTGCCCTGGGCGTAGGCGTTGTCGGTGGTTGCGTACCAGCGTCCGTACAGGCGGTACCAGCTTCCCCAACTGATGGCTCCCAGCACAACCACCACCACCAACAGGCGCAGCAGCCAGGGTCGTTTGCTTTTGGCTGGCGGGGCGAGGTGCTCTGTAGCCGGTATTGCAGGGGGAATGGGTTGGGTGTTGCTCATGGGAGGGCCTTGGCAAGTTCGACTGACGTGGACATGGGCATGAACCGGGATGGAAGCCTCCATCAACGGCGTTGAAACCATGAAGACAGTGTTGGACGATCTCGCTAAAGGCAGATAACGTTGTTTTATCTAAAAATACTGAATTCGAATCATGTCGGCATCAACCGAAATCTCCATGGCTCCCGCGCTGGACCACAGTGAACGCAGCGACGGCCCCGCGTTGATCGCCTTGAGAGGGGAGGACACCCCGGACAACGAGTTTCGCCTGGGGACTCGCGAATATGACTGGCACCATCACTTGCGCGGCCAGTTGTTCTGCGTCGAGAGTGGTCTGGTCCACGTCCGCACCAGCCATGGTTCCTGGCTGCTGCCGCCCAACCGTGCGGGTTGGATACCCGGCAACGAACCGCACAAGGTCAGCATCAGCGGCGCCATGAGTGGCTGGACGGTGTTGATCGCTGCACAGGCCTGCGTTGAGCTGCCGGATCAGCCTTGTGTCATTGGCATCAGCGAGTTGATGAATGCCCTGGTGCGCCGCGCGGTGTCCTGGTCGGCACAAGAGGTGTTGCATGCCTCACAGGAGCGGATGATTGCGGTGCTCCTGGACGAAATCCGACAGGCGCCGCACGAACCCCTGCATCTGCCCATGCCCAGTGATCGACGCTTGTTGCGCATTGCCCATGGGGTACTGGAGCAACCGCAAGACACCCGCACCCTGCAGGCCTGGGCATCCTGGGCCGGGTTGTCGTCCAGCACCTTGTCACGGCTGTTCCTGGCTGAAACGGGAAACAGCTTCGCCCAATGGCGGCAGCAGGCACGGTTGACCCATGCATTGGAAATGCTCGCCAACGGTGTTTCCGTGGCTGAGGTGGCCGACGCGCTGGGGTACGCCACCCCCAGCAACTTCATTGCGATGTTCCGCCGCTGTTTCGGTGATTCGCCGGCCCACTATTTTTCGAAAAGATTGCGCTGATGTGGGGGCAGAAGATTGCAGGGGGGCGTCTGTTGTTATGGGTTATTAATATTCAGCGCGCCATACGCCACAATAGCGGCATCTCCGCCAGTGTCGGAGGTTTGATTATAATTTCCGGCTTTGAAGTATAAGTTCACACCGTCCCATCCTGACTTCGGGAAGCTGAGCGTTTGGCTCGATGTTTTCCCCTCGGCTGAAACATTAATCAACAAGGTCATTTCGTTAGCGGACCCTTTGGCTTCTATCGTGTAATTTATTTTGTCGTTGAGGGCGATGCCTGATAGCAAGGTTGATCGGCTTTCTTTATCGCCATAGTTTGTTTTGGTTCCCGCGATAATGGCGCCGTCTTTCCAGCGAAGTTTGAGCAGCTCGGAGCCGCCGGGTTTGTCTCCATGAATCTGGGCAAAGATAATCGACTTGCTTTGCGGGTTCTGCACAATATAGACCTCACCGGACTGGCTGGCACTCAACGGCCCGCCGACGGTGAAGGTTCTCTTGCCCCTCAGCTCAACGCGTGGGTAATCGCTATGGGCGGTTGCCTTGAGCCCTGAGGGCGTGTTGAAGATGATGGCGCCTTCAGGTACACCGGTGTGGCAATTGTTTGCGTTATAGCAGTTTGTGTAGAAGTAGGCGTTTTGCAAGTTGTCAGTGATCGGGACTTCCTCTGGCATATTGGCACTATTGAAGTCCTGGAGAAGGTACGCGCTGATCAGAAGGGGGAAGTTGTGGCCCGGTGCCTGGTTGGCGTCGAGTGAAAACGCATAGGTGCTACTGAATGTCATGGCGATGGCCGCGATGGAGTTGATGATAAATTTGCTGTTGATCAGTTTGCCGGGACTCACAATCATCTCCTGTTGCCTCAGGTGTCAGATCCCTTTAAAGGAACGGGACTTTAGTGTTCTACGATAGCCTGTCCGATGGTGGCCACCAAATGAAACTTGAGTAATCAGCGTTTCTGGTCCGCAGGCTATTCGTTGATGAATGGGCCGGGCTTTGGTGTTTTGCCGACGGTTGTCAAGGGCGCGCGCCGAGGGGGTGTAGGGCTCTTGCGGTCCATGGGCACAGAGCCGGGCAATAGCGCGCTTCAACTGGAGTGTTCATGGCCGTTCAGTTGTTCGGTGAGCGGAAGTTATTCGTTTCAGCTCGCCAGCCCATGAGCCGGATTTTCCTCCAGGGGCAGGAAGATCGGCTAGCGTGTTTGCAAGATATTCTCAACAATATAATGACGTCAACATATTGCCGATGCCACCCATCATTCGCGAAAGTACCTACAGATAGGCGTGATCTGGTTGCTGGCGAGCATACTGAAGAGTATGTAACTGGATATTGGGCTGGTGGGTGAGGGCAGACGGCCCCATGTTCCACGCCAAGTTATTATTGGCATAATATTGTCTGACGGTCTTCCGAGCTGGCCAACCGGTCTTTGCATGAGGGGGACGCAATCGTTTGCGAGTGGCCGATCACTCTTGCAGTGCAACTTCATAATGAGCTTTTTGGTGCGAGCCGTTCTTAGGCGCACACCTTGGCAATCTGTTCGCGCAGCCAGGTATTGGCGCTGTTCTGGCCGGCTTTCCTATCCCACAGCATGTCCATGGTGAAGCTGGGCAAGCCCGCGGGTGGCTTGCAGAAGGCGAATTTGCTCTCGTCGCAGATCAACATCTGGATACGGCGCGGCAGGGTCAGGACCAGGTCGGTGCCGGTGATCATTTCAAGTGCCGCGACATAACTGTTGGTGCGCGCCACAATCTGCCGGGTATAACCCTGTTTACCGAGCCAGCCATCCACCATATTGGTATCGGACATCCACGGCGTGGGAAATATATGTTGGCGGGCGACAAAAGTTTCCAGGCTGAACTTGTTTTCCACGGGCACAAAGTGTTTGTCGACCACGCACACCAGATCGTCGTCCATGAGTATTTTTGATTTGAAGTTTTTCGCGTCGCGATGAAAATTCGGGCCGGAACAAATCACCAGATCAATGCGGCCATCGGCCAACTTTTCAACTGGAATATCCTTGTGGAATTTATGCGTATTCAAGATGACCGGGAAACTGCTTTTGATAAAAATCTTCAGCAGGCTGGGGAGGATCAGTAGCTCGAAATACTCCGGTGCGCAGATATTAAAAGTGATCTCTTTTTTGGCCGGATCGAATGTTTTTACTTCGGAGTGACAGAGGTTGATGCTCTTGATGATGTTGGCCACATGGCTGTACATGCTGGTGGCCTTGCTGGTCGGCCACATGGCGTTGCGGGTGTGGATGAACAGCTCGTCCTCGAAGCTGGTACGCAGCTTTTTCAGGCAGTAGCTCACGGTGGACTGGCTGACGCAGAGGGTTTCGGAGACCTCGGTGACGCTGCTCTGCTCATATATGGCGACAAAAACCATGAGGTCCTGCATGTCCAGCTTTCGCAGCAAATTGCTATTGAGCATGAAGTCCGTCTCGATAAAGATCCAAGGATATTACTTTTTGTTTGAACGCTGGCCAATTGGCATATTTGTATATTAGCGGATGCATTTTAGTTTTTAAATAGCCTGTTTGAGTTCTCCTCCATATATTCGCAGCTCCGGTGTTTTTAGAACCCCTAAACAGGGACAAGGAGGACGTTATGTTGGTACGTGTCACGGAAGGCCAGACACCCTTATGGACCCAAGCAACTGAAGTTGTGAGGGAAAAATTTCGCAGCTCTTATAAAGCAACGGTAGAACCCAATCCGCAGTATTTTGCGCTCACCCAAGACGCTGACGAACGCATTCTTTCTTGTGCGGGTATAACGTTTGGCGATCACCGCACACTTTTTTCCGAGCAGTATCTGCCCGAGCCGATAGAAGTGATTCTGTCACGTCGCTTTGAAAAATCGATTGATCGGTCAACTATTGCCGAGATTGGCAGTTTGGTTTCTCACCACCTGACGGCGGGGATCATCATGGTCAACATGATCCCGCTGCTGGCCTGGTGCATGGGCGGCCACTACCTGCTGTGCACGGTCACGCCCAGGGTCCGGGAAATGATGGAGAGCTGCCAGATCGTCTTCGAACCGCTGCTCGTCGCCGACCCGCAGCGCCTGGCCGATGAAGGCGGCAAGAAGTGGGGCAGCTACTACTCGAAACAGCCGGTTACCGGCTTTATCCGCGTCGACCCGCAACGCTCGCGCTTCGCCGCGCTGACCCTCAACACGATGTTCACTCAGTCGATGACCGATTTGCCGGTGAGGGCGCAACCATGAGCCGTGCTTTCATTGCTGATTTGCGCCTGGCCTTGCAGGTCAATCGCCATACGGTCTGCGTCGTCGACTGCGCCGCCGCCGGCCCGGAGCACGGGACGGCCATGACCTATGGCGAACTGGAATACCGTGCGCTGAACCTGGCGGCTGAGTTGCAGCAGCGTTTCGAAGGCGGTGCCCATGGCGAGCGCGCGGTGCTGGGGATTGCCACGCGCAACAGCAGTGACTGGCTGGTGGCCGACCTGGCGTGTCTGTTTGCCGGGATCACCGCATTGCCTTTGCCTCTGGCGTTCAGCCAGTCCCAGGCCGAACACCTAGCCGAGCGCTGTGACGGCTTTCTGGTGGACAGCGCCGGGTTGCGCACATTGAGCGAACGCTGGGGTCTGGATTTCCCCGAGAGCCGTCTGCGCCGTATCGACCAACCGGCCGTGGAACAGCCACTGCTGCGCGGGCCGGACGAGAGCGACTGGATCTGCAAGATCATTCACACCTCGGGCACCACCAGCCGGCCCAAGGGCGTACGCCTGAGCACGGCGGCGGTGGGGGCGGTGTTGGGTTCCCTGCGCCAGGGAATGCCGGCCGATGCTCACCGTCGTTACCTGTCGCTGGTGCCTTTGAGCCTGCTGCTGGAGCAGGTGACCGCCGCCTATTTGCCGCTGCTGGCGGGCGGCACCGTGTATTTCCTGCCGGAGCAGGAGCCGCTGCTGGGCGAGCCGGGTGCCGCACCGCAACGTTTGATCGACTGGATCCTGCGGGTCGAACCCACCGCCCTGACGGTGCCGCCGGTCATGCTCAATCGTTTTTACGAACAATTGGCCCAGGGCGACGAGCAAGGCGAGCGCCTGTCGCGCTACCTGCACTCGGGCGTGCACATCACTTGCGGCGGCGCGGCAGTCAGCGTCGATATCCTCAATGCTCTGGCCGAGGACGGTATTCCCGTCTTCCAGGGTTACGGCCTCTCCGAGAATGCCTCGGTGGTCAGCATGAACACCGCGCAGCACCAGCGCCTGGGCAGTGTCGGCAAGCCGCTGCCCCATGTGCAGGTGCGGATCGGCGCCGACCAGACCATCGAGGTCAAGAGCAGCTCGCTGTTCAGCGGTTATTCGGGCCTGGACCCGAGCGCCTGTTCGATGTCCGACGACGGTTGGATGGACACCGGCGACCTCGGTGAGCTGGATGCCGACGGCTACCTGTATGTCCGCGGCCGCAAGAAGAATGTGATCTGCCTGCCCAACGGCCGCAACGTCAGCCCGGAGCAGGTGGAGCTGGAATACCGCGAATACCCGGGTGTTCGCGACGCCGCGGTGTTTTTCGATGACGTCCATGGCCTGGTGGCCTTGCTCTGTGTCGAGGCGCAACCGGACCGTGCCGAGCTGGCCAGCTGGTCGGACCGGCGTTTCTCCGATATCGAGCGCCCGAGCCGCCTGTGGTTGCTGACCAAGGACGACCCACTGCTCGAACAGCTCTATACCGTCACCGGCCGCCCGAAGCGCGCCGATATCGCCACTGTTTTTTCCAAACTGCAAGGGAATGCAACTGATGAACTCGCCTGCCTATCACTCTGAAAATCCCGACGTCTCGATTATCGAGTCACGCCACTTCGCCAGCCTGGGCAAGCCCGAGCTGTATGACTTGCTGGGGCACTACGGTGTCGTCCTGTTCCGTAACTGCATCCACACGGCCGAGGACTTCAGTGCCTTTGTCCGCCTGAACAGCTCGCGGCTGAGCCTGGACCCGGCGCGGGCGATGGTCGGTGGCGCGGCCCAGTTGGTGGATGCCGGTCGCGATGCGATCGGCCTGCATTGCGAGAATGGCAACTCGCCGTTCTGGCCGGACATTACCTGGTTCTATTGCCAGGAAGCCCCGCGCAAGGGCTCGCAAACCACCTTGTGCGACGGCGAGAAAGTCCTGGCGAAGCTGTCGCCGGCGTGCCGCACGTTCTTCGAGGAAAACCCGATTCGCTACAGCCGCACCGTCGCCGGCGATAAATGGCGCCGCTTGGTTTGCCATTATTCGTCGACGCTGTCGGACCCGGCAGCGGTGGTCATCGGAGACCTGATGCAGATCGTCGGCGATGACCCGCAGACGCTGATTTCCTTCAATCCGGCCGATGACTCGATTCACTACGCGTTCAGCACCTCGGCGATTCTGACCTCGGCGTTCAGTCAGCGTCCGGCCTTTGCCAACAGCATCCTCGGCCCTTCCTTCAACTATGAAGTACCGGTGATCGACACGGTGTCCGGGGCGCCGATTCCCGGCGAGTTCCTGGTGGAGATCGCCGCGGTAACCGCCCAGGAAACCTACCCGGTCGGCTGGCGCGACCACGACATGGTGATGATCGACAACCGTCGGGTGATGCATGGTCGCGAAGCCATCGTTGACGAGCGTCGTCGCATTTTCAATGCCCTGAGCTACCGTTGAGACCTTTTTATGAAAACCCATAACAAACAAATCATCACCGGTCAGTACGAGACCTACACCGACGGCAACGGTCGCCAGATCGTCGACCTGAGCGGCGGCTTCGGTTTCCAGGTCCCCGAGGTCATCGAGGCGGTCAGCCGCCAGGCCGGTGTCATGGGCCTGTCCAACCGGGTGCTGATGTCCGAGCCGCTGATTGCCCTGTGCCGCACGCTGGCCGAGCACCTGCCCCAGCCCTTGGTCAGCTCCTACGTGTGCAGCTCCGGTGACGAAGCCTTCGAAGGCGCCTTGAAACTGTGCAAGGGCCTCAAGCCCAAGCGCAACACCGTGGTCTTTATCCAGGGCGGCGATTATGGCTCGTTGAGTTACGGCCGTTGCCTGAGTGCGTCGCAGGATTACCAGGAGATCCAGCGCTTTCTCGGTTTCGAGCGGGTGGCGATCAGCCAGGTCACTGACCTGGACAAGGTCGATTGGGCCGACTGCTTCGCGGTGTGCCACACCAGCACGGTGATCGATGCAAACGGTCGCCTGGGACTGATCGAACAGGCGCTGCTCGATCAGCTCTATGCCCGTGCGGCCAAGGCGTTGGCCCCGGTCATTGCGGTGGATGTGCAAAGTTGCCTGGGCAGCCTGGGTCAGTTGTTCGGTTTCCAGCGTTACCAGAACACCCCGGATATCGTGGTGCTGGGTGGCGCGTTGGGCGGTGGCGCGATTCCCATCGGCACCTACACCTGCTGCGAACAGATGGCCTATCAGGTCTATGGCCGCAGCAGCCCGGCAAAACATGGCAGCACCACGGCCGGTAATCCGATGGCCTGTGTCGCCGCGCTGACCGCGCTGGAGTATGTGCGCAAACACGACTCGGCCAAGCAATGCGTGGAGAACGGCCGGCTGCTGGCGCAGACACTGGCCTCGGTCGGTGCCGTCGCCTGCGGTGCCTGGGTCAGCCTGCCGCTGCCCCGCGATCTCAAGCCGGCCGAGCTGTGCGAGACGTTGTATGAACGTGGCGTCTACGTCACGCCACCCCGTGGCGGCGAGTTGATCTTGCGTTGCCCGATCACCGCGCGTTCCGAACCCATCCAGCGTGCCGCCCAGATTATCAAGGAGACTTTCAGCCATGTCCTTAACCGTGCCGCATGAGCAACTGCTGGATGATTGCCAACGTCATTGGAGTGCCTCGGCGGCCAAGCTCTATCGCCTGGGCAAGACCAGCGTCGAACAGCACACCGATGGCATCTATGTCACCGACCACGCCGGCAAGCGCTTTATCGACTGTGCGTGCAGCTATGGGGTGTTTATCGTCGGCCATCGCAATCCGCTGGTGCGCGAGCAGGTGCAGAACCAGCTGAACCAGATGGCCTGGGTCCCGGAGGGGCGCGTACACCCGTTGCAGGATACGTTGTCCGAGCGTCTGCGGGCGTTGGTGCCGGGTGAGTGGGGCGATGTGCAGTACATGGTTTCGGGCGCCGAAGCCATCGAGCAAAGCCTGCGTTATGTGCTCAAGGTGCAGAAGCACCGGCAGGGCATCGTGGTCATGGGCGACTCCTACCATGGCAAAACCCTGGCCGCGATGAGCATTCTCGGTCAGCAACAGCATCACAGCAGCTACGGCACCCATGCGCCCCAGGTGACCTATGTGCCGTACGGCGATTTCGCCGCCTTGCAGAAGGCGGTGGGCGAGGGCGTGTGCGCGGTGTATGTCGAGCCGATCCTCGGTGGCGCGCATTTGCAGGTGCCGCCGGTGGGCTACATGGCCAATCTCCGCGCCCTGTGCGACGCCACCGGGACCTTGCTGATCGCCGACGAAATCCAGACCGGGTTTGGTCGTTGTGGCAAATGGTTCGCCGTGCAGTACGACGATGTGGTGCCGGACATCATGATCCTCTCCAAGGGTCTGACCGGTGGCTACACCTCGTTTGCCTGCGCGATGTACAGCCAGCGTCTGAGCACCCAGTTCCCGCTGCTGGAGATCGAGCCGGACCAGCGCACCAATGGCGGTCATCCGGTGGCCTGTGCCTCGGCACTGGCGGCGATCGATTTCATCGAGCAGAACAACCTGGTCGAGCAGTCACGGATCAATGGCGGCCTGCTCCGTCATGGCCTGCAACGGCTGGCCGAGCGCTACCCGCAGATCGTCGAGGATGTGCCGGGCGTGGGGCTGATGACCGGCTTGCGTTTGCGCGGTTCGGTCTATGAGGCCTTGATGAGCATGGAGTTGGGCAAGCGTGGCATTCATGCCGGGCATTCGATGAATGAAAAAGCCAGTCGCCCGGTGTTGCGCTTCTATCCGCCGCTGAACATCACTCCCGAGGCGCTGCGGCATGTCCTGAGCATGACCGAAGAAGCCCTGGAGGCGATTGCGCGCCGGCCGAAGCTGGGCGTCAAGGCGTTTTCCCTGGTGGTCAGGAACATGTACCAGATCCCCAACAAGCTGTTGCGCAGCAAGGGGGAGCGATGAGTCTGTTCAATCCGGACACCCTGACCTTGCGGGAAATGGCCGGCCTGCTGCGTCGCGGCGCGCTGACCAGCGTCGAGTTGCTGGAGTTCTACCTGCAGCGTATTGCCGAGCGTAATACCTCGATCAATGCGCTGATCCAGCTGGAGTCGGTCGATGAGCTGCGCCGGCAGGCCCGGGAGGCCGACGAGTTGGCCAGTATCGGCAAGCTTCGCGGGCCGCTGCACGGGGTTCCGCTGACCATCAAGGACGTCTGCCATGTACGTGGTTTCCGCATGTCGCGGGGGCTGGAGGAGCTGCTCGGCGAAGCCAGCGAGCAGGACGCCACGGTGGTGGCGCGGCTGCGCGAAGCGGGGGCGATCATCCTCGGGATCACCAATGTGCCCGAGCTGTGCATGGCCTTCGAGACCGAGAACCTGGTCTATGGCCGTACGCTCAACCCCTACGATGCGCGGCGCTCCGCCGGGGGCAGCAGTGGCGGCGAGGCGGCGGCGATTGCCGCCGGCTGCTCGCCGGCCGGGCTGGCCTCGGATGCCTGCGGCAGCGTGCGGATTCCGGCGCACTTCAATGGGATCTGCGGCCTCAAGCTGACCCAGGGCCGGGTGCCTTTGACCGGGCAGTTTCCCAATGACCGTTCCGGGCTGTTCCACCTGACGTCGGCGTTTGGCGTAATGGGGCGTTATGTCGACGACCTGGCGCTGCTCGGGCCGCTGATCAGTGGTGCCGACGGACAGGACCCGGACACCGTCGATGTGCCGTTCACCGAGAGCAGGCCTCTGGCCGAACTGCGTGTCGCGCTGTCCTGGGAGTCCACCCGGACTCAGGTCAGCACGGCGGTGAAGCAGGTGCTGCAACGGGTCGAGTCGTGTTTGAACAGCGTGGTGGCGCAGGTCAGCCCGGCGACACCGCCGATGCTCGAGGAGGCTTGTGATGTCCTGTGGCGGGTGTTTATCACCGGCGGGGATGCCGGGCGGGGTTGGAAGCGGCTGTTCCAGGCCATGAACAAGAAGACCTATACACCGGCCACGGCGGAGTTGGTGCGCCTGAGCGAAGAGGTCGAGCTGAGCGTGGACGAGGTGAAGCGGGACTGGATCGCCATCGACACGTTCCGCTACCAGTTGGCGAAGTTCTTCAATGAACATGACCTGTTCATTTGTCCGGTGTTCCCGGACGTGGCCTTCGCCCACGGTGAGTCCCTGGACGATCGCGATCGTTATGCCTTCGTGTTTCCGTTCAGCCTGTCCGGTTCGCCGGCGGTGGTGATCCGTGCCGGTCATGACCCGGCCACCGGGATGCCGATCGGCATCCAGATAGTCGGTCCGCATTGGCAGGAAGAGCGCTTGCTGGCCGTTGCTGCGTTCCTTGAGCGCAAACTGCAGCAGTGGGCCCCGGTTGTTCCTGCCGGGGCGGCGATTGGCTGAGACTGTTCAAGCCATGACGGGTTTGGCGCTGCGACTGCTGATGACCAGCGCCAACATCCCGAGACTCACCAGCACGGCACCGGCGGCTTCGATCAGCGTCGGTTGCTGTCTGAGCCAGAACCAGTGAAACAAGGTCACGAACAGGGTGTTCAGGTAGACGTAGGAAATCACGGTGGACGGGGCAAGCACCCCGATGGCCCGATGCAACAGCCAGAAGGTCGCCAGCGTGCCGAACAGCGCCAGGTAGACCAGCCAGAACACATCCCCTCCCGTCAGTTGCGCAGCGCTGCGCCACCCCCCGCTGAACAGGCAGAACGCCAACAGGAACAATGCGCCGAAGAGCATGTTCCAGAAGGTCATGGCCACCGGATCACGGCCCTTCAAGGTCTTGGCCTTGAACCGCTGGCTCAGGGGCGAATAGAGCGCCATCGCCAGGCAGCCGACACCAAAGACCAGCACCGGATACAGCGCGGGCAGTTCCCCCGGGGCCGAACCCTTGAGAATCAGCAGTACGGCACCGACCGCCGCGGCCAGCATGGGCAGCAAGCGGGTTTTCAGGTTGGGGCTGGGCAGCAGGAAGACTTCGAAGCACAACGTCATCAGCGGCACCAGGGTGTACAAGGTCGCGGTGTTGACGGCGCTGGTGTAGCGCAGGGCTTCGAACAGCGAGCCAAAATACGTTGCCAGCAGCAATCCCAGCACGGCATGGGCGAGCAAACCCCTGACCGATAATGGCGAGTGGTTTTTCAACAGTAGCAGCGGCAGGAACAGCAAGGCTGAAAACAGCAGGCGTAACCCGGTCAGCAGGATCGGGTCTATCGATTGGCCCACCTCGGCGGCGGCGAAAAAAGACGCGGCGATCAGGATCGCCCAGATCAACATGCCCCAATGAGCGGAGGCAAAACCGGTTTGTTTCATGAGTTCCCCAGGAGTGGGTGCGCAGCACCCTGATGGCCGGGTTGGCCGAGATGCACGGGGCAGTGCCCCGACGGCATGCTGGGCCGACACTGGCAAAGGAAAGGATCGACGATGTCGTGAGTCGAAGCGGTCCTTTCAAGGCAGGCTGATCAGCCAGTGAGGAAGCCTTGAAAGGACCGTCGATGACTATTGGATGTGTTGTGCGTAGTGCTTGGGGTTGAAGCGCAGGACGATCACGATCATCACGGCCATCACCGCCGCCAACGACCACCAGGCCCACTCGAAACTGCCCAACTGGTCACGAATCACCCCGGCAATCAGTGGCGAGAGTCCGGCGATCAGATAGCCGATGCCTTGGACGAAGGCGGTCAGGCCACCGGCACGGCGTGGGTTATCCAGGTGATCGAGGGAGACGATCAGGCTCATCGGGAACAATCCGCCGATACCCAGACCCAGCAGACACGGCCAGAGCAGGGTGAAGCGTTCCGGACTGAGGATCAGCCCGCAGAAGCCGGCGATGATCAAGACCAGCAATACCGCCAGCACCAGGCGTCGGTCCTGGCTGCGGTTGGCAATTGCCGGGGTGACCAGGCCGGAGATCACTTCCATGGCGGTCAGCAGGCCCAGCAACAAGCCGGCGCTTTGTTCGCTCCAGCCTTTTTCCACATAGTAGGGGGCCAGCCAGGCCAGTACGCAGGTGTAGGACGCGGTGCCGAGACCGAAGAAGATCGCCAGCAGCCAGGCCCGTGAGTTGCCGAAGAACGACTCCTGTCGGGTGTTCGTCGAGGTCTGTGGCAAGTGTGGCACCGCCGAGCGCTGGCCGAACCAGACCACCAGGCCCACCAGCGCCAGCAGCCCCCAGATGGCCAGGCTGATACGCCAACTCCCGGTCTGGGCCAGCACGAACGGCGAGAAGGAGGCCGCGATGGCCGCACCGCCCATGATCGAGGTCACGTAGACGCCCATGAACAGCGACACGTTGTTGCTGAAGCGTGACTTGATCAGTGCCGGCATGACCGCCTGAATCAGGGCGATGCCGAGGCCGGCCAATACCGCGCTGAGGATCAGCTCGACGGTGCTGTCCAGGTACAGCCGCGAAGCCGTTGCCAGACCGATGATCAGCAAGGACAGGACGATGGTGCGGTGTTCGCCGAAGCGCTGGGCGATGCGCATCCCGAGGAACATCGCCAAGCCCATCGCCATGACCGGCAGCATGGTCAACAGCGAGGCGGCGCTGAAACTCAAGGGGATATCCCCGCGAATCGCCGATAAGAGCGGCCCGACCGCAGCCATGGACGGCCTCAGATTGAGGGCGACCAACACCACACTGACCATCAACCATGCGGCGTGGGTGCTTGAAGCTCGAACATTTTCCATTTGTGAGCCTTAGTTAACAAAGCTCTGATTAGGCCATCCCGGGTAGGTTGAGGCAATTTGATAAATAGGCTGGGGTATCGAGAAATTAGGATTCGGCCTTTTCCGGGGCCGAGAGTTGCCTGGCGTGCAGCGGGGTTTCGCTGGCGGCTGAATGAAGTTGACGGTACGCCGTTACCAATTGATCCAGGCTGAACGCGCGATTGCGCCCACTGGGATTGGGCAGCACCCAGACGGCGGCGTTGCCAAAGGTTTTTGACTGCAGCCCCCAGGCTACGTCTCGTTGGCCGGATAACCCGCCGTACGCGGCTTTGCCGAGAAAGGCCACGAAGCGGGGCGCATAGCGGGCGATCTTGTGTTCAAAGTCTGTGGCGATGGCGGTGAAGTCGGCTGGAGACAGCTGATCCGCACGCGCCGTGGGCCGTTCAACCACGGCGGTCAATCCACAGCCATGTTGCAAAATCGTCCGATCGTTTTCCGGGCGGATTTCCTCCTGGGTAAAACCGGCCAGATGCAGCGTGCGCCAGAAGCGATTGCTCCGGCCCGCAAAGTGATGCCCCTGGGCGGCCGCCAGCAGTCCCGGATTGATACCGCAGAAGATCACCGCCAGACCTTCATCCAGAATGTCTTCGAGTTTTTCACCCACCCCACACCTCACCAGACCGGCGGTTGCCGGGCACTTTATTCAAGCTCATCCGCAGATCACCTCGACGGCATTGCGTGCCAGCTCCGTCAATTCCGCACGGGATTTACCCGCCCGGGCCCGTATTGAAAGGCTGTGCAGCAGGGATGCGGCGAGTACGGCAAGTGCGGCCGGGTTGGCATCGCCATTCAATTCGCCGGAATCGACGGCCAGTTGCAGACGCACTTCGAGATCGGTGTCGAGCTGGTTGAGGCGATCGGCAAGCAGGTCGCGTATTTCACGGTCTTCGGCAGCTTCGGTGGTGGCCGTGCCGATCACAAAGCAGCCCCGTGGCTGACCGTCACCCGAGAAATAGATCGACAACTGCCCCTCGTAGAAACCCAGCAATGCCTCGCGCAAGGTCAGCGTGCTGTCCGTCAGCGCCGCGTGCACGGCGGCGGCGGCCTGCGCCCAATACTGCTCAAACGCCTTGATATAGAGGGCGTGTTTGTCACCGAACGCCGCATACAGGCTGGGGCGGTTCATGCCGGCCGCCGTGGCGATGCTGTCCAGCGATGCGCCGGCATAGCCGGTGCTCCAGAAAACCCCGAGCGCCTGCTGCAACGCTGTCTGCGGGTCATACGCGCGGGGCCGGCCGCGGCCTTTGCCCTCGGTAACTTTATTTTGTGCCATATTGTATAAAAATCCTTGAGTGGAGCCCGTCATGGGCATATTCTTACACCATCGCACAAAATTAAGGAACCAGAAGTTCCTGGATTACAGGTTTGTTGTGGCGGAGCTCGAACCGGGCAGCGCTGCGATGAAACAGATGCGCTGGAGTCACCCTCCAGACCGAGCATGGACTGCTTTCTCACAGCCAATTTTGATCTCGGGCCCCAGGTGGTTTTGTGGGCCCGATTTCCCGGTTAAAGGTGCATTCGATCATGACTCAACCGTTCGACATCCCCGCTTCACAGACCTTCGAGCACCCAGGGCCGAACCCGATCCGCAAACCACTCAAGGAGATATTACGGCCCTTGCTGATGGTCGGTGTCCCGCTGCTTTTCGCGGCGCTCGGGTATGCCCGTTATCTGGCCGGCGAGCCCTATGTCTCGACCGATAACGCCTATGCCCGGGTGGCGAAGGCCTCTATCAACGCTCGGGTTTCCGGGCAGGTGGTGGAAATTGCCGTGGAGGACAACCAAGCGGTGCGCAAGGGTCAGGTGTTGTTTCGGATCAATCCGGAGCCGTTCCAGATCGCGGTTAACCGGGCTGAAGCGCAACTTAACCTGGCGCGGCTGCGTATCCAGGGACTCAAGGCCAGCTACCGCCAACAGCAGGCCGAACTGCAATCGGCCAGAGAGTCGGCCGGCTTCGATCAAAAGGAGTTCACCCGCAAGCAGGCCCTGGTGGCGACCGAGTTTGTCTCGCGTTCCCTTTATGAGCGTGCGGACACCGACCTTAAAGTGGCCCGGCAACACGTGGCCTCTATCGAACAACAGATCGCCAGCACCGTTGTTGCGTTGAACGGCAATCCGGATATCGACGTCGATCGCCACCCGGCGATCCGTGAGGCCAAGGCCCAGCTTGACGAGGCGCAGCTCTATCTCTCGTACGCGACGGTGTATGCGCCGGATGATGGGGTCGTCGCCAAGGTCGATGATTTGCAGGTGGGCAACTACGTCAGCAGCGGGGCGCCGGCCTTTGCGCTGCTGTCTCGGCGGGTTTGGGTCGAGGCCAACTTCCGCGAAACGGAGCTGACCCATATGCATCCAGGCCAAGCCGCGACGATCAGTCTCGATACCTATCCGGGCCACGCCTTCAAGGCCCACGTGATCAGCATGAGCCCGGGCGCCGGCGCGGACTTCGCACTGTTGCCGCCGGAAAATGCCACCGGTAATTGGGTCAAGGTGGTCCAGCGGGTTCCGGTTCGACTCGAACTCGATCAAGCCGATCCGGATTTGCCGTTGTTCTCTGGCACCAGCGCGACGGTCAAGGTCGATACCGGTTATCGCACTCCTTGGTGGCACCCGCTCAAGGCGCTGTTGAGCGCGGGGATTGAGTCATGAACGCCAATGGTGAGGAGGGCACGCGTACGCTGAGGTTTGCCGTGCTGTTCGTGACCTATATGCAGTCGGCGAGCCTGCCGCTGCCGAATGCAGTGCTCAGGTTTATCCAGGGCGCCTTGTCGATGAGCGACGATCAGGCGGGTTGGGTGTTCACCTCCTACCTGGCGGCGAGCGCGATCACCCTGCCGTTGGCGCAATGGCTCGCCGGGCGCTATGGCTTGAAGGCGGTGTATCAAGCGGCGATAGCCTGTTTCGCCGTCGGTTTGCTGCTCGCCACCCAGGCAACCACTGCGCTGGCGTTTGTCGGCGCTCGTATTGTCCAGGGCGCGGCAAGTGGCGTATTGGCACCGCTGTCGATGGCCATTGCCCTGGAGACGTTGCCGCCGGCACGACGTGGGAACTTTGGCTCGGTATGGACGGCCATTGTGTTGCTGGGCATCGTCAGTGGTCCGAGTCTCGGTGGCTGGCTTGGCGAGTTCTACGGCTGGCGCTCGATCTTCTACATCAGCCTGCCGTTGTCGGCTTTTATCTTCCTCGTGGTGACGCTTTTGCTACAGGAGAAGAAGGCCGAGAAACGCCCGTCCTTTGATTTCTTCGGCTTCGGCTGCTTCACGCTGGGCATGATCGGGCTGCAAATGCTGCTCGACCGAGGAGAGCGCCTGGAATGGTTTGCCTCACTGGAAGTCTGGCTGGAAGCCGTGGCCTGTGCCACGGGGTTCTATCTGTTCGTGGTGCATGTGCTGACCGCCAAGGTGCACTTCCTCAGCAAGGGCTTGTTCCGCGACCGCAACTTCGTGCTGTCGACCGTGATGTTTTTCGCATTGGGTTTTGTGCTGCTGTCGACCATGGCGCTGACCTCGCCGATGTTGGATGAACTGCTGGGGTTTCCACCGGACACGACGGGCTTTCTGACGATACCGCGCGGCGTAGGGCTGGTCGGTGCGTTCCTGCTGATGGGCCGTGTGGCCGAGCGTTTCGACCGTCGAACCTTCGTGGCAGCGGGCATTGCCCTGGTGATCTATGCCAACTGGCTGATGCTCGGTTACTCGCCGTTGATGGGCTGGTGGCCGGTAGCGCTGGCGGGTGCGCTCCAGGGCGTCGGGCTCGGTGTGTTGATGCCGGCTCTGGGCAAAGTGGCGTTCAGCACCCTGGACCCGAAGCTGCGCCCGGAAGGGACGGGCTTCTTCAATCTGGCCCGTGTCTACGGCAGCACGATCGGCGTGGCGGTGGTGCAGGCCAGTTTCTTCAACAACACGCAGGCGATGCATTTGGCGCTGGTCAGCCATCTGAGCGCGTATCGCGTGGCGGCCTCGACGTCTTTGCCGGCATTGGGCGCGCTCAACGAAATGATCACCGGCCAGGCGGCCTTCATCGCAATCATCGACCAGTTCAAGCTTTTGATGTGGGCGATGTTGCTGGTGAGTCCGCTGGTGCTGCTGCTTCGCAAACCCGCACCGATCAACTAGTTTTCGTGGAGTCTGGCAAATGAAACCCAATGCATTCGTCCTCAACGGACACTTGTTTCCTACGACGGTCGGTGCGCTGTCGGCGGCTTTTTTCCTGTCCGCCTGTACCGTCGGGCCTGACTACCAAGCGCCGTCGCAAAGCCCGTCGCAACACTATGACCAACAGGCCGAGCTGGGACTTGCCCAAGGCGGCAATATTGAGCTGGGCAAGCAGGTCAACGGTGACTGGTGGTCGGCCTTTCAATCACCGAAGCTCGACCAGGTTGTCCGCCGGGCAATCGCTGGCAATCTTGAACTGGTGGCGGCTGACGCGACTCTCCGACAAGCCGCTTCGTCCGTGGCCGCGGCGCAGGGCGCGCTCTATCCGCAGGTCGATTTTGCCGCCCAGGCCGGTCGCCAGCGGGTTCACACTGATGCCCAACCCTCGGTGGCCAATTTCTACAGCATCGGGCCGCAGGTGGGTTTTGACCTCGATGTGTTCGGCGGTAATCAGCGGCAGGTCGAACAGCAGGTGGCCCTGGTCGATCTTCAGCAGCATCGCTACGAAGCGGCGTACCTGACCCTGACCGGTAACGTTGCCCGCCAGGCACTGTTGCTGGCATCTGCCAACGCGCAGAGGGCGGCGGTCGAGAAACTGCTGGCCAATGACAGCCGCAATCTCGAACTGGTGCGCATGGCCCACCTTAACGGCAGCACCACGCAGATCGATGTTGCCCTGGCCGAGACGCGGCTGGCGCAGGATCGCACGCTGTTGCCACCTCTGGATCAGCAGCGCGATGCGGCACGTCACGCGCTGTCGATTCTGGCCGGGAAGGGCCCGGCTGACTGGGTCGCACCTGACTTCGAGCTGGCCGAATTTGTCTTGCCGGCCAGTGTACCCGTCAGCTTGCCTTCGGAAATGGCCCACCAGCGGCCCGATATCCTGCAAGCCGAGGCTGACTTGCACAGGGCCAGTGCCGCCGTGGGTGTCGCGACCGCCAATCTGTATCCCCATGTCACGCTTTCCGCGTCCCTGGCGCAGGCGGCTTCCGGCAATGGCGGCGCCGCGCTCTGGGGCTTCGCGGCGGGGTTGGCGGGGCCGATCTTTGACGGTGGAACGCTCAAGGCTGAACGCCAGGCCGCGGTCGACGGCTACAAGGCGTCCCTCGCGGGCTATCAGCAGACCGTCATCCAGTCGTTCGGTCAGGTCGCGGACACGTTGCAGGCCATCCACCACGACGGGCAGGAAAACCTTGCGCAAGGGGACGCGCTGCGCGCCGCCGAAAGCAGTTTGCGCTTGAACCAGCAGGCCTATGCCCTGGGCGAGAACAGCACCCTCCAGGTGCTGGAGGCCGAGCGAGCCTATGAGCAGGCGCTACTGGGACAGATCCGCGTGAAGACCGCGCAGTACCTCGACACGGTGCAGTTGTTCGTGGCGCTCGGCGGCCATTGCGTGGGTGTTTTTGATTCGCGGGTGGCTGATCGCTAAGCGCGGCAGCCTTCACACCCGGCGTCAAGCCATTGATCAACCGTTGCTGTGCTGAGCCCTTTCTGCGTTTGGGCCGGCATCCGCGCATTTTATAAACGGTCACTTGCGTGTGGCCCCTGGTAATGGAGTAAAGACATGACCTATCACGATGCTCTTCGCGACACCCGGTTTCCCATTGTTCACGGAACGGGTGAAATGCCGGCCGTTGGCTTTGGCACGTTGTTCCGCGACCTCTCGGTGACCACGCCCGCCGTCAAGGCGGCATTGGAAGCCGGTTTTCGCCATTTCGATTGTGCCGAGCGTTATCGCAACGAGGACGGTGTCGGCGTTGCTCTGCAGGAGGTTTTTCAGGCTGGTAAGGTTCGGCGAGAGGAGGTGTTCATCACCACCAAATTGTGGAATACCAACCATCGTCCCGAGCGCGTCGAAGCGGCGTTTACCGCCAGTTGCCGACGGCTTCAGGTGGATTACCTCGATTGTTATCTGATCCATACGCCCTTCGCCTTCCAGCCCGGTGATGACCAGGACCCGCGAGACGAGCAGGGACAAGTGATCTACGACTCCGGCGTCACCCTGATCGAGACCTGGAGGGCGCTTGAGCGCCTGGTGGATGAAGGGCGCTGCAAGTCCATTGGTTTGTCCGATATCACCTTGGACACCTTGAAAGCCCTGGTGGCCGTGGCGCGGATAAAACCGGCGGTCGTGCAGGTTGAATCCCACCCGTATCTGCCTGAATGGGAACTGCTCGAGTTTTGCCAGCAGCACGGCATTATCCTCCTGGCGTTTGCGCCACTCGGGCATGGCATGGAGCCTAACGTGCTGGAAGAGCCGGTGATTACCGGGATCGCTCAACGTTTGCAGAAGACCCCGGCGCAAGTGACATTGGCCTGGGCGGTACAGCGAGGCGTGGCTTTTCTGACCACCTCTGCGACACCGAACCATATCCAGGAGAACTTCGATATCTCCACCTTGCCGCAGCGGGCCATGGTTGAGATCCGGGAAGAGATCAGCACCCGCATCCGCTTCAACTCGGTGGTTGAAACCGGAGTGCCCGGGTTTATTCCTCGGAAAAAATGACCCGTGAGCGGGGTCGGCTTTTGCAGGGCCGTCTTTCTTTGCACGGGCGCGGCTTCAGCTGGGCCGGTGATATTTTTACCGCCTGAAAAAGACAACGGCCCCAGATCAGGGGCCGTTGTTTTTTCGCGAGAGACAGGCGTCGAGCGGCTTTATTCGGTGGTCCGCTCATGATGGCTGGAAACGAACTGCTTGAAGCGCTCGGTGGGCAAGCCTTCGAACAGTTCCGTTGGCGTGCCCTGGACGTCGATCAGGCCGCCGTGCATGAACACCACCCGGTTGGACACGTGGCGGGCAAAACCCATTTCGTGGGTGACCACCAGCATGGTACGGCCTTCTTCGGCCAGGGAACGCATCACCCGTAGCACCTCGCCCACCAGCTCAGGGTCAAGGGCCGAGGTGGGTTCGTCGAACAGCATGACCTGGGGGTTCATCGCCAGTGCACGGGCGATGGCTACCCGCTGCTGCTGGCCACCGGACAGGTGCGCCGGGTAATAGTCGCGGCGATCGTACAGGCCGACCTTGTGCAGCAGGGCTTCGGCTTCTTCGACGCATTCGGCGCGGGAACGCTTGAGCACGCGCATCGGGCCTTCAATGACGTTCTGCAGCACGGTCATGTGTGACCACAGGTTGAAGCTCTGGAACACCATGCCCAGGCAACTGCGCATGCGCTCGACCTGGCGGGCGTTGCTCGGAGTCTGGCGACCGTCGGCGTGCTGCTTCATCTCGATCACTTCACCGTTGACGGTGATGATGCCTTGATCGGGGGTTTCCAGCAGGTTGATGCAACGCAGGAAGGTACTTTTACCGGAACCACTGGCACCGAGGATCGAGATCACATCGCCCTTGTGGGCCTCCAGGGAAATACCCTTGAGGACATGGGCGCTGCCGAAGGATTTCTGAATATTGCTTACCGACAGGGCTGAAGCGGACTGAGTGCTCATGGCAGGCTCCTTATCAAATCAGGAATGGGTGGGCAGCGAAGGCGCGGCTTTCTTGATCGCGTCCACTGGCCGCTCACGCAGGTGCGGCGAGAGGCGATACTCGAGCCAGGCGACAGCGCGAACCACCAGGAAATTCAGCACCAGGTAGATCAAGGCCGCGCAAATGAACACTTCCATGGTGCGATAGGTGCGCTGGATGATCTGTTGCGCGACGCCGGTGACGTCCCACACGGTGACCAGGCTGGCCAGCGCCGTGGACTTGACCAGCAAGATGGCTTCGGTGGAGTAGGCCGGCAGGGCCTGGCGCAGGGTGACCGGCGCAATGATCCGGCGCAGCAGTTCCCACGGCGACATGCCGACGGCCTTGCCCGCTTCGATCTGCCCCTGTGGCACGCTCAGCAGCCCGCCGCGAATGATTTCGGCGGTATAACCGGCGGTGCACAAGGCCAGGGAAACCACCGCGCAGCCATAGGGTGATTTGAGCAGCACCCAGGCGAAGCTGTCGCGAATGGCCGGGAACTGGCCCAACCCGTAGTAGATCAGGAACATTTGAATCAGCAGCGGCGTACCGCGAAACAACATGATGTAGAAGCGCGCCGGGTAGCTGAAGAACCACCAGCGGCTGACCCGCAGGCTGACGATGCCGACGGAGAGGGTAAGACCGATCACCAATGAGCAGAAAAACAGCGTCAGCGTTGTGGGCAACGCTGCCAGCAGTTTGAGCATGGTGTCAGCGAGGAACGGAAAATCGATCATAAGTAGTCCTTCCGACTCGAACTAGACTGGGCTGCGCTGCTGCGTGCGACGCACGCGAGCCTCGGCGATGTTGAACAGCCGACCGGACAGGCCAGTGAGAACCAGGTACACGATGCCGCCGATGATGTAGAAGGTGAAATATTGTCGCGTCGAGCCCGCTGCCACCTGGCTGGCACGCATCAACTCCACCAGGCCGATGACTGAGATCAGCGCGGAGTCCTTCAGGCTCATCTGCCAGACATTGCCCAGCCCGGGCAGTGCAAAACGCAGCACCTGGGGGATCAGAATCCGTTTGAAACGCATGGCCCGGCTCATGCCGATGGCCAGCCCGGCTTCCAGTTCGCCCTTCGACACCGCGAGAAAGGCGCCCCGGTAGACTTCGGCCTGATAGGAGCCGGAAATCAGCCCGACCGCCAACGCGCCGACGAGAAACGGTGGTACGTCGATATAGCCTTCACCGCCGAACCAGTGGCCAACGGCGGTGACGACACTGGCACCGCCAAAGTAGAACAGGTAGATCACCAGCAATTCAGGGATGCCCCTGAACAGGATCGAATACAGGTCCCCGAGCCAGCGCAGGCCGCGCTGCCGGGATAGCTTGGCCGCAGCGACCAGACTGCCAAATACCGCCCCCACCAGCAAAGCCGCCAGGGTCAATATCACGGTCATGCCCGCTGCCTTGAGCAGCGCCATTCCCCAGCCTGAGTCTCCAAAACTGAGTAGCTGCAAGAGGTTCATAGAAGGTCCCACTTAGGATGAAGGTTAAAGCAGCCCGACAACGGTGACGTTGCCGGGCCATTCAAAATCATTGCTTAGGCGTGAGGTCTGCCTTGAACCATTTTTCGCTCAATTTCTTGATCGTGCCATCCGCCATGGCTTCCTTGAGGGCGGCGTCGAACTTGGCTTTCAGCTCCGGGTCTTTCTGACGGAAGCCCAGGGCTTCGCCTTCACCCCAGATCGGGCCTTTGATGACCGGGCCGGTAAAGACCAGCGGTTTGTTCTCTGGTTTGTCCATGACCGAGTTGAAGAAGGTCACGTCATCGAACGCGACGTCGATACGGCCGGCCAGCAGGTCGAGAATGGCTTCGGCGGAGCTGCCGTACTCGCGAATGGTCGCGACATCCTTGAAGTTTTCATCAATGAACGGGGTGTAGATGGTGCCGGAGGCAATCCCGATGGTTTTGCCTTTGAGGGCCTTGCGCAGTTCTTCAACGCCGGCCCGGACTTCCTTGGCATCGGTGCCCAGGGTGATGGCTGATTCGACACCGCTTTTGCCTGGCAGCAGATCGGCTTTCAACGAAACGAAGCTGGCTGGGGTCTGGGCATAAGGTACCGAGAAGGCCATGACCTTCTGGCGCTCGTCGTTGATGACGATGGCGTCCATCAGCACGTCGAACTTACCGGCATTGAGGCTGGCGATCATCCCGTCCCAGTTCTGTACGACGACGTTGCACTTGAGCTTCATGCGCGGGCAGATGACATCCATCAGTTCCGGTTCGAAGCCACCGATCTTTCCGCCTGGAAGTGTCAGGTTCCAGGGCTCGTAGGCACCCTCGGTGGCGATATTCACCGAGGTCCACTCTTTGGCCTGGAGTGCCGGGGCACAGGCCAGAACCATTGCACTGAGCGCTACAGAACCCAACCAGCTTGATTTCTTCGACATCTTTATACTTCCTGCCTAATCAATGGAGTGTTGCGAACTGATCCGGCTCAGGCCGAATCTCCAATGCTTGTCCGTACAACGGTTCTTGTGCGGGCAAGACAAAACCCTAAAAGCCAACCTGCTAGTTAAGCCGGTTAATTCGCACCCATAACGGTTTCAGCCTGGATAGCTGGCCCCTCTCCATGTGCCCTGGTCCGACAGATCAGCCTGTGATCATCGGCAGGTTCAAGCCTTGCTCTTTCGCGCAGTCGATCGCGATCTGGTAACCCGCATCGGCGTGACGCATCACCCCCGTGGCCGGGTCGTTGTGCAGGACGCGGGCAATCCGCTCGGCTGCTTCGTCGGTACCGTCACAGACGATCACCATGCCCGAGTGCTGCGAGAAGCCCATGCCGACGCCGCCGCCGTGGTGCAGGGAGACCCAGGTCGCGCCGCTGGCGGTGTTGAGCAGGGCGTTGAGCAGTGGCCAGTCGGACACGGCATCGGAACCATCCTGCATCGACTCGGTTTCACGGTTCGGGCTGGCTACCGAACCGGAGTCCAGGTGGTCACGGCCGATCACGATCGGTGCCGACAGCTCGCCGCGACGCACCATTTCGTTGAACGCCAGACCGAGCTTGGCGCGCTGACCCAGGCCAACCCAGCAGATACGCGCCGGCAGACCCTGGAAGCTGATGCGCTCGCGGGCCATGTCCAGCCAGTTGTGCAGGTGGGCGTCGTCCGGGATCAGTTCCTTGACCTTGGCATCGGTCTTGTAGATGTCCTGCGGATCGCCCGACAGAGCGGCCCAGCGGAATGGACCGATGCCACGGCAGAACAGCGGACGGATATAGGCCGGGACGAAACCCGGGAAGTCGAAGGCGTTTTCCACGCCTTCTTCCTGGGCCATCTGACGGATGTTGTTGCCGTAGTCGAAGGTCGGGATGCCTTGCTTCTGGAAGTCGAGCATGGCCTTGACGTGCACGGCCATCGACGCCTTGGCGGCCTTCACCACGACGGCGGGTTCGGTCAGGGCGCGGGCACGGTACTCGTCCCAGGTCCAGCCGGCGGGCAGGTAACCGTTGAGTGGATCGTGGGCGCTGGTCTGGTCGGTGACCATGTCCGGGCGCACGCCGCGCTTGACCAGTTCCGGGAGGATTTCAGCGGCGTTGCCGAGCAGGGCGATGGAGATCGCCTGGCCGGCAGCGGTGTACTTGGCGATACGCGCCAGGGCGTCGTCGAGGTCGGTGGCTTGTTCATCGACATAACGGCTGTTCAGGCGGAAGTCGATGCTGACTTGCTGGCATTCGATGTTCAGCGAGCAGGCGCCGGCCAGGGTCGCGGCCAGCGGTTGCGCGCCGCCCATGCCGCCCAGGCCCGCGGTCAGGACCCAACGACCTTTGAGGTTGTTGTCGTAGTGCTGGCGACCGGCTTCGACGAAGGTTTCATAGGTGCCCTGGACGATGCCCTGGCTGCCGATGTAGATCCAGCTGCCGGCGGTCATCTGGCCGTACATGGCCAGGCCCTTGGCGTCCAGTTCGTTGAAGTGTTCCCAGGTCGCCCAGTGTGGCACCAGGTTGGAGTTGGCGATCAGCACGCGAGGGGCGTTGCTGTGGGTCTTGAACACGCCGACCGGCTTGCCGGATTGCACCAGCAGGGTCTCGTCGTCATTCAGGTTGGTCAGGCTTTCGACGATCTTGTCGTAGCATTCCCAGTTCCGCGCAGCCCGGCCGATACCGCCGTAGACCACCAGCTCCTTGGGGTTCTCGGCCACTTCCGGGTCGAGGTTGTTCATCAGCATCCGCAGCGGCGCTTCGGTCAGCCAGCTTTTCGCGGTCAGCTTGTTGCCACGGGCGGCGCGGATTTCAACGTCACGGCGCTTTGTAGGCTTCTGGGTATTGTCAGTCACGAAAAAACTCCTCTGCGATCAATCCAAACCAGCCCAGGCAGTGGGCGAGTGAGCTTGTGTGGGACGTCCCTCACAAGCGGAAACCGGTTCTGTGTAGCGTTCAGTGGCAACTTATACGCACACACATTTACTTGTACATACAAGCATATGCAATCAAGCGGCCAACTTATGCGGTCGTCGCTCAATAAAACTCGGAATTTTGCTGAGAAGCCCTTGAGACAAGGCTTTGGCGGGAGTAGTTTTTTTCCTGAGGGATTTTGCGACGGTGTTACGACTGTTACCTGAGCTGGGAATTGCGCCACGTTGGGGCGCTCGGTGACAGTTTGAGAGATGTTAGTGCGCGCTGGGAAACGACTGGGAGGGGGATTTGGGGGACAGGAATGGGGCGCGTGACACTGGAAACCGGGTCAGACCTCAAGGCCAGCCTTCAGTCGTCGGGATGCTGCGAAACGCACCCCGATAACGGCTGAAAGGCCGCCTTGGTCTGGCGCTTTTACTTCAGGTGTTTCTGCACCGTGGCCAGAATCTCACCACTGCGCACCTGTTCGGTAACACTCACCATGTCCTGATAGAAGGCCCGATCATGCTCGGCGACCGGCACACGGCTGCGCACCAGGTCATAAACCGCCTTGGTTACACTGGATGCCTTGTGCACATCATGGAAGTCCAGGGCCTGGCAGCCCACCAGCAGTTCAATCGCCAGCACCGACTCGAGCTTTTCAGAAACCTTGTAAGCCTTGATCGCGGCGTTATACGCCAGGCTGACCAGATCTTCCTGGTTGGCGCAGGTCGAGAAGCTGTCAACAGAGGAGGGGAATGACAGTGCCTTCATTTCCGCATACAGGCCGGCGGCGGTGTACTGGAGGATCATGTAGCCGCTGTTGAGGCCGGGGTTGCGAACCAGGAAGGCCGGCATTTCACTGAAGTGCGAGTTGACCATGCGGTCGGTACGACGCTCGGAAATCTTCGCCAGGTTGGCCAGCGCCACACACAACGAGTCCGCCGACATGCCGATGTAGCTGCCGTCGAAGTTGGCCCCGGAGATGGCAATGCCGTCGCCGTCTTCCAGCGGGAAGATGATCGGGTTGTCGCCCGAGGAATGGATTTCGTTTTCGATATTTTCCCGGGCGTGATCGATGAAGCGCTTCGACGCGCCGTGCACCTGGGGAATGGCTCGCAGGCTGTAGGCGTCCTGCAACCGGTAGTCGATGTTTTCGGCGATCAGTTGGCTGTCATGCAGCATCGCCTTTATCTCCCTGGCGGTTTGCGCTTGCTCCTTGTGTGCCTTGATCGAGTGATAGAGCGGGTCGAAGGCGCGAATCGTGCCTTTCAGTGCTTCCAGCGAAAGGGCGGCGGCCACGTCGGCCAGGGAGGCGGTCTGCATGGCGTTATAGAGGGCCAGAGTCGCGATGGCGGTCACCGACATGGTGCCATTGAGCATGGCCAGGCCTTCTTTGCACTGCAGGTCGGTCGGTTGCAGGCCGACCTGTTCCAGCGCGGTGGCGCCATCGACCCATTCGCCGCCATTGACCCGGGCTTTGCCCTCGCCAAGCAGGACCAGGGCCAGGTGCCCTTCGACGGCCAGATAGCCCACCGAGCCTTCGCCTGGCGCAAACGGCACGACTTCGTTGTTGAGCAGGCCGGCAATCAACTCCAGCAATTCCAGACGGACCCCGGAAAAGCCTTTGCCCAGGCTGATCAGCAGCATCAACTGGATCGCCCGGACCTGCTCACGCTTGAGCGGCTCGCCCACCGCGACGGCGTGGGAGCGGACGATATTGACCTGAAGCTCCTTGGCATTCTGCGGCGAAATCACATGCCGAACGTTATCGCCGAACCCGGTGGTCACCCCATAGACCAGGCGATTCTCATCGAGAAAACGCTCCACCAGACCCCGGGATTTTTTCACCCGGTTCTTGTAGCTCTCGGCAAAGGACACCTTGGCGGAATAACGGGCTACCGCGACGAACTCTTCGATGGAAGGTTCTCTGTCGCCAAGAACGACCTGAGTGATCTGCTGAGGATGAGCTTTCATTGCGAACTCCCGAGAAACGAAATAATTGAGGAGGCTGGACCAGCCAGACCATCGCCCGATTGAGCGTGGGAGAAGGCTAAAGCGATTTATAGATGAAGAAAATATGGCAATTTCTGTCAGTTTTAATAGAATTTCTAAACTTAAACAGGCCTTCGAGAAGGTGCATCACCATGAGCCGTTTACCGCCCCTGCGAGCCCTCCAGGTATTTGAAACCGTCGGCCACTGCGGCGGCATATCCCAGGCGGCTAAACGCTTGAACCTTTCCGTGGGCGCGGTGAGCCAGCAGATGAAGTTGCTGGATGAGGCCTTGGGCATGAGCCTGACGGTCAAGGAGGGACAGCGCCTGCGGTTGAATGCCATTGGCCTGCGTTTTCATGCGCGTTGTTCTGCCGCCTTTGAAGAGTTGCGGGCTGCGGTTTCCGAAGTCGAGCGCTCGAAAAATCCCAACAACCTGTATGTCAGTGGCCTGCCTTCGCTGATGACCAAGTGGCTGGCGCCCCTGACCTACGAATGGCAGCACGGGCATGGGGATCTCGACATCTATCTGGACAGCACGTTGGCGGATACGTCAGAGGAGGAAAATGCCGACTTTCGGATCGGCTATGGCGAACCTGGCCAATATCCGGAGCATAGTGCCGTGCTGTTTCGCGATTGTGTGGTGCCGGCCTGCTCACCTGGGCTGTTGGGCGTTCCAGGCTCTCCGGGGCGGGTGGAGCAGGCCGCTGACCTGCTGCAATACCCGCTGATCCGTATCGATTCGCGACCGAAATTCGACTCACCGCCCTCATGGGACGAATGGTTCGAGCGGGAAGGCGTCAGCGTCGAGCAGGCGATTGTCATCCGCCGTAGTTTTTCTTCGTCGAGCATGGCGATTCAAGCCGCCATCGATCATCAAGGCGTGGTGCTGGCGCAGTTCTCGATGATTTCCCGCGACATTGATGAAGGGCGTCTGGTCATTCCCTGGGGGAGCGCCATGGTACTGCCCTCGCCCTACTACCTGAGTTGGCACCCCAATACGTTGCAGAAAGCTCAGTGCCGGGCCTTTCAGCGCTGGCTGATGGGGCGGGGCAGGGCGCAAGAGGACATTACCCGCTCGTTGATAGCAGCACCGCCCCTTGGCAATCAGTGAAGGGAAGACACGCTGATTGCCGTCTCTCACGGGGACTTTAGAGCCTGATCTGCTTCAGGGATCGATTGATACGAACACAATCAAAGGTGGTGGGATCAAAGTCGTTATCGCCGAACCATTCCAGCACGTTTCCATGCTCGGGGTGGCCGGCGTCGTGCAGGGCCGTCAGAAACTCGTCATAACCCAGCATGCCGCCAATATCTTCCGGTGGCCGGGCGTTGGCGCCGTCGATGCAGTAGGGCAATTGTGGGCAGACATCAGCCGGTATGATTTTCTCCAGCCGGATCAGGTGCTCCCAGCCATCGCTGAAATCATAGACATAACGCAACGTCTGTTTGCCTTGCAGGGCGCTGATCAGCGTCTGGCGTTTCTCCACAATGACCGGTGGCTTCCAGCCGGTGTCGGGCGTTGCAACGTCGTAGCTGTCACCGCTGATTTCAAATTCGTGAAGGTGCGTGCCCGTCCAGCCCATTGTCGCCTGAATGACCTGGTGCAGATTACCCAGGGTGATGCTTTCGGGGACCGCTACCTGACGCCAGATCGTGGGTGTTATCCACTTCAATTCAATACGCAGGATCAGCACACGGTCGGTTTGGGGTGTCGGCAATTGGGCAATCTGGGTCATGAGTCAGGCAGCCTCTCGAGGTCAATGAAGGGGCGAGCGATACCAGCAATCGCCCTGATGCTTCCTTTAAGTCATCCACTTCAAGTGTTCAGTCTCGGGAGTATCCGTTGTAGGAACTTGATTGATGGACGCCATACTCCGATGGTAGCGACGTTGTTCATCGACGAAAATCAGACTGCAAGGACACGTTTGGTGTGAAACGTCCTACAGTTGCGGGCGGTATTTAAATGGACTGGCCATATCGACACTGCAATTAAGACCTTTCAGGATCCGGCAGTGAAATTCACGGACTCGCTCATGCGCACAAGGCAACGATCTGGGGGGATTCGTTGATCCTGCTCAGTGCGGCAAGGGGATTGTTCAGCTCGAACCTTCGGCACCCTCAACCGTGCTACGCAGGGCATTGGCCAGTTCTTCGCAGCATCGATAATAGCTTCGCTCGGCGACCTTGACGGCCCGGAATCCTTCTTCCAGCGCATCTTTGTGCGACTTGCTCAAGGCGGCGACCGCCGTGCGCCATGCCTGACGGGCGTTGTCTGCTTCTGTCAGGTAGGGTTTCAAGAGATCGGCGTCAATCATCGTCATAGAGGGCGATTCCTGGTTCTGGTTTTTCTGCGGCAGGCCTGCTGGCGGATCGAGCACCCGTCGCCCCTGTTTTTTCTTCGCTCAGCTTAGGGGGAGGCGAATGAACTGTCGACTGTTCGCGCGCATGTCCGAAGCGCCTCTCGTCGCTCTGTCGAGATTGGGCTTTGTCGATGATGAGGCATACTCTGCGCCATCGAGATGAAAAGGATCGAACCATGTTGTTGAGTAAACGCGAGCAGGCGCAGCTCGAGCGTCGCCTGGTTGCCACCCTGACCGAGGCCTGCGAGACGGCCAAGGCCCGAGTCGTCGGGTTTGCCTGGCTGACCCATGAGGTGGACTTCGCGCACTTTCCCTCCAGCCTGCGGGTGACCTGGGTTTTCGACACCCGGGCCAACCGGGATCAGGCGTTGGCCGGCGAGTCAGCCCGGCAGATGCTCGAACTGACCACTGAGGCCCTGCGCGACGCTGATGTCGAGGTCAAGCAGGTGTCCGCTCATCTGGCGTTCGATAGCGAGGAGCATTGCCAGCAGGTGAGCGCCGGCAACTGGCAGCAGCACCTTGCGCGCAGCCCGCGTCCGGGGCGCGGCTGAACCATGGCCAAGGACATCGACAATCCCTGTATTTCCGTGTGCCAGCTCAACAGCGAAATGTGCCTGAGCTGTGGGCGCTCCAAGGAAGAGATCAAACAGTGGAAACGCATGAAGCGCCCGGAAAAAATGGCCGCGGTGCAACGGGCGGCGCAACGCCTGAAAAGCTTGCAGAAAAAGAAGCGTTAGTCCGCGTCGAAGTCCGTGGAGCGGGTCAGTGCCTCCCAGGCGTCGAGTTCCGCCGCATAGCTGGCGAGCTTTTCCCGAACCAGCGCGAGTGCGTCACTGCCCAGCAGCAGGTGAGCCGGCGGTTGGTCGCTGGCGATCAGGCTGAGCATGGCCTTGGCCGCTTTGACGGGATCGCCCAGCTGTTTGCCGCTCTTGGCTTCGCGGGCGGTTCGGATGGGGTCGAACAGGGCGTCGTAGTCGGCGATGCTGCGTGGCGAACGGACCATGGAGCGGCCGGCCCAATCGGTACGAAACGATCCCGGGGCAACGGCCGTCACCGCGATATTGAACGGCTTGAGCTCCTTGCTCAGTGTTTCGGAGATCCCTTCCAGGGCGAATTTGCTGCCGCAGTAGTCCGCAATGCCGGGCAGGGTGATGAAGCCGCCCATGGACGTGATGTTGATGATGTGGCCCCGGCGGCGCTGGCGCAGATAAGGCAGCAGCGCCTTGGTCACCGCCACGGCGCCAAAGACATTGACCTCGAACTGGTGGCGTATTTCTTCGAGTGATGACTCTTCGAAGATCCCTTCATGGCCATAACCCGCGTTGTTGACCAGGACATCGATAGGTCCCAGCGAGGATTCCATCTCGGCCACTGCGGTGTCGATACGGTCGAAATCGGTGATATCGAGCAAACGCCCGAAGGCTTGGGACGGTGCCAGGGCCTCAAAGGCCTGCCGGGCTGCTTCGTTGCGCAGTGTACCGATCACCCGATGGCCGGCGGCAATCGCCTCAATGGCGAGTGCTCGCCCGAAGCCGCTGCTGACGCCGGTGATAAGCAGGGTTTTGACTGACGACATGCTGATTTCTCTCATGGCAAAGGAGTGGGTCCGACAGCGAGATGTCCCGGTGTACGAATGACTCAACTCTAGTCCCCGGGCGTCGGCAGGGAGAGCTCGCTTCCTCTGAATGTCTAGCCTATTCCTATGAGCGCTCTGTTATTCCCGGCCAGCCTTGCGCACAATCGGCGGCAGTGCCAGTGAGGATGGGAAATCAGGTGAACGCCGAGACGTGGGACCCCAGCGACGTGCGCCAGCGCATGATTGCGCTGATGGACAAGCTGACACCCCGGGAAGGTTACAACCTCACGGCGCTGCCGGATGTACGTTTCCTGCGCTCCAACCGGCCGTTGAGCCTGACCCCGGTGTTCTACCAGCCGGGTATCGTCATTGTCTGCCAGGGCAGCAAGCGCGGCTTTTTCGGCGACCAGGTCTACCTTTACGACGAGCAGCATTACCTGGCCGTTGCAGTGCCCGTGCCATTCACCATGCAAACCCAGGCCACTGAACAGGCACCGCTACTCGCCATTTACCTGCACCTGGATTTCAACGTTGTCGCCGATCTGATCCTGCAAATCGACCAGCAGGGCGGCGTCCCGTCGTCCAAACCCCAGGGTATGTTATCGACGCCCATGGACCGGGCGATGAGCGAGTCGGTCTTGCGTTTTGTCGAAGTGATGGCGCGGCCTTTGGAGGCCGAAATCCTCGGCCCCGCACTGGTCCGCGAAATCTATTTTCGGGCATTGACCGGGGAGCAGGGCGGCGCCATGCGCGCGGCACTTACCCTGCAAGGCCAGTTCGGCAAGATAGCCAAGGCCATTCGCAGAATTCATGGGGCCTTCAGCCTGCCGCTGAGCGTGGAGCAATTGGCCGGCGAGGCGGGCATGAGCGTTCCCTCGTTCCATAGTCATTTCAAGTCGGTCACCCAGACGTCACCGCTGCAATACCTGAAGTCGATCCGCTTGCATCAGGCACGTTTGCTGATGGTCAGGAACGACATGAGCGCCGCGAGTGCGGCCCTGGAAGTGGGCTACGAAAGCGCATCGCAGTTCGGGCGTGAGTTCAAGCGGCTGTTCGGCGGCAGTCCGGTTGAAGAGGTCAAGCGGATGAAGGCCAGCTTTGTGGTTCCGCCGCTGGTATGGCCGGCGAGCGCAAGCCGATAGCGCCCTGTGCACGGCCAGCAGTGCGCTGACCCCGGAACCTGCCCGTCGCCCTGCACATACCTTTCTGCAAGGCGCCTTTACCTGAACTATCTTGTTAACAACCACGTCTGCACCTCGCGGGCTTGGCAGACGAGTGGCTGTCGGCTTTCAAGCAACCTGCGGCGTCAGTTCCAGGCGACCGATGGTCTCAGTTATTGCCGAGTACACCGATAGTCTTGGAATAGTACGGCCAAAGGGATTCTTGCAGTCATGTTCAATACTAATCTGAAGAAGATATTAGAGAGCAAAGAAGAAGAGCTTTTCAGGTTGCACCAATTGTTCCACGGCATGACGGCGGAAATGGTCTCGCTGCTGCTCGATCCGCAATTTCGCATCATCGACTTCAATCAGCGTTTTCTCGATCTGCTGGGTTATACCGACGAGCAACTGCGAGGTCGGCCCTTGGACCAGATCATCCCGGCCTATGTCAAAAACCTGGACTGCTACCGTAACCTCCAGGCGGCGGTGGCCAAGGGCGAGTCGGTCAGCGATAACTACCGTTTCCTGCGCGCTGATGGCAGCCTGGCCTGGATGCATGGCAGTTGGCAGCCGGTCAGGAACGAGAAGGGCGAGCTGTTGCATATCCAGTGTTTCGCTCGCGATGTCAGCCGCACGGTCGAGACCATGAAGGAGAACGAGGCCTTTATCCAGGCCTTGCTGCGTTCCACGGCCGTGATCGAATTCAACCTCAAGGGCGAGGTGATCACCGCCAATGACCAGTTCCTGCGGGCCATGGGCTACTCGCTGGCGCAGATCGTCGGCAAACATCACCGTATTTTCTGCACTGCCGAAGAAGCGGCGTCCACTCAGTACCAGGCCTTTTGGACGACCCTCAATCGCGGGGAGTTCGTCGCGGGTCGCTTCAAGCGCGTCGACAGCCATGGGCGGGATGTCTGGTTGGAGGCCACCTACAACCCGGTCCATGATGCTCAGGGGCAACTCTACAAAGTGGTCAAGTTCGCCAGTTTGGTGACCGACCAGGTGGTGCGCGAGAAGGAGGTCAGCGAGGCGGCGGGCATTGCCTACGATATTTCGTTGCAGACCGACACGACCGCGCAGCGCGGGGCCACGGTGGTCAAGGACACGGTGCTGACCATGCAGGCCATTTCCGAGGAGATGCAGTCGGCCTCGGAGGGCATTGAGGCCTTGGGCAAACAATCGATGCTGATTACCTCGATGGTCCAGACCATTGGCGGTATTGCCGCGCAAACCAACCTGCTGGCGCTCAATGCCGCCATCGAGGCGGCCCGGGCCGGGGAGCAGGGCCGAGGGTTTGCGGTGGTGGCCGACGAGGTCCGGCAACTGGCGGGGCGCACCAGTGCCGCCACGGAGGAAATCGTCACGGTGGTCCAGCAGAACCAGAAGCTGGTGGACGAGGCGGTGCGCGACATGTCCACCAGCCGGCACAAGGCTGAACAGGGCGTCTCCCTGGCCAACCAGGCCGGCGAGGTGATCATCGAGATCCAGGACGGGGCCAAGCAGGTGGTGGGCGCGGTGGGGCGGTTTGCCAATCAGTTGAAGTAAGCGCGGTGGGGTCGCCTGATACCAGGCGATCCTTGCCCTAGAAAACCGCGCGCAATGCCAATATCGCTAGGTAGATCAGGGCCACTGCGCACAGGCCATGACTCAGCCGCTGCCAGCCCGGGGAGGCGGCCTTCCTGAGTCCGTTGACCAGCGCGGCGATCAGAAAGCAGCAGGCCACCGATGCGAACATGAAGCCGGCAAAGAACATCAGGGTTTGCCCATGGCTTGGGGTCTGGCCGACGATGCCCGAAAGCGCGCTGCCCAGTGCTCCCCAGTAGACGACGTTTTTCGGGTTGGCGATGGAAATGCTTGCCCCCGCCAGCAGGGCGTTTTTCCCTGGCCGTTGGTCCGCGCTGTCGGCTGCGGGCAACTGCCAGGCATCCTTCAGGCTGCGCAGGCCCAGCCAGGCCAGATAGGCGGCGCAGACGCAGGTGAGGGGAATCCGCACCTGCTCATGTTCCAGCAGCAGCGACAGCCCCGTGAGCCCGATCACTGCCCAGAGGGCATCCCCCACCAGCGAGCCGATTTGCACCAGCAACGCCGGCTTGAAGCCATGGAGCAAGCCGCGTCGCAAGGTTTCCGCCAGGACGGCTCCCGGCGACAAGCAGAACACCACGCCGAAGATCAGCGCGGACAGGAAGATCGTGAGCATGCCTACCTCCAATAAACGTTTGGCGGCATTGTCGATGCAGAGCTGCAAACGATCTTGTACCGGATTGCACGTTTCAACGTTTTACCGCGCTTTGATAACGTCCGGGCGTCAGGCCATAGGCGGATTTGAAATGCCGATTCAGATGGCTCTGGTCGGTAAACCCCAGGGTGCAGGCGATGTCGCCGGGCGATCCGCCGTTGCGTAGCAGCCCCTGTGCTCGTCGGGTTCGCAATTGCATGGCCCACTGTCGAGGGCTGAGTCCGGTTTCGCGCTGGAAGGCTCGCAGGAGATGGAATTTCGACAGGCCGAACTCGTCGCTCAACTCATCCAGGCTTTGTGGGACCTGCAAACGCTCGGCGATGATTTCCTGGGCCCGGTTCACCAGGCCGCGCCCCACCGAGGCAGTGCCGGGCAGACGCAAACCGCTCAAGGCAACGACTTCGCCCAGCAACACCACCAGCGTCTCTTCGGCGAGGGCCCGCAGCAAGGGGTCTGGCATCAGCGACTGTTCCACCGCCAAGGCGAATTTTTCCGCGAGCTGTGGCTGGTAGCAAAGCGCACGGCCAAACTCCAGATGCTCCAGGCCCAGGTCCGCCGCCAGTTGCCCGGCACTGACGTAGAGGCTCACGAAACGCCAGGGCGTGCCGGGTGCGGCCCCTCCGCCCTGGATCTGGCCGGGGTTGTAGAGGGTGATATTGCCGGCGCCAGCGCTGAAGGTCCGCCGGTCCAGCCAGACCTTTTCCTCGCCGAGCAGATTGACCCCGATTACACATTCATCGTGGCTGTGCCTGGCGAAGTGAAGGCCGGTGCAGGCGGTGCTGGAAATCTCGTACTTTTCCAGCCAGGCATAACGTATGGAGTTCACATGGACGGCCCGACATTGCGCTGTAGGACGCAGGATACCCAGCCTTACGGGGGCAATCCATGGCTGTTTGAAAATATGTTGTTACGTTTTTTCAGTGCTTTGGGGGTAAATATTTTTATGAGTTGTTTGAAGTTTTAGACTTGGGATTTATTGCTGGTGGGCGCTGTAATCTATTCGCTGTGTTGTGTGTAGGTTTTGTCGGTGATTTTTTAAAAATTCAATATATTCAGCGGGTTGTTAAATTTTGATTAAGTTCAATGCTCATGTGTCAGATGGACATAATTCTTATTTGGGCTAGGTTTAAAGTTCTCCCTGAGTTGGAGAGTTTTCTATCAAAGGAGTGATAAGAATGAACAAACCGTTGTCGAAACCCGAACTTAAACATGGTCGTGTCGTTTCGCCTTCCAGTCGTGGATCGGTGGCCGTGGATCTGGGGTTGCTCGGTACCTGGCAGGTCAATGAAATGGAAGGCGGGAAGAATTTTCCGGCGCTCACCGCCGGGCCTTTCCCCAAACCGTTTGAAACCGATGACCAGAGCGTTGTCCCACCCGCTGACGGTTACATCCTCAGTGGCGGGAAAAACGATGCCCGCGACTGCATCAACTTCACCGACGAGGAATTGAGCAAGAAGCTCAATCGTCCCTCTGCCTGGCCACTGTTGAACGTCAATCCAGGGCAGATCTTTAATGTGCAGTGGGAATACACCGCCGCCCACGTCACCCGGGGCTATCGTTGGTTCATCACCAAGGACGGCTGGGACCCCAAGCAACGCATCAGCCGCGCACAGCTGGAAGCCAAGCCGTTTTACGAGGACTTCTACACCCAGGTGCCTTACTACCAGCACAGCGATGAGCTGAAGGCCAAGGTGGAGCACGACGTGAAACTGCCGGCGGGCAAGAAGGGCCATCACGTCATCGTCCTGTTGTGGATCGTCGCCAACACCGGCAATGCGTTCTACCAGGCGTTTGACGTGGACTTCAAATGACCTTGCCGTCGTGCAGTCAACCTCCTGCAAATTTCTAAAGGACTGGAATGTGACCACCATCGATTTTTCACTGCTCAAATCCAAGGCCAGCGATGCGGCATCGGCGATGCCGAGTCTTGCCGGCAAGAAAATCCTCATGGGTTTCTGGCACAACTGGGCCGCGGGGCCAAGCGATGGCTACCAGGGCGGCAAGTTCGCCAACCTGGCGCTGACGGATGTGCCCGCGGAGTACAACGTGGTGGCCGTGGCCTTCATGAAAGGCAACGGTATTCCGACGTTCAAGCCGTACAACCTGTCTGATGCGGAGTTTCGCCGCCAGGTGGGGGTTCTCAACGGTCAGGACCGTGCCGTGCTGATTTCCCTGGGCGGCGCCGATGCCCATATAGAACTGCACAAGGGTTCCGAGCAGCCGCTGGCCAATGAAATCATCCGCCTGGTGGAAACCTATGGTTTCGATGGGTTGGATATCGATCTGGAACAGAGTGCCATCGACTATGCCGACAACAAGACGGTATTGCCCGCTGCTCTGAAACTGGTGAGGAATCACTACAAGGCCGAGGGCAAGCACTTCATCATCAGCATGGCCCCGGAGTTTCCCTACCTCAGCACCAATGGCAAGTACGTCGATTACATCAAGGCCCTCGAGGGCTACTACGACTTCATCGCGCCGCAGTATTACAACCAGGGCGGCGATGGCGTCTGGGTGGCGGAAGCCAATGGCGGCAGCGGGGCCTGGATCGCGCAGAACAATGACGCGATGAAGGAGGATTTCCTCTATTACCTGACCGACAGCCTGGTCACGGGCACACGGGGCTTTACCCGGATTGCGCCGGACAAGTTCGTCATCGGTTTGCCGAGCAATGTCGATGCGGCGGCGACGGGTTATGTGATCGACCCGGCGGCGGTGGTCAACGCGTTCAAGCGATTGGACGCCGCCGGCCACGCCATCAAGGGGCTGATGACCTGGTCCATCAACTGGGATCAGGGGCTCAGCAAGTTGCAGGTGCCTTACAACTGGGAGTTCCGCAATCGCTACGCGCCGCTGATTCATGGCGCGCCGGGGGCGGCTGAAATGCCACTGGGCAGGCTGCAGGCCTGAGCTGAAAAACGAAACCCGGCGCTTGCGCCGGGTTTTGTCTTGCCCGCTCCCGCTTAGTAGCGCCAGTGCCCTGGCACCCAGATCCACTGGTTGTGGCCCCAACGATAATGTCCGGCGACCCAGTGATAACCGGGGGCAGGCATGACCGGTACGACTTCAACAATGGGCGGCGGTCGACGCGGATGCACCGGCTCGACAATACAGCCCGCCAGCGATGCGGCCATCAGGGTGGCGATAAGCGCGGTCTTGAATATTCGCAGCATGGGGTAACTCCTTGCAGAGTATTGAATCGTCACCCGGTTGGCGGGCTTGTAAGGGTTAAACGTCGTACGGCGTAAAATCCGTCGCGGCTACAGGTTTTTCTGCATCGCCTTGCCCTTGCCCTGCCCGCGGAAATACAGCGAGTCGACCAGCTTGCGACGTTCCTCCTGGGGCAGGGTGCCGGCGAACTCCGCCAGGGTGTTGTCCACCAGCGAACGGAGTGCGACATCCGCCTCGCGAGCCTTGCCCAGGTCCGTCAGCAAGGCCGGTCGGTCCAGCGTCGGTGCTTCAAGCTGCTTGATCACATCCTGACGCGCCTGGCGTCCCGCCATGATCAACGGCTGGCTGTCGGCCCGATTGCGTCGCAGCAGTTGGCGCAACTCATGCTGGCGCGCCTCCGGCAACTGCACCATGGCCTGGCGCAAGCCGTGCTGGTTGACGGCGGCCATGGCCGGTTTGGTCTTGACCAGCCAGTGGTAGACGCCACCGCCGATGCCACAGATCAGGAAGACATTGAGCATCAACGACATCAGGAGGAAGTTCTTGATGGTCTTGGACGGTTGACTCATTGCTCGCTTTCCTCGGCGTTTACGGTGAAGACGATGTCGGCATCGCCCTGGTCGAAGATGCTCGGCAGCGCTTCGGATGCGCTGGGCAACGGCAGGCTCAGCGAGGCCACCAGCATCCCGGTGGCAATGCCCGCCAGGCCCACGCCGACGAAGCCGACCCGCGACAGCCAGTCGGCATAACGGCTCCAGAACGACGTCGGCCTGGCCGGGGGCGCCGAAGCGACGATCCGTCGGGCCAGTGCCGGGTCGGGGGTCGCCAGTTGATAGCTGTCGAGCAGGCTGTCGAGCTGTCGAGCCTGTTGCAGCACCAGGAGTGACGTCGCATCGCCACGTTCGAGCAAGGTCCGGGCGTCGACGCGTTCGGCCACCGGCCAGCGTTGCAGGTCCGCGCCGTAGGCGTCCGCCAGGTAAGCAAATCGTTCGGGCGTCATCGTTTTCCCCTTCCTAGGCTGTCTTGACCGTGGGTTTCGGCAAGAGCGCTGCGCAGGTTGCGCCTGGCCCGCGACAGCAGGCTTTCCAGTGCATCGACGCTGATGTTCATCAGCGCCGCCGCTTCGATGTTCGACAGCTCCTGGTAGTACTGCAGCACGATGGCTTCGCGCTGACGATCAGGCAACGCGGCCAGCGCGGCCGCCATTTGCTCATTGCGCGCCGTCGCCTCCAACTGCTCATCGGGGCGTAGTGCGCTGTCGATCGGCTCGTTGCCGGGCTCGTCGTCCTCCAGCGGGCGCTCCTTGCGCTTGCGCAGGCGGTCGTGACAGAGGTTCAGCACCACCCGATGCAGCCAGGTGTCAAAACGCGCTTCGCCACTGCGCCAGCTCGCTGCTTGCTTCCAGATACGCAGGAAGCTTTCTTGCGCCACATCCTTGGCCTCGTCGGCATCGCCCAGTATCCGGCTGGCGAGCGCGAGCAAACGGGGCAGTTTGCGCGACACCATCTCGTTGACGGCGGCAGGCTCCTTGTTGCCAATACGGGCCAGCAGCTCAACGTCCGGATCAGTTTCTTTCAATCGGGCAAGTCTCGGTCCGGTGATGGGTTCGGGAATGACAAGGCCGGGCGCTGCCAAAACGCCGCCCGGCCAGGGGATCAGTGCATCCAGCGCCCTTCGGTCCAGCGCCAGTTAGGACCGTGGGACTCCCAGTGGCCCGGTTCCCAGCGCGCATTGCGCATGACCGGCTGCCAGTGGCCCGGTATCCAGGCGTAACCCCGGCCTTCCCAGCGCCAGTGGCCACGGTCCCAGGCGTAACCTGGACGTTCCACGGGAATGGCTTCGACACGCATGGGCGGTGGCGCTTCGCGGATGATGACTTCGGTCTGGGCGAAGGTCGGCATGCTGGTCAGCGCGGCGAATGCCAGCGGGATCAGCAGGAGGGCATGGCGCAATTTGGCCAGGGGTCGTGTAGATCTCATGACAACTCCTTCAGGCTGCGTACGAAAGTGAACGCTGCTGATGGGTTGAACGATAGGTGTGGGGGAAATCCGTCGCGAGAAAAAAACATTTTTTTATTGATACATTCTGAATAAGGCGCGAGGCCAGTATTACGCAGGGAGGCCGGGCACTTGATGAAAAATATTCGAGGGGCAGCGACGGATTGGTCGGCGTTGTTACGTTCAACCGGTAACCGCCGCAATCGGCAGGTGCCTTGGCCCTGTGCATTGAGCGGTTTCGTTCACTGAATCCCTTGAGGAAACCATCATGTCACGTCGTCTTTCGCTGCTGGGTGCAGCTGTGTTGCTGCTGAGTCTGAGCGGTTGTGTGATCTTGCCGGGCCATCGGGATCATTGCTGCTGGCGCTATTACGGGGACGCGGCGCCTGCGACGGCTGTGAATTCCGTGGCAAACGGTTAAGAGACACACGCTCGAAAACGCCACTCACCCTGTAGGAGCCGGCTTGCTGGCGATGGCGCCAGCAAGCACACCGCAAGGCTCAAGGGCCCCATCGCTGGCAAGCCAGCTCCCACAGGGGGCCGGGGCAACAGGATACTTTTGTGGTGATACGCGGTCCTGTAGGAGCCGGCTTGCCGGCGATGGCATCAGCAAGCACACCACAAGACTCACGGGCCTCATCGCGAGCAAGCTCGCTCCTACAGGGACCGCGTCGATCATCGTTGCGCGTTGGCAGGCAAGACGGTGTCTACAGAGGCGGATTGGCACCTGTTTATGCGCCAGAATTGCCTTGTCATAAAATGAAGTAATTCCCAGCTTGTGTTTTGCGCTTTGCTGAGACTGGAAAATCATAAAAAACAGGCCCATCATTCCCGTCGCTGTCTAAGCTTCACAGGTCTGCGCCGCGCCTCTTGGAGAGCGGTGGGAAATTAGCCTTATTCCGGGAAATTATTTTGTCTAACGTCTGCTCCAGCGGCCTCGATATTGGCTTCGCTTCGCTGAATTATCTGCAAATCGGCATTCTGGGTATCATCCAGGGCATCACCGAGCTGCTGCCTATCTCTTCCACGGCGCATATGCGTGTCGTGCCGGCGGTACTGGGCTGGCAGGATCCGGGCTCGGCTTTTTCGGCCGCGATGCAACTGGCTGCGCTGGCGGCGGTGGTCAGTTATTTCTGGCGCGATGTGCGCGATGTCGTGGGCGGTAGCATCGGCGCCGTGCGCCAGGGCGACTACAACAGCCCGTGGTTCAAGTTGGCGGTGGCGATCATCCTGGCGACCATCCCCATCGGGATCGCCGGCCTGGCCTTGTCTTCGACCCTCAACGCCTGCGACTCGCCCCTGCGCGGGCTGACGGTGATCGGCATTTCCTGCCTGGTGATGGCGGTGTTGATGGCGGTGTCCGAGTTCAGTGCCCGCCATCAGCGGGTGGTGGGCCAGATGCGTCTGCGCGATGCACTGATCGTCGGTATTGCCCAGGTCGGTGCCCTGATTCCGGGTGTTTCCCGTTCCGGCTCGACACTGACCGCGGCGCTGTTCCTCAACTTCAAGCGTGAAGAGGCCGCCCGGTTCTCCTTCCTGCTGGGCTTGCCGGCGATCGCGCTGGCCGGGCTCAAGGAATTGCTGGTGCTGCACCATGCGCAGATCCCGGCAGAGGCCTGGAGCCATCTGTTGTTCGGCTTGGTGGTGGCGAGCATCTCGGCGTTCTGCGCGATCTGGGGCCTGATGCGCTTCCTGGAACGCTTCTCCACCTGGCCGTTCGTGATCTATCGCGCGGCCCTGGGGATTTTCCTGCTGGTTGGGGTCAGCACCGGCTTCCTGTCGTAATCGACAAGCCCGAGCGTAGCCTGCGGGCTACGCTTATTTTGCCGTTGCCAGTGCATAACGTCGGCAATGTTCCAGATACCCCTGCTCATGGCTGCCCACCAGCTGTACGACGCTGGTCCATAACCAGGACGGCGCATCGAGGGTTTTCGAGCGATTGAGCTGCAGCTCCGCCCGCCAGCTTTTACGCGTGGCTTCATCCATCTGCCGGGCATGGGCAATACCGATCACCCGAGCCAGATAACCTGCCGCGTGCTTGGCGTCGGTTTCATTGAGGGTGTCCAGTTCCAGCTTGAGATCCTGGGGCAGCAGCTCCCGGATGAACACCCCGTGGTCGAGAAAACGTGTGGCGATCATCCGCTCTCCCAGGCCCGGAGACAGATGCCGGGCGCCTTCGACCACCCGTTGCGCGTTGTCCCGCGGCATGTGTACATGGGCGCCGCGTGGGGCCGCGGCGGCGACGGCTTCCTTGACGTCGATCAGGCAATAATCCTGCTCGTCATGCCCGCCGACACCCAGCAGGACGGCGTAGCGCAACAACCCCAGCGAGCTGCAACCCTTGACCCAGTAGGCACAGTCGAGCAATTCGACACTGGCGTCATTGGGGCGGCCTTTGAGCGAAGTCACCAGGGCCTGGATCTGCTCGCTGGCGCACAAGGCCTTGATCGCGGTTTTCTCGTCACGGGCCATGGGCCAGAAATGCCGCCCTATCGGCAGGGTCAGCTTGGTGTTCTCCATACGCTCCCGGGCCAGGTTCTTCCAGGTACGCTTGACCGCGTCCCGCAGGCCGGCCTTGACCTGCGACGGTCGCTCGGGCGTATGGTCGGTCTCATCCAGCAGGGCCTGTTCATAGCCCAGCATCATCTCTTCGAGCATGCGCGCGGTGGTCACGCCGGGCAGGTCCGAACCGCGTGCGGCGGTGGCCAGGGACAGGCCGAGGCGCACCAGGTCATGGACGGGGTTGCCGATCACCGTCTGGTCGAGGTCGCGAATATGGATATCGATGCCACCGTGACGGTCCCCGGTGGGGCCCAGGTTGCCGGCATGACAGTCGCCGCAGATCCACACGTTGGGGCCTTGGGGCAGGCGCCTGCCGCGCTGGCTGTGCAACCACTCATAGAACTGCACCGTACTGCCGCGCACATAGGCGTGAGCCGAACGGGCCATTTTCTCATTGCGCAGGTTGGACAGGAGGGGGTTACGTGCGGCAGGGCGTGGTGGTTTCAAGGGCGGGCTCTTCATTCTGGTGAGAAGGCGATGCTCATCTCGTATAGAGCCTAGACCGCTGCGTTGACACGTTCGATCCCTGTCCCAGTGGTTTTTCGCGTTTTTCAGGCAAAAAAAAGGCCCGCACAGAGCGCGGGCCAAGAAGAGGTTTCACCAAAGAAGCAGGTAGAAATATAACCAGCCAACGCCATGCTCACAGTGAAAGAAGTTTTATTCGTTTTTAATTAAAACCTATTATTTTCAATGGTTTAAAGGTGAATAAATGAACCTTTTCCCGGCTGCCCCTGAATATTTTTTCATGATTGCTTTTGGCGGCCTGGGAAGCCTTCCAGGTGCTATCGATGCAGGTTGTTTTCCAGTCCCTGACGAACCTCGGGCCACTCTTCGTCAATGATGCTGAAGCGTACGGAGTTGCGCTTGCGCCCGTCCGGCATGATTCTTTCGTTGCGCACGATCCCCTCCTGCTGAGCACCCAGGCGCAAAATCGCCGCCCGGGATTTTTCATTGATCTCGTCAGTGGTGAATTGCACGCGCACGCAATCGAGCACCTCGAAGGCATGGCGCAGCATCAGGTACTTGGCCTCGGTGTTGACGAAGCTTTTTTGCCAGCGGGTCGAGATCCAGGTGCTGCCGATTTCCAGCTTGCGGTACTGGCGATCGATCTTCCAGAACCGCGTGGAGCCGATGACTTCGCCGCTGGCCTTGATCACGATGGCAAACGGCATCACCGTTCCGGCTTCCCGGCCGGTGAGGGCGTTGCGCAGATAGGACTCGACCGTATTGGGTCCCGGCACCACGGTGAAGGGCAGGTTCCACAGTTCGCCATCCCGGGCGGCCGCCACCAGGGCGTCGGCATCGTCGGGCTGAAGGGGGCGCAGCAGCAACCGCTCGCCTTCAAGGGATTGCAGCAATTGCAGGTTTTTCACGGGGCAGGGCTCGCAGTGCAGTGTTCAGCGAGCATTACAAAGTAGCCGGGATCGGCTTTGCAAGAGCCATTCAAGGTTAAAACCGTCAGGCCAATGCCGGCGTGCTTCCCTCAGGCCAGGCTGACGTCCAGTAACCGAGGCTGGGCAATGGCCAGGTAATCCTGGGTATCGAGCACCATCGAGGCGTCCAGCCGGCCGGCATTGAAGGCAATTTCGCGGTAGCGGCTGGTCAGGCTCGGGTCGACGATCAATTGAATCCGCTCATCGAAGACGAAAGGCGCAATGGCGCCGATCCGGCAGCCGGTCAGTTCCATGGCGGTTTCGGGCTTCACCAGTTCGGCTTTTTTTCCGCCCAGGGCGGCACCGACTTTTTTCATGTCGAGCTTCTGGTCCCCCGGCAATACCACCAGGGCATAGGGTTCGGCCTGCCCCTTGAGGGAACAAAGCATGGCCTTGGCGCCCTGGCCCGGTTCGGTGCCACGGATTTCGGCGACCCGTGCCGATTGGCCCTCGGCATCGTGCATCAACACCCGGTAGGAGGCGGCGCGGTCATCCAGCAGCGCCACCAGGCGATCGAACATGGGATACATGGAGCTCTCCTCGGGTTGACAGGGTCAGGTTTGCAGAATCAGGTCATAGGACAGTTTGCTGATCAGGATCACCAGCAACACCAGGAACAGCGCCCGGACAAAGGGTACGCCCTTATGCACTGCCAGCCAGGTGCCGGTCAGTGCGCCGAGGATGTTGAAGGCGGCCATGGGGATGGCGATCAGGTAGAGCACGTTGCCCGTCGGAATGAAGAACATCAGCGCGGCGACGTTGGTCGCAATGTTCACCACCTTGGCTGACGCCGAGGCGTGCAGGAAGTCGAAGGCGAAGCAGCGGATAAACAGGAAGATCAGGAAACTGCCGGTGCCGGGACCGAACAGCCCGTCGTAGAAACCGATGGCACCGCCGATCACGATCGCCAGCAGTTTTTCCTTGGTGCCGATGCGCATGGGTTTGTGCAGGGCGCCGAAGTCTTTTTTCCAGAAGGTGTAGATCGCCATCAGTACGATCAGCACCAGCACCGCCGGACGGATCACCGACTGCGGCACGGCCGATACCGTGGCCGCGCCGAAAAAGGCCATGGCAAAGGCCGCGCAGGCGGCGGGGACCACCAGGCTCCAGTCGATCACCACCTTGCGTACGAAGGACCGGGCCGCGAATGCGGTGCCGCAGGCGGCCGCGACCTTGTTGGTACCCAGTAGCGCTGCCGGTGCTGCCGTGGGCAGCACGTTGAACAGTGCGGGTATCTGGATCAGTCCGCCGCCGCCCACTGCCGCATCGATCAGACCGGCGGAGAAGGCGAACACGCAAAGGATGACAATATCGACCATGAAATCAGGCTCTGACGATGAAAGGTTGGTGTGGGTCCAGCGGCACCACGCGTGCCGGATCGTTGACCCCGAAGACGCGCAGCATCCAGCGGTCGCGGCCGTCGTAGCGGGGGGTGAAACCGTCCCGGGCATGCAAGGTTTGCTGGTTCTTGAAAATCAGCATGTCCCCCGGTTGCAGCAGAATGTGGTGCACGACATCGGGATGATTGGCCGCCGCCGCGAACAGTTGCAGGGCAAACTGCGCGTTGGCGCAGGTCGCGGCGACACTGGCCTTGTTGTAGCGGCAATACAGGCCACCGCTGGCATTTCGGTAGAGCAGGGGAACGTTTTCCAGCACATTACCTTGTTTGCCGAAGGAGGCCGGTCGGCGAATGGCGAAGTGCGGACGCGATAATTCTTCTTCGACCGAGGCTGGCAGCATGGCCAACACGTCGGCAATGGCGACGATGCGCGTCGGCACGTCCAGCTCGCAGCGCAAACCGGTCAGGGACAAGTACTCCGGGCAGGCCGATAGTTGCGCAACGGGTTCGCAGGCCAGGGGCAGGTGCGGGTTGTCGACATGCATGCCCAGGTCCATGCGTGAGCCATAGGAGCTTTTTTCGCCCTCGCGTTGCTGCTTGGGTGACACATGGCGGAACACGGTGTCATCGCTTTCGCCTTCGTAGGCCACCGGACGCGTTTGCAGGGTTTGCAGCACGGACAGGATCGCCCCGGCCATAACCGGCAGCTGCTCGATCCCCGGCGCCATGTCGTAGGGCGTGGCTGGCAACTGCAGGTCCACCGGCAGCCCCCTGACGATCATCGCCACCTCACGGCTCTTGGGGAAGTCGCGCAGTTGCTGGAGCTTCTCGTTGCCCAGGGTGCTCTCCAGCAACTGACCCAGGGCCGGCATGTGGCTGATGCCCGAGGCGCTGTCGGTCACGGCCAGCGACGCCAGGCCGGCGTGCAGGGTGCGCTGCTCGTCGAGGGATAGATGAATCTGCGGTATCCCTTGGCGGGTCGAGGTCGCGGATTTTTTCCCCAGCCATTCACGAATTTCTTCGCCAATAAGTGCCGCAGATTTCCCGACTATTTCATCCAGCTTTGACACGTCCGTTTGCTCCTGTTTGCCTACGTCCCTGTGGGTTGAACGGGAAGGCTAACGGAAGGGCCTTTTTTGTGTTGCAATGCCGCATTGTGAAAAATGCAATGAGGTGGGCAAATGGCCCTGGATATGTTGGGGGAGCTGGAAGCCTTTGCGACGGTGGCACGTAAGCGTAGCTTCGTCGCCGCGGCCCGTACCCTGGGACGCTCGCCCAGCTCCTTGACCCGTGCGGTGCAGGCCCTCGAGGAAAGCGCCGGGGTCAAGCTGTTCAATCGTTCGTCGAATGCCGTGAGCCTCACCGAGGCCGGTGAACGCTTCTTGCCCCATGCTTACAAAATGCTGGATCTGCAACGTGATGCGGATGAGGACCTGTCCGGTCTCAGCGGCCTGGCCCACGGCTGGATTCGCTTTTCCGCCCCCGAGTTTCTCGGGCACGGGGTATTGCCCCGGCTGATCGCGCAATACTGCGAGCATTATCCGGACGTGAACGTCGATGTGATTTTCACCGATGAAACCATCGATCCGGCCAAGAGCAAGTTGGACTTTTCGATTCGCGGTGCGTTTCCGCAATCCAGTGACCTGATCGGCTTTCCGCTCTGGAGTTATTCCCGTTACCTGTATGCCAGCCCCGGGTATCTGGAGCGGCGCGGAATGCCCGATTCCATCGAGGCATTGGAGGCCCATTCGTTGATCCTGCATACGGCGCCGCGAATTCTCAAAGAGTGGAATTTTCGCGGTGACGAGCAGGCCATCAGCTTTCGGGTGCATCCGAAGTTTCGCTTCAGCTCCGGTGCGGCGGTGTTCCATGCGGCCCTGGCGGGTGTCGGCATTGCCCGCCTGGCGGACTGGCTGGCAGAACCCGAGGTCGAGGCGGGGCGCCTGGTCCGGGTCTGCCCCGAGTACAAACTGACCTCCAGCAGCGGCGAGAACCCGCAGATGCATGCGGTCTATCCGGCGGGGAGCCTGCCGCTGCGGGTCAAGTCGCTGCTGGAGGTCATCCGTGGTTTTGGCGAAAGCCTGGATCGCAAGCATTCACTGACCTTCTAGGCGGCCAGATGCCCTTTTGTGCGCCTGGCGTTGAGCACGGGTTCAATCCGGGAGCCGGGCAGGGCCCAACTGTTCCCGTATCAAGGCGACGAACCGCGTCGCGGCGGGTGACAGGGGTTGGCCGCTGCGGCGGATCAGGCCGATTTCCCGGCTGACATCGGGGTGTGCCACCGGGCGTTTTTGCAGGCCGCTCTGGCCGTCATCCGCCGACTCCGGCAGCAACGCCATGCCCAGGCCCTGGCGCACCAGAGCCAGGACCGTGGACATATAGTTGGCTTCCAGCCCCGGCACCAGCGTCAGGCCTTGCTCGTCGAACAGTTGCTCGACCCGTTCGCGCACGCTGCTGTCGCGCCCGGTCAGGATCATCGGCTGGCCGCTCAGGTCCGCCAGGCTGACCGTTGCCTGGCGCGCCAGCGGGTGTTCATCGGGCAGGAACAGGCACAGACGATCGACCATCACCACTTCAAAGTCCAGGCCATGGTTGAGCCGGGCCCGTACCCCCAGTCCGAAGTCCACTTCATTCTCCCGCACCAGGCTGTCGATGCGCTGGGCGACCACGTCCCGCAGGCGGATTTCGATACCGGGAAAGGCCTGACGAAATTGCTTGAGCAAGGGTGGCAGGGCGCCGGAGCAGATCGACGGCAAGGCGGCCAGGGTCACCACGCCCCGGTGCAGGCTGGCCAGGTCGCGGGAACCGCTGACGATGTTGTCCAGGTCCAGCAGCAGCTTTTCCATGGGCCCACGGGCCTGCTGACCGGCAGCGGTCAGGCTGACCTGACGGGGGCTGCGCTCCAGCAGGGTGACGCCGAGCCACTCTTCCAATTGCTGGACCTGCACCGTCAGCGCCGAGGGCGAAAGGTGCAGCAGGACGGCGGCGCGGGCGAAGCTGCCGGTCTGGACAACCGTGAGGAAGGCGCGAATATGTTGGACGGCGTTCTTCATTCTGTTTTTCCGAATGCATGGCGGTGAACATTCCAATTTACAAAGCTTAACCGCCTTCCAATACTGGGGAAAACAATAACTGTCCGCCGTTGAGCGGCCCCGGAGTCTTTCCATGCTCGCCACGTTGGGTGTCATCACCATCGTCTGTCTGCTTGCGGCTGTCATGAGCAAGCGCCTCTCGCCCCTGGTCGCCTTGATCGCCTTACCGATCCTGGCCGCGCTGCTCGGCGGGTTCGGTCTGCAAACCAGTGCCTTTATCGTCACCGGCATCAAGAACGTCGCCCCGGTGGTGGGCATGTTCGTGTTCGCCATCCTGTTCTTCGGGGTGATGACCGATGCCGGCATGCTTGACCCGATCATCGACCGCATCTTGCGCACGGTGGGCACGCGGCCCACGCGGATTGTCATGGGCACCGCCCTGCTGGCGTTGTTGGTGCACCTGGATGGCTCCGGGGCGGTGACCTTCCTGGTGACGATCCCGGCGATGTTGCCGCTGTATACGCGGCTGGGTATCGACCGACGGATCCTGGCCTGTGTCGCGGCGATGGCCGCCGGGGTGAATTTTCTGCCCTGGACCGGTCCGGTGTTGCGCTCGTCGGCGGCCTTGCACGTGCCGGTGGCGGACCTGTTCCAGCCATTGATTCCGGTGCAGATCGTCGGCTTGCTGTTTGTTTTCGCCTGTGCCTGGTGGTTGGGCCGGCGTGAGGAGCGGCGCCTGGGCCTGGGCGCCGGTCTGGCCACGGGCAGTGTGCCGAGCCGGGTGATCAGTGCAGAGGAAGAAGCCCTGCGCCGTCCACGGCTGTTCTGGGCCAACCTGCTGCTGACGGTGCTGGTGATGGCGGTGATGATCGCCGGCTGGGTCGACCCGGTGGTGATGTTCATGCTCGGCACAGTGGTCGCACTGTGCCTCAACTACCCGAATGTCGACGCCCAGCGCGCCCGTATCGATGCCCATGCCAAGACTGCCTTGACCATGGCCAGCATCCTCCTGGCGGCCGGGGTCTTTACCGGGATCATGCAGGGCACCGGCATGCTCAAGGCCATGGCCGAAGTGGCGGTGGCGCAGATTCCGGCCGGCCATGGCAAGTTGATTCCGGCGGTGGTGGGTTTCCTGTCGATGCCGCTGAGCCTGTTGTTCGATCCGGACTCGTTCTATTTCGGGGTGATGCCGGTGATCGCCGAGGTCGGCAAAGCCTTGGGCGTGGAGCCCTTGCAGGTGGCCCAGGCGTCCTTGCTGGGGGTGCACACCACCGGCTTCCCGGTCAGCCCGCTGACCCCCGCGACCTTTTTGCTGGTGGGCCTGTGCAAGATCGAACTGGCCGATCACCAGCGTTTCACCATTCCTTTCCTGCTTGCCGCTTCGGTGCTGATGACCCTGACGGCGCTGCTCCTGGGCATCTTTTGAAATGAGGGACCTTGCGATGAAAACCTTGCGTATTGGCTCCGGCGCCGGCTATTCGGGCGACCGCATTGAACCGGCGGTGGAACTGGCGGCCAAGGGCGAACTGGATTACCTGGTGTTCGAATGCCTGGCTGAACGGACCATCGCCCTGGCGCAACAGGCTCGGCTCAGTGACCCCGAGGCCGGGTATGACCCCTTGCTGCGGGAGCGGATGGAGCGGGTGCTGCCCTTTGTCGGCGGTAACGCGCGGCGTCTGCGGATCATCACCAATATGGGCGCGGCCAATCCCCTGGCCGCCGCGCGGGAGGTCCGGCGGATCGCCGTTGAATTGGGTTTGCCAGGGCTCAAGGTGGCGGCGGTGACTGGCGACGATGTGCTTGAGGTGCTGCATGCCGAGCCGAGCCGTTTGCTGGACAACGGCTTGCGGGTCGAGCAGTTGGGCGACCGGCTGGTTTCCGCCAATGCCTACCTGGGCGCTGAAGGCATCGTCCAGGCCCTGGCGGCCGATGCCGATGTGGTGATCACTGGCCGGGTGGCTGATCCGTCGCTGTTTCTCGCGCCGCAATGTTTCGAGTTCGGTTGGGCGGCGGACGATTGGCCGCGCCTGGGCCGTGGCACCTTGATCGGTCATCTGCTGGAGTGTGCGGGGCAGATTACCGGTGGTTACTTTGCCGATCCGGGCGTCAAGGAGGTGCCGGATCTGGCACACCTGGGCTTTCCCCTGGCCGAAGTGGATGCCGAGGGGCGGGCGACCATCACCAAGGTCGCCGGCAGCGGCGGGCGGGTGGACGCTGCCACCTGTACCGAGCAGTTGCTGTATGAAGTGCATGACCCGGCGGCCTACCTGACGCCGGATGTCATCGCGGACTTCCAGGGGGTGGGTTTTGTCGAGGAAGACGTGAACCGTGTCGGCGTGTGGGGCGCGGACGGGCACCGGCGCACGGACACCTTGAAGGTCTCGGTGGGGTATCTGGATGGCTGGATCGGTGAGGGGCAAATGTCCTATGGCGGTCCGGGTGCCCTGGCCCGCGCAAGTTTGGCGCGGGAGATTGTCTTGCGGCGCCTGGACATCATCGGTGTAAAGGCCGAGGAAGTCCGTGCGGAGTTGATGGGTGTCGATGCCCTCTATGGCGAAGCGCTGAGCACGCGAGGGCAGGGCGAGCCCTGGGAAGTACGTTTGCGGGTGGCGGCGCGTTGTGCCGATCGAGCCGATGCGCTGCGCGTCGGCAATGAAGTGGAAACCCTGTACACCAACGGCCCGTCAGGCGGTGGTGGTGCGAGCAAGAGCGTACGGCAGGTGGTGGCGGTGGCATCGCTGCTGTTGCCACGGGAACATCTGAAGGCAACGGTTCATCTGGAGGATCGGTCATGAGCGGTCTTGAATTGCGCGCTTTTGCCCATTCGCGCACGGGCGACAAAGGCGACACTTCGAATATCTCGGTGATCGCCTACCGTGCCGAGGACTACCCCAGGTTATGCGAGTGGCTGACGGCCGAGCGAGTGGCGGACTACTTTGCACCTTTGCTCGATCCGACGGCCGGGCCGGTACGACGCTATGGGTTACCAGGGGTGCGGGCCTTGAATTTCGTCTTGCCGGGCATCCTGCGGGGCGGGGTGACCCGCTCCCTGGCGCTGGATGCCCACGGCAAGAGCCTGGGCTCGGCGTTGCTGGGGATGCCGTGGGAGCGCGATTAACCCGCGTGTTGCAAACGCTGGGCAACACGTTCGGTGATCAGCCCGCGTTGCTTTTGCGACTCCGCCACCCGTTGCAGGGCAATCGCCAGCACGTCGGCGGGCGCGGTCTCCGGGCGGCCGGCGTTGAACGGCGGAAAGGGGGCGTATTCGAATTGCAACTGGATCACCTGGGCTTCCTGCGCGCCCACCAGCTCGCCGGCCAGGGTCAGGGCAAAATCGATCCCGGCGGTGATACCGCCGCCGGTCAACAGGTTGCCGTCACGCACCACGCGCTCTTTCACCGGGATGGCCCCGAGCGGCGCCAACAGGTCGTGATAGGCCCAGTGGGTCGTGGCTTTGCGGCCTTGCAGCAGTCCGGCGGCGCCCAGCACCAGGGCGCCGGTGCAGACCGAGGTGACATAACGCGCCTGGACGGCCTGACGGACGATGAACGAGAGGGTTTCGGCGTCTTCCATCAACGGCCCGACCCCGGCACCGCCCGGAATACAGATCACGTCCAGGGGCGGGCAGTCTTCGAAAGTGGTCGTTGGCGTAAAGGCCAGGCCGGTGCTCGAGGTGACGGGCGCCAGGTCCTTCCAGATCAGGTGGATCCGGACGTCAGGCAGCGAGGCGAGGACTTCGTAAGGGCCGGTGAGGTCGAGCTGTTGGACTTTGGGGAACAACAGAAAGCCGATATGCAGTGTCATGGCGATAGCTCCTTGGAAGTGAATAAAAAGGTCCTGCGAGGCTGGACGAGTCCACTGTAGTTTCGTAGGCTTTGGCGTATCCGCCATTGAGCCCACGTTTCACGCCAAATCTATGAACATTCCCAAAACGATCCGGATCCTGGCTTTTCCCAATGTGCAGGTGCTCGATGTCACGGGGCCGCTGCAGGTGTTTGCCTCGGCCAACGACCTGGCGCGTGCCCAGGGCTTGCCGTTGCCCTATGCCGTGAGCGTGATCGCCGCCCAATGCGAACCGGTGATGAGTTCGGCGGGGCTGGCCCTGGTGGCGGAGCCGTTGCCAGCGGCCGGCATGCCCTGCGATACCTTGATCATCGCCGGTGGCTGGGGCACCTACGCGGCAGCCGAGGACCCGCTGCAGGTCGCCTGGGTGCGCCAGCAGGCCGGCTGCGCACGGCGGGTCGCCTCGGTTTGCACCGGGGCTTTCCTGTTGGCAGCCAGCGGCTGGCTGGACGGGCGGCGGGTGGCGACCCACTGGACCCGCTGTGAACAACTGGCGGCGCAGTACCCACGGGTGCAGGTCGAGCCCAATCCGATCTTTATCAACGATGGTCCGGTCTGGACCTCGGCCGGGGTGACGGCGGGTATCGACTTGTCCCTGGCGCTGGTGGAGGCGGACCTGGGGCGTCCCGTGGCGCTGGAAGTGGCGCGGCATTTGGTGGTGTTCCTGAAACGTCCGGGTGGGCAGTCGCAATTCAGCGCCACCTTGTCCTTGCAGAAAGCGGGTAGTCGCTTTGGCGATTTGCAGGCCTGGATCGCCGAGCATCTGGCGCAGGACCTGTCGATTGCGGTGCTGGCCCAGCAGGCGGGCATGAGCGAGCGCAGTTTCGTCCGCCACTATCGCGCCGAAACCGGACAGACGCCGGCCCGGGCCATTGAGCAGATCCGTGTCGAAACCGCCCGGCGCCTGCTGGGTGACACCGCACTGCCGATCAAACGGATTGCCACCCGTTGCGGTTTCGGTAGCGAGGAAACTCTGCGCCGCAGCTTTCTGCGGGCCATCAGCGTCACGCCGCAGGCTTATCGCGAACGTTTTTCGGTGCGTCCATAAAGGTCGATGGCCGTAAGCCGTCGATCCATTTCGTTGACCTAAGCCATCCCCTGAATGTCGATTGCACCTAAGCTGTTGGAATATCGGACGTAGTTCTCAATAAAACCTGTACGTTAAGCATGTTTTGTAAAACTTATGGCATCATGCCATTAATGCTTTCCCTGATACCCCAATAAGATGAGCACCGGTCTGTGTCAGTGATTCCCCTAGTTGTGTGTGACGACTCCAACATGGCCCGTAAGCAGGTTTTACGGGCGCTGCCGGCGGATTGGCAGGTCTCGATCACCCAGGCCTGCGATGGTCGTCAGGGGCTGGATGCCATTCGCCAGGGTTTGGGGCAGGTGGTGCTGCTCGACCTGACCATGCCGGAAATGGATGGTTATCAGGTGCTCTCGGCGATCCGTGCCGAAGGGTTGCAGGCACAAGTGATCGTGATCTCTGGTGACGTCCAGGAAGAAGCGGTCCGCCGGGTGCACGAGCTGGGTGCACTGGCGTTCCTGAAGAAGCCCTTCGACCAGGACGAGCTACGCGAGACCCTCGACCGCCTGGGTCTGCTCAATGCCCCTGGTCAGGCGCCGTTGGCCGTTCGCCCTGAATCGACCGCGGAAATCAGTTTTCGTGATGCCTTTCGCGAAACGGTCAACGTCGCCATCGGTCGTGCGGCCGCGCTGATCGCCAAGGTCCTGGGGGTGTTTGTGCACTTGCCGGTGCCGAACGTGAACATTCTCGAAGTGGGCGAGTTGCACATGGCGCTGATGGATGCCGGGAGCGGCAACCAGCTCACCGCCATTTGCCAGGGTTTTATCGGCAGCGGTATCGCCGGTGAAGCCTTGCTGATGTTCCATGACTCGGAAGTCGCCGACATGGCGCAGTTGATGCAACGCCAAGGCACCGAGTATTCGGACCTGGAAATGTTGCTCGACCTCTCCAGCGTACTGATCGGTGCATGTCTGAGCAGTATTGCCGAGCAGATCGACGTGGTGTTTTCCCAGGGCCACCCACAGATTCTCGGGCAGCACGCGGCCATCGACGAATTGATCCGGGTCAACCAGCAGCGCTGGAAAAAGACCCTGGCGGTAGAGATCAGCTACAGCCTGGAAGGGCATGACATACATTTCGACTTGCTGTTGTTGTTCACGGAAGATTCCATCCAGCGGTTGACCGACAAACTCGCTTACCTGATGAGCTGAGCCATGAACGACACCCTCGATCTGAACGAGTTTCACTGGTTGCTGGCGATTGTCCAGAGCATCGACGTCGGCGTGGTGGTGCTGGACCGCGACTATTGCGTGCAGGTCTGGAACACCTTCATGGAAAACCGTTCCGGGGTACAGCCCAAGGACGCCAACAGTCAGTCTTTCTTCAGCCTGTTTCCTGAAGTGGATCGTGAATGGTTCAGCCGCAAGGTGGAGAGTGTCGCCACCCTGGGCACGCCGGCGTTCACCATCTGGGAGCAGCGTCCTTACCTGGTGCGGTTCAAGAACTACCAGCCGATCACCGGCCAGGAAGACTTCATGTACCAGAACACCACGTTGTTGCCGTTGCGGTCGACCAACAGCACGATTACCCATATCTGCCTGGTGATCTATGACGTCACCGACGTGGCCACCAACCGCCACCAGCTCCAGGCGGCGAATGCCAAGTTGCAGAAACTCTCCAGTACCGACCGCCTGACTGGCCTGTACAACCGTGGGCATTGGGAGGAAAGCCTCAAGGCTGCCTATGCCCGTAACCAGCGCTATGGCAATGCCACGAGTCTGGTGATGTTCGACATTGACCACTTCAAGCGGGTCAACGACACCTATGGACACCAGGCCGGGGACAAGGTCATCGAGCGGGTTGCCGATATGGTCCGCGAGCATGTGCGCGACAGCGACGTGGCCGGGCGTTATGGCGGCGAAGAATTTGGCGTGGTGTTGTCGGATACCGACAAGGCCGGCGGGCGCTTTTTTGCCGAGCGCTTGCGCAAGGCCATCGAAGGGCTGGAAGTCGTGCACGAAGGGCAGAGCATCCGTTTCACCATCAGCCTGGGGGTGGCGGACCTGAGCCGGCCTTCGGTCAGTCACGCCGACCTGATCGCCTGGGCGGACCAGGCGCTGTACGCGTCGAAGAAGGCTGGACGTAACCAGGTGACGGTTTACGAGTAAACCGCACCGGTTCGCCTTGCCATGATCAGAGTCGGAATTTTCCTACCAGCGTCTGCAGGTGCCCGCCCAGCCGGGCGAGTTCGACGCTGGACGCCGCGGTTTCCTCACTGGACGCCGCAGTTTGTTCGGAGATCTCGCGGACATTGGTCACGCTTCGATTGATCTCCTCCGCCACGGCACTTTGCTGCTCGGCGGCCGTGGCGATCTGGTGGTTCATCGACTCGATGGCCTGTACCGACTGGGTAATGCCATCCAGCGAAACGCCGGCCCGGCGAGTGAATTCGACACTGCTGTGAGCCAGTGTGCGGCTGCTTTCGAGGCTGCTGGCGACCTTTTCGGTACCGCTGTGCAACCCGTTGATCAATTGTTCGATTTCCTCGGTGGACGTCTGGGTGCGTTGTGCGAGGCTGCGCACTTCATCGGCGACCACGGCGAAGCCACGCCCGGCTTCGCCGGCACGCGCCGCTTCGATCGCGGCATTCAACGCCAGCAGATTGGTCTGCTGGGCAACGGACTTGATGACGTCGAGGACGCTGCCGATCTTGTCGCTTTCCTGCTTGAGGTCAGTCATGGCGGTGGTCGAGTGATTGACCTCGTTGGCCAGTTTGTCGATCTGGCCCATGGCCTGGCTGAGGACCTCGCCACCTTCGCGGGCCTCACGGGTGGCGCTGACGGCGGCATTGGAGGCCTGTTCGGCGTTGCGTGCGACTTCCTGGACCGTTGCGGCCATTTCGTTCATGGCCGTGGCGACCTGGTCGGTTTCTTGTCGCTGGTTGTTCACCCCGGCACTGGTCTGCTCGGTGACCGCCGACAGTTCCTCGGCGGCACTGGCAATCTGTACGACGCCATCACGCAGGCCGCCGATCAATTCACGCAGGTTGAGCGTCATGCGCTGCATGCTCACTTGCAGTGCACCGAGTTCGTCGCGACGCGTCACCGTGACATCGCCGGTCAGGTCGCCGGCGGCTACGCGTTCGGCCCGGCCCAGGGTTTCCACCAACGGTCCGACGATCAGCCGCGTGATGACCCAGGCCGCCAGGACGCCGAGCAGCAAGGCGGCCAGAACGGCGCCGGCGAGCCAGTTACGGGCGTTCAGGACGTCAGCGACGCGTCGTTCAGCCTGGTTCTGCGCCAACTGTTTGCTCGCCGCGAAGAGAATGGCGATGTCATCATTGAGCTGCGCCTGGACTTTTTCCGCCTTGCCCTGGGCCTCGGCGAACTGGCCGACGGTGACGCGATAGCCGGTCATCGCCTGTTGCAGGCGCTGCAGGCTTTCGGTCTGGGAAGGCAGCAGTTCGTTGAGGGTTTTCAGATAGGTGCCGGCCTGGTCGATAGCGTCCTTGGCCGGTTGTTCAAGCTCGGCTTTCAGGCTGTAGCTGTAACCCCTGAGTTGAAACCGGGCTTGCTGGACCAGCATCTGCGCGTTGACCAGCGCATCGACCTGGGGCTGGTTGCCACTCGAGGCGGCGCTGTCCTTGAGTTTTTGCAGCTCGGCCACGGCGGCGTCGGCATGATTGCCGAACACGGCGCGCGTTGCATCGCGGGCCTGGACGAACTGGCTGAAGTCGTTGAAGTGCGTGCGATAGCGTTTCACCGAATCACTGGCCAAGGCGATCTGCTCCAGATCGGACGGGGCCACGAAGACCGAGCGGCTGTAGGCGAGGTGGCTGTCGAGAGCGTCCAGCAGCTTGACCACGTTGGCGGCATGTTGCGGGTCGGCGGTCATTGTGTAGGCCAGACGGCCGATGCGCACTTCCTTGGCCAGGTCGTTCAGCTTGGCGATATCGAGGATTCGATCACTGCGATTGCTCAGTGACTGGATACCCGACCAACCGGTGGTTGCGATCAACAGGGTCAGCATGATGACCACGCCAAATCCAAGGATGAGTTTGGTCCTGACGCTGATGTTTTCCAGCATCCTGTTGATGGGTGCAAGCATTGAGCAACTTCCTTGGTTTTAAGCCACAAATAGGCGGGCGTTTGCGCCCGTGGTCATCTTATGTCGGCTGTAATGCTCGGAGCTTGATGCAGGTAATAGGATGTTTGTTGAGGTTCAGTATTGATGAGGCAGTGCGATTTGCCGGCTGCCGACCAGTTTTCCCCATTTCTGGGTGGGTAGATAAACCCGGACCATCGTGGCGATCGGGTTGATAAAGGGGGTTTTCCCGAGTTGCGTATTGGTGCTGGTCGTGACACCGAGCAAGCCATTGACCACGGCACGAATCAGCAGATGTTCGCAGTTGTTCTGCCCGGCGAGAAACATCGACTTGCCACTGTCGACAGTGGGCAGGCAGTAGGCGCACAAGATATTTTTTGCGTAGGCCTTTGGAATTCCCATGATATGGAATACTTCGGCGCGGGTTTTCCATCGGTCGAAGGCGTTGTCGGCATAACCCACGTAGGTCGAGTTCTCGCCGGTGTTATGGATGATGTAGATGCAGGCTGTTGTCGCCGGGGCGGGGTTGACCGAAGGCGTGGCATCGTCGCCACATGCGAGCCCCATATCCCACGAATGATAGGTTTCGAAACGGAATTCCGCGATCGCCATTACCCTGCTCCCTGGTTTTTGGAGGGAGATCGTATCAGAGGCCAAATGGCCCCACTAGATGTTCAGTCTCCCGCGTAGCGGCAGTCTTCGGTGAGAGAAGGGTTAGACCTCAGTTGGCCGCGCATGATGATTTGGACTTTGGCTTACGCCTCCGTCGCCGATGGTCAGCCGCTCCGTGCCGCACTACGAAGATTGGACTGAACGACTAAGCGATGAAACGGGGCAATGAGAAAAATATAGAGGCGACCCAAGCGATTGTGGCAGTGAACAACGGTCGACAGAATCAATTGACGTTTAGCTCCCGGCGACGACTGAGCGGAACACAGAACAGAGAGCCTGAAGTCCAGGTGCTTGTCGTCTTCTCCAAGAACCACTTCAGTTGGACTTGTGCTGTAGATCTTGAAGATGCCGAGCCGGCCCGCTCCGCTCTCCGCATCCAGTGATGCGAGATGCTTGGCTGTCTTGAGGCCGAAACCGGCCACGAGCGCGTCTCGAACCGCCATGAGGCGGCTGATCCAAGGTGCTTGGTGAGCGAAGATGAACCTCGCCAACAATTCGGGATTGGTTGACGCCCCGGTGGGAAGCTCGATCGAGTAAGCGTCGGCGAGATTCATCGATGCGTAGGCTTTGGCAATCGCCGACTCGGGAGGAAGCGACACTGATGTTGCGTGATGGTGTTTGGTTGACATGTCTGCGGCCTATGGTTCGTTTATTTCAGCGTGAAGCCCCGTCTTGCCGCCACCAACGCATAAAATTGATAGCTCCCAAGTCCCTGGGCAGGAGATCAGGCCCGCCGCGCCATCAGCAGCACCGACGCGGCCCCGGACAGCAGTACCGCACAACCGCGATTGAACAGGCGTTTGCCCTTCGGTTCGGCGAACCAGCGACGCATATGGACGCCCATGTAGGCGTAGGCGCTGATGGCGATCAGTTCCAGCATCAGGAACAGGGCGCCCAGCACGGCGAACTGGGCTGAGATGCCTTGCGCCGGGTCGATGAACTGGGGGAGGAAAGCAGTGAAGATGAGGATGGCTTTTGGATTGCCAGACGATGGGCAATATATACTATTGTCTTTTGAGCATACCAGGACCATCGCAAGCCTATGAATGGGGCAAAAGTCTACAGCTATACACGCTTCTCTGATCCGAAACAGGCTCTTGGGCACAGCGCCGACCGCCAGCTCCAGTACGCGAAGGTTTGGGCAGCAGAGCGCGGCCTGACCCTGGACGAGAGCTTGTCGCTTAAGGACGAAGGGCTGTCCGCGTTCCATCAGCGGCACGTCAAGCAGGGGGCGCTGGGCGTCTTCCTTCTGGCCGTTGATGAGGGGCGTATACCACCTGGTTCAGTGCTGATCGTTGAAGGGCTGGACCGGCTAAGTCGAGCAGAACCAATTCAGGCTCAGGCGCAACTGGCGCAGATCATCAATGCTGGTATCACAGTGGTGACTGCCAGTGATGGGCGAGAGTACAACAGGGAGAAGCTTAAGGCGCAACCCATGGACTTGGTGTACAGCCTCCTTGTGATGATTCGTGCACATGAAGAAAGCGATACCAAGAGCAAGAGGGTGAAAGCGGCTATTCGCCGGCAGTGTGAAGGTTGGATGGCTGGAACATATCGAGGGTTGATCCGCAATGGTGGTGACGCCAATTGGCTCAAGTGGACAGGCTCTGCCTGGGAGTTGATACCGGATCGCGTAGAAGTTGTTTTGTTGGCTATCGAAAAATATAAGGAAGGGCTTGGTTCTGATCGCGCTTATCGGTTCATGATCGAACGTGGTTATAACCTCAACACCGTCGGCATCAACGCAGCACAGCTGTACCGACTGATCAAGTTGCCCGCATTGAAGGGCGTCAAACGACTTGCAATTGATGGTGAAGACTTTGAGCTGCCTGATTATTATCCACGGCTGATGTCTGACATTGAGTTTGATGAACTTCAGTTATTGACTACGCAACGCAGCAGGCGCCGGCCAAAGGGGGCAATTCCAGGTGTTGTGACGGGCATTGGAATTAGCTACTGCGGATATTGTGGTGCTGGTATGACAGGCGTGAATCAAATGGCGAAGATTCAGGCAGACGGGATGCTGCGTGACTGCAATCGCCGCTTAATCTGCCTTTCGAATTTGAATGCTAAAGGCTGTTCGCATGGAAGTATCAGTGTGGCTCCGGTTGAACGTGCGTTGATGGCGTACTGCTCGGACCACATGAATCTCCAGCGCCTACTGGAGCCCGCGCATGATGGTCAGGATCTTCGGGTCCATCTGATGAATGCTCGAAAGGTGGTCGACGATCTTGATCGCCAGTTATCTCGTGTGACCGAAGCATTGCTGGCGGGGGAAAGCGATGGCGCTACGCCGATGGTGTTTGTCAGGAAGGCTCGGGAGCTGGAAGAGCAACTGCAAGCGGCGAAGGTTGCAGTCCAGCAAGCTGAACGCGAACTGGTAAGTGCGACCTCGCGTCAGGCGCCAGCAGATGCCAGGGTGTGGGCCAACCTGGTGGCGGGGGTCGATGCTCAAGAGGTGGGGCCACGAGAGATGGTGCGCCAACTGATGATGGACACCTTCGAAAGGATCGTTCTCTACATTCGCGGGGTTGTACCCGACGGGCGCAAGTACATCGATGTGTTGCTCATTGCCAAATCTGGTCAGCGTCGATGGATGCGGATCGAGCGCCGGACAGGTCAGTGGGCGGCCGGTAGCGACCGCCCTTAGCAATCAAGCTGCAAGCTTCTTGCTATGGCCTTGACATGGTGGGCTGGCATGAACCACCAGGTGTCCCTGTCCCTCCCAGAAGTTCTCCTGTACCTCGACGCACACGCGCCAGGCTGCCCAGGCAACGTCGTCGCCGGAAGCCAGGATGTTGCCTTGCTCGTCGACGATGGCCATACGGGCTTTTGTGCCCATTGGGCCTGTTGCGGTGAAGCCGGTGCTGACTGTTGCGCTGAGGTTCACACCGTCCAGTTCAGGGTTGGGTAGGGCTGCTTTCATGCTGCCTCCGAAATGGTCACCGGCTCCCAGGCCGACTCGCAGAGCCCGTAGGCGCTGGAGCAAGCGGTGGCATCAGTGGCAATCATCAGGTCGTACTGGATGCCGCCTCGGGCTGTCTTCGACCATTCCACTGCTTGGCGGATGCTGGCTATTTCCATCACCTCTATAGCGGGTAGGCCGGCTATTGAGCCTCTTGGGTGTTTTGCATTGGAGCCCGCGAAGAAGGTTGCTGCGCCGCTCTTGCTCGCTTGCTGCGTCAGTCGCTCCCAGCGGTCAATCCGGTCGATGACTTCGGGGAAGCGTAGGGCGATCTCGCGCAGCTCATCCTTACGGCAGTTGATGCAGGGCATGCACCCCACACGGCCCATGCCCTGGGAGTACAGTGGGTTCGGCTTTATGTCCATGTAACGATGGGCCTCGAACACCGCTGGGATATCCCACTTCAGGATCGGCCTGTAGTTGAACAGCCCTCCACCAACCTCGTCGCACTCAGGCAGGTAGCGCCTGTTCAGTGATTCGTCGGCCCGGACGCCTTGCCAACTGACCAGCATGTCGCTCTTGCCCATCAGTGGCATGACCACCTGCTCCAGCATCGGATCGCGCTTCAGCTCCATGGTGCAGAACTGGGCCTTGCGGGAGGGGAATCGACCTTTCCAGATGCAGAGGTCGAGGAACGGATTACCGGTCGGTTGCAGCACGTCGAGTGCGGCCAACACGACGGCTTCGTCAATGCCTTGTTCGCGCCACTTGGCTTCTATGAACTTGCGTTTGCCGGCGATCTGGCGTGTGAAGTCGGCGCGAACCCGGGTGATGGGCACGCCGGTAGCCTGCTCCAGGTAGTCCAGATACTGATAGGTCTGTTCATGCTCGTTGCCGGTGTCCGCGAAGACGGCCTGCAGGTTTGGTGTTTCCAGGGCGATGGCGACCAGCAGGGTTGCCGTACTGTCCTTACCGCCGCTTACGCTAACGATGTTATGGGTGGTCATGCTGCCTCCTGCATTTCGGCTTCGGGAAACAGTGGGTTGGCCTCTAGCAGTGCCCTATAGGGCTTCGGCGAGACCGAATTGCCACACATTTTCACTTTGGCCTTGTTGGAGAACTTACGGCCGTCGTGCCCGAAATCTATCTTGTAGTCATGTGGGAAACCCTGGATGTGGTACAGCTCGGCTGGGGTGAGCATCCGCATGCCGATATCGACGATCACGTATGGGTTGCCCTTGATCGTCACCGTCACCAGCGCCAGGCGGTCCCGGGTGGTGATGGTGGCGGCCGGGTCGCGGGCGTCGTAGGTGTTGTCGCTGCCGTAATAGCCCATCAGGAATGCGGCGACGCGCTCTGCGCCTTCCTGATGCTTTGGAGATAGAGTGCACTCCACCAGCGCCAGATGTGTCCCGCCGGCGGTGATGGCAGGAGCTTGATCGCGAAGATCTTCACCAATGCTGTTGTTACGCAGGGTCACGAGGCTGGCGGTCACAACGTTCTGCTGGCTGCCGGTGGTGGTCAGCGCAGTCGCTGGCTCCTCCGGGTGGCGGCCGAGAGTGGTGTTGTATCCCCCGTTGTGTTGTGCAACGTAGGCAGCGTTCACCAGTGTTGGCGTCACAACGGCGAAGTGGCCACCTTTGACCTCGCTGCAGATCGTTCGCCCGGGCTCGTCCGCCGGCATGTTGCGCTGGTTGCTTGCATTGGCGTGCTCGGTGATGAACGGCGCCACGACGGGTTGTACCAGCGCGAACCCCTGGCCGCCCGTGATCGTCGCCGCCGGTGTGTCAGTCGACTGCCCTCTGAAGTCGTTGCCACCATGGTTGACACTGACGATGAAGGGGTTGGGGTGGTCCAGCAGGTAGCGACGAATGCCCTTGCGGATGCGCTCCATAGTCTTGGGCTTCAGCGGGCGGCGAACGCTTGCTGCCTTGCCTTCCTCGGTGTCGAGGAAGATGGAGGGGCAAGGTAGGTTCCAGTCAATGCAGCTAGCGATAGGCTCCCACGGCAGTTGTCCAGGCCCTGGCACTTTGGCGTGGGAGGCCTCTGGCCAGTTGAGCTGGACGCCGTCCTTGCGGGCGATGAAGAACAGGCGTGCACGGGTGGTGGCCGCGCCGAAGTCGGCCGCTACCAGCTTGTCATAATGGAATTTGTAGCCCATGCCACTCAGGATCTTCAGGAAGCGGCGCCAGGTGTGCCCCTTCCGTTTGGGGTCCGGGATCAGGAACTGTTCCTGCACCGATACGCACTCACCAGGTGCTGCGACGGTCCCGTCGAGGCGGATCACGCGACCGGTCGCCTTGCAGCGTTTGGCGATCAGCGGTCCCCATTGGAGAATCTGCATCACGTTCTCCATGGTGAGCATCAGCGGCAGGGTCTGGCCACACCACTTGATCACCATCCACGACAGGGCCCTGCTTTCCTTACTGCGTGGCTGGCCGCCAGCTGCTTGGCTGTGATGTGTGCATTCGGGGCTCGCGTGAAGACGCCCAACGGGACGGCCTTTGGTTGCGTCCCGAGGCTCTACCTTGCGGATGTCTTCGCGGTAGTGAGTGGCTTGCGGGTGGTTGACGATGTGCATGCTGATGGCGTCGTCGTCATGGTTGACGGCGATGTCCACGCTCTCACCCGTGGCTTGCTCCGTGGCTTCCGAGGCTCCGCCGCCACCCGCGAAGAGGTCGACATTCAGGTACTGCCGGAGACTTAGGGACATCTGCCCGTAGTAGATGGCCTCGGCGAGGTTGTGTTTGCGGAAAGCAGTCATAGCGTCACCGCCATGGCATGGACTGTGTCACCCTGCAGCAACTTGGTTAATGCCCGGATCTGAGTAAAAAAACGTTTTCGGCGGGCCTGACCATCGATGTGCGGGTGAACATCTGTGGCGGCGTCGAGGAGTCGCTTAAGTAGCAGGCTGCGTTGAGAGAGATGTTCTTGTAGGTCAGAGTTCTTGATCTCGAGATCCAGTACTGCTGAATTTTCCTTTTCCGCCTCAGTCCTAGCTGCGGCCATCGCAGGGCGTAGGCCGCTGATATCGCTGAGGACAAGGTTGCGGTGTTCGTCGTCGAACCATGGCCCAGGATTGAAACCTGCAGCAGCCAGAAGATCATCCGCCTGGCTCCGGGCATCGCCTATCTTGGCGATCATCCTCTCGCTCCCTGTCATTGCATGAATAGCCCGGATTTCCTTGTTCTTGTCGTCCAGTGCCAGGTCGGCTTTGTCCAGTCTTGCCTGGAGTGCGTCGACCTTGGCCTGCAGGTGCTGCTTGTCCAGTGCCTGCTTGGCGATCTGCTCCGTCAATTCGCCCCGAACGTGGTCGAATGCGCCATGGGCAACCCACTCGCCCAGATCGTGCTCTTCCATACCGCCCTGCTCGGTGAAAATGAAACGATCAGGGGCGAGTTGGCTGGCAAGGAGATCGCTCTTGGCCTGCTGGACGCCCTTGCTCAGTGTCAGCTCGGCAATGTGCTTCTGGGCAGCATCTAGCAGCAGCCACACCTCCGTCATGCCGGCAAATTCGGCAACGTGGCGCGGTGACATGGTGGCCCATTCGCGGGGCTGGACGTCGGTCAGATCGGCGGGCCAATACTTCCGGCCTGCTGTCGATTCAGGGAATGGATTCGCGTGGCTTGAAGGGTGCATACACCCCACGACAGGCTGCGCGAGCGGGCGATTCTGAGCGTTCAGCGTGGCTTCAGGGGTTGCTGCCTCGCGCAGCTTTTCGTGGGGTATAAGCGCCTCGGTGGTGGCGCGGGTAGAGGCAATAATGCCTGCTGCTGCGCAGCAGAGACTGTTTTTTACGGGCGTGTCGATCCCGTTGTCGTTGCGGAGCAAAGCGGTCTGGGTCTGGGTGTTGTCCTGTGAGTGCGTCATACCGCTTTTCTCCGGTGTTCGATAGCAAGTTGATCCATCAGGCGCTGGTGGTAGGTGAGCCGAGCTTCGGTCGCGGACCAGGGACGGATGGTTTCAGCTATGGGTTCGATGCCGATCAAGACATCCCAGATGGCCGGGTCGGGGGGCATTAGGTCTCGGCGTTCGGTGGCCAGTGCGATCAGGTCTGCGTGTTGTACCGACTCCGGTAACAGCGGGCCGAGGCCAAAGCGCACGCATATCTGGAGCCAAAGCACATGCTCCATTTGCTGGTAAGCAGCCATGACCTCCTTGATCGGTCGCACCATGTCGCCGATGTAGGCCTCGGTGGCATCGTGGAGCAGGGCGGCCAGTTTGTGCTCCTCGGGCACCAGGTCGGCGACCATGCAGCTGTGTTGGGCCACGCTGTAGAACTCGTGGGTGTGGCCGTTGAACCGGCACAGGTGCGCCAGTGCGTGGGAAATATCCCGTGGGTCAATCTGGCCGGTTTCAGGTCGGAGCACGTCGAACTGCTGGCCGGTACGGGTGAGTATCTGGCTCATCACGCGGCCTCCTTGCGCAGGTCGGCCAGCAGCAAAGCGTTGTCGGTGTCCTTGTGCAGTTTGCGCAGGGCCTCGTAGCCGACCAGCTCTTTCAGTTGACGGTCGAACTCTTTGCGGTGCCGGGTCAGGTCACGCAGTTTTGTGGTGGCATTGGTGTGCTGCTGTTGCAGTTCACCAGCTGCTTGTGGGGTGAGGCGCAGCATCATGGGGGACCGTTTCATGCTGCCGTCTCCTGCACGATAGGTTCCAGCAGCGCTGCCATGGTCTGAGCCTTGTCTCGCAGCTCAAGCGCTGTCTTGGTCGAGCCAGGGGCAGAAAGTACCCTGAAGGTTTCAGCGGCCAGTTTCAGTTGGTCGGCGATTGCGAGCAGTGCCTGGCGTTCGTCTTGCCCGAATTTCGATGCGGCCAGAGCGCGCTTATAGTGTTGGTAAAGTGATTTGTGATTGCTTTTGGCCTGTTCTAGCAGCAGCTGCAGCTCGCGGATCGCCTCCGAGTTATCGGCCTGCTGAATGGCTTTGCCCTCGTCGATACCCTCGAAGTGGCCATCGCTTCGGCCGCCGCGATAGCCGCCCCAATAGGTGAGGCCGACACAAAGGATGAGGGCGGTCAGTGCGCAAATCTGAATTGCGGTCATGTGGTGTGCTCCTAGTAGTTTCATTGGCTGGTGGTGGCAGCCGTTTGGGTTACTGGTCTTGCTCGGGTGAGTCGGTCTGCAGCTTGGCGTGGTCCTCATCCGCCCTGTAGGCGCGGATGTCGATCAGTGCGGCGACATGCTTGATATGTGCGTACTTCGGTGCCTTGCGGCTGCTGTCCAGCGTGGTCACGGGCAACTGAATCCGGCCGCTGCTGATCTCGGCCGCGAACGACTGCTCGTTGAGGTTGCGGAAGTACTGCACGCGCAGCTTTTCCAGGGGGATAAGCACGTCACCAAAGGTGCGATAGAGCAGCTCGACGGTGGCCGTTTCCGGTGCTGGCATAAGCCGTAACGGGTTCTGGTTGGCATCCTTCATGCGACAAGTTCCGTCCGGGTCTTTTTCACTGTATGAAGATCTCTCAGAGCACCCTCGGCCGTACTGCCGCTGCCGATCATGAAGCTGTCGTCTGAGCTGCTTTCGTGGGTTGTCAGCAAGATCGTCAATGTCTGGTATCGGTCTGAGTTGTATTCGCTGATGTTGAGCTGGGTAGAGCTGGCTCTGTAGTTCGACTCCTGTTTTAGGAGGCTGGCAATGGCGGCTAGCTTGAGTTGTTCTCGCTGGATCGAGGTCGGGTTGGTCTGGCCCGGCAAGGCAGCGATTGGCCCCGGCTCATTTGGCTCAGTCGCCTCGGCGATGCGCTGCAGGGCTTCTGCGAGGCATTCCGGTGTGCGTTGATCAATGGGGGTGCGCAGTAGGGCGAGGATCTGCTGATCGATCAGGTTGTGGTCCATGGTCCTTTCTCCGTTTCGGGTGGTTCCAGAAGTTCAGGCAGTGGCGTTTGGTCAGCTCGCGCAGATGCTCCGGCACTTCAAGGAGCGCGGCATTGCGCTCCTTGCGAGTGGGGAGGGCGATGATCTGGCGGGCGTACTCCCTAGGCCACGTCACGGTTGTCTGCCGGGATGGCAGGAAGATCGAGCCCGAGCTGGTTAGCCAGCCAGGCAATGCCGGCTTGCCGGACCTTGGTCGACTGGCTGTACTGCATGCCCAGCTCGTTGTGGTACCAGTTGCTGTCCTTGACACGCAGGTACTCGCGGTCACGGACTGGGAAGGCCGGCAGATTGCGGTCGGTGAGCAGGCCTTTTTCACGCATCAGCTTGATCAGCTTGGGGCGGGTGAGGCCGAAGTACTTGGCGGTCTTTTCGAGGTTGCGTTCCATGATCGTCGTCCTCAAGCCGCATGCGCGGCAGGTGTAGCCGCTGCTGCAAGGTGACGGATGGATTCAGCGATCTTTTCGAACATCTGCACATCTGTGCCACATGCGGTGAAACACTTGGTGTGAGGGCGTTTGACGCCGATGCTCATGATGGTGGTGACGGCCGTGCGTGTGTGATTACGGTGGATGGCAACCTGGACCGGCAAATCGAAGCCGAGATCCAGGCTCAGGGTGCCGCCGGTACGAACCAACTCGAGCACCTGGTGCATGTGGTCCGAATCAAACGTGGCGTATCGCCGATCCGCGTGGGGAATGTGCGGTTCCAAGGCAGCATCACACTGGTGAGCTGGGCCGTTGGCAATCTCTTCAATGAAGTCAGCCAGTTTGAGATGGGTTTTCTTGCCGTTCGGCAGGGTCAGCGAGTGGCGTTCGCTGCCCAGTTCGACGGTGAACGCGGTGTCCGATTTGTTGCGCTCTACCTTCAAGCGGAACGCCAGGGCCTGACGCTGAGGTGTGGAGCGAAGAACGTGCAGAAAGGTTTCGCTCAGGTTGACCTGGGCGCTGAGCAGGCTCAGGGTCCGGTTATCGATCTTGAACTTTCTCATGCTGCCTGGCCCCCATCGTTAGGGTCGAAAGGGGCGGGCACGACAGAGGCCTTTGGCTTGGGTTTGTTCGCGATGAAGGCGCAGCCGTACTGACGGGCCAGGCGCCTTACCTCGAAGATGTGGTGTGGATTAGCAGCGGCCGGGTGGACGTGCAGGGATGCAGTGGTGTGCATGATGTTGCCTCGCTCTGTGGTGGAAGAGTGAGGCGAAAATAACCTAGGTTTTAATTCGTGGCAATAACCTAGGGTTTAATTTTATAGCAGAGGTGGTGAATTCGCTGGGTTCAGTGTCGACCACCAGAACACGCGGCCAATAATCTGGATGCGGTTTTCCATGATTGCATCCAGGTTGTAGTCCTCATCACCGTACTCCTCCCGGTTGAAGCTGCGGAAGCGCAAGGCACCACCGGGAAGGCGATACAAGAACTTGATGCGAAGAAGGCCGTCATGGTCAATCGCATACAACTGACCATCGATGATCCTGGTCATGCCCTTGTCGACCCCGAGGGTGGCGCGATCAAGGATCAGCGGGTGGTTGGAGTTGCCGGTATTGGTCGCACAGGCTGCGTTTGCTGGATCGACTCCTGCCATGCGAAGGGTGTAGCTCGAAAAGCGTACCTTGCGCCCTGAGGCGATCTGAACGGCTGTCCGGCCCGTCCCTGAGGCAATCTCTACTTCCTTGTACAGCGGCAATTCAACCTCGTCGTCATCTAGTGGTGTTGAGTCATCCCAGGTTGATAGCTCGCCGAGGATGAAGGGGGTCCCATCTCGAGGCTGCACTCGATAGTTGACTGTAGAGGCTTCTGCGTTCGGGAGGATCCCCAGCTCAAGCCAGTCAATATCTATCCGCAGAACCCGGGCAATCTGAGGTAGGAACTTGCTTGTCCTGGACTTGCCCGAGGTCAGTTTCTGAATGCTGGTTTGCGAGCAGCCAACCAAGGTGCCGAGATCTTCCTGCACTAGGTTGCGTTGACCCATGGCATAGATCAGGCGATCAGCCAGGGTAGGTAGTTCGGACTTGTCTGGATAGTTCATAGGTAGAGGCTACAACTAAGGTTATAAGGTGTCCAATCACCTAGGGTGTTGACTGATTACACCTTAGGTTATAATCTGCGCCCCAGACATCTCATTCTGAGGTAAAACAGATGGCTACAAACGATTTAAGGGCCAGCAATGCAATACCTTCTGCCCCGCTTGAAGCCCTGCTGAGGGCTTTGAAGGCTTGCGACGACAACCAGTCTGAGCTTGCTCGCCGTTGCAACGTCAAACAGCCCCATGTCTGGAAATGGCTTAAGGCCGGTCGTGTTCCTACCGAGCGCGTTCACGCTGTAGTACGTGCCTCTGGCGGTGAAGTCTTGGCGCATGAGCTGCGTCCTGACTTGCCTGATCTCTTTCCGGCCCCAGCTTTTCAGGCTGTTGCTGCGTAAAACTTAGAAAAAAGGCGACCAATTGGCCGCCCAGTTTCCCCCGACACGCACCACCACAGCGGTGTCGGGCCGCGATAAAGGTAGGCGAGCACACCACATGCTAAACCGCCGGCTTTTACCGCGTTTCCAAGGCACGGATGCCTTGGGTTGCTGCCGTCTCCACCACAGATAAGGCAGCTGTTGCGCCAGGGGCGAGCGACGGATCGTTCGCCTCGGCACGGTGCCGGTGTTGATCCTGAAGATCTCGCCGGCTTTTGGGCCCTTTCAAGCCACGCGGCAAATGTATCACCACTACATGTCGCGCGGCACTGGCAACTTATAAGGATTAATGCCATGAGCCGAATCGCTCTGAGTTGCGTTGACCGAGCAAAGCGGGAAGTCCTGTCGCTCGATCTCGCTCTTTACCATGCTGCACGGGACTATCCCGGCGGCGCCGCAGCAATCGCCGCCACCACCGGCAGAAACCCCACCACTCTGCAGCACAAGCTGTCTCCGACCCATCCCAGTCACACCGTCAACATTCAAGAGTTCGGCGAGATACTGGAACTGACCAAGGATCGCCGCATTCTCGATGCTGTGCACGCGTTGGTAGGGGATACGGTTTGGCAGGAATTGGCTGAGACCTACACCAGTGACATGCCCGAGACGCTAACGACTGGCATAGCCGGCTATTTCCGTCAGGTCGCCGATCTGGCCGACACCTGGGCACAAAGCATCGGTGATGGGGTCGTGTCTGATCAGGAACTGGCAGCCATCCGGTTGCAGGTGTTCCGAGGTATCCAGGGGCTGTTGGCAATGTTCAACCGTGCCACCTACGTCAACCAGACCACGCGGGGTATCGACCGTGGCTGATATTGCTGATTTTGCAAATGACCTGGTGCAGGAGCGGCTTGATCAGGCGCTGGCTGCCCGCAACGCCAGCAAGCCAGATATTGCCGCTCATTCGTTCCTCTTCTGCGAGGGTTGCAATGACCCTATCCCTGAGGGCCGTCGTCTGGCGATTCGGGGTTGCACTCAATGTGTGGCCTGCCAGGCCTTCGACGAGGTTGTGGAGGCTCGCCATGCTCGATGAGGTCCTGAATCAGTTCTCCGACTATGGCCTGGAGCCAGAGCAGCCGCTGACCTTCGGCAAGCTCACCCGGTGCAAGACCACTCAGGACAAGGGCAAGGAAAAAAACGGCTGGTACGTGGTCCACGAACACCGCACCGAGAAAGGCGACACGCTGATCTTCGGTAGCTTCGGTGATTGGCGCTCGGGCGAGTCGCAGAAGATCAAGGTCAAGGCCGGCAAGATGAGCGCTGAAGAGCGCGAGGTCATGAAGGCCCGGCAGGAAGAGGCCAAGCGAAAGGCTGCCGAGATCGCTGTCAATGCGGCACGTCGAGCGGCCAATCGTGCGTCCGGCATGTTCAAGCGGATGCCTGAGAAGGGCCGTAGCGCCTATCTGGATCGAAAACAGATTGTCGGTTTCGGCGTTCGTTATGCCCCGCGTACCGGTGCCGTGTTGGTGCCGATGAGCAATGTGCGCGACCAGATCGTCGGCTTGCAGGTGATCTTCCCGGAAAAACAGGAAAGCACCGGCCGCGACAAATCATACTGGCCCGCCGGGATGTCGAAGGAAGGCGCCTTTCACCTGATCGGCCCGCACCCTGAACCCGGTGAGCCGGTGCTGGTGTGTGAAGGCTTCGCGACCGGCTCAAGCCTGCATATGGCGACCTCTATGGCGGTCGCCATCGCCTTTGATGCGGGCAACCTGATGGTGGTCTCCAAGGCCATGCGCGAGCGCTTTCCGGGTCGCCCGATCATTCTTTGCCGGGACGATGACTGGAAGACCAAGCGCCCCAACGGCGAGCCCTGGAACCCTGGTGAAGAGAAGGCCAATAACGCGGCGACGGTGGTCGGCGGTCAGGTTGTCGCGCCGATCTTCTCCGGTGAGCGTGAGGTCAAATGGACCGATTTTAACGACCTGCATTGCGCCGAGGGATTGGAGGCTGTCCGCCGCCAGGTGCTCGCGGTGGTCAAGCCGCCTGCTGCAGGTGGCTGGAAGGATCAATTGGCCCGCACCGAAAACGGAATGCTCATTGCCCACATGCAGAACGTTGAGCTGATCCTCGACAACGACGAGCGCTGGTCGGGCGTCATCGGCTTCAGTGTGTTTAGTTCCAAGATCGTCAAGTTGCGGGCTGCCCCATACGGTGGCGGCGTCGGCGACTGGGCGGACATCGACGACGTGCAGGTCATGAAGTGGCTCGCGCAGCAGTACAACCTTCGGGTCAAGGCCAGTAGCGTGATCGAGGCGGTCAGTGTGGTGGCGCACAACCATGCGTTCCACCCGGTGCGCGACTTCCTCAATGGCCTGGAGTGGGACCGCGTGCCACGGCTCGGAAGTTGGCTGACCGACATCATGGGCGTGGCTCTGACTGACTACAGCTCGAAGGTCGGCAAGCGTTGGATGGTCTCGGCGGTGGGGCGGGTGATGCAGCCGGGCTGCAAGGCCGACTCGGTGATGATCCTTGAGGGGGCGCAGGGTGCGGGTAAGTCCACGGCGCTGGGCATTCTCGGCGGTGCATGGTTTATGGACACGCCTTTTGCCCTGGGTGACAAGGACGCCTTTCAGGCGATTCGTGGTAAGTGGATCGTCGAGCTAGGGGAACTGGACAGTTTCAACAAGGCCGAGTCCACCAAGGCCAAGCAGTTCTTCTCGGCGTCGACCGACACCTACCGCGAGAGCTACGGCCGCAGAACGATGGACGTGCCACGCCAGTGTGTGTTCGGGGGGACGACCAACCAGGACGAGTACCTCAAGGACGCCACGGGTAACCGGCGTTATTGGCCGGTGGCCTGTACCAAGGTCGATCTGGACCAATTGCGGGAGATCCGCGACCAGCTCTGGGCTGAGGCGATGTACTGCTATCAGTCCGGCGATATCTGGTGGGTCAACCGCGACGAAGCGCCGTTGTTCGCCGAGGAGCAGGAAGAGCGGTTCGTGGTGGATGAGTGGGAAGGTCCGATTCTGCAATGGCTTGAAGAGTCCCAGATCGGCGAGACCGCGACCGGTAGCGAGATCTTGTCCGGCGCTCTGAAGCTGGACTTCGGCCACTGGGGCAAGCCGGAGCAAATGCGTGTCGGCGCGATTATGCATCGTCTTGGATGGCGCAAGGTGCGGCAACCGGCGCTGGCCAAGAGTGGCGTTCGCCCGTGGGCTTACAAGAAACCTGTCGAGTGGGGCAGGAAGTCGGACCTGGTGCAGGTGAAATTCGAGGAGCCGTGTTTCGATGATTAAGGAGATCGATGCACGCCTGCGGATGTGGGCAGAGGAGCTGCACAGTAACTTCACTAAGGGCGGGCTCGCTGGCGGCAACATGGTCGCCATGATGATGGAGAACAATGGTCAGTTGATTCGCGGCACGCGTGCATTCCGTGCTCCACTGGAAGGGTCGCTGGACATCGAGTTGATCGTGACCAAGTGGCTGGACGCGTCGTTGGCGACCGTTGTTCGCGAGCACTACCTCAACCACGACACGAACATGTCGTTGCGGTATGCCCATTGTGGCTGCGGGCGCGACACCTACTACCAGCGCCTGCATGAAGCGCACCTTTGCATTTACGGGATGCTGATGGGGATTGCTGCTTGATCCTTGCCCTGGCTCCGTCTGTTGCTGTCCTACTGGCTCGCCTTGTCCCACTGCAATTTCATGCAGCAGGACAAGCGCGGGCCGCGTCGTTGTTGGCTTGTCCTACCGTCCAACCTTCACACACGTCATGCACACATGAGCGCAGCGGGAGCAGGTACGCGCCCGTGGCGCGCATGCGTGCTTTTGATTTTCTCTCTTTACGGGAGAAAGGATTAATAAAGGTAGGACAGTAGGGCAGAGCCCCGAATCTAGGCGCCTGTAGCTGTCCTACTCCGATCTTGAATAGTGGGACAGCCCAGACAGCGCCAGAGGAGCAGGAAGCCGAAGTAAAGATATTCACCGACATTGCCCAGGCGTTCACCAGACATTCGCCGGGTGGCATTAAAACGGGGTTGCTGCCACCGGAATCCACCTGTAAAAAGTAGTCATCTTCGATAGGTGCGACCGCATAACGCGGCAGGCACCACACCACTGAACCCGGCCCTTGCGCCGGGTTTTTGCGTTTAAGGGGTAGGGAAATGACGAACGAGCAGCAAGCGCTTATTGAGATGCCGATCTGGATGGTGATCGTGCTGTCGATGGTCGGCGGTGTATCGGGTGAGGCATGGCGGGCCGACAAAGCCGGGGTGCGGGGCTGGTCACTGGTGCGGCGGTTGGCGCTTCGGTCGGGTGCCTGTGTGGTCTGCGGGCTTTCGGCCATGATGCTCTTGCATGCCGCCGGGGTCTCGGTCCTGGCGGCGGGCAGCATCGGGTGCATCACCGCGATGGCCGGTGCCGATGTCGCCATCGGGCTGTACGAACGCTGGGCAGCCAAGCGGCTGGGGGTGTGCGACGTGCCACCCGCCAGCGGCGACCAGGGGTGAAGGGCTGGAGGCCCCGTAATACGGGGCTTCCAGTGATTTGCACTGAAATAGGGCGCCGAAATCGAGCCGGGGACCCTGGAGCGATCCGAAGGGCACGGGGTCGGAAACCCGCGGGAAAGCGTTAGCGGATGTGCTGTCAGCTTACTGAAATTCAATCCATTGAAATTGAAAGGTTTCCATTGAAAAGCCGTTGAAAAAGGAGGGCTCATGACAGAACCAACCTACCTGTCAAAGAGCGCCTTCGCGGCTCGTATTGGCAGGTCACCCAGTTACATCACCTGGTTGAAAGACAACAACCGACTGGTGCTTTCGCCGGACGGGAAGAAAGTCGATGTCTTGGCGACTGAGGCGCTGATCGCCGAAACAGCCGACCCGAGCAAGGTCGCTGTCGCTGCTCGACACCACCAGGACCGGCTCCAGCGTGACGTTTACAGCCAATTGAACCCTTCGGTCGAGCCGACTTCCATGGCTGCGCCGCCGCCCCCGTATACACCTGCGGGGCAGCAACCCGACTTCCAGAAGGCCCGAGCACTGCGCGAGCACAACCTTGCGCAACTTGCCGAGATCGAGCTGCGCAAGGCCAAGGAGGAGTTGGTGGAACGGTCTGCAGTCAAGCTTGCGGCCTACAACGGTGGGCGCCTGCTGCGCGACCAACTGCTGGGCATGCCCCCGCAGTTGGCTGCTGAACTGGCTGCCATGACCGATCCATGGGAAATCGAAAAGCACCTGACGAAAGTCATCCGCCGCACGCTGGAGGACGCCGAGAAGTTGTCCACGGCGGACCTGGAGCGCGCTATCACAACGAGTTGAGCCTATGCCCACTGATATCCCGGACGGTGCAGAGGTGTACCGGGAGGCGTATTTCCGTGGGCTACGTCCCGACCCAGACCTCTGGATCGACGAATGGGCCGACGAGTACATGCGTATTCCGCGTGACACCGGCGCCGCTGAGCCCGGCAAGTACCGCACCGCTCGCACGCCTTATGCTCGTGAGCCCATGCAGTGCCTGTCACCGGCTCACCCCTGCAAGCGCGTGGTCACCATGGTGGCCTCGCAGTTGATGAAAACCCAGATCGCGCTGAACTGGATCGGCGGCCTGATTCACATGGCGCCGTCCAACATTCTGACTTTGCTACCCAGCCTCGGGCTTGCGAAGCGGGTGTCGTCGCGGATCACCAAGACTATCAAAGCCACGCCTGAGCTGAGCGAACGTGTGGCCAGTGTGCGCTCCCGTGACTCGCGCAACACAATGGACACAAAGGAGTTCGAGGGCGGTTCGCTGTACGTCACAACGGCAGGCTCTGCAGCCAACCTGTCGGAGCTTTCAGCTCGGTATGTCTACGGTGATGAGGTCGACCGTTGGGAGGCAGACGTGGGCGAAGAGGGTGACCCCATTGAGCTGGCAGAGGCGCGGGGCAGTACCTTCGGTCGCAATGCCAAGTTCTACTTCTCCAGTTCGCCGACCATCAAGGGTGCCTCGCGGATCTCCGACCTGTTCGAGACTAGTGATCAGCGTCACTACTACGTGCCGTGCCCGCACTGCGGGCATATGCAGGTATTGGAGTGGGAGCGCCTGCTCTACAACGTCGACTTCAGCGTGGTGCATTACCAGTGCGCAGGGCCAGAGTGTGACGAACTGATCGACGAGTACCACAAGGGCAGCATGCTGGGCCAGGGCGAGTGGCGAGCGCACGCTACCGGTGACGGCGAGACGGTGGGCTTCTACCTCAACGCGCTTTACGCGCCGCTGGGCTGGAGCGACTGGCCGTCACTAGCGAAGCAATTCGAGCGGGCCAAGAAGGCCCAGTCACGCGGCGACTTGGAGCCGATGCAGGTGTTTTACAACACCCGCCTCGCCAAGGTATGGGACAGCGCGCAGGAGCAAACCAAGGCCGCGGTGCTGATTGCCCGGGCGCGGCTGGAGACCTACACCATTGGTGCTATGCCGTTGGGCGTGCTGATGGTGGTTGCTTCCGTCGACGTCCAAGCCAACCGCTTGGAGCTGCTGGTCATGGGCTTCGGTGTCGGAATGGAGCGTTGGATCATCGATCACCAGATCATCTGGGGTGATCCGGCAAACGAAAGCACCTGGTTGGTGCTGGACGACAAGCTCAAGGTTCGTTACCGGCACCCCTGCGGTGTAGGTCTTGCGATCCTTGCAACGGGGGTCGACTCCGGTGGTAACCATACAGACGAGGTGTATCAGTTCTGCCGCCTGCGCCGCTGGCGCAACGTGTTCGCAGTCAAGGGCGCGAGCAAGCCCGGCAAGCCGGTGATCGCTCAACGCCCATCAATGATGGACGTGACCTGGAAGGGCCAGACCGAACGCAACGGCGTGGAGCTGTGGTTCGTTGGTACCGACACTGCGAAGGACTGGATCTACAACCGCTACCCGTTCGAGTCAGGCCCTGGTGCGCTGCACTTTGCCAATGACCTGCCGGATGAGTTCTTCGAGCAGTGCGTCGTCGAACGAAAGGTGACTCGCTACATCCGGGGCCACAAGCGTATCGAATGGGTCAAGGGCAAGGCCGAGCGCAACGAAGCCCTCGACCTGATGGTGTACTGCCTGGCTATGGCCCATTACCTGGGCATCAATCGCTACCAGGAACACGACTGGGATCGAGTCCGTCAGGCCTTGGCGCAGTCGGGCCTGTTCGACGACGCGCTTGGTATCAAGCCTGTGCAGGGCGAGCGCGTCGACGACGATGCGGATGCGGATGCGGATGACGATGAAACCTCTGCGCCAGTATCCGTGCCGAAACCTGAACCGCCCGCTGTCCCGGTCGCACCACTGCGCCCGACAGCGGCACCGCCGCCACGCCGCACCTCGCAGAGCGGCTACCTGAAGAGACGCTGATATGTCCTTTACCCAGAAACATCTCGACGTCATCGAGCGCGCCATCGCACGCGGTGAAAAGACCGTGCGCTATGCCGACCGCACTGTCGAGTACAGAACGGTCGACGAACTGCTGCGAGCTCGCGAAGAGATCCGCACGTCGCTGACCAATGCCGCCGGTCCCCGCTCGCGGGTGGTCCGGCTTTCTCATGGAGGCAAGGGACTCTGATGGCCAGACACTATCCGACGCTCACCCGTAACGGATTCTTGCTGCCGTCGAACATCAAGGCCAGTTACGAAGGCGCCGGAGAGGGCCGCCGCTCGGCCAGTTGGGGCGCTCCCGACAACGGCATCAACAGCATCAACACCCCGGCGCTGCGCAACCTGCGTGCCCGTTCGCGGGCCGCAGTGCGTAACGACCCATATGCGGCCAACGCGATCAACAAACGGGTCAGCAACCTAATCGGCACCGGCATCAATCCCCGGCCGAGGATCAAGGACGATATCCTGCGCAACCTGCTGCAGGAGCTGTGGGAGGATTGGGTCGAAGAGTCGGATGCGGATGGCGTGACCGACTTCTACGGCCAGCAGACGCTGGTGGCGCGCACCGTTGAAACGGCGGGCGAGTGTTTTGTCCGGCTGCGTCCGCGCAGTATGGATGAGGGGTTGGCGGTGCCGTTGCAACTGCAGATCCTGGCGCCGGAGTTCGTCCCGCACGACAAGTTCGAAACCACCAAAAATGGCAACGTTATCCGCGCAGGGATCGAGTTCAACCCGGCTGGCAAGCGGGTGGCCTATTGGGTGTACCGCTCGCACCCGCGTGATTCATCGGCACTGAACAGCGGCTACAACCAACTGGTGCGTATCCCGGCCAGCCAGGTGCTGCATATCTTCGAACCGCTTGAGCCGGGCCAGTTGCGCGGTGTACCACGGCTGGCTCCGGTGCTCAAACGCCTGCGCAGCCTGGACAACTACGACGACGCGGTGCTGTTCCGGCAAGAGGTCTCGAACCTCTTCGCCGGCTTCATCAAGCGTCCTGCCCCTGATGCTCGGGGCGTGCCGTTGGATCCGCTGACCGGTGCCCCGATCAATGCAGACCGCGACGGCTTCACGCCCATGGTCGCGTTGGAGCCCGGCACCATGCAGGAGCTGGGGCCGGGTGAAGAGGTGGAGTTCTCCAAGCCACCAGACGCCGGCAATAACTACCCGGACTTCATGCGGCAGCAATTGATGGCGGCAGCCGCAGGTGTCGACACACCATACGAAGTCCTCACCGGCGACATGAGTGACGTCAACGACCGGGCGCTCCGGGTGGTGCTCAACGAGTTTCGTCGGCGCCTGGAGCAATTGCAGTTCACCGTCTACATCCACCAGCTCTGCCGCCCGGTGCGTGCAGCCTGGATGGATATGGCTGTGCTGGCGGGCGTATTGAATCTGCCCGACTACACGAAGCGCCGTCGCGAGTACCTGCGGACCCGCTGGGTGCCGCAAGGCTGGGCCTACATTCAGCCGGTGCAGGACGTCCAGGCGCGAATGCTGGAGGTCAACGCAGGCTTTGCCTCGCGCAGCGAGATGGTCCTGCGGACGGGCTACGACGCCGAAACGGTCGATGCGGAGAACGCCGCCGATGCTGCTCGGGCTCGCGACCTGGGCCTCAACTACCGAACCCTTATCGAGGTCGCCGAGACACACGGCGATCAGGAGAAACCATGAACCTGTTTCAGCCTCTACGCATTTTCAACATGGCCGGCAGTCAGCCGGCGACCCAGGAGAAGACCTGGTACAACCTCAAGGCCAGCGGCGAGGCCGGCAGTAAGGTCATCGAGGTCTACGTGTACGGCGAGATCGGCGCCTGGGGCATTACCGCCAATCAGTTCGTGCGTGACCTCGCGGCGATGGACGATGGCGTGTCCCAGGTTGTGGTCGCCTTCAACAGCATCGGCGGTGATCTGTTCGACGGTCTGGCGATTCACAACGCCTTGTCCCGCCTGGGTGACCGTTGTGTCGGGCGTGTCGATGCCCTGGCGGCCAGCGCTGCCAGCGTCGCGGTTTGCGGTGCACACAAGGTCGTGATCGCGGCCAACGCCATGCTGATGATTCACAACCCCTGGACCTACGCGGCAGGAGATGCTGAGGATCTGCGCAAGGTTGCCTCGGCGCTCGATCAGGCGCTGGAGGTCATCATCACGGCCTACAAAGCCAAGGCCCCAGATATCGATGAAGTCGAGCTGCGGCGTCTGGTCAATGCTGAAACCTGGCTCACGGCCAGCGAGGCCGTCGCGCTGGGGCTGGCCGACGAGATCGGCGACGGTGTGCAAATCAAGGCGTGTCTGGGGCAGGGCACGGTGATGCAGAAATACCAGCACACACCCAAGGCCCTGCTGGATCTGCTCGATTCCCCGCAGGATCCGGTGGTGAAGGATTCGCCTCGCACAGTGCTCGATTCAGCGGCGTTGGCCCTGCTGATCACCCAGGAGTGCAACAAGGCCGGGATCAGCAATCTGGTCGAACCTTTGATTGCCACAACCAAGCTGGTCGATGAAGCCACGGTGCAAGCGGCATTGACGCGAGCCAAGGCAGTTCGCGATCTGTGCGTGGCGGCCCGTTTGCCAGAGTGCACCCTTGAGTTCGTCAGGGCAGGGCTCGACGCCGACGCCGTTCGAGGACGCCTGTTCGACAAGCTGGTGGGCAGTGGCGGGGGCTTTGAAATCGACAGCAGCCTGCCGCTGGACACTGACCCGCCTGCCAAGGCTCAGGCCAAACAACCCGACCCATCCGGTATCTATGCTGCCCGTAAGGCGGCGCAGTCCGGGCAATCCCCATCTGCAACAGGAGCAAGAACATGACCATCAAACACGAACCGATGCATGCGGGCGAGTTCCTGCTGTCCGAAGGTGCCGGCAACATTTCACGCGAGGCCATCAACGTCGTGGCAGGAACTGAGCTGTGGCCAGGGCAGGTGCTTGGCTTGGTCACCGCCACGGCCGAATTTGCACCCTACAACCCGCTGGCGGAAGACGGCAGCGAGAACGCTGTTGCGATCCTCTACGGCCCCATCGGTGAGTCGGACCTGGTGCGTCGAGGTCGCGCCGTGGTGCGGTTGGCAGAAGTCAGCGAAGCCCACCTGACTGGCCTTGACCCGGCGGCCGAGGTATCCCTGGCCAAGCACTTCCTTATCGTCCGCTGAGACGATCCCTCTTTTCACAGAGCCCGCCATGTGCGGGTTTTTTTATCTCTGGAGATTGACCCATGGCCGAAATCGCCATTTTTCAGGATGACGCCTTCACCGTTCACTCGCTGACTGCCGCCATCAACGATCAACCCTACGTCCCGGGCCGTATTGGCGCACTGGGCCTGTTTCAGGAGGAGGGCATCACCACCCTGACTGTGCAGGTCGAAAAGGATGGCAACACCCTGGCGCTGGTCCCGGCCGGCGAGCGTGGCACGTCCGGCCTGGTGGTCGGTGGCAACAAACGCAGCATGATCCCTTTCAACACTGTCCACCTGCCGCAACGCTTCTCGATCATGGCAGATGAAATTCAGGGCATTCGCGCCTTTGGCACGCGCACTGAACTTCAAGCCGTTCAGGATGTGGTCAATGCACGGCTGGCAAAGGTTCGCCGCCAATTGGACGCCACCCACGAATATCAGCGCATGGGGGCGCTGAACGGCCAGATCCTGGATGCCGACGGCAAGACAGTGCTGCTGGATATCTACAAGACCTTCGGTGTGACGCGCAAGAAGCTGTCCATGGGGTTGAACGACCCCAATACTGAAGTGCGAGTCAAATGCGGTGACGCGCTGGACCTGCAGGAGGAAGCGCTGGGCAACGTGACAAGCAGCGGTTCTCGTGCCTTCTGCGGCAAGAACTACTGGAACAAGCTGATTACCCACAAGTCGGTCAAGGAAACCTATCTCAACACCCTGCAGGCGGCCTCCCTGCGCGGCGATGCTCGTGAAAGCTTTGAGTTCGGCGGGATCGTCTGGGAGCGCTATCGCGGCAAGGTGGCCGGTGTGTCTTTCGTTCACGAAGACAAAGCGTTGCTGATCCCCGAGGGCGTTCCCGACTTGTACATCTCGGTGTTCGCCCCGGCCGACTATATGGAAACGGTCAACACCCAAGGCCTGCCGTACTACAGCAAGATCAAAATGCTGGACTTCGACAAGGGCGTATCCGGCGAAGCTCAGTCCAACCCTCTGCACCTGTGCACCCGGCCGCTAGCGCAGATCCTGCTGGAGCTCTGATCATGTCGTTTCGCGAGCTGCTCGACGATATTGACGATGTGGTCTTCGAAACCCTGGGCGACAGTGCCCGGATCGAAGGCTATGACGAACCGGTGCTCGGCATGTTCTCCGCGCCATGGCGGCAACCGAAGTTCGGCAAGACCAACACCGGCATACGTGAGCCGACATTCGAGATCCGCGTCAGCGATTCGGATGGCTTGAAAAAGGGGCTGTTGGTCACCGTCGATGTACCGAAGCTGGATGGCGGCGGTGACTATGACTTGATGCAACTGGAGCCCAGTGGCGACGGCCTGGTCGCCTTGATCCTGAGGAAGCGCCCATGAGCATTGGCAGCTACGCCGAGCAGAAGCGTGACAGCGGCATGCTCACGATTCAGCCGAACGCGGCAGACCTTCAGGGGCTCGCCACGTTCGGTCAGTTGGTGCCCAAGGCTGCGGTTGCTGCCCAGCGACGAGCGATCAACAAAACGTTGGGCTGGCTGCGCACGCACATTGCCCGGGCAGTGGGCAAGCAGGAGCTGATCGCCATCGGCGCCGTGCGGCAACGACTGCGGGCCTATCCCGTTACTGGCAACACGATGCGCGGCAAGCTGTGGTTTGGCTTGAACGCTATCGAGGCCAGCCGGATCGGGCGGGCCAGGCAGAACAGTAGCGGGGTGTCTGTGGCGGGACGACGTTATCAAGGCGCGTTCTTCAAGAAGGTCTACGGCGGTGACGCCGATATCTGGATCCGCACCGCAAGCAAGCACTTCAACGCGGACGATTACCCCGAAACGTTGCAGGGCAAGCGCAGTTCCGGTTTCAGTCGAGAGAACGACAACCGCTTCCCGCTGGCGAAAGCCAAAGTGTCGCTGGACCAGTCGAGGGCGCTCTTTGACACCTGGATCAAGCGCGCTGACGAACGCTTGATGGAGATCCTCAAGCAGGAACTCAACTTTGAACTGCAGAAGTACCTGAAGGGGGCCAACCGTGTCTGAGGAAGCATTCAGCCTTGATCAGTTGTACGACGCTATCGAGCGACACCTGACCGAGCATCTGCCAGGTGTTCAGGCCGTTGTGTTCTGGCCGGTGATCGAGGAGAACCAAGGCATTCCACTGCCATCGGTGTTCCTGGAGATGTCGGAGTTCGAGCCTGCGAAGGATCCGGGCACCGGTGAGACCGTGCTCAAATGCAAGTTTGAGGCGCGGATCATCGTTGATCCGATCAGCGGCGTGCACCACCAGCAAGCGGTGCATTTGTCGACTCAGCTTGCCGTGATGCTCCGGGCGCAGACTTGGGGGCTGCCGGTCGAGCCTGCCGAGTTCGTCCAAGCGGGACGGGACTGGACCAAGCCCGATCTGGACAGCTACTCGGTCTGGTTGGTCGAGTGGACTCAGGAGGTCTACCTCGGCGTTGAGGAGTGGCCTTGGCCGGATCAGCCGCCGGGCACGCTGGTGCTGGATCTGCCTGGTGTCGGTCAGGTCAAACCGGAGGATCTGTAATGGCAGGTTATGCGTTGGCGCAGCACGACCGCATGATTGCTGCCATGTTGATGCCTTGCGTTGTATGCGCGGTCGATCTGGCCGAGGGAATGATCCGTGTCAGGTCTGGGGATTGGGTCAGCCCATGGGTGCGTTGGCACAGCCAGGCCGCTGGCAAGGCTCGACACTGGCGGGTGCCGAGCCTGGGAGAGGGCGGGGCCCTACTCAATCCCAGCGGTGTCCCGGGTATCGGCACCTTTGTCCCTGGGTTGTATAGCAGCGCCGGCCCCCAACCGGATAACCGTGATCATGTGGAAGTCTGGCGTTTTGACGATGGGGGCTCGCTTGTCTACGACTGGCAGGCCAACAGCTACACGATTGATCTGCCGGTGGGCACGGTGACCATCCATGTCGGTGGCTCGGTGTTAGAAGTCACACCGGATCGGATCCGTGTAGTGTCTGGCAAGATTGACCTGGTGGGCGAGGTCACAGTCGATGGTCCGTTGCACATAACCGGCAACGTCACTTGCGATGCATCGATCATCGACGCCACAGGTAACAGCAACCACCACACCCACTGATATCCCCCGTTAACCCTGCCCGCCGCGTGCGGGCATTTTCGTTTCTGGAGCATGCCCATGAATAAAGGCAAATCTGACAGCCCGCCGGATACGTGGCCTGTCGAAACCCTCGACCCACCATCGATTACGCAGGCGCGCCGGGCCATTGGCCCGGCGCGTGCCTTTCGCGACACCCTGTACACCTCGCGCACCTTGGTCATGTCTGACGGCAGCACGTTGCCCGTCGTCGCTGCCCGGGTCTGTGCATTTGGCGATGAGCAGCATGCCTTCCTGCTTGCTCATCCCGATCTGGAACCGCTGACGGAGTAATTGCCATGATCGGAATGGATCGCCGCACCGGCCAACCAATCTCCGGTCTTGCTCATCTCTCGCAGTCCATCGAAGACATCCTCGGCACCCCGTTGGGTAGCCGGCGGATGCGTCCTGAGTACGGCAGCAAGCTGCGGCGCTTTGTCGATCTGCCGGTCAACGCTGGCTGGAAAAGTGCCGTGCAAGCGGAAGTAGCTCGTGCCATCGGTCGCTGGGAGCCGCGGCTGAAACTCAAACAGGTCCGGGTGCTGGCTGTGGTTTCGGGTCGTATCGACCTTGAGCTGACTGGCGACTATCTGGGCGAAAGCCGATTACTGAGGGTGTCTGCATGAGTACAGTTGATCTGTCGGCGTTGCCGGCACCCCAGGTGCTGGAGCCGCTCGACTTCGAGGCTCTCTACGAGGAAGAGCTAGAAACCTTTCGCGGGTACATGGGAGACAACTGGTCCGCCGAGCTGGAGAGCGACCCGGTGGTGAAGCTGTTGGAGCTGTCAGCTTATCGCCGAATGCAGAACAGAGCGCGGGTCAACGATGCGGCAAAGGCCCAGTTGTTGGCCTACGCCGAAGAGGGTGATCTTGATCATCTGGCGGGCAACGTCAACCTCAAGCGTCTGGTCATCCAGCAGCAAGATCTGCTGGCCGTACCGCCGGTCGTAGAGGTCAAAGAGTTCGACGATGCCCTGCGCGAGCGAGTGCAATTGGCCTATGAAGGCTTGACCACGGCCGGGCCACGCAACAGCTACATCTTGCATGCCCGCAGCGCCTCGGCATTGGTGGGGGATGCCACGGCGGAAAGCCCGGCACCGGCCGAGGTGGTGGTCACCGTGCAGGCCCTGACTGGCAACGGTCACGCCGAGCAGGCGTTGTTGGATCAGGTAGAGGCTTACCTGAGCGACGATGATATCCGCCCGCTGGCCGACCGGCTGATAGTGCGCAGTACCGAAGTGCTGGAGTACCGGATCGACGCAGTGCTGTACATGCAAGGCGTGGGCTCGGAAAACGAGGCGATCCTGGTTGAGGCCAACCGGCGCCTGAAGGCTTGGATCAACCCTCGTCGGCGCTTGGGGGTTGAGGTGGCGCGGTCGGGCATAGACGCCCAGGTGCACCTGAATGGAGTGCGTCGAGTCGAGCTGCGGCAGTGGAGTGATATCCGACCCACAAAGTTTCAGTCGGGTTATTGCACCGGCTTTACCGTGGTTCAGGGGGGCTGACATGCGCAGCTTGTTACCCCTCAACTCCACGCAGCTGGAGCGTGCCATCGAGGTCGCCACCGCCGAAGAGACGGTCATAACCCTGCGCTCGTTGTACAGCCCTGAGACCTGTCCGGCCCATATCCTGCCCTGGCTGGCGTGGGCCTGGTCGGTGGACCGCTGGGACAGCAAATGGCCCGAGGCGGTCAAACGCAAGGCAGTCCGTTCGGCGTTCTACATCCACCAACGCAAGGGCACCATCGGTGCGCTACGGCGGGTGGTTGAACCGTTGGGCTACCTGATCGAGGTGGTGGAATGGTGGCAGACGACCCCGCTCGGTGTGCCTGGCACCTTTGCCTTGAAGGTTGGTGTGCTCGACACCGGTATCACCGAAGAGATGTACCTCGAGCTGGAACGCCTGATCGATGACGCAAAACCCGTCAGCCGACACATGACCGGTCTGGCAATCAGCCTTGAAAGTCAGGGCACCCTGAATATTGGTGTCGCCCTTTATGACGGCGACGTAATCGACGTCTACCCACCGATGCAGCGTGACATTGATGTCACGGGCTATATCGGCGCCGCTGGGCGTGAACACACTATCGACACCCTGGATGTGTACCCATGATCGACCTGAACTCGCAGTTTTTCGCGATCCTCACAGCCGTGGGCGAGGCCAAACAGGCCAACGCTGATGCCCTGGGGATCCCCTGGAAACTCACCCATTTGGGGGTCGGCGATGCCAACGGCACTGACCCTATACCCGACCGTCTGCAAAAAAAACTGATCAACGAGCGGCGCCGGGCTCCGTTGAATCAACTCAAGACTGATCCGGTCAACCCGGCTGTGATCATCGCCGAACAGGTCATCCCCCCGGATGTCGGTGGCTGGTGGGTGCGGGAAATTGGCCTTTATGACGAGGCTGGTGACCTGGTCGCGGTGGCGAACTGTGCGCCAAGCTTCAAACCATCGCTATCGCAAGGGTCTGGACGTACGCAGATCGTGCGGATGAACTTCATCGTTTCAAGCACTGGCAACATCGTCTTGAAGATTGACCCCTCGGTTGTGCTCGCAACCCGTGAGTACGTTGACTTGTCTTTGAAGCTCCTGTTGCCCGAGGACAAGACTCCGGGCACTTACCGTCGTGTGACCATCGATCAGCGAGGGATCGTTCAGTCTGGTAGCAATCCGACCACGCTGGCTGGGTACGGTATTGATATGGCGAGTCAAGAGGAGGCTGAAGTCCAGTCCGGCCAAGACAACGTCAAACCAATGAGCGTCTTGCGTGTGTTCCAGGCCATAGTAAAAAAGTTGGGGCTGGCGACTCAGTCCGGTGTAACTGATGCCACGCCAGGTCGTTTGATGACTGTCGGCGCAGGCGGTCTGATGTCGACTGTTGAGCCATTTCAAGATGCCAATGCTATTCCGTACCGGACCGGATTTTTCGGTGCGGCGGGGATCAGCCTCGTAAATGGTCCGCCGCAGGCGACTTCAGGGGATATGGTTCTTCAGCTCGTTTACAACGCCAACGCGGCTGTCCAACAGTGGTACTGCTATTCGGCTGATACGAAGTACTTTCGGCGTAAGTCTGTCGGGGTATGGTCTTCCTGGAAAGAAGATCTGCATACCGGCAATGTCGCGACTGATGACCAGCTCGACGCAGGCGTAAATAACACTGCACCTGTCACTCCCAAGACGCTCGCGATACGCCTGGCCAAGCTTGTTGTTGCTGCGACTGAAGCAACATCGGGCTGGCTGAAGATTTCGACGCAGGCGCTTGTTAATGCGGGTGTAGATGACGCAACGGCAGTCACACCGAAAAAACTGCGAATGGGGTTCGCTTTAAGCCTCACGTCTAATGGTTACATCATCTTCCCGAGCTGGCTTGGCAGCATGATTATTCAGTGGACTACCTCGGTAGATGTTGCACCGGGTGGGGTTGGATCTGTGTCTTGGCCGATCGCTTTTCCAGTGGTGTGCTACTGGGCGATTGGGGCGCCGCTTGGTCGGGCTGGTAACGGGAATGCTGGGAACGTAGTCGCGGGGACGCCGACCGCGTCATCGGTGCCGCTCTACAACTGGGGAGTAATCAATTCAGCTGCCCGAATTTTTGCGATAGGGAGCTAGGACATGCAGCGTTTCTATAGTCAACAAACCGGCTGCACATACCTGGAAGGCATACATGTGCAGATGCCTCCTGATGCAACGCCGATTACAGAGAAGCGTTATCTAACGGTGATTGCCAGCCCGGCTGAGGGAAAGGTTCGCGGTCACGATGCTAAAGGCCTGCCCATTCTCGTTGACCCGCCTTTCGAGCAGATCGTCGAGTTTGAGCGGGCTTGGCGCAACACCGAAATTGAGCGCGTCAAGTGGCTACGTGAACGTCATCAAGACGAGATCGGTTCTAATCGGCCCACCACGCTTTCAGCTGATCAATTCAACGAGCTCGTCGATTACATTCAGGCTTTGCGCGATTGGCCGGAAGCGGAGGCATTTCCTGACCCGCAGCAACGGCCTGCAGTCCCTGAGTGGATAGCTTCGCTATAGCCGCCTGAGTCACCCACCAGTCGCAACATCCCATCACTTCTGGCCTCGCATCTGCGGGGCTTTGTCGTTTCTGGAGAATGCTTTATGAGTTTTTTTCACGGTGTGACCGTCACCAACGTCGACACCGGTACGCGGGTGATCTCGCTACCGTCATCGTCCATCATCGGTCTGTGTGACACCTTCACTCCGGGGCCGAAAGCCACGGCCAAACCCAATGATCTGCTGCTGATCACACGCGAGAGCGAGGCCATCGCAGCCTGGGGGGAGGATGCCGCGATCACCAAAGCGGTGATCGCGATCTACAAACGCTCCAGGGCAGTGATCGTCGCATGTGGGGTCGCGAAGCTCGCAGACGAGGCGTTGCAAACCTCGGCCATTATCGGCGGCGTGCTCGCCACTAGCCAACGGACTGGCCTGCAGGCGCTGCTCGACGGCAAGAGTCGCTTTAACGCCCAGCCGCGATTGCTGATCGCGCCCAAGCATTCCGCCACCCAGGCTGTAGCTACAGCCATGGATGCCCTGGCCGGCAAGCTGCGGGCCATGGCCATTGTTGACGGTCCGAACAAGACCGATGAGGCCGCGATTGCTTACGCCGAGAACTTCGGCAGCAAGCGTGTGTATCTGGTCGATCCAGGCGTGCAGTTCTGGGACACCGGAGTCAGCGAAACGGTTGATGCTCCGGGCTCGGCCTGGGTCGCCGGCCTCTTTGCCTGGACCGATTCGGAATACGGATTCTGGGCATCGCCGTCGAACAAAGAATTTGTTGGCATTACCGGCACCAGCCGACCAGTCGAGTTCCTCGACGGCGACGAGACCTGCCGGGCCAACCTGCTCAACAACGCCAATATCACCACGATCATTCGTGATGACGGCTTCCGGTTGTGGGGCAATCGGACCTGTTCCAGCGACCCCAAATGGGCGTTTGTCACCCGTGTCCGCACACTGGATATCGTCATGGACGCAATCCTCTACGGGCATAAGTGGGCGGTCGACCGCTCGATCACCAAGACCTACGTCAAGGACGTGACTGACGGCTTGGAAGCCTTCATGCGCGATCTCAAAGCCCAGGGCGCGGTGATCAATTTCGAGGTCTACCCGGACCCGGAGCTGAACACAGCCGGTCAGCTGGAGCAGGGCAAGGTGTACTGGAATATCCGTTTCACCGACGTGCCTCCAGCTGAAAACCCAAACTTCCGCGTCGAGATCACTAACCAGTGGCTGACTGAAGTCCTCGACACCGCCGCCTAAGGAGACCCTGTTATGGCTATGGTTCCGCAAACGCTCTACAACACCAACCTGTTCGTCGACGGTATCAACTTCGCCGGCGAGGTGCCGAGTCTGTCGCTGCCCAAAATGACCATCAAGACCGATGAGTATCGCGGTGGCGGGATGGATGTCGGTATCGAAATGGATCAGGGCATGGAAAAAATGGAGGCGTCCTTCAGCACCAAGGGTGTTCGTCGTGAGGCCATGTCGAAGTTCGGACTGGCCGATCAGACCGGGTTCAACTCTGTGTTCCGGGGTTCGTTCAAGGGGCAGAAGGGCGCGACCACGGCAGTGATCGCTACCCTGCGCGGCATGCTCAAGGAAGTCGATCCGGGCGATTGGAAGCCTGGCGATGCGGCCGAGATGAAATTTTCCATTGCGATCAGCTACTACAAGCTCGAAGTCGGTGGGCGCCTGATGTACGAGATCGACGCCATTAACTGTGTCCGCGTCATTGATGGCGTGGATCAACTTGCACAAGTCCGCCGTGACCTTGGCCTTTAAAGGGAACCCTTGCAATGAAAGCATCTAAAGAAATTCCGGAATGGCTCACCCTCAGCATCGAGGGGGCCCAGGTGTTGCTCTCCACCCCCAGCTCGGTTAACGGCGTCAAGGTCGACCGACTGTCAATGCGTTCTCCTACTATCCGTGAGGTACGTGCTGCCGAGGCTTCTGTCCCTGATGACGAAGACAAGCGCGAATTCGTGCTGTTCGGTGGCCTGACCGAGGCCGGTCATCTGGATATCGAGGGGCTGACCGTGCGCGACTACAAGAGGCTACAGACCGCCTACTTTCGCCTGGTCAAGGAGGACGAGCTTTAACCCGGTCCTGCAAAAGCAACTGGCACGGCGCCTGGCGCGGGAGTTTTCATTTTCCGCTGCTGAGATCGAGTCCATGCCATTTTCCCGGATGATTTGGTGGCTCACGGATTGAGCCGGTCATCCTCCCCAGGAGATAACACATGGCGAACAACCTGGCCCTCGGCCTGGTCATTGGTGGCGTCGTCAGCTCAACTGTGGGCAACGCCTTCAAGGACGTTGAGACCCGCATCAAGCGACTCGGCGAACAGGGCACGAAAGCTCGTGTCCTGCAGAGCACCATCGGCGACACCATCCGCCTGCGAGATGAATGGAAAAAGGCCCACGATACCGGTGCTGCCTCGGCCGATGGCCTGCTCAAAAAATTGGAATCCAACCTCAAGACCCTGAAGGACCAGGGCGTCGAGGTCCGCAACCTACGCAAGGAATACCAGTCCCTGGGCAGCGTTGCTCGTGGCGCGGAACTCAAGGCCAAGGGGCATACGCAGATCCAGCAGGGCAAGGACGGGCTGAAGAGTACGGTCGGTCAGGCGGCGGCCTTGACCGCGTCCCTTGCGATCCCGACCAAGGTCTCCGGCGATTATCAGGCGCAGATCCGCCAGATGTCGCTGTGGGCCCACACCGCCGGCACGGGTGATGAGGCCAAGCTGGCGGAAACCATTAGCCAGGTCGCGGCTGACAAGGGGATGAGCCAGCAGTTGCTGGCGAAGTCCGTGGGCGGGTTGATTGAGAAGGGCGTCGAGTGGGAGGAGGCCAGTGCTTACGCTGGGCAGATCGCCGACTTGATCGATGGTCAGGGCATGGAGCCAGAGACCATCGCAACCCTGATCAACTCCTTCAAGGAGGCCGGGGTCAAACAGGGCGAGATGGGCGCCATGCTCGGTCAGGTAGCAGCGGCCGGTGACATTGGTGCATTCGGTCCGAAGGACATGGCGCGGTACCTGCCCAGCATGCTCGGCAACATCAAACGCCTGGGCATGGAAGGCCCGGAGGCGGTTCGGTTTCTGGGGGCGAGCCTGCAATCGCAGTACTCGCAGACCCAGGACGCGGCGTCGGCCGCAACGAACATGGACAACCTGCTCAACGCCGTGATCAGCAGCACCAGTCAGGAGCGTTTTGCCAAGGAAGGCTATGACCTGGCGGGTTCGATTCTCGCCGCAACCAAGAGCGGCAAAGCCGCCAACCCGGTCGACGCATTCATCATGCTCAGTGAGCGGTTGATCGCGAAGAAAGACCCGGCCAAGGCCAAAAAAGTCGCGGCTCTCAAGGCGAAGATCAAGGCTTCGGCCGATGGTAGCGCCGAGGAAGCCCAGGCCATGGTTGCCCTAACTGAAGCTGCCGGTCTGGCGAACATCGTCAGCGATCAGAGCGCCAGCTCCGGTCTGCTTGCGCAGATCAAGTACGGTGACAAGATCAAGGCCGACATGAAAACCATCGAGAAGACTGATGGCAAGGCCAAAATCGAGCAGGACGCGGCCAGGGCTCGGGAAACGTCCAACGACAAATGGAAGTCGGTTGCTGCTGGGGTCGAGTCGTCGATGACTCGCATCGGTGATGCGGTGCGACCGCTGACCGACATGGTGGCAGATGGTCTGGGCAATCTGGCGTACGGTTTGTCGGATCTGGCCGGGAAGTTCCCCACCGTCATTTCCGGGGCCACCATCTTGGCTGCCGGCGTCGTTTCCCTGGGGGCTGCGGTCAACGCGATCAAGATCGGCAGAGGCGTGCTCAACGTCGCTCGCGGTTCGATGATGGGCAACCCGAATGTGATCCAGAAGGTATTCGTTACCAATTCGGCCGGCGGGGCGGGTGGTATCGATGGTGGTGATGGTAAGAAAGGTCGGCGCGGTAAAGGTCGGCGGGGCAAGGGTCCTCGAGGATCGGTGGCCAGTACTGCGACGACGTCGCCTGTAGGTGCAACTACCCGTGGATTCTCCCCTGTGCGCGGCGCAAAGGTGGGGCTGAAAGGTGGCGCGCCGGTGGCCATGGTCGAGTCTGTCTTGATGGCTGCGGATACTTACCGGAATGCTCAAACCCAGGACGAAAAGGCCGAGGGCTACGGGAGTGCTGCCGGCACGTTTGCTGGCACCCTGGCCGGTGCAGCAGCCGGTGCTGCGATTGGTTCAGTGGTGCCGGTGATCGGCACTGCTATCGGCGGTGTGATCGGAGGCTTCCTGGGTAGCTGGGGAGGTGGTCAAGCTGGCGGTGCCTTGGGCAAGGCCATGTTTGGTGCTCCTGCTGTGCCGGAGAAGTCAGATCGGCCGGATGTCAGCGGTGCACCGTCGCCGTTGCTGCCGAAAGTAGGTGACGTTACTCGGTCGCTTGCGTCACCGGCCCCGTCCGTTGCAGCACCGACATTGGCGGCCCTGGCTATGGCGCCGAAGTCTGAACCCACCCGGGTAGACCAGCAATTTGCTTTCTCTCCGTCGATGCAGGTGACGGTGCAGGGTGATGCCAAGGACCCTCGGCAGCTGGCTCAAGAGCTGTTTCCGCATATGCGGGCTCAGTTTGAAGAGTTCAGCCAGCAGCAGGCTCGTCGCAATCTGTATGACGAGCCCCATATATAAGGAGGTGCCATGGCCTACATGGAGCAATTGCAATCCGGCTTCCGCTCCCTGGTGCAGGCGGGTGAGGCCGGACGGCGTGATATCGATGAGATGATGGGGCCGGTCAACGGCGCCATCAGCGAGATCTCAGGTGCCGCTGATGAGTTGAGCAGTATTCCTGGTGTTCCCCCGGGCGTTGGGGAAAAGCTGCAGCGTGTGATGCGCGGCATTGATGCAGCGCAGTCGAAGGTCGGGTCTGTTCTGGCGACCTACAGCAAGACCACGCGGGCCATATCTGCAATTGATGAGCGCCTGGATACCCTAAAGGAACAGGCCGCCCGGGCCAGTACCGCGATTAACCAGGTGGCGGGTAAGGTCAGTCCCTCGCTGGCGAACATCCTACCCAGCGGGGCGTTGTCGCCGAACGCCACGCCCCTGGCCGAGGCGGTGAAGCCGTTCCCGCATCTGATGATCTTGCAATCGTTGCAGCCCAATGCCCAGCCGTTCTACTTCAACCTTGACACGGCGGCGTTCGACGAACTGCGCCGCCAGACGGAGTTTCGCTGGGCGTCACAGGAGCGCCTGACCCGGCGCCCAGCACAGCAGGCGATTGGTATGGGCGAAGAGAAAATGACCCTCAAGGGCGTGATTTACCCCGGTTTCAAAGGCGGCCTCAAGCAGCTCGACACCCTGCGTAGCATCGGCGCCCAGCTCCTGCCGTTGAACATCACCACAGGTTATGGCCTAGTCCTGGGTACCTGGTGCTTGCGCAGCCTGGACGAAGAGCAGAGCGCCTTGCTGACCGGTGGTATCCCACGCAAACAGTCCTTCACCCTGGAGTTCACTCGCTATGGCGACGATATGCAGAACGTCTGATGGTGACCAGCTCGATACCTTGTGCTACCAGTACTACGGTCACCTCAATGGCACGGTCGAGGCCGTGCTCGATGCAAACCGCCTGTTGGCTGATGAGCCGCAGCCGTTGCGGGCTGGGTTGCTGATCACCTTCCCCGACGTTGCTGAGCCGATGACGGAGCAGGTGCAGTTGTGGGATTGAGGGGGGTCGTTAAAATGCGCGATCACCCTCAAATGGAGCAAGGGATTGAAGACTACAACCAAGGTATTCCTGGGACTGGCGGCGGCCGGTTTAGCAGTCGGGGCATATAAGGACATTAGTGACCGAGGTCCGAGTGAGCCGGATTATCCTGCCAGTGCAACGGCCGCGCAGAAAGCCTCGATACTGCTGGAGCATCGAATCAAACGCTCGGATCGTGAACTTGTCGAGGTCAGGGATGGTGGTGATGCGCTCACCATCGTTTATCGGCCGAGGGATAGTCACGATGGTGAGGGTTGGACCAAGCGGGTGCTTATGTCTGCACAGAATGCGTTGACTGCGATCCATGAGGCTCGTCCTGAAGGGGTATCTGTTGTCGTTATTCAGGCGCAGATCCCTGTTTCGACGCCAGGCGGTCCTACGACGTACTCAAACGGCCTTTACCTGACCTATAACTGGAGCGACCTGCAAACCCTCGATTGGTCGAAATGGGTCTTCTGGGATGCGGGAAACCTGCCTCGAGATATTTCCTTCCGCAGGTTCGGCCTGGAGGCAGCGCTTGAGTATTGCGCTACAGGCAGTAATGCGACCAACGTTCGTATCTTTTGCCAGCGGGCTGAAGCCGCTCGCTAATATTTCTGTCATCACCTGAGGCCCCGCTAAATGCGGGGCTTCGTCGTTTTTGGAGTTCATCACTGTGAAACCAGCTTTCCGAATCGTCGCTGACGGTGCCGACATCTCGGCGCTGATCAATGACCGACTGCTGTTATTGCGCACCCTGGACAAATCAGGCATGGAGTCGGATGAGTTCGAGTTGCGCATTGATGACCGAGACGGTGCTGTTGCGCTACCCAAGCGCGGGGCCAAGATCGAGGTCTACCTGGGTTACGCTGGTTCGACCTTGACGCGCTTGGGACGTTACACCGTCGATGAGGTCGAGTCGTCTGGGCCGCCGTCTACGATGGTCATTCGTGGTCGGGCCAGTGACCTGCGCGGCAGCGGCAAAACCACCCGTAGCGGTAGTTGGGAAGATGTCCCGCTCTCGCGCATCGTCGCCGACGTCGCGGCTCGCAATGGTTGGAAGCCCGAGTGTCCGGTCAGCAAAGTCGTGCCCCGTGCCGATCAGTTGAACGAGTCGGACTTCAACTTCATCACCCGGCTTGCGAAAGACCACGATTGCACGGCCAAGATCGCGGACGGCAAGCTGCTGGTCCTGCCTCGCCAGAGTGGTCTGACCGCCAGTGGCAAGAATCTGCCGGCACTCACGATCCGTCGGAGCGATGTGAGCCGCTGGCAGTTCCGTATCGGCGATCACAAAACCCAGAAAGCGGTCAGCACCAAGTACAAGAAAAAGAAAGACGGCGAGCTGGCCACCTTGACCCTGAGCAACGACGACGCCCCGGATGGCCTGCCCTCGGTCCATACCGACCGGCACATCCATCCCAACAAGTCCGCAGCTGAAGCAGCGGCAAAGGCCCGGCTCGCGGCCTTCAACCGCTCGACTGCCGGCGTGCGATTGGAAATGCCCGGCCGCACAGACCTGTTCGCTGAGCGACAGATCAACGCTCGAGACTTCAAGGAGGGCCTGGATGGCGAGTTCCTGGTCGACTCGGTCGAGCAGGTCTTCACCCAATCCGGCTGGTCGACCGCCGTCGAATGCAACGGCGGCAAGAAGGGCAAGGCCAAAGCCAAGGGCAAGAAAAAGAAGAAGGACAAGGAAGTCAAAGTTTTGGATCTCTGAATTACCGCTATCCCGTGCCAACCCACCCAGCCGCTATTCAGCGGTTTTTTTTCGTCTGGAGAAATGTATGACCGCACTCGAAACGCGTGGAGTACGCAACCGAAATCCCGGAAACATCGACTACAGCCCGTCCAACGACTGGCAGGGGCAGCTCAAGCCCGACCCAGCTATCGAGAAGCGGTTTGCCCGCTTCGACGCGGCAGAGAACGGTATCCGTGCGCTGGGCAAGGTGCTGCTAACCTACCAGCGCAAACATGGCCTCAAGACGGTGAAGGGCATCATCAGCCGGTGGGCTCCTTCTACTGAGAACGACACCGCCGCCTATGTGCGGGCCGTCGAAGCGAATACCTCGACCAAGCCTGGTGCCGAGATTGATCTGACCAGGCCTGCGGTAATGCAGGGGTTCGTCAAGGCGATCATCCATCATGAGAACGCCGGGTTTGCTTATCCGGACGCGGTATTGGTGGAAGGTGTGCGCAGGGCGCTGTTGTGAGTCCCGCTGCCTGGAAGCTGACCATTGAGCTGCTGGTGGTTCTGTTGATGATGTTGGGCAGCGCATCGGTGGCTTGGATATGGCAGTCCAACAGCTATGAACTGCAACTGTCCGGTCTGCGCAACCTGCACCAGTCCGACCTGGACGTCATCACCCGTGCTGCCAACGCACGATTGCTGGCGGATCGAGAGGCGCGCCAAGCCCTGGAGCTGCGCCTATCGGCTGCCGAACAAACCCACCACAAGGAACTGACCGATGCACAAAAAGCTCAGGCACTCCTGCGTGATCGCCTTGCTACTTCTGATCTGCGGCTGTCAGTCCTACTCGACACCACGGATCCAGCCAGTTGCCGCGCAGTGCCAACCACCGCCGCCGCCGGCGGCATGGTTCATGGAAGCGTACGTGCCCGACTTGACCCAGCGCATGCTCAACGAATTGTCGGGATCACCGGCGACGGCGATCAGGGATTGATCGCATTGGCAGCGTGCCAAGCCTACGCAAAAGAAGTCTCTACACCGAAGTAAAAGAAGCGGCTGCCCTGGATGCGTCAACATCCAGGGCGGCCGCCGTCCTCGCAGATTGTCCCTGCAAGTCCAGCCAAGGCTCCTGCTTCGTGCACAAAGCGGAGCGAGCCTAGCACCTGTTTATCCATACAGTAAAGGTCTTGCTTATAATGTCTACACCCATCATTCCTTGGATGGGCGGCAAACGCCGCCTGGCCGACCGCCTTATCCCTCTCTTCCCACCCCACGAGTGTTACGTCGAAGTCTTTGCCGGCGGTGCCGCGCTCTACTTCATGCGCCCCCAGGCGGCGCCGGTTGAAGTCCTCAACGACATCAACGGCGACCTGGTGACGCTGTATCGCGTCGTGCAGAACCACCTCGAAGAATTCGTACGCCAGTTCAAATGGGCGCTCAGTTCTCGCCAGGTGTTCGAGTGGCAGAAGATGACCCGCCCCGAAACTCTCACCGACATTCAGCGTGCCGCCCGATTCTTCTACCTGCAGCACCATGCCTTCGCCGGCAAGGTCACAGGGCAGACGTTTGGCACCGCAACCACTGGCCCGGCTATCAACCTGCTGCGTATCGAGGAAAACCTCTCGGCCGCCTGGCAGCGCCTGTCCGGTACCTACGTCGAAAATCTACCCTGGCTTGACTGCGCCGATCGATACGACCGTGCGCATACGTTCCACTACATGGACCCACCTTACTGGCAGACCGCCGGCTATGGTGTCGACTTCCCATTCGAGAACTATGAGCGCATGGCCGACTTCATGCGGCGCTGTAAGGGCAAGGTCATGGTCAGCATTAACGATCACCCGGACATTCGGCGTGTGTTCGAGGGCCTTCACTTCGAGACGCTGGATATTCGGTACACCACGACGAATCAGCGGCAGGGAAAGGCCGAGGTGACGGGTGAGCTGGTGATTATGAACTGGGAGCCCTCCGGCTTGGACGGGCTCTTGTTTTAGAGAATGGAATTAATAATATTTAAACGATGGTGTTTGTCAGGATGAATGGGGCTATTCTTTGGTCTTTTTGGTATAGGAAGAATTCAGCATTCTTATTAGCAAAAAATCTTCTGGGGAATCAATTAGTAGTTCTCCGTCTGGCGCAACGTTAATTTCGCATACTCTTGGGTGGGATAGTACCCCCTTGGGTATGGGGTTCGTTGCATATGGGTTGTGAAGAATAAAAAGTCCGTCCATTAGGTGTTCGGTATAGTTGATTTTTAGTGTTCTTTTGATTGTGGGTGTTATGCTGTTCTCGTTTGGATGAAAGGTTGTGTAGGTTGTTTGGGCGTCTGGGTTGTCGGCTAGAGCCCGGACTTTTCCCCAGGTGGCTAGACAGCTATAAATAACGGCAGATACTTCAGGGTAAGAGTTGTCACAAAATAACCCGACAGGAATATTTGTTTTTTCAGTTTTCGGTGCGCTGTATACGTTGTAACTTACTACGCTCTCGTCATTTATATTTGTTGCGGCCTCGTCATGATAGAGACCGTATAGCGCTGCTAGTATTGGTCGCGTAGACGCTAGATGGGCGGCGGGCCGATCAAAGGATGCAATTGCTATGATGTATGGTCTGTGCTGCATGTGTGGGAGGTTGGAATAGTAGTTTCGGTATCGCTTTATCTTTGAATCGAAACTATTGCAAATCCTCAAGGTTGATTGGATATTGAAATCTGTAAAGTCATCAGGTAGATCTTCTCGGGAGTACCCAAAAGCGGGTTTTCCAGTTTTTTCTTCTGGTCTTGCAATGGCTGCTTCAAGCCCAAATGGAAAAGGACCCTCTACTACAAAGTCAGGTGTGTGGTACTGCATGTCAGTTGTGCAGCCTAGCTCTTTTAGCACAGCGTACAAATACAGCTCCCAAAATGATGATTCGAAGGTTGTTTGAAATTCGATTATGAATTTCCCATCGCGATCTTCAAAACCATCAGCCCAGTGTTTAAGAACTTCTTGCTCGGGCTTAAATCTATCCTCCATGAGCATCTTATAAATGAGGTGTTGTTTTTCTGGGGCTGTTTTGCTATTGAAAATGTCTATCGCCATTTATGTCACTCCTTTAACATTTATTTGGAATGTTAACTGTAGCTCCTGCGTGGTTTTTTGCGACAAAGCCTTGTCCACGGCACATTGGACATTATTCGCGTAGCGCAAAGTGGTCCGTGCATGATATGCATTTTGTGAACGCGGCTGCAGTCAGTAGTGGGCGTGCTCGTTGGTAGGCACTGAAGTCATGATTTTCCAGAGCTATCTGGGCGATCTCGGCAAGCGCTCGATAGGTGCCCGGATCACCTATAATCGAGTATCCCTTTCCTTGGATGCGCTTGCCAGTCAGCACTAAGTCATAGGTGCTGCCGTCAGGCTTCGTAAGCGTCAGTCCGTCCATTGCCCATACATCGGCGCTGATGCGAAACACCAGCCGACGCCCTTCCTTCGCGTCGACCACTTGAGCTGCCCACTGTCCATGGGAGTCGGAGACTGCAGCCGGGTAATAAATCCTGCTGATGAGCTTGCCAATGGATGGGCCTCCTTGCGTGGGCACAACGTCATAGGACCCCGGGGCAGAAAGTTAGGCTTAGAATCAATGAGGGTCTCGACGGCATGCCATTACGCGGCGTTGGCAAGTTCGTCCATTTCCAGCCGCTGGTCCAGGTTGATGATCTGCGCCTTGAGCATTTCCTTACTGAGGGTTAGACAGGTGTTACGGTGCGCCTCCGGACAGAGCATCCGAAATTCGTGATCGTCCAGGAGCTTGCGCCAGTGGTTTAGCCACTCGGATTTGGATCGGGGGTGATCATGAGGTTAGGTATTCAAGATTTCTGTTTGTGCATACAGTGGTTGCGTGCGTAAGAAATTTCGATTCGTGCCGACGAGCTGTCAGTTTATTCGCTTTGATGGCCGGGATTAGCCGGGGCAAGGCTGAGTTGTTAGGGGTGCTGGTGCCCAGCATGACCTCACTACTAACTCTTTTGTGCCTAGACTTCGGTGGCCGCTTTTGACGCCGAAGCTGATGTCATTGCCGATCAGGTGGACAGGGTTGTGGCAAATTGGTAACTTTTGGTGCGTTCGTTCCACCCAACAGTCTTGTCACTTAATCGCGAGAACGGAATCTGTTTGATGAGTATAAAATTTTTGGAGAGCCACTTCGACAAGGTTGTCTATTTGCAAAACCTTCTGTCCGCACGTGCTACTGGGAATGCGGCGGACCCAACAGATTATCTCCAACTGAGGCATCAGCTCTTAACTGACTCAGAAATTGGGCATCGACTTCCGTCGTTTGTTAAACAGCACGGAAGCTTGGATTCGTTTTGGACCTGGATCAAGCAAAAATTCCCAACCTATGCTGAGCGCAGAACCTATCTGTCTGAACAGTTCACTCCCTTACTAGATTCGCTGAATCTGTCAGGGTACGAAGGCTTTCCTCCGGTACAAGCCGCGAAGCCCGTGCACGCAACCACATGGTCATCGTCAGTCCCGGTCGTCGCAAGGAACAAACGAAAGGTGTTCATCGTGCATGGGAGGGATGACCTTGCTAAGTACGAGGTAAGTCGGTTCATCGACAATCTCGGTTTAGAGGCAATAATCCTGCATGAACAGGCCAACGCTGGTCTGACGATCATCGAAAAGATTGAGCGTTATACCAACGAAGCGGACTTTGCTCTGGTGCTGTACACGCCCTGCGATCAGGGGCGGGGATATCACGAGCAGAAAGAAAACCCGAAGGACCGAGCTCGGCAGAATGTCGTTTTTGAGCATGGTTATCTGATGGCTAAGCTCGGCAGGGAAAACGTATGCGCCTTAGTCAAAGGCAAAATTGAGACACCGAACGACATCAGTGGTGTGGTCTATGTACCTCTGGACCAGGCCGGGGCGTGGCAAAAAGAGATCGTCAAAGAGCTTAAGGCTTGTGGATATACGATCAAGAATTGGTAGCAGCGAGCTTAGTTGCTCAATCTCAATTAGGTCGCATCCTGGGGGAAATATGAGCTTGATTGAAGAGGCACTTGAGGCGGAGCTGCCGAAGCTGGCTATGGATTTCTTCGTCGTTTTCTCTAGATTCGAGTGCGCGCTGAAGAGGTCTGGAACGTATGCAATTGGCAACGACGATGGGGTAGCTCCCGACTGGGACGGATTCTCCCGAGACCTAGGCCCGGGGTTCCTAAACAATGTCGTTGCCCAAGGAATTGCTCCTGCTTTAGTTGGCAATCCGCCCAAAAAACAGGTGAAGCTCGCCAATGGAATGCTTGGATGGAAAGATATGGGGGCAGTGGATAGTACGGCTGATCTCTTTCTTGCGATTCGCCGAGTGAGAAATAATCTCGTACACGGCGCGAAGTATCAAGATGGCGGGGCTGGTCATGCGGATTTCGTTGAGGGCTCTGAAAGAAACGACGCTCTTCTTGGCCAAGCACTGGCTGTGATGACCTTTGCTCTGGAAACTCGCCCAGATATCCAGGTTTTTTTTTCGTCGCGACTGAATGATCGATTGTGAGCGATATCCCCAACTGTTTTCGCAAACTCATCCGTATCTTGGTAGCTTCATAGGCTTCCTACTAAAGGCGTTGAACTGAAAGATGTAACCCCAGCTATCTGTGTCATCGCGAACATGTCTGCATCCAGCCTGACGGTATCGCTTACCCCATCATCACTTGAGTTCTCTTAGTGGCCGAAGGCGGGTTGTCGAGAGAGTTTATATTGATATTCGTCCGGTTTGCTGGTGCCTAGCTTGATTTCCCCACAGTTGAATAGCCAATTTCGACCCACAGATATACCCTCTTCCCAAGCGCCAATCATGCCTAAACCGGAAAAATATCATTTTCCGTAAGCTGCCCTAGCAGCTTCAAAAGGAATAACATTATCATGCGACACTGCGAACAATGCCGGTAGCAATTTATTGTCATTGGTTACAATATTATATTCGGAGCAAAGCGAGGCTAGTGAACAATCAGTAAGACCATACAGAAGGAAATCATTCAGGCCGGTATCGACTCTCAAGTTGGTTTTAATCTGAGTAAATGTTGAGAAATAATATTTTGCGAAGTCGAAAGCTTTATGTTTTGCATCTCCATTCAAATCAATTAAATTCGAAACCTCGGCTGCTATGTACGGAGTCAAGCAGATTTCACTGTGGGCTTTCATTACTTCTAGAAGTACATCAAAATCATCGGATGTATAGCTATTCAGTCGATTGGAGTTTTTAATGTGTCTTCTTTCTTCAATCGAGCCAATAACCAAAAGTAAAAAAAGATTGGTGTCTATGATTAGCTTTCGGCTAGCCAAATTATTAATCCTCCTTGTATCGTTTAAAGCCCCTGAATTGACCGCTTTGAAAGTCAACAAGAAACACTTTGTACTCTCTTCTTTTTCCAACTAGGTTGGCTAGTACATCTATGTTGGTTAGACCTTTGGGTGATCTGGAGATGTTAGGAATTCTTTCAAGATTGTAGCTGTACGTAACTTCATAAAGCTTGTTATCTGATGAAATTAAGACCCCTTCAAGGGTAATATCTTTTGCGCCTGGAACCAACCTCTCAACCTGTTCCCTTGCTACAGCAATAGCCCTATCGAAATCTACCATCATTCATCCGTCCCTAAAAATTTCTCTAGCCACATACTGCCATTATCGGATTTGCTTTGAAAGGCTTGTAGAAGCTTCCTCGAAGCTAGTCCTTTATGGCTAGCGACTAATATTTATATTCCCCATCATCTGGATTGCCGGCGGCCACCAGAAACTCCTGGCGGGCGAGGGCGCGCAGGCTGGCGGGGGCGCCTTGGGCGCGGGTGCCGGCCTCGGGATTGGCGCGCCAGAGTTGGATGGCGAGGTAGATCAGATAGGCCGCGCCGAGGATCTTGATGCCGTAGAACAGCAGTTCCGAGGTTTGTAGTACCACCGCCAGGCCCGCCGAGGCCAGGGCGATCATGCCGGCAAAGGCTACCAAGCGGCCCAGGCCTGCCAGGCACGAGGTGCGAAAGCCGTAGCGCGTCGAGTTGCTGACTGAGAGCAGGTTGTTCGGACCGGGGGCCATGTTCAGGGCGAAGCATGCCGGGAGAAAAAGGATCAGGGTCGACAGGTTCATGGCGGGCTCCAGAATCGAGAGGCGGGGGAATTAGACAATAGCGACAAGTATTGGCCCAGCGCCAGATCGCCGGACGCTGTACCTGATACTTGTCACGCAGCTGTACCGTACAAAGTTGGGTAACGGCAATAAATCCGGCCTCTACAGGCGCTTTGTGCCGCACGCAGGATTGTGTCCCGACACGGACCTTGTCAGCAGGGCTTGCCCTAATATCCCCATCAGTTAAGGCCGCTTGAGGTCGAGCGCGATTTTGTGGCGAGCGGGCTTGCCCGCGCTCGGCTGCGTAGCAGCCGTAAAACCGATCATCGTGTTCTACCTGACACACCGCAATCACCGGTTTCAGGGCCGCTTCGCAGCCCAGCGCGGGCAAGCCCGCTCGCCACAAATTTCAGCCAGGCTTGAGATTGTTCTTAACTGACTGGTATTCAGACCTGCCCGCGAAGAGGCCCTTGAGGCCACAAAAAACTTCGCAGACAAGTCCAATCGTCTGGCTGTTTTTTCAACCAGGCAGGACAGTTCCCTATTCTCTTGACTGGGATTTCCTGGCAAATCCCAGTGTGCAGTCCCGCTGACTGCCCCTTTTCCCCAGCCAGATTTCAGCTGATATAGCCGTAGACGCCATCCCATAGCAGCTTCATGGCGGTGACGACCAGCAGGCCGTAGCAGGCGCGATACATCTGGCGCTGGTCCAGTCTTGCGTGCAGTCGCCAGCCAAGCCATACCCCACTGGGAACGGCGAGCAGGCAGATCAATGTCAGGCTCAACACGTTGCCTGTGGGTCTGGCGAGGATCAGCCAGGGCACGGCCTTGAGCAGGTTGCCCACGGTAAAGAACATGCTGGTCGTGCCGGCATAGACTTGCTTGCTCAGGCCGAGCGGCAGCAGATAGATCGCCAGGGGTGGACCGCCTGAGTGCGCGACCATGGTCGTGATGCCTGATGTGAGTCCTGCAACCACCGCCTTGGGCGACGAGCGCGGCTGTACCCTGACTTCCCCGCCGGCCTTGAACCAGAGGCCGACAAAAATCAGCGTCACCACGGCCATCACAATGCCGATCGCACGGTGGTCCATGATGCGGAAGAGCAGATAGCCGACGCCGATTCCGACGACAAGGCCGGGCACCAGCAGGTTAAGGTCCGGCTTTGACCAGGTGGATGGCTTCCAGTAGCGCAGGCCGAACAAGTCCATTGCGATAAACAAGGGCGCAAGCAGGCCGCCGGCGGTGATCGGGTCCATTACCAGCGACAGGAGCGGGATGCCGACAATGGCAAAGCCACCACCGAACGCGCCCTTCATGAAGCAGATCAGGAACACTCCGGCGAAGGTGACAAGGAGTGTGGTGGTAGTCAGTTCCAAGGTGTTGTCTCCTTCTGCCGGATGATTTGAGAAAACTTCCGCCGTGAGGCGAGGTAAGGGGCGGAAATGGCGGCAGTCGTCATAGCCCAAAGGGCTCTTGCATGACTGATGCAAGGGCCTCGTGACCACGTTCGCGAAGGTGCGAGATCGCGGACAGGCGGTCGCGTGTTTCCTTGTTCTGGTTGAGCTTGCGTTTGCATTCGAGGCGTTGAAGTTCGATTTCGATGCCGACGATTTTCGACACCATTTCATCCAGATATTCCCGCGGTGCATCGCCCATCCTCCAGGGCCTGCTTTCACTGGATTCGTGGTGGCGCGTCAGCAGTGCCAGCGTGCGGCGCAGGAGTTTTTCTTCCTGCATCACGCGCATGACGCCATGCACCTGTACCACTTCGTAATTCCACGTAGGAACCTGGCGGTGCGTTTCGTGTTTGGATGCATAGCCGTTGGGCGAGACGTAGGCATCTGCGCCGCGGAAAATGACCATGACCGGCTTGCCGTCGGGGTTGCGCTGCCACACCGGGTTTGCACGAGCCACGTGGGCGGTCAGTAGTCCGTGGGCGCCTTGGTGAGGGTCAAAGTCAAAGGGGATGTGGTCTGTGTCCATGCCGGTTTCCCCCAGCGTCACGAGAATACCCAGGGGATGGTCACGGATGATTCTGTGCAGTTGTTCGGGGCGGCGCTCTGCAAAGTGTTCGGGAATATACATGGGGCGTTCATTTCGGATGGGGGAGAGCCCATAATCTCGATCATGACCTGCACAATAAAAAGTGCCAGTTTTGAGGTTTTTCCATGGACCAGTTTTCAACCCGCTCGAATCCGTCCACCCGAGGTACGGAACGTCGGCTCTACGCCAAGCTGCGCGCGCAGATAGAAGATGGCACGCTTGCGGCAGGCGCGAAGCTGGTGTCGACGCGGGTCATGGCCACTGAACTCGGTGTGTCACGTACCACTGTGACTGCGGCCTACGAGCAACTGGCCGCCGAGGGTTTTGTCGTGACTGCGGCGGGAAAGGCCGCGAGGGTCGCGAGCGTAGGGAGTGTCCAGCCCGGGCAGGTCAAGGCGGACCTGGCGCTGCGCGAACCACTGCCGCCTGCGCTTTCCCTTTACGGGCAGCGTGTTGCCAGTCTGAAACCCTACAGCGTGGCGTCTGCGCTGGCCCGCATCGATTTCAAGTACGGCTCGGTCGCTTCGAGGGATTTTCCGGCGCTGGGTTGGCAGCGTGCCTATCGCGCCGAGTTGGTCAAGCGTCAGCCAAATCTCTATTACGGCCAGCCCGAAGGGGAGGAGGGCCTGCGCGGCGCGCTACAGGGTTATCTGCGACGCGCACGAGGCCTGGTGTGCGATGTGGAACAGATTCTCGTCGTGCATGGCTCACAGCAAGGACTTGATCTGTGTGCCCGGCTTCTGTTGAATCCGGGGGATGCCTTCGTCTTCGAGGAGCCGGGCTACCGCATGGCCAGGTATTGCTTCGAGGCCACGGGCGCGACGGCGTTGCCCATACCTGTCGACGTCTCTGGATTGGATACCCGCGTGCTACCGGACGATGATCGCGTGCGGTTGGCCTATGTGACGCCGTCGCACCAGTTTCCCATGGGCGCAGTGCTCCCCATCGCTCGTCGCCTGGAACTGCTGAGATGGGCGAGTCGGCATCGCGCCTGGATCATCGAGGATGATTACGGCGGCGAGTTTCGTTATGGTCAGCGTCCCATTGACGCCCTGCAATCGATGGATGCCGAGGCCCGCGTGATCTACGTCGGAACCTTCTCCAAGGCGCTTTCGCCGCAACTCAGGCTGGGGTATCTGGTGCTTCCGTCGGAGCTGATCGAGGTTTTCCGAGAGGCCAAGCGACTGACGGATCGTCACTCCGCGCGCTGGGAGCAAAACGTGCTCGCTTCGTTGATCGAAAGTGGCACCTATGAGCGCCACGTGCGCCGCCTGCGTCGGGAGAACGAGCGGCGGCGACGAGCGCTGCTGGAGGCCGTTGAGTTGTATCTGGAGGGATGCGGGCAACTGGTTGGCATGGCTGCGGGTCTGCATGGCGTGTTTCTGATGCCGGCACTTCGTGCTCAGGATGAGCACCGGCTGCAGGCAGCGTCGCTTGAGCGTGGGGTCGGTGTTTATCCGCTCTCGCCGCTGTTTGCCGACCAGGCGTCGACAGCGTACGAGAGACCTGCGGGACTCATCTTGGGGTATGCGGGCCTGACGACGCAGGCGATTCATGAGGGGATTGGTATTCTCGGCCGGGTGATTCGGGACTTTATGGGTGAGTCTGGAACCCGGGATGGTTGAGTGTCTGGTCCCGTGCACCATGACTCTTCGAGACTGAGCACCTAGGAAAACAACGATGCCTCTCCACTTCAGACCATTGCGGTAATGTCAGGACTCTTTGCCATCTTCACCTCGCGCTATGCGGTAAGGCGCTCCCATTGTTTCTTGAATCTTGGCTTTGGATTCCAGGTATGGAGTTTCACCGCGTTCTCCTGATACCGCAGTAACGTCAACACATCCTGGAAGCACTAACGCACAGAGGGTGATCAAGATGAAGCGAAGCATATTGTCTTGTCCATTCCGTGCAGTAGAAGTTGCCTTGTTGCCTGGGTATTTTTCTTATACGTCAAAAATAACGCGCAAATGCGGACTTCTCAGCACGCTCGCCGGCGTGACGGTGCGTCGCTGCCAGGGAATCCTGCCGAAATACCAGACGCGCCAGAACGCGAGCTTCGGATCGGGATTGTCTTGCAGTAACGTGGCGAAGGTCTCTACGTCGCCGAGCTGAATGTCTGTCGCTTCCTGGATGACTTCACGAACAAAACGAGAACAGAACTGGCGCCGCGAGCTGATGTTGAAACCGGTGTCGTAGAAGGTCCCCATCCGGCGATCCGCCGCAGCCGCCAGCAGGCTGCGATGCCGGTCGTCGAGCGGCGTGGTCAGTCTCGCGACTGCACAGCGTCCGTGCTCGGAACGTTCCAGGAAGCGGGTCATCGGCGTGGTTCGGGCAAAAGGAAAGGTGCTCTCGGCAATCAGGGGGTCATCATCACGGTTGTCGACGACGACGCCCACGTGGTTGGTCCATGAGTTCGTGGCGTTGGAGACTTCTAGGAAGGGACGGGCGGTGACGCGGATGAAAACCAGGTCGCCGACTTGTACATCGCCAACCGTTGGCCCAGCCACTGGCAATGCGACACGTGAGTTTTTGTGCGCGCCCTGCGAACGTATGACGCTGTTCATCCCACTGTTTATGGACATGCTGGTCTCCCTGTTCTTGTGAAGGGCCAGTATGGGAGGAGGGTGCATCTTTCACACCTTTATCCTTTTTATTTCCTTATGCTGATACCTTCAGTATCGGATTCCAATACTTTATGGCCGCCATTACCCAGCTCATCGCGACAATCAAGCAGCGCCTCAAGTCAGCGGGAATGACCTATCGCGACGTTGCACAAGCCCTGGACCTTTCAGAGCCCAGCGTGAAGCGCCTGCTGGCCAGTGGGCGGCTGACGGTCGAACGCCTCGCCCAGTTCTGTGATCTGCTGGGGCTGACGATGGCGCAATTGCTTCAGGAGGCCGAGTCGTCGGCGCCGCGCCTGCAAATGCTGACGCGTGAGCAGGAGGCGCAGCTTGTCTCGAATGAGAAGTTGTTGCTGGTGGTCGTGTGTGCGCTGAATCACTGGTCGCTGGAAGACATGGTGTCGGCCTATCGCCTGTCGAAAGCCGAGTGCATCAAGCACCTGCTGGTGTTGGAACGGATGGGACTGGTGGACCTGAAGCCAGGCAACCGCATCAGGCTGCTGGTGGCGCGAGACTTTGACTGGCTGCCGGACGGTCCGATTCGGCAGTTCTTTGTGCAGCAGGGGTTGCCCGATTTCATGGGCAGTCGGTTTGGCGCGCCTGACGAAACCCTGGACTTTGCCCATGGCATGTTAACCCAGCCTGCCTATGCCCAGTTGCAGGTTGAAATGCACCGATTACGTCGCAAACTGGCGGATCTTCACGCCGAATCCTTGAGTGCTCCCTTGTCCGAGAAGCGCGGCACGGCGCTCCTGCTGGCCATGCGGGTATGGGAGCCGCAGGCATTCAGAAAGCTGAAACGGCCGGTGCCGGGCCACGCTCAGGAATAAGTAGCTGTTTTCAAAGAAATTTGTATGCCTTGGGGCTTCCCAGACGGCGCGAAAGTTGATAAATTTCCGTCCGTTCTTGCAGTGAACCTTTTCAGGTTCGTCAGCTGCAACGTCAACAAGCGGGTGCCAGGCACTCGTCGCAACAGATACAGGGGCGTCGCCAAGCGGTAAGGCAGCAGGTTTTGATCCTGCCATGCGTTGGTTCAAATCCAGCCGCCCCTGCCATTTTTCTTCTCGTAGCATTGCTCAAACAGCGATTGATACGAGTCCCGGGCAAGCTGTCTTGCCGAACAATCAGGCCACCCGATTTCTTCCCAGGGACTTTGCCTGGTAGAGCTGTTGATCGGAGCGTTTGATCAGCGCCATCGTCTCGCTGTCCGATGACTCAGCCAAACCAATACCGATACTGATGGTGACCTGTCCGACACTGGCAAAGTCCGCCTTGGCAACGGTGGCGCGGATCTTCTCGGCAACGGCCTCGGGGCTATTCGGCTCCTCGACCTCGGGTAACAGCACCGCAAACTCCTCGCCACCGTAGCGGGCGACGAAGTCCGTGGCGCGGATGCTCTCCTGAATAAGCCGGGCCAACTGCTGCAGCACCTGATCGCCGATGGCGTGGCCATGGCTGTCGTTGACCCGTTTGAAGTGATCGACATCCACCAGCAACAGGGCAAACGGACGTTCCGTGCGACGGAACAGCAGGTTGCACTCGGCCAGTTTTTCATCGAAGCGCCGACGGTTGTAAACGCCGGTCAGTGCGTCATGGGTGGCCATTTTCAATAAATCGGCATTGGCCTGGGTGAGGGCGGCAGTGCGTTGGGCGACGGTGGCTTCAAGCGACGTATTGGCTTGCTGCAGTTCGTGCTCCTTGCCGAGTAACGATTGGGTCATGCCTTGAATGGAGCGCCCGAGCTGGGCAATTTCCAGGACAAAATGCTCCTGGGGGAAGCTCGCGCCGGGCTGTTGGTTCTGCACCCGCTTGGCCGATTCGGCCAGTTGCTCGATCGGACGGCTGAGGTACAGCGCCAGGTAATAGGCGACGAAACCGAATGCGACAGCGGCAAGAACCCCCAGCAGCAACAACTTGTAGAGCAGGATGCGCGCGGGTTGAAGAGCGATATCCAGTGGCTGGCGAACCGCGATGTACCAGGCCAGTCCTGAGTTCGACGGGGTCGGTACCCTGACCGCGCTGGTCACATAACCCTTGCCCACTGTCCAGACCGGTGCGTCGGGGAGGTTGTCCTGCGCCGTCGGCAGGTTGGACAGCTGTTCTCCGGCGAGTGGTTCCGGGTAGAGGATTTTGCCGTCGGTGTCGACGATCAGTGCCTCCATCTCCGGTGTCAGTTCCTTCATCACGGCCGATTCGACAACGTGCGTCACCCAGCTCCAATGGGCGTGCGCGCCCAACACCCCGATGACCTGGCCTTCGGCATTGCGGATGGGGGCCGCGAAATCAATGAATCGAGAAGGCTCGCCGTTGGCGGAGCGGGGTAGCAACTTGGCCAGCAGGACCGCCTCGTGTGGATCGCCGGTGTAGTTACGCTGTAATCCTTCCTGGAACCAGGGGCGTGCCTTTACCGACTGGTTGACCAGCAGGTTATTCACCGATTGCCGTACACGCCCGCTGACGTCAGCCACCCCCATCCAGGCGTACTCGGCGCGGGATTGGGCGCGCAGTTCCATCGCCATCAGGATGTTCGGATCGTCCAGGTCGCCACGCCTGAAGAGTGGCGATCGACTGAGCAAGGAAACTTCCAACTGACGTTCACTCAGTTGCGAACCCAGCAGCGCCGCTGCTGACCTGGCGGTGCTCAACAGGGCATTGCCGCTCGCCTGTTTCATCTGCTCGGTGGCGATATGGCCGACATAAAAGCCTACGCTCACCAACGTCAGTAATGACAAACCGGCAAACCATAAGGTCAGGTGACTACGCAGACTGGCTTTGATCATGGGCAATATCTGAAGTGTTCAAGTCACAGTATGGTATGCGTAATCAAATGGGTGTGGCCATATCCTGATGATGTTTAAGCGTTGAAAAACAGGGACTTCAAGATTCCTTGCGAAGGGCTCGTATCGCTGTCTCAGGCCTTGCCGGTTGCGAGCCGCTGGCGCATCTGTTCACTGGCTGCGGGCCCTGCCTGCACCGTGCTCCGGCTCAACGGCACCGAACGGCCATCGACAAGATCCGCCATCATCAATTGCAGGGGACGTCCGCTCTCGCGTTCGACGATCTGCACACTTTCTCCTTCCGGCGCGTAGTGACGATTGCCCCATTCCACAAAGGCCAGGAGCACCACGCGAAAATCCTCGCCCTTGGCGGTCGGCACATATTCATGGCGCAGCGGGCGCTGGCTGTAGGGTTGGCGTTCGAGCAGGCCGGCGTCCACCAGCGCATTCAGACGCCGGGTCAGCATGTTCGGGGCAATCTCCAGGCTGCGGGAGAATTCGTCGAAGCGTTTCAGGCCATGCAGCGCGTCGCGCATGATCAAGATATTCCACCACTCGCCAACCCGCTCAAGGCTGCGGGCAACCGGGCATTCGGCCTGGCTCAGGGTTTTGCGTTGCATGGAGGCTCCTGTCGGGTGTTCGGATATTTGTGAGGTGGGCATGTTACTTTCATGATGATAGTAGCGTCCATAAGCCATTGCTTCACTCAATCACCTGAAGGAGCTGGATCATCATGAGCAAACGCATCGTCGTTACGGGCATGGGCGCGCTGACCCCGCTGGGCTGCGGCGTCGAACAGGTCTGGCAGCGCCTGCTGGCCGGACAGTCGGGCATTCGGGCCTTGCCGACGGAGTTGATCGGCGACCTGTCGATCAGCATTGGTGGTCAGGTCCAGGACCGTACCCAGGATCCGGAAGCCGGCTTCGACCCCGATCAACTGCTGGCCGCCAAGGAGCAGCGCAAAATGGACCGCTTCATCCTGTTCGCCCTGGCGGCGGCGGATGAGGCCCTGGCCCAGGCCGGTTGGGCTCCCGACTCCGCCGAGGCGCAGGAGCGCACGGCAACCATCATTGCGTCCGGGGTCGGTGGCTTTCCCGCTATCGCCGAGGCGGTGCGTACCACTGACAGCAAAGGGCCTCGGCGTCTGTCGCCGTTCACCATTCCCTCGTTTCTCAGCAATATGGCGGCCGGTCACGTCTCGATCCGCTACGGTCTCAAGGGGCCCTTGGGTGCTCCGGTGACCGCCTGTGCCGCCGGGGTCCAGGCCATCGGCGACGCGGCCCGGATGATCCGCGCGGGGGAAATCGATGTGGCGGTCTGCGGTGGCGCGGAAGCCTGTATTCACCGGGTCAGCCTGGCGGGCTTTGCGGCGGCGCGGGCGCTTTCGAGTGATCATAACGAGACGCCGCAGCTTGCTTCCCGGCCCTTCGATCAAGCCCGCGATGGTTTTGTCATGGGCGAGGGCGCGGGGTTGCTGGTGATCGAGGAGTTGGAACATGCCTTGGCACGCGGCGCCACACCACTCGCCGAGTTGGTGGGTTATGGCACCAGTTCCGACGCCTACCATATGACGGCCGGCCCGGAAGATGGCGACGGTGCTCGCCGTGCCATGCAGCAGGCATTGCGCCAGGCTGGTATCGAACCGTCCCAGGTCCAGCATCTGAATGCCCATGCCACCTCGACGCCGGTGGGCGACAAGGGCGAGTTGGCGGCGATCAAGGCGGTGTTCGGGACGGCGGGTGGTCCGGCCATCAGTTCGACCAAATCCGCCACCGGGCATCTGTTGGGGGCGGCGGGCGGGATCGAGGCGATCTTCACGATTCTGGCGTTGCGTGATCAGGTGGCGCCGGCGACGCTCAATCTGGATAACCCCGATGAGCTCGCCGAAGGTCTTGATCTGATTCGTGGCCAGGCCCGGCAGTTGCCTATGGAGTATGCGCTGTCCAATGGCTTCGGTTTTGGTGGAGTCAATGCCTGCGTGCTGTTCAAGCGCTGGGTGTAACGCTTTGGGCAAGGGCTTGCGTCGACCGTCTGCTCCTACAAGGGAGTGGGGGTTATTTTGAGAATTTTCTGGCGCCGGCCACACAGAGAATTACGGCTACCGTGACCCCCAGCATGCCCAGGCTGACTTGCTCGTGCAGTAACGTCGCCGCCAGGGCCAAGCCGAAAAACGGTTGTAGCAACTGCAACTGGCCCACGGCGGCAATCCCGCCCTGGGCCAGCCCGCGATACCAGAACACAAAACCGATCAGCATGCTGAACACTGAGACATACCCCAGGCTCAACCAGGCCGGCGTGCTGATGCCCGTGAATGAAGCGGGGCTCAGGCACCCGGTCAATACGAGCATCACCGGCAGCGACAGGACCAGCGCCCAGGAAATCACCTGCCAGCCTCCCAGCGTCCTGGAGAGTTTCGCCCCTTCGGCATAACCCAGGCCGCAGACCAGCACCGCCAGCAGCATCAGGATATCGCCCCGGGGCGAGGCGCTCAGCCCCTGGGAGAGGGCGAACCCCACCACCAGCAGGCTGCCCAGCACGGAAAAAAACCAGAACACCGGGCGCGGCCGCTCGCCACCGCGCAGGACGCCGAAAACCGCCGTCGCCAGCGGCAGCAGGCCGAGGAAGACAATCGAGTGCGCCGAGGTCACGTACTGCAACGCCAGCGCCGTCAACAGCGGGAACCCCAGCACAACGCCGATGGCCACCACGCCCAGGGACAGCAGTTGGCTGCGGGCCGGGCGCTTTTCCCTGAACAGCAACAGCAGGCACAGGGCGAGCACGCCGGCGATGCTGGCCCGGGCCACGGTCAGAAACACCGGATTGAACTCCAGGACCGCCACCCGCGTTGCCGGCAGCGAACCGCTGAAGATCAATACACCGATAAATCCATTGAGCCAGCCGCTGGTGTTTTGAGTCAGGGTCGGGGTGTTCAGGGGCGAGGTACGTTGCATTTTCGCTTCACACTCAAGGTTCGGGTTGCTTGAGGCGCATCCTATGATCGACTATTGATACAATCAAAATATTGTCATGGATACATCTGCCCATGCCCCGTTCCCGGTACAAGTCGCTGGTTGACGTTTTTGCTGCCGATATCCGCTCGGGGCATTTGCCGCCCGGCGCCCGTTTGCCGACCCACCGTCAATTGGCCGCGACCCATGGCCTGGCCCTCGTCACCGCCAGCCGGGTCTACGCGGAGCTTGAGAGCATGGGCCTGGTCAGTGGCGAAACGGGCCGTGGCACCTTTGTCCGGGAGACAGCCCTGCCTTCCGGCCTGGGCATCGACCAGCCCGACGTGGCCCTGGGCATGGTCGATCTCAACTTCAACTATCCGTCGTCGCCGGGACAGGCCGAGCAGCTACGCACAGCCTTGCGTCAGTTGGCGTTGTCCGGTGACCTGGAGTCCCTGTTGCGTTACCACCCCCATGCCGGGCGTCAGCACGAGCGGGCGGTGGTTGCTCGTCACCTCGAGGCGCGTGGGTTGAGGGTGACGGCCGAGCAGGTGCTGATTGTCAGCGGCGCCCAGCATGGCTTGACGGTGGCATTGATGGCGTTGCTGCAGCCTGGGGATGTGATCGCCGCAGACGCCTTGACCTATCCGGGGTTCAAGGTGCTGGCGCAGGCGCTGCACCTGGAGGTCGTGCCCATTCCCATCACCGAGCGGGGGCCGGATCTTGACGCCCTGGCAGCGCTTTGCCGCAGCCGCCCGGTGCGGGCCGTCTACAGCATGCCGACCCTGCACAACCCGATGGGCTGGGTGATGCCGGTCGAGCAGCGCGAGCAGTTGGTGGCGATTGCCCGCCAGCACGATCTGCTGATCATCGAGGATGCGGCCTACGCCTACCTGGCGCAAAACCCACCGCTGCCCTTGGCCGAGCTGGCGCCGGAGCGGACGCTGTATATTTCCGGCCTGTCCAAGAATGTCGCCGCCGGGTTGCGGGTTGGCTTTGTCGCGGCACCCGTTGCCAGGGTGGCGGCGCTGGAGCGAATCATTCGCGCGACCACCTGGAACACGCCGGGGGTGTTGACGGCGATTGCCACCGGCTGGATCGAAGACGGCACCGTCGCCCGGCTGGAGGTGCAAAAGCGCAAGGACGCACAGGCCCGACAGGCCCTGGCCGACGAGTTGCTGGGCGGGTTGCGCACCCTTCGGCATCCATCCTCCTATTTTCTCTGGCTGCCCTTGCCGGAAGACGCCAGGGCCGACCAGATCGCCATGGCGTTGATGCGCGAGCAGATCTCGGTCTCCACCGCCGAGCCTTTTGCCACGTCCCTGCAGGTTCCCCACGCGATTCGCCTGGCGTTGGGTTCCGTGGACCTGGACACCCTGCGAACGGCGTTGTTGAAAGTGGCGCGGGCGGTCGGTCCGCTGTTCTGATCCGTATTTTTCAGCGCGATCTGCATCTGTAATGAAATCGGCCCAGCACCGACAATGACGCTACGCAGCGGCTTTTGGCAGAGGCCTCGGGCCTGTTGCCAGATCAGATGCTGATTTGCACCGCTGCGCAGACTCATTTCTTAACCCGCGTTGTACCGCGACCTTATCGTGTAGGAGGCCTTATGGGCAAAATGGCGCTGTTCCTGGGTGGATTCCTGATATTGACCATTGCAATTGGCCTGCTGGCGACGATTTCTCCGACATAGGCGGTTGCTGGCCTTCAATGCGCCTCTGGGTCTGCCGCACTGTCGGTTGAAAAGGCCAGAGCCTTTTGTGATTCCAGCTCTGCCAGGCGCTCCGTGAGTTGCTTGTGCATCACCGTGAATGAATCGCTGCCCAGCGCCAGGCGCTTGGGTGCCGGGTGCTGATTGACACTGTCGATCATCAACCGGACCATTTTCGCCGGGTCGCCGATCGGCACGCTGGTGCCTTCCTCAATCATCTTTCTGGCGTAGTTGGCCGGCGATGCAGCATAGGCGTCATTTTTCGGCGCGAGCCTGGAACTGCCGTAGCGGAACCGGGTGCGCGCGCCCCCGGGTTCGATCAGCGTGCAGCCGATGCCAAATACGCCGACCTCCTGGTTGAGCGAGTCAATGAAGCCTTCGATTCCCCATTTCGTCGCGCTATACAGGGACCCGCCGGGGAAGGTCGCCTGGCCGCCCATGCTGGATAATTGAAGGATCCGACCACCGCCCTGTGCTCTCAGGAACGGAAGCGCGGCCCTGACCAATTGAATCGAACCCACGAGGTTGGTTTCCAATTGGTGGGTGATCTGCGGGTCGGTCAGTTCTTCGGCGGCACCGAAGAGGCCATACCCTGCGTTACTCACCACCACATCGATACGGCCCAGTGCCGTAAAGGCCTGCGTGACGACCCGATGAATGCCGGGTGTGTCCGTGACGTCCAGCTGGGCCAGCCAGAGCCGGCTCCCATGCTTGGCCTTGAGGTCGTCCAGGGCCGAGAGATCCCGTGTCGTGCCGGCAACACAATCCCCGTTATCCAGAAGCTGCTCGGCCATTTCCCGGCCAAAGCCGGAGTTCACGCCGGTGATCAACCAATTGCGCTGAGTCATGTTCAGATCCTCGAATAGTTGGAGGACCTAGCATAGAAGCAGTCATCTGGACGTAGAATGCGTATAAATCCTGTTTTCATTCGCGAGCGTCTAAAGTTATGGACTCTTTTTCCGACTACCTGGAGCTGTTGAGCGCACGGTCCATCGTCTCGGGCGGACTGACCACCGGCGGCCGGTGGGCAATCGAGTTTCCACCTTCGTCGCTGATCAAGTTCTGGGGCGTGCAGCGTGGTAGTTGCTGGTTGCTGATGGAGGCGCTGGGCGAGGCGGTTCGAGTCGAGGAAGGGGATGTTTTTCTCCTGTGTGTGCCGCGTGTGCACGTACTGGCCAGTGATGTGAGCGTTCGCCCCGTTCACTTTGACCAAGTGCTTGAGGGTCGAACGGGAAACAGGGTCAGGCATGGCGAGGGCGACGAGTTTTTCATGATCGGCGGCAAAGTTGATCTGGATGCCGACCACGGGCGTCTGCTGCTGGATGCGTTACCGCCGCTGATTCACGTTTCCGGCAAGTCTTCTGAAGGCGCCGCACTCAAATGGCTGCTGAACGAGCTGTTCAGGGAGCGTGAACATGACCTGCCCGGCAGTGAGACGGCTTCCATGCAAATGGCTCACTTGATGTTCATTCATCTCTTGCGGGCCCATTTCGCGAAAAACGAACCGGCGCCGGCGAGCTGGCTGCGGGCGGTCAGTGATCGACGGCTAGCCCCGGCGTTGCGCCTGATCCATGGTGAGCCCGGACGTACATGGGGGCTTGAAGCGTTGGCGAAAGCCTCCTCCATGTCCCGTGCCGGCTTTGCCGCGTATTTCAGCGCCGTGGCGGGTGTCGCGCCGATCACCTATTTGACTCATTGGCGCATGCTCCTGGCCATGCGGATGCTGCGAGGCACCCGCAAGACCTTGGGAGAGCTGGCCGAGACGCTTGGCTACGCTTCCGAAAGCTCATTCAGCAATGCCTTCAAACGTGTGGTCGGACGCTCGCCCAGAGCTTATCGCGACTCGACGGGAGAGGGCTGGCTGCTGAAAGGGGAGCCGTGCTTTCAGCGCTAGGCCAGATAGCGCCGAAACCAGCCCAGGGTCCGATCCCAGGCCAGCTTGGCGGCGGCTTCGTCGTACCTCGGTGTGGAATCGTTGTGGAAACCGTGGTTGACCCCGGCATAGATGTGGGCTTCATAGATCTTGCCGTTGGCTTTCAAGGCTTGTTCATAGGCGGGCCATCCGTCGGTGATGCCCTTGTCCAGTTCGGCGTAGTGCAGCAGCAGCGGGGCCTTGATCCTGACCACTTCTTCGGCCTTGGGCTGGCGACCGTAGAAAGGCACGGCCGCGCTCAGTTCCGGGTAGGCCACCGCCGCGGCATTGGCCACCCCGCCGCCATAGCAGAAGCCGGTGATCCCGACCTTGCCGGTGGTGCTGTCGTGCTTCATCAGCCATTCGATGGCGGCGAAGAAGTCATTCATGAGTTTTTCCGGGTCGACCGTCAGTTGCAGGTCGCGGCCCTTGTCGTCATTGCCGGGGTAACCGCCGACCGATGACAGGCCATCCGGGGCCAGGGCGATGAAACCGGCCTTGGCCACGCGGCGGGCGACGTCTTCGATATAGGGATTGAGCCCGCGGTTTTCATGCACGACCACCACCGCCGGCACCTTGCCGGTGGCTTTGGCTGGGCGAACCCGATAGGCACGCACCTGCCCGTGGCCTTTGGGGGAGGGGTAGGTGATGTATTCGGCGACGATGTCCGGGTCGGTAAAGGGCACCTGCTCGGCCAGTGCATAGTTCGGGCTGAGTGCCGCCAGGAGGCTGGTGGCGGCGAGGCCACCGAGGGTGAACTTCGCCGCGCGATCGAGGAATTCCCGGCGGTTGATCTTGCCGTGGACGTAGTAGTCGTACAGTTCGAGCAGTTCAGGGGCAAAGTCTTTTGCGGTGAGACGTTCCATCTGTGCGCTACCTTTGGAGGGATTCGAGGTCCGCCCTAGTGTAGAGCCTAAATGTGTGCCACCTGGTATTGCTGAAGCCACCGAATACCTTTCCAGTACAGCCACGCCGTCAACATCAACCAGCAGGCCCCACCCAGGGTGGGGACCAGCAGGAATGACCAGCCGGGTTGTGTCATGAACACGATGATCGGGTTACCCCCCGCTGGTGGATGCACGGTGCGGGTCACCACCATCAAGACCGTCGCCAATGCCCCGGCAAACGCCATGGGCAGCAGGCCCGGGCCGAAGACCTGCAGGCAGGTCAGGCCAACCAGTGAGGTCAGCAGGTGCCCGCCGATCACATTGCGCACCTGGGAGAACGGTCCTTCCGGGTAAGCGAACAGCAGCACGCAGCTTGCGCCAAAGGAACCGATCACCCAGGGTTGCCCGCTGTTGAGGCTGATCAGGCCGAGTCCTGCCAGGGCGATGAAAACCCCCAATCCGATCCACAGCAATGAAAGGATCCGCAGGCGCCGAATGGGGCCAGTTGCCTGGCCCGCGTGTGTCGAGGTCGACTTCATTTCTTGAAACGTTCTGCTTCTTCCGAACCTTTGGTGGCGTTGCCCGCGCTGTAGGAGTGCGCGCCGACGCCGGCCAATTCACCGCCCTGGACGATCAGGTACTCGTCGCGAATCGGTCGGTTCTCGAAATAACACTCGAGAATTTCCCGGGTGCCGGCGGCATAACGGGTCTGGGCCGACAGGCTGGTCCCGGAGATATGCGGGGTCATGCCGTGGTGCGGCATGCTGCGCCAAGGATGATCTTCGGGGGCTGGTTGCGGGAACCAGACGTCACCGGCATAACCGGCCAACTGCCCGCTTTCCAGCGCTGCCGCGATGGCATCCCGATCACAGAGCTTGCCGCGCGCGGTGTTGATCAGATAGGCGCCGCGCTTGAAGTGCTTCAGCGACTCGGCGTTGACCATGTGCTCGGTTTCAGGGTGCAGCGGACAGTTGAGGGTCACCACATCGCAGGCCTTGGCCAGGCTTTCCAGCGTTGAGTGGTAGGTCAGGTTCAGCTCTTTCTCGACCGCCTCAGGCAGGCGATGACGATCCATGTAGTGCAGGTGCATGTCGAACGGCTTGAGCAGGCGCAGGACCCGCAGGCCGATACGGCCGGCCGCTACCGTGCCCACGTGCATCCCTTCGACATCGTAAGAACGGGCGACACAATCGGCGATGTTCCAGCCGCCTTTGAGGACCCATTGGTGCGACGGTAGGTAATTGCGCACTAGCGCCAGCACGCTCATCACCACGTGTTCGGCGACGCTGTTGCTGTTGCAGTAAGTCACTTCGGCGACGGTGATCCCGCGGTCCATGGCGCCTTGCAGGTCGGTGTGATCGGAGCCGATACCGGCGGTGACGATCATCTTCAGCTTCGGCGCCTTGTCCATCCGTTCGGCGGTCATGTAGGCCGGCCAGAACGGTTGCGAAATCACGATTTCGGCATCGTGCAGTTCGCGGTCGAGGACGCTGTCAGCGCCGTCCTTGCTGGACGTGACGACGAGGGTGTGGCCGTTGGATTCAAGGTATTTGCGCAGGCCCAGCTCGCCGGAAACGCTGCCGAGCAAGGTGCCGGGTTCAAAGTCGATGGCTTTTGGGCTGGGCAGGGTTTGTCCGTCAGGGTAGCGCTCGAGGTGGGGCAGGCCGTCTCGTGCATAAGTCTCGGGTTGTCCGGTGATGGGGTCGTCGTAGAGCACGCATACAATCTTCGCCATGGGGACCTTCCTGTTATTGGAATGGGCCAGCGCGGGTGGCCGCGCTGGTTCGAGCAGTGGAGGCTGCTCGACCGGCATAGTCCGGCAGGGCGGGGGCGCTGGCTAATCGCTTGGGCTGATCTATAGATCAGCGCCGGTTATCAGCCGTGCAGGAAGGCATCGACGCGGGTTTGCAGGTCCAGGGTGCTGAAGATCGCCAGGGCCGATGCCAGCAGCAATGGCTGGGGATCGCGCTGGAGCATCACCAGGCCGATTTCCCGTTGCAGTTGCGGGACGATTGGGATGGCGGTGATTTCCTGGCGCATTTCGATCAGCGACAAGGCGCTATGGGGCACGATGCTGCACAGCCCGGAACAGCGGACATGGGCATACAGGACCATCATCGAGTCGGTTTCGACCCGGGGTGAAACCTCGACGCCGGCTTCGGCGAACGCCGCGTCGATACCCTGACGGCATTGCATGTTGGCGGTGAGCAGGCACAGCGGCAGGCGGGCAACATCGCTCCAGGACAGTTCAGTGGCGCCTTCCAGGACACGCTCATCGCGGATGATCAGCACATAACGCTCCTTGAACAACGGCAGGGTCTGGAACTCCCGCAGTCGCCCATCGGAGAGGTAGGTCATGCCCAGGTCCAGCTCGAAGTTGGAGATTTTCTGCAGCATCTGCGAGGTGGCCAGGGTGTAGACCTCATGGCGCATGTCCGGGTAGGGCCGCAGGCAGAAATCGGTGAGCAGGGGCACCATCGACAAGGTGGTGGGAATAGCCCCGAATCTCAGGATCCCGCTTGGGTTGAGTTCGCGGATACCGACTTCCTGGCGCATCGAGCCGCAATCGGAAAGGATCCGCCGTGCCCAGACCAGTACGCGCTCGCCATCTGCGGTAAAGCCCTCGAAGCGACGGCTGCGTTGCACCACCGAGACCCCCAGTTCCTGTTCGAGGCTGCGAATGGCACCGGACAGCGCCGGTTGCGAGATATTGCATTTTTCCGCCGCGCGCCCGAAGTGTTGCTCCTGGGCCAGTGTCACGAGGTAGGTCAGTTGACGAAGGAGCATGGGGCGTTTGTGCTCTGATGGGAAGGCTCGACGATGAACTGCACGCCAAAGCTACGCAATCAGGCGTTATGTAGTAAAGGATATAGCGAAAGGTCGGCTTCTTGGGTTCGCCCGGTGGTTTGACACCAACTACCACTACCTGGTGCACAGGGTCAGCGCCGCTCGTCAACTGCGTGCAGAACTGACTTGAGGCATCAGTACCGAGTCTGAAGTACCCGCCGGAGCACGTGAGCGTGCTCCGGCTTTTTTGTAGCTACTGTTGGCTTGAACCCCTACACTGCCGGGTGCTGTATCAATTTGTTACTGACAAATTGTACAACTCGTTCCGAAACAGGAAGCCGGTTGAAATCCGGCGCGGTCGCGCCACTGTATTCGTCTGCTTGTCAGCCGTAAGCCAGACCCTGTTTCTCCACCGTAATCCGTACTGGGACGCGACTTCCCTGGAGGTTCACATGGCTTATAGCGCTGCTACGCAGACCGATGTTTCCCTGCCCACTATTCCGTTGGGCGAAATTCTTCCCTGGGCCATTTTTGGCGGCCTGCTGTTGATGCTGGCGATCTATTTCGTTGGCGCGGAGCAGGGTGCAACTGCTTTGGTCAAAGGCATGTATGTCCATGAGTTCGTGCACGACGGGCGCCACTTGCTTGGTTTCCCCTGCCACTAATTCAAGGAATATGACATGACCGGTCAACTATTGGTTCGCGGCATGCTGGTGGGTTTGCTTGCCGGGATTCTTGCCTTTGGCTTCGCAAAAGTGTTCGGTGAGCCGCAAATCGACAAGGCAATTGCCTTCGAAGATCAAATGGCGCAGATGCACGGCGATGCTCCGGAAGAAGAACTGGTGAGCCGCGAGGTGCAGAGCACTTTCGGTTTGTTCACCGGTGTGGTGACGTATAGCGTTTCCCTGGGCGGGATCTTCGCCCTGGTGTTTGCCTACTCCCTCGGGCGTGTCGGCAAGATCGGGCCGCGTGGCCTGGCCGCACTGCTGGCCTTGGCGGCTTTCGTCACACTGATTCTGGTGCCTGGGCTGAAATACCCGGCCAATCCGCCGTCCATTGGCGACCCCGCCACCATCGCCCAGCGCACCAAGCTGTTCTTCCTGATGTTGCTGGTGTCGGTGATTGCGGCCGTGATTGCGATCAACGCAGCGCGCAAGCTGATCCCGGCCATCGGTATCTGGGGCGGCTCGATTCTGGCGGTGGCGTTGTACATTGTGATCATGGCGGTGGCAGGTTCCCTGTTCCCGACGATCAATGAAGTGCCGGAAGCGTTTTCGGCGGTTCTGTTGTGGAAGTTCCGCGTCGCTTCCCTGGGCATCCAACTGGTGCTCTGGACAACCGTGGGCCTGACCTTCGGCTGGTTGGCCGAGCGCAAATTGAATCTGCCCGGGTTCTCCACCCGCGCCTGAAGTTGAAGAGCAGTGCCGTGCAAAACGGCACTGCTTGAACCTACTCCTCATCCTGCTTCACCCCTTCCACAACCTCGCCGACCTTCGTGCGAGGGGCCTTCACTTGCCTGGCGTTGGTTTGTATCGAAAATGAAATAAGTTGCAACAATTCGTTGACGTCATGGTTTTGCCTGTCTAGCATCGCGACATTATTTTGATATCAAGCTTGTCTTCGAGGGATCGAACATGTCTCAACTCGTCTTCGGGACGAGGCTGTGTCTTGCGTTGTTGTGCATTTGTGCTCTGAATACCGCTCACGCTGCCCCCCCCACCCCGGGTGACACCGACCTGATCCGTGATCGCCAGGACCGCCTGCTCGAAGAGCAGCGTCGCCGTCTCGAAGAACTCAAGGACCTGCCCGGTAAAGCGGCAGCTCCCGTCGCGCCAACGGCTCCGGTTGATACCCGCTGTTTTCCGATCAAGAGCATCGACCTGCAAGGGGCTGACTCCCTGTCCGCAGGCGAGCGCGAACGTCTGCTGAAACCCTACATTGGTCAATGCCTGGGCGTGCCGCAGCTCAATGACCTGCTCAAGGTCATCACCGATAGCTATATAGAAAAAGGCCTGGTCACCAGCCGCGCCTACTTGCCACAGCAGGACCTGTCCACGGGCAACCTGAAAGTGCTGGTGGTCGAAGGCAAACTCGAAGGTTTGAAAGGGACCGACGGCAGCGGCCTGTCCGACCGTCAACTGGCGATGAGTTTTCCGGGCAAACCGGGTGACTTGCTCAACCTGCGCGAGATCGAGCAGATGGTCGACCAGCTGAACCGTCTGCCGTCGAACCAGGCGCAGATGGAGCTGGCGCCAGGCAAGGAAGTCGGGGGCAGCGAGGTGCTGGTCAAGAACAACCCGCAAAAACCTTGGCGGGCCGGGGTTTCCTACGGTAACGATGGTCAGCGCAGCACCGGGGAGCAACAGGCCGGGACGACCTTCGATTGGGACAGCCCGTTGGGTTTGGCCGATCAGTTTTCCTTGCGGGCCGGCCACGATGTGGTCCGTGACCAAACGAAGAACTCGCGCAATGCCATGCTCTATTACAACCTGCCATTCGGCTGGTGGAACCTGAGTTACACCTACAGCGAAAGTGACTACCGTTCCCAGCAGCAGGCCAGCGGTTTCAACTTCGAGTCGACCGGCGATAGCCAGAACCACCAGGTGAAACTGGAGCGGGTGATCTACCGCGATGCCTTGAGCAAGACCTCGCTCAATACCGGCCTGACCTACCTGCGCACCAATAACTACATTGAAAAGAGCAAGCTGGCCGACAGCAGCAACCGCCTGAGCGAAGCACAGTTCGGGATCAACCACGGTCGGCGCATCGGCAGTGCGTTCCTCAACCTTGACCTGGGGATGCAGGACGGCATCAGCGCTTTTGACGCCCAGGACAACAGTCCAAATTTCCAGCAGGGATTGCCCG
>NZ_JACAOS010000014.1:333-30719 GCF_013386165.1 Pseudomonas gingeri | reverse complement strand
GTTGGCACCCCCATCGTGATCACCGTGGACGAGGCCACCATCCTCGCCGCCGGCGATACGGCCACCAGCGGCCTGGCCGTGGCGTTCATCCTCTATGACGTGGTGGATAACGCGTCCTATGATTGGAGTACCGAAGTCCGGGTCGTGGTCGACACCGGAAGCTCTCGCCTCCCGGCACCGCTTATCGCAGAAGCGGTGAACCTGGTGCTGGATATGGATCAGTTAGGGGAGGCTGAGCTGACCTTCCAGGTCTTTACATTCGACGGTAGCTTCGAGATCGGCGACCAGATCGAAATGCGCTTGTCCGGCCTCACCGAAAGCGGTGAACGGGTGGATAAAACGTATCCCATTGAGGTGATTACCAACGCATCGGGCATCACCCAATTCACACGCCCCAGTACCGAGGTCCGCGCGCTGGCCGGGGGGATTCATGCGACTTTTTTCTATCGCCTGATCAAGGCCGACGGCAGCGAAGACCAGTTCTCCAAGACCTTTTCCCCAAAGGTAATTGGCCGCAGTACGATCCTTGCCGCCCCCATCGCCTACGACGAAATTGCCGGCACCCTCGACCCGGACTTGCCGAACACCCGGGTCGATATTCCCTGGGACGACGGCATGGCGCAGGGCAACGTCATCATGCTGGTCTGGGAGGGCACGACGGCGAACGGGATCCCCTACGCACCCGATTTGCCCTTGCATCCGATCACCGACAATGAGGTGGGGAAAACCATTCCGATCAGCGTCGACGGCGAGCACCTGAAGGCCATCGAAGACGGCACGCTCGAGCTGTATTACTGGTTGCTGGACAATGAGATCAACCGGGCCTCCGTCGGCCACCAATCCCTGTACGCCGGCCCCTTCCACATCGGGCCGTTCGTGGCCGAATTGCCCGCGCCGGTGGTCCAATACGAGAGCGGGGGCGTGCTGGATCCGGACGACGTGCCACCGACGGGCACGCTCCTGACCGTGCTCCAGTACACCGGGCAAATCGAGAAGGACGTGGTGCATATCCTCTGGTGGGGCTCGATCACCGGGCGCTACCGAGACCAGATCACCCTCAACTCGGTTACGGATAAAATCGATGTGCCGTTCACGATCCCCAAGGCGCTGGTCGAGGGCAACCGCGGGGGCACTGTGCAGGCCCTGTACTGGGTCAAGCGGGCCAATGGGCGGACCAGCCCGTCCGCCATTTTGCTGATGAGCATTGGCGCCGCCATGGATTTGCTGGCCCCCAGCGTCAAGCAGGCCACGGGGACGGCACCCGACCAGCAACTGAACCCGGTGGCGGTCACCACGGAGCTGACCGTGGTGATTCCGGATTACAACATCCTGCCTGGCGATCAGGTCAGCGTGACCTGGACCGGCACTGCCGGAGCGGGCTCCTACACCACCCAGGTGCAAGCACTGCCCAGTAGCCGGGAGATCACCCTGCCCGTCTCGGTGATCGCCTATAACCTGGGCAAGCCGGTAACGGTGAGATACACGGTGACCCGCAACGGCGATGAATCCGATCCGTCAGCGTCGCTCTATCTGATGGTGCAGCACCTCGCCGAGAATGATCTGCCGAAACCGAAGCTCCTGGAAGCCGCCAACAACGGCGATGGCAGCGAACTGGACCTGAACACCCTCAGCGCCGATGCCACCTGCCGGATGACCATCTGGCCGCATATTGCCATACGCCAGGACCTCTGGTTGCGCCTCAAGGGGACGAAGGCCGATGGCACCGTCCCTTATGACCTGAATATCTGGACCCCGCCGCCCAAAGGCCCAACTGTCGGTCAGCTCTGGCTCGACCAAGGCTACTATGACACCACCATCGCCTACAGTTATCTGAAAGACCTGAAGGACGGCAGCACGCTGACGATAGAGTTCAAGGTGGACTTGAGCCAGACCGTCGACGAGGCCAATGCAACCAGCTTTCCGCTGCGCACCTATACCATCAGGGCAATTGCCCTGGATGCGCCGACCCTCATCGATATCCGTGACACCAAAGGCTCTGTCGTCGACAAGATCACCGCCGATACCAGCGTGACCGTCACCGGCACCGGCAGCAGCGGAGAAGAAATTCAGCTTATGGACGGCACCAGCCCCATTGGCAGCCCATTCAGGGTTCCCGACGGCACCACGAACTGGAGCACCACTCTTACGGGGCTGACCGTCAGGGCCTACAGCATCAAAGCCCGGGCGCTCTATGGCACAGGGATACCCGATTCGCAGGCAAAAGCCTTTATCGTCACCACCGCCAGCATCCCGACCCTGGACAGCGTCAAGGACGAGAAAGGTGCCGAAATCAACGAAGGCGATTTCACCACCTCCCTCCTCATCGACGTGGACGGAACAGCCAGTAGGGACCAGGAGGTGGAAATCTACGATGGCAACGGGGCCAGCGCCGAGCTGAAGGGAACCACCAAAGCCGATCCCGTCACCGGGCGCTGGTCACTGCCCGATATTGCCGTAACGCCAAAAGCCCACCGCTTCTACGCCAAGGCGCTCTACAACACCGGCGGCACTGTGTATTCGAATGTGCGGACCTTTACCGTCACCAATGTCGTTAACCCGACTCTTACCGACATCAGTGATTCCAAAGGCACTGTCGTTGGCGGGATCACCGTCGAGAACAGCGTCACCGTCACCGGCACCGGCAGCAGCGGGCAACAGATCCAACTGATGGACGGCGCCAACAACATTGGCCCCGTCATCACCATCCTCCCACCCGGCACTACCTGGAACGCCACCCTTACGGGGTTGAATACCCAGGCCTACAGCCTCAAGGCCAGGGCCCTCTATGGCACTGCTGTACCCGACTCAGACGCAAAAGCCTTCACCGTCACCGATGTTGTCAACCCGACGCTTACCGACATCAGTGATTCCAAAGGCACTGTCGTTGGCGGGATCACCGTCGAGAACAGCGTCACCGTCACCGGCACCGGCAGCAAGGGGCAAGAGATCCAGCTGATGGACGGTTCCAACAACATTGGCAGCCCGTTCAGGGTACCTGACAACAGCACGACCTGGAGCACACCGCTCAACAATCTGACCACCAAGGCTTACAACATCAAGGCCAAAGCACTGTACGGCAATGGCCTACCCGAGTCGGAGACCAAAACTTTCAACGTGCTTGTCTCTGCACCACCGACCATCACCGCGGTCAACGAAAGCACCAACCCGGCAATCCCCAACGGCGGTGTCACCGCCGCCACCTCGGTGGTCCTGACGGGCAGCGCCACTCCTGGGCTCAGTATCGACCTCTTCGACAACCTCACCTCCCTCAAGGGCACCTTCGTCGCCACCGCTGGCACCTGGACCACCACCCCGCCCATCGCCGTGGCAGACGGTTCTCACAGCTTCACCGCCAAAGCCAAATATGGCAGCGAACCGGTATCAGGGGCCTGGACATTTACCGTCATTACCCTGACCGATCAGAACAAACCTTATATCCAGCAAGCCGAAAACAATGGCGCCGGCGCAACGCTTGACCTGGGCACCTTCGCAGGAGATGCCACCGTCAAGGTCAGTCCATGGCCCGGTATCAAGGCAGGGCAAAGAGTCTGGCTACGCTGCCTGGGTAAAAAGGCCAATAACACTGATCACATCATCACCCTGTACACGGCATCGGCAGTGGTTCCGGCGGAAGAGAGAGACGGACTGTCAAAAAACATCCCCCGCGCGCAGTTGGAAGAGCTGGGCAACAACACCTCGTTGACGGTGGAACTCAAGATCAAATTCAACGGCTCCAGCTCAGACGATGCCGCCACTGTCTTTCCGCTGCGCACCTATACCGTCAGGGCAGTTGCTCTGGCTGCGCCGACCCTTACCGATATCACTGACGCCAAAGGCTCTGTCGTTGGCAAGATAACCGTCGCAACCAGCGTCACCGTCAACGGCACCGGCAGCACTGGGGGGCAGATCCAGCTTATGGACGGCTCCAACAACATTGGCCCCGTCATCAATATTCCCACCCCCGGCACCACTTGGAACTCCCCCCTTACAGGGCTGAATCCAAAGGCCTACAGCATCAAGGCCAGGCCCCTCTATGGCACAGCTGTACCCGACTCGGACGCAAAAGCTTTCACCGTGACAGCACTTATTACACCGACCCTCGACAGCGTCAAAGACCCCAACGTTGAAATCCCGGAGGGGACCACCACCATCAGCACCACACTGAAACTATCGGGCCTGGCCAGCAAAGACCAGAAAGTCGAGATTTACGAGGGAAGTGGAAGCGGCGCAGAACTCAAGGGAGAGGCAACCGCAGATGCCACGACAGGCATCTGGACACTGACGATCACGGTCGACCCAGGTGATCGCCGCCTGTATGCCAAGTCGCTCTATCACAGCTCTACCATCTACTCGAACGTACGCACGCTGAAGGTAGGAGCCCCTCTGGTGATCGATACTCGCGCCGTGGGCCTCTATGGATTCTTCGTCACCATCGGTTTGCCGCGAACCTCTGCCATACCACCAAACACGACAATCACTCGCCAGCCCACCTCGGGGACGCCACCCTACAGTTATCGCTCGACAAAACCCGGGGTCGCCCAGGTTGATGCGAACGGGAATGTGGTCGGTGGGCGAAACGGCCGGACCACCATCGAGGTCAGCGACAGCAGTGGGCAGACGGCTTCGTATGATGTCGTGCGGACTCAGGCCTGGAAAATCGTCACTACCCCTTCTGTCCAAGGGTCTAGTGTCAATTCCTGGGCAAACGCCCAGGGGGCCGCTGGCTCATTCAACATGGAGCCCTATCCGGATGGCGGGACCATGGAGGCCCTGCGAACCTACTATATCCTCGACGTGGGCTGGAACTATCGGATGTGGACCGGGCGCTACCGTTTCGTCAACGAGGTTGTGTGGGCGAATCCCTACTTGGGGACAGACGGTCTATTGCGTATGGAAGACTGGTTAGGTGCGTATTGCCGGATTCCGGACGATGAACCATAAACGGTGATGGATCGATTCAGGTCAGGCGGGGCAACTAGTGGATATTGTTTCGCCTGTGCCGGCCTCTTCGCGACAGTCCGACGCCCCGGTAAATCCGGCTCCCGCAATATCCCGGTCGAGCCTGAAGTTTGTGTACGACAGAAGACTGTAGGAGCCGGCTTGCTGGCGATGGGGCCCTTGAGACTGGCGGCACCTATCCGAACGCCATCGCGAACAGGGTAGCGTTGAACAGCTTGCCCAGAATGCGATCATGTCGCTCTATAATTTCGTCGGTGGCGCGCACGATCAAAGTGGCGTAGCGACACTACGGATGCAGACGCTTACTCAGTAGGAGAGTCATAGGCATTAATACCCGCAACAAGATGATCCGACCAACGGCCCCGCTTTTCCCCTCCGACCTGTCAGTTCTGACAGTAGGCAACCCTCGTTTTCAGGCATTCAATAAGGACCAGTCCACCGATTCCCGACTGGAGTCCTGCCATGTCCCGCCAGAAGCCCCGCTCAGGTAATACCCCCCTCGTTCTTCCAGAGATTGAGATTCCGAACGGTGGGCCGACGCACTTCCCAATCACGCCCGACACCACGGGGATCAATATCGGCGCCGCACGGCTGACCTACCCCCACGACGGCCTGAAGCTGCGCATCGAACCTTGGCCGAACATGAACAGGGGCGATAGCTACAAGATAAAGCTGGACGCCATTCCTTCGGTGGTGGGCAGCATCGACACCGATGAGCAGGTGGGCAAGTTCGTGGAGCGCTTTATCGGAGCAGACTACTTGCCCGATGGCTCCTATAACCTCTCTTATGACGTGACCCGCGTCGGCAATCCTGTGCCGGAGGCTTCGCTGCTCACGCCAATCTTCGTCAAGGTCGAGAACGCCCCGCCTGGAGGCCAGGACCTGGACGCCGGGACTCCTGGCCATTCCGAATTGCACCTGAGCATTCCACCTGAGTTTCTCCCGCCGGGAGGCGTGGTGGACAAGGACGCGGCCGCCGCCGGCGTCCCGGTCACCATCGAGCCCTATCCCATTATGGTCGAAGGCGACCGGATCAAGCTGTCCTGGGGCGGTGAGTTTGTCTGGCGTACCGTGGAGGGCTTCGAGGTTGGCACCCCCATCGTGATCACCGTGGAGGAGGACATCATCCTCGCCGCCGGCGATACGGACACCAGCGGCCTGGCCGTGGCGTTCATCCTCTATGACGTGGTGGACAACGAGTCCCGTGGTTGGAGTGCTGAGGTCCGGGTCGTGGTCGACACCGGAAGCTCACGCCTCCCCGCGCCGTTTATCGCGGAAATGGTCAACCTGGTGCTGGATATGGATCAACTGGGGGACGCTGACCTGACCTTCCAGGTCGTTCCGACCAGTGACTTTGCGCTGAACGACCAGATCGAAATGCACTTGTCGGGCACCACCGCGAGCGGTGAACGGGTGGAGCACACCTATGAGCCGGAGGAGATTACCAACCCGTCGGGCATCACCCAATTCAAACGCCCCAGTGCCGAGGTCCGACCGCTGGCCGGGGGCGTTCATGCAGCTTTTTACTATCACCTGATCAAGGCCGACGGCAGCGCTGATCTGCTCTCCAAAAGCCGTTCGCCGCGGGTGATTGGCCGCAGCACGCTCCTCGCCGCCCCCATCGCCTACGATGAAATTGCCGGCACCCTCGACCCGGACTTGCCGAACACCCGGGTCGATATTCCCTGGGACGACGGCATGGTGGCGGGCAATGTCATCATGCTGGTCTGGGAGGGGACGACGGCGAACGGAAACCCTTACGTGCCCGATTTGCCCTTGCACCCGATCACCGCCAATGAGCAGGGAAAAACCATCGAGATCAGCGTCGACGGCGAGCACCTGAAATCGATCGAGGGTGGCACGCTCGAACTGTATTACTGGTTGCTGAGCGATGAGATCAGCCGAGCGGCCATCAGACACGAATCCCTGCACGCCGGCCCCTTGAATATCGGGCCGCTCGTGGCCGAATTGCCCGCGCCGGAGGTCGAAGGTGAGAGCGGTGGCGTACTGGATCCGGACGACGTGCCCTTCACGGGCACGCGCCTGACCGTACGCCAGTACAGCGGGCAAATCGAGAAGGACGTGGTGCACATCCTCTGGTGGGGCTCGATCACCGGGCGCTACCGAGACCAGATCACCCTCAATTCGGTCACGGATAAAATCGATGTGCCGTTCACGATTCGCAAGGCGCTGGTCGAGGACAACCTCGATGGCACCGTGCAGGCCATGTACTGGGTCAAGCGGGCCAATGGGCATGTCAGCCCGTCCGACATTTTGCTGATGAGCATTGGCGCCGCCATGGATCTACCGGCCCCGAGCATCACCTCGGTCCACGACTCGGAAGGCGAGGTCGTGGATAACGGCACCACCTACGACACCACCGTCACGCTCAGCGGCACCGCTGCACCCAATCAACGGGTCGAGATCTTTGACGTCGACACTTCCAAAGGTAGTACATCAACCAATGGGGGTGACTGGGAGCTTCAGGTTGCCGGCCTGGCCCTTGGATCCCACAGTTTCACGGCCAAAGGTCTTTATGGAAGTCAGCCCGTGTCGCCCGCGCGAATCCTGCGCGTGGCCGAACGGACCATCGAGGATTTCGAGTCCGTACCTCTCCAGCTAATTGTCGCAGGAAAAATCATTACCACCCCGCTGATACGCCTTAGCTATACCGACGCAGGCGACAACTATGGTTATGTGCCGGAAATCGTAAATGCGCCCGTGAACTATCCGCACGTGAGGGGCCATGTCCTACACACCGCTAGAACAGCCACGTTGGAATATTATCGAACGTTCCAAATAGCATTGACGCGACCTTGTTCATCTCTGCGTTTTTGGCACGTAGGCGTCAACGTCCACCCAGCATTCGGGGACACTACTGCAGTCTTTCGAAATTCAAATGGAGCTGTTTTGGGCAGCTTGATACTGAAATCCTCCTCACAGGGCATGGAACAATCGGAAGCATTTTCAGCGCCAGATATTGCGCTGATTGAGATGAGCACAAAAGACCTCTATTCTATTGATTATATTGAGCTTTTCTATTGAAACAGGTGAGTGCGAGGGCACGAGACCCAGCCCGTGATCAACGGGACAAAGGTCACTGATTGATTTAGAACACAAAGGGGAGCGAGGCTCCCCCTTCACTATTTCCGTCAATTTGAATGCAGCCGCCTGCCGTTTTTCTTCGCGGCACGTTTTAAGCCGTCAGACCCGCAGCCGCCAACCCAGTACATCCATCAGGTCGCAGCCATCGCGCATGACCATCGCGGGGACTTGGATGATGTGTTGGAAGTCGATGTCATTGGCATTGTGCAATTCGATATGGGACAGGGCTTCGAGCATTTGCGTGGCCGCCAGAAACCGCGCGGCGGCGTTGGCGTGGAGCACATCCGTGGGGCTTTCCGCGTCGATCAACAGGCTGGGGATCAGGCAGTCGATGGCAGTGAGGGGTATGTATTTAGTCATAGGCTAAGTCTCAGTCTATTGGTTAGAAACCACCCGATTCGTCGCCAAACGAAATGTAGGGTGGCAGCTGTACGCAGGTTGGCGAACCGGAATAGACCAAGCCGGCAGACCCGAAGGCCTCCCGCGCACAGCTGCCATAGAAGCAGCTTTGCGGGTACGAACGCGCCTGCAAACAAGCACAGAGCTTTCGCACAGTCTAAAAAACGAGTCGCCAAACCCGTGTCGCCAATAAGGGCGACCGGCGGACTATAAGCCGCCGGCTTGCGCAGATGCAAGGCGAGGAATTGTTACTGATCGTTCCTCCTCCTGAAACAGGCGCAGACCTTATTCAGGACGGGAAACACGACGAAAAAAGCCCGGAGCTCTCACACCGGGCTTACTTCAAACAATCAGTCGATCTCTCCCCTCTCAGCCCTCCAGCCGCGAGTGGATCGCCCGCCTTACTTACCAGCTATACCGCAGGCCCACATTCGCGCCAAACGGCTGCTCGATGGACTTGCCATTGGCATAGTCGAAGTCGGCATGCACTTGCAGGTCCTTGGACAACTTCACCGCCACACCGGCACCAAACTCGGCACGGGAGCCGGACAGGTCGTTGTTGAACACGGTGTTGTTGACCTTGACGTCATTGTTCTTGGCGAACTCATGGGCCACCGCTGCTTTCAGGTAAGGCTGCACCACGGTGCCGCTTTCCAGGGTCAGGTTGCGACCGACCGTGGTCCCGACCTTGCCCAGGAACGAACGGGTCTGGTCGCCCTCGGCCTGCAGACCGTTGTCCAGGTTGTAGTTCTTGCCCTGGATCACCACCGCCGACAGCTGGCCGAACGGTTCGACGAAGAAATCGTTATCCAGCTTGATATGCCGACCAAATTCGGCCGAACCACCGAGGCCGGTATTGCCGTAGTTACCCTTGGACTGGGTGCCGTCACTCATGGCGACTTTCGATTCGTTCTCGAAGCGGTTGAGTTTGACCACACCGTCGAAGTAGTAACCGGTTTCCGGCTCAAGCCAGGTGGTGTAGCCACCCACGTAGTAACTCTTCACATTACCGGTGGTGCCGCCCTTGAGGTCGAGGTCCGAGTTGCTATGCCCGGCCATCGCACCAATCAGCCAGTGACCGTCGCCCATCTTCAGCGGTGCATCCGCGCCCAGGGTGAAGCCCTGCTGGTTCTGCGAATAACCCACGCCGGAGCTTTCGGAGACGTTGTACTTGTTGCCATAGGCGCGCGCCCAGGAGCCGGACTGGCCATCGTTGAAGCGCAGTTCACCCATGCGGGTACGCAGGGAGGTCAGTTCGCCGTACCACACGGTCGGCGCGGTGTTGAACAAGGCCAGCACCGATTGCGTGCTCGGGCTGATGGTTTTATTGTTCGGGTCAAGGAACCAGTCGGTGCCACCGCTGCCGTTGCTGCTTGAGCCCAGGCCATAGGAGTAGGTCCCGACATCCACCAGGCCGGCGCCTGCCAACGCGAAACTCGCATTGCCGGCAGCCGTGTGCACCAGGGTCAGCGCTTCTGGCGACACCGGATCGACACCGGAGCCGGCCACCAGCAGTTTGAAGTCGCCGCTGGAAGCACCGGTCACATTGAGCACATCGTGCTGGTTGGTGGCGAAATCGACGTTCATGGCGAAGGTGCCGTTGCCCGCCAGGGTGCCCACGTCCAGCTGATAGAAGTTATTGCCCTGGCCCATGGTGACCGTGCCGTTGTCCATCGCCAAGGTGCCGACGCTGTTGCTGGCGGTCATTTCCCATTGGGAACCGCTGTTGATGGTCACGCCATCGACATTGGTCAGGCTGCCTTTAAACAGCGAACCGTTGGCCAGGGCCAGGTTGCCGGTGCTACCGGATTCGACGTTGAAATCACCGACCATGCTGCCCTGGTTGAAGCTCAGGTTGGCCGTGCTGTTGCCCGTCACATCGACATTACCGGTGAGCGCGCTGTTACCCACCAGCATGTTGGCCGTCGCCCCGCCCGACACGTCCAGCATGGTGCCGTTGCCACCGGTCAGCGTCGAGCCATTGAGGACCTCGATATTGGTTTCGGTCGGCCCGACCCCTGCAACGACGATCGCGGAACCGGTACCACCCTCGACATGGGTGCCACTCAACGATACCGTGCTGGTACGCGGGAAAGTGCCATTGCCGACAATCGTGATGCCGTTCTGTCCGCCGACAATCGTGCTGCCCGTGGCCGTTGCATCGGCGCTGAAAAGCAGCATGCCAGAGCTGGTCGCCCCCGTCCCTTCGACATGAGTGTTGGTCAGTTGAACCGTGCTCAGGGAAGAAGCCGAGATACCGCTGGTAAGGCCGGTAATCGTGCTGTTTGAAACCACGGCGGTTGAGCCACCGGAGTTCTGGCCGCCCTGGAGGAGCGTCAGCCCGGTACCATCAGTGCTGGTAATGGTCGTGTCGGTAAACGTCCCGTGGCTGTCCAATAAACTCACGCCATAGCCGATGCCGGGCGCCGCCGTGATGGTGGCACCGCTGATATTCAGGATCGAACCATTGGTCGCAGCAATCTGCCAGGTGTTGCCGGTGTCGATATTCAGGTTCGAGCTGTCGGCCTGAATCTGCTGGGTACTGCCACCGTTCACATTCAGGGTGCCATTGGTTCGCAAAATATAACCATTGACCGGAGAGCTGGCATCGATGGTGCTTGATGCGCCGTTTTCAATGATATCCGTTTGTGCATAGGCCCAGGAACTTGAAAACATCAAGAAAACACATAACAAGTCGGGACGTGCGTGCGTGCACTGTTTAAACCTTTTAAAGGTGAACATTATAATTCCTGATAATAAGTGATTAATTCGCCTCCCGCGTTCGGTGGCACACGTCCAATTGTGACCGGCGCAAGAATACCGAGTAAGCAACCACCTAATATGTAGGAATTTTCCTATAAAACAGAAAGGTAAATCCTTCGCTTACGTTAGAAACCTTGCAAAACCCACATGCCCTGCGGCCTGTTACAAGTCGAAGTAAACAATGTATCAACATCTCATCCGACAGACTGAACATCCATCATCCGACCGATTTAAGGGAGAGAGAAAGGACAGCAGAATCCGTTCTCCCTCCCTACAGGGCCTTCTGTGTACCCACGGGACCCGGTGATAGTCAGTCACCCGGTTCGCACACACCCCCCGGTTTCGTCGAGGACGCGTAAATCACTGTTTCACCCACTATAGGTCCGGTGCTACTGGTGAAAACATACGTCACGCGGACGGCACCACTAATACCAACGGGCTCAGTATGAGTGGCGTAAGGCTCGACATTGAAACTGAAACCATTATCCGCTTCTTCCTGAGTCAATGTTTTGTTTCTGATCCACGGCGCGGGTACCGGGTTAGTCGCTGCCAGATCGTCATAGGGTTGCCAAGTGATATCGACGGTGTCACCGGCAGTCAACAAACCGGGGTTGCCCGGAAAATCAACGGGAACATGCTGATCGTTACCAATAAAGGAACTGCAATTCAGAATCTGTCCGGCACCACCGGGTAAATCTGCTGCCGTTGGAAACTCAGGAGAAGCCAGCTTGATAGGTACCGCATCCGTGACATCCACCGGAGTGGCAATGGACTTTTGTCGGTTGTTGCCACCAATCAAACCGATTTTGTAGTACACATCAACAAGGCCACCGGGCACTTGCTCGATATCGCTCCACGAAACGGTCACGCTCACCACACCACCCGGAGGGGGGTTGGCCGGATCCGGATTATAGATGGCCACCTCGGTCTCCAGGGTTCCCCAGTAGAACCACATCCGCTCACCCAGTTCATAAGGGGTATAGATATCCACCTCGATGGTGGCTGATAAGCCTATGTCTTCTACCCTGAGGACATTATCCACCGGATTGGGCCCACCGCCCAAAACCGTGACGAGGGGCAAGTCCCGGTTCTCCTCATCGGGTTCGTCCGGATTGGGCGGGCCCACATAGGACAGGTCGACTAAAATATTAATCGGCGTGGCAGGCACGCGTTGCCCGCCTCGAACCAGTTCGTAGGTGACAGCCGTTGGCTTTTCTCTCGGTGTGCCGGGCAGATAGGCGGGCTTTAGAACATCCAGATAACTGATGGGGATACTAAACTCGGCTGTCGGCGCAGCAGGGACCGGAAATAAGGCACGCTTGACACCGCCCCAATCCACTTCGATTTGATCAGTGCGACTCCAGGGCGAATAGGGCGGAATCAGCACGTCGACCCCAACCCGGAAAACATCCTCCAGATCGATCAATCTTTGTGCGTCCTCGGCCAAGGGCACCCTGAGGGGGTCCAATGGCCCCGTCGGCATCGGAACAAGGACAAGATTACCGGTGGTATCCAGTGATTTGGCGCCGACATTTCCGACTTTATCAAGAAGGTAGTAATTGATGAAAATCGGCCCATCCAATAACGCCTCCAGTCGATCGCCTGGAATAAAAATAACACGCCCCGGACCTATAGAACCTTCATAAACAGGATCGCCTGCAGGAGTCGGGTCATTGTCGAGAAAGACTTCGATCGTATCCCCAGGTTGTTCATCGTTGTAAGGAGGAACCACCATGGCCAGCTCATTATTATTATTGTCCAGGTAATCCTTGGTAATCACACCATCGATAATTTCTGTCGTATCTCTGTAGGTCAACTGGTTTGGGCGTTGACCGCCGTGAGGCGCTGTTTTGTCGATGACAATGGTCACTGGCAGAGAAGCGTTGCGGGCAAGGTTCCAGCCTAAGATTGTGTAACGTAACTCATAAAAGCCCTCTCTTGCAAAGAGCGCTTTATCCAGTACAACATTCACAGGTGGGTCAGTCACCAACGTGGGACCGGGTTTAGGAATGGTCTCTACTACTTTATCGTCCCAGTCTGGGTCTGACAGAAGCTTCCACTCAATCAGAATATTATCTACAAAGATAGCTGATTGTGCTGGGTTTTCCCAGATCGGAATCTCAATATTCATATCGGAGTCTTGATCATCCCGTGGCACATAACCCTTAAACTGGGGCTCGCCTGGCCAGTAATCCGGAATGATCGGTTCGGCAAGGTCAACCAGGTTGGTATTGCTTTGGCTGCCCACCTGCCTGAGCCACTTGCTATAAGCCTGGCGATTCTTCTCGGCACTCACGTTACTTCTTTTAGGAAAAGCGCTCATGTTCAATACCTCTTACGTTCGGATGGATATAACTCACCTGCCCCGTTGAATAAGATCACAGGTGAAGATTCGACACGGTCAGGAAGCCATCGCTTTGTCAGACAACAGGCCATGTTGCAACCACCGAACAAAATCCACTACCCAAGGCCACCTGATAAATCAGGTTTTAGTACCCCGTTCTAAGCTCTCCCCCTCTCTCAAATAGGAGGACACATATCCGGTGAAACCGTTTCAATGATTTTCAAATTCTCGGGAGCCGGTGACGTGCCAAACTGCCCACTGGTTTTGGTCAATGTGTAATAGGTGCCCCACGACCCACGGGTGACCGGCTTGATATAGGGTTCATAGGGTTGAATCCAGACATCGATATAACCATCGCGTACATGATCAGCCCCGACCGTTTCCGGGAATTCGCCATAGGTTTCGGGAATCGGGTCGGTTGAGTTGAAGTTTCGGTAACCCTGCCAGAACACCATGATTTCATCGCCCAGACCAAAATGGCCACTGTCGAAATTTACTCTGACACGAATCCCTTCCCAGGGTTTTTTATCACATTGAATGTAGCCAAACGCGTCTTCATCTTCAAATACGGGTTCCGGCAAATCATTGATCGTGACCACTTGCACGCGGACATATTGATTTTCAGACTGCTGTTCATTGACACCATTACTGGTGGTGTAATAAACCGGCAACTGCGCATTATTCGGGTCCATATCAATGACCGACCAAGGCACGGTCGTAAAGGCGACTCTATCGCCTTCGCTATCGCCTGGCTGAACGTCATAGCGCGCCACGGGCCCCGCCACACTGCCCCAGTACAGTTCCAGAACCTCCCCGGCATTAGGGGTTTGATAAAGCGTCAGATAAGGAACAACGGGAAATGCTCTATCCGCCGGCAACAGGACGTTGGGCGTACCTGAACCGCCGATAATATCAAGCAGTTCCAACAGCGGATTGAGCAATGCTGGAGCACCGGGGTGGTCCTGGCCAGCCACGGTAAAGTCGACATTGATCGGTAACGGTTGAGAAGGAAACGGCGGAAAAGGCGGACGGTTCACCTCATAAGCAACAGGCATCGCCCTGATGGGCCCCAGCCCCTGGGCAACCAGCACCGTCCAGGGAACCGGGACCGTCAGGGGTAGAATGGCCGGCTGCGGGGGAAGCTCGGTGCCATCCCAGGTGACCACGATATCGTCCGTGGGCAACACATTATTCAAGGGCGGCTCAATCAGGACCGTCACCTGCGCCCGCGCATCCGCCCGATTGACCAGGGCGTCACTTTCCTGCGCCGGCACCCGCGGGGGTGGCAGAACCCCAGGGAGCGGAATCAGGGAAACCGTGGCCTCTGCCGGTTTTGAAAATACCAGCGTTTCATTCCCCGCACGGTCGCGCAACTTGTAAAACGCGTAGAAGGTACCGTTCTTGTTCGGCGCACGAATCACCGCGCCGGTCAAATCGACACGGATGTCCTGCGCAATGATATCGGCGTCGGAAATAGTCTCTATATGGACCGGGTCGCCGAGCGGCGGATCACGGTCCGACCACCACAAGAGTAACTGGTCGCCATCGGCGGCTCCGGTATACAAGGGCAGTGGCAGGCGAAGCACCACTGTATCCTGATGGGTCAACAGATAGTCTTCGGTAATAATATTATTGACAAGGTCCGCAGGGAACAACAAAGCCTCGGGTTGCTTATCATAGCTGGGCGGCTGGGTATCCAGGGTTACCACGGTCACAAACGAGGGCACGACAAAAGTGTTAAAACTCGTCACCACATACTGGATATCGTAACGCCCATCCGCTTGCAGGCGATTGCGCGGAACCTTCAGCGACAAAGGAAACATAGCGTCGGTCACCGGTCCGATCACCCTGACTTCGTCCACGACGTCGAGGGCCCGGGTTGAAAGGCCCCAATACAGTTTGACGATATCCGACCAATTAGGGTCCGGCGCCGAATACTCCCAGCGTTTGGGCACCCTGACTTCCAGGTCCTGATTCTGCGAGCCGGTCGGTAACAGGCCAAAGGGGTCCAGAGGATCCAGAACAGCCGGAACTTCGGGGCGATCAAGATCAACAATCTGTGCCGACGAATCACCAGTCGCCGTCCTGGCGTGTGCGCGTTTTTTCTTTGGCAGGGCCATATCGACTCTCCAATTCAATGACACTACGCGGTCTGATCTACGCGCATTCATTAACAGCAGTGATGGGGACCTCTACTGCTCAGTAGTCGAATGCCAATGCTATTGACCTGGGTAGATTTCACTCCTCTTTCGGTGACTTGCCTACTGTCAGAATTGACAGGTATGCACGCCGTCCGTCGGTTACCCGAGGACGGTTTCAGGGGATTAAACGGCAAAAGCCCGGCTCTGCCGGACTCAAGCGAAATGAGCGCAAGGGATGCGCTCATTGGGGGCAAAAAAACGAGAGGTACGGCCTCGGCGTTTAAATCAATTGCTCATCAATCACCAACACCACCTTCCCCGCCACCTGATTCCCCGCCAACGTCTCGAACGCCGCCTCGGCATCCTGGATCGCAAAGGTCCTGGCCAACTGCGGACTCAAGCGCTTCTCGGCAAACAACGGCCAGACCTGTTCACCCAGGTCACGCAGCAGGTCGGCCTTGAACTGATCGTCGCGGCTGCGCAAGGTCGAACCGAGCAACTGAATACGCTTGGCGAGGATCTTCGCCAGGTCCAACTGGGTTTCGCGCCCGCCCATCAGGCCGATCAGCACCCACCGCCCGTCAACTGACAAAAGTTTCACGTTCAGCGCGGCGTAGTTCGCCCCCACCGGATCGAGGATCACATCGAAGGGCGCAAAGTCGCTCAGCCCCTCGATATCGTCCCCCCGAACCACCCCACCCTGGGCCCCCAGCGCTTCACAATAGGCCAGTCGATCAGCCGAGCCGACACTCACCCAGCACGGGTTGCCGAAGGCCTTGCACAGCTGGATCGCCGCCGAACCGACGCCACTGGCACCGGCGTGCAGCAGGACTTTTTCACCGGGTTTGAGGGCCGCCAACTGGAACAGATTCAGCCACGCGGTGGCATAGACCTCAGGCAGCGCGGCCGCCTCCAGCAGGCTCAGGCCTTCCGGCACCGGCAACACATGCCGTGCGTCGACCACCACTTCCTCGGCCATGCCGCCGCCGGCCAACAGCGCGCACACACGGTCGCCGACCTGCCAGGATGCGCCCGGCCCGACTTCGCTGATCACCCCGGAACACTCCAGGCCCAGCACCTGGCTGGCCCCGGGCGGCGGCGGATAGAGCCCGGCTTTCTGCAATAAATCGGCGCGATTGAGCCCCGCGGCCGCCACCCGAATCCGAACCTGTCCCACATCACAAGTCGGACTCGGCTCTTCAACCCACTCCACCTGACCTTCAACGCCTTGCAATGCTTTCACAGTGCCTCCATAGTGAGTCTGGACTGAGCCCGTAGCTGAAGCGCCGGGCTTTTTGCATTATGCGACTGGCCCGCGGGTCGTACGAAAATTCGCAAACGCGATTTTGGTACGCAGTCCTGCGGAACCGGCGACTTTAAAGACGGCCTAATATGCGTTATCAATTGCCCCCGCGTCGAATCAGCATGAAGCATCTGTTCCCCAGCACCGCACTCGCTCTTTTCATTGGCCTTGGCATTTCCTCGTTCTCGGCCAATACGTTCGCAGCCAATAGCTGGGACAATCTTCAGCCCGACCATGACGAGGTAATTGCCAGCCTGAGCGTCGTCGAGTTGCTCAAGCGTAATCACTACAGCAAGCCGCCGCTGGACGACGCGCGCTCGGTGATTATCTATGAGAGCTATCTCAAGCTGCTCGACCCGTCGCGCAGTTATTTCCTGGCCAGTGACATCACCGAATTCGACAAATGGAAAACCCAATTTGACGATTTCCTCAAAAGCGGCGACCTGAATGCCGGCTTCACCATCTATAAGCGTTACCTGGACCGGGTCAAATCGCGTCTCGACTTCGCCATTGCCGAATTGGACAAGGGCGTCGACAAGATGGATTTCACCACCCAGGAAACCTTGCTGATCGATCGCAAGGACGCTCCGTGGCTGAAGACCACCGCCGAGCTCGACGACCTGTGGCGCAAACGCGTCAAGGACGAAGTGCTGCGTCTGAAGCTCGCTGGCAAGGACCCCAAGGCGATCCAGGAACTGCTGGTCAAGCGCTACAAGAATCAGCTGACGCGCCTGGACCAGACCCGCGCCGAGGATATCTTCCAGGCCTACATCAACACCTTTGCGATGTCCTACGACCCGCACACCAACTATCTGTCTCCGGATAGCGCGGAAAACTTCGACATCAATATGAGCCTGTCCCTGGAAGGCATCGGCGCCGTGCTGCAGAGCGACAATGACCTGGTCAAGGTCGTGCGCCTGGTACCGTCGGGCCCGGCGGACAAGACCAAGCAGGTCGCTCCGGCCGACAAGATCATCGGTGTCGCCCAGGGCGACAAGGAAATGGTCGACGTGATCGGCTGGCGCCTGGACGAAGTGGTCAAGCTGATCCGCGGGCCGAAAGGCTCGGTGGTCCGCCTGGAAGTGATTCCGGCCAGCAATGCACCGAACGACCAGACCAGCAAGATCGTTTCCATCACCCGCGAATCGGTGAAGCTGGAAGATCAGGCGGCGAGCAAGTCGATCCTGCACCTCAAGCAGGATGGCAAGGACTACAAGCTCGGCGTGATCGATATCCCGGCCTTCTACCTGGACTTCAAGGCGTTCCGCGCCGGCGATCCGGAATACAAGAGCACCACGCGCGATGTGAAGAAACTGCTGGGCGAGTTGCAGAAGGAAGGCGTCGACGGCGTGGTCATCGACCTGCGCAACAACGGCGGCGGTTCCCTGCAGGAAGCCACCGAGCTGACCAGCCTGTTTATCGACAAGGGTCCGACCGTGCTGGTGCGTAATGCCGAAGGCAAGGTCGACGTACTCGAAGACGAAAGCCCGGGCGCCTTCTACAAAGGCCCGATGGCGCTGCTGGTCAACCGCCTGTCCGCCTCGGCTTCGGAGATCTTTGCCGGCGCCATGCAGGACTACCATCGCGCGCTGATCGTCGGTGGCCAGACCTTCGGTAAAGGCACCGTGCAGACCATTCAGCCGCTCAACCATGGCGAGCTGAAACTGACGCTGGCGAAGTTCTACCGGGTTTCCGGGCAGAGCACCCAGCACCAGGGCGTACTGCCGGACGTGGATTTCCCGTCGATCATCGACACCAAGGAAATCGGCGAAAGCGCACTGCCGGAAGCCATGCCGTGGGACACCATCCGGCCGTCGATCAAGCCGGCGGTGGATCCGTTCAAGCCGTTCCTGGCCCAGCTCAAGGCTGACCACGAGGCACGCGCCTCGAAGGATGCGGAGTTCATCTTCATTCACGACAAGCTGGCCCTGGCCGACAAGTTGCTGAAGGAAAAAACCGTGAGCCTGAACGAGGCCGAGCGTCGTGCCCAGCGCACCGATATCGACGCCAAGCAACTGGCCATGGAGAACGCCCGTCGCAAAGCCAAGGGCGAAGAGCCGCTCAAGGAACTGAAGAAAGAAGACGATGACGCCTTGCCGCCTGATCCGGACAAGAAAACCAAGCCGGAAGACGACGCCTACCTGAGTGAAACCGGGCGTATTCTGCTGGACTACCTGCGCTTGAACACGGCGGTGGCGAAACACTGAAAGATGATGGCAATTTAATGTTCCGCTGCTTCTGAGCGTCATCAAATAGTCATCATTCTGTCGTGAAATAGAGGACTGGGTACTGCTCTTGCACAAAGGGCCGGGCCCGGTCCTTTTTTTATCCATAGAGACAACCATGACCATGACCGAACAGCTGAACGCCTTGAGTTCAATCCTGGCTCAGAATGGTCTGCACAGCTTGTTCCAACCGATCATCTCGCTGTCCGAACGACGGATCATCGGTTATGAGGCCCTCAGCCGGGGCCCCTCCAACAGTCCGCTGCACTCCCCTATCAACCTGTTCGCCGTGGCCCGTCAGGCCGGCCGCCTCAGCGAACTGGAAATGCTTTGCCGCCTCAGCGCCTGCCGCCGATTCAGCGAACAGAAGCTGCCGGGCAAACTCTTTCTCAACGTCTCGCCGGAATCCTTGCTGGAGCCGAGTCACCAGCCCGGGCGTACCCTGAAGTTGTTGCAGGACTTCGGTATCGACCCGAGCAATGTGGTGATCGAGCTCACCGAGCAAACCCCGACCGACGATTTCCAACTGCTGCAAAACGCCTTGCATCACTATCGCGCCATGGGCTTTTCCATTGCCCTGGATGACCTGGGGGCCGGCTATTCGAGCCTGCGCCTGTGGTCGGAGCTGCGCCCGGACTACGTGAAGATCGACCGGCACTTTATCGACGGTATCCACCAGGACGGGCTCAAGCGCGAATTCGTCGGTTCCATCCTGCAAATCGCCAAGGCCTCCCGGGCCCAGGTGATCGCCGAGGGCATCGAGCTGCCGGAGGAACTGGCGGTGCTCACCGAAATGGGCGTCGACCTGGTCCAGGGTTATCTGCTCTGCCGGCCCCAGGAACAACCGCCGCAGGAAGCGCGCACGCTGCTGCCCAAGCTGGAGGCCACCTCATTGGCCCTCAACGAAGAAGCCGGCGACCTCTGCGCCCTGCTCAACGAACAACCGGCGGTGGCCCTGGGCACCTCGACGACGGATGTGCTGGAAGCCTTCCGGCGCCAGGCCAACCTCAACTCCCTGGCGGTGCTGGATGAGCACAATCACCCGTGTGGCATCGTGCATCGCTATTCGCTCTCGGAAGCCCTGCTCAAGCCCTTCGCCACGGAGCTGTTCGCGCGCAAGCCGATCAGCCGGCTGATGAGCAATGACTTCCTGGCGGTCGAGTCGAGCCAATCCCTGCAGCAGGTCAGCCGCTTGCTCACCAGCCGCGCCCGGCAGCGTATCGAGGAAGATTTCATCATCACCCAGAACGGCCAGTACCTGGGCCTGGGGCGGGTGATCGATGTGCTGAAACTGATTACCGAACTGAAGATCCAGCAAGCCCGTTATGCCAACCCGCTGACCCTGTTGCCGGGCAATGTGCCGATCCAGCAATGCCTGACCCGGCTGTTGCAACAGGCACGGGAGTCGGTGATCTGCTACGTGGATATCGACAGCTTCAAGCCGTTCAACGATATCTACGGTTATGGCCGCGGGGATGAGGTTTTGCTGTGCCTGGCGCAATGCTTGAATGATCGCGTCGACCCGAGCCGGGATTTCGTCGGGCATATCGGCGGTGACGATTTCATGCTGGTGCTGGGCGAGGAGGATTGGCGCAAACGTTTGAATCAGTTGCTGGAGGACTTCCAGAACCAGTGCCGGCGCTTCTACCGCGCCGAGCACCTGGAGGCCGGCTGCTTCATCGCCTCGAACCGCCAGGGCCAGCGACAGGAGTTTCCGCTGTTGTCACTGTCCATCGGCGTGGTGCACCTGAAGCCCGCCTCCTGCACACAACTGGACGCCGCGCAGTTGGCCGAACTGGCCTCCCAGGCCAAGCATCACGCGAAAAACGTGCCGGGTTACAGCATTCACGTGATCGACAGCCTCGAGATCACCCCACTCGAAGACAGCGCCTGAGCAGCGCCGCCCCACTCCCTGTAGGAGCGAGCTTGCTCGCGATGGTAGCCCAGGCACCGCCGGGTATCAGGATGCCCGCGTCACCGTTAACGTTCATCGCGAGCAAGCTCGCTCCTACAGGGGGTTCCCGCGTTATCGTTGACGACAGGGGCAGCGGCTCAAGCCTCGGCCGACTCGGGGTAGTCGTACTCGAACACCCGTACCACTTCCGAAGCATGCCAGGACGCCGCGGCCACGCCGTCGGACGGGCCGGAAAAACGCCCCAACCGCTCGACACACTCGAAGAAGCCGGTACGCGGCAAGCGGCTCGCCCCCTGGCTGATCACCAGTGAACTGCGCAGCGGCTGCTCGGCCTTGGCATCCATCGCGGCCAGGTGCTCCAGCGCCGCCGTCAAGGTCTGCATGGCCGGGCTGGGCAGTTGCAAGCGCTCCAGCAAGGCACGATAGGTCAACAGATGGCGCTGGCGGCGCGCCTGGTCGAGTTCGCCCAGCAACCCATCCCAATGCTGGCGGCTGATGCGCACACTCACGATGCGTCCCTCCAGCCGGACACACCCAATTCCCAGGCCAGGCTGCGACGAATCGCAGCATCAGGCTCACGCTCGCCACTTTCGATCAACCCCAGGTACGAAGGACTGATGCCCACCGTCCGCGCCAATACCTCCAGCGCCAGGCCCTTGGCTTCGCGCAGGCTGCGCAACTGTTCGAAGGCCGGCAAAGTGTCAGCCGGCGGCGCCGGGCTTGCTGAGGGAGCTTGAGGAGGTTGCTGACTGCTCAAACCGGCAGCCTTGAGTAACGATTGATACTGGGCCCATGGCAGAACCGCATATTCCGGTTCTCCGTCACGTGTAATTACTTGAAGATCCATCACCACACCCCGTAGGACTTTTACACATAGCGAGTCGGCGCTTTCCCTGTAGCTTAATCTTAACAGCCGTCAGGGTCGCTAGTGTGGGTGTTCTTCAAGGAAACAGCTGGGTTCAGTCCTTTTCGTGGCGTTGCAGTTGCAACTGCTCGGGGGTCTGCGGCAGATGCTCGATGGCCCGCAACTGCTCAGGCGCCTGCTGCTCAAGCCAAAGCCGGAAAGCGCTCAGCTCCTGGTCCAGGGTGTTCATCACCCAGGCCAGCACGGCGATGTCGTCGAGCATGCCGAACACGGGGATAAAATCGGGGATGGCGTCAATCGGGCTGAGGAAGTACATCAGGCCGGCCACCACGATAACCATCGACTTGACGCTGATGGCCCGGTACTCACCGCGCCAATAGGCCAGGCACAGGACCTGCAACAGCTTCAGGTCCTCCCTGAGCTTGCCCAGGCGACCGCCTTGATGGGCGCTCTTGCTCGCCACGGCGAACAACAGGGTGGGCAGACGGCCCCGCAGCAGCACCCGTTGGGCCATGGGCAGGAAGCGCGCGAAACTCCAGGGTGCTTTCATCATCACTCCAATCGACAGCGACGCCAGGTTATCCACACAAATTGTGGATAACCTTGTGAACAGAGCCACTTTTCAACGCTGAAAGCCCCGTTTTACAAGGGCTCAGCTCAGATCGGGCGTTTTTTACTCACTGAAAAAAAGCCATTATTTCATTGACTTGGCATCAGTCTACGATTAGGCCCATTAGCTGAATGTTAAGACTATACCCACCTGTAGATGTTCGTTTTCTTACAGCCTGCAACTCGCAGAAACGACAACGCCCCGATAACGGGGCGTTGTCACGAGCCGGCGCCTTATTTGGTGGCGGCGGCGTCTTCCTTGGCTGGGTCCTTGATGGCCAGCAGTTCCAGGTCAAAGACCAGAACCGAGTTGGCCGGGATCGCCGGGCTTGGGCTTTGTGCGCCGTAAGCCAGCTCGCTCGGGATGTACAGCTTGTACTTCTCGCCAACGTGCATCAGTTGCAGGCCTTCGACCCAACCTGGAATCACACCGCTGACCGGCAGGTCGATCGGGCTGCCGCGATCCACGGAGCTGTCGAAGGTGGTGCCATTGGTCAGCTTGCCGGTGTAGTGAACGGTCACTACGTCGGTTGGCTTGGGCTGAGGACCGTCGGCTTTCTTGACGACTTCATACTGCAGGCCGGAAGCCGTGGTGACGACACCTGGCTTCTTGGCGTTTTCTTCGAGGAATTTCTTGCCGGCAGCAGCCGACTCTTCGCTCAGCTTGGCCATACGCTCTTCAGCGCGCTTCTGCAGGGCCGCAAAGGCTTCGACCAGTTCGTCGTCCTTGAGCTTCTGCGGCTTCTTGCCGACGGCATCTTCGATACCCTGGGCCACGGCCTTGGAATCCAGGTCGTCCATGCCTTCCTGGGCCAGGCTCTTGCCCATGTTCAGGCCGATACCGTAGGAAGCTTTTTGCGCCGGGGTTTTCAGCTCTACGCTGGAATGCGAGTCGCAGCCCGCAAGTACCAAGCTAACCAGGGCCACCGCCGCCGCCAACCGATGCTGTTTCATGCTATTTCCTTGTTCATGCGCCTAAAGGGCAATCGTATAAAGCCGCGAGCTTATCAGGCCGCCACGACCAATGGCTACCGGCATGAGAGGGGCAAACCGCCAATAAGTTCAGGTGTTTGCGGCATTTTACAAAACCCTGACAGTCTGCTTACGTCTGCACGGACACGACCGAAGCGCCGCGGGCCAGCAGGCACGGCCATCATGGCCACTTGATGCCAGGCAATCCCTCAGGCATAAGAAGGCAACAACTCGACAAGGATGGTGATCTTGCGCATTTTTTACCGTGTATTACTGGCAACGATTCTCCTGCTTTGCCTCGGCATCGCGGTGATCCTGTACTACGTCGTCAATCCGAAATTGCCGACTTATATACCGGCCCAAGTGCGCTATCTGGAGCAATGGAGCGAGGCCGACCGGCAAACCTACTACTACACCCCCCAGGGCACCCAGGTAAAAGGCCTGCGCTATGAGTGGTTCACGGCCCTGGAACTGCCGTTTTCCGAACAGCGCTTTGCCGACCCGGCGTATCTGGCGCGGTTCGGCTTTCTGATCGATCCCCGGCGCAAGGCCAGCGCGAACAACCCCGGCAACCTGCCGGTGGGCTTCGCCCGTCACCAGAACCCCGGCAGCAACGAGCAGTACCTGGATATCACCTGTGCCGCCTGTCATACCGGCGAGTTGCGTTACAAAGGCCAGGCCCTGCGGATCGACGGCGGCTCGGCCCAGCATGTATTGCCCTCCAGCGTGCCGACGGTACGCGGCGGCAGTTTCGGCCAAGCCATGGTGGCGAGCCTGGCGGCGACTTATTACACCCCCTGGAAGTTCAAGCGCTTTGCCCACAAGGTCCTGGGCGATAACTATGACGCCCAGTACGATCAGTTGCGCGCAGACTTCAAGCAGTCGCTGGACATCTTCCTGAAGACGGCCTGGAACGATACCCATCGTGGCCTCTATCCGACCCAGGAAGGCCCTGGCCGTACCGACGCCTTCGGCCGCATCGCCAACGCCAGCTTCGGCGATGCCATTTCCGAGAAGAACTACCGCGTTGCCAACGCCCCCGTGGATTACCCGCAACTCTGGGATATCTGGACCTTCGACTGGGTGCAGTGGACCGCCTCGGCCCAGCAGCCCATGGCGCGTAATATCGGTGAAGCGCTGGGGGTCGGCGCGACCCTGAATTTCTTCGACACCAATCGCCAACCGTTGCAAGGCGCCGAACGCTACCCTTCCAGCGTGCGCGTGCGTGACCTGCAACGGATTGAGGAAACCCTCAAGCGCCTGCAACCGCCCCACTGGCCAGAGGATCTGTTCGGCAAGGTCGACCTGGCGCTGGCCGCCAAAGGCCGCGGATTGTTCGCGGAAAACTGCGCCGGCTGCCATGTGCCGCCGGTGACCGAGGAAAATGGTCGCCCGGTCAAACACCTGGTTTCGATCCCGGTCGCGGCGATCGGCACCGATCCGAACACCGCCAACAACATCGCCGACAATCGTTATGACCTGAGTTCGCTGCAATGGAGCCTGGCCGAGTTGGCGAAACTGCCGGTGCAACTGCACCCGACGCCCGTTGCGCCGCTGGACCTGACGCAATTGTCGGTGGCCAAGGGCCTGGCCTACGTCACCGCCTTCGTCGAGGAGCGCGCCTATCGCGAAGCCAAGGTCACGCCAGAAGAACGTCCGGCCATGGATGGTTTCGGCCTGCCCATCGGCGTGCTCGAACAGCGCGCCTACAAGGCCCGGCCGCTGGCCGGCGTATGGGCCACCCCGCCCTTCCTGCACAACGGTTCGGTGCCCTCGCTGTACCAACTGCTCTCGCCCCAGGACGAGCGCGCCACCAGCTTCTATCGCGGCACCTTCGAGTACGACCCGCGTCATCTGGGTTATCGCCAGGAAGCCTTCACCAATGGCTTCCTGTACGACACCCGGATCAGCGGCAACCACAACAGTGGCCATGAATTCCGCGCCGGCAAGCGTGGCGATGGTGTGATCGGTCGTTTGCTGCAGCCCGAGGAACGCTGGGCCCTGCTCGAATACCTGAAAGTGCTCGGCGGCCCGCTGGAGTCGCAACTGCCATGACCTCTTCCCCTCGCGTTCACGTTAAAAGGATGTCTCCATGCTGACCCGACTCTGGCTGCGCCTCGGCGCCTTTCTGGGCAAGAGCCTGCTGATCCTGATCGGCCTCGGGCTGGTCGGCTGGGCCCTGGCCAGCGGCTGGTATGCCTGGCGCCTCAGTGGCCCGGTGTCCGCCGAGGAACAGATTCCGCCCGGCGAATCGGCCATGACCCAGGACATCATCCAGACCGCCGTGCGCATCGTCGATCAGCACCGCGAAGGCACCCGCTACCTGCGTGACGCCCATGCCAAGGCCCACGGCTGCGTGAAGGCCGAGGTCCAGGTGCCGAACGACCTGAGCAGCGACCTGCGCCAGGGTGTGTTTGCCGAACCGGGCAAGACCTGGCAGGCGCTGATCCGCCTGTCCAATGGCAACGCCTACCCGCAGTTCGACAGTATTCGCGACGCCCGCGGCATGGCGCTCAAGCTGCTCGATGTCCCGGGCAAGCAATTGCTGCCGGGACAACAGGGCCGCAATGAGCAGGACTTCGTGATGTTCAGCCACCCGAACTTCTTCGTCAGCGATGTCGCCGAGTACCAGCAGAACATCGGGGCCCAGGCAGACGGCAAGCAGGTGCTGGCGTTTTTCCCGAGCTGGAATCCGACCACCTGGCAGGTGCGCCATCTGTTTATCGCCCTGGCGACCTTGGCGCCGGCGCCGATCAGTCCGACCCAGACCACCTATTTTTCGGTCTCGCCCTACAAGTTCGGCAATGACAACGCCAAGTTCCGCGTAGCCCCCGACCCGCAGAGCTGCCCGGAATATGCCTTGCCGAAACAGAATGAGGACCTGCCGAACTTTCTGCGCAGCGCCCTGACCCAGCAGTTATCCACAGACCGTGTGCCGGCCTGCTTCGTCTTGCAGATCCAGCGGCAGAATGCCCATCTGTATATGCCGATCGAGGACACCAGCGTTGAATGGAAGGAGAGCGACGCGCCGTTCCAGACGGTGGCGCGGATTCGGGTTCCGGCCCAGGACTTCGATACGCTGGAGCAGAACATCGCCTGTGACAATCAGTCGTTCAGCCCTTGGCATGGGTTGGAAGCGCATCGGCCGATTGGCGGGATCAACCGCTTGCGCAAGGCGGTGTATGACGCGATCAGTGATTACCGGCATAGCCGCAACGCCGAGCAATAGCGTACGAGCCCAGTGGCGCCCTTTCAGGCGCCATCGCCAGCAAGCCGGCTCCTACAGGACCGCGTCTCACCGCAAAAATATCATGCTACCGAGATCCATGTAGGAGCCGGCTTGCCGGCGATGAGGCCCCTGAGTCTGGCGATGTTCTTGCTGACGCCCACGGTTCCAACAAACCCCAGACGACAAAAAGCCCGCACAAGGCGGGCTTTCTGTGATGACCTGGCGTTCAGTGGTCCAGATCATTTGAATATGGCGCAGCGGACGGGACTCGAACCCGCGACCCCCGGCGTGACAGGCCGGTATTCTAACCGACTGAACTACCGCTGCGCGTAACACTGAAATCGAATGGTGGGTGATGACGGGATCGAACCGCCGACCCTCTGCTTGTAAGGCAGATGCTCTCCCAGCTGAGCTAATCACCCTTCACTTTCGGTGTGGGCGCATTATGCCACAAAAAATCCATAACGCACTGATTTAAATAATCTTTTTTCAGGGCATGGAGATTTCGGATTCGCAGACAGCAAAAAGCCCGCACAAGGCGGGCTTTCTGTGATGATCTGGCGTTCAGTGGTCCAGATCATCGAATATGGCGCAGCGGACGGGACTCGAACCCGCGACCCCCGGCGTGACAGGCCGGTATTCTAACCGACTGAACTACCGCTGCGCGTAACACTGAAATCGAATGGTGGGTGATGACGGGATCGAACCGCCGACCCTCTGCTTGTAAGGCAGATGCTCTCCCGGCTGAGCTAATCACCCTTCGCTTTCGGTGTGGCGCGCATTCTACGGAGCACTCGAAACTCTGGCAAGCACTTTCTTTAATATTTTTCTCAGGCCTTCCAAAGACTTAGCTGAGGGTTGGCCTATGGGGCTGCGAAGAGAATAATGCCCTCCTTTGTATAAAGGAGAGATGCACCCCATGTGGTTCAAGAACCTGCTGATCTACCGCCTGACCCAAGATCTGCCTTTTGATGCCGAGGCGCTGGAGACCGCACTGGCGAGCAAACCGGCCCGCCCCTGTGCAAGCCAGGAGTTGACCACCTATGGTTTCGTCGCGCCCTTCGGCAAAGGTGAAGACGCCCCGCTGGTGCATGTCAGCGGCGACTTCCTGCTGGTGGCCGCCCGTAAGGAAGAACGAATCCTGCCGGGTAGCGTGGTGCGCGATGCGCTGAAGGAAAAGGTCGAGGAGATCGAAGCCGAACAGATGCGCAAGGTCTACAAGAAGGAGCGTGACCAGCTCAAGGATGAAATCATCCAGGCCTTCCTGCCCCGCGCCTTTATCCGTCGTTCGTCGACCTTTGCCGCTATCGCGCCGAAACAGGGCCTGATCCTGGTCAACTCGGCCAGCCCGAAACGTGCCGAAGACCTGTTGTCGACCTTGCGTGAAGTGCTCGGCACCCTGCCGGTGCGTCCACTGACGGTGAAAACCGCGCCAACGGCCGTGATGACCGACTGGGTCAAGACCCAGGCGACCGCGGAGCATTTCTTCGTCCTCGACGAATGCGAACTGCGCGATACCCAGGAAGACGGCGGCATCGTGCGCTGCAAGCGCCAGGACCTGACCGGCGAAGAAATCCAGTTGCACCTGAGCACCGGCAAGATGGTCACTCAGCTGTCCCTGGCCTGGCAGGACAAACTGTCCTTCGTGCTCGACGACAAGATGGTGGTCAAGCGCCTGAAGTTCGAAGACCTGCTGCAAGACCAGGCGGAACAGGATGGTGGCGAAGAAGCCCTGGGCCAGTTGGATGCCAGCTTCACCTTGATGATGCTGACTTTCGGCGAGTTCCTGCCGCAGCTGTTTGACGCGCTGGGTGGCGAGGAGATGCCGCAGGGCATCTAAAGCAAGCACACGCCTCACCCTATGTAGGAGCGAGCTTGCTCGCGATAAACGCAAGGACACCGCAGGGCATCAGGAGCCCCGCGTTATCGTTAACGTCCATCGCGAGCAAGCTCGCTCCTACACGTTTTGTGGTGCTTGCACGATCTCGATGAGGCTCGCCTGCTCGCCACGCCATGTCGGATGGCGAACTCAAACAACAAGGAAAACACCATGCGCGCACTGGCCACACTCAGCCGCTTCGTCGGCAATACCTTCGCCTACTGGGTGCTGATCTTCGCCGTGCTGGCGTTCCTGCAACCTACCTGGTTCATCGCCCTGAAATTCGCCATCGTGCCGCTCCTCGGCCTGGTGATGTTCGGCATGGGCCTGACCCTCAAACTCGACGATTTCGCCGAAGTCGCCCGTCATCCCTGGCGCGTGGCCCTGGGCGTGATCGCACACTTCATTATCATGCCGGGCGTCGCCTGGCTGCTCTGCCGGGCCTTCCAGCTGCCGGCGGAAATCGCCGTCGGGGTGATCCTGGTCGGTTGCTGTCCCAGCGGCACCTCCTCCAATGTCATGACCTGGCTGGCCCGCGGCGACCTGGCGCTGTCGGTGGCCATCGCCGCCGTCACCACCCTGCTCGCCCCACTGCTGACCCCCGCACTGATCTGGCTGCTGGCCTCGGCCTGGCTGCCGGTTTCGTTCGGCGAGCTGTTCTGGTCGATCCTGCAAGTGGTGTTACTCCCGATCGTGCTCGGCGTCGTCGCCCAACGCCTGCTGGGCGAACGGGTACGCCATGCGGTGGAAGTCCTGCCGCTGGTGTCGGTGGTGAGCATCGTGATCATCGTCGCCGCCGTGGTCGCCGCCAGCCAGGCGAAGATCGCCGAATCCGGCCTGCTGATCATGGCCGTGGTGATGCTGCACAACAGCTTCGGCTACCTGCTGGGTTACTTCACCGGCCGCCTGTTCAAGCTGCCACTGGCCCAGCGCAAGTCCCTGGCTCTGGAAGTCGGCATGCAGAACTCGGGGCTCGGCGCCGCCCTGGCCAGCGCACACTTCTCGCCGCTGGCGGCGGTACCCAGCGCGTTGTTCAGTGTCTGGCACAATATTTCCGGCGCCCTGCTCTCGACCTGGTTCCGGCGCATGAGCGAAAAACAGGACCGTGAACAGGCGGCAGACAACGCGCTGAACTAAAGGAAACTTGATCCCCTGGACAGGAGTGGGCACTCTAGTGCGCAGCGCGGGGACGACCTTGCGGCTTGAGCGCAGTATCCGTCCGGGGACGACCCCAGCTATAGATGGAGGTCTACATGTCCTGGATCATTCTGTTTTTCGCCGGTCTTTTCGAAGTCGGCTGGGCCGTTGGTCTCAAGTACACCGACGGCTTCAGCCGCCCGCTCCCCACCGCCCTCACCGTTGCCGCCATGGCTGTCAGCCTTGGCTTGCTGGGCCTTGCCATGAAGGAATTGCCGCTGGGGACCGCCTATGCCATCTGGACAGGGGTTGGCGCGGTGGGCACGGTGATCGCCGGGATCATTCTGTTTGGCGAGTCCATGGCGTTGTTCCGCCTGGCAAGTGTGGGTTTGATCATCGCCGGCTTGATCGGCCTGAAGGTTTCAGCCGCCTGACCCCCTCTCCAACGCTACACGCTCCCCTGTAGGAGCCAGCTTGCTGGCGATGGCGTCAGCAACGACAGCGCCAGACCCAAGGGCCCCATCGCCGGCAAGCCAGCTCC
>NZ_JACAOS010000014.1:0-137 GCF_013386165.1 Pseudomonas gingeri | reverse complement strand
TTTTTGTGGTGAAACGCGGTCCCGTGGGAGCCGGCTTGCTGGCGATGGCGTCAGCAAGGACAGCGCCAGACCCAAGGGCCTCATCGCTGGCAAGCCAGCTCCTACAGAGACCTCGGCAGCACGATATTTTTGTGGTG
>NZ_JACAOS010000013.1 GCF_013386165.1 Pseudomonas gingeri | reverse complement strand
TGCCGTCAACCGTTAATTTCAGATTTCTGGAAAATGGGCCAAAAACCCCGAAAAGCAGAAGGCCGGCCCTGGCGGGCCGGCCTTCTTCTATAGCCATATCAAGCAGGAAGCGGGATCCGCTTATTCCTGCTTCAGGGTGATGCGAGCAAACGCCTTCTTCCCCGCCTGGCAAACATGGGTCGCGCCCAGCTTGTATATAAAGGTGCGATCGACAGCCTCACCATCAATACGAACACCACCGGAGCCCAGCAGATCGCGAGCGACCGCCGAGTTCTTCACCAGGCCAGCCTTATTAAGGACAGCGGCAATCGGCATGTCTTCAGTCGCGCTGATTTCAACTTCAGGCAGATCGTCCGGCAGCTCGCCATCCTTCATGCGATTACCCGCCGCACGGTGAGCATTGGCCGCAGCCTCCTCACCGTGGAAGCGCGCGACGATCTCTTCAGCCAGCTTGATCTTGACGTCACGCGGGTTCCCACCCGCCTCGACATCCTTGCGCAACTGATTGATCTCATCCATCGAGCGGAAGCTCAGCAGCTCGAAGTAACGCCACATCAAAGCATCTGGAATCGACACCAGCTTGCTGTACATGACACCCGGCGCTTCCTGGATCCCCACGTAGTTACCCAGGGACTTGGACATCTTCTTCACGCCATCCAGCCCTTCGAGCAATGGCATGGTGAGAATGCACTGAGCTTCCTGCCCGTAGGCGCGTTGCAACTCACGCCCCATCAGCAGGTTGAACTTCTGGTCGGTACCGCCCAGCTCGACGTCCGCGCGCAGCGCAACGGAGTCATACCCCTGCACCAGCGGGTAGAGGAACTCATGGATGGCGATCGGCTGGTTGTTGGTATAGCGCTTGTCGAAGTCGTCGCGCTCGAGCATCCGCGCCACGGTGTACTGCGACGTCAGACGAATGAAGTCCGCCGGACCCATCTGGTCCATCCAGGTGGAGTTGAACGCCACCTCGGTCTTGGCCGGATCAAGGATCTTGAACACCTGAGCCTTATAGGTCTCGGCATTCTCGAGGACCTGCTCACGGGTCAGCGGTGGACGCGTGGCGCTCTTGCCGCTCGGGTCACCGATCAAACCGGTGAAGTCGCCGATCAGGAAGATCACCTGATGCCCCAGTTCCTGGAACTGGCGCAGCTTATTAATAAGGACTGTGTGCCCCAGGTGCAGATCCGGTGCCGTCGGGTCGAAGCCGGCCTTGATACGCAGCGGCTGGCCACGCTTGAGCTTCTCGACCAATTCGGACTCGACCAACACCTCTTCCGCACCACGCTTGATCAGCGCGAGCTGCTCTTCAACCGACTTCATAACCAACCTGCAAGGCTCAGATTCAAAGGGGACCAACCATACAAGATCGCCGTCCAAATACAAGTTTTGCCCGGCATACGGGCACGAAACGCCCGCCCGCACATGACAGACTTGCTTCAGCGATGTTTTGGTTATATTTTATACAGTTATTTCATCTTCATCATGTCATTCATCTTTTCCAATTCATCTTCTTCAAAGTCAAATTACCTATGACCACAGAGCCGACTAAAGCGCCCCCGCTTTATCCGAAGACCCACCTGCTGGCCGCAAGCGGGATCGCCGCCCTTCTCAGCCTGGCGCTACTGGTATTTCCTTCCAGTGACGTAGAAGCCAAGAAGACAACGCTGAACCTGGAGCTGGAAACCCCAGCGGATCAACTGACACAAGACAAAGACGCTGTAGAACTCGATCAAGCCACAAATGAAGGCAATCCATCGCCTTTCGCCCAGATCGACAACAGCGCCGACGACACCCACGACACCGCCAAGACCGAAGCGGCACCCGAGGAAAAGAAGGCCCCCGGCCACCGTGAAGTCACCGTAAGCCGTGGCGATACGTTGTCCACCCTGTTCGAGAAGGTCGGCCTGCCCGCTGCTTCAGTACATGAGGTCTTGGCCAGCGATAAACAAGCAAAACAGTTCTCCCAGCTCAAACATGGCCAGGTCCTGGAGTTCGAGCTGACGCCCGACGGCAAGCTGAACAACCTGCACAGCAAGGTCAGCGACCTTGAAACCATCACCCTGAGCAAGGGCCCGAAAGGCTTCACCTTCAATCGCGTGGTCACCAAGCCGGTGGTCCAGTCGGCCTACGTGCACGGTGTGATCAACAGCTCGCTGTCACTCTCCGCCCAGCGCGCCGGCATGCCCCACAGCCTGATCAGGGAAATGACCCATGTGTTCGGCTACGACATCGATTTCGCCCAGGACATCCGCCCCGGCGACGAATTCGAAGTGATCTACGAACAGAAAGTCCTCAACGGCAAGACCGTCGGCACCGGCAGCATCCTGTCCGCACGCTTTATCAACCGCGGCAAGACCTACACCGCCGTGCGCTACACCAACAAACAAGGCACCAGCAACTACTACACCGCTGACGGCAACAGCATGCGCAAGGCCTTTATCCGCACCCCCGTGGACTTCGCCCGCATCAGCTCGCGCTTCTCCATGGGCCGCAAACACCCGATCCTGAACAAGATCCGCGCCCACAAGGGCGTCGACTACGCCGCCCCGCGCGGTACACCGATCAAGGCCGCCGGCGACGGCAAGGTGATATTGGCCGGTCGCCGCGGCGGCTACGGCAATACCGTGATCATCCAGCACGGCATCACCTACCGGACCCTTTACGGTCACATGCAAGGTTTTGCCAAGGGCATCCAGACCGGCAGCACCGTCAAGCAGGGCCAGGTCATCGGCTATATCGGCACCACCGGCCTGTCGACCGGCCCGCACTTGCACTACGAGTTCCAGGTCAATGGTGTGCACGTCGACCCGCTGGGCCAGAAACTGCCCATGGCCGATCCGATCGCCAAGTCCGAACGCGCCCGTTTCCTGCAACAGAGCCAGCCGCTGATGGCGCGCATGAACCAGGAAAAATCCAGCAAAGTCGCCTCCGCCAAACAACGGTAAACCACGATGCTCTACATAGGTGTGATGTCCGGAACCAGTCTTGATGGGCTGGACATTGCCCTGGTAGCGCTCGACGGTTCCATCCGACTGCTGGCCAGTCACTACATTCCCATGCCCGACGCCTTGCGCGTCGAGCTGCTTGGCCTGTGCGCCAGCGGCCCCGATGAAATCGCCCGCTCCGCCATTGCCGAGCAGAACTGGGTGACACTGGCCTCCCAGGGCATCAACACCCTGCTGGAACAACAGCAACTCGGGCCCGAGGCGATTCGCGCCATCGGCAGCCATGGCCAGACCATCCGCCACGAACCGGCACGGGGCTTTACCGTACAGATCGGCAACCCGGCCTTGTTGGCGGAACTGACCGGCATCACCGTCGTCGGCGACTTCCGCCGCCGCGATGTAGCCGCTGGCGGCCAGGGCGCGCCACTGGTACCGGCCTTCCATGAAGCGCTTTTCGAAGAGCGTGCGGGCCAGCGCGCCGTACTGAATGTCGGCGGCTTCAGCAATCTGAGCCTGATCGAGCCGGGCCAGGCGGTATCCGGCTTCGACTGCGGCCCGGGCAACGTGTTATTGGATGCCTGGATTCAGGATCAACGCAACGAATCCTATGACCGCAATGGCCAATGGGCAGCCAGCGGCCAAGTCGCACCGGTGCTGCTGCAAGCCTTGCTCAGCGATCCGTTCTTCCAGACCAAAGGCCCGAAAAGCACCGGTCGCGAGGTGTTCAACCTGACCTGGCTGAAGCAGCACCTGGGTCGCCTGCCGGCCTTCGCGGCCGAAGACATCCAGGCCACCTTGCTCGAACTCAGCGCGCGGACCATCGTCGAGTCGCTGACCGGCGCCCAGGAGAACACGGAAGAATTACTGGTCTGCGGCGGCGGCGCCCATAACGCGGCGCTGATGGCCCGACTGAGCCAACTGCTGCCGGGAGCCCGGGTTGCCAGCACCGCCACCCACGGCGTTGACCCCGACTGGGTTGAAGCCATGGCCTTCGCCTGGCTGGCCCAATGTTGCCTTGACGGCATCGCCGCCAATCGCCCCAGCGTCACCGGCGCCCGGGGCCTGCGGGTACTGGGCGCGATCTACCTGGCCTGACACCTAGCAAAACGCCGCGAAATTCGCGGCGTTGAGGGTAAAGCGCTAGCGATGATCAGATCGAGAACGACGACCCGCAACCACAGGTCGTAGTGGCATTCGGGTTCTTGATGACAAAACGCGAGCCTTCCAGGCCTTCCTGGTAATCCACTTCTGCGCCTGCCAGGTACTGGAAGCTCATGGGATCGACCACCAGGCTGACGCCTTCGCGCTCGACGATGGTGTCGTCATCGGCCACTTCTTCATCGAAGGTGAAGCCGTACTGAAAACCTGAACAACCGCCGCCCGTAACGAATACGCGCAGCTTCAAGCGATCATTACCCTCTTCATCGACCAGGCTCTTCACCTTGTGCGCGGCACCGTGGGTGAATTGCAAAGCCGTGGGGGTGAAGGATTCGACGCTCATGCTGACTATCTCCCGGCGTTACGCCGCCATAATGCGTGATGACGGGCATTATCCGCTTCTCCTAGAAAAGCAGTCAACTATTAAGGCAGCGGCAAGCTTCCAGCTACAAGCGGCAAGCTGGAAGCCTGGCGCGCCCCTTGCGACTTACCGCTCGAAGCTCGCAGCTGCCGTTATGGCAGCATGCCCGCGTGGGACAGACCCAGGCGCTCGTCCAGACCGAACAGAATGTTCAGGTTCTGTACCGCCTGACCCGACGCACCCTTGACCAGGTTGTCGATCACCGACAACACCACCACCAGGTCACCGTCCTGCGGACGGTGCACGGCAATCCGGCAAACGTTGGCACCGCGCACGCTGCGGGTTTCCGGATGGCTGCCGGCCGGCATCACGTCGACAAAGGGCTCGTTGGCATAACGCTTTTCAAACAGCGCCTGCAGATCCACCGAGCGATCGACCACGGTCGCGTAAAGCGTGGAGTGGATACCGCGGATCATCGGCGTGAGGTGCGGCACAAAGGTCAGGCCCACGTCATGACCAGAGGCGCGGCGCAGCCCCTGGCGGATTTCCGGCAGGTGGCGATGGCCCTTGACCGCATAGGCCTTCATGCTTTCGGAGGTTTCCGAGTACAGCGAACCGACGCTGGCACCGCGACCGGCACCGCTGACACCCGACTTGCAGTCGGCGATCAGTCGTGTGGTATCCGCAATCCCGGCTTCAAGCAGCGGCAGGAAACCCAGCTGGGTCGCGGTCGGATAGCAACCCGGCACGGCGATCAGACGGGCCTGCTTGATCTTTTCGCGGTTCACTTCCGGCAGGCCATAGACCGCCTCTTCCAGCAAAGCCGGCGCACCGTGCGGCTGACCGTACCACTTGGCCCACTCTTCGGCGTCCTGCAGACGGAAGTCGGCGGACAGGTCGATGACCTTGGTCCCGGCGGACAACAATTCACCGGCCAGGGCATGGGCCACGCCATGGGGCGTGGCGAAGAACACCACGTCACAGGCGCCGAGGGTCTTGATGTCCGGCACGCTGAACGCCAGGCCGTCGTAATGACCGCGCAGGTTCGGGTACATGTCGGCCACGGCAAGGCCCGCCTCGGATCGAGAAGTGATGACAGCCACTTCCGCTTGCGGATGCTGTGCCAACAGACGCAGCAATTCGACACCGGTGTAACCCGTGCCGCCGACGATACCGACCTTGACCATGACCTGCCCCTCAACGAAACCACTGGAAAGCCCACGATAATAGGGGCCGCGCGCGCCTGCGACAACCGTCAAGGTGACGTGCGGACGCTCAAGCCTCTACTATTCGGCCTACCGTGAACCTGGGAATAACTAAAAATGCTCTATTTGTGGATCAAAGCCTTTCATATCGTCAGTGTCGTCTGCTGGTTTGCCGGCCTGTTCTACCTGCCGCGCCTGTTCGTCTACCACGCCCAGAGCGAGGACAATGTCAGCAAGGAGCGCTTCAGCGTCATGGAGCGCAAGCTGTATCGCGGGATCATGGGCCCGGCGATGATCGCCACGCTGATCTTCGGTGGCTGGCTGATCGCCCTCAACCCGAGCATCTTCAGCCAGGGTGGCTGGATACACGCCAAGCTGACCCTGGTCGTCGTGCTGATCGGCTATCACCATATGTGCGGTGCCCAGGTAAAACGTTTTGCCCGTGGCGAAAACACCCGCAGTCATGTCTTTTATCGCTGGTTCAATGAAGTGCCGGTTCTGATATTGCTGGCTATTGTAATTCTGGTCGTTGTCCGGCCGTTCTAGTTACCAAGTCACTCATCCCTGATCGGAGCATTCTCCATGTCGCTGCCCGCCCTGCTCGAACAACGCCTGCGCTTGCCCGTGGTGGCTGCGCCGATGTTCCTGATTTCCAACCCGCAACTGGTACTCGCCTGCTGCCGCAATGGGGTGGTCGGCAGCTTCCCGGCCCTGAACCAGCGCGAGAGCAGCGGCTTCAAGGCCTGGCTTGAGGAAATCGAAGCGGGCCTGGCGACCCTGGACAATCCGGCGCCCTATGCCGTCAACCTGATCGTGCACAACAGCAACCCGCGCTTGCAGGCGGATCTGCAGATCTGTATCGAGCACAAGGTGCCGATCGTCATCACCAGCCTGGGCGCCGTCAAGGAACTGGTGGACGCCGTGCACAGCTACGGTGGCCTGGTGTTCCACGACGTCACCACCCGGCGACATGCCGAAAAGGCCGCCGAGGCCGGTGTCGACGGACTGATTGCCGTGGCGGCCGGAGCGGGTGGCCATGCCGGCACCTGGAGCCCGTTTGCCCTGATCGCCGAAATCCGCCAGTTCTTCGACAAGACCCTGCTACTGGCCGGCTGCCTGAACCATGGCCACGAGATTCTCGCCGCACAGTTGCTCGGCGCGGATCTGGCCTACTTCGGTACCCGATTTATCGGCACTGCGGAAAGTCATGCGCCCGACGCGTATAAAGAGATGCTGCTCACATCCCAGGCGGTCGATATCGTGCACACTGCGGCGGTATCCGGGGTGCCCGCGAGCTTTATGCGCCAGAGCCTGGAAAACGCCGGCTTCGACCTGGGCGCGTTGCAAGGCAAGGGCGAAGTGAACTTCGGTTCCAAGCTCAAGCCGATCAGCGACGAGGCCAAGGCCTGGAAGACCGTCTGGTCGGCAGGCCAGGGCGTCGGCGGCATCGACGACCTGCCCAATGTCGATCAACTGGTCGCCAGGCTCGATGCCGAGTACCGCCAGGCCCAGACCGTGGCAGCCGAGTTGCCGCGGCACTGGCCACGCCCGTAACAAGATGGTGTGCCTGCGCGCTGCAGGCTTACACTGCAACGCCAATGACTTGTGACAAGGATGCCCTTCATGAGCGAAAACCGCTTCAAAATTGTCTTCGATGGCACCTTGCAGACGGGCGTGGAGAAATCCACCGCCCAGCACAACCTCGCCGCGCTGTTCAAAACCGATATCGCGTCGGTTGAAAGGCTGTTCAGTGGCCAGCCTGTCGCCCTGAAGCGCGACCTGTCGGCCGCCGAAGCCGAGAATTACCTGCAAGCCTTGCGTAAGACCGGCATCGAGGCGCGCCTGGAAGCCGAACCGCCGGCCATCGAACTGAGCCTGGCGGACATTGATGACCTGCCGGCCAGCACGCCCCCTGCGGACACCGCGACCTACCAATCGCCCTACGCCCCGCCACGGGCACAGGTCGGCGACAGCCTTCCCGCGTTCGGCCAACTCAAGGCCTTCACCACCGATGGACGTATCGGTCGGCTGCGTTACCTGGCCTGGAGCGTCGTCCTGATGTTCGCCACCCTCCCGATCGCCGGCGCCATCTTCGCCTTCGCCATGGGCACCGCGGCAGCCTCGGTGAATACGGCGATCACCATCGGCGTTGTACTCGGCGGCGCGGCGCTGATCGCCTTCATGGTCTTTTCCATCCAGATCGCCGTACAGCGCCTGCACGATATCGGCTGGTCCGGTTGGCTCTGGCTACTGACCCTGGTCCCCTTCGTCGGCGGCCTGCTCCCTTTCGTACTGATGTTCTGCCCCGGCAATGCCGGCGCCAACCAATACGGCGCACCGCCACCGCCCAACGGCACTGCGGTCAAGGTCCTGGCGATACTCTCGGTGGTGTTCGGGGTCATCGTTGGCGTCGTTGCCGTGACCGGCGGCCTGGCCAACCTTGAAAAAGACTACAACAAGGAGTCGGCCAGCTATTCCGAAAGCAGCGACGCCACCAGCACCGACGAGGCCGAGGGCACCAGCGATGATGCAGCAGCCGAATCCGCTCCGCCCGCTGTAGACTATGACAAAGATGAAAAAGAATAACCGCTTCTGAGCCTGCGACCCTCTGTCCCAAGGCTCGGAGCCGTTGTGATGGAGAACTGCATGACCCGTTACGCCCTGATCACCGGCGCTTCCAGCGGCATCGGCCTGGCACTGGCCGAAGCCCTCGCGCGCCGCGGCCGCAGTCTGATTCTGGTGGCCCGCCAGCGTGATCAGCTGGAAACCATCGCCCTGGAACTGACCCAGCGCTTCGGCGTCGAGGTGCTCTTCCGCGCCTGCGACCTGAGCGAACCACTGCGTCTTTCCGGTTTCCTGCTGGAACTGGAAGAAGGTGAACGGCAGATCGACCTGCTGGTCAACTGCGCCGGCCTCGGCACTTGCGGCCCATTTCTGGCCCAGGATTGGGGGACGGAGCAGGACCTGATCGAGGTCAATATCCTCGCCCTGACCCGACTTTGTCATACCCTGGGCAATCTCATGGCAATACAGGGTGGCGGGCAAATCCTCAACGTCGCGTCCGTCGCGGCCTTTCATCCGGCGCCCTGGATGAGCAGCTATTACGCGAGCAAGGCCTACGTGCTGCACTTCTCCGAAGGCCTGCGCGAAGAGCTCAAGAAAACTGGCATCAAGGTGTCGGTGCTCTGCCCGGGCCTGACCCGGACCGCGTTCTTTCGCACAGCACAGTTGTCCGTCGAAAAGCTCTCGAACAGCAAACTGATGATGAGCCCCGAAGAAGTGGCGCTGTACGCCGTGCGGGCGCTGGAGAAAAACCGCGCGGTGATCATTCCCGGCTGGCGCAACCGCTGGCTGGCCCGCACCCCACGCCTGATGCCGCGCTGGGCGATACGCAAACTCGCCGGGATCGCGACCAAGGCCTATTGCCCGCGCTGAAACTTGAACTCACGGCCCGGTCCATCCAGACTCTGGCCCGACTTACCCAACGGAGAAACAGCTGTGGATACTCTGTTCACCAAGATCATCAACAGAGAAATACCTGCGAAGATCATTTATGAGGATGACCAGGTCCTGGCCTTCCACGATATTGCCCCGCAGGCGCCGGTGCATTTCCTGGTCATTCCGAAAAAGCCGGTACGCACGCTCAATGACCTGACCGAAGAAGACAAGGCCCTGGCCGGGCACATTCTGTTCACGGCTCAGCGCCTGGCCCTGGAGCTGGGCTGCGAGAAAGGCTTTCGTGTGGTGATGAACTGCAATGAAGAAGGTGGGCAGACCGTTTATCACATTCATATGCATGTACTGGGTCAGCGCCAGATGAACTGGCCGCCGGGCTGATACCTCCAAGGTAGGCCCTATCCCTGTAGGAGCTGGCTTGCCAGCTCCTACAAGGTCAATGGCGTTGGCAAGATTGCGTACCACAGCAACATGCCCCGATGACCCAGCGCAAACCTTCTGCCCTCGATTGCGGTAAACTGCCCACCGAGATTTTTCCCGGAGGTCAGCATGACTACCCAACGTCACTACTCGCCGATTGACCGTCTTCTGCTGCAAGCCGATACCGCGATGCGCACCTTGTTGCCGTTCAGCGGCCAGCCTTACCGTCCGTCGCCGGCCATCGTGCAGCCGGACGCGCCACTGAGCGAAGACGACAGCCGTCACGTCGCCGGCCTGATGCGCATCAACCACACCGGGGAAGTCTGTGCCCAGGCGCTCTACCAGGGCCAGGCCCTGACCGCCAAGCTGCCCCACGTAAGGGCCGCCATGGAAAAGGCCGCCGAAGAAGAAGTCGATCACCTGGCCTGGTGCGAACAGCGCATCCGTCAATTGGGCAGTCATCCCAGCGTACTCAATCCGCTGTTCTATGGCCTGTCCTTCGGCATCGGTGCGGCCGCCGGCCTGATCAGCGACAAGGTCAGCCTCGGGTTTGTCGCCGCCACCGAAGACCAGGTGTGCAAACACCTCAACGAACACCTGGAACAACTGCCGGCCGAAGACGAAAAGTCTCGGGCGATCCTCGAACAGATGCGCATCGACGAAGAACATCACGCCGAATCCGCGCTGGATGCGGGCGGCTTCCGTTTCCCGGCACCGGTAAAGTTCGGCATGAGCCTGCTGGCCAAGGTCATGACCAAGAGCACCTACCGCATCTGACCGACCGCGGCTGCGCCAAGGATCAGGCAAAAAAAGGGCGCCACAGGGGCGCCCTTCTTTTTGCCTGGAAAACTTACGTCGGCATATTGCGCACGTAGAAGATTTCCAGCGTTTCGTATTCCACCCGCTCGGTCACCTGGTCACAATGTCGATTCAGCCGAGTTCGATGATCTCATAGTCGTGAGTGATGGCAACGCCAGCCGCACCGAGCATGATCGAGGCCGAGCAGTATTTCTCCGCCGACAACTCGATCGCCCGCTTGACTTGGGCTTCCTTCAATCCACGGCCCTTGACCACGAAATGCAGGTGGATCTTGGTGAACACCTTGGGATCTTCAGTGGCACGTTCGGCCTCGAGAAAGGCTTCGCAGCTTTCAACCGGCTGGCGGGACTTCTTCAGGATGCTGACCACGTCGAAGTTGCTGCAACCGCCCAGGCCCAACAACAGCATTTCCATGGGACGAACGCCCAGGTTGCGGCCACCACTTTCCGGCGGACCGTCCATGACCACCACATGCCCGCTACCGGACTCTCCGAGGAACATGGCTTCGCCAGCCCATTGGATGCGTGCCTTCATCACCTAGACTCCACTGCTGAAAAAAGGGAGCCAGCTTAGCACAGCCCCCTGCTCCGACAGGAAACCGACAAAGGGCGACGACCGGTCAGTCGCCAAAGTAAATTCCTAAATTTGTACATAATGTGTCTGGTATGCTGGCGCCAAACCACTGGCGTTCTGCCAGCCTTGCAGCTATGACTAAAAAAAACAAACCACACCGCGCAGTCTTTTCGGGATACAACCATGGTTGCTCTGGCTTCCGCTTCCGCCCCCAAAATCAAGAACCTCGACAAACTGCTGATGCATTGTCAGCGCCGCCGCTACCAGGCCAAGAGCAATATCATTTGTGCCGGTGATCGTTCACAAACCCTGTCGTTCATCATCAAGGGCTCGGTCACGATCCTGATCGAAGACGATGACGGTCGGGAAATGATCATCGCCTACCTCAATGCCGGCGATTTTTTCGGCGAGTTGGGTTTGTTCGAACAAGCCGGCCATGAACAGGAACGCAGCGCCTGGGTACGGGCCAAGGTCGAATGCGAAGTGGCGGAGATCAGCTACTGCAAGTTTCGCGAACTGGCCCAGCAGGACCCGGACATTCTCTACGCCCTCAGCGGCCAGATTGCCCAGCGCCTGCGCAACACCACGCGTAAGGTCGGCGACCTGGCATTCTTCGACGTCACCGGCCGAGTGGCTCGTTGCCTGCTCGAATTGTGCAAGCAACCCGACGCCATGACCCATCCCGACGGCATGCAGATCAAGATCACCCGTCAGGAAATCGGCCGCATCGTCGGTTGTTCGCGGGAAATGGTAGGGCGGGTACTCAAGGATCTGGAAGAACAGAACCTGGTACACGTCAAAGGCAAGACCATGGTGGTGTTCGGCACCCGTTAAGGCTGGAAGATACCCTGCAACATCTGCTGGTACAGCTCGCTTAGCCGCTCAAGGAATAGCGGCGCGGCGTGGACCTCATGCAAGGCGACATGGCTCTGCGCCCGGACCCGGGCATCCAACTGACAGGCCTGGTTGAAGCGATTGACCGCCTCCACCATCGAGTCGCGCTCGTTATCCATCAACATAGCACCATGCACCAAGCCGACGGGCCGAGTGCCGCCCTGGCTCTGACGCCAGCGCTGGGCAGTGCCGACCATCTTGCGATCATTGAGATTGACGTTGAAACGACCGTCGCAAAACGCACCGTCGATTTCCCCCAGGGATGAAACGCCGCCCAGCTCATCCAGCGCATCGCAGATCGGCTGGCACAAACGCCGATAGCCAGTCTCGATGCGATGATGGTCACCTTCATGACGGGGCGGAGCATACACCAGGGCAATATTGACCGTGGCGCCGGACTGCGGCACCGGCTCACCGCCGGTTTCACGCAGCAATACCGGCCAACCACTGGTCGCCAGGGCATCGCAGGCCACGTCAAAACCCGGCAAACGATTCAAACGCCTTGGCATCACCAGGGCGCGGTCGCTGGGTTGCCAGAACAACAACCCCCAATCCCGCTCACCGGCACAGACCGAGGCCAGCAAATCCTGCTCGGCGCGCAGGCCGGCTTCGACGGTGAGGGCAACGGGCAGAGGCATCGAAGTCATCCTGATAACGAGCCCCGGTCAGTCGAGGGTCGAGCCCGTGATGACCGGTGCACCACGCTCCGGGAAAAACAACCGCTGCAATTCGTCGCCCGGGCTTTCCGCACGCATGAACGCCTCGCCCACCAGGAACGAATACACCTCACTGATTTCCATCAGTTCGACGTCCGCCCGATTGAGGATGCCACTCTCGGTGATCACCAGACGATCGCGCGGGACGATCGGCAGCAGATCGAGAGTGGTTTCCAGGCTGACTTCAAAGGTATGCAGGTTACGGTTGTTGATACCGATCAGCGGCGTATCGAGCACTTTCAAGGCCCGTTCCAGCTCGGCGGCGTCATGGGACTCCACCAAAACATCCAGGCCGACGCCCTTGGCCACTGCGGCCAACTCAGCCATCAGACCATCGTCCAGCGCCGCGACGATCAACAGAATGCAATCGGCGCCGAGGGCACGGGCTTCGACGATCTGGTACGGGTCGACCATGAAATCCTTGCGGATCACCGGCAGCTTGCACGCCGCGCGCGCCTGCTGCAGGTAAAGGTCGGAACCCTGGAAATAGTCCACGTCGGTCAGCACCGAAAGGCAGGTCGCCCCGCCCTTTTCGTAACTGCGGGCGATGTCGGCCGGAATGAAGTTCTCGCGAATCACGCCCTTGCTCGGCGAAGCCTTCTTGATCTCGGCAATCACCGCCGGTTGTTTCTGCTTGGCGCGCTCGATCAGTGCCTGGGCGAAACCCCGTGGCGCATCGGCGGCCCGAGCCAGCGTCTCAAGCTCGGCCAGACTCACACGGGCACGACGCTCAGCCACTTCCTCGGCCTTGCGGGCGATGATCTTCTCCAGAACGGTTGGCACACTCATCCTTCATTCTCCTGCTTGAATACGGCGGTGAACGCGCCCAGTTCTTCGAGTTTTTCCCGGGCGAGGCCGGTGTGCAATGCGTCGTGAGCCAGAGCAACACCTTCTTTGAGGCTGCTGGCATGGTCGGCGGCATACAGCGCGGCACCGGCATTGAGCACGATCATTTCCGCGGCTTTCTGGCCGTTCTCGGTTTTCCGGCGCCCCAGGGCATCGCGGATCAACTCCAGGGACGCTTCCGGGCTTTCGACCACCAAGCCAAACAGACTCTGGCTTTTTATACCCAAGTCTTCAGGCTGAACCCAGTATTCAGTTATTGCACCATCTTTCAGTTCCGCCACATAGGTCGGCGCGGCGAGGCTGAACTCGTCCAGGCCATCCTGGGAATGCACCACCAGCACATGCTGGCTGCCCAGGCGGTGCAACACTTCGGCCAATGGCCGGCACAAGGCCTGGGTAAACACCCCGACCACCTGATGTTTCACGCCGGCCGGATTCGTAAGCGGGCCGAGCATGTTGAACAAGGTGCGCAGGCCCAGGTCGCGACGCGGTGCGGCGGCATACTTCATTGCACGGTGGTGGGTCTGGGCGAACATGAAGCCGATCCCGACATTATCGATGCAGCGCGCCACCTGGACCGGCGTCAGATTCAGGTAGATACCGGCTGCTTCGAGCAGGTCGGCACTGCCGCTTTTGCCCGACACCGCACGGTTGCCGTGCTTGGCCACCGTGCAACCGGCAGCGGCTACGACAAAAGCGGACGCCGTCGACACGTTGAAAATATTCGCCCCGTCACCGCCGGTACCGACCACGTCGACCACGCCGTCGAGGGTCTTGAGTTCGACCTTGTCGGCCAACTCGCGCATCACCGAGACCGCGCCGACGATTTCGTCGATGCTTTCGCTCTTCATGCGCATGGCCATCATAAAGGCGCCAATCTGCGCCTCAGTGCATTGCCCGGTCATGATTTCACGCATGACATCGCGCATCTCTTCGGTGCTCAGGTCCAGATGACCGACGATACGGCCCAGCGCTGTCTTGATATCCATGAAAACTCCTTAGCGCGTGCCGCCGGTCTGTTTGAGAAAATTGGCGAACAGCTCGTGACCCTGCTCGGAGAGAATCGACTCGGGGTGAAACTGCACCCCTTCAATGTTCAGCGTCTTGTGGCGCAGGCCCATGATCTCGTCGACCGAGCCGTCTTCCAGCTGGGTCCAGGCGGTCAGCTCCAGGCAGTCCGGCAAGGTTTCGCGCTTGACGATCAGGGAGTGATAACGGGTGACGGTCAGCGGCAGGTTCAGGCCGGCGAACACGCCCTTGCCTTCATGAAACAGCGCGCTGGTTTTGCCGTGCATCACCTGGCGCGCACGGACCACATCGCCGCCGAAGGCCTGGCCGATGGATTGATGGCCCAGGCAGACGCCGAGGATCGGCAGCTTGCCGGCGAAGTACTGGATCGCCTCGAGGGAAATGCCCGCCTCGGTCGGCGTGCAAGGACCTGGCGAGACGACAATGCGCTCCGGCTTGAGGGCTTCGATTTCGGCCACGGTCAATTCGTCGTTACGCACGACCTTGACGTCCGCGCCCAACTCACCGAGGTATTGCACGACGTTGTAGGTAAACGAGTCGTAGTTATCGATCATCAGCAACATGACAAAAAGCTCCTCAGGCGTCGGACGCGGGGGTTTGTTCAGCGAGGGCGACAGCACGGAACATCGCGCGACGCTTGTTCAGCGTTTCTTCCCACTCCAGCGCCGGCACCGAGTCGGCGACAATGCCACCACCGGCCTGCACATGCAGCTCGCCGTCCTTGATCACCGCGGTCCGAATGGCGATGGCGGTGTCCATGTTGCCGTTCCAGGCGTAGTAACCGACCGCGCCGCCATACACACCGCGCTTGACCGGCTCCAGTTCGTCGATGATTTCCATGGCGCGGATCTTCGGCGCACCGGACAAGGTGCCCGCCGGCAGGATCGCCCGCAAGGCGTCCATGGAGGTCAGGCCGCTTTTCAGTTGCCCGGTGACGTTGGACACGATGTGCATCACATTCGAGTAACGCTCGATCACCATTTTCTCGGTCAGCTTCACCGAACCGATCTCGGACACCCGGCCGGTGTCGTTACGGCCGAGGTCGATGAGCATCAGGTGCTCGGCGATTTCCTTGGCGTCGGACAGCAGGTCGTCTTCCAGCGCACGGTCGGCTTCTTCGCTCGCGCCCCGTGGACGGGTACCGGCGATAGGGCGAACGGTGATCAGGCTGTCTTCAACCCGTACCAGCACTTCCGGCGAACTGCCGACGACATGGAAGTCGCCGAAGTTGAAGAAGTACATGTAGGGCGTCGGGTTGAAGCAGCGCAGCGCCCGGTACAGGTCGATGGGCGCTGCCTTGAAATCGATGGACATGCGCTGCGACGGCACCACCTGCATGCAGTCGCCGGCGAGGATGTATTCCTTGATGGTATCGACGGCCCGCTCATAGTCACCCTGGGTGAAACTCGAACGGAACACCGGATCGGCGGCTGGCGGCCGGTCGAGTTCCAGGCCACGACGCGGGGTAATCGGCTGACGCAATTGCTCAAGCAGTTCCTGCAGGCGGGCCTGACCTTGTTCGTAGGCGTTGTCCTGGGACGGATCAGCCAGGACGATGGCGTGCATCTTGCCCGCCAGGTTGTCGAAGACCACCACGGCGTCGGAGACCATCAGCAGGATATCCGGCACGCCCAGCGGATCCGGGTTCGGGCATTTGCCCAGACGCTTCTCCACATAACGCACGCAGTCATAACCGAAGTAACCCACCAGTCCGCCGTTGAAACGCGGCAGCCCGGCGATGGTCGGCACGTTGTAGCGCGCCTTGAAGGTCTCGACGAACGCCAGCGGATCCTCGGCTTCGCAGCGTTCGATCTCGACGCCGTCATGGGTCACGCTGATCTGCTGATCATGCACCCGCAGCACGGTGCGGCACGGCAGGCCGATGATCGAATAGCGGCCCCATTTCTCGCCGCCCTGCACCGACTCCAGCAGGTAGGAGTTGGGCTGGTCGGCCAGTTTCAGGTAGATCGACAACGGGGTATCGAAGTCGGCCAGGGTTTCGCAGGCAAGCGGGATACGGTTATAGCCGGCAGCGGCCAAACGCAGGAATTCTTCGCGGGTCATGATATGCCTCGTGGCTTGAGGGTCGAACAGTCAGGTATGCAAACGCGCCGCATTAGCGGCCAGGATCAAGTCAGGCGCGCCAACGCCAGCGGGCCAGGGCCTTGATAACTTTCATCCAGAGTTTGCGAGTGACCACCACGATGGCGTTTCCAGGAGGGGATTGAACACAATCTGCCGACATTAGCTCAGCGCCAGCTTCCAGGCAACCGGGAATCAGCGCCCGCAGATCGTCGATGACCAGCGCCGGCCCTTCTTCGGCGATCGGCCGGCCGTGGTTGTAGCCATAGCTTAGAGCAATGCAGGTGACCCCGGCCGCCTTGGCGGCCTGGACATCACTGCGCGAGTCGCCGATGAACAGGCACTGCGAGGCCGGAATACCGGTCATTTTCATCACATGGAACAACGCCGCCGGGTCGGGCTTGCGCTGCGGCAACGTGTCACCGCCGATGATCAGGCGAAAGAACCGTCCCAGTTGCATTTCATCCAGCAAGGGCGCGACGAACTGCTCGGGTTTGTTGGTGATCAGGGCCATTTCCATACCCTGCTTCTGCATCCAGCGCAGGGTTTCCTGCACACCGGGGTAGACCTGGGTCAGCTCATGGCTGCCGGCATAGGCCTCCATGAAAATCTCCAGCGCCCGCTCGGCTTCGCCGTCGTCGACGGCCGAATGCTCAAGACCACCGGCCAGGGCCCTGCGCACCAGGACCTGCACGCCATTGCCGACCCAGTCGCGGACCGCATTCAACCCGGCCACCGGACGCCCGAGGGCGAGCAGCATTTTGTCCACCGCCAAGGCCAGGTCGGGCACCGAATCCACCAGTGTCCCATCCAGATCGAACATCACCAGCCTGGGCAGACCGCCCGGAAAAAGCTGCTCGAAACCATTCATGATCGAGCCAGCGCCAGTTCGGCGCGCATTTTCTCGATGACTTCACGGTAGTCGGGCGCATTGAAGATCGCTGAACCGGCGACAAAGGTGTCGGCACCGGCCGCGGCGATTTCGCGGATATTGTTGACGTTCACACCGCCGTCGATTTCCAGGCGGATATCCCGTCCCGAAGCATCGATCAGGGCCCGCGCCTCACGCAGCTTGTCGAGGGTGCCGGGGATGAACTTCTGCCCGCCAAAACCCGGGTTGACGCTCATCAGCAGGACCATGTCGACCTTGTCCATCACGTACTTGAGCACGTCCAGGGGGGTGGCCGGGTTGAACACCAGGCCGGCCTTGCAACCGCCTTCGCGGATCATTTGCAGGGAGCGGTCGACGTGCAGCGTGGCTTCCGGGTGGAAGGTGATGTAGGTCGCACCGGCTTCGATGAAGTCGCCGATGATGCGGTCCACCGGGCTGACCATCAGGTGCGCGTCGATGGGCGCGGTGATGCCGTACTTGCGCAGTGCCGCGCAGACCATCGGGCCGATGGTCAGGTTGGGCACATAGTGGTTGTCCATGACATCGAAGTGCACGATGTCGGCTCCGGCAGCGAGCACGTTGTCCACTTCCTCACCCAGGCGGGCGAAATCGGCGGAGAGAATCGACGGAGCAATGGCGAAGGGCTGCATGACGCACCTTTTTTGAGCAGAATCACGATGGCGGGCATTGTATACCGCCCGCTTTGCCCCGCCCACCGTGACCGCGACGATTGGCCATACAAGCCCGAAACGCTTGAGCTAAAGCCCTCAGTAAGCCGCGCGATAGATCTTTTCGATGTCCACCGCGCTCAGGCGACGGGGATTGTTGCGCATCAGACGCTCGGTGGCGGCCGCTTCCTCGGCCATGGACGGGATCGCATCCAGGGGCACGCCGAAGCTGGAAAGGCCGGCGGGGATTTCCACGGCGGCGCATAAATCGGTCATGGCCGCGACGGCCTTGTCGGCCGCCTCGATCAGGCTCAACCCGGCCACATTGACGCCCATGGCGACGGCAATCTCCTGCATGCGCTCGACACAGGCGATCTTGTTCCAGCTCATGACATAGGGCAGCAACAGCGCATTACTGACGCCATGGGCGATATTGAAGCGTCCACCCAGCGGATAGGCCAGGGCATGTACGGCACCGACGCCGGCATTGCCGAAGGCCATCCCGGCCATCAGGCTGGCGGTGGCCATTTCCTCGCGGGCCTGGAGGTTGGCGGGGTTGGCGTAAGCCTTGGGCAACGCCGTGGCGATCAGCTTGATCGCGCCAATGGCCAGGGCATCGGTAATCGGCGAGGCATTGAGTGACAGGTAGGCTTCAATCGCATGGACCATGGCATCCACGCCACTGGCGGCGGTGACGCTGCGCGGGCAGGTCAGGGTCATCTGCGGGCTGACCAGCGCCACGTCCGGCAGCAGGTAGTCGCTGACGATGCCCTTTTTCAGCTGCGCCTGCTTGTCGGAAAGAATGGCGACATTGGTCACTTCCGAGCCGGTGCCGGCGGTGGTCGGGATCGCGATCAGCGGCGGCCCCTTGCGCGGCACCTGATCAATGCCGAACAGGTCCTCCAGGGTGCCGTGATAACCGGCGTAGGCACCGACACTTTTGGCGATGTCGATGGCGCTGCCACCGCCCAGGCCGATCAGGCCGTCGTGCCCGCCTTCGCGGTAGGCGCGCATGCAGTCTTCGACAATGGCGATTTCAGGGTCGGGCAGCACACGGTCGAAGATTTCATAGGTGCGCCCACCGAGGTGAGCCAACGCCAGGTCGACAGTCCCTGACTTGACCAGTGCCGCATCGGTCACGATCAACGGATGGTCGACATTCAGCCGGGTCAGCTCATCGGCCAATTGCTCGATGGCGCCACGGCCGGTGATCAGTTTATGGGCGATCTTGAATGAGGAAATGCTCATGCTCGCAGCCTTCTTGTCGTGATGATCAGGGCACGAGCAAGCATAACCGGGATTGGCTTTCCTCTGTCATCCAGAATGATGAATGACAGAGTGGGTGAATGGCGTCGTTTTTACACCTGGGTCGTGCGCAGTTTTTCGCTGCGCCCACGCAGCCATTCCAGGGTCAGCAGCAGGATCACCGAAAAGACAATCAACAAGGTCGCCGCCGCGGCGATGGTCGGGCTGAGGTTCTCGCGGATACCACTGAACATCTGCCGGGGCAGGGTCGCCTGCTCGGGGCCGGCGAGGAACAGGGTGACCACCACCTCATCGAAGGATGTCGCAAAGGCAAACAGCGCTCCGGAAATCACCCCCGGCGCAATCAGCGGCAAGGTCACCCGACGGAACGCCGTCAGGGGCGAAGCGCCGAGGCTGGCAGCCGCACGCACCAGGTTGTGGTTGAAACCCTGCAAGGTCGCCGACACGGTGATGATCACAAAGGGCACACCCAACACCGCATGCACGACGATCAACGAGAAGAAGCTGTTACCCAATCCCAGGGGGGCGAAGAACAGATAGCTGGCAACACCGATGATCACCACCGGCACCACCATCGGCGAGATCACCAGGGCCATCACCAACGGCTTGCCGGGGAAGTCACCGCGGGTCAAGCCGATCGCCGCCAGGGTTCCGAAGACCATCGCCAGCACCGTGGCCGCCGGGGCGACGATAATGCTGTTGCGCAAGGCGCGCATCCATTCCGCCGAGGCGAAGAAGTCCTGATACCAGTGCAGCGAGAAACCTTGCAGCGGATAGACCAGGAAACTGCCCGAGTTGAACGACAGCGGAATGATCACCAGCACCGGCAAGATCAGGAACAGCAGGATCAACCCGCACAGAATGCGCAAACTGTAGAACCAGACCCGCTCGACGGGCGACATGTAGGGGCTCAGCATTTCTTATTCTCCTTAGCTCAGGCGCAGGCGGCTGGCGCCGACCAAGCGGCTGTAAATCAGGTACAGCACCACGGTCGCCAGCAGCAGCAAGCCACCCAGGGCGGTCGCCATGCCCCAGTTGATGCTGGTGTTGGTGTAGAAGGCCACGAAATAGCTGACCATCTGGTCGTTCGGGCTACCGAGCAAGGCCGGGGTGATGTAGTAACCAATCGCCAAGATGAACACCAGCAGGCACCCGGCACCCACGCCGGCATAGGTCTGCGGGAAATACACCCGCCAGAAGCTGGCGAACGGATGACAGCCCAGGGAAATCGCCGCGCGCATATAGGTCGGCGAGATGCCTTTCATCACGCTGTAGATCGGCAGGATCATGAACGGCAGCAGGATGTGGACCATGGAGATGTAGACGCCGGTGCGGTTGAACACCAGTTCGAGCGGCTTGTCGATCACTCCCATGGCCATCAACGCGCTGTTGATCAGGCCACCGGATTGCAACAGCACGATCCAGGCCGCGACCCGCACCAGGATCGAGGTCCAGAACGGCAGCAGCACGAGGATCATCAACAGGTTGCTTTGCCGCGACGGCAGGTTCGCCAGCAGGTAGGCCAGCGGGTAAGCCAGTACCAGGCAAATGGCGGTGATCACCAGGCCCATCCAGAAGGTGCGGGCAAAGATATCGAGGTAGATCGCCTGGTCGGGGGTGGCCGGGGCCACTTCACCGAGATCATCGATCCGATGGTCGACGGCCGCCAGCAGGTAATAAGGTGTGATGCTGCTGGTATTGCGCCGGATCGCCTGCCAGTACGCCGGATCACCCCAGCGTTCGTCGAGGGCTTCCAGTGCTTCTTTATAAGAGCCGGGTTCGGTCTTGAACGGCAAGGCCCGCGCGGTCTTGGTCAGCAGGCTGCGATAGCCGGCCAGCTCCATGTTCAGGCGCTTGGACAGATCACCCAGGGTCTGATTCTTGCGGGCTTCACCGAGGTCTTCGCTCAGGGCTTTGTAGACCGCTTCGCCGGGAAGGCTCTTGCCGTCCCAGGCCGCAACGGCGACCACGGTGCGCGGCATGGCGCCGACCACTTCGGGGTTACCGACACTTTTATAGAGCAGCGCCACGATGGGCACCAGGAACACCAGCAACAGAAACAGCACCAGCGGTGCAATCAAGGCTTGGGCCTTCCAGCGGTTGACCCGCTCGGCACGCGCCAGGCGCTGCTTCAAGGTGGGACTGGTGACCTCGTTCAGAGGAACGGTGAGGGCCATGGCGAACTCCGGAATTCTTTTATTGTGACAGCGGACGGCGCCCGATTTCGGCACGCCGCCTGTTGTTCTTCTGAAACACACAAACCCAATGGGCTGAACACGCACACCTTGTAGGAGCCGGCTTGCTGGCGATGACGGCCGATCAGACGATGCAAGTCTTGCCGGCCTCATCGCTGGCAAGCCAGCTCCTACAGGTTATGCGCTGCCTGTAAGAGCGAGGCCCCACAGGTTATGCCGCGTCAGCCGGAGCGTGCTTATTTGGCAGCCCAGGCGTTGAAGCGCTGCTCCAGCTGCTCGCCGTTATCCGCCCAGAAGGCAACGTCGATCTGCACCTGGTTGGCGATGTTTTCCGGGGTGGTCGGCATGTCTTTCAGGATCGCCTTGTCGAGCAACGGTACCGCCTGGGTGTTGGCCGGGCCGTAGGCGATGTTCTCCGAGTAGACCTTCTGCTGTTGCGGCATCACCGAGAAGGCGATGAATTTCTTCGCCGCTTCAAGACGCTCGCCCTTCAGGCCTTTTGGAATTGCCCAAGCGTCGAAGTCATAGACGCCGCCGTTCCAGACCACTTTCAGGTTGCTTTCTTTCTGTACCGCAGCGATCCGACCGTTGTAGGCCGAACTCATCACCACGTCGCCAGAAGCGAGGTACTGCGGCGGCTGGGCGCCAGCTTCCCACCACTGGATATTCGGTTTCAGCTCGTCGAGTTTCTTGAACGCACGGTCCTGGCCATCCTTGCCGGCCAGTACCTTGTAGACGTCTTTCGGCGCCACGCCGTCAGCCATCAGGGCGAACTCCAGGGTGTACTTGGCGCCCTTGCGCAGGCCACGCTTGCCCGGGAATTTCTTGGTGTCCCAGAAATCGGCCCAGCTGGTCGGTGCACTGCTTACTTTGTCAGCGTTGTAGGCCAGTACCGTCGACCAGACGAAGAAGCCTACGCCGCAAGGCTGGATGGCGCCCTTGACGTAGTCTTCGCTCTTGCCGAACAGCGCCGGGTCGAGGGGTTCGAACATGTCTTCGTCGCAACCGCGGGACAGTTCCGGCGACTCGACTTCCACCAGATCCCAGGACACGCTCTTGGTGTCGACCATGGCCTTGACCTTGGCCATTTCACCGTTGTACTCACCCGCAACGATCTTGCCCTTGCCCGCCGCTTCCCACGGCGCATAGAACGCCTTGACCTGTGCAGCCTTGTTCGCGCCACCAAAGGACACCACGGTCAGGTCGGGCGCCGCCATGACATTTGCCGCGCACATCAGCCCAAGGGTCAGGGCGCTGAATTTCAGGGATTTAAGCATTTATTCTTTTCTCCACAGTGCAGGTTGGTGAAGCACGGGGCGATGGATTCGCCTCTTGGGTTACCGCGGTCAACTGGCGTCCAGTAACGGATCGAGCGCGCGAACGTGCTCCACTTGCCAGCCGATAGGTACGACGTCGCCGACCGCCAGGGCTGGGTCCAGCTCGGCAATGGGCTGTTTCACGAAAAAGTCGGTCTTGCCACAGACTTCCAGGCGCACGCGCACGTGATCGCCCAGGTAGATGAACTCGGCCACGCGGCCCGAGAAGCGGTTCACGCAGGACTCGCTGGAGCCGTTGAGGCTGATGCGTTCCGGGCGGATCGACAGGGTTACCGGCTCGCCGGTCCGACCGACATTCACCGCCAGCGCCTCGACCTTCTCGCCACGCCCCAGCTCAACCACGCAACGATCACCGGTGTGGCTGTGCAGGCGGCCATTGAGACGGTTGTTCTCGCCGATGAAATTGGCGACGAAGGTGTTCTTCGGTTCTTCGTAAAGGCTGCGCGGTGGCGCGATCTGCTGGATCTCGCCCTGGTGGAACACCGCCACGCGGTCGGACATGGTCAGGGCTTCGCCCTGGTCGTGGGTCACGTAGACCACGGTCACACCCAGGCGCTGGTGCAGATGCTTGATTTCCATCTGCATGTGTTCGCGCAACTGTTTGTCCAGTGCACCGAGGGGTTCGTCCATCAACACCAACTGGGGTTCGAACACCAGGGCCCGGGCCAGCGCCACCCGCTGCTGCTGGCCGCCGGACAACTGCGCCGGGTAGCGCTGGGCGAACTTGTCGAGCTGGACCATCCCCAGGACCCGCTTGACCCGCTCGCTGACGTCGGTCTTGCTCAAACCACGCACGGTCAACGGAAACGCCAGGTTCTCGGCGACGGTCATGTGCGGGAACAGAGCGTAGTTCTGGAACACCATGCCGATGTCGCGCTTGTGCGGAGGCACATTGTTGATGGAGCGTCCGGCCAAGAGGATTTCGCCGGCGGTCGGAGTTTCGAACCCGGCCAGCATCATCAGGCTGGTGGTCTTGCCGGAGCCGGAAGGCCCGAGCAGGGTAAGGAATTCGCCCTTGCGAATGTCCAGGTTGAGGTCTTTGACGATCAGGTTCTCGCCGTCGTAGCTTTTTTGTACGCCACGAAAGCTGACCAGTACATCGTTCGCCCCAGCGCTTGAATCAACCTCGCTCATACCCTCACCTTTTTGTTTTGGACTGCCGTGGGGCTAAGCCTAGTGAAGGCTCGGGGCAGCGCAAATCGGGGGGCGGGAGAGATTGGCCTCAGCCGTCTGGAAGAATTGGGGTAGGGATTGCCCTACAAGAATGGCGGGATTGGATATGCCGGCGGGGAGCTCCGGACGGCGAGGCCCGGAACAGGGTCCAAGGCAGCTGCGGAGTTGTCGCAAATGGATATGCGCCCCCTGTAGGAGCGAGCTTGCTCGCGATGGTGGCCCAGGCACCGCAGAGCATCAGGCACCCCACGTCATCGTTGACGTCCATCGCGAGCAAGCTCGCTCCTACAGGGTGCGCGCAGAGTTAGAGCAGCTTGTGCTCCATCGCATATTTCACCAGTTCGGCCAGGGAGGTGATGTTGAGTTTCTGCATCAGCCGCGCCTTGTGGGTGCTGATGGTCTTGCTGCTCAGAGCCAGTTGCTGGGCGATGTCGTTGACGTTGGCGCCCTGGGCCAAGCGCTCGAAAACCGAAAACTCTCGCTCCGAGAGCAAGGCATGCAGCGGCCGCGAATCGGTCAGGCCGACTTCGAAGACCATCCGGTCGGCCAGGTCCGGATCAATATAGCGACCACCGGCCGCGACCTTGCGAATCGCCGTCAGCAACAGTGCCGGATCGCTGTCCTTGGTGGCGTAGCCGGCGGCGCCGACCTTAAGCGCACGGGCCGCCATCTGCGCCTCGTCGTGCATGGACAACACCAGGATCGCCGGGGGATTGCTCAACGCGCGAATCCGCGGGATGGCCTCCAGGCCATTGACGCCGGGCATGGAGATATCCAGCAGGACCACTTCGCAGGGCGTCTGGCGCAGGACTTCGAGCAACTGTTCGCCATTGCTGGCCTCGCCCACCACGGACAGGTCCTTGGCCAGACCGATCAACTGCTTGATGCCCTCGCGGACAATGGTGTGGTCTTCAGCTACCAGTACGCGGATCACGATTTTCTCCCGGTTGAATCAGTTGGACCGCCATCGCGAGCAAGCTCGCTCCTACACGATATTGGCTGTATGCGGACACTGTAGGAGCGAGCTTGCTCGCGATAGGGCCTCCAAGGCCTACCTATCCAGCGGCACCCGTGCGTTCAGAGTCGTCCCCTCACCCACCACGCTTTCCAAGCGCAGCGTACCGCCGAGCATCAGCACCCGCTCACGCATGCCCACCACCCCAAAGGAGGTCGGCCTGCCGCTGGCGGAGACGAATCCTACGCCATCATCACTGATGGTCAGGCATAAATCCTCGCCTTCAATGACTAGCGTCAGCTCAACAGTATGGGCCTGGGCATGGCGCATGACGTTGGTCAGTGCTTCCTGGAGGATACGGAACAGGCCAATGGCTTTCGCATCGCTGAGGGCCGGCAGATGTTCGGGCACTTGTACCAGGCACGGAATCTGGGTCCGGGCCTCGAACCGCCGGGCCTGCCACTCGATGGCCGAGGCAATGCCGGCATCGAGAATCGGCGGACGCAAAGCGGTCGCGACATCCCGGACCAGCTGGAACAACTGGGCAATCAGCTTCTTCATGCTGTTGAGCCGGTCATTCAGGCCGGGATCAAGCTGGGCATAGGCCAGTTCGCACATGGAGGTTTCCAGCTTGAGCACCGTCAGCATCTGCCCCAACTCGTCGTGAACTTCCCGGGCGATGCGGGCCTTTTCCTCTTCGCGGACGCTTTCCAGGTGGGCGGACAGCTCGCGCAACTGCTCACGGGACGCGGCCAGTTCCAACTCGATGCGCTTGCTTTCGCTGATATCCCAGACGATACCGTCCCAAACCACGCTGCCATCCTCCAGCCGGCGGCTGATGGCCTTGATCTCGGCCCAGCGTTGCCGCCCCTCACGCGTCATGATCCGGCCTTGCCAGGACCAGTCGCTGTCCGATTCAAGCGCCCGATCCTGAGTCTGGTGGTAGCTGGCCTTGTCGTCCGGATGCACCAGGCTTCGCAGTCCGATGTCCTGCTGGCGCAGGGTCGCCGGGGCATAACCGACCAGGGTCTCGCTGCCTTCGCTGATGTAGGGAAAATGCAGTTCGCCGGTCAGCGGCACGCGCTCCAGACGGAACACCAGGCCCGGCACATTGGCGGCGATCGCCTTCAAGCGTGCTTCGCTTTCCTGCGCTGCCGCCAGTGCGCGACGGCGCTCGGTGACATCGTTGAGGTAGACCACCAGGTATTCACCCTCGCGAAACCGCAGGAAGCTCAACGACACATCGGCCGGCAAGATGCTGCCATCGGCGCGCACGCACTCGGTTTCCAGGCTCTGCGGCCCCTCCTCACTGGCCCGGGCACGCTTCCACAGGTTCAGCCAGCGGTCCATGTGCAGATTGGGATCGAAGTCGATCAAGGGCCGGTCGAACACCCCGCCCGGCGGGTAACCGAGCATCTCTTCCGCCGCCCGGTTGGCATAACGGACATGACTGTCCCAGTTGACCCAGAGAATCCCCACCGTGCTCTGGTCGATGGAAAACTGGGTCAGGCGCAAGGCTTCTTCGCTCGCCTCACGCCGGGCGAGGGCTTCCCGGGCAGCAAGCAACTCATGCTCCAGGCCGTGTTGCTGGCGACGCAACCAGAAAATAATGGCCAGGCCTGCCAACAGCAACACCACCAGTAGCAGGCAGAGGTTTTGCCAGAACCCTGGCGACTCGGCCAGGCGCGGGTATTTCGGTTGCAGCCAGCGGGCATGCAATTGTTCCAGATCCCGCGCCGGGATGGCGTGCAGGGCCTTTTCCACGATACCGGCGAGTTCCGGCCAGTCACGCCGCGTCGCCACCCGCAGGAGCTGCGGCAAACCAATATCGCCGACCACCGCCAAACCGGCGAACTCTTCCTCATTGGACAGGCGACTGAGCTGCGCCTCGTCGATCACCGCATAACGCGCCTGCTGGCTGGTCAACAATTGCAAGGCCTGGCGCTCCAGCGGCACACCCTGCAGATTGAGGTTGGGGTAAGTGCTGCGCAGGTAGTCGGCGACCACACTGGGCATCCGTACGGCCACGCGCGTCTGGTTGTCGAGCTTTTCCAGTTCCACGGCGCCGGCGCCGTTGCGCTCGCCGACCACCAACTGTGGTACACGCATATAAGGATCGGAGAACAGCCACAGGCGCAGGCCCGCCGGGGTCTGGGTCAGCCCCGGCGCCAGATCGATCTCGCCCTCGCGCAAGGCCTTTTCCAGTTGCGCCTGATCAGGAAAGTTACGCCAGGTCAGCTCGATGTCGAGGCTTTTGGCGACCCAGGCCATGAGTTCCACATTGGCTCCGGACAAGCGCTGCAGCCGACGGTCATATTGCGCATAGGGCGCCTGCAGGACCAGGCCAACCCGCAGTTCGCGGTGCTGGTCGAGCCACTCGCGCTGCTCGCCGGACCAGGCAATACCCTGCCCATGGGGAGCCGGAGCCGCCCAGGCAATCAAGGGAAAACACAAACAGCCGATAACCCACAGGCAGCAAAACCGTATCATCCGACGCTCACACACTGACAAATGCTGACCAACCCATTAGGCTGCCAGGATGACTCTGGCCTGGAAAATCCGATGCCCCTTCTCTACCGCCTGGCACTGCCTGCGCTGTGCCTGTCGCTGATACTACCTTGTGCCGCGCCCGCCATGGCCGCCGACCCGACGCCAGCTCCGGCGCAGAAGCCCGCCGACAAGCCGGTGGAGCGCCAGCCCCTGCCTGAACGCAGCCAGGAAGACGCGACCGCGCTGGAGCGGCAACTGCCCCAGCAGGAACAACAGCAACTGCAAGCCGGCGGCGACAGCTTCCTGGCCTTATGGAAACCGGCCAACACACCTTCGCCCCTGGGCGCGGTGATCCTGATTCCCGGTGCCGGCGAAACCGCTGACTGGCCCCAGGCAATCGGTCCGTTGCGGCGCAAGTTCCCGGATGCCAAGTGGAGCAGCCTGAGCCTGACCCTGCCGGACCTGCAAAGCGACGCAATCGCGCCACGGGTGGCCGAGACGCCCAAGGCGCCGGCGGCGACCGCCAGCAACAGCAAGGACGCCAGCACCACGGCCAAGCCCATCGAACAGGCGGCCAGTGCCGAAGCCGAGGTGGTCGACCAGGCCGCTGCGCAAACCACCGAAGACCATCTGAAGGCCGATGCCGAACGGATCTTCGCACGAATCGACGCCGCGATTGCCTATGCGAAACAGCAAAATGCCCGCAGCGTGGTTCTCCTGGGCCATGGTACCGGCGCGTACTGGGCAGCCCGCTACATGAGCGAGAAGCCCTCACCGCAGATTCAGAAGCTGCTGCTGGTAGCCGCGCAGACGCCAACCATGGCGGCACAGGGCCTGGCCCAGATCACCCCCACGCTGAAACTGCCGACGGCGGATTTTTTCTACCAGGAGCAGCCGCTGGATCGTAAAGCGGCGCTGGAGCGCTTGCAGGCCAGCAAGCGGCAGAAAACCTCGAGCTACAACCAGGTTGCGCTGAAGGCCCTGCCAGGCAATGCCGGGCAGGAGCAGTTGTTCCGACGCATTCGCGGCTGGCTGAACCCGCAGGATCCGAACAGCCCCTGATTAAAGGCGCTGGCCTGCCTGCATGCAATAAGCCCTTGCGGCGCCTCTCCGGGCGCCATCGCCAGCAAGCCGGCTCCCACGGAGATAGGGCCTGGCGATATTTTGCGGTGAGACGCGATGCTGTGGGAGCCGGCTTGCTGGCGATGGCGATCGTCCAACCGGCAGCAATCCCCCGGTCTAACGGAAATCCCTTCGCTCACGAATCAGCGCATAGGCATTGTGCAGATCGCGGGTTTTCTCCGTGGCCTCGCGCACTTGCAAAGGCGTCGCGCCGTTGCCCGCCACCTTGTCGGGGTGGTGACGGCTGAGCAGGCGCCGATAAGCCCGTTTGATCTGCGCCGGCTCACTGTTGGTTGCCACGCCCAGTAATACCAACGCTTCCTCGTAAGTCCCGGTCGTGCTCGACAGCGCCTTGCGACCCGGCTCGTAATCGTGGGCCAGCGCCTCGACCTGGTGGCTCGTCCAGCCCAGCCATTTCCCCCAGAGCATGATCAACTCGCGCTCCTTCGAGCCGACCCGGCCATCGGCCCAGACCATTCGCCAGCACGCCCGCAAAACGCCTTCGGCGGCATGGGGCTGGGCCTTCAGGTGGTTCAGGTAGCCGCGCAGTCGATCGCGCCCCGACTTACCCCGGTTGAATGCGGCAATCGCCCGACGCCGTCCCGCATCGGGCATATCCAGCTGACGCATTTCCTCACGCGCCTGCTGGATATGGCCGTCGACCACTTGCCCATCACTCTTGGCCAGCCGTCCCAGCAAGACAAACAGCAATTCATCGTTGCGCAACGCCGGCTTGCCCCCCAGACGTTCGCGTAAATGTGCAAGGCTGTGCAGTTGCAGGCGCCGATCCAACGCCTGCCCGAGCAACGCGCCCAACATGGCCCCCGGAATACTGGCAATGGCAAAACCCGCTCCGGCTCCAATCAGAGTCCCTGGCCACAACATAATCAGTGTCTCTCTTTCAGCAATTGCTCGACTTGCGCCAAACGTTCCACGGTACCGACATCAACCCAATGTCCCTGCATGTGCTCGCCACTCACCAATCCTCGCGCCATCGCCTCACGCCACAGCGGCGCGATCTTGAAGGCACCGTCCACGCACCCGGCAAACAGCCGCGGGTGCAGGACTGAAATACCGCTATAGGTCAGCTTCTCGCCCAACGCCCCACCGTCATGCAGTTGGCCGTCGAGCAGATTGAAGTCGCCCCCGGCCGGGTGATGCGGCGGGTTGTCGACCATGACCAGATGCGCCAGGCCGCTGATCGGCCGGCGCAACGCGGCAAAATCATAGTCGGTCCAGATATCGCCATTGACCACCAGGAAGGGCTTATCGCCCAGCAGCGGCAACGCACGAAAAATGCCGCCACCGGTTTCCAGCGGCTCACCCTCGGGCGAATAGGCGATGCTCAGGCCGTAGCGGGAACCGTCACCCAGATAGTCCTCGATCTGCTGCCCCAGCCAGGCGTGATTGATCACCACCTCCGTGAAACCCGCGGCGGCCAAGGCACGCAGGTGATAGTCGATCAACGGCGTGCCATTGGCACGGATCAGCGGCTTGGGGGTGTGCAAGGTCAGCGGACGCATCCGCTCACCTTTGCCGGCGGCCAGGATCATCGCCTTCATACCACGGCACCCACCGGCTGACGCAGGCTGGTCAGCAACTCACCCAACTCGGCCAGCTCAGGGCGACGTGCGACCACGGCTTCTATATAGGCGAAGAAGCGCGGCACGTCCGCCAGGTAACGCGGCTTGCCGTCGCGATGACAGATGCGCGCAAAGATCCCGATGACCTTCAGATGGCGCTGCACGCCCATCAGGTCGCTGGCCCGGAGGAACTCTTCGAAATCAGCCTGTACCGCGATACCGCGCTCAGCCGCCCGCTGCCAGTAGTCCAGCAGCCAGCCACGCACCCGGGCGTCGGGCCAACTGAGGAAGGCATCTTTGAACAGACAGGTAATGTCGTAGGTCACCGGCCCATAGACCGCGTCCTGGAAGTCCAGCACGCCGGGGTTGGGCTCGCTGGCCATGAGGTTACGCGGCATGTAGTCACGGTGCACCAGGACTTTCGGCTGGGCCAGGGCGCTGTCAATCAGCAGAGCGCTGATCCGCTGCCACATCGCCAACTGCGCGGGATCGAAAGCACGACCCAGTTCATGTCCCACGTACCACTCGGGAAACAGCTCCAGCTCACGGCGCAGCAAGGCCACGTCATAACTCGGTAGTTCGCTGTCCATTGGCAACTGCTGGAAAGCCAGCAAGGCGTCGATGGCATCGGCGAATAAAGCATCGGCGTTATCGGCGTCGATCACATCCAGATAGGTCTGATTGCCCAGGTCATTGAGCAAAAGAAAACCGTTTTCCAGATCCTGCGCGTGAATTTTCGGCACGTTGATGCCGGATTTCGCCAGCAAATGGGCGATATCCACGAAGGGTTTGCAGTTTTCCTGGGGTGGCGGAGCGTCCATCACGATCAAACTACGGCCTTCGCCCTCCCAGCGAAAATAGCGCCGAAAACTCGCGTCACTACTGGCCGCAGTCAACGTGGCCGGGGGTATGGCGCCCCAGCCTTCGGCCAGAAAGAGCGTTTCCAACTGCCGATCCAGCCAAACTTTCAGGTGTTGCAAGCGTACATCTTGGTCAGGCATTACATGGGTCTCCGACGACGCTAGCCGTCAAGCGGGTGTTGCTTTATTATCCAGCATCTTTTTCTGACCATCGATAGGCGTGTGACCCCCACCGCGGGCAGATGGCACGCAGGAAGCCCGGACTAATAAGATGGCATTGAAATCCCCCGCGTTTCGTAAAAAATTTCCGTTGCTGGTTACCGGCGGTTTGCTGGCTCTGCAACCTCTTGCCACCCCGTTCGCGGTCGCCGCGGAACAGTATGACTGTTCTGTCTCTGCTTCCGGAGCCTGGGACTGTGCGCCCAAAACCACCACGGCCCAGTTGCCACCGCGCCCCATGCATGACGGGAACGCCGAGGCTTTGGGCACCAATGCCCCTGCGGACAGCGGTTCCAGCAGCGAAAAAGCTGCCGGCCCGGTGCTGGTCACCGAGGCCAAGGGCCGCGGCCTGAAGTCGCGCAGTGCCGACTACAGTCACCTCGACTGGGTCCCTCGTGAGAAGCTGACGCCCGCCCAGTTGGCCGAAGCCGGTCCTTACTGCTCTGGTTCCTATATCGAACCAATTCGTCCTGGCATGAATGACACGACGAATAAAAGTGATTCGCCGACGTTCATCGGGGCCAAAGCCTCGCGTTATGAACAGGACAAGCAGGTCGCCACCCTGGCCGGTGACGTGGTCATGCGCCAGGGCAGCATGCAGGTCGAGGCCGACGAGGCCAGCCTGTACCAGGCTGAAAACCGTGGTGAACTGAACGGCAACGTTCGGGTTCGCGACCAGGGCGCCCTGCTGGTCGGTGACCATGCCGAAGTGCAGATGGACACGGGTGAATCGCGGGTCGACAACGCCGAATACGTGATGCACAAATCGCGGGTACGCGGTAACGCGCTGTACGCCAAGCGCGCCGAAAACTCGATCATTCGCCTCAAGGACGGTACGTACACCACGTGCGAACCGAACAGCAACGCCTGGCAGCTCAAGGGTAATAACATCACCCTGAACCCGGCGACCGGCTTCGGTACGGCGACCAACGTGACCTTGCGGGTCAAGGACATTCCGGTCCTCTACACCCCGTACATCTACTTCCCGATCGACGACCGTCGTCAGTCCGGTTTCCTGCCGCCGAGCTTCTCCAGCGACAGTACTTCCGGTTTCAACCTGACCACGCCTTACTACTTCAACCTGGCACCGAACTACGATGCCACGTTGTACCCGCACTACATGAGCAAGCGCGGTCTGTTGACCGAAGGCGAGTTCCGCTACCTGACCAAGTCCAGCGAAGGGCAGTTTGGCGGCGCGTACCTGAATGACGAAAGCAGTGATCGCTCCCTGCAGTCGGATGCCACGAAAGATCGTTACCTGGTCAACTGGCAACACAAGGGTGGCCTGGATTCACGAGTCCTGACCACCGTCGACTACACCAAGATCAGTGACCCGTACTACCTCCAGGATCTGCAGAGCAACCAGGTCGGCATCCGGGGTGTTGACTATGTGAACCAACAGGCCACGGCGAGCTATCGCGGTGACGACTTCACCGCCCAGGTGAACGTGCAAGCCTATGAGCTGGCGAGCGTGGCGGTGATCACACCGTACAACCGCCTGCCACAGATCACCTTCAACGGTGCCCTGCCTTATCATCCGGAAGGCCTCAATTTCACCTACGAAACTGAAGCCACCCGTTTTGAGCGGAGTCTGGAAAACGGCACCTTCTCTGACAAGGATGGCGTTGTCGCGCCGCGCCTGGACACCAACGTGACCGGCCTGGCCCGCGCCAACGGCGACCGCTTGAACCTCAAGCCGGGGATCAACCTGCCGCTGAACTGGACTTATGGTTTCGTCACGCCGTCGCTCAAGTATCAGTACACCCAATACGATCTGGATCTCAGCTCTCAGGGCAAGGCCGACATCGTGGCCGCCCAGTTTGCTGCGGCCCAGGCTGGCACGAGTTACCTCGGCGGAACCTACAACAGCTCGCAAAGCCGTGGCGTCCCGATCGCCAGCATCGACAGCGGCCTGTACTTCGACCGCAACACCGAACTGTTTGGCACCAACTATCGCCAGACCCTGGAACCTCGCCTGTTCTATCTCTATGTTCCTGAGAAGAACCAGCAAGACATTCCTGTGTTCGACACCGGCGAATACAGCTTCAACTATGCGTCGCTGTTCCGTGAAAACCGTTTCTCCGGCAACGACCGCGTCGGTGACGAGAACAAACTGTCCCTGGGTGTCACCAGCCGCTGGATCGAAGACAACGGTTTCGAACGTCAGCGCGTGAGCATTGGCCAGGCCTTGTACTTCAAGGACCGTACCGTGCAACTGCCGGGTGTTGACTTCAATACCCGTGCCGACGCCAAGACCAACGTCTCGCCGTACGCCCTGGAATATGCCTACAACTTCAACCGCGACTGGCGCGCCACCGCCGACTACAACTGGGACCCGAAAAGTCACCAGCCACGTTCCGGCAGTGCGATGTTCCACTACCAGCCCGAAGACAACCCGAACAAGGTTATCAACGCCGGCTATCGCTATCGCAACGACCAGGTGATCTACAACCAGAACACCGGCCAATGGCAGTTCGGCGGCGACTACGGCACACCTGGCCAACCTGGCTACGTGAAGGACTACTACAAGATCGAGCAGCACGACTTCTCGGTCATCTGGCCTGTCGTTCCTCAATGGAACGTCATCAGCCGCTGGCAGTACGACTACAACCGCAACCGTACGCTGGAAGCCTTCGGTGGCTTCGAGTACGACAACTGCTGCTGGAAGCTGCGCCTGATCAACCGCTACTGGGTCCAGTATGACGAGTTCAGTCAACAGGCTCCGCAAAACGAACGAGGCGACCACGGTATCTTCCTTCAGTTTGTACTGAAGGGCCTGGGTGGCGTCATGGGCAACAAGGTTGAGAGCTTCCTCGACAAAGGCATCCAAGGTTATCGTGAACGTGAAGATCAAGCTTTCTGATTGTCTGCGCCCGCTGATGCTGGGCGCGCTGGTCCTGAGTGCAGCGGTTCACGCCGCTGTGCAGCCCCTCGATAGCGTCGTGGCCATCGTCGACAACGACGTGATCATGCAGAGCCAACTGGACCAGCGCGTCCACGAGGTTCAGCAGACCATTGCCAAGCGTGGTGGCGGCGTGCCGCCCACCAGCGTCCTCGACCAACAGGTCCTGGACCGCTTGATCGTCGAAAACCTGCAATTGCAGATCGGCGAACGCTCGGGTATCCGCATCAGCGATGATGAGTTGAACCAGGCCATCGGCACCATTGCCCAGCGCAACAACATGAGCATCGATCAATTCCGTGCGGCCCTGACCCACGACGGCCTCTCCTATGAGGACGCCCGTGACCAGGTTCGCCGGGAAATGATCATCAGCCGTGTGCGTCAGCGTCGTGTCGCCGAGCGAGTCCAGGTGTCGGAGCAGGAAGTGAAGAACTTCCTCGCCTCGGACCTGGGCAAGATGCAGCTCTCCGAAGAGCTGCACCTGGCCAATATCCTGATTTCGACCCCGGACAGCGCCAACTCGCAAGTCATCCAGGCCGCAGCGGCCCAGGCCCAGGACCTCTACCGGCAGCTCAAGCAAGGCGCTGACTTCAGTCAGTTGGCCATTGCTCACTCCGGCAGCGATAACGCCCTGGAAGGCGGCGACATGGGCTGGCGCAAGCCGGCTCAGTTGCCACCACCGTTCGACCACATGCTCAGCAACATGGCGATTGGCGACATCAGCGAACCGACGCGCACCCCAGGCGGCTTCATTATCCTGAAGGTCCTGGAGAAACGCGGTGGCGAGACGCAGATGCGTGACGAAGTACATGTCCGTCACATCCTGATCAAGCCCAACGCCATTCGCAGCGAAGCCGAAACCCAAGCCCTGGCGCAGAAGCTCTACGAGCGGATCTCCAACGGCGAAGATTTCGGCACGCTGGCCAAGAGCTTCTCGGAAGACCCGGGCTCGGCGCTTAACGGCGGCGACCTGAACTGGGTAGACCCGAACGCGCTGGTACCGGAATTCCGCGAAGTCATGGCCAAGACCCCGCAAGGCGTCCTGTCCAAGCCATTCAAGACCCAATACGGCTGGCACGTCCTGGAAGTCCTGGGCCGTCGCGCCACCGACAGCACCACCCAGGCGCGCGAACAGCAAGCCATGACCGTGCTGCGTAACCGCAAATACGATGAAGAGCTGCAAACCTGGCTGCGTCAGATCCGCGACGAAGCCTACGTTGAAATCAAGCTCCCTGGCGCGGAACAGGCGCCAAAGTGAAACCCCGGCGTTTCGCGTTGACACCCGGCGAGCCGGCGGGCATTGGTCCAGACCTTTGCCTGCTGCTCGCCTCGCAACCCCAGCCCTACCCCCTGATTGCCATTACCAGCCGCGACCTGCTCTCTGAGCGGGCCGCGCAACTGGGCGTGGCTGTCGACCTGCTGCCGGTAGGCCCGGGCCAATGGCCCGACCAGCCAGCAGCAGCGGGCAGCCTCTACGTCTGGGACACCCCACTATCGAACCCGGTCGTCGCCGGACAAGTGGACCTGGCCAATGCCGCCTTCGTCCTGGAAACCCTGACCCGTGCGGGCCAAGGCTGCCTGGACGGCGACTTCGCCGGCATGATCACCGCCCCGGTACACAAAGGCGTGATCAACGACTCCGGGATCGCCTTTTCCGGCCACACCGAATTCCTCGCCGACCTGACCCACACCCCCCAGGTGGTGATGATGCTGGCGACCCGAGGACTGCGCGTGGCCCTGGTGACCACCCACCTGCCCCTGCGAGAAGTCGCCGATGCGATTACCCCGGAGCGCCTGGAGCGGGTCACCCGCATCCTGCATGGCGACCTGCGGGAAAAGTTCGGCATTGCCAATCCGCGCATCCTGGTCTGCGGGCTCAACCCCCACGCCGGCGAAGGTGGGCACCTGGGCCACGAAGAAATCGACATCGTCGAACCGACATTGGAGCGCCTGCGCGGCGAGGGCATGGACCTGCGTGGCCCGCTGCCCGCCGACACTCTGTTTAACCCCAAATATCTGGAGCACTGCGACGCGGTGCTGGCGATGTACCACGACCAGGGCCTGCCCGTGCTGAAATACAAAGGTTTCGGCGCCGCAGTCAACGTGACCCTGGGCTTGCCGATCATCCGCACTTCGGTCGACCACGGCACTGCCCTGGACCTGGCCGGCAGCGGTAACATCGACACCGGCAGCCTGCAAGTCGCCCTGGAAACCGCCTACCAGATGGCCGAGACCCGTTTATGACCGAGCAATACCAACACCGGGCGCGCAAGCGTTTCGGGCAAAACTTCCTGCACGACGCCGGTGTGATCGACCGCATCCTGCGCGCCATCCATGCCAAGGCTGAAGACCGCCTGCTGGAAATCGGCCCGGGCCAGGGTGCCTTGACCGAAGGCCTGCTGAACAGCGGCGCACAACTGGATGTCGTCGAGCTGGACAAGGACCTGATCCCGATCCTCAACCAGCAGTTCGCCGGCAAGACCAATTTCAACCTGCACCAGGGCGATGCGCTGAAGTTCGACTTCACCAGCCTGAACCCGGCGCCCAACAGCCTGCGGGTGGTCGGCAACCTGCCGTACAACATCTCCACGCCGCTGATCTTCCATTTGCTGCACAACGCCAGCCTGATTCGCGACATGCACTTCATGTTGCAGAAGGAAGTGGTCGAACGCCTGGCCGCCGGCCCTGGCGGCGGCGATTGGGGTCGCCTGTCGATCATGGTCCAGTACCATTGCCGCGTGGAACATCTGTTCAATGTCGGCCCGGGCGCCTTCAACCCGCCGCCCAAGGTCGACTCGGCCATCGTCCGCCTGGTGCCCCATGCCGTCCTGCCGCACCCGGCCAAGGATCATCGGCTGCTGGAACGTGTCGTACGAGAGGCTTTCAACCAGCGCCGCAAAACCTTGCGCAACACCCTCAAGGCACTGCTTAGCAATGCCGAGATCGAAGCCGCCGGCGTCGACGGCAGCCTGCGCCCGGAACAGCTCGACCTGGCCGCCTTCGTGCGCCTGGCCGACAAACTCAGCGAGCAGGTTGCCACGGCACCCGACGTCAACTGATCTTGCGGGTAGCGGGCCAGCGTGGATGTCTGGCCTACTACCCGGGACTTGACCTAGACTGGGCTTCGTCCAGCGTCTCTTGCGCTTCAGCTTCCAAGGCCTCTTGCATGTCCGATCCTCGTTACCAGGTCGACGTCAGCGTCGTCACCCGCTTCCTTGCAGAACAATCGCAACCCGAGCAGAACCGCTTTGCCTTCGCCTACACCATCACGGTGCAGAACAACGGAGAGCTGCCCGCCAGGTTGATGTCACGGCACTGGGTGATCACCGATGGTGACGGGCACGTGGAAGAAGTCCGCGGTGCCGGCGTCGTCGGCCAGCAACCACTGATCGAGGTGGGCAAGAGCCACACCTACAGCAGCGGCACGGTGATGACGACGAAAGTCGGCAACATGCAGGGCACCTACCAGATGCTGGCCGAGGACGGTCAGCAGTTCGACGCCGTGATCGCCCCCTTCCGCCTCGCTGTGCCCGGATCCCTGCACTGATGGCGGTGTATGCCGTCGGCGACCTGCAAGGTTGCCTGGAACCGCTCAAATGCCTGCTCGAACGCGTCAAGTTCGACCCGGCCCAGGACAAGCTGTGGCTGGTCGGCGACCTGGTCAACCGGGGCCCACAATCCCTGGAAACCCTGCGCTTTCTCTACCGCATGCGCGACTCGCTGGTCTGTGTCCTGGGCAACCATGACCTGCACCTGCTCGCCTCCGGGCATAATGTCGAACGCCTGAAAAAAAGCGATACGCTGCGTGAGATTCTCGACGCCCCGGATCGCGCCGAGCTACTGGACTGGCTGCGCCGCCAGAAGCTGCTGCACTACGACGCAGAGCGTAACGTGGCCCTGGTCCACGCGGGCATTCCGCCCCAGTGGACACTGAAGAAAGCTCTCAAATGCGCCGCAGAAGTGGAAACCGCCTTGCTCGACGACAACCTGCTGACGCCCTTCCTCGACGGCATGTACGGCAATGAGCCGAACAAGTGGGATGGCGACCTCCAGGGTGTGACCCGCCTGCGGGTGATTACCAACTATTTCACGCGGATGCGCTTCTGCACCGCCGACGGCAAGCTCGACCTCAAGGGCAAGGAAGGCGCGGACACCGCTCCCCGTGGTTACGCGCCCTGGTTCAGCTACAAGGACCGCAAGACCCAGGACCTGAAGATCATCTTCGGTCACTGGGCGGCCCTGGAAGGCCAATGCGAGGAGCCCGGCATCTTCGCCCTCGACACCGGCTGCGTCTGGGGCGGCGCCATGACCCTGATGAACGTCGACACCGGCGAACGCCTGAGCTGCAAATGCGATGCCCAGGGTGGCGTCGCTCCGCCACCGACCCTGGCCGAGCGCTTCCGGGCCTGGTTATATCGCTAGACTGTACGACCTACCTGCCCCAGATGGAGCCCATCATGACCGAATTCAAACGTATCCCCCCCGAACAAGCCCAGGCCCTGCGCGAGCACGGCGCCGTGGTCGTCGACGTCCGCGACCCACAGACCTTCGCCCTGAATCACATCAGCGGCGCCCGGCACCTGGACAACCACAACATCGCCGACTTCATTCGCGCCGCCGACCTCGATGCGCCCACCGTGGTGTGCTGCTACCACGGCAATTCGAGCCAGAGCGCGGCGGCCTACCTGATCAGCCAGGGCTTCAGCGATGTCTACAGCCTGGACGGTGGCTTTGAGCTGTGGCGCACGACCTATCCGTCAGAAATTGCTCAGGATATTTCCGAATAATTTTTTTCTTTCGCTGGAGCCCGCTGGATTCGCGGGCTAGAGCCTTTCCTGACGAACGGTCAGGGGCAACTAATTGCTCATCTTGACTTGACCCCGCCGATTACGAACTATCCTTAAGCGCAGGCCATCCAAATCAGGGGAGAGCCGGTACACCGGCGTACGGGTCATCGGTAGTAATTTTCAAAGTGATCATCGCTTTGAAGGTGTTCTGGGGGGTAAACGGCAACGGCTTTCGCGGTTGCATGCCAGCACTTGACTGATTGATCCGGCACCGGCTCCACGTATCGAGCGAGGTGACGTCATGAGCATTTTCAGCCATTTCCAACAACGCTTCGAATCCACACGGCAAGAAGAACTCACGCTGCAGGAGTACCTCGAGCTGTGCAAAAAGGATCGCAGTGCTTACGCATCGGCAGCTGAAAGGCTGCTACTGGCAATCGGCGAGCCCGAACTGCTGGATACGTCCGCCAACTCGCGGTTGTCGCGCATCTTCTCCAACAAGGTGATTCGCCGCTATCCGGCCTTTGAAGACTTCCACGGGATGGAAGAATGCATCGACCAGATCGTTTCGTATTTCCGCCACGCCGCTCAAGGCCTGGAAGAGAAGAAGCAGATCCTCTACCTGCTCGGTCCCGTGGGCGGCGGTAAATCGTCCCTGGCCGAAAAGCTCAAACAGCTGATCGAGAAAGTCCCCTTCTACGCCATCAAGGGTTCGCCCGTCTTCGAATCGCCACTGGGGCTGTTCAATGCCACGGAAGATGGCGCGATCCTCGAAGAGGACTTCGGGATTCCCCGACGCTACCTCAACACCATCATGTCGCCCTGGGCCACCAAACGTCTGGCCGAGTTCGGCGGTGACATCAGCCAGTTCCGGGTGGTCAAGCTCTACCCCTCGATCCTCAACCAGATCGGCGTGGCCAAGACCGAACCGGGCGACGAAAACAACCAGGACATCTCCGCCCTCGTGGGCAAGGTCGATATCCGCAAGCTCGAAGAGTTTCCACAGAACGACGCCGACGCCTACAGCTACTCGGGCGCCCTGTGCCGGGCCAACCAGGGCCTGATGGAATTCGTGGAAATGTTCAAGGCACCAATCAAGGTGCTGCACCCATTGCTCACCGCCACCCAGGAAGGCAACTACAACAGTACCGAAGGCCTGGGCGCGATTCCGTTCACCGGGATCCTGCTGGCCCACTCCAACGAATCGGAGTGGCACACCTTCCGCAACAACAAGAACAACGAAGCCTTCATCGACCGGATCTACATCGTCAAGGTCCCGTATTGCCTGCGGGTCAGCGACGAAGTGAAGATCTACGACAAGCTGCTGTTCAACAGCTCCCTGGCCAAGGCTCACTGCGCACCCGACACCCTGAAGATGCTCGCCCAGTTCACCGTGCTCTCGCGCCTCAAGGAGCCGGAGAACTCGAACATCTACTCGAAAATGCGCGTCTATGACGGCGAAAACCTCAAGGACACCGACCCGAAAGCCAAGTCGATCCAGGAGTACCGCGACAGCGCCGGCGTCGATGAAGGCATGAACGGCCTGTCGACCCGCTTCGCCTTCAAGATCCTCTCGAAAGTCTTCAACTTCGATCCCCACGAGATCGCCGCCAACCCGGTGCACCTGCTGTACGTACTGGAACAGCAGATCGAGCAGGAACAGTTCCAGGCCGAAACCCGCGAGCGCTACCTGCGCTTCCTCAAGGAATACCTGGCACCGCGCTATATAGAGTTCATCGGCAAGGAAATCCAGACCGCGTACCTGGAATCCTACAGCGAGTACGGCCAGAACATCTTCGACCGCTACGTGCTGTACGCAGACTTCTGGATTCAAGACCAGGAATACCGCGACCCGGAAACCGGCGAAATCCTCAATCGCGTGGCCCTGAACGAAGAGCTTGAGAAAATCGAAAAACCGGCCGGCATCAGCAATCCGAAGGATTTCCGCAACGAGATCGTCAACTTCGTCCTGCGGGCCCGGGCCAACAACAACGGCAAGAATCCAACCTGGCTCAGCTACGAGAAGCTGCGGGTGGTGATCGAGAAGAAAATGTTCTCCAACACCGAGGATCTGCTACCGGTCATCAGCTTCAACGCCAAAGCCAGCAAAGAGGATCAACAAAAACACAACGACTTCGTCACACGCATGGTCGAACGGGGCTACACCGACAAACAGGTACGACTGCTCTCGGAATGGTATCTGCGGGTTCGGAAATCGCAATAAAGGCAGCTGCAAGCGTCGAGCTACAGGCCGCAAGCGCGTTGGTGAACGTGTTTGCGGCCGTAACAACCGACCGCTTGTCTCTAAGCTTCCAGCTTGCCGCTTGAAGCTTGTAACTTGAAGCTGCCCGGAGGGCTCCCTATGAGCTATGTGATCGACCGACGTCTCAATGGCAAGAACAAGAGCACGGTGAACCGTCAGCGCTTCCTGCGGCGCTACCGTGACCATATCAAAAAGGCTGTCGAGGAAGCCGTGAGCCGCCGCTCCATTACCGACATGGAGCACGGCGAGCAAATCAGCATCCCCGGCCGCGACATCGATGAGCCCGTGCTGCACCACGGCCGTGGTGGCAAACAGACCGTGGTCCATCCCGGCAACAAGGAATTCACCAGCGGCGAGCATATCGCCCGGCCACCCGGCGGCGGTGGCGGCCGCGGTCCGGGCAAGGCCGGCAACTCGGGTGAAGGGATGGACGAGTTCTCCTTCCAGATCACCCAGGAAGAGTTTCTCGAGTTCATGTTCGAAGACCTCGAACTGCCGAACCTGGTCAAACGCAATCTCACCGGCACCGACACCTTCAAGACCGTCCGCGCCGGGATCAGCAACGAGGGCAACCCCTCGCGTATCAACATCATCCGCACCCTGCGCTCGGCCCATGCGCGACGGATCGCCCTGTCCGGCAGCAGCCGCGCCAAGCTCAAGGAGGCCAAGGCCGAACTGGAACGCCTGAGACGCGAAGAACCGGACAACTTCGGCGATATCCAGGAAATCGAGACGGAAATCGAGAAACTCAGTGCGCGCATCCATCGCATACCGTTCCTCGATACCTTCGACCTCAAGTACAACCTACTGGTCAAGCAACCCAACCCCAGCTCCAAGGCCGTGATGTTCTGCCTGATGGACGTGTCCGGCTCCATGACCCAGGCGACCAAGGACATCGCCAAGCGCTTCTTCATCCTGCTGTACCTGTTCCTCAAGCGGAACTACGACAAGATCGAAGTGGTGTTCATCCGCCATCACACCAGCGCCCGGGAAGTCGACGAAGAAGAGTTCTTCTACTCTCGGGAAACCGGCGGCACCATCGTTTCCAGCGCACTGAAGCTGATGCAGGAAATCATGGCCGAACGCTATCCGACCAACGAGTGGAACATCTACGCCGCCCAGGCCTCCGACGGTGACAACTGGAACGATGATTCGCCTATCTGCCGCGACATCCTGATCAACCAGATCATGCCGTTCGTGCAGTACTACACTTACGTAGAGATCACCCCCCGCGAGCATCAGGCCCTCTGGTACGAATACGAGCGCATCAGCGAGGCGTTCAGCGATACGTTTGCCCAGCAGCAGCTGGTGTCGGCCGGCGATATCTACCCGGTCTTCCGTGAACTCTTCCAGCGCAGGTTAGTGACATGACCGCCAGAGAGCAGAAACAACAGAAGCGCCAGCCCCTCTCCACCGGTTCGGAGTGGACCTTTGAGCTGATCCAGGCCTACGACCGCGAAATCAGCCGTATCGCCAATCGTTATGCCCTGGACACCTACCCCAACCAGATCGAAGTCATTACCGCCGAACAGATGATGGACGCCTACGCCTCCGTCGGCATGCCCCTGGGCTATCACCATTGGTCCTACGGCAAGCACTTCCTCAGTACCGAAAAGTCCTATAGCCGCGGCCAGATGGGCCTGGCCTACGAGATCGTGATCAACTCGGACCCGTGCATCGCCTACCTGATGGAAGAAAACACCATCTGCATGCAGGCGCTGGTGGTGGCCCATGCCTGCTATGGCCACAACAGCTTCTTCAAGGGCAACTACCTGTTCCGCACCTGGACCGACGCCAGCTCGATCATCGATTACCTGGTCTTCGCCAAGCAGTACATCATGCAATGCGAGGAGCGGCACGGCATCGACGCGGTCGAAGACCTGCTCGACTCCTGCCACGCCCTGATGAACTACGGTGTCGATCGCTACAAACGCCCCTACCCGATTTCCGCCGAAGAGGAACGCCGGCGGCAGAAGGATCGCGAAGAGCATCTGCAAAAACAGATCAACGACCTGTGGCGCACCATTCCCAAGGGCGCGGACAAGTACAGCGACAAGGACAATGCGCGCTTCCCCGCCGAACCCCAGGAAAACATCCTCTATTTCATCGAAAAACACGCGCCATTGCTGGAGCCCTGGCAGCGGGAAATCGTCCGCATCGTGCGCAAGATCGCCCAGTACTTCTACCCGCAACGCCAGACCCAGGTAATGAACGAAGGCTGGGCAACCTTCTGGCACTACACCCTGATGAACGACCTCTACGACGAAGGGCTGGTCACCGACGGCTTCATGATGGAATTCCTTACCTCCCATACCAGCGTGGTGTTCCAACCGGGTTTCGACAGCCCCTACTACAGCGGCATCAACCCCTATGCACTGGGCTTTGCCATGTACCGCGACATTCGGCGGATGTGCGAGGAGCCCACGGACGAAGACCGTCACTGGTTCCCGGAGCTGGCCGGCAGCGACTGGCTCTCGAGCATCAAGTTCGCCATGGGCAGCTTCAAGGATGAGAGCTTCATCCTGCAGTACCTGTCACCCAAAGTGATTCGCGACCTAAAGCTGTTCAGCATCCTCGATGACGACCAGCGCGATGACCTGCTGGTGCCTGCCATCCATGATGAAGGCGGCTACCGGACCATCCGCGAAACCCTGGCCGCCCAGTACAACCTGGGCAACCGCGAGCCCAACGTGCAGATCTGGAGCATCGACCGCCGTGGCGACCGTTCACTGACCCTGCGTCACCAGCAACACGACCGTAAACCCCTGGGCGACTCCACTGATGAAGTGCTCAAGCACCTGCATCGGCTCTGGGGCTTCGATATCCACCTGGAGACCCTGCAAGGCGATCAGGTCATGAAAACCCACCACGTCCCACCCAAAGGCGAGCACAGCGAAGGGGAATACGGGCGACTGGACCTGGCCGTGATTCATCTCTGAACGACACCCTTCACCTCCGCTGACGCGATCCACAGGTTATCCTGTCGCGCCAACGGAGGTTTTTCATGCAGATTTATAAAGTCGGCGGCGCGGTTCGCGATCGCCTGCTGGGCCAGCCGGTCACCGATATCGATTGGGTGGTTGTCGGCGCCAGCGCCGAAGACATGCAGGCCAAGGGGTTTCGCCCGGTCGGTGCAGACTTCCCGGTTTTTCTTCATCCCTCGAGCGGTGAGGAATACGCCCTGGCTCGGACCGAGCGCAAGAGCGGACGTGGTTATGGCGGGTTCATCTTCCACGCCAGCCCCGATGTCACCCTGGAAGAAGACCTGATCCGCCGGGACCTGACCATCAATGCCATGGCGGAAGACGAGCATGGCAACCTGACCGATCCCTATCACGGCCAGGCGGATCTCGACGCCCGCCTTCTACGCCACGTTTCCCCCGCGTTTGCCGAAGATCCACTCCGAGTTCTGCGCGTTGCCCGCTTCGCCGCGCGTTATGCCGGCCTGGGTTTCAAGGTGGTCCCCGAGACCCTCGCCCTGATGCGCCAATTGGCCGAATCAGGCGAACTGCAAGCCCTGACGCCGGAGCGCAGCTGGAAGGAAATTTCCCGCGCACTGATGGAAGACCAGCCCCAGGTATTCATCCAGGTGCTGCGTGACTGCGGCGCACTTGCCGTACTGTTCCCGGAAGTCGACGCGCTGTTCGGGGTGCCGCAGCCGGAAGCCCACCACCCGGAAATCGACAGCGGCGTGCACACCCTGAGCGTTCTGGAGCAATCGGCACGTCATCGGCAACCCTTGACCGTGCGCTGGGCCTGCCTGCTGCACGACCTCGGCAAAGGGCTGACCCCAGAAAGCCAATGGCCAAAGCATATTGCCCACGAGTTCAAGGGTCTGAAGCTGATCAAGGCAGTGAACGAACGCTACAAGGCACCGCGCGACTGCCAGGAACTGGCGTTGCTGGTGGGCGAATACCACACCCATGGCCATCGCGCCCTGGAGCTCAAGGCTTCGACCCTGCTGGAGTTGCTGCAGAGCTTCGATGTCTATCGACGACCGCAGCGTTTCGAGGAGTTTATCGCCGCCTGCGAGATGGACGCCCGTGGGCGCCTGGGGCTGGAGGAGCGAACTTATCCACAGGCGGATTATCTGCGGGGGGCGGCGGCAGTGGCCAAGGCCGTCGCGGTTCAGCCGCTGCTGGAGAAGGGCTTCAAGGGACCCGAGCTGGGGGAAGCGCTCAAGCGTGAGCGGCTGAAAGCGCTGAAAGCCTACAAGGACGCGGCAGGTCGTTAGATCGCATCGCCGGAACGCCGCCCGGAGCCAGCTCGCTCCTACAGGAAGGAATCGTGAACTCGCCCTCACGTACACCCAACACTGTAGGAGCGAGCTTGCTCGCGATCCGACTGCAGGTCGGCCCGCCCCGCCTAAACCAATCCCGCCGGCGTCAACTGCTCACCGCGCCATTCAAACGCCACAGGCGCCAACACCTGATCGATCAGCGCCTCGTCCCACAGTGTAGCGAAGGATTTTCCTGCCTCGGGATGCACGCGGTCCGGCGCAATCAGCGCCAACGGCCACAACACAAAAGCATTCTTGAGAATTTCCGCCCGCGGCAGGATCAGCCCGTCGAAATTCCCCACTAAATCGCCATACAACAGCACATCGATGTCCAGCGGCAGCCCCTTGCGGTCCGGCGCATAACGGCCGTTGTCGGCCTCGATGAACTTCAGGCGACGGTCCAGCTCCAGCAACGGCAGGTCGGTAAACGCCGACACCACCAGATTGAAGAACGGCCCGCTCTTGATGCCCACCGGCTGGCTTTCGAACACCGCCGAACAACGGATATCCACCAGGAAACCGGCCAACGCGTCCAATCCGGCACGCAAGTGGGTTTCGCGCTCGATATTGCTGCCGAGCCCGAGATAAACCAGAGTTAGCGACATCCGCGCTCGATCTCCACGCCCACGCCCTTGGCCGCCGCAACGGCCCCCGGCTTGGTCAGCTTGAGGTGCAACCAGGGAATCTGGAACTCACTCATCAGCACCTCGGCCAGGCGTTCGGCGAAGGTTTCCACCAGCTGGAACTGTGATTGCTCGGCAAACAGCTGGATGCGCGAAGAAACGCTCGCATAATCGAGGGCCAGGCTCAGGTCGTCACCGGCCGCCGCCGGGCGGTTATCCCAGGCAAAACTGAGATCAAGGCGCAGGCACTGACGGATGCCGCGCTCCCAGTCATAGGCACCGATCACGGTGTCGACTTCCAGGCCCTCGATAAACACTCTGTCCAAGCACTTCTCTCCGCAGCACGACAAGGGCGCAATGCGCCGTTAGAATCAGGGCGTCCCCGCCCGGAATAGTTAGCATGTTTTGGTTACTGGCGATCCTCGCCTACCTGCTCGGCTCTCTGTCCTTCGCCATTTTGCTCAGCCGCCTCACGGGAAATCCCGATCCGCGAATGAGTGGCTCAGGCAATGCCGGCGCGACCAACATGCTGCGCCTGGCCGGCAAGAAGCTGGCCATCCTGACCTTGCTCGGCGACCTCTGCAAAGGCCTGCTGCCGGTGCTGATCGCTGGCATCGCCGGGCTCTCGCTCCAACAGCAAGCCTGGATCGGGCTCTGCGCCGTCCTCGGCCACCTGTTTCCGTTGTACTTCCGCTTTCGCGGCGGCAAAGGCGTCGCCACCGCAGCCGGCATGCTGCTGGGGCTGTATCCCCCCGCCGCCCTGCTGGCCCTGCTGACCTGGCTACTGACCTTCTACCTCACCCGCACCAGCTCGCTGGCCGCCTTGATCGCCACACCGCTGACCCTGCCGCTACTGGCCTGGCAGGAACCGGCCGCCTTGCTGCCGATGAGCGTGGTGACCGGGCTGATCGTCTGGCGCCATCGCGGCAATCTACGCGACCTTTTCGCAGGGCGCGAACGACATTTCTGACCGCGGCCGTGAAGATGGCTGACTTGCCACCTCCCATCGACCTCGACTCAAATCGCCGACAACTGCTCCATCGGCCAGCGGGCCTGCACGCTGATCACCAGGCTTTCCTTCTGTCCGGCCTGCAAGCGCTGGCACCCGGCAAACGCAATCATTGCGCCATTGTCGGTGCAGAACTCGGGACGGGCATAGAACACATCGCCGCGCATATCACCGAGCATTTTTTCCAGCGAAGTGCGCAAGGCCTTGTTGGCACTGACACCCCCAGCGATCACCAGGCGCTTCATACCCGCCTGTTTCAACGCCCGCTTGCACTTGATGGTCAAAGTCTCCACCACCGCCTGCTGGAAGGCCAGAGAGATGTCGCAACGGGTTTGATCGCTGTCGTCCCCAGCGCTGACGCACTGCTGCCAGGTATTCAGGGCGAAGGTTTTCAAGCCGCTGAAACTGAAATCCAGCCCCGGGCGATCGCACATCGGCCGTGGAAAGACGAAACGCCCCGCCACCCCCTGATCGGCCAGGCGGGCGATTTCCGGCCCACCCGGATAATTGAGCCCCATCATCTTCGCCGTCTTGTCGAAGGCTTCACCGGCCGCATCGTCCAGGGTTTCCCCCAGTAGCGCGTATTGGCCGATGCCGTCCACGCGAACGAGCTGGGTATGACCACCGGAGACCAACAAAGCGACGAACGGAAACTCCGGCGGTTGTTCTTCCAACATCGGCGCCAGTAAATGGCCTTCCATGTGGTGCACGCCCAAGGCCGGTATATCCCAGGCAAACGCCAGGGCCTGGGCGCACGAAGCCCCGACCAGCAAGGCCCCGACCAGTCCCGGGCCGGCCGTGTAGGCAACCGCATCGATCTCGGTCGGCGCGCAATCGGCTTCGGCCAGGACCTGACGGATCAACGGCAGCATGCGCTTGACGTGATCACGCGAAGCCAGCTCCGGCACCACGCCGCCATAGGCACGGTGCAGGTCGATCTGACTGAACAGCGCATCGGCGAGAAGCCCGCGTTCACTGTCGTAGAGCGCGACGCCGGTTTCGTCGCAGGAGGTTTCTAATCCCAGTACTAGCATGGGTTTGCGCCTTGTAGAGGCTAGATTCGAAGGCGCGCATAATAGTCGTCACTCCAAGCCCCTACCAGCGGTTTTCGATCAGAGGCTTTGCATTCCGCGTCATGAGGGGTTAACATCCGCAACCCTTAAAAACCGACGATCTCCAGTGCGCTTTTGCCTGAGGACGTTGACCCCGGTAATGAATGAAGGTAGCTCTGGATGCCAGCCGTCAAAGTAAAAGAGAACGAACCCTTCGACGTAGCTCTGCGTCGTTTCAAGCGCTCCTGCGAAAAAGCCGGTGTTCTGGCTGAAGTTCGTAGCCGCGAATTTTACGAGAAGCCAACTTCTGAGCGTAAGCGTAAGGCAGCAGCTGCTGTTAAACGTCACGCTAAGAAAGTTCAGCGCGAACAGCGCCGCGCCGTTCGTCTGTACTAATACACAGACGTTCGTTGCAAGCTTCTGCCAAGCCCGGCCCTCAGCCGGGCTAATGGCATTTGCGGATATCGCTTGATGCTTCACCGTCGAAGCCGCCGATGCGACCCAGACGAACCTGCTTTACCCCGTCAGACCTGGCACTTGCCAGTGGTGCGCGTCTTTCTGACGAGCCTTCCAAGGCTAACGACGAGCACACCCTTTCCGTTCCAGCTATCGAGCACTCTGCGATGATGAGAACGCCATGGCCGGGCTAATTCCCCAAAGTTTTATTGACGACCTCCTCAACCGCACCGACATCGTCGACGTGGTGAGTTCCCGTGTGCAACTGAAAAAGGCCGGCAAAAATTACACCGCCTGCTGCCCGTTCCACAAGGAAAAGACTCCGTCCTTCAGCGTCAGCCCGGACAAGCAGTTCTACTACTGCTTTGGCTGCGGCGCTGGCGGCAACGCCCTCGGTTTCCTCATGGACCACGACAACCTGGATTTCCCCCAGGCCATCGAGGACCTGGCCAAAGCCGCCGGCATGGAAATACCCCGCGAAGAAAGCGGCCACGCGCGCAAGCCACGCCAGCCGACCGACTCGCCGCTCTACCCGCTGCTGACCGCAGCCGCCGACTTCTATCGCCAGGCCCTGAAAAGCCACCCATCGCGCAAGGCGGCAGTGGACTACCTCAAGGGCCGTGGCCTGACCGGGGAAATCGCCAGGGACTTCGGCTTGGGCTTTGCCCCGCCGGGTTGGGACAATCTGTTCAAGCACCTGTCCAGCGACACCCTGCAGCAGAAAGCCATGATCGACGCCGGCCTGCTGATCGAGAACGCCGAAACCGGCAAGCGCTACGACCGCTTCCGCGACCGCGTGATGTTCCCCATCCGCGACAGCCGCGGCCGGATCATCGCTTTTGGTGGCCGGGTGCTGGGCGACGACAAGCCGAAATACCTGAACTCCCCGGAAACCCCGGTGTTTCACAAGGGCCAGGAACTCTACGGCCTGTTCGAAGCGCGCAAGAACAACCGCAACCTCGACGAAATCATCGTCGTCGAAGGCTACATGGACGTTATCGCCCTGGCCCAACAAGGCCTGCGCAACGCCGTCGCGACCCTGGGCACCGCCACCAGCGAAGAACACCTCAAGCGCCTGTTTCGCGTGGTGCCCAACGTATTGTTCTGCTTCGACGGCGACCAGGCCGGCCGCAATGCCGCCTGGCGTGCCCTGGAAGCAACCTTGAGCAGCCTGCAGGACGGCCGCCGTGCGCGCTTTCTGTTCCTGCCCGAAGGCGAAGATCCGGACACCCTGATTCGCGCCGAAGGCACCGATGCCTTCCGCGCCCGGATCAACCAGCACGCGCAGCCCCTGGCGGATTATTTTTTCCAGCAACTGACTGAAGAAGCCGATCCGCGTTCGCTGGAGGGCAAGGCGCATATGGCCACCCTCGCCGCCCCGCTGATCGACAAAGTGCCAGGGGCCAACCTGCGCACCCTGATGCGCCAGCGCCTCACGCAGATCACCGGCCTGACCCACGAAACCGTCAGCCAACTGGTGCAGAGCGCGCCGAGCGAAGCGCCGCCAGCGTACGATCCCGGCATCGACTACGACGCCATGCCCGATTATGCGGACTATCATGCTCCACAGCAGGAGGCCTACGCGCCCCAGCAAGAGTGGACGCCGAAAAAACCCGGTGCCGGCGGCAAGAAGTGGGACAAGAAACCCTGGGACAAGAACGGCAAGCGCGGAGGTGATCGCGACGAGCCCCGTGGCCCGCGCATCCCGGCCGCCGTCGAACCACCGACGCTCACCGCCCTGCGCACCCTGGTCCATCACCCGCAACTGGCCGGCAAGGTCGAGACCGCCGGTCACCTCGCGGACGAAGAAAACACCCATGCACAGCTGCTCGTGGCCTTGCTCGAAGCCGTGCAAAAGAATCCTGGGCTAAGCTCATTTCAACTGATTTCGCGTTGGCACGGCACCGACCAGGGTCGATTACTCACCCGTCTGGCGGAAAAGGAGTGGCTGATTGAAGGAGAGAACCTTGAACAACAGTTTTTCGACACCATAACTAGCTTGTCTGCCCGTCAAACCGAGCGAAAGCTGGAACAACTCATCAGGAAGTCGCGACAAGGCGATTTGAGCGCTGAAGACAAAATTCAGCTGCTTGAACTGCTAAAACGCAATCTTCCTGCATCAAACCCGACCTCAACTGGCGCGTGAGGTCATAGCTCGGGTATAATCCTCGGCTTGTTTTTTGCCCGCCAAGACCTTCAGTGGATAGGGTGTTATGTCCGGAAAAGCGCAACAGCAGTCTCGCCTCAAAGAGTTGATCAGCCGTGGTCGTGAGCAGGGTTACCTGACTTACGCGGAGGTCAACGACCACCTGCCGGAGGATATTTCAGATCCGGAACAGGTGGAAGACATCATCCGCATGATCAACGACATGGGGATCAACGTATTCGAGAGTGCTCCGGATGCGGATGCCCTTTTGTTGGCCGAAGCCGACACCGACGAAGCCGCTGCCGAAGAAGCAGCGGCTGCGTTGGCGGCCGTGGAAACCGACATCGGTCGCACTACTGACCCGGTGCGCATGTACATGCGCGAAATGGGTACGGTAGAGCTGCTCACACGTGAAGGCGAAATCGAAATCGCCAAGCGTATCGAAGAGGGCATCCGTGAAGTGATGGGCGCAATCGCGCACTTCCCTGGCACGGTTGATCACATCCTCAGCGAATACGATCGCGTTACCAGCGAAGGCGGTCGGCTGTCCGACGTCCTGAGCGGCTACATCGACCCGGACGACGGCATTGCGCCGCCGGCCGCCGAAGTACCGCCACCTGTCGATGCCAAGGCCGCTAAAGCCGACGACGACACGGACGACGAAGAAGCCGAAGCCAGCGACGACGAAGAAGAAGCCGAAAGCGGCCCGGATCCGATCATTGCCGCACAGCGCTTCGGCGCCGTGGCCGAGCAGATGGAGATCACCCGCAAGGCCCTGAAAAAGCACGGTCGCAACAACAAGGCGGCGATTGCCGAACTGTTGGCCCTGGCCGAGCTGTTCATGCCGATCAAGCTGGTACCGAAGCAATTCGAAGGCCTGGTTGAACGCGTTCGTGGTGCCCTGGATCGCCTGCGTCAGCAAGAACGCGCCATCATGCAGCTGTGCGTGCGTGATGCCCGTATGCCGCGTGCCGACTTCCTGCGCCAGTTCCCGGGCAACGAAGTCGACGAAAGCTGGACCGATGCCCTGGCCAAAGGCAAGAGCAAATACGCCGAAGCCATTGGTCGTGTACAAGCCGATATCGTTCGTTGCCAGCAGAAGCTGACCGCGCTCGAAACCGAAACCGGCCTGACCATCGCCGAGATCAAGGATATCAACCGTCGCATGTCGATCGGTGAGGCCAAGGCCCGCCGCGCGAAGAAAGAGATGGTTGAAGCGAACTTGCGTCTGGTGATCTCGATCGCCAAGAAGTACACCAACCGCGGCCTGCAATTCCTCGACCTGATCCAGGAAGGCAACATCGGCCTGATGAAAGCGGTGGACAAGTTCGAATACCGTCGCGGCTACAAATTCTCGACTTATGCCACCTGGTGGATCCGTCAGGCGATCACTCGCTCGATCGCCGACCAGGCCCGCACCATCCGTATTCCGGTGCACATGATCGAGACGATCAACAAGCTCAACCGTATTTCCCGGCAGATGTTGCAGGAAATGGGTCGCGAACCGACCCCGGAAGAGCTGGGCGAACGCATGGAAATGCCTGAGGACAAGATCCGCAAGGTATTGAAGATCGCTAAAGAGCCGATCTCCATGGAAACCCCGATCGGTGATGACGAAGACTCCCACCTGGGCGACTTCATCGAAGACTCGACCATGCAGTCGCCAATCGATGTTGCGACCGTTGAGAGCCTTAAAGAAGCGACACGCGAAGTGCTCTCCGGTCTCACTGCCCGTGAAGCCAAGGTTCTGCGCATGCGTTTCGGCATCGACATGAATACCGACCACACCCTCGAGGAGGTTGGTAAGCAGTTCGACGTTACCCGTGAACGGATTCGTCAGATCGAAGCCAAGGCGCTGCGCAAGCTGCGCCACCCGACGCGAAGCGAGCATTTGCGCTCCTTCCTCGACGAGTAATACCAAAACCCCCGGCTCGCCGGGGGTTTTGCTTTATGCAGATTCCCTTCTCTCAGTCCGTCGCCCCCGGCGCTGCCCGTCTACACTCGAATCATTCCTCCGAGCCATAACGAGACCGTTATGCCCAGACTGTCGGCCCTGCTTCTGTTTTCGCTGCTTACCTGGACCGCAATGGCTGGCGCGTTGAATCTTACCGATGATGAACGTGACTGGCTGAAAGCCCATCCGCAATTGCGCCTGGGTGTAGACGCCTCGTGGCCGCCCTTTGAGTTCAGGGGCGAAAATGGCACCTATCAGGGGCTGACGAGCGATTACATCCACCTGATCGAAGATCGCCTGGACATCACACTCACCCCCGTAGAGCCGGCGAGCTGGACCGAGGTGCTACAACAGGCCAAGGCCGGCCAGATCGATCTGCTGCCCGGCATCATGTCGACCCCGGAACGACAGGCCTACCTATCCTTCACCCGCCCTTACCTGGATTTTCCGATTGTCATCCTGGCTCACGAAGGCGGGGCCAACCCCCACAACATCAAAGAGCTCTATGGCCTGAAAATCGCCGTGGTGGAGAACTACGCGCCCCATGAGCTGTTGCGCAACAATCACCCGGATCTCAACCTCGTGGCCATGCCCAACGTCAGCTCGGCCCTGCAGGCCCTGGCCACCGATGACGTCGATGCCGTCGTCGGCGATCTCGCCTCCAGCCTCTGGAACCTGCACCAACTCAAGCTCGAAGGCCTCTACGTCAGCGGCGAAACACCCTATCGCTACCAGTTGGCGATGGCAGTGCCCCAGGATCAGAAAATCTTCGTGGGCATTCTCGACAAGGTCATGGCTGACATGACCGTGGCCGAAAAAGAAACCATCCGCAAGCGCTGGGTGGGTAACGTCCTGGTCAGTCGCGCCTTCTGGGCCGACCTGCTGCTCTATGGCCTGCCCTGCGTCGTGCTGCTAGTCATCGTGTTGGGTATGGTTATCCGCATCAACCGCCGCCTGAGTTCGGAAATTTCCCGGCGCGTGGCCCTCGAGCAGGAACTGCGCAGCAGCGAATACCATTACCGCGGCCTGGTGGAGAGCCTGTCGGCCATCGCCTGGGAAGCGCGCATGGACTTCACCTACACCTATGTCTCGCCCCATGCCGAAGCCTTATTGGGTTATCCACTTGCCCATTGGCTGATTCCCGGCTTCTGGCGCAGCATCACCCACCCCGCCGACCTGACCCGGGCCCAAGCCTTCTGTGACAAAGAGATAGTCGAAGGCCGCGACCACACCCTCGACTATCGGGTGATCAGCGCCGATGGCCGTACGCTCTGGGTACGCGACCTGGTCAGCCTGATCGAGCACGACAGCGAGCCGCTCATCCGCGGCCTGATGATCGACATCAGCGAAACCAAACGCACCGAAGAAGCGCTGCGCCTGTCTGAACAGAAATTCGCCTCGGTCTTTCGGCAATGCCCGGACATCCTGGTGATTGCCCGCCTGTCCGACGGCCACTTGCTGGAAGTCAACAGCGCCTTCGAAGAGCAGATCGGTATGCGTGCCGGGGAGGTGATCGGGCATACCGCCACCGAACTCAACATATGGGGCATCGAAGGTGTCGGTCCGGGGCTGTTGCAACGCTTGCAAGGCGGCAGTGTGCGTAACCTGGAAATGCCTTTCAGACGCAGTAATGGCCAATTGTTTACCGGACTCATCTCCGCCGAACCTTTCGAACTCGACACCACGCCGGCCCTGGTGGTGGTGGTCAGGGACATCAGCCAGCTCAAGCAAACCCAACAACAACTGCAAACTTCCGAAGAAAAGTTTGCCAAGGCCTTCCACGCGTCCCCGGACGGTTTGCTGCTGAGCCGACAAAGTGATGGCCTGTTGATGGAGGTCAACGAGGGCTTCAGCCACCTGACCGGCTACAACAGTTCTGCCTCGCTGGATCGTTCGACCCTGGAACTGGGCATCTGGGTCAATCTGAACGAACGCAAACGCATGCTCGAACTGATGCAACGCGATGGTTTCGTCCGTGACTTCAGTTGCCATATCCGCCGTAACGACGGACAGATCCGCCTGTGCGAAGTCTCCAGCCGGCCGCTGCCGATCGGTGGAGAGGATTGCATGCTGACCATTGCCCGGGACATCACCGAACGCCACGTCATGCAGGAAAAACTGCAACAGGCCGCCACCGTCTTCGAAAGCACCGCCGAAGGCGTACTGATCACCGACATCCAGCAGCACATCAGCGCGGTCAACCGGGCCTTCAGCGAAATCACCGGCTACAGCGAAACCGAAGCTCTGGGCAACACCCCGCGCCTGCTTGCCTCCGGCCAGCATGACAGCGCCTTCTACGCCGCCATGTGGCACCAATTGACCGCCGAAGGCCATTGGCAAGGCGAGATCTGTAACCGGCGCAAGAACGGCGAACTCTACCCCAGTTGGCTGACCATCAGCGCCGTGCGTAACCGCGATAACGTCATCACCCATTTCGTCGCCGTGTTTGCCGATATCTCCAGCCTCAAACATGCCCAGGCTCGCCTGGACTACCAAGCCCACCATGATCCGTTGACCGGCCTGCCCAACCGCATCCTGTTTGAAAGCCGCCTGCTCGCCGCCCTGAACAACCAGGCCGAAAACGGTGGGCAGGGCGCCGTGCTGTTTCTCGACCTCGACCGTTTCAAACACATCAACGACAGCCTCGGCCATCCGGTCGGCGACCTGTTGCTCAAGGGCATTGCCCTCAGGCTCAAGGAGCAGTTGCGGGACATCGACACCGTGGCCCGACTGGGCGGCGACGAGTTCATTATCCTGCTGCCGGGCCTGCACCAGACCAGCGACGCGACGCACCTGGCCAACAAGCTGCTAGGCTGCTTCAGCGCGCCGTTCCAGGCCGGCGAGCACGAGTTTTTCATCAGTGCCAGCATTGGCACCAGCCTCTACCCCAAGGACGGCAATGACGTTGCCACCCTGGTCAAGAACGCCGACGCGGCGATGTATCGCTCCAAGGCCAAGGGCCGCAACCGGGTCGAAAGCTACACCCGCGACCTCACGGCCCAGGCCAGTGAACGTGTGGCCCTGGAGCACGAGCTGCGCCGGGCTATCGAGCGCCAGGAACTGCATCTGCTCTACCAACCCAAGATCAGTCTCGACAGCGGTCAAATGGTCGGGGCCGAAGCCTTGATTCGCTGGCAGCACCCGACCCTTGGCGAGGTGCCACCGGAGCATTTCATTCCGTTGGCCGAAGAGAACGGCATGATCCTGCAGATTGGCGACTGGGTGCTGGAGCGTGCCTGTCGGCAGATGCACCGCTGGAACAGGACCCATTGCGACTTCGGCCCGCTCTCGGTAAACCTTGCTGGCGCGCAGTTACGCCAACCGAACCTGCTCGCACGGATCGAACAGTTGCTCATGGACTACCGCCTTGAGCCCGGTTGCCTGCAGTTGGAGATCACCGAAAACTTCATCATGAGCCAGGCCGAGGAGGCCCTGGAGGTGCTGCACCAACTCAAGCGCCTGGGGGTTCAGTTGGCCATTGATGACTTCGGCACGGGATATTCGTCGTTGAGTTATCTCAAGCGTTTGCCACTGGATGTGCTGAAGATCGACCAATCCTTTGTTCGCGGCCTGCCGGACGATCCCCACGATGCCGCCATCGTCCGCGCGATCATCGCCCTGGGGCGCAGCATGCAGTTCACGGTGATTGCCGAGGGCGTGGAGAACCAGGCACAGCAGGATTTCCTGGCCGTCGAGGGCTGCGAACAGATCCAGGGTTACATCGTCAGCCTGCCGTTACAGGCCGAAGAATTCGCCGCGACGTTCCTTCATATGCGGCTTTCGGAGTTTTCGGATAGCCCCCGCGAGAAACCATCGCTATAATTCGCGGCCTACTGAGGGCCTATAGCTCAGTTGGTTAGAGCAGAGGACTCATAATCCTTTGGTCCACGGTTCAAGTCCGTGTGGGCCCACCACCTTTGAAAGCCCCGCTGTGCGGGGCTTTCGCGTTTCTGGCTGATTGATTTCCAGCTGGTTTTTTCCTTCAAAATGCCCACAAAGTGTCCACACCTGAAACGATCTCGCCCGAGTGTTTTTTTACGGTGACTTCAACGTCCGGCAAGGGCGCCGCCAGGAGCAGACCCCCACCCCGCAATGCGGAGAAATAGCTTGCCAAAAAAACTCATATTTCCTACGAGTTTTGGTCGTGGGAGAATGTTGTGTGCGCTCGCTGCTGGGTCTACATTCCTGTTGTCGCTGCCAATTCGGCGACACGGGTTTCGCAGCTCGGTGGTATTCAGTTAGGCGCACAGCGCCGCGGAGGCGGCTTTTTCATTTCCGCGTTATGGCGGGCTGTGCGCAGGAGGCTTATGCCTGCCGGGTTGCCAACTGACCGGTCTGCGAACCTGCGTACAGTTCACCCCCCCCCTTGTCTCGCAGCAAGAGTGGAGATCTCCTTAACCTGTTGGAGATTCACCATGGCTAAGAAAATCACCCCCGATCCACCACCCGTTTCGAGTGACCCTGTGAAATCGAGGCGGCCAGATGCGACCCGCCTGCTGGGTACCCTCGGTCTAACCCTCTCCAAAACCATCGATCACGATGACCCTTTCAAACCGACGATTTTTGCCATCCAACCCGGCGTCAATGCTCAAGACGCATTGACCTATGTGTCGAAGCTGCTCGCGGTCGCCGAACTGAATGGAGACGAAATCAGCTTGCACACGAACCCGGTGGAGCGGTCTCTGTTCTGGGGCATGCTTCACTCGGTAGAAATCGCAAGGGCTGTGGTGGATGCCTTGCTTGAGGGTTCATCCTCATGCCATCAGCACCCGTCTGACTGAAAGTCGCCCACGCTGCGGTTAGATTGCTAACCAGCAGACGGCAGGCCCGGTAGCAAACCGGGCCTTGAACGTTACCGATGCGGCGTTACAGCCTGATTCAACTGGCGAAGTTTTCGATCTTGACCTGCCCCTCAGGAAAGGTTGCGACAATCTCCAACTCACCATCCATGGCGCGGATGTAGTTGCGCAACGTACTGATGTACATATCCGCACCCCGCTCCATCTTGAACACAGCAGCTTGGTTGATGTGCAACGCTTCAGCCAACGGGGCCTGACTCAGAACTTTTGCCTGACGTAGTTTGTGCAACGGCATTTCGTCCAAGTGCTGACGGTATAGCACCTTGGCATGAGCGCGAGATTCGGGCTGCATGCGGGTTTCAAGTTCAGCAAATTTTTTAGCCATCGTTCAGGCCCTCTTTGCGGACTGTTTCCAAATGCTAGTCATACAGACGCTTAACCAATACTCCACCAAAGGAATATAACTCGGAGAGAATTGTCCACAGTTCGAGAGTTGAGACAATAGAAGCAAACAATGAGAAACAATAAGGCCAGAACCAGCTCCTATCTGCACACTATCCTCCGTCGCTCGCTGTAGAGCCCAGCTCCAGAGGGGAACACAGCTAGACGATGAGCCGAATAAATCGCACAATCGGCTCACAAAATGAGCCGAATAAATATTTTATTCGGCTCACGCTCACACGGAGTCTTCCATGAACGATCTGCCTCACTGGATCTGGCAACAGCCCGATTGGCCCCATTTCACCTGGCAAGAAAAGGCCCTGACGCCGCTGCTACTGGAATGCGGACACGCCCAGGGACGTTTGCTCGGCATGACCGCCGCCATCGGCAAGGACAGCAGCGCCCAGAACGAACTGGATGCCTTGCTGCAAAACATCATCACCTCCTCGGCCATCGAAGGAGAGCCGCTGAATGTCGGCTCGGTCAGATCCTCACTGGCAAGACGCCTGGGGCTGAGTGCCGATCAGTCCATCAGCCCACGTAGCGAGGGCCTGGCGGAGCTGCTTCTGGACGCGACGCAGCATCATGACTCACCGTTGAGCCTGGAACGGCTACTGCATTGGCACACATTGCTTTTCCCCGCCGACGAAAGCCCCCTGGCACCGAAAATCCGTATTGGCATGCTGCGCGGCAATGAGCCGATGCAAGTGGTATCCGGACGTCTGGATCGACCTGTCGTGCATTTCGAGGCACCCGCACGGGCAGGGCTCGACGAAGAGCTGGCGGCGTTTCTCCGCTGGTTCAACAGCAGTCAGGCAAATACGGCACTCGACCCACTGCTGCGCGCAGGCATCGCTCATTTCTGGTTCGTGACCCTGCATCCATTTGATGATGGCAATGGGCGCCTGACTCGCACCCTCACTGATCTGGCACTGGCGCAAGGGGAACAACAAGCCATCCGTTTCTATGCCATGTCGGCGAGCATTCTCGAAGACCGCAAGGGCTATTACGCGATACTCGAGTCCAGCCAGAAAGGCTCGCTGGACATCACGCCTTGGCTGCAATGGTTCCTGCGAACCCTCCTGCGCAGCCTGGAACAAGCTCAAGCCAACATCGACCGGGTGCTGGTCAAGGCCAGGTACTGGCAACAACATCGCCACCTTCAACTTTCGCCCGAACAACTCAAAGTTCTCAATCGGCTGCTCGACGGAGGCGAAAGGGGATTCGAAGGGGGGATCAACGCCGCGCAATACCAGGCGGTCGCCAAAGTCAGCAAGGCGACGGCGACTCGTCATCTGGCGGACCTTCTGGAAAAAGGCTGTCTTTATCGCCTTCCCGGTGGCGGACGCAGTACCCGCTACCAGATTCCCGGCCTGCGACCGGCAGCGTCCAACTCTGTAACATAAGCGCACCCTCGACACCCGCTACCGGAGCCCAGACCTTGTCCGACACCCGCCCCCCCGCACTCGACGAAATCGACCGCCAGTTGATTTCAGCCCTGCAGATCAACGCCCGTGAAAGTGTGGCGATGCTGGCGCGGCAGTTGGGGATTGCACGGACCACGGTCACCTCGCGGCTGGCGCGTCTGGAAAAGGCCAAGGTCATTACCGGTTATGGCGTGCGCCTGGGTCAGCGGGTGGTCGACGGTGGTCTGCAAGCCTATGTCGGCATCACCGTCCAGCCGCGTTCGGGCAAGGATGTAGTCCGACGTCTCAGCGCCATGGCGCAGATTCAGCAACTCTGCGCGGTGAGCGGCGAGTTCGACTATGTGGCCTGGCTGCGCAGCGACTCGCCGGAGCAACTGGATCAGTTGCTCGATCAGATTGGCAGTGTCGAAGGCGTGGAGAAGACCACCACTTCGATCATTCTCAGTAGCAAGGTGGACCGGGGTCAGCCGGTGTAGTCTCCCCTGTAGATAGCGTACCGAGCCTGGGCTCGCAACTCCGGTCAATGTGCCCCCCTGTAGGAGCCAGCTTGCTGGCGATGAGGACAGTGAGCCTTGTGTTGCCTGAACGGTCGCTATCGCCAGCAAGCTGGCTCCTACAGGGGATGTTCGTCGATTCGAATACCTAGCTCGTCATAAAGTACAAATACATAGCAAAACGACGACACTTTGCGTCTTATTAACGCACTCCCCGCTACCTACAATGGCCTCAGTCTTTTCCTATCTATACTCCAGCCGGACACACCGTCCGACCCGAGTCGCCAGCAAGGTCAGCCATGAACAAGCACAATCGCCATCCTGCCGACGGTAAAAAACCCATCACCATCTTCGGCCCGGACTTCCCCTTCGCCTTCGATGACTGGATCGAACACCCGGCCGGACTGGGCAGCATCCCGGCGGAAAACCACGGGGCGGAAGTGGCGATTGTCGGTGCCGGGATCGCCGGGCTGGTGGCCGCTTATGAACTGATGAAGATGGGCCTCAAGCCGGTCGTCTACGAAGCCTCGAAAATGGGCGGGCGCCTGCGCTCCCAGGCCTTCGAAGGCGCCGAGGGCATCATCGCCGAGTTGGGCGGCATGCGTTTTCCGGTCTCGTCCACGGCGTTCTACCACTACGTCGACAAACTCGGCCTTGAAACCAAGCCCTTCCCCAACCCGCTGACCCCGGCTTCCGGCAGCACCGTGATCGATCTCGAAGGCGAAACCTACTACGCCGAGAAACTCGCCGATCTGCCCGCGCTGTTCCAGGAAGTGGCCGACGCCTGGGCCGATGCCCTGGAAGACGGCTCACGCTTCGGCGATATCCAGCAGGCCATTCGCGACCGCGACGTGCCGCGCCTGAAAGAACTGTGGAACACCCTGGTGCCGCTGTGGGACGACCGCACCTTCTACGACTTCGTTGCCACCTCCAAGGCCTTTGCCAAACTGTCGTTCCAGCACCGCGAAGTGTTCGGCCAGGTCGGTTTCGGCACCGGCGGCTGGGATTCGGACTTCCCCAACTCGATGCTGGAAATTTTCCGCGTGGTGATGACCAACTGCGACGACCACCAACACCTGGTGGTCGGCGGCGTGGAACAGGTGCCGCTGGGGATCTGGCGCCACGTGCCACAGCGCTGTGCGCACTGGCCAGCCGGTACCAGCCTGAGCAGCCTGCACCACGGCGCACCGCGTACGGGCGTCAAACGCATTACCCGCGATGCCGAGGGTCAGTTCGCGGTCACCGACAACTGGGGCGATACCCGTCAATACGCCGCCGTCCTCGTCACCTGCCAGAGCTGGCTGCTGACCACCCAGATCGAATGCGAGGAATCGCTGTTCTCCCAGAAAATGTGGATGGCCCTGGACCGCACACGCTATATGCAGTCCTCGAAGACCTTCGTCATGGTCGACCGCCCGTTCTGGAAGGACAAGGATCCGGAAACCGGTCGTGACCTGATGAGCATGACCCTCACTGATCGCCTGACCCGTGGCACGTACTTGTTTGACAACGGCGACGACAAACCCGGTGTGATCTGCCTGTCGTACTCGTGGATGAGCGACGCCCTGAAAATGCTCCCGCAACCCATCGACAAGCGGGTGAAACTGGCCCTCGACGCACTGAAGAAGATCTATCCGAAAGTGGACATCGCCGCGCGTATCATCGGTGATCCGATCACCGTGTCCTGGGAAGCCGACCCGCACTTCCTCGGCGCCTTCAAGGGCGCCCTGCCCGGCCACTACCGCTACAACCAGCGGATGTATGCACACTTCATGCAGGCCGAGATGCCCGCCGAACACCGCGGCATCTTCATTGCCGGGGACGATGTGTCCTGGACACCGGCCTGGGTCGAAGGCGCGGTGCAGACCTCGCTCAATGCCGTGTGGGGCATTATGAGCCACTTCGGTGGCCGCACCCACGCCGAAAACCCGGGGCCGGGCGATGTCTTCAAGGACATCGGCCCGATTGCCCTGGCCGACTGAAAGGAACGCTCCCGTGCAGATCGCCCTCTATCAATGCCCGCCGCAACCACTGGATGTCGCGGGTAACCTGCAACGCTTGCAACGCCTGACTGTCGAGGCCCGGGGCGTCGATGTGCTGGTGGTTCCGGAAATGTTCCTGACCGGCTACAACATCGGCGCCGAGGCGGTTGGCGCCTTGGCCGAAGCCCGCAACGGTGCCAGCGCAGAGCATATTGCCGCCCTCGCACGGGCGGCGAATATGGCGATTGTGTACGGCTACCCGGAGCGCGCCGAAGATGGCCAGATCTACAACGCGGTGCAGTTGATCGATGCCCAGGGCCAGAGCCTGTGCAACTACCGCAAGACTCATCTCTACGGCGACCTCGATCATTCGATGTTCAGCGCGGGGCCCGACCACTTTCCGGTGGTGGAGCTGGACGGCTGGAAGCTCGGGATGTTGATCTGCTACGACGTCGAATTCCCGGAAAACACCCGGCGCCTGGCCCTGGGCGGGGCCGAGGTGATCCTGGTGCCGACGGCCAATATGGTGCCCTTCGACTTCGTCGCCGATGTCACCATCCGTGCCCGGGCCTTCGAGAACCAGTGTTTTGTCGCGTACGCCAACTACTGCGGCCATGAGGGCGATATCCAGTACTGCGGCCAAAGCAGCATCGCCGCACCGGACGGCAGCCGCCTGGCCCGCGCCGGCCTGGATGAAACCTTGATCGTTGCCACCCTGGATCGCTCGCTGATGCAGGCCTCACGGCTCAGCAATCGCTACCTGATGGACCGCCGTCCGGCGCTCTACACGGGCCTGGGCCAGGACTGAACGAGCGTTATCCGCTAAAATGGGCGTTCCTCTTCCAAGGAAACGCCCATGTCCCTGCCGACCTCACCCGACCCCGAAGGTCCTGCTTCCTCGAACGAACCTGAGGGGCCTGCACAAACGCCAGCGCCCCTGCCAAACGCTGAAACTGCCGAGCGTGCCGGCCTGATTCGCGGACAAACCAGCGCCCACCGCGGGCTACGCAGCTTCGCCCAAGATCGCTCACGCAGTCGCCGCGAGCCTTAGGCCAGTATCTGCAACCCGTACTTCTGCACGATGCTCAACAGTTTGAGTGCCATGCCGCTGGGTTGCTTATCGCCCGCCTCCCACTGCTTCACGGTCGATGCGCTGGTGTTCAGGTAACGGGCAAAGACCGGCTGGCTGACGTGGTTGCGCTCGCGCAGCAATTTGATCTGCTCCGGCGCGATTTCATCCGGTACGACCGCCAGGCAGGACTCATCGAACTCACGCATGGTCGCCTTGCTGATCGCGCCAATGGCATGCAGCGCACTGGCCGATTCATGAACCGACTCCAGCGCCTCGCTTTTAAATGTCTTGGTCATGATCTATCTCCACAAACGCTTTCATTTCCAGTAACTGTTGGATCTGTCGATCACTGAGTCCTTCATAGCCCTTGGCCAACGCATTAAAAACTTGAATGGCATGGGAATTCTTCTCAAAAAAAACATACCACTGAGTGGTATATAAATTCAAATCCACACCACAACCCGCTGCCAGACAACCGCCCACAAAAAAACACCCCGTGCCAAAAGAGTCAGGCACAGGGCGACGCGTTATACCGCGAGACGGTTCAAGAATTCGTTGAGGAAAAGGAGCCAGTCAATGTCAGACGGCAATGCCCTTGCGGCACTGGACCTGGGCGGTCCGCACTCGGGAAAAGGCGCGGGCCAGGCGCAGCAGCATCTCGTCGATGTCACCCTTGCTGACATTCAACGCAGGCGAAAAACGCAGGCAATCGGCTTTCGGTGCATCCAGCAGCAGCCCTTCCTGCAGCGCGGCCTTGACCAGCGCATCCGCCGACTCGTCGCCCAGGCTCAGCCCCCAGAGCAGGCCGGTACCGCGCAACTCGCCCCCGGCATAACGCTGGGCCAGGCGCGTCAGCCCGTCACGCAGGTACTGCCCGGTTTCACGGACCTTGGCGAGAAAGTCACCGCCGAGCAACGTTTCCAGCACCGCTAACCCGGCGCTGCACATCATGGCATTGCCGTGGTGACTACCACCGATTTCACCGGGGGCGAAGCAACAAGCCTTGCCCCGCGCCAGCAGGGCGGACAGCGGTACACCGCCGCCCAGGCCTTTGCCCAGGGTGATGATGTCCGCCTTCACGCCGTACTGCTGTTCCACCAGCAACGTACCGCAACGCCCCATACCGGTCTGCACTTCATCCAGAATCAGCAGAATGCCCAGCTCGCGGCATAACCGTTCGACGCCCTTGAGGTAGTGCCCGGTCGCGGGAATCACACCCGCCGCACTCTGGATCGGCTCCAGCATGATCGCAACGGTCTTGGCATCCACGGCCGCATGCAAGGCCGGCAAGTCATTGAACGGCACCTGGCTGAAGCCCGGCAGTTGTGGCTCAAAACGATTGTCGAAGGCCTCTGGCGCCGACGCCGCCAGGGCACCGAAACCACTGCCGTGACAGGCATTGCTCACAGAAATTATCCGACTGGCGCCACCGCGATACAGTTGCCCCCATTTGCGCGCCAACTTGATCGCGCCGTCGCAGGCTTCGGAGCCGCTGTTGAAAAAATGCACCTGGTCACAGCCGGTGCTCTCGCACAGCCGCTGGGCCAGATTCAATTGCCCCTGGTTATGAAATCCAGGCCCGGCATTGATCAAGCCGTAGGCCTGGTCGAACAACGCCCGGGCCAGTACGCCGGGACTGTGGCCGAGACTGTTGCTGCCGCCGCCCTGGCTGAAATCCAGATAGGCCTGGCCCTGCGCGTCCCACACCGAGGAGCCCTGGCCGCGAACGAACACCGGAGCAAGACGCTCGGCAGCCGGCATCAGGTATTCATGGCTGACGCTGTCAGGCCGGGCAGATTGTCGGTAATCGGCGGTCAGGTCATCGAGACTCGGCGGCGTGCGACGCAAGCTGAACAGGTTCATGCGCGCAGACCCTCCAGCGGCAGGCCGAGCAAGCGTGCTGACCAATCCTCCACCCGCCCGCTGCGCAGACGCTTGATCGCCGTGTCGCGCCAGCGTGAGGACAGCGCCGGGCAATCCACCAGTTTCTTCAAGCCCGCGTGCTCCAGGGGTTCCTGAAAGAAGGCATGCAGCGCCCAGGCTACGGTCAGGCCGGGATAACTGCGCTGAATCAGTTCAAACGGTTGATCGGCGCTGACAAAGCCCGACTTGAGTACCCGGTAGAACCAGCCGCAGCGCCCTGTATCCTGGGCCTCTTGTGGCAGATCCGGCAGCGTGCCGAGACGGCTCAGGCGATAGCAGGCCGAGCGCGGCTGGCTGACCTGCAACAACGCACCGCCCCAGCGAAACAGATCGCCCAGGCAGACTTGTTCCTCGGTCAGGCCCCGCGTCGACACATTCTCGCCAAAGGCCGGTGCCACCCAATCGACCTGTGGATAACGTTTGCGCCAGTCAGCGTAATGCTCGGCGGGATAGTGATGCAGCGCCCGCTCAGGCCCGGTATGGAAGCGCGGGTCGCCATGCTCGTCGCTGCCCAGGCCCCGCGGCCACAACCAGAGCCGATTGGCAACCCGGTGTTTATCCGTATCGCCCACCAGACCCTGTCCGAGATTTTTTGCCTTGCCTATGTAAACACCGTCCACGCAAACAGTATTCATCGCGTTCTATGGCCCTGTAAGCCTTATGATTAGGGTTAGACTAGGCTTCCCTGGCACCCGCAGCCATTTCGTTTTTCGAGCATTTTCGATAAGTAAAACTTATGGATTTCAAGCAACTGCGTTATTTCGTCGCGGTGTATGAAGAAGGTCATGTCGGCCGGGCTGCCGAGCGCCTGTCGATCTCGCAACCGGCGCTCTCGCAACAGATCCGTCAGCTCGAACACAACCTGGATGTGGGCCTGTTCGAACGCAGCAGCAAGCGCCTGCTGCCGACCCTTGCCGCCCATACGCTCTACAACCATGCGCTGCCACTGCTCGATGGCCTGCAACGGGCCCGCGACGATCTGCGCAATTTCCAGGGCCAGGCCCTGCGCACCCTGGCTATCGGCGTGCTGCAGACCGTGCACACCAGCCTGGTGCCGCAGATGCTGGAGCGGGTGCGCAAGGCTCAGCCGCACCTGGTGGTGCAGATCTACGAATTGACCGGTATGGAGATCGAGCGGCGCCTGCTCAATGGCTCGCTGGATATCGGCATCAGCTACCTGCCACCGCGCCAACCCGGCTTGCACGGGGTGCTGCTGTATGAAGATGAACTGCAACTGGTGATCCCCAGCGACCATCCCTTGCGTGAATTCAAGAAGGTCTCCTTGAGCCAGGCCGCCGAACTGCCAATGCTGCTGCTGGGCGAGGAGTTCCAGATACGCCAGATCTGGCAGGGACAACTGGCCAATCTGGGGCGACGCCCGCAGGTCCAGGCCGAGCTGAACAATATGGCCGGCATCCTCGACAGCCTGCCGCACACGCGATTGGCGACGGTATTGCCGGGCCGCTCGCGGCATGAACATGACGACGAGCTGCTGCTGTGGAAGCCGTTGACCGAACCACGGGTGGCCTTGAAGGTGGGGCTGGTGTGTCGCGATATGCAGCGCCAACAGGCGACGCTGGAACTGTTGCGCAACTTGCTCGAAGACGTGATGGTGACGAACCGCCCGGGCGGGCATCCGCCGGTGGCGCGGGAAGGCTTGAACTGACCGGTACTTTTTCGCAGGCAAAAGAAAACCCCGCCTAGGCGGGGCTTTGCAGACTGTTTCCCTGACATCCCTTTCACTCCGCCATCCTGGCAGAATCCTACGTGTCCCTGTTGTTGCTTTGAGCTTCCTGCTCGACGTCCTTGGTACAAAGATTATCTCTGGATCCAATGTGGCGAAAGGGGCAAACAGCAGCACGTTATGTAAGTAAATGCTTACGCGGACGCCGAAGAATCAAAATTGCTCGGCATCCAGTAGGAACAACGACTCGCTCCCCGCTTTTACCGAGGCCGTCAGCGAGTGAATACGCGGCAACAGACGTGCGAAATAGAACCGCGCCGTGCCCACTTTACTCGCGTAGAACGTCTCCTGAGTCTCTTTGCCCAATGCGGCCTTGGCCATCAATGCCCACATGTAGGCATAGGCGGTATAACCGAAGGCTTGCAGGTATTCGACAGATGCCGCACCGATTTCGTTCGGATTGGTCTTGGCCCGTTCCAGGACCCAGGCCGTCAATTCATCGAGGTTATCCAGCGCAGCGCTCAACGGCTGGGTGAACTCGGCCAGCCCGGCGTCGGCGCTCTGGATGAAATGGCGGATCTCTTCGGCGAAGAGTTTGTAATAAGCGCCGCCGTTGCCAACGATCTTGCGCCCTACCAGGTCCAGGGCCTGGATACCGTTGGTGCCTTCGTAGATCTGGGTGATCCGCACATCGCGCACCAGTTGTTCCTGCCCCCACTCGCGGATATAGCCATGGCCGCCGAACACCTGCTGGCCGTGCACGGTGGTTTCCAGGCCGAGGTCGGTCAGGAACGCCTTGGCCACCGGGGTCAGCAAGGCCACCAGGCCATCCGCGCGTTCGCGGACGCCGGCGTCCTCACTGAACTTGGCGGTGTCCAGTTGCATCGCCACGTAGGTGGAGAATGCCCGCCCACCTTCGTTCGCGGCTTTCATGGTCAGCAGCATGCGCCGCACATCGGGATGCACGATGATCGGGTCGGCCACCTTGTCCTTGGCCTTCGCCCCGGTCGGCGAACGGCTTTGCAGGCGATCGCGGGCGTACTCGATGGCGTTCTGGTACGAGCGCTCGCCCGACGCCAGGCCCTGGATACCGACACCCAGGCGCTCGTAGTTCATCATGGTGAACATCGCGGCCAAGCCTTTGTTCGGCTCGCCGATCAGATAACCCACGGCTTCGTCGAAGTTCATCACGCAGGTCGCGGACGCCTGGATGCCCATCTTGTGTTCGATGGACCCGCAGCTCACCAGGTTGCGGGCGCCGAGGCTGCCGTCGGCGTTGACCATGAACTTCGGCACCAGGAACAGCGAGATGCCCTTGGGACCGGCCGGGGCATCCGGCAGCTTGGCCAGCACCAGGTGAATGATGTTCTCGGTCAGGTCGTGCTCGCCGCCAGTAATGAAGATCTTGGTCCCGCTGACCTTATAGGAGCCGTCTGCCTGGGGCTCGGCCTTGGTACGGATAATCCCCAGGTCGGTGCCCGCATGGGATTCGGTCAGGCACATGGAACCGGCCCAGGCCCCCGAATACATGTTCGGCAGGTAAATGGCCTTCAACTCTTCGCTGGCGTGGGTGTTGATCGATACGCAGGCGCCGGACGTCAGCATCGGGTAGAGGCCGAACGCGAGGCTGGAGGAGTTGATCATCTCTTCGACCTGGGCCGACACCACCTTGGGCATGCCCATGCCGCCGAAAGCCGGATCGCCGCCAACCCCCACCCAGCCGCCTTCGGCGTAGGTCTGGTAGGCCTGGGGGAAACCGGCAGGCGTGAAGACTGCAGTGTTGTCCCAGCGGCAGCCTTCTTCATCGCCGCCACGGCTCAGGGGCGCGATGCTCTTGGCGGTGACCTTGCCGGCCTCTTCGAGAATCGCCTCGACGGTTTCGGCGTCGACGGTCTCGGCCAGGGCAGGCAGTTGGCCCCAGAGTTTCGCGACCTCGAACACTTCATTGAGGACGAAGCGCATATCGCGCAGGGGCGCTTTGTAGTCAGCCATGGCAAACCTCGCAAGATCTAAACGACAGGCCCCGGATGAGGCCGCTTTTCCAAGGTTTGAGTTTACCCGAACAACTTTTGCGACACATAGGGTCCTTATGTGACTTTTTTAATATTTTTAGTCACGAACATGTTTTAGCCATGCGTTGCCTGTTCCGACCCTTCGCGGCGATGGACGATCCGACGAGCCCTGCGAAGGGGCCCTCAAGCGCCCCGCACGCCGTCAGCCCCATTCGAAAACAGCTACAGCGCGAACAACTGCGCCGGCAAACGCATCAGACACTCACTTCCCGCCTCCACCGCCGCCCGATGGGCGGTCGTACGTGGCAGCAGGCGCTTGAAGTAGAACTCGCAGGTCGCCAGCTTGCCCTGGCAATACTCGGCGTCACCACTGCCCTCCTCCAACTGGGCCTGAGCCACCAGCGCCATGCGCAGCCAGAGGTAAGCAAGGATGATGTAACCGCTGTACATCAGATAATCCAACGCCGCAGCGCCCACCTCATCGGGGTTCTTCATCGCCGCCATGCCGACCTGGGTGGTCAGTTCGCCCCACTGCTGGTTCAAGTCGCCCAATTGCGCCACATAACCCTTGAGTTGCGGATGCTCGGCATTCGCCAGGCAGAACTTGTGCACGATCCTGGTGAAGCCGCGCAGCAACTTGCCCTGGCTGCCGAGCACTTTGCGCCCCAGCAGGTCCAACGCCTGAATCCCGTTGGTGCCTTCGTAGATCGGCGCGATCCGGCAATCGCGGACCAGTTGCTCCATGCCCCACTCACGAATGAAGCCGTGGCCACCGAACACCTGCATCCCGTGATTGGTCACCTCAAGACCGGTCTCGGTCATGAACGCCTTGCAGATCGGGGTCAGGAAGGCCAGCAGATCCTCGGCTTCCTGGCGCTGGGCGGCATCGCCCCCCAGATGAGCGACATCCAGCCACTGCGCGGTGAAATAGGTCAGTGCCCGATTACCCTCGTTGAAAGCCTTCATGGTCAGCAGCATGCGCCGCACATCGGGATGCACGATGATCGGATCGGCGACCTTGTCCGGCGCCTTGGGACCGGTGAGCGCGCGCATCTGCAGGCGGTCGTTGGCGTACCGGACCGCGCCCTGGAAACTCGTCTCACCCAGGCAAAGGCCCTGCATCCCGGTACCGAGGCGAGCATGGTTCATCATGGTGAACATGCAGTTCAGGCCCTTGTTGGCCTCGCCGATCAGAAAGCCCTTGGCCTCATCGAAGTTCAACACGCAGGTCGCACTGGCCTTGATGCCCATCTTGTGTTCGATGGAGCCGCACTGCACTCCATTGCGCTCACCCGCATCACCGGCGGCATTGACCAGGAACTTCGGCACGATAAACAGGGAAATACCCTTGGTCCCCGCCGGCGCATCCGGCAGCTTGGCCAGCACCAGATGCACGATGTTCTCGCTCATGTCGTGCTCGCCGGCAGAGATGAAAATCTTGCTGCCGCTAATCCCATAGCTGCCGTCAGCCTGGGGCACGGCGCGGGTCTTGATGATCCCCAGGTCAGTGCCGCAATGGGCCTCGGTCAAGCACATGGTGCCGGTCCAGCGACCTTCGGTCAGTTTGCTCAGGTAGGTGTTTTTCTGTTCCTCGGTGCCGTGGGCATGAATCGCCGACATGGCGCCGTGGGTCAGGCCCGGGTACATGCCCCAGGAAGTATTGCTGGAACCGATCATCTCGCTGATCACCAGCCCCAGGGACAACGGCAAGCCTTGCCCGCCATAAGCCGGGTCCGCCGCCAGGCCGTGCCAGCCGCCTTCGACATACTGGGCAAAGGCCTGCTTGAAGCCCTTGGGCGTGGTCACCACACCCTGGTCGAAATGGCAGCCTTCTTCATCGCCGGAGCGGTTCAGCGGCGACAGCACCTGCTCGCAGAACTTGGCGCCTTCCTCCAGGATCGCGCCGACCATATCGGGGCTGGCATCAGCGGCACCGAGGGCAGCGTAGTGGGCGTGGAAATCGAAAACATGGTCGATCAGAAAGCGCATGTCGCGTAGCGGGGCTTTGTACTCAGGCATGGTCGTTTCTCCGGCAGCAGATGACTCAACCTACTGCCCTGCCCGGCCCCGGACAATCACCGTCCAACCGCTGAATGCTCCACCATCACTCAGCCGACAGCTTCGCCCGTGCGGATCGCGCCACGCCGGCTTTGCCCCGCCGCGATCACGCAGTTACGGCCTGCGCCCTTGGCGGCATAGAGCGCCTGGTCAGCGGACTTGAGCACCTCTTCCGGGGTGCGTTGCTCCGGTTGACGCTCGGCGACACCAATACTCACGGTCACCGACACGCTCGTGGCGCCGCTGCCCGCACGTCGCTGACGACCTTGCTGGTCGTCGTGGGGGCGGTTGTCCTGGTTGCGCAACTGGATATGGTAGTTGGCGATCACTTCACGAATGACCTCCAGGTGCGGCATGCACTCCTCCAGGCTCTTGCCGGCAAACACCACCGCGAACTCTTCACCGCCGTAGCGATAGGCGCGACCGCCGCCGCTGACCTTCGCCAGCTTGCTGGCGACCAGGCGCAACACCTGGTCGCCGACATCGTGACCGTGGGTGTCATTGAATTTCTTGAAATGGTCGACGTCGGTCATCGCCAGCACATAGTTGCGGCCCAGGCGCTGCATACGCTCATTCAGCGCGCGGCGGCCCGGCAAGCCCGTGAGTTCGTCGCGGAAGGCCATCTGATAGGCCTCGTGGGCCACCGCCGCGGCAATCATCAACATCACCTGGCTGCACATGATGTTCAGGGTGAACGGCAGGATGAACGTCTTGGGCAACATCCAGAACAACCCGAGCAGCCCGGTCAACTGGGCCGCATGCAGTGGTCGCGGATGACGCCAGTACTGCACCGTGAGCAGCACGAAGGAGGCGAAGAACACCGGATAGGACAACTGGATCAGGCTCATCCAGTCCCCGTGCAGCGCCGGCCAACGGATTTCCGCCAGCCAGTCGAGCAAGGCTTGTGGATAACTCTGCTCCAACCCCAGCGCCACGCTGCCCACCGCCAGCAGCACGGCAAACCGCGCGACCATGTCCTGGAACAGATGAGTACGCTCCTCCCAGGCGGCGTACACGCCAAACAGCAGGGGCAGCAGCAGGCAACACAGGTGGAAGACCACCGCCGCGTCCTCGCGGACCTTGCCGTGATCCCGGTAATAATCGGTCTGGGTGGAAAGCAGGAAATAGGCGATGTACACCGTCACCATCAGGAACAACTCGCGCTGGCGTCGATACACCGCGCAGTAGGACCCGCCCAGCAGCAACACCAGGGTCGGCAGCACATTGAACAGCGAAGTGAAGAAGACGTTGAGTTCCTTGACGTAGGCAGCCGCAAGCCCCGCAAGCAACAACAGGAGAGAAGGTAAAAAATGACCAGCATGGACAGAGGAAGAACGCGGCAAGGGTAAAGCTCCGACCGGCAAAGCAATAAATGGCATTGTGCCTGTATTGTAAGACCTAAAGTACGGCAATGTGACATCAGTCACAAACGCCACCTCTTTAACGGCAGCGCGGCGATTCTTCTTAGCGATTGTGTCGGAATATTTTCTCTACGTGCCGTCATCGGCGACACGCAAAAAAGCCGCTTCCCCCCAGAAGGCGAAGCGGCTTTTGCAGAGGTCTCAGCGAGGCTTAGTAGCCCAGGCTGAAGTTCTCTTCTTTCATGTCCATCAGGTTATTGGCGCCCGACAGCATGGTTGCCACGTGAGTGCGGGTACGCGGCAGGATGCGCTGGAAGTAGAAGCGCGCGGTCTGCAGCTTGGCTGTGTAGAAGCCTTCCTCGGTGGTGCCGGCAGCCAGTTTCTCGGCAGCCAGGCGTGCCATCTCGGCCCAGAAGTAAGCCAGGCAGGCATAACCGGAGTACATCAGGTAGTCCACCGAAGCGGCACCGACTTCCTCACGATCCTTCATCGCGGCCATACCGACTTTCATCGTCAGCTCGCCCCATTCCTTGTTGATGGCCGCCAGCGGTGCGACGAACTCGCTGACCGCTTCGTTGCCTTCGTTGGCCTGGCAGAACTTGTGGACGATCTTGGTGAAGCCCTTCAGTGCTTCGCCCTGGGTCATCAGCACCTTGCGACCCAGCAGGTCCAGCGCCTGGATACCGGTGGTGCCTTCGTACAGCATCGAAATGCGGCTGTCGCGAACGTTCTGCTCCATGCCCCACTCGGCGATAAAGCCGTGGCCGCCGTAGATCTGCACGCCGTGGTTGGCGGCTTCGAAGCCGACTTCGGTCATGAACGCCTTGGCGATCGGAGTCATGAATGCCAGCAGTGCGTCGGCCTTCTTCTTCTCTTCTTCATCCTGGCCGTACTTGACGATGTCGACCTGCTTGGCGGTGAAGTAGACCATCGCCCGATTACCTTCGGCGAAGGCCTTCATGGTCAGCAGCATGCGCCGCACGTCAGGGTGCACGATGATCGGATCAGCGGCTTTGTCCGGCGCTTTCGGGCCAGTCAGGGAACGCATCTGCAGACGCTCGCGAGCGTATTTCAGGCCACCCTGGAAACCGATCTCGGCGTGGGCCAGGCCTTGCAGCGCGGTCCCCAGGCGAGCGGTGTTCATGAAGGTGAACATGCAGTTCAGGCCCTTGTTCGGCGGGCCGATCAGGAAACCGGTGGCCGCGTCGAAGTTCATCACGCAGGTGGCGTTGCCGTGGATGCCCATCTTGTGTTCGAGGGAACCACAGGAAACCGCATTGCGCTCACCGACGCTACCGTCGGCGTTCGGCAGGAACTTGGGCACGATGAACAGCGAAATGCCCTTGGTGCCGGCCGGTGCATCCGGCAGGCGTGCCAGGACGATATGGACGATGTTGTCGGCCATGTCGTGTTCACCGGCCGAAATAAAGATCTTGGTACCGCTGACCTTGTAGGAACCGTCGGCCTGAGGCTCGGCCTTGGTGCGCAGCATGCCCAGGTCGGTGCCGCAGTGCGGTTCGGTCAGGCACATGGTGCCGGTCCACTCGCCGGAAACCAGCTTGGTCAGGTAGGCCTCTTGTTGCTCAGGCGTGCCGTGTTCGGAAATGGTGTTCATCGCACCATGGGACAGGCCCGGGTACATGCCCCACGACCAGTTGGCTTCGCCGACCATTTCGCTGACCGCCAGGCCCAGGGACTCCGGCAGGCCTTGGCCGCCGTGTTCGACGTCGTGGGCCAGGCTTGGCCAGCCGCCTTCGACGAACTGCTTGTAGGCTTCCTTGAAACCGGTGGGCGTCTTAACGCCGGACTCGCTCCAGGTGCAACCTTCGATGTCGCCGACCCGGTTCAGCGGGGCCAGTACCTGCTCACAAAACTTGGCGCCTTCCTCGAGGATGGCGTCGACCATGTCCGGGGTAGCGTCCTGGCATGCCGGCAGGCTCTGATAGTGCGCTTCGTAACCGAGCAGCTCGTCACGGACGAAGCGAATATCACGCAAGGGGGCCTTGTAGTCAGGCATAGCGATAAACCTCTGCTGATGAATCCTGGAATGAGCGACCGCGTCGATTTGCCACGTCGGTCAAACGGTTGTTTGAAACATACGTTTGCGCTCAATTCTTGTCAAGTGTCGTTCATAAGCCATTCGTAATACATGGATGAAAGATGCACAGGAAAAAGCCGACAGCCTTGAAGGGCGGCCAGGGGGGCGTAATAGAAGAGTAGTCGAGGCTAAGAAGGGATGACGCGGGGATGGACTAAAGCCGAACACTTAAAAACGCAGCAACCCCTGTAGGAGCCGGCTTGCTGGCGATGGCGTCAGTAAGAACGCCGCAAGGCTCAAGGGCCTCATCGCTGGCAAGCCAGCTCCTACAGGGATCGCGCCTCAATTCTGATGGAGAGGTGACGCCTCAGGCGTAGGTATCGATCAACGTACCGAGCGCCTGATCCGAGGCCTTGGCCACCTTGGCACCCGCTTCGACCTGAAGCTTACCCTGGGACATGTCCACCATGGTGGTCGCCGGATCTTGCTGGCTTCGGTCCAGCGACAACAGGCGGTTGACCTGGGTATCGGACGACTGGCTCTTCAGCGAGCGGCCGTCGATGGTGTCGGCCACCTGGCTGGCGGACTGATCGACACGGTTCTGCCCGGATTGAATTGTGCTCAGACCGGCATAGACAGCGGTATTTCCTGAGATTTGCATGGGCGAACTCGACTGAAAACGGAATCGACAGCCTGCATTTAAGCAGACCCGCTGAAAAAACACCCGTCAAAAACCATAATGGCATATTGCCTATCGATAGGCAGAATCTAGGGCACGCTCGTCCAGCCCAAGCGGCTTAGTCCAACAGGTCCAATTGCAGGTACTTCGCCACGGTCTCGGCGGTCGCCGCCTTGAGCCTCGGCACCCGCCCCAGGCAAGGCGCCGGCAGGCGTTCGGCGAGGGTCGCGAGGTTCTCTTCCAGGCGTGACGTTTTCGGATCGATGATATTGGCGACCCAGCCGGCCAGTTGCAGCCCGTCCCGCTCGATGGCTTCGGCGGTCAGCAGGGCATGGCTGATACACCCCAGGCGCACCCCCACCACCAGTATCACCGGCAAGGCCAGCGCCTGGGCCAGGTCCGACAGGCTGGCCTGGTCCGCCAACGGTACCCGCCAGCCGCCGGCGCCCTCTATCAGAGTGAACTCGGCGTGTTTCGCCAACACCCGCTGCATCGGTCCCAGCAAGGACGGCACGGTCAACTTCACCCCCGCCTCGCGCGCCGCCAGATGCGGGGCAATCGCCGGTTCGAAGGCCACCGGATTGACCTCGGCATAAGTCAGCGGCAGCGAACATTCCGCCAGCAACGCCAGGGCATCGGCGTTGCGCAAGCCGTCCGGCGTCATCTCACAGCCGGATGCCACCGGTTTGCCCGCCGCGGTGCTCAGGCCGGCCTGATGGGCCGCATGCAGCAACCCGGCGGCAATCGTGGTCTTGCCCACGTCGGTGTCGGTGCCGGTAATGAAATAGGCAGCACTCATAATGGCTTCTCCAGAATGGCGTAGACCACCTGATAGGTCGCCGGCAAACCTTCGGCCTGGCGAAACTGTTCATAGGCCTGCATCAACCCGAGAATCCGCGCCCGCCCGGTCAAACCGCCCGGCCGGCCAGGATTGAGGTTGTGCGCGCCCAGGGCCTTGAGCTCATGGGTCAGGCTGCGTACATCCGGGTAGTGCAGCACCTGCGGCCGGCTTTCCAGGCTGACCACGCGCAAACCGCTGTCCCCGCACAACTGCTGATAGTCGCTGAACAGCCGGAAGCGGTTGACGTGCACCAAGCCATCCACCGCTCGCCAGCTTTCCCGCAGCTCGTGCAGGGTACCGACACACAGGCTGGCAAAAGCCATCACGCCACCCGGTCGCAGCACGCGCTGGGCCTCGCCAAGCACTGCGGCGAAATCGGCACACCACTGCACGGCCAGGCTGGAGAACACCAGGTCGCAACTGTCGGCCTGCAAAGGCAGGCGCTCGGCGTCCCCGGCGATAAAGTGCCGGGCACCACCCAGCGGACGGGCGTGCTCCAGCATGCCCTCGGCAATATCCAGCGCCACACCTTCCCCCTGGTCGAAGCGAACGCCCAGGGCGCGGCTGAAGTAACCGGTGCCACAGCCCATATCGAGCCAACGGGACGGACTCAACCCGGCCGGCAGGCGCCCGAGCAATTCGTGACCGATATCGCGCTGCAATTGGGCAACGCTGTCATAGCTGGCCGCCGCGCGGGAAAACGAGGCAGCAACCTGACGCTTGTCGGGCAGTCCGCCCGGCAAGACAGGGTGGGAAAGATCAGTCATCACCGGACTCATGCAAAAAGGCCTGGATAGCCCCGGCCACTCCATGGGGGTCATCCAGTAGAAAAGCGTGGCCGGCCTGTTCGATCAGGCCGATTTCGACATCCGGCAACAACGCCAGCAAATCACTGGCGGCCTCGGCCGGCACCAGGCCATCCTGGCCGGCGAACAGGTGCAATTGCGGACCGCGATAGGCTTGCAGCGCAGACCGGGTATCCAGTTGCGCCAGCACCTCCAGCCCATTCAACAGGGTCTCGGGGGCAGTATGAGGCGCACCAGCCAGGAGCAGTCGCGCCTGTCCGCGCGGGTCCGCCGAGCCCTGGGCACAGAGCAGGCTGAAACGCTTGAGGGTCGTTTGCGGATCGGCACGGCAGCCCGCCAGGAACAAATCGAACGTATCGTTCGCCATCGCCCCGGACCAGCCATCACTGACCACAAAACACGGGTTGCTCGCCAACGTCAGCAGCCCGCAGCAACGTTCACCGCGCCGCGCCGCCAGCGCCGAAGCGAGCATACCGCCCAGGGACCAACCGCCCAGCCAGGCATTGTCCGGCAGGGTCGCGTCCAGTTCGTCGAGCCACTCTTCGGGGTCGCCCGAGGCCAGCTCCGGCAAGGGTTCGATTTCCACCCGCAAGTGCTCATCCAGCCCGCGCAAGGCGGCGGCCAGGGGTTCCAGCGGCGAGATGCCGAGGCCCCAACCGGGCAACAGGATCAGACGATCACGCATGGTTTGGCTCCAACGGCTCAGAGGGGCCCAACAGGCTGAAACACGCGGCCAGCCCTTCTAACAATAGCTGCACCTGGGCCTCGCTGTGGGCCGCGGACAAGGTCACCCGCAGCCGGGCACTGCCCGCCGGGACGGTCGGCGGACGAATCGCCGTGACCATCAGGCCGCGCTCACGCAATAGCTGCGAGAAACGCAATGCCCGGCCGCTGTCACCGATCAGGATCGGCTGGATCGGCGTGAAGCTGTCCATCAGGGTCAGACCGATCTGTTCGGCACCCTGGCGGAACTGACGGATCAACCCATTCAGGTGCTCGCGCCGCCAGTGCTCGGTGCGCAACAACTCCAGGCTCTTCAACGTCGCGCAGGCCAGGGCCGGTGGTTGGCTGGTGGTATAGATGTAGGGGCGGGCGAACTGGATCAGGCTTTCGATCAATTCTTCACTGCCGGCGACGAAAGCGCCCGCCGTGCCGAAAGCCTTGCCCAGGGTGCCGACCAGCACCGGCACATCCTCCTGGCTCAGGCCGAAATGCTCGACAATGCCGCCGCCGTTGGCCCCCAGCGGGCCAAAACCGTGGGCGTCGTCGACCATCAGCCAGGCACCTTTGGCCCGGGCTTCACGGGCCAGGGCCGGTAAGTCGGCCAGATCGCCGTCCATGCTGAAGACGCCGTCGGTGACCACCAGCGTATTACCGGTGGCTTTCTCCAAGCGCTTGGCGAGACTGGCGGCGTCGTTATGCAGATAACGGTTGAAGCGCGCCCCCGAGAGCAAGCCGGCATCCAGCAGCGATGCATGGTTGAGACGGTCTTCCAGCACCGTGTCGCCCTGCCCGACCAAGGCCGTGACCGCACCGAGGTTGGCCATGTAGCCGGTGGTGAACAGCAGCGCACGCGGGCGTCCGGTGAGATCGGCCAGGGCTTCTTCCAATGCGTGGTGCGGTCCGCTATGGCCGATCACCAAGTGCGAGGCACCGCCGCCGACGCCCCAGCGTGCCGCGCCGGCCTGCCAGGCTTCGATGACCTGCGGATGATTGGCCAGGCCCAGGTAGTCGTTGTTACAGAAGGCCAGCAGGGGCTGGCCATCGACCACCACCTGCGGGCCTTGCGGACTCTCGAGCAGCGGGCGCTGGCGATAGAGGTTTTCGGCACGCCGGGCTGAAAGCCGGGCGGCGAGATCGAAGGACATGCAAGGCCTCGCGGGATCAGACAGCGGCGTTGTAAAACTGCTCGCTGCTCTTTTGCTCCACCAGCGCCTGCTCGATGGCCGCCTGGTGCACTTCATCAGCGTGCTCCTCACGGGCCTCGGGCAGGATGCCCAGCCGCGCGAACAACTGCATGTCCTTGTCGGCCTGCGGGTTGGCGGTGGTCAGCAATTTATCGCCGTAGAAGATCGAGTTGGCACCGGCAAAGAACGCCAGGGCCTGCATCTGGTCGTTCATTGCCTCACGGCCTGCCGACAGGCGAACGTGGGATTGCGGCATGAGGATCCGCGCGACGGCCAGCATGCGGATGAAATCGAACGGATCGACGTCATCGGCATTTTCCAGCGGCGTACCGGCCACCTTCACCAGCATGTTGATCGGCACCGATTCCGGGTGCTCCGGCAGGTTCGCCAGCTGGATCAACAGCCCGGCGCGGTCGTCGAGGGACTCGCCCATGCCGAGGATGCCACCGGAGCAGATCTTCATCCCGGCATCGCGGACATAGGCCAGGGTCTGCAGGCGCTCGCTGTAGGTGCGGGTGGTGATGATGCTGCCGTAGAACTCCGGCGAGGTGTCGAGGTTGTGGTTGTAGTAGTCGAGGCCGGCGTCCGCCAGGGCAGCTGTCTGGTCCTGGTCGAGCTTGCCCAGGGTCATGCAGGTTTCCAGGCCCATGGCCTTCACCCCTTTGACCATCTGCAGCACATAAGGCATGTCCTTGGCCGACGGGTGTTTCCACGCCGCGCCCATGCAGAAGCGGGTCGAACCGATGGCCTTGGCCCGTGCGGCCTCTTCCAGCACCTTCTGCACTTCCATCAGTTTTTCTTTTTCCAGCCCGGTGTTGTAGTGACCGGACTGCGGGCAGTACTTGCAGTCTTCCGGGCAGGCGCCGGTCTTGATCGACAGCAGGGTCGACACTTGCACGCGATTGGCGTCGAAGTGCGCACGGTGCACGGTCTGGGCCTGGAACATCAGGTCGTTGAACGGCTGGACGAACAAGGCCTTGACCTCGGCCAAAGACCAATCGTGACGCAAAGTGGCGGTGATGCTGGCGCTCATCGGCGGAGTTCCTTGTTTTATGCTGGGCAAGCGACTGGGGCAAAGGAATACCCACAGACGCGACACGGATGCTCGGCATATTTAAGGAAGACTCATGCACTGTCAACCACGATACGAAGGACCGGTTTACATCTGGTTAAAAAACAAACAAATCTGTTTATTATGCGATGAGACCACCGACACCCCTCACCCGATCTGCACGCCCTGCGAGAGCGAGTTGCCGTGGTTGATGGACTCGTGCCAGGTCTGCGCCCTGCCCTTGTCGGCGGCGGGACTGACCTGCGGGCAATGCCTCAAACAACCGCCGGCCTTCGAGCAGGTGATTGCGCCGTGGACCTACCGCTTTCCGCTGGACAGCCTGATCACCCGTTTCAAGCACCAGAGCCAATGGCCGTTGGGGCGGCTGCTGGGTGAATTGCTGGCCCAGGCATTGCGCGAGCGCTTTGACAATGGTTTGCCGCGCCCGGACCTGCTGCTGCCGGTGCCCATGGCGACTCGACGCCTGCGTCAACGGGGCTATAACCAGGCGGCGATGCTGGCGAACTGGCTGGCCGGAAAGCTGGAGATCCCCACGGATGAGCACCGTTTAAGGCGAGTTCAAGACACCCTCGCGCAACAAGGGTTGGATGCCCGGGCGCGTCGACGCAACCTGCTGCAGGCGTTTGCCCTGGCCCCCGGCGCGCAAGTCGCAGGCCTGCACCTGGCACTGGTGGACGATGTGCTGACCACCGGCGCCACGGCCGAAAGCCTGGCCCGATTGTTGATGAAGGCGGGGGCGCGACGCGTTGATGTCTACTGCCTGGCGCGCACACCAAGCCCGCAAAGCCGCTAGCCCTCTCAAGCACACCACAAAACCTGTGGGAGCGCCGGTCGATGCTCGATTGCCAGCGATGAGGCCCCTGAGTCTGGTGGTGTTCTTGCTGTCGCCATCGCCGGCAAGCCAGCTCCCACAGGATCGAGCCTCACCACAAAACTATCGTGTTGCCGAAGCCCTTGTAGGAGCTGGCTCGCCAGCGATAAGGCCCTTGAGCCTGGCGGTGTTCTTGCTGTCGCCATCGCCGGCAAGCCAGCTCCCACAGGATCGAGCCTCACCACAAAACTATCGTGCTGCCGAAGCCCTTGTAGGAGCTGGCTTGCCAGCGATGAGGCCCTTGAGCCTGGCGGTGTTCTTGCTGTCGCCATCGCCGGCAAGCCAGCCCCCACAGGATC
>NZ_JACAOS010000012.1:300127-300291 GCF_013386165.1 Pseudomonas gingeri | reverse complement strand
ACAAAAATATCGTGCTGCCGAGGTCTTTGTAGGAGCTGGCTTGCCAGCGATGAGGCCCTTGAGTCTGGCGCTGTCCTTACTGACGCCATCGCCAGCAAGCCGGCTCCCACAGGACCGCGTCTCACCACAAAAATATCGTGCTACCGAGGTCTTTGTAGGAGCTG
>NZ_JACAOS010000012.1:0-300066 GCF_013386165.1 Pseudomonas gingeri | reverse complement strand
TATCGTGCTGCCGAGGTCTTTGAGCAGGGCTTGCCGGCGAAGAGGTTCTCAAGACCACTGAAAACTTCGTGCGCGGAAGCGGTCTTCCCTCAGGCCGGCACACCCAGAATGATATGAGACGCCTTGATCACCGCCGTGGCACTGACACCCGGTACCAAGCCCAGCTCTGCGACGGCATCACGGGTCACGATCGAATACACCTTCGAACCACCGGCCAACTCGATCACCACTTCGGCGTTGACCGCACCATCATTGACAGTCAGCACCTTGCCCTCCAGGCAGTTGCGAGCCGAAAGGCGAATATCGCTGGATTCGGTCATCAACATCACCCACGGCGCCTTGATCAGTGCGACGGCCTCTTTGCCCACGGCAATACCCAGGTTGCGCAGGCTTTCCATGGTCACCACGGCAACCAACTGCTCACCACCCGACAGCGTCAAAACCACTTCGGCATTGACCGCGCCTTCGTGCACCTGGCTGACCTGGCCTTTGAAGACGTTGCGTGCGCTGACTTTCATGAGATGAGCCCTTTTGTTGACTTTGGAGTTAGGATTTCCGCACATCATCAAGCTTAGCGCTGTGTAAAAACAACTATAGCGTTCGGCTGAAGCCTACAGAGCGGCGGACAACTCACAAGATCGGCGCGCCAAATCTGCGAAACCGCGGCATCCAATGATCCAGGATCTGCGCTGAGGCCAGGATATGGTGCGCGTGCCCGATCAGCAGCCGACGCGGCACAAAGCCGATATACCGTGAGTCCGCGCTGTCATCGCGGTTGTCACCCAACATGAAATAATTCTCGGCAGGCACCACCACAGGGCCGAAATTCCGCAAGGCACGTACCGCCGGCATGAACTGGACGGTCCGCTTACTGTTGTTCGCAAGCTCGGTCAGCTTGATGCCCGGAACAGATTGACCAGAGGCCATGGGCTCGCTGATATCGTGCGCATCCAGGTAGATGGCAGGGGTGCCGTTAACCCACAGCACCTCATTCTTCATTTCCAGGGTGTCGCCGGGAATGCCCACGATCCGCTTGATCAGGCGCATGCCATCCTTGGGCGAAGTGAAGGTCACCACATCGCCCCGGTGGGGATTATCAAGCTTGGCCAGGGAAATATCCGTGAGGGGCAACTTGAGGTCGTACGCCACCCGATTGACCAGCACCACATCCCCCTCAAGCAGGGTCGGGCGCATGGACCCGGACGGGATGGGATTCCAGTCGGCCAGGGATGTGCGGAAAACGCCAAAGCACAGCCAGAAAATAATGGCGTAACGGTACCGGCTCAACCAACGTTGCATACATCCTCGCACTACAGAAAGAGGCGTAGAGAAAGCTCCCAGCATCCGCCACGCAAGCCATGGGCATTTTTGCCAGCCTTTACTTCAGCGCAATCAGCTTACATTAACCTCAGAGCGGCTGGCGATATCGGACGCCGTGCCGGCGTGTGACAATGGCGACTCTCCAGAACCGGCAAGCCGGTGTCCGTAGCCCGTGTGAACGAGCCCCCACTAACAGTTGAAGCGCTAAACATGCCAAAGACAAAGCCGGCGGGCACCTCGACAACAACGGCCGCCGATATCGAAAGATCCATCCAGGCCCTGAACAAAATGGCTGAACGCCTTTGGGGGGATGGTCGGGAGACCGAGGCAAAAGCGCTGCTCGATGCCCTGGACGCGTTGAACCGGGCCCTAGACAGGATCCGGATCGGTGAGAGTCGCCGGGTAGTGACGCTCCATTAGCACCGTCGTTTGCCGCAACCGCTCAAAAAGGGCGAGAACCAACCGTAGGAACCTGGGAATACCGGGTTCCTACCGTTTCAGACGTGTGCCCGTGAAGGGTTCACGGCATCAAAAGAAGCCCATCGGATTGATGTCGTAACTGACCAACAGGTTTTTGGTCTGCTGGTAGTGGTCGAGCATCATCTTGTGGTTTTCACGGCCGACACCGGATTTCTTGTAGCCACCGAACGCGGCATGCGCCGGGTACAGGTGATAGCAGTTGGTCCACACGCGACCGGCTTTGATCGCCCGCCCCATGCGGTAGGCACGGTTGATGTCACGGGTCCAGAGACCCGCGCCCAGGCCAAATTCGCTGTCGTTGGCAATCGCCAGGGCTTCGGCTTCGTCCTTGAAGGTGGTCACGCCCACGACCGGGCCGAAGATCTCCTCCTGGAACACGCGCATTTTGTTGTTGCCTTTGAGCAGCGTCGGCTGGATGTAGTAGCCGCTGGACAGGTCGCCGTCCAAACGCTCCGCAGCGCCGCCGGTCAACAGCACCGCGCCCTCCTCCTGGGCAATCTTCAGGTACGAAAGAATCTTGTCGTATTGCTGCTCCGACGCCTGGGCGCCGACCATGGTCTCGGTGTCCAGGGGATCGCCGCGTTTGATCTTGACGATCTTCTTCATGACCACGGCCATGAATGCGTCGTAGATCGACTCCTGCACCAAGGCACGCGAGGGACAGGTGCAGACTTCACCCTGGTTGAAAAACGCCAACACCAGCCCTTCAGCAGCCTTTTCAATAAATTGTGGTTCAGCCTGCATGATGTCTTCGAAGAAGATATTCGGCGACTTGCCGCCCAGTTCCACCGTACTCGGGATAATGTTTTCGGCTGCGCATCGCAGGATGTGCGAACCCACCGGGGTGGAGCCGGTGAACGCGATCTTGGCGATACGCTTGCTGGTAGCCAGGGCCTCGCCGGCTTCACGGCCAAAGCCCTGAACGATGTTCAAAACACCCGGCGGCAGCAGGTCGTTGATCAGCTCGGCGAAGATCATGATCGACAGCGGCGTTTGCTCGGCCGGCTTGAGTACCACGCAGTTGCCCGCAGCCAGCGCAGGCGCCAGTTTCCAGGCCGCCATCAGCAGCGGGAAGTTCCACGGAATGATTTGTCCGACCACACCCAGCGGCTCATGAAAATGGTAAGCCGTGGTCAGTTCGTTGATCTCTGCGGCGCCACCTTCCTGGGCACGAATGCAACCGGCGAAATAACGAAAATGGTCGGCCGCCAGCGGCACGTCGGCATTCAGGGTTTCGCGCACGGCCTTGCCGTTGTCCCAGGTTTCGGCAACAGCCAGCACTTCAAGGTGCTGCTCAATGCGGTCGGCAATCTTCAACAGGACCCGCGAGCGATCCTGTGCCGAGGTCTTGCCCCAGGCATCGGCGGCCACATGGGCGGCGTCCAGTGCGAGTTCGATATCAGCGGCGGTGGAACGGGGAAACTCGGCAATCACTTCACCGTTGACCGGCGAGGTATTGGTGAAGTATTGGCCAGCGACCGGCGCGATAAACTCACCGCCGATGTAATTGCCGTAGCGGGGCTTGAAAGAAACGACAGCGCCTGGGGTTCCGGGTTGTGCGTAAATCATGATGGGGCCTCTTTACCGGTCATTGCCTGTGGGTCGAACACGCGATGAACCGATGTTAGAGAGCCTGCGCCGCCAAACGAATGCGCCCTTGGCAGGGGTCACCTTGTTACTTAGTCGTAATTTGCACTCGCCTGAAAAACCGCCAACGCACAGCACCCCGTACTTTAGTCGCGGTTTACCTGACTATCGTCGCATTCACAAAGCAGGGGCAGTGGCATGTAATGCCGCCACTAATAAGAAAGGAATCACCCCTTATGCTGCCGCCCCTGCCCTCCTTCCCGGAACAAGCAATACACCCCGCCACACCGCCATCAACCATAAACAGGTGAACGGCCATGTACAAAATTCTAATTGCCGATGATCACCCACTGTTTCGTGAAGCCATCGCCAATGTGATCAGCGATGGTTTTCCGGGCAGCGAAGTGATGGAAACCGCCGACCTGAAAAGCGCGCTGGCACTGACCCTGTGCCATGACGACCTCGACCTGATTCTGCTCGATCTGAATATGCCGGGCATGCACGGCCTCAATGGCCTGGTCAATCTGCGCAACGAAGCCCCCACTGTCCCGGTGGTGATCGTCTCCGCCGAACAAGACAAGCAGATTGTGCTGCAAGCCATTATGTATGGGGCGGTGGGCTTTATTACCAAGTCTTCGCCACGGGTGCAGATGACTGAAGCCATCGAGCAGATTCTTAACGGCAATGTCTATCTGCCTGCCGACATCATCCACGCACAAAAGCCCTGCACCCGGCGCAACATGAACAGCACACCGAGCTTTGCCCCCGAGTTGCTGCAGGCCCTGACCCGCAAGCAATTGCTGGTCCTGGAGCGGATGACCAAGGGCGAGTCGAACAAGCAGATCGCCTACGCCCTGGAGATCGCCGAAACCACCGTCAAGGCTCACGTCTCGGCGATCCTGCGCAAACTCAACGTGCATAACCGCGTCCAGGCGATTCTCAGCGCCGGGGATATCGATTTCAGCGCTTACCTGCGGCGTTGATTGGATCAGCCCGCCGGCTATTTTCCCAGCAGGTGGCTGATCGCGGTTTTGAGTTTCATCGGCCGCACCGGCTTGTGCATCAAGGTGTGGCCCAGCTCACGCATTTGCAGCTTCAGTTCATTGCTGTAGTTGGCCGTGATCATCAGCGCGGGCAAGGGTGAGCCACGTCGGGCGTTGATCGTTGCCACGGCATCGACTCCGTTCTGGTCGTTGTCCAGGTGATAATCGGCAATCAACAGGTCGGCGTCGCAATGATAGTTCTCCACCTGCCGCCCCAAGTCCTGCTCAGACAGCGCGGTGACCACCTGGCAGCCCCAGCTTTCCAGCAGCGTGCGCATCCCCGCGCAAATCGTTGCGTCATTGTCCAGCACCCAGATCCGTGCCCCGTGCAACCGTTCAAGCATGGGCCCGGTCAGGGGTAACTGGATCGGCGGCTTGGGCGCGCTGAGGGTCAGCGGCACTTCGACCGCGAACATCGAACCCTTGCCGGGGGTCGAGCGGACGCTGATCTTGTGCCCGAGTATGCCGGCGATTTTTTCGACAATGGCCAACCCGAGCCCCAGCCCGCGATCCTGATGGGGCCGTTGCACGTCGCCACGCTTGAACTCCTGGAAAATCTCCTCGAGTTTGTTCTCGGCAATCCCGATACCGGTATCCCAGACCTCGATGGACAGGCAATGACGACGCCGACGACAACCCAGTACCACGCGGCCATGGGGGGTGTAGCGGATGGCGTTGCTCAACAGGTTACGCAGAATACGCGCCAGCAGCTGGATATCGCTGCGCACAAGCGCCGAGCAAGGCACGAACGCCAGGCGCAGGCCCTCGCTGCTGGCCGCTTGGGCAAACTCGACCGCCAGGTTATCCAGCAGTTCGCTCAAGGCAAACGGCGCGATATCGGCCTTGATCACCCCGGCATCGAGCTTGGAGATGTCGACCAGCGTCCCGAGCAGACTCTCCACGTCTTCCAGTGAGTTACTGACATTACGCACCAGGGTTGCGTTGGCCAGCGGCTCGCGTCGCTCCAACAAGGCACTGGTAAACAGCCGTGCGGCGTTGAGCGGCTGCAGCAGATCATGGCTCACGGCGGCCAGGAATTTGGTTTTCGACAGGTTGGCCTGCTCGGCTTCGAGCTTGGCTTCACGCAGGCGCGACTCTACCCGCCTGCGCTCATCGATCTCGCGCAGCAGTTGGCTGTTCAGGGTGGTCAGCTCGGCCGTGCGCTCGCGGACTCGCTGCTCAAGATTCTGATAAGCCTGGTGCAGCGCTTCGGCGGTACGGCGACGTTCGGTGATATCCCGGATCAACACAAAAATGCCGATCACTTCACCGTTGGCCAAGCGGTTCGGCACATAGGAGCGCAGCATGTAGCGCTCCTGATTGTTGATGTTGATCTCGGGGCATTCGAAGGTCACGCTTTCCCCCGCCAGGGCGCGCTCGACATAGGTTTCCAGGCGCTGGTAGTGCTCCTCGCTATGGACCTCGCGCAGACTCTGCCCGAGCATCACGCCACTCGGCCAGCAGTACCACTGCTCATAGACCTTGTTGGTGAACTCATAGACCAGGTCGGCGTTCAGGTAGGCAATGAGCGCCGGGACATGGTCGGTGATCAGGCGAATCCAGCGCTCGCTCTCGCTGAGGGCTTCAGCATGCTGGTAGCGTTCGGTGATGTCGGTGAAGGTGTTGACGAAACCGCCGGTGGGTAATGGATGGGTACGAATTTCCAGCACCCGGCCATCGTACAGTCGCTGCTCGCGCTCATGGATCACCCGGCCGTTGGTGTCGCGGCTGGCCGGCGTCAACAGGCTCAGTTCGCTGTCGGCAATCACCTCGGAAAAAAGCCGGTGCGCGGCAATCGGGGCCAGCCCGCTCAGTTCCAGAAAACGACGGTTCCACAGTTCCAGGATGCCCTCGGCGTTGACCATCGCGACGCCCTGAGACAGGTTGTCGACCGCCCGTTGCAGCAGGTGCGACTTCTGCGCAACGGCTTGCTCGCGGCGCATGGTTTCGCTGAGTTTGACTTCCGTGATGTCGGTAAACAGGATCACCCGGCCACCCTCGCGAGTCGGCCGCTCGCTGACCTGCAACCAACGGCCATCATTCAGGCGATACAGCAGGTGTTCATCGGCGCGCTGACGTGGTTCTTCAACAAACAGCCCGGTACTGGTCATCAACCGCTTGACCTCGGTCAAGCGCATGCCGCCGATGATCCGCACCCGGCTATTGGCCCAGAACGCCTTGAAGCGGCTGTTGAACAGCACGATGCGCTGGTCCTCGTCGAACAGCACGAAGGCATCGGAAATACTTTCGATGGCATCGACCAGGTGTTGATGGGCCGTTTCCGCCCGCAGGCGTGCATCACTGAGGAGATGATTGCTGGCCTTGAGTTCGGCCATGGCCTGGTTCAACGCATCGGTACGCTCCCGGACCTGCTCGGCCAGCACCACCGAGTGCTGAAAAGCCGCATAAGAATCATTGCCACGGGCGGTACCGGACTCGACCCGTTCAATCAACGCCGTATTGATCCGCCGCAGCTTGTGATTGTCCCGCTGCAGTTGTTCGATCTGCGCCAGCAGCTCAGCGTGGGATGGCGGCACGGTTTCGTCCAATCGCGACGCCGGTGAAGGTCTGGTTGATGTGCATACCATTGAACTGCTCTCCGTAGGTGTTGAAACCTATCACCCGCTGTTCGCGCAGGTAGGCGCCGATCTGCTGGACACTGCCATCGTCTTCCAGCTCCAGGCGTCGCAGAAAACAGTCGCAACCGATGGTCAGTAACAACGACCCCAAGCGTTCCTGCAAACCGTCAAACAGCGTCTGCAGGTTCGGCAGCAAGAGGCCAGGCGTCATGGCGGTGAGGACGATGCCATTCTCCACCGCGCAGTAAAAACTCAAGCTCAAGTCAGCGTTGACCTGTTGAATGGCCCTGACGTAGTACTGATCGTTCATGCGCACCGCCAACGGGTGAGCGGCAAAAATCTGGTGATTGAGCGCCGCCACGGGCACCCCGATGATCTGCGCGTATTCCTCGGCCGCAGGCTCGGCATTGAGTTCGTAAACCCGGCGCGTCGCGCTGTCGGCGCGAGTGACCACCAGCTTTTGCGCACGGGGCAAAATGTGGTGCGTGGTGAAGACTTCGAAGTCCAGCCAGGTATTGACCAGCAGCACCACGGCGGCGCCGCTGTGGAATTCGCCGCCGAAGTACACATGGGTATGGGTCAGGTAGTTATCGTCCCCGGCGGAACCGCCAAAGTGAGGGATATCGCCCAAGGCCGCGCTCAGCGCGGCAAGGACCATTTCCTCGCGGCTGGACAGGCCGTCGAGCAGCGTCAGGGCGAAACTGTTGCCCTTGATCGGCGCCAAGGTGTTGCTGCGACAGCCTGCGACCAACCGCTCGACCATTTGCTGGGCGTCGATCAGGCTGAAACGCTCCAATTCGTCGATCAGCTCGGCGGCAATGGAGAAATGCCGATGATCAAAACCCACGGCGGTCACGCAGCCTCGACCATAGCCCTCGGGGGTGATTTCCCCGGCGCTGGTACAGCCCACCACGTGAATGCCGCCAAAGCTCTGCTGCAAGGCACTGCCCAAGGCCTGCAAATCGTATTCGACCGAACAAAAGAACAGCACAAAACCCAAGTGCGGATGCAATAGCTGCCGCGCCAGTTCCTGTGCCACCTCTTGCGCCTCGGTGGCCATCGACATCGCACTGACTACGCCATCGGTCTGGGTCTGTTGCATCGTCGCTTCCCGCAAAGTGCGCTGTCTGGTGATTCATTCTACGAAGACCGGACGCGGGCCCATATCCTACTTGGGTAGGGGGTAACCCCTGCGACAGGATGAAGGCGCGCGCCACTACGACCAAAGACCCCCATTGTGCGGACTAAAGGACCATTTATCCGTCACGCCCTCGCTCCTAGGATGAGTCCATCTTGATGGGTGCACCGCTGGCCGCCAGGGCCAATAATCACAATAACGAGGGCAAGTCATGAGCAGCACGTTCTTCATTCCGTCCGTAAACATGATGGGCATCGGCAGTCTCGATGAGGCCATGGTCGCCATTCGCAAATATGGCCTGCGTCACGCCCTGATCGTGACCGACGCCGGGTTGGCAAAAGCGGGGGTCGCGGACAAGGTCGCCAAACTGCTGGCGGCGCAGGACATCCAGGCGACGATCTTTGATGGGGCCAAGCCGAACCCGACCGTGAGCAACGTCGAAAACGGTCTGGCGCAACTCAAGCTCAGCGGTGCCGACTTCATCATCTCCCTGGGCGGCGGCTCGCCCCATGACTGCGCCAAGGGCATCGCCCTGTGTGCCACCAATGGTGGGCATATCAGTGACTACGAAGGCGTCGACCAGTCTGCCAAGCCACAAATGCCACTGATTGCCATCAATACCACCGCCGGCACGGCCAGCGAGATGACCCGTTTCTGCATCATCACCGACGAGACCCGCCATGTAAAAATGGCCATTGTCGACCGTAACGTGACGCCGCTGCTGTCGGTTAACGATCCCTCCTTGATGGCCGCCATGCCCAAAGGCCTGACCGCCGCCACCGGCATGGACGCGCTGACCCACGCCATCGAAGCCTACGTTTCAACCGCGGCCACGCCGATCACCGATGCCTGCGCGCTCAAGGCCGTGGAGTTGATCTCTGCCAACCTGCGCAACGCGGTCGCCAACGGCGGCGACATGCAGGCGCGGGAAAACATGGCCTACGCGCAGTTTCTGGCCGGGATGGCGTTCAACAATGCGTCCCTGGGCTATGTGCACGCCATGGCCCATCAACTGGGTGGTTTCTACGACCTGCCCCACGGTGTCTGCAACGCGATATTGCTGCCCCACGTCGAGAGCTTCAACGCCAGCGTTTGCCCGGCTCGCCTGACAGACGTCGCCCGGGCCATGGGGCTTGATACCCAACACCTTGACCACGAGCAAGGCGCGCTAGCGGCCATTGCCGGCATCCGCAAGTTGTCGTTGGATGTGGGTATTCCAGGTGGTTTGACTGAGCTGGGCGTCAAGGTAGAGGACATTCCGACACTGGCGGCCAATGCCATGAAAGATGCCTGCGGCTTCACCAATCCTCGGACGGCGGAACAAGCGCAAATCGAAGAGATTTTCCACACAGCGCTGTAATGACAGTGTGATCAGCACCAGGAGCCTGGCCAGGTTCCTGGTATTCAGAACGTACATCGGCCCTTTACGCCCACACCGACACCCGCCATCAGCGCCCTGCCCCGACTCGGCCGGCGCGATAGATCGAGAGGCCGTAGAACGCCAGCGCCAGCCCCGCCAACACGCCCCCGACCACACCGACATAGGCAAACCCGAGTTGCCGTCCGACCCAACTGCCCACCAGCGCGCCACCACCAATCCCGACGTTGTAGATCCCCGAGAACAGCGCCATGGCCACGTCGGTTGCGTCCGGTGCCAACACCAGCACCTTCGATTGCAACGACAGCCCGAAGCACATGATCGCCATGCCCCAGAACACGCTGAGGGCCCCCAAGGTCGAAACCTCGCCACTCAAAGGCAGCAGCAACGCCAGACACACCACCAACAACGCGGTGGCAGACAATAGAAAGCGCTGCGGGTATTGCCGATTGAATCGGCTGAACAACAACGATCCGAAAATCCCCGCGCCACCGAACAGCAGCAGGATCAGGGTCACCACCTCACCACTCATGCCGGCCACGGTTTTGATGAACGGCTCGATATAGCTATAGGCCGTAAATTGAGCCGTGATCACCGCCGCCGTCAGGCCGTAGACCGCCACCAGCGCGGGACGCTTGAACAGCACGGGCAGGCTTCTCAGGGACCCCGAGTTCTGGCTTGGCAGCAGCGGCAAGGTTCTGCCAAGCCAGAGCACCAGGGCAGCGGCCATCAAGGCAATCACCAGAAAGGTGATGCGCCAGCCCATGGCTTCGCCGAGCAGGCGGCCCAGGGGAATCCCCAGCACCAGGGCCATGGACGTCCCGGTCGCCAGCAACCCCAACGCCTGCACCTGCTTGCCCGCCGGCGCCACCCGCACCGCCAGGGACGCGGTGATGGACCAGAACAGCGCATGGGACAAGGCGATCCCTATCCGGCTCACCAGCAGCACACCAAAGCTTGCGGCCAGGCTGGACAGCACATGGCTGACAATGAACAGGCCGAACAGCACCATCAACAGCTTGCGCCGTTCGACGTTGCGCGTGAGCAGCATCACCGGCAGCGACGTCAGGGACACCACCCAGGCATAGATCATCAGCATCAGCCCGACCTGTGCGCTCGACAGGTCGAAGCTGTCGCCGATGGCGCTCAACAGGCCGACCGGAACAAATTCAGTGGTGTTGAAGACAAAGGCGGCCAACGCCAGCGCGATGACCGGTTGCCAGTTGTCCGTGTTTTCAGTTGCGGGGGTACTCATTTAAAAATCCGTGAGGCGTTATCGAAGGCCAACTGACCGTTGATTCAGGGCCGGGTAGCCGAAAGAAAACTCGGTCGAGGTGAAATGGGTGACGGGCAAGATGCAAGTATCGCTCCTTGGAGGGGCTTCTTCACTGTCTTTCACGGGACTCGTTCATTCAGCGCCCTGCAATATTCGGTATAACTTCCTACTTGATAAAGCCTATAACACCCGCTAAAGCACCTCCATCCAAATGCAACTTTCCGATACTTATCTCTTAAATCAATCACTTATACAGTGAAAAAGCCTGTAGTCCGCTTTTTATACTGCGCGTCCCGCTGATCTCGCAGGTTGTGCCCTGTGAGACGGTTCGCCCCATAAGGTCGACCTGGTTGAGCGAGTACGGACTATCCGTCGGTACGTCCAACACTCGGTGGCTCATATCCAATAACAACATGAGGCTGTATTTCTATGCGCGCAGACAACCCTCTGCCCCAGGGGGGAACCGCTCAAGGCGGTCCGCTCAAACGTGAACTGGGCGAACGACATATTCGCTTGATGGCCCTCGGCGCCTGTATCGGTGTCGGGCTGTTTCTTGGTTCGGCCAAGGCCATTCAAATGGCCGGCCCGGCCATCATGCTGTCCTACATCATCGGCGGCCTGGCGATCCTGGTGATCATGCGTGCCCTCGGCGAAATGGCGGTACACAACCCCGTCGCCGGCTCGTTCAGCCGTTATGCACAAGATTACCTGGGCCCCTTGGCGGGCTTTCTGACCGGCTGGAACTACTGGTTCCTGTGGCTGGTGACCTGCGTGGCGGAAATCACCGCCGTGGCGGTGTACATGGGGGTCTGGTTCCCCGATGTGCCGCGCTGGATCTGGGCCCTCGCCGCGCTGGTCAGCATGGGCACGGTCAACCTGATTGCGGTGAAAGCCTTCGGTGAATTCGAGTTCTGGTTCGCCCTGATCAAGATCGTCACCATCATCGCCATGGTGCTGGGCGGGATCGGTGTGATCGCCTTTGGTTTCGGTAACGATGGCGTGGCGCTGGGGATTTCCAACCTGTGGAGCCATGGCGGCTTCATGCCTAACGGCGTCACCGGCGTGCTGATGTCCCTGCAGATGGTGATGTTCGCCTACCTGGGCGTGGAAATGATCGGCCTGACCGCCGGAGAAGCACGCAACCCGGAGAAAACCATTCCCCAGGCGATCGGTTCGGTATTCTGGCGCATCCTGCTGTTCTACGTGGGGGCTCTGTTCGTGATCCTGTCGATCTACCCGTGGGGAGAGATCGGTACCCAGGGCAGCCCCTTCGTCATGACCTTCGAACGGCTCGGCATCAAGACCGCTGCCGGCATCATCAACTTCGTGGTGATCACTGCGGCGTTGTCGTCCTGCAACGGCGGTATCTTCAGCACCGGGCGCATGCTCTACAGCTTGGCGCAAAACGGCCAGGCGCCGAAAACCTTCGCTAAAACCGCCAGCAACGGTGTGCCGCGCAACGCGCTGCTGTTGTCGATCGCGGCCTTGTTGCTGGGCGTGCTGCTGAACTACCTGGTGCCGGAAAAAGTGTTTGTCTGGGTCACCTCGATTGCCACCTTTGGCGCGATCTGGACCTGGGCCATGATCCTGCTGGCCCAGCTCAAGTTTCGCAAAGGCTTGAGCGCCTCAGAACGTGCCGGCCTGAAGTACCGCATGTGGTTGTACCCGATCAGCTCTTACCTGGCGTTGGCGTTCCTGGTGCTGGTGGTCGGCCTGATGGCCTACTTCCCGGACACCCGCGTGGCGCTTTATATAGGGCCTGCGTTCCTGGTGCTGCTGACCGTGCTGTTCCATGTATTCAAACTGCAACCGGTCAACGCCACCCAAGGTGCGGTACGTTTGGGCTCATGATCATGTAGCGCGGGTCACCCCAGCCAACGCCTCGCACACAAACTAAAACGCCGCTCAAAGAGCGGCGTTCTTACCCATGGAACCGGGAGTGAGGCTCACACGTACTGTGGAGCTCTCAGGCCTTGGCGCTCCAAGGGCGGTCGCCATGCTCGTCCTTGATGCGGGTCGGCAGGCCCATCACGTCCAGTGCCTTGAGGAACGGCTCAGCCGGCAACTCCTCGACGTTGGCCATGCGCTGCACGTCCCACTCGCCGCGGGCGACCAACAAGGCGGCCGCCACGGGAGGCACGCCCGCCGTGTAGGAAATACCCTGGCTGTCGGTTTCGGCGTAGGCGTCTTCGTGGTCCGCCACGTTGTAGATGAACACCTCACGCGGCTGGCCATCCTTGGTGCCCTTGACCAGGTCGCCAATGCAGGTCTTGCCGGTATAACCGGGCGCCAGCGAGCTTGGATCAGGGAGCACGGCCTTGACCACTTTCAGCGGCACCACTTCCAGGCCTTCGGCGGTCTTGACCGGCTGCTCGGAGAGCAGACCAAGGTTCCGGAGCACCGTGAACACATTGATGTAGTGCTCGCCAAAGCTCATCCAGAAACGCACATTGGGCACGTCGAGGTTCTTCGACAGCGAGTGCACTTCATCGTGGCCGGTCAGGTACAGGTTCTGCGCGCCGACCACCGGCAGGTCGTCGGTGCGTTTGACTTCGAACATGGTGTTGCTGGTCCACTGGCTGTCCTGCCAGCTCCACACCTGTCCGGTGAACTCGCGGAAATTGATTTCCGGATCGAAATTGGTGGCGAAATATTTGCCATGGGAACCGGCATTGACATCAAGAATGTCGATCGAGTCAATGCGGTCGAAATACTGTTGCTGCGCCAACGCGGCATAGGCGTTGACCACACCCGGGTCGAAGCCCACGCCGAGGATCGCAGTGATGTTCTTCTGCTCGCATTCCTCGAGGTGCTTCCACTCGTAATTGCCATACCAGGGCGGCGTCTCACAGACTTTGCCCGGCTCTTCATGAATGGCGGTGTCCAGATAGGCCACGCCGGTATCGATGCAGGCACGCAGCACCGACATGTTCAGGAAGGAGGAACCGACGTTGATGACGATCTGCGATTCGGTTTCGCGGATCAGCGCCTTCGTCGCTTCAACATCCAGGGCGTTCAACGAGAAGGCCTGGATATCGGCGGGCACCTTGAGGCTGCCCTTGGTTTTGACGCTGTCGATGATGGCCTGGCATTTGGAGATGTTGCGCGACGCGATAGCAATACGACCGAGTTCGTCGTTGTGCTGCGCGCACTTGTGGGCCACCACCTTGGCGACACCTCCTGCACCAATGATAAGAACGTTCTTTTTCAATTATCTATTTCTCTTTTTTCGGCCAGCTCAGGAAAGGCTGGACAGGTAGTCGTTGTAACCAAACTCGCGAACCACCTCGACCGTTCCGTCGAGTTGCTTCACCACGATGGACGGCATTTTCAGGCCGTTGAACCAGTTTTTCTTAACCATTGTGTAACCTGCTGCGTCAATGAACGACAGCCGATCGCCGATGGTCAGCGGACGATCAAATTGATACTCACCGAAAATATCTCCGGCCAGGCAAGACTTGCCGCACACCATGTAGGTGTGTTCGCCCTCGCTGGGGGCCAGCTTGGCATCTAGACGATAGATCAACAGATCGAGCATGTGCGCTTCGATGGAGCTGTCCACGACGGCCAGGTGCTTGCCGTTGTAGAGGGTGTCGAGCACGGTGACTTCCAGCGACGCGCTCTGGGTGATGGCCGCTTCGCCCGGCTCCAGGTAAACCTGCACGCCGTATTTTTCCGAGAAGGCCTTGAGGCGCGCGCAAAAGGCGTCCAGCGCGTAGTCTTCACCGGTGAAATGGATACCGCCGCCGAGGCTGACCCACTCGACCTTGTGCAGCAGGTGGCCAAAGCGTTCTTCGATGGTGCACAGCATCTGGTCGAACAGGCTGAAGTCGCCGTTCTCGCAGTTGTTGTGGAACATGAAGCCAGAGATCTGCCCGATGACCGGTTCGATCTTGGCCGGGTCCCACTCACCCAGGCGGCTGAAGGGGCGCGCCGGGTCGGCCAGCAGATAATCCGAGCTGCTCACTTGCGGGTTGACCCGCAGACCGCGGACCTTGCCTGCCGAGGCCTCGCTGTAGCGCTGCAGTTGGCTGATGGAGTTGAAGATGATCTTGTCGCAGTTGTCGAGCATCTCCTCGATCTCGTCGTCGGCCCAGGCCACGCTGTAGGCATGGGTCTCGCCGGCGAACTTCTGCCGACCGAGCTTGAGCTCGTAGAGCGACGACGACGTGGTGCCATCCATGTACTGCTGCATCAGGTCGAACACCGACCAGGTGGCAAAGCACTTGAGTGCCAGCAGGGCCTTCGCCCCGGACTGTTCGCGCACATAAGCGATCTTCTGCATGTTCGCCAGCAGCTTTTGTTTATCGATGAGGTAGTACGGCGTCTTGATCATTTCAAGGCCTCCGACATGGCCAGGCAAAAAAGGATGCGCATTGTGCCTTCACTGAAGGCATATCGAAAGAGCAGAAAGCTCAACGTCGTGTTGTCTCCGATATAGCGTCTGCAACGGAGGGATGGGCCAATCCCAGCGTCAACAATTCCTTACGCAGCAGCGGGCGCTCAAGCACAGCCATTGCGCCCCGCCATTCGACCGGCAGTAAATTGCCGACCTTTTGCTGGCTGACCAAGGAGTCAGCCAGAAAGTAACTTTTGCACTCGCGGAGGCTGATGAGGTTCAGCAGCCAGTCTTCACTCTGCTCCGCCAGCCAGTGACCGATCGTTGAGCGATGTGTGCGGATCAGCGTGCCGGCATCCCATACCGCCATCTGCGCGAAAACCTGCGGCAGGTTGCTGTCGGCTTTCAGGCGTTTCATGTCAACCGCCAACGCGCCAATCAGGTCTGACTCGATAGTGGCCTGGCACTCGGAGAAATACCGCTCGGGCCAGTTCGTGGCCAGGTTCGCTCGCCGGGCGAGGACTTCATAAGCCCGGATATCCGCTTGGGTGGTCAACTGCCCGGTGAAATTCAGGGTGTTGTCCAGAATCGCCGTGGCCAGCAACGCAGCACTGTGTTCGCTGATCAGTGGCAATAAATCTGTCGCTTCCCAACGCTGGAAAACCTGAGTCGCCGCTGCGCCGATCGGCCGGATCTCTGCGGCGGCTCCGAGCTTCTGCGCCCAATAGTTTTCAAAACCCGGGTGATGGTCGATGACTTCCACCACCTGATCGAGCACCACCAGCGGGTCGACATGGTGGTAGTCGGAGACATCCACCAACACGAAGTCATCACCCGGCCTGGGCTGGTAATCGTCCAGAGAGGATTGCCATCCCAGCACGGTCCTGGAGATGCTGGCATTGAGCGGTGCGCTGCTGACGGCCCGCGCCTCGATGCCTTGGCGATTCAACAGCTCGGCGTAGGCAATGCAACAGGCGTAGGCGTCGATGTCCAGGTAGGCCGAACCGGAGGTCACCACCCTTATGGCAGGTATACGCGGTACTCGCTTGGACATCGACTTTCCTTAAAATCTATTTCGCGCAATTAAAACAACGCATTAGCGTACCGAAACACCCTTTATTCCCTATCTTCGCCAAGAAAGGCTCGCACGCGCCCATTGCAAAAAAATGACGGAATAAAGTCAGGCCAAACCCCACGGGCAATACCTCCCGGCTTGCGCAAAAATGGGGTTCTCCCTAACGTGGGCTGGCGATGGCTGTGTACCTTGCGACCTATCCGTCCCTCCAACCACTGCGGAGATCAAAATGCCCGTCACCGAATCCACCCTCCTGCAAAGCTGGCACCACAATGCCCAATCCTGGATCGACGTGGTGCGCAGCGGCGGGATTGAAAGTCGTCGCCAGGTCACCGATCAGGCCATTCTGCGGGCGGTGCTCGGCCGACAGCCCGAGCGTGTGCTCGACCTGGGCTGCGGTGAGGGGTGGCTGTTGCGCGAGCTTGAAAAACGCGGCATCGACGCGGTTGGAGTGGATGGCGATGCAACGTTGGTCGAGGCGGCGCGGACAGCGGGCTCTTCGCCGGTGCATTTGGCGAGCTATGAGGCATTGGTGGAGGCCAAGGTGGACGTCGGCAGCGACTACGACCTGATCTGCGCCAACTTCGCCTTGCTGCACCAGGACATCATCCCTCTGCTCACGGCCATGAACGCCCTGCTCGCCCCTGGCGGCGCGCTGGTGATCCAGACGCTGCATCCGTGGACTGCGGCGGCAGGCGACTATCAGGATGGTTGGCGCCAGGAGACCTTCGATGGGTTCAAGGGCCAGTGGGAACCCATGCCGTGGTATTTCCGGACGTTGTCCAGTTGGGTCAATGCGCTGGACATGGGCGGCTTTCGGCAGGTGGGGCTGCAGGAGCCGCAGCATCCGCAAAGTGCTGTGCCACAGTCGTTGTTGTGGGTCGCCGAGAAGCGGGCGTGAGCTAGATGAAGTCGACGATAGCTCGGATCGTGGGCGAATGTCGTAGGTCAGCGTGCACGACCCGCCATAGGTCGCGATGGATGGGTCGAGTAAGGAGCGAAGACTGCCCGCTTCCGCCTCGGGCACTCGGTGAATCAGGCACGGTCAAGATGCTCATGAATGCGGCGAACAAGCTCGACAGAGGCCGCACTCGCGGTACCTTTTGCTCGATGGAGCGAGATCGCAAACGGCGGCAACTCAGGTAAGGGGGCTTCGGCGGGCAGGATCTCCAAACCCGGAGGCACTGCCGACTTCAGCCAAGCCGACACCGCCAGATCACTGCTGACCACCGCGACCGTTGTCTCGAGGTTGCCGTTTTCAAAGAGCACCTTCCACTGCCGATCCTGGTTTTCCAGGGCGGCAATGACAGGCTCGCGAAATGCACAGGTGTCCGCGACCAGGGATATCGCCAATGGCGTATTCAGAAAAGCTTTACCACCACTGGCACCCACCCATACCAGACGATCGATCGACAGGCATTCACCGCTGGCGCCATTGACCGCTTCTTCAATGATGGCCAGATCCAGCGAGCCTTTGTCGACTTCAACTTTCAGGTCTGCCGACGAGCCACATTTCAGTGACAACTCCACCTGCGCATTCGCCTCGATAAACGACTTGAGTATCGGCGCAATCCAGACGCCGGCCAGGTCGTAAGGTACACCCAGACGCACCCGCCCCTGGATCGCGCCCTGGGTCACGTCTGCCCAAATCTGTTGGTTGAGCGCCAGCATTTGCTGGGCCTTGAGAAACAAACGCTCACCGAGTGGCGCGAGGCGAATGCCGCGTCGGTCACGGACGAGCAACGTCCCTCCCAGTATCTCCTCGAGCCTCCTGATCTGCTGGCTCACCGCGCCTTGGCTCACATGCAGATGCTGAGCAGCCACCGTCATGCTGCGTTGTTCGGCCACCACGACGAAGCTGCGTAAAAGCAAAAGGTCCAAGGTCCGCATAGCATAAGCGCTCCTAATGCATAGGATTAATAACATTAGCTTCCATGCTAGTCGGTAACTCGATATTAAGTCGAGACCACTTGAGGAAACTTGTCATGTTCGAATCGCTACTCCCGCTCCTGCTCTTCGTTATGATCGCCACCTTCAGCCCGGGTGGCGCAACAACCTTGGCGACGGCATCCGGCGCGAACTTCGGTTGGGTCCGCTCACTGCCACTGCTTGCGGGCATATCGTTTGGCTTGGCGATAGTGGCTGTAGCCGCGGCCGGCGGTCTGGGCAGCCTGATCCTGGCGGTGCCTTCTTTGCAATTGGCGATGAAACTGGTGGGCTCGCTTTATCTGCTCTGGCTCGCTTGGCAGATAGCGCAGCGCGGCGAACCTGGCCGCGCGTCAGTCAGCGAAAAACCAGCGAGTTTTCTGACGGGCATCTGGATGCTCTTGCAAAACCCCAAAGCCTGGGCGATGACACTCAGTGCCGCCGCCTCATTCGCATCCCTGACCCAGGGCGCTGCGTCACTGGCGCTGCTGCTGAGCCTGGTGTTTGCCGTGTCTTGCATGTGCTCGTTGGCGTTGTGGTGCGTCGCGGGGCTGGCCCTGTCGCGGCAGTTGAAAAGTGAACGGCAATGGCGTGTTTTGAACATGACCTTGGGCGGGCTGCTCGTGGCGTCCATTGTGCCGATCTGGCTGTAGGTTGATGGGTTAAAAACCGAAGAAAGCACAAACCTGTGCCTGTGATGGGTTGACCACTACACAGATACACAGATTGCCTGATCGAGAGCTACGCTCATGCTTGGCGAGGCCCGCTCCAACCCAATCAACAGTGGCGCACGAACATGGTTTTCTCTCTACTGATGGCGTTGGTATTAGCGTTCCTGATTGGCTGGGTTTCGCAGCGCATGGGTATGTGCCTGGTCAAAGCGAGCGAGCAATTGCTGGCAGGTCGCCCGACGTTGTTTGTGGCGCTGACATCGTGTGGATTGTTCGGGTTGATGCTGGCCCCGCTGTATCGTTTCTCCGAGGTCAGCCTGCCGCTGTACTCGCCTGGTATTTCCTATCCGTTACTGGTGGCGGGAGGCTTTTTGTTCGGGGTGGCATCGGTGCTGAACAACGGTTGCAGCGTCGGCACGCTGACCAGGTTTGCCTGTGGCAATTTCAATAAACTGTTCACGATGATCGGCTGGGTGCTGGGGACCGTGCTCTGGTATTACCTGCACATGATGCCCGAACAGAAGACCATCCTGATGCCGGAAATTTCCAGCCACCATTACTGGCTGTTGATCGCTGTAGTGGCGCTGGTGCTGATCTTTTTGGTCAGCCTACATGGTAATAAACACCTGGTGCTCTCCAGTCTGTTGCTCGGTGCACTGACAAGTGCGCTCTACACATTCGAGCCGTCATGGACACCTAGTGTGTTCTTTTACAACATCTCACAGATGTTCTGGCTAACCGATATGACCATCGGCGCCCGACGTATTGCGGTGTTTGTCATGTTGTTGGCCGGCATGCTGAGTTTTACCCTGTACAGGAAAACGTTCCGTTTCGAGGCCTTTACCCCGTCAAAGGCTGCCGTTCATTTGTTGGCGGGTATTTTGATGGGGATTGGAGCGTCGATGATGCTCGGCGGTAACGACTCGCAGATACTGTTGGTATTTCCAACACTGGGGGTTGCTGCAAGCATTCCATTGGTGTCGATCGTCACGGGCATTCTGGTGTCATTGTGGTGCAAAGCTCGAGCTCAGCGCGTCAATCGCCGACCTGGATTCAAAGCAATATCTAACAGTCCCAAGGATTCACGACATCAACGCCACAACCCACAAAATCCTTGACGTTGCGGGTCGCCAATATCGCACCACGCGAGGAGGCCATCGCCGCAATCATTGCGTCAAACTGACTGATGGGTGCGCCGTCAAGACGGCGTGATGCCGATATCTCGGCAAAGGCATCCGCCGCATCGCTATCGAACCCTAGCAACCGACCAGCAAAGTCGATATTGAAGATGTCCAAAGCCACACCCCACAGCCGGTCACGCCGCTGCCCTTCTGGCATAAGGCGCAAGCCCTTCAAAGTGATCTGTGAGGCCTGGACTCAAAATCCAGACCGTTTCACAATTAATCCGCACCATCTCATTCCGGGACCGAACAGCTAGGAAACGGTCATGAGTTCGCCATGGAAGTTTTGGCCGCCATCAGAGCGCAGCGCGAGAACATCTTCGTGACGATGGAGGGAAGTCAACCTAGCATTTTGACGACCCGCTATCGGGGCCTTTTAAGATCCGCCTCATGATTCGGGCCCGGCCAGGGGCAGGCCAAGCCCCAGTCAACCGTACCTCGGGGTAATGCTTACTGCGGGAGCAGGCGGCCATAAAGATGTTGAGACTACCAGTCTGTGCTTGATCAAGGCGGTTGCGCCGCGCTTTGAAAGTGGAACTTTCCTATGGATCCCAAAAAATCTGGACCACATCAAAATCCGGAAAAGACCACGGACAAAGGGGAAAGCATGATGTTTGATCGCCTCTGAATACCCAATAACCTATCGAATCTGCTTACCCCCCACTTTTTGAAGCCTTTCCGGAATGTTTCGAAGGACTGCTCCTTTTAGCGAAGGTCTCCCGTCCGGTCAAAGGACCTGAACTGGAAATCCATACCCGTTACGGGTATATTTTATAGGTCGAGTCGATATGAACGTTCTCAAGCGCAAAGACTTTTCGCGCTGGCAAGCGGGCGAGAAACTACCCGACGCCAGCTTGTGCAAAGCCGCCAGGGAGATGGAGGCCGGCCTGATTGATGCAGATCTGGGCGGCTTCCTTTACAAGAAACGGGTAGCCCGCCCAGGCGGCGGCAAAAGCGGTGGCTACCGTACGTTCTTGTCGGCCAGGATCGGCAGTCGTTATGTATTCCTGCATGGGTTCTCGAAAAGCGATATCGCGAATATCACGCAGGATGAGAGAAAGGCTCTGCAATATGTTGGCAAGGTGTTTCTGGAGCTATCTCCCGAAGACTTGGTGAAGGCATTGCAGACAGGAGTATTACTGGAGGTGTGTTGTGACGAGCAAGATCATTGAGTCCCTGCGCGGCGACCTCGCCGCCTTGCATGATGCTGGCGTAATCGACAAGGTGACGATGCGCGAGTTCGACGCGATCTGCCCACCTCCCGTACGGGAGTTCAGTGCTACCGATATCAAGTGCCTGCGTGAGGCATTGCGGTTCAGCCAGCCCGTATTCGCGCTTCACCTGCACACCACGGCATCGACCGTGCGCAAGTGGGAACAGGGCGACACACGCCCTGGCGGGCCTGCTCTCAAACTGCTCAATGTCATTGCTGACAAAGGATTGCAGGCGATCCTCTGATCCATAAGGGCAAACTTTGTCAAAAACCGACAAAACCATAAGTCCCATGAATATCTCCCTACCCAATGCTCTCAAGACCTTTATTGATGATCAGGTCAGCCAGAGGGGCTATAGCACCAGTAGCGAATATGTCCGGGAGCTGATTCGCAAGGATCAGGATCGACAGAACCTCCGCGGCCTGTTGCTCGCGGGTGCTGAATCGGCACCCGGCACACCTGTCGACGGTGACTACTTCAAGTCTCTGCGTGCCAGGGTACTGAAGGAATGAAGGCAAAGTCCGTCATTCCGAGGGCGTTAGCCAACCAGGATGTAGAAACTGCGATCAGCTACTACTTGCATCACAGGCAGAACAGGCGGCTTTAGGGTTCATCGATGACCTGGAAGCCGCTTATGCGCATATTTCCCGGCACCCCGCGTCACGCCTCCCCCGCTACGCCCATGAGTTCAATTTACGAGGGTTTCTTTTATTGGCCCCTGAGTCGTTATCCCCATCTGGTGTTCTACGTTGAACGCGAAGACCACATTGACGTGCGGCGCATCCTACATGGAATGCGGGACATTCCAGCTTGGCTGACTGAAAGTCCCACACTTTAATCGAGATGCGGGCGAAGAAAGGGGAAAGCATGAAGCCTTTCCAGAATGTTTCGAACGGTTGTTTTGAGCGCCGCATCAGCCAATCGTCATCCAGCCCGGCGTCAACAGACCGAACTATTTAGCTGCGTAGCTTTTGCAAAGGTCCTTGTTTTTGCGCCAGGTTATCCAAGCCTTTCCGTACCAAATCCATATCGTCCTGACTGACAACGGCGCTACCAACCGCTTCGGGGGTTGCGATGGTGTACTCCCTTTAAAGTGATCTGCGAGGCCTGGGCTCAAAATCCAGACCGCTTCACAATTAATCCGCACCCTCTCATTCTGGGACCGAACACCTAAGCCAACGCCGTTTCCACACTGCTAACGATCATTGTCACATCGCTGGCCTTGTATCCCCGGGCCACCCCGCTCTTGTCCAACGTACCTTCGGCATGCGCCGCCTTGTTGAACGTGCCGTTTCCCATCATCCGCGCCCGGCGGGTCGACAGCTCCGACACGGCGATACGCTGGTAAAGCGCGTTGTCGTTGCTGCCACCCGTCCACTTGGTGGTACGCGCAATCTGCTGGTTGCCAGCGTTCTCGATGAAGCGCGTGCGCATACCCAACAGTGCCGCCGCGTCCATCGCCCCGCTACGCATGCCCAGGTGCACCAGCTTGCAGCCCCAGGCATCCTGGGTCATGCGCAGGAAAATCGCATACTCGGCCGCACGGCTCGGCCCGATGATCTTGCGGTTGGGCCCACCGTCTTCCTGTTTCCAATACTCGCCCCACACCTGCAACTTGGCCCGCGCCACCGCACCGTCCTTCGTGTCCAGCGCAGTCAGGTGCTCAGTCAGCTTGGTGTTCAGGTCTCGATCATTGCGCGGCTTGCCGACCACGATCACATTCAGGTCCTTTTTCAGCAGCGCGTGGCACACCTGTCCCAGCCCGGTCCAGCTGTCGTCCAGCTCGGCATGCGCACCACCGTCCTTGCCGCTGAAGCGGGTCCAGACGATCACGTACTTCTGCGTCTTGGCGATGTTCTTGGCGCTCAGGAACTTGTCGACCCGGTAGCGCCAGTAGCTGTTGCCGTTGGGGTCGATGTTGTCCCACTTGGCCACGTTGCCACGGCCGTCGCCACTCATGATCGACGCCGCCACATCGGTGGTCGCCCCGCCCACCGGGCACAGCTTGGTGCCGCCGATGGTGGGCATGCCGCCCAGGAAGGTCAACGCGGGAAGGGCGATGGCGGGCGGTACCTTACTGACCCGTGCATCGACCACACCACTGCAAGCGAGGCACGCGGCCTTGGTATCGGCCACCTTGACCAGCAGCAAGCGCGCCGCAGTCAGCCCACAGGACGTGCCATAAAAACCGACTAGGCGCTTGGCTGCGTTTTCTTCGGCATCGCTGTACAGCAGGATCAACCGGGAGGTCGGTTCGAGCTTCAGGGCCGCCCCCACCGCGAACTGATCGCCGGCCATGTACGCCCCCTGGTAGTAGTAAGTGCAACACTGGGTCACGAAGGTCGCCGGGGTATTGGTCTGGGCAGTGGTGAACAGCGTGGCGCCGTCGGTTTGGGCTTTGGTGAGCATCGCTTCGTAGCTTTGCCTCGCCAGTGCGTGCAAGCAGCGGTTAATGCTCTTGCGCACGGGCTGCGCTGGGGCCACACCCAGCGCCCACTCCATGTCCACATCGGTGTCGGGCTCGACCATCGCTGCCACGGCAGCATCCAGGGTGGCGAAGCGCAGCGTGGCTTCAGTGCCTAAAAATCGTTTGACCACGGCTTCATGAGGCTTCAGCACTTTATGCGCCGCAAGCAGAGTCCAAGCGGTGACAACGCCTGGTGGCGCGGCGATCGCAAACGGCATACCGGTCTTCCTGAACGTGATGGGGAGGGTGGAGAGAACGTTAGACGTGGCCAGTTGCTATAGCAAGCCGTCGGGTGAAATGGCGTCTGACTAGTTGTTCTGCCCTCGGCACCATGAAGCGATGCACCATGCCTGATATTCTCCCCGATCAGGAATCCAAGCCCAGCGCTTTCAAGGACGTAGATGAATCCTCAAAATATCGTGCGTTACTGGCACGCCGTCGAGCTGCTGCAACCCCAGGCAGTCCCCAAGCTGAAGAAGCGCGACAGCGACTATCAACCCTTTTTCCAAGATATCCCCGCCTCAGCCCAGATCCTGCCATGGATGCCAGCCAACCCACTGAGCCGGCAGCGCCTGCCGAACAAACGCGTATGGAGTCACACGCTCTACGCACACCATTACAACAACCGGGATGTCTCTCGCCAGTTAGAGGCGCTCTATGGCGCCGACCAAGGCTACAAGGAACCACAACATCGGCTTTCAGCCTTGTATGCGCTCAAATTCAACGACCAAGGCATGATGCTGGTCGATAGCCTGGTTCTCTCCAGCGAGGCGTGGTTCGTGGGCTGTGCCATCAACCAAAAGGATTGGACACGCGGTTTCGACGAGACCCAGGATTTCCTCCGTGGACAGGCCAAAACCCTGCTCGGTGGCGTGGTCCAAGCTGCCGACCTGGCGCGCCTGACCCACTACATCCGTCAGGCCCTGGGACTCGAAGAGTTTTTCGGGGACCAGCCGCGCGAACATCGCTTCCGCTCCGCGCCAATCAACCCGAATAAACCCGAACCGGAGGACGATCCGCTCAACAGCTTCCTGCTCAGCGATTTGGCCGACATGGCCGATGCTTTGGGCCGTGGCGAAACCAGTGAGCCGCTGGCCCGCTACCTGAGTCATCACGATTCCAGCCAGCGCCTGCACCTCGACCAATCGAACGCAGATCTGGCACTGATCGATCGCCTCGCGCCCTCGCGCTACGCTGCCGGCTGCTGGCCTGCCGAACGGCATCTGGGGCTGGTGCACTCTCAGCAACTGGCAGTCAACAGCTTGCTGAACAACCTCGGCAACGATACCGGCGTGATGGGCGTCAATGGCCCCCCGGGCACCGGGAAGACCACTCTCCTGCGCGACCTGATCGCCGCCGTGGTGACACAGCGCGCTGACGTACTGGCTTCGCTGAGCAGGGCGTCGGAGGCCTTCATTCAGGATGGGCGCGAATCCGCCAACGATGGCGGGCGCGAGCGCCTTGCCTATCAACTCGACCCACGCCTGTTCGGCTTCGAGATGGTGGTAGCCTCCTCCAACAATGGAGCCGTGGAAAACGTAACGCTCGAGCTTCCCCAGCAGGATAAGGTTGACCCATCCTGGCTGCCCGATGCCGAGTACTTCAGCGAACTGGGCGAGCTCACCAGCGGCAAGCCAGCCTGGGCAATGATCTCCGCGGCATTAGGCAGCAAAGCCAAACGTACCCAGTTCGTCGATCGCTTCTTCTATGGCAAGCGTGCGCCCAAAGCGACGAAGATCAAAGACGAATCCTCATCCTCCCAACCAGAGGCCCTCGACAACGGCGACTTGGATGAAGAGCTATACGACGGCGATCCAACGCCCGACGCGTCTGTAGCGAACAGCACGGACGACAAGCCAGCCCCCAAGGGCATGCGCGAATGGCTGATCGAGCAAGCGCCGCAAATGAAGTTGCTCTCGTCCACCGAAAAAACCAGCCTCTGGCGCGCCGCCGTCAAGCAATACCAGGACGCCAAGAACGCCGAACAGGCACTACGTGCTCAAGTCAGCGACATTCTGGAACGGGTTCAGGCAGTGATCAGCGCCAAGACCCGAGTCCATCAGAAGGAACAAGAGCGCCAAGTCCACCTGACCCAACGCAGCCGTCTCGATGATGAACAAGCTACGCTGGAAACACGGCAACTCACGCCTGCCCGCGAGCAACTGCAACGAGAACTTCAGGCCCTTGAAGCACACCTGGCAAAAAAGCCGGGGTTTCTCGCCAACCTATTCAGCCTCTGGGGTGCTCATCGCACGTGGACAGCCCGGCAACGTCTGCTCGATAGCGCCCACGCCTTGGCCAGGGACGCCTTCGACAGTATCCAACGCCAAGTGCAACGGCTCATCGGACAGCTCACCGAAATCAATCGACAATTGGTTACGGACGAACAAGAGATCAACGAAGCCGTGCGCCACGCCACCCTGCAGATCGACAAGGCTCGCAGCATTGCCCAGCTTGGCCAGGCCAAGCACCTGCAGGTCTGGCTCGAACAAGGCCGGATCGGCAGAGGTAGCGAGATCGAGCTGCTCGAACCCTGGATCGTCGAAGGCTGGCGCCAGGCCCGGGCGAAGGTGTTCATCGAAGCGCTCAAGCTGCACCGCGCCTTCTTCCAGATCGAAGCCTCGCGCTTGCGCGCCAACCTGGAGTTCATCACCAGCACGCTGACCGGCAGTCGTTATCGCGGCGTGTCCCAGGCCGTGGTGCGTTCGGCATGGGCCTCACTGTTCATGGTAGTGCCGGTGCTCAGCAGCACCTTCGCCTCGTTCGCCCGCTCCTTCGGTAGCCTTGGCTGCGGCGAGATTGGCTGGCTGTTGGTGGACGAAGCTGGCCAGGCTACCCCGCAGGCGGCTGTGGGTGCCTTGTGGCGTGCTCGCCGGGCTGTGCTGGTCGGTGATCCGCTGCAATTGGAGCCAATCGTCACCGTATCCGATGCCGTGCTCGAACACATGCGTACCCGCTATCAAATCGACGCTCACTGGCTGCCCAATCGCCAGTCCGCTCAGACCCTGGCCGACCAGGCCACCGCCTGGGGCCGCATGGCGGGCCCTAAAGACCAGAAATGCTGGGTCGGCCTGCCGCTGGTGGTGCACCGTCGTTGCGACAAGCCGATGTTCGAGCTGGCTAATCGCATCGCCTACGACGGCGCCATGGTCTATGGCACCATCGCACCCTCACTCGCTAAAGAAACTCCGGCCCGTCTGCTCACCGGCTGGGTGCATGCGAGTGGCCGCTCTTCCGGCAATTGGGTCGACAATGAAGGCAAGGCGCTAGAACATCTGTTGGCCTTGCTGGATGGCGACGGTGTGCCGCCGGATAGCATCGCAGTGATCACGCCCTTCCAGGACGTGCGAAACCAGCTCAAGGATCGATTACACGGCAAGATCGTGCGTGGCACCATTCATACCATGCAGGGCAAGGAAGCTGCCGTGATCATTCTCGTCCTGGGTGGGAGCAGCGAAAACGGTGGTGCTCGCGAATGGGCAGTGTCCAAGCCCAACCTGCTCAACGTCGCGGCCACCCGGGCCAAGCGCCGCTTGTATGTGATTGGCGATCGCAATGACTGGAAACAGCGGAAACTCTTCTGTGACGTTATGGAGCTGCTGCCGGCTCATTCCCAGATGACCGCCGACAACCTTGCATGACAAACGGCTGCCGTCGGCGAAGCCTCCTGCGCACACAATTATTTCCCACACCTGAGACGTGTGGGGAAATCGATAGGACTTAATGTGAGTGAACTACCGAGGGCCGGTACGGGCCATGATGATGCAACACGGAAGAAAATCCATGCTGCCGTAGCTGCGAGAAACTTGGCAAGCGCATCGAACAATACCAAGTGGAATGAGCTGATCAACCATTTCCGCCAGCTTCAAGGTTGGCGCCCGTCTTACCGATACAAGTCCGTCACAGGATATGTCTCAGAGTGGGATGTCGAGTGGTTTTACCATCTGCCGTTTCCATTCGCGTCCGTCGAATGGTTCGACATCGGCTTGTCAGAAGCAGCACCCTCAAAAGGAAGACTGCTTGCAAGTACAACCATTGACCATACAAACGAAATATCGCAGGTCGTTACACAGATTGGATTCGAGTTTGACGTGCGCGCTGACGTTCTGAGAGTTTGGGGATACACCCCAAAATCATATGAAGACTTTCCGCTAGTGTGACAGACTGGAAATCATGACAAGGGTTCGATTCCCTTCATTCGTTTTGGGCAGGGTCTTTTAAGATCCGTCTCATGTGCCTCTCAAACGCCGCAATGCACCATGGATTGGCTTACCCAAGGGGGGTGAGCAGACAACCATCCATTTCTTAAAGGGCATTGCAATGCTGAATAAACTAAGCCAAATCACCCTCGCATGCGGCGCTTGCTGGCTGCTGGCCGGTACCGCACAGGCGGCGGACGGGCAGATCGAATTCACCGGTTCCGTCACCGACAACGCGTGCACCATCACCACCGGTGACATCAACAAGTCCGTGACCCTGGACCCGGTGCGCATCGCTGACTTCGCGCCAACCGTGGGTGCCACCGCCAAAGCGAAAGCATTCTCCATCAGCCTGGACAACTGCAGCTTCGCGACCAAGAAAAACGCCGCGATCACCTTCAGCGGCCAGCAAGACGCCAGCGACCCCACCCTGCTGGGCCTGACCGGTGAAAGCCAGGTACGTGGCATCGCGATCCAGATCGCCGACGCCCGGACCGGCAACAGGCTGCCACTGAACACCGCGACCGCCGACTACGACCTGCGTGCACAGTCCAACACCTTCGACTTCACCGCCGCCTACGTGCGCACCGCCGCCGACGTGACCACGGGCGAAGGTGACGATGCCGTGACGAAGCTCGGCATCGGTACCGGTCAGGTCCACGCCCTCGCCAGCTTCGACGTTACCTACAAGTAACGGTTCGTCAACACCGTGGGCCCGACGCCGCCGCGCCGGCCCATGGACTTTCAAAGGTCCCTCATCATGCGTTTGAAACTGTATTTTTTGCTCGCCCTGTTACCGCTCTGGCCTGTCGCCGCAGCGAACGCCGCCGTCACCGTCGGCGCCACGCGCCTGATCTACGACGGTGCGTCCAACGAAGCCAACCTCACGGTGAGCAACCGCAAAGACACCTCACCCTACCTGGTGCAGTCCTGGGTCAGCCGCTTCCGCAGCGGCAGCGACGAAAGCGTCGACAACTTTATCGTCACGCCACCGCTGTTCCGGCTCGATGCCAACAAGGAAAACATCCTGCGCATCATCTTCACCGGCGGCGCGGAGGTGCCCCAGGACCGCGAAAGCCTGTTCCTGATGAACGTGAAGGCGATCCCGGCCATGGGCGATGACCAGAAAGGCAAGAACGTGCTGCAGATTGCCCTCAAGACCACCATCAAACTGTTCTACCGCCCCGCCGGCCTGAAAGGCCAGCTCAAGGACGCGGTGGCGCAGGTGAACTGGAAGGCCAACGCCGGCAAGCTGACGTTCAACAACACCTCCAAATTCCACGTTGTGGTCAGCGACCTGAAGCTCAACGGCCAGCCGATCAGCCAGGCACCGGATGTCCTGCGACCCGGCCAACAACAGGAACTGCCTATACAAGCCAAGGCCGGCGATGCACTGCAACTGAGCTACATCGATGACTACGGCAGCATCGTGACCGCCCCCGTCGTCCGCCTTCACTGATACCCAAGCGCCAACCCCGGAACACCTTTTCAGGAACGCCCATGCCCCGTTCATCCCCATTCATGCGCTGTTGCGCCATGAAGGCTTTCGGCTGCCCGCTCGCGGCTGCCGTGGCCTTGCATCTGGCCCCCGCACAGGCCGGCTACGAGTTCGATGCGTCGTTCCTCGAGATCGGCGGCGGGCAGAGTTCGGCCGCCGTGAAACAACAGGTCAGCGCCATGAGCGAAGGCCAGTTACCGGGAATCTACCGGGTGGATATGCTGGTCAACCAGCGTTCGGTGGCACAACGTGATGTGCGTTTTATTCGCGTCACCGGCACGGCGGACCGTTCCTCCACCGGCCTTTTCCCCTGCCTGGATGCCGACTTCTTTCGCGGCCAAGGGGTTGCCGACACCGCCCTGCAAAATCGTACCGACGCCGACACCACGTGCCTGGCCTTCGACCAGGGGCTGGCCGGGGTCAGCTACGACTACGATTTCAACCGCCAACTGCTGGCTATCGAAATCCCCCAGGCTTACCTGGGCAGTATCCCGTTTGAAGTACGCCGCAGGCAGTGGAGTGACGGCGAGCAAGTGGCCTTCACCAACTACACCTTTTCCGGGAGCACGGTGGCGTCCGACAGCGACCGCCGCCAGGACCAGTTCGGCAGCCTGCGCAGCGGCGTGAATGCCGGAGCCTGGCGCCTGCGCAATTTCTCCACCTGGCAGAAAGGCACGGGCGACAAGGGCCGTTGGGAGTCGATGGAAACCTACGCCCAGCACGACATGGGCAACCTGATGGCGATTGCCACCGTGGGCGATGCCACCACCGAAGGCGACCTGTTCGACGCCATCCCCTATCGCGGGTTGGGCATCGCCTCGGACCTGGACATGCTGCCCGACCAGGCCCGCGAATTCGCGCCAGTGATTCGCGGCATCGCCAACGGCCGCTCGCGGGTCATCATCCGCCAGCGCGGCTACGTGATCCATGAGCAATGGGTGCCGTCGGGGCCGTTCGCCTTGACCGACCTGTACCCCACCGCCAGCAACGGCGACATTGAAGTCACCGTGGAAGGCCCCGATGGTCAGCGCCAGGTGTTTACCCAGTCGTTCTCGTCAGTGCCTTACATGCTGCGTGAGGGCCAGCAGAGCTACTCGGTGTTCGCCGGCCAGTATCGCCCGGCGCAATCGACCGGGCAGCAGGAAACGCCACGTTTTATCCAGGCGTCCCTGCGGCGCGGCCTGGCCGGCGGCACCACGCTGTTCGGCGGCAGCCTGCTGAGTGAGCAGTACAACGCCGGCCTGCTGGGTTTCGCCCACGACTTCGCCGGCTTTGGCGCGATTTCGCTGGACGTGACCCACGCCCGCAGCGACGCCATGGGCCACGCTAAAACCAGCGCCAGCGGCCAGTCGTTTCGCTTTCGCTACTCCAAAGCCCTGGCGGCCACCGACACCCACTTCAGCCTGATCGGCTACCGCTACTCCACCGGCGGCTACTACTCGTTCAACGAGGCGCTCAATAGCCGCAACAACGAGCAGTCGCTGGAGACGTACCGCAGCGGCCATATGAAAAGCAACTTCACCGCCAACGTGTCCCAGCAACTGGGCGGCTACGGCGGTGTCTATGCCAGCGTGACCAAGAGCGACTATTGGAACAGGACCCAGGCTGACACTTCGATTCAATTGGGTTACAGCGCCAGCTACGCAGATATCTCCTACTCCCTGGGCCTGGGCCTGAACAAAGGCGCTGACAGCAATGACCGCACCCTGTCCCTGAGCATCAGCATGCCCTTGGGCGGTACCCGCAACCAGCGTGTCTCGGTCAACGCCAACCAGAACGCACGGGGCGCGGCCTCGCGCACGGCGACGTTCAGCGGCAATGCGCTGGACGACGACACCCTGGCCTACAGCGCCGGCGTGTCGCAGCAAGTCAACACGAATGAGCGCGTGATGGGCAGCACCTTGGCCGCACGCTATGACGCGCCCAATGCCATCGTGCACGGCGGCTATAACGAGACCGCCGGCAGTCGACAACTGGACATCGGTATCGAGGGTTCGGTGGTCGCCTACGACCGCAACCTGCTGTTCAGCCAGCCTCTGGGCGAAACCAATGTGATCGTGGCCACTCCCGGCGCAGCGGACGTGGGTATCAGCAACAAGCGCGGGGTGCGCACCAATGCCAATGGCTACACGGTGGTGCCGTCTGCCCTGCCTTACCGCAAGAACCGTGTGTCGCTCGACACCCAGTCGCTGCCTGCCGACGTCGACATTGCCCAGTTGGTGCAGGAAGTCACACCCAAGCGCGGTGCCTTTGTGCTGGCGGACTTCGAGACCCGCAAGGGCCAACGCATTCTGTTTCGCATCGTTGATGCACACGGCGACGCCGCGCCATTTGCCGCCAAGGCCGAACTGTTTGCAGCGGATGGACGCTCTTTGGGCAGCACCCTGGTGGCCGACAAAGGGCGTGCCTACCTGAGCGGCGTACCGGCGCAGTCACGCCTGTTGATCAGCGTGGATAGCCAGCCATGGTGCAGCCGCGAATTGAAGCTGGACGAAAAAGAGCCTGCCGAGGGTGGGATCACTCAACTGAACATTCAATGTGAGCGCGCGACCGCTGGGTCGGGCGCCAAGGATTCGTGAACTCATGATCGTGAGAATACTGCTGAGCGCATGGCTTGGCTGCCTGTCGCTTCAAGCCCATGCGTTGGTCGGTGGCAATGTTGACTGCTCGATGCCGGGTTACCCGACCTTTGGTTACCGGTTCACGCCCGGGGAGGCGATCAATGTCGAGTACGCCGGAACCTGTACGATTCGTCGCGCCTTTCCCTATGCTGCCGGGATCAATACGAGCGTCAGCTACGGGACAGGCGCCAACCACGCCACCCTGCGATTCGCGGACCCGGCAAGCTCGACCTATGTGCCCCTGCTCGACCTCGGCCAATTCAGTGGCATTTGCCTGGGAGGCGCGTGCCAGAAATTGCCCATCAACAGCGTGGTGCGCTACCGCTACAACCTGATCGGTACGGCGCCCAGAACCACCGGTACGCGCACTCTGCAGGTGCGGATCGGGGTGACCTCCCTCAACTACCCGACGTATGCCGAGTGGTTCGTGGACATGCCCTTCGTGTACACCGTTTTCGCCCCAGCCTGCACCTTGAGTTCGCCGAGTAGCGTAAGCCTCGGATTCGGCGCCATCAGCAACGCCGACCTGCGCAATCAAATACAATCGACCTCCGTGTCCCTCAGTTGCAAGGCCTCGGCGCAAGCCAACATCACCCTGGCGCCGAGCCAGGCCGTGGTCAGCGCCACTACCGGCGTATCGCGCACCTCGCTGGCGGGCCTGAACATGCAGGCGCTCTGGACGGACAGCGGCAATCCGGTGAACTTCACCAGCCAGCGCTACATGCCGTTGCGCTCAGGCAGCAACAACGTGAACTTGAGTTTCATCCCGCAACTGGAAGCTGGGAAATCCCCCACCGGCGCGTTCCAGAGCCAGTACACCTTGACCATCAATTACCTCTGAGGCTTCGATGAAAACTTCGCTGCTGCTCCTGGCGCTGCTCAGCGCCACCGCCGACGCCGCCGACACGGTGAACATCACCGTCAGCGGCACCCTCACCCGCCCACCGTGCGTGCTGAGCACCGGCACCACCCTCACCGCCGCGTTCGGCGAGGTGCGCACCGACCAGGTGACGACTGCCGCAACGGTGGCGGTGCCGGTACGCATGGTCTGCCCGGCGGGTTCATCGCTGAACGTCAGCTTCACCTCCAACAACGGTACGCAGACCGCGACGGTGGCCAAGACCACGGCCGCCAACCTCGGGGTGTCGTTGCTCTGGGCAGACGATACGGCGGCCAACCTCACGGGCACCACCAAGGCCTACCGCGACCTCAGTGGCGACATCGATATCAGCCTCAAGGCAAAGCTGATCGCCCTGGGCACGCTGACACCGGGCGCGTTCACCTCGTCGATGGTCATGACCATCACTTACCTATGAAAGCGCTCGTCTGGATGCTGCTGGCCGTTGCCGGCACCGCCTTCGCACAATCGGCGCAAGACGCGCAAATCGATGTCAGCGGCCAACTGATCGCCCCACCCTGCAGCGCGCGCTTTCCCAGTACGCAACAGGTGGAACTGGGCAAGGCCAACCTCAACCAGTTGCTCGATGACAGCGTTGCCGTCACCAACGTGCCGCTGATCTTCGATTGCAAAGCCGGTAGCCGCGTCAGCCTGAAGCTTTCGGCAGGCCTGGGCAGCGCCGACAGTCAGACCTTGCTCACCCAGCGCGCGGGCCTGGGGCTGCGTCTGGGTCTGTTGAATAAAAATACGAAGGCTGATTTCAGCCTGGGCGAAACCGGCACCTGGCCGGTGGAGGACGGGCCACTGGAGCTGACCCTGCAAGTCAAGCCCGTGCCCCTGGGTGAACGGCCCGAAGCGGGCAGCTACAGCACAACGCTGTTGCTGCAGATCATCTACCGCTGACTACTGAAACTGCCGGGCCTCGATGCAATAGGTCAGCAGCGCCTGATCACTGTCCACCTCCAGCTTGCGCATGGCCGAGATCTTCTGCGCGCTGACGGTCTTGTTGCTGCGGCTCAATTGCCGCGCAATGTCGCTGACGCTCATCCCCGTCACAAACAAACGCAACACTTCCAGCTCGCGGGGCGACAGGCTCTGGAACCGCTCCTGCACCTGAAACGGGTTAGCCACCACCGAGGTCGCGACAGGCGCCGGCGCCTGGTAGCTGCGCTGGGCACTGATCGCGCTCAAGGCTTTTTCGATTTCGTCGTGCAGGTGGTTTTTCTGGATCACGCCCGCCACGCCCAACTCCTGCAAGCGGGTGAGGATCAGGCTGTTGGAGATCATGGTCAGCACCAGCACCTGGGTCTCGGGGAAGTGGCGCAGGATGTACTCGATCAGCTTCAGGCCATCGCCATAGGTGTCATCACCCGGCATGTTGAAATCGGTGATCAGCACTTGCGGCTGATGGGCGCGCAACTGTTCGACCAACTGGCTGGAACTGACCGCCTCGCCCACCAGGCGATAGCGTGAATCGCGCTGCACGATCTCGCGCACGCCCACCAACACAATCGGGTGGTCATCAGCGATGACGACGTTCATTTCTCGCATCATTTATCTTCCTTGTAGTGGGCAGAGGACGCTCATTCAGTTGAAGACTCTGCCAGCAAGCACTGCGCCACCGCCGTCAACCGGGCGCACAGCACCCGGATCTGCGTGGTGACGTGGGTATCCAGACGGCCGTCGTGCAGCGTGTTCTCCCATTTCTGGCACGCATTGGATAAAGCCCCGGCGCGCACACTGGCCAGCGCGCCATTGAGGCTGTGCAGGCGCTGGCGAACCCGGTTGGAATCCCCGTCGATCAAACCCTGCTCAATGTGCTGCACGTCAACCAGCAAGCTGTCGCCCATCAATTGGCGCATCGCCGGGGACAATTCAATCCAACCTTCCTGATCGCGTTCCGGCGACGGCATCGCCAAGGTTGTCGCGCGGCGACAGTGGGCCATCAAGGCCTGGCGCAGCATGCTCATACTCAGCGGCTTGACCACCCAGGCGTTCATGCCCACCGCCAGGCAGCGCGCGCCCTCCTCGCGCAGGGCGTTGGCGGTGACGCCGATAATCGGTACCTGCACGCCCTGTTCGCGCAAGGCGCGGGCCAGGTCATAGCCATTGAGGCGCGGCATGTTGATGTCGGTGATCACCAGGTCGAACGGCTGCGAGCCCCAGATTTGCAAGGCGTGCTCGCCGTCCCGCGCCACGGTGGCCTGGGCGCCGAGGGCTTCGAGTTGCTCTTGCAGCACGGCCTGGCTGACCGGGTTGTCTTCGGCGACCAACACGCGCACGTTCAAACACGGCGCATCCAGGCACGGCTCCGCCAGCACCGAGCTCACGGCAGACGGTGCGCTGCGCAGAATCGGCAAGGTGATGAACAACGAAAAACTGCTGCCCAGCCCCGGCTCACTGACCACACGCATGGTGCCGCCCATCAATTCACTCAGGCGCGAACAGATCGACAAGCCCAGCCCGGCGCCATTGCCATCCTGCCCGCCGGCCACCTGATAGAAAGGCTTGAACAACTGCTCCAGGGCCTTTTCCGGAATACCCACACCGGTGTCGGTGACCTGCCATTGCAGGGCAACTTCATCCTCAAGCAACTGCTGCACGGTCAGACGCAAGCGCACCCGCCCCGACTCGGTGAACTTGATCGCATTGCCCAGCAGGTTATGCAGGATCTGCCGGATCCGCCCCGCGTCGCCCAGCAGTTGCTGCGGCACTTGCGGATCAATCTCCGCATCGATCTGCAAACCCTTGTTGCGGGCCGTGGCGGTAAACCCCACCACCGACTCCTCCACCAGCTGGCACGGGTTGAACGGCGCCGCTTCCACGGCCATTTGCCCGGACTCGATTTTCGACACGTCCAGCACGTTGCTGATCAGTTGAAACAGCACGGTGGACGAACCCTGGATAATTTCCAGGTAGTGACGCTGGCGCTCGCTCATGTCGGTCAGGGCCATCAGTTCCAGGTTGCCCAGCACACCATAGAGCGGGGTGCGGATTTCATGGCTCATGGTTGCCAGGAACACGGTCTTGGCCTCGTTGGCTTCGTTGGCCTCCTCGCGCGCCTGGTTCAGCAACTGGGCTTCGTCAACATGCCGGGTGATGTCATTGCAACCACAGAGGAACACGTCCTCGCCTTCGTAGCGCGCCGCCACCACCACGACCTGCAAGTAGCGCCCCTCAACCGCCAGGCACATCTCGCCGGGGGTGTCCGGGCCATCGTTGGCTTTCAGCACGTCAAGCAAGGGGGCAGTGCCGCGCAGTTGCAAGGCGCGCTGGTTTTCCAGGAGCAACTGGTGGTCGCTGCGCCGCACCACGCACAGGCCCACCGGGGCGTTGTGCAGCATGATGCGGTTGAACGCCTCGCTCTCGAACAAGCGTTCCTGAGCGCGTTGCGCCGGGCGGACGATGCGGGTCTTGTACCAATGGTTGATCCACCACCCCAGCAGCACGGCCGCCAGAAACGTCAGGCCCAGGCCCAGCAGCGGCCATTTGGCGTAGCGCAGAAAATCCCGATAGCTGATGGCATACAAGCCGGTCCAATGCTCGCCGCCTTCGCTGAGCATCTTGAAGCGCAAGCCCTGGCTGTTGAAGCTCAAGCCCAGGGGCGCCATGTGTTCATCGCCGAGGCTGCCGAGCAACACATCGCCCTGGGGTGAGATCAGGGTGAACTGGTTGTAGACCGACAACTGCAGCACGCGCTCGAACTCGTCAACCTGGGACGTGTCCACCACGGCCGCCAGGGTCAGCAAGCCCTGGGGCTGGCTGGCCGGCAGTACGGCGGCGGGCGCGTCGAGGCCGATCATCGCCACCACGTTGCGGCTGTTTTGATACAGCTGAAACGGCGCGCGCATCCAGCGCACGCGGCTGTCGGTCAGCAACAGGCGTTGGCTCTGCTGCAGTTGCTGCAAACGGCTCACCACTTCGCGGTACTGTTCGCGCAACAGCGGCTGGTGCTGGCGCAAGCCGCCAATGCCGGGCACGGCGAGGCTGGCGACGTCATTGGGAGTGAGCACGAACAGCTGCGGCGAAGCGTAAAACGAGCCGGCCCAGTAGCCGCCATAGTAATCGGTCAGTTGCACGCCAAACGCCAGCGCACGGCGCGTGTCGTCTTCTAAGAACCGAGCATCGTGGGACAAGGTAAACGGCAGCGACAAGGCAAATCCCTTGGCCTGCAACACCACCTGCCCCGCATCGTGTTGCAGTTCCGTCACCGAGGTGGATTGCACGGAAGGCAGCGGCGGCGCATTGCCACGGCTGAAGCCTTTGGCCACGTTGCGCAGGAATGCCTCGTGTTCATGGATGATCTCCACCACGCGGGCGAAGTGGAACTCGATCTTTTCCTGTTCAGCGTCGAGCAACCGCGACACCGCCCAGTAGCAACTGCTGGACAGCAACAAGGCGAACCCCGTCAGCAGCAACAGGGCTTTGTTCAGGCGTTGTGAGCTTTGCGCCAGTTTATCCAGGCGCAGACTTGCATGTTTCATCGTCAGTACCGCAGAAACCTGAGTCAGGACGTGGGGCCTATGCTTGATCCCGGCATTGGCCAATAACGCCCGGCTGACCGGGCGACCCTTCCTTCGGGCTTCTTGACTGTGTGACCCCTGCCGCTCAGAGAAGTGATGGCGCCGGGCCATCCTCTATTAACAATGCATTGAATTTCTCCGCCGCCACGGCCTGGGAGATCAGAAAGCCCTGCACCTGATCGCAGCGAATACGCCGCAACACCGCAAGCTCGGCCTGGGTTTCCGCGCCTTCAGCGAGGGTAGTCAGCCCGAGTTTGCGGCCCAGTTCGACAATGCTCTGCAAGGCCGACGCCAGGCTCTCGTTCTGTGCACAACCATGCACCAGCGAGCGGTCGATCTTGAGCTCATTGAACGGCGTCGACACCAGGTTGAAATAGGAACTGAACCCCTTGCCGAAATCGTCCTGCGCCAGCCCGAAGCCCATCATGCGTAAGCGACATGCTCCAGCGTAGTAGTTACTGGGCAACCGCGTCGTGGAGCTTTCCATCAACTCGAAAGTGATTTGCCGGGGCTCGGCGTCGCGGCTCTGTACCTGGGCAAGCAGGCGGTCGACCAGGTCGCATTGGTCGAGCAGATGGGTGGGCAGGTTGATCGACACCGGCAACCGGTAACCCAACTGCGCCCATTGGGCCTGGGCGGTCAGGGTCTGGGCGAGGATGCAGGTCAACAGTTGGGTTTCCAGGCCCAGCCGCTCGATTTCACCGAGGAACTCAGCCGGCATTAACAGGCCCTCCTGCGGGTGGACCCAGCGCGCCAGGGCTTCGGCGCCGACGATGCGGCCGTCTTGCAGGGACTTTTTCGGCTGGAACCAGGCCTGGATTTCACCATTGGCCAAGGCCCCCGCGAGGTTATCTCCATGGCTGCCGCGCTGGCGGCAACACGGCGTGCGCGCCTGTTCGGCCAGTTTGTCGAGGCAATCGCGCAAGGTACGCACCTGCGGCTCACACACCGGCTTGGTAATCAGCCCGGCGACCGTCAGGCCCAGGTTCCCCGCCACCTGCCCGGCTCCCACCAGCATGCGCCGCGACGCCACGCTCATCAGCGCCAAGGCGGGCGGTGCCTGAAGCCGCGCCAGTTGCTGGATCAACTGCACGCCGTCCATTTCCGGCATCATGAGGTCGCTGAGCAGCAGGTCATAACGTTGGCGGGCCAGGCGCTGCAAGGCGCTCGCGCCATCCCAGACCACGTCGACGTCAAAGCCGCCGATGGCCTGGAAGACGTTGATCAGGTACTCATGCTGAAAGGGATGGTCCTCCACGATGAGTACGCGATAGGCGCTCAAGGCTCCCTCCTCTGGCAGCGATGCAAGCACTGATAGAGGGCCCGCAGGGTGAACGGTTTAACCAGGCAATGATCCATGCCCGCGTTCAGGCAACGCTCGGCTTCGTCGAGCATCGCATTGGCGGTGGCGCCGATGATCGGCAGCGAGCAGCCCAGGCGGCGCAGTTGCTCGGTGAGTTCGTAGCCGTTCATGCGCGGCATGTTGACGTCGGTGAGGACCATGTCGAACGCCGTATCGCCCCACAGCGACAGCGCTTCAATCCCGTCGCCGGCCAGCACCACGCTGCAGCCGAGCTCTTCCAACTGGTCGCGCAAGATCAGCTGGTTGATCAGGTTGTCTTCGGCCACCAGCAAGCGCAGGTTGAGGCTGAACTCGGTGGGTTTCTCGCTGATCCTCGGCGACAGCAACGCTTCGCTGCCCTGGGCGCGACTGACCGCACGGTTGAGCGCCTGCAAGTTATTCAGGCCGATCTGCCACGGATAAGCGCCCTGTTCATCGACAGCGGCCATCACCCGCGGCCCGGACCAATGCAACCACTGGCCGGGCTCGGTCGGGCCGGGATACAACTCGACCAGCACCGCGCCGGGATCGGCCTCGGCGGACTCCGGCGCACCGAGTTGCGCCCGCGCACCCCAGCGGCGCAACCAGCCACCGACACTTTCCGCCAGCTCACGCACCGGCGACACCACGTACACGCGTTCGCCCAGCAGCGGTTGCGCCCAGGGCGCCTGGCGGTCGTCGCAGACCTGCTCCAACGGTAACGTGAAGGAAAAACTGCTGCCCAGGCCCGGCTCGCTGACTACGCGCAACGTGCCGTTCATCAAATGCATCAGCCGCTTGCAGATCGACAAGCCCAGGCCGCTGCCGGCGACCACATTGGCATTGCCGCCGACCTGGAAGAACGGCTCGAACAGGTATGGCTGGTCTTGCTCGGCAATGCCCTTGCCGGTGTCGACCACCTGCCACTGCAACAGGGCGCGCTCGTCTTCACGGTCTTCCAGACGCAGGCGCAACACAATCCGCCCGCTCTCGGTGAATTTCAGCGCATTGTTCAGCAGATTATTCAGGATCTGGCGAATACGCGTGGCGTCCCCGCGCACGCGGTCGGGCAACTGCGGGTCTAGGCAGGCAAATAACTGCAAGCCCTTGCCTTGGGCGGCGCCCGCGTAACCCTGGATCACCTCCTGCACCAACTCGATCGGCGAGAAGGTACTGAATTCGAGGGACAGTTGCCCCGCCTCGATTTTCGACACATCCAGCACGTCGCAGATCATTTGCAGCAAATTCGCCGACGAGCCTTCAATGGCATTCAGGTAACCGCGCTGCTGGCCGTTGAGGTCGGTGCGCGCCAGCAATTCCAGGGTACCCAACACCCCATACAGCGGCGTGCGGATTTCATGGCTCATGGTGGCCAGGAACAGGGTCTTGGCCTCATTCGCCGCGTCCGCCAGCGTGCGCGCCTGCTGCAATGCCAACTCCACCTGTTTACGCTCGGTGATATCACTGAAGGCGCAGATCAACACATCTTCACGCTGGTAACGGGTGGGTGCGAAGCTCAGGTACAGGTGGCGACCGTCGGCCAGTTGCAGCTCGTCGCTACTGCCTTGCTCGGACTCATGGAAGGCGCGGCGAATCCAGCCGTGGCGCAGTTGCTGGCGCTCCTGACCGTCGCCCAGCCATTGGCGAGACAAGGGGTTTTCCAGCACCACCTCGCCATCGCTGCGACGCAGTACACACAAGGCCACCGGGGCGATACGAATCACCGCGCTGCTGAACGCCTCACTCTCCACCAGGGCTTCGATGCGATTGGCCGCCGGAATAATCAACCGCTGATCGATGCGCCGCACCAGCCGTACCATCCCCAGGCTCGCCAATACGCACAGCATCAGGCACACCAGGAACGGCAAGGCCAGGCTGGGCAACAGTGAACGCAACTCCAGGCTGTAGACGATCTGCCATTGGGAAAACCCCAGGTGCTTTCGAATAGCCAATCGGTCCGGCAACCAGCCACTGCCCTCCCAGCCGAAACTGGCGGTGGAAGGAGACTGACACAGCACCTGCACGGCCGTCGGTTGATACGGCGAGCTGCTGAAAATCAGCTGGCCTGCACCGTCGAGCAACATGAAGTCGCCGGCTTTTTCATGCTGCAAGGCGTTGATCAGGTCCGGCCCGTCCACCTCCAACCCGAGCCAACCCGAGGTGGGGCTACGGTCGTCGAGGCGGGTGAAGATGTAGAGCGGCGAACCCAGGCGGTTCTGCTCGGTCAGCCACAACTCATCGCTGACCGAAACCTTGCCGGTGTCCACCGCCATCAAGCGCTGCAACACCGACGGCGGCACGCTCTGCGGTGCAACGTCGACGGTAAACAGGCGCTCCACCTCAGGCTCGGCACGCTGTGCCACGTAAATCAGATTGACCTGGTTGGCCTCCAGGTAGTCGAGCATGCGTTTGGTCAGCCACAGGCTCCAGAGATTGCCCACCTCGCCCAGGGTGATGTGCACCTCTTCGGCCGGCACAGTGTTGAGGTTGCCCACCGGCGGCGTGACATGCCGCACGGTCGACAGGCCGAGGCTTTTCAACAGCGTCTGGCGGCTGACAAAAAAACTCTGGGCATCGGAAATCGCCTCATTCATGTAGCTACGCCGCAACGAAATCTCCTCGCTGAACGCCGCGCGCAAGTAACTGTAGGCGCCTGCGTACACGCCGAGCACCAACGCCAGGGCGAATAGGTGCAGCAGCTTGCGCGCAGCCTTGGGCGTCGAAAAGGAAGAGTCGAGAGGTTGCAGGAAATGTGTGAGTTTCATCGCCGAGAGGTTAAGCGTGGCGAGGCGGTAGGTGAATAAGACGGATCTCAAAGAGGTGGGATGTCGGTGAGCCTGTGGTGAAGACACAAGCAAAAAGGGGGCATATTTATTTCCTCTAAAATAAATGCGTCCCCTTCCCTGCATGCCACCTATCCAGGGGGCACACAGCTTGCCGCAAGCCCTTCACAACGCGCCTGCAAAAAGCTACGCAACTGCGTAATCACCGGCGTCAGCCGGGAACGATGTGCACACACAAGATGCAAGGGTGACGGTTCGCAATAACGACTGGGAAGGACTTCAACCAGGCGCCCGGCAAGCAGGTCGGGGATCAGATCCAGCCGCGATTTATAGATCAGTCCTCGCCCGGCAACGGCCCAACGACGAACGGCGTCGGCATCATCACTGATGCGGTCACCGGAGACAGATACGGATCGCTCGCCTTCGGGCAGCATGAAGCGCCATCGCTCATGGATCTGTTCGCTCCACACAAAACGCAGGCAATTGTGCCGACGCAGGTCATCAATGCCCTGCGGCGCGCCAACGCGCTCCAGGTAACTCGGCGAGGCGCACAACGCGCGCCGGTTATTCTCGATCAGCGGTAAGGCGACCAATGATGAGTCCGCCAACGCGCCATAGCGCAACGCAGCGTCCAACGGCTGGCGCAACAAGTCGGCGGCGCGGTCGCTCATCCTCAGATGCAGCGAAAGTTTGGGATGTTGCTGCTGAAATTCGTCCAGCCAGTCCAGCAGCAGATTGCGACCAAAATCGGAAGGCACCGAGAGCCTGAGCGGCCCCGATAACTCGCACTGCTCATGTGCCAATGCGGCGCGGCCTTGGCGTTGCGCCTCCAACAAGGCCCGCGCATGGGGCAAATAACGCTCTCCATCTTCAGAGAGTTGAAGGCTACGCGTGGAGCGCGTGAACAAGCGCGTTTTCAACGTCTTTTCCAATCGCTGTATGGCCACGCTAGCCAGGCCCGGCGAGATGTTCATCTGCCGGGCGGCCTCAGAGAAGCTGACTGACTCCACTGAGCAAACGAAAATTTCAATATCGTCCAATCTGATCATTTTCTTGAAACCACGGAAAGTGTTACCGGAATTTGCCTATTTCTCCACAAATACAGGAAAGACACAATGCCTCACGCCCAGCGCGCAATGACCTCCATTGCGGCGGCGTGCTTTGTCCTTGCTTGGAGAATTTGCCTGTGAAAGCCGTTGGTTTTTATCACAATCACCCCGTTGACCATCCTCAGGCCCTTGAGGATCTCGAACGGCCAACACCGACCCTTGGCGAGCACGACCTGCTGGTCGAGATCAGGGCTATTTCAGTCAACCCGGTAGATACCAAGATCCGCGCGAAGGGCGATATTCCCAACGGGGCCCCACGCATTCTGGGCTGGGATGCGGCGGGCATCGTTCGCGAGATTGGAGCGCGTGTCTCGTTATTCAAACCCGGCGATCGAGTCTGGTACGCGGGCGATATCACACGACCAGGCTGTAACGCCGAGCTACAGGCCGTGGATGAGAGAATCGTCGGCCCAATGCCTGAGTCCTTGGACTTCGCCGACGCAGCGGCATTACCCCTAACGACCATTACCGCCTGGGAATTACTCTTCGATCGCCTGCGGATCCACGATGCCGACCCCACCGAGGCCAGGGTGTTGTTGGTAGTGGGTGCAGCCGGTGGCGTGGGCTCCATTCTGACCCAGCTCGCCCGCCGCTTGACCGGCATTACAGTGATCGGTACGGCTTCAAGGGCACAGACACGCGAATGGGTGCTCGACCATGGCGCTCATCACGTCATTGACCACCATCAACCCTGGGCGCCACAGCTCGCGGCGCTGGGGATTACGGAGGTGGATTATGTTGCCGGGCTCAATGGAAGCGCCGGCTATGTGACGCAAATCGCTGCGGTCATGCGGCCCGAAGGTCAGTTTGCGCTGATCGACGATCCGCAAAATCTGGACATTGGTCCTTTCAAGTCGAAATCCATCTCCATTCATTGGGAGCTGATGTACACCCGTTCGATCTTCACCACACGGACCATCGCTCGACAGCATGCCTTGCTCCGTCGCGTCGCACAGCTGATTGATCGAGGCGATCTGGTGCCGACGCCAACCGTGACGATCGAAGGCACTGATGCCGCTGCCCTGCTCAAGGCCCACGCGCTTGTAGAAGCCGGCGACATGATCGGCAAAGTCGTCCTGGTTCGCTGACCTTTCCCTCAATACCTATTCAGATTCGGGGTTTTCATGACCGTTCAAACCATCACCACCACCCAGCTCAGCCTCGATGCCGTTCACGAGCTTCTCGCCAAAGCGCGCCAAGCCTGCGCCGCTCGCGGCTTCGCGGCGACCATCGCGATTACCGATTCTGGCGGCCACTTGCAGGTATTGGAGCGCGCAGACAACGTCCCCTTTTTGACCGTCGCGGTAGCAACCGACAAGGCGTGGACGGCAGCGTCATTCGGCATGTCCACCTCCCAATGGAATCAATACATGGCTGAACCCACCGTAGCTCCGCTGGCTCACCATCCACGGCTGACGCCGGTAGGTGGCGGTGTGCCGATCATCATCGATGGCCAGATAGCAGGAGGCATAGGGATTTCCGGCGGTTCTTCGGTACAAGATCACGAGGCTGCTGAGGAAGCACTTCGAGCGATGAATTTAATGGAGTAAACGTGTTTCGTGAGTCTTTCTGCATGCTGCATTTAGCGCTTGGAGGTACTCAGGGACGGAACGCACCGTCGATCATGGCTGTCACCCACTAGCGACGGCCAATTCCGGTTTCCCCCAGGATTCTCGCCGTATCTCTGCGGGGCGGCAGACCAAATACCCGAGCGTAGTCTCTGGTGAATTGGGTGGCGCTTTCATAGCCCACTTCAAAGGCAGCGGCCGTGACGCTTTTGGCGCTGGCCACCATCAACGTTCTGGCCTGGAGTAGGCGTATCCGCTTCTGATACTGCAATGGACTCAGCGTGGTGACGGCCTTGAAGTGCCGGTGGAAGGCGGAAACGCTCATCGCCGCTTTCTGCGCAAGGCTTTCCACGGAGAGGGACTCGGTAAAATCCCGACGAATACACTGAATAGCCAGATTCACTCGCGCCATGGCGGTGTCGGGCGCTGCGATTTCGCGGAGCATCCAGCCATGGGGCCCTTGCAGTACACGAAACAGAATCTCGCGCTCATAGGCAGGAGCCAAAGCGGCAATGGCTTCGGGGTTGTCCATCAAGCGCAGCATTCGCACCCAGGCGTCCATCAGCTCTGGCGTGACGGCGGCCACTGAAAAACCGGGGGCGTTGTCGTATCGCCCGGGCGGTTTGGGAAGATCAGCCAGCAATGTCGACAGCACCGTGGGGTCGAGGGTCAGGCTGACGGCCAGGTAGGGTTCCCCTGATTCAGCCGGGTGTACTGTGCCTACCGCTGGCAACTCGATGGACATGACGAAATACGTGGCCGGGTCGTACCGCAGCGTACGGTCGCCGATGGTCATCGTTTTGCTGCCTTGCAGGATCAGGTTGATCATCGGGTCATACACGGCGGCCAGCATGTGCTCGGGAATCTTGCCCTGCACCATGGCCACGCGCGGGATGCCCGTCTCGGTCCGACGATTCTCAGCCCTGGCGGCCAATGACCGGAGTTCATTCAGTTGATTGTTCATAGAGCAGATGCTGAACGCAGCAAGGTTCGCCGTGCAAGCAAAAAGCAGAAACAGGCAAGTATCGAGTAGGAACGGTTGCGTCGTGAGAGAGGCCCCTGGGTACTGTGGTCACTCATTTCACTGACAGAGGAATACGCCATGGGCGTCATCGTCATTACCGGAGGCAGCCGTGGAATCGGTGCCAGCACAGCTGAACACATCGCCCTGCGCGGCACGGGTGTCATTCTCACCTACAACAAGCATCCCGAAGCGGCGGCTCAGGTGGTCGGACGAATCGAACAAGCCGGTGGCAAGGCTGTTGCGCTCAGGCTCGACGTCGCGGATGTGGGCAGTTTCGTGGCTTTTCGTGAGATGGTCGTTTTGGCCTTACAAGAAGTCTGGGGCGTCAACAGCCTTAGCGGGCTGGTCAATAATGCAGGTTATGGCTTGTTCAACCCCTTGCAGTCGGTCAGCGAAGCGCAGTTCGACGGGCTGTGCAATGTTCACCTCAAAGGTCCTTTTTTCCTGACCCAGGCTCTTCTACCACTGCTGGAGGACAACGCCAGTATCGTCAACATCACCAGTGCGACGACCCGTGCGGCCACTGCAGGCGTAGCCCCTTACGCCGCATTCAAAGGCGGACTGGAAGTGCTCACCCGTTACATGGCGAAGGAGTTTGGCGAGCGCCGTATTCGCGCCAATGCCGTATCACCCGGCGCGATTCGCACCGAGTTGGGCGGCGGACTGAATGACGAATTCGAGGCAATGCTGGCCGCGCAAACCGCGCTGGGCCGAGTGGGCGAACCCGAAGATGTGGCGCGCGTCATCGCCATGCTCATGTCCGAGGAAGGTGCGTGGATCAACGCTCAAACCATTGAAGTCGCGGGCGGCTACAACATCTGAACACCGGAGATCTCTGACATTACGGCGCCAGGTATCGCTCCGGTCAGTTTCACGGCTGAAATCTTATACACCTTGGGGTTAGGTGACGAAAACCTCAAAGCCTACCTGGCAATGCACGCTGCCGAGCACCACCCGCCCGCCTAGATATGGGTACTTCAGGGGGCTGGGCGTGATGGAGCGTTCGTCGGAGGGAAGGTAAGCCGATCCTCGTCCAAAGCTCGTAGTGGCAGATCTCCATCCAGGTAAAACTCGTCAAGCTGTGGAGGTGCAACACGGGTGCCGGACAGCATCGCGTGAACTTGTCCCCGGTGATGGATCTGATGCTGGAATAGGTGCAGCAGCAGGCGGTCAACCCGCTCCAGTACTATTCCCTCCGCCCGCACAACCCCTGCTTGGCAACCCAATGAGCTCTCATCCAACCGCTCGCAATAAGCGATCAGTCGGCCGTCTATAGCCGATTGAAGCCGCGCTATCTGCTGAAGCGACAAGTCTAAAGGGAGTTCTTTGCGTTGCCCTTCCAGATCAAGCTCCAGTGCGGCGAGGTAGAACTGATCCACGTCCAATATATGCAACAGCGTTCGTTCGATAGAGGGAAAGAAGCTCGTTCGTGTAGCCACGTATTCTTCGTGGCTTAACGCGAAGCATGCACAAAGCAATCGCCGGTTCGACCACTGGTTGTTTTGTGCCTGCGCCAGGAAGCTGTTCATGGGAATGGCCTAAAGGTTTCCTTGGGTCACGTTTCGGAATTAACTGGGCGCCAGATACAAAAAACCAGCGCTAGGCTTAGAGATCAATAACGAGGCAATTATTTACATTTTGCGACAATCACATCGTCGGATTTGACTGAGCGAATAACGTCCCTCTGTTCGCAAATTGCAATAGAGGCAGCAGCAGAGTAGACCGCTCGTTTTTCCTCCACAGACCCATAACGGAAAAAATCAGACATCGCCGAAGAGCCATGCGTCTTCGTCGAAACCTCTAATATTACTTTTTCGTCACTCATTGAGATGCTCCGTTCAAAACGCTTCCAACTCTTTGTGAGGCTAGGGCTGCTCGGCGAACCCGTCAACTTCGTCGGCTGAAAGGTCGATGCCAATGCCACCGTTTGTCCCATCGTTGTCCTTGATGATATCTACTTGGAGCGCGTGCTCAAATGGGCGCCTGAGTGTGCAGACCGAGGCCTTTGCAGCATAGGACTGCCTGAAAAACTCCGAGCAAAGAATGTTCCTTCCGTCCTTTTTCTCCCCCTGGACACCTCAGTTTTTCCTGCTCCTGGCGACCCAGCCATAAACACGGAAACCGGGTGCTCTTAGCAATTTTCACCCTATCAGGGCGCCCTGCGCGGATAGAATGCCGGTGGCAAGATCGATTGCGCCCTCAATGACCACGAAAAACTCTGTGATGACTCGCCTAGTCATATCTCTGGAAGAGAATTGAGCACTTGATGCAGCATCGACGATGCGATGCCAAAAAGTCTCGTGAGCAGTCTCTCAAGCCTTTTAAAATGGCATGATGAGCACAGGCGCTGCACTCAGTTTCTCCCAAACAGAAGACAAGGACCGTTGAATGATTAAGCGTGCGCTGGTCATGATGTACCTGATACCAACGATTGCGTCCGCCGCGAGTTTCGATTGCGACAAAGCCCATTCACCGTTAGAAAAAGCAGTTTGCGCCGACCCGGCGCTATCAACGCTGGATAGCTCAATTGCAACCTCGTATAACGCCGCGATGCAACGTTTGTCAGTGGACGGGCAGACCATCCTGCGAGACGGGCAACGACAATGGTTGCACTTCGTACGCGATCTCTGCTTTACACCTCAGGACACCGCTAGCGTCGGATTCTGCCTGACCAGGCGCTATACGGATCGTCTCAAGGAACTTTCTACCGCGGCGGTTACGATCGGGCCCTACCTGTTCAGCCGTAGCGACTACTTTTCTGCGGACACTCACGACGAAACCGATCAAACCTACGAAATCCATACCGGCGCGCCACGAATCGATGCACCGCTGTCACCGACGATTGCGTTATGGAATTCGGCAATGGCAGAACAGGCAAAGCGCGCGGTTGAGTCGGGTTGCGACTCCAGGCATGGCGACGAATACTTCGGTGCTGAAGTGACCAGCGCTTCGACGAAGGTGATCAGCGTCAAGACAACAAGCTGGGAATACTGCCACGGCACGGCGCATGGCCATGGCGGAAGTACCGGCATCACGTACATTATTGAACCGAACCTCCATCCTCTTGAAACTTCGGATCTGTTCAACATCGACACCGCTTGGAAGGACTTTTTGACCAACCGAAGCTACGAGGCCATCGAACAGAAAGCTGAAGGCACGCCAATAGAACGCAAGTGGGTCGAGCGCGCAGCAATTGATGTCCGTAGCTGGACGCTTACTCAAGACGGTCTATTGATTACTATTAATCCATATGCCGTGCTGGCCTACGCGTATGGGACGACCGAGGTCATCATTCCGTGGCACGACCTGAAGCCCTTTCTTGCACCGAACGCGCCGATCCTGCCGCAGACCTGACCCCGGTTGAAAATCCTGGAAGACACAAGGATGGCGAACTGCACGCAGGTTCGCAGACCGGTAAGTTGGAACCGGCAGGGCTAAGCCTCCTGCTCACAGCTCGCCATAACGCGAACCCCAAAAAGCCGCTTTACGCGGCGTTATGCGCCTACTTACGACCGGGCTCACACTCGTGCAAACGCTCATGGAACAGACCATTCATCACGACGCTGAGCGTTCACTCCTTCACTTGCAGGTAGGGATTGTCGTAGGGCCTCTCCGTGAAGATCAGCAAGGGATCCTTGAGCAGGTAGCCCTTGATGTCGCGGGCCTTGCGTGAGCTCTGGATCTGGCAGGCCCATAGGCTGCGGCCTGCTTCATCCTTGCGGTGCAACTCCAGCTTCTCGAAACAGCGTTGAACCCAGCGCCAGCCATTGGTGCCGTGCAACTGTGCAGCCCGAGCGGTCTCTGGGTGTTCGTCCGCGTAACGCTGGAAGATTCCCGGGGAGACGAGAAAGGCCGTGCCGACCACGCTGTGTACCTTTGCGGTGGCGTCATTCACGATGATCTTGTTGGTGAGGACGCCTTGACGAAGCCACTTCATGAAGGTCTTTCCCAGCACCTCTGGACTTGCGTCGGGTTGTGCGGTGTGAGCGTTGGATTGAGCTGTTTTCTTCGCCGAAGAAGCAGCTGCGGATCGGGGAGCCATTCCAGGCGGCGATTCGGTCTTGTTGTCGGTGGGCGCCACTGAGGGATCAGGGCGCTCGGTTGGGATCAGCCCCGCGTTGGCACGGGTGGCCTCATGGGTGTCGCGCTCAGGGTGATCCAATGCGAGTGCCCATTGCGATACCTGGTCATCATCGAGGTCCGGGACGTCGGTGATGTAGCGAGGGGGAGCCGCGGGTGCAATGTCCTCCTGCTCGGGCGATTGGGGCCAATCCGGTGGAGCGCCCCAGGACGAGGTCGGCTCAAGCGGTGAATACGCGCTTGCAGGGTGATCGAGGTCACCGGTGTGCTCATCCTCTTCGTTCTTCTCGGCGGTCACTTCCAGGGTGACTGAGCCGGTAAAGGCCGGTGGTCGCTCTGCCTTCTCCCAGATCAATGCGGGGGCGACCTTGAGAAAGGTCAGGGTCTTTTTCCATTTGCCGTTTTGAATCGTGGCGGTCCAGATCGCCTTGCCTTCAGGACTGACCTGAATGATCGCGTTGTCCTGCAGCACGTTGAACAATGTGGGGTTCGATGACGGTATGCCCTCTGCCCCCTGGGACAGCAGGTGGGCACGAAGCTTGTCGGCCGCCGGCTTGCTGACCAGCCACAACGCCTCCTCGGTCAACCAGCCGTCCGAGGCACGTGACTGGTTGAGCTTCAGTTGTTCGCAGACCAGGTAGCGCAGTCCCTCGATCAGCCGTCGTTGCAGGGATGATTTCGGTGCTGCCAGTGCCTTGGTCGGGTTGCCGCCCAGCTCTTGGGCCACTGATGCCTGATCAGCCTGGATAACCAGTTCGCCGAGAATACCTGCCTGCTCATACTGCCCGGCCAGGACATAGGTCAGGGCACTCCAGGGCTCGCGATAGGAGATCAGCCAGTTGAGTGTCGAATGGGGCAGTATCTGGGTGAGGAGCAAGCCTGCCGAAGCGCCGTGGAGCTTGTAGGGACGATCTTTGACGTACTTGAAACGATAAGGTTGGTCGAGGGGCCCCATCCAGGGATGCCACGGCGCGCCATCGGACGTCTGCACCTGAACATCGACGATGATCTTGCCAATGTCGTGCAGCAGCGCGGCATAGGCAATCGTGACGCTCCAGGCCTCAGTCTGAGCAGCTTGTGCTTCGGCACCTGCCCCTATCGGCAGCAGGTGCTGCTGTCGCAGCTTGAGGGCGTAGACCACAATTTCCAGGCCGTGGTCGAGCATGCCGCCGGGATAGGCATGGTGATGGTTTTCCGAGGCGGGCAGTTGCTGGACCAGTTCGGCGTAGCGCTCGATGGGCGCCAGGTAGAGGTCCGTGAACTGCTGGCGTGAAAGCGAGACAAGTTGCCAGATATGCCCCAGGACTTTTTGTCGACGCGGGGTAGAGAGAAGCGCCGTCGCCGACTGAGGCGTGAAGTATTCGGCACCAGGATCGCCTTTGTTCGTGGTGGAGTTTACAGCAGGTTTTTTCAGCAGCCAGCGCCAGAGCATTCAGGTGTCATCCATATCCGTGGGGAAAACAGCCCTTTTCTTTTGGGGGCAGACTGCCTTTTCGGGTAGGCCCTTTTCCCTTCGTTTTGTTTCCCTTGCCCCCTTCCTTTTTCGCCTTTGCTTTATGCCCTTTTGGGACCGACTGCCGCCATGGGAAAACAGGTCTGCGTCCATCTTGTTTTCACTGCCGCGTGGCGGATCGCTGCGAGGTTTTCAAAGTGAGTTGTCCTACAGATTCTGTCGGTGAAACGGACTGGACTGGGGCTGAGAGCTTTTACATGCTTGAGGCGTGTTCTGCTGACGTTGTCGGCGACCTTTCCAGGTAGTCATGATCTAGGAGGCTACAACGCGCCAGTCGCGTGATCGACCCAAGACCGCTGTCGCGTTCAGTAATGCGGTCACTCATCAGCCATGCCGGTGAGCGAACGCATGCTGCACCACCCAACGGGGAAGACACTTCCCCATTGGGGCAAGTGCCTCCCCATTTCCCTGCTGAAAAGGAGAAGCACATGAGCGAGTCCACTGCTGAAGAAAAGAAGTACTTCAATCAACACATCCGTGGTTTTGCCTATTTGAGCAACGCACGTACGATCGATCCCCCCAAAGGGGACGCCTATCAACTGGTCAGAGTATCGGCACTCCACGGTGCTGCTGACGATTGCAGTTACACCGATTACGACTGCCGGGTCATCGGTACCGTTGCCAAGGAACTCATCAAAAAGTGCGCCAAGGCCATCAACTCTGGTGAAACCGTTTTTGTGCGGTTTCTCCTCAGCGGCCTCTGGGTCGTCCCTTACATCTACCAACAGGGCGAGAAACAAGGTCAGCCAGGCGCGAGTCTCCGGGCAAATCTGCTGTCGATGTCCATGATGATGATCAATGGCGATGTGGTGTACACCGCACCGGTCGAGGAAGAGAACGCAGGCTCAGCGCCCTCAGCAGCCGCTGATGATGTCGGGTCCGCTGATCATCCTCATGTTTCTGACGCGCCAGATGTATCAGGGGAGTCAGGACACACCGGACACTCGCCGGACGCGCAAAGCGCGGCCTGATCGTTTACCCACTCAAGGCGCCCTCACTGGCGCCTCTTTTCACCCACGGGGGAAACGTATCCCTCGGGGACGTACGCCTTCGTGATACTGGACGGAGCGCAGTTCCATGGGGCTACCCAATACCTTGCCGTGTATGGCAGAGCCTGGGGACATGTGTCGTGCCGAGGAAGATCGGTTGGCCTACAGCAGTGTAGGCACCGTCTGACTATTCGACCCCGTAGTTTTGGGTCAATGATGAGGTATGGATCGCTGTCGTTGGCAGCACCCACCCAGGTAGCCATGATCTTCAAGGCTACGGTGCGCGTTTAGTGCACTGATCAACCCTAGTTCGCCACGCATTCGGAAGTGCGAACCGTCGTCAAGACGATCGTCGACCGGATGCTTGGCCCCACTGATGACGGGAATCTACCGTCAGGTGGGCTCTCGTTGTCGCAAATGCATTGTGTAGGAGAGACACTGTGAATCTGGCGGTTAATCTATACGAAGCGCTGACAGCCGTGAATGTCAGCCGCGATCACGCCAAAGCTGTTGTTGAAGCTTGGGAGGTTGAATTGAAGACACTGGCGACAAAGTCTGATCTCGCTCAAACCGAGACGCGCCTGAACAAGTCCATCGAAGCTCTGGGTACAGAGCTTCGAGGCGAGATCAAGAGTCAAGGTAACGAATTACGGTCCGAGATGAAGAGTCTAGGTAACGAGCTACGGGGCGAGATGAAGAGCCTAGGTACCGAACTACGGTCCGAGATGAAGATTCTAGGCAGTGCACTTCGATCCGAGACTAAAGATCTGGGTGCAGCACTTCAGCTTTCCTTTCAAAAAGATATCTCAGACCTGAGAAAAACAACCAGCAACCTAGCCTTGATGATCAAAATCATCATGGTGTTGGTCATTCTTCCTTGTATCAAGCTGGCCTATGATTTTCTTGGAAAGCTTCCAGCAAACTGATCAAGGGCTTCGACCTCGGTCAACAGGTTTCTACCTGTAGCCCATTTGCTTTAAAGCGCGGGCATTGTCCACGCGCCGACTGACCTATCATTTTTGCCCATGCGGGGAGCACTCCCCGTCCAGGCGAGGTGTCTCTCCGTTTTGGGTTTTTCCGGAGAGCCCCATGAAATTCAATCCCCCTACTGAGCAGCACGCTCAGCGACTCACACTATCAATCTTTTTCTCTGAAAATGCCTGGAACAAAACGGTTCACATCGTTGGTTGGCGCTGCATCTCGTCGTTGTGCAAGTGACCGGCCAAGCCAATGCACTGCGAATTGAGGTTGCTTTCACCGTACGAGGTGGATGCCGGCATGCAGAAGAAGATTTTGATCATCACAAACGCGGACAGGAGCGTCACCACCCTGCTCTTGCCGTCGGAGTACGATTCACCACCCTGCCCCAGCATGATTGAGGCGCACCAACCGTCTACCCACCTCTTGGGGTGAGTAGACGGTTTTTTAATTTCGGTTGTGGCGGTGCTTTCTCCCCAGGGGATATGTGCCACCAGAGCAGCAATCTGCGATGGATTCAAAGAGCCGCTGACACTCGTCACAACAGCAAAATCCGAAAGCAACCCTTAGACTGCCAACCTTTTGGACGAACGCTCACAAGGATCTGCCTGGCATGAAAAAAATCACTTCTCTGTTGCTGGGCCTTTTGGCCTGCTTGCCGCTGGCTGCGTGGGCAGGCTGGTATGAGGTTCGCAATTACACCGGCACCCTCGGCGACCACCCGGTGCATGTATCGCTCCAGACCTATGTGTCGCTGCAACAGGACAAACTGGGCAAGGTCGACGGCAGTTACTACTACGATAAGCATCTCATTCCAATCGCCCTGCATGGCAAGCAGCAGACTGAAAATCAACTGACGCTCTGCGAGGAGCCTGACAATCAGTGCCCGATTACATTGACGGTGACCGAACAGGGGGCAAGCGGCATCTGGAGTGACGGAAAGCGGGCATTGCCGATCAGCCTGCAACAGGTGGGGCGCCTGGATAACACCGACGACAGCAAGCAGCTGTTCGAAGGCATCGTCGAAATCCCGATGTGGTCCCATACCAAGAATCGAATGTTTCTGGGCGTCTACGGTATTGAGGGCGCCGAAGATCAAAACCAGAGCCCCTACATCACGATGAAGGCCATCAAGGAGATCGAGATCAAGACCGGCCGGCTGGTACGGACCCTGGATGTCGACGACCAAGCCGGTTTGCTGATGACACCGATCTACATGAACGTCGAGGCTGCTGTGCAGAGCAAAGGCCTGAGCTTGATGATTCAGCATAGCGACGGCCATATGGGCTATGACGAGAACCGGGATATCAAGGATTAGCGGGAGATGCTTGCGAGTTTGCATACCCTACAACCTCGGGCCAGACGCCAAATCGAAGCCTATGCGGAGCGTACCGTCATCCGATCAACTGGCCGGGTCGGCAAGCCGGGAGGATGCCCTGGTAAAGGCCTATTCGATTCTGCAATCGGCTTCTGCCACAGCCTATGAACACGCCGACAACCAGACCAGTGAAAACCGCAAAGTCGCGATGGGTGTCGTGCACCTGATCGATCTGGCACTGCTGTGGGTGGACTCGGTGCTGGAGAAGCCGCCGGCTCACGTCAGCGGCTGATCATCGCCGTATTGCAGAACAGGAAGCCGGCTTGCTGTTCTGCTTCCTGTTCGGCAAGTGGGCGCCCTCCAAAAAAATGTGATCGACCCAAACCAGTTTCTTGGCTGCGCCCTCCTCCCTGATTTGCAACCCTGTGCTCCCCCATTTGTGAGGACACAAGGATGATCTGTTTCTCTTCTCGGCTTATCGCCGCGGCCACGGCCTCTGCTGTCACAACGGATAGGTGTGGAGGGCAACGACCATGACCCAGCCCCATACGATTGAGGCCCTGCTGCGCCCTGCCGTTGAGCTCTACACCGTGGCAGTGTGTCTGGTAGGCGCTGGCCTGAGTCTGTTCGCGCCCTGGACAATGGCGTTGACGCCGCCCTTTGGTTGGGTGACAGCGGCGTTCTTTCTGGTATTCGGCGGAATACGACTGCACCAGGCGCTGGTGGTGTTGCGTTACCGCCGCAATATCCGTCGTCTACCGCGCTATGTGATGGCCAGCAAGCACATTCCCGTGAGCAACCAACAGCTGTTTATCGGCATCGGCTTCAAGTGGGAGCAACGGCACACCCAGCGCTTGATGCAGACCTACCAGCCCGAGTGCCGTCAGTACGTGGAGCCTACGCCCGCATTTCAGACTGCTCGACGGCTGGAGAGGCGTCTTGAGCATGCTCCCTTTCCCCTGAGCCTGATCCCCAAGGCAACCGCGTGGGACAGTCCCTTCAACCCGGTGCGGCCATTGCCGCCAGTGGGAGGCTCTCCTCGCCTGCACGGTGTTGAGCCCAACGAAGTGCACGTGTCGCTATCGCTGGGTGAGCGTGTGGGCCACAGCCTGATCCTGGGCACGACCCGGGTCGGTAAAACCCGGCTGGCCGAGCTGTTCATCACCCAGGACATCCGCCGCAAGAAACAGGTCGGCGGGCGACCTGAGTTCGAGCCGGTGTTTGTCTTCGACCCCAAGGGTGATGCCGACCTGCTCAAGCGCATGTACGTCGAAGCCAAACGTGCCGGACGTGAGGATGAGTTCTATGTCTTTCATCTGGGCTGGCCGGACTATTCCGCGCGCTACAACGCCGTGGGGCGCTTCGGGCGCATCTCGGAAGTGGCCAGCCGGATCGCCGGCCAGCTTTCCGGCGAAGGCAGCAGTGCGGCCTTTCGGGAGTTCGCCTGGCGCTTCGTCAACATCATTGCCCGGGCCCTGGTGGCGCTGGGCATTCGTCCGGACTACCTGAAGATCCAGCAGCACGTGATCAACATCGATGCGCTGTTCATCGAGTACAGCGGTCATTACTTTACCCAGCATGACCCCAAGGCCTGGGAGGTGATCGTGACCCTCGAGGGTGACCTCGATGAGAAGAACATCCCCTACAACATGCGCGGACGCCAGACGCGCGTGATCGCCATCGACCAGTACCTCTCCCAGACCCGAGTGGCCGACCCGGTGATGGATGGACTGCGTTCGGCAGTGCGTTACGACAAGACCTACTTCGACAAGATCGTCGCCTCGCTCCTGCCGCTACTGGAGAAACTGACCACCGGGCGCATGGCCGAGTTGATCTCCCCCGACTACACCGACCTCAAGGACCCCAGGCCGATCTTTGACTGGGTGCAGGCCATTCGTAAGCGGGCGATCGTGTATGTGGGTCTGGATGCGTTGTCCGATCCTGAGGTTGCAGCGGCCGTGGGCAACTCGATGTTCTCCGACCTGGTGTCGGTAGCCGGCCATATCTACAAATTCGGCATCGATGACGGGCTGCCGGGCACCGTCCAGGATCAGAAAATCCCGATCAACGTCCATGCCGACGAGTTCAACGAGTTAATGGGCGATGAGTTCATCCCCATGATCAACAAGGGCGGCGGCGCCGGCATCCAGGTCAGTGCCTACACCCAGACACTCAGCGATATCGAAGCCAAGATCGGCAACCGTCCCAAGGCCGGCCAGGTGGTCGGCAACTTCAACAACCTGTTCATGCTGCGGGTGCGCGAGACCGCCACCGCGGAACTGCTGACCCGGCAGCTACCCAAGGTCGATGTGTACGCCACCACCTTGGTCAGTGGCGCCACCGACAGTTCGGACCCGTCCGGCAATACCGACTTCACCAGTAACACCCAGGACCGGATCAGCTCTACCCGTGTTCCGCTGATTGAGCCGGCCCATATCGTGAGCCTGCCCAAAGGGCAGGCGTTTGTGCTGATGGAGGGTGCGAACCTCTGGAAAGTGCGTATGCCCCTGCCTGCACCCGATCCCGATGAGGTGATGCCCAAGGACCTGCAGACCCTGGCCAGCAACATGCGCAGAAGCTACGTCGACGGCGGTGGTGAATGGTGGACGGCCAGCGGGACGCGGGTACTGGATGAGCCAGTCCCTTCGCACGTGCTCGAACCCCGCCCCGACTTTGATCTGGAAGCCTGGTCGCCGGTCGTTGAGCACGATCGCAAGGATGGCGGCGAATGAGTCAGTTAACCCGAATGAGTTGTGCTGTAGGCACTTTCGAACGCTGAGCCCGGACCTACGAACCCTTTCAGAGGGGCTATCACCGTCGCTCAGAGAAGGGCTGATGGGTGTCCATGACGGGCATGCGCTGTTTGATCTGTGGCAGAACATCGGATTGATGCCCCGTTAGACACCCCCACGCCACGTGGACATTGAAGACCCGGCGGCAGGTACACGGCGGGTCGGGTCCAAGCACTGAACGACATCGATTCACTGATCAACTCACCTCATGCAGCAGGGGTGTTCTCATGCCGGTGCGGCGCCAGATCGACTGAAGATGACGGGGCCGCCGTGGCTTGACTCGCATGAGCGCGCTCCCTAAGATCGCCGCCAAGAAGCCCTCCCATCAGACAACCGGAAGTCTGATACCCATGCGAAAATCCCTGCTGCTGCTCCCCCTCATCACCCTCTCATCCTTCGCCCACGCGGACCTTGCCGGCGTCTGGAAAGGCACCCTGGGTCAATCACCCATCACGGCGTGTTTCAACCCGCAACCAGGCAATGGTGCCAGCTACTACTACCAACGTTTCCTGACGCCCATTCAATTGACTCAGAAGCAGGCTGGCGAACCCTGGATCGAAGAAGGCAAAACCGGACTCTGGCAGTTGGAAGCGCCACAGGGTGATACGTTGACCGGGACGTGGAGCAAGAGCCAGGGCAGTCAGCCAATCCCCTTGCACCTTGAGCGCATCGGCACCCCCTCGAATGCCGGCGGCTGTGCCAGCGATGCCTATAACGCCGCACTCGAAGCCGTGCCGCCCACCGCCAAGGTCGAGAAAAAAACCTTCCAGGAGCACCCCTATCAGGTGAAGACCCAAGGTGCGCAAGTCACCTTGACGCTCGAAGGCGATGCACCGGCCATTGCCAAGGTCAATAAAGACTTGGCACGCCTGGCGATCGGCCCGGAAGGACAAAAGGACTTTTACCAGGAGCGGCGCAACGCCCTGGATCAAAACGGCGGGACCGCCACCAGTGAAATCCTTGTCGAGCCGGTGTATTGGTCGTCGCAATGGATCACCGTCCGATTCTACAGCTGGACCGCCGGTGACGGCCGTAACGGCATCAGTTGGGGCCTGCACACCTGGAACCTGCAAACCGGTGAAAGCGTTGATCCGTGGTCCTGGGTAGGCGGACGCTACGAGTGGCACGACCCCTACTCCGGCAATATCACGTTGCCCGCCACGTTCAGCACCTGGCTGGCAAAGCAGACCACCCCTGACGAAGGCTGCGAGGGGGTGACCCGTTACTCCAACTTCGACCTGACCTTCGATACCCAAGGCATGAAGCTCTCGACACCCGCCACGGGTGACGGTTGCGACTATGAACTGAGCTTCACTTGGGAACAGTTGCAGCCGGTGCTGACCGCCAAAGGCAACGCGGCACTGCCCAGTTTGAAAACGCCCTGAAGGTCCCGCCACACAACAGCAAGAGCGGTTGAGAAAACAGCGAGGGCTTACTCGCCCCCGCTGTTTTCGCTGATGAAGTCCAGGCGCTGGCTGATCCACTGCCGCACGATCTCCCGCGCGGCCTGTTGTGCCTCAGTGGCCGATAAACCACGTTCGCGTTGCAACCAGGTGCGGGTCACCTGTCGGGCGGGCTCGACCGCCGCCATGGCCTGCTGACGCTGTTTTTTCGGCCAGGCCTTGTCATCGGTCCAGTGGCTCACGACCTGCTCGGGATCACCGGCCTGCGCGACCGGTGCCTTGAGAAAATCCCGGGGAGACATCGTCGCCCGCAACGCCATCAGATGCCAGTCGGCATAGCTGGCAAAGCGGATAGTGCCGGCATTTCCGCTGGCCTTGGACAGCGCCTCGTTAAAACTGCTGCTCAGTTGCTTCCAGGGACTTTGTTCAAACAGGTTGCCCTGGGGCTCGCAGATCGGTGCGAAGGTGTCGCGGGTAGAACCGTACAGCGAGCCAAAGGCCTCGTAGGCGACCTCACCCTGGCGCGAGAAAACAAAGCAGTGCACATAGGCCCGCTGATCGGCGAAGAACGCATACTCTGCCCGCTCGATCATCATGCGCAGCAGCGTCAATTCGACCCGGTCGCGGCTCACCGACGGATCGTTTTCCATATCGTTGAACACCGAGCGCGGGAAATCATCGTCAGCCAAAGCCTTGAGTACCTGCTGGCGACTCGCGTCGGCTTCCTCTTGAGTCACCCCACTGGCCGGCTCGAAACGGTGCAGGTAAACCCGCCAGGCCGCGGCCAACTCACTCTTCGGATAACGTCTGAGCCCCTCTGCCGCGTCGGCCGGGTGGTAGGGAATGCTGGCGATCACCGCGTCCAGGGCTGCGGTGTCCGGCTGGGTCAGCTTGCCCACCTCCACCACCCGCTGGCTCAGCAGCGGTTGCAGGCAGCCGGCCAGTTTGTCCGGCTCGGCGGCGCAGGCGTTGCGGGTGTGCAGCCAGGTACGCTGACCGCTGCGCAAGGCGTCGCGTTGATCCGGTGCCAGCTTGGCCATTGCCCGGCTGTAGTGCGCGCCAAGGGTGCTGTCCAGCTCGCTCAATTCCGGGTGGGTGCAGATAGCCTGCTCCAGCGCTGTCGAGGCTTTCTGACAATCGAAGGACGCCGCCCCTGCAGGCAGACCGACGCTCAACATCAATCCGGCCAGCAACATTATCGAACGCAGGGGCAGTACGGGGCGGGCCATGGTGTTCCTTGGGTGAGTTCCTTTCAGGGTGCAGAGTGTGCCAAGACCGCTGACTCCACGTCTATTGGTTGTGGTGTTCGTAGCGGCGCGACGTCGACTCATGAGCGTGAATACCACACCCTTGCAACATGAGGGATGCTATCGTGGGATCGACCTGCTGCCACGAGAGACTGTGCCGGTGAATCAAACAGCAAGCGCTGCGAAACCCTTGGACAGGCATCGATTCAACAACCCCCACGCGGCCATCAGGGCGGCGGGTGCGGAGGCGGCTCGTAAGGGGCTGAGGGTCTTTCACTGCCCCTACCGGCATCCGGCAATGCAATCGTCGTGGTTGAAAGGCTTTGCCCAGGAGCAGCAATTGGGTTTGGACTTTCTCTAGATTACGGCCACAGGTGTGCATCGTCCCGCTCCCCATGTCGCGCAGACGCACCCGTCATTGATGTGTTCGCCCGAGACGGTTTAGGTCAAGACCGTCTCGGGCGAACAACGCCTGAATATACCCCCGCACGAGCCAGCCACTACGGTTGAACGAAGCCACTCGCTAGTTTCTCGTTCCAAGCGCCGGCTCGACTGAATGCGGTTGAAATAACCATAAAGGTAGATCTTCAACAGGATCGCAGGGTGATAAGCAGGCCGACCTGTGTGAGCGGAACAGCACCATCAAAACCCAAGCTGACCAGCTGAACTTCATCGACAAGGACCTCAACCACTCGGACCGGATTGGTATCGCTGACGTAGTCGTCGAGGCTTTGGGGAAGCAAAGTGCTTTGACTTCGATGTTCACCTTGAATAAAGCGCTCCGCGAGGCGATCCTCCTATGGAGCTCAAGTGCCGCGTTGCAGCTGGCGTGCTGCTACTGACATTTAACGGATGCTGCCGTGAAGATAGTGAAATCTACCCGTTTTGACGATGTCGACCACGATTTAGGGTATGAGTACCGTGGCCACCATTACAGCGTGCAGAACGAAGGGAATGTGTTTCTGATAAGAACTTACGATAACGAGCCTGGGCGTGCGACGGTCATACGTCCGACTACGATGCATGCCAGCGGTCACCTTAGACAGCTTGTCGCTTTCTTGCAGACGGAGCTAGGGAGCTCCAGGATCTCGCTTTATAAGGGGGATTTGGGGAGCTACGCCGAGATCGACCTTGAGACCTTGGCGTTCCTGCCGGTTTGAATTCGGCGGCAATCGCACGGTTGGTATTCTCTACACACTCTGGGCCGGCAACCGCCCTCCACAGAGGGACGCTTTGGGTCGAGAGCCGTCTGTCGCGACCGGCGACACCCGACCGATTCTGTTGAAAAAGTCGGTTTTCTCAAACTGCCGAAAAAACGACCGGTGAAAGCGCCATTTAGCGCGCTGCTACGTGAAATATCAGTCCGGATGCCTCTGCGAAAATTCTGGATTTCAATCTCAGGCGCTTACTTTTTTGCCGGGAAGGCTAAAGGCGACTTTTTCAACGCAATCGACCCATAGCGGACGTTCGCTGCCCTATGGCGATAGCCATACCTCGGACAAGCAGAGCGATGATTGCCTCTGTTTATCGCTTGGCCTGAAAGGCAGCACTGACCAAGCCATCAAGCCAGTCTTGGTGACCATTGATCATCGGGTTGGGCTTGGACTTGGCCAGTTCTATCGCAGGCTTACCCTTCTGGGTTTCCTGCGTCAGAATGCGAACTCGGCCAGCGCTGAGATCCTCGATCAGCCAGGCGTGATGGACATCAAGGCGGCTGTCACCTTCCCCCGCCCAACCGTGCCATGCAATACGGCCGGGCTGCCCGTTTGCGGGGGGGACAAATTCATTGCACTGCGCCTCGACCGGGAATCCGAACGTCTCGAAATAGAAGCGCGTGCCGTCGGCAAGCTCTGGGCCTTTGTCATCGTAGAAACGGATATTTGCAGAGTTGGAATAGTAGGTTGGCCAGTGAGGTGCAACGCTCAGCAGCGGCCAGACTTCGGCAGCATTAAGGTCAGCAACAATCACTTCGTTGGAAACGAAGTTTTCGGTGAAACCTGGGATGAAGCCTTCTGGCCAGTGGATGTGGTTCATGTTTCAGCGCTCGATGTAATGGACTTAGGCCATGGTGAGTGCTAGGTTGAAATAACTCCAATCGCAATATTTTATTCTGTACATCATGAATTCTGATATCAGACACTTGGATTTCAACCTGCTTAAAACGCTGGACGCCTTGCTCGACGAACGCAGTGTCACGCGTGCAGCGGAGCGCCTGTCGCTGACCCAACCGGCGGTCAGCGGCATGCTGACGCGTCTTCGGGAAAGCTTCGATGATCCGCTATTTGTAAGGGCTCAACGAGGTATCGTGCCGACACTTCGTGCTCAGGAACTGGCGGTCCCAATCAAGCAACTGCTCAGTGACATTGAGGGCATACTTCAGCCGTCGGCGTTCAATCCGGCCACTGCACGCATGACGGTCCGGCTGGCCTCTACGGATTACGCATTGCGCTCTGTGGTCGTGCCGTTCTTGAGCGAACTGAGACAGCACGCCCCGAATATCCGCGTGGCGGTTCAGCCCATCGATAGCCAAGCACTTCAAGTTCAGCTAGACCATGGAGACGTTGACCTCGCACTGATTACTCCAGACAGCGCTGCGGTCGGAATACACACCACACTGCTGTTCGACGAAACCTATGTTTGCATGATGCGAGCGGATCACCCTGATGCCGCTAAGCCCAGAATGACGCTGGATCGTTTTTGCGCGCTCGATCATGTGCTGGTGTCGTCTTCTGGCGGGGCCTTTAAAGGGGTTACTGATGATGCGCTTGCGCGGATCGGCAGATCGCGCAGAGTTACGATTTCGGTCACCAGCTTTCTGGTGGTTCCCGAAATATTGAGGGTCAGCGACCTGATCGCGGTTGTGCCGCGCAGATTGGCGCTGCGTACGGATGGCTTGGTCCTGATTGAACCGCCCGTGGAGATACCGGGCTTCAGCAAGACGTTGGCATGGCATGAGCGAACGCACCGCGACCCTGGGCAGCGATGGGTGCGCTCACTTTTAATCGAAACCTGCCAAACGCTGGATCAGGCGATTGATAAAACCTGACTGTTGATCGCCTCAACAGTTAGTTGAGCAGTTTTCTCGCTAGACATCGGGTTTTGCCCGGTGACAAGCCGCCCGTCGCGTATGGCGAATGGTTCGAACTTCGGTACGCCTTCGTACAAACCGCCCAGCTCGCGAACACGATCTTCCAGCAGGAACGGCATCGCAGCAGTCAGACCTGCGGCCTCTTCCTCTTCATTGCTGAACGCGCTGATCTTGCGGCCCGATACTAGCGGCCTCCCCTGTTCATCTACGGCGCTTAGTAGTCCTGCGGGGCCATGGCAGACGGCGGCAACGACCTTGCCATCTCGCCATGTCTTGCTGAGCAGAGCAGCCAGTTCGGTGTTGGCGGGTAAGTCCCACATGGTGCCGTGCCCACCGGGTAGAAATACGGCAGCAAAATTCATGTCAGCGACGTCATTAAGCGTCTGCGAAACTTGCAATAGCATCATGGCCTTCGGGTCGTTGAGGAAGCGCTCGACGCTAGGAACCTTTTCTTCCCTGGAATGCGGATCAAGAGGGATCTGCCCACCCTTGGGTGAGGCCAGAAGCACCTCGAATCCGGCATCGATGAAGGAGTAATACGGCGTAGTCAGTTCTTCGAACCACACGCCGGTGGGACGTTCGGTGTCGCCCATAGTCGCCTGTGAGGTCAGCACCATCAAAATACGTTTTGAAATGTTCATATTTCTATCCTTCTACTGTGGACCAGCTGGTTCGTAGCGTTGCAGCCAATGGGCGTATGGCGCTGGAAGCACCCAGGCGGCCTTGTCGATACCCAATTCCTTGGCGGCGTGATACGTCCAATGCGGGTTGGCCAGGTGTGCACGCCCCACCATGACCAAGTCCACCTGCTCAGCCTCCAGCACCTCTTCGCACAACATAGGCAGATCGACGCCCCATGCGGTGGCGACAGGTAAACCCGTCTCAGTGCGGACACGATGAGCAATCGGAGCAAGGAAGGCCGGTCCCCACGGGATCTTCGCCTCAGGCGTGGTGAAGTTCATGCTCACGTTAAGCATGTCCAGGCCTGCACCACGCATGGCCTTGATCAGCTCAATAGAGGCCAGAAGGGTTTGCTCATCGTTTCCATCGAACTCAATGACGCCGAAGCGTGCAGTCAGTGGTAAATGCTCCGGCCAGACGGCACGCACCGCCTCAAGGGTTTCGAGCAAGAAGCGACCGCGCTGATCACCGCCATAATGATCGGTGCGTTCGTTGGCGTAAGGGGAGAAGAAACTCTGCGCCAGGTAGCCATGCGCAAAGTGCAGTTCCAGCCACTCGAACCCGGCTTCCAGTGCGCGCCTCGCAGTCGCTACAAAATCAGCGCGCACGCGCTTGATGTCGTCCTCGGTCATTTCCTTCGGAACCTGCGGCAGGTTGGCACCGAAGGCAGTCGCTGACGGAGATAAGGTCTCCCAACTGCGAGGGTCTTTACGATCAATGTGATCGTCGCCTTCCCAAGGTTTGTTTGCACTGGCTTTGCGTCCGGCGTGGCCGATCTGAATGCCCGGCACTGCGCCGCCAGACTTAATGGCTGCGGCGACCTGGGCCATACCGGTGATGTGCTCATCGCCCCACAGGCCGGTGCACCCAGGAGTGATACGCCCTTCCGGTGATACTGCTGTCGCCTCGACAATTACCAAACCAGCACCACCACGTCCCAGACTGGTGTAGTGCGCTACATGCCAGTCATTGATAAAACCATCATGCGCGCTGTATTGGCACATCGGAGGTACGGCGATGCGGTTGCGCAGCGTTACAGACTTGAGAGTGAACGGAGTAAAAAGCTTAGACATTGTCTACCTCGTTTATAAGGGAGTCCGGCAGCAGCACGATCGCTTTGCCGCTAAAAATGCGTTGTTGCAACCCGAAGAGATGTGCCGCCAAGTCATCGAATGGAGCTGGCGCTAACGTATCTGGCCGCCATTCTCCGCTGCCAACGTCGTTCAGCAGGCATTCACCGGCAGCAACTAACTCTCGCCAAGTACGTGTATCGCCGAAAGCATGGGACGCACCGAGCGCAACTTCGTGCATGGATAAGGTTCGGGTGAACGGTTCCCACACCGGTGTTTGAAGGCGGTCCTGCACACAGACGAGGTGGCCGTTGGCTCGCAGCGCAGGTGCCAGCCAGCGAGCATGGTCAGCGCTGACGGTGTCGATGACGGCATCGTAGGTCGCCTCGTTGTCCCACGCGTCCGTCAACGGTCCACCGAGGCAGTTGGATGCCCCTAACGTTTGCAGTCGGTCTGTATGACGGAGGTGGCTGAGGGTGTCTACATGAAGCCCACGGCGGGTTGCCAGTTGAACCAGATGGTGGGCGACAGATCCGCCTGCTCCACCGACCAAAAGTGTCTGGCAGCTCGCAGGTAGCTTCTCAACAGCCAACCATGCTGTGAGGGCCGGGCACGGAACACTCGCAGCATCCTGAAACGTGACGGACGCAGGAATCCGTAGGACTGTGTGTGCTCGCACTGCTGTGTATTCAGCAAAACTGCCATATCTCGCGAGGTTCTGGTGATAAGCCACGCGCTGACCAATCCATGTGCGGGGAACGCCATCACCGACAGCAACAACAACCCCGGCGCCGTCGACGCCGGGGATATGACCATGCTTCCAATCGACCAGATCGCCGCCGAGTACTTTCCAGTCGACCGGGTTCAATCCGATCACTGCATTGCGTACAAGCAGATCCCCTGGTTCGATTATGGGGAGGGGTAATTCGCGCAACTGAAGGGCGGCAGGATCAGCAGAACCTTGCCAGGTCCAAGCGCGATGTTGCGAAGGCAACATCATGATTGATAAGCGCCCGCTGAGTAGGTCAGCTCATAGCTGTGGCTATAAACTTCCAGGATGTTGCCGAAAGGGTCCTCCATGTAGACCATCCGGTAAGGCTTTTCGCCTGGGAAGTATTCGCGAACCGGCATGCGCTGTTTTCCTCCCGCTGCAACGATTTTGGCGGCGAGACCTTCGACATCCGGATCCTGGACGCAAAAGTGAAAGATGCCGGTTTTCCAGTACTCGAAGTTGTTGGACGGTCGCTCAGCGTTGCGAAACTCAAAGATTTCTACGCCGACACGATCCCCAGTCGACAAATGTGCAATTCGAAAGGATTTCCATCCGGCACCGAACACGTCGGTACACATCACGCCGATAGCACTTTCATCTTCAGTGATGGTGGTGGCAGGCATGATCAGATACCAACCCATGACCTCGGTGTAGAACTTCACAGCTCCATCCAGATCAGTGACGGATAGGCCGATGTGAGAAAAACTGCGTGGGTAGACAGGCATTGTGCGGGCCTCAATCAGAAGATGAGATACGTTAGCCCTCATCCACTATAATAAGAACCATGCTTCTGTTATCACTTTGATAAGAGTTCCTAATGGTAAACCCACAATGGCTGGCATCCTTCATCGCGGTGGCCGAACTAGGCAATTTCACCCGCAGCGCAGAGCGGCTGGGCGTTACTCAAGCTGCAATCAGCCAGCACGTGAAACACCTGGAAAACCAGTTTGGGCCACTGCTGATTCGCCGACCTCGCAAAGTCGAACTCACCCCTGCCGGAACCGCATTGCTGGAATATGGTGCACAAATGGAACGCGCCAATCGGGTATTTCAGGCGCAGCTTGCCGGTTCAGAAGAGCAGCAAGGCGAGATAAGCCTGATCACTCCCGGAAGCATCGGGTTGGTGCTATACCCATTGCTGCTGGATTACCAACAGGCAAATCCAGGCATCGTTATCCGTCACCGTTTTGCGCCCGACAGTGAGGTACTTGAGGGTGTACTCAACAACCGATTTGAATGGGGCTTGGTGACATTCAAACCCGACGATACGCGCCTCAATGTGCGCCATTTCACCGAAGAGCCGCTGGAATTAATTCTTCCCGCTGGCGTCGAGTATGTTGGTTGGGAAACCTTGCAAACACTTGGGTTCATTGATCACCCGGATGGTCAGGCAATGGCAACAAGGTTGCTGAGCCGTCGCTATCCTGGACAAAGTGGCGTAAGGACGTTACGTACAAGTGGCTTCAGTAATCAGGTTGGATTGATCTTGGAGCCCGTCGCGCGAGGGCTGGGATTCACTGTACTTCCGCGATTTGCCCGCCAGGCATTTGCTGATCAATCGGCTGTGCAGGTCGTAGAGTGCGGTGATCCCATTGTGGATTGTCTGAGACTCATTCACCGAGCCGAGTGGCCGCTATCTGCCCGTGCGCAACGCATTTTGCTGTATCTGGAGAAAACCTTCGGACCTGTCTCCTGAATCGCTACGGCTGTTTCGACTGATAAATGACCTCTGATAAGTTCTGACACTCACGAAACGGAAGGTCGACTTACGCGGTGCACGATGTTTGGGGGTGTTCCTGCCTCGGTATGGAAAACGATCTGCTTCCGATTTCTGCCGGTGCCGAAGGGCTGCAATGGGTCGATTGCGTTGAAAAAGTCGCCTTTAGCCTTCCCGGCAAAAAAGTAAGCGCCTGAGATTGAAATCCAGAATTTTCGCAGAGGCATCCGGACTGAGATTTCACGTAGCAGCGCGCTAAATGACGCTTTCACCGGTCGTTTTTTCGGCAGTTTGAGAAAACCGACTTTTTCAACAGAATCGGTCGGGTGTCGCCGGTCGCGACAGACGGCTCTCGACCCTGAGCGGACTTTCGTCAACGACAAGCCCAGGTTAAAAGCAGCTTGCTCCACAATCACTATTGCAACAATTTGTGAGCAACTGTCACACCTGTACTTCCTGAGCGTTGGCGTATGTCGCATGGGTCAGTTCGGGCCAGCCGAAGCGCTCGCAGAGCAGGCTCGTGTGCGCCTGATAACTTGTTAAATCGACGTAGTTGCTGTGTCGGTCGGAATCGACATAGCGTTTGCCTGCGCGTGGGTCAAAGTCGTCTTTCAGTTTCCAGGTTTCAAACGCCGTCGCCGTCTCAGGTCGGTTTAGTCGATCATGCAGGTGATGTGCGAGCAGATGTGCCATCTGGTCGATCAGGGGATAGATACCCGCTGCAACCTCAGCGAAACCAATCGTGAACAGCTCATCTTCGCGCAGGTTGAATACGTTCAGGTACTGCGCCGTGCGTTGCCCTTTGAAGTCGAACAGCGCGTCGTCCAAGTAAGGGGCCTTTACCTGGTAGCCCGTGGCCGCCAGGATCAGATCAACCTCCATTTCCGAGCCGTCTGTGAATACAACTCGACGCCCATCCAGCTGTTTGATATCGGGCCGGACCTCGATATCGCCGTGGGCAAGGTAGTGCAGCAACTGAGTGCTCAACAGCGGATGCGCCTGGCCAAATTCGTGGTCCGGTTTCGGCATGCCGAAGCGCGTCGGGTCCCCGGCGATGGCCGCAACACATGCCCGCAGGTCGATCGAACGAAGCGCCTCCGGCAACACCTCAGGACGCCGGGAGAACACGTCGATCGGCCAACCATGAACGTGTTTGGGCAGGAAGTGGTAGCCCCGCCGAACACTCACAGCCGCAGACAGCGCATTGCGCGCCGCGTCGCAGGCAATGTCCGCTCCAGAATTGCCCAGGCCGACGATGAGCACCCGTTTGCCACTGAACTCTTGCGCACTGCGATAGGTGATCGAGTGGCGAATTTCCCCCTCGAACGAACCAGGCCAAGCGGGTAGCGAGGGCAACCACGTGACTCCGCTGGCGCAAATTACACCTCGGTGGATGGCCGTACGCCCGCCCTGTAGGTGAACCCGCCAGCCCGAATCTGCGCGCTCGATTCGACTGACTGACGCATTAAAGACAATGTTGCGACGCAGGTTGTATGCATCCGCGAACCGACGTAAATAGGCCAGGATGTGCGGGTGATGTGGGTAGTCGACCAGGGAGCCAGGCATCGGAAAACCGATAAAACCGGACGTCCATTTCGACGAGATGAAATGTGCCGACTCGTACATCGGTGTGCCTGGATTCTCGATGTCCCAGATGCCACCGACATCCGTGTATTTCTCGTAGACAACGTGGGGAATCCCAAGGCGTGTCAGCGCCCGCGAGGTTGCCAGGCCTGAAGGGCCCGCCCCGATCACACAATAGGAATCAGCTTCTTGTGAATCGCCGCTCGAGATGTGGCCGCTCCCCGTAATGGGTTCGACCATGGGTATCGACGCCATCATGCAGACTCGAGCAAATGTTGCAGATGGGTGAAACCCGCCGCCTTGGCGAATTGCGGCAGGTGCCAGATCGCTCCATTCCCCCCCCAGGCACCGTCGGCCACCTCGTGCAGTACGACGGACGTGGCCAGCTGCCGCTTCTCGTCAGGCGGGAGCGACTCCTCGAATGCTGCGTGCATCAGCTGTACGTAGTGGGACCGCGCCTCATCATCTAGCACGCCCGCCGGAACGTACACCATGGCCACACAGGGAATGAGCTGGCTCATCATGTCGACGCCTCCGCAGGTCCAACCACCGGCGTCGACTTCGTCGATCACCACCCAGCAGAGAAAGCGCTTGTTTGGATCCGCGGGAATCTGCTCCGCCGCTGCAGCGGCCTCGTTGATCTTCTTGACCAGTGCCGTGCGATGGTCGCCGAGGAACGAGCCTTTGGGAATTTTCACCAGGATGTTGGGCATATCGAATTCCTTCTGATTGGGTGCGCTTGTATTACAGCGCGCAAGAATCGACTATAGGAGTGTCCGTTTAGACATTTTTAGGGCTTATTACGACAATGCTCGATTTCACCATTCTGGTTCTGGAAGGTGCCTATCCCACCAGCGTGGCAGTCACGCTTGACGTGCTTGCCGCGGCTGCGACGCTCGCACCTCGCCTTGGCGTCGCGCCTCCGCGGTGGAAGCTCTACTCGATAGACGGTGCAATGACCCCTCTGCAATTGGGCGTCTGCGTCAGCACCACGAGGCTTCCCAGTCCGTTGCAGACCGATCAGTCGGTCTGGATCGTCCCAGGGCTGGGCCTGGATGAAGCGGCGGCGATCCAGCAGCGGCTCGCCCTTGACGACGCGCACCGTGCAGTCGATGCCTTACAAAAACATGCTCACGCGGGCGGTCAAATAGCCGCGTCATGCTCGGCAGTTTTTCTGTTGCAAGCAGCCGGTCTCCTGGCGGGAAGGCGGGTCACAACGTCATGGTGGCTTGCGCCTGCCCTGAAGCGGATCGAGCCAGGCTGCGTCGTCGATGCAGATCGCATGGTGTGCGCCGATGGACCACTGGTGACCGCCGGTGCTGCCTTTGCGCAGACAGACCTGATGCTGCACCTACTCCGTACGCGTTGTGGGAATGCGCTAGCCGACGCGGTTTCTCGTGTGCTCTTGATTGATGGTCGTCAGGCGCAAGCGCCATTCATTGTTCCAGAGGTGTTTGCCAATGGAGACGACTTGGTCGCTCGCCTAGCTGCACGCATCGAGACTTCGTTGCCTGAGCCACCAAGCGTCGGAGAGCTTGCGCGTGAGTTCTGCATGTCTGAAAAGACACTCTCGCGACATATCCAACGGGCCACCGGCAAGAGCACCCTGGCGCTCGTACAAAGTGTCAAGCTGAGGCGTGCGAGGGCGCTCCTGGAATCGAGCCGCATGACCGTGGAGCAAATAGCCGCGGCAGTGGGTTATCAAGACGCCACCGCGCTGCGGCGGATGATGAAAAGGGTCGCGGGTGCCAACCCTAGCAGGTTCAGGCCAACGATCGCGGCCCTCCCCTAGGTCACAAGGGTGCTGTGCTGGTGCCAACACACGACGCTCTATGATCTCTATCCAGAAGATGACAGAGACAGGCATTGGGTCTCCGTTGAAGACAATTCCATGGTTGCCGGAAAACTGGTCACTCTCAAACTTCAATGCTCGCATCCTTGTCGAGTCTGGAAGATTGAGCCCGATGAAATAAATGCCCTTCGCCGATGCCGAGTACGCCAACTAACGTATGTAGACCCGCTGCATGCCTCCCAAGCTCATGACGAGGGTTCGACGCCCTTCGCCTTGTACCCTCATACCCAGGTTGTGAGTGATCAGCTACGCCACAACCAACACTTTCGCATGTGCATTTCGGCAAACCCTGGTCGACCTACAAGCAACGCTCCTACGCCAGTGGCGGCGTCGGATTTGTAGTCTCCCTCCCGTTTTCGCACACGCGCCCCAAGCCGGAAAAAGCTTGTTGCAGATGGGCTTTTGACAGTTACCCGTCAAGGTATTCATTGTGTCGGGGCGTACCGCTGACATTGTCAGCACCCTGCCCTAGTAGCCGGATCTGAAAGCTAGGATGCGCCATTGCGCATGATCCATCCCCCCAAGGTCGCAACGCTTCCAGTAGTGCGATCGATCGACTCCAGTCGATGGAAGCACTGCTGTTCCCCCATACGGGCCTCGCCCGTATGGGCCAGGCCCTCCCTGAAATCTGGAGGTCCGATGAAGTTGGAAACAGCTTTATACAGGGCGTTGGTCTCGGCCGACGTCTCGGAAGAAAACGCTACCGCAGTCATCGATGCATTGGAGGAAGAAATGAGTTCAGCCCTTGCTACCAAGACTGATGTTGCTCTGCTTCGTACTGAGCTGATTGCCGAGGTGAAAACCGCGTGCTCTCAACTCGAAGTCAAGCTAACCATTCGCATGGGCATCATGCTGTCCGCCTTTGCTGGAATCTTAATGGGCAGCATGAAATTCCTGCTCTGATTAACACCTAACGTTCGACCCACCCGCGCGGGGAAATCCTTCCCCCGCCGGGCGAAGTGTTTCTCCGCGTTCGCTTTGTGAAAATGGAGAATCACCATGGGAAAGCCACTGAATGTTCTGCTCCTACCCTTTCCGTTCGTTCGGAATCCCTACACCCCCGACGCGTACCTGCGCCTGGACGAGTTTGAGCGTCAATTCACGGTTGTCTGCACCGGCGTGTTGAGCATGCCGCAAGACGCGCCGCAGGTGGGTTACTACCGGCGCACCGACGAGTACGTGCTCGGGCATGTCGGCCTGATTGAGGACGCCATTGCGCGGTGTGTTTCACGTTTCTACGAGTTGCATGCGTATCCAAACCTGATAGCGGCGGCTTCGTTCGATCCACGAACGGTCGAGGTTTTCTACACCGGACCCAAGGCCTACAAACGGAACCCTACGGTATTTGGCTGCAATGACTGTCAACGAGTGCTTTCGGGCGTTGTCACACCCTCTGAAATCGTGTGGCGACGGCCCTGCGGCACGGCTGATGAAGTGGCTACGGTCGAGAATCGGATAGTGGAACTGTTTGAAAAAGCCAGCGAAGAGGTGTGCGAACAAGCCTACGAGCAAGCCAGGCTTTCCCATCAAAAAGCCAGGGAACTGAAGGGCTTTTTGATCTCACCCAGATGGCGAGCGTTTGCAATAAAGGCGCTCGACAACACAGGCGTCACCTGCTGCACCCACTGATGCTCAACGCGTCATAACGCTTCAACCACCGTCACCGGGAAACCACTCCCGGCCGGGGATGTGGTTTCTCTCGAGAGGAGAAAGACCATGCCCCAACGACCCAAGCAAGCTCGCGCCGATGCGCCGAAATACGCACTGTCCTTCACGCCAAGGGCCTGGGACAACGCCGTGCAAAGGTACAGTCGCTGCGGTGACTCGATGTACAACACTCAGCTGATTGATCTGCTGCACGCCGTATGCAAAGCCCACAACGGGCAACCTGGAATCAGGCAGGTTCACTTCGGGCTCTATCGCCGCTCACGTACCGGGCGTCGCGCAAAGCAACCCTGTCTGGAGCTGACACTCGACCTGGTGGACACAGGTCCAGAGGCACCCCACCTGCAAGTGTCACTGAAGGGAGAACGGGTTGACTCATGACCTGAGCCTTCCCCATGCAACACCTCACTCAAGCCCGACGCTGTCGGGCTTTTCTTTGCCGGCATTTAGGCGGTGGAGGGATAGCGTCAGTTCAACGTTGTGCGTCTTTCGCGGCCGAGGGTATGAGCGGCCCTCAACCACAACAAGAAAGCCTGCAAGACCAGATGGCCAGCGGCGGCCACCACTACGCCCGGGTGAAGCGGTTCATGACATGCCCTGCCCTCGGCGGCGAAATGACCACCAATATCGACGGGATCGGGTTCTGATCGGCGGGTTTTCAGTCTTGGAGATTTTCAGCGAGCAAGGCAACCAGGTCCATGGGGCTGCGACTGTTGATCACGTTGTAGATCAGGTCGCGTTTGCCCCGAGGCAGCTTCTTCACGCAGCTCTTGGCCGAGGCCCGCACAGCCTCATCCGTGCCATGGATACGGGCGGCCAGCAACAGGATAAGGACAGCGTCAGTGAGGTTCATGCGCCAATGGCTCGGACAATCTGGACGAGTGTGTATCGGCGGTGGCGGGGCTTTCTCCAGAGGCAGGGTGGATCAAAGCTCAATCGGCAGACCGAGCGTACCCGGCTCATACGGCCATCAACGCCGCCATACCCGCCCCTCCCTACTCAAGGCGCCTGATCGGCCACGATCCGCACCCAGCCTACCCAACGAACCTCAGGGTGCCTGATCGAGCCAATGCGCTTGACCTGCCAGCATCTGCTCGCCGAGGGTCGTCAGTCGCAGCGACCGTCGCGTCCAGGTATCACCCTGTCCTTCCTGGAGCAGCGGACGCGGCACATCGATCAATGGCCGCAACAAGGCATGGAACATCAGATCGTCTAGGTAACCGGCACGTGTTCGCCAGTACTCATCCTCGGGCAGTACCGGCACCGGCCCATAGTCGAATAAAACTTCTGCCCCACCTGCGACTCTATCGAAGTATTCACTGAAGGATTGCACATGATCGCCCGTTGGCGCTGGATCACGAATCAACTCACTAAACGGCTGTGGTTCAGAGCCTCCCTATTCTCCCTTCTAGGGGTAGCTACGGCGCTGCTCGCTGTTGTATTCAAAGACTTCATCCCAGAGTCATTACCAGTGCGTATTGGCGCGGATGCAGTGGACAAGATTCTGGGGATCATTGCCTCCAGCATGCTGGCCGTTACGACCTTCTCTTTAAGCACGATGGTCACCGCTTAGCCACCCACGACTCCCCGCAGGGCATGGACAGGGTTGTAAACAGCTCGAAGCTGTTGACGATCAAGCCCAGCCACAGCAGCGGCCAAACCAGCACGTCCGGCAGCAACTGGTGATCGAGGTCAATCAAGCTCAGGGCCAGCAAGCCACCGGCCAACACCAACGCGGCCAAGCCGCTTGGCCCAACACCGTAGTACAGCGCTGCCCAGCTTGAAAACCCTCCCATGACCAATAGCGTAATACTAAATCGAACGTTAATTTGATCAGGCAGTAATGACAGGGACGAACGCGGACGGTGCTCAGTAGGCGATTCTTGCCCCAGCATCTGGGCGGCGTCCAATCGCCATTGTCTTTCCAGGAAAGCAGGAATACTGACAACCAAAGCGCTGACGGGTAATCCGGCCAAAAGACCAACCGTGAAAAGAGCTATCGGTAGTGTGTGGTGCACCTAATTTTTCTAAGCCTTCGTAGCGCTTTGTTTCACGCTCGAATGGACCAGTTGCGCTGCTTTAGACCAAAGTGAGTCAGCCTCCCTTACCCACTCACGTACGTTGTATTGACCGCCCCCAGCCCCGTGAGAAAACTCCCACACAGTGACATGCGGAGAAGTGCCAAATGCTGCTCCAGCGTCAACGGATGGATGTAGGTCGTCGTACGGGGATTCAATACCGTAGCAATGACTCAAAGATGGGTGATCACCAAACGCTTCGATACTTGAGAAAGGCAGAACAGCAACCAAAAGTGTGTAAGTTACATTGTATTCACTATGCCCGCAAGAAAATTCCACTCGAAAATCAGGAGCCCAATTCCCAACTGACGCTGGGTTTGTATGCCAAGTCCAACCAGCAAGGTCAAAGAAGGCCGCCCACTGAGCTTCTAGAGGTGTTTTAAAATCCAAACCGTCGTAAATCGCTGTCATTTTGGAAAACCTCGATTTCGCGGGTGCGTAATTGCGCCCTGGTACTGAGTAATGCCCAGTCAAGTGCCTTGGTGTGCAGCGGACGCTGTCCTACCTATTGTCGGTCACACCAGCCGCGACCAGTAAGTTCGCGTCAGTTAAACTGATCACTGCCTTGGCCGCCCCCAAGCAAAATACGGGGCCGTTTGGGTGTCCACCCTCTATCCTTGCATCCGAAAAGCTTTCAGGGCAGAACGACACTTCGTCGATCTTGATCGATCCCCGCGCTCTTGTAGATCGTTACTGTGCTTACCATAAATACCTCTTTTTCATATCCACTTCGGCTTGCATGGGGGTTTATGTTTAGAGCCGGCCAGCGGCTCACTTTGCTGTATTTCACGTTTCACTCCTTGAACTCAGGCATACGAACCGTATGCATCTACTGTAGCGCGTTGCTGGGCGGCAGATCCGCGCCTTTTTCAGCGATATTTTCGCTGCCCCTCAACGTCCAAGCAGCGGAGCTACAAACGTCAGTACGCCATGATTAGTAGTGATCTGAAGGGTGGTTTTGTATCTATCATTTTCGTCGTGAGGATCACCAACCTCTGAGACGGTGTATCCAGCACGCCTCATTGCCGCAGCGGACTGGCCCTGCCTTCGTCCCTCACGGTCGAAAAGGACAACAGCACCGACTTCAGCGATTTCTCTAATCAGATCGCGGGATGTTTCATCAGTTGTAGATAGAAATTCTTCCCCGGTCAGATTTGGGTTGTCGTCCGGATTAGAAACTGAGTGGTCTTTGAGCTTTTGCACTAGTTTTTTCAGTTCTGGGGTTTGGCTTTTTTCCCAAGGTTCAATCATGATCATCATTCCTTCGATTACGGGCGACTGGGGTGTACCAGGGCGAATTTCCTTTAATTTACGGTCTTAAGCGCAGACCATTGCACGGAAGATCATCGGTAGTTCCTCGGTTTCGCGGACGCGAAATAAGCGTCCTTTCACTGACTTAACCCCGACTGGCGGGGCTTGGGGTGTGGCGGCGATTTCCTAAGCTGGCCGCTGACCCTCTACCAGCTCGAAATAATTTTGTTGAACGTAGCGCACTGCATCCACGATTACAGTACCGTCGTTCAGTTCGATGCGTGCGCGGGAAAGACCCGGCGCCTTCAGAAGTGCAACACCTATTTCTGAAGGCGTGAGAAGCACCGAGTAGAAGGTATGCATGCGCTTCATCACTACTGAATATCTCTGCGGCTCTGTCGTTCGACCCAGCTCGCCAGGATTACCGTAAATTAGAGTCAATTCCACTGACTCTGGGGTCGTTTTCACAATGATTACCTCACGTCGCCTAGACTCGAAAACCAGGCCTTTCTTACTGAGTCGGCCACACGTTTTGACGGCGGGGCTTGGGCGTTCCTGGACGGCAGATCCGCCGCGTTTTCCTTGAAGCCCCGGCGTAACGGGGCTGGGTGACATTAGCTCGCCGCTTGGCAGATGCTGCTGCTTGGCTCAACTACAACCCGACGTTCGGCTTCGGTCAGAGTTTTCACGGTCTTGCCTAGTTGAAGCGCGTTCAACTGCTCGACGTTCATCACGTCATAACGCCACAGACTCGCCGAGCCTTTCTCGCAGAACGTGAAATTGAACGGGTATTTGGTTTCAACAACGCGGGCATCTTTGACGCCTGCATCAGTCAGAGTTTTGTTGGACCACTTCGAAAAGTCCGGCGCGGGAAACCCTACAGCTCCAGCAGCGGCAGAAAAAAGCAGCGTGGCCATCAAGGCTGATTTCAGGATATTCAAGTTTTACTCCCAGATCCGGGCGCGAAATTACGCCTCTCCTACGGGCTTAGCCCAACGTTTGACGGCTGGGCTTGTGGTGTACCTGGGCGGCAGATCCGCCGCGCGTTCCTGGTTTCGCTGTTTAAACTTGACGGCTTCGATCCGGGTTTTTCGTACCAGATGCAGCAGTTGGAACACCTTGGCGTCGGGGTCTGCCTCACCAGCCGAAGTTGTCTCAAGCAGGGCTTGCAGATCTTGCAGTTGGTCCAAGGTGACGGCCAGTTGGTAAAGCGGTTCGGTAATTGGTCGAATCACCAAAGCGGCCCTTATCCTTCGGCACGTCGCGCCAAGGCGCGCGGCATGTAGTCAATAGCCTTTTCGAGCGCAACAACGGCCCAATCCGGACAAGGGGTGGCGCTAGGCTTTTCGGGGTCATTTACCCATGATCGTACGATACGAGCTGCGCATGGCCGTCCGGTGAGGGCCGCAACTAGTTCAGCGCTTTTGGCCTGGGTGATACCGTAGGCATCCAGCAGTTGCAGACAGGGTAGTAGCTGCCTTGGCGCAGTTTGGGAATCTTCAAATCAACCTCCCCGACACGGGTTTGCCACAGGCGGTCGCGGCAACCGTTGCGACTGTTGGTACAATCAGGGTTTTTAACATCGAAGCCAGCGCCGCAAAGGCTTTCAACATCGAAATCCATCATCCGCTGGGCGACGAACTGGATCATTTGCTTGAGCAGATCAGCGTCTACACCTTTCTCAACCAACCCGGTCAATGCGATAGTGGGCTTGGTCATCGTGGTTTCTCTGGTGAGTGTTTGGTCTTCGCAAACTCAACGTAAGCCAAGAACCACGATGACCATCCTCTTTCACCCTCAGGGCGCCTTCGGTTGGTTCAGTTACACCACTCCCCGGGACACGATCACCAGTTCTGTCAGATACGCAGCAGTTCCGCGGGATCTGGTTAGCAGCCAATGCTCTATCAGCTACGTGGAATGCCTCATACGCAGATTTTCTAACGCCAGAATGGGTAATACAACCAAAGCAACACCAATAAGCTGCGACTCGTTCAAGCGTTCACTCAAAAAAATCATGCCAAGCAAAACTGCCGTGATTGGGGAGGACAGCTCTAACACAGATGCATAGCTTGCCGATACGTGTTTCAGGCCTTTATAAAAAGCCCATGTGGGAACGGTGACTGTGACAAACGTTAGGATGAATACTGTAGGGAGGAAAGGTGTCCGATAGGGCCACTGCGCGACAGTTGAACTATAACTCGAGAAATCAACTAGTGGTATTAGCAACGACGAGCCTATAAAATACCTGAAGAAGGTCATTTGAGCAGCCGAAGGCGAGGCATCCATGATAGTTAGACGCCTCCCGATAACGCCACTAAAAGCCCACCCAAGCGCACTAGCTAACGCTGCCAGCAGACCAATGATAGTCATGTGCGCAGTCTCAAAGATTTTCATCGGCTCTGGCACCGCCACCAAGAACGCACCCAAAATGCTTACAACTGATAAGAGTATCTCCGTCCGCGTAAGGCGTTCTTTAAGGAAAACATAAGCACATATAATGACAAATACGGGCTGCAACTTTCCGACGACGCTCGCAACCGAGAGGCTCAGGTGGTCTATCGCAATATAGAGCATGCTCGTCCCAATTGAGTTTCCGAAAAAGGCCATAGCTATGAGAAGATATGGGGCTTCACGAAAGCTGTTCCACAATTCAGATGGCCTGAACCAAACAGAAACTAGGCTTATACATACAAAGGCCGAGTTAATCACGTTAAGAAACAGTGGATCGACATACAGCAGAAGATATTTTTTCGTAAACGCTGAAAATCCCCAAAGAATTCCAGACAATATTATTAGGGTCGGCCCCCACGAACTGTTCATCGGCATCCTTCTTTTCATTGGCTGTGTATGTGCCTCCCTGATTGAAGGCACATAGTATGGTAATCGTCCGGGACATATGAAATTAATTATTTGCCAACCAGTTCTGAGTTTTCCCGCAGAACATTCTGTATAGAGCCAAGGTGCAAATAACGCTCGACAGTTCTCTGTGCTTGCGTAATCCGTTGGTCGCGAAGAGCCCAAAGTGGATTAAGTAAATCCGCGTTGAAGCCGTTCCGCGTAAGCGCTGCGGCAGCTGCCCCAAGAACCATCGAAACAGCATCCGCGGGATTGAATTCTCCGAAATTTCTGTCAACTAATACAGCGTCGTAACCGAACTGCGCTACTCTTCGGATGTTCTCCTTCGAAAACCTGTCTGGTAGGATCGGGAATTCCGCATCCGACAAAATAATTCCAAGACTAAGCGCGGCGTAGGCCGCGTGCATCCTTAGATCATTGGTAGCGTCAAATAGGGTTATTTCTTTTCTGTGATGTTGGTCGTCACGGTAGTAGATTGTATTGCGTGTGAAAGTCCTACGGTAAGATCGCTCTGAGTGAGCCTGCACACCCATAGGCGTCCACAGTTCGCCCAACCGAAATGGAGTATTCGCCGCGAGGATAACCATAACCGGTGCTGCGTATGAGAAACGCAGATCCAAAGCAAGCCTATCCAGCGCGTTTTCGCGATCGTCTGGCATGCTAATATTTATGGCTAGCCCCTGAGTGGTCATAGCCACTTCAGCCGATGACCACCCGATTAGATCCCGCTCGCCTTTTTCACCCACGTAAGCGGGTTGAAAAGGGTGATTTCCGTGGCAGCAAAGTCTAAGTCCGGCTTTAGAAACTTTTGCCTGCAAGCTGTTATAGAGCCTCTCGAAGGATTGAACGGATTGCTCAATCGAGAAATCAATCGGAGTCCTAATTTCGACCCCTTTGACGTCAACACGAGACGCAACCTTGCCACTTGTCTCTGTATCGTATCCTTCTAAGTAATAGGGGCCCTGCCCGGATCCAGTGTATTTTTCCACTAGGTAATCAGCGCTCTCATTTGTAATTGAGTTAACACTGTCTCGGAGAATTTCAAACGGCATCTTATCCCCGAATAGCGGATTATAATCATGATCGGTAACCATGACCTCCGCTTCCCATCCGAATTTAAACTTGTCGGAGTTTAGCTCATAAAATGTCGACATTTGTTGAACCTCGAGCAAATAAGGAAAATTTAATTAAGTGAAAATGACATACGTCAAATGGCGCTGACCTGATCAATCCAAACCGAATATACTGTCGCCGCCCAAAGCGCGAAGGATGCGTTTCTGCTAGGATTGCTTCCCTGTTCGGTTAAAAGGCTAGACAAACGCTCGGTATCGAACGGTGTATCCTCACGCATGCGCTTAGTTTTCACTGCTTCATTTACGAAATCATAGAGGCGGCTTCCTTTGTGCATGAGACTTGTAATAGGGAGCGTGAAAGGCTGTTTTGGACGATCCATTACCGAGATCGGGAGAACGCCCTTAGCAGCCTCGTATACAACAGCCTTTCCTCTCGCGGCGTTTCGTAAGTTGATATTATCTTCAAGCCTTCGCGCAAAGTCGACTACGCGAGGCTGGCAGAATGGAATTCTTACTTCCACACCTGACGCCATAGCCAACGGCTCCGCGCGATGCAGAACATAATGGCAAAGGTTGCGGTTTTGCTCAAAAGTTTTAACAGCCTTCTCCCGCGTCCCTGTGAAGGACAATAACTCGTCGGTGAACTCCCGATCAATCTTTTCGTTGTGATCTGATAGTGATCTGAGGAAGTCAGCCTTAAAAAGAGACGCTCGCGTCTCCCGCGAGCAGGGAGCCATGCCGTCGAGATATGCAGTGGGCCAATCACTACCCTCGTGGGATATGGATTTAACCATCCTCGTGTAACCGCAAAAGAGTTCGTCGGCGCCTTCACCAGTTAGCGCTACGCGATAACCACGATTGCCAACTTCTTGAAACAGGCAAAATGCACTCAGTGCGTGCGGAGCGGCATTTGGTTGCCCAAGATGGTAAACCATTTTAGGCAAAAGGTCTGGTATACGATCAGGATCAAGTACGGCGTCGTAATGGTGTCCGCCACTAATTCGAGCCACGTCCCTTGCATAACTGCGCTCATCGAACGGCCAGTTTCCTTTACAAGAAACATGAAACGATGGAAGGGGCTGCGGGGATCTGTGATTCGCAAGGATTGTTATTAAACTTGAGTCTAACCCGCCGCTATTCACTGAGCATACATTGGCATCGGCGATTTTGAGACGATTGACTTCCCAAGCAAGAAGTTCTTTGAGCGCCTGGCCTGCCTCAGGTAGTGACTTCGGAATGCTTTCTCCATAGACTATGCGAGATTGATAACGCATTGTGCGAAGAGGCTCACCTTGTCTCTGCGAAACTATAGTAGAAGGAGGGATGCTTGAAACGTTTTCGATGAAAGTCTGTCCATCGCTAATCGCTCGAACAGTCATGTATTGGTTCACCAAATCGTGACGAATGCGAGTTGGATTTAAGCCGAAACGCAGGAGGGCGAGCAACTCAGTTGAGAATACGACACTGTCACCACCCGGCGAGCGACCGTAGTAGACTGGTTTCATTCCAACACAGTCAGTAGCTAATATGAGAAGCGGCTTATCACTCCTTTTATCGAGAACAGCAATCGAGAACATGCCATCGAGATATTCAACGAATGAAGGGCCATATTCGACGTACATAGCCGGTAGAATTGATCCATCGCATTGATCGCCAAAGCGATAACCTTTATGCTCGAGTTCCCGCCGAAGATCATCATGGTTATATATTTCGCCATTTAAACAGACATAAATGTTTTGAATGCTCGCATAGGGCTGACGACCGCCGCTAGGGTCAGTAATCGCTAGGCGGTTGGCTCCAATGCCGCAATTTGGAAAAGACACATACGATTGCGCATCTGGGCCCCCGTGCTTTTGAGCCTCTGAAACACTTTGCATTCGGTATTGAAGGGAATTGTTGGAACTTGTCAAATAACCGAAAATCCTACACATATAAACTCCAGCTAATTAGTAAAATATCTGCATTCAATGCTCGGTCAATTGACCAAATAGTTTGGTCAAAAACTCATCATTTCATGCGCTTGTCTCGAACTATTGGCCGCGCTGTAACCAGCAATGCGTCCAAAAACCGTGCCTGACGTGAGGCCGGCTCCACTTGGGTATCCATTGAAAAAAACGCCACCGACGATCTCACCGCAGGCGAAAAGTCTCGGAATTATAGCGCCGTCTCGATTAACAACCGCACCATCTGCGTTGATCTCAATGCCGCCGTATGTGAAGGTAATCCCTCCAGTAACAGGATACGCTCTGAATGGCGGTGTATCTAAACATTGAGCCCAATTGGTCCGTGGCGGGGTCAACCCGCGCGCACCTTTCCCGTCTTTCACGCTTGGATCGAAGACCACAGCGTCATCGACCGATGCATTAAATTCAGAAATAGTTTTCAATGCAATTTCGGCATCAATATTATTAATTTGACTTATTAGATCGTCCAGGGACTCACTTTCGAAGTAATCAATTTTGGATAAATTATATTCATCATATAGATGCGGTATACTCTTAGCATCAAAAAATTGGTAAGCGACACTGTCGCTCTGGAGCATTATATCGCGACCATATTGAGCATACGTGCTATTGCGAAAGTCGGCACCTTCGTTGACAAACCGGCGCCCCTCTTTGTTCAGCATCACGCCTAAATGATAGCAAACCTTTCTAGCTCTTAAGCGTTGTTTCTTAGAGAGACCTTCGAACGACCCATTCTCTACGGTAATTCCTGTTGGCACTATATGGCATCCTTCATAAATACCGAAGGGATTAGCGCCAGCCTTAAATGCTATCCTTAGTCCGTCGCCAGTGTTGTGCCTGGTACCGCGTACCAAAGCATTGCTGACATCCGCTCCAACAAACTGAGAAAGCATTTCTTTGTTAGCTCCAAAGCCACCTGAAGCCAAAATTATCGAATGTGCCTTCAAAACGCTTTCGCTTTCATCACTATTTTTGACTCGAATTCCCGTTATCCGACCGTCAACGATAACGAGATGCTGTGCAGAACATGAATAACGCACTGCCCCACCCTTTTCCAAAAATGCGAGGCGTTGAGACTCAGCTAATCCCAAACCTTCACCAACACAGCGAAAGATAGAGCCTCCCCAAAAAGAATATCCGCCCTCAGTTTTTGTAGCTTGAGCATCGTAATTTGGCTCAAAAAGAACCCCCTTCGAACGCAGCCAAAGTAGCGCTTCGTACGAAGCGTCGACGAGCTTGAGCTGATTGGAAGTCGGTGGCGAACCGTTGTTGTACTGAGTTAAGTCTGCAAGAAAATCATCGCGTGTGTAAATCGGGAATCGCGTAACTGAAAGTCTCGGATCGGCATATCCATCGATCAACTGGTTTATGGAAGCGGTGTTATCTATCGTGCACCGCATCGACCCAGCCGAATAGGCAGTGTTACCGGACGCATCCTCGAAGCTGGCTTTCTCGATCACAAGAACACGCTCGGTAATTTCTAATGCCGCGAGCGCCGCGCTCATGCCAGCATTGCCTGACCCAACTACAATTACATCATAGATTGTATTCATAAATTTTGCTCCAACATGATATATATCAATGAGCATCGTACTCGATAGCCAAACATAACATTTGGAATCGTATTGGCGATGGCCGATGCCGCCCTTGAAGCCATGACGAGGGAACTCTCGAGAATGGCTCCGGCGCTTCTGAAAACCATGACCCATGATCAAGGCAGCGAGATGGCAAAACACGCCGAGCTCACGGCTCGCACGGGAATCTGATATTTTTTCAGTATCTCTTCAATGCGAATAACTCTGTAAAAATGGCTAACCCTAGAGATTATATCTAAAGGTACCACCTCTCTATAAGCCAGAAGAGCACTAAACTGCTTTTAAGATTCCACAAGCACAACCAATTCATTTAACTCTTCTTGCTCAACATTACTCCCATGGTGCTTATTATTTTCGCAAAGATTAACTCTTCTATTCGTCGTCGATTTTACTTTATCGAGATAACACCTCTTACGCATATAATATGCATTCGCCTAGCCAAATGGCGCGCGCAAAGTCCAACAAAGAATTAATATCAGAAAAAATATCTGCGTAATTATCTGCCTTCACAGAACACATAGAAGTTACTCCATGAAACACGCCTTATAGTAGTTTCACTAATTCTGACTACACCAGCGACCCCTTATAAGGCCTCGCTGGATGAGCGTACAGTTTCAGATCCGAGGGATGTTATGAGCAAAGCCAGTCTTACGTAATAAGAAGAGGCCCGTGCAAGTGATCAATGCTGCGGCGCTTAGATAGTAGGACACCACCATATTGTCGCCGGTCTTGCCGAGTAGAGCGGTGACGATAAGAGGCGTGAATCCACCGAACACAGAAACTCCCAACGCATAGGAGAAGCCTACACCCGTTGCCCGAAAGGCTGTGGGGTACAAGTTGCTTAAGACCGTGGAGGCGCACGCTGCGTGGCATGCGAGTAGCAAGGCAATGACCATTTGTGCAGCAACCAGTGTTGGCAAGCTAGGGTATTTGGTGAGGACGTAGAACAAGGGATAAGCACCTATGACAGTCAAGCCTGCGCCAAAGAGCATAGGCCTGAAAGGTCCCACGCGGTCAGCCAAACGACCCACCAGCGGGCAGGCACAAATCATGACCAAGCTATAGCAGATCTGGCCAATGAAGCTGTCAACCGGGGTCAGATGCAGTTGCCGAACAGTATAGGTTGTGAAGTAATTGGAAATATAAGTCGCTACGGTCCAGAACACCATCACCGACAGGCCGAGGACCAACGAGCGTCGATAGGTGATGAACTGCCCTAACAACGGTAGGTTTCGCTCCTCGGCGGAGGTTTTGCTGAACAGCATCGTTTCAGGCACTGAGCGCCTTATATACCAGCCTACCGGACCGATCAGCAGGCCAAAAGCGAAGGCAATTCGCCAAGCGCCATCGAGTATTTCCTGCTCACTGAAAACCGAATTGAGCGCCAAGCCCATGCAACCTGCCGTTAGCACGCCTGCACCTTGCGCTGCCTGCTGGAGCGAAGCATAGAAAAAGCGTCGATGTGGCGGTGCGTTTTCGACCAGCATGCACACCACGCCGCCTATTTCACCTCCTGCTGAAAACCCTTGGAGCAGGCGTCCCAGAAGAATGATGATAGGGGCTAGTACGCCTAGCGTTGCATACGCCGGACAAATGGCTGGAACGACTGTGCCGGTAGCCATCATTAAGAGCGTGAGGGTCAAAGCCTTTTTACGTCCGACCCTATCGGCATACCGCCCCAGTACCAACGCTCCGAGCGGTCTAGCGAGAAAGCCGGCTGCAAAGGTGCCCATGGTCAACAGTATGGCGTTGAGTTCGGACACAGCGGGAAAGAACACTTTTGAGATGGGAATTGCAAAAATTCCGAAGGCGATGAAGTCATAAATCTCCAGCACATTGCCCACCGTCGCCGCCGTTGCGGCGCGGCGCAGATAGTCTGGTGCAGACTGCTGTTCGAGCGTATCGGCTACTGAATCCATGAACGCTCCTTGAAATGTGCCAATCATTTTAAAAAATCATTCAGCACAAAATATTCCATTATTTCACCCGTTTTTCTGATCCTGAATGTAGGCAAGCAATTGTTACTGAGCAAATACTATTGACATCCCTACCCTATACTTGCCAGGCATACCAAAACTAATTAGTCTTGCGCGATGTTCAGTGGTGCACTTAATCGTAGCAAGCACCAAATGCGGGCGTGTTGGCTGAGTAGCTTCCTTCACGAATTTTTCATATTTAAATTTTCCCAGGGTGATCCATATGGAACTACGTCATTTGCGCTATTTTGTAGCCGTTGCAGAGCATCGAAGTGTGGCTGAGGCCGCACGTCATTTGCATATCGTCCAGCCAGCGCTTAGTCGACAGATTCGCGATCTGGAACAAACGTTGGGCGTGGATCTATTCCGACGAAGCTCCAAGGGCGTAGAGCTGACCCTGGCTGGCCAGCACTTCATTCGTGATGCTCAAGCCATCCTATCTGACCTGCAAAGAGCACGTGAGCGTATTACCCGAATCGCCAATGGCCAGTCTGGCGCACTGCGTATCGGTATCGCACCCAATTACAGTTGGCACCCATCAGCCCTTCAGCCATTGCGCGAGTTCAAACGAGAGCATCCCGATATAACCCTCATGCTGGAGCCAGCTCTTTCGGCGCGTCAACAAGTGAAGATAGCCGAAGGCACACAGGATGGTGGTTTTCTGGCTTGGCGTGATCCGAAAGATCCGGCATTTTCCGGGCTGGCGATGTTCTATTGCCGACTTGTACTGGCGGTGCCTCGTGGCAGCGAGTTGCATTTGAGTCCGCCTACGCACCTGGCCGACCTTCAATACCAGCAGTGCGTCTGGTTCTCCCGGGATCAGGCGCCGAGCTATTACGATTTTTTGATTCACAGCTGCCATGTCGCTGGCCTATCCCCGCAACTGGTTCACCTGGGAGCGGATATCAGTACGGTGTTGGGCCTGGTGGCAGCTGGCATGGGTTATTCAATTGTGCCGGATTCTTCACAGTTCAATTGCCCCAACGATGTGGTGCTGTTGCCGCACCCTGATCTTACGGGACTCTATCCCGTCGAGTTCGTTTGGCGCAGTGATTCGGACGACCCGGCGCTAATGCGCCTGGTCGAACACTTCAAAATAGCTGCCGGCGCAATCTAACCTGGTTGGTCCAGAAAAGCCTGCACGAGACGTACGAAGTAGGTGGCACCTACCGGGAGCAATTCGTCATTGAAATCGAAACTGGCGTTGTGCAGTTCGCAAGGCCCGTTGCCGTGCTCTTGGCCACGATGCTCGCCGCTTCCGTTGCCCAGAAAGGCATAGCAACCCGGCACCTTCTGTAGCAGAAAAGAGAAGTCTTCCGAAGGCATGACCGGCTCGATTTCCCCTATGACCTTATCCGCGCCGAGCACCTCCCGCGCTACATTGGCAGCGAATGCAGACTGGCTGGCGTCGTTGATCGTTGGTGGATAAACGCGGATGAAGCTAAGCCGAGCAGTACAGCCAAAAGCCGTCGCCAGGCCGGTGGCTATTTCTTGCATGCGCCGTTCAATCAAGTCGGTTACTTGATCATCAAATGTGCGCACCGTACCGCTCAGCCAAACGCCTTGGTCAATCACATTATCCGAGCTTCCAGCGTGGAACTGGGTAACGGAAAGAACAGCAGGATCAATTGGCCGCTTACTTCTGGTCAGGATCGCTTGTAGCGCGGTTACGATCTGCGCGCCGGCCAGCAACGGGTCATGCCCCTTATGCGGCATGGCAGCGTGAGCGCCGACTCCATCGATATCGATACGGAACCGGTTGCTTGAAGCCATCAAAGCCCCGCCGCGGGTAGCCATAGTGTTGGCTGGCATTCCGGGCCAGTTATGAACGCCAAACACCGCATCGATCGGAAAGCGTTCGAGCAGCCCTTCGTCGAGCATAGCTTTGGCGCCTGCGCCACCCTCTTCGGCGGGCTGGAAAATGAACTGCACCGTGCCATGAAATTGCCGATTCGCCGCGAGGTATTGCGCCGCACCGAGCAACATCGCGGTATGACCGTCATGGCCGCACGCATGCATAACACCGGCGTTGCGGGAGGCGTGGGCAATGGTATTGATTTCCTGGATCGGCAGCGCGTCCATGTCGGCGCGCAAGCCAATGGACCGGGCACGCGAAGCGCCTTCTAGCGAGCCCCGCAGGGTACCAACTACACCGGTTCCCCCAACATTGCGGGTGACTTCGATGTTCCATTTCTCGAGAGTTAACGCGACCAGTTTCGCGGTTCGATGCACTTCATACCCGAGTTCGGGGTGCGCATGGATATCGTGGCGTATGCGGCAGATGCCGGCGCTATCTGCTTCGATCTGGGGTATCAGGTTCATCTTGCCCTCGTGCGGTTATGGCATGGGTTCATTGCCTTAGATGCGCACGTTAGATAAAAGTCTCCAACCTCTCAAATACAAACGAGTGTCCTTGGTAATGCCTAAAAGGTATAGGCAGAAAAATGAATGGTTTTATCGCACGCAAGGTCGATGAATCATGCCGTTGTTTAACTAAAATGCTCTAGGCCATGGCCAGATGATTCCAAACTGGTTGTCCACATATTTTTTTTCATTATTAAAGCTGGGCGGCCTCAGGTTTCAAGTGCAACAGTCAGTTAACTGTATTTAGCCGGTTTGTCGCCAGCAGCTGCAAGTGATCCGTCAATATCTCCACAGGAAACTTCCATCCCAGTGTCTGGCGAGGCCGAGTATTCAACAGGTCAGTAATCTCATCCAGACGCTCCTGAGTGACCGAAGACAAATCGGTGCCATTGTGTTGGCGCCGATGCCTAGTTAACCCAGTTGCCGAGAATTCACTGACCCAGTCTGACTCCTAGTCAATCATTGTCTGCGCTGGATGTTTTGCAGGTTTGGAGATGGGGCAGTCTTGCATCGGCAACTGGGTCAGTCCTGGGTCAGCACCAACAGAGAAACCACTCAATGTGGTGAGTCGGTTCTTAGGCGATGGTCGTGCCTGAGTTCAGGCGAGCGGTAAATCCGACTTTTTCAACAGAATCGGCCAAAAGCAGCCCTTCGAGGTTTCTACACAAGTGGGGATGATTCATCTACCCACACAAGGCGGAGCTCGAAAGAGTTCTAGCTCATCGCGACTTTTAATCGGTGGCATCTCCCCTAGAGGCCACGCAACCCCGGTATCTAATCCATAAGTAGATGCAAGCTCGCTCTGCAAGTCGACTAAAGCCGCGATGTCTTCCATTTCATAGATACCTACACATGACATATCCATTCGGTCCCCTGGACCGTCATGGTTAACATCGCCTAGACCATCGATCATACCTAGTGCCTTTTCATAAGCCAGGTCTCTATCAGATGCAACGAACAGCGATGCATTCAGAAAATACCTGACTACAGTCCGCTGTGTTTCGAATGGAGGTTGCTTCGCAAGCCAGCGGTCTTCTATCTTGATGACGAAGTGGACACTATAGACACGCATCATTAGCACTCAAAAAGATGATTTTAGGGTATTTCAGCTGTTGGCCGATTGATGCCCTTGCCGAGCGGCGACTCACGCCAATGACTACCGGCACCAGAAGCTGTTGAACATCCCCCAGTCATACCAGCCGAGCGAGCGATCCGACGGGCAATGCGTTTGTCGCTTCCAGTTCAGTCAGGTGCTGAATAGTCTGCTGGCGCTCACTCTTCGGGGTGATCGGGTCAAAGATCATGTAGTGCGCCTCAATCCAGAGGCGTATTTGCTCAAGCCAATAACTCGCATTGGCCTGCTTCTGGAACTGCACCAGCAGAAATTGCACCTGGCCCCACGTGGGCATAACCCTGTGAAGAGCTCGCCTGCGAGCCGGTTGCAGTGTCTCCCACTCGCGCTCAAGCCTGGAATCGCGCCACACCAGTAAATGAGCCCCTTTGACGGCTACATCGAATACGCATTGGGACGGGTCATTGAGCCCCGCCACCAGAAGCTCCGGCCTGTGGCTGCCCTCAATGGCCAGTACCAGCGAACGAACGGCGCCACAACGTTGGTTTATCCCAGGGCGGACCCACTGCTCAGGTACTCGCACACTCAGGTTTTGCGCAAGACCCAGCCCCCCCAGCCATTGTGCTTTGGAGACTGGCATGTCACCGGCCAACCGCTCGAGAAGAGTCTGGGAAGGATCAACGCCGTGCTGACTGGCAGCCCACAGTGCGGCAGACCTTGCCGCCGGCGACGGGTCTGTCAGAAACTGCTGAATTAAGCGAATACGGCCATTCTGAAATCGCATTGCCGCACGGAACGCTTGGGTCCTGAGGATACCGCTTGCGTTGTTCAACCCGATCGCAATGACCCTTTGTGCAGGTCCTTCGGCAAGGTCCTGAGTTTTGGCGATCGCCATCTGCCGAGCCGCCAGATCCGGGTGGCGCATGGTCTCGACCAGAAACAGGGTGAGATCATCCTCCACCTTGGTTTGAACCAAGACATTGAAGAGGAATCGAGCCGAAGCGCCTCGGCTCGCCCAGAAGGCCTCATTGCAGTGAGCGAGGCACTCTTTCATCGCCAGCGCCGTTTCAAGCTTCCTGATCGTCGGGGTGTGATCGGCGCGCTTTCGGTTTCCTAACGCCATGATGGCGGGCATTTGCGCAATGAGCGACTCGGCATGCTGCGGCGTCAAATAGTCATCAAGCGCCGCCACCGCTGCGACACGGACTTGAGGCACCCAATCGTTGAGACGCTCGAGGACAGCGGCCAACCGTATCGTCGACTGGGATGATCTGATCGCCTGCAGCCCGGACTCACGGCGGAAACCATCCCAACTGCTAACCAGTACCTGCCAGTCTGTCGTGGGGAGTGGAGGCGCCTGCTCTGGCGGTAGGGGGACATTGGGCTTAGCCACAACAGCATCTTGACGATTACGAGTGAGTCCTTTCAGCCAAAACTTCCACATCAACACTGTCCCTACATATGAATTCTCCAAGCATATAGGCCTCTATCACGACGGCGCCACCCAGGTTCTTTTGGTGAGCTACAGACGACCCTACGTGGAGTCGACCATACGGCCCATTGCACTCGCAGCCCTCACGGAAGCCTGCCATTTCAGCGACCCGCAAGAGAACTCTCTTTCCCTTGAGTGAAATTTCCTAGAAAATCCTGACCGCTTGTTTGCGCCTGATTCCACCGCTAGGCTTTGACTCGTCACTGCTCATCAGTGATCGGGTTTAGTCGCCCGGTATCTTCACATTGGGCGCACAAGCATCACCCTCCAGTTGGGCACGTTTTTTCATGCCCCTCTTTATGGTGGCTGTGCGCAGGGCGCTTTCGGGCGCGCCGGGTTCCCAATGTTCCGGTCGACTAACCTGCGTACAGCTGCCACCCCTTCGTTTAGTCGCGATATCTGGCAGTTCCACTTAACATTGGAAGTGCATAATTATGTTCAAAGTAACCCCCAACCCACCGGCAACGCCCAACGTCGAATCTATCGACCCTCGCATCGTCGACCGGGCTTTGTCTCACTACAACCTTGGTCCAGACGCAGGCTCGAAACCACCCCCTGCCATCGCGCGGCATGATCCTCTGAATGAACCCCTGAATCAGGAAGACGCCCTCGTCAACGTCTACTCCATTCTGAAATCCGCCGCTGCAACAGCCTATGAAAACGCAGACAACCAAACAGGCTCGAATCGCCAGGTGGCGATGGGTGTGGTGCACCTGATTGAGCTGGCGCAACTGAGGATGGACTCGGTGCTGGATAGGCAGGCCGTCAGCGTCAACGGTTGACCGCACACCCATGATCAAAGAACGGGAAGTGAGGCTTCCCGTTCATTTGAGTATGAAACGCTACAGCCGTGTCAGCCTCCCCCTCAGGCGATTGCCTGACACCTGCTCAGACCCAGATAAGAAACCCAGCCCAGTTGAGCCACAACACCTCTCTGGCCTTGAGATGTGAACGTCATCGTTCAGCACAGGAGCATCCGCCTAGTTGGCGAAATGCGTGCAAAGAAACGCGACGAAAGCACTCACTTTAGGGCTGACGAGACGACGTGAAGCATGCAGCACCCAGCCCTCAATAGCAGGGGCCTGTGCAGCCCCCCACTCGATCAAACGACCTGAAGCAAGTTCTTCGGCGACGGCAGATCGAGGCACGAGGGCGGCGCCGGCGCCCGCAAGTACCGCATCACGCACCAGCAAAGGCGTCGATAAGCACAGCACGGGCTGCGGGAGATAGGTGCGTACACAACCCTCGGCGTCGACGATGGTCCAAGGAGCAACGTCTGTGCGACCCACACGAACGACCGCCGGTAATTTTGACGGTGTATTGGCGGGCGGCGGGCGGCATAGGTGTGGTGGCGCGACAAGCACGAGTTGATCGCTCAAAAACTTGCGGCCGACCAGCGTTTCGTCCGGCCGTGGATTGAAGCGCACCACGACGTCGTAGCCATCACCTATCAAGTCAACAACGCGATCCTCTGCAGTGACGTCGAGTAGTACATCAGGATATGCAGCATGGAAGGCCGCGCTTAATCGACCCACCGAGACGTGAGCAAATAATAGCGGCGCACTAACGCGCAGTACGCCACGCGGCTGGCCGATTCCAGCTTTCAGTTCTTTTGCCGCCTGCATGATTTCGCCGAAGGGATCAACGGTGCGTGCGTGCAGGATTGCGCCTTCAGGAGTCAGACGTAGTTCTCTGCCGCCACGCTCTATGAGGCGAGTTTCCAAGTACTCCTCCAAAGCTCGTACCTGGCGCGACAGCGTTGCCTTCGGATACCCACTCGCGCGGCTCGCCCGACCAAACCCACCGTGAGTGGCAACGAGATTGAAATGGGCTAGCGCGCTGAGATTCATTCGCTGTTCCGATATTGAGACGATATGTCCATTTTTTGATGACTGTACATCATATCTGGATCAGTTGAGCATCAGCATTTCACCCAGCATCTGGCAAGGAGTTACCAAATGAAAGCAGTACGTTTTTATGAATACGGTGGGCCAGAGGTCTTAACACTCGAAGACATCGATCAACCAACGCCCGGCGCAGGTCAGATACGGATTGCGGTTAAGGCAGCCGGTATCAATCCGATCGACTGGAAAATTCGGGCTGGATACATGCGTGAATTCATGCCGCTAACGCTCCCTGCCGGGATCGGTATCGACGCGGCGGGCATTGTCGAGGCCATTGGCAAAGACGTAACGGGCGTGTCGGTAGGCGACGCCGTATTTGGCAAAGGAAATGCCACCCTGGCCGAATACGCGATCCTCCACGAGTGGGCTCAGAAGCCCGAAACCCTCTCGTTTGAGGAGGCAGCGGGCTTCCCGGTGGCGGTCGAGACGGCGACCCGGATCATCGATGAACTTGATGTAAAATCAGGCGAAACACTGCTGGTAAGCGGTGCAGCCGGTGGCGTAGGGTCTGCTTTGATCCAGTTGGCCAAGGCCTCTGGTATTCGAACGATCGGTACCGCCAGTGCTCCAAAACATGCTTATCTGCAATCGTTGGGTGCGATTCCGACGACCTATGGTCCCGGCCTTGTCGAACGGGTTGCGGTGCTGGTTTCGGGCGGGGTACAGGCAGCGGCCGATGTTGCCGGATCCGGGGTCATACCCGATTTGGTGGCGATCACCGGCACCCCCTTAAAGGTCGTGTCAATCTCTGACTTCCATGCGCCGGAATATGGAGTCAGGACTCTGTTTGAAGAGAAAAACTCTACGCCCGCCCTGGTGCGCGCAGCAACGTTGTTTGTCGCCGGTGCATTCACTCTGCCCGTAGCGCGCACTTTTACACTCAATGAAGTTGGCGCTGCGCACGAACTCAGCGCGCAAGGTCATGTCACCGGACGGCTTGTCATTACAATGGATTGAATTGGAAGGCTGGAGGTCGCTGGGAAGCAGAGCGAACTCGAAGATTCGCATGATGGGTGCATTGTTTTCAGTGGCCATCGCATCCTACCCCGCACCGAGCACCGTCAATAGGCGGGGGGTTTGCTATGAGTCGGCTGAGGCTCAGATGCCGCAGGCCATGCTGACGGCAGGCACTGCGGCTGTCAGTCGATTTTTGTTGTCTGCCATGTGGTCTCTCCCTTGGTTGATGAGTATGGATGTCCGGTGTCGTTCGCATGTGAACTTCCACCACGGGCGCGACGGACTCAGGCTCCCGGATAGTTCTCCAGTTCCATGGCAAGCAGGTCGATCGCAAGACGCGATCGGAGTGGAAGATAATGAGCGGCGGGCCAGGCCGCATAGCACTCCATAGCGGCGATCGGCCGATCGCCCCATATTTCGACGAGTTCACCTTGCTGCATCCGCTGCCGTATAAGCCAATAGGGAAGCCAGGCTAGGCCCATGCCCTCGGCGGCAGCATCCGCGATCACCTCCAGGTCGTCGAAACGCAGGCGCGAGGTGACCGGGACGTCAACAAGTACACCCGTCGCATCGGGAAGCTGCCAGACCATACCGTGATCGTTGCGCCAGTATGGAAGCCGATCATGGTCAGTGAGGTCGACGAGCGAGCTGGGCTCGCCCCGTGCCGCCAAATAGTGCGGCGAGGCACATAGCACTTTTCGTTGGCTGACCAACCGTCGCGCACGCAGGGTCGAGCTATTGCCAAAGCGGCCGTTGCGGACCGCGAGATCGTACCCCTCGGCGATCAGGTCCACCTGGCGATCGCTGAAATTCAATTCCAGTTCGAGCTTGGGGTGTTGGCGCGCATAGGATCGCAGGATAGGCGCGACGCAGTAGCGGCCGAACAGAACAGGCAGAGAGACCCGCAGCTTGCCGACCACTTCTCGCCGACCGTTCTCCAACAGGGTCTCGCCTGCGCGCATTTCGTCGATCGCACGCAGACAGTGCTCGAAGTACTGCTGGCCGTCCTCGGTCAGGCTCTGGCTTCTTGTGGTTCGCTGAAAGAGCTGGACGCCAAGTCGTCCTTCCAGACGTGCGATCGCCTTGCCGACCGCCGAGCGCGTCAACGAAAGCCGTTCGCCGGCCTTCGCAAAGCCACCGGCTTCGACGACCTCCACGAACAACTGCACGCCATCGAATCTATCTCGCACGTTAACACTCGCAATTGTAGAAAAAAATGATGCATTGAGTTGAATTAATACCGTCAATGCATAAATAAATTCTACTTTAAAGTAACCCGGCAGCAAGTCCTTTCTGCAAGCCAGAGCAGGGTTCTCGCCTGAGGAGAACTGCGTATCTCGGGCTTGCGCGATGTCCCAACAAACCAAGGGCAGAGAGATGTTGATTTCAATTGTGTATGACAGTGGTTACGGCCATACGGCACGCGTGGCGCAAGCTGTTGCGCAAGGGGCCAAAGAAGTTGAAGGGGCCGACGTCAGGCTCATTGCTGTCGCCGACGGGCCTATTGACTGGGCGCTGCTGGAGAAGAGCGACGCGATCATCTTCGGATCCCCGACCTACAACGGCATGATCAGCGCCCGCTTCAAACAGTTCTTTGAGGACTCCACCAAGACTGCGTGGCTCGAACTCAAATGGCGCAACAAACTCGCGGCGGGCTTCACCAATTCCGGTGCGCAGCATGGCGACAAGTTGAACGCTCTGGTTTCTATGGCGCTGTTCGCCGCCCAGCACGGAATGCTCTGGGTGGGTCTAGACCTAATGCCTGGCAACAGCAGCAGCACCGGCAGCGAGAACGACCTCAATCGCCACGGCAGTTGGTTGGGGGTTATGACCCAGTCGAACAATGACCAAGGCGCCGACCTTACACCGATTCGCAGCGATCTCGACACCGCAGCCTACCTGGGCAAGCGCGTGGCGCTGACTGCAGCCCGCCTTCTACCCAACTAGCGTTTGCCCACATGCCTTCCCAAGGGGTCTGACCATGAAATTTCTTTGTCTCGACGTACCACAACCGGACGCGACGATGGATCAATACGCGCCGCACATGCTAGACGAAGTCCGGCACGCCTGGCAGTTGTACAAAGGCGGAATCATTCGCGACATTTACTTTCGCCAGGATCGTCCAGGCGTGGCTATTTTCGCTGAAGCCGAGACGATCGAAGACGCCAAGGCTGCACTAGACAAGTTTCCACTTGCCAAGGCTAATCTGATCGGTTGGGAGATTATCCCGATAGGCCCTTTTACCGGTTGGGAAGCGCTGTTCGCTGCAAGCAACGATTAAGTCCTGCCTCTATTGCGGAATAACTTCAGCGGCTGAGTGGTGGACGCTCAGCTGTTTCACCCACTGCATGGGACAGGAACGAGAAGTCCGGCGCGATAAACAATGGAGTACGCCTTTATATGAATGCATTCGGATTTGCCGCTCAATCAGCTAGCAGCCCCCTGGAACGCGTTACTTTCGAAAGGCGACCTGCGCGAGAGGACGATGTCGTTATCGATATTCTCTACTGCGGCGTTTGCCATACTGATTTGCACCTGGCCCAGAATCACGGTGGTTTCACCACGTACCCGATTGTCCCCGGCCACGAGATCATCGGTCGTGTGCGGCAGGCCGGAGCCGGTGTTTCCAAGTTCAAGGCAGGCGACATGGTCGGCGTAGGTTGCATGGTTGATTCCTGCCAACACTGCGAGCCTTGTCGCAAAGGCTGGGAGCAGGATTGTCTGGAGGGAGCTACCTTCACCTACAACAGCATTGATCGTAACGATCATAGCGTCACTTATGGTGGCTACTCCGACTCGATCGTTGTTCGCGAAAAGTTTGTTCTCTCGTTGCCCGACGGCCTCGATCCGGCGGGTGCTGCGCCGCTGCTATGTGCAGGTATCACCACATGGTCGCCGCTGCTCCACTGGAACGTTGGTAAGGGCAGCAAGGTTGCGGTGATCGGGCTCGGCGGGCTCGGCCATATGGCCCTCAAGCTTGCCAAGGCCCTGGGGGCGGACGTCAGTCTCTTCACGCGCTCTACAGGCAAGGAAGAAGACGCTTTTCGTTTGGGGGCGGACCACGTCGTGCTCTCAAGTGATGTGGAGCAAATGAAGGCCGTCGCCGGTCGCTTCGACGTGATCATAGACACCGTCCCATATGACCATGACATCAATCCCTACCTGTCGACGCTGACGTTGGAGGGCGCACTCGTGCTCGTCGGCTATATGGCGCCATTGAGTACCCCTGTCAATGCGGGTGCCGTCGTGCGTGGCCGTCGCGTGATCACCGGTTCGTTCATCGGGGGCGTCCCCGAAACCCAGCAGATGCTCAATTTCTGCGGTGAGCACGGAATTGTCTCGGACGTCGAGATCATCCCCATCCAGAAGGTTAATGAGGCATACGAGCGCATGTTGAAGAGCGATGTGAAGTACCGCTTCGTCATCGATATGGCCTCGATCAAATCCTGAGGAGTTGAAAATATGATAAGCGCGACGAAACCCATCCTGTGCGTGGTGACCAGCCATCCCATCCGTGGCGACAGCGGCGAGCCCACTGGTTTTGCCATGGTAGAACTAACCCATCCGCTGGAAGTCTTCGAGGCCGCCGGCATTCCGGTCGAGATCGCCTCCATCCGTGGTGGGCACCCGCCGATCGATTTCTTCGACCTGTCCGACCCGGCCAATGCCCACTATTGGAAGGACAAGAGTTTTCGCGACGCGCTCGCCCACTCGTTGGTGCTTGGCGACCTCGACCCATTGCGTTACTCAGCCGTTTTCTTCGCAGGCGGCCACGGTACGATGTGGGATTTCGCCGACAGCGAAGCCGTGCAAGAGGTCATCCGCGAGATTTGGGAGGCTGGCGGGATCGTCTCGGCCGTCTGCCATGGCCCGGCGGCATTGGTGAACGCGACCTTGTCAGATGGCAGCTACCTTGTCGCCGGTAAGAAGCTTGCTTCTTTCACCGATGAGGAAGAGGCCGAGGTTAAGTACACCCAAGTTGTTCCGTACCTGCTGGCGAGTACCTTGAAGGAACGCGGCGCGCTGCATCAGCCCGCCCCCAACTGGTCGGAGAAGGTGGTCACGGATGGTCGCCTGGTCACCGGACAGAACCCGGCCTCGGCGCGTGGCGTAGGGGAAGCTGTTGTCGCTCAATTGAAGGCGGCAGCCTGACGGAGGACGTGGAGTTGGCTACGGCTCAACAAGGGTGTGTAACAAGCCCCGATTTTTCGGGGTCGCTCGCGCCGTAAGGCTGAGGTGCACGCCAGGCACGAGACACCGTCGGCAGATGCCTGCCGACGGGACGCGCCTGATTCTCTATTGACCCGCCAGTTCCTCACAATATGCCTGCAACGTGCGCGGTTCACGACCGAGTATCGTCTGCAAGGGCAGGAACGATCAACCCTGCGGTCTCGCCTGCGGCACCGACGACAAGGATTGTCATGTGCATGCTCTCCACGTTCGTTCATCGATTTCATTATGGGGGCCAGCACGAGTCGTGCCCGGATATGGGGCGCAAAAGTGGCCGTGATCGGTCACGGCCACCTTGTGTGCGATTCAGTCGCGGCTGTTCATTCGTTCGAACAGGGCCTCTCCCAACTCGCGTGTCTTGGCCGAAATACCCACCAATATTTCCTCTTTGCCTTCGGCAAGCTGTGCAAGCGTTTCCTTGGCAAAGTCTTCAGGCGTGACCCTCATGCGATTGATAGTGCCTTCGCTGCGGGCGCCATCGCCAAGGCCGGTATCGACTATCGGCGGAACGATCTCGATAACCCGGACGCTTGTCTTCTTAAGTTGGTGGCGCAGGCTAAGCGTGAAGGAGTGAACCGCGGCCTTGGTCGCGCTGTAAACCGGCACGTCGGCCATTGGAGAGAAGGCCAAACCCGAGCTGACATTGACGACATAGGCCAGGGCCTGCTGCCTGAGCATAGGCAGCAATTCGGCGATCAGGTGGATGGGGGCGGTGAAGTTGATCGCCACTTCCTGATCCAGGCTGCCCATTGCGGGATCGGTCGTAAAGTCGCGATGTGCTTGGATGCCAGCATTGTTGATCAAGACATTCAGCGCCGGATGGTTGGCCTTCAACCACTGAGTCATTGCACGGCGATTTGTCGCATTGGCCACGTCGCAGCTGTACGTGATCAGCGCCGGCGCTTCGGCCTTCGCCTTTCGCAAGGTGGCCTCGCTGCGGCCGCAGATGATGACCTGATTGCCTTCGTTCGAGAAACGCTTGGCAAGCGCCAAGCCTATGCCTGTTGCGCCGCCAGTAATGAGGATGGTGTTACCTGTGAGCTTCATCGTCGTGTGTCCTTCCGTATATTGATAGAGAAGGGGCGCCGACGATTTATGAGGGAATCAGCGGGCACACCTTCGCAACCGGCAAGCCGGGCTAGGTGTCGCGGATACCCAGGGGGGAGGAGTTGCCGTTCCGTGGAACGGTGACCGGGCTACCATCCGGCCAGCACTCTTTCGACGGTTAGAACTTTATCGGTTTGATTGGCCGTTCACAACCTTTTGCCGAAGTTGGCAGCGGGATGGAAACGCCCTGCTGACCTGAGCTGCGCGATCGATGCGGTGCTGGCTCAACCGAAGCAATTTGGCGCGGTCGAGAACCACCGGATTGCCGTAATCGGTCATTCACTCGGTGGCTGGGCCGCGCTGGAAATCGCCGGTGCCCGCTTCGACCCGACCGGTTCAACCGGGACTGCAACGCACACCCGAAGTTGGCGGTTTGCATCGCCTACCCTCCAACACGATGCCGGCTTCGCGGGCACGACCGCTCCCATAGAGACAGCATGTCGCACTCAAGCCAAGGCCTTTAGATGCACCCGTTACAAACCATACTTTTTTGTCGCTCATTAGAATCAACCTTTAATTAGAGCGCTCAGCTTTTCGGACCCAAATGGCACAAAGCAAACATCCAATCCCGCAGACCGCTAATACCCAGCCCAGAGGCCAAGGAGTGTCATCGGAAAACACCGCCACCAATGCCGACCCCAACATGGCAGAACCGTATTGAAATGCGCCAACGAGTGCGGAAGCAGAGCCACTGGCATGCGGGAAACAGTTCAGTGCCCCGCCAATTGAATTGGCCAATACGAGCCCGGTGGCAGAAACGAACAGGAGGCAAGCGCACATCATCATCGGCAACCCACCCCAGTTCGCCCAAGTGTTGATGGCCAAGAGTAGCCCCGCACATGCAGACATGAGCGCACCCACTGTCATCATCACCTGGGTGTCGTAGCGGTTGAGAAGTCGGGCATTGATTTGCGCTGTCACCATCATGCCTACGATGCCCGCGGCGAAAAGCAGTCCATACACCTGCGCGGATACATGGTGATAGGTGATGTAGGCAAAAGGTGAGGCTGCGATATAGGCAAAAGTTCCGGCGTAGAAAAATGCGCCCGTAGCCGTGTAACCAACAAATCGGCCATCACGAAGAAAACCGCCGTAGCGAGCCATGATTTCTTTCAGCGATGCTGGACTGCGGCGGGCCTTGGGTAGCGTCTCAGGCAATAGCAGCAGGCTCACAAGGGTCGCCAACGCAATCAGGACCAAGGTCCAGAAAATGGCTTGCCACGAACCAAACCTAAGAATTTGGCCACCCACTGTCGGACCGACTAGAGGGGCAATGGCCATGATCGTCATCAACGTCGACATCTTTTGAGCAGCCTTACGACCTTGATACAGGTCTCGCACCATGGCCCGTGCCAGCACCACGTTTGCACATGCTCCCAGTGCCTGCACGATTCTCCACCCAATGATCTGCGTGCCGTCTGCCGCCATGGCACAACCTGCCGAGCCGATAATGAATAGTATCAACCCAATGGCCACCGGCATTTTGCGACCAAACCGATCACTGAACGGGCCCCAGAACAACTGTCCAGAACCGAATCCAATCAGATAACCCGTAACGGTAAATTCCAACGTGCCTCCACTGACGTGTAACGCAGCAGCCATCACTGGCATTGCGGGCAGATAAAGGTCGGTTGAAATTGAGGCAAACGCCATCAGCATGCTGAGGATTAGCAATATCCGCAGGCCGTGGTTCTGGTCGTTAACCTCCGTCTCCTTGCTGATCGCACGGTGCTCCGGGGCAGTAGCATTCATATCATTCATGGTGGAATTCAAGTGCCTCCATCGTCGGGTTCCCATCTCTAAAATCACACTATTTTCCACTGTAACTATGCTGGCCCCTAAGCGAATACAGGCTCAATATGGATGATCTTATGAGCGCCGCTCACAAGTGTGAGCCCAGGCCCGCCGAAAAGACGTAAAACCATCGGCTCTGTGCTGTTTTTTATGACTGAGAAAGGCTCATTGGTTCATGTGATTTTCAGCGGTAGTCGGTAGGTGGCCCATGAACTAACTTGCTGGAGACCACCACGCAAGCAGGAGCTACTGATGAGAATGTTCGTCGCCTTATCGCCGCTAGCGATGCTCATTGCATCGGTTACCGCCCACGCTGAAAACTCCGCAGGCCCTCCAAAGAACATTGTCAGGAATGGTGATCAGTCCAGAGGATGTCATCTGCACCCCGCCAGGTGTAAAGCATTGGCACGGAGCAACGGCCAGCACCGGTATGACCCATATGGCTATCCAGGCGTCTGTGGAAGGCAAGAATGTCGAGCGGCTGGAAGCAGTCAGAGACCTCTGAAATGCTCACTCAACTGGCGTTCTATGCCGGTTGGCCCAATGCCTTTTCAGCGGTCCCGGTTTTTAACGAAGTCTTTACCAAACGGCTAAAGGCATAGCGTTTTCCTTCCCGGTTTGTGTGACCACCGTCTCCACCATTGTTCCTGGCAGAACGCTGTCGAACTGAAACGGCTGTTAAACAGGCCGCTGAGCAGCTAATCGCCGAGGGATACGCGGCACTGGCAATAACGTGCAATGTTGCTGACGACGCTCAAGTGAAGGCCATGGTCACCCGTACTGTGGCCGTTTATGGTCGGCTGGATTTCGCCTTCAACAACGCAGGCGTTCAAAGCCCGGTTGCCGAAATGGCCGACGCGACAGTGGAGGCATTTGACGCGGTTAATAACATAAACATGCGCGGTGTCTGGAGCTGTATGAAGTACGAACTCCAGCACATGCGCGAGCAGGGAACCGGTGGCGCAATCGTCAACTGTTCATCGCTTGGCGGATTGGTGGGCATCGCCGGGCGCGCGGCCTATCACGCAGGCAAACACGGTGTTTTGGGGATGACCAAGAGTGCAGCCCTGGAGTATGCCGCGCGAGGTATTCGTATCAATGCGATCTGCCCTGGCATTATCAATACGCCGATGGTCGGCGACATGCTTGAAACGCAACCGCAGGCGATGGCCGAACTGATGAAGTTGCAGCCTATCGGGCGTCTGGGTGAGGCGTCGGAAATTGCCGACGCTGTGCTCTGGCTGTGCGGCCCGGGCTCAAGCTTCGTGATCGGTCATTCGCTTGCTGTGGACGGCGGATACACCGTAGCTTGAACCGGATGAATTGAACATCCACTCAGGACAAATGTGCGCCGCTGCCGCGCACACCGAGATCACGCTGAGACGCTTGCTTCCCGCCACAGCATCAAGGTAGCGGTCCCATGGGTTCCAGTTCGCGAATCAGGTCGATCAGCAGTCGCAGGCCCACTGGCAATTGCCTGGAGCTGGAGTAGTAAACATGCAAGCCTGGGTCGACATGGGACCAATCCTCCAGCACAGCCTTTAATACTCCGTTCGCTATCTGTGGGGCAATCACGGCCTCAGGCACATACATCAAGGCCGCGCCACGGCTAGCCAAGGCCATGCCGATCCGCGATTCGTCGATGGTGATGGCGCCGGGCACATCCACTTCCAATACTTGCCCATCCTTAGCAAATTGCCAGTGGTAGATCCGTGCATTTCCCAGTCGAACTCGAAGGCATCGGTGATCCTTCAGGTCTTCTGGATGCTGCGGGATACCGAAGCGCTCCAGATATTCTGGGGTGCCGACCACGCTCCAGCGAATATCGGGGGATAGCCGCTGAGCAATCATGTCCTGCGCAACGGTGCCGCCAAAACGGATGCCTGCGTCGTTGCCTTCTCCGATCACGTCGACCATCTTGTTGGATACAGTGAGGTCAATTTCGATACCCGGATACCGGTCGACGAAGACAGGTAGCACGGGCCCCAGCAGCAGCTCTGCTCCATCGCTGAGCACGTTCAGTCGGATCCGTCCGGCGGGCTCGTCGCGCAAGCGGTTGAGCTTTTCCAAGGCTTGGTTGATGTCGTTGACCGGGTTTTTGATCAAGCCTTGTAGCTCTTCACCGGCAGCAGTCAACGTCACACTGCGAGTGGTGCGATTCAATAGTCGAACACCCAACCGAGCCTCAAGCCCCTTCATTGCATGGCTAAGTGCAGAAGGACTAATGCCGACTTCCAGGCCCGCCCGACTAAAACTTTGATGTCGGGCAATGGCGAGGAAATAGATGATGTCTGCCAAGTTGGTGCGACTCAACTGCATGGGAACTCCATTGGTGATTGGGGAAAGCATACTGATCGGGTAAGTGATCGATGAGCTTATCCAGCGTAATGGGGTAATCCCGCACCCGGACGCCGGTGGCGTTGTAGATGGCGTTGGCCATCGCCGCCGCTTCAGGGGTTGAATGCTTTCAAAGCCTGGACCACCAAAGAGACTGCTTGTGAAGCTTGCCGACGACTTGGATAGAATAAATGGTAGCCGGTGTAGGTAGGAAACCAGTCTTCCAGCACACAAATCAGTTTCCCCGAGTCGACGTGAGGCTGTGCAAGATCCAGAGGGATATAGGCGAGGCCAAATCCCTCAAGCGCGGCATCCAGCATTTGGTATGTGCTGTTGAATACCAGTTGCCCGTCCACACTGACCTTCAACTCACGACCCCCTTTGCTTAACTCCCATTGCATCAGCGAATCGCGCGTGGGCAAACGCAGATTGATGCAATTGTGGTGGATCAGGTCCTGAGGTGTTTCACATGAGCCGTTCTCTGACAGATAACCTGGTGTTCCGACGATAGCCATCGTCAAGTCCGGGCTAATGCGTGCGGCGATCATGTCCTTCTCTACCTGATCACCCAGGCGAATGCCAATGTCGTAGCTTTTCTCGACGATGTTCGAAAGGCCATAGTCGTTTATCAATTCGACACGGATATCCGGGAATTCTCGCAGCAAAGGTTTGAGGCGAGGCCAGACGTAAGCCTGGGTCGCATAATCGGTCGTCGTAATGCGCACTGTGCCAGTTGGACGGTCGCGCAAATCGCTAAGCGCTTCCAGTTCCGCATCGATCTCTTCAAAACGCGGCGCGATGGCTGCCAGGACCCTACGTCCTGCCTCGGTCGGCGAAACACTCCGGGTGGTTCGAGTCAGCAGCAGCAAGCCCATTCGTTTTTCCAGAGCGCTGATGGTTCGGCTCAATGCCGACTGAGACACACCCAACTGTGCAGCGGCGCGGGTGAAGTTTCGTTCACGGGCGACCGTCATGAAGGCGAGCAGGTCGTTCAGGCTTTCTTTGATTATTAATGCTCCAGTGCATAAGTGCATCCCGATTCTGCCGACTAATCATAGGTCCGATCAGCCTATACAGTAAATGCACTGTGAAGCTTCAATGTGATTGAGGCTTCGTTCTAAACCAAAACCCAAAGGTACATGGCAATGGAACTCAAACGAGTCGGCTCACAACCTTCAGTAAAAGGCCCGGAAGCGTATTTCACCGGCACGGTTCGTATTGATCCACTTAACTTCCCGCCCGAACCCGCGCGCGTTTCTGTAGCGGCGGTGACCTTCGAGCCCGGCGCCCGTAGTGCCTGGCATACACATCCGCTGGGCCAGACGCTGATAGTGACCGCAGGTTGTGGCTGGACTCAATGCGATGGCGAGCCGATTGTGGAAATCCGGGCAGGCGATGTTATTTGGTGTCCGCCCGGCCATAAGCACTGGCACGGAGCTTCGGCAACTACAGCAATGACGCATATCGCCGTGCAGGAAGCGCTGGACGGCGTGAACGTAGTCTGGCTGGAAAAAGTCACTGACGAGGAATACTCGGTCGGCCCGACCGCTGACAGCCACGAACACAGCCACTGAGCACTTGGTCCTTCTGGTCGATTGAAACGCATCGGATTGGCCAGCACTGAATTGGAGAACCGAAATGACTGAATCGACTTCCGTACCGACATTGCAAGACCTGGAGTCTGTCGCCCCGGCTCTGCGTCAGTTCACGGAACAGGCCATTCATGGCGCGCTGTGGGCGCGTACTGAACTGTCAGCACGCGACAGGAGCATCGTGACACTTGCTCTGGTGATTGCGCGTAATCAGGCCGTGCAGCTCACCCCGGCTTTGGAGGCAGCATTGAGCAACGGCGTTCAGGCCGCAGAAATTTCTGAAATGATCACGCACCTTGCTTTCTATGCCGGTTGGGGCAATGCCATGGCGGCGGTCTTACCGACAAAGGCTGTGTTTGAGCGAAACGGGATTGATCTGTCGGGGTTGCCGCCAGCACAAGATGCGTCGCTGCCGCTCGACGAAGAAAGCGAGGCCAAGCGTGCAACTGCGGTGGCCGGCAACTTTGGCGAAGTAGCTCCAGGTGTGGTGCAAAACACCACCGACTACCTGTTCCGCAATTTGTGGCTGAGGCCAGCCCTGGCGCCGCGTGATCGGAGTCTGATCACGGTTACGGCCCTCGTCGGCGCAGGCCAGGTGGCACAAATTCCATATCACCTCAATCGCGCCATGGACAATGGCCTGACTCAAGCGCAGGCAGCAGAAGTTCTGACACAGCTGGCGTTTCATGCAGGATGGCCAAATGTATTCTCGGCAATGCCGGTGTTCAAAGATGTTTTTGAAAGTCGGCGCTGACAGTTGATGAGCGTCAGATAACTGTTATCTGGTGTGCTCATGAATGCCCTCGGAGCTAGCACTGTAGCATTGCGAACATTAGAACCCTCACAGGATTGATCTCAATGCGAAGGCCTGTTTTTTTGGGAGCAATAGCAATGTCCTGCTTGTGGGCAGGGACAGCGTTTTCCGATGAGCCTACGGACAAGGTGGTGCGAATTGCACAAATTGTCATCTCCCCGGCACAGCTCACTGCTTACCAAGCGGCTGTCAAAGAAGAGATGGCAGACTCTATCCGCCTTGAACCTGGCGTTTTGGCGATTTACTCGGTAGCGGAAAAGGACCACCCGAATCGCCTGCATTTTTTTGAGATATACGCCAATGATGCCGCTTACCGCAGTCATATTACGTCCTCACATTTTCAAAAATATGTCACAACCACAAAGTCGATGATCGTGTCCAAAGAGCTGATTGAAACCCAGCCGGTGCAACTCAGCAGCAAGGTTTCACAGTGAGTGACGCGGGGCCACATGAGGGTAAACCCAGCGGGGCCAACCAGGTAACTACGGTTCCGAGGAGGCTGCTGTTTGTGCTTGCGATTTGTGCGGGTGCTTCAGTCGCTAATCTTTATTACGCACAGCCCCTGCTCGCGTTGATTGCTCAGAGCTTCGACGCCGCGTCACACATCGGTTGGGTGGCTGTAGCCCCGATGCTCGGCTACACACTGTCACTGATAAGCGTACTGCCAATGGGCGATCTCGTAGACCGTCGGAAGCTGTCGATCATACTCGCATGCACCATGGCGCTGGGGGCCATGGCCTGCGCAGCGGCGCCATCGATAATGACCTTGACTCTGGCGTCTGCCGTTGTTGGATTTGGAGCCGTCATCACTCAACTATTGCTGCCGATGTCGGCGGATTTGGTACCAGACTCCCAGCGTGCCCGTGCTTTGGGCATTGTTTTCAGCGGCGTACTGGCGGGGATCCTTGTTGCCCGCACGGTCAGTGGCGTCATCGGGCAAGCGTTCGGTTGGAGAGCGATGTTCGTTGTCGCCGGTATTGGGGCAATAGCCCTGGCGTTGACGCTGGGGAAATGCCTGCCAAGGCTGGCACCGAAGACCGGACAAAGCTACCTCTCGCTCTATACGTCAATGTGGCAAATGCTCAAACGCCACCCATCTTTGCGTGCAGCCTGCATTATTCAATCGTGTGTGTTTGGTTTGTTCACTGCATTCTGGTCAGTGCTCGCGTTGCTGCTCGCCAAGCCGCCTTTTGAACTGGGGGCGGCGGCGGCGGGTGCATTTGGCATCGTCGGGATTGTTGGTGTGTTGGCCGCCAATTTCAGCGGTCCGTTGATAGAGCGCTTCGGGAGTGCGAAAGGAAGGCTGCTCGGTATCGGTTGTTGCCTGGTGGCGTATCTGGTTTTCAGCTTCGATGTTTCGCTTCGTGGCTTGGTCATTGGCGTCGTACTCATGGATTTCGGCATGTCGATTGCGAACGTCTCTAGTCAAAACACCATTCTCGGACTGGAGCCTGAGGCACGAAACAGGCTCAACACCCTGTACGTAACCAGCATCTTTTTGGGCGGCTCGATGGGCGCATCGATAGCGAGCTTGGGATGGGCCCATCTAGGCTGGCCAGCGGTCTGTGCAGTTGGCCTGATCCTTTCGCTTGTGGCTTTAGCAGTACATCTGCTGGGGCAACGCGGGGCTTGAACCCGTTCGTTTTTCAAGAGAGGTAGAGAAGATGAAAGCCAAGAAAATAATGTCGGGTGCGCTTGTCGGTTTGGCGCTTTTTATCGCAGGAAATTCGGTTGTCTACGCAGGCGAAAAATCGTCCGCCGTTGCCCCTGCTTATTACGTCGCCGAATTCGAGGTGACGGATCCTGAGGGCATGAAACCTTACAGCGCGAACGTTGAGTCAACCTTCACGCCGTATGGTGGCCACTTCATTGTCCGTGGCGGTCAGACCATTTCACTTGAGGGTGCTGCTCCCAAGCGGAAGCGGGTGGTCATCGAATTCGATAGTATCGAAAAGGCCAAGGCCTGGTACAACTCACCCGAATACACTGCACTGCGAAAAATTCGTCAGCGGTCAGCCAACACGGACGTGTACCTGATCGAGGGTATAACGGCCAAGTAAGAGAATGAATCCGGGGCTTGGGCTAATGAGTGCCCCGCATCAGTGCTGTTCGTTACGGGCCGGTTATCCAATGCTTGGCTCCATCTCTTCCCCCGCAACGGCTCTGGTGCATATGTGCCTTGGTAGTTCGGGCCATAGACCTTGTGACGACCCTTGCCTGCGCATACGTATGGGCAGGCTACTGGCGCCGAGTCGACGGATCAGGTTTATATTGAAGGGCCTCGCATGAAAGTCCGTATCACGGTCCATGGAAAATCGGTGCTCGCCTCCCCCGCCGACAACCCCACGGCAAGGGACTTCGCGTCTCTGCTGCCGATCACGTTAAGCGTGAACGACTTATACGGTCGCGAAAAATTTGCGGGGCTGCCCGGTCACTTTCGACGGCTGGGCCACGATCACCCGGCGATGAGATGGGTGATGTGATTCTTTGGTCGCCAGGACCTGATCTGATGAATTAGCAGGGCTACCCGCGCACAAATGCGCAGCGGCCAGAATGAGCTGAACGTTTTAGTACTCTGTTAGTGGATGCTGAAGCCGGGAAATCGATTGTGGGGAATATGGGATGTTGCGTGAGAATGCGAATGACCTTCTGGCCTTTATCGCGGTAGCACGAGAGCGGAGTTTTACCAAAGCCGCTGCACAGTTCGGCGTTTCACAATCTTCGCTGAGCCACGCAATCAAAGCGTTCGAGACACGGCTGGGTATGAGACTGCTAACGCGCACTACACGCAGCGTCTCCCTGACTGAAGCAGGCGAAACCCTATACAAGAGCATGAGCCCGCACTTTGATGCAATGGAGGCACATTTTCAAACGCTTCTGGGTCTACGGGATAAGCCTGCGGGCACGATTCGGATCACTGCCGCGGACTTTAGCTTCCATACCGTGCTTTGGCCGGTCCTCGTGGATTTTCTCGGCCAGTATCCAGACATCAAGGTTGAGGTCATCTGCGAGTACGGGTTAGTCGATATTGTCTCTGAGCGCTACGACGCGGGTGTGCGATATGGCGAGATGGTTGCTGATGGAATGATCGCTGTGCGGATAGCGCCGGACATGCGCATGGCCGTGGTTGGATCCCCCCTCTATTTTGAGCATCACCAATCTCCGGTTTCTCCGCGCGAGCTGGTTGACCACAACTGCATCAATATGCGATTTCCAACTCACGGTGGCCTCTATGCCTGGGAGTTCGAAAAGGGTGGGCAGACACAAAAAGTGTCCGTTAGTGGCCAATTGACTGTCAATGGTGTGTACCAGACGCGCGACGCTTGCCTGACAGGAGTGGGACTGGGGTATCTCCCTGAAACCTTGGTAGAGCGATCCTTGGCTGATGGACGCTTGATCCGAGTACTGGAGGATTGGTGCCCGGAATTCCCCGGGTTTCATCTTTACTATCCCAGTCGTCTTCAGGCATCGCCGGCGTTCACCCTGCTGGTCGATGCCTTGCGTTATCCACGCGATCAAACGAAAGTCGCTAATCAGGCCCTGGAGAGAAAGCGGCATTAATACTTCGGGCCAAATTGGATTGAACATACACTTTCGGCCGAAGGCTTTTACATTACCGCGCCGACCATGGCTGGCTGCCGCGAAGCGGCTGATTACGGGACCGAACACCTAGCGTAACGCTTTAGGTGGTTAGCCAGATGCCACCTGTGTGCGACCACCTGATCAGTTTTACTTGCCCGCTGCCACCCGTTTGCCACTGCATAACGAGCCAGCGAACACCCGTTCGAGCGCCCACGCCGAATCTGGTTCGACCTGATTGTTGTCTATATACCCATCCCTATCGTCGAGGTTCGGTGAGCCGCGCGCAAGCGCCAGCGTCATAACGACGCGTTTGCCGATTCCAGCCAGCGCTTGCCCTTAGCCACGCTCAACTCACCCGGCAAAACGATGCCATTCTTAGCCGCGAGTATCTCTGCCATGACGCTGACCGCGATTTCTGCCGGAGTCTTGCTACCGATGTAAATCCCGATCGGGCCACGAAGGCGCTTGAGCGAAGCTTCGGTCTCGCCAAAATGTTCGATAAGGCGTTCACGGCGAAGTTGGCTGTTACGACGCGAACCAATGGCGCCGACGTAGAACGCCGGACCTTGTAACGCCTCCAGCAGCGCAAGATCATCAAGCTTGGGATCGTGGCTCAACGCAACGATACAGGTTCTCAGGTCGACCGAAAAATCACGAACCACGTCATCCGGCATGCCCACCAGGCATTCCACGCCGTTGACCGCCCACGTATCCATGTATTCGGGTCGCGGGTCGCAGACCGATACGTTGAACCCGTTGAACAGGGCCATGGTGGCCAAATACTCAGCGAGTGCTCCTGCGCCGATCATCAGCAATCGATAGCCGGGCCCCAGCGTGTTGAGCATCTGTTGTCCGTCGAATTCAAACTGTTCCGGCGTCGGAGTCGGTTCAAGCCTGACTTCGTTAGCGTGAAGAATCAGACGACGACGCACCAGACGCCCAGCATCCAGTTGGCTCAGCAATTCACCCAGCGACTGCCAGGAGGGGTTGAACTCAAGGATCAACTCCAGCGTACCGCCACAAGGCAGCCCAAAGCGATGCGCTTCATCGGCGCTGACGCCGTAGCGCACCACCTCGGGCGGCCCGTCGACCAAGCCAATTGCACCATGGGCCGTGGTGTAACAGTGAATCAAGTCATCCTCGATGCATCCACCGGAGACACTGCCGACAACGCGCCCATCGTGACGCAACGCCATCATCGAACCCACCGGTCTCGGCGAAGAGCCCCAGGTGCGGGCTACGGTCGCCAGCAGTACGCGGTGACCAGCAGCAAGCCAGTCTCGGGTGGTGCGCAACACCAGCAGGTCGATGCTTTCCATCACACGCTCCCCTATCGCATTTGCAAAATGATCGGACTGCTGCTCGCCGAGTCGGTGTGCTCACGCAGCTTGGCCACGGCCTTCGAGTCCACCGCTGCGCCCTGGTTGCCCCACGTGCCACGCACGAACGTCAGCACTTCGGCGATCTGCTGATCCGACAGCTGTTGTCTGAACGCCGGCATGCGGTATGCGTCTGGTACTCCGTCAGCCACGACACGCTGCGAACCGTTCAAGGTAATGTTGATCGCAGACGCAGACTCTTTCGCCAGCGCCGATGTGGCCCCCGCCAATGGCGGCATCGATTCGGGCTGACCTTGGCCTTCCAGCCCATGGCAAGACGCGCAGCGGGTGACATACGTACCTGCGCCGGGGGTGTTCAGTTGCGTGGCGGCCGACACCTGCTGGTACTGCCAAGCGGCGCCGTCACGTTGACTGTCGCCGGGTAGCGATTTCAGATAGTGGGCGATGGCGGCCAGGTCGTCACCGCTCATGAACTGCGTGGAGTTGTTGAACGCCTCCGTCATCGAGCCGAACACCACCGCATGTCTATTGCGGCCCGTTTTGAGGAACTGGATAATTTCTGGCTCGCCCCAGCGGCCCAGCCCAGTATTGTGGTCCGCACGCAAACTCGGCGCGTACCAACCGTCGAGCAAGGCACCAGAAACAAACGGCGTGCCAGATTCGTCCAATGCTTTCTCGTTGAAGGCCAGACCCCGAGGGGTATGACAGCTGCCACAGTGACCAGCGCCCTGAACCAGGTAGGCTCCACGGTTCCACAACGCATCCTGATCCGCTTTCGCCACATAAGGTTGGCTGTCAGTGAATACACCGTTCCACAGTGCTATCGGCCAGCGCATATTCAGAGGCCAAGGGATCGAGCTGGGTACATTCGCCTGTTTGACCGGCGCCACGCCTTTCATGAAGAACGCGTATAGCGCGCGCATGTCGTCATCGTTCAATTTGGCGTAGGACGGATACGGCATCGCCGGATAAAGACGTCGCCCACCCGGTGCGACACCGTGGCGCACGGCACGGTCGAAATCCGTTAGGCTGTAATTGCCGATACCGGTCTCGCGATCGGGCGTGACGTTGGTGGCGTGGATAGCCCCAAGCGGCGTGGCCATCTCCAGGCCGCCCGAAAATGGCGCGCCGCCCGGCACGCTGTGGCAAGCCACACAGTCACTGAGTCGGGCGACATATTCGCCTCGGGTGACGAGCGCCGGGTCGATGTCGGCGACGGCGACATGATCCTGTTCCAGTCGCGAGTAAGGCTCGCGGGTGACATACCAGGCCAGCAGCCCGGCCGCGACCAGGCACGGCAAGGCCAACCAGCCAGCGGTTCTTGCGAATCGGCGGTTCTTCATGGGCACTCCAGTGCAGGTCAGGTGAAAGAGTGTCGGCTCAATGGCATGCTGCGCACACGCTTCCCGGTCAATGCCGCCACGGCGTTAGCCACCGCTGGCGCTACTGCCGGCAACGGTGGCTCACCCACACCGCCCATTTTTTCACCGCTCTCGATGATTTTAACGTGCACCCGCGCCATCCGTGACGGCGGCAGGATCGGGTAAAGATCGTAGTTGCGCGCACGGGGTTTGCCGTCGACGTACACCGCTTCCTCCAACAGCGTCTGGGACAAACCGAGTGCCACCGCACCATTCACCTGAGCCTCGACAATCGCAGGGTTCACGATGCTGCCAGGATCAATCGCCTGCCAGATATCGTGTACCTTGACCTGACCCTTTTCGATCGACACTTCGGCAATCACAGCAGTCTGTGTGCCGAACGGCGAGGCCATTGCCACACCACGCGCCCGCTTGCTCCCGTCTTCAGCGGTAAACGGACCACGCTTCCATCCTCCCGAGAGTTCGCCCACCGCTTGCAGCAGTGTCGTCAGGCGCTGGTTGTCACGCAGCAAGTGCAGGCGCAACTCAAACGGGTCTTTACCGCCCTTGTCCGCGAGCTCGTCGAGGAAGGACTCATAGAAAAAATCATTCAGCGAATTCCCCACCGACCGCCAGTAACCGAGCATCACCGGTCCTTTGACATAGATCTGCGCGATCCGCTTGTTGGCGATGGCGTACGACTTGCCTGCCAGCCCTTCTAGCGCGGTCGGGTCTATTGTTTCGCCCTGTTTGCCTGCCAGGGCTTCTCTAGGCCCCTCCGTGGCGCTGACCGCTTCGATTGCCACCGGCCAGCCGTCGTTGTCCAGCGCCCCCCGAAAGTTGACTGCCGCAACAGGACGCAATACGTCGCGCAGAAACTCCTCTTCGCGGCTCCAGATCAACTTGATCGGGCGCCCTACTGCCTTAGCTAACGCAATGGCCTGTGGATATGGACTGGCTGAGTCATAGAGAAAATGCCGACCGAAAAAGCCCCCTAGAAGCGGCGAATGCAATGTGATTTGCGAGGTGTCAAGGCCGGTCCGCTTGGCGATATCTCCACGGAACATGTCCGGCGCCTGGTTAGGTAGCCATACTTCAAGTGTGCCGTCGGGGTTGAACCGAGCCAGTGCAGACGGCGGCTCAAGCTGGCCGTGATTTAGGTACTGGTTGTGATAGGTGGCTTCTATTTTCGTCTTGGCGTTGCTCAGCGTAGCCGCTACATCACCTTCGTTTTCAGCGTCACGGCTCGGGCCTTTCTCAGCGGCTAGTTTTTTGAAGTACGCGTCACTGGAGAAATCCGCTGGCATGGATCTTACCTTGCTGTCGGCCTTTGGCTCTTGCCAGTCGACCTGAACCGCCTCCACCGCACGCTTCGCATGCCACCAACGCTCGGCGACCACTGCCACGGCGCCGGGTAGACGATGCACAGAGTGCACGCCTTTCATCGCCTTGACTTGTTCTTCGTTGCGCACGTTGCCAACGGTCATGCCCAGACGCGGAGCATGCTGCACCGCAGCGTGGAGCATGCCATCAACCTTGAGGTCGATGCTGTAGATCGCCTTACCGGTGGACTTGTCGTAGGCATCGAGACGCTTCACCGGTTTGCCAATCCAGCGGAACTGGGCGGGATCGCGCAGTTGTACGCTGGCCGGATCTGGCACCGGCAGGTCCATAGCGCGCCCGGCCAGCTCACCATAAGAGAGGGAGCGACCCGAGGCAGCGTGCACCACTTTGCCGGGTTCGGTGGACAACTCGTTCACTGGCACGCCGAGCGTCTCAGCGCCCGCTTGCAGCAACATCGCGCGGGCCAAGGCCCCAAGGCGGCGCATGGTCGGATAACTCATCCGCACCGACATGCTGCCGCCGGTAATGCGCATGCCATTTGCCAACACAACGTATTCGTCGCCCGCTGGCGCTGCCTCCACCAGGAAGTGCGTCGGATCGACGTCCAGTTCTTCACCGACGATCTGCGCCATGGCAGTGAATGTACCCTGCCCACCTTCCATGAATGGGCACAAGAACCGAACGGTGTTGTCAGGGCGAATTTCCAGGAAGGCCGGCACCTGCGTGCCGCGCTCGACCGTCTTAGCGGTAGCAGCCTGCACGCGGGCAGAGCCCAGCGGCAGGCCGAGGCCCAGCACGAGTGCGCCCACGGCAGTACCGGTCAAAAAGCGGCGACGAGAGAGGTTGACCGGATCGCTCAGCGACAGGGGCGGCGTGTCGTTCGCCGCATCGATAACTACGCCCATCACACGTTCTCCTTCTGCTTGGCCTGACCCGGCGCAGACTGACCTGCAAGGTCGTGAACGGCCGCGTGAATAGCATTGTAAGTACCGCAGCGGCAAAGGTTGACCATCGCAGCTTCGATCTCTGAATCACTGGGTCTGGGGTTGTGTTTGAGCAGCGCCGTAGCGGCCATGACCTGCCCGGATTGGCAATAGCCGCACTGAGCGACTTGTTGCTCCACCCAGGCTGCGACGACACGCTTGCCCACGTCATCCGACTCGATGGCCTCAATCGTGGTCACCTCATGGCCAACCACCCCGGCCACGGGGGTCACGCAGGAGCGCACCACATTGCCGTCCACCAGCACCGAACAGGCGCCACACTGGGCCAGGCCACAACCATATTTGGTGCCGGTCATGCCCAGATCATCGCGGATCACCCAGAGCAAGGGTGTGTCCGCATCGGCATCGACCTGGTAGGTCTTCTGGTTGATTCGTAATTCCATCACTCACCCGCTGATCATCGGTTGATAGGCGTTGTTATAAGCAGTGCCATGCAGCTTGGCGCAGCACCGTTGAATGGGTTTCAAACCTGGCTTATCGCATTGCCGACAGCGTCACTGTCGAACGGCTGGCCTCGTACTCCAGCCATGTCGCGGCTAGGTGCGATTCCGAACATCCGCCCGTACTCACGGCTGAACTGCGACGGGCTCTCGTACCCGACCGCAAAGGCCGCCCGCGATACATCCAGATGTTCATTGAGCATCAGTCGGCGCGCTTCATTTAGGCGCAGCCACTTTTGGTATTGCAGCGGGCTCATGGCGGTGAGCTGGCGGAAATGATGATGGAATGTGGGTGCGCTCATTTGTACTTTTGCCGCTAGATCATCAATACGCAGCGGCTCGGTGTAATTGAGTTTAAGCCAGTCGATGGCTTTGGCAATTCGATAGCCTTGGCCATCGACGGCAGCAATCTGTCGTAGCCTGGGTCCCTGACCGCTGCCCAGCAATCGGTAGTGAATCTCGCGCAGAATGAACGGTGCGAGTACCGGGATCGCCTCTGGCTCATCGAGCAAGCTCACGAGTCGATCGACAGCGTTTTCCAGCGCCGAGCCCATGCTGGCGATACCCACCCCAACGCCCACGGCTCGGTCACGCGTGCTTGGCAGACCGATGCTGGCGAGCACTTCAGCCAGCATCGAGATGTCCAGCTTCATCACCAACCCGATGCAGGGACGCTCGGGGCTGGCGGTCAGAACTTCGGAGTTGGCTGGCAGATCCAGTGACGTGATTACAAAACACGAAGGATCGTAGCTATAGCCCTCGCCACCGACCCACAGCCTCTTCTCGCCACGAGCCACCAGAATCAGGCTCGGTTCGATCATGCAGATCGCGGGCGGTGCCGGCTGATCGCGACGAAAGAGTGAGAGACCCGGTATCGGGGTCTCGAAGTCGCCGGCCCTGCTTAAACGTAAATCGATGTTCAATGCCAGCGTCGAGATCTGGCTATCACGGGTATGACTCATGGTGACGAACTCCTGATAGCCAAACTGTAGTCCCGGACGGCAGCCTTTCCTACCTGTCAACCTGCATCCTCATAGGATTGGGCAAGCATTCAAGAGGAATGCACTAGGGCAGGTAAGGCATGACCGGGAGAATGGTCCGAAAGGTAACAGGAGATATCAAATGCCAGTGCTAGCCTATGGTGCCCATGCGGGTGACAAGCCGCTCGAATCAATGCGTATCACTCGACGCGAACCAGGCGCTGAGGACATCCAGATCGACATCGCCTATTGTGGGATTTGCCACTCGGACCTTCATCAGGTGCGAGCCGAATGGGAAGGCACACAATTTCCCTGTGTTCCCGGCCATGAGATCGTCGGCCGCGTCTCGGCAGTCGGGGTGGGCGTCACCGATTTTTCACCCGGTGACCTGGTCGGCGTGGGCTGCATCGTCGACAGCTGCAAGCATTGTGAGGAATGCGATGCGGGTCTGGAAAACTACTGCGACGGCCTGATGGGCACTTACAACTTTCCGACCCCAGATGCACCGGGCTGGACACTCGGTGGCTACTCGCAAGCGATCGTGGTGCACCAGCGTTACGCATTGCGCATTCGCCATCCCGAAGCGCAACTGGCCGCCGTAGCGCCATTGCTGTGTGCTGGAATTACAACGTGGTCGCCTCTGCGTCACTGGCAGACGGGTCCTGGTAAAAAAGTCGGTGTAGTCGGTATTGGCGGCCTCGGCCATATGGGCATCAAACTGGCTCACGCGCTGGGTGCTTATGTCGTGGCCTTCACCACGTCTGAGTCCAAACGGGAGGCCGCCAAGGCATTGGGCGCCGATGAAGTCGTGATCTCTACCGATGCGCAACAGATGGCCGCGCACCTTAAAAGCTTCGACCTGATCATTAATACCGTGGCCGCGCCTCACGATCTGGACGCCTTGCTGGTGCTACTCAAACGGGACGGCGCAATGACACTGGTCGGCGCACCGGCTTCGCCACACCCATCGCCCAATGTATTCAACCTGATCATGAAGCGTCGCACCCTCGCCGGGTCGATGATTGGCGGCATTCCGCAGACCCAGGAGATGCTGGATTTCTGCGCCGAACATGGCATCGTTTCGGACATCGAACTGATCCGCGCCGAGCAGATCAACGACGCCTACGAGCGTATGCTCAAGGGCGACGTCAAATACCGCTTCGTGATCGACAACGCCACGTTGGTGGACTGACGCTTTCGTATCAGGGCATCGCGTATTTGTATCGCAGCGGCATAAGTACACGATGCCTTTCTCGTCGAATATTCATCGCATGTACCGCCCTCTCACCTGGGCAGCGGCAAGGCCGCGCTGCCTTCACTGCAACACAGGATTTTCCATGACCCACCCTTCCACTGCCCAGCATGGCTGGAGCGCAGTGCTGGGCATGTCTTTGGCCGCATTCGCGCTGGTGGCCTCCGAATTCATGCCCGTCAGCCTGCTGACCCCAATTGCTGCCGAGTTACACATCACTGAAGGCCAGGCCGGCCAGGGGATCTCTGTTTCGGGCGCGTTTGCATTAATCACGAGTTTGATGATCGCGACTATCGCGGCACGGGTGGAGCGCAAGCGATTGTTGCTGTGCCTGACCTTGCTGATGATCGTTTCGGGGACAGTGGTGGCATTCGCTCCAGGCTACCCTTCCTTTATGTTCGGCCGCGCCTTGATCGGTGTCGCCATTGGGGGGTTCTGGGCTTTATCCGCCGCCACCGCCATGCGTCTTGTGCCATCCGACCAAGTACCGCGAGCCTTGGCCATCGTCAATGGCGGCAACGCGCTGGCGACGGTTGTCGCGGCGCCGCTGGGCAGCTTCCTCGGTTCATTGATTGGATGGCGAGGCGCGTTTTTCTGCGTCGTGCCGGTGGCCGTCCTCGCCGCCCTGTGGCTGCTGATCAGCCTCCCCACATTCAAGGTTGAGCCCCGCGCCGCAAGCAACAGCGCCTTGCGCTTGATGACGCGAATACCCGTTGCGCTGGGCATGGTCGCGGTGAGCGTATTTTTCATGGGCCAGTTCATGCTGTTCACGTACCTGCGACCGTTTCTGGAAGCCGTGACCGGGGTCAGCGCGGGAGGGTTGTCGCTAATGCTGTTGGTACTGGGCGTCGCAGGCTTCATCGGCACGTGTCTGATCGAGCGCGTCATCGGCAGAGGCCTCTATCGCACATTAACGGTGATCCCTCTGATGATGGCGGTCATCGCATTGGCGTTGGTCAGCCTAGGCTCATCCCCCGCTGCGACGGCAGTGCTTCTGGGGCTTTGGGGCCTGGTCGCGACCGCCGCGCCGGTAGGCTGGTGGACATGGCTGGCGCGCACGCTTCCGAGCGATGCAGAAGCCGCTGGCGGAATGCTAGTAGCGATCGTTCAGCTGGCGATTGCGGGAGGTGCAATCGTCGGCGGCCTGACATTTGATTTCAGCGGCTATCAAGCAACATTTGAATTAAGCGCGGCCGTGTTGGTTATCGCGGCTTTGCTAGCTTGGCTGACAGGTCACGTCGCTTTAGCTGAGCATGTGGGCGCTTCAAACGCGACACAATAATGTGTCTCTTTCAACGTGTTGGGTGGGTCCGAAATGAGCGCTTTGGGTCGGGTGCAGGCGACCCTACGTGGGATCGACCATACGGCCCATTGCGCTTGCAGCCCTCACGGAAGCCTGCCATTTCAGCGACCCGCAAGAGAACTCTCTTTCCCTTGAGTGAAATTTCCTAGAAAATCCTGACCGCTTGCGCCTGATAATTTCGGTGGTTAGTCTCGATTCGTCACTGCCAATTCAGTGATCGGGTTTAGCAGCCCATTGTGATCAGGCGCACGGCGCCACCTTCTACGAGGCGCTTTTTTCAGCCTCCGTTTTATGGTGGTCGTGCGCAGGGCACTTCGGTGCGCCGGTTTTCCTGATCACCGGTCTGCTAACCTGCGTACGGCTGCCACCCCCTCGTTTAGCAGCGATGTTGGCGGCTCCCTCAACAGATCGGGAGTACCCACTTTATGTTCAAGATAACCCCCAACCCACCGGCAACATCCAACGTTGAAACCATCGACCCTCGCATCGTCGACCGGGCCTTGTCTCACTACAACCTTGGTCCAGATGCAGGCTCGAAACCACCCCCTGCCATCGTGCGGCATGATCCTCTGAATGAACCCATGAATCAGGAAGACGCCCTCGTCAACGTCTACTCCATTCTGAAATCCGCCGCTGCAACAGCCTATGAAAACGCAGACAACCAAACAGGCTCTAATCGCCAGGTGGCGATGGGCGTGGTGCACCTGATTGAGCTGGCGCAACTGAGGATGGACTCGGTGCTGGATAGGCAGGCAGTCAGCGTCAACGGTTGACCGCACACCCATGATCAAAGAACGGGAAGTGAGGCTTCCCGTTCATTTGAGTATGAAACGCTACAGCCGTGTCAGCCTCCCCCCGGGCGATTGCCTGACACCTGCTCAGACCCAGATAAGAAGCCTAAGGTAGTGCCCGGCTCAGATGAGCCACAACAGGATGCCCACACAGGGGAACGACAGCGGGATTATTGAGCGGTAGCGTCACAAGGGCCTTGTGGGGCTGCCTAAGCACAACACCTTAGTCCGTAAATCGAACAACAGGCTTCAACTAGATTTTCGGATAGATCTTTTTGAAAAAATACGCCATATCAAATACTGCATATTTTAAAACTACGGAATAAAGACAAGTTGGCATCATGCCCGCAAAACAAAAATATATAGATATCAAACAGGCATTTAATACATCACCACGAGCGACTGCAAAAACCCACCAGTGAAACACTCCATTTAAGAGGCATGCCGTCAAAAACACCCCAAGAGCACTTACACCCACATACACATAGAAATGCAATATGAGCCAGGTTTTTTTCGCCCCCCATTGCTTTCGCTTCATTAGTTTTGCGTGAGCATCAACGCAACTTAAAGCTGCACCCCTCCTATGCACAATCATATATACGAATGATGCCAAATTATATGTAGATGCGCCAATAAAGGATAGCCCGCTCAAGTTTTTATAAAAGACATCATCAAGCGGCCCGACAAGTATAGGAGCAATTTTTATACCCACAAATCCAAGCCCATTGACTATCGGGGTTAAACACCCAGCCAAGACTTCATTAAAACGGTGAAAGTAAAATCCCGAAAATGCGTAGACTATGATAAGCACCAAAAATACAACATATATCGGGGCGGAGCTAAACCACTGCTCGCGAGTTTGGTCTATAGGAAGACTCGGCGAAATCACCTTATTGTTTATACCTTCGTCCATTACGTCTCCTCGACCGGATCAACGTTTTACGCGTAAGGGGTGCTTCGAATCATAACGAGCCCGCCCCTTCTGAACTAAACTAGCGATTTCGGCTTTATGTAGATACTCAACAACCAGTGCTCCATCTAAGAGCTTTTGCCCCTCACTGAAAACCACCTCCTGCCACTCAGCCAAAACTTCCACATCAACGCTGTCCCTACATGTGAATTCGCCAAGCATATAGGCATCTATCACGGTAGCGCTACCCAGGTTCTTTTGGTGAGCTGCAGGCGCCTCTACGTGGGATCGACCTAAGTCCCAAGCCCAGAACACCACCCAACTGCGCCTGCCACTTCTCCGCGCCATGGCCGACAGTTTGCTGAGGGTCTTGGCCATGGCAATGCTCACACCACTCAAGAGCACCTGGCAACGCATACGGCACACCAGACACCGCCCCAGAAGCCCCCCCTCAAGCTTCTCCTTGGCGCGACCCGCTCGGCGCCATGGCAAGAAATCGATGCTCACCACAGCGGACAACCTGGTCAACCGAACGGCCAACAACGTAAACAGATATCGTCCGACGCAAGCCCCTGCATCACCAGCTCAATCTGCTACCCGTAAACTGACTGCATAGATCTTCGAGCGCAATCAGCTCTCCCCTTACCCTTAAAGGGCTTTTAGGGAAGGCGGTGTGTTTTGCTGCACGGAAGGCAATCTGTTGCAGCAGTTGGAAGGATTCGTGTTTGGAGCTCGAACCTGAAGTTACCGGACCAGCACTGGCGTCTGATTGACTGGGCATTGAAATGCCCACTCACGTTGGCCTGCGCCGGAAGAGCATTCAGGAACAGATACAGCTTTTAGGACGGAAAGACCACTGAAGCCTGCTCAATGAGCGGACGTTGAGATGTAGCCCAATTGCTACCGACTCTGTCTGGAGGTGATCAGCTCCTTGCACCTCTCCGCCACCTTCGGGATGGTTACGGCCACTTGAGATAGCACCCGATACATCTGGTGCTCATCTAAAAACGGGAAGACTTCAAGATTGAGCGCGATTTGAACCTTGCGTGTATTGCGGCCTTCAACAAGCCAGCGCTCAACAGTTCGAGTCATCACGGCTCCATTGTCTTCTGTCTGCCAGGCAAGAAAGTCAAAAAGCTTTGCCACCAAAAGAAACGGAACCGATTCTGGTATATGGATAAACAGGCGATCAGCCAAATCTGACTCACCAAACTCGATTACGACTGCTCGTGCCGCATCGAACGCCTCTGAGTATTCGGCTTCATGGATCTCTACTGCGATCACATCCAGCGCTTTAGCAACAACCTGATGCATCGCGATTCCATGCTTTGTGGCGAGATGCTGATGCTACCAGCCTCAGAGTTACCTGTTGAACAATCTGCGTCCATGCGAGCCTCATTCCAACTATCCGAGCACCTCGTGATCCCTAGCAAGCCGCATTGGAAGTGGATAGCGATACGACGCAGGTCGAGGTGGCGCGGGCGCTGGTGTCTTCAATGATGTATTTGGCGAGCTATCAAGTACTGTCTGTTCCTGAAACAGATGCAACCCTATTTCAGGACTAGACAACAACGGAAAAACCTGAACCTTTCTCGGCCCTTTTAGTAGGCGGTAGGAGTCAGGTAAAAATCACCATTCCTTATTGAGATCCTACGATGTACTGACTCACCAGGCTTTAAGTCAATTTCGGACTCGATGATCGGCGGTTTCCCAAATAACACCCAGCTACTCAGCCCAAGTATGTGCTTGCCAGGAGTGAGGCCAAATTTAGCTACCTCGCCTGAATGAAACTCAGCAGCGGGTTTTCCATCAATATGCAAAACTAAGCGAAGCTCCACCCCGACAATGCCGCTGTCTCTGGTTACCACAAGCTGAGATTCATTTTTCGCTATGGATGTATATAACCGCGAGGCTGGAACCGGCTCTGCATTTTCTGCAGATATCGGTGAAGTGGAACACCCAGCAATACCCAATAGAACCAAAGCCGCAGCTAAAAATCGCATGTCGTTCCTTCGAAGTATTTTCACGGGACTCTATCATCAACCAAAAAAGCAGAAAGTGCCCGAATGTATCAAACGTCTACATCGAGTTCTCGGCTTAGGTGTCAGTTTTCAAACGGTGTTGACAGCTAACCAGTGAAGCTGTTGGGTGGCCGTATCCATATCACCTCAGCATAAAATCCAGCGCTGTAGCCAGGACTCGGGCAACGAAGAAGCTGTCAGAGCCCCACATACAGAAAGCATACGAAGGCTTACGATCCAGAAAAAGAAGGCTAGTCCGAAAAAACCTAGGCTACTTGAAAGTCGTTATGACAAAAACAACAAAGCCACCCGAAGGTGGCTAAGTCATCAAAGAATATGGTCGGGACGGAGTGATTCGAACACTCGACCCCTAGCACCCCATGCTTGTTCCTCATCACGCCTAACCTATTGTTTATAAAGGGATAGAGTTGATATATAGGCTAGCAAAACATCAGCATTTTCGTGCTTATGCAAACGAGAGCGCGCGGCCTCCAGAGGAGGTTTTGCGCGCCCTCCATCCTTCCCTGGCGTCCTGCCGAACGAACACAATCCCCCCCTTCTTGCTGATACCATTCCTCCATATCGGAGGAACAACCATGCCCAACACCGACCTGCTGCCCGCGCTGCTGATGAAGCTCAATGAGAACCAACTCGCCTTGGGTGCCGCCATCGAGGAGTTGTCCAACTGGGTCGAACAGCGCGGCTCAACCGAGGTGGCCGACAACATCCGCGCCGCCCTATGGCCGCTCGACAATAACCTCGAGTTCATCACCATGAGCCTGGCGGTGCTCAATTCGCCCGAATGAAGCCTGGCCCGGTGCCAGGTTTTCCGTTTCTAAGCCCTGCCCTTCGTCATGCATTCCGCGGTGCTCGCGAAGGCTGTCCCGGCCTCCTGCACAAGGCTTCGCCACTCATCGGCACCGATCAACCCGGTACACTCCATATGATCGGCCGATATCAAAAGTTCGTAGTAACGAGCCTCCTCGCCCAATCGGTCTTCCGGTCGAGCAAATAGCACGCGCCAAGTTTTCAGCGCCCTTTCCCTCGCGTCCTCTTCCATTCTCAGCCCTCCCCTGAGTTTGTTCGGCAATTCAGTTTAGCCTCTAGCAGAAGCGGCGTTATAGCTATTGGCAATACAGCTTCTCACTCATGCCCACATCCTGAAACGAATGCCGTCAGGACGGAGTTTTCGCTCCTGCCCAGAGGTCATGCTAATTTTTCGACCGTGATTGTAGGTCCGCGAATAATAGCCCTGACGTATGCCTGGCAAGCCCACAGCGCAATCAGACCTTGATCCAGCTACTGGCACGCAGATACAGCCGCGACCAACTCCCGCTCATACCCCATTCGCTGCCGACGCTCCGCCAGCAACGCCCTCACCTTCAGTTCTAGGCTGTCGGACTTCTTCAGGCTTGCCACCGCGAACTCCGGCACAGCCACCACCGGGGCCCGGCACGGAACCGGGACCGGCACCTCCACCCGCACAGTGCGAATCTCGGGCCCACGGCCGGCGCACCCCGCCAGCAGCACCACAACCCCCATCAGCAGCAGCCTCATAGCCCCAACTCCTGATCGATGATTGTCCCAGCAGCCTGGCACTGGTCACCGCCGGTGCGCTCCTGCATCAGTCGGTTCGCCGCGGCGTAATCTGGAGCGGCCTGGTCCCTGGCCTTGGCCACCGCCTGGGCGGCTGCCTGTTCCCGGTCGGCCGCCGCCTTGCTCAGCCTGGCCAATGCCTCGTTCTGCTCGCCGGTCAGCTCCAGCAGGTTGTCCCTGGCGCTGGCGGCGGCATTCAAGTCCGCGTTCGCCTTGTCCAGCATCGGCCGATAATGCCCGGCGGCAACCCAGGCGCCGAACAGCGCAGCCATCACCAGCAGCAGGGCCAACAAATACGGGGCCACGCGCCCCAGCAGGGTCATGCCGCCCCCAGGAAGATCGCCTGTTCAGCCTCCCGGCGCCGGGTCAGCCCGGCCAGGATCTGGCCACCGGCCTTGTTCCAGCGCGGGAACTGGGCGGCGGCACCGGCATAGTCGCCAGCGTTGAGCAGCTTCAGCAGCGTCGACGAGCCGAGGTTCGCGGCGCCCAGGTTGTAGATAAAACTCATCAGGGCATCCCACTGGCCCTGGTTCAGCGGCACCTTGGCCAGTGCGTCGAGTTGCGGCTCGAAGCGGCCGATGTCGTTCTGGAGCATCCGCTGGGCCTGGTCAGTGGTGATGGTCATGCCGGCGGCAATCCCCCGGGTAGTGCCGTAGCCGATGGTCCAGACACCGACCGAATCCTGGTAGGCATTCAGACGCAGCCCCTCAAATGACTTGATCAGCTTTATTCCTTTCTGCGATGTGCGCATTCTTAAACTCCAGGCAATAAAAAACCCGCCGCGGCGGGTTGATAGGTGAGGTTGGTTATGCGTTCTGTTCAAGGGCGGCAAGGCGCGCCTCGAAGCCCGCGGCAATGAACGCCAGCAGCTCGTCCATTCGGAAGCCGTAACGGTCGCCGGCCGGCAGCTGCTCAACCCAGGCTTCTTTCAGCACCGCCTCCTGGTAGGTCACGGCGCCGTCTTCATCCGCCACGGGCACGGTGTGGACCTGGGCCTCATGGTTTACCGTAGATGACGCCCAGGTGTCGTGGCAGACGAAACCGTATTCCATGGGGTCTAGGTCGTGGCTGTTCAGGATCTCGATAGCCCGCTGCACTGTCATGCCGATGTGCGAGCGCGCTTCCTCGCCTTTTTCCCGGACGCAATTGAGGAACTTGTAGGCCCCGATCTCTTTCGCGAGGTCCTTAGCGGCCGCAATCTCCGCACCGGTCAAGGCCCGCACCGGTGTCTTCTCTCGGGCGTCCGAAGTGTTGATAGCGCCAGTGCCTGCGTAAATAACCCTGGCGCGTAGACTCGCTGAGCCGATGTCGTAGACGTTGTCGGAGCCAGGCTGCATATGACCAGCAGCCTTGAATTGCCACACAGTGCGCGGCCCGGTGGCGTCCAACGTTGTCCTGAACTCTACCCGGCCTGGCACATAACTGTTGGCTACCGGTGGTCCGTCCACCAGGGCAAACACCCCGCCGATGGAACCAAACACGTCCCCGCGATAGACATAGAACTGGAACGTTCCCGCAAAATCACCGTCGGCGCCGATGGTAGGCGCGGCAGCTGTACCTCGTGCTTTAAGCAATTGAAGGCGGGGCATCGCCGAAGAAATGTCGCTGTATGCGATAAGCTCGGAGATGACATCTGCGTTTTTTGCCATAGACATCACTGCGCTGGCATTGTTCGGGGTGTGCGTAACGCCCCCGTTTATCAGAGTGGCCGTAGGCGAGTTGAGCACCATCGATGTGAACTGCGCAGATGAAGATGATGTTACCGGGCCGGTCAATGCGCCACCCGATCGTGACAACTTCTGATCAAGTGCTGACTGCTGCACAGTGGATATTGGCTTGTCTGCGTCCGCAGTGTTATTGACGTTGTCGAGCCCGACATCGACCTTGCTCAGAACAACATCGCCGGTTCGTCCGGCTACCGACGACACTGTGGCCTTGCTTGCCACCCACTCTGACCCAATTCGAGTGTAGATAAGGCTATCAGCCAAGCACAGCGCAATGTGCGCGACGAAAAACGACCAGTAGCCGTCCAGGTAGCGGGCGACCATACCGGTCTTGCCAGCCCAGGCACCGGCAGGGTTCGGGCCGACGGCATGCCGATCGCCCTCGGCTGGTGCCGCCGGCGGTGAATTTCCGCCAGCGGTCAGCACCGCAAGCTGCAGCGTGGCGTCGATGGTGTTGATGGCCTCGTTCAGGCCAGAAGCCGGGTCTATCGTGTTCTCCGGCACGAAGGGGATGCCGTTGTTTGCGCTGCTGCTCATACGTTCACCGTGACAGCCGGGCCTTCGCCCGTGATTGAGTTGATCTGCCGGACGCTCAGAGCGCCGGCCGAATAAGGAATTGTCATGGACCGGTTGGGGGTGTCGTAGCTTGTACCCGCCAGAGTGATTCGATATCCAGTGAAGTAGCGGCCCATTCCGACGCTGGCACCGCCGCCGGTCCGGCCAACGCCCTGCCAGGTGACGCGCAGGTCGCTACCGACGCGATGGGCGTGCATGTATGCCGGCTGACGTTCTTGCTGCGATCGGCCAATAAACGTGATGCTGGTGGTTGGCCCATCGGACAGGCCGTAGGATGTGACACGGAACATCAGCGGGCGACCGAGCTCGAATAGCTCTGCGTCGATGAATGTGACATCGATCCTGTCCAGCAGAACAAAGCGCTCGCCGGCGGCATGGCTCGTTATCGCTGACCCTTTCCGCCCCCGCAGCAGGCCACCAAGTTCCCAGGTCTTTTCGCCGACCTGCTCGACGCTTGAGAAATTGATCAGCTCATCGCCGATGATCGCCAGGTTTACCCGGTTCTGCATTTCAGTTTGCGTTGCCGCGATCAGCTCCATATCGGTCCGCAGCAACTCAACGGTGATGACATTGCGGTCATCACGGTAAGCCCGGGTGTGCACAGGAAGGCTGGACAAGGTCTTACCCATGATCGCATTGGCCTGGGTGCCCGATGAGTCGATCCAGTTGGCCCCGCCGTCCTTGCTCAACTCCACCACCGCGCCCGTCCAGTTGTTTGTAAAGCTGGAGACCGCGATGTAGTAACCCAGGGCGTCGTCAGCAGACCGCAAGATGTGCGAGTCGATGAACTCCATCACCGAATCACTGATGACCAGGCTAGGCGGCTCTGGCGGCACTGCCGCCGGAACGCCCTCGATGTTCGAGATGTATGCGGAAGCCCGGTCGAAGGTGGCCTTGTAGTTCTGCTGGCCGTCGTCGATCTCAATGTCTGTGATCCGCAGACGGTCCTCGCCGAGCATCACGATGTCGCTGACAACCAACTCAAGCCAGCTGTCAGGCAGCGAGAACTCAACTTCCCCGCGCTGCTCCTCGATGCTGATCTTGTGGCCGATCACCACAGCCCGCGCTGCGTCGTCGGCGCGCATGATCACTACCGTCTCGGTCGTGCTCTCGGCCTTGCTCCGGTTGTCAAAGCTCCGGTCTGAGGTCTGCTTGTCCGTGGTCAGGCCGCCCTCAGTGTCGTAGTACTCGAGGTTTACGACCCTGGGTACCGTGATGCTGTCCCCGCGGCTGGTGCGCTCCGCCTCCTCGCCGTCGTCCACCAGGTCGGCCTGGGTGAGCATTGCCACCGGCTTTCCGCCACGCGGTATGAAGTGCAGGCGGCCGCCATAGTTTGCGGGGTCGAACGGGATAACGCCGGCCAGCGCCTCGATCGCGCTGGCCGCCGAGTGAGCGTTCGTGGTCGAGAAACCGTCGATATACCCATCCAGCAGGCCAACGTCGATACGGTCAAACGGTACCCCGGCGCGCTCGCAGATCTCCGCAATGATTGATGGCAATGTCCAACCGCACAGCAGGGGCTCGTAGGCCTGGCTCATTTTGGAACCTCGAACATGAACTGCAGGCGAAGCTGCCTGTTGAGCCCGATCTTGATCAAGCCGGTTGTGATTCCGGTGGCCAGCACGCGCTCAACAAGGAACCGCTCCCGCTGCTGCCTGAAGCAAAGCTTCTGGTCTCGCACGTAGGCCAGAATGATGTCGTTGGTTTGGTTGCCGTTTGTGGCGATAACGCGCTTGTCATCCAGCGTGATCCGCGGCGTGGTGGCCGCCGCCCCGATCTCGGTGATAACCATCGAAGATGCGCCGGAGTCGTACCACCAAATCTTCGCAACGCCGGCCTGGATGTAGGCCAACGCCGGGCGCATGTTCTGGTCAAATGTCAGGCTGATCTCCGTCATACCTGGCGCCTCGAACATCACGAACTCGTCGGTGTTCGGGGCATCGACCCAGACCTGGTCGTTGATCAGCCTGGCGCGCCAGCGCTGATACAGCAGGCCCTGGGAAGGGTCCTGAATGGCAATCCCGCCGTCCTCGTAGTCGAGCAGCTTCGTGATGCTGAGCGCTCGCGCACCGGCAAAGCGTGAAGGCACCGCTTTCGATGATAGCGAGTTGCCCGGCATCATATTGTTTTCCGCGCCCAAGTAGTCCTGACCGTCAGCGACAGGACTTTAGAGCCGTCTTTGGGGATGCTGGGTGAAAATCCAATCTGGTAACTTCCAATGCCGTGGCGGTAGGAAATTGCGGAAATACCACCAGCAACATTCCCTTGCACAAGATCAAAGGTCATTGTTCCCTCGCGAGAATAAGTGCCTGGTGAATAAGCAAGAGCTGTGGTGCTGGCACCATATGCAATCGCACCCGCCGGAGTCTGCACAATTGATCCGATAGGTCCGTTGTACGCACAGAAAGTTTCACTATAAACAAGCACTCCAGCTTCTGGTGCTATCCATCCTTGCCGAGCGTTTATGCTATTTACCTGGCTTGCACGCCCAACCCAAGAGTAACTAACGCCAGCGATAACCACGGTGCCCGACGTATCTACCAGCGGCGGATAGCAGCGAAACTGATAAGTTACGTCCAGGGTCTCATCAGCAAGAACAGTTATCGTTGTCGGAGACCCTGCGGTATCGACTATCAGCGCTCGACTGAACAGGCTACCAGTGGCCGCCCAACCTACCCCAACTTCGGAAAGATTCCCCGTTGCCACGCCAGCCGCAAACCGGAATGTCCTCGTTGTTGAGGCAAAGTAAGGCGCTGATGGCTGAGCCGATGGAACATCAGAAATGTAATTTACTCCAGAAATCCTTGATCCAAGAGCTGTATCAGTAAATACCGGCGTAGAAGTTCCACTGCCAACCTGACAAAACCCAAGCCAGTCAGCAGAAACTGCCATTCGATCAAGCCCAATGTTTGTTATCAAATTCTTGAAAGGCGGAACTGGCTGACGGCGCGTTCCTGGAACTTCCACACCGTTACTGTCGACACGGTACAGCTCAACCGAATAATGACCCTCAACACTTCCAACAAGCTCGATCATGCCAGGCTCCCATTTAAAAGTTCAGCACCGGTTACACCCACCGATTCGAGTGGGTAGCGCCGGTAATCAATAATTTTTACTTGCAAAGTTCCAGCGGAAAGCGAAGGGCCCGATGCACTGACAGCCTCGGGCGGCCCGGTATATGACTGAAGAATCGTCCTCATGCTTCCGGATGTCAGACTTGCACCCTCGACACCAATAGCCTCTGTCTCGGTGTAGCTATGCAGTAGCGTTCTCATTGCTGCCGATGTAACGGCGGGGCCTGTCATCTCGACCAAGTCGACGATAACAGCAGCAGGCGCTGGGCGAACGCTCGGGCCGGCTGCCGCAACTCGCTCAACATCTTCTGCGGCGTAGGGCTTCGAAGTCATGACGTAGCCCTCGGCCCGCTCGACTTCGAAAAGCCACTGCGGGACGGCGCCGCCCTGGTCGGTCAGGTCTTCGTTGATCGCCACCATGTAGGCCGTGCCGCGGTACGCGGGCACGTTGCCAGCGCCCCACACCGCCTCAAGGTCTGGTGAAGGCATCTGCGACCACGGCCCCAGGTACAAGCGGTAAGCGCCGAGGAAGACGCCATTGTTCTGGGCGCCCCAGTCAGTGCCGCGGCCGTCATAGACCAGCTTGTTGTTGCGCCAGATCCTGGCGAACGCCGTGATCGGCCCCTCGCAAACGCCTATCGCGTAGGTGCGGTAGACGTGCTGGGTTCTGGTCTCCTGCTGCTGACTCTTCTTGCCGCCACCTTTGCCGGCCGAAGGGCTGTCGCTGTAGGTGGTGATCCAGCGCAGCACCGGTGTCTGACAGTGAATCAGGTTTCCGCCGATCGGCCGCACCCGCCCCCAGATGATTGCCCGGGGCTCGGACTCTTTGGCCGTTTGCTGGCTGAGCTCGCCGATGGCCTGGGACTGTGCCTCGGGGCCCTTGATGCCGAACTTCTTGTCCAGCCACCCGGGTATGCCAAGGCCAAGGACATTCGTCGCCTTGAAGATCAGGCTGTCACGCCCAAAGAGCGTTGCCGATAAGCTCATGGGAACGGCCTGTAGATGCGTATGATCCGCCGCCGCCAGGCCTCATCGATTCCGTGCTCCGTGACGCTGACCTGGCTGTAACTGTGGATCAGCGTCACCCCGTGGTCGCCGGCGCCGATCAGGCCGACGTGCGACGGCTCAAACTGACCATCCCAGGCCATCAGCACAACATCCCCCGGCCGAAGATCCTCGACCGGTTCGCCGAAGTGCTCGAGCATTTCGCGCTCCAGGCCATCCATGTGCGGCGTACGGCTGTAGTCCACCCGGTCGCGCATCTCAAAACCGCCGGCAACCATGGCTTTTACCAGCAACCCAATGCAGTCAATGCCGAACTGGTTGCGGCCGCGGTGCCGCCATTTGCACCCGAGGTAGGTACGGGCCTCGGCCAGGGCCGCGTCAATCGACAATTGCTGATCCACTCAAACCTCCAAATACCTGGGCGCTGGGCGTCATCGTTTCTAGGCCGTCGCCAACCGGGATGTATGGCTCGCCCTTGTAGTTGATGTAGTTGCCATAAGCCGTGCAGAAGCTCGGCGACTTGTTGCAGTCGCGACGAATCTCAAACTGATGGCCGGCGGCGATGACAAATGGCACCGGCTCCAGCAGTGCTATGGTCCCGCTGGCGGCGCTGTAGGCCTCAACCTGGTAGAGGCGCGTGGATTTGTTTGGGCCGCTTGTCCAGCGCAAGCGCCCGGGCACCGGCGGCGGATCCATGGCCAGGGTGGAGTCGGCGAACACGACTCGCGGCTCATCGCTAACTCCGGTGACCTTTCCGGTCTTCCACATCCCATCGGCACTCACCCCACACCCTGTCTGGCTGCCGGCCGGAGTGCCGAAGGTTGCCCGACACCGGCGCGACCAGACCTGCCCGATCGCTTGCTTGAGCCGCATTGCGTAGCTGAGAAGCTCGGGGATATAGATCGACTCGCCCACGACCGACACCTCGCCGATATCGCCGGCATCGATGATCAATCGCCCCATACCCAGATCGGCCCAGTTGACCAGGCTCAGTTCCCACTCGGCGTCATCAAGTTCGCCGGCCAGGGCCATCTCCAGTGTGATGCCAGGAACATCAACAGATAGCAGCGCTGTCGCCTCGGCGTTATCAACGGATAGACCTGTGTCGGTAGCGATAACCGAGGGGTCGAACCCGTTCATTGCCACATAGGTTAAGCCCTCGTAGTCGACATTCCGGTCAAGCGTGGTCAGTCCGAATACCTGACCATTCTGAAGTCTCAGCTTCAGCAGCCGGCAGGTGGTGGTGACCGATTGCTGCAGGTGGGCCTTGAGCGCAGCGGGAATAAGCCTCATAGGCGAATCTCCACAAGGTCAACGTCAGCCGATAGCACATAGTCGCCGTTGATCAGCGCCACCGGGTCAACGTCCAGGCGATCAGCCTCAAACCTCACCGGCACGTCGAACTCTCCAGACCAGGTGATCGGCGACCCTGGCGGGGCCGTCACGGTGATGATGCCAGTCGTGTAATCAACGACTGCGGCAATGGCCTGGCCAGCCTCGTACACCTTCACAGTCCCGACCACCGGTTTCGCGATCGGGCGCTGAAGGCTGACAGGGCCGAATGGGTAGTTCTTGCGCAGCGTGTAAGTGTGCGAGACGCCAGTGCCCACGCCGATCAGTTCCTGCTCAGCCCTGAAGTCGGTCCAGTCTTTGAAGCGAAAGGCGATCGCGCTTCCCAGGCATGCCATGTGGGCGCCGCGCACGGCCATATGATCACCTGGTTTGAGCGCGCCGAACGAAACGCTGTAGCGACCCAGGGGCCGCGTCCAGTTGGCGTTACGGCGCTCATGCCCAGACTTCAGCGTTGTGATGCGGGTGTTGAACTCCTGCCCGAACTGCGAGCCATACGACACGCAGTCAAGGAGACGGGTTTCATTGAACATCAGCTGAGCCTCGATGCCTGGCGCTGCTTGCGAGAAGATGCCGCTGCGATCTGAGTCGCGGTGCGGTTATCCGGCCTGCCCTGCACGGTGATTGTTTGATTGACGACCCCTGCGCCAGCACCAGGCCGGCGCATCCCGTTTTGCTCCATCTGGATGCTCGCCAGCGTCTGGTCCAACTTCGCGCTGGTTTGCGCCGTTGTGACTCGCTCCCCCTTCTGCAGCAGCCAGGTCCCATCGGCCGGAACGGAATCGATACCGTCGTGAGCCATGCCGGTGAGCGCAAGTGTTGCAGCAAGCGTGTTTGTGGAGGCCATCCCAACCATCGCCGGGCCCGAGTTAGCACCGAAGGACGCCAAGGAGGCCATGGCGGCGGCTGGGGCATACGCAGCGGCAATAGCTGGACCGGCTATCTGAGCGGCAGCAATAGCTGCTGTCTCACTCGTCTTCCCGAAAACCATCTGAATAGCCTGGTAGATCAGCCACTGCGCAGCCATCTGGGCCAGCCCATTAACGAGAGAGGTGACCATTGAGCTGACAACGTTCCTGAATGAGTCGCCGAGGCTTTGGTTCTCAAGAATCATTGCTGAAATGTTGGCACTGAAACTTCCGCTCAGCGTGTCAAGTTGGCTAGTTACAAAATCATTCGCTTGCTGTGAGTAGTTTCTTGCAGAGTCAACATAATTTGCCCATGCATCATTAACCCCATCCATCCAGTTAGACTGGGCCTCATCAACATCTTCATAGTACTTATGCTGTATTTCAATACGCTCATCGAGGGACTTTTTAAGCAACTCACTTTCGCGCTTATAAACATCCTCATTTATTTGCTGAGCACTGTACTGATAGTACAACTCCTGCACATCAGAAAGATATTTCTGGTGAATTGCAAGGTCAGCCTCTAGCCTTTCTTTTGTTTTGTCTCCAGATCCGGCCCCGGAAAGTTTAAGACTAAAACTATCCTTTGCAGACTTATTGGCCTCTGCCTGAACCGCCGCAAATGCTGCAACTTTAGCCGAGTCTTCACTAGCTTGTTTTACAAGCTTAAGCGCATCAAGCTCTTCCGCAAGACCCTTAAGCCTTTTCTGCTGTTCTTCATTAATACCTACAAGCCTTCCAGACTCTATCTCAAAAGCAACCTTGGAAACTTCGGTTGCTTTTTTCCTCTTGTCGACACTTGTATTTATCAGCTCTATCTCGCGCTGATATCCAGTCTCGGCAGTTTCAAATGCCTGACGCAACTGGTTCGCCGCACTCTTCGCAGCAGCCTCTGCGGCTTTTTGTGCGCTCTTCGCATTGGCGGCACGCTTGAGCTCGGCTTTCTCAGCGGCGTCGGCGGCATCCTTTGTCTTTTGTTTTGCTACAAGTAGCGATCCCTCGCCATCCTTGAGGCCTTTTACCAAGCCGGCATTTATCCTTGCCTCAAGCTTTTCTGCATCGGTCTTCTTCCCGATTAGAAGAATTTGCTCATCCAGATCAGCAGCCATTTTCTTAAAGACCGCTGATCGCTCGATCCCAACTGGGGCGCCAAGAATTCCGTTCAGGGCCGCGATTTGCTTGCCGTAGTCGGCGACCTTCTGCCGAGCAGTGTCGAGCTCACCCTGAGCAGTGATCAGCGATTCGTTCCATTCACGCTGCCTGGAGTCATTTGGATAGTCCTTCAGCAGGCGCTGATACTGATCAACAGCAGTTGCCGCATCCACAGCAGCAAGCTGCGCATCCAGGAGATCCTTGTTGATTTCCTGCAGGCCCGATGCAGCCTGATTTTTTGTAAACCCATCAAACGACTTGTTCAGCCAGTCAACTTTTTCTGCAAGTTTCCCGGCGCCCTGGTCCGCCTCATCGGTGCGCAATGCAAAGTATGCAACCGCACTTGCCGCCAGGATTGCCAGGCCGACCGGCCCCCCAAGCAAAGCCATCGCGCCGGCGGCGGCGCGCGCCGCCACAGTCAGTCCAGTCAGCCCAATCGCAGCAGTGCTTGAAACGCCAGCCATTCGTGCGAGCGCCAGCTGGTACTTCACAGCCTCAATCTGCGCAGCAACGAATGATATGGCGACAGCCGCAGCCGACGCAGCCAGGCGCGTCACCATCACCACGGAGACAGCGATGGCGGCCTTTGCGGTTAGCTCCAGCGCCGTCTTCGCCGCAGGAGATGAAAGCGCCTTATTCAGTCCTTCTACGGCCTGGCGAGCAAGATCAAGGCTACCTTCACCAGTGAGTAGTCCGGAGATGGTGTTATTCAGCGCTTCAAGCGACCCACCAAAAGTGTCGCGGGCGGCGGCGGCCGCGCCACCATATGACTCCTCAAGGGACTTGAGGATAATGCCCTGGGCGCCGGCAACATTGCCGGTCGACTCCATGGCCTCAGCCAAGGCCTTCTGATCATCAGTGAATCGAAAACCCTGCTTGCTCAGCGCAGTCAGGCCTTTCGATGGCACATCAAGTGCCCGACCGATCGTCTCTGCCGCCTCGACAACACCCGTGCCAGTTCGAGTGGCCATGTCAGTGGCAGCCTGAAGAGCCCGGGTAAATTCATTTCCAACAATGCCGGTAAAGGCAAGTAGTGTTGTTTGAGCTTTGTTTATTTCACCGCCAGAGAAAGTGCTTGTTTTCTCCATGGCGTCAGCCATTTCATTTAACTTGTCGCGGCTAAATCCGGCAGACTCTCCCGTTGATTTAAGAACCGCCGAAAGTTGAGCCTGTTCCTTTTCTGCGTCTCGCGTCTCAGTAATAAATCGAGTAAACACTCCAGCCACAGACAGTCCGGCGAATGCGCCGGCCGCAATTCCTCCAAGTTCTTTCCAGGCAGCAGATGCCAAGTCCGCAGAATCCTTGATTACTTTTGCATTTTTCTTCGCATTGCGAGAGGCCTGATCCATCGGCGCAGTAAATCCACCGATCTTGGCAATCAGATCAAGCGTTAGAGTGCCAAGTGAACCCGACATACTTTTCTCCAGACATAAAAAAACCCGCACTAGGCGGGTCTATTGTCGAACATCTATCGACACAGTAAATTCCAAGAGGTAGAAAAATCACCACCCCCATCATCAAAAACAACAGATGATTTCTCGTAATGAAACAAAAACTTTTTTACGCCAGCGTACCCACCAAAGCCATTTTTAGAATTTACCGTTCCGCAAACAACATTCTGAGCACTGCCAGTAGAATATCTAGTCAAATGACCAAACACCGCACTTTCTGGATCTTTTAACTTCGACCTTACCGCAGAAAAAGCGCTTGCTATTATTTTCGGCTCACCAACAGAAGCATCTTTATCATTGGACTTTCCAAAATCAAAAATCCAAAAAAATAAAGCCGTGGCAGCAAAAAAAACTGCAAAAAACTTTATCGAAGATTTTGCCAAACCAGACAAGCCCGAGTTAGTTTTCAAGCAACTCGGGCAAACAGCATCACCAACAGGATATATCGCCGAACAGCTTCTGCACTTCAATGTCATCATGACGCCCTACTCCAAAAGAACCAAGGCAATCTAGCACTGTCGGTGCAAAGCTCCAAAACGCGCATCAGACCCAAGTAGCAATTGCCCCCTCAAGAGTCTCCACCGGCACATCCGTGTGTGGTGAAAAGTCCTCAATCCTGAAATCAGGCTTGCCGGCCTTCATGTTGGCGTACAGCGCGGCAAGCCTGGCCGAGGCCACCTCAACCCTCATGCCCAGGTTCAGGGATCCGCGCTTGCCCCGGTACTTGCACCAGAGCATGAACTCGGGATAGCTGATGTTTTCCTGTGCCTCGGCAACGGTGCGGCCGCCGATGCCATTCATCACCAGCTCGCACCAAAGCTCATCTAGGTCGCCGAGGGCTTCGTCTTTCCCGCGTTCTGAACCTCGCCGATGGCGATCAGCAACAGGTTGGTCAGCGCGGCATCAATGGCGCCGCGCTCCGGATCGTTCTCACCTGTCAAATCGGCAACGGTGAAAACCGCCTTGCCGTCCGCATCGCAGATGCTGGACGCAATACGCGACGCCAGGAAGTCATCACCGCGGTGCGAGGCGATGTCGCCGACGGCGGTCTGGTATGACAGCGGGCGAATGAAGGTAGTGAACTTGTGCTCCACACCCTCGCTCTCCCACACGATTTCCTTCTGCACCGGCTTTGACGTGAACGCCTTGGAGCTCTTCAGATTTGCAATGCTGAGTTCCATTATGCAATCACCTTACGCAACCAGGCGCTGCCGCCAGAGCGCTGGATCGTGGCCGCAGTGGTAACCACAGTGTTCGCTGCGAAGTCGAATGGGAAGTCCGAAACGTAACCGTCGAACAGGAACCAGGTCCGGGTGCTCGGCAGAACGAAGTCATCGCCGGCGCCCAGGATCGCCGTAGCGGCCGCTCCGGTGCCGCCGCCACCACCGCTGAAGGCCACGGCCGGTGCCGATGTGTAGCCGCTGCCAGGGTTGGTGATGGTGATGCTCGTGACTTCGCCAGCGGTAACGCTTGCCGTAGCAGTCGCACCGGTACCGCCGCCGCCAGTCAGAGACACATTCGGGGCCGAGGCGTAACCAGTGCCACCGGCGGTGATATTGATGCTGGTGAGCGAGCCGGAAGGCGCGACTGTCGGGAAGACATCCTTGCCGTCGGACCAACCAACCACCCAGCGCAGGCTCTCGATGCTGTCATCCTCGGACAGCTGATGGAGGCGGACGTGAGAGGCGTTGCGCGGATCAGCGTTCAATGTCAGGGATGCCTGGCCCGGGGTGCGCAAGCCACGCATGTAGCTGCGGGTCGTATTGGACAGACAGGTGTCTTCGATCTGGTCGGCCGGGTTGCCACCAGGGCTGAAGGCGGTTGCACACTCGATCTCCAGGACCTCGAACACCTTCGGATCGACAACAGTTGGAGCAAGGACGAACACCTGGGTGCCCTGCGTGAGAATTGACATATTTAACTCCTGCGGGTTTTCAGACAATAAAAAACCCGCACAGGGCGGGTTTGTTTTCGGTGCTGGGTTATCGCGCAACCAGCCAGCTCACGTCGAAGCTGTACCGGTAGTTCTTCGTTGCAGGGTCTCGGCCATCGCCGCCCCACCGGGTGATGTATGCGTGAAGCTCGATCGCGTCACGGATGGCCTTCGCGACAGCACGGGCAGACGGCCCAGTGGCTGCGTAGACATCGACCTGAAGTCGGTAGCCATCCACGTCTGGCCGCCCGGCCAAGTAGTTCTCAGGGCTGCCACCAATGGTCTGCCAGACCGCGTATGGCTTCTGTCCGTCTTGGGGTGCATCGCCGAACGGGTAGAGCCGCATGGGCATGCCAAGCAGCGCGATAACGCCGGCGTCCTTTGCACATACAGCATTGATCGGTGCAAACATCAGCTGCTCCTGTCGCTCGCGGCGCGCCGGCGAATAGCACGGTCAAGCCCCTTCTCGAACTGGGTGACAAACTCGTTTGTGACTTCGCCGATATGATCCTCAAGCGCCGGGCGGGCGACCGGGTCGGCGGCGATGTGTTCGGTGCCGAACTCGAGAAGGCGCCAGTGCGGGGTCGGGTCGTTGACTTCCTTGCCGCCGCCCTTCTTCAGCACCGCGCCGTGCAGGACCCCGATCCGGAACCCAAGGCTCCCGGTGCTCCGGAACAATCGTCCGTTCCAGCGGAGCACGATGTTGTCAGCGATGGATCGGCCGGTCTCAGGGTCGTCCCAACGGCGCGCGCCCTCCCTGAAGTGACCGGCCACCACCTCAGCTGCTCGACGAAGCGCCGCGCGGCCGGTCTTGCGCTTCACCTCTTCGTTCACCGTGGCCAGCTTTGAAAGCAGGCTGTCGACGCCGATCATGCTGAACTGGATCTCATCAGCCATCGTTCACTCCGAGCGAGTAGGGAAGCGTCAGATAATCAAGGCCCGAATCTGGATCAGGGAGAACCCCCTGGATGTTGTAGATCTCGCCACGATAAACGCCGCGCATCGACGCGGTAATGCCGGGCCGCCGCCGGATGACCAGGCGACCAACAACTTCGGATTGCACGGCCTGGGCCGCGATGAACTCGCGACCACTGAGCGGTTTGATGGCCGACCATAATTTGACGATATCAACCCACGCTCCCGGTGTTGGCTCCTGGGTTTCAGGGTCAACGCCAGCTTTCAGAGCCTGGAACTGAATGCTGTGCCGCAGATCGCCAGCTCTCATACATTCACCCAGCGGTGAGGCTTCCAGAGCGCGTTGGTTGCCAGCGGTAGGTCCGTGGCAATTGTGCCGGTCACCACAGTTTCACGATTGCTGTACCAGTGACCAATAAGCAGGAAGGCCCCCTGCTTTATGCTCTTGGTCATCAGGAGCGCATTTCCGACAGGATCCGGCAGCACCTCATCCGGATCTATCAGTGTTCGATTGGTCCAGGTCTCGAAAGCGCTGAGGGCTGCATCCGTGTAGCCCTGAATCAACGCATCCTCGTCGTCATGGTCGACCCGCAAGTGAGCCTTGACGATGGGCAGATCAATCACCCTTTGGCACCAGCGCCTGAAGCGCCTCTTTGTTGGCGGACGGATCGAACTCGATCCCCTTGCCGGTGAGCCACGCCTTCAGATCAGGAACTTTCATCTTGAGCGGGTCGGTTTCTTTCTGCGCCTCGACCGCTACGTCGATTTCTTCCTGCGTGCTGCGCGACGCGTAGCCCTCAGGCGGGTAGTTCACTGCCAGGTAGCCGGCAGATACAAACTCGACAATCGTCGGACCATCCAGCTTCAGACCATTGGCGTCCAGTTGGCCGAGGTAGGACGCCACGCCAAGGTGCTCGACGGCAACCAGCGCGCAACGATCAGATACATCCTGCTCGCCGGCCGCAACCTCGACTACATGGTTGCCATCCGCAGAGAATGGGAACGGCTTTTTCACAATAATGATCGGCATAAATCCTCCAGCAGGCTGGGCGCCCGTAGGCGCCCGCCCATTTAGGCAGCGGCGCTCAGGGTGAGAATCTTCACAGCCTGGGAGTCGACCAGCATGCCGCCGACGCGCTTGGTGGTGTAGAAGCCAACGAACGGCTTGTTGGTGTACGGGTCGCGCAGGACGCGGGTACCGATGCGGTCCACCACGGTGTAGGCGCGCTTGAAGTCACCAAATGCGATGGCATTGGCATCAGCCGCAACATCTGGCATGTCTTCGCTTTCGGTGATGCCGTAACCCAGCAGGACCGAGGGTGCGCCAGCTTCCAGGCCTGGGCGCCACAGGTAGTTGCCCTCACTGTCCTTCAGCTTGCGAACGTAGGCAACGGTCAGGTTGCCCATCATCCAGGTGCCGTTGGCGCGATAGCCCGCCTTGAGAGCGTGAATCAGGTTGATCAGGCTGTCGCCAGTGATCGCACCGGCGGTGCCGCTCACGAGCTTCTGCAGCACGCCGAAGGCGCGAGCTTCGTCGTCTTTCAGGTCCAGACCATAAGCCAGCAGACCTTTTGGCTTGTTCACACCATCGCCTTTCAGGAAAGCATTGCCTTCCTTCTCGGCGAAATCGCGAGCAACCTCGCCATTCAACCAGCCCTCAGCATCGAAGAAGATGTCGTCAAGGCTGGTCTGAGTGGCTTGTGGGTTGGCGTACAGCTCACCCATAAACGCAGAAATGTTGCCGAGCTTAGGAGTGTTGGTTGTCGGACGAGGATCGGTTTCACCTACCCAGCCCGCGCCGTTGCCGCCGAGGTTCACCAGGCGCTTGTAGTCTGGGCTACCCACGGTGATCTGATTGCAGACCTGACGCATAGGCGATGTATCGCGCAGCAGTTCGATGATGCTGCGGTCCAGTTCTTCAGGAACCGCGAAACCGCCATCAGCATCAACGCCGACCTGCAATGCCTTGGCCTGCAGTTCGCCCAGGCCGGTCTCGATACCCTTGCGCACGAACTGCATGAATGCGGTCTTGTGCTCACTGGCGGCCTTTGTGCCGGTGCCATCCGGACGCTTGAGCGCCAGCAGCTCTTTTTCCAGGCCGCTTTTCAGCTCGTCCAGTTCGCTCAACTTCTCGTTGAGCGTGTCGACCTGGCCAGACAGCTTGCCTTTCTCGGCCTCCAAGCCATCAATACGCTTGTCGTTGGCTGCCTTGAACTCGTCGAACTTCTTACCGAGGGCTTCAGTGACTTCCTGTACATCTTTCAATTCAACAGCCATGAGAGGCTCCTTACATTCGATTCATAAGTGATTTAAGGGATTGCAGTGCTTCGTCGGCACCCGCCTCTCGCGGTGAAACTGCGCCGTAGCCTTTGGCCATGAAGGCCTTGGCCTGGGAGCCAGAAAACCCAACCTCTCGAAGGGCTCGCTCCACTTTGCTGGGCGGCGGTGTTTCGCCGCGGGCCAGCAGAGATTTCACGTCAGTGATCCGGGCTTCATCGTTGGCCGGAAAGGTGACCAGGGAGACTTCCCACAGGTCGATTGCCTTCAGAATCCAAACGCCCTTTTCCTTGTCGTATTCGTAATCGTCGAGGATGTAGCCGATGGACATGCCAGTCAGGCTGCCAGCCTTCATATGGCCATGGGCACGCTTGGCCAGTGGATCGGCATCAATAAGCAACTGGCCCTTGACGTACAGGCCGGTGTCGTCTTCGCGCATCTCGGTGTAGATGCCGATAGGCTCACTCATGTTGTGCTGCCAGAGCATGGCCGGAAGACGGCCCTTCTCTTTCCACTTGGCCAAGGTGGCCGCAAACGCGCCGCGCACCACCACGTCGCCATAGCTGTCCTCGACGCCGAACACCGAGCCATATCCTTCGAACTCGCCGCTGTCGCTGACCGACTTGATGGTCAGCGGCAGATCAAGGCGTTGTTTTGTCTGCATTGCCAGCAGCCTCTGGGTTGGTAGTCATGTTCATTGGGGTGAGGTAGATGTCGCCGCCCTCGCGGGGGTTTTCGTCTTCCAGTTCGCGGCAGTCGTTGGGGCTCAAAATCCCCCACTGGATGCCCTTGCCGTACGACTCGTAACGACCCTTCAGGTCGCCACGCATCAGGGCGCCGGCATTGAACTTGGCGTAGTGCGTGAGGCGGTCTTTCTCGTCGAGCAAGCCGACCTGAACGCGATGCTCAATGCGGGTCATGATCGGAACCAGCGAGTAGTTCACGAAGCTCATGCCCATATGCTCGATATTGTTGAGCGTCATTTGCTCCATGCTACCCACCAGGTGTGGGGGCACCCGGAACAGGCCGCAGATCTGCGAGCCGCTGAGCTTTTTCGACTCGATGAACTGCGTGTCCTGGGCATTCAGGCTGATGGGCTTCCAATTCAACCCCAGCTCCAGAATCATTGGCTTGTAGGCGTTCGCCACGCCCATATGCTCGCCATTGAATTGCGTCTTCAGTCGGTTAAATGCCTCGTCCGTCAAGGCGTTGTCGGTAGAAAGAACGCCGCTTGCCACTGCGCCGTTGGTGAACAGCTTTGCCGCATGAACATCCATAGCCTGGCCCAGGCCGAGAGCCTGGCGGGCATAAGCAATTGGATTGAGTCCGTTCAGGCCGTCCAGGGTGAATAGCCGGACATGCCATATCTCATCCTGGGTAAGCACTCGCGTGCCGGACCTGAAGCTGACGGTGTACTCAACGGTCCAGTCGTCCCTGAGCTTTGGGGTGACCATGTCGGGATTGATCGGCAAAAGCTCGACAACCTTTCCCAGCACCACGACCTTGTAGGCGAAAAAATTACCCCGCAAGCAAAGGCACGCCACCAACATTTCCCAGAACTCCTGGGCCGTCATGTAGCCATTCGGAGCCATGGATAGCAGCGGAAACAGACGATGCTCGGTCGCAGGAAGTCGAACCCTACCGGTCTGCTTATACAGTCGACACGGGAGCATCCCAATTGATTCGGCCAGCACACGCACGCAGTTGAAAACCACCAGTTGCTGCATTGCGCTTGTGGTCGTTACCCGCTGCCCGGCATCGCTTTCGTACCCGGCCCCAAGGGCCTGGGCCAGCTTCTCCGGCGTATCGATAACCTGCGGATCGCCCTTCATGCCGATGAGCCGTCCAATGTTCTTGAGTAGCCGCATTAGAGCGTCCTGATTCCGTGTTTGGTTATGTGGTCAGAGAGGGTGTCCTCTGGATTTGCATTGGCCAGCACTCGCCCAATCGTCATGATCAGGGCCACTGCGCCGTCGATCTTGTTGTCATCGCCCTGCTTGATCGGGCGCACCACGTCGTCGTTGCCGTGCATGAACTTGCCGATCACGTTGCCGATACACCAGGTCATGATTGGGTTGCCGTCATGGTGGAACCGGCCCGCCTCGATAGCGGCTTCCAGCTCCTTCATGGGGTCGGACATGTTGGTGTAGTTCTGGGTGATCGTGACCGGGTTGAAACCCTCGTCATCAAGGTCGTGACTGAGGCCTGTAGCGCCGTGTGGGTCAATCGGGCATTCCCGAACGGGCGCCAGGTGGTTCGCCTCCTTGGCTTCGGCCAGGATCTCCCGGTAGTCGATCTCTGCGCCGTCCGTCACATCCAAGTGCCCGGAGTTGATCCATGCCTGAAAGCGCTCAGCCATTCGGCGGTTGTCGCTGTTGTGAGCGGTGTCCTCTGGGACCCAGAAGCGCGGCGCGATGCAGTAGTAATGCGTCCGACCATCGATCACCCGCCAGAACAGCCGGCACATCGAGTTCATGTCGAGCTTGCGCGCCAGGTCGAAGCCAAGAATGCATTCCTGCCCCTCGAACTGCTCCAGGGTCAGCGTCTTATCTTCACAGTTGCGCCAGCTTGAAACGTTGAAAAAGCCTGCCTTCGCGCTCACCCAAAGGTTGAGATGCTTCGTCTTGAAGGTGTTGGTGAATCGAGCCGACCGGATCGCCCGGGCAAGCTGGCTCTCCAGGTACTCCTGGAACACCGACACACCCATGCACGGATTGGCCTTTGCCAGGTTCTTCGGGTCAGTCCAATCGTCCCCCTCATCGAGCGTCCAGATGTAGCCGAACAATTCGGGGTCAGGGACGGTGCCGTCCAGCATCTCCAGCACCTGGCGCCGCTTGTCGTAGCACGGACCCTCGATGTTCGCGCCGGCAGTGGTGATGATGAACATCAGCGGTTGCCGACGGGCGCCCATGCCGGTCAGCATGGTGTCGTACTGAGCCGCCGTATCGTGCTCGTGGAACTCGTCGATGATCGCGCAGGACGGTGATGCTCCGTCGCCCGGATTGCCGATCAGCGGCTCGAAGCGGCTACTGTCGGACGGGATGTTCATGTTCGAGGCGTTGACCTCGATTCCGGCCGCCTCGATCAGCATTGGAGATCGCTGAACCATCAATCGCGCGGGGCGGAAAACTTCCCAGGCCTGCTTCTCGGTTGTGGCGCCCGAGTAGACCTCGGCGCCAAACTCGTTATCGGCGACGAACATACCGATACCGACGCCAGCGGCGATGACGCTTTTCCCGTTCTTCCTGGGGACCTCCCAGTAACTTTCACGGAAGCGGCGGTAGCCACCCTTCTTTTTGACCCAGCCAAATGTGCAGGCCAAGCCAAACAACTGCCAGGGCTCCAGGGTGATCAGCTGTCGCTTGAACGCCCACTCGCCTTTGGTGTGGGGCAGAAGCTGCATCAAGCGCAGCTTCTTCTCGGCCTTCTTGGGGTCGAACTTGTACGGGAACGACTTCAGACGGCTGGCGGCGACATCATCGAAGTGGCGCTGGATGGCCTGATGGATGTAACGGCATGCGGGGAACTTTCCCTTCAGGACAGTCCTTGCCCAAGCCATCGCCTTGTCGACGCTGGCATTGGGCGATCTGGCCATCAGCTATTCAGTACCTTGGCGAATTCGTTGGTTGATTTCTGCTTATTGCCGCCCATGATCCGGGTGCGGCTGGACGGGTCCAGGCCGAGCAGTGAGCCAAAGGTGACGATTTGGCGCATGGATTCGTTCGCTGCGGTAAGCGCCGGGTTCTTCATCGGGCTGCCCTGGGACGACTCGACGACAATTCCGAACTGCTGCACAGCCTCTTCGGCCATCCGCCACTTGTCATAGGCGGTACAAAAGGCCTCGACGTTGTGCAGATCCGTCAGCGCAACAACGTGCTCACGCAGCAACTCAGGGATCAACATCCTCCACATCGTTGCTGCGCGCTCGGTCAGCCACTCCGGCGGATCGATATTTGTGACTGTTGAAAACTGTGGCTCGGCCGTGTTCAAGGCCCGCTTGCCGGGGTTCCCAGCAAGTTTCTTTTGGGCCGTCGGCTTAGGTTTGCGACCACGGCCGGCGACCGTGGCGGTGCCTCCCATCGCGCAACTCCTGATTTTTTAATTTCGCGGGTGTGAAAAAACGATTGAGGGCGCGGTCTAGAAACTTTTTCGCCCGAAGTTTTGACCCTCCCCCTCCCCGCAAACGATAATTAATATCATTTCGACATTTTCGGTCGATTTTCCGTGGTTTTCATGAGAATTCGTCTCATTCATTGATCATCAGGCCTTGGGCGCCACCGCATTGCCCCATCCACCATCCTCGGCGGCCGTCTTCCGGCTGTGGCAGGGCCGGCACAGGCCTTGCCAGTTCGACCGATCCCAGAACACGGCCTTGTCACCCTTGTGCGGGGTGATGTGATCGAGGTCAGTGGCTGCGGTGGCCATGCCCTGGCGCTCGCACTCAGCGCAGAGCGGGTGCTTGACCAGGTACGACTTGCGGGCCTGCTGCCACTTGTAGCTGTAGCCGCGCTGCGAACTGGTATCGCGCTGCCGCTCTCGCTGCTTGGCCTCGAATCCTTTGCCGACGTCCGCATGCTCGTCGCAGTAGCGTGGGTTGCGCGTCAGCTTGTTGCAGCCCTGGGCATTGCATGGCTTCTGCGGTCTTAGAGGCACGGGGAGCCATCCATGTAGTGCGTCGGGGCAACGTCAGGATCTGCGCCGCCCTGATCTTCGGCCAGTGCCTGGATCAGCAGGGCCTGCTGCTCGGACATCCGGCTGAGGATTGATGTCTGCTTCTTCTGCTCGCCGAGGATCTCGACCAGCAAGGAGACCGCTTGCTCGTTCATATGCAACTGCACTCCACTTCTTCAGCCATTCGCGCCGGGCGGCACATCCACTGCAGGCCATCACTCAGCCTTCCGGCCAGGCAGCTTGATGTCAGCAACCCGCTCAGCGACTCGATCAGCGATCGCGGCGATCTTCTTCACGCCCAAGAAGCCAACGAACACCCCAGCAGCGGTTGCCAGGTTCTGCGGTAGTCCGAAGTACTCGAGCAGCGGGATCAGGCCAAGCGTGATCAGCGTGCAGAGCGAAGCCTCAAGCAGCGCCTGGCGCGTGCTGCCACCACCGTAGATGATCCGTAGGACGCCAACCACGAACGACAGAGCGCCGGCGTAGATCGTTGGCGCGTGCTGGCTCAGCCACGCGAACACAAGGATCCATGTGTCTGGTTTGTCGGGCATGTTGGGCATCCGATGTCCTCCCGATCAGGGAGCAAGAACGAAAAAGCCCCGCACGATGGCGAGGCTTATGAATGAGTCAGAAAGCAAAAAGCCCAACTCAGGGTCGGGCTTTGCTCGCGGAAAAACCGCAAAGTAACGAGAAAACTATATGGCGGGACCGGGCCTGTCAAGCTGCCTGACGACGAATATCTAAAGCCCCATCAATCCAGGCAATACCGGCCTTCCATAGCCCGCGCGTCTTCTCTTCGCCGAAGCCCATCTTTTTGCCGACCTCCATCAACGAGCTGTCGCGGGTGGTGTAGTACTTCATCAGCACCTGGCCGCATTCGGGGTAGCGTTTGAGCAGGCGACCCATCAGGCCATCGATCATCAACGCGTCGTCGTCGGTGATCATCGGCGACAGGATGGTGTTCTCGCGGGATGCACAGCAGGACACGCCTGAGCCCAGGACTACCCAGCGGCCCCAATGCTCCAGCAGATCCTCGGCGGTGCGTTCTTTAAAGCTCGGTGTGAAGGCCATGGATCAATCTCCTGTGTGGTTGGTGCCGCCGGCGCCGCGGCGATTGTTTGTGTTGTAGAGCGCCTCCGGGCCGACTGGCACGGGCGTCAACTTGCGAAATTGCGCAAGGTGAGATTCTGCAGCTTGGAGTCGGATGCTCAGTTGCGTCACCAGCACATCCGCCGGCAGCGCTTCACCGGTTTCGGCCGTGACCCAGCCCGAGGCGTTGCACTGCACACAGGCCAGTTCATGGAATACGCCCCTGATCACCGCCTTGCCACGGCATGCAGGGCACTTGGCCAGGTCCAGTTGGGCGGCGCGGAATGCCGGGCCGTGGGTCTTCTTCATGGGCGCGCACCAGCGAAGCCCTCAACAACTGCACCGGCAAAGAAGGACACCACGACGATAGTTGCGGCCCACCCCGAATTGAACGAGACCGCCAGGCCCATGCCACCGACACTGATGATGGTGACGTAGTGCTCCCAGAGGCTGATGCTCGGCTTGAAAAGGTCTTGATTCGCCATTTTTAAACCTCGCCATTAACAATTTGCGGAATTGCCTTGCAGACCACGTCATTCAAGGCGTGCGCGGACTTTTGCGAATCTTCGTATTGGGCGTCAGTCAGGTTGTGAATAGCCTGAAAGCCACGCTCATCTAACCAGTTGTGCCACTTCTCCAGAGCGGCCAGACGCTGCGCTCGGGCCTGGGTGTTGATGTAGGTCGACGCGATCTTGCCCAGCGAGTGGTTCAGCAACATCTCGCCGATGTGCCCGTCGATGCCCAGGTCTGTCCAGGCAGTTCGGGCGACCTTTCTCAAGTCATGGCTGGTCCACTCGCCTTGGCCCATTCGCGTGAACACGGCACTGGCCTGGCCCTCGCTCAATGACCGCCCGCGACGCGATGGGAACAGGTAGATGCCCTCGTAGCCCTGGGCTACCTGCGCGGCCCGGTAGCGACTCAGCAGGGCCTTGGCCTGGGCCGTCAGTGGCAGCCGGTGCTCGGTGCGCGTCTTCGTGTGCTCGGCAGGGATGAACCACTCATCATCGGCCAGGGATATATCGGACCAACGCGCCAGGCGGGTTTCACCGACGCGGGTGCCGTGGCATAGCATCATCAGCGCCAGCATGGCCTCACCCGGGCGACTGTCGAACAGGGCGGCCAGCATCGGCACCACCTTGACCAAGTGCACGCCGCGTAGCCGGGCCGGTTTTGGCATGATGCGAGCCTTGGTGAAGTCGACAAACTTCAGATCGGCCATGGGGTTCTTGTCGATCAGACCAAGCTTACCGGCCTGCCTGAATGCGACGACCAGCAGGCCGAACAGCTGCCGCACGTAGGAAAGGGACAGCACCTCTTGAGCAGGCCACATCAAGAGCTTGTCCAGCTCCGGCGCGCTCACGTCGCGAATCGGCAGTGCTGCCAGCCGAGGTTTCAGGTGACACGCAATAGCAGACTTGGCGCCGGCCTTGCGCTTTGCCGACAGGGATCTGTCCCGGCTCATCCGATCACCGAACCAGTCCAGCAACTGGCCAACTGTAGCGAGACCGCCCAGAGCGACGACCGCAGTAGGGTCGCGCAATAGCCGCTGACGCAGGGCGGGCAGCTCGGCCAGTACCGCGGCAGCCCCAAGGTCAGGGAATCGGGCAATCTGGTTCCAGGCCTTGCCCTTCACCAGGTACCACGATGCACGCTGCCGGTCCTGACCGAAACGCAGGTACAGGCCTGGGTGACGCGGGTCGCGCAGATCGTGCACGGCGGGATCGGCCGCCTGCCGGCGAATCTCGGCGTCTGTGAACTTCACTGCACGGGTCTTGCTCATGCTGCAGTCCTCGTTTGGGGTTGGAGCAGGTACGCCCTGATCGCCTCGATTGCGTCGACGTGCCCGCGGCAGACGATGGCCAGGTAACCCTGATCGGTCAGCGCCTGGAGATATGCGTCTTGCGCCGGGGATACGGGTGCGTCGTAAGGCGCCCTGGCCTTGAATTCGATGTACAGGCCGAAGTGCCCGCCGCGGGCCATCGGCAGCACCAGGTCCGGAACGCCAGCTTTGACGCCCTGCTCCTTGAGCTTGATCGCCACCAACTTGTGGCGGTGCCCGCCATTCGGGACGTGGTAGATCAGCTTTGCCGCGACCGGGTAGCGTGAAGCGACCTCGGCGAGCAGCGCGGCCTGCTCCAGGCCCTCACGATCTACTGGCTTGGCGCGAGCGACTTTTTGCTTGTATGGCTTGATCGATAATGACTTCACGCCTCCACCTCCGACCCGTCGAGCCAGACCATGAACGCCGCCGGAACGTCGGCGCCGGCGTCGGCAACGATCTGGACGCAGCGCTGCACCAGCGCACCCTGGGTGCCATAGGCGTTCTCGAACTGGGCTTTCTGGCCATGGAACGCGAAGCCAGGAAAGCCTTCGGCGCCGTACCCATGCTGGTGGTGGCCGGCGCACAGTGGCAGCACGTACCAGTGCGCATGCGGCTTGGTCCGGCCATCGACGTGGTGGATGCTGCACTGGTCGTTGTGGATGTCCATCGCCACCCGGCAAGCGATGCAGCCAACAGTGGTGACCAGCGTGTCGTGCCAGCGCTTCTGCACAGCCGAGACGGCGCGCCCTTTCATGCTCTCTCCAGAGACGATATCGATAACGTCGAAAGTTGATGGCCACATCATCTGGCCGAATTTGATTGCTGCCGCGCTGTCCTCGAACAGGGCGACAGCGCGGTCAGGGCCAGAGGACAACCCGAGCTTGTACGAGCAGCAGTGCGTGGCGTATCGGTAGCCCGCGGGATCGGTCGGGGCCAGGTGCGGGTCATGCATGACGCGACTCCCCTGCGACGCGCGCTGATGCCTTCAGGCCAAACCTCGCGAGAAGCTGCAGGCGCGCCGTGGGGCCGTCCGCAGAAATACCCATCCTCGCAACCTGGGCATGCGCGACCCGCTCGGTGAGTTCGGCCGCGCGCTGCATTTCGGTCTTGTGGCTGTCATGGCTGATGCCAATGGCGATATCACGCAATGGCTCGCCATTCATGATCATTCGGATGGTGATGTCGTAGTTGCGGTCGAACAGGTCACGGCCAATTGCCGAGTCCTGGTCGTTGAAGTTACCAACCTCGGACTGGAGGGCCGCATGCCTTACGGCCTCATGGGACCAGGTCCTGACACCGCCGCGGCTTGGGTGTAGGTTCTCGATGAGCTCGTTGTAAGCGGCAACGTGGCTGGGTATACCAAGCATTTCCGGCGTCGGCTGGCACATCTTGACGAACTTGCCGATGCTCGGAATGAAGTCGGTGCCCAGCTTTCGGCAGTTCACGACGCCGAAACGGATCTGCTCGAGGTGACTGATCCCTTCGGCCATCAACCCTTTGACCCAGCTCCGCTTTGCGTCGTCCTCGGACTTGGTATCCGGCCACGCCTGGCGCCAGGCGGGGAAGATCGACTTGAGCTCGCGGAAAAGCGTATTCACCACCTCGGCGGTCGCGGTATCGATCTGCGCCGGCGGCGGCGCGCTGAACACCTCGGGCGGGAGGTTGCCCATCTTCGACAGCATGTCGGTCATGGTCTTCGGCTTGAACAGCGGGATAGGCTTTGACATCAGACACCCCCCAGGTCATTTGCCCAGTCCGTGCTGGCGGAATCAGGCTCAGGCTGAGCGGCCGTCGCGGCTCGCTCGCGTTTAATCCAGCCGACCAGCTTGAAGCACCAACCGGCGGGCGTATCAACGACTGAAGTCTTCGCAACGAAGAACCCCTTGAAACCAGCGATCAGTTCGGCAGTGACCGAGTCAGCAGGCAGGCCGGCGATTTTCAGTTGGGTATCCAGGCATGCAGTTGGCGCATCCCACTCGGCGAACATGGCGAAACGTTGGCGGTCACCGAGCGCGTCGATGGCCGCACGGTCTTGCTCGGCGATCACATCGGAAATCTCGCGCTGCTGCTGCTCTTCGGTTACCTGATGGTTAATTGACGTATTGGGTGCAGCTGCTGCACCCCGTTCTGTTCCAGGCTGCACCCCGCTCTGTTGCTGGTTGCACCCCGTTGCGTCATTTGCACCCCGCTCTTCACGAGGTGCAGAATTTGCACCCCGCAATAGTTGGAGGTCGTAGACAACTGGGCGGCGGTCATGGCGATCGATGTGCACAGCAGCAATGGCCTGATTGCCCTTTTTTATCCAGCCGGATCGCTCCAGGTCATCCAGCTTGTAACGCACGGTACGCTCGGAAAGACCGGTGTCCTGGGCCAAGGTCGACGCCGACGGGAAAGCCCCGGCACCGTTCGATCCCGCGTAGTTGGCAAGGCACAGCAGCACGTGACGCGCGCTCGAATCCTTCAGGGATTGGATGGGCAGCGAGAGCGCCCAGGACATTGCTTGAACACTCACAGCGGATTTCCTTGAATTTGTTCGGCCAGGGCAACGATGCCCCGGCGGGTGACCATGACCTGCTCAACGACCTTGAGTTCTTCCTCCGTGCCCTTCCCTACCCTGATCAGCTTGTGCTCGAGCAGGCCGGAGGACAGGCGGGGCTGGTACGCAGACCAGGCAGCAAAGCCGCTACGGCGGTAGATCCAGCGGTTGTCGCTCATCCACTTGAAGAGTTTCAGCGGGCCCAGGCCGAGCTGCTTGGCGGCCGAGGTGATGCAGATCGATCCGTGGGTACCAGCCAGACGCTCAAGTGCTTGAACCTTCGGCGCCTGCTGCTGGATGACATGCTGGAGGTGCAGATTTTGTTCGGCCTGGTCTGCAGCGAGTCGAAGGGCCTCGGCAAAGCTAACGGGGATTTGCAGTTGACCGACCACTTTGGATTCCAGCTCCTGCCACCGGTCGATCACGCGGGCGCGGTGTTCATCGCTGTAGCCGGCCACGACAAGATGGGTATCTCGCTCGATCAGGTCGTAGACTTCAGTTGGCCGACCACCAGTGGATTCTCTGCGGGTTTTACGAGTTGATCGTAAAAGCCCTTTTCTGAAGAGTCGCTCGATTGTCGACACAACGTCGTTGTGGCGCGCCTCAACCAAATCGGCGATCTCACGTGACGACATGGTGTGTCGCGACACGTTCTGCGAATCCGCTAAAAGTGTCGTGACACGAGGGGTATTGCCAGGGGTATCTGTCATGTTCATAATGGCCCCACAGTGTTTTACAAGTTGTTAAAAGAGCCGCCCTGCCAGGCGGTTTTTTTGTGTCTGAAATTCAGGTACTGGATGAATGAACAGATAAATCGTCTGCCTGTCGGTCAGGACCTGAAGGCTGGATACTGGCTACATGGATCGGCGGCCTTAAGGCTGCCGGGATTTGTTCCCCGTACGTATGCCCAGTCGATGTCGGGTCGCAACTCTTCGCAGGTGACCTGCCCAGAGCTTTCGCGCTCAACGTTGATTGCGAGCGAAGCGCTTGGCCGTCGATTGCCGTAGGCAACCTGCTTTAACTGGCCAGGGCTCGTTTCGCAGGCCTTTGCAAAAGCGGCAACAGAGCCACCCTCCAAAGGCTTAAGAAATTCGCGCAGATTCATGTGCATCTCCTGTATTACAGGGAAGATTAGCGTTTGCTAATGCGACTGGCAATAGCAAACCGTAATTTACTGAATGCTAACTGAGGGCGATCATTGGCTGATGGACATCAACCAACTTCGGATAAAGGCTCTACGCCGCGCCATGGGGCAAAAGAGCCAAAAAGATTTTGCGAACGACTACGGGCTGGACGCTTCGTATTTGTCGCAGCTTCTGAATGGGCACCGCAAGCTAGGCGAGAAGGCAGCCGCAACCCTTGAGCAGAAGGTAGGGCTCAAGGCAGGCACCCTGATTTCTCCCAGCTCTACGGAGCCAGATAGCGACTTAGGCACGGAGAGCAATGTGATCGCGATCGATTCGCACAGGAAAGCGAAAGACGCCAGCTTCATCAAAATCCCGCATTTCGATGTCGCCGGGTCCATGGGCGATGGGCGTTTTCCGCCCGATCATCATGTAGAAGTAATTCGAGATATGACAGTCCATCTGGACTGGCTGCGCACCCAGGGTCTGACCTACTCGAAGCTGGAGAACCTGGCGATCGTCACCGGGGATGGCGACAGCATGGCGCCTACGTTCAGTGATGGCGACTCGCTGCTGGTGGATCGGGGTATAACCGAGATCCGCGCCGACGCCATTTACTTCTTTACCCTCGACGGGCAGATGTTCATCAAGCGCCTGCAGCGAATTGCCGGCGGCTCCTTGCGGATGATCTCGGACAACTCTGCTTATCCGCCGCAGATGATCGGTGGGGCAGATCTGGAAAAAGTCCATATCCAGGCACGAGTTTTGCTGGCCTGGAATACCAGAAAGTTATAATTGGGTGACTCAGCCAAATGTTTAATCCAAGGATGAAATGAGATGAATCCTGTCGATGATGCGCAGCAGAGGCTAGTGATCTCTCGCCTTGTGAGGCTTGGCGTACTTCAGAGCGCCTCACTTATGAATCTGAGCGCGGCCATTATGCGCATTGAAGGAGTTCCAAGAGAGGCGTTTGATGAGGCATACGAGGTTTTCTCAGGGATTCAGGGACAACTAGATATTCTGAAAGAGATCCAGGATCAGGAGACGGTCAATGTCCTCCGAGAAGATTGATGTTCGCCTGCTGCAAGCGCAGTATGAAGCGGTAACCAAAGATTTGGATCGGGAAAGAGAGCGTAATGGCGGGCCGAATGAGCCGCCTGGAGGTGGTGAGATGGACGCTCGAGTAGCGGCGCTTGAGAAGGCGATCCCCGACATCCGGGAGAGGCTTGCTCGCGTAGAAACAAAGCTAGACAACGTCGAGAAGACCATGGCTACGAAGTCGGATCTTGAGGCGTTGCAGGGCACAATATCTGCCGATCTCCATAAGGTCATTGGTGACTCCACATGGCGCTTCGTGCAGGTGGCCGTGGTCTTGGCCGGACTTGCATTCACTGCCGCAAAGTTCGTTAACCCATAGTACCAATCCGTATTTCAAAGCCCGGCCCAGTGCCGGGCTTTCTGTTTCTACCCTCCCCTGATCGTCCTGAAACAAGCCGCCGCTGAGCGGTTTTTTTTCGTCTCGCAAAAAATAATTTAGCAAATGCTATTGATAAAATATTTAGCAGTTGCTAATTTACATCTCAAGCCGACGCAACACCGGCCCAGCAGCACCGCTCTTTAGATCCACCGATTCACCCTTGCCGGATCGATACCGGCCACACAAGGCAGAAAGGCAGCGATGAACCGGCCTCAACGGTTCAGATGGGTGGCCACTACCCAAGGCGCGCAGCGTAAAGCGATCGAAAAAAGTGTTCTGGCGGACGGAGTCGCGGCCAGAGAAACAATCTGAACAGATCGGTACCGCGCCAGTAGCGCCAACGATCGCCGAATTTTTCACTGGCTGGCCTTGGCGACAGGGCCAGACGGGAAAACAACCGGGAGTCAAAACGATGAACACAATCATCAACGGCACATGGAAAGGCCAGCTCGGTATGGGCCTTGCGCCGAAAGAACTTCAGTACCTGCTGTCAGCGGCCCAGGGCAAGACGGCCAAGGAGATCGCCCGCCAGTTCGACGTTGCGGCCTGCACGGTCGTCAAGCGACTGAGCAGTGCGATGTTCAAGCTTGGCGTGCACCGCCAGACAGCAATGGTGGCCGAGGCAATGAAGCGGCAGATCATTTCGCCGATGTGCTTCGTCCTTGCCGCTCTGATCGCCATGCACGCGGTAATCGGTGATGACGCAATGCGACGTGATCGCCGGGTGCCGGAGCGTCGAACAGCCCAGGTGCGAGTGCTGCGCCAGGCGGAACGGCCAAGCCTCACCGCTTAACCCGTAAACATCACTTCTGCACCTTGGCGACAGGGTGCAGCGGGATGACAGCCTGTCGCTGAAAGAATCCTGAGCGGGGATTAAGCCGCCTCCGCCACGGCCGTCGGACAATACGGTCTTTGTGGGCACTCCAAAGCAGTGTTCGTTTCGCTCCGTATGAGCGAAGGCTTAGCCAATGAGCCAAATCAAGAACGCTGACAGTCGGAAGAGTACGACGGACAGCCGGGAAAGACTGGCACCCAATTCAATAGGTGGCCACTGCCTGCCCAGTGAGCGAACAGCAGGAGAGTCGCCATGAAGAAATAGCCGAAGCAAAAGCCCTTCCCTATGAAGGCATAAGCGCTCACGTAGGGTGGTACCTGTGAGCAGCAGTAAAGGCCCGGGATTTCTCGGGCTTTTTTACACCTGTCGTTACCCGTCAGCACCCTCCCCAGAGCCAACCGGCAAGATCTGGCGGCCAGGGTGCTGACGAATAACCGCAGCCCAGATCAAGGAGTCGACATGAACCAGACCATTCGCCAGAAACAAGCCGTTCTGCAGGTGTTGCGAGATCGCCTGTCGCTGTCCACCTCTGAGATGTACCAGAAGATCGGGCGCCTGGAGCCGATGCGCCTGCCGCGCTTCAATGTTGTGCCGTTGGGCGCCGGCAAGTTCGACGTGGTTGAGCGATCTACCGGCCGCTCTCGCGGCGCCCGCCAGGGGCACGACGGCGCCTGCCAGTACGCCGAACAACTCGAAAAGAACGCAGACCGCATCGAAGCGACCAGCAAGACGGCAAAGCGCTTCGGCGCAACGCTGCTCCGCTGGACTGTCGGCATGTCGCTGATGCTCGGGGTCTTCGCCTACTACGGAGCTTCACGATGATCGGCGTACCGATGGCGAACCCGCGCGATGCCGTGATCGACGAACTCAACAGGCAGATGGATCAGTTCTTCGGTGGCGGCGGCCAGATCAAAGAGATTGCCCGCGGCGTCAGCTCGTTTGCCCCGCACCTGGGCACTACCGGCCACCACGAACGCCTGCGGGCCGAGCGCGACAAGCTGGCGCCCTCAGTCAAAGCTCAGGCCGAAGCCGGAAAGACCGCAAGCGAAGCAGCGAAGGCCCTGCGCATGCACATCAAGCGCGCGACGCTGATCGCTAAAGAGAACGGATTCAAGTTCGCGGATCCAGCATGAGACGCCCGAGCAAGATCGCCAACGCCCGCCGGCGGATGTTCATCGAGTTACCGGCGGCAAACACAGAGAGCCGCCATGGCCGAGCAAGCACAACCCACGACGGAAGCCTTGAAGCAGCGACGCAAGCGCGAGAAGGCGGCGGAGAAGAACGCTGCATTGGGCGTCGAGAAGTTTACGGTTGAGGTAGCCGGCATCTTCAAGAAAGACCTCAAGCGCCTGATGAAGCAGCACGGCTTCAACAATCAGCAGGAGGTGCACCAGACCCTGCTGCGCAACGTGATCGCCGCCGACTTCGAAACAGCGGCGCAGATGCTCAAGTGTGTCACGACACCCTTTGTTGTTAGCGAAAAGGTGTCGATGCTAATTCGGGCGGCGGGCCTCAAGTCTCTCGCCGACGATCCGCCCGAGCCTGACGACGAAGTCGAAAGACCTGCATAACCCACCCCATTCGCTGCATCCGGTCACGGAGGGCGGCACCTGCATTGGAGAACACCATGAGCCACAACTGCGCATACGTCCGGCAGCACTATCAGGTGCCCGCCGAAGTCGGCCGCCGCGTCATCGCCTACGGAAAGCCCGGCGTCATCCTGGCAGATCGCGGCCACTACATCGGCGTGGTGCTGGACGAAGACCCAAAGAAGCGGATCAGCAACTACCATCCCACCCACGAAATGCAGTACGGCGAAATGGCCGAGACGCTACCGCTGAAAGAGTGGCTGGTCCTGCCGTTCAAACATGATTGGGACGATCTCAACTGGAACCGGGAAGCCCGCGAAGACCTGGTCAGGGTCTGGGCTGCTACTCGAGGCCAGGCCAAGTACAAGGCCTATGAGCGGCTTCAGGATTACTGCCACAGCATCAGGGCAATGCTGCATTTCAAAGTCCGGCGCGCCTGACGGCATTCAGCTACTGAGCACGTTGGCTGCAATCTGGAGCAAAACCGTTGCCGCCGCTGCAAATGCCGCTCTACTGTTCCACTTTGACTGTAAGCGAAGCGTCCCAAAAAGCTCGCCACCGTCAATCACCGCACACTTCCAGTAGTCGCCATCTGGCACCCCCTTGAACTCTGGCGGTACAGGCGCTTTTACGATTGCCGCAATCACCCAGAATCCTGCGGAAGCCAGTCCAACGAAAAGCGACGCGACATTTGCTACTTGTGCGCAGTCCACGGAAATCTCCTTGATCCGGCTCCATGCCGGGCCTTAACCAATAGCCCACTTCAACCAATCACGCCACCCTGGCGAGGCCAGAGGCTGCCCGGAGATAACCCATGAGCACCTTTGCAGTGTTTGGAATGACCCTCGATGTCGCCAAGACCGAGGCCCGCAAGAAAGTCAGCGGCACCCGGAAGAACCCCAAGGCCCCTGGTGGCGTCGAGCCGATCCCGGAAGCCGAATGGCTGGAGTTGGTCGCCAAGCGAACCGAGAAGATCATGGGGGGGGGTACGGTCCGCCAACTCTCACCGCTCTTCGACGCGCCGCAGTACGCCGAGCAGTTCATTGAGTTGGCGCGCAAGACTCTGAGGTGCCGGGACATGCACATCAGGGCCAAGGCGGTGCTTGTCAATGCCAAGGGCGAGCCAATCATCAACCCGAAGACGAAAGCACCGAAGGTCGGGTTCAGCGAGTGGCCGCCGAAGCCGCAGGCGCAGCAAGACCTGGCGGCCTGACCAATCCGCGCTGAACGCCACACCTCAACCAATCACGCCGCCGACGAGGACCTGCCATGGACATCACATACGGCTCAGTGTGCAGCGGCATCGAGGCCGCGACCGCCGCCTGGCACCCGCTGGGCATGGTGCCTACCTGGTTCGCCGAGATCGAACCCTTCCCCAGCGCAGTGCTGGCCCACCACTACCCCGACGTGCCAAACCACGGCGACATGACCAAGCTGGCCGCCCTGGTGCTGGCCCGCAAGATCCCGGCGCCTGACGTGCTGGTCGGCGGCACACCGTGCCAGGCCTTTTCGGTCGCTGGCATGCGTGAAGGCCTGGCCGATCCCCGTGGCGCCCTCACCATCAAATACGTGGAGCTCGCAGATGCAATTGACTATGTTCGCGCCCTCGATCGAAAGCCCCCCGCCGTCACCGTCTGGGAAAACGTCCCCGGTGTCCTCTCAGACAAAGGCAATGCGTTCGGCTGCTTCCTCGGGGCCCTGGTGGGCGAATCCGAAGAACTCAAGCCGCCAGGGGGCAAATGGAAGGACGCTGGTTGTGTGTATGGACCCCGCCGAACAGTCGCGTGGCGGATTCTGGATGCCCAATATTTCGGCCTGGCCCAACGACGCCGTCGTGTGTTCGTTATCTCAAGTGCTCGAGACGGATTCGATCCCGCCGAGGTACTTTTTGAGCGCGAAGGCGTGCGCCGGGATACTGCGCCGCGCCGAGGCGAGAGGCAAGACGCTACCGGCACAGCTCCTTTCGGCCCTGCACTCCAGTGCGGGTGCGGATATGTCTTCGCCGAAGCCCTAGGAAACTACGGTTGCCCGAACTGCGAGGGTGATGAGGGCCCAGCGGTAGATATGTTCGGCGGCATCCCGGCATTCGGCGGGCACAGCCTGGCCGGCTCGATCGAGCGAGCAGCAACGCTCACAGCCAAAGACAGCCGGCTAGACATCGAAAGCGAGACGTTCTTTGTTGCGCCAACGCTCGCCGGCGGCGCTCGAAAGTCTGGAGGCTACAGCCTCGACGACATCCCACTAACTGCCCCCGCCCTTCGCGCCCAGGCCCAAAGCAGCCATCGTGCAGACTCCGAAGCCTTTATCGTAGCAGGCACACTCAATGCCAACGGCAAAGCGGCCGGCAGCGCGACCAACCAGGACGCCGAGTCAGGACTTCTGGTAGTGCACGGTACGCAAGACCCGGTCACTAGTGACAAGCTCGCTTTTGCCCTAGGCCGGAACAGTGGCCAGGAAAACGCCATTCTTGCCTTCTCCTGCAAGGATCACGGCGCTGATGCGGGCATGATCTCGCCGACCTTGCGGGCAATGAACCACTCCGGAAGCCATGCCAACGCCGGCGGCCAGGTTGCCGTCTGTATCACCGGCGACATCACCCATACGCTGAAAGCTGAAGGGTTCGATGGGAGTGAGGGCGGAACAGGCCGTGGGCAGCCGATAGTCGCATGCCGCGACGTAGCCCAGACCTTGACCAGCAACTACGGCAAGCAGGTCGACAACACTGATTCAGCCCTAGGCCCCAACGTCGTGTCTTCCACCAGCGCTGTCCGCCGCCTGACACCGCGCGAATGCGAGCGCCTTCAGGGCTTCCCTGACGACTACACGCAGATCCCTTGGCGCGGCAAGCCTGCCAGCGAGTGCCCGGACGGACCACGCTACAAGGCGATCGGCAACAGCAAGGCCGTGCCAGTGGTTCGCTGGATTGGGATGCGCTTATTGGCTCAGTTGTGTAGCCGATGAAGTCTGATGTTGGCGGTTGAAAGTATCGGCACCTCATCACGGTCGCGCATTCGATTCAGCTCTTCCCGCGCCTCCTGAATCCCTGGCGCGTAGCCTGGCGCCATGGCCGCTATCAGGTTCCCGCTGATGATATGCCGCCCGCACTCAGGACAACCAACATCCCTACCGTCATACGCCGTGTGGTGATCGACCGACTCGGCCCCGCAAATGAAACAAAGCATAAGCACCTCCCCGAACTGATCGGCCAACTGTAGCTGATATTTGCCGACGCCTCACTCCACCGCCCGGGCATGCCGGGCAAGGACTCCCCATGCCTACAGAAAACCGAAACCATCCAGAAGATCAAGACGCAATCGAGAACCTGCACCAGCAGTACGCCGGCCAGATCCATCGTTTCTCTGATGAGCTCATGACGTTCCAGGATGCGGCTTACGCCATGGGCCTCGATCGCGGCAAGCAACTGGCAGCGAACCCAGGCGTCACGCTTCAGGCTGCCCGCGCCAACCGCGTGTACGTGGCCGGGCCGATGACAGGGATCAAGGACTTCAACTACCCGGCCTTCAACGCCGTGGCCGAGCAACTGCGCGCCAAGGGCTACGAGGTGGAGAACCCAGCAGACCACGGCATCGTCGAGGGTGCGCAGTGGGCCGACTACATGGCCTACGACCTGACTCGCCTGGGCCTGTGCGGGGTCATCTGCCTGCTGCCCGACTGGGAGCGGTCTCGCGGTGCCCGGCTGGAAGCACATATCGCCGAGCAACTCGGCATGGCCGTCATGAATCACCAGGGCGTCATTGTTCGGGAGGCTGTATGAGAAACATCCCTGAAGGCTGGAAGCTGGTGCCGGTTGAACCCACGACAAAGCAGCGGATTGCAGTTTGCATGCACCCTGATCTTGCTGCCGCCCTATACCGCTCAATGGTCGGAGCCGCCCCCATGCCGCCGCAAGGTGAATCGTCAGCTTGCGCAAAATCGCAAGTTGATAGGCAGCCATCGCACTGGGCGGAGCCTGGTGGAGCAACGATTACCGCGGAAGTGAAGGAGCACAACGAAATGGTTGGCGGCGCTCCAGCGGCGGCCGCTGCTACCTACACCGCGCCTCTGTTCCCACAAGCCCCAGCACCTGCCGATGCCCGGCCAGTGACGTTACCGGATCGAATGGAACACGGCTTTCACCCGATGGCACATGAGGGCTTTAGAGGCGGCTGGAATTCCTGCATTGATGCCGTGAACAAGCTCGGACCGCTCTACACCCGCCCCGACGCGGGCGACGTTGAGCGGTTGCGCACCGAGGTTAAACGCCTGGCACTGATGGTGGCCCAGGCCGACTACAACTACGACGCCGATCGGCAGCAGTTCAAACGACAGCTAGCCGAGCGGGATGCGTTGCTGCGCAAGGTAGTGAGCTCTGGCAACCTGGTGGCGGAAAACGAGCCTACGGGTGAGACCGTGGCGCTCCACGACAGCATCGAAGCCGTCTTATCCGACAGCGCAGAGCCGGAGGTGAAGCCGTGAGTAAGGCAGAGAGATTTTCAAAGCATGGCGTGCTGCATTCGGACCGAAAGGGCCTATGGGTTCATGCTGGCGACTTCAACCAGAAGATCGAACAGGGCGCTGCCCGCGAGGCAGCCCTGCAACAGCGCCTGACCGCAGCGGATGAGCGGATTGATGCGCTGACTCAAGGCGACGGTGAGCAGGTCGCCATGATGCCGGTGGATCGCAGCTACGACGTCCGGGCGAAAATGATCATCGCATTCAACGAGGCGAAGAAAGCTGGAGGTGATCTGGATGACGCTCTCGACGCCGCATACAAGTCAGCCTTGCGCTATTCGCCAAACCCACTGACTGCCGAGCAGCCCGCGCCGGTAGCGGCGATGCATCCATTCGCTGAAAAGGTTATCCGTAAGCTGGAACGCTTCCAAGAGTGCGCGGATGACGGCCAGGGTGCGGAAATTGGTCGGCACTGGTTTGACCTGCTCACCCAGCTCGGCCTCCTGAATCGTGTGCAGCGCAGTCCTGCACTGTGGGAAATGACCCAGCAAGGCGAAGACGCCCTGGAATTTTCGCGGCAGAGCACCAAATCCCGATAGGAGTACATCTGTACTCCTCCCGCAAAACCTGTAACCCCTCCCCCTTCAAAGTCAGCCGCTATAGCGGCAAGGACGAACTCGCATGAAAAAAATGTATTGGATCCTCCGCGCCGCTCTGCACATGCGCAGCCTGATGGGTTGGTGGAAACCGAAAGACCTGGCCTTCTGCTGGGAAACCGCCGCCGTGATCTACGACAACTACGAGTACGACGGGCGCCTCAGTGAGATCGGCGAACCCGCTGAAGAGATAGCAGAAGAACTCAGCTGCTGGGGAGACTGATCATGACCAACAAACCAAAACCGACCGACGCCGAGATCAAAGGCAAGATCATCTGCTGGGGCTCTCAGCAGATGACCTATGTCATTCGCAACGGCCTGGCCATGGAAGGTCACAAAGGTCTGAAAACGGACTGGGTGCGCCGCCAGTTGCAGCGCCTGGAGAAAGCCGGCGAGGTCAGGCGAATGCCAACACCATATGCCCGGCAGATCTGCTGGGCCCTGGCCGAACCGGTGACGCCATGATCGCCCTCGCCTACATGGCATGGCTCATCTACAAGGGGCCGAAGCCATGAATACCTACCGTCACACCTTCGCCGCTGTCTGCCCATCGGACGGCGAAACCATCATTTACCGCCTTGAATTGCGTTCAGTCGTGATGATCCGCGTCGAGCACATCCGAGCAGCGACCGCCCCGATCAAAAAGGGTTGGCACGAACAGATCGCCGACCGTCTGGCTGAATCACTGGGCGGTGATCAAACCATCATCGCCACGCACCAGGGCGTCGAAATCGAAACGGTGAGGCTCAGCGGATGATCCACTACCACGGCTTGCCAATTACTCCAGAGACAGCTGCGGCCGCTGCGATTGGCGGCGGTCACGCCTTCGTGAGCTTCAGCGATCCCCGGCAACTCGCGCTGGCGGCGCAAGTCTGCCAGTCGTTTGCCATCGACAATGGGGCGTTTTCCGCCTGGAAGCAGGGCAAGCCGGTTACCGATTGGCGGCCGTTCTACCGCTGGGCAGCCGACGCTAAGTTGATACCTGCCTGCGACTTCGCCGTGATACCAGACGTGATCGATGGTGACGAAGCCGCCAACGATGCGCTTATCGAGGAATGGCCACTGCCCAGATGGTTCGGGGCACCCGTATGGCACATGCACGAAAGCCTCGAGCGACTGGAACGCTTGGCGAGCAGTTGGCCAAGGGTATGCATCGGCAGCTCAGGCGACTACTCACAACCTGGCAGCGAATCCTGGTGGGTGCAGATGGGCAAGGCCATGCGCGTGGTTTGCGACGATGACGGCAGACCGATGTGCAAGCTTCACGGCCTGCGCATGCTTGACCCTGCAATCTTTGGCCACCTGCCTCTATCAAGTGCAGACAGCACGAACATCGGCCGGAACATCGGGATCGACCAAGCCTGGCGCGGCACTTACTCACCGCCCACCAAGGAGGCGCGCGCGTCGGTAATGCGCAGCCGCATCGAATCGCATAATTCGCCACCTCGCTGGACTTACCAAATCCCAGAGCCAACGCCGAAACAAGGCGCGCTGCTCTAACCCCATCCAACTATTCAGCCTGCCGGCCACCGGCGCCCGAGGTATTTCTATGTCAGCAGTTCAGCGATTCCACGAAGCAGCCAATGACGCCCTGGTAAAACTCAGCGGGTACTGCCCGCCTGGAGCCAAGCTTGCCCTGGTCATTATCACCCCGGGTGAGCCGGAGCGGGACATCATCCTGGAAGACCAGGGCCTGGATAGAAACGAGGTTGTCAGCGCCCTGCGCCGGCGAGGACTTAGCATCGACGGCGACAACGTCTACAAGCGTGATCTCTGCGACTTGATCGTCGGGGCCATGTCCCTCGGCAAGCAGAACACGAGCCCACCGCCTGCGGGCCACTGGGGCGAACGGTTCTGGGAGATCGGCAGGGCCGAGGGCGAGCTTCAGGAGGAATTGGTCCAGGCCCTGGTTCCGCTGCTGGCGCACTGGGCAGATCTCGCGCCAGGCGAGTCACTGAATGTCGACCGGGCCCGGGTGGCGATCGCCAAGGCCACCGGCACCACGCCACCCAACCCCGAACAGCAATAGCCCAATAGCCCCGTACGGGGAAGAGGTAGATCCATGAAAACGAAGCGCGAACTGATCAAGATCAGCGAATTTCAGCGCCGGCGCTGGGGGGAGAATGGAACGCCGCAATGCCCCCAGGCGATCCGCAATCACATCCGCAACGGTATCGTCCCTGGCGAGCAGATCGGAAAACTCTGGTACGTTGATTGGACCGCATTCAGCAGGTCCAGCGGTAACGACCTGGTGTCGATGGTATTGAAAGGAGCTGCATGATGGTCCCACGGCCGCGCAACAAGGCGAACAAGAGCCTGCCGCAGAACCTGTATTTCGACTCGCGGCGCTCGACCTATCGCTACCGGCGGCCTACCGACGGCAAATGGTTTCAGTTCGGCAGCGACCGAATCAAGGCGATCGATGCCGCGAAGCAGTTGAACTTGGAGTTCATGCGCGGCGCAGATCTGATCAGTGCAGTGATGGGCAGCACCTCCGAATCTTTCGCCGGTTTCCTCGACACCTACGAGCGCGACGTTTTGCCGCCGCGCGAGCTGGCCAAGGGGACTCTGGGGCTGTACGCCGTGCACTTCCGGCGTTTTCGGAAACACTTCGAAGGGAAGGCCATCGACCAGATCACGATCCGCATGATCGCGGAGATGCTGGATGCCCTCACCCCGCGCACGGCCAACCAGTGCCGCGCCCTGCTTGTCGACATATTCAATCACGCTGCGGCTAAGGGCTTGTGCCCGGACAATCCCGCGGCCAGCACCATCAACCGGATCGAGAAGAAACAGCGCAAGAGGCACACCGTCGACGGCCTGAAAGCCATCAGGGAAAAGTCACCCACCTGGCTGCAGAACGCAATCGACCTCGCGCTGATCACGGCACAGCGCCGCACCGACATTCTCAATATGCGATTCGACGGTGTTCGGGAAGGGTATTTGTATGTTGTGCAACAGAAGACGGCGAAAGCCAGTGATGCGGCATGGATCCGGTTCAAGGTGACCGAAGAGCTCCAGGCCGTTATCAGTCGGTGCCGGGATGATATCGCCTCTCCCTATTTGGTTCACCGCCGCCCTGATCGCCTGAAACAGAAGCAGGCGCAGACGAAAGATCACTGGACGCAGGTTGAGGAGCGGTATTTGACTCGGGCCTTCAAGGAGGCTCGGGAGTTGGCAGGCTGTTACAAGGGGTGGAAAGAGGAGGAAATGCCGGGCTTCCACGAAGTGCGAGCGCTATCGCTGCACCTGTACCAAAAAGCCGGAAAGGACGGCCAGAAAATCGCCGGACATGCGAGCGAGAACATGACCAAGAACTACCAGAAAGACCACGCAGAAATCGTATGGTCGGAGGCAATACCCGACCTGAATATCAGCGAAATAACCGGGTAGTTTTGCGCAAGTTTTGCGCGGGTTTTGCGCAGACACAAAAAAGCCGATCTATCTGATCGGCTTAAGTGTCTGATTTTACTCAGGAATTATGGTCGGGACGGAGTGATTCGAACACTCGACCCCTAGCACCCCATGCTAGTGCGCTACCGGACTGCGCTACGCCCCGACTAGGCGTGAAACTGGGTTTGCTTCTTGTGGAAGCGAGGAGAAATATACCGCAAGCTTTTGAAATGTCAAAGTATTTTAAAACCTTGAATCACTTCTTCAGTACTACCAGCACGTCCTCCAACTCGGAGATCATCTGGCGGATCAGTTGCTTGTACTGGGTGCTGTCGTCCTTGGCCTCATCGCCGGAGAGACGCAGACGCGCCCCGCCGATGGTGAACCCCTGGTCGTACAGCAAGGCGCGAATCTGCCGGATCATCAGCACGTCATGGCGCTGATAATACCGGCGATTGCCACCCCGCTTGGCCGGGTTGAGTTGAGGAAACTCCTGTTCCCAGTAACGCAGCACGTGCGGCTTTACAGCGCACAGCTCGCTGACTTCACCAATGGTGAAGTAGCGTTTGCCTGGGATCGGCGGAAGCTCGTCGTTATGACTTGGTTCCAGCATAGGCCTCAACTCGGGCTTTCAACTTCTGCCCTGGACGAAAGGTGACCACACGGCGAGCCGTGATCGGGATTTCTTCTCCCGTTTTTGGATTGCGGCCAGGCCGCTGGCGTTTGTCCCGCAAGTCAAAATTGCCGAAACCCGACAGTTTGACCTGCTCGTTGTCTTCGAGAGCGTGTCTGATTTCTTCAAAAAACAGTTCGACCAATTCCTTGGCCTCCCGTTTGTTCAGACCCAGCTCCTCGTAGAGACGTTCCGCCATTTCAGCTTTCGTCAGAGCCCCCATACGTCACTTCCTTAACGTGGCGTTCAACCTGGTTTCGAGCGAGGTGAGGATATTTTGCGTCGTGGAATTCACCTCATCGTCATTAAGAGTGCGCGATGGATGCTGCCAGGTCAAGCCAACTGCAAGGCTTTTTCTATGCGGATCAATGCCTTTACCCTCATAGACGTCAAAGAGCCTGAGGTCTGTGAGCCACTCGCCTGCATTTTCACGAATTACGTCCAGTACATCCTGGGCCGCAACCACCTTGTCCGCCAGCAACGCAAGGTCACGACGCACTTCAGGGAAACGCGACAGCTCGCTGAATTTAGGCATTTTTCCAAGCGCCACTTCAGCCAGGACCAGCTCGAAAACGAAGACCGGACGGTCGAGACCGAGGGTTTTCGACAATTCGGGGTGAATCGCGCCGACGAAACCGACCAGACGCCCTTCCCGCTCGATCCGCGCGGTCTGACCCGGGTGCAACGCTGGGTGTTTACCCGGCACGAACGTGAACGAATCCAGAGCACCGGCAAAGCCCAGCACCGCTTCCACATCAGCCTTGACGTCGAAGAAGTCGACGGTGTCGCGCCCCTGTGCCCAGCCTTCCGGCAGACGGCTGCCGCAGACCACACCGGCCAGCATCGGCTCTTGCTTCAGGCCTTCCAGCTGACCGACAAAGCGCAGGCCGCTTTCGAAGAGACGCACACGATCCTGCTGGCGGTTCAGGTTGTGCTGCAACGCCTTGACCAGACCTGGCCACAGGGACGAGCGCATGGCCGCCATGTCGTTGGAGATCGGGTTGGCCAACAGCAATGGCTCGACGCCCGGGCTGAACAGTTCGAACTGCTTAGGATCGATGAAGCTGTAGGTGATCGCTTCCTGGTAACCACGGGCCACCAGCAAACGACGCAGCTCAGGCAGGTCGCTACGCGCCTCGGCCTTGGCTTGCGGTGCAAGACGGGCTTGCGGGTAACGAACCGGCAGGCGGTTGTAGCCGTACAGGCGCGCCAGTTCTTCGATCAGGTCGACTTCCAGACTGATATCGAAGCGATGGCTTGGCACTTCTACCTGCCACTGCCCCGCGCCACTGGCGACAATACCCAGGCCCAGGCCGGACAACAGACGCTCGACCTGCGGGCCGTCCATTTCCATGCCCAGCATCTGGGTGATGCGCTCAGCACGCAGGGTCACCGGTGCCACGGAGGGCAGGTGTGCGTCACTGACGGTTTCGATGATCGGGCCGGCTTCGCCACCGGTGATTTCCAGCAGCAGGCCAGTGGCGCGCTCCATGGCTTCACGGGCCAGTTGCCAGTCCACGCCACGCTCATAGCGGTGCGAGGCGTCGGTGTGCAGGCCATAGGAACGGGCCTTGCCAGCGACGGCGATCTGATCGAAGAACGCGCTTTCGAGGAAGATGTCACGGGTGGTCGCGGTGTTCACGCCGCTGTGCTCGCCACCCATCACGCCAGCAATCGCCAGGGCGCGGGTGTGGTCGGCAATCACCAGGGTATCGCTACGCAGGGTGACTTCCTGACCGTCGAGCAAGACCAGCTTCTCGCCCTCTTCAGCCATGCGCACACGGATACCGCCGTTGATTTCGGCGAGATCGAAAGCGTGCAGCGGTTGACCCAACTCGATCATCACGTAGTTGGTGATGTCGACGGCGGCATCGATGCTGCGCACGTCGGAACGACGCAGGCGCTCGACCATCCACAGCGGGGTCGGCTTCGACAGGTCGACGTTACGGATAACGCGCCCCAGGTAACGCGGGCACGCGGCCGGCGCCAGGACTTCGATCGAACGGACTTCGTCGTGCACCGCTGGCACAACCGGCACCACCGGACGCTCAACCGGAGCGGCATACAGCGCGCCGACTTCACGGGCGAGACCGGCCAGGGACAGGCAGTCGCCACGGTTCGGGGTCAGGTCGACCTCGATGCTGGCGTCGTCCAGGTTCAGGTAGACACGAATGTCCTCGCCCACCGGCGCATCCGCCGCCAGTTCCATCAGGCCATCGTTGCCTTCACCAACCTGCAGCTCAGCTTGCGAGCAGAGCATGCCGTTGGACTCGACGCCCCGCAGCTTGGCTTTCTTGATCTTGAAGTCGCCAGGCAGTTCGGCACCGATCATCGCGAACGGAATCTTCAGGCCCGGGCGCACATTCGGCGCGCCGCAGACAACCTGGAAGGTCTCCGAACCGTTGCTGACCTGGCACACACGCAGCTTGTCGGCATCCGGGTGCTGTTCGGTGCTGAGGACTTCACCGACGATCACGCCGCTGAACGCGCCGGCGGCCGGCGTAACGCTATCGACCTCAAGACCGGCCATCGACAGACGAGCCACCAGCTCGTCGCGGCTCACTTGCGGGCTTACCCAGCCACGCAGCCATTGTTCACTGAATTTCATCCTGCTCTCCTAATAATTCGTTACGGACGACGACCTAGCGAAATTGCGCGAGGAACCGCAAGTCGTTGTCGAAGAACAGGCGCAAGTCATTCACGCCGTAACGCAGCATCGCCAGGCGCTCGACGCCCATGCCGAAGGCAAAACCCTGGAACTCTTCCGGGTCGATCCCGGACATACGCAGCACGTTGGGGTGAACCATGCCGCAGCCCATGACTTCCAGCCAGCCGGTCTGCTTGCAGACGCGGCAGCCTTTACCGCTGCACATCACGCATTCCATGTCGACTTCAGCGGACGGCTCGGTGAACGGGAAGTAGGACGGACGGAAACGCACCGCCAGTTCCTTCTCGAAGAACACCCGCAGGAATTCTTCGATGGTGCCTTTCAGGTCGGCAAAATTGATGTCGCGATCAACCAGCAGGCCTTCGACCTGGTGGAACATCGGCGAGTGGGTGATATCCGAGTCGCTACGGTACACACGGCCTGGGCAGACGATGCGGATCGGCGGTCGTTTCGATTCCATGGTGCGGACCTGTACCGGCGAGGTATGGGTGCGCAACAGCATGTTCGCGTTGAAATAGAAGGTGTCATGCATCGACCGGGCCGGGTGATGGCCTGGGATGTTGAGCGCTTCGAAGTTGTGATAGTCGTCTTCGACCTCAGGGCCTTCGGCAATGCCGTAGCCGATGTGGGTGAAGAACTGCTCGATACGTTCCAGAGTCCGGGTAACCGGATGCAGACCACCAGAGGTCTGGCCGCGGCCAGGCAGGGTCACGTCAATGGATTCGGCGGCGAGCTTGGCCGCAAGATCGGCCTCCTCGAACAACGCCTTGCGCGCATTGAGAACCTCTGTGACACGCTCCTTGGCAACGTTGATCAGCGCGCCGACTTGCGGACGCTCTTCGGCCGGCAAATTCCCCAGGGTCTTCATCACCTGAGTCAATTCACCTTTTTTGCCAAGGTAGTGAACCCGGATTTGCTCCAGGGCATTGATATCTTCAGCGCTTTGCACAGCCTCGAGAGCTTGAGAGACCAGCGCGTCCAGGTTTTCCATGTACAGACTCCAGATACGAAATAGGGGAAGAGCTTAAAGGCTCTTCCCCTATTTATGACGTTTAACACCGGGCCTTACAGAGGCAAGGCCTGGTGATTGTCGGGGGGTACTTAAGCCAAGGTGGCTTTAGCTTTCTCGACAATCGCAGCAAACGCAGCTTTTTCGTTCACAGCCAGATCAGCCAGAACCTTACGGTCGATCTCGATCGACGCTTTTTTCAGGCCAGCGATGAAACGGCTGTAGGACAGACCGTTGATACGCGCACCAGCGTTGATACGAGCGATCCACAGAGCGCGGAACTGACGTTTTTTCTGACGACGGTCGCGGTAGGCGTATTGGCCTGCCTTGATGACCGCTTGCTTGGCAACACGGAATACGCGCGAGCGAGCGCCGTAGTAGCCTTTTGCAAGTTTCAGAATCTTTTTGTGACGCTTACGGGCAATGACGCCACGCTTTACACGAGCCATGAGTTACTTCCTCTATTCTTGACTAAAATTAACGAAGGCGCAGCATGCGCTCGACTTTTGCCACGTCAGACGGATGCAGCAAGCTGCTACCGCGCAGTTGACGCTTACGCTTGGTCGACATTTTGGTCAGGATGTGGCTCTTGAAAGCGTGCTTGTGCTTGATACCGTTAGCAGTTTTCAGAAACCGCTTAGCAGCACCACTTTTGGTCTTCATTTTTGGCATGTTCGGATACTCCGCATTCAGTTGATAAACATAATCAGAAGGCCTGCCGTGCCCTGTTGATTACTTCTTCTTTTTCGGGGCGATGACCATGATCAGCTGGCGTCCTTCCATCTTAGGATGCTGTTCGACCGAACCGTACTCGAGCAGGTCACCTTCAACCCGCTTGAGGAGTTCCATCCCCAGCTCCTGGTGGGCCATCTCACGGCCGCGGAATCGCAAGGATACCTTGGCCCTGTCCCCATCACTCAGGAAACGTACCAGGTTGCGCAGTTTTACCTGGTAATCCCCTTCCTCCGTCCCTGGACGAAACTTGATTTCTTTAACCTGCACTTGCTTCTGGTTTTTCTTCGCAGCAGCAACTTGCTTTTTCTTTTCGAAAATCGACTTGCCGTAGTCCATCACCCGACAGACGGGCGGTACTGCATCGGCGGAGATCTCCACCAGATCCAGCTTGGACTCTTCGGCAATCCGAAGCGCTTCATCAATCGAGACGATGCCAATCTGCTCGCCATCAGCGCCAATTAACCGAACCTCGCGTGCCGAGATATTCTCGTTGATCGGGGCCTTCGGTGCAGCTCGTTTATCTTGTCTCATTTCACGCTTAATAGTAATTACTCCGAATCTGGGCGACCACGCCGGGAAACCGCTTGCGCGAGGAACTCGGCGAACTGGGCGACGGGCATCGAGCCCAGGTCAGCACCTTCACGAGTACGCACAGCGACAGTCTGCATCTCGACTTCCCGATCTCCGATAACCAAAAGATAGGGAACCTTGAGCAAAGTATGCTCGCGGATTTTAAAGCCGATCTTTTCATTTCTCAAGTCGGACTTGGCACGAAATCCGCTTTCGGCCAGAGTTTTTTCGACTTCGAGGGCGAAATCAGCCTGCTTGTCCGTGATATTCATGATCACGGCCTGGGTCGGCGCCAGCCACGCAGGGAATGCACCCTCGTAGTGCTCGATCAGAATTCCGACGAAACGCTCGAAGGAACCCAGGATCGCCCGGTGCAACATCACCGGATGCTTGCGGCTGTTGTCTTCGGACACGTATTCGGCGCCCAGACGGATCGGCAGATTGAAATCGAGCTGCAGGGTACCACACTGCCACACACGACCGAGACAGTCCTTGAGCGAAAACTCGATTTTCGGACCGTAGAAGGCGCCCTCGCCCGGCTGCAGGTCATACGGCAGGCCGGCGCTGTCGAGCGCGGCAGCCAGTGCGCTTTCGGCGCGATCCCACAGCTCGTCGGAACCCACGCGCTTTTCAGGGCGGGTGGACAGCTTCATTTCGATGTCTTTGAAGCCGAAGTCGGCGTAGACAGCCATGGTCAGCTTGATGAACGCCGCGGATTCAGCCTGCATCTGCTCTTCGGTGCAGAAGATGTGGGCGTCGTCCTGGGTGAAAGCCCGCACGCGCATGATGCCGTGCAGTGCACCCGATGGCTCGTTGCGGTGGCAGGCACCGAACTCGGCCAGGCGCATCGGCAGCTCGCGGTAGCTCTTCAGGCCCTGGTTGAACACCTGCACGTGGCACGGGCAGTTCATCGGCTTGATGGCGTAGTCGCGGCTTTCCGACTCGGTGGTGAACATGTTTTCGGCGTAGTTGGCCCAGTGCCCGGACTTTTCCCACAGGGAGCGGTCGACCACTTGCGGGGTCTTGATCTCCAGGTAGCCGTTGTCACGCTGCACTTTGCGCATGTACTGCTCGAGCACCTGATACAGGGTCCAGCCATTCGGGTGCCAGAACACCATGCCCGGCGCTTCTTCCTGGGTGTGGAACAGGCCCAGGCGCTTGCCGATCTTGCGATGGTCGCGTTTTTCCGCTTCTTCAATGCGCAGGACGTAGGCGGCCAGTTGCTTCTTGTCAGCCCATGCGGTGCCGTAGACGCGCTGCAGTTGTTCGTTCTTGGCATCGCCGCGCCAGTAGGCGCCGGACAGCTTGGTCAGTTTGAACGACTTCAGGAAGCGGGTGTTCGGCACGTGCGGACCACGGCACATGTCGACGTATTCTTCGTGATAGTACAGACCCATGGCCTGTTCGTTCGGCATGTCCTCGACCAGGCGCAGCTTGTAGTCTTCGCCGCGCTGGGTGAACACGTCGATCACTTCGGCGCGCGGCGTGACCTTCTTGATCACGTCGTAGTCTTTTTCGATCAGCAGTTGCATGCGCTGCTCGATCGCGGCCAGGTCGTCCGGGGTGAACGGACGCTCGTAGGCGATATCGTAATAAAAACCTTCGTCGATAACCGGACCGATGACCATCTTCGCCGTCGGGTACAGCTGTTTGACCGCGTGGCCAACCAGGTGTGCGCAAGAGTGGCGAATGATCTCCAGCCCCTCTTGGTCCTTGGGCGTGATGATTTGCAGGCTGACGTCGCTGTCGATCAGGTCGCAGGCGTCGACCAGATGGCCGTTGACCTTGCCGGCCACGGTGGCTTTGGCGAGGCCAGCACCAATGGAAGCGGCGACTTCGGCTACGGAAACCGGATGGTCGAACGAACGTTGACTGCCGTCGGGAAGAGTAATAGTGGGCATGGCGCCTCCTCTCCTAGTGGTGACCCCTACCAAAGGTCACGTGGGTTGGGATGAGCAGCCAGTACGCGATTCGTCCAGCCGTTTATGAAAAACGCCTGCCGCACAGTGGCAGGAGCCGTAAGGCCAACCGGAAACGAACCAGAGTGACTGGAGTTCAAAAAAAGGGTTGATGGCTCGGTATCGAGCATGAGACACGCCTGCAATACCGAAAATAACCAAGTCTGGGATGCTAGCACAGATGAACGGTCATCGCCTCGTTCACAAACTGCTAAAGTCGCGGGCGTTTTGTGTCGGGGGTGAACTTGCCCCCGGCTCTCACCCTCAAAGATTCAGAATGCAGCACCGTATCCAGCCGTCTCCAAGGAGTACCCGAACATGCGCCTGATCCACCTTTTCGCCTTTGCCGCCCCCCTCGCCCTGCTGCTGCCACTGAGCGCACAGGCCGCCTGGCCGGCCGGCGCCAAAAACAGCTACATGAAAGACTGTGTTGGCGCGGCCAGCCAGAGCGTCAACCCGACCGTCGCCAAACAGCACTGCGAGTGCGGCGCCAAAGTCCTGGAGACGAAGTTCACCACCCAGGAAATCGCCCAACTGATGAACCCCAAGGCACCCGCGCCGGCTCAGTTGCAGTCCCGCGCCTTGCAGGAAATCGCCGTCTGCAAGGTGCAGAAGTAACCCGCAACCACGGGCCTTTCAGGTCCCAAGCGGGGTGAAAACGGCTCGAAAACGTGACTTTTATCAATATTTACGCAGCTTTTATGGGTTTTTTTAGGGGCTGTCGTTTCTAGTGAAAGCCTTTAAAACCGGGGCCTCCAGCCAATAAAACGGCTAAAGAAAGCGCAACTGATTGGCAATCCGCTGCTGGGGGGGGCTCCCAAGTCGAACATTTCGACTATGATAGGCCAGTGTGCCCAGTTGGCCTGAGCAGCACAGCACTACTGAAAATATATGTTTCTTGGAGATACACCATGTCTAATCGCCAAACCGGCACCGTAAAATGGTTCAACGATGAAAAAGGCTTCGGCTTCATCACTCCTCAAGGTGGCGGTGACGACCTGTTCGTACACTTCAAAGCTATCGAAAGCGACGGTTTCAAAAGCCTGAAAGAGGGCCAGACCGTTTCCTTCGTGGCTGAGAAAGGCCAAAAGGGTATGCAAGCTGCACAGGTTCGTCCGGAGTAAGTTTCCGCGAACTGAAAAAACCCCGTCCATGCGACGGGGTTTTTTATGGGCGCAACAAAAGCCCGACAGCCTTAACCGCAGTTGGCGCGAATGATTTTGCCGCTGCTGTCGGTGTTGAGGTTCAGACGGTCGGAACGGTACTCCAGGGTCACCATGTCGTTAGGACCGAGGACCCGAGCGCTCTGCGCGCCGCTACGGGTGCGGGCTTGCTGCAGCAGTGCGGCCGTGGCCGTCTGACCGATGGTGAAATCGGCGCCTTTGGCTTCGCAACGATCGTAGGTGGTCTGGGCGCCCGAGTCCTTGGCCGGCTCTTTAGCCGCGGATGACTCTGGGGTGGAGCAACCCGCCAGTACCGACAGGGCGAACAACGTCCCCAGGGATGCAAGCTTCCAAGGCATGAAGCCTCCTTCAAATAAAATAAGTAGAGTGCGTGCGACCGCGATTTGCGCCATTGGTTGCACGCAAGGCAGCAGATCATCCGATTCCGACAGCCGCCGCCGACGAGTCTGCCTGACCTGTCGGACGACTTCTGCGGGGAATCGTGACTGAATATGAACGAGTGATTTCGTTCAGTAAATGTCGATGTAGTCGAAAGGTGGATTGGGCCAGTTCTGCTTCAAGGCATTGAACACCTGCATGACCCAGACTTCGTCGGCGGCCGCGACCTTGCCGACGTAGCCGGAGCCCGCCGCCCAGGTCTCCAGGCGGAACAGCAGGCCGTCGATCTGCGCGCCGCCGACCACCCCCGAGGAAATGTAGGCCAGACCCGAGCGCGTCACGCGCAGTTGGGTATGCTCCTCATCGCTGGCCGCCGCGAGCATCTGGCGCACGGCGTCCTGGGTCAGGTTGTCAGGGTTGTTCAGATCGATCTGCATTGAATATCACTTAAGGCGTGCCAGACGCTCTGTCAGCAAGTTGAAAAAGTCTTGGGCATCGCCGTTCTCGACCCAGAACACATTCTTGGGCTGCTTCAGGCCATCGTACCAGTCGACGATGGTCTGGCCGAAGGTCGGGCCTTCACGGCTGTCGATCACCATGTTGACCTGACGCCCGCTGAACAGCTCGGGTTTGAGCAGGTAGGCGATGACGGTGGCGTCGTGTACCGGGCCGCCAGGAATACCATAGTGTTCCATGTCGCCCTTGACGTATTCGTTGAGGATATCACTGACCACCTTGCTGGCGTTGTTGTTCAGTGCCGCGATCTTCTTCAGGCGCTCGTCGCTGGTGAGGATCTTGTGGGTCACGTCCAGGGGCAGGTAGGTCAGCTTGACACCACTCTTGAGCACCACTTCGGCGGCCTGGGGGTCGGCGAACAGGTTGAACTCGGCGACCGGGGTGATATTGCCGCCGTTGAAGTGCGCACCGCCCATGACCACCACTTCCTTGATGCCCTGGGTGATCTCGGGGTCCTGGATCAAGGCCAGCGCCAGGTTGGTCTGTGGCCCGAGCATGGCAATGGTAATGCTATGGGGCTTGGCCGCCCGCAGGGTCTCGATCAGGTAGTTGACCGCATTGCCCTTGGCCAGGGGCGCCTTGGGTTCATGCACGGCGACCCCGGAGATGCCTTCCTTGCCGTGGATATTCTCGGCATAGATCGGTGTGCGCAACAACGGTTTCGGTGCACCCGCGTAGACCGGCACGTCTTCGCGCCCGGCCCACTCGCGGGCCAGGCGGGCATTACGTGAGGTCTTGTCCAGGCGCACGTTGCCGGCCACGGTGGTCAGCGCACGGATATGCAGTTCCTCCGGCGAGGCCAGGGCGAACAGCAGCGCCACCACGTCGTCGGCCCCCGGGTCGGTGTCGATGATCAGGTCGATCTTTTCCGCCGCCTGGGCGCCTGTAGCCGTGAGGAAGGACAAAATCAGCAGACTCCGAAACCAGCGTTGCAAGATCTGAGCATAGCGTTGCATAGCGCACTCCTTGTGCGAGAAAGAACAGTTAGAACGTAACGCCGGCCACCAGCACGACGTTGCAGTAAGGCTGGCATTCGCCGGTGCGCACGACAGCCTTGGCCTTGCGGTTGAGCACTTTGAATTCTTCATGGCTGAGCAACTGGCGTTGCCCCATGGCGCCTTCGGCGTTCAGCGCGTCGAGGTGTTCCAGGGCCGGTGGACGCTTGAGCAGGATTTCCTCGGCCAGCACATGGCTCTCCACCTGCATTTCGCTGAGGACCGTGCGCAAGGTGCTGACGAAGTCGGGAATCCCGTGGGTCAGGGCCAGGTCGATCAGTTCCACGCCCGGCGGCACCGGCAGGCCGGCGTCGCCGATCACCAGCATGTCGCCGTGGCCGAGGGACGCGATCAGGCGCGACAGGGCAATATTGAGCAGTGGTGTCTTTTTCATGGCGATTTGAAACCCTGTACGTCGGACAAGTGGGGAATGGACGGCTGGGCACCGGAGCGGGTCACCGACAGTGCCGCCGCGATCTGGCCGAAACGAATGGCCTCGGCCTCGCTTTGCCCTTGGGCCAGCGCCGCCGCGAAACCGCCGACAAAGGTGTCGCCGGCCGCCGTGGTGTCGAGGGCCTTGACCTTGGGCGCGGGGAAATGCGTAAAACCCTGGCCGTCGGCAAACAACGAACCCTGGGCACCGAGGGTGACAATCACCTTCCCTGCCCCTGCGGCCATCAGCCGGGTCGCGGCCGCCTCGGCACTCGCCAGGGAATCCACCGGCAGGCCGCTCAGGGCCGAAGCTTCGCTTTCATTGGGAATCAGGTAGTCGATCGACGCGTACCAGTCGGCCGGCAGTGGCGCGCTGGCCGGCGCCGGATTGAGGATCACCGTCTTGCCCAGTTCACGCCCACGCTTGAGCGTATAGCCGACGGTGTCCATCGGCACTTCCAGCTGGCAGATGATCACGTCCGCCTCCTGGAGCACGGCATCAAAACCCTTGAGTACCTCAGGAGAGAGACAGCCGTTGCCGCCGGCAACGATCACAATGGCGTTCTGGCTGTTGTCATCGACGACGATCAGCGCGACGCCGCTGGACACGCCCGGCGCCACGGTGACGGCCTGGCAATCGATTCCTTCGGCCAGCAGCGCATCGCGCAGTTGCGGACCGTAGGCATCGTCACCCACGCAGCCGATCATCGACACCGAGGCACCCAGACGCGCGGCCGCCACGGCCTGATTCGCGCCCTTGCCGCCAGACACCGTGGCGAACGACTGGCCCACCAGGGTCTCCCCCGCCCGCGGCAGGCGCTCGGCGCGGGTGACCAGGTCCATGTTGAGGCTGCCCACCACCACTACTTTTGCTTGCATACATCAGTACCCATCAATTCGATTCAGCGGTATTGCGCAAATACGCCCGGCACCGGGGCCGTCGATTCGCGCAGGACAATACTGGGTGTCACGATCCGCCGGTCAACCGCCAGCAGTGGCGTGGCGATTCGGTTCAAAAGCATTTCGGCCGCGGTTTCTCCCAACTGGAGAATCGACTGGCCGACCGTGGTCAACGCCGGGTAGACATAACGGCTCATCTGGATATCGTCGAAGCCGATCACCGACAGCTCACTGGGCACGCGGATATTACGTTCCGCCGCCGCGCGCAATACGCCGATGCCGAGCAGGTCGTTACCGGCGAAGATCGCGCTGGGCCGCTCCCGCTCCAGCAGCCGCGCCGCCGCCTGATAACCGCCGGTGCTGGTGAAATCGCTTTCCACCACCCAACGCTCGGGCACCTGCACCGCCGCCTGCTCCAGGGCCCGTCGATAACCGGCCAGACGCATCTGCGCCACGCTGGTGTCGGCCGGGCCGCCGATAAAGGCAATCGCCCGATGCCCCAGCTCCAGCAAGTGCCGGGTCGCCAGGTAGGCGCCCTCTTCGTGATCGATGCGCACCAGGTCGGCTTCGACCCCGGCAATGCCCCGGTCGACAATGACCATGGGCGTACGCACCGCCGCCAAGCCGCTGGCAAAACCGTCGTCGCCGCCCGTGGACGTGACGATAAGGCCGTCGACCCGTTTCTCCAGCAGCACCCGCAGGTAGCTGCGCTGCTTGTCCGGGTCATCGTCGGAGTTGCAGAGGATCACGCAGTAGTTATTGCGCTCGCAGTAATCCTCGATCCCCCGCGCCAACTCGGCGAAGTAGGGGTTCAAGCTATTGGGCACCAGCAGGCCGATGGTCGCGGTGGTCTTGGCCTTCAACGAACGCGCCACGGCGCTGGGCACATAGTCGAGTTCGGTGATCGCCGCCTCGACCTTGAGCCGTACCTGCTCGCTGACCGGGCGCGTCTTGTTCAGCACATGGGACACCGTGGTGTACGAGATCCCCGCCAACGCGGCCACATCCTTGATGGTTGCCATGCCTCAGGTCCGCCGACGGGCGCGTTGACTGCGGTAGGTATCGAGCACCACCGCGATCACGATCACCGCACCGGTGATGATGCGCTTGGTCGGTTCGGTGGCGCCGATCTGCGCCAGCCCCGCCGCCAGCACGGAGATGATCAGGACGCCAAAGAAGGTGCTGATCACCGAGCCGCGACCGCCCATCAAACTGGTGCCGCCGATCACCACAGCAGCGATCACTTGCAGCTCCAGGCCGGAACCGGCGTTCGGGTCCGCCGCTTCCAAGCGCGAGATCTGGAACAGCGCCGCAACGCCGGCCAGCAGGCCCATCAGGCTGAACACCAGGATTTTGTAAGGCTTGGGATTGATCCCCGCCAGGCGCACCGCTTCCTCGTTGGTGCCGATGCCGATCAGGTAACGGCCGAACACGGTCCGTGTCAGCACCAGTTGGGCCACAATGATCACCAGCAAGGCGATGATGAACGACGGCGAAATACCAAAGGCCACCGGGTTCGACAGCCAGGCAAACGAGTCGCCGATATAGGCAGTGCGCGAGCCGGTCATCTGGTACGCCAGGCCCCGGGCCATTTCCAGCACACCCAGGGACACAATGAACGACGGAATGCGCCAGGCCACGGTGATCGAACCGGTCACGGTGCCGGCCAGCGCCGCGCAGCCCATGCCCAGCACCGAGGCCGGCAACACGCCCCAGCCCCAGCCGAGGATCGCCACGCTGACCGCCGAAGCCGCCAGGGCCAGGACCGAACCCACCGACAGGTCGATGCCGCCGATGATCAGCACGAAGGTCATGCCCACCGCCAGCACCATCAGGTCGGGAATCTGGTTGGCCAGGGTGCTGAAGGTGTCATAGGACAGGAAATGACTGCTCAGGCTGGAAAACAGGATGATCATGGCGAGCAATGCGCCCGCCAGCCCCAGGTAGGTGCCCAGGCCATAGAAGTGACGCGAGGTCTTGCCGGCAGAAGGTGCAGTTTTCATAGGGTATTCCTGGGCGCCGCTTCGTTGAGCAACGCATCACGTTTTTGGTAGCCGGCGAATGCGGCGGCAAGCAACTCATCCTGGGTCCAGCTATCACGCTCGAAGGTCTCGATCAGGCGTCCGGCCGAGAGCACGCCGATGCGGTCGCAGATCAGCATCAGCTCGCGCAGGTCGCTGGACACCACCACCAGGGCCTTGCCCTGGCGGGTCAGTTCACCCAGCAAGGCATAGATATCGAACTTGGCGCCGACGTCGATCCCTCGAGTCGGTTCATCGAATAGCAGCACCGCACAATCGCGCTCCAGCCAGCGGCCGATCACCACTTTCTGCTGGTTGCCGCCGGACAGCTCGGACACCAGTTGATCGGGACTGGAACTGCGAATCCGCATGGCATCGATCTGACGCCGTGCCAGCGCCGACTCGTCACGTCCGTTGACCACGCCACCGCTGGAAATCGCCGGCATATTGCCCAGGGCGATATTGGCGCTGATGGATTGCGTCAGCAGCAGCCCCTCGCCCTTGCGGTCTTCCGTGATCAGGGCGATGCCATGCCGCACCGCATCGACCGGCGAGCGAATGTCCGCGACCTTGGCCGGCGAGCCGAGGGCCACCGTGCCGCCGTCGGCGATATCCGCGCCGTAGATCAGGCGCAACAGCTCGGTGCGGCCGGCGCCGATCAGGCCGGAAATCCCGAAGATCTCACCAGCACGCACTTCAAACGAAACGTCGAGCACCTTGTCCGAACGGCTCAGGCCGTTGACGGTCAGGGCCGGCGCGCCAATCTTGCGCACGCCCATGTCCATGTGTTCGCCCAGCTCGCGACCGACCATCAGGTTGACCAATTGCTCGCTGTTGTAGTTGGCCATCGGCTCGACGCAGACCAGGTTGCCGTCGCGTAATACCGCGATGCGCTGGGCCACCCGGGCCAGTTCTTCAAGCCGGTGGGAGATATAGATGATCGACACGCCACGGGCTTGCAGGCGGGTGATCTGGTCGAAAAGCATTTCGACTTCACGGGCCGTGAGCATCGCGGTCGGCTCATCGAGAATCAGCACATGGCAATCGCCGATCAGGTTGCGGGCGATTTCCACCATCTGCTGGTGGCCGATGCCGAGTTCGCCGACCAGGGTGTCCGGGTCGATGGCATCGAGGCCGACCTGAGCCATGGCTTCGATGGCGGCGCTGCGCAATTGCTTGCGGCTGATCCAGCCACCGTGGCTGGGCAGGTTGTCGAGAAACAGGTTTTCCGCCACGGACAAGGTCGGCAGCAAATTGAGTTCCTGCATGACCATGCGGATCCCCAGCTCTTCAGCCTGGGTCCGACTGCCCGGTGTATAAGCGCGGCCGTTGAACAGCATCTGCCCGGTGGTCGGTGTGACCAACCCGCCGATGATCTTCGACAGCGTACTTTTGCCGGCACCGTTTTCACCCGTCAGCGCCAACACTTCGCCGCGCAGCAACGTCAGGTCGATGTTGCTGAGGACAGGTTGCGCATAGGTCTTGCCGATACCGCTGACCGACAGGACAGCGTTCGGAGCGGGAGATGACATAGGAGAGTCTCCATGCGCCCGCTCAGGACGAGCGGGCACGTTGAACGGCGAGTGGATTACTTCTTGAGTACCAGCTCGACTGGGGTTTCGATCACGCCGTCCTTGCTGTCGACTTTTTCGCCCTTGATGATTTTCAGTGCGGTTTCGATGCCGAACACCGCCTGGCGGGCCGCGAACTGGTCGGCGGTGGCGAGCACACGACCGTCCTGGAGCATCGGCTTGATGGCGTTGATATTGTCATAGCCGACCACTTGCACCTTGCCGGCCTTGCCCGCCGAACGCACGGCGGAGACGGCGCCCAGGGCCATGCTGTCGTTACCGGCCAGCAGCGCCTTCAGGTTCGGGTATTCGTTGAGCATCGCCGAAGCCACCGCGTTGCCCTTGTCGATTTCCCAATCGCCGGACTGCACGGAGACGATCTTCATGTCCGCGGCCTTCATGGCATCGGTGAAACCGGCGGTGCGCATCTGGGCGTTGGTGGTGGTGGACACCCCTTCGATGATGCCGACCTCGTCACCCGCTTTCAGCTGCTTGGCCAGGTACTCGCCGACCAGGCGCGCGCCCTTGCGGTTGTCAGGGCCCACGAACGGCACTTCGATGCCTTTGCTTTTCAGCACGCCGGCGTCGAGTTGGTTGTCGATGTTGATGACGGTGATCCCGGCATCCTTGGCTTTCTTGATCACCGAGACCATGGCCTTGGAGTCGGCCGGGGCGATCACGATGGCGTTGACCTTGGAGACGATCATCTGGTTGACGATGTCGATCTGCGCGGTGGTGTCGGTTTCGTTCTTGATTCCGTTGGAGATCAGGTCGAAATCGGCACTGTGGGTTTTCTGGTAGTCCTTGGCGCCGTCTTCCATGGTGCGGAAGAACTCGTTGGCGAGGGATTTCATCACCAGGCCGACTTTGGGCTTGGCGTCATCAGCGGCAAAGGCCTGGGACAGTGGCAGGGCGGCAGAAGCGGCAGCAAGTACGGCGACAGCAAGGAGGCGTCCAGCGAATGGCAACTTCATGGGTTTACTCCGGATCTTATGATTGTTGTGAGCAACGCCAGGAGCGTGACGGGAAATGCGTGTGCACAGCCCTGGAAACGGTTCGCGCAAACGTTTGCGTAATCCAACTATGCGAACCTTGCGAGGATTTGTCAACGGTCTGTCACAGCATAGTCGTCGGTCTGACCATCAAGGCGTCCTGAGCGAGGTGGGGCGAGGATTTCTCTGGCTGCCGCCCCCACCCTCCCTCGCCATACTGCGCATCTCACTGTAAAGCCTAATAATTTTCCTCCTTGATGGGCACCAAATCGCAAAAGTCGCTGTCAGAAGCAGCTCATCATTCCCTGACAGTTGCGAAATGGCTTACAGTTAAATACTGTATGCACGTACAGCTAATTAAGGATTGTTCCGTGGCCAACTCAACTTCCGCCTCCGCAACCCCCAGCACCTACGAACGCATGGGCCTGCGCGTCCAGAAAATCATCAACTCGCCGAACGCCCAAAAAGCCAAGGCCGCCCTGCTCTTTCGCCTGCCGGACGAACCGGTGGACGAGTGGGAGCAACTGCTCGAAGAAATCGCCGAGAACGACAACGTCACGCTGGCCTACCGCGATGACGGTGGCGTGCACATTTTCTGGGTTGTGCCGAAGGAAGACTGAATCAATGATTGTCCGCTTTATCGCCTTGCTCTGTTTGTTCTACGTTTTGCCGGCCCAGGCCGATGCGCCCCGCACCTTCGCCGAAGCCAAGAAAGTCGCCTGGAAGCTCTACGCCCGACAGTCCACCGAGTTCTATTGCGGCTGCAAGTACAACGGCAACCGGGTTGACCTCGCAGCCTGCGGGTATGTGCCGCGCAAGAATGCCAAGCGCGCCGAACGCATCGAGTGGGAACACATTGTGCCGGCCTGGCAGATCGGCCATCAGCGCCAGTGCTGGCAACAGGGCGGGCGCAAGAACTGCAGCCAGAAGGATGCGGCGTACAAAAAGGCCGAGGCCGACCTGCACAACCTGGTGCCGAGCATCGGTGAGGTCAACGGCGATCGTAATAATTTCAGCTTCGGCTGGTTGCCGGTGCAGAAGGGCCAATACGGTTCCTGCCTGACCCAGGTTGATTTCAAGGCCAAGAAGGTCATGCCCCGCCCGTCCATCCGCGGGATGATCGCGCGTACCTATTTCTACATGAGCAAGCAGTACGGCCTGCGTCTGTCGAGGCAGGATCGTCAGCTGTATGAGGCGTGGAACAAGACCTACCCGGTCCAGGCCTGGGAACGCCAGCGCAACCAGAGCGTCGCCTGTGTCATGGGACACGGCAACGCATTCGTCGGGCCGGTGAACCTCAAGGCCTGTGGTTAGAGGCTCGATGCCCCTTGGTGGAGACACCGACACCTTGCGCTGAAACACCCCTTGTAGGAGCGAGCTTGCTCGCGATGGTAGTCCAGTCACCGCTTGGTATCAGATACCTCGCGTTATCGTTGACGTCCATCGCGAGCAAGCTCGCTCCTACAGGTTCAATAGCCCGTGGCGGGCGCGTCGGTATTTTGCACCGAAGCGCTCTGTCCAGGCGCCTTGTGCTCCACCACCTCGGAGTCCATGTTCTGCTTGTCCGCCAGCTGGGCCTTTTTATCCTCGGCAATGGCTTTCGTCGCGAACGGCCCGGCAACGACCTGGCCGTTATCGAGGATCTTGAACGGATAACCATGCTCGATCAGCCAGGCGGTCCAGTCAGTGAGCGCCTTGGTCTTGTCATCCTTGATCAACAGATCCCAGCCGGTCACCGGCGCCACTGCCACTACCGCCGGCGCAACCGCCACCACTTTTGCCGGTTCGACCTTGTTTCCCGAGCCATCCCCGCAACCACCCAGCACCACGAGTGCCATCATCACTGCTATTCTGCGCACAAAGCGTCTCCCGTAATGATCAGTTAATGTGATTTTATCACCTTGCAGCCTGTCTTAACCTCGTTCCACTGGCTGTGGCGGTCTTATCAGGCTGAATTACCGACGATTTTCCGACTCTGGGGAATTAAATAGAATGAAATGACGTCTGTAATGAACCACCCGTTCGGATGCACTTAGCGGTATTCTGTGTGTAAGACCTAAGCCAGGAATGCCTGAGAAAGGCACCTTAGTAACATTCAAGGAGAAAGACATGCTGATACTCACCCGCAAAGTCGGTGAAAGCATCAACATCGGTGACGACATCACGATCACGATTCTGGGCGTTAGCGGCCAGCAAGTCCGGATAGGCATCAATGCCCCGAAGGACGTAGCCGTGCATCGTGAAGAGATATACCAGCGCATCCAAGCCGGCTTGACGGCAGGTGACAAAGAACCAAAGTAACAAGCCTGCTCCCTCGTCAGCCCTGCCATTGCAGGCCGCGGCTGACGAAAGCTCCCCCCTCTCCTCGCTACTTGTTCCACGCCCCCGAAGTTCTCAACTGCCCAAGGTCAGACCGCCCGCCGGCAACGGCAGCGCCGTCTTGTAGCGCACCTGCTTGAGGGCAAAACTGGAGCGGATGTTCGCCACCCCCGGCACCTTGGTCAGAAAATCCATCATGAACCGCTCCAACGACTGGATCGTCGGCACCAGCACGCGGATCAGATAGTCCGGGTCCCCGGCCATCAGGTAACACTCCATCACCTCCGGCCGATCGGCAATCGCCGCCTCGAAATGCTGCAACGCCTCCTCCACCTGTTTTTCCAGGCTGACATGGATAAACACATTGACGTGCAGCCCGAGCAATTCCGGATCGAGCAAGGTCACCTGCTCGCGAATCAGCCCCAGTTCCTCCATGGCCTTGACCCGGTTGAAACACGGCGTCGGCGACAGGTTGACCGAACGGGCGAGGTCGGCGTTGGTGATGCGGGCATTCTCCTGAAGGCTGTTGAGAATCCCGATGTCAGTGCGATCCAGTTTGCGCATGAGATAAAAGCACCTGCTTTTTATGGTTATGCAGATTTTTTATCTGCAAATCGTCTTGAGCGCAATGAAACAGAGAGAAATATTCTCCTTCGTCCGGCCTATGATTGTTGTAGGACAAGATTTCCCTTACCCAGGGAATGATTGCCAGCTCGCGCGCCCACTACAAGAAATTCACAAGATAGAGCGTAGAAAGCCATGACCCCAGCGTACGAACCGCTGCGCCTGCACGTTCCTGAACCCTCAGGCCGTCCCGGTTGCAAGACCGACTTCAGTTACCTGCGCCTGACCGATGCCGGCCAGGTTCGCAAACCCCCGATCGACGTAGAACCCGCCGACACCGCTGACTTGGCCAAAGGCCTGATTCGTGTGCTCGACGACCAGGGCCAGGCCCTTGGCCCCTGGGCCGAAGGCGTGCCGGTGGCGATCCTGCGCCAGGGCATGCGCGCCATGCTCAAGACCCGCCTCTTCGATACACGCATGGTGGTTGCCCAGCGTCAGAAAAAGATGTCGTTCTACATGCAGAGCCTCGGCGAGGAAGCCATCGGCAGCGCCCAGGCCCTGGCCCTGAACCTCGACGACATGTGCTTTCCGACCTACCGCCAGCAGAGCATCCTGATGACCCGGGAGGTGCCGTTGGTGGACATGATCTGCCAACTGCTGTCCAACGAGCGCGATCCGCTCAAGGGCCGACAACTGCCGATCATGTACTCGGTGCGCGACTACGGCTTCTTCAGCATTTCCGGCAACCTCGCCACCCAGTTCGTCCAGGCCGTCGGCTGGGGCATGGCCTCGGCGATCAAGGGTGACACCAAAATCGCTTCCGCCTGGATCGGCGACGGCGCCACCGCCGAGTCGGACTTCCACACCGCCCTGACCTTCGCCCACGTCTACCGCGCCCCGGTGATCCTCAACGTGGTCAACAACCAGTGGGCGATCTCGACCTTCCAGGCCATCGCCGGCGGCGAGCAAACCACCTTCGCCGGGCGCGGCGTGGGCTGCGGCATCGCCTCACTGCGGGTCGACGGCAACGACTTCATCGCCGTTTACGCGGCCTCCGCCTGGGCCGCCGAACGGGCCCGGCGCAACCTCGGGCCGACCCTGATCGAGTGGGTCACCTACCGTGCCGGCCCGCATTCCACCTCCGATGATCCCTCCAAGTACCGCCCCGCCGACGACTGGAGCCACTTCCCTTTGGGCGACCCGATCATGCGCCTCAAGCAGCACCTGATCGCCATCGGCCAATGGTCGGAAGAGGAACACGCTGCCGTCAGCGCCGAGCTGGAAGCCGAGATCATCGCCGCGCAGAAGGAAGCCGAACGCTTCGGCACCCTGGCCGGCGGGCAGATGCCCAGCGCCGCGACCATCTTCGAGGACGTCTACAAGGACATGCCCGAGCACTTGCGTCGGCAGCGTCAGGAATTGGGGTTATAAGCCATGAACGATCACAGCAAACTGCAAACGGAGAACGCCGTGGCCACCAGCACCATGACCATGATCCAGGCCCTGCGCTCGGCCATGGATGTGATGCTCGAGCGCGACGACAACGTGGTGGTGTTCGGCCAGGACGTGGGTTATTTCGGCGGCGTGTTCCGTTGCACCGAAGGCCTGCAGGGCAAGTACGGGACCTCGCGGGTGTTTGACGCACCGATCTCGGAAAGCGGCATCGTCGGCGTCGCCGTCGGCATGGGCGCCTACGGCCTGCGCCCGGTGGCGGAAATCCAGTTCGCCGACTACTTCTACCCCGCCTCCGACCAGATCGTCTCGGAAGCCGCCCGCCTGCGCTATCGCTCGGCCGGTGAGTTCATCGCGCCGATGACCCTGCGCATGCCTTGCGGCGGCGGCATCTACGGCGGCCAGACCCACAGCCAGAGCCCGGAGGCGATGTTCACCCAGGTCTGCGGCCTGCGCACGGTGATGCCATCCAACCCCTACGACGCCAAGGGCCTGCTGATCGCCGCCATCGAGAACGATGACCCGGTGATCTTCCTCGAACCCAAGCGCCTGTACAACGGCCCGTTCGACGGCCACCACGAACGTCCGGTAACGCCGTGGTCCAAGCACCCGGCCAGCGCCGTGCCCGAGGGTTACTACACCGTGCCGCTGGACTGCGCCGCCATCGTCCGTCCCGGTAGCGAAGTGACCATCCTCACCTACGGCACCACCGTCTATGTGGCCCAGGCCGCCGCCGAGGAAACCGGGGTCGATGCCGAAGTCATCGACCTGCGCAGCCTCTGGCCGCTGGACCTGGAAACCATCGTCAATTCCGTGAAGAAAACCCGTCGTTGTGTCGTCGTCCACGAAGCCACCCGCACCTGCGGCTTCGGTGCCGAGCTGATCGCCCTGGTCCAGGAACACTGCTTCCACTACCTGGAAGCGCCGATCGAGCGCGTCACCGGCTGGGACACGCCCTACCCCCACGCACAGGAATGGGCTTATTTCCCAGGGCCAGTGCGCGTCGGTGCGGCCTTGAAACGGGTCATGGAGGTCTGAATGGGTACTCATATCATCAAGATGCCGGACATTGGCGAAGGCATCGCAGAAGTCGAATTGTCGCAGTGGCACGTGCAGGTCGGTGACCTGGTGGTCGAAGACCAGGTGCTGGCGGACGTGATGACCGACAAGGCCATGGTCGATATTCCCTCGCCGGTTCACGGCAAGGTGATTGCCCTCGGCGGCGTGCCCGGTGAAGTCATGGCGGTCGGCAGCGTGCTGATCAGCATTGAAGTGGAAGGCGCCGGTAACCTGCGCGAAGGCACGCAAGCGCCGGCGCCGAAAGCGGCACCTGCCGCGGTCGTGGAAAAGCCGGTCGTGAAAGCCGAAGCACCGAGCCAACCCGTTGCCAAACCTGCTTCGACCACCTCCGCGACTGCCCGCCCAGCCCCCGTGGCCCGTGCCGCCGATGAGCGTCCGCTGGCCTCCCCGGCCGTGCGCAAGCGCGCCTGGGATGCCGGTATCGAATTGCGTTTTGTCCACGGCAGCGGCCCGGCGGGACGTATTCTGCACGACGACCTCGACGCTTATCTGGCCCAGTCCGAGCAACCGGCACCGGCTGTTGCCAGCTATGCCAAGCGCACCGACGAGCAGCAGATTCCGGTGATCGGCCTACGCCGCAAGATCGCCCAGCGTATGCAGGACGCCAAGCGTCGCGCCGCGCATTTCAGCTATGTCGAGGAAGTGGACGTCACCGCCCTCGAAGAGCTGCGGGTGCACCTGAACCACAAGTACGGCGACAGCCGCGGCAAGCTGACCCTGCTGCCATTCCTGGTGCGGGCGATGGTCGTGGCCCTGCGGGATTTCCCGCAGATCAACGTGCGTTACGACGACGATGCCCAGGTCATCACCCGCCATGGCGCGGTGCATGTCGGTGTCGCCGCGCAGACCGACGGCGGCCTGATGGTGCCGGTGGTGCGTCACGCCGAGAGCCTCAACCTGTGGGGCACTTCCGACGAGATCAACCGTTTGGCCCAGGCCGCCCGCAGTGGCAAGGCCAGCCGTGAGGAAATGTCCGGCTCGACCATCACCTTGACCAGCCTCGGGGCACTGGGCGGGATTGTCAGCACGCCGGTGCTGAACCTGCCGGAAGTGGCCATTGTCGGGGTCAACCGCATTGTCGAGCGGCCCATGGTCATCAAAGGCCAGATCGTCATCCGCAAGATGATGAACCTGTCCAGCTCCTTCGATCACCGCGTGGTCGACGGCATGGACGCGGCCCAATTCATCCAGGCCATTCGCGGCTTGCTCGAACAACCCGCCAGCCTGTTTGTGGAGTGATCATGCAACAGACCCAAAACACCACCCTGTTGATCATCGGCGGCGGCCCTGGCGGTTATGTCGCGGCGATTCGTGCCGGCCAACTGGGCATTCCCACCGTGTTGGTGGAAGGCCAGGCGCTGGGCGGCACCTGCCTGAACGTCGGCTGCATTCCGTCCAAGGCGCTGATCCATGTGGCCGAGCAGTTCCATACCACCCAGGGCTACAGTGGCGACACTTCTCCCCTGGGCATCAAGGTGTCGGCGCCGACCCTGGATATCGGCAAGAGCGTCGAGTGGAAGAACGGCATCGTCGACCGCCTGACCACTGGCGTCGCGGCACTGCTGAAGAAGAATGGCGTGAAGGTGATCCATGGCTGGGCCAAGGTCATCGACGGCAAGCATGTGGAAGTCGACGGCCTGCGCATCCAGTGCGAACACCTGCTGCTGGCCAGCGGTTCGCAGACCGTGAACCTGCCGATGCTGCCCCTCGGCGGGGCCGTTATTTCGTCCACCGAAGCCCTCGCGCCGACGTCGATTCCCAAGCGCCTGACCGTGGTCGGCGCCGGTTATATCGGCCTGGAGCTGGGGATTGCCTACCGCAAGCTGGGGGCCGAAGTGACCGTGGTCGAGGCTCGCGAGCAGATTCTGCCGACCTATGACCGTGAACTGACCCAGCCGGTGGCCGAGTCGATCAAGGCTCTGGGTATCACCGTGCACCTGGGGCACAGCGTCGAAGGTTTCGATGCGGCGTCGAACACCCTGCAAGTACGCGATCCCCAGGGTGGCATCCTCAAGCTGGTGAGTGACCAGGTGTTGGTGGCCGTGGGGCGCAAACCGCGGACCCAGGGCTGGAACCTGGAAGCCCTGGCGTTGGAGATGAATGGCGCGGCGATCAAGATCGACAACCGGTGCCAGACCAGCATGCGCAATGTCTGGGCCATCGGCGACCTGACTGGCGAACCGATGTTGGCACACCGGGCCATGGCCCAGGGTGAGATGGTCGCGGAACTGGTGGCCGGCCAGCATCGTGAATTCAACCCGACAGCGATTGCGGCGGTGTGCTTCACCGATCCGGAGTTGGTGGTGGTGGGTAAGACACCGGATGAAGCCAAGGCGGCCGGGCTGGATTGCCTGGTGTCGAGCTTCCCGTTTGCGGCCAACGGACGGGCCATGACCCTGGAATCGAAAAGCGGTTTCGTGCGGGTGGTGGCGCGGCGTGACAATCATCTGATTGTCGGCTGGCAGGCGGTGGGGGCTGGGGTTTCGGAACTGGCGGCGGCGTTCGGGCAGTCCCTGGAAATGGGCGCCTGCCTGGAAGATATCGCCGGGACCATCCATGCCCATCCGACCTTGGGTGAAGCGGTGCAGGAAGCGGCGCTGCGGGCATTGGGGCATGCGTTGCACCTCTAGACCGCGTTGCCGCTGATCGCCAGCAAGCCGGCTCCTACAGAAGCCTGGGCCCGACGTCATTTTTGTGCTGAAACACAAATCCGTGGGAGCCGGCTTGCTGACGATGGCGTTCTCAGGAACGCCACACAAACCCGATCAATCCCGATAATCCGGCGCCACCCGCTCCAACAAGCGCAACATCGCCGCCCAGGCCAGGCCCAGGGCATCCGGGTCGGTCAACTGCCCTTCCTTCGCCGGTTTGGTCGGTTCATTGAACTGGCGCTCGGTGTGAGCGCACACCTCATGGGGCGGCAACACCAACGTCTGGCCGCAGGACTGGGCCGTTACCTGGATCTCGCAGGCCTTCTCCAGGTAGTACATGCGCAGGAAGGCTTCGCCCACGGTCTCGCCGACGCTCAGCAAGCCATGGTTACGCAGCAACATCACCTGCTTGTCCCCCAGGTCGTGAACCAGCCGTGCCTGCTCTTCGAGATCCAGCGCCACGCCCTCGTAGTCGTGGTAAGCCGTCTGCCCGTAGAACTGCATGGAAATCTGGTTCACCGGCAACAAGCCGCATTCAAGCGCCGCCACCGCACAACCGGCTTTGGTGTGGGTGTGCAGCACACAGTGCGCATCTTCCCGAGCGCCATGGATCGCGCTGTGAATCACAAACCCGGCTGGATTCACCAGGTAGGGTGTTTCCTCTACCGCCCGGCCATCGAGACCGATCTTCACCAGGTTCGACGCGGTGATTTCCTCGAACATCAGCCCATAGGGGTTGATCAGGAAATGATGATCCGGCCCCGGCAAGCGCAGGGAGATATGGGTGAAGATCAGGTCGGTCATGCGAAAGTGCGCAATCAACCGATAACAGGCCGCCAACTGCTCGCGCAGTTGACGCTCGATAGCCGCTGGTGCAGCAGCGGTGTGCAGAAGGTCGTTCAAGCGGGTCACTCCCTCAGGCAGGATGGTTCGAATCAGGCCGCCGGTACGCGCCAAGGCGTCCGGCAGCCCCTACTTTACTTGCTTGCCCAGGCATTGAAACGTTCTTCGAGTTCTTCGCCGTGATCGACCCAGAACGCCACGTTCATCGACAGCGCGCCCAAGCGTCGGATGATCCATTTTTTTGTTGTATGAGGTACGCCCTGGCATCAGGCGCCATTCGAAGCTAACCCAAGGTAAAGTAAAAAAACAAGTTGATTTTTTACTAAAGGTAAATTTTCATGGTTAAATAATAACAACCGCCCGCCCCTTATCCCGGGCCGCCTGGAGCCTTGCCATGTCGACGTCGCCACCTGCCTTTCGCCATCTGTTCGAACCGTTGCAGATCCGTGGCAAGCGCCTGAAGAACCGCATCATGTCCAGCGGGCACGACACCTCCATGCCCACCGATAATCGGGTCAACGAACAGCTGATCGCCTATCACCGGGCTCGCGCCGAGGGCGGTGTCGGCTTGATCGTGTTGCAGGTGGCGGGGGTTCACGACAGTGCGCGCTACACCTCCCATGTGTTGATGGCCACCGACGATGCCTGCATCGACGGCTATCGGCGGCTGGCCGAAACCTGTCATGCCCATGGCACCCTGGTGCTGTCGCAGATCTTCCATCCGGGCCGGGAAATCATGGAGTCCAGCGACGGCCTGCTGGCGGTCGCCTACTCGGCGTCAGGCGTGCCCAACGAGCGCTTCCGGGTCATGCCGCGGGCGCTGGACCAGGCAATGATCGACGAGATCGTCGGCGGCTACGCGGCAGCGGCACGGCGCTTGTACCAGGCGGGAATCGACGGCGTGGAAGTGGTCGCCAGTCACGGTTACCTGCCGGCGCAATTCATCAATCCGCGGGTCAATCGACGCACCGATGGCTACAACGGCGAACTGGCGCAGCGCCTGCGTTTCTTGCGGGAAGTGATCGCCGCCGTCCGCGCGGCCACCGACGAGCAATTCATCATCGGCCTGCGAATTTCCGCCGACGAGCGCGATGCCGAAGGCCTGACCGAGGACGAATCCCTGGCCGCCGTGGTGCAACTGCAAGGTGAACTGGACTACGTGCATATCGTCGCGGGGACTTCCGCGTCCCTCGGCGGCGCCGTGCATATCGTCCCGCCCATGGCCATCGAAGCCGCGTACCTGGCCAAGGAGGCCGGTACTTTCAAGGCCAGCCTGTCGATTCCGTTGTTCGTCACCGGGCGGATCAACCAGCCCCAGGAAGCGGAACTGATTCTCTCCCGTGGCCAGGCCGATGTCTGTGGCATGACTCGGGCGCTGATCTGCGACCCGCAGATGCCGAACAAGACCGACAGCGGGCACAGCGAGGATATTCGCGCCTGTATTGCCTGCAACCAGGCTTGTATCGGGCACTTCCACAAAGGCCTGCCGATCAGCTGCATCCAGCACCCGGAAACCGGGCGCGAGTTGCAGTACGGGGAGTTGATCGCCACCACGCTGCGCAAGCGGGTGATGGTGGTCGGCGGTGGCCCGGCGGGAATGAAGGCGGCGGCCGTGGCGGCGCAGCGTGGGCATGAGGTGACGTTGTACGAAGCCTCCCCGCAGTTGGGGGGCCAGGTGTTGCTGGCGCAGTTGCTGCCGAGGCGAAGTGAGTTCGGCGGCGCCAGCACCAACCTGCAACGGGAAATGGAATTGGCCGGCGTGCGGGTGGTACGTAATACCCGGGTCGACCGGGCGCTGGTGGAACACGAGCGGCCGGATCTGGTGATTGTCGCGACCGGTGCCGAGCCTTATTGGCCGGCTTTCGAGCGCGCTGGCGAATTGCAGGTGGTGGATGCCTGGCAGGTGTTGCGTGACGAGGTGAAGATCGGGCGTTCGGTGGTGGTGGTTGATTGGCGTTGCGACTGGATCGGCCCGGGGATTGCCGAGCGTTTGGTGCGCGCCGGGCATCAAGTGCAACTGGCGGTCAACGGCACCCACTGCGGGGAAAGCCTGCCGCTGTATGTGCGCGATCAACTGGCGGGCGAGTTGCATCGCCTGGGCATTCCCATCACGCCGTATGCCCGGCTCTACGGGTGCGACGACAACACGGTGTACCTGCAACATACCGCCAGCGGCGAGCCGATGCTGTTCGAGGAGGTCGACACGCTGGTGCTGTGCCAGGGGCATCAACCGGTCGACACCTTGGGTGACGAGCTACAAGGGCTGGTGGAGTTCCGCCGGATTGGCGATTGCCTGGCACCGCGTACGGTGGAGGAAGCGATCTACGAAGGCCTGAAAGTCGCCTGGGAGCTCTGACTCACCCAATCAACGCAGACAAAATCCTTGGTTGCCCCCGGAACCTGTAGGAGCCGGCTTGCCGGCGATGGGCGCAAGGACGGCGCGGTGAATCAGATGCCCAGCGGTATCGTTGTCGACCATCGCGAGCAAGCTCGCTCCTACAAGGGGCCGTATTCGCTTAAATGACTGGCATTAGGGCTCGCCACAGTCCGGCCGCAACTGCCGTATAATCCCGCGCTTTCAAGGATCGGAGCAGGCCATGAGCAACGCCCTTACGCCCGCCGGCGACAACCCCGCCGCCGGCCCGCAGTTTCTCGGCACGCGCATTCGCGGCCTGCGCAAACGGCGTGGCATGACCCTGACCGAACTGGCGACCCAGGCCGAACTCACCGCCGGCTACATCAGCCAGCTGGAGCGTAACCTCGCCTACCCATCGATCCCGGCCCTGTTCAATATCGCCCGCAGCCTCGGCGTGACCATCCAGTGGTTCTTCGCCAGCGAAACCACCACCGCCCCCGCCGACAACGGCTACGTGGTGCGCAAGAACAGCCGCCTGAGCGTGCACTACGAAGACGGCATCGTCGACCAGCTCCTGACCCCACAACCCAACCGCCAACTGGAAATCCTCCACTCGCGTTTCCCGCCGGGCACCTACAGCCAGCAGAGCTACAGCCACAACGGCGAAGAGGCCGGCTACCTGCTGTCCGGCGTCTTCGAACTGTGGGTCGGCGAGCGCCATTTCCAACTGGCCGAGGGCGACAGCTTCAGCTTCTCCAGCCAGGAACCGCACCGCTACGGCAACCCCGGAGAGGTCGATGCCGTGGTCATCTGGGTCATCACCCCGCCGACTTTCTGATTCCCCGAGGCCCCGCCATGAGCACCGAACAAGCCGCCCCCGCGCTGAAGGAAATCTTCAACAGCGAACGCCTGCTGCATATCGCCAGCGAAATGCGCGCGGTGTACCCCGACTTCGACAGCGCCGGGTTTATCAGTCGCACCCACCAGGGCCTCGGCGAACTGTCGATCATGCAGCGCCTGGCCCGGGTCAGCGAAAGCCTGCACGCGGTGCTGCCCCTGAGCTACAAGCAGTCCCTCAAAGTGCTGCGCCAACTCGCCCCACGCCTGAACAGCAGCTTTGTCAGCATGTGCCTGCCGCACTATGTGGCGAGCTACGGGGCCAAGGACTTCGAGCTGTCGATGGATGCGCTGAAGTACTTCACCCCCTTTGGCTCCTCCGAATTCGCCGTGCGGCATTTCCTTCTCAGCGATTTCGAACGCACCCTGGCGGTGATGAAAACCTGGTCCCGGGACGAAAACGAACACGTGCGTCGCCTCGCCAGCGAAGGCTCGCGACCGCGACTGCCGTGGTCCTTCCGGCTGGCCGAAATCCAGGCTGACCCGAGCCTTGCCGCCGACATACTCGACACGCTCAAGGCCGACGACAGCCTCTACGTGCGCAAATCGGTGGCCAACCACCTCAACGACATCACCAAGGAACACCCCGACTGGGTGTTGGACCTGATCGAAAGCTGGTCCCTGGACGACCCGCGCACCGCCTGGATCGCCCGCCACGCCCTGCGCAGCCTGATCAAACAGGGCAACCCGCGTGCCCTCACGCTGATGGGCGCCGGGGCCAAGGCCGAGGTTGACGTGTTGGACTTGAAGGTCGAGCCCGCGGTCATCCGTTTGGGCGAGAGCGTGACCCTGTCCTTCACCCTGATGTCCACGGCGACGACTGGACAGAAGCTGGTGATCGACTACGGTATCGACTATGTGAAGGCCTCGGGTGCCACCTCGAGCAAGGTTTTCAAGCTCAAGACCCTGCACCTGGCCGCCGGCACGAGTGAAACCCTGAGACGCCGCCAACACATCCGCGAGCTGACCACCCGCAAGCACTACAGTGGTCATCACGCCGTGCATTTGCTGGTCAATGGCGAGCGCCTGGGCAGCAGCGGCTTCGACATTCTCGACTGAGCATTGCCAACAAAATCACCACCCAACCTGTAGGAGCCGGCTTGCTGGCGATGGCGTCAGCAAGAACACCTCAAGACTCAAGGGCCTCATCGCTGGCAAGCCAGCTCCTACAGGGGGACTGGGGCAACACGATACTGTTGTGGTGAAACGCGGTTCTGTAGGAGCCAGCTTGCTGGCGATGAGGCCAGCAAGAACACCCCAGGATTCAACGTTCACCGATCCCACATTGCGTTTCGCGCAAGTGAATGGCATTGCAGTAGAATCGCCGATCTTTTTTTCCAGGGCCCCCACCATGACCGCTCACCAGACACCGCCCACCGCCGAGCCCCAGGCCAATGAACTGGTCCTCGGCCTCGAGGACCGCCCCAGCCTGCCCATCAGCCTCCTCGCGGCGTTGCAGCACCTGCTGGCGATCATCGTGCCCATCGTCACCCCCGGCCTGCTGATCTGCCAGGCCCTGGGCGTCTCGGCCCGGGACACCAACCTGATCGTCTCCATGTCCCTGGTCATTTCCGGCATCGCCACCTTCGTCCAGTGCCGCCGCTTCGGCCCCTTCGGCGCCGGGCTGCTGATCGTCCAGGGCACCAGCTTCAACTTCGTCGGCCCGCTGATTGCCGGCGGCGCACTGATGGTCAAGCAAGGCACGCCAGTGGAAGCGGTGATGGCCGCGATCTTCGGCGTGGTCATCGCCGGCTCCTTCGTCGAGATGGGCATCTCACGCATCCTGCCCTTCGTCAAACGCATGATCACCCCGCTGGTGACCGGCATCGTCGTGCTGATGATCGGCCTGACCCTGATCAAGGTCGGCCTGATCAGCATGGGCGGCGGCTTCAGCGCCATGGCCAACGGCACCTTCGCCAATGGCGAGAACCTGCTGCTGTCCGGCGTGGTGCTGGCGATCATCGTGGTCCTCAACCGTATCCCGCTGGTGTGGATGCGCAGCTGCGCCATCGTCATCGCCCTGGCGGTCGGTTATGCCCTGGCCGGCTACCTCGGCCGCCTGAACTTCACCGGCATGCACGAGGCCGCGCTGTTCCAGGTGCCGACGCCCCTGCACTTCGGCCTGGGTTTTTCCTGGGCGCTGTTCATTCCGATGCTGGTGATCTACCTGGTGACCTCCCTGGAAGCCATCGGTGACGTCACCGCCACCAGCAAGGTCTCGCGCCAGCCGGTGGAAGGTCCGATCTGGATGCAGCGGATCAAGGGCGGCGTGCTGGTCAACGGCGCCAACTCATTGTTGGCCGGACTGTTCAACACCTTCCCCAGCTCGATCTTCGCCCAGAACAACGGGGTGATTCAGCTGACCGGCATCGCCAGTCGGCATATCGGCAAGTGGATCGCCCTGATGCTGGTGTTGCTCGGTCTGTTCCCGTCGGTGGCCGGCGCGATCCAGGCAGTGCCCGAGCCGGTGCTCGGCGGCGCGGCGATGGTGATGTTCGGTGCGGTGGCGGCCTCGGGGATCAATATCCTCGCGAGCATCCACCTCGATCGCCGGGCGCTGCTGATCATCGCCGTATCCCTGGCGTTGGGCCTGGGGGTTTCCCAGGTGCCGGAGTTCCTCGCGCATATGCCGGCGGCCTTGCGTAATGTGCTGGAGTCCGGTGTGGCAACCGGTGGGATCTGTGCGCTGGTGCTGAATTGGTTCCTGCCGGAAAGCCCACGCAGCAACGCTTGAGGTCCGGTGCAACAGGTGGGTTCTGTGTTGCAACAGCACCCACCGCTTGCCCCAACCCCGCAACCGCCTACTTCAGGCTGCGTAGCGCAAACCTCGCGGTCTCCTGCAGGATTTGAATCGAGGCCCCGGCCTTGGCGCTGATCTTCAAACCGCTCAGGCAGGTCATCAGGTAACGCGTCGCCACCGACACATCGATCCCCCGATCGATCTCCCCCGCCTCCCGCGCCTCGTTCAAGGCCCGCTCGAACGCCGCCGTCAGCGTCTGCCCGGCGGTCTCACCCAGTTGATTGATCTCGGGGTCTTCAAGGCCGAACTCACAGACCGCATTGACCCCCATGCACCCGGAAGTGCCCTCGTGCTGCGCCCGCGAGGCAAACGCCAGCAAGGCGTTTTCCAGGCCGGCCAGGGGCGAAACACCCTTGCCCAGCTTGAGAATCAGGTCGCTGACGCTGTCCGCGTAGTACTGCCGCATGGCCTGCATGTACAGCGCACGCTTGTCGCCAAAGGTGTTGTACATGCTCTGTCGGCCAAGCTGCATGGCCTGCATCAACTCGTCGGTCGACGCCGCGCTGAAACCCTTGTCGCAAAAGACCCGGATCGCCTGTTGCAGCGCCTGTTCGCGATTGAATGCTCGGGTTCTGGCCATGCTCGCTCTCGTGGTTCAAGGCAGATCGGAACGGCGTGCAACGCCCTCTGCCACAAACCGCGCATGATACGGCGCCTTGCACGCGGCGTCTCGCCTCAGGCCAGGTAGCCGCCGTCGACGGTCAGGCAGGCGCCGGTGACAAACGACGACTCGGGACCGGCCAGGTAGGCCACCATCCCGGCGATTTCCTCGCCTGTGCCCATACGCTTGAGCGGCACCAGACTCTTTACCGCTTCATGGTGCGGACCGTCGGCCGGATTCATGTCGGTGGCCGTGGGGCCGGGCTGTACCACATTGACCGTGATGCCCTGTGGCGCAAGGTCCAGGGCAATGCCCCGGCCCAGGCCGACCAGCGCCGACTTGGTCATCGAGTACACACTGGCACCAGGGAACGCCGAACGCTCGGCCACCACGCTGCCCATCAGGATGATCCGGTCGCCCTCGCCCATCTCCCGGGCGGCATATTGGGCCGCCGCAAAGGCCGCCCGGACGTTGACCGCAAACATCTGGTCAAACACCTCCAGCGAGAACTCACGGATATCGCCGCGCTGCAGGATCCCGGCGTTGTTGACCAGGATATTCAGGCCGCCCAAGGTCTCGACCGTCTGTTTAACTGCCCGCTCAAGCGCCGCCGCATCGGCGCTGTCGGCGTGAATCGCCAGGGCCCTGCCCCCTTCGGCTTCGACCGTGGCCACCACCTCGAGGGCCTTTTGTTCGGCACTGGCGTAGGTGAACGCCACCGCCGCACCGTCACGAACGAGTCGCATGACCACGGCTGCACCGATGCCACGAGAACCGCCGGTAACCAGCGCCACTTTACCTTTCAGGGGTTTGATTTCAGATGTCATGATTGCGCACTCAATTTTGGATTAATAAATCCAAAATAGCACCATAAGGCTTAATCCTTGAATACCTAAAGTCATTATTTTTGATTTATTTATCCATAATGTGCACCCAAAAAACCGACCGAACCGACGAAAAACACGTCGAAAAGTTCATTTCTTAAATTTAATTTCATCCGTCAAAACCGACGTTTGACTCAGAACTGTCACATGGCCACTCCTTAATTGTTTCAAGAGTTTGCTGCTCTTATTTCAATTCTGTGACTAGGATCCGAACCCAATGAACAAGCTGTTAAGCCCTCTGATGGGCGCCGCTCTGGCGAGTGTCACGATCTGCGCCCACGCGGATTTTATCGATGACAGTCACGCCGACGTGACCCTCCTTAACCGTTACCTGAACCAGGACGGCCAAGGCGTCAGTGGCAGCTCGGCCAAGGCCAAGAGCTATCACGATTGGGGTCAGGGCTTCCAGTTCGACTTCAAGTCCGGCTACACCGAAGGCACCATCGGTCTGGGTCTGGACCTGCAGGCGTTCTACGGCCTGAAACTCGATTCCGGCGGCGACCTGGACGACAAGAACCACCAGGGCCGCTACCCCGGCAGTATGTTCCCGCTGGACAACGGCAAGTCCGTCGACCAGTTCGGCGTACTCAGCCCGACGTTCAAGGCGCGCTTCCTGAAGGATGAACTGCGGGTCGGTACCCTGTACCAGAACAACCCGATGCTGGCCAACACCGATGGCCGTCTGTACCGCCAGACCAACACCGGTGCACAACTGGTGTCCAAGGACCTGGATAACTTCACCTTCACCGTGGGTGATATCACCCAGACCAAGATCCGTAACGAAACCGGTGACACCGGCATGATCACCGCCGGCGGCACCAAGAAGAGCGATCGCTTCCTCTACGGCGGCGCCGACTACGCCGGTATCGAGAACACCACGCTGAGCGCCTGGTACTCGGACCTGTCGGATTACTACCAACAGTTCTTCCTCGGCGCCAAGCGTCATGACGCCCTGCCTGTCGGCGCCATCGATAGCGACTTCCGTGCCTACCGCAGCCTGGGGACCGGTGGCAATGCCGACGGCGACAGCCAGTACGCCGCAGCCGGTTACTACGGCAATGGCCTGACCAAGGGCCGGATCAACCAGTCGACCATCAGCCTGATGGAAAGCTACAGCCTGGCCGGTCACACCGTTGGCCTCGGCGTGCAGAAGAACAGCGGCAGCAGCGACTTCCCCTACCTGGACTCCGGCTTGAACAGCGGTGCCGAACTCCAGGGCCCGGGTTCGGGCGCCGACACCCCGGCACTGACCAACATGCAATTGAACAAATTCCAGCACGCCGGCGAGCGCAGCTGGTTGGCACAGTACAAGTATGACTTCGCCAAGTTGGGCGTGGACGGTCTGGTGTTCGCCACCACCTATGTCCATGGCGACCAGATCCGCACCCCAGCCAACCCCGACGCCAATGAGTGGGAACGCGACATTTCCCTCGCCTACAACGTCCCGAGCGGCGAGCTGAAAGGCCTCGGCGTGCGCTGGCAGAATGCCCACGCAAGCCCGGACATCACCGGCCAGACGATTCAGGATGAAAACCGCTTCTACGTCAGCTACGTGGTCCCGCTTTGGTAGGAAACCGACGCAAGTCCTGAGCGTTATATCACTACGACAAACGGGCTTGCCCGCGAAGAGGCCGTCAACAGCGGCCGATCTTCGCGGGCAAGCCCGCTTGTTTTATCCCGCCAGCCCACCGCTTATCCAACGGGCCGCCCACGTACTCGCTCGATCAATCCCCGGCACAGCCATTGCCCCAGGTCTTGTACTTGTACTCCTTGAGTTCACCGCTCGGGGTCTTGTAGGTCATCTTCGCGTCAGTGATACCGCAGGCATAAGGATCGGAGTTCACGCTGACAACTTGCGCAATGTCTTTCCTGTCCAGGGCAAAGGTTTGGGCGCTGAACAGAACGACCGCAACGGTCAGGCACTTGGTATAGATATTCATGGTAATGACTCAATATGAGAAATAGGGAATAACCCGCCGCACTGGGCAGACTGCACCTGCGCAGGCTCTCAATCGATCATTATGCGTAGATTAAGGAAATGGCCGAGTTCATTAACTAATTATTTATAAACACCCTGACACTTATCTAATTGAATTCTAGCGGGCACTCGTCATCGCTTCCGCCCACTGAAAAATGACAAAACATTCATGGAATATGAAGTTTTCTAATAGGCCGCGCCGACCTCACCGTTCAACGACGGGACGTGCAGTACTCAGTCTCAACAAGCACGCAATCCATACTTTGCTCTTTCCCATGAGCTATTCGAAGAGCAACTGGCAGAGGGTCTCACTGGCGGCGGAAGGGCGTTCCCCCCGAAGTCCGTCAGCCCTCCAAAGCCAAGAAGCGGCACTGAAAGCACAGGTTCGTCATCAACCTGATTTGAAAAATCATTTCCACCCGATTGAGCACCCGATATTGAGGGTGTTTCAATCACAGGCTGAGCGCTCGCCTGAGCAGTAAACCCTCCGACACAACAGATCGCAATAACCAATGAAAATGACGCGACTATTTTTCGCCCACCCCAAACAGACCCCGTCGCAACAGCATCACTCCCAACTCCGGACTTGAATATCCGATGTTCAAGCACTCCGCTCATATCCGTCTCCTCAACATTCACACGCAAAACTTAAAACCGTTTTCATCAATCAGCCTGCCCCCAAACTCTCACACCGCCTACTGTCAGAAATGACAGTTCGTATAGCCGTTCGTCTGAAATGGCCATTCACTCTTCATCTGACAGGCCCACTCCGAAACGACGAGCGGTAATACGAACTGTCATTTCTGACAGTAGGCGCTCCTCTGATTAAAGCCCAGGCTCTTTCGACCAGGTATGGAACCTGGCGAGACATCAAGAGGATCAGTTCATGAACGTGAATAAATCGTCCATCACCGTCGTCTTCAACCTTGTCATTTTTTGTCTGGCCCTCGCCGGACTCAGCGCCGCGGCCCAAGCGGCCTTGCTGGATGAAGGCAGCGCCGGCGGCAATAATTGCACGCCCGTCTCGGTCAATGATGCCGGCGTGGAAGTCGGTGCCTGCACGGACAGCAGCACCCACACCAGCGTCGCCTATATCGCCGTGACACCGGGCAGCGAAGTGGACCTGGCGCCCCTGGTGACCGGCTATGCCTGCATGGCCGGGGCCATCAACCATGTGGCCCTGGCCAGCGCTACCGTCGTCGGCCGTTGCCAGAACGCCAGCGGCGTCTGGAACGCCGTCACCTGGCAGGCCAGCAGTCCGAGCACCACCCCGCGACTGCTCGCCCCCCTGAGCGGCTTGCTCGGCCTGGGCGCGGACGTCAGCACCCGAGCCAGCGGCGTCAACCTGACCGGCATCGTCGTCGGCGACAGCATCAGCGGCAACGGCACCCACACACCCGTCTACTGGGCGGCAGGCAGCACCAGCGCCGTGCCGCTGGCAGGTGTGCGGGTCCTGCTGGGCCTGCTCTCAACCGACCCGATCAATTGCGCCGTCAGCGACATCAGCGACAGCACCCCGGCCGTCGTCCTGGCCAACTGCCCCTCTGGCGCCGCAGGCATGGGCAAACCCATCGCGCTGGTCTGGACCTCCCTGAGCAGCAACGCGGTCACCGTCGCCCTCCCCGCCGGGGCCCGCTATTGTGAGGTCGGCCAGGTCAATGCCCTCGGCAATATCGTCGGCGATTGCACCTTTGCCACCAGCACCCACCAAACAGCCTTCTGGTCGAGTGTCAGCGCCACGCCGATCGTCATGAGTTCCGTAGCGGTCGGCGGGGTTTCCCAGGTCAGTACCCACAACGGCGCCGTCGACATGAACGCCTCCGGGCATATCGCCTGCAATTTCAAAAACACCAGCGGCGAGACCGAGGCCTGCTTCTGGAATACCAGTACCACCACCGGTACCGCCCTGGCCCCGATCAGCGGGGGTATCCGCGACGCCGCGCAAGCCATCGGTAACAACGACACGCTGCTGGTCAACGGCGAAACCGCCAGCGGCAGCCTGCACCAGGGCCATGTCCTGGCCGGCGGCACGGCGGTCACCGACGACGGCACGCTGAGCGGCGGGGTCAACAGCGCCGGCACCGCCTTGTCGCCGGATGGGCACACCGCTGCGGGCATCAGCGAAACCGCCGGCGAAACCGTCGATGCCGATTCCGAGGCCCTATAGGCCCGCAACGCCTGCTCCGACCCGACCAACGGTCAGCAGAACTGTCATTTCTGACAGTAGCCGCCCAAGCGCTTCGGGGTCAGGCTGTTCCGATAGGCATGGAGCCTGGAGAGAGCACCATGAACGCCCTGATGTCCCAAGACCTGGGCAGGCTTGCCGTCGACTGGCTGGTCGACGCCGGCCGCCTGAAACCCGCCGATCTCGACCGCGCCCAGCAACTGCAGGACGGCGGCGCGCGGCAGGACGCTACCGAACTGTTGGCGCGCCTGGGCCTGGTCTCGGAACAGGATCTCGCCCAAGCCTGGTCGACCCTGCTCGGCGCGCCCCTGCTGGCCTTGGCCAGTGCGCCCGAACTGCTGGAAAACCCGCCCGAGCTGGCACCGCGCTTCCTCAAGCAGCATTGCCTGGTGCCACTCTCGGCGCCCGACAGTGAATTGCACGTGCTGATCGCCAACCCGAACCAACCCCATGCCTTGCACGCGCTGGAGTATGCCTGCCAGTGCCCGGTACGCCTGTCCATCGGCCTGCGCAGCGATATCGAGCAATTGATCGAGCGCTATTACGGCCAGGGCCGCACGGCCATGGGCACGCTGATCGAAAACCTGGAAGACGACAGCGGCAACCAGAAGACCGATATCGAACACCTCAAGGACCTCGCCTCGGAGGCACCGGTGATTCGCCTGGTCAACCTGCTGTTGCAGCGGGCGGTCGAGCAGCGCGCGTCGGATATTCATATCGAACCCTTCGAGAACCAGCTCAACGTCCGTTACCGGGTCGATGGCGTGCTGCACCTGGCCGAAGCCCCACCCGTGAGCTCGTCGGCGGCGGTGATCTCGCGGATCAAGATCATGGCGCGCCTGGACATCGCCGAACGCCGCCTGCCCCAGGACGGCCGGATCATGCTGCGGGTACAAGGCAAGGAGCTGGACCTGCGGGTCTCCACCGTGCCCACCAGCTTCGGCGAGTCGGTGGTCATGCGCCTGCTCGACCGCCAGACCGTATCCTTCGATTTCCCCAGCCTGGGTTTCGACGGCGCTCGCCTCGCGGCCTTTCTCGACGTGCTCGAACGGCCCCACGGCATCCTGCTGGTCACCGGTCCCACCGGCTCGGGCAAGACCACCACCCTGTACACCGCCCTCGCCCGGCTGAACACCGCCGAACGCAAGATCATCACCGTCGAGGACCCGGTGGAATACCAGCTGGAGGGGATCAACCAGATCCAGGTCAAGCCGGCCATCGGCCTGGATTTCGCCGGGGTGCTGCGCGCCATCGTGCGCCAGGACCCGGACGTGATCATGATCGGCGAAATGCGCGACCTGGAAACCTGTCGGATCGCCATTCAGTCCTCGCTGACCGGCCACCTGGTGCTCTCGACCCTGCACACCAACAGCGCCGCCGCGAGCATCACCCGCCTGCTCGACATGGGGGTCGAAAGCTACCTGATCGCCTCGACGGTCAACGGTATTCTCGCCCAGCGCCTGGTGCGCCGGCTGGCCCCGGAATGGCGCGAAAGCTTCGAGGCGCCGGCTGAACTGGTGGCCGAACACCAACTGCAACGCTTTACCGATGAACGCCCGATCCGCCTCTATCGCCCGCGACCGAATGCCCCCGGCAACGGCTATCGCGGACGCAGCGCCCTCAGCGAACTGCTGGTGATGAACGAGACCCTGCGCTCGCTGCTGATGCGCCACGCCGACGCCGCGACGCTGGAGCAGGCCGCCCGGGCCAATGGCTTGCGTACCCTCTATGAGGACGGATTGCGCCAGGCCCTGGCCGGAATCACCAGCCTGGAAGAGGTGCTGCGCGTCACGCGCGGCGACTGAGCATGGAACACTATCGTTATCGCGCCCTGGACCCCACCGGCAGCACCGTCAGCGGCGCGTTGGACGCCGAGGGCGAAGACGACGCCGCCAGCCAGTTGCAGGAGCGCAGCCTGCTGGTGTTGCAGCTCGAACCGGCAGTGGCCGGCAGCGCAGCGACTGGAAGCTGGTTCAAGCGCCCGCCCCTGAACGCTGACGAACTGGAGCGTTTCACCCAGCAACTCGCCACCTTGCTCGACGCCGGCCAACCGCTGGAGCGGGCCTTGAACACCCTGGTCCGCCAACCGGCTAAACCCCAGTCCCGGCGCTTGCTCGAACGCATCCGCGACCGGGTCAAGGGCGGCCAGCCGCTGTCGGCGGCGATGTCCCTGGAAGGCCCGCCGTTCTCGCCGCTGTACCTCAGCCTGGTGCGTGCCGGGGAAGCCGGCGGCGCGTTGGGTAAAACCCTCGGGCAATTGGCGAGCTACCTGGAACGGGCGCAGAAAGTCCGCGGCGAGGTGGTCAATGCGCTGATCTACCCGGCCTTCCTGCTGGTCGGCGTACTCGGCTCGCTGGTCTTGCTGCTGGCCTATGTGGTGCCGCAATTCGTGCCGATCTTCAGCGGCCTCGGCGTGCCCGTGCCGCTGATCACCGAAGCGATCCTCGCCCTCGGTCAGTTCCTCGGCAACTACATCCTCTACCTGCTCGGCGCCATGGCCGTGCTGATCGGCTGGTGGGTGCAGCGCCTGCACACGCCGCAAGGGCGCTTGCAGTGGGATCGGCAGATGCTCCGCGCCTGGGTGATCGGCCCCTTGCTGCTGCGCCTGGAAACCGCCCGCCTGGCCCATACCCTCGGCACCCTGCTGAGCCAGGGCGTGGCGCTGATCAGTGCCTTCGATATCGCCCGCCAGGTCTGCCGCAACCAGGTGGTTCGCGACGCGGTGGAACAAACCATCGTCCGGGTCAAGGACGGCAGCCGACTGTCGGCCGCGATGGAGACCACCGCAACCTTCCCGGAACTGGCGCTGCAGATGATCCAGGTCGGTGAGGAGTCCGGGCAACTCGACCGCCTGCTGCTCAAGGTCGCGAGCATTTTCGACGCTGAGGCCAAGCGCCATATCGACCGCCTGCTCGCCGCCCTGGTGCCGTCCCTGACCCTGGTGATGGCCGCCCTGGTCGGATTGATCATGCTGGCCATCATGCTGCCGTTGATGAGCCTGACCAATAACCTCTGAAAGGAAGCCGCCATGACCGCCAGTCGCTCGCTGCGTTACCGTCACCAAGGTTTCACCCTGCTGGAAATGCTCGCGGTAATCGTCCTCCTCGGTGTGGTCGCGACCATTGTCGTGCGCCAGGTCGGGACCAATGTCGACAAGGGCAAGTACGGCGCCGGCAAGGCGCAGCTGGCCAGCCTGTCGATGAAGATCGAGGGTTACGCGCTGGATGTCGGGACGCCGCCCAGGAACCTGGTCGACCTGACCACCGCGCCCGCCAACGTGCATAACTGGAACGGCCCCTACGCCAAACCCAGCGACCTGCTGGACCCCTATGGCCATGCGTTCGGCTATCGCTATCCCGGCGAGCACGGTCCCTTCGACCTGATCTTCTACGGCAAGGACGGGCAACCCGGTGGCGATGGCTACAACACCGACCTGGGCAACTGGGAATAGCCATGGCCAAGCCGCGCGGTACCCGGGCCTTCACCCTGCTGGAAATGCTGGTGGTGATCCTGATCATCGCCATCGGTGCCAGCCTGCTGGCCCACAGTGTCGCCGCGGGCCTCGACAACGCCCGTGACCGCCAGGCCAAGCGCGAGCTGAGCCTGGCACTGCGCAACGTGCGCAGTCAGGCGGTACTGAACGGCCAACCGGCCGCCCTGCACTTCGACCTGATGCGCAACAGCTATCGGGCCGAGGGCCAGGCCGAACATTTACTGCCCGCCGGGATGCACCTGCGCCTGACCACCGCCGCCGAGCTGTCGTCATCCCGCGATGGCGTGATCGAGTTCTATCCCGACGGCGGCTCCAGTGGCGGCAATGTCTATCTGGAACGCGGCCCGAGCCATTGGCGGGTGGATGTCGCCTGGCTGACCGGCAAGGTCAGCGGGCAGGACGGTGTCAGCCCATGAAAACACCGAACCAAGGCGGTTTCACCCTCCTGGAAATGCTCGCGGCGGTGGTGCTGCTGAGTATCGGCTTCGCCGTCTACCTCAATGCCATGGGCGCCACGACCCAGGCCTTGCTGCACGACGAACAGAGCACACGCATGGCGCTGCTGGCCAAGACCCTGTTCGACGACCAGAGCCGCAAACTGCTCAAGCCAGGGCACTGGCAGGGCAACCTGGCGCAGGTGCAATGGCAACTGACCGCCACCGCGCAGCCCGGTATCCCGCCGGTGGACCTCTACCGACTGGAACTGGTGCTGGAACAGGGCCATCGCCAGGAACGCTTCGTCACCTGGCGCGCCCAGGGGCCCAAGCCAGGAACCACGCCATGAAGTCGCGGCCACGGGGTTTCACCTTGCTGGAAGTGCTGATTGCCCTGAGCCTGCTCGGGTTGTTGATGGTGCTGATCGCCTCGGCCCTGACCGCCGGCAACCGCACCCAGGACCTGGGCGAGCGTTATTCCAATCGTCTGAACGAGGTCCGTTCGGCCCAGGACTTCCTCAGAAGTGCCGTGCAACAGGCCTATCCGGCGGTGTTTCTACGGGACGCGCAGAACCTCGCCGAGGTGTTCGACGGCGAAGCACAACAGATGCGCTTCGTCGCCCCGCTGCCCGCGCGATTGTCCGGCGGCCTGCAACTGCACGCGTTCACCCTGGTGGACAATCGCCACGGTTCAAAAGACCTGCAGGTGGCGTTCTTCCAGTTCGACGCCCAGGGCCTGCATGCCTGGGGCGAACCGCAGGTCCTGCTGCCCAACCTGGACAGTTGGCGCTTGAGTTACCGCGGCCTGGACCCACACTCGCAGCCCACCGGCTGGCTGCCCCGCTGGCCCTGGCCGGAGCGTTTACCGCTGGCGATACGTATCGACTTGCAGGCCGACGGCCCCATCCCCTGGCCGCCGCTGGTGGTCGCCCTGCGCATGAACCTGGGCCTCGATGAAGCCCAGGTCTCGCGATGAACAGCCAACGGGGGGCCGCTCTGGTCCTGGCGCTCTGGGCCCTGGCACTGTTGAGCCTGATGATGGCCGTGGTGGTCGGCACGGTACGCCTGGAAAACCGCCAGAGTGCCTATGCCCTGCAACACGCCCGTGCCCTGCTCGCCGCCGAGTCCGGCCTGGCGCTGGTGGTACAGAGCCTGGCGGCCAAGGTGCCGGGGATGATCGCCGATGGACGTGCCTATCACCTGAACCTCGAAGACGCGCAACTGACCGTCGAACTGCGCAGCGAACGCGGCAAGCTCGACCTCAATCAAGTCAGCCCCGAAGCGTTCAACCAGGTGCTGGGTTATCTGGGTGCCAGCCCCGCCCAAGGCCGCAAACTGACCCAGGAGCTGCTGGCTCGCCGCACCCGCAACGATCCGCTGTCGGCCATCGAGCAACTTCAGGTGTTCGCCGCCATGGACTCCGCGCTCTATGGGCAACTGGCGCCGAACCTGACGCTGTGGACCGGCCTGCCCCAACCGGACCCGACTTACGCCACCGCCCTCCTGCGGGCCGCGCTCAAGCTGCCGGCGCCGCTGCTCGAAAGCTCGCCCGGCCAGATCTACAGCGCACAGATACAGGCAGTGCTGGTGGCGCCTTTTGCCGCGAACCTGAACGTGACCTTTCTCCTCAACCCACAAGCCGAGGGCACGCAACTCTATCGCGTACTGCGGTGGCAGGAATGAAGACCCTCGAAAGGCCATGGCGTGGCCCACTGCAAACCACGACCACACGGCTGGCGCAGCACTGGCAAGCTTCCCGACTGCCGGTGTTCCTGCGTTGGTGGCTCCGGGAACTGATTGCCTGCCTGCCCCGACGCTGGCGCGAGCACCTGGAATCGTCGAACCAGGAACACCTGCTGCACTGGCACGAAGGGGCCTTGCATCACGCTTGCGGGGACGTCGCCCCAAGCGCGTCGGCCCCGACCCGGCGCCAGGTCCTGCTGATGCCCTGTGAACAGGTCCTGCTCAGCCGCGTGCAACTGCCCCTGGCCGCTTCCGCCCAGGCCCATGCGGCGCTGGCCTTCGAGATGGACAAGTACACACCGTTCAAGGCAGCCCAGGTCTATTTCGATACGCTGCGCGTCCCGCAAGAAGATCGCACCCGGCCGGTGTTCGAGCTGACCCTGGTGGTTGCCCTGCGCGAACGGATCGATGCGATCCTCGATGAAGCGGCGCGCAACGGCCTGCGGATCGATGCCATCGACACGCTGGATCGCAATGGCACGCGCTTGCACGTCAACCTGCTGCCCGCCCAGCGCCGTCCCCAGGAGTGGCATCCGACCCGGCGACTACGGCTCAGGTTGGCCTGGCTCGGCGCCGGGCTGCTGGTGGCCGCCATGCTGATGTGGGTGCATAACCGCCAATTGGCCCTGGACGCCATGAACGCCGAGGTCGCTGCGCTGCGCAACGACAGCCAACAGATTCAGGGACTGCGCCAACAGCTCAACGAGCGCCTCGACACCGGGCGCTACGTACAAACGCAAAAGACCCAGGCGCTGTCCAGGACCGCGCTGCTGCAGGAACTGACCGCCTGCATTCCCGTCGACACCTGGCTGGAACAGTTGGATATCGATGCCCAGGGCACCCTGACCCTCAGCGCGCAAAGCAGCCAGGCCGGTGACCTGATCGGCAAGATGAAGGCCTGCACGCACCTGCGCAACCTGCAGTTCCAGGGTGTGATCCAGGCTGACGCGAGTACAGGCCAGGATCGACTCAACCTGACCGCCCACCTGGATACCCGGGAGTAGCGCCATGCCCTTGCGCCTGACACACCGTGACCAACGCGGGGCGGCCTTGCTACTGGCCGCGCTGGGGCTGATCGCGGCCTACTTCATCGCCATTCATTGGTGGTTCACCGCACCCTTGCAGTCGATCAGCGAGGACATGGACACCCTACGCGCCCAGCGCCAACGCTACCAGGCGCTGGAACGCCAGCGCCCACTCCTCGAAGCGCAGCTGGCACAAGCCCGCAACGTGCCGAGCAGCAACGACAGCCTGCTGCCGGACACCGATACCGGCGCGGCCACCGCACAGCTGATGCAATTGGTGACGGCAAAACTCCAGGCCCTGGCGCCCGAGGGCGGAGACTGCAGCCTGACCAATCGCATGCCAATCCCGGTCCTCGACAGCGCGCCATACCGCCAGGTCAAGGTCAGCCTCAACCTCGACTGTGCCATCGAACCCCTGGCGGGCCTGCTCTATGAACTGGAAAACCAGCCGGTGGCGCTGTTTGTCGACACCCTGAGTATTCGCCGCAACCCCACGCCGGCCCCCGACGCCAATCACCGCCTGGCGGTGCAACTGCAAATCGGCGCCTACCTGAACAACCCGCCGGATAAAAATCCTCCGCTCAGGAAAGGGAAGCCAACCCCATGAAAACCCCGGGCCGACCGACGTTTTGGCTGAGCGTCCTCGTGGTGTCGCTGGCAGCCCTGTGCCTCGCCTTGTTCGAGGGCCTGGGCGCGGGCATCGAGTGGTACCCCGAGTTGGCTCATCCCCTGCCGGCCTCGCCGAGCGCACCGGCCACGGTCCTGGAAACGCCGACGCTGGAGTCCTATGCCGAGATCTGGGGGCACTCGCTGTTCAATCGCGACCGCAAACCCGACCCGGTGGCCTGGAACGAACACGACACGCAATCGCTCGCCGGTTTTTCGCTGAATGGCATCGCCGTCTCCCAGACCTTGCGCAAGGCGCTGTTCAAGACCAAGGAGGGCAAGAGCCTGAGCGTCGCGCAAGGCGACACCTTGCCCAATGGCTGGCGCATCGAACGGATCACCACGCAAACCGTGTCCCTGAGTTTCAAGTCCAGCCAGCAGGAACTGAGCCTTCCCGTTTTGAAATTGCCGGCCAGCGCCGTGCATTAAGACCACTTCGGTACCCCGCACCGCAGGTGCCGTAAGGGCCGTACAAGGATGAATCAATGTGAGCAAACGCGCCGCCTACCCTTGCCTTCTCAGCTTCATGCTGCTCGCCGGCTGCATCGCGCCCGTGACCGATGAGGTGCATGACGACCAACTGCTGCGCGACGGCCTGGCCGGCACCGGGCCTGATCGCCCGCCCCTGGCGGCGACGCTGTCCCGGGCCAATGTCGTGGCCGCGCCCCTGGCGGCACCGCCCCCGGGAGCACAGATCATCCGCGGCAGCCAGAGCCTGGTGGCGCGCGGCAGCACCCCGCTCAAGCCGCCGACGGCGCCCCAGGGCGACGGCGGCACAACCTTCAATTTTGCCGGCGTGCCGATCCAGGCGGTGGTCAACACCATCCTCGGCGATGTGCTCAAGGAGAACTACAGCATCGGCCAGGGCGTGACCGGCGAGGTGACCTTCTCGACTTCAAAGCCGGTGGACAAGGCCCAGGCGTTTTCCATTCTTGAAACCCTCTTGTCCTGGACCAACAACGCGATCATCCGCCAGGGCGAACGCTACCTGATCCTCCCGGCCAACCAGGCGGTCGCCGGCCAGCTCACGCCCCGCCAGTCGATCCCGGAACCGGGCAGCGGCCTGACCGCGCGCTTTTTCGTGCTGGAGTACATCTCGCCGCTGGAAATGCAGAAGCTGCTCAAGCCGTTTGCCCGGGAGAGTGCCTTTCTCGACGTCGACACCTCGCGCAATGCCTTGGTGATGGCCGGCACGCCGGACGAACTGAACAACTACCAGCAGACCATCAACACCTTCGACGTCAACTGGCTCAAGGGCATGTCCATCGGTGTGTTCGGCCTCAAACGCGCCAATGTCAGCCAATTGATGCCCGAGCTTGAGCGTCTGTTCGGCGCCCAGAGTGGTACCCCGCTGGCCGGCATGCTGCGTTTCCTGCCCATCGAGCGGACCAATGCGATTGTCGCCATTTCGCCACAGCCGGAATACCTGAACGACGTCCGTCGCTGGATCGACACCATCGACCAGGGCGGCGGCGACGAACCGCAGATGTATGTGTATGACGTGCGTAACATGAAGGCCACGGACCTGGCCCGCTACCTGCGCCAGATCTACAGCGATGAAGCGGTCACCGAAGAAGGCGCCGCCCAGGTCGCGCCGGGACTGCGGACGGTGACCCTGACCAGCAACGGTTTCGGTAGTGGTCTGGGCAGCGCCACCGGCAGCAACCCGGGGTTGTCCGGCACCACCGGCACCGGCGGCCTGCCACCGCCGGTTAGCAGCACGGCGAGCACCTCGCCGGAGCGAACCGACGACTTGCAGCTCGGCCCGCCCGCTCCAGCGAATACCGCGCGCGCCCCGGTCAATGCCAACAACCCGACCAATTCGGTGCGCATCACCGCGCAGAAAAGCAGCAACCAACTGCTGGTGCGCAGCCGCCCGAGCCAATGGGCCGAGATCCAGTCGGCGATCCAGCGACTCGACAACCCGCCCCTGCAGGTGCAGATCGAAACGCGGATTCTCGAAGTCGGCCTGAGTGGCTCGCTGAACCTCGGCGTGCAGTGGTACCTCGGGCGCCTGGCCGGCAACTCGACGACCGCCGGCATCGCCAACGCCTCCGGTAGCCAGGGCGCCCTGGGCCAGGGGGGCGCGAGCCTCGGGGCCACGGATGCGTTGTTCTACTCGTTTGTCAGCAACAACCTGCAGGTGGCCCTGCACGCCCTGGAAACCAACGGCAACACCCGGGTGTTGTCGGCGCCCTCGCTGGTGGTGATGAACAATGAACAGGCGCAGATCCAGGTCGGCGACAATATTCCGATCAATCAGACCACCATCAACACCAACACCACCACCGTCAGCACCAGCTCAGTGCAATACATCCAGACCGGGGTGATTCTCGATGTCATCCCACGGATCAATCCGGGCGGCCTGGTGTACATGGATATCCAGCAACAGGTCAGCGATGCCAGTACCACCGTCGATGCCAACGGCAATCCGACCATCTCGACCCGCGCCGTCTCGACCCAGGTGGCGGTGCAAAGCGGGCAGACCATCCTCCTCGGCGGCCTGATCAAGCAGAACGAAAGCGTCACCGACAACAGTGTTCCTTACCTGGGGAAGATCCCCGGCCTGCAGTGGTTGTTCGGCAATACCCAGCGCCAGCACGGCCGCTCGGAACTGATCGTGCTGATCACCCCCCGGGTGATCACCGGCAACAGCGAGGCCCGGCAGGTCACCGACGAGTACCGCCAGCAGTTACAACTGATGAAACCCCTGGACGCCCACTCCGCAAACGCCGCCCATGCAAAGAAATGACACTTTTCCAGGACCTGGGGACGCCGTGGCACTACACTTTGCGGCAAGAGCCAGAAGCCGCCACGTCAACCGGACAAAGGAAGTACCCAATGATGCGATGGAGCCGATACAGAAGTGCGGCGCTGGTCACCCTGTTTGCCATTCTGGTCAGTCTCCTGGCGTTCCTGCTGCTCAAGGCCTTTTCCCGCGAAACCTCCACCTACTTCGAGTCCCGCGACCTGATCCGCCAGCTCAAGCAGCTGGATGCCAGGCTCGACGCGAAGATTCTCAAGACCCGGATCAGCGACGAATACAATTACAACCTGCTCGCCATCCCCATCGCCGACTCCAGCCGACGCTGGGATCAATTGGTCGCGCAGAACAGCTCCCTGGAGAGCTCCGGCATCTGGCAGGCGCGCAAGAAAGCCTACCTGGACGCCACGGCGGAAAAGAACAAGCTGATCGAACAGTTCCAGGCCCACAACACCGCCTTGCGCGATGATCTGGAAACCCTGTCGGCCATCGAGGAGACCATCCAGGCCGACCTGGAACCCTTCAGCGTCGAGCACCCGGTGGAAACCCTCAGCGTGCTCTACAGCGCCTCGAAACTGACCTTGAGCGCGCTGGAATATGCGCAGCACGTGTCCAATGGCAAAGCCGACAAGATCGAACGGCAGATCCAGCACCTGGCGACACAAAAGGCCAGTCTGCCGGCGACCTTGAGCCCGACCATCGACAAGTTGATCGACCAGGCCAATGTCGTGGTGCACGAGCAACCCCAGGTCAATGACCTGCTCGACCGCATCGGTTTTATCCCGGTGGCCGCCAGCCTCGACGGCATCAACGAACTGTTGAATGAAATCCAGCGCCGCGCCGAGCTCCAGGACCGCCAGTACCTGATCTATCTGAGTGTGTGTGCGGCCCTGATGGCCATGCTGGTGTTCTACCTGATCATTCGCCAGCTACGTAGCTATGGGCTGATCAACCAGATGAACAGCGCCTTGCAACTGTCCAACGAACGCCTCGAACAGCGCGTCGAGGAACGTACCCGCGAACTCAAGGAAGCCCAGAGCGAGCTGATGGACGCCGCGCGTACGGCGGGCATGGCGGAAATCGCAACCAACGTCCTGCATAACGTCGGCAACGTACTTAACAGCGTGAACATCTCCGCCGACCTGGTGACCCGCAAGGTCCGTTCCAGCAAGGCCCAGGGGCTGACCAAGGCGGTTCAGTTGATGAACGAGCACCCGGATGACCTCGGGGACTTCGTCAGCCATGATGAAAAAGGCAAACTGCTGCCCGCCTACCTCAACTCACTGGCCGCCGCCGTCGCCACCGAGCAGACGGAGATCATCCAGGAACTGGCGCAATTGAGTAAAAGCGTCGATCACATCAAGGAAATCGTCGCCACCCAGCAATCCTATGCCGGTGCGGCCAAGCTGCTCGAAGCGGTGAACATCACCGACCTGTTCGAAGATGCCCTGCGCATGAACTCAGGGGCCCTGAACCGGCACAAGGTCACGGTGCACAAGGACTACCAGCCGGTCCCGACCTTCCTCGGCGACAAGCACCGGCTGCTGCTGATCCTGATCAACCTGATCAGCAACGCCAAGTACGCGGTGTCCGACCTGACCAACCGCGAACGGGACATCACCCTGGGCGTACGCATCATCGACGGCAAGACCTTGCGCATCACCGTCAAGGATGAGGGCGAAGGCATCCCCGCGGAAAACCTCGCGCGGATCTTTACCCATGGTTTCACCACCCGCAAGGACGGCCACGGCTTTGGCCTGCACAGTTGTGCCCTGGCGGCGATCGAGATGGACGGCCGCCTCTACGTACACAGTGACGGCGCGGGCAAAGGCGCGCTATTCACCCTGGATATCCCCCTGCAAACCATCCACCTGCAGGAGGAGCGGCCTATGACGGGCACTGCCCCGGCGCCGGCATATTCGAATATTCATCAATGAGAGAGAGCCTTCCGCCAGCACTGGCTTTACACTTCGATCCCGCCCTTTTACACCCAAAGATCCATCTCTGATGACTGAAAACTTCGAAGTCCCAAGCCCTCACGAAAAACACGTCGAACACACCACCGAACATGCCCATGCACGCGGTGACGGCTTTGCCAGCCGGATCGCGGTGATGACCGCAATCATGGCGACCATTGGCGCCATGCTCAGCTACCAGGCGGGCTCCACGGAAAGCGAAGCGGCGATGGACAAGAACAACGCCGCGATCTTCAAGACCGAGGCCGCCAACCAGTGGAATTACTACCAGGCCAAGTCCAGCCGGCAGAACCTCTCGGAAATGGCCAGCCATATCCCGGGCCTGGACGCCGCGCATTACACCGCCGAGGTCGAGCGTTACAAGAAGGAAAAGGAAGTCGTGCGGCAGAAAGCCGAGGGCCTGGAAGCCAAGAGTCGCGAGTGGGATGACAAATCCGAAGAAGTCCTGCACCAGCACCATCGCTGGGCCCAGGCAATGACGGCGATCCAGATTGCCATTTCGCTGGCGGCGATCACCCTGCTGACCCGCAAGGAATGGCTCAAACGCCTGGCCTACACCGCCGCCGGTGTAAGCGTGGTACTCGGCGGCCTGGCTGCGGCGCATATCTGAAGCACTGAACCGGCCGGCCCCTGGGACTTCGGTTTAACGAGGCGCCTTGTAGGAGCCGGCTTGCTCGCGAAGGCGTCAGCTCAAGCAAGACCAGCTTCAAGGGCACAGGGTTGCCTGTCAGATCTCGCCTTCCACGTCTTCCAGGCTGAAGGTTTCGGTGGTGTCGTTGTAGGAGAAGATCTCGGCGTAACGGCCCCAGCTGATCACGCTTTCCAGGGTCTGCTCGACGAAGTCTTCGCTGAGGGAGTCTTCCAACTCCTGCTCGAAACGCACCCGCGGCGCCCAGTGTCCGTTACGCTCCTGCAACACCTGGCGAATGCGCGCCGCCAGGGGCACGGTGCGCAGCAGGTGCTCGGCAAACATCACCTTGCGCTCCTGGGTACCGTCGTCGGCGAAACGCTTGCCCGAGTCGGTGAGCTTGATATCAGCCCCACGCAGTTCGGCAAAGCCCAGGTGCTCGAGCATCTCGGCCACCGGGAACAGGTCATCGACCTCCAGCAGCAGCCGCTCGGCCACGTTCGGCAAACCGGCATGGCCATGGTAAGGCTCGGCCGCCAGGGCTTCGATCAGACCGGCCATCAGGTTGGTCGGGACTTCCGGCAGGCGGCTACCCAATTGCAGCTCGGCCTTGCCGGTGCGCTCGTCGGCACTGCGACGGTTGGTCATCAGCGCGTAGATATCGTCGACCATCTTGCGGAAGATCGGGTCCAGGCGGTTGCGCGGGTGGGCGAACGGCACCTTGATCTGCGCCACCACGCGCCCCGGGTTGGACGACAGCACCAGGATGCGGTCGCACATCAGCACCGCTTCCTCGATGTTGTGGGTCACAATCAGGATCGACTTGATCGGCAGTTGCCCGCCGCTCCACAACTCCAGCAGGTCGGTCCGCAGGTTTTCGGCGGTGAGCACATCAAGGGCGGAAAACGGTTCGTCCATCAGCAACAGAGTCGGGTTGACCACCAGGCCACGGGCAAAACCCACACGCTGGCGCATGCCGCCGGACAGCTCGCGCGGGTAGGCGTTTTCAAAACCGTCGAGGCCGATCAGGTCGATGGCCGCCAGCGCGCGCTTGCGCGACTCCTTGGGCTCGACCTGCAGGGCCTGCAAACCGGCTTCAACGTTTTCAAGCACCGTCAGCCAGGGAAACAGGGCGAAGGTCTGGAACACCATCGCCACGCCCTTGGCCGGGCCGTCCAGGGCTTCGCCGTTGTAGAGCACTTCGCCGGAAGTCGGCTGGATCAGGCCGGCAATGATCCGCAGCAAGGTCGACTTGCCGGAGCCCGAGCGCCCCAGCAGCCCGACGACTTCGCCTTCGTGCAGGTGCAGGTCGACTTCACTGAGTACCTGACGTTCGTCCTTGCCGTTGCCAAAGCCCTTGCTCACGTTGGTGAGCGAGTAGATTTCACGGGCGCTGCTGGTGTATTCGATATGACTGTTCATGAGAGCGGCTCGGATTAATTCAGACGAAGTTTGTTTTCGGCGATGGCGTACATCGGTCGCCAGATCAAACGGTTGAAGGCCACCACAAAGACCGACATGACCACGACGCCCAGGGTGATTTTCGGAAAGTCGCCGGCTGCCGTGGTCTGGGCGATGTAAGCCCCCAGGCCATGGGCCACGACCTTGTCCTGCCCCCAGGAAACAAACTCGGAAACGATACTGGCGTTCCACGCACCACCGGAAGCGGTGATCGCACCGGTGACGTAATACGGGAAGATCCCCGGCAACATGACCTTGCGCCACCACTGCCAGCCACGGATATGGAAGTTCGCGGCGGCTTCACGGAAGTCGTTGGGGAAGGCACTGGCGCCGGCGATCACGTTGAACAGGATGTACCACTGGGTACCGAGCACGATCAGCGGGCTCAGCCAGATATCCGGGTTCAGCTTGAAGTGCAGGATCACGATGACGAACACCGGAAACAACAGGTTCGCCGGAAACGCCGCGAGGAACTGGGCCAATGGCTGGATCTTCTCGGCCAGGCGCGGACGCAGGCCGATCATCACCCCCAGCGGCACCCAGATCAGCGAAGCAACGCCAATCAGCAAGGTCACCCGCACCAGCGTGATCGCGCCCAGGCCGATGACCTCGCCGACATCGGCGAAGCTCACTTCGCTGCCGACGTAGAGGGCGATGTGATACAGCGCATACAAGGCCAGCGCACCGATGAACAGACCCCAGACCCAGTCGATCACCCGCGAGGTCGACGCGCTCGAGGCACTCGCCCGCGCCTTGACGCTGGGCAGGCTCAGGCGCAGATGGCCGATACGGGTCAGCCCCCGTGAAACCGGGCGGATCAGACGCTGGATGATCCGGGTCCGCTGGATCAGGTTGAGCACCCAGGATTCCGGTGCGCCACCCTGGGCCGCAGTGTCTTCCATACGGAACTTGTCCGCCCAGGCCACCAGCGGACGGAACAGGAACTGGTCGTAGATCAGGATTACCACCACCATCGCCAGGATCACATAGCCCACGGCGGTGAGGTCACGCTGCTCAATGGCCGTGGCCAGGTAGGAACCGATCCCCGGCAGGGTGATGGTCTTGTCACCGACGGTAATCGCCTCCGACGCCACCACGAAGAACCAGCCGCCGGACATGCTCATCATCATGTTCCAGACCAACCCGGGCATGGCGAATGGCACGTCGAGCTTCCAGAATTTCTGCCAGCCGGACAGGTGCAGGCTCTCGGAAACCTCTGTCAGGTCACGCGGCAACATGCGCAGCGACTGATAGAAGCTGAACGTCATGTTCCAGGCCTGGCTGGTGAAGATCGCAAAGATCGCCGCGCACTCGGCGCCCAGCACCCGGCCGGGAAACAGCAGGAGAAAGAAGGTCACGGTGAACGAGATATAACCCAGCACCGGCACCGATTGCAGGATATCCAGCACCGGCACCAGGAGTTTTTCAGCACGGCGGTTCTTCGCCGCCAGCGTCCCGTAGATGAACGTGAAGACCAGTGACGCGATCATCGCCGCCAGCATCCGCAGGGTGGTCCGGATCGCATATTCCGGCAGGTTGGCCGGATCGAGGGAAATGACCTGGGTCTGCAAGGTGTCGATCGGGGCCCAGGTCTCCCGTGCGCCGATCGAGAAAAACAGCAGGAATCCCACCACCAGCGGCAGCGCGATCAGATCCCAGCGATTGGGCAGCAAGCGCCGCGTACTTGCCGGGATGTAATGGCGTAATACTTTATTCATCGTCAATGATTCCAGCAGCGTTCTGACATACAGGCCCACGAACCTCAGGAGACAAGCGCACAAAGCAATGCGGCGCCGGCAGTCTAAGCACAGCACATCCTGAAGAAGTGGTTGGAAAATCGTCGAAACAAGGCCACGTACTGAACGCTACAGACTGGATACCGGGGCAACGGCTGCACCGGCGGTATCCCATTGTAAATCCCGCTACGTGGCCCACCGAGAATGGGCAGGGTCCAAGTTCGAATCTCCTGGGGGTGGCGGTTGAAACGTGAGGGGGTGCTTCAGCGCGGGATTATACATTTCAAAATGTTACAGTAATGTAAATTACTTATAAATTGAGACGATAGCGTCAGGCATGTGCCCAACGCCGATGCAGCCCCCGCGCCAAGGCATCGAGGGCGAACCCCAGTACGCCGATCAGCAGCACCATGGCCATCAGCTCGGAATAGGCCAGGCGGTCTCGAGTATCGAGGATAAAATAGCCCAGGCCGGCGCTGACCCCGAGCATTTCGCAGGGCACCAGGACGATCCAGAGAATCCCGATGGACAGCCGCACGCCGGTCAGCACATGGCCGAGCACACCCGGCAGGATCACCTGGCGCAGGGTTTCCCAGCGGGTCGCGCTGAGGCTGCGGCTCAGTTGCAACCAGCGCGGATCGAGCTGGCGCACCCCGGCCGCGGTGTTGAGCAGGATCGGCCAGACGGCGGCAAAGGCCAGCAGGAAGTAGATCGGCTGGTCGCCCACCCCCATCAGCATCACCACCACCGGCATCCAGGACAACGGCGAAATCATCCGCAGGAACTGGAACGCCGGGGTCGTCGCCGCCTCCAGGTGGCGGTAGCTGCCGATCAGCAGCCCCAGCGGCACGCCGACCAACAAGGCCAGCAGCAAGCCGATCAGGATGCGCTTGAGGCTGACCAGGACGTTTTCATACAGCTCGGCACGACCGAGCAACTCCACCAGGCTGGTCAACGTCGCTTCGGGCGAGAAGCGCGCCGACAGGCCGTCGGGGCTGCCGAACAAGCGCACCCCCAGCCACCAGAGCAGCAACAGGCAGAGCAACCCCGCCACGCCCAGCGCCCAATGCAGGAGCGATGCGGAAGGCTTGCGGATCAAATGCCGAACTCCTCGCTACGCTCAAAGCTGTCCGGCAAGCCGAAGGCCTTGAGTCCGCCCACGGCTGCCAGGCTGTTGCGCACAAAGCGATCATCCACCAGGTCGCGGGCGGTCTGCTGTGGATCGAGACCGGCGAGGAACCCCTTGTCGCCTTCGATCAAGGTGTCCTTGAGGCGTTTGACCAGCTCCTCGGTGTAGCTGGGGAAGGGATAGGGTTGGAAGTCGATGCGCTGCTCGTCCCAATTGCCGTGCCGGATCGCCCCGCTGACGAGGTAGGCGTCGCGCTCGGCGGCGCTCGGCGCCAGCACCCGAGTGAGCACTTGCGGGGTGTGCGGCGTGTAGCGATTGGCGCCGTCCTTGGAGAGCAATTGGGCCGCCTCGGCGCGGTTGTCACGGGTCCAGAGCTGGGCCTTGACGATGGCGTTGACCACCTTCTGCGACCACTCGGGACGGTTGTTCAGGTCCTGCTCGTGCATGAACACCACGCAGCAGGCATGGTTGCGCCAGATATCGCCGGTGAAGCGCTGCACTCGACCGACCTTCAGCTCCTCGGCCAGGGCATTGAACGGTTCGGCGACGATGTAGCCGGCGATGCGCTTGCTCGCCAACGCCGGCGGCATGTCCGAAGGCGGCAGCACCACCAGGTTGACCTCGTTGGCCGCCAGCATGCTGTTGGCGGCCTTGGTCACCGGTTGCAGGCCGTTGTCACGCAACAGTTGCTGGACCACCACGTTGTGGATCGAGTACCAGAACGGAATCGCCACCGACTGCCCGCCCAGTTGCTTGACGTCGGTAATCCCCGGCGCCACGGTCAGGCCGGAACCGCCGACATGGTTCCAGGCCACCACCTTGGCCGGCACCTTGCTGCCGTAGCGGGCCCAGACGGTCATCGGCGACAGCAGGTGAATCACGTTGACCTGCCCGGAAATAAACGCCTCGATCACCTGGGCCCAACTGCGCAGCAACACCGGCCGTTCGGCCTGGATGCCTTCGGCTTCGAACAGGCCGTTGTTATGCGCCACCAGCAGCGGCGTGGCGTCGGTGATCGGCAGGTAGCCGATTCGCACCGGCGCGTTGGGCTCCGACGCGGCGCGGGCTTGCAGGCTGTTGAGCAGCGGCAAGGCGCCGCCGGCGGTCAGCAAGGCGCTGAGTTTGAGGAAGTCACGACGTGTGTGGGTGAAATCATCCAGGCACATGGGTCATCTCCGACGGTTCGAGCAAAGAGTGAGAGGGTGAGGTGCGGCTGGCCCGCCGAAGGGTCTTGAGAATCTCAATACGCAGGGCGCCCAGTTCCTCCACCAGCTCGGCACGCGGCTGAGGCAGGTCGATACGCCACTCGCCGAGGGTTCGCGCCGGGCTGTGGCCCAGTAGCAGAATCCTGTCGGAGAGCAGCAGGGCTTCATCAATGTCGTGGGTGATCAGCACGGCGGCGGTGTCGTGCTCGGCAATCACTTCCAGCAGCAGTTGCTGCATGTCGGTGCGCGTCACTTCATCCAGGGCGCCGAAGGGCTCGTCCAGCAACAACACCTGCGGCTGGCGGGCCAAGCAACGCGCCAGGGCGGTACGCTGGGCCATGCCGCCGGACAACTGCGCCGGGTACTGGCCCCGGGCGTGTTGCAGGCCGACGGCGGCAATCGCGTGGTCGATCCGCGCCTTGCGCTCTGGTGCGCCCAGGTGCGGCTGGCGGGCAAAGTCCAAACCGAAGGCGACGTTCTTTTCCAGGCTCAGCCACGGCAGCAGGCTGGGGTCCTGGAAAGCCACCGCCACTCGTGGGTGTGGGCCGCTCAGGGCTTCGCCGAGAAAATGCACATGGCCTTCATGGGCCGTCTGCAAACCCGCCAGGACCCGCAGCAGGCTGGATTTTCCGACGCCGCTGGGGCCAAGGATCGACACCACTTCGCCGGCTTGCAGTTGCAGGTCGAAACCTTCCAGCACGGTTTGCCAGCCCTGCTCGCGGGGGTAGCCGAGGCTGATCTGACGGGCATCCAGCAACGGCACACTCATGCTGCCGTATCCCGGGCCTGACGTTGCAGTTCGGCGCGCAGTTGCACCAGGCTCGGGGTGACGATCGGCACAAAGGCCGACTCCCGCCAACGTCGGGCGAAGCCGCTGCCGTGCTCGTTCAGATAGGCCTTGCCGCCGCTGGCCTGCAATTCCAGTTGCACCGCCTGGGCGACGGATTCGGCCAGATTGATACGGATCTGGAACAAGGCGCTCGGCTGGGCCAGGAAGCGTCCGTCGTGCAAGCCGTCCCTGAGTGCTTCCACCGTTTGTTCAAGGTTGTGGCGTTGCTCCAGCAAGGGTTCACGCAGAATCGAGCGCGTGTCCTGCAGATGGCCATCCACTTCGTTCAAGGCCTGACGCGCCAAGCCAATGGACATACCGCACTGCAAGCCGAGAAATGCCGGGCGCACCGCCGGCAGAAAGACCCGGGCATCGTCGTGCAGCAACCAGTCGCGGCTGACTTCCACCTGTTTGAAATCCAATGCGGCGGTATTGCTCGACTGCAAGCCCATCAGTTGCAAGTCATCCGAGCGTTGCAGGCCGCTCAGCGCATCCGGCATCGCCAGGACGAAGGGTGCGCCGCCCTCTTCCCGTTCGATGGCGGCGGCCACCACAAAACCGCTTTTGCGCAGATTGGTCACCCAGTGCAGGCGGCCGTCCAGGCACCAGCCATCACCCTGATCGCGGGCCCGCAGTTGCAGTGACTCGATCCCCGAGAGGAATTTCATCGCATTCGATAGCCCGGTGGCACCGGCCAGCTCGCCGCTGAGCAGCGACGGCAGCAGATGATCGCGCAAAGTCGTGTTGGGACTGTGCAGCAGGTACTCGATAAAGGCTCGCTGGCCCCAGAACACAAAGGCCGCCGCCAGGGAATGGCTGGCCACCTCGGCGATGCTTTCCACCGCGTCGGCCACCGTGCCACCGCTGCCGCCCAGGGCTTGCGGCACACCGACCCGCAGCACCTTCGCCGTCGCCAGCCGGGAAATCACATCCTGTGGGTCGCACTGCCCCAGGTCCAGGGCCTGGGCTTGTGCGTCCAGCCATTGACTCAATGCCGGATTGGCCATGTCGTTTTCTCCTTGAAGACAGCGTCGAATGATAGCTGACGCTGAAACATCATTGATCCGTCGATGGCCAACGGTATTGCGCCAGCTCAGGATTGAGCGGCGTGCGGGCGAAGACATTGGCGAAATTGCACAGCGTGGCCAGGCTCACCCCGAGGATCACTTCCAGGGCATTGCCCTGGGTGTAGCCGGCGGCGAGGAACTCGCTGAAAGCCTGATCACTGACATTGCCCCGGGTGGCGATCACCTCCCGGGCGAAGGCGGCGAGAACTTCGAGTTTTTCCTGGGGCAGTTCGTCCTGCCCGCGCAAGGCCTCGACCACTTCAGCCGGCAACTTGGCCTTGTTCAACGCCACCGCCGTGTGCCCGGCAACGCAGAAGTCGCAGCCGTGGGTGGTGGCGGCCACCAGTTGCACCACCTCGCGTTCGGCCAGACTCAGCTCGGCCTTGCCATTGAGCGCCGATACCGTAACGTAGGTTTCCAGCGCCGCCGGGGCATTGGCGAGCACCGCGAGCAGATTGGGGATGAACCCGGAGTTCTTCTGGGCGTTTTCCAGGAAGGGCTTGGCCGCTTCGGGAGCGCTTTGCAGCGTGTGAAGAGTGACGCGCGACATCGAGTGGACTCCTGTTGTAGGGTGATCGGGTAAGTCTGTTGGTTATAAGAATTCCGATCCATATTCAAAAGTAGCGATTACTTGCTCCTGAGTGTTTCCATTAGATGATTTCGTCGAGCCCACTGGTTGATTGGTTATTAGAAGGCCTGGAACTGGATACGAGCCTGTTTCACGTGGGCCGTTACTGCGGCGGCTGGCACGCCAGCACCCATGGCCTGGCGCGGGCGAGTTTCCACTTGATCGTGCAGGGGCATTGCTGGCTGCATATTGATGGGCAGCCAGAGAGCCTGCGACTGGAGGCCGGGGACGCGGTGTTTTTGCTGCGGGACCTGGATTATCGGCTCTCCAGTGCCCAAAGCAGCGTAGAAGCGCAACGCTTGCCGCGCCAGACAATGGCCGGGCTGGACAGCGCCGCCCAGGATGGCGTGGGGCTGGTGTGCGGGTTCTTTCATTTCAAGTCCGGGCTGTCGTCATTGATTATCGACGGGCTGCCGGACTGGATCGTCCTGCGGGCGGGCGATCCGTCGCTGAGTGCGGCGCGGGCGTTGTTCGGGCTGATATTAGCCGAGTGCGAGCGGCTGCCGGCGCCCTCCTCGGCGCTGCTGGAGCGTTTGAGTCACCTGCTGTTTCTGTATGTGCTGCGTCAGGAGGTGGCGGATAACCAGAGCCTGGGCGGATTGGTGGCACTGGCGCGGCATCCGGGGTTTGCGCCGTTGCTGGAACAGTTGATCGAACGGCCTGGGGAGAGTTGGTCGCTGGAAAGCATGGCGGCTTGTACCGGGATGTCGCGTTCGGCGTTTTTCAAGCGCTTCAATGAACTGGCCGGGCAGTCACCGGGGCAAGTGCTGCTGGCGTTGCGCATGCGCCATGGGTGTCAGTTGCTGCGGGCCAATAACACCGTGGAGCAGGTGTGCGCGGCGGTGGGGTATCAGTCGATTGCAGCGTTTACCCGGGCGTTTGCCAAAGCCCTGGGGGTGCAGCCGGGGGCTTATCGTCGGCAGCATGAGGGGCGGTGAATGTGACATCGCAATCGCTGGAAGCCAAATCAAGGACAGTGCCTCCAATGCCTGTCAGTTAAGAGAATCTGAAGCCGAGCGCGATGTTGTGGCGAGCGGGCTTGCCCGCACTCGGTTGCGAAGCAGCCGCCCCCCCTCAACTCGGTCTACCTGATGTACCGAGCTCTCAGGTTTCAGGGCCGCTTCGCGCCCCAGCGCGGGCAAGCCCGCTCGCCACAAATCTCGGCCAGACTTGAGGTCGCGTTAGGCCGCGGCCCGTCTTCGGGGATCAGCGAACGCCGCTGGTAAACTCCCTCTCCAACACCGAATCCACCCGCCCCTGAGCCAGTTCGATCAGACGTACCACGCCCATCGCCACCTTGCGATCAGCGTCTGAGAGGTTATCGGCATGCTCGTAGGCAGTGGCCGCGGCAGACTCCAGAATCGAACTGGCATCGACCAGGACTTCTTCACGACTTTCGGGTTCGGAGTTGTTCTTACGGATGGAGTTCGCACCGCACCGTTTCGAATTCGTGCCCGGCGACAAATTGTAATGCGCCAACACACGGTCAACGATTTGCGGATCGATGGTTTCGACGTGAGGTAAAGGAGGATTGGGCGTGACCTTGAACATGTCTGAAACTCCTAACAGAGATAAGGAGCCGACACCTTCTCGCTTGCACACGAATGAGGGTGGCAGCTGTACGCAGGTGTGCAAGACCAGGTCTGTTAGGACACCCGGCAGACCCGAAGGTCTCCCGCGCACAGCCACCATAAAGAGGCAGACTGCAAAAACGCCCAGGCGTGACAAGGGCGTTGTGCGTCATAACAGAATTCCGGACTTGCACGTCCGTATCACCGATTTGCGGCGACAAGATGCAGATTAGCCACCGGTTCTGCCAGGAGCAACAAGGTAGAAGTTTCTAGGAAATTTCACTCAATGGAAAGCGAGCCGTCTTGCAAATCAAGCACTAAGCGACTCCCGCCACCTTGCAGTATTGGGTCATCACGCGCTGCCGGGTATCCTCAACCCTTTCACCAAGGGTCGGGAGTCAAAGGAATGCACAGCATCCAGTTTCAAAAAATCATCGATCTGAGCCACGTCATTACCCCGTCCATCCCCCTTTGGCCCCACGATCCTGCCGTCACCTTCAGTGGTGTAGCCTCACAGGAACAAGACGGTTACTACCTGCGCAGTTTCAGCATGGGCGAACACAGCGCCACCCATATGAATGCGCCCAACAGTTTTCACCCCGAGGGTATCGGGATCGATGCCTACAAGCCGGAGTCGCTGGTGCGGGCAGCCGTGGTGATCGATGTGCGGGGGCAGGCGCAGGCCGACCCCGACTACGTGATCAGCCCTCAAGACATCGAGCGCTGGGAACAGGCCCATGGTCGTATCGCCGAGGGCTCTATCGTGCTGTTCCATACCGGGTGGCAAGCGCTGTGGGACGATCCCAAGCGTTTCTTCAATGAAGATGAGCACGGTGGCCTGCACTTCCCCGGGATCGGTGCCGACGCGGCAAAGCTACTGGTTGAAGAGCGCGGGGTCGCCGGGGTCGGGATCGACACTCATGGGGTCGATCCCGGCCAGAACACGGGCTTTGCCGCCAACCACCAGGTCCTGGCGAAAAACGGCATTGTCCTCGAGTGCCTGACTCATCTGGATCAATTGCCCGCCCTGGGTACCACACTGGTCATTGGGATTCTGAAACTCAAGGACGGATCCGGCTCCCCCGCCTCCGTGCTGGCCTTTGTGCCCTGACCGCGCTTGGGGTCGAGAACCTTTGATCCACAGGGCAGGTGAACAGCCCTTACAAACACCCGGCGCCCTTCAACGTCGCTTCCACCGCCTGATCCAACGACGTATGCGGCTCCGCTCCCAGTACACTCAACAGATGGGCATTGTTCATCCGCACCGGCTGACGCCACAGGTAGCGCATCTCCAGCATTTCGCGAAAGGTGGTCACAAACGGCGAGACCAGTCCCACCAGCCACCAGGGAAAACGCCGCAGTTTCGCCTGGCCGCCCGCGCGCTCGACCAAGCGGGTGATAGCGGCCGCGATCCGGGTGCCGTCAGCGTCCCAGTGCCCCGCCATATGAAAGGTCGCAAAGGGCGCCAGGGCCTGCCGCCGCTCCAACAACTCGACCATGGTCCGCGCTACATCCGGCAGATAGGCCCACTGATGCCCGACGCCCGGATCGCCCGGCAGATTGATCACTTTCACCGCCTGCCCCGGCTTGATCATCCCCTGGGAAAGCCAGCTGCTGCCGGCCTGCGGTCCAAAGAAGTCCCCTGCCCGCACGACAATCGCTCGAACTCCGTCCCGCGCCGCGTCTTGCAAGCGCTGCTCAAGCTCGACGCGAATTCGCCCCTTGCGGGTCAAGGGACGTTGCGCCGTCTGTTCGTCCAATGCGGCAAACGCATCCGGGCCGTAGTTGTAGACCGTACCCGGCAACACAATGGTCGCACCGGCAATACGTGCCGCCGCAATCGTGTTGTCGATCATCGGCAACACCTGCTCGGCCCAATGCCGATAACCCGGCGGGTTCACCGCGTGCACGATCACGCTGCAACCCTGCGCCGCCCGCACCACGTCGTCACGGTTGAGGGCATCGCCACTCAACCACTGAATGCCGTCGCGCTGTTCAGCCGCCGTCGCCAAACCCCGCTTGAGCGCCCGCACCTGCCAGCCGCCATCGCGCAATTGCCGCGCCACTTCGCCGCCAATGCCGCCGCCGGCGCCCAATACCAGAACCTTGTTGCTCATTGCTGCCATGTCGATGCTCCACAAAGGTGACGATGAGCAGAGTCTGGCCCTCCCCCTTCAGGAAATGAATTGCATGGCACACGCTATCCGCCATACATTTATGCATGGACCAGATCATGAGTTGGGAGCTGTACCGAACCTTGCTTGCCGTGCTGACGGAGGGCTCGCTTTCGGCTGCCGCACGGGCACTGGGAATTGCCCAGCCCACCGTGGGCCGGCATATCGCCGCGCTGGAAGCGTCGTTCAAGCAACCGCTGTTCATCCGTTCGCAGACCGGCTTGCTACCCACCGAGACCGCCCTGGCGCTGCGCAGTTATGCCGAAACCATGCAGCACACCGCCGCCGCGCTGGAGCGGGCCGCCACCGGCCAGGGCCAGACGGTGAGTGGCACGGTGCGGATATCAGCCAGCGAAATCATTGCCATAGAGGTGCTGCCGCCCATGCTGGCGCGACTGCGTCAGGACCATCCGCAACTCAAGATCGAGCTGCTGGCCACCGACAAGGTGCATGATCTGCTGCAACGAGAGGCCGATATTGCCGTACGCATGACCGCACCGAAACAGGATCAACTGATCGCTCGGCGCATCGGCCAGGTGGAACTGGGGCTCTATGCCCACGCGGATTATTTGCAACGACACGGCACGCCCGTCGCAATGGCCGATCTGTCGAGCCATGCGCTGATCGGCTTCGATGTCACCACCCCCTTTATCCGCACCGCCAGCAAACAGCTGCCCAGTTGGAACCGCGAGGCCTTCACGCTGCGCACTGACAGCAACCTGGCGCAACTGGCGATGATCCTCGCCGGCTGTGGCATCGGCATCTGCCAGAGCGCCCTGGCGATCCGCACGCCGACGCTGGTGCGGCTGTTGCCGGAGCAGTTCACCTTCCAGCTGGAAACCTGGGTGACCATGCACGAGGACCTGCGCAGCAGCCCCCGCTGCAAGGCGACCTTCGACGCGCTGGCGGAGTGTCTGCTGGCCCATATCGGCGTGACGGGCCAGTCGTGAATGTGCAGACCTTCAACTAGCGTCACCCCAGCAGATGCACGACCAGGCCGACAACCGCACAGGCCGCCAGGACCGGGATCACCCCGCGCTTGAAGCGAAACAGCGCCACCGCCGCGGCCAGCGCGATCAGTGCCGAGGGCCAGTCCAGGGCGCCGCTGAAACCCTTCGGCCAGAACACGTGGTAACCGAAGAACAGCGCCAGGTTGAGTATCACCCCGACCACAGCGGCTGTAATGCCGGTGAGCGGCGCGGTGAAGCGAAGTTCGTTGCGGCTCGCCTCCACCAACGGGCCGCCGGCGAGGATAAACAGGAACGAAGGCAGGAAGGTGAACCAGGTCACCAGCGTCGCGGCCACGGCTCCGGCCAGGAACATCTGTTCGGCATCGAATACCTGCGAGACATAGCCGCCGATAAAACCGACGAACGCCACCACCATGATCAGCGGCCCGGGCGTGGTCTCGCCCAGGGCCAGGCCGTCGATCATCTGCGTCGGAGTCAACCAGCCGTAATGGCTGACGGCGCCCTGATAGACATAGGGCAACACCGCATAGGCGCCGCCAAATGTCAGCAGCGCAGCCTTGGTAAAGAACCAGCCCATCTGGGTCAGGGTGCCCTGCCAGCCGAACAACGCCGTCAAGATCCCCATGGGCAGCGCCCACAACACGGCGCCGATCAGCAGCAGCAAGGCCAGGCGCGGCCAACTGAAGCGGGCGTGCGCCGGGGGCGGGGTGTCATCGTCAATCAACGCCGGACCGAAGGATTGGCTCGCCGCGCCATGGCCGCCCGTGGTGAACGTTGCGGGCGCCACACGCCCACCCAGATAACCGATCAGCGCGGCCCCGAGCACAATCAGCGGAAACGGCACATTGAAGGCGAAAATGGCCGTGAACGACGCCGCCGCTATCGCCCACAACCAGTTGTTCTTCAGGGCCCGCGAACCGATCCGATGGGCCGCGTGCAACACAATCGCGGTCACCGCGGGCTTGATGCCGTAGAACAACCCCGCCACCACCGGCACATCCCCGAAGGCGATATACAGCCAGGACAAGGCGATCAGGATGAACAGCGATGGCAGCACAAACAGCCCGCCAGCGATCACCCCGCCCCAGGTCCGGTGCATCAGCCAGCCGATATAGGTTGCCAGTTGCTGGGCTTCGGGGCCGGGCAGCAACATGCAGTAGTTGAGTGCGTGGAGAAAACGCCGCTCGGAGATCCAGCGTCGCCGCTCCACCAACTCTTGGTGCATGATCGCGATCTGCCCGGCCGGCCCGCCAAAACTGATAAAGCCCAGCTTCAGCCAGAACCAGAAGGCCTCACGCAGGCTGATGGTCAAAGGGCAGAAAGACATCGTGCACATGGACAAATATTTTCTTGGTTATCCTGGGCAACAAGCGAAGGTAAATATGCAGGCAGTCGCTACCGGTTTTTACCGTATGCGTGGAGTCGATAAACAGGATATCGCCATCTTCCAGTGTGGCATTCAACATCTCGACGGTCAGCTCCTGAGCGCGCAACGTTTGCAACTCAAGCGCCCCTTCGTTGGCCAGGGACGTAATAAACGGTCCTGGAAAGGGTTCGATGCAGAGCAACCGGCCGCTCCCGTTTTTACCCAGCGCCTCCAAGGCAATCAGCGATGAGAAGCCACTGCCAATCTCGACAATGGTCTTGGGGCGGATACGCCTGACATAAGCGTAATACGCAACGGCATCGCTGCAGGTAAACTGACCGTTTTTCCAGAAATAGGAAGTGCAGGTTTCCTCGTCCCCGACTTCCTCGGGCGTAAAGTCGACCGCATACGGAATCAGTTCACGGAGCTCCGCCCGCTGCGCATCCTGATCGAACAGGCCGCAATTCAAATAAGGCGGTTCTGTCTCAGTGTATTCGTAGGAGCTGGCAATCTCGGACAGAGAAGGTGTGTTCGAGTAAAAATTGGAAGGAACCACATTGAGGCCGTGCTCTTGCACTCGCGCTCTGTCCAGCGGATCCACCCACAACAGCTTTTGCATCACCGGCAACGCCGCATTGAATTCTTCATCCGTTACACGTGCCATCTTCTAGAATTCCCGTCCCGAGCTATATTGGGCCGTGTGCGGACTGCGCGCACGAGCAAAGCCTATGGATTCTGATTCCAAATGTAACCCATCACGGCGTTTCGTAGCCATTGGCAGGCCATTAGGATCGGGATCAAAACCCCGTGGGGCGAGAACCGAGCGCCACGTATCCGGATAGCTGGCGCTCAGGTAAAGACGTGGTCATGCCAGACGGCAAATACTCGCCACCCCACTCAGTTCCCGACATGCGCCAGTTGCGCTTCCGGCATTGCCGAAGAGTGGTGGTTGAGGATCTTCCACTGGCCATCGAGCTGCTCATAGACGAAGGTGTAGCGCGCCTGCACCTGGCGGGTCTTGCCGTCAGCCTCGGTCAGGGTAAAGGTGTAGACGCCACTGTCCATGGCCACGTCGCTGCCCAGCCGGTGAATCTTGCGGTAATTGATCTGCCCCACCGGCTTGAGCGCCAGGAAGTGATCAAAGTAGTCCCGGATCTGGGCCGGTGTGGTGCGCACCTGATTGGATACCGTCGGTTGCAGCATGGCATCCGGGGCATACAACTCGACCACGGCCTGGACATTACCCGCCTTCAAAACCGTGTTCCAACGATCAAACAGCCCGGCAATCTCACGGTCCTGCACGTTCTTCGGCTGTTCGGCCACGCCGCTGTAGATATACGGGACCGTCGCTGCCGCCTGGACAAACGGGGCGCTCAGGGCAACCAGCAGGACGAGGGCCGAGGTTTTCAATTTCATGGTGATGCTCCAGTGATGTTCGATCAGCCCACTTTGCCCTTCAGGACCGCGCGCGCCATCGGCCAACCGGAGTGATTTGCCTATGCCATTTGGCAGATAGCCGCCTGCCGGGTTACACGGTTTAATAACGCCCCTTCCCGAGTGGGCGCGCCTGCAACGCGCCGGAGCCGTACCATGCAAAGCCCGCCCCATGACCCCAGCAGCGCCCTGGCCATTCGCACCCAGTATCGACAGTCGCAAAGTCGGGCCGCGCGCCTGCGGCTGCTGGTGGACACCGGACAGGAACTGACCCAACTGCCTCCCGACGCCATGCGCGAGCGCGTGCTGGCCCGGGCCTGCGCCTTCCTCGCGATGGACCACGGCGTCCTGCTGGAATGGGACGCCGAGGCGCAAGTCAGGACCACCGCCAGCCAGGGCAGCCTGGATCGCTTGAACTGCCTGGATGGCCTGGTGGACACCTCGATCCGCACACCGCGCTGGCATGAGCCTGCGGGGACGGCCCTGGCCAATGCGCTCTGGGTGCCCCTGCGCGGCGGCGACGGCGAGGCCTTCGGCGCCCTGGTCCTGGCCAACAGCGTCAGCATCGGCGCACCGGACAACGAAGACCTCGAATCCCTGCAACTGCTCGCCACCCTGCTGGCCGCGCACCTGGAAAACCATCGCCTGCTGAGCACCTTGATGACACGGGATCGCACCCTCTCGGATCTGGTCAAGCGGTTGTTCAGGGCCCAGGAAGATGAACGCAAACGCATGGCCTACGACCTGCACGACGGCCTGGCCCAGACCCTCGCCGGACTGCATCAGCGCCTGCAAGGTTTTGCCGGCCGCTGTCCGCCCCTGTCCGATGCCCTGGGCGCGGACCTGCAGGCCATCCTGACCCTGGCCCAGCATTGCGTGGGCGAAGGCCGGCAATTGATCGGCGGCCTGCGCCCCACCGTACTCGACGACTTCGGCTTGCTGACAGCCCTCGACAGAGAGGCCGACCGTCTGCGCGAAGCCGGGATCGTCGTGCACTGGACAGCGCGCTGCGAAGCACGCCTGCCCAGCTCGGTGGAGATCGCCCTGTTCCGAATTGCCCAGGAAGGGATCAACAATATTCTCAAGCATGCCCACGCCAGCCAGGTGGAACTGGCCCTGGCGCTGCACGACGGCCAGGCCTCGCTGCGGGTGGACGATAACGGCAGAGGGTTTGCCATGGAACAAGCGCTCGACACCGGCGGCAGCCGGCACCTGGGGCTGGCAGCGATGCAGGAGCGTGCCAGCCTTCTGGGCGGTCAGCTCACCTGCATCAGCCGGGTACACGGCGGCACCCGACTGAGTGTCAGCGTCCCCTTTGACCTGGATGGAGCCCCACAATGACTCAAGCCTTGCGCCTGGTCCTGGCCGACGACCACGAGGTCACCCGCACCGGTTTCGTCGCCTTGCTGGCCGGCCACCCCCAGTTCGATGTGGTCGGCCAGGCCCGCGATGGCCAGGAAGCGGTGGAGCTGTGCGAGCGCTTGCTGCCGGACATCGTCATCCTCGATATCCGCATGCCGGTGCTCAACGGGTTGGGCGCGGCACGGATTCTTCAACAGCGCCTGCCCGCCCTGAAAGTGCTGATCTTCACCATGGACGACAGCCCGGATCACCTGGAGGCGGCGATGAATGCCGGGGCCATGGGCTACTTGCTCAAGGATGCCAGCCGCGATGAAGTGATCCACGCCCTGCAGCGTATCGCCGCCGGTGAAGAAGCCCTCAACAGCGCCGTCAGCGCCCGCCTGCTGCGCCGCATGACCGAACGCAATGCCAATGGCACAGGCCCGACCGAAAACCTGACCGCCCGGGAGCGCCAGGTGCTCGGGCTGGTGGCCAATGGCATGAGCAACCGGAAAATCGGCGAGACGCTGGGCATCACCACCGGCACCGCCAAAGCCCACGTCGAACGGGTGATCGGCAAGCTCGACGCCGCCGACCGAACCCAGGCCGCCGTCCGCGGCATTGCCCTGGGCCTGGTGACTCAGCCATGAAGGTGTTTTACGCCAGGCGCTGGGCCGATCTGCCGCTACGGGGCAAGGCCCTGGTGGTCATCTCGCTGCCGCTGGTGGTCCTGTTGCTGTCCCTGGTGCTGATCTACATCACCGAGCGCCAGACCGCACACGCCGAAGAAGATGTGCGTCGGGTACTGCTGGTTCAAGGCGATATCCAGACCGTGCACACCCTGCTCGCCGAGGCGGCCGCCAGCGTGCGCGGCTACCTGCTGACCCACCGGGATGACTTCCTTCCCGGTTATCTGAAAGCCAAGCCGCTGATCGAGTCAGCCCTGCGTCGACTGGACGGCAATGTCCGGGACAAGCGGGTGCGCGAGCAGTTGGAGGCCATCACCCCGCTGATCGAGAGCAAAATCGATGGCCTGGAGGAGATGCTCGATCATCGCGAGAAGAACCCCGAGTCGATCACCACCATCCTGATCAACAACAAACATATTCTCGACGAGTTGCGCGAACGCATCAGCACAATGCGCACCCTCGAGGACAGGCTGCTGGCCGAACGCACCGCCGCCGCCTCCGCGACCCGCCAGCGCCTGCTGCTCTCGACCTTGTTGGCGGCCCTCTGCGGGCTGTTCGGCGCCATTGTTGCGGTGCTGTTCCTGTCCAAAGGCATCGTCGCCCGGGTCCACAAGGTGCAAGGTAATGCCCAACGCCTGGCCCTCGGCCAGCCGTTATTGCCCCAACCACCGGAACACGATGAGATCGGCCAATTGGGCACCCGTCTGGTGGAGGCCGGGTTGCTGCTGGCCGAACGCGAGCGGGCGCTGCGCGAGAATGAAGAGCGCCTGCGGCTGATCATCGACGGTGTGAAGGACTACGGGATCTTCGCCCTCGACACCCAGGGTTTTGTCACCAGCTGGAACGCCGGGGCCGAGCGGATCAAGGGCTACACCGAGCTGGAAATCATTGGCCAGCATTTCTCGGTGTTCTACCTGCCGCAAGAATGCCCGGAGCATCCCGAAATGGCCCTGCAGGAAGCCACTCGCGACGGTCACTACATGGAGGAAGCCTGGCGCAGCCGCAAGAATGGCAGCCGCTTCTGGGCCAGTGTGGTGATCACCGCGCAATACGACAGCAGCGGTGCGTTGCGGGGGTTCTCCAAGATCACCCGGGACATTACCGACCGCCGCGCCACCGAGATCGCACTGCGGACCGCCCGTGAAGAAGCCGAGCGCGCCAGCCGTGCCAAAAGCGAGTTCCTGTCGCGCATGAGCCACGAACTGCGCACACCACTCAACTCGATCCTGGGTTTTGCGCAATTGCTCGACATGGACTCGACCCAGGGACAAAAGGCCCAGATCGGTCATATCCTGCGTGCCGGCCAACACCTGCTGACCCTGATCAACGAGGTGCTGGACATCGCCAAGATCGAGGCCGGGCGCCTGCCGCTGAACATCGAGCCGGTGCCCCTGGAGCTCGTGCTGCAGGAGGCCCTGACGCTGGTCTCGCCGATGGCCACCGACGCCGGCATCCAACTGGTGCCATTGCCGGTGCTGACCGCGGACAGCGGCATCGTCGCGGATCGACAACGCCTGACCCAGGTGCTGCTGAACCTGCTGTCCAACGCCATCAAGTACAACCGGCCCCAGGGTCAGGTGAGCATCGAGGTCACGCTTGAGCAACAGCGTATCGCCGTGTCGGTCAGCGATACCGGCAAGGGCATTGCGGCCGATCGCCTCGATCAACTGTTCAAGCCGTTCGAACGCCTGGAGATCGACCCCAACGTGGAAGGCAGCGGCCTTGGCCTGGCGCTGAGCAAAAGCCTGCTGGAAATGATGAACGGCAGCCTGACGGTGCAAAGCCAACCCGGCGCGGGCTCCCGATTTACCCTGGAGCTGCCTTTTGTGCGTCTGCAGGCAAGCGTCGAACTGATCGCGGCGCCCATCGACCAGCGGCCGCGCGCCCCTGCCCTGGCCCGCACGGATTTCCAGGGCCAGGTGCTGTGTATCGAAGACAACCTCTCAAGCCTCGCGCTGATCGAAACCCTGCTGCAACGGCGTCCGGGGATAAAACTGCTGTCCAGCATGCAAGGCCAACTGGGACTGGACCTGGCGGCTCAACACGCCCCGCAGCTGATTCTGCTGGATGTCTCCCTGCCGGATATCGACGGGCTGAATGTGCTGCGGCGCTTGCGCCAAACGCCGCTCACCGCGGCCATACCAGTGCTGATGATTACCGCCGATGCCAGCGACCTCACCCGCCAGGCCTTGTGCGAAGCCGGCGCGGCCGCGGTGCTGAGCAAACCGATTCATATCCCTTCGTTTCTCGCTCACCTCGACCAGTACTTTCCGGAGCCCGCGTGAACAGCGACCTACGCATTCTGATCATTGACGACCAACGCCCCAATCTCGACCTGATGGAACAACTGCTGGTGCGCGAAGGGCTGACCAACGTACTGAGCAGCACCCAGCCGCTAAGGACCCTGGACCTGTTCAACAGTTTCGAGCCGGACCTGGTGATTCTCGACCTGCACATGCCGGAGTTCGACGGCTTTGCGGTGCTTGAACAACTCAACCGGCGCATCCCGAACGGGGAATACCTGCCTGTCCTGGTACTCACCGCCGACGCCACCCGCGACACCCGCCTGCGGGCCCTGGCCCTGGGCGCCAAGGACTTCATCAGCAAACCGCTGGATGCCCTGGAAACCATGCTGCGGGTGTGGAACCTGCTGGAAACCCGTGCGCTGTATAAAAAACTGCGCACATTGGTGCCGGCGGATCAGATCGATCTGCTGCGCCAGTCACCGCTGGCATGAGGGTGCCGCGCGACACCCACGCACCGGCAGGCCTTATTTGACCAGGCGCTTTTCCTTGGAAGGTCGATAGCCGAAATACGAGCTGTAGCATTTGCTGAAATGGCTGGGTGAGACAAACCCGCAAGCCACCAGCACATCGACCTGGGACAGCTCGGTGTGCTGCAACAATCGACGCGCCTCGGTGATCCGCAATTCCATGTAATAGCGTTGCGGCGTGGTGCCCAATTGCTCCTTGAACAGGCGTTCGAGCTGGCGACGGGAACGGCCGGCGTAGGCCGCCAGTTGCTCCAGCTCAAGGGGTTCTTCGAGGTTGGCATCCATCAGCTTGACCACCTCACGCAGTGGCGCGCTCACACAGACGTTTTCCGCCGGTTTGATGCGCCGGTAGCGCGACTCCTCGAACGCCAGGATGTCCTCGATCCCCTCGACCAGGGCTTTATCGTGCAGGCCCTTGATCCAGTCCAATGCCATGTGGAAAGCCCCCGAGGGGCTGGAAGCGGTGAGCCGATCGCGGTCAATGACATAGGCCTCGCTGGTGACCTGCGTCGCCTTGGAGATTTCCGCCAGGGCTGGCCGATGTTCGGGGTGAATCGCACAACGATAGCCGTCCAGCAAACCCGCGCTACCGAGGAACCAGGCGCCATTCCACAAACCGGCCAAGCTGACACCCTGGTCTGACGCCGCCCGCAGCAGATTGCCGAGTTCATCATCGGCCTTCAGCTCTGTCCGGTAGCCGCCGCAAATGACCAGCAGGTCGAGGTTCTGAATGGCGGCCGTATCGATACGCGCATCAGGCCGGATGACCAGGCCCAGGTCGCTGATGACCTCCCCATCATTCAGGCCGAAGGTTCGCGAAGAGAACAACCCGGGGCGCAGAAGATTCGCCGTGACGATCGTATCCAGTGCCTGGGTAAACGCCGGCAGCGAGAAATGCTCGAGCAGCAAAAAGCCGGTCCGGGTCATCTGAGCGAGCTGGCCAGGGTTTTCATTCAGGTAGCGGAGGTTCTTGCCCTTCATTCCTCCGCTGAATTGACGTCGTTCGATCAAGGTGTGAGTCACTCGGTGGTGTTAACCACTCTATTGTTGGAGGTGTTGCTGAGTCGCTGATTGTAATCAGACTCAGGCTCGCAAGGGCAGCGTCGCCGACAGCTCGTGCAGATAGTCGACAAATGCCCGCAACGGTGCCGGCAAATGGCGCCGTCCAGGGTAATACAGGAACGGGCCGGAAAACGTCTGCCACCAAGGTTGCAAGATGGGTTCCAGCTCACCGCTGTCCAGTTGCGGCCGCAGCAGGTCTTCAAACAGATGCACCACCCCAAGGCCGGCGACCGCGGCACTGACCGTCAAGTCCAACGCGCCGCTGGGGGTCACCAGCAGGCGTTCGGGTGGATCGAGCTCGATCTGCTCGCCATCGCGCTCGAATTTCCAGGTGGGTTTGCTGCCGCCGGAGAACTGGCTGCGCAGGCAGGCATGGGTCAACAATTCCCGCGGATGAGCTGGGCGACCATGCAGGTCCAGATAGCCGGGCGCCGCTGCCGTGACGAAGCGTTGCTGCCTGGGACCGATGGGAATGGCGATCATGTCCTGCTCCAGCCTTTCGTCGTAGCGGATACCGGCATCGCAGCCCGCCGAGAGCACGTCGACAAAACCGTCTTCCACCACCACCTTGATGCGGATATCCGGATAACGCCGAAGAAATCCGCCGATGATCTCCGGCAACACGATACGTGCGGCACTGGTGGGCACATTGAGCCGCAGCGTACCGGTGGGCTTATTGCGAAAGCCATTGAGCACATCCAATGATGCTTCCATTTCGCAAAGCAGTGGCTCCAGCCTGGCCAACAAGTGTTGCCCGGCTTCGGTCAACGCCACGCTGCGCGTGGTGCGGTTAAGCAAGCGCAAGTCCAGCCGCGCCTCAAGACGCTGCACGGCAACGCTCAGGCTGGCGGCGGAAACGTCGCCGCTACGGGCCGCCTCGCGAAAACCACCGGCCTGGGCGACGGCGACAAAGGCCGCCATATCATTCAGTTTCATGGCAATTGTTCAGTAATTTAAACAGCCCGTAAACTTTATGCCGGATTATCAAACAGCGCAATTGGAACTATATTCGGTCCATCGAACCCCGCTGTGGAACGCTCTGCGGCTCGTATCGAAACCGACCCAATAGAGGAAAATGCCCATGAGCACGTCCGCCCACTCTTCCCATTTCAACTTCGCCGATCGCCAGGTCCGGCGGATGGGTTATGGCGCCATGCAGCTTGCCGGGCCGCACGTATTCGGGCCGCCGAAGGATCGAGCCGCCTGTATTGCCGTATTGCGCGAGGCCATCGCTGCCGGCGTCGACCATATCGACACCTCTGACTTCTATGGTCCACACGTCACCAATCAGATCATTCACGAAGCCCTTCACCCCTATTCCGACGAGCTGACCCTGGTCACCAAGATCGGCGCCCGGCGTGACGAAAAGGGCGACTGGCTGGCCGCCGATAGTCCGCAAGAGCTGCGCAGCGCCGTCGAGGACAATCTGCGCCATCTCGGCCTGGCATCCCTGGACGTGGTCAACCTGCGCGTCTTCGGCCATGGCCTGACTCAAGACACTATCGGGCATCGGGTCGAGGTCATGGCGCAACTCAAGCAAGAGGGGCTTATCCGTCATATCGGGCTGAGCAACGTCACCCGCGGGCAGATAAAGGAAGCCCAGGCGATCGCCGACATCGTCTGCGTGCAGAACCAATACAACCTGGTCCACCGCGAGGATGATGGGCTGATCGACGAATTGGCCGCCCAGGATATTGCCTACGTGCCGTTCTTTCCCCTGGGCGGGTTCACCCCCATCCAGTCGACAGCGCTGTCGGATATCGCCGCTCGCCTGGAAGCCCAGCCAATGCAAGTGGCGCTGGCCTGGTTGCTGCACCGCTCGCCCAACATCTTGCTGATTCCGGGTACGTCCTCGGTGGCGCACCTGCGCGAAAACCTGAAGGCCGGACAGTTGCAACTGACGCCCGGCATCCTGGCCGAACTGGATGCGATTGGTGGCAAGGCGTAAGTGAGTTGAGGGTGGAGTGATAAACTCCAGAAACGATAAAGCCCCGGATTCCGGGGCTTTATTCATTGGGGCCACGACATCGTCCAATAATTGGTGCACCGTGTCCCCTACTCCACACATGCATCGCAGACCCACCTTTATCCGGACGTCACATGACACCCAACGCAGAGCTCTATAACCCCTCCACCGAATATGCCGACAAGTTGATTTCGCGCATTGGCCAAACGCCTTCCTGGATCGCAAAACGCATCGGCGTGACCGACAAGCGCATTCGCTACATCCTGGATGGCGAAAGGACCGTCAAAGAGGAAACCACCCCCATTCAGATGACCTACACCGAACAGTTTGCCCTTGAGTGCCTCGCCGCCGAGGCTGCCGCCAGGAAGAAATAGGAACTGAGCGGGAAAGGCTGATGGAGCTACAGGGCAGGATGCCCAAGGCTCCAAATCAAGGTGCTCGCAGGGCTGAATACCCACGCTCAATCACCTGCGATGCACACGCAACGGCGAACTATCACCGTCTATCGACATCAGACTAGCCGGCTTCAATTAAAAACAGTGCCCATGACCAAGGACGACCATCATGACTGTGGATATCAGCAACTTCGACATTGCCACCCCCCTGCCGACATCAGCCACCAACCCGGTGGCGCTTGAATTGAACGGCGCCAAGGCGCTCGAAGAGTGTCCAAGCGTAATCATCCGGCTGGACGATGGATCTATTCAGCTCACGGCCCCCACCAAGGGGGCCTCAAGCAAAAGTACCCATCGAACGCGCTGCGAATGGAAAGAGTCGACGTATTGGCCGCTGCCGAGCGCTGCCAACCATTGGAACCAGCAGGAAATGACGCTGGTGAAGGTGAACTCCGCCCTGCGGGTAGTGGTTTCACAGATGCACGTTCAGGACGATGTCGATCCGGCCATCAAGGTGTTCTGGGAAAAGGGTTCGCTCACCTATGCGTTTCGCAAGGACTACAACGGTGCCGACCCAACGCCTGTATTGCTACTGGGCAGCGTTGCATTAGGGGCGAAGTTTCAAGTGAGCATCCATAGCACGTCTGCGGGTGCCGTTGTGGTGAGTGCCAGTATCGGCGGCAAGACCGCATCCTCCCCCCTTCTTCAGTTGGGAAGCACCTGGCTGTCCAAATCCTTCGATTTCCATGGAGGCATTTACAATCAGATTGACTACAGCGATACAACGCCAGCAAGCGATGGCTCGATTTGCATTATCAGCCAGCTGTCCGTGACTCACGTTTAGTCGTCGCCGACGACCGAGAAGATGACGGAGTTTGCATTTGTGCAGGCTCCGTTGGTGGCTTGGCTGGACGCGTCATGTCCGGTCGAGTTTACGTACTTGCATCGCCATGATTTTGTCATGTGTTTAACCTACCGTCGGCCGATCGCCGTCTCGACCCTCTTGAAGGACTCCGCATGCACACTCGCCCAGGTCTGCTCCCTGTTAAAAAATCCCTTGTCCGCTTTATCGTTCTCGGATGCAGCCTGCTGGTGGGTGCTTGTGACAGTACGAGCAAGAGCTTACCGGGCGCCGGGCCAACCGCATCGACTCCGTTCAAGACCCTTGACGGTGCACAGCCCTTGATTATCGGGCATCGCGGCCTGCCAGGATTGTATCCGGAAGAAACCCGGGCTTCTTACGAGAATGCCGCTGATGCTGGTGCAGATTCGCTTGAAATGGATCTGCACATGACCAAGGACTGCGTCTTGGTGGCTCGACACAACCCCTGGTTGAGTGACAACACCAATATCGGCGAAGTCGCGAAGATCAACGCTGAAGTTGCACGCCGTAAGCGCACCGTTCCAGGCGTACTGGTCAATGTCAAATATCCCGCCACAGCAGAAAATGGTCCAGCACAGTACCTGAGTGACTTGACCGACCCCAACGATCCGAAATCAGTATTGAAATCATTGGTTGTTGATGGCGAAGACCATACCAACGACTGGTCGATCAGCGATTTCACCCTGGCCGAACTCAAGCAATGGATAGGCGGCACCACGTACGATGCCCGCGACCAGCGCCCGACCGAACTTAACGGCAAGTTGCCGATCTTGAGTTTCCAGGAAGTGATTGACATTGCCAAAGCCAAAAGCGCCGCGACAGGCCGCGTCATTACGACCTACCCAGAAAGCAAGAATCCGATCTGGAACAATGCCCAGGCCGTTGCCAATGGTTGCGGCGCACCGGGCAGTCATCCGTTTGAGAAAGCTTTCCTCAAGGTCCTCAACGACAACGATCTCAATCGCAAGGACGCCCCGGTCTTTGTGCAAAGCTTTGACCCCGGCAGCTTGAAATACCTACGCTCTATCGGCCTGAAATCCAAAGCGGTTCAGTTGGTCGATGGCAACGGCGTGAACTTCAAGACTGGCGAAACCATCTTCATCACCGACAAACCCAACACCTTCGTCAGCGGCCGCCCTTATAGCTGGACCGTAGCCGGCGACCCACGCCCCTTTGGTGCGATGCTGACGCCGGCCGGCTTGGCCGAGGTCAAGACCTACGCCGACGGTATCGGTCCATGGAAGCCGCAGGCAATGTCGCTCACCGTCGCTGCAGCCCAGGATTCATCCAGTGCCAGCCTGGACAAGGTCGACACCCTCAAGCCAACCGCCCTGATCAGCGACGCTCACAAGGCCAATCTGTTCGTTCACATATTCACCTTCCGCAACGAAGCGAAATACCTGGCAGGTGCCTATAAGGGCGATCCAGCGGCAGAATACCTGGCCTTTTACCGAGCCGGTGTTGACGGTGTATTTACAGACTTCACGCCTAACGCATTGGCTGCCCGCAATCTCTATCTGAAAGAAGTGGCGCGTTAAACGACGCTATTGGCGCTCACTCTTGCCCCCTCTTCAAGGGGGGCAAGACAATAACCAGAGACGTCAAACCTGAGGGCACAGTCAGAGCAGACAGCTGGCTGCTTGTCCGAGCTGATTGTCCTGCGCTCCAGAGATGAGGTGCAGGGGAACCTGCTGCTGGGCATCACTGGATGGGATTTCGAAGCTACAGACTATTTGAAGGTGTAGCTCACTCAGTCCGGTCGACTCTTCTTCCTTTGCCTTGGCCATTCTCGCGTGGTTTGCTGCGATTTCATTGAGAGTTGACACGGTACATCTCCTGGTGACTGACCAAGCGTCTCGCTGGCGTCCTGAAGTGTTGATTTGATGGCTGCCGCGTCAGAATTACGCCGTTCCGGGGCCGCTACGATCGGCCTCTGCAAGCCGCAAGCCAGACATTATCGTGTATTGCGCACCGCGTTTTTATAGGCGACGAATGGTGTCACGGTGTTGCCCTACCCATGAGCCAACACACTTGTCTCGCCGCTCACACTCAAAGAAAAAGCCTACGAAACAACAGGACACATACCTATATTGCATAGGCATGGTCCGACTATTAGATTTGCAGCCCTGCCGTTAGCCTAGTTTCGCCACAGTCAATCCTGTGGCCGGGTGTCGCAACCCAGGATAACCAAGGCGCGGCAGCGCCATCATTGTTGTGTAGCCGGCGTTTTTAAGCGCCCGGCTAACGTACTTTATGGTGGACCGCGCGAGGCAGGCCTTGTGCCTGGCCGGTTCCCTTGGTTGCCGGTTTGCGACTCTCGTGCGGTCTGCCACCCTTTTTGCCGTGTCGCAACGGTGGGTGACAGTTCCTTAATCCAACCAAGGAGCATAAGGATAATGGTCTATCCCCCTTTCACGCACGGGCACCGCCTACAACGTCAGCCGTTGCTGCACCGCGATCACGGAGACCGACTCCATGATTGACCGCTCGTTACTCTCCCGCCTTCCACCGTATGACCTGATCAGGCTGGCGTCCCTCAAGCCGCTTGAAGCCGCACGGCATTTTCGTGTCGCCGCAAGGCTCTGCCTGGACGGTGCCCGTTGCGTGGCCTTCCACGATCAAGAACAGGAACGCTTGGCCCATCGGCTGATCGCCGACGGCATAGCCCTTTATACCCTGGCCTTTCAGCGACTCGGTTCACCACCACCCCGCCCCATCGGGATTCCCGCGATACGGCGTGCCGCCAATGACCCGACCCATCACACAACGCTCCGAGAGAAGTGTCCGCCCCAGGATGTCATCAAGGGCATGCACTGTGCCGAACACTGGCTGGAGCAACCCGGCACCCTACCGTTATGGCAGCAGTTCTCCCAGGCACGGCAAGATTGCTCCAGCCGTGACCGGCAGTACGCCTTCGAAACGGGATTCCTGTTCCGGCTACAGGAACACCTGCTGAGGCTCTGAGCACAGGCATAAAAAACCCGCGAAGCCTCTGGCTTGCGGGTTTTCTCTACAGAAACGTGGCTGGACTTGCAGGCAGTTCGGCGGGCTTGACGGCCGGGCCTGATGTTGACGCAACAGGCCCGGTCGCCCCTTCCAGGTTTAACGGGATGAGCGCGGTCTTTTCGCGAACCTCAGCGTGGGTCAACGGGTGGAACCAGATACAACTGTGGTGGCCTGGGCACTTTCACCACACTGTCGGCCAACTGGCGCAGCGCCGCCCGATCATTCGGCGCCATACCTCGATAACAGGCCAGCAATCTCATTTCCTCCGTACTCAGGGTGTCGGAACTGATTGGACCCAGCCTACCGGTCAGTAGATACGTCAGATCGACCCCAACCTCCGAGATGGCCTCCAGATAACCAACCCTGGGTGCCCTTTGCCCATTTTCGTAGTGGATCTGGGCACCCGCTTCTACCCCACCTAAATGGGCTAGCTGGCGCTGCGTGAATCCCAGGCGCTTTCTCTCGCACCTCAACCGTTCGGCAAAACAAGTCATTTGAAAACCTCAAATAGCTGCAACCCACCAAATGGTATGGCGCTTGCTGCCAGAAGTGAGACTTCTACGACTATTTCCTACAGGACACCCACGCTCGCTGAGCACAGGCCTCTCGTACAATTTTCCAACGCAACAGCCCCGCCGGGGTGGGGTCAGTTGTAGATAATGAGTGGAGTATTCACAACCCCCAGAAACGACAAAGCCCCGGATTCCGGGGCTTTGAGGTATCTCGATATGGCGGAGGCGCAGAGATTCGAACTCTGGGACCTGTTACAGTCGGCAGTTTTCAAGACTGCTGCCTTAAACCACTCGGCCACACCTCCTATGTACTGCGGGCGCCATAATACCGGAATGAAACACGCTGTCAAACTCTCGTGATAGCTTGTTACAGAGCCTCTGGTATGATCTTTTAGACTAAACATTTCAAACCCGAAGGAGTGTCGCCATGCGCGAACAGGATTATGCCGTTAACAGCGTGCAGGCTGAGCAGCTAGAAGTTAGCCGCGTCCTGCGCAACACCTACAGCCTTCTGGCCCTCACCCTCGCCTTCAGTGGTCTGACGGCCTTCATTTCCCAACAGATGCACGTCGGCTACCCGAACGTATTCGTGGTGCTGATCGGCTTCTACGGGCTGTTCTTCCTCACCAACAAACTCCGTGACTCGGCCTGGGGCCTGGTTTCCACCTTCGCCCTGACCGGCTTCATGGGCTATCTGCTCGGCCCGATCCTCAACCGCTACCTGGGTATGCAGGGCGGCGCTGAAGTGGTCAGCTCGGCCTTCGCCATGACCGCGCTGGTCTTCGGCGGCCTCTCGGCCTACGTGCTGATCACCCGCAAGGACATGAGCTTCCTCAGCGGCTTCATCACCGTCGGTTTCTTCGTCCTGCTGGGCGCGACCCTGGCCAGCATGTTCTTCCACATCAGCGGCCTGCAACTGGCGATCAGCGCCGGTTTCGTGCTGTTCTCCTCGGTCTGCATCCTCTTCCAGACCAGCGCCATCATCCAGGGCGGGGAACGCAACTACATCATGGCGACCATCAGCCTGTATGTGTCGATCTACAACCTGTTTATCAGCCTGTTGCAGATCTTCGGCATCATGGGCCGCGATGACTGATCGCAGCCGTTAAGCAAAAAGCCCGCTTCGGCGGGCTTTTTCTTGTCCCCGATTTAGCTTCTTGGGGGTTCTGGCTTTATCATGAGTTCAGGTTTGCTGACAGAGTCCCCCATGAAGTTTGCCATTGCGCTGTTTTCCGCGCCCCACGCGCCCTCCTCCCGCCGCGCCCTGCTGTTTGCCCAGGCCGTGCTCGCCGGTGGGCATGAGATTGTGCGGCTGTTCTTTTATCAAGACGGCGTGCACAGCGCGTCAAGCAGTGTGGTCACGCCACAGGACGAGCAGGATCTGCCCCGGCAATGGGCCGACTTCGTCAGCCAACACCAACTCGATGGCGTGGTCTGCATCGCGGCGGCCTTGCGCCGTGGCGTGCTGAACGACGAAGAAGCCCAGCGCTATCAACGCTCGGCGGTCAACCTGACGGCGCCCTGGGCCTTGTCCGGCCTCGGCCAGTTACATGATGCGGTGCAAAGCGCTGACCGCTTGATCTGTTTCGGAGGGCCTTGAGATGCCGAAGTCCCTGCTGATTATCAGCCGCCAGGCCCCTTGGTCCGGCCCGGCCGCCCGCGAAGCGCTGGATATAGTGTTGGCTGGCGGTGCGTTCGATCTGCCCATCGGCCTGCTGTTCATGGACGATGGCGTGTTCCAACTGATGCCCGGGCAGAACGCCAAGGCCCTGCAACAGAAAGACCTGACCGCCAACCTCCAGGCTCTGTCGCTGTTTGGTATCGATGCGCTCTACGCCTGCGCCGACAGCCTGGCCGACCGCGGGATTTTCCCGACCCAGGTCGCCGGCGAGGACCTTGAGGTGCTCAGCGCTGAACAGCTCAGTGCCCTTGTTAACCGTTATGACCAGGTGATCACCCTCTGATGTCGACCTTGCATGTGTTGTCCCACTCCCCTTTTACCGACAGTCGCCTGGGCAGTTGCCTGCGCCTGCTGGGCAGCGAGGATGCGTTGCTGCTCTGTGGCGACGCGGTGCACGCCGTGCAACCGCGCAGCCTGCCGCTTGAGGCGCTGGAAGAACGCTCTGCTGAGCTGCACCTGTTCCTGCTTGACGAAGACCTGCAAGCCCGCGGCCTGGCATGCCCGGCCTGGGCCACCAGCGTTGACTATCCGGCGTTCGTCGAACTGTCGATCCGTTACGACAAGGTCAACACCTGGCTATGAACACGCTGACCGTCAACGGGCAGGCCATCGCCCTGGACAAGGACGGCTACCTGGTCGAACTGAGCGACTGGTCGCCGGAAGTCGCCACCGCCCTGGCCACCCGCGAAGAGCTGGAGCTGAGCCCCGAGCACTGGGAAATCCTTGAACTGCTGAGGGGTTTCTATCGCGAGTTCGAGCTCTCCCCCGCGACCCGTCCGCTGATCAAGTACACCGCTTTGAAGCTGGGCACCGAGAAAGGCAACAGCCTGCACCTCAATCGCTTGTTCAAAGGCACTCCCGCCAAACTCGCCGCCAAGCTGGCGGGCCTGCCCAAACCGACGAATTGCTTATGACCGAATACACCCCGTTGATCACCGAAACGCCCGCCGAGCACCCGTTTGCCCAGTTCGTCCGCATCCTCGGCAAAGGCAAGCGTGGCGCCCGCAACCTGACCCGTGAAGAAGCCCGCGAGGCCATGGGTATGCTGCTGGACGGCAAGGTCGAGGACACCCAGCTCGGTGCCTTCCTGATGCTGTTGCGCCACAAGGAAGAAAGCCCGGAGGAACTCGCCGGTTTCACCGAAGCCCTGCGCGAGCGCCTGCAGGCGCCCAAGCTGGCGATCGACCTGGACTGGCCAAGCTACGCCGGCAAGAAGCGCCACCTGCCCTGGTACCTGCTGGCCGCCAAGTGCCTGGCGCAAAATGGCATCAGGATCTTCATGCACGGCGGCGGCGCCCACACCGCCGGCCGGCTGTACACCGAGCAGTTGCTCGAAACCCTGCAGATTCCACTCTGCCGCGATTGGGCGGGTGTGGAACAGGCCATCGGCCAGGGCAATATTGCCTTTATGCCTCTGGGCGACTGGGCCGCGCCGTTGCAGCGGATGATCGATCTGCGCAACATTCTCGGCCTGCGTTCACCGATCCATTCCCTGGCGCGCCTGCTCAATCCATTGGGCGCACGCTGCGGCCTGCAAAGCATCTTCCATCCCGGCTACCAGGCGGTGCACCGCGATGCCAGCGGCCTGCTGGGGGATACGGTGATCGTGATCAAGGGCGACGGCGGCGAAATCGAGGTCAATCCGGACAGCAGCAGCCATCTCTACAGCACCACCGGCGGTGAAAGCTGGGACGAGGAATGGCCGGCGCTGTCCGAGCAACGCCATGTGAAACCGGCCACCCTGGAGCCTGAACACCTCAAGGCGATCTGGCGCGGCGACGTCGAGGACAGCTATCCACAACTTGCGCTGATCTCGACCATGGCTCTGGCCCTGCGCGGTCTTGGCACACCTCGCGAACAGGCCTTCGAACAGGCCCGCCGCTACTGGGATGCGCGGAATAGATCGATCTAATCGATCATTAACCCCCAGGGTTTGCGCTATTTATTCGAACTAAGGCCTTTAGACTGGGCTCCAAAGCACACTTGCCGAGGAGTTTCCGATGGGCCTTTTGATCGACGGCCGCTGGCATGACCAGTGGTACGAAAGCAGTAAAGACGGCGCCTTCCAGCGCGAACAGGCGCAACGCCGCCACTGGGTGACCGCCGATGGCCGCCCAGGCCCCAGCGGCGAAGGCGGCTTCAAGGCCGAAGCCGGGCGTTATCACCTTTATGTCTCCCTGGCCTGTCCATGGGCCCACCGCACCTTGATCCTGCGCAAGCTCAAGGGCCTGGAAAGCCTGATCGATGTGTCGGTGGTCAGCTGGTTGATGCTGGAGAATGGCTGGACCTTCGACAAGGCCTACGGCTCCAGCGGCGATGCGCTCGATAACCAGACCTTCATGCACCAGCGCTACACCGCCGACACCTTCGACTACACCGGCCGCGTGACCGTACCGGTGCTGTGGGACAAGCAGTTGCAACGGATTGTCAGCAATGAATCGTCGGAAATCATCCGCATGTTCAACAGCGCGTTCAATGGGTTGACCGGCAATCGACTGGATTTCTATCCCGACGCATTACGGCCGCTGATCGACAGCTGGAATGAGCGGATTTATCCGGCGGTAAACAATGGTGTCTATCGGGCCGGGTTCGCCACGTCACAGGAAGCGTATGAAGCCGCCTTCGATGATGTGTTCGGCGAACTGAGGCATCTGGAATGGCATCTGGGGGAGAACCGTTACCTCGCGGGAGCCTACCTGACCGAAGCGGATATCCGACTGTTCACCACGCTGATCCGTTTCGACGCGGTGTACTACGGCCACTTCAAATGCAACCTGCGACGGATTGCCGATTATCCGAATCTGTCGAACTGGCTGCGGGAGTTGTTTCAATGGCCGGGTGTGGCCGAGACGGTGGACTTTACCCATATCAAGAACCATTACTACGCCAGTCACCGGACCATCAATCCCACCGGGATCGTGCCCAAGGGGCCGGCGCAGGACTTCATGGCCGAGCATGATCGCGAGCGACTGGTGGGGCATGGGGTCTGGAAAAGCTGAGGGCGTGTGAACCCGCATTTGAAAATGGCGCAAAACCTGTAGGAGCCGGCTTGCTGGCGATGAGGCCGGTGAGCCTTGCATCGACTGATCGGCCGCTATCGCCAGCAAGCCGGCTCCTACAGGACGGTGTTTCAAAGCAAAACATCATCAAGCCCAGGCCCTACAGTAGGGCTCAGCGTCAAACCTGGGACTGAGCCCCTTCGAACCAGGCCAGCTTCTCGCGCAATTGCACCACTTCCCCAACGATCACCAGGGTCGGCGCATGCACTTCATGCTCCGCCACCAGTTGCGGCAGGTTGGCCAAGGTGCCAGTAAACACCCGCTGATTGCTCGTGGTGCCCTGCTGGATCAACGCCGCTGGCGTCTGTGCCGAACGACCATGGGCAATCAACTGCTCACAGATCACCGGCAAACCCACCAAGCCCATGTAGAACACCAGGGTCTGCGCCGGCGCCACCAGGTCCATCCAGGGCAGATCCGTGGAACCGTCCTTCAGGTGACCCGTCACAAAACGCACCGACTGCGCGTAATCGCGATGGGTCAACGGAATCCCGGCATAAGCCGAGCAACCGCTGGCCGCCGTGATCCCCGGCACCACCTGGAACGGAATGCCATGGGCCGCCAGTTCCTCGATCTCTTCACCGCCACGGCCGAAGATAAACGGATCACCGCCCTTCAGACGTAGCACGCGCTTGCCCTGTTTCGCCAGGTCCACCAACTGCTGGTTGATCTGGTCCTGAGGCACGGCGTGATCGGCGCGACGCTTGCCGACATAGATCCGGTCCGCATCGCGACGGCACAGCTCCAGAATCGCCGGGGCTACCAGGCGGTCATACAGCACCACATCAGCCTGTTGCATCAGGCGCAAGGCGCGGAACGTCAGCAGGTCCGGATCGCCCGGACCCGCCCCCACCAGATACACCTCACCCGGCGCATTCGGTGCCGCACCGTTGATTTTCTCCCGCAGCAGGCGCTCGGCTTCAGCGCCCTGCCCGGCCAGTTGCCGGTCGGCGATTGGGCCCTGGAATACGTCTTCCCAAAACGCCCGACGCTGTTGCACACCCGGAAACAGGCCTTTGACCTGGCTGCGGAAACGCGCCGCCAAACCGGCCAGTTGACCGTAGGTCGAGGGAATCCAGGTTTCCAACTTGGCGCGGATCAAGCGCGCCAGCACCGGCGCATCGCCGCCGCTGGAGACCGCGATGATCAATGGCGAACGGTCGACAATCGCCGGGAAGATCACGCTGCACAAGGCCGGCGCGTCCACCACATTGACCGGCACGCAGCGCCGATGGGCATCCGCCGAAACCTGCGCATTGAGGGGTTCGTCGTCAGTGGCGGCAATAATCAGCCCGCAACCATCGAGATCAGACTCGAGATAACCCCGTAGCAGCAACTCGCCGCCGCTGCCGCTGACCAGCTCACGCAGCTGGTCCTCGATCTCGGGCGCGACAACCCGCAGCACAGCACCGGCATCAGCCAGCAGGCGGGATTTGCGCAAGGCAATCTCCCCCCCGCCAACCACCAGCACACGGCGGCCCCGCAGGTTGTGGAACAGCGGCAGAAATTCCATTTAGCCGATGACCTCAATGCCGCCCATGTACGGCTTGAGCACTTCCGGCACACGGATCGAACCGTCGGCCTGCTGGTAGTTTTCCAGCACCGCCACCAGGGTACGACCCACGGCCAGGCCGGAGCCGTTCAAGGTGTGCACCAGCTCAGGCTTGCCGGTTTCCGGGTTGCGGAAACGCGCTTGCATGCGACGGGCCTGGAAATCGCCGCAGTTGGAGCACGACGAGATTTCACGGTATTTGTCCTGGCTCGGCACCCAGACTTCCAGGTCGTAGGTCTTCACGGCGCTGAAACCCATATCGCCGGTGCACAGGGCCAGAACGCGGTACGGCAAGCCCAGCAGTTGCAGGACCTTCTCGGCGTTGGCAGTCAGGCCTTCCAGGGCTTGCATGGAAGTCGACGGCTCGACGACCTGGACCATCTCGACCTTGTCGAACTGGTGCTGGCGGATCATGCCGCGGGTGTCACGGCCCGACGCGCCGGCTTCGCTGCGAAAGCACGGCGTGTGGGCGACGAACTTCAGTGGCAGCAATTTCGGATCGACGATTTCGCCGGACACGATGTTGGTCAGCGACACTTCGGCCGTCGGGATCAGGTACAGATCGGCTTCGCCTTCGCGGCTGATCTTGAACAGGTCTTCCTCGAACTTCGGCAGCTGGCCGGTGCCCTGCAACGCCGGCGCCTGGACCAGATAAGGCGTGTAGGCCTCTTCATAGCCGTGCTCGTTGATGTGCAGGTTGATCATGAACTGCGCCAGGGCGCGGTGCAGGCGGGCAATCGGGCCGCGCAACAAGGCGAAACGCGCGCCGGACAGCTTGGCGGCGGTTTCAAAATCCAGCCAGCCGAACTTCTCGCCCAGGGCCACGTGGTCCTGGATCGGGAAGTCGAATGCGGTCGGCGTGCCCCAACGGCGGACTTCGACGTTGCCTTCTTCGTCGGCACCCACCGGTACGGACTCGTGGGGCAGGTTCGGCAAGCTCAGCAGGATCGAATCCAGCTCGACCTGGATCGCGTCCAGCGCGACCTTGCCTTCGCTCAACTCGGTCCCCATGGTTTCAACACTGGCCATCAGCGGCGCGATGTCTTCGCCGCGCTGTTTGGCCTGACCGATACTCTTGGAAACCGCATTGCGCTCGGCCTGCAATTGTTCAGTGCGGGTCTGTACCACCTTGCGCTGGTTTTCCAGCGCTTCGATGCGGGCAACATCAAGGCTGAAGCCACGGGAGGCCAGACGATCCGCTACGTCCTGAAGGTTGCTACGTAACAGTTTGGAATCGAGCATGTCGGTTTCTCGTTATCAGAGTTTGGTCAAGGACAGGCCGGCCCAGGTCGCGAGCAGCCCGCCGAATACGCTGAGGGCCGCATAGCCCAGGGCAATCAGCACCTGCCCGCTTTCCAGCAGGCGCACCGTATCCAGTGAAAAAGATGAAAATGTGGTCAGGCCGCCGACAAATCCCACGATCAAACCGGCGCGGATCTCAATCGGCACCTCGGGGCGCAGCAAAAACAAGCCGTAGAGCACGCCAATCACCAGGCAGCCCACGATATTAACGGCCAATGTCGCGGTATAGAAGTGCCGCGGCCAATTGGCGTTGATCAGGTTGCCGGTGGCGAAGCGCACCAGGGTGCCGATAATACCGGCGACGGAGACGGCAAGGACGGTGCGGATCAAGGTTTTCTCCGTTGTTTCGGGCTATTGCGGTCGAGGGCCGCCAGGTGATTGAGCTTTTCGCCGATCTTCAATTCCAGCCCACGTGGCACCGGCTGGTAGAACGGCTGGGGTTCCAGTTCTTCGGGAAAATAGTCCTCGCCCGCCGCATAGGCGTCGGGTTCGTCATGGGCGTAGCGGTATTCGTCGCCGTAACCCAATTGCTTCATCAACTTGGTCGGTGCATTGCGCAGGTGCAACGGCACTTCCAGTGAGCCATGTTCAGCGGCGCTGCGCATGGCGGCCTTGAAGCCCATATAGACGGCGTTGCTTTTCGGCGCGCAAGCCAGGTAGGTGATGGCCTGGGCCACCGCCAACTCGCCTTCGGGGCTGCCGAGACGCTCCTGCACATCCCAGGCCGCGAGGCACAGGCTAAGGGCGCGCGGGTCGGCGTTGCCGATATCTTCGCTGGCCATGCGCACCACCCGGCGCGCCAGGTAGAGCGGATCGCAGCCGCCGTCGAGCATGCGCGCGAACCAGTACAGCGCACCGTCGGGGTTGGAGCCGCGCACCGACTTGTGCAAGGCGGAAATCTGGTCGTAGAACGCCTCGCCGCCCTTGTCGAAACGCCGACGGGTATCACCGAGCAGGCTTTGCAGCAGCTCGACACCGATCTCTTCGCCGTCTTCGGCCAGGTCCGAGGCATTTTCCAACAGGTTGAGCAGCCGCCGACCGTCGCCGTCCGCAGCCGACAGGAGCATCTTGAAGCCTTCGTCACCCAGGCTCAGCTGACGCTTGCCGAGCCCACGCTCTTCGCTCAGCGCGCGCTGCACCAGCTTGTTCAGGGCCGCTTCGTCGAGGCTTTTCAGCACATAGACCCGCGCCCGGGAGAGCAAGGCGTTATTCAGTTCGAACGAGGGGTTTTCGGTGGTGGCGCCGATAAAGATCAGCGTGCCGTCTTCCACGTAGGGCAAGAAGGCGTCCTGCTGGGACTTGTTGAAGCGGTGCACTTCGTCGACGAACAGGATGGTCCGCTTGCCGTACTGGCCGGCCTGTTGCTTGGCGATTTCCACCGCCTGGCGGATCTCCTTGACCCCAGCCAACACCGCCGAGACGGTTTCGAAGTGAGCGTCCGAAACTTCCGCCAGCAGCCGCGCCAGGGTGGTCTTGCCGACCCCCGGCGGGCCCCAGAAGATCATCGAGTGCAGCGCACCCTGCTCGAGGGCTTCACGCAACGGCTTGCCACGAGCCAGCAGGTGCTCCTGGCCGACGTACTCATCCAGGTTGGCCGCACGTAAACGGGCGGCCAGGGGCTGGGCAATCGGGGCACGGCTGAACAGGTCCATGGCGGGCGTCTGAAACCTCTTATTCCTGGATCACGTCCGCACCCTTGGGGATGGCGAACTTGAACTTGGCGGCGTCGATGGGTTCGTTGGCCTTGACCCCGGTGAACAGCAGGTTGGTGCGTTGACCGACGCTGTCGACCAGTTGCATGTCGTTGATCAGGCCGTTACGGAACGACAGGCGCAGGCTGTCGAACAGGGTGTCCTTGGTTTTCGGTTTTAGGACGAAATCAATCACCCCGCCGGCTTCCTTGGCGCTGATGTCGAAGCTTTCGCTGATCTTGGACACATCACCGGAGAGCAACAGGGCCGGGGTCTGGGTCAGGCGCAGGTCGAGCTTCTTGATGGTGACCTGTTCCAGGTCCGGGTCCCAGAGGGTAACTTTCTGGCCGTCGGAGATCATGGTCTGCTCCTGCGGCGCATCGGTGTGCCAGTAGAACAGGCCTGGGCGCTTGAGGGTCATCTCGCCAGCGGTTTCCTGAAGCTGGGTACCGCCGCCGTCCAGGGTCAACTGCGAGAAATGCGCGGTCAGGGTCTGGGAATTTTCGAGCAATTGGGTCAGACGCGCCACGTCCTTCGGATCGGCGTGGGCCGACAGCGTGGTCAGGGCCAGAGCCGGCAGCAACAGCATGCGGATAAAACGCATGGGAATCCTCATTGAACTCGTTGAAAGGGCGCGCCGCGTGAACCCACGCGGCACGAATCAGTCGCGTGACGGCCCGGGGGCGAGTACTTCACGCGAGCCGTTGGTGTTCATCGCGGTCACGACCCCGGCCATTTCCATGGACTCGATCATGCGGGCGGCCCGGTTGTAGCCGATCTTCAGCTTGCGCTGGACCGCGGAAATCGAGGCCCGGCGGCTTTCCAGGACGAACTGTACCGCTTCGTCGTAGAGCGCGTCGGTTTCCGCATCGTCGCCGTCGCCACCACCGCTGCCGCCATCGAAGCCGCTGCCGGCCTCTTCGACGCCGTTGAGGATGTCGTCGTTGTATTCCGGCGCGCCGCGCAGTTTCCAGGCTTCCACCACCCGGTGGACCTCATCGTCGGAAACAAAAGCGCCGTGCACACGAATCGGCAGGCTGGTGCCCGGCGGCATGTAGAGCATGTCACCGTGACCAAGCAATTGCTCGGCGCCGCCCTGGTCGATGATGGTCCGCGAGTCGATCTTGCTCGATACCTGGAACGCCATGCGGGTCGGGATGTTGGCCTTGATCAGGCCGGTGATCACGTCCACCGAGGGCCGCTGGGTCGCGAGAATCAGGTGAATACCGGCGGCCCGGGCTTTCTGGGCGATACGGGCGATCAGTTCTTCGACCTTCTTGCCGACGATCATCATCATGTCGGCGAATTCGTCGACCACCACAACAATGGTCGGCAACTTGCTCAGCAGCGGCGCTTCATCGTGGATGCTTTCGCGGTTGTACAGCGGGTCGGTCAGGGGCGTGCCGGCATCCTGGGCTTCCTTGACCTTAGCATTGAAGCCCGACAGGTTACGCACGCCCATCTTCGCCATCAGCTTGTAGCGTCGCTCCATCTCGGCGACGCTCCAGCGCAGGGCGTTGGCGGCGTCCTTCATGTCGGTGACCACCGGGCAAAGCAGGTGCGGAATGCCTTCGTAGATCGACAGCTCGAGCATTTTCGGGTCGATCATGATCAGCTTGGCGTCTTCCGGGCCGGATTTGAACAGGATCGACAGGATCATCGCGTTCACGCCCACCGACTTACCGGAACCGGTGGTACCGGCCACCAGCAGGTGCGGCATCTTCGCCAGGTCAGTGATGACCGGACGCCCGCCAATGTCATGGCCCAGGGCCAGGGTCACCGGCGATTTGAAGTTGTCGTACTCGGGGGTCGACAGCACCTCGGAGAACCGCACGATCTGCCGGTCCTCGTTGGGGATCTCGATGCCCACGGTGGTCTTGCCGGGAATGACTTCCACCACCCGCACACTGGTCACCGCCAGGGAGCGCGCCAGGTCCTTGGCCAGGTTGGAGATCCGGCTGACCTTCACCCCCGCTGCCGGTTGAATCTCATAACGGGTAATCACCGGGCCTGGATGGATGGAGTCCACCGTGACCTCGACGCCGAATTCCTTGAGCTTGATTTCCAGCAGGTGGCCGACGGCCGCCAGGGATTCCGGCGAGTAGTTGAGCTGTTTCTTTTCCGCCGGATCAAGGATCGAGATCGGCGGCAAGGTGCCCTCCACGGCGCTGTCGACAAACAACGGCGCCTGTTTCTCTTTCTCCACGCGCTTGCTCGGCTGCGGCGGTTTCACCGGCGCCGGGGCAATCACCGGCGGCACCTGCTTCTCGCGTTCGGACATGTGCTTGCTGAGGGCCTGCTCGCGTTCGATCAGGCGCTCCTTGACCTTGGCCTGCTCGCGTTTGTCAGGAACGCTTGGCGCCACCACTTCGTGAACACGGTCGTCGACCTCACGCAGTTGCGCCACCAGTTGCTTGCGCTCGACCCGGGACGACCACCAGCGGTTCAGTGCGCCCTGGAAGAGTTCGAACAGGTCCAGGGTGATCTTGCCGGTGACGTCCATGACCTTGAACCAGGACAGATCGGTGAACACCGTCAGGCCAAACAGGAACAAGGCGATGAACAGCAGCGTGCTGCCCTGGATGTTCAGGGCGTTTTTCGCCAGGTTGCCGAGGCTTTCGCCCAGGGCACCACCCGCCCCTGCCGGCAGGCCGAAGGGCTGATGGAAATGGATATGGGCCAGCGCGGCGCCGGACAGCACCAGGAACACCAGGCCGATCAGCCGCCAGGAAAACAGCCAGCCGCTCCATTGCCAGGGTTCATGGCGTTGACGAAAGATCTGGTAGGTCTTGATTGCCAGCAGCAAGGGGAACACATAGGCGAAATAACCCAGCACCATGAACAGGATGTCGGCGCTGTAGGAACCGGCGGGACCACCGAAGTTCTGCACGTTATCGATCTTGCTGTTGTGGCTCCAGCCCGGATCGTCCTTGCCATAGGTCAGCAAAGCCATCATCAGGAACAGGCACAACGCGCCGATAGCGATCAGCGCACCTTCCTTGAGGCGATAATGCAGCTGCTGCCGCCAGAGCGGAACGACTGCTTTAGAGGGTGTGGCGGTGGATTTCTTCAAAATGATTCACTGCTTCATTACATAACCGGCATTGTACGGATTTGTCCGCCCGATGCCACGCTGTCACCGCATGGGTGTAGCATAACCGACAGCACTTTTCACGCGGTTCAATTTGAGCACGCATTCTCTTTTGTGACAAAGGCTTATGAGGTGTTTTATGAGCGCAACCAAGCATTCACGCCTGATCATCCTGGGTTCCGGCCCGGCCGGTTACAGTGCCGCGGTTTATGCCGCCCGCGCCAACCTCAAGCCTTTGGTCATTACCGGCCTGCAAGCCGGTGGTCAACTGACCACCACCACCGAAGTCGATAACTGGCCCGGCGACGTCGAAGGCCTGACCGGCCCGGTGTTGATGGAGCGCATGCAAAAGCATGCCGAGCGTTTCGACACCGAGATCGTCTATGACCACATTCACACCGCCAAGTTGCAGCAGCGACCCTTTATCCTCGAGGGCGACAGCGGTATCTACACCTGCGATGCCTTGATTATCGCCACCGGCGCCTCGGCGCAATACCTGGGCCTGCCGTCCGAGGAAGCCTTTGCCGGCAAGGGCGTCTCGGCCTGCGCGACCTGTGACGGATTCTTTTACCGCAACCAGGTGGTGGCGGTGGTCGGCGGCGGCAATACCGCAGTCGAGGAAGCCCTGTACCTGGCCAATATCGCCAAGGAAGTGCACCTGGTGCATCGCCGGGACAAGCTGCGTTCGGAGAAGATCCTCCAGGACAAGCTCTTCGAGAAAGCCGCCAACGGTAATATCCGCCTGCACTGGAACGAGAACCTGGATGAAGTGCTGGGCGATGCCAGTGGCGTCACCGGTGCCCGCCTGCGCCACAGCGACACCGGCGAAACCCGCGAACTGGCGCTGACCGGGGTGTTTATCGCCATCGGGCACAAACCCAATACCGATTTGTTCGAAGGTCAGTTGAGCATGCACAACGGCTACCTGCGGGTACAGGGCGGCAACGAGGGCAATGCCACGGCGACGGAAATCCCCGGGGTGTTCGCCGCAGGCGATGTGGCCGACCATGTCTATCGCCAGGCCGTTACCTCCGCCGGCGCCGGCTGCATGGCGGCACTGGATGCCGAGAAATTCCTGGACGATAACTGATGCTGACCTGGTTACAACGCAACTCCCTGAGCTTCCCGCCCCTGGCCAAGGCCATGCGCGAACCCAATGGCCTGCTGGCCGCCGGCGGCGATCTGTCCGCCGACCGGCTGATCCAGGCCTACCGCCATGGCTGTTTCCCCTGGTTTTCCGAAGGCCAACCGATCCTCTGGTGGTCGCCGGACCCACGCACCGTGCTGTTTCCCGACGAATTGCACGTGTCCCGCAGCCTGAACAAGCTGCTGCGCCAGCAACGCTACCAGGTCACCTTCGACCAGGACTTCGCCGCCGTGATCCGCGCCTGCGCCGCTCCACGCACCTACGCCGACGGCACCTGGATCACCGAAGCCATGCAAAACGCCTACTTGCAGTTGCATGAGCGCGGTTTCGCCCACTCGGTGGAGGTCTGGGACAACGATCAGCTGGTGGGAGGCCTCTACGGCCTGGCCATGGGTCAGTTGTTTTTCGGCGAATCCATGTTCAGCCGTGCCGACAACGCCTCGAAATTCGGCTTCGCCACCCTGGTCCGGCACCTCAAGGCCTCGGGTTTTGTCCTGATCGACTGCCAGATGCCCACCGACCACCTGCACAGCCTGGGCGCCCGGGCCATTCCCCGCGACGACTTTGCCCGCTACCTGAGCGAACACCTGGACCAACCCAACAGCGCGACCTGGCTGCCTTGACCTACTACGTTCAGGTAACCTTCACACAGCGCCTAGGCGTCTTTTCCCAGGCTGGCTTACACTTGATTGAACGCAATTGAAAGTTTATTCCGAGGGTCGATCATGACCGAGCTGGCGCGCTTGAAGTTTTATGCCACTCAACCCCACTCTTGCAGTTATCTGCCCGAAGAGCAGGCGACCACGCTGTTCCTCGACCCTAGCCAGCCCATGGATGTGCATGTCTACGCAGACCTGTCGGAAATGGGCTTCCGTCGTAGTGGCGACCACCTGTACCGGCCACACTGCCAGAACTGCAACGCCTGCGTGCCGGCGCGCATTCCCGTGGCGCAGTTCCAGCCCGATCGCCAGCAGAAACGCATCCTCAAGCGCAACACCGAGCTCAAGGTCAAGGCAGTCAAGCCGGAGTTCAGCGAGGAATACTTCGACCTGTACCAACGCTACATCGAACAGCGCCACGCCGATGGCGACATGTTCCCACCCAGTCGCGACCAGTTTTCCACTTTTCTGGTGCGCGACCTGCCGTTCTCACGCTTTTATGAATTCCGCCTGGAAGGGCGCCTGCTGGCCGTGGCCGTCACCGACCTTCTGCCCAACGGCCTGTCCGCGGTCTACACCTTCTACGAGCCCGCTGAAGAGCGTCGCAGCCTGGGGCGCTACGCGATCCTCTGGCAGATCGGCGAAGCGCAGCGGCTGGGGCTGGAGGCGGTCTACCTTGGCTATTGGATCAAGAACTGCAAGAAGATGAACTACAAGACCCAATATCGACCGATCGAACTGCTGATCAATCAGCGCTGGGTCACCCTCAGCTAAGTCATCGGCCCTGCCTGAATTGAACTGTATTTTCCAGGCAGGTACTAACCCCTTGGCGTGAACCCCCTTTTTCGGGCACAATGCACGCCGCTTTTGCCTGGCGCAGTTGCACCGGGCCATTCACTGGACACCGAGGGCTTTACTGCATGTCGAAAGAAGACAGCTTCGAAATGGAAGGCACTGTCGTCGACACCCTGCCGAATACCATGTTTCGCGTGGAATTGGAAAATGGGCACGTCGTAACCGCGCATATCTCCGGAAAGATGCGCAAGAACTACATTCGTATTCTTACCGGTGACAAAGTGCGCGTCGAGCTGACGCCCTACGACTTGAGCAAAGGGCGCATCACTTACCGCGCTCGCTAAGCAAGTCGATACAAAAACGCCCGGCACTGCCGGGCGTTTTTGTTTGTGCACATTTTAGGGACTGACGCGCCTCTTTTGTAGGAGCCGGCTTGCCGGCGATGGGGCCCTTGAATCCCGCATTGATCTCAGGGACGCCATCGCCGGCAAGCCGGCTCCCACAGGAGACTCGGTGCTTTCAAAATCACAGACACAACAAAGGCGCCAGAAGGCGCCTTTGTTGTGTCTTGCAGGCTTACATCAAGCCATTTCAGCCGTGGTTTCGAACTCGAAGGTCAGCTCGCCATCCTTGATGTCGATGTGCACCACACCGCCATGGTCGGACAACTCGCCAAACAGGATCTCTTCGGCCAATGGCCGCTTGATCTTGTCCTGGATCAGACGCGCCATTGGGCGTGCGCCCATCGCGGCGTCGTAACCACCCTCCGCCAGCCAGCTGCGGGCCGCATCGGTGACTTCCAGCTGAACACGCTTGTCTTCCAGCTGCGCCTGAAGCTCGGTAAGGAACTTGTCCACCACACTCTTGATGACCTCATGGCTGAGGCGACCAAACTGGATAATGGTGTCCAGACGGTTGCGGAACTCCGGCGTGAAGCTCTTCTTGATCACTTCCATGGCATCGGAGGAGTGATCCTGATGCGCGAAGCCGATGGAGGCACGCGCCGCAGTCTCGGCACCGGCGTTGGTGGTCATGATCACGATCACGTTGCGGAAGTCCGCCTTGCGCCCGTTGTTGTCGGTCAGGGTCCCGTGGTCCATCACCTGCAGCAGCAGGTTGAAGACTTCCGGGTGGGCCTTCTCGATTTCATCGAGCAGCAGCACGCAATGCGGTTGCTTGGTGATGGCTTCGGTCAGCAGACCGCCCTGGTCGAAACCGACATAGCCCGGAGGCGCACCGATCAGACGCGAAACGGTATGCCGCTCCATGTACTCGGACATGTCGAAGCGCACCAGTTCGATGCCCATCGCCTTGGCCAGTTGCCGCGCCGCTTCGGTCTTGCCGACACCAGTGGGACCGGCGAACAGGAACGAACCGACCGGTTTGTCCGGCGACTTCAAGCCGGCACGGGACAGTTTGATGGCGGTCGACAGCGAGTCGATGGCCGCATCCTGACCAAACACGGTCAGCTTCAGGTCGCGCTCCAGGTTACGCAGCAGTTCCTTGTCGGAGCTGGTGACGTGTTTTGGCGGAATCCGCGCGATCTTCGCCACGATGTCCTCGACCTGAGGCACCTCGATGCGTTTGACGCGTTTTTCGACTGGTTGCAGGCGCTGATAGGCACCAGCCTCGTCGATCACGTCGATGGCCTTGTCCGGCATGTGCCGATCATTGATATAACGCGACGCCAGTTCGGCGGCGGCGCGCAGGGCCTCATCGCTGTACTCGATGTTGTGGTGCTGCTCGAAACGCCCTTTCAGGCCGCGCAGGATACCGATGGTGTCTTCCACCGAAGGTTCGGACACATCGACCTTCTGGAAGCGCCGCGCCAGGGCACGGTCCTTCTCGAAGATGCCACGGAATTCCTGGAAGGTGGTCGAACCGATGCAGCGGATATCACCCGAGGAAAGCAACGGCTTGAGCAGGTTCGAGGCATCCATGACGCCGCCGGAAGCAGCACCCGCACCGATGATGGTGTGGATTTCGTCGATGAACAGGATTGCCTGCGGACGTTTTTTCAGCTCGCCGAGCAACGCCTTGAAGCGCTTCTCGAAATCGCCACGGTATTTGGTACCGGCCAGCAGCGCACCGAGGTCGAGGGAGTAGACCACGCTGTTCGCCAGCAGGTCCGGCACCTGGTTGTCGACAATGCGTTTGGCCAGGCCTTCGGCGATGGCTGTCTTGCCCACGCCCGCCTCACCCACCAGCAGCGGGTTGTTCTTGCGCCGACGCGCCAGGATCTGCGCCACGCGCTCGACTTCCAGCTCACGCCCCACCAGCGGATCGATACGACCCTGGCGCGCCAGTTCGTTCAGATTGCTGGCATAAGCGTCCAGCGGATTGCCTGAAGATGAAGACTCACCGCCCTCTTCGTCCTGCATATCTTGCTCGCCTTCGGAGTGATCGCCGTGCCCGGGCACCTTGGAGATGCCATGGGCGATGTAGTTGACGACATCGATACGTGCAACGCTTTGCTGCTTGAGCAGGAAGACCGCCTGGCTTTCCTGTTCGCTGAAGATCGCGACCAGCACGTTGGCGCCCGTCACTTCACGCTTACCGGAACTCTGCACATGGAAGACAGCACGTTGCAGGACACGCTGGAAGCCCAGGGTTGGCTGGGTTTCACGATCTTCGTCATGGACGGGGATCAGCGGCGTGGTGGAGTCGATGAACTCCTGCAGGTCGTGCTTGAGTTTATCGAGATTGGCGCCACAGGCACGCAGGACGGTGGCGGCAGCCTCATTATCCAAAAGGGCCAACAGCAGGTGCTCGACGGTCATGAATTCATGACGTTTCGAGCGAGCCTCCTTGAAGGCAAGATTGAGGGTGACTTCGAGTTCGCGGTTTAACATAGTTCACCTCATACCCAAGTGGTCGGCATTAACCGTCCTTCTCGATTTCACAGAGTAGCGGATGCTGGCTTTCCCTGGCGTATTGGTTGACCTGCATGGCCTTGGTCTCGGCGATGTCGCGGGTAAACACTCCACATACTGCCCGTCCTTCTGTGTGAACGGCCAGCATGACCTTGGTCGCCAGCTCGCGATTCAGGTTAAAAAACACCTCGAGCACTTCGACGACGAAATCCATCGGTGTGTAGTCATCGTTGAACAAAACCACCTTGTACATCGGTGGCGCCTGCAGCGCGGGCTTGGATTCCTGTACTGCAACACCCGCGGAATCGTCGTCGTGGGAATCCGGGCGATCCTGATTGAATGTTAGTCGAATCTGGCTGATTGCATGCATGGAAAGAAAGGTTCGTCAGTTGAGCAATTGCAGTGATGGGGGCACTTCGGACAGATTTCAACACTGACCCGCCAGGCCACCTTGACTATCGGCAAAACGGTGTTACAACCAATAGAGCCCACAGTGGGTAATAAAGGTCCATACCGTCAACCGTTTTTCTGGTTCACGCAGTGAAGGATGAACTGGATGATACTCCAGTGATGGGGTCGTTTGCAGAGGGATATGAGCATGCTGAGTGGTAAAGTCAAGTGGCTCAACAATGCCAAGGGCTACGGCTTCATCATTGAAGAAGGCAAAAATGAAGACTTGTTCGCCCATTACTCGGCCATCCAGATGGATGGCTACAAAACCCTTAAGGCTGGCCAGGCAGTAAGCTTTGAGATCATCCAGGGGCCCAAAGGCCTGCATGCGGTCAACATACGGCAACTCGTGACCGCCGCAGCGCCCGCGACAAAGCCGCAGAACGTCGGAGCGCAAGCCCCCGCGGAAACGGCAAGAGCCTGAAAGCAGACGCTTTCAGAATAACGAAACGCCCGGTCCAATCACTTGGGCCGGGCGTTTTCGTTTACCGTCGGTCGATTTACATGTGCTTGATCAGCGCATCGCCAAAACCGGAGGACGACACCAGTGTCGCTCCGTCCATCAGACGTTCGAAGTCATAGGTCACGGTTTTCGCGCCGATGGCGCCATTGGTGCCCTTGATGATCAGATCGGCCGCTTCGGTCCAGCCCATGTGTCGCAGCATCATTTCCGCGGACAGGATCAGCGAACCGGGGTTGACCTGGTCCTTGCCGGCGTACTTGGGCGCGGTGCCGTGGGTCGCTTCGAACATCGCCACGGTGTCGGACAGGTTGGCCCCCGGCGCGATACCGATACCGCCCACTTCGGCGGCCAGGGCGTCGGACAGGTAGTCACCGTTCAGGTTCAGGGTCGCGATCACGTCGTACTCGGCCGGACGCAGCAGGATCTGCTGGAGCATGGCATCGGCGATGGCGTCCTTGACCACGACGTTGCGGCCGGTTTTCGGGTTCTTGAACTGCATCCACGGACCGCCATCGAGAAGGGTCGCACCGAATTCTTCGGCCGCCACTTCGTAGGCCCACTCCTTGAAGGCACCCTCGGTGAACTTCATGATGTTGCCTTTGTGCACAATGGTCAGCGACTGGCGATCGTTATCGACGACATATTGCAGGGCCTTGCGCGCCAGGCGTTGGGTGCCCTCTTTCGACACCGGCTTGACGCCGATCCCGCAGTCCTGGTCGAAACGGATCTTGGTCACGCCCATTTCTTCCTTCAGGAACTTGATGACCTTGATCGCTTCCGGCGAGCCGGCCTTCCATTCGATACCGGCATAGATGTCTTCGGAGTTCTCACGAAAGATCGTCATGTCGACATCGCCAGGCTTCTTCACCGGGCTGGGCACGCCTTCGAACCAGCGCACCGGGCGCAGGCAGACATACAGGTCGAGTTGCTGACGCAGGGCCACGTTCAGCGAACGGATACCGCCGCCGACCGGAGTGGTCAGCGGACCCTTGATGGAAACCACGTAGTCCTTGACCGCGTCCAGGGTTTCCTGGGGCAGCCAGGTGTCCTGGTCATAGACCTGGGTGGCCTTCTCGCCGGCAAAGACTTCCATCCAGGAGATCTTGCGCTTGCCGCCGTAGGCCTTGTGTACCGCCGCGTCGACGACCTTGATCATCACCGGGCTGATATCGACGCCAATACCATCGCCTTCGATGAAGGGGATGATCGGGTTGTCAGGAACATTGAGAGAATGGTCTGGATTGACGGTGATCTTGTCGCCGACGGCCGGAACCTGAATCTTCTTGTATCCCATGTTGAACTCCATCTATGGATTGAACATCTGGCTGCGTTCGAGCGTACCCCAGGTGCTTGCGCCTGGGAACCTCACACCCGACTCATCTGCCGCGAAAAACCTCGAATTCGCGGCCTACAAGCTTGAAGTCAAAGCTAAAAGCGCCAAAGTCGAGCACTGCTTGCGACACCTCGCCACAGACTGCCCTGCGACCTTTAGACCAATGGACGAGTGTAGTCGCTTATGAAGCATCGGCGTTTTGCCAGCAACCTATGTATAATCGCGCCGCTGACCATTGGGTCACGCCGGCCGACCTCTCTACAACGAGACTTTCCGCCCGAAAAAGCCGGGTTGTTATAGCAATCCGACCGCTTGATGCTCGACTGATGCACCCAACATCACCGCGCGCGAAGAAACCTCGACATTCGGCTCATGGATGACTTTTGAACGAACGCGCTTACCCGGCGCATCTCGAGTTTCTGCGCATGCTTTAGCAAAGAGAGAGTTAATCCGAATATGCCCAACCGTTCGAAGATCATCTACACCTTCACCGACGAAGCCCCTGCCCTCGCCACCTATTCACTGTTGCCTATCGTAGAGGCCTTTACCGCTTCGGCTGATATCGCCGTGGAAACCCGCGATATCTCGCTGGCCGGACGCATTCTCTCAAGCTTCCCGGAACAACTGGGCGCCAAGGCCGTGCCGGATCACCTCGCCGAACTGGGCGAGCTGGCCATCACCCCCGAAGCCAACATCATCAAGCTGCCGAACATCAGCGCCTCGGTTCCACAACTGCAGGCCGCGATCAAGGAACTGCAAGCCCAGGGCTTCAACATCCCGGACTACCCGGAAACCGTCAGCAACGACGCCGAGAAAGAAGCTCGCGCCCGCTACGACAAAATCAAGGGCAGCGCCGTGAACCCGGTTCTGCGCGAAGGCAACTCCGACCGCCGCGCGCCGCTGTCGGTCAAGAACTACGCTCGCAAGCACCCGCACAAAATGGGCGCCTGGGCTGCCGACTCCAAGTCCCACGTCGCTCACATGAGCAACGGCGACTTCTACGGCAGCGAAAAAGCCGCCCTGATCGAGGCTGCCGGTAGCGTCAAGATCGAGCTGATCGCCCAGGACGGCACTGCCAGCGTCCTGAAAGAGAAAACCAGCGTACAAGCTGGCGAGATCCTCGATTGCGCCGTACTGAGCAAGAACGCCCTGCGCAGCTTCATCGCCGCTGAAATCGAAGACGCCAAGCAACAAGGCGTGCTGCTGTCGGTTCACCTGAAAGCCACCATGATGAAGGTCTCCGACCCGATCATGTTCGGCCAGATCGTTGCCGAGTTCTACAAGGACGCCCTGGCCAAGCACGCTGAAGTGCTGGAGCAGATCGGCTTCAACCTGAACAACGGCATCGGCGACCTGTACGCCCGCATCAAGGCCCTGCCGGCCGAGCAGCAGGCGCAGATCGAAGCCGACATCCAGGCGGTCTACGCCGCCCGTCCGGCGTTGGCCATGGTCAACTCCGACAAAGGCATCACCAACCTGCACGTGCCGAGCGACGTCATCGTCGACGCCTCGATGCCAGCCATGATCCGTGACTCCGGCAAAATGTGGGGCACTGACGGCCAGCTGCACGACACCAAGGCCGTGATCCCGGATCGCTGCTACGCCACCATCTACCAGGCGGTGATCGAAGACTGCAAGCAACACGGCGCCTTCGACCCAACCACCATGGGCAGCGTGCCGAACGTCGGCCTGATGGCGAAAAAAGCCGAAGAGTACGGTTCCCACGACAAGACCTTCCAGATCAAGACCAACGGCGTGGTTCGGGTTTCCGACAACACCGGTCGCGTCCTGCTGGAACAAACCGTGGAAGCCGGCGACATCTTCCGCATGTGCCAGACCAAAGACGCGCCGATCCAGGACTGGGTCAAACTGGCCGTCAACCGTGCCCGCGCCAGCAGCACCCCGGCCATTTTCTGGCTGGACCCGCTGCGCGCCCACGATGGCGTGGTGATCGAGAAGGTCCAGGCCTACCTCAAGGACCACGACACCACTGGCCTGGATATCCAGATCATGTCGCCGGTCGACGCGATGAAGTTCACCCTGGCCCGCACCCGCGAAGGCAAGGACACCATCTCGGTCACCGGTAACGTGCTGCGCGACTACCTGACCGACCTGTTCCCGATCATGGAACTGGGCACCAGCGCCAAGATGCTGTCGATCGTTCCGCTGATGAATGGCGGCGGTCTGTTCGAAACCGGCGCCGGCGGTTCGGCACCGAAACACGTTCAGCAACTGGTGGAAGAGAACTTCCTGCGCTGGGACTCCCTGGGTGAATTCCTGGCCCTGGCCGCGTCCCTGGAACACCTGGGCGTGAACTACAACAACCCGAAAGCCCTGGTGCTGTCGAAGACCCTGGACCAGGCCACTGGCCAGTTCCTCGACAACAACAAGTCGCCATCGCGTAAAGTCGGCAACATCGACAACCGCGGCAGCCACTTCTACCTGGCGCTGTACTGGGCTCAAGCCCTGGCCGCCCAGAGCGAAGACACTGCGCTGCAAGGCCAGTTCACCCAGTTGGCCAAGACCCTGACCGAGAACGAGGCGACCATCGTTGCCGAACTCAACGCCGTCCAGGGCAAGCCAGTGGATATCGGTGGTTACTACCACGCCGATGCCGAGCTGATCAGCAAGGCCATGCGTCCGAGCGCCACCCTCAACGCGGCGATTGCTGCGCTGGTGTAAGCTCTTCGGAAACACCACAAACCCCGGCCCCGTGCCGGGGTTTGTGCATCTGGATTCCGGTGATTATCCCGATACTCCACGCCATCGCCCCACCCCCTGTAGGAGCGAGCTTGCTCGCGATGGAGGTCAACGATAACGCGGAGCATCTGGATAATCGCGGCGTCCTTGCGTTCATCGCGAGCAAGCTCGCTCCTACAGGGACCCCAGCGCCCCGACAGAAGAGGAAAGCCCCATGGAATGGCAACCACACATCACCGTCGCCACCGTCGTCGAAGACAACGGTCGCTTCCTGCTGGTCGAAGAGCTGCAGGACGGACAAACGGTCTTCAACCAGCCCGCCGGTCATCTGGACCCGAACGAAAGCCTGATCGACGCCGCCCTGCGCGAAACCCTCGAGGAAACCGGCTGGGACGTCGAACTGACCGGCGTGGTCGGCATTTATCTCTATACCGCCCCCAGCAATGGCGTGACCTACCAACGCGTCTGCTTTGCCGGCAAACCACTGAAACAGCGCCCCGACTATCAACTGGACCACGGCATCATCGGCCCACGCTGGCTGACCCGCGACGAATTGCTGGCCCTGCGCCCGCAATGGCGCAGCGAGCTGATCATCCGCTGCCTGGACGATTATCTGGCCGGTCCTCTGCACAGTCTCGAGCTGATCCGCCCTTCTCTTTAGCCTTGCGGGCCCGGGCCTGTTAGAATCGCGTCCTTTTTCGAAGACACTCATTGAATCCCTATGCGTGATCCAGCTGCCACCGCCCCAGAAAACCTGCGCGTCATCGTCGGCATGTCCGGCGGCGTAGACTCTTCCGTTTCCGCCGTCCTGCTGATGGAGCAGGGTTACCAGGTGGAAGGCCTGTTCATGAAGAACTGGGAAGAAGACGACGGAACGGAGTACTGCACCGCCATGGACGACCTGGCGGACGCCCAGGCCGTGTGCGACAAGATCGGTATCAAGCTGCACACCGCCAACTTCGCCGCCGAATACTGGGACAACGTGTTCGAACACTTCCTGGCCGAATACAAGGCCGGACGCACGCCGAACCCGGACATCCTCTGCAACCGCGAAATCAAGTTCAAGGCGTTCCTCGACTACGCCCTGATGCTCGGTGCTGACCTGATCGCCACCGGTCATTACGTGCGCCGCCGCGATATCGACGGGCGCACCGAACTGCTCAAGGGCCTGGACCCGAACAAGGACCAGAGCTACTTCCTCCACGCCGTCGGCGGCGAACAGATCGCTAAGACCCTGTTCCCGGTCGGCGAGCTGGAAAAACCCGAAGTCCGCGCCATCGCCGAGAAACACGAACTGGCCACGGCGAAGAAGAAGGACTCCACCGGTATCTGCTTTATCGGCGAGCGCCGCTTCAGCGACTTCCTCAAACAGTATCTGCCGGCCCAGCCGGGCGAGATCAAGACCACCGAAGGCGAAGTCATCGGGCGTCACCACGGCCTGATGTACCACACCATCGGCCAGCGCCAGGGCCTGGGCATCGGCGGCCTGAAGGACGCCGGCGACGAGCCGTGGTACGTGCTGCTCAAGGACCTGGAACACAACGAACTGATCGTCGGCCAGGGTAATGAGCATCCGTGGCTGTTCTCCCGCGCCCTGCTCGCTTCGGAGATCTACTGGGTCAACCCGGTGGACCTGAGCGTGCCGCGCAAGCTGACAGCCAAGGTCCGTTATCGCCAGGGCGACCAGTCCTGCACCCTGGAGCAGACCGAAAACGGCTATCGCGCCGTGTTCGACGAACCCCAGCGCGCGGTCACCCCAGGGCAATCGGTGGTGTTCTATGATGGCGAGGTCTGCCTGGGTGGTGGCGTGATTGAAGTCGCCGAGCCCTGGACCTTCAAGGACAAGCGCCCATGAGCCCGACCCAGGAACAACTGACGGCGCTCGGTGGTGTGTTTCTCGCCGCGGTGCTGGTGGACAAGATCGCCAAGAGCGGCCAGTCCAGCGAATCCGGCCTGAGCTGCATGCTCGGCAGCCTGCTGGTGCGCGACCCCAAGGACACCCTGGAAGTCTACGGCGGCGACGATCTGCAACTGCGCGACGGTTACCGCGCACTGATCGGCGCCCTCGAACGCGACCCCAGCGCCCTGCAACGCGAACCGCTGCGCTACGCCCTGTCGATGCTCGGCCTCGAACGCCAGCTGGCCAAGCGTGACGACCTGCTGGAGATCATCGGCAAACGCTTGCCGCAGATCCAGTCCCAGGTCGAGCATTTCGGCGTCGCCCACGAAAACGTCGTGGCCGCCTGCGGCGCCCTCTACCAGGACACCCTGAGCACCCTGCGCCAGCGCATCCAGGTGCACGGCGACATGCGCAACCTGCAACAACCGAGCAACGCCTCGAAGATCCGCGCCCTGCTGCTGGCCGGTATCCGTTCGGCGCGCCTGTGGCGACAACTGGGTGGCCATCGCTGGCAACTGGTGGTCAGCCGGCGCAAGCTGCTCAAGGAACTGTACCCGCTGATGCGCAGCGCCTAGGCGCTGTTATCCGCGAAAAGCGCAAGACGCCGGTCGGTTGGCAACAGCCCGGCGATTATTTTCATGTATGATACGCGCCCCATTTCGTTGCCCGACTGTCCGAGAACACCCCATGCAGCTTTCTTCGCTCACTGCGGTTTCCCCTGTTGACGGCCGCTACGCCGGCAAAACCCAGGCCCTGCGCCCTATTTTCAGTGAATACGGCCTGATCCGTGCTCGCGTCCTGGTGGAAGTGCGCTGGCTCCAGCGCCTGGCCGCCCACGCCGAGATCAGCGAAGTTCCGGCGTTTTCCGCCGAAGCCAACGCGGTACTGAACACCCTCGCCGAGAACTTCTCCCTGGAACACGCCGAGCGTGTGAAGGAGATCGAGCGCACCACCAACCACGACGTCAAAGCCATTGAGTACCTGCTCAAGGAACAGGCCGCCAAGCTGCCTGAACTGGCCAACGTCAGCGAATTCATCCACTTCGCCTGCACCAGCGAGGACATCAACAACCTGTCCCACGCCCTGATGCTGCGCGAAGGCCGTGACGACGTGCTGCTGCCGTTGATGCGCCAGATCGCCGAATCGATCCGCGAACTGGCCCAGCGCTTCGCCGCCGTACCGATGCTCTCGCGCACCCACGGTCAGCCGGCTTCGCCGACCACCCTGGGCAAGGAACTGGCGAACGTCGTCTATCGCCTGGAACGCCAGATCGCCCAAGTCGCCGCCGTGCCGCTGCTGGGCAAAATCAACGGTGCCGTGGGCAACTACAACGCCCACCTGTCGGCCTACCCACAGATCGACTGGGAAGCCAACGCCCGCGCCTTCATCGAAGACGAACTGGGCCTGGGCTTCAACCCCTACACCACCCAGATCGAGCCGCACGACTACATCGCCGAGCTGTTCGACGCGATCGCGCGCTTCAACACCATTCTGATCGACTTCGACCGCGATATCTGGGGCTACATCTCCCTGGGCTACTTCAAGCAGCGCACCATTGCCGGCGAAATCGGTTCCTCGACCATGCCGCACAAGGTCAACCCGATCGACTTCGAAAACTCCGAAGGCAACCTGGGTATTGCCAACGCGCTGTTCCAGCACCTGGCCAGCAAGCTGCCGATCTCCCGCTGGCAGCGCGACCTGACCGACTCCACCGTACTGCGCAACCTCGGTGTCGGCTTCGCCCACAGCGTTATCGCTTACGAAGCCAGCCTCAAGGGCATCAGCAAGCTGGAGCTCAACGAGCAGAAAATCGCCGCTGACCTGGACGCCTGCTGGGAAGTCCTGGCCGAGCCGATCCAGACCGTCATGCGTCGCTACAACATCGAAAACCCGTACGAGAAACTGAAAGAGCTGACCCGCGGCAAGGGCATCAGCCCGGAAGCGCTGCAGACTTTCATCGACGGTCTCGAGATGCCCGCGCAAGCCAAGGCCGAGCTTAAAAAGCTCACCCCGGCCAATTACATCGGCAACGCCGTGGCCCAGGCCCAGCGTATCTGATCGCACCGCACCCGCTCTGAACGCCCGGCTGAGCCGGGCGTTTTTATTCCAGTCTTAAAAATGCTTTTTTTCAATAGGTTACACATGAATCCTGATACTCCTCTGCAACTTCTGGGTGGCATTACCGCGCGGGAATTCCTGCGTGACTACTGGCAGAAGAAGCCGCTGCTGATCCGCCAGGCCATCCCGGACTTCGAAAGCCCGGTCGAGCCCGACGAACTGGCCGGCCTGGCCCTGGAAGAAGAAGTCGAATCGCGCCTGATCATCGAGCACGGCGAGCGCCCCTGGGAACTGCGCCGCGGCCCGTTCGCCGAAGACGCCTTCAGCCAACTGCCGGAACGCGAGTGGACCCTGCTGGTGCAGGCCGTGGACCAGTTCGTCCCGGAAGTCGCCGAGCTGCTGGAACACTTCCGTTTCCTGCCGAGCTGGCGCATCGACGATGTGATGATCAGCTTCGCCGCACCCGGCGGCAGCGTCGGTCCGCACTTCGACAACTACGATGTGTTCCTGCTCCAGGGTCACGGCAAGCGCAACTGGAAGATTGGCCAGATGTGCGACTCCAACAGCCCACTGCTGGAACACGCCGACCTGCGCATCCTCGCCGAATTCGAGGAAACCGCCGAGTGGACCCTGGAACCCGGCGACATGCTCTACCTGCCGCCGCGCCTGGCCCATTGCGGTGTGGCCGTGGACGACTGCATGACCTATTCGGTGGGCTTCCGTGCACCGAGCGCCGCTGAAGTACTGACCCACTTCACCGACTTCCTCGCCCAGTTCCTGCCGGACGAAGAACGTTACACCGACGCCGACGCGCAGCCGGTGGCCGATCCGCACCAGATCCAGCACGACGCCCTCGACCGCCTGAAAAGCCTGCTGGCCGAGCACATGAGCGACGAGCGCCTGCTGCTGACCTGGTTCGGCCAGTTCATGACCGAACCGCGTTATCCGGAATTGGTGGTGGGTCCGGAACTCGAAGAAGAAGACCTGCTCGCCGGCCTGCAGGATGGCGCGATCCTGATCCGCAACCCGAGTGCGCGCCTGGCCTGGTCCGAAGTCGACGACGACCTGCTGCTGTTCGCCAGCGGTCAGAGCCGCCTGTTGCCAGGCAAACTGCGCGAATTGTTGAAAATGATCTGTGCGGCCGATGCGTTGCACGCGGATAATCTGAAGCCATGGCTGGCGGATGAAGACGGTCGCAGCCTGCTGTGCCAACTGGTCAAACAAGGAAGCCTGGGATTTGCCGATGAGTAAAATTCACGTACGTGTCGCGGACTGGCAAAAGGATAACGCCGAGATTCGGCGCATTCGTGAGTCGGTGTTCATTGTTGAGCAGTCGGTTCCGCCGGAGCTGGAGTGGGACGCCGATGACAGCGGCGCCGTGCACTTCCTGGCCTTCGAGGGGGATTTCCCGATCGGTACCGCCCGGCTGTTGCCGGACGGCCATATCGGCCGCGTATCGGTCCTCAAGGACTGGCGCGGGCTGAAGGTAGGTGACGCGCTGATGCAGGCGGTGATCGGCGAGGCCGAGAACCGCGGCCTCAAGCAACAGATGCTCAGCGCCCAGGTCCAGGCGACCCGATTCTATGAGCGCCTGGGGTTCAGCATTGTCAGCGAGGAGTTTCTCGAAGCCGGGATCCCCCACGTCGACATGGTGCGCGGCGCCGCCTGAGGCTCCCACAGATTGTGCATCGCCCAAAACGCCCCGCTATCGGGGCGTTTTGCTGTCCGCGATTCAACTTGACCCACCAATGGCCGAGAAACTGTCAAACTCAAGCTATTGCCCAGTCCAACGCGGAGATAACGGACATGTCCCTACGCACCCTGCTCACCGGCCTGCTACTGACCTGCACCCTCAGCGCCCAGGCCGCCACCGAAATCATTCCCCTGAACTACCGCACCAGCGCCGACCTGCTGCCCGTGGCCCAGAACTTCCTCGGCAAGGACGGCAAGGCCAGCGCCTACCAGAACCAACTGATCGTCAATGCGGAACCGGCCAAGATCAAGGAGCTGCGCGACTTCCTCGGGCAACTCGACACCCCGGCCAGACGCCTGTTGATCAGCGTCGACACCAGTGAAAACAACGACCAGAACAACGGCTACACGGTCAACGGCCAGAACCAGACCCGCATCATCAACTACGGCACCGCCAGCCGCGACGGCGGTATCCAGCAAGTGCAGACCGTCGAAGGCACACCGGCACTGATCCAGGTCGGCCAGAGCGTACCGCTGACCACCGCCATCAGCACCAATCAGTCCTTCGGCAACGGCACCAGTAGCGGCACCGGCCAGACCCAGAACCAACAACCCCTGACCCAGATACAAAACCAATATCGCAACGTGACCCAAGGCTTCTACGTCACCGCCAGCGTCACCGGCGACATCGTTCACCTGTCCATCAGCACCAATCGTGACCGGATCAGCCAGGAGCGTCAGGATGTAGTGAACATTCAAAGCACCGACACAACCGTCAGCGGACACCTCGGTGAGTGGATCACCCTGGCCGGCGTCAATGGCCAGAGCCAGGCCGACCGACAGGCGCTAACCCGCAGCTACTCGACCTCCGGGCGTAACGACATGACTTTACGGGTGAAAGTCGACAGCCTGGACTAAAGCACCAAAAACTGACTGACAAGTCGTATTAGACTAAAGATGTAGTGCTTCAAAAAAAGCACTACAAAATGTTTGACGAGCCAAAAAACCGAAGGCATGATGGCCTCGCTCCCGCTAATCAGGGGCCCTGGCAAGGGCCTTCGGATCGCCGCTCTAACCTACCCACCTGAGCCGATTCGTGTCTGTACCGCCCACAAGGCGCGTTTGACGAGGTTGCGACTGGAACGAAGTTGTCCCGAGGGACGGAAGCGTAATAGGTAGAACGGCAAGACCTCCGAAGCCCGCATGAAGGCCCACGATGCCCCAATGCGCTCGACGACTCGCCCTCGCCTCGCTCACTTCCCCCTTGAGCCCCATCGTTCAATCGTCGCCTTCCCCGCCGAACCGCACCTGAGCGCCTAAGCTTCTGGTCAGCGAGCAGCCGTGTGCAAAAAATATTGCGCAGACGGCGGAGCAAGGAATTCTCCACCCAAGAACGACTCTTGATAAAAGACGCGACGAGGTTTATCTCCATGGCACTGACACGCGAACAGCAAATTGCAGCCCTTGAAAAAGACTGGGCTGAAAACCCGCGCTGGAAAGGCGTGACACGCACTTACTCCGCCGCTGACGTGGTCCGCCTGCGTGGCTCGGTTCAACCTGAGCACACCCTGGCCCGCATGGGCGCCGAGAAACTGTGGAACCTGGTCACCCAGGGCGCCAAGCCGTCCTTCCGTCCGGACAAGGATTTCGTCAACTGCATGGGCGCCCTGACCGGCGGCCAGGCTGTGCAGCAAGTCAAGGCCGGCATCCAGGCGATCTACCTGTCGGGCTGGCAAGTGGCCGCGGACAACAACTCCGCCGAATCCATGTACCCCGACCAGTCGCTGTACCCGGTGGACTCCGTACCGACCGTGGTCAAGCGCATCAACAACTCGTTCCGTCGCGCCGACCAGATCCAGTGGAAAGCCGGCAAGAACCCGGGCGATGACGGCTACATCGACTACTTCGCACCGATCGTGGCCGACGCCGAAGCTGGTTTCGGCGGCGTGCTGAACGCCTACGAGCTGATGAAGAGCATGATCGAAGCGGGCGCCGCCGGCGTGCACTTCGAAGACCAACTGGCGTCCGTGAAAAAATGCGGCCACATGGGTGGCAAGGTACTGGTTCCGACCCAGGAAGCCGTGCAGAAACTGACCGCTGCCCGTCTGGCCGCCGACGTTGCTGGCACGCCGACCATCATCCTGGCCCGTACCGACGCCAACGCCGCCGACCTGCTGACCTCGGACTGCGATCCGTACGACCAGCCGTTCGTGACCGGCCAACGTACCCAGGAAGGCTTCTATAAAGTCCGCGCCGGCCTCGACCAGGCCATCGCCCGCGGCCTGGCCTACGCGCCGTACGCCGACCTGATCTGGTGTGAAACCGCCAAGCCGGACCTGGACGAAGCCCGTCGCTTCGCCGAGGCCATCAAGAAGGAATACCCGGACCAGCTGCTGTCCTACAACTGCTCGCCTTCCTTCAACTGGAAGAAGAACCTGGACGACGCGACCATCGCCAAGTTCCAGCGCGAACTGTCGGCCATGGGCTACAAGCACCAGTTCATCACCCTGGCGGGTATCCACAACATGTGGCACAGCATGTTCAACCTGGCGCACGACTACGCCCGCAACGACATGACCGCCTACGTGAAGCTGCAGGAGCAGGAATTCGCTGACGCCTCGAAAGGCTACACCTTCGTCGCGCACCAGCAGGAAGTCGGCACCGGCTACTTCGACGACATGACCACCGTGATCCAGGGCGGCTCGTCCTCGGTGACCGCGCTGACCGGTTCGACCGAAGAAGAACAGTTCCACTGATACACCGCGAGCAAACGGCCATTCCAGAGCGAACCAGAACTAACTGGAATGCCTGAACACCTGACGCCCCGACTGGTTCGGGGCGTTTTTTTGTCTGCAGCAATCACCCAGGACATTGATCCAGAGCGGTATCGTTTACGACAAAAAGCGCTAAAACGACGCGCGACGCAACTTTCGTCGCGAGTGCGTTTAAAGCCACTACACTTCCCCTCGTGGCCAATAACAAGCATTGGAGCGATCTAGATGATATCAATTATCATTCAATATTCACTTCGTTCATTACAATGCGGATAAAACATAATTAACAAAAAGGCCCCTAATGCCCACGGCGCACGGCCTGCAAGCCATCGAGACCTCAACATGTCCTTATTCCGGCCAATAATTTCGCTATAGAAAATTTACTTGCCCGGTGTTTAGCCATAAAATCACCGGGATAGATTGCACTGCGACATATCGTCACTGCTTTTACTTCTTTATCACGCTCAGAGACCCTTGCGCTCTGTTAAGGATTACCCGCATGACCGAAGCGACCGGACTCATGGCCCACAACTGGGGCTTTGCCATTTTCCTGCTCGGCGTCGTCGGCCTTTGCGCCTTCATGCTCGGTCTTTCCAGCCTCCTCGGGTCAAAAGCCTGGGGACGCAGCAAAAACGAACCGTTCGAGTCCGGCATGCTACCCACCGGTAGCGCCCGCTTGCGGCTCTCCGCCAAATTCTATCTGGTCGCGATGCTGTTCGTGATCTTCGATATCGAAGCCCTCTTTCTCTTTGCATGGTCTGTGTCCGTCCGCGAAAGCGGCTGGACCGGATTCGTCGAAGCTCTCGTTTTCATAGCAATTCTGTTGGCAGGTCTTGTCTACCTTTACCGAGTGGGGGCGCTTGATTGGGCTCCGCAAGCTCGTCAGAAGCGGCAGGCGAAGCTGAAACAATGAGGCTTTGGCAATGCAATACAATCTCACTCGAATCGACCCGGATGCGCCTAACGAGCAGTACCCGATCGGCCAACGGGAAACCGTTTCCGATCCGTTAGAAGATCAAGTCCACAAAAACATCTACATGGGCAAGCTGGAAGACGTGCTGAACGGCGCGGTCAACTGGGGGCGTAAAAACTCCCTGTGGCCGTACAACTTCGGCTTGTCCTGCTGCTACGTGGAAATGACCACCGCCTTCACGGCGCCCCACGACATCGCCCGCTTCGGCGCCGAGGTTATCCGGGCATCGCCGCGTCAGGCGGATTTCATGGTGATTGCCGGCACCTGCTTCATCAAGATGGCGCCGATCATCCAGCGTCTCTACGAGCAAATGCTCGAACCGAAGTGGGTCATCTCCATGGGTTCGTGCGCCAACTCCGGTGGCATGTACGACATCTACTCCGTGGTTCAAGGGGTGGACAAGTTCCTGCCCGTGGACGTCTACGTGCCTGGCTGCCCGCCCCGCCCCGAGGCTTTCCTGCAAGGCTTGATGCTGTTGCAGGAGTCGATTGGCCAGGAGCGTCGCCCACTTTCCTGGGTCGTCGGCGATCAAGGCGTGTACCGCGCCGAGATGCCGTCGCAAAAGGAACAGCGCCGCGAACAGCGTATCCAGGTCACCAACCTGCGCAGCCCTGACGAAGTCTGATCCAGATCCGCTCTGTAAAAAGAAACGAGAAGCTGGCTTCATTCTTTACGTTGACCCAAAGCGATAAGAAACCATGACTACAGGCAGTGCTCTGTACATCCCGCCTTACAAGGCTGACGACCAGGATGTGGTCGTCGAACTGAACAACCGTTTCGGCCCCGAGGCCTTTACTGCCCAGGCCACCCGCACCGGCATGCCGGTGCTCTGGGTGACCCGGGCCAAGCTCGTTGAAGTCCTGACCTTCCTGCGCAACCTGCCCAAGCCGTACGTCATGCTCTATGACCTGCACGGCGTGGACGAGCGTCTGCGCACCAAGCGCCAGGGCCTGCCGAGCGGCGCCGATTTCACCGTGTTCTACCACCTGATGTCGCTGGAACGTAACAGCGATGTGATGATCAAGGTCGCGCTGTCCGAGAGCGACCTGAGCGTCCCGACCGTGACCGGTATCTGGCCAAACGCCAACTGGTACGAGCGTGAAGTCTGGGACATGTTCGGTATCGATTTCCCCGGTCACCCGCACCTGTCGCGCATCATGATGCCGCCGACCTGGGAAGGTCACCCGCTGCGCAAGGACTTCCCGGCCCGTGCCACCGAGTTCGATCCGTTCAGCCTGACCCTGGCCAAGCAACAGCTTGAGGAAGAGGCCGCGCGCTTCCGTCCTGAAGACTGGGGCATGAAGCGTTCCGGCAGCAACGAGGACTACATGTTCCTCAACCTGGGTCCGAACCACCCTTCGGCCCACGGTGCCTTCCGCATCATCCTGCAACTGGACGGTGAAGAAATCATCGACTGCGTCCCGGACGTCGGCTACCACCACCGTGGTGCCGAGAAAATGGCCGAGCGCCAGTCCTGGCACAGCTTCATCCCCTATACCGACCGTATCGACTACCTCGGCGGGGTGATGAACAACCTGCCGTACGTGCTCTCGGTCGAGAAGCTGGCCGGCATCAAGGTGCCCGACCGCGTCGACACCATCCGCATCATGATGGCCGAGTTCTTCCGGATCACCAGCCACCTGCTGTTCCTGGGTACCTATATCCAGGACGTCGGCGCCATGACCCCGGTGTTCTTCACCTTCACCGACCGCCAGCGCGCCTACAAGGTGATCGAGGCCATCACCGGCTTCCGCCTGCACCCGGCCTGGTACCGCATCGGTGGGGTCGCCCACGACCTGCCGCGCGGCTGGGAGAAACTGGTCAAGGAATTCGTCGACTGGCTGCCAAAGCGCCTCGACGAGTACACCAAGGCTGCCCTGCAGAACAGCATCCTCAAGGGCCGGACCATCGGTGTCGCCGCCTACAACACCAAGGAAGCCCTGGAATGGGGCGTCACTGGTGCCGGCCTGCGTTCCACCGGCTGCGATTTCGACCTGCGCAAGGCCCGTCCGTACTCCGGCTACGAGAACTTCGAGTTTGAAGTCCCGCTGGCGGCCAACGGCGATGCCTACGATCGCTGCATGGTGCGCGTCGAAGAAATGCGCCAGAGCATCAAGATCATCGACCAGTGCATGCGCAACATGCCGGAAGGCCCGTACAAGGCGGATCACCCGCTGACCACGCCGCCGCCGAAAGAACGCACGCTGCAACACATCGAGACCCTGATCACGCACTTCCTGCAAGTTTCGTGGGGCCCGGTCATGCCGGCCAACGAATCCTTCCAGATGATCGAAGCGACCAAGGGCATCAACAGTTATTACCTGACAAGCGACGGCGGCACCATGAGCTACCGTACCCGGATTCGTACCCCGAGCTTCCCGCACCTGCAGCAGATCCCTTCGGTGATCAATGGCAGCATGGTCGCGGACATGATCGCGTACCTGGGTAGTATCGACTTCGTTATGGCCGACGTGGACCGCTAAGCATGAACAGCACGCTTATCCAGACAGACCGTTTCGCCCTGAGCGAAACCGAGCGCTCGGCCATCGAGCACGAGCTGCATCACTACGAAGACCCGCGCGCGGCGTCCATCGAAGCCCTGAAGATCGTCCAGAAGGAACGTGGCTGGGTGCCTGACGGCGCGCTCTACGCCATCGGCGAAATCCTCGGGATTCCGGCCAGTGACGTCGAAGGCGTCGCGACCTTCTACAGCCAGATCTTCCGCCAGCCGGTCGGTCGCCACATCATTCGCGTCTGCGACAGCATGGTCTGCTACATCGGCGGCCACGAGTCGGTGGTCAGCGAAATCCAGGGCAATCTCGGCATCGGCCTGGGTCAGACCACCGCCGACGGTCGCTTCACCCTGCTGCCCGTCTGCTGCCTCGGTAACTGCGACAAGGCCCCGGCACTGATGATCGATGACGACACCTTCGGCGACGTCACGCCTGCCGGCGTTGCCAAACTGCTGGAGGGCTACGTATGACCCTGACTTCCTTCGGCCCTGCCAACCGCATTGCGCGCACGGCAGAAACCCACCCGCTGACCTGGCGCCTGCGTGATGACGCCGAGCCGGTGTGGCTCGACGAATACCAGGCCAAGGACGGTTATGCCGCCGCGCGCAAGGCCTTCGCCGACATGGCCACGGACGATATCGTCCAGACCGTGAAGGACGCCGGCCTCAAGGGTCGCGGTGGTGCAGGCTTCCCCACCGGGGTGAAGTGGGGCCTGATGCCCAAAGACGAATCCATGAACATCCGCTACCTGCTGTGCAACGCGGATGAAATGGAACCCAACACCTGGAAAGACCGCATGCTGATGGAGCAACTGCCCCATCTGCTGATCGAAGGCATGCTGATCAGTGCCCGCGCACTGAAAACCTACCGCGGCTATATCTTCCTGCGCGGCGAATACGTCACCGCAGCCAAGCACCTCAACCGTGCAGTGGAAGAAGCCAAGGCGGCCGGCCTGCTGGGCAAGAACATCCTGGGCAGCGGCTTCGACTTCGAGCTGTTCGTCCACACCGGCGCCGGGCGTTACATCTGCGGTGAAGAAACCGCACTGATCAACTCCCTCGAAGGCCGTCGCGCCAACCCACGTTCCAAGCCGCCCTTCCCTGCCGCCGTTGGCGTCTGGGGCAAGCCGACGTGCGTGAACAACGTCGAGACCCTGTGCAACGTGCCGGCGATCATCGGCAACGGCATCGACTGGTACAAATCCCTCGCCCGCGAAGGCAGCGAAGACCACGGCACCAAGCTGATGGGCTTCTCCGGCAAAGTGAAGAACCCTGGCCTGTGGGAGCTGCCGTTCGGCATCACCGCCCGCGAGTTGTTCGAAGACTACGCCGGCGGCATGCGCGATGGCTTCAAGCTCAAGTGCTGGCAGCCAGGCGGCGCCGGTACCGGTTTCCTCCTGCCCGAGCACCTGGAAGCGCAAATGTATGCCGGCGGCATCGGCAAGGTCGGCACCCGTATGGGCACCGGCCTGGCCATGGCGGTGGACGACAGCGTCAACATGGTCTCGCTGCTGCGCAACATGGAAGAGTTCTTCGCCCGTGAGTCGTGCGGTTTCTGCACCCCTTGCCGCGACGGCCTGCCATGGAGCGTCAAGCTGCTGCGCGCGCTGGAGAACGGCGAAGGCCAGGCCGGCGATATCGAGACCCTGCTGGGTCTGGTCGGTTTCCTCGGCCCTGGCAAGACCTTCTGTGCTCACGCACCGGGTGCCATCGAGCCATTGGGCAGCGCCATCAAATATTTCCGTCCGGAGTTCGAGGCTGGCATTGCACACAAAAGTGCAGCCGTCCCGCCTTTGGCGCGGCCGATCGTAGTCGGCGCATAACGTATCGAAAGGGAGGGCGGTCCGTGCCGCCCTCTTGCTCGCCTGAAGACGCACTTGTGATGCGCCAGGCGAGGACCAGGATTCCATTAGCCACGCCCGCAGACGCGGGCCAACGAAGAACTTTGAACCATGGCCACTATCCACGTAGACGGCAAAGCGCTCGAAGTCGATGGGGCAGACAACCTGTTACAGGCGTGTCTGTCACTAGGCCTCGACATCCCTTATTTCTGCTGGCACCCCGCGCTCGGTAGCGTCGGTGCCTGTCGCCAGTGCGCGGTCAAGCAGTTCAATGACGAGAACGACAAGCGTGGTCGTATCGTCATGTCCTGCATGACCCCGGCTTCCGACGGCAGCTGGATCTCCATCGACGACGAGGAAGCCAAGGTCTTCCGCGCCAGCGTCGTCGAATGGCTGATGACCAACCACCCGCACGACTGCCCGGTCTGCGAGGAAGGCGGTCACTGCCACCTGCAAGACATGACCGTGATGACCGGCCACAACGAGCGCCGTTATCGCTTCACCAAGCGTACCCACCAGAACCAGCAACTGGGCCCGTTCATTTCCCATGAAATGAACCGCTGCATCGCCTGCTATCGCTGCGTACGTTTCTACAAGGACTACGCCGGCGGTACTGACCTCGGTGTGTTCGGTGCCCACGACAACGTGTACTTCGGTCGCGTCGAAGACGGCACCCTGGAAAGCGAATTCTCCGGCAACCTCACCGAGGTCTGCCCGACCGGTGTGTTCACTGACAAGACCCACTCCGAGCGCTACAACCGCAAGTGGGACATGCAGTTCTCGCCGAGCATCTGCCATGGTTGCTCCAGCGGTTGCAACATCAGCCCGGGTGAGCGCTACGGTGAACTGCGTCGTATCGAAAACCGCTTCAACGGTTCGGTCAACCAGTACTTCCTCTGCGACCGTGGCCGTTTCGGTTACGGCTACGTCAACCGCGAAGACCGCCCACGTCAGCCGCTGCTGGCCAACGGCGCCAAGCTGAGCCTGGACGACGCACTGGATAAAGCCGCCGAGCTGCTGCGCGGTCGCAATATCGTCGGTATCGGTTCGCCCCGCGCCAGCCTGGAAAGCAACTTCGCCCTGCGCGAGCTGGTCGGTGCCGAGCACTTCTACTCGGGTATCGAAGCATCTGAGCTGGAACGCATCCGCCTGGTCCTGCAAGTCCTGAAGGACAGCCCGCTGCCGGTTCCGAACATGCGCGACATCGAAGACCACGACGCCGTGTTCGTCCTCGGTGAAGACCTGACCCAGACCGCTGCCCGCATGGCCCTGGCCCTGCGCCAATCGGTCAAGGGCAAGGCCGAAGACATGGCCGAAGCCATGCGCGTCCAGCCGTGGCTCGACGCCGCGGTGAAAAACATCGGCCAGCACGCGCTGAACCCGCTGTTTATCGCCAGCCTGGCTGAAACCAAGCTCGACGATATCGCCGAAGAGTGCGTGCACGCCGCGCCTGACGACCTGGCCCGCATCGGTTTCGCCGTGGCCCACGCCCTCGACGCCAGCGCCCCGGCCGTTGAAGGCCTGGACGCTGAAGCCCAAGCACTGGCCAAGCGCATTGCCGACGCCCTTCTGGCGGCCAAACGTCCACTGATCATCGCCGGTACCTCGTTGGGTTCCAAGGCGCTGATCGAAGCCGCGGCCAACATTGCCAAGGCCTTGAAGCTGCGCGAGAAGAACGGCTCCATCAGCCTGATCGTGCCGGAAGCCAACAGCCTCGGCCTGGCCATGTTCGGCGGCGAGTCCCTGGACGCTGCCCTGCAAGCGGTGATCGACGGTAAGGCCGACGCCATCGTCGTGCTGGAAAACGATCTGTACACCCGCACCGACAAGGCCAAGGTCGACGCCGCACTGAGCGCCGCGAAAGTGCTGATCGTTGCCGACCACCAGAAGACCGCCACCAGCGATCGCGCCCACCTGGTTCTGCCAGCGGCCAGCTTTGCTGAAGGCGACGGTACCCTGGTCAGCCAGGAAGGCCGCGCCCAGCGCTTCTTCCAGGTCTTCGATCCGAAGTACCTCGACGCCAGCATCCTGGTTCACGAAGGCTGGCGCTGGCTGCATGCCCTGCGCGCGACCCTGCTGAACCAGCCGATCGACTGGACCCAACTGGACCACGTCACCGCTGCCTGCGCTTCGAGCACGCCGCAACTGGCCCGTATCGTCGACGCCGCCCCTTCCGCCGCGTTCCGCATCAAGGGCATGAAACTGGCCCGCGAACCGCTGCGTTACTCCGGCCGGACCGCCATGCGCGCCAACATCAGCGTGCATGAACCGCGTACCTCCCAGGACGTCGACACCGCGTTTGCCTTCTCCATGGAAGGTTACTCGGGCTCCGCCGAACCGCGCCAACAGGTGCCGTTCGCCTGGTCGCCGGGCTGGAACTCGCCGCAGGCCTGGAACAAGTTCCAGGACGAAGTCGGTGGTCATATCCGCGCTGGCGACCCGGGCACCCGCCTGATCGAAAGCCAGGGTGATTCGCTGAACTGGTTCGCCAACGTGCCACGCGCCTTCAACCCGGCCCAGGGTACCTGGCAAGTGGTGCCGTTCTTCCACCTGTTCGGCAGCGAAGAGAACTCTTCCAAAGCCGCCCCGGTACAAGAACGCATTCCGGCGGCCTATGTGGCGCTGGCCAAGTCCGAAGCCGATCGCCTGGGCGTCAATGACGGTGCCCTGCTCAGCTTGAACGTCGCCGGTCAGACCCTGCGTCTGCCGCTGCGGATCAACGAAGAGCTGGGCGCTGGCCTGGTGGCTTTGCCGGCTGGCCTGGCGGGCATTCCTCCGGCGATTTTCGGCAAATCCGTTGACGGTCTGCAGGAGGCAGCTCAATGACCTGGTTCACCCCTGAAGTGATCGACGTGATCCTCTCGGTCGTCAAGGCCATCGTCGTGCTGTTGGCCGTGGTGGTCTGCGGCGCGCTGCTGAGCTTTGTCGAACGTCGCCTGCTGGGCTGGTGGCAGGACCGCTACGGTCCGAACCGCGTTGGCCCATTCGGCATGTTCCAGATCGCCGCCGACATGCTGAAGATGTTCTTCAAGGAAGACTGGACGCCACCGTTTGCCGACAAGGTGATCTTCACCCTGGCACCGGTCGTGGCCATGAGCGCCCTGCTGATCGCCTTCGCGGTCATCCCGATCACCCCGACCTGGGGTGTCGCGGACCTGAACATCGGCCTGCTGTTCTTCTTCGCCATGGCCGGTCTGTCGGTGTACGCGGTGCTGTTCGCCGGCTGGTCGAGCGCCAACAAGTACGCCCTGCTGGGCAGCTTGCGCGCCTCGGCGCAGACCGTGTCCTATGAAGTGTTCATGGGCCTGTCGCTGATGGGTATCGTGGTCCAGGTCGGCTCGTTCAACATGCGCGACATCGTCGACTACCAGGCTCAACACCTGTGGTTCGTGATTCCGCAGATCTTCGGTTTCCTGACCTTCTTCATCGCTGGCGTCGCCGTGACTCACCGTCACCCCTTCGACCAGCCGGAAGCGGAACAGGAACTGGCCGACGGTTACCACATTGAATATGCCGGCATGAAATGGGGCATGTTCTTCGTCGGCGAGTACATCGGCATCATCCTGATCTCGGCGCTGCTGGTCACCCTGTTCTTCGGTGGCTGGCACGGTCCGTTCGACATACTGCCGCAACTGTCGTTCATCTGGTTCGCCCTGAAGACCGCGTTCTTCATCATGCTGTTCATCCTGCTGCGCGCATCGATTCCGCGCCCACGGTATGACCAGGTGATGGATTTCAGCTGGAAATTCTGCCTGCCGCTGACCCTGATCAATTTGCTGGTGACCGCTGCGATTGTGTTGTTGAACACGCCTGCGGGCGCGGTTCAGTGAGGATTTGACCCATGTTCAAATATATTGGCGACATCGTTAAGGGTACCGGTACCCAGTTGCGAAGCCTGGTGATGGTTTTCGGCCATGGCTTCCGCAAACGCGACACCCTGCAATACCCGGAAGAAGCGGTGTACCTGCCGCCGCGCTATCGCGGTCGTATCGTACTGACCCGCGACCCCGACGGCGAAGAGCGCTGCGTGGCCTGCAACCTGTGCGCCGTGGCGTGCCCGGTGGGCTGCATCTCGCTGCAGAAAGCCGAAACCGACGACGGTCGTTGGTACCCGGAGTTCTTCCGCATCAACTTCTCGCGCTGCATTTTCTGCGGCCTCTGCGAGGAAGCCTGCCCGACCACCGCGATCCAGCTGACACCGGATTTCGAGATGGCCGAGTTCAAACGTCAGGACCTCGTGTACGAGAAAGAAGATCTGCTGATCTCCGGCCCCGGCAAGAACCCTGATTACAACTTCTATCGTGTTGCAGGTATGGCCGTTGCCGGGAAGCCGAAAGGCGCCGCCCAGAACGAAGCCGAGCCGATCAACGTGAAGAGCTTGCTGCCTTAAGGAAGAACGATGGAATTCGCTTTCTATTTCGCATCGGGTGTCGCTGTTCTGTCCACGCTGCGCGTGATCACCAACACCAACCCTGTGCATGCCCTGCTCTACCTGATTATCTCGCTGATCGCCGTGGCGATGACCTTCTTCAGCCTGGGTGCACCGTTTGCCGGTGCCCTGGAAGTGATCGCCTACGCCGGTGCCATCATGGTGCTGTTCGTGTTCGTGGTGATGATGCTGAACCTGGGGCCGGCCTCCGTGCTGCAAGAGCGCGAGTGGCTCAAGCCGGGAATCTGGATCGGTCCGGTGATCCTCTCCGCCCTGCTGCTGGTCGAACTGCTCTATGTGCTGTTCAGCCACAGCAGCGGCATGGGTATCGGTCAAACCACCGTGGGCGCCAAGGCCGTGGGCATCGCCCTGTTCGGTCCGTACCTGCTGGTGGTCGAACTCGCCTCGATGCTGCTGCTTGCCGCAGCCATCACGGCATTCCACTTGGGCCGCAACGAGGCGAAGGAGTAACTCATGCCTGCTATCCCTCTCGACTCTATACCAATGGAGCATGGCCTGGCCGTCGCCGGTATCCTGTTCTGCCTCGGTTTGGTTGGCCTGATGGTCCGCCGCAACATCCTCTTCGTGCTGATGAGCCTGGAGGTGATGATGAACGCCGCCGCCCTGGCCTTCATCGTCGCGGGCTCACGTTGGGCGCAGCCGGATGGACAGATCATGTTCATCCTGGTGATCAGCTTGGCAGCCGCCGAGGCCAGTATCGGCCTGGCGATCCTGCTGCAGTTGTATCGCCGCTTCCACACGCTCGATATCGACGCTGCCAGTGAGATGCGCGGATGAACATGATCTTTCTGACTTTCGTATTTCCCCTGATCGGTTTCCTGCTGCTGTCGTTCTCCCGTGGACGCCTCTCGGAAAACGGCTCGGCCCTGATCGGTGTCGGCTCCATTGGCCTGTCGGCCATCGTGGCCGCCTATGTGATCTGGCAATTCAACGTCGCGCCGCCCGAGGGTGGTCATTACACCCTGGTGCTGTGGCAGTGGATGTCGGTGGCGGGTTTTGCCCCCAACTTCGCCCTCTACGTCGACGGCCTGTCGATCACCATGCTCGGTGTCGTCGTCGGCGTGGGTTTCCTGATCCACCTGTTCGCCTCCTGGTACATGCGCGGTGAAGACGGTTACTCGCGCTTCTTCGCCTACACCAACCTGTTTATCGCCAGCATGCTGTTCCTGGTCCTGGGCGATAACCTGTTGTTCCTGTACTTCGGCTGGGAAGGCGTGGGCCTGTGCTCCTACCTGTTGATCGGTTTCTACTACAGCAACCGCAACAACGGTAACGCCGCCCTCAAGGCCTTTATCGTCACCCGTATCGGCGACGTGTTCATGGCCATCGGCCTGTTCATCCTGTTCACCCAGTTGGGCACGCTGAATATCCAGGAACTGCTGGTCAAGGCACCTCAGCACTTCAAGGTCGGCGACTTCTGGATTGTCCTGGCGACCTTGATGCTGTTGGGCGGTGCGGTCGGTAAATCGGCGCAACTGCCGCTGCAAACCTGGCTGGCGGACGCGATGGCCGGTCCTACCCCGGTTTCGGCACTGATCCACGCCGCCACCATGGTGACCGCCGGTGTCTACTTGATCGCCCGTACCCACGGCCTGTTCACCCTGGCGCCGGATATCCTGCACCTGGTGGGCATCGTCGGCGGCGTGACCCTGGTCCTCGCCGGCTTCGCCGCCCTGGTCCAGACCGACATCAAGCGTATCCTCGCCTACTCGACCATGAGCCAGATCGGCTACATGTTCCTGGCCCTGGGCGTCGGTGCCTGGGAAGGCGCGATCTTCCACCTGATGACCCACGCCTTCTTCAAGGCCCTGTTGTTCCTCGCGTCCGGTGCGGTGATCGTTGCCTGCCACCACGAGCAGAACATCTTCAAGATGGGCGGCCTGTGGAAGAAACTGCCGTTGGCCTACGCCAGCTTCATCGTCGGTGGCGCTGCACTCTCCGCCCTGCCGATCGTGACCGCCGGTTTCTACTCCAAGGACGAAATCCTCTGGGAAGCCTTCGCCAGCGGTAACCACAATCTGCTTTATGCAGGTCTGGTCGGCGCGTTCATGACCTCGCTGTACACCTTCCGCCTGATCTTCATCACCTTCCACGGTGAAGCCAAGACCGAAGCCCACGCCGGCCACGGGATTTCCCACTGGCTGCCACTGGGTGTGCTGATCGTGCTGTCGACCTTCGTCGGTGCCTGGATTCATCCGCCACTGGCCGGTGTCCTCCCGGAAAGCGCCGGACATGCCGGTGGCGAAGCCAAGCACAGCCTGGAAATCGCCTCGGGTGCCATCGCCCTGGCCGGTATCCTGCTGGCTGCCGTGCTGTTCCTCGGCAAGCGTCGCTTCGTGACCGCCGTCGCCAACAGCGGCATCGGCCGTTTCCTCTCGGCCTGGTGGTTCGCCGCCTGGGGCTTCGACTGGATCTACGACAAGCTGTTCGTCAAGCCGTACCTGGCGATCAGTCATCTGCTGCGCAAAGACCCGCTCGACCAGACCATCGGCCTGATCCCGCGTATGGCCAAAGGCGGCAACACCGCCCTGAGCCGCACCGAGACCGGTCAGCTGCGCTGGTATGCCGCGTCGATCGCCGCCGGTGCCGTCGTGGTGCTGGGCGCCATTGTGCTGGTAGCGGTCTGACTATGAACCTTGCGACATTGCGAAAGGAATTGAGCCCGTCATGATTCTGCCTTGGCTAATCCTGATCCCCTTTATCGGCGGCCTGCTGTGCTGGATGGGTGAGCGTTTCGGCTCCACCCTCCCCCGCTGGATTGCGTTGCTGACCATGTCCCTCGAACTCGCCCTCGGCCTCTGGCTGTGGGCCCACGGGGATTTCCATCTGGCACCGGCGCCTGGCGCCGCTCCGACCTTCGCGCTTGAGTTCAAGCACATCTGGATCGAGCGCTTCGGCATCAACGTGCACCTGGCCCTCGACGGCCTGTCGCTGTTGATGATCCTGCTGACCGGCCTGCTGGGTATCCTCTCGGTACTCTGCTCCTGGAAAGAGATTCAGCGTCACGTGGGCTTCTTCCACCTGAACCTGATGTGGATCCTGGGCGGTGTCGTCGGCGTGTTCCTGGCCCTCGACCTGTTCATGTTCTTCTTCTTCTGGGAAATGATGCTGGTGCCGATGTATTTCCTCATCGCGCTCTGGGGTCACAGTTCTTCGGACGGCAAGAAAACCCGGATCTACGCGGCGACCAAGTTCTTCATCTTCACCCAGGCTTCCGGCCTGATCATGTTGGTGGCGATCCTCGGTCTGGTCCTGGTCAACTTCAACAACACCGGCGTGATTACCTTCAACTACGCCGACCTGTTGAAAACCAAGATGTCGTTGACCACCGAGTACATCCTGATGCTCGGCTTCTTCATCGCCTTCGCGGTGAAACTGCCGGTGGTGCCGTTCCACTCCTGGCTGCCTGACGCTCACGCCCAGGCCCCGACCGCCGGTTCCGTGGACCTGGCCGGTATCTTGCTGAAAACGGCGGCCTACGGTCTGCTGCGTTTCGCCCTGCCGCTGTTCCCGAATGCCTCGGCGGAGTTCGCGCCGATTGCCATGACCCTGGGTCTGATCGGGATCTTCTACGGCGCGTTCCTGGCCTTCGCACAAACCGATATCAAGCGCCTGATCGCCTTCTCCAGCGTTTCGCACATGGGCTTCGTGCTGATCGGGATCTACTCCGGCAGCCAGCAGGCCCTGCAAGGCGCGGTGATCCAGATGCTCGCCCACGGCCTGTCGGCAGCGGCACTGTTTATCCTCAGCGGCCAGCTCTACGAGCGTACCCATACCCGCGATATGCGCGAGATGGGTGGCCTGTGGTCGAAGATCGCCTACCTGCCGGCCATCAGCCTGTTCTTCGCGGCGGCGTCCCTGGGCCTGCCGGGTACCGGCAACTTCGTCGGTGAGTTCCTGATCCTGATCGGCACCTTCGTCGCGGCACCGTGGATTACCGCGATTGCCACGTCGGGCCTGGTGTTCGGTTCGGTCTATTCGCTGATCATGATTCACCGTGCCTACTTCGGCCCGTCCAAATCCGATGCCGTGCTGCACGGCATGGATGGCCGCGAACTGATCATGGTGCTGGGACTGGCGGTACTGCTGATCTACATCGGCGTGTACCCGCAACCGTTCCTCGATACTTCCGCCGCCACCATGCAGGGTGTGCAGCAGTGGCTCGGCACCGCCTTCACTCAACTCGCTTCGGCCCGGTAAGAGCGCTATGGACCTGACGACTCAACACTTTATTGCGCTTGCACCGCTGCTGATCACCAGTCTCACCATTGTCGTGGTGATGCTGGCGATCGCCTGGCGCCGCAACCACTCACAGACCTTCCTGCTCTCGGTGGCCGGTCTCAACCTGGCGCTGCTGTCGATCATCCCGGCGCTGAAAGTCGCGCCACTGGCGGTGACGGCGTTGATCCAGATCGACGACTTCGCCTGCCTGTACATGGCCTTGATCCTGGTCGCCACCCTGGCTTGCGTCACCCTGGCCCATGCGTATCTGGGTGATGGCGGCGACGGCTATCCGGGCAACCGTGAAGAACTCTACCTGCTGATCCTGATGGCCGCCGCCGGCGGTCTGGTCCTGGTCAGCGCGCAGCACCTGGCCAGCCTGTTTATCGGCCTGGAGTTGCTCTCGGTACCGGTCTACGGCCTGGTGGCCTACGCCTTCTTCAACAAGCGTTCGCTGGAAGCCGGCATCAAGTACATGGTGCTGTCGGCTGCAGGTTCGGCCTTCCTGCTGTTCGGTATGGCCCTGCTCTACGCGGAAGCCGGCACGCTGAGCTTCAGCGGTATCGGTCATGCGCTGGCAGCCACCGGCCTGCCAAGCCCGATTGCCCAGCTGGGCCTGGGCATGATGCTGGTCGGCCTGGCGTTCAAGCTGTCGCTGGTGCCGTTCCACCTGTGGACCCCGGACGTGTACGAAGGCGCACCTGCGCCGGTGGCGGCATTCCTTGCCACCGCCAGCAAGGTGGCGGTGTTCGCCGTGATGATCCGCCTGTTCCAGATATCTCCGGTGGCCAGCAGTGGCGTCCTGAGCAACGTACTGGCGGTAATCGCCATTGCCTCGATCCTGATAGGTAACCTGCTGGCGCTGACCCAGAACAACCTCAAGCGTCTGCTGGGTTATTCGTCCATCGCCCACTTCGGCTACCTGTTGATCGCCCTGGTGGCGAGCAAGGGCATGGCCATGGAAGCCATGGGCGTGTACCTGGTCACCTACGTGATCACCAGCCTCGGCGCTTTCGGCGTGATCACCCTGATGTCCTCGCCTTACAAAGGCCGTGACGCGGATGCCTTGTACGAATACCGCGGCCTGTTCTGGCGCCGTCCGTACCTGACTGCCGTACTGACCGTGATGATGCTGTCCCTGGCCGGTATCCCGTTGACCGCCGGCTTTATCGGCAAGTTCTACATCATCGCGACCGGTGTCGAGTCCCATCACTGGTGGCTGCTCGGTTCCCTGGTACTGGGCAGCGCCATCGGCGTGTTCTACTACCTGCGTGTGATGGTGACCCTGTACCTGATCGAACCGAACCTGCGTCGTGTCGATGCCCAACTGCATTGGGAACAGCGTGCTGGCGGCGTCATGCTGCTGGCGATCGCGCTACTGGCCTTCTTCCTCGGCCTGTACCCGCAACCGCTGCTGGAGCTGGTGCAACACGCGGTACTGGCGAGCTGAGTTTTAGCCCGCTGGACCCGACACCCCGCCCGAGGCAACTCCGGCGGGGTGTTTTGTTTCCGGGACACGACGGCAATTTGTGGGAGCCGGCTTGCTGGCGATGAAGACGCCACGGTGTTTCAGGTAGACCGCGTTATCGTTCTTCGCCAGCAAGCCGGCTCCTACAGGCGTGTGTTCAGCACAGTCGCAAAGCCTGCCTGAATAGACCCAGGTCAATACGTCTCGGGCGTCAATGCCTTAGCCTCGCGACCTTTTGCGAACAATCCGACCATGGCCCTCCCCTCCCCCGAACTGCTGGCCCCCGCCGGCACCCTGAAGAACATGCGTTATGCCTTCGCCTATGGCGCCGATGCGGTCTATGCCGGCCAGCCGCGCTACAGCCTGCGGGTGCGCAACAACGAGTTCGACCACGCCAACCTGGCGCTCGGCATCCACGAAGCCCAGGCCCAGGGCAAGCGCTTCTACGTGGTGGTGAACATCGCCCCGCACAATGCCAAGCTGAAGACCTTTCTCAGGGACCTGGCGCCGGTGATCGCCATGGCCCCGGACGCGCTGATCATGTCCGACCCCGGCCTGATCATGCTGGTGCGCCAGCACTTTCCGCAGATGCCGATTCACCTGTCGGTGCAGGCCAATACGGTGAACTGGGCCAGCGTGCAGTTCTGGCAGCAGTTGGGGTTGAGCCGGATCATCCTCTCCCGGGAGCTGTCCCTGGAAGAAATCGCCGAGATCCGCGAGCAGGTCCCGGACATGGAGCTGGAGGTCTTCGTCCATGGGGCGCTGTGCATGGCCTACTCGGGGCGCTGCCTGTTGTCCGGCTACCTGAACAAACGCGATGCCAACCAGGGCTCCTGCACCAATGCCTGTCGCTGGAAGTACTCGGCGCAAGTCGCCGAGGAAGATCTCACCGGCGACATCGTCAAGGTCGTCGAGCCGACCCTGGGGCTGGGAGTCCCGAGTGAACAGGTATTCCTGTTGCAGGAAGCCAATCGTCCCGAGGAGTCGATGCCGGCGTTCGAGGACGAGCACGGCACCTACATCATGAACGCCAAGGACCTGCGCGCCGTGCAGCATGTCGAGCGGTTGACCCACATGGGCGTGCACTCGCTGAAGATCGAAGGCAGGACCAAATCGCACTTCTACTGCGCGCGAACCACCCAGGCCTATCGCCAGGCCATCGACGATGCGGTGGCCGGCCGCGCGTTCGACCGTCGCCTGATGAGCGATCTCGAATCATTGGCCCAGCGCGGTTACACCGAGGGTTTCCTGCGTCGGCATGTGCATGACGAATACCAGAACTACCAGAACGGCAGTTCGGTTTCCGAACGCCAGCAGTTTGTCGGTGAGTTGACCGGATTGCGGCGCAACGGCCTGGCCGAGGTCAAGGTGAAGAACCGCTTTGGGATCGGCGATCACCTGGAACTGATGACGCCCAAAGGCAACTTCCATTTCGATCTGCAGACACTGCGCAATGGCAATGGCGAAGCCATCGACGTGGGGCCGGGGGATGGCCACACGGTGTACCTGCCGGTTCCGGACGATCTGCAATTGCAGTTCGGATTATTGATGCGCGATCTGCAGCCCAACCCAACCCCTGTAGGAGCGAGCTTGCTCGCGATGGACGTCAACCATAACGCGGAGCATCTGGTGCCCCGTGGTGCCTGAGCCACCACCGCGAGCAAGCTCGCTCCTACAGGTCCGTATCCGCCGCGACTACAGGTCACGCTGCTCGATGGCATGGATAACCGCGACCATGTCGCTGGCACCCTGCCCGAGGGCCTCGGTCTCCCCGTACAGCGCATGACAGACATCCAGCAGCGGTGAGGCGATACCCGCCGTCCTCGCTGCCTGGGCCACCAGCCGGTTGTTCTTCAGCACATCGCTGATGGCCGCCTGCACGGAGAAATCCTGGGCCACCAACTTGCCCAACTTGATCCGCGACACATCGCTGGCCATGGGGCCGGCATTCAGGACATCGGCGAACAGGCTCAGGTCGATGCCCTGCTGCCCAGCGAAATGAACGGACTCCGCCAGGCCGGTGACCAGGGTAATCAGGAACAGGTTGACCGAGAGCTTCATGGTGATCGCCTGCGGTACCGCACCACAGATGAAACTCTCACGGCACAGTGGCTGGACCAGCTCTCGGACCGCACTGACGTCCTCGGGCTCACCGGCAAGCATCACCACCAGTTGGCCCGTTTCCGCCGGCTTGCGCGAGCCGGAAACCGGAGCTTCGACATACCGACCGCCCGCCGCCTGGATATCGTCGGCCAACGCCCGGGAGAACTCGGCCGAGTGGGTGCCCATGTTGACGATCACATGCCCCGCGACCCGTGCCGCGAAATCCGGCTGGCCACGCCCGAGCACCGCATCGATCGCCTGGTCGTTGGCCAGCATCAGTATCACCGTGTGGCAGCGGTCGAACACCTCGCCAGAACTCGCGGCAATCTGCGCGCCGGCCCTGCGCAAGGTGTCGTCACGGTCGCCGGAACGGCTCCAGGCAACCAAGGGAGTCCCGGCGCGGGCCAGGTTGGCGGCCATCGGCGTGCCCATGACCCCCAGGCCGATGAATCCAACAGCTCTGCTCATCTTCATTGCTCCTGATCAGTCGTCTGAATGACCCGCAAACCAGCCATCGCCCAGATGGCGAAGGCCCGCTCACGAATTAATCAGGACTGCGCAGCGAGCGCAATGCCTTTCTGCTCTGCGGATCAGATCCGGAACTGCCCCACCAACGTGCCCAGGTTGCGTCCCAGTTCCGCCAGGCTGCGGGAAGTCTGGGCGCTGCGCTGGGTTTCATCCGCCACACTGTCCACCGCCGAGGCAATCTGATGCACGCTGCGGTTGATCTCCTCGGCCACTGAGGTCTGCTCGTCAGCCGCACTGGCTATCTGCGCGTTCATCGTGTTGATGGTGCCGATCAACTGCGCCATGGTATCCAGCGATACACCCGCCTCGTTGGCCCGGTCCGAAGTCCCGTCACCGGCCTCGCTGGAACGGCGCATCGCCTCCACCGCCACCTGCGTCCCCGTTTGCAGGCGATCGATCATGCCCTGGATTTCCTGGGTGCTCTGCTGAGTCCGACTCGCCAGCGCCCGCACTTCATCGGCTACTACCGCAAAACCACGCCCCGCCTCACCCGCCCGCGCCGCCTCGATGGCGGCATTGAGCGCCAGCAGGTTGGTCTGTTCAGCAATGGAACGAATCACCCCGAGCACGCTGACAATCGAGGTCACGTCCTGCTGCAAGCTGTCCAGGGTGGTGCCGCTGTGGCGGATGTCCTTCACCAGCGCATGGATCTGCTGGATGCTGCCATCGACCACGCGCTTGGCGGTCTTGCCCTCGGCATCGGTCTGCTGCGCGGCGACTGCCGCGCCTTGCGCACCACGGGCCACTTCCTGGGCGGCCGAGGACATCTGGTTGATGGCCGTGGCCACCTGGTCGGTTTCGTGACGCTGACGCTCCATCGCCTGTTCGGAGCGCTGGGCCTGATCGCTGACCTGGGCCACCAGCGTGGTCAGTTGCACGGTCATTTCGCTGATCTGCCGCACCAGACCATGGATCTTGTCGACGAAGCGGTTGAAGGAACCGGCCAACTGCCCCAGTTCGTCCTCGCTGGTGATATCCAGGCGCCGCGTCAGGTCGCCCTCGCCGGCCGCGATATCGTCCAGGCTGAGCCTCATCAATTGCAAAGGCCGTAAAATGCTATTGCCCATCAATACCCCGATCACCGCGATCACCAGCAGCACCACCAGCGCTATGCCGAAGATACTCAGGACCACCCCTTCCATGCGCAGATGGATCTTGGTCTCCACCTCCGCCACCTGGACCTCGATATTGTCGAGATTGACAAAGGTACCGATGGCCATATCCCACTTGGGCAGGAATTCGGTGTAGGCGATCTTCGGCACCAACACCTGTTCGTTGGTGGCCAGCGACGCGCTGTACCTCAGGTAATGGCTGCCGTCCTTGGCCACCCGCACCAGTTCACGAGTGAAATAGACGCCATTCGGGTCACGGGCATCGTTGAAGTTCTTGCCGATGCCATCCGGGTTGTCACTCTTGAACACCCGCACGATCTGCGAGTCGGTGCCAAAGAAGTAACCGTCCTTGCCGTACTTGATACTCGACAGCAGCTTCACCGCCTGGGCCCGGGCCGCCAGGTCACCGGGGGCCGACGCATCGTAGAGCGGCTTGATCGCGGTGATCGCCAGGGTGACGTAATTCTGCAAGGTCACCTTGGCCTCCGACAGCAGGCGCTGACGGGTTTCCTCCACCTCATCCTTGGCCTGGTTCTGCAGGATCCACACCATCGCCAGGCTGATCACCAGGGCGCAGAGCAATACCGGCAGTACCGCGAGGGAGACAACTTTGGTCTTCAGGCTCAGGCGCATGATGGTTCTCTCTTATAGGAATAGGCACTCAACAGGTTAACGGTTTGCCGGCGATGCTTTTAAATCCGGAACTGCCCGACCAACTTGCCCAGGTTGCGTCCCAGCTCCGCCAGGCTGCGGGAGGTCTGGGCGCCGCGTTGGGTTTCATCGGCGACGCTGTCCACTGCCGTGGCGATCTGGTGCACGCTACGATTGATCTCTTCGGCCACCGCAGTCTGCTCCTCGGCGGCACTGGCGATCTGTGCGTTCATCGCGTTGATGGTACCGATCAACTGCGCCATGGTATCCAGCGACAGGCCGGCCTCGTTGGCCCGATCCGAAGTCCCGTCGCCGGCCTCGCTGGAACGGCGCATGGCCTCCACCGCCACCTGCGTCCCCGTTTGCAGACGATCGATCATGCCCTGGATTTCCTGGGTGCTCTGCTGGGTCCGACTGGCCAGCGCGCGCACTTCATCGGCAACCACGGCAAAACCACGCCCCGCCTCACCCGCTCGCGCGGCCTCGATGGCGGCGTTGAGGGCCAGCAGGTTGGTCTGTTCGGCGATGGAACGAATCACCCCGAGTACACTGACGATGGAGGTCACATCCTGTTGCAGGCTGTCCAGGGTCGTGCCGCTGTGGCGGATGTCCTTCACCAGCGCATGGATCTGCTGGATGCTCCCGTCGACCACACGCTTGGCGGTCTGGCCTTCGGCATCGGTTTTCTGGGCGGCGACCGAAGCACCTTGGGCACTGCGCGCCACTTCCTGGGCCGCCGAGGACATCTCGTTGATCGCCGTGGCCACCTGATCGGTTTCGTGACGCTGACGTTCCATCGCCTGTTCCGAACGCTGGGCCTGATCGCTGACCTGGGAAACCAGCGTAGTCAGTTGCACGGTCATTTCGGTGATCTGCCGTACCAGCCCATGAATCTTGTCGACGAAGCGGTTGAAGGAACCGGCCAACTGCCCCAGTTCGTCCTGGCTATTGATTGTCAGGCGCCGTGTCAGGTCTCCCTCCCCGGCCGCGATATCGTCCAGGCTGAGCTTCATCAGTTGCAGCGGTCGCAAAATCGCATTGGCCATCCAGATCCCGAGGATCGCGATCACCAGCAGCACCACCGCAGTGATCCCGAGAATACTCAGGATCACTCCCTCCATACGCTGGTGAACCTTGGTTTCCACCTCGGCGACCTGGGCATCGATGCCGTCGAGGTTAACAAAGGTACCGATGGCCATATCCCACTTGGGCAGGTATTCGGTGTAACCGATCTTGGGCACCAGCACCTGCTCATTGGTAGCCAGCGACGCGCTGTAGCTCAGGAAATGGGTGCCGTCCTTCGCCACCTGGACCAGGTCGCGGTTGACGTAGACACCGTTGGGATCGCGGGCGTCCTTGAAACTCTTGCCGACGCCGTCCGGGTTGTCGCTCTTGAACACCCGAATGACCTGCGAGTCATAGCCGAAAAAGTAGCCGTCCTTGCCATACTTGATGCTCGACAGCAGTTTCACCACCTGGGCCCGGGCGGCCATATCGCCGGGCGCCGCCGCGTCGTAGAGCGGCTTGATTGCAGTCATCACCTGGGTGACGTAATTCTGCAAGGTCACCTTGGCCTCCGAGAGCAAACGCTGACGGGTCTCTTGCACTTCATCCCTGGCCTGGTTCTGCAGCATCCAGACCGTGGTCAGACTGATCACCAGGGCACAGAGCAATACCGGGAGTACTGCGAGGGACACGACTTTCGCCTTCAGGCTCAGACCCATGATGATTCTCTCTTATAGGGATAGATGCTCAATGGGTTAGCGGCCTGGGCCAGCCAAAGTTGAGCAGTGTGGCTATTGATACACGCAAATGACGCACTCTGGATATCAGCTAATGGCTCATTGACGCTATTGTCCCTGCGCGCCAACTTGCAGTCCCCGTGAAGCAGTCTGACCTCATTCAATAACCCTATATTTTTCAGTGAATTAGACGCTGGCTTAAAGTCTTTACTTATTTTTGATTGAACACTTAAATAAAGAAAAAAGCCTAACACCGTTAAACCTTCCGTCTTCTGTTGCCCCCGATTAAGGATGTCACTTCATGTCGCTCAGACAGCTCTCCATTCAGTGGAAAATAACCCTGCTCGCCGGACTCTGCCTATTGGCCGTGGTCACTCTGCTGGTGGGTCTTTCCCTCTACCGCATGGAACACAGTTCTGAGCTGGTGAAAACCTCAAGCATGGAGATGCTCAATGAAGCGGCCCAGGCGCGAATCGAAGCCCAGGGTGAGGTCCAGGCGTTGATCATTCGTCGTCAGTTCATGGACGCCTATCAATACGGCAACGGTTTTGCGCGCCAGGTGCTGTTCCTCCGCGAACAGGCGCAAAAGCGCTTTCTCGACGCCTTCGACCTGCGCGAGGACCTGACCCGCCAGGTGAAGTCGGCGCTACAGGCCAATCCGGATCTGCTCGGCCTGTCCCTGGTGTTCGAAGCCAATGCCTTGGACGGCAAGGATGAGCTGTTCGCCGACCAGAAGGAGCTGGGCAGCAATGAAAAAGGCCGCTTTGCCCTCTACTGGTCGCAGCCGACCCCAGGCCAGTTGAACGCCATGCCGCTGCCGGAAAGCGATATGGCCGACACCCGCAGCGGCCCCAGTGGCGAGCCGAACAACGCCTGGTTCACCTGCCCGCGCAGCACCCTGAAACCCTGCGTAATCGAGCCCTACTTCTACGAGATCAACGGCCAGAACGTGCTGATGACCAGCATCGTGTTTCCGTTGATGGTCGAGGGCAAGGTTATCGCTTCACTCTCGGTGGACATCAACCTCAACAGCCTGCAAGCGGTCAGCCAGCAGGCGAGCAAGAAGCTTTATGATGGCCAGACCAGCGTCAGCATCCTCAGCCCCGTGGGCCTGCTGGCCGGCTATAGCCCGGACGCCAGCAAACTCAGCCAGCGCCTGGACAAGGTCGATCCCCTCGACGGCGCCGGGCTGATCCGCCAACTGGCCAGCAGCACTCAAACACAGAGCCTGCGCGAACAGGAACAATTGAAGATCCTCGCGCCGTTTCAACCGATCCCCGGCGGCAAGTCCTGGGGCGTATTGCTCGACATCCCGGAAAAGGTCCTGGTGGGACCGGCCGAAACACTCAAGCGCCAACTCGACGAACGCAATGCCGCCGGCACCCTGGTCGAACTTGGCCTTGGCCTATTGGCGGCGGTGGTCGGCCTGTTACTCGTCTGGCTGATGGCCCGCAGCGTGACCCGGCCGATCCTCACCGTGGCACGCATGCTCGAGGACATCGCCAGCGGCGAAGGTGACCTGACCCGCCGCCTGGCCTATGACAAGCGTGACGAACTGGGCCAGTTGGCCGGGTGGTTCAACCGCTTCCTCGACAAACTGCAGCCGGTGATCGCCGAGGTCAAACGCTCGGTGCAGGACGCCCGGGGCACCGCCGACCAGTCCGCCGCCATCGCCACCCAGACCAGCGCCGGCATGGAACAGCAATATCGCCAGGTCGACCAGGTGGCCACCGCCTCCCATGAGATGAGCGCCACTGCCCAGGACGTCGCCCGCAGTGCCGCCCAGGCGGCTCAGGCAGCCCGCGCCGCCGACCAGGCCACACGCCAGGGCCTGACGGTGATCGACCGGACCACCAGCAGCATCGGCCATCTGGCCAGCGATATGAGCGCGGCCATGGTCCAGATCGAAGGGCTGGCGGCCAACAGTGAAAAGATCGGCTCGGTGCTGGAAGTGATTCGCGCCATTGCCGAGCAGACCAACCTGCTGGCCCTCAACGCAGCGATCGAGGCGGCCCGTGCCGGCGAAGCCGGTCGTGGTTTTGCGGTGGTCGCCGATGAAGTGCGCAACCTGGCCCGCCGTACCCAGGAGTCGGTGGAGGAAACCCGCCAGGTCATCGAGCAGTTGCAGAGCGGAACCCAGGAAGTGGTCACCGCCATGGGCAGCAGCCACCGCCAGGCGCAAGGCAGCGTCGAACAGGTCGGCCAGGCCGTGACCGCGTTGCGCCAGATCGGCGAAGCAGTGACGGTGATCAGCGACATGAACCTGCAGATCGCCAGCGCGGCGGAAGAACAGAGCTCGGTGGCCGAGGAGATCAACAGCAACGTCGCGACCATTCGCGACGTCACCGAGTCGCTGTCCGGCCAGGCCAATGAGTCGGCGCGGGTCAGCCAGTCGCTGAACAGCCTGGCGAACCAGCAGCAAGGCTTGATGGACCAGTTCCAGGTCTAGCGACGCGGCACATCGACGGTGACCAGCAGCCCGCCCAGCGGGCTGCTCGACAAGCGCAGGTCGCCGCCCCAGGCCTCGACGATATCGCGCACGATCCCCAGGCCCAACCCATGCCCGCGGGTCTGTTCATCCAGGCGGGCACCACGGCTGAAGACTTCCGTCCGGCGCTGCGCCGGGATGCCCGGACCATCGTCCTCAATCCCCAGGCGGTAGCCCGCCGAGACTTCGACAATACTCAGGTGCACCTGCGCATCGGCCCACTTGCAGGCGTTGTCCAGCAGATTGCCGAGCAGTTCCAGCAAGTCCTCGCGGTCCCAGGGTAACTGCAAGCCGGGTTGAACCTCGTGGTGCAGGTGCAGGTGCTCGCCATGGATCATGCGCAAGGTCGAGAACAGCGCCGGCAACTCCCCATCGCAATCGAAGGCCGCGCCGGGCAAGGTGTCCCCCGCCAGCCGGGCGCGCCCCAGTTCCCGCTCCAGGCGTTGCTGGATCTGCGTCAGTTGCTCACGCAAGGTCTTGCGCAGCAGCGGATGGGCTTCCAATTCGGCGCTGGAAGTCAGGCTGAGCATGACCGCCAGCGGGGTCTTGAGCGCGTGACCAAGATTACCCAGGGCATTGCGCGAACGCTTGAGGCTGCCTTCGGTGTGGGCCAGCAGACGATTGATCTGCGACACCAGCGGCTCCAGTTCCACCGGCACCTGGGTGTCGAGTTGCGAGCGTTGTCCTTGCTGCAACTGGGCTATTTGCTTGCGGGCGTTCTCCAGTGGGCGCAGGGCCCGGCGCACAGTGACCCGTTGCAACAACAGGATCACGATCAGTGCCGTCAGGCCGATGCCCAGGCCGATGCGTTGCATCAGCTGGAAATTGCGGCGAACCGGCGTGTAGTCCTGGGCCACGCTGATGCTGATCGACTGGCCCAGGCGCCGGTAGTTCGAGCGCAGCACCAGGAGCATCTGCCCTTCCGGGCCCAGTTGCAGGTTGGCGTGCAGTCCGGCCTTTTCGACGCTGGGCAGCTCCTGGTCCCAAAGCGAACGCGAGCGCCACTGCTGATCGCTGAAATCGATCTGAAAGTAGTGACCGGAAAAAGGCCGCTGATAGGCCGGCGACAAGCGTCGCTCATCCAGCTTCAGGCCCTGCGGGGTGCGGACCAGCGCCACCAGCAGGCTCTCGCTGTCAGCGTGCAGCCCGTCTTCCAGATAACGCTGCAAGCCCAGCTCGAACAACCAGAGGCTGGTCGGCGCCACCACCAGGCCCGCCACGAGCAGGACACTGACCAGCCCCAGGCTCAAACGGCGCTGAATCGACTTCACCGGGCCGCGCCACCAAACCGATAGCCCTGGCCACGACGGGTTTCAATCACGCTGCGACCCAGCTTGCGCCGCAGGTGATTGACGTGCACCTCCAGCACATTGGAGTCGCGCTCGGTTTCGCCGTCGTAGAGATGCTCGGCCAGATGGCTTTTCGAGAGGATCTGTTCCGGGTGCAGCATGAAATAGCGCAACAGCCTGAATTCGGCGGCTGTGAGCTGGACATCGCCACCCTCGCGGCTGACGCACTGGCGACCTTCGTCCAACTGCAGGCCTGCGGCCTTGAGGGTCGGCTGGTTGGCCTGGCCACGGGCCCGGCGCAACAATGACTGGACCCGCAGCTGCAACTCCTGCGGATGAAACGGCTTGGTCAGGTAGTCGTCGGCGCCGGCCTTGAGCCCTTCGATACGCTCGGCCCAGGAACCCCGCGCGGTGAGGATCAACACCGGCACGGCGAGGCTGTCGGCGCGCCATTTGTGCAACACCTCGAGCCCTGGCAAGCCGGGCAGGCCGAGATCGAGAATGATCAGGTCATAGGGTTCGACCGCCCCCTGGAACAGCGCATCGCGGCCATCGGCCAGCCAATCGACGGCATAGCCCTGCCGGGTCAGGCTGGCCAACAGCTCATCCGCAAGAGGCACATGGTCTTCCACCAACAACAGCCGCATCAATCGTCTTCCTTGTCTTTTAATAAACGACCACTGCTGGCATCCAGCTCGATATCCCGAACGACGCCGGCACGGGTCAGCAGCTCGACGTCATAGACATAGACGTCATGCCGGCTCACCAGTTCGGCTTCCAGCAGTTTTGCTCCCGGGTAATGGTTCAAGGCCTGCTGCAGCAATTGCTCGAGCGGCATGATGACGCCCTCACGGCGCAGGCGCAGGGCTTCGTCCTGGTCCAGGTCATTGGCCACAACCGGCGAGCAGAAGATCGCGAGCGCGAGCAGGGTGCAAGCGTGCAGATTCAATGTCATTAACTGTCCTGATGATCCTCGAGAAGCTGCCCGCCCATGGCATCCGATCCAACTTCCCACTCAACTCCCTGAGCGTCGCGCAGTTCTATCTGATAAGTGAAGTCGCCGTCTTGCCTGTTCCGCTCAACATCGGCTGATCTGCCAGCTTCACAGGGTAAACGCGGCAACTTAATCAAAACTGAATTTTTCTGAGGGTTATCAGCCCGGACACCGGCTTTTGCGGGACAACCCTCATCGAAGCCGGCGAGCTCCCCTATAATCCCTGTCCCGGTAGAACGAGAACTGTATGACGGCCATCCATATCAAGTTTCCCGCCTTGACCCTCAAGGCCGGCAAGCGGACCTTGCAACGCATTCGCGAACAGGGCTTGAAAGCCGCCGACGTCGGCATCCTGCCCGGTGCGGCCGGCGGTCCCAAGGCCCTCGGCATCCAGGGGCTGGACCTGGCCTTGTTCGGCGAGTGGCTGCCGGCCAGTCCGCGGGAACGCTCGCTGATCGGCGCGTCTATTGGTGCCTGGCGCTTCGCCAGTGCCTGTCTGCCGGATGCCGCCGAAGGCATCACGCGGCTGGGCCAGCTCTACAACGAACAGAGCTTCGCCAAAGGGGTGACCATGGCCCAGGTCAGCGAGAGCTGCCGGCGCATGCTCCATGACCTGCTCGATGGCCGCGACGCATCGATCCTGAGCAATAGCCATTACCGCCTGAACGTGGTGATCGTGAAGAGCCACGGCCTGCTCGCCGACGATCATCGCGGGCGCCTGGGGCTTGGGCTGTCGTCGGTCATCGCCGACAACCTGGTCAAGCGTTCGCGCCTGTCACGGCACTTCGAACGGGTGATCCTGCATGATCCGCGGCTGGCCCCTCCCCTTCAGGCCCTCAACGACTTTCCGTCACGCTGCCTGCCCCTGGTCGCGGACAATCTGCGCCAGGGCCTGCTGGCCTCCGGTTCCATTCCGATGGTGATGGAAGGCGTGCGCGATATCACTGGGGTGGGCGCGGGGACTTACCGTGATGGTGGCTTATTGGACTATCACCTCGACCTGCCCTATAGCGGTGATGATGTAGTGCTGTATCCGCACTTCACCGACAAGGTCATTCCCGGCTGGTTCGACAAAGCCCTACCGTGGCGCCGGGGTAGCCCGGACCGTTTGCAGGACGTGCTACTGCTGGCGCCTTCGCGGGAATACCTGGCGCGCCTGCCCCACAGCAAGCTGCCTGATCGTAATGATTTCAAGCGTTATATGGGGGATGACCAGGGACGCCAGGCCTATTGGCGCAAGGCCATGGAGCAGAGCCGGCGCCTGGGCGACGAGTTTCTCGAACTGGTCGACACTGGCCGCCTGGGTGAACGCCTGTTGGCGCTTTGAGGCGATTGCCGCTGCGCAAGCTGTTAAACTGCTGTCCTGCATTCATCGGCTGCGCGCTGGCCACCCTTCAGAGCTGACATCATCTTGGAAATCTTCAAAGAGTTTACGTTCGAATCCGCCCACAAACTGCCCCATGTACCGGACGGCCATAAATGCGGTCGCCTGCATGGTCACTCGTTCAAGGTGGCGATTCATCTGAGTGGCGAGATGGACCCGCATACCGGCTGGATCCGTGACTTCTCGGAGATCAAGGCGATCTTCAAGCCGCTGTATGAGCGTCTGGACCATAACTACCTGAATGATATTCCCGGCCTTGAGAACCCTACCAGCGAGAACCTGGCAAAGTGGATCTGGCAGGAGCTGAAGCCGTTGCTGCCTGAGCTGTCGGCCATTCGTATCCACGAGACCTGCACCAGCGGCTGCATCTATCGCGGGGAGTGAATCGCGTTTATAAAAAAACCACCTGCACAGGTGGTTTTTTTATGCCCGGGATTCGGCGGGACCCTTGCGGTGTACACACTGACTTGTAGGAGCCGGCTTGCTGGCGATGGGGCCCTCAAAGTCCTGTGTTGTCCTTGCGGCCGCCATCGCTGGCAAGCCAGCTCCTACAGAGGACCGCGTGATCCGGTAGTTTTTCAGGCGCAAAAACAAA
>NZ_JACAOS010000011.1 GCF_013386165.1 Pseudomonas gingeri | reverse complement strand
ATGCATCGCCGATGGTAGTGTGGGGTTTCCCCATGTGAGAGTAGGTCATCGTCAAGATTAAATTCCGAAACCCCAATTGCGAAAGCGATTGGGGTTTTGTTTTTGTGGCGAAAAACTACCGAGCCGCACGGTCCCATGTAGGAGCGAGCTTGCTCGCGATAGCGGCAGGGAGAGCACTGCAAGGTTCAAGGGCCCCATCGCGAGCAAGCTCGCTCCTACAAGTCGGCGTGTGCACCGCAAGGTTTGGGATCACCCGGCAAAGGGGATTGGCCACGCCGGAGGTGTTAAAGTCCTGCCTTCGTTTTGAATTCTCCAAGGAAGTCGGCATGCCGGACGCGACGTCACTCAACCCCGCCTTCATGGTGGTGCAGAGCAACAGCCCCGAGGAACTTCGCAGCCTGGTGATCAACGTGATGCGACGTTATCCCCTGGCGCCCCTGGAGAACGAAATCGCCCTGGTGCAGAGCAACGGCATCGCCCAGTGGCTGAAGCTCGCCCTGGCCGAAGATCCGGAAGGTGACGACCAGGGCGGCTGCGGCATCGCCGCCGCCATCGATGTGCAACTGCCCGGCAGCTTCATGTGGCAGCTCTATCGGATGGTCCTCGGCCGCGACGAAATCCCGGCCCGCTCCCTGCTCGACAAAGGCCCGCTGACCTGGCGCCTGATGCGCCTGTTGCCGGAACTCATCGACCAGCCGCACTTCGAGCCCCTGCAACGCTTCCTTACCCACGACACCGATCTGCGCAAGCGCTACCAACTGGCCGAGCGCCTCGCCGACCTGTTCGACCAATACCAGGTCTACCGCGCCGACTGGCTGGAAGACTGGTCGGCCGGCCGCCATCAACTGCGCAGCGGCCGGGGCGAAATCAAGCCGCTGCCGCCAGCCAATTGCTGGCAGGCCGAGTTATGGCGTGCGTTGCTGCTGGATGTCGGCGCAACCGGCATGGCCCAGAGCCGCGCCGGCGTGCACCAGCGCTTTATCGAGCGAATCAACCAGCTGGAAAGCGCACCGCCGGGCTTGCCTGCGCGAGTCATCGTGTTCGGCATTTCCTCGTTGCCGGCCCAGGCCCTTGAAGCCCTCGCCGGACTGGCCCGTTTCAGCCAGGTGCTGCTCTGCGTGCACAACCCTTGTCGTCATCACTGGTCCGATATCGTTGCCGACAAGGACCTGCTGCGTAACCAATACAAACGCCAGACCCGCAAAGCCGGGATGCCCCTGGCCCTCGATCCGCAAACCTTGCACCAGCATGCGCATCCACTGCTGGCCGCCTGGGGTAAACAGGGCCGTGACTACATCAATCTGCTGGACAGTTACGACGATCCCGCCAGCTACCGTGCGGCCTTCCGCGACGGCCGTATCGACCTGTTCAGCGACAGCACGCCGACGACCCTGCTCAATCAATTGCAGGACGATATCCTCGAGCTGCGCCCGCTCAACGAAACCCGTGAGCACTGGCCGGCCATCGACCTGGCAACCGACGGTTCGATCCGCTTCCATATCGCCCACAGCGCTCAGCGTGAAGTGGAAATCCTCCACGATCAGTTGCTCGAACGCTTCAGTGCCGAGCCGGACCTGCGCCCCCGCGACATCATCGTCATGGTCCCGGATATCGACAGCTACGCCCCGCATATCCGTGCGGTGTTCGGCCAACTCGAGCGCAACGATCCACGTTTCGTTCCCTTCACCCTGGCCGACCAGGGCCAGCGTGGCCGCGACCCGTTGCTGATTGCCGTCGAGCACCTGCTCAAACTGCCGGACAGCCGCTTCCCGGTCAGCGAGATCCTCGACTTGCTGGACGTCCCCGCCCTGCGCGCCCGCTTCAATGTGCAAGAGCGTGACCTGCCGACCTTGCACCGCTGGATCGAAGGTGCCGGGGTGCGCTGGGGCATGAACGCTGAACAACGCGCCGGACTCGGCCTGCCCGATGCCCTGGAGCAGAACAGCTGGCAGTTCGGCCTGCGGCGCATGCTCTTGGGTTACGCCGTTGGTAGTGGCGAGGCCTGCGAAGGCATCGAACCCTACGACGAAATCGGCGGTCTCGACGCCGCCCTGATCGGCCCGTTGGTGGCCCTGCTCGACGCCCTGGAAATTGCCCATCAGGAACTCTCCGAGCCGGCACTTCCCCAGCAATGGGGTGAGCGCCTGCACGCCTTGATCCAGCTGTTTTTTCTCGCCAGCACCGAGCACGACGACTACCTGCTGATCCAGTTGGAGCAACTGCGCGCCGACTGGCTCGAGACCTGCGAAGCGGTCAACCTGCAAGAACTCCTGCCACTGACCGTGGTGCGCGAAGCCTGGTTGGCCGGCCTCGACCAGGGCCGTCTGTCCCAGCGTTTCCTGGCCGGTGCGGTGAACTTCTGCACCTTGATGCCGATGCGCGCCATCCCGTTCAAGCTGGTCTGCCTGTTGGGCATGAACGACGGCGACTACCCCCGTGCCCAGCCACCGTTGGACTTCGACCTGATGGGCAGCGACTATCGTCCCGGTGACCGCTCACGGCGTGAAGACGACCGCTACCTGTTGCTCGAAGCCCTGCTTTCGGCTCGGCATCAGCTCTATATCAGCTGGGTCGGTCACAGCATTCGCGACAACAGCGAGCGTCCGGCCTCGGTCCTGATCGGCCAGCTGCGCGACCATCTCGCCGCTGGCTGGCGACTCTCGGAGGGCGACGGTGAGCAACTGCTCGGAGCCCTGACCCAGGCGCATCCGCTGCAACCCTTCAGCGCCCGTTATTTCCATGACAGCCATGCTGATCTGTTCAGCTATGCCCGCGAGTGGCAGCAACTGCACGAGACCCGGCAGCCGGACGCAACAACCCGTGCGTTGCCCGCTTACCAACAAGACGAACCGCTGACCCTGGCCCAACTCCAGGACTTCCTGCGCAACCCCGTACGGCACTTTTTTAGCCAGCGCCTGAAGGTCTTCTTCGAAGCGGCCCAGGCACCCCTGGCCGATGAAGAACCCTTCGTGCTCGACGCCCTGCAACGCTACAGTCTCAGTGACAGCCTGCTGCAAGCGGCACTGCTCCAGGCAGACAACCCGGACCAGGCCCTGCAACACCAGGCCCAACGCTTGCAAGCCAGTGGCCTGCTGCCCATGGCCGGCTTCGGCGAATTGCTGCAGCACGAACTGATCGAACCGCTGCCGGACTTGCTGCAACGTTATCAACAACTGCTCAGCCTCTGGCCGACTCCGCTGACCAGCGCCGTGCCCGTCGCCTTCGACACCGGCACCACCCGCGTGGAGGGCTGGCTGGGCGGCCTGCATCAGCGCAGTGATGGCGGCCTGCTCGCGGTGACGACCATCCCCAACAGCATTGGCTCGATCAAGACGCGCAAATGGCATCGCCTCACCCGGCCCTGGGTCGACCACCTGGTCGCCTGTGTCTGTGAACTGCCGATGACCACGGCGCTGGTGGCCAGCGACGACACCCTGCTGCTGCCGCCATTCGAACCGCCACGTGCCGCCGAGATCCTTGGCAATCTGCTGCTGGCCTGGCAGTCGGGGATGTGCCGTCCGTTGCCGGTGGCGGTGAAAACGGCCTTTGCCTGGCTCTCGCAATCCGACCCGCTCAAGGCGCAGGACGCGGCGCGCAAGGCCTACGACGGCGACGGCGTGAACAGCGAAGGCGAGCGCCGCGAAAGTGCGGCCCTGGCCCGCCAGTTCGCCGACTACAACGCGTTGATCGCCAGCGAGGAATTCGAAGGCTGGTGCGATGCGCTCTATCGCCCGTTGCTTGAAGCGCCCTGGCGTTCACTCGCCGCCGAGGAGGCGCGCCCATGACCGACAACCCGACTCCACTGGCGCTGGCCTTCCCGCTGCGCGGCAGCCAATTGATCGAAGCCAGTGCCGGTACCGGCAAGACCTTCACCATCTCGGCGCTCTACCTGCGCCTGGTCCTCGGCCATGGTGGCGAGGACTCTGGGTTCGGCCGCGAATTACTGCCGCCGCAAATCCTCGTGGTGACCTTCACCGACGCGGCCACCCAGGAGCTGCGTGACCGGATCCGTACCCGCCTGGCCGAGGCCGCGCGGTTCTTTCGCGACGAAATACCCGCCACCGATGCGTTGATCGGCCAGTTGCGCGACGAGTACCCGGCCGAACACTGGCCGGTGTGCGCCAACCGCCTGGATATCGCCGCCCAGTGGATGGACGAAGCGGCCGTATCGACGATCCACGGCTGGTGCCAGCGCATGCTGCGTGAACACGCCTTCGACAGTGGCAGCCTGTTTACCCAGACCCTGGAGACCGACCACAGCGAACTGCTCGGCGAAGTGCTGCGCGATTACTGGCGGCTGTTCTGCTACAAGATGCACGGCGATGCACTGAACTGGGTCCGGGCAAACTGGGGCGGCCCGGCGGCATTGTTGCCCCGGGTCCGGGCCCTGTTCGGCAGCGAACGGCATCACGACAACCTGCAAGAACCGGCTGAACTGATCGAGGCCTGTATCCAGGAACGTCGCCAGGCCCTGGTGCAGCTCAAGGCGCCCTGGCGGCAATGGGCCGTCGAGCTGCGGGATATCTGCCTGCAAGGCGTGGCGAACAAGACGGTCGATGGACGCAAGATGCAGGCGCGCTACTTCGAACCCTGGTTCGAGAAACTCAGCGCCTGGGCCGAGGACGAGACCCTGGAGCAACTGGATATCGGCACCGGCTTCAGCCGCCTGACCGCTGCGGGCCTGGCCGAAGCCTGGAAGGGCGAGCCGCCGAGCCACCCGGGCCTCGACGCCATGGCCGGCTTGAAGGCCAGCCTCGACGCCTTGCCGACCCCGGACGCCGCGGTGCTCGAACACGCGGCCCGCTGGGTCGGTGCGCGTTTCGAGGAAGAGAAGCGCCGGCGTGCCGAGATGGGCTTCGACGATATGCTCCTGCGTCTCGACGCAGCACTCCAGGCTGACGGCGGCGAGCGCCTGGCGAGCCTGATCCGCGAGCAATTCCCGGTGGCCCTGATCGACGAATTCCAGGACACCGACCCGGTGCAGTACCGGATTTTCGAGAGTATCTACCGCATCGAGGACAACAGCCCCGAGTGCGGCCTGTTCCTGATCGGCGATCCGAAGCAGGCGATCTACGCCTTCCGTGGCGCCGATATCTATACCTACCTGCGGGCGCGCCAGGCCACCGAGGGACGGCTGCATACCCTGGGCACCAACTTCCGTTCCAGCCAGGCGATGGTCACGGCGGTCAACCACGTCTTCGAGCGCGCCGAGCAGCGCGAGCAGGGCCGGGGTGCGTTCCTGTTTCGTGAGGGCGGCGACAACCCGGTGCCGTTTCAGCCGGTGGCGGCCCAAGGGCGCAAGGAAGTCCTGCAGATTGACGGCCAGCCCGTGGCGGCGCTCAACCTCTGGCAACTGGTGTCCGAGCAACCGGTGTCTGGCGCGGTCTATCGCCAACAGTTGGCCGCAGCGTGCGCCAGTCGTATTGTCGAATTGCTCAATGGCGGGCAACAGCAGCGCATCGGCTTCGTTCGCGACGGCGTGCTCAAGGGTGTGCTGCCCTCCGATATCGCGATCCTGGTCCGTGACGGCAAGGAGGCCCAGGCGGTCCGTGGCGAGTTGGCGAGCCGTGGTGTACGCAGCGTCTATCTCTCCGACAAGGATTCGGTGTTCGCCGCTCAAGAGGCCCATGACCTGCTGGCCTGGCTCAAGGCCTGCGCGGAACCGGATGTCGAGCGCCCGCTACGGGCGGCCCTGGCCTGTATCACCCTGAATCTTTCGCTGGCCGAACTGGAGCGTCTCAACCAGGACGAGCTGGCTTGGGAACAGCGGGTCATGCAGTTCCGTAAATACCGCGAGATCTGGCGCAAACAAGGCGTGTTGCCGATGCTCCGGCGGCTGATCCATGACTTCCATTTACCCCAGGCGTTGATGGCCCGCAGCGACGGCGAGCGGGTGCTGACCAACTTGCTGCATCTGTCCGAACTGCTGCAACAGGCCGCCGCTGAACTCGACGGCGAACAGGCGCTGATCCGTCATCTCGGCGAGCATCTGGCGTCCTCCGGCCAGGCGGGTGAAGAACAGATCCTGCGTCTGGAAAGCGACGAGCAACTGGTCAAGGTGGTGACCATCCACAAGTCCAAAGGCCTGGAATACCCCTTGGTGTTCCTGCCGTTTATCTGCTCGGTCAAACCGGTGGATGGCAGCCGCCTGCCGCTGCATTACCACGATGCCGAGCGCAAGGCCCAGGTCAGCCTGAAGCCCACCGCCGAGCTGATCGTCCAGGCCGATGACGAGCGTCTGGCCGAAGACCTGCGACTGCTCTACGTGGCCCTGACCCGAGCCCGGCATGCCTGCTGGCTGGGAGTGGCCGACCTCAAGCGCGGCAACCACAACCGTTCGGTGCTGCACCTGTCTGCCCTCGGTTATCTGCTCGGTGGTGGCGCGCTATTGGATGAGTCCGCCGGCCTTGAACGTTGGCTGCGGGACCTGCAAGAGGCGTGTCCGGCGCTGGCCTGTGAGCCGCTGCCGGCGGCCACCGCCGAAGCCTTCCAGCCACCGCGCAACGAAGCCGTCCTGCTCGCTCCGCGCTTGCCCAAGCGCAGTGCCAGTGAGTACTGGTGGATCGCCTCCTACAGTGCCTTGCGCATCGGCGAGGCACAGAGCGCCGACACTGACGAAGCACCGGAAAGTCCCCAGGCACAGAAGCTCTTCGATGACGAACGCCTTGACCCGGCCATGCCTCGCGACATGGTGCCAAGCGGTAGCGATATTCACCGTTTCCCCCGAGGTCCGAACCCCGGTACTTTTCTCCACGGCCTGCTCGAATGGGCCGGTGACGAAGGCTTCAACGCCGACCGCACGCTGATCGAAAAAGCCGTCGCCCCACGTTGCAACCTGCGTGGCTGGAAGGGCTGGATCGCGGCCCTGAGCGACTGGCTCGGCGATCTGCTGCAAACCCCTTTGCACCTGGGCAACGATCAGCCGCCCGTGATCTTCCAGGACCTCAAGGCCTATCGGGTGGAAATGGAGTTCTGGTTCGCCAGCCATACCGTCGATGTGCTCAAGGTCGACGAACTGGTACGCCGCCACACCCATGGCGGCGTTGCCCGGGCCAAGGCCGAGCCGGTTTCGCTCAATGGCATGTTCAAGGGTTTTATCGACCTGACGTTCGAGCACCAGGGGCGCTACTACGTGGCGGACTACAAATCCAACTGGCTGGGCGCCGATGACGCGGCCTACACCGAGCAGGCCATGAACCGGTCGATCCTCGACAACCGCTACGACCTGCAATACGTGCTCTACCTGCTGGCCCTGCATCGCCAACTCAAGGTGCGACTGCCGGACTACGACTACGACCGGCATATGGGCGGGGCCTTGTACCTGTTCCTGCGGGGCACCCGGGCGCCGAGCCAGGGCGTGTTTTTTACTCGGCCGCCCCGCGAACTGATCGAGCACCTGGACCTGCTGTTCCAGGGTAAACCGGTGCCCCGCGGCGAGCCCGTGTGGGAACAGGGGAGTCTGTTATGAAACGTTCCTTTTCCGAAATCCTGTCGACGGCGCTGAGCGACGACAACCTGGCCGAACTGACGCCCCTGACTCGTGCGGCGGACTTGTTGTTGCTCTTGGAACGCTGGGTCGAACGGGGTTGGTTGCGGGCACTGGACAAGGCCTTCGTGGCCTTTCTCCATGAGCTTGATCCCGAGGCCGATCCGTTGGTGTTGCTGGCGGCGGCGCTGACCAGCCACCAGTTGGGACATGGGCATGTCTGTCTTGATCTGTTCGCCACCTTGCAGGAACCGGATTTCGCCCTGTCGCTGCCGCCGGAAGGCGATGTGCAGGGCGGGGCATTGTTGCTGCCGTCGCAGTTGCTGGTGGCCCTGGACGGCGAGCGCTGGTGCCGGACGTTGCAGGCCAGTTCGTTGGTGGCGCTGGCGGATGAGTCCGGTATCGAGGCCGCACAGCGTCCATTGGTGCTCAGCGGACGACGCCTGTATCTGCGCCGTTATTGGGCTTACGAGCGGCGTATCGACGAGGCCTTGCGCCGGCGTCTGGCCGAACGGGAAGAGACCCCGGGCGACCTGGCTCAACGCTTGACCGCGCTGTTTGGCGCAGCGCAGCCCGGTGCGCGCATCGACTGGCAGAAGCTTGCTTGCGCCCTGGCCACGCGGGGAGCGTTCAGCATCGTCACCGGTGGCCCCGGTACGGGCAAGACCACCACCGTGGTCCGCCTGCTGGCTTTGCTCCAGGCGCCGGCGGTGGCGGCGGGAAACCCCTTGCGTATCCGTCTGGCCGCGCCCACCGGCAAGGCCGCCGCGCGGCTGACCGAGTCCATCAGTGCACAGGTGCGCTCGCTGGATATCGATGAGGGCGTGCGCGGCAAGATCCCCAGTGACGTCACCACGGTGCACCGCTTGCTCGGCAGCCGGCCGGGGACGCGACACTTCCGTCATCACGCCGGTAATCGCCTGCCGCTGGATGTGCTGGTGGTGGATGAAGCGTCGATGATCGACCTGGAAATGATGGCCAACCTGCTCGATGCCTTGCCTGATCATGCGCGTTTGGTGCTGTTGGGCGACAAGGACCAACTGGCGTCGGTGGAAGCCGGTGCGGTATTGGGTGACCTGTGCCGGGATGCCGAGGAGGGCTGGTACAGCGCGCGGACCCGTGACTGGCTGCAAGCGGTTAGCGGTGAGGAACTGCGCGACAGCGGTTTGCAGGAAGACCTCGACGACAGCCATCCGCTGGCCCAGCAAGTGGTGATGTTGCGCCACTCCCGGCGCTTCGGCGAAGGCAGCGGCATCGGCCAGTTGGCGCGCCTGGTCAATCGCCAGGCGGCGGATGAGGCGCGGGCGCTGCTGGCGGCCGGCAGTCATGCGGATTTGTTTGCGTTGTCGCTCAAGGGCGAGCAGGACAAAAAATTCGAGCGCCTGGTGCTGGACGGCCAGGGCACCGGTCCGAAAGGCTATCGGCACTATCTGGGGGTGCTGCGCAGTCGGCGTCCGGACGCGGCCACTGATCTGGCGGATGCGCGCTGGACCGACTGGGCGCGCACGGTGCTCCAGGCTTTCGACGAATTCCAGTTGCTCTGTGCCGTGCGCAAGGGCGCCTGGGGCGTCGAAGGTCTGAACCAGCGGATTACCGAGGCGCTGTTCGCCCATCGACTGATCGACAGCGACCAGCATTGGTACGAAGGCCGTCCGGTGCTGATGACCCGCAACGATTACGGTCTGGGCCTGATGAACGGCGATATCGGCATCGCCTTGAAGCTGCCGGAACGCGACGGGCCGCAGGCCGGTCAGCCGGTGCTGCGGGTGGCCTTTCCGCGTAACGACGGGCAGGGCGGGGTGCGCTTTGTCCTGCCCAGTCGGTTGAACGATGTGGAGACCGTGTACGCCATGACGGTGCACAAGTCCCAGGGCTCGGAGTTTGCCCATACCGCGTTGATCCTGCCGCAGGCGCTGAACCCGGTGTTGACCAAGGAGTTGATCTACACCGGTATCACCCGGGCCAAGGACTGGTTCAGCCTGATCGAACCCCGCGCCGGGGTGTTCGAAGAAGCGGTGGGGCGCAAGGTCAAACGACTCAGCGGATTGATGCTGGAACTGGGCGCGGAGCATTGACCGCGCCCGCCTCAATTCCCATGAAGCGCCGCACCCGCTCGCCCCGTGGTTCTTCGCGGATCGCCTGCGGGCTGGCATCCAGTTGCACCACGCCGTTCTCCATAAAGACGACCCGGTCGGAAATCGACATCGCAAAATCCATCTCATGGGTGACGATCAGCATCGTCATCCCTTCATCCGCCAACGCACGAATCACCTTCAGCACTTCCCCCACCAGCTCCGGGTCCAGCGCCGAGGTCGGTTCGTCGAACAGCATGATCTGCGGCTCCATCGCCAGCGCCCGGGCAATCGCCACCCGCTGCTGCTGACCGCCGGACAACTGATGCGGGTACTTGCGGGCATGGGCCAGCAGGCCGACCTTGTCCAGCAAGGCCAACGCACGCTGTTCGCTCAACTCCCTGGCCGCCCCGTGGTAACGCGGCGCCAGGGTGATGTTGTCGAGAATGCAGCGATGGGGGAACAGGTTGAAGTTCTGGAAGACCATGCCGATGCGTCGTACACCCCGGCGAATCTGCGGGTTGTTGGGGCGATCGGCGGCGCTGATGAAGCTCTCGCCGAACAGCACGATCTCGCCCTGGTCGATACTTTCCAGGCCGTTGACGGTGCGGATCAACGAGGTCTTGCCCGAGCCGGACGGGCCGATGATGGAGATCACCTGGCCGCTGCCCACCGTCAGGTCAATGCCCTTGAGCACCTGATGGTCACCGTAACGCTTGTGGATATTCTGCAGGTACAGCGCTGGCGCCGCACCGGCCACCGATGGCGCGCGAGTGGCTTGGGCCAGTGCTGGCTGCGCCGCCCTGAGCTTGGCGACAGTGGCCTCGTCGAAGGTTTGCGGCTTGCGCTGGCCCAGGTCCAGATGCTGCTCCAGGCGCTGCAGCAGCCAGCCGAACAGACTGACGATCAGCACGTAATACACCGCCACCGCGCCGAGGGTTTCCATCACCAGGAAGTTCTGCGCGTAGAGGCGCTGGCCGACGGTGAGCAACTCGGTGAGGGAGATCACCGAGATCAGCGAGGTCAGTTTCACCACCGTGATGTATTCGTTGATCAGGGTCGGTAAGGAGATGCGAAAGGCCTGGGGAATCACGATCAACCGTTGCAGCCCCAGCACCCCGATACCCAGGGCGCGGCCGGCTTCCTTCTGGCCCTTGGCGACCGAGATCAGGCCACCGCGATGGATCTCGGCCATATACGCGGCCTCGGTGACCACCAGGGCGAACAGGCCGGAATAGAACGGGTTGGACAGCACGTTGCCGGTGATCGGGAACAGCTGCGGCAGGTTGTAGACGAACACCACCAGCACCAGCAGCGGGATGCTGCGAAAGAACCAGATATAGGTGGCCGCCGGCAGGCGCAGCCAGGGCGAAACGGAGAGCTTGGCCGACGCCAGGACAAAGCCCAGCAGCATGCCGATAAACCAGGCCAGGGCGCTGAGCTCGATAACCGTGACGCAGGCTTGCCAGAAGGCCGGCATCGAGAACAGCGAAAAGAAATAGGGCCAATCGAATTGCATAGATACCTCGGTATTGCGTTGACGCTGCTACGGGCAGGCTTACCCCCTGTCGATACCGTCTTGCCGGCTAATACTCAACGACGGTCGACGCGGTTCCTGTAGGAGCGAGCTTGCTCGCGATGAGGCCCTTGAGCCTTGCGGCGTTCTATCGACCGCCATCGCCAGCAAGCCGGCTCCCACCGTTCGTGGGGCTGCTCCGAATCCAAGCGGTTTTATTCCGCCGCTTCCAGGCTGTACTTGCTCAGGATCGCCGTGTACTCGCCGCTCTTCTTGGTTTCCGCGAACGCCTTGAGCAACGCCTGGTACAACGCGTCGTTGCCCTTCTTCACAAAAATCCCGAGGGTCTGGGTATAGATCAGGTGCTCACTGCTCACCACCACCCGGCCTTTGGTCTTCTCGGCGATCAACTTCGCCGCACCGGCAATTTCCACTTGCGCCTGGATGTTGTTCGACAGCAGTGCCTGGGTCACTTCCGGGGCCGACGGATATTCATTCACGGTGATCGCGCCCTTGCCGTTGGGCACGCAGTAATCGGTCGAGAGCTTCTGGAATTGCGCGACCCAGGTGGTGCCTTGCTCAAGGCCGATCTTCAGCCCGCAGAGCTCCTCCGGCGTGCCCGGTTTCAGCGTGCTGCTGCTCGGCACCATGATCGCCGCGCCGGTCTTGGCGTAGGGAATGGTCATGGCCTGGGTCTGGCGCTCCGGGGTGATGTACATGCCGGAAATGATCGCGTCGTAGTGCCCGGCATTGAGGCCGAGGATCAGGCTCGGGAACTTGATGTCGACGAACTGTGCCTTGACGTCCAGATGCTTGGCCAGGGCCTGGGACAACTCCGGATCGGAGCCGACCACGTTCTTGTCGGTGTCGTAGGACTCGAACGGTGGGTAGGTGATTTCCATCCCGACTTTGAATTGGCCAGGAGTGGCGGTGACGGCGAAGGCGGCGCTGCTGCACAGCAGGCTGGCGGCGATCAGGCTCAGGCGAGTGGTGTTCTTGTGCATGTTCGGTGGCTCCGATGTGAAGTCTGGGGTATGAGGGCTGGGTTCAGGACGGCTGTGACTGGTTTTTCAAATGACCGAAACTCGACGGCTTGCGGGCTTTCTCCGGCAGGGCGATCTCGCCGTTTTCCACGCGCTTGCGCAGGTACTGGTAGGTCTGCAAGGCCTGGCCGTACATGTGCTCGCCAATGGCGATCTGTTCATAGTCCTGGCCGGCCTGGGCGAAACCCGGCAGCGGCTGGATCAGGGTGTGGAAGTCGCAGGCGTAGAACAGCGGGAAGGAATAGCGCTCCTCGCTCACCGTGCGCACCCGGTGGGCCGTGGCGACAAAGGCCCCGGCGCTCATCACTTCGAGCATGTCGCCGATGTTCACCACAAAGGCCCCGGGCAGCGGCGGCGCGTCGATCCACTGGCCCTGGTCGTTCATCACTTCCAGGCCAGGCTTGTCCGCCAGCAGGATGGTGAAGCACTCGTAGTCGGTGTGGGCGCCGATACCAGGGGCATCCTGGGCGGCATCGTCGAAGGGGTAGTGGATCAGTCGCAGCTTCGACGGCGGTCGGGTGACCAGGGCATCGAAGGTGTTCTCTTCCAGACCCAGGGCCAGGGCAAAACCGCCGAACAGCTTGCGCCCGAGGGCGAAGACCGCCGCGTAATAGGCCTGCACCGCTTCCTTGAACCCGGCCAATGGCGGCCAGTCATTCGGCCCCAGCAGTGGCGTGCCGGCCAGCACCAGCGGATCGTCCGCCGGGACTTCGAAGCCGATATCGAAGGCTTCCTTGTGGTCCGGCTTGCCCTTGGCGTACACCTCTTCGCCTTCCGGGACGAATCCCTTGTGGGAGGCCGAGGTGCCGATGTAATGCTGCATCTTGGTGTCGAACGGCTGGGCGAAATAATCCTTGGCCGCCTGGCGCAGGTTGTCGCTCAACTGCGGATCGATGCCGTGCCCGGTGATGTAGAGGAAGCCCACTTCGCTGGCGGCGGCACCCAGTTGTTCGGCCACTGCCAGGCGGTGTTCGAGCTCGACGCTGAACAGCCCGGCGATGTTCACCTGCGGAATGCTCTTGAAGTTGGCTTGGGCCGCATGGTTGGGGTTGTTCTCAGGCATGACGCAAACACCTCACGGATGGGTTGATTGGCTGAAACGCTGGAAGTGTTCGCGCTCGGTCCGGGCCATCCAGACGTTCAGCGACCACAGGTCGGCGACCGGCACATTGGTGAAAGGCAGGTGGTGCAGGTAGCCGTCGGCGCCAAACTCCGGGGTCAGCGTGGTGCTGGTGTAACCCCGTGCCTGCTGGGCTCGCCAGATGCTTTCCCAGTGGGCCTGGTGAAAGGCCAGCTCGCGGGCGTATTCCGGGGCGCCGGGGTGCGGCACCTGCGGGCCCTGGTCGTAGCCGACCCGGGCCTGGATATGGTGAACGCGCTCGACGAAGGCGCTGAGGTCGTCGGCGGGATCGTCCAGCAGGCGTTCGCAGGTGACGATCCAGTGGCTGATGTCGCTGGTGAAACGCAGGTCGGGCAGTTGCCGGATCAGTTCCAGGGTCAGCCAGGGATTGAACAGAGAGCGCGAGCGGTGGGTTTCGAAGGTGCAGAACTGACCATGGCGCTGCGCCAGGGCCATGGCCTGGCCGAAGAACTCCACCTGCTGCGCCAGGGGCCAGCGGTCGTTGCCGGCCAGCACATTGACGAAGCGTGGCTCCAACTCGGCGGCCCAGGCCAGTTTGCGGTCCAGGTCCTGCAGGTGTTCGGCGGGCGTGGCGGCCTGCTGGGGGAGCACGTCATAGGCGGTGAAGACGGTGCTGATATAGCCCAGGCGGTTGGCCCCTAGAAAGGCGGCGAACTCGGCGCGTTCAGCGGCCTGCAAAGGTAGGCGCGCCTCAAGACCGTCGAAGCCGGCGGCCAGCAGCTCTTCGAGGGCCTGGGCCTTGCTCGCGGTGTAACCCCAAAGGGTACGGAAAATCTCCAGTTTCATCGGTGAGCCTCAACGAAGCCTTGAACGGCGCTATGCGCGTCACGGTGCGGGGCCGGGACGAGCGGTGACGGCAGTGATCAAGGAGTTTCGTCGAGCCGGTTCTCTGCGGAACCGGTCTCACATCAGGGCGGGGGAAGGGATTCCCCGGCAGGAGCATGGTGTCGATCTTAGGCAGCCCTTGGCACGGAGAAGAATAGGAAAGCTCAAATCCATACTTCAGAGATTCATAAACTATTAGCGGGCTATCGATGCGGTGAGATCCGTCCTGGCGATCCAAGGGGTGTGCTATCGTTGCGGCATTATTCCCACATAGTTTTAAGAGAATTCCTGCATGAACGTGGCTGTCTCGACGACAGGGCGATTTTGGGGGTGGAGACAGTTCTGCCTGTCGACCCTTCTCTGTTTGTTGACGCACATCGGCTTTGCCCAGGACGCCGCGCCCACCGGTGCTGCCGATCAGCGCGCCCAGGCGGTGACCCAGGTGGTATTGGGGATTCTCAGCTATGCACGCTGGCCGGTGGAGCCGCCCCAACTGCGCCTGTGCATTGTCGGTCCTACCGAGTACACCGACGACCTGGTCAAGGGCACCACCCAGGCCACCGGGCGACCGGTGCTGGTCCAGCGCCTGCTGGCAAGCAACCCGGCCCTTGGTAGTGCCTGTGATGCTGTTTATATCGGCAAACTGAGCAACGACGAACGCAGCCAACTGTTTACCGCCCTGAACGGTCACCCGGTGCTCAGCATCAGTGAAGGCGGTGATCAATGCACCGTCGGCAGCCTGTTTTGCCTGCGGGTCGCGGATAACCAGGTGTCGTTCGAGGTCAACCTCGACTCGGTTGCCCGCAGTGGTGTGCGCATTCACCCCAGCGTGTTGCAGCTTTCGCGCCGCCGGGGTAGCCAGCCATGATCGGCTGGAGCAGGTCCGGCACGCGCCCCAGCCTGCGTTCGGTACTGGGTCGTGGGCACCTGATGGCGGCCCTGGCCGCCGTGGGCCTGGTCAGTGTCTCGCTGACTTTTCTCGGCGTGCTGGCCCTGCGGGTCTACGCCGACCACAACCTGCACCTGATCGCCCGCTCCATCAGCTACACCGTGGAGGCGGCGGTGGTGTTCAACGACAGCAGTGCGGCCACCGAGGCTTTGGCGTTGATCGCCGAGACCGAGGAGGTGGCCGATGCCGAAGTCTTCGACGCCCATGGTCAGTTGCTGGCGCGTTGGCAGCGGCCGGAAACCGGCCTGCTCTCCGAAGTGGAGATGCAACTGGCGCGAGGCCTGCTGGAGCAGCCGATCAGCCTGCCGATTGTCCATCAGGATCGCGAGGTCGGCAGCGTCCGTCTGACCGGCCATGGCGGCAGCTTGTTGCGTTTCCTGATCAGCGGTCTGCTCGGGATCGTGGTGTGCAGCCTCCTGGCGGCGTGGCTCGGGTTGTACCTGGCGCGGCGCCTGTTGCGGGGGATTATCGGGCCGTTGCGCAGCCTCGCCGATGTGGCCCACGCCGCGCGCCGCGAGCGGGCCTTCGACCGGCGTGTGCCGCCGGCGCAGATTGCCGAACTGGACAATCTGGGCACCGACTTCAACGCCCTGCTCGACGAGCTGGAATCCTGGCAGACCCATCTGCAGAGTGAAAACGAATCCCTTGCCCACCAGGCCAGCCACGACAGCCTGACCGGCCTGCCGAACCGGGCGTTCTTCGAAGGTCGGCTGATGCGTGCCCTGCGCAATGCCGCCAAGCAGGGCGAGCGGGTTGGCGTGCTGTTTCTCGACAGCGATCGCTTCAAGCAGATCAACGACAACTTCGGCCATGCGGCGGGCGATGCGGTGCTGGTTGCCGTGGCCACGCGGGTGCGTGCGCAACTGCGCGAAGAGGACCTGGTGGCGCGCCTGGGCGGTGATGAATTCGCCGTACTGCTCACGCCGCTGCACAAGATCGAAGACGCCGAGCGCATTGCCGACAAGATCATCGCCAGCATGGACGCGCCCATTGCGGTGCCCGGCGAGGCCCAGGTCTTGACCTCGCTGAGCATCGGCATCGCGGTTTATCCCGATCATGGCGCCACTCCGGGTACCCTGCTGAATGCCGCCGATGCGGCGATGTACCATGCCAAACGCCTTGCCCGAGGCGGGCAACACACGGCGGAGTCGGAGCACTCCGCCGCCACTGTTCAAACCAGGAGTTGAACCCTTGCACACCTTGACCCGACACACCTTGCGCTTTTTTACCCTGGCCCTGTTCAGCGCACTGCTGGCGCTGGCTGGCTGCCAGACCGCGCCGCCCAAAGGCCTGAGCGCGGCACAGATCAGCGTGCTCAAGCAACAGGGCTTCGAACTGACGGACGAGGGCTGGGCCTTCGGCCTGTCCGGCAAGGTGCTGTTCGGCAGTGACCTGGAAGTGTTGAACAAGGAAAGCCACGACATCGTCGAGCGCATCGCCAAGGCCCTGTTGGGCGTGGGGATCGAGCGGGTGCGGGTGGACGGGCATACCGACGCGTCGGGCAAGGAAACCTACAACGAACAGCTCTCCATGCGCCGGGCCAACAGCGTGGCGAGGGTGCTCGAACAGTCCGGCATGAAACACGAGAATATCCAGTTGCGTGGCCTTGGCAGCCGCGAACCGGTGGCCAGCAACGACACGGCGGCGGGGCGTACCGAGAACCGTCGGGTGTCGATTGTGGTGATTGCCGACTGAGCGACGCCTGTCGCGTCAGCGCTGCCCGGGCCTGGTCTTTGGCGACGTGGCGAACCGCGTGGGAGCGGTTGAAATAATTGGCTTCCATCCTTTATCGATGCACCTGCATGCGGGTATAAGGATGGGCCCTCTCAGGAGGGAGTCGACTGAGAGGATGTTTTAATGCTTCAAGTTCAATGGGCCAGTCACGCTGCGTCCGTTCCCGCCACGCTGTGGGAAACCTGTTTTAGTGGCGTCGAAGGTCGTTGGTGGTATGAAGCCCTGGAGGACGGCGGACTTGAAGATCAGTTCGAATTTGCCTATGCCATTCTGGAGAAAGACGGACAGCCGATCGGACTGGCGCCCACGTTCGTGATGAACGTGCCCATGGAGCTGGTTGTCCCGCCGCTGATTGCCAGGATGCTCAGGGTGATCCCGGCCCTGCGTTACCAGCGGACCCTGTTCGTCGGCTCGCCGTGTTCCGACGAGGGCACTATCGGCGTGTTGCCCGGTTATTCGCTGGCGGATGTCGTGCTGCCGTTGCAGGACGCATTGAACCTGCGGGCGAAAGCCAAGAATGCCTCGATGACCGTCTGGAAAGACTTTGGCGAAGCGCAGAAGCCGGCGTTTGAAGACCTGTGCGAAGCGCGCGGGCTGTTTCCCATGGTGAGTTTTCCGGGGACGGCGGTCGACTTGGCCCCAGGTGGTTTCGAGGGCTATCTCAAGACCCTCAAGAGCCGCCACCGTTATCTGCTGAAAAAGAAGCTCAAGCACGGCCTGGTACCAGGAGCCTTGGCGATAGAGGTCATGCAGCGTCCGGATGAAGCCACGCTGCAAGAGCTGTTCAGCCTCTTTATGCAGACCTACGAGAAGGGCAAGACCAAATTCGAAAAGCTCACCTTCGAGTTCTTTCGGCAGATGGCCCTCAAGCCCGAATCGCATTTCATCCTGTTGCGCGATGAGCAGAGCGGCAAGATGTTGGCGTTCATGCTGTGCTTTCTGCTCGGTGACAAGGCGATCAACAAGTTCATCGGTATCGACTACCAGGCGGACAAACAACTGCACCTGTATTTCCAGCTATGGGAACAAGCGGTGAAGTGGTCCTACCGTGTCGGCGCCACGCGCCTGGACAGTGGCCAGACGGGCTACCGGGTCAAGCGCGAGCTGGGTCATCACCTGGTCGCGCTGGACTGTTATTGCCGTCATCGCAACCCGTTGCTGCATCGTGTCTTTGGCGCGGTAGCCAAGGGAATTACCTGGCAGAGCCTGGACCCGGACCTGCAGACGATGGCCGAGGAGCAGTAAGGCGCCTCAGGATCAGGCGCGGCGTAAAGGTGTGGTCCAGCGTTCCGAGAGAATCACCCCGCCAAGGGTCAGCGCCCCGCCCAGCAGGTGATACAGCGCCAACGCCTCATGCAGGACCACGGCGGCGATCAGCGCGGTGACCAGCGGCAGCAGGTTGAAGAACAGGGTGGTCCGGCTCGGCCCGAGGGTGGCGACCGATCTCATCCACGCCAGTGGCGCCAGCATCGAGGCCAGCAGGCAGGCATACAGCACCAGTCCGGCATTGTGCAGGTTCGGCCCGACCTTCGGCGACAGCCAGAACAACGGAAACAACACCACCACCGCCACCAGCACCTGCAGGTACAGCAGCACCAGCGGTGGCAGGCGCAGTTGCCATTTTTTCAACAGGGTGCTGTAGATCGCATAGGCCAGGGTCGCGATCAGCATCATCGCGTCGCCCAGGTTCACGCCATGGCTCAGCAACGCCGTCAGGCTGCCGGTCGACACCACCACCAGCACCCCGGCAAATGACAGCACGGCCCCGGCCAAGGCGCCGGCGGTCAGGCGCTGGCCGAGGCTGAGGATGGCCAGGGTCAACGACATCAAGGGCATCAACGACAGGATGATGCCCATGTTGGTGGCGGTGGTCAGGGTCGCGGCGAAATATGCCAGGCTCTGGTAGACCGCCATGCCGAGCACCCCGAGCACGAAGATCCGGCCCAGGTTCGGGCGGATCTGGGCCCAGTGGGCCACGACCTGCCTGAACATGAAGGGGGTAAACAGCAGGCCCGCGAGCAACCAGCGGTAGAAGCCGATCTCCGCCGGGAAGATCGCGCCGACCGCCAGCTTGTTGACCACGGTATTGCCGGCCCAGATAAGGATCGCCAGCAGGGGAAATGCGTATTGCATGGGGGGTTACAACCAGAATCGTCAATGAGGGGGGATTATCCTCGTGTCTGGATAAAAGCCTATACTTCGATCCGGTCAATCTGCGTTGGAATCCGGACAGCATGGGCAAGCACTACATCGATATCCCCGACTTTCCCTCTCTGCCGGCCTCGGTGTACTTCCGGTATGCCGAGTTCGGTCCCGGCCGGCATGCGGCGGCCCACAGCCATCCCTGGGGTTCGCTGGACTATGTGTCCCATGGGGTCATCCACTACGAAGTAGCCGGCCAACGCTTCATGTCGCCGTCGCGTTATGCGCTGTGGATACCGCCGAACACCGTGCACAGCTCCCACAATGCCCAGGCGATTGTCTACCGTTCGGTGTACCTGGCCGAGGAGCATTGCCGCGATTTGCCCGCTGAGGCGAGCACCCTGGCCATCAGCGATATTCTCAAGGCGATCCTCAATGACTTCGCCCTTCGGGACGTGAAAACGCCCAGCACACCTTCGGATGTACGCCTGGCCCAGGTGCTGGTGGACCAGTTGCGCCAGGCCAAGGTGCACCATTGTTACCTGCCGTATTCCAATGATCCGGCCTTGCTCAGGGTGCTGGAGGGATTGCAGCAGGACCCGGCGGACAATCGCCCGCTGGCGCAGTGGGCCGCGCAGTTGCATGTCAGTGAACGAACCCTGGCGCGGTTGTTCGTTCGCGAGCTGGGGATCAGCTTCGGTGAGTGGCGCCAGCGCCTGCGGTTTATCGGCGCGCTGCAGGCTTTGGAAACCGGCCGCAGCGTGCAGGAAATCGCCTTTGACCTGGGCTACAGCACCGCCTCGGCATTTATTGCAATGTTCCAGCGCCAGGCCGGTTGTGCGCCGGAGCAGTACCGGCGCCAGGCCCGCCCGGCCTAGCCCGGCGCTGCTGGATGTGTAACAGCGTTTGTCTACACTGAGAGCATGCCGTGCCCTTCGGTGCGGTAACAAGGAGAAAACTCCATGAAGATGCTCCGTATCCCATTGTTGTTGATCGGCTTGTTACTTGGCGCGCAGGGGTTTGCGGCGACGGCTCAGCAAAGCAAGATGAGCACTTGCAACGCGGACGCCAAGACCCAGAACCTGGCGGGCGACGCGCGCAAGGCGTTCATGAGCAATTGCCTGAAAACCACGGCGGCGGCCATGACACCGGCTGCGACGCCAGCGGCCACCCCGGCGGCGATGCCGGCCACGCCCGCGACCAAGGCTGCCACTGCGGCCGCGCCGGCCAAGGTACTGACACCGCAGCAACAGAAGATGAAGGACTGCAACGCCAACCGGCCCCAGGGTCTCAAGGGTGATGCGTACAAGACCTACATCAGTACTTGCCTGAAGAAAAAGTAGTTTCCCGCCTTCGCCGGAGCGAGCTTGCTCGCGATCAGGGCAAGCTCGCTCCCGCAGAATTTCATGATGTTGCATTACCAGACTGTCATAACCCTCCATTAAGATGCCGGGCCTTCGTCCTTCTGGCGCCTGCCGCTGGTCCTCCCAGAAGAAGGCTGGCAGACTGCCTGTCTTTTAGCGCCGTTCTTTTTGAGGCTGTATGTCAGCGTTTTCCCAGCGTTACGTAGTCCTGGCCAGTGTGATCCTTGTTTTCGGTGGGTTATTGCTGGCGTTGCCGTTGCGCCTGCTCCCCAGCCTGTTGGCCGGCCTGCTGGTATTCGAGTTGGTCAACATGCTCACGCCCAAGCTTGAACACCTGATTGCCGGGCGGCGTGCGCGTTGGCTGGCGGTGGCGTTATTGGGCACCCTGATCGTCAGCGTGCTGAGCCTGATCTTTGCAGGCGCCATCAGCTTTCTGCTGCACGAAGCGGAAAACCCCGGGGCGTCCCTCGGAAAATTCATGGTGGTGGTGGACAAGGCCCGTGGGCAGTTGCCGCCGTTTATCGACGCTTATCTGCCGGCCAGTGCGGCCGAGTTCCAGGTCGCTATCGGCGAATGGCTGAGCAAGCACCTGAGCGAATTGCAACTGGTGGGCAAGGACGCGGCGCACATGTTCGTGACCCTGCTGATCGGCATGGTGCTGGGGGCGATCGTGGCCTTGCAGCATGCCTCTGACGTCAGCCAGCGCAAACCCCTGGCGGCCGCGCTGTTCGACCGTTTGCGGCTGCTGGTGCAGGCCTTCCGCAATATCGTCTTCGCGCAGATCAAGATCTCGGCGCTCAACACCGCGTTCACCTCGATCTTCCTGGTGGTGATCCTGCCGCTGTGCGGGATCAAGCTGCCGTTGACCAAGACCCTGATCGTGCTGACCTTTCTGCTCGGGCTATTGCCGGTGATCGGCAACCTGATGTCCAACACCCTGATCACCATCGTCGGCCTGTCGCTGTCGATCTGGGTCGCGGCGGCGGCGCTGGGTTACCTGATGTTTATCCACAAGCTGGAATACTTTCTCAACGCACGGATCGTCGGCGGGCAGATCAGTGCCAAGTCCTGGGAATTGCTCATGGCCATGCTGGTGTGTGAGGCCGCGTTCGGCCTGCCCGGGGTGGTGGCGGGGCCGATTTATTATGCCTACATCAAGAGCGAGCTGAAGCTCGCCGAGTTGGTCTGACGCCCTCGCGAGCGCCTGGCAGGCGATGGGGTTAGCATCACCTGCCCGCTGTTTCAGCCGTAGCGCTTCTTCGCCTCGATCGCCAAACCGCTGCCGATGCTGCCGAAGATATTCCCTTCCACATGTCGGGCATTGGGCAACATCGCCGACACGCTCTGGCGCAGTGCCGGAATGGCGCTGGAACCGCCGGTGAAGAACACCGTGTCGACCTGCTCGACACCCACCCCGGCATCGCCGAGCAACTGGGTGACGCTGGTGCGGATACGGCTCAGCAGGCTGTCGATGGCCGACTCGAACAACGCCCGCGTCAATTCCACGCTCAAGCCCGGTTCGATACGGTCCAGCGGCACATGGCGTTGCGCGGCATGGGTCAGCTCGATCTTGGTTTCCTCGATTTCCATCGCCAGCCAGTGCCCGGCGCGCTGTTCGATCAGGTTGAACAGGCGATCGATACCGCCGGTGTCCTCGATGTCGTAGCGCATGCTGCCCAGGGCCAGCTGGGTCTTCTGCGAATACACCGAGTTGATGGTGTGCCAGGTCGCCAGGTTCATGTGATGGCTGGTGGGCATATAGGCACCGCTCTTCATCCGGCTGCCGTAGCCGAACAGCGGCATCACGCCTTGCAAGCTCAGTTGCTTGTCGAAGTCGGTCCCGCCGATGTGCACGCCGCCGGTGGCGAGGATGTCGTCGTGGCGGTTGTCCAGGTCCCGGCGCTCAGGCGACAGGCGCACCAGGGAAAAGTCCGAGGTACCACCGCCGATGTCGACGATCAGTACCAGCTCTTCACGGTCCAGGGTCGACTCGTAGTCGAAGGCCGCAGCGATGGGCTCGTACTGGAAGGACACGTCCTTGAAGCCGAGCTTCTTCGCGACACCGGCCAGGGTGTCTTCGGCTTCCTGGTCGGCGACCGGGTCTTCGTCGACGAAGAACACCGGACGGCCCAGCACCACCTGCTCGAACTCACGTCCGGCGGCCGCTTCGGCGCGTTGCTTCAATTGGGCGATAAACAGCCCCAGCAGATCCTTGAACGGCATGGCCGTGCCGAGCACGCTGGTATCGTGCTTGATCAGCTTGGAGCCCAGCAGGCTCTTGAGCGAGCGCATCAGCCGGCCTTCGTAGCCTTCCAGGTATTCATGCAGGGCCAGCCGGCCATAGACCGGACGGCGCTCCTCGAAATTGAAGAAGACCACCGAAGGCAGGGTGATCTTGTCGTCTTCCAGCGCGATCAGCGTTTCCATGCCGGGACGTATCCAGCCGACGGTGGAGTTGGAGGTGCCGAAGTCGATGCCGCAGGCACGGGCCGGAGAGGCGTTGTTCATGGTGTTCGGGTTCCGGTTGCAAAACGGCCGCGCAGTGTATGCCAGTCGCGCGCGGATTCGAAGGCCGGTGATCCGTTAAATAGCGCTTCTTGTAAGCGCTTGGACTTGAAAGGCGGGCAATTGTCCCCAAACTTGCAGTCATTGGTTCGGACTGTAGCGGTTGATGACAAGAAATCGCAGTAACGGCCGATAAACTTCTGCAGCGCCCCTGAGTCACAGCCTTGAGATCGGTCAATCTTTATCGCGCCGATGCGCGCATGCTGTGTCTTGCCGAGCGGCGCGATATCGAATAACGGATGGTGATCCTTAGATGGACTTCAAAGACTATTACAAGATCCTGGGCGTGGAGCCGACGGCGGACGACAAGACCATCAAGGCCGCGTATCGCAAGCTGGCACGCAAGTACCACCCGGATGTCAGCAAGGAAAAGGACGCCGAGGCGAAATTCAAGGATGCCTCCGAAGCCTATGAAGCGCTGAAAAGCGCCGACAAGCGCGCCGAGTACGACGACCTGCGCAAATACGGCCAGCATGGCCAGCCGTTCCAGGGCCCGCCGGGTTGGCAGGGCCGTGGCGGTTTCGGTGGCGGCGGCGCGGACACGGGCGACTTCTCGGACTTCTTCAGTTCGATCTTCGGCTCGCGCGGCAATGGTTTTGGTAATGGGCAACCGGGCCGCAGCGCCGGTCGGCGAGGGCAGGACGTGGAACTGGAATTACCGATTTTCCTGGAAGAAAGCCTTTCGAACGAGTCGAAGAAGGTCAGCTTCCAGATTCCGCAGCACAACGCCGCCGGGCAGCATGTCAGCAACACCAGCAAGAGCCTGAACGTGAAGATTCCGGCCGGTGTCAGCGATGGCGAGCGTATCCGCCTCAAGGGCCAGGGCGCGCCGGGCGTCGGCGGCGGGGCGAGTGGTGACCTGTACCTGACGATTCGTTTCGCACCTCACCCCAAGTTTGATGTCGAAGGTGAGAACCTGATCATCACCCTGCCGCTGGCGCCCTGGGAATTGGCGCTGGGCGCGGAAGTCGCGGTGCCGACCCTGACCGGCAAGATCAACCTCAAGGTCCCGGCCGGCAGCCAGAACGGCCAGCGCATGCGGGCCAAGGGCCATGGTTTGTTGAACAAGGCCGGGGAGCGCGGTTATCTGTTCGTGCAACTCAAGGCCGTGATGCCCCGGCAGAACGACGACGCCGTCAAGGCGTTGTGGCAGGAACTGGCGAAAAAGGCCGCCTTCGACCCGAGAGAGCAATGGAGTAGCTAAATCATGAGCAGCCCTTTGAGCGTTCAACTGGATATGCAGGCTTTTTGTGAGGAGACCCAACTACCGGTCGCCTTCGTGATCGAAATCGTCGAACACGGCATTCTTGAACCTCAGGGGCGCTCGCCCGAGGCCTGGCGGTTTGGCAACGAAGCGCCGGGCATCGCCCGTCGCGCGGTGAAGCTGCACCGCGAGCTGGAGCTGGAGTGGGAAGGCGTCGCCCTGGCGCTGGACCTGCTGGAAGAGGTGCAGTTGCTGCGCACGGAGAACCAGATGCTGCGCCAGCGCCTGGGGCGCTTTGTGCACGAGTGACGGTGTCGGCGTGAATGGCCGCCTGCGGCGGATCGCTGGCAAGCCAGCTCCTACAGGGGGACTGTGTCGGACAAGGCGTTTGTGGCGGGCACAAACCCCTTGTGGGAGCCGGCTTGCCGGCGATGAACGATGACGCGGTCCGGGTCAGGCCCGTGAGATTCTGGGCAGGACCACGGTAAAGCAGGTGCCGTCCTCGGCGCTGGAACTGACCTCTATCGTGCCCTGGTGGGCGATCACCACTTCCTTGGCGATAAACAACCCCAATCCCAGGCTGGTGGCGGTGCCCGGCTGGCCGATTTCTTCGCTGGCGCCGCGTACCAGCGGATCGAAGAGTGTCGCCACGGCTTCTGGCGGGATCGGCGTGCCGAAGTTGTGCATGGTCAGGCTGACCTTGTCCGCGCCACCTGCCAGGGTCAGGGTCAGCGGTCGATGGCTGGCGCCATGCTGCAAGGCATTGCCGATCAGGTTTTGCAGCAATTGCTCGATACGCCCGCGATCCCACATCCCGTGGACATCGCCTTCCACCTTCAGCAGCGGCAGGCAATCCGGTTGCCCGGCCCAGGCTTCATTGATCACGGCTTTCGCCGCGCTGCTCAGGTCCATCGGCGCCGGGTCGATGGGCAGGCTGCTGCCCAGGCGGCTGCGGACAAACTCCAGCAGGTCACTGATCATGCTGCCCATATGTCGGGTGCCGCGCTTGATGCTGGCGATATACACCAGGCCGTCGGCATCGAGCCGATTCTTGCGCACCAGCATTTCGGTGGACATGCTCACCGCCTGCAAGGGCGCCCGCAGGTCATGGCCGAGAATGGCCAGGAAGATATCCCGTGAACGGTTCACCTGTTCGGCATAGGCGGCGGTGGATTCGGTCAGGGCTTCGTCGATGGCTTCGTTGAAGCGAATCATCTCCTGGAAATGCCCCAGCTCCGGTGACGCCAGGCTGGCGACCCAGCGGCGAATTACGCAGGCGCGCAGATGACGGAACTCCGAGGTCATCTGCATCAGGTCGAAACCGGCGGTGTGGCGCAGTTCACCATGGCTGGCGGCGGCGACGTCGAGGCTGGAACTGCTGTCCTGGCTGTCGCCCTTGGACTTGGCCGTCTGTTCGCTGACGCTCTGGGCGGTCTCCATGTCCCGGGCGGCGGCCAGCAGGATCGATTTGGCATGGTCGCGCAAGGCGACCCGGCCCATGGCATCCGCGGCTGGGGTCAGGGTTTTGGCGAACTGCTCCCACTCATCGACGATGCTGTCGACCTGCTGCACGATAAACGTCGATAGGTGCATGCTCGTTACCTCGAAGGGGAGACGCCAGTGTGACGGCTAGCTTAGCGCCTTTGCGTCCCCTTTGAGGGGGGATTTCAGGCAGCTCGACTCATCTGTACCTGTCATTTCTGACAGTAGACGTTCGTTGCCGGTCGGCCTAGGGTAAGTGCGTGATGTCTTCATTCAAAACACCGCATCTATCAGAGGAGCGGATGTCATGAACAAAGCAGATTTCTTGAGCTACACCGAAGGCCAGATCAACCAGGCGGCACTGAGTATTGCCGACGGCAAAAAGGACATGGCCAATGACAATGCCGTCGGTAAGTTATTGTTTCTCTGTGCCTTGCATCGTGTGCTGGACGGCAAGCCCCATCCAGGGGACTTGGGCATGATGGATGGGATCAATGACTGTCTGCAGCAGTTGGGGTTGGTCGAGACGTCGAAAACCTTCTTTGCCGCCATTCAAGCCTGACGGCCAAGCCATCCGTGGCTGGCCTGGGGTCAGAAGAGGAAATAGCGCTGCGCCATCGGCAGCACGTCCGCCGGCTCGCACCACAGCAGTACGCCATCGGCCTTGACCTGGTAGGTCTGCGGATCGACATCGATCTGCGGCAGGTAGTCGTTGTGGATCAGGTCGGTTTTCTGCACGTCGCGGCAGCCTTTGACCACGGCGATTTTCTTCTTCAAGCCCAGGCTCTGGGGAATGCCCGCTGCCTGCGCCGCCTGGCTGATAAAGGTCAGGCTGGTGGCGTGCAGTGAACCGCCATAACTGGCGAACATCGGACGGTAGTGCACCGGCTGCGGTGTCGGGATCGAGGCGTTGGCATCGCCCATGAGGCTGGCGGCAATTGCCCCGCCCTTGAGGATCAGTGTCGGTTTGACGCCGAAGAATGCCGGGCGCCAGAGCACCAGGTCGGCCCATTTACCCACTTCGATCGAGCCCACTTCATGGCTGATGCCGTGGGTGATCGCCGGGTTGATGGTGTATTTGGCGATATAGCGCTTGACCCGGAAGTTGCTGTTGCCGTCTCCGTCGCCCGGCAGCGGGCCGCGTTGTTTCTTCATCTTGTCGGCGGTCTGCCAGGTCCGTGTGATGACTTCGCCGACACGGCCCATGGCCTGGCTGTCGGAGCTGATCATCGAGAACGCACCGAGGTCGTGGAGGATGTCTTCGGCGGCGATGGTTTCCCGACGGATGCGGCTCTCGGCGAAGGCCACGTCCTCGGCGATGCTCGGGTCGAGGTGATGGCAGACCATCAGCATGTCGAGGTGTTCGTCGATGGTGTTGCGGGTGAACGGTCGGGTCGGGTTGGTCGAGCTGGGCAGCACGTTGGGGAAACCGCAGGCCTTGATGATGTCCGGGGCATGGCCGCCGCCCGCACCTTCGGTGTGGTAGGTGTGGATGGTGCGACCTTTGAACGCGCCGAGGGTGGTTTCGACGAAGCCGGACTCGTTGAGGGTGTCGGTGTGGATCGCCACCTGCACGTCGTACTGGTCGGCCACGCTCAGGCAGTTGTCGATGGCGGCGGGGGTGGTGCCCCAGTCTTCATGGAGCTTGAGACCGATGGCGCCGGCCTCGACCTGTTCGATCAGTGGTTGCGGCAGGCTGGCGTTGCCCTTGCCGGTGAAACCGATGTTCATCGGGAAGGCGTCGGCGGCCTGGAGCATCCGCGCCAGGTGCCAGGGCCCGGAGGTGCAGGTGGTGGCGTTGGTGCCGGTGGCCGGGCCGGTGCCGCCGCCGATCATGGTGGTGACGCCGCTCATCAGTGCTTCTTCGATCTGCTGTGGGCAGATGAAGTGGATATGGGTGTCGATGCCGCCGGCGGTGAGGATCATGCCTTCACCGGCGATGACTTCGGTACTGGCGCCGATGGCGATGGTCACGTCGGGCTGGATATCCGGGTTGCCGGCCTTGCCGATGGCGGCAATGCGGCCATCCTTGAGGCCGACATCGGCCTTGACGATGCCCCAGTGGTCGATGATCAGCGCGTTGGTGATCAGGGTGTCGACGACTTCGGCGGCCAGTAGCTGGCCCTGGCCCATGCCGTCGCGGATCACTTTGCCGCCGCCGAATTTCACTTCTTCACCGTAGGTGGTGAAGTCCTTTTCCACTTCGATCCACAGGTCGGTGTCGGCCAGGCGCACCTTGTCGCCGACGGTGGGGCCGAACATGTCGGCGTAGGCTTGTCTGGAAATGCGCATTCCTCGGTCCTCGGAATTGAGCTGCGAGCTTTAAAGCTGCAAGCCTCAAGAAAAAGCTGATAGGGGCGCCGCCAAACTGCTTTTTCCTGCAGCTTGAGGCTTGAAGCTCGTGGCTGCTCGTCAGAGCTCTCCCATCACTCGTCCGGCAAAGCCGAACACCCGACGCAGCCCCGCCAGTTCCACCAGCTCGACGTCGCGGCTCTGGCCCGGCTCGAAGCGCACGGCGGTGCCGGCGGGGATATTCAGGCGCATGCCGCGACTGGCGGCACGATCGAAGCTCAAGGCGTCGTTGGTCTCGAAAAAGTGATAGTGCGAGCCAACCTGGATCGGTCGGTCGCCGCTGTTCGCCACATTCAGGCTGAGGGTGCGGCGGCCGACATTGAGTTCGATGTCGCCAGGCTGGATCTGATATTCACCAGGAATCATTCGGGTTGTCCCAGGGTCTTGAAGTAAATGGCGGTGGCCTTGTAGCGACCTTCCGGTGTGGCGCAGTAGTTCGGCAGTTCGCCGACCCGGGTGTAGCCCAGGGCGCTGTAGAAGGCTTCGGCTTCGGAGCCGGCCTCGGTGTCGAGATGCAGCAGGCCGCGTTTGTACTGTTTCGCGGTCTGTTCCAGGGCCTGGATCAGTTGCTGGCCGAGACCGCGATGGCGCGCCTCGCTGTACACCAGCAGCTTCTGAATTTCGGCACGGTTCAAGCCGTTGGCCTTCTGGCACAGGCTCAGTTGCACGCTGGCCAGCACCTGTTCGTCACGCACCACCACCCAGAGCAGCAGGCTGCCGTCCTGCAGCGCGACTTGCACCGTGTCGAAATAGTCCCGGGCCTGGCCGGCGTCGAGGTCGGCCATGAAACCCACGCTGGCGCCGTGCCGAACGGCGTCCAGCAGCAAATCGATCAAACCCTGGCGGTAGTGCGCAAAGCTTTCGTTATTCACACGACGCAGTTGGGCGGCGTTCATGACGGGTTACTCCTGGTTGACTGCAGGCGGCAGGGCGCCCGGATTCAGGGTCAGTTGCATGAAGGTCAGGTCCAGCCAGCGGCCGAACTTCACCCCCACCTGGGGCATCTGTCCGGTAATGGCGAAGCCCTGGCGTTCATGCAGGCGAATGGACGCGTTGTTACCACTTTCGATGGCGGCGACCATCACATGTTTGCCACAACCGCGGGCGCGCTCGATCAGCGCTGCCATCAGCTGCGGGCCGAGGCCATTGCCGCGCTGGTCGCTGCGCACGTACACCGAGTGTTCGACGGTGTGGCGGAAGCCTTCGAAGGGCCGCCAGTCGCCGAAGGAGGCGTAGCCGAGGACGCTGTGGCCGGCGTCGACGATCACCAGGATCGGATAACCCTGGCCCTGGCGGGCGCTGAACCAGGCCTGGCGATTGCCCAGGTCCACTGGTTGTTCATTCCAGATCGCCGTGGTGTTGAGTACGGCGTCGTTGTAGATGTCGCGGATCGCCGGCAGATCGGCGTGGACGGCATCGCGGATTACGTAGGACATGCTCGGCCTCAGGCGATGGGTTGGTGGACGGTGACCAGCTTGGTGCCGTCGGGGAAGGTGGCTTCGACCTGGATCTCCGGGATCATTTCCGGGATGCCTTCCATCACGTGTTCGCGGCTGAGCAGGGTGGTGCCGAAGTGCATCAGCTCGGCCACGGTCTGGCCATCGCGAGCACCTTCGAGCAGGGCCGCCGAGATATAGGCCATGGCTTCCGGATAGTTGAGTTTCACCCCTCGGGCCAGGCGCCGTTCGGCCACCAGACCAGCGGTAAAAATCAGCAGTTTGTCTTTTTCGCGGGGTGTCAGGTCCATGGTTTGGAGTCCGTTGGCAGGCAGTCAAAAAGGGTTGGCATTTTCATGTATTCCAGATTCTCGGTGGCACGGCGTCGCGCCCCAGCAGGGCTGGGCGCAACAGCCGCCACAGCTCGATCAGCCAGGCGCGGGCGTGCAGGGCTTCGCTGGCCAGGCAGCGCGCCACCAGCAGGCCGGGTAGTTGGGTCAGGTCGCCGCGTACGCGGGTTGGCACCGAGCGGCAACGTTCGAGCAATTCGCTGTCGATTTCGCCGGTCACCAGCAAGGTGGCGAAGACCGGTTGGCCGTCGAGGCCGATGGGCGAATCCAGCAGGCCGTCGCCCCCCTCGATGCGCTGGCGTTCGTGCCAGAGCAACTGGCCGTCACGGCGGATATCCAACTGTGACTGGAAATGCCCACGGTCGAAACGCTCGCCACTGGCGGGGCGTCCGAGGGCGACCATGTCCCAGTAGAGCAGCCGGGCGTCGCCCTCAAGGTCAATGCGGGTGCGCAGTTCGGCCTGGGCCGCGCTGAACACGATGGTTTCCTGGGGCAGCCATTCCAGGGTCGCGCCGGCGGCAATTTTCAGGTCCAGGGTCTGGTAGGCCGGCCCGTTGGCGCGATACCACTTGGCGGCGCCGGGGCTGGTCAGTTGCGCCCAGGCATCGGCTTCGACCCGGGCGCTGATGGCCAGGCGGTCTCCGCCGGCAATGCCGCCGGGCGGGTGGACGATGATGTGCTGGCAGACTTCAGGGCCTTCGGCATACAGGTGTTTCTGCACCCGCAATGGTCCCAGGTGACGCCGGGTGACCGGACGCGTGCAGTCGCCGAAGCGGGCGTAGCCGAGTTCCAGCTCGGCGTGCCAGCTGGGGGTGAACAGGGCGTGAGTGGCAGGTGAATTCATGGTTTCTAATTATCGTCGGGACGTTACAGGTTAGATCGTAACCAGTCCGCGCACACCCTCGGTTTCCATATTTTCTCCGCGGCCTTGCTGGACAATCTCGCCCCGGGACATCACCAGGTATTGATCGGCCAGTTCGGCGGCGAAGTCGTAGAACTGTTCCACCAGCAGGATCGCCATGTCACCGCGGGCGGCGAGTTTCTTGATCACCGCGCCGATCTCCTTGATCACCGACGGCTGGATGCCTTCGGTGGGTTCGTCGAGGATCAGCAAGCGTGGACGGCTGGCCAGGGCCCGACCGATGGCGAGCTGTTGTTGCTGGCCGCCGGAGAGATCGCCGCCGCGGCGTTGCTTCATCTGCAGCAGGACCGGGAACAGTTCGTAGATGAACGCGGGCACTTCCCTGGCTTCGGCGCCAGGAAAACGCGACAGGCCCATCAGCAGGTTTTCTTCCACGCTCAGGCGGCCGAAGATTTCCCGGCCCTGGGGCACGTAGGCGATACCGGCATGGACCCGCTGGTGTGGCTTGAGGTGGGTGATGGCCTTGCCTTCCCACTGCACGGCGCCTTCCTTGGCGGGCAGCAGGCCCATCAGGCATTTGAGCAGGGTGGTCTTGCCCACCCCGTTGCGGCCCAGCAGGCAGGTGACTTCGCCGACGTTCACGGCAAAGGACAGGCCCCGCAGGATATGGCTGCCGCCGTAGTATTGATGCAGTTTGTCGACTTGCAGCATGTTCGAATTCTCCTCAAAACCCTGTAGGAGCGAGCTTGCTCGCGAAACAGTCGTCAACGATAACGTGGGCTATCTGGCACACCGCGGTGTCCTTACGTTTTTCGCGAGCAAGCTCGCTCCTACAGTTGATCGCATTGGCCCTCTCATTAGCGCCCCAGATACACTTCAATGACCCGTTCGTCTGCCTGCACCTGTTCAAGGGAACCCTCGGCCAGCACGCTGCCCTGGTGCAACACCGTCACATGGTCGGCAATCGCGCCGACAAAACCCATGTCGTGCTCCACCACCATCAGCGAATGCTTGCCGGCCAGGCTCTTGAACAGCTCGGCGGTGAACTCGGTCTCGGCATCGGTCATGCCCGCCACCGGCTCGTCGAGCAGCAACAGTTGAGGGTCCTGCACCAGCAGCATGCCGATCTCCAGGAACTGTTTCTGGCCGTGGGACAACAAGCCGGCCGGACGATTGACCGAGGCCGTCAGGCGAATGGTTTCCAGGACCTGGGCAATCCCGTCTTTCTGCTCGCCGCTCAGGCGCGCGCGCAAACTGGCCCACACTGATTTGTCGGTCTTCTGCGCCAGTTCCAGGTTTTCGAACACGCTCAGTGCTTCGAATACGGTCGGTTTCTGGAACTTGCGACCGATCCCGGCCTGGGCGATCTGCACTTCGCTCATCGACGACAGGTCCAGGGTTTCTCCGAACCAGGCCTTGCCGTGGCTGGGCCGGGTCTTGCCGGTGATCACGTCCATCAGGGTGGTCTTGCCCGCGCCGTTGGGGCCGATGATGCAGCGCAGTTCGCCGACGCCGATGTACAGGTTCAGGCTGTTCAGGGCCTTGAAACCATCGAAGCTGACGCTGATGTCTTCCAGGGTCAGGATGGTGCCGTGGCGGGTGTCCAGGCCGTCGCCCTTGGCCTGGCCAAGACCGATGGCGTCGCGGCTGCTGCCGGCGTCCCGGTTTGCATCAAACGTTGGCGGTTCAAGGATCGGTTCGAGCATGAATTCGGCGGTCGCGGTGACTCTCATGGTTCGGCCCTTTTCTTCAGCAACCCGATCACACCCTTGGGCAGGTACAGGGTCACGACGATAAACAGCGCGCCGAGGAAGAACAGCCAGTACTCGGGAAACGCCACGGTGAACCAGCTCTTCATACCGTTGACCATCCCGGCGCCGAGCAACGGGCCGATCAGGCTGCCACGCCCGCCGAGAGCCACCCACACGGCGGCCTCGATGGAGTTGGTCGGCGACATTTCGCTGGGGTTGATGATCCCGACCTGCGGCACATACAGCGCCCCGGCCAGGCCGCACAACACGGCACTCAGGACCCAGACGAAGAGCTTGAAACCACGGGGGTCGTAGCCGCAGAACATCAGGCGGTTTTCCGCGTCGCGCAGGGCGGTCAGCACTCGGCCGAACTTGCTCCTGGCCAGGCGCCAGCCGCTGTAGAGGCTGGCGACCAGCAACACCACGGTGGCGAAGAACAGCACCGCGCGGGTGCCCGGTTCGGTGATGCCGAAACCGAGGATGCTGCGAAAGTTGGTAAAGCCGTTGTTGCCGCCGAAGCCGGTTTCGTTACGGAAGAACAGCAGCATTCCGGCGAAGGTCAGGGCCTGGGTCATGATCGAGAAGTACACGCCCTTGATCCGCGAACGGAAGGCGAAGAAACCGAACACCAGCGCCAGCAATCCCGGCGCCAGCACCACCAGGCACAGGGCCCAGAGGAAGTGGCTGGTGCCGGTCCAGTACCAGGGCAGTTCGGTCCAGGAGAGGAAGGTCATGAACGCCGGCAGTTCGTCGCCGGACGCCTGGCGCATCAGGTACATGCCCATGGCGTAGCCGCCGAGGGCGAAGAACAGGCCGTGGCCCAGGGACAGCAGGCCGGCGTAACCCCAGACCAGGTCCAGGGCCAGGGCGACGATGGCGTAGCAGAGAATCTTGCCCACCAGCGTCAAGGTGTAGGCCGAGACGTGGAACAGGTTCTCCGGCGGCAGCAGCGACAGCAGCGGCAAGGCCAGCAGCAGCGCCAGCACGATCACGCCGACGGCAATCGTCACGCCGGGCCCGACTTTTTGGCTCGCGGTGAGCATCAGGGGCTGGTTCATCAGTCGATCACCCGTCCTTTCAGTGCGAAGAGTCCTTGCGGGCGTTTCTGGATAAACAGAATGATCAGCGCGAGGATCAGGATCTTGCCCAGCACCGCGCCGATCTGCGGCTCGAGGATCTTGTTGGCGATGCCCAGGCCGAAGGCCGCCATGACGCTGCCGGCCAACTGGCCGACGCCGCCGAGCACCACCACCAGGAAGGAGTCGATGATGTAGCTCTGGCCCAGGTCCGGGCCGACGTTGCCGATCTGGCTCAGGGCGACGCCACCCAGGCCGGCGATGCCGGAGCCGAGGCCAAAGGCGAGCATGTCCACGCGTCCGGTGGGCACGCCGCAGCAGGCGGCCATGTTGCGGTTCTGGGTGACGGCCCGTACGTTCAGGCCCAGGCGGGTTTTGTTCAGCAGCAGCCAGGTGAGGACCACCACGAACAAGGCGAAGGCGATGATCACCAGGCGGTTATAGGGCAGGACCAGATTGGGCAGCACCTGGATACCGCCGGAGAGCCAGACCGGGTTGGCCACTTCGACGTTCTGTGCACCGAACAGCAGCCGCACCAGCTGGATCAGCATCAGGCTGATGCCCCAGGTGGCGAGCAGGGTTTCCAGTGGTCGCCCGTAGAGATGGCGGATGATCGTGCGTTCCAGGGCCATGCCGATTGCGGCGGTGACAAAAAACGCCACCGGCAGGGCCACCAGCGGATAGAACTCGATGGCGTGCGGCAGGAAACGCTGGAACAGCAACTGCACCACATAAGTGGCGTAGGCGCCGAGCATGAGCATTTCGCCGTGGGCCATGTTGATCACGCCGAGCAGGCCGAAGGTGATCGCCAGGCCGAGGGCGGCCAGCAGCAGGATCGAACCGAGGGACAGGCCGCTGAAGGCCTGGCCGAGCCATTCGCCGATCATCAGTTTGCGTTTGACTTGCGCCAGGCTGGTTTCGGCGGCGGTATGCACGCCGGCGTCGGCTTCGACCCCGGGTTGCAGCAGGCCTTCGAGGCGGGTACGGGCCAGCGGGTCGCCGCTGTCACCGAGCAGGCGCACGGCGGCCAGACGGACGGCCGGGTCGCTGTCGACCAGTTGCAGATTGGCCAGGGCCAGGCTGAGGGCGGCATGGACATCGGCGTTGGTTTCGCCGGCCAGTTGCTGGTCGAGGAATTTCAGTTGCGCCGGCTTGGCGCTTTTTTGCAGTTGTTGCGCGGCGGCCAGGCGCATCTTGGCGTCGGCGGCGAGCAGTTGCTGGGCGGCGACGGCGGTGTCGATCAGGCCGCGCAGGCGGTTGTTCAGGCGCAGGGTCTTGGTTTCGCCGTTGACGCTCAATTGGCCGCTTTGCAGGGCGTTGATCAGTTCGATGCGCGCCGGCTCCGGGTGCGCGGCCCAGGTTTCCAGCAAGGCGGCCTGTTGGCTGGAATCGGCGGCGACGAAGTCTTCGGCATCGCCGGCGTGGGCGGCCATTGGCAGCAGCAGTGCCAGGGCGAGGAAAAAACGGTATAGGGCAGTGGGCATATCAATGTCCTTGAACGCACACGGACCCTGTAGGAGCGAGCTTGCTCGCGAAAGAGTCGTCAACGATAACGCGGCCTTGTTGAATGGCCGCCGCTATTGCGACGGATCGCGAGCAAGCTCGCTCCTACAGGGGGATACGTCGGGCCTGTGAATGGGTTCCAGGCCCGCGGGCTCAGTTGCTCTTCACCGCATAATCCGGCTTCTTGTCGTTACCCGGGATAAACGGGCTCCACGGCTGGGCACGGATGGGCTCCTTGGTCTGCCAGACCACGTTGAACTGCCCGTCCGCCTGGATCTCGCCGATCATCACCGGTTTGTGCAGGTGGTGGTTGGTCTTGTCCATGGTCAGGGTGAAGCCCGAGGGGGCGGCGAAAGTCTGGCCGGCCATGGCTTCACGGACCTTGTCGACATCGGTGGACTTGGCTTTTTCAACCGCCTGGGCCCACATGTGGATGCCGACATAGGTGGCTTCCATCGGGTCGTTGGTCACGGCCTTGTCGGCACCAGGGAGATTTTTCTTCTTGGCGTAGGCTTTCCAGTCAGCGACGAATTTCTTGTTCACCGGGTTATCCACCGACTCGAAGTAGTTCCACGCCGCCAGGTTGCCCACCAGCGGCTTGGTGTCGATCCCGCGCAGTTCTTCCTCGCCCACGGAGAAGGCCACCACCGGTACGTCGGTGGCTTTCAGGCCCTGGTTCGCCAGTTCCTTGTAGAACGGCACGTTGGAGTCGCCATTGACGGTGGAGATGACTGCGGTCTTGCCGCCGGCGGAGAACTTCTTGATGTTGGCGACGATGGTCTGGTAGTCGGCGTGGCCGAACGGGGTGTAGACCTCTTCGATATCCTTGTCCGCGACACCCTTGGAGTGCAGGAACGAACGCAGGATCTTGTTGGTGGTGCGCGGGTAGACGTAGTCGGTGCCCAGCAGGAAGAAACGCTTGGCCGCGCCACCGTCCTCGCTCATCAGGTATTCCACCGCCGGGATCGCCTGCTGGTTCGGCGCCGCACCGGTGTAGAACACGTTCGGCGACATTTCTTCGCCTTCATATTGCACCGGGTAGAACAGCAGGCCGTTGAGTTCCTCGAACACCGGCAGTACCGACTTGCGCGACACCGAGGTCCAGCAGCCGAACACCACCGCGACTTTATCCTGGGTCAGCAACTGGCGGCTTTTCTCGGCGAACAACGGCCAGTTGGACGCCGGGTCGACCACCACCGGTTCGAGCATCTTGCCGTTGACCCCACCCTTGGCGTTGATTTCCTCGATGGTCATCAGCGCCATGTCTTTGAGCGACGTTTCGGAGATTGCCATGGTCCCGGACAGCGAGTGCAGGATGCCGACCTTGATGGTCTCGGCAGCCTGGACAGTCCAGGTCATGCCCATGGCGGCAATGGATGCCGAGAGGGTGAAAGCCTTGAGCAAGCTGCGACGCTTCATTGTGCAATCTCCATGAACCTGATGTTGTTATGGGGCAGGTGAAAGGGTGATTGCAAGCGTTGTGCCTAGTCGGCTGAAGGCAACAAAACGTCGTATTTCAACGGTGGCTGGGGAGGGCGGCGCCCCAAGAGGAGGCTTTGTCGGGCCGGTGGGCACGGCGCTGCGTCATTCTGGTGCTGCGGGGGCGGTCTACCCCCGAGCCGGGTCTGCGGGGTTACGGCACGCCCGGGAAAGCGTCCACGTACTTGATGGTGAAATCGGGAAAGGCATCGACGATCTGGATCTTGTAATCGGGGAAGGCGTCGACCTCTTTCCATTTGCCGGGGCCGTCGGGGAAGGCGCTGACCTTTTGCACATTGAGGTCTGGAAAGGCGCTGACGATCTTGACCTTGTAGTCGGGGAAGCTGTTGACGAACTTGATATTGCCGTAGATTTTCGAGACATCGACACTGGTGTCGGCCAAGGCGCTGAAGGAGCAGCAGAGCAGCAGTGCCAGGGCGGCGGTTTTCAACATGGGACTCATCCTGAGAGGGGCTGGAGAATCCATGATCATACAGGTCGTCCCGTCGAGCCGCTCAACCGCGCTTGCGCATCAGCCCGATAAAGAACACCCCGCCGATGGCTGCCGTGGCGACGCCGATGGGCAGGTCTTCCGGAGCGATCAGGGTGCGTGCCGCGACATCGACCCAGACCAGGAACAGGCTCCCCAACAGGGCCGACACCGGCAGCAGCCGGCGGTGCTCCGCGCCCACCAGGTAGCGGGCAATATGCGGCACCATCAAGCCGACAAAACCAATGGAACCGCTGATGGAGACCAGCACGCCGGTCAGCAGCGAGGCGATCAGAAACACCTTCAGGCGCACATTGCGTGCACTGACCCCCAGGGTCACGGCGGTCTGCTCGCCGGCCATCAACGCGTTCAATGGCCGGGCCATGCTCACCAGCAGGACCAGCCCCAGCAGCACGCTCGCCGCCGGTATCGGCAGCAGCTCCCAGCGTGCCAGGCCCAGGCCGCCGAGCATCCAGAACATCACCGCGGAACTGGCCCGATGGTCGCCGAGAAACAGCAGCAGATTGGCCAGCGCCATCATCACGAAGGACACGGCGACGCCGCACAGCAGCAGTCGGTCGCTGTCCAGTCGACCTTGGCGGCTGGCGATGGCCAGGACCATCAGCATGCTGCTCAGGGCGCCGATAAAGGCGGCGATGGGCAAGGTCAGCAGACCGACGATCTCGCCCACGTGCAGGACCACGATCACCGCGCCCAGGGTCGCCCCGGAGGTGACGCCCAGCAGGTGCGGGTCGGCCAGGGGATTGCGGGTGACCGCTTGCAACACCGCCCCGATCAAGGCGAGTCCGGCGCCCACCAACGCTCCCAGTAACATGCGCGGCACGCGGATCAGCCAGACGATATGTTCCTGCCCGGCGCTCCAGTTCACCTCGCCCAGCCCCAGCAGCTTGTGCACGAGAATTCGCCACACCACGTCCACCGGCACCGGCGCCGGGCCAAAGCCCAGGGACACCACGCAGGACAGCAGCAACAAGACGCCGAGTCCGGCCAGCAACAGGGTGTAGCGGCGATTCATCATTGTGGGTGGAACGCCTTGGCGAGGGTTTCGATAGCCTTGACGTTATCGATGCCCGGTGTCGCCTCGACATAGGGAATGACCACGAAGCGCTTGTTACGGATGGCGTCCACCGACTGCAGGGCCGGGTTGGTTTCCAGGAAGTGCTGTTTCTGCTCAGCGGTGATTTCGCTGTAGTCGACGATCACGATCACCTGTGGGTTCTTCTCCACCACGCTCTCCCAGTTGACCCGGGTCCAGCTGGCGTCGACGTCATCCAGCACGTTGCGTCCGCCGGCGGCTTCGATCAGTGCCTGGGGCATGGCCAGGCGGCCGGAGGTCATGGCGCGGTCTTCGCCGCTGTCATAGAGAAACACCCGTGGGCGATCGGCCGGCAGGGTTTTGCGCACCGCGGCGACCCGCGCCTGCATCTCGCCGATCAGGGCATTGGCGCGGTCCTGCACGTCGAAGATCTTGCCCAGGTTGCGCAGGTCGTTGTAGGTGTCGTCGAGGCTGGCGCCCGCGCGTTTCATCACAAAGGCACAGGACTCGGTCAGCTCGTAGACGTTGATGCCCAGCGGCGTCAGCGTTGCCGGGGTGACGGCCCCGCCGACATTCATGCCGTAGTCCCAGCCGGCGAAGAAAAAGTCGACGTTGGCATTGAGCAGGGTTTCCACCGACGGGTACTTGGCCGCCAGTTCCGGCAGGCCGTCGAGGATCTTCTCCATCTCCGGGGTGACCGCTTTCCAGCCGCTGATTCCGCTGTAGCCGACCATGCGTTGGCGCAGGCCGAGGGCGAGCATCATCTGGGTCATGTTGATGTCATGGCTGACCGCGTGTTTCGGCGCCTCCTTGAAGGTCACCTCGCGGTTGCAGCTCTGGATCGTCAACGGGTAGTGCGTCGACTCGGCCAGGGCGGCCATGGACGTGAACAGTGAACCGAGGCAAAGCGCCAGGTGCCGTAGCTTCATGGTTGGGTTATCCAGGTGATTCGCGGGTAGCCGGAGAGTGGGTGGGTATCGATTAGTGCTTCGACGCCGAAGACTTCGCGCAGCAACTCGGCGGTCAGGACTTCGGCCGGCGTACCGCTGGCAACGATGCGGCCGTGGTCGAGCACATACAGGCGGTCGCAGAAGGCCGCCGCCAGGTTGAGGTCGTGGATGCTGGCCAGGGTGCCGATCTGCAGTTGCCTGACCAGGCGCAACAGTTCGAGCTGGAAGCGCGGGTCGAGGTGGTTGGTCGGCTCGTCGAGGATCAGCAGTTGCGGTTGCTGGGCCAGGGCGCGGGCGAGGATCACGCGCTGTTTTTCACCGCCGGAGAGGGTGGCGAAGGCGTGGTCTTCGAAGCCCAGCATGCCCACTGACTCGAGGGACTGGCGGATCAGCTGGCGGTCGAGTTCGGTGTCGCCATCGAAGAGCTTTTTGTGTGGGGTGCGGCCCATGGCGACCACTTCATCGACGGTCAGGCCAAAGGCATCGGGGAATTCCTGGAGCACCACCGCGATGCGTTGAGCGCACCAGCGGGGTGATTGTTTCCAGACGTTCTGGTGTTCAAGCAGGACTTCGCCTTGCGCGGGTGCGCTGAAGCGGTAGGCGCAACGCAACAGGCTGGTCTTGCCGCTGCCATTGGGCCCGATCAGACCGACGAACTCACCCGGCGCCACCCGCAGGCTGGCATCACGCAGTTGGAACCGGTGATGGCAGTGCTCATGGCCCGGAGGAGCCCAGGTGAGATCGGTGAGGGTCAGCGAGGTCATGCGTTACTCATTATTCGGGGATGCAGTCCCCCTGTAGGAGCGAGCTTGCTCGCGATCCGTCGCCATGGCGGCGGCCATTCAACAATGGTCGCGTTATCGTTGGCGATTTTTCGCGAGCAAGCTCGCTCCTACAGGTTTGTGCTGCACTCGGTTCTGTCTTTAGAAGGTGTAATCCGCCGTGACGAAGACCGACCGCGGTTGCCCCAGGATCCATTGTTGGCCGCCATTGTATTCGCTCAGGGCATATTGGCGGTCGAACAAATTGTTCAACTGCAGGCCCAGGGTCGTGTTGTGCAGGGCTTTCCACGATACCGTTGCGTCAACCACCGTGTAGCTCGGCAGTTCCACGGTATTGGCCAGGTCGGCGTAACGTGCATCGACATAACGCACACCCGCACCGGCCTTTACGTCATCGGTGATCGCCTTGCTCAGCCAGAGGTTGGCGGTGCGCCGTGGGACGTCCGTAGGACGGTTGCCTTTGTAGGATACGATCTGGTTATTGACCGACTGGTCGAAGTCATCATATTGAGCCCGGACAATCGACGCATTGGCCTGCAACTGCCAGTCGTGCGCGAATTTCAGGTCAAGACTGGCTTCCAGTCCGTCGGACGATTGTTGCCCGACCTGCAGTTGTTTGCTCGGGTCGTTCGGGGCGCTCGGGTCGGCGACGAGCAACTTCTTTTTAACGATATGGTAGGCCGCCAGGGTCCACTCGCCGCGCTGGTCCCAGAACATCTGCTTGAGGCCCACTTCGGATTGCCTGGCGGTGGACAGACCGAACTGCTGCGCGTTTGCTCCCAGGGTAACCAGGCCGTCGACGCCCTCGGTGCTGGTGGCGTACTGGCCGTACAGCGAAGTGTCGTCGGTCAGTGCGAAGACCAGGCCAACCTTCCAGTTGTTACCGACCAGGCTCTTGTCGCTACGGGTGTCGCTGACCAGATTGTCATTGTCGATGTGCACATAGTCACGTCGCACCCCCGTCACCAGGGACCAGCGATCACTGAGCTGAGTGCGGTTTTCGGCGAACAGCGAGAACTGCCGGGTGGTGGCCGAGAACTGCGGACGGTATGCGTCGGCACTCTCGAACTGGCCAGGTTGCGGATTGCTCAGGTCAAGTGGCGGGCTGCCGGGCAGGTCATCGAAACCTGAGTTGCTGTTGAGCTTGAAGCGGATGCGGTTGATGTCCACACCGGTCAGTGTCTGGCTGTCGAGCCCGAACAGGCTGTGCTTGAAGGTGAAGGTCTGGCGGTCGCCGGTCTGCTCTTCTTCATGCTTGATGCTGATGTAGCTGGCCCGCGACAGGGTTTGTGTCGTCGGGTCGAAGTTGTAGTTCTCGGCGTTCTGCCAGCGGCGTTGGGCCTTGAGGTAATACAGTTCGTTGCTGGAACTGACGGCATCGGAAATCTGCCAATCGGTACGCAGACGCGTCCACTGGTCGTTGTAGTGCAGCTTGTCGTTGTCGACGTTATAGTTCTTGAAACGCAGGTTTTCCTGGTAGTGGCCGTTGATCAGTGGCACACCGAAGTAATCGGTGGGTTCCTGGTCGCCGTAGTCGCTGGACAGGGTGAACACCAGGTCATCGTTGGCCTGCCAGCGCAAGGCACCGCTGAAGAAGTTGCTGCTCGAGTCGCCACGGTCGACCCAGCCGTTGCTGTTCAGGCGGTTGAGGTTGAGGCGATAGCTGAGGGTGTCCGTCAGCGAACCGCCACTGTCCAGGGCTTCCTGCTGACTGCCGTAGGAGCCATAACCCAGGCGCACGTGGTTTTCGATCTCGCCTTCGAACGGCTTTTTCGGAATGGTGTTGGTCACCGCACCGGTGGCCCCTTCGCCATACAGCACCGACGCCGGCCCACGCAGCACATCGACGCGCTCCACCGCCCAGGTGTCCACCGGGAAGGTCACGGTACCGGCGCCACTGTACATCCGTGTGCCGTCATACAACTGCATCACCGAGTTCTGCCCGGTAAAGCCCCGTGCCTGCAACGAGGTGCCGCCATCACCCGGGTTGCCGGTACGGCTGATTCCGGCGCTACGCGATACCCCATCCTGCACGCTGCTGTCACCGCGTTGGCGAATCTCTTCACCGCTCAGGCTGTCGGTGCTGGCGGGGGTTTCCAGTGCCGTCAGACCCAGGCGCGAGCCGGCGGTGGTCGGGGTCTTCAGGTCGATGTGCCCATCGTCGACGGCAGGTGCGGTAATGGTGCCGGTGGGCAGGGTCAGGGTGCCGTCGGCTTGGGCGTGGTTCAACGCCAGCAGGCAGAGGCCGGACAGAATGTACTTATTCATCGAGACAGGGAGTCGCTTATTTTCGGAGGCGATACCCGCAGCCAGGGACTGCGGGTAGGGATGTTGCATATTGTTATATTATAACAAACTGTAATTGCAACATATTCTCCTCAAAGTCTACAGACTCCCCAGGGATGCGCCTCTCAAGCTGTTCAGGTTGAAGATGAGGCAGATTCAGGTTGGCCCTTGAGACGTGACAGCAGCGCCCAGTCCAGCAGCCAGACGACGATCAGCGAGACCCCGACCAGGGGGAACAGGAGCGCCAGGGCGGACATGATCAGCAGGGCGGTTTTCCAGCGTGGCAGATCGTGGCGCAGCGGCGGCACACCGAGGCCACCTTGCGGGCGGCGCTTCCACCACATCACCACGCCGCTGACGGCGCTGAGCAGGATCATCAGGCACACCAGCAACATGACCAGTTGGTTGATCGTGCCGAACAGCTTGCCTTCATGCAGCATCACGCCCATCTCCGTGGCCCGGGCGACATTGCCGTATTGCTGCCAGCGCACATCAGCCAGGACCGCACCGCTGTACTGGTCGACATGCAGGGTGGCGTCGTTGCGCGGGTCATCGGCGAATACGGCGATAGTGAACACGCCTTCGGCGGTTGTCGGCAGGGTGATGCTGTAGCCGGGTTCGACCTGGCGCGCGGAGGCGATGTCCACCACCTGTTGCAGGCTGATGCCCGGTGCCGCCGGGCCGGTCGAGGTGGTGCCGTGGTTCATGTGCTCGGCGTGGTCGCCGGACATTGGCATCGGCGTGTTTTCCACGGCCCAGGGCACGGTCTGGCGGGCCGCGTCGTTAAGGCTGCGGGCCTCGATATCGGACTTGGGCATGTTGTTCCACATGGCGTCGGGAAACTTGTTCCAGACCTCGGCGTACTGCTTGCCCCAGACACCGGTCCAGGTCATGCCGCTGAGCAGCATGAACAACAACAGCCCGGCGCCCCAGAAACCGCTGACGGCATGCAGGTCACGCCAGACGATGCGGCCGCGCTGGTTCAGACGTGGCCAGAGCACGCCGGCGCTGGAGCGGCCCCGTGGCCACCAGAGGTAGAGACCGGAGACCACCAGCATCACGCCCCAGCCGGCGGCCAGTTCCACCAGGCGGTCGCCGAGCGTGCCGATCATCAGTTCGCCGTGCAGGGCGCGGGCGACGGCTTGCAGGTTGAGCTTGGCATCCTGTTCGCCGAGGACAGTGCCGCGATAGGGGTCGAGGAAGACGTTGAGTTCGCGACCGTCCTTGACCAGCACGAACTGCGCGCTGCGTTCGGCGTTGATGGGGGGCAGGTACTGCTTGATCCGCACCTGTGGATAAGCCATCTCGATGCGCCGCAATTGCTCATCGGCGTTGAGGCTGTGATGACCGGCCTGGACCGTCATCAGGTCGCTGTATAGCAGTGGATCGAGTTGCGGTTTGAACAGGTAGATGATCCCGGTCAGGGCCAGCAGGACCATGAACGGGGCGACGAACAGCCCGGCATAGAAATGCCAGCGCCAGGCCAGGTTGTAGAAGGAAATTTTAGGTGGGCTCATCAGGAGCGCTCCGCAAGGTTTGATTGTTTTTTGGTCGTCTGAAGCCGTGATGTCTTTGTCATCGCTCGATCCTTGTAGGAGCCGGCTTGCCGGCGATGAGGCCGGCAAGTCCTGCGTCGCTCTCGCGGCCGCCATCGCCGGCAAGCCGGCTCCTACAGGTTTTGCAGTGTTTTCAAGACCTGTGTGGTTTAGAAACTCATGTCCACCTTGGTCCAGAACGTGCGCCCCGGTTCGTTGATGGCCCGCGGGTCATTGGCCGGGTAGCCGAACCCGGCGTTGCCTGCCAGGTTCAGGTGTTCGGCGTAGGCCTTGTTGAACAGGTTGTCGACGCCGCTGCTGACCTTCACGTGCTGGTTGATCCGGTATGCGCCGTTGAGGGAGAACACCCCGAAGCCGGCGCTTTTGGAAAAGTCCTTGCCGACCACGTTGCCCTCGTTCAGGTCGATGCGGTTCTGTCGCGCAACCACCCGCCACAGGCCACCGGCACTCCAGTTGTCGCGGCTGTAGGTCAGGCCCAGGCGGCTGTCCAGCGGTGGCATTTGTGGCAGGGCCTTGCCGTCGCTGGTGTTCTTGCCCCAGGCGTAGGCCAGGCTGGCGTCGGCTTTCCAGTTGGACGTCAGGTGGTAGGCCGCGCCGAGCTCGCCGCCCATGATCCGCGCATCGACATTGCGCGCCTGGGAGGTCGTGCCCATCATTCCCGGCTGATAGTTGAACAGGATGAAGTCGCGTACCTGGCCGACATAACCCGAGGCCCAGGCCTCCAGGTCCTCGGTCTTGTACTGCAGGCCGACATCCAGCTGGGTGGTCTTCTCCGGCTTGATCGCAGCGAAGGCATTGAGGGCGCCGCTTGGGCCCTGGTTGGGGGAGAACAGTTCCCAGTAGTCCGGGAAACGTTCGGCATGCCCGAGGCCGGCGTACAGCGTGGTCGGGCTGTCGGCCAGGTCATGCTCGTAGCGCATGAAACCGCTTGGCAGGCTGTCGGAACGGGTCTGGTTGGCAGTCGGATTGGGCTGGGCGCTCATGCCGGAACCGATGCTCTGACGGAAGTCCTTGGCCGAGGCGCGGTCCAGACGAGCGCCGCTGATCAGGCGGTCGCGCTCGGCGGCGTACCAGGTCAGTTCACCGAAGACGCCGTAGTTATGGAACTCGGCATCCTTGTTGCGCGGCAGGTCCTGGTAGGTGTCGATACCCATGCTGCTGCGTTGGCGGTGTTCGTCGGTCTGCGCGTCGAGGCCGCTGATCAGTTGCCAGTCGGCCCAGCGCCAGGTGGCCTTGAGCCGGGCGCCGAGGGTCCGGCGGTCGACGTTGGAGGCCATGGGCCCGGCCATCATCCCGGTGCCGGAGGGTTGGCGCAGGCTGTAGTTGTCCATCACGTGGTCGGCGTAGTTGTAGTAGACCTGGGCCTCGAGCTTGTCGAGCACCTCGCCGAGGTTGGATTTTTCAAAGCGCAGGCCAAGGCTCTCGCGCTTGAATTGCGCGCCGTCCATGCCGCGCCCGGCGTAGCGGGCTTCACCGTTACCCTTGCCGGCGGTCAGTTCCAGCAGGGTGTCGGCATCCGGCGTCCAACCCAGGGCGACGTCGCCGTTCCACTTGTCGTAGCGCGAGGGCACGCTGTCGCCATTGCCGTCCTTGTAGTCGCCGGCACGGGCCTGGTTGCCGATCACCCGGACATAACCCAACGGGCCGCCGGCGGCGGCATCGACGACCTTGTCGAAGCGGCCGTTGGAGCCGGCCAGCAGACTGGCATTGACCCGCGTACCGAGCTCGCCGAAGTGCTCCGGCTCGCGGTCGAAGAGGATGGTCCCGGCCGAGGCACCGGGTCCCCAGAGTACGGTTTGCGGGCCTTTTATCACCGTCAGTTTGTCGTAGGTTTCCGGCGCGATGTAGGAGGTCGGCGCGTCCATCCGGCCCGGACAGGCACCGAGCATCTGGCCGCCATTGGTGAGGATGTTCAGTCGTGAGCCGAACATGCCGCGCAGCACCGGGTCACCGTTGGTGCCGCCGTTACGGACCAGGGCAAAGCCGGGGATGGTCTTCAGGTAGTCGCCGCCGTCACTGGCCGGAACCGGCTGGCGCGGGTCCTTGGGATCGGTGATCACCGTCAATGGCGAGCTGGGGGCGATGGCGGTAATCACCGTCGGGGCGATTTCCCGGGGTGGATCGTCCGGCGAGTCGGCGGCGAAGATAGCGGGTGCGAGCATGGCGCCGCACATCAGCGCGGTGCCCTGGCGCAGACGTGCACGGGCCTCGTTGAGGGCGAACGGGGAGGACGACCGCGCAGTGCGCAGGCGAGTGTTTGCAGGGGACATAAGCGTTCCATCATTCAAGCGAATACAACACGGCCGCCGCCCTGGCACTGCGGTTTACAGTCCAGGCGGGCCGGGTGAGAGGGTTGTCTGTCGTTGCTTAATGGAACGCGGGCGGAGCGCGGGTACGGGCGCCGGGGAAAATGCTTTGGCGGGCATGACCCAGGCGGGTCTGGGTGGCGACCACGGAGGTTGGCCGGGGGCCGTCAAGGGCGGCGAAGCTCAGGGTCTGCGGCAGGGCCGGGCAACTGAACAGCAGGCTGCAATAGCCGCATTTTTCCCACAGGGCATGGTGCTCGGCGCTGGGGGCGTGGTGCTCGTCGGCGCCTGGCGCCATGGCCTCGCCGGCAGGCCCGGGCATCTCCATCGACATGTCCATGCCCATCGACATGGGCATGCGGTGATCCATCGGCATCGCCTGGGAAATCAGCGGTCCGATAAAGATCATCAACATGGCGAACAGGCTCAGCCAACTGCCGCGTACTGGTGCGCGGGAGCGGGGTGACCTGAGGCGTGCGGCGTGCATGGCGTTCAACGGCGTCGTGGCTTATTGCGCGGGTGCGTGGTCCATGTGGCTCATGTCGCCGGTCCCGGCCGGCGGTTGTTTCTGCACCGAGACCTCGACGGTCAGCGCGCCGGCCTTTTCAAAGTGCAGGGTCAGCGGGAAGTGCTTGCCGTCCTGCAACAGGCTACGGTCCTTGAGGTCCAGCAACATCACATGGTAAGCCATGGGCGCGAACTTCACTTCGCCGCCGGCCGCTATGTCGACGCTGGTGACCTGCTGCATTTTCATCAGGTCGAGTTGCATCACGTGTTCATGCAGTTCGGCCTTGCCGGCGATGGGACTGTCGACGCCGGTCAGGCGGTCGGCGCTGGTGCCGGAGTTGTGGATCACGAAATAGGCCGCCACGGTCGGCGCATTGGGTGGCAGCTCCTGGGACCAGGGATGGCTGATCTGCAGGTCACCGACCTTGAACTCATGGGCATTGGCAAAGCAGGCGGGCAGCAGCAGGGCGGCCAGCAACAGGGCATTCTTGAACATGGTTGTTCTCCATAACGATTCATGACGCACACGGACTTGTGGGTGTGAATCAGCTGAGTGGAGAGGCCCGGGGGTTGAGCGAGGGCCATTGCTGGCGCGGTGTGGGGCTGTCGATATTGCTGACGGCGCGCGCCGGGTGGGTTTCGATCCCGACCACGGGCAGTTGTGGTAGATGGCCGGGCAATCCCAGCAACGTCGCGAAGCCCGCACAACACCAGCAGTGCTGCATATTGGAATGGTCATCGTTCTGCGGGGCTGGCTGTTCCAGCTTGCCGAGGTCGATGGCCACCAGCCGGGTACCGCTGGCCGAGCAGAAACTGCCCCACAGCAGTTGCTCCGGGATCGAGTCTTGCGAGGCTTGCGCCATGGCTCCGGACATCGGCATGGCGAGCAGATTGAACAGCACTGCGAAGCAGGCGATCCAGGCAGTTGCTAGCCGTTGTCGGGACATGGAAGGATTTCCGTGAGTGTTTTCAAACAGATGGGTTATTTAGCCTGAACGTCCTTCATAAGTAAAAGCGCGGGCTGCGGTGAAAAGTCGCAAGCTTGTGTAGGGCTTGTCGGTGTCCTTGTGCTCAAGCGTAGCAGGATGCCGTTACAGGGCCGGAACGGCATGAACCTCGATCTTCACGCCCAGGGTGGCGCGAATCACGCTGAAGATGGCGGCCAGGTTGTCCATGCTTGGATTGCCCTTGGCCGAGAGCATGCGATGCAGACTTTTACTTGGCTTGTCGGTTTCCTTGGCCAGGCCCTCGAAACCGACGGTAGCGTTGACCAGGTCACGCAGAATTACCCGTGCAATCTCGGGTTCGCCATTGAGAAACAGGGTGGCGGCCTCATCCAGCAGTGCCTGGGCGAACGCCGGGTCGCGCTGTGCTCGCTCGGCGATGGTTTGTTTGAAGCTGCGAGTAAGGGCCATTCGGTGTTACCTCGTTTTCGATGCGGCTTTTTTACGACGCTGGTATTCGGCAATGAGCGCTTTGGCTTGCTTGATGTCGTTGCTCTGGCTGGATTTGTGACCACCGCCAAACAGGATGATCAGCCGTTTGCCTTCCTGGATCAGATAGATTCGGTAGCCCGGTCCCCAATCGATGCGGTATTCACCCAGGCCGTCGAACCACTTGATGTTGGAGGTGTTGCCCATCTGCATGCGAAGGATTGCGGTGGATACCTTCGTGGCGGCCTGCACATCCAATGACGCGAACCAGTTTTCGAATGGGTTGGACTGGTTGCCCCGAATATATTCTTCGACCTCGATCATTGCGCTCTCAAGGTAACCTAAAGGTTACTATATTTGCAAGCTGATGATCGTGATCTATTCGCTGGTGCTTGCCAACGCGGCAAGTGTTTCAGTGAGCGTCTGGAACTCCCGGTCCACTGGCGGCAATGTCGGTCGCTGGAGAATCAGCACCGGTATCCCGCGTTCCCGGGCCACCTGCAGTTTGGGCTCGGTCGCACCGCTGCCGCTGTTCTTGCTGATCAACACGTCGATGGCGCGGCGTTCGAACAAGGCACGCTCGTCTTCCAGCAGGAACGGCCCGCGGGCGCCGATCACTTCGCAGCGGGCGTTGCCGGGATACTCATCGAGGGCGCGCAGGGTCCAGAACTGCCCGGCGGGAATTTCTTCCAGATGTTGCAGAGGCTCGCGGCCGAGGGTGAACAGCGGGCGTTGGAAGGGCTTGAGGGCTTCGACCAGAGCGGCCCAATCGGCGACTTCGCGCCAGTCGTCGTTGGGCTCCGCGACCCAGGCCGGACGCCGGAGTGCCCAGCAGGGAATACCGCTCAGGCGGGCGGCGGTGGCGGCGTTGCTGCTGATTTGTGCGGCGTAGGGATGGGTGGCGTCCAGCAGCAGGTCGATGCCTTCAGCCTGGATAAAGTGCGCCAGGCCTTCGGCGCCGCCATAACCGCCGACCCGGACCTGGCACTGCAAGTCCGTCGGTACTCGCCCGACTCCTGCCAGGCTGTAGATGTGCGCTGGGCCCAAGGTCCGGGCAATCGCCAGCGCCTCGGTGACACCGCCGAGCAGCAACAGGCGTTTCATGACAGGACTCCGGCGTGACCGACGATGCCGCCCTGGCGATCGATGGCGAAAACTTCCACCTGCACCTGCGCGGGGACCACGCTGCGGGCGAAGTCACGTGCTCGCTGGCAGACTGCATCACCCAGGGCGATGCCGGCCGCGCTGGCCATGGCCAGTGCCTGCTGGCTGGTATTGGCCTGGACAATCGCCTCCTGCAAGGCTTGATCGGCGCCAACCTCGGCCGCCCATTCGGCCAGTTGCGGCAGGTCGATGCTCGAATGCCGGCTGTGCAGGTCCATGTGCCCTGCCGCCAATTTGCTGATCTTGCCGAAGCCTCCGCACAGGCTCAGTTTGTCCACCGGCACCTTGCGCAGGTGCTTGAGCACGGCACCGACGAAGTCGCCCATTTCGATCAGGGCGATTTCCGGCAGGTTGTAGACGCGGCGCATGGTGTCCTCGCTGGCGTTGCCGGTGCAGGCGGCGATATGCAGGTAACCGTTGGTCTTGGCGACGTCGATGCCCTGGTGGATCGAGGCGATATAGGCCGCGCAGGAAAACGGCCGGACGATGCCGCTGGTGCCGAGGATCGACAGCCCACCCAGAATGCCCAGCCGCGGGTTCATGGTTTTCAGCGCCAGGGCTTCGCCGTCGCGGACATTGACGGTGACTGAAAAACCGCCGGCGTAGTCCAGCTCGGCCGCCAGTTGCAGCAGATGCTCAGTGATCATCCGGCGCGGCACCGGGTTGATCGCCGGTTCGCCGACGGCCAGCACCAGGCCGGGGCGGGTGACGGTGCCGACGCCGCTGCCGGCATGAAACTGCACGCCCGGTTCGGCGATCAGCCGCACTTGCGAGTAGAGCAGGGCGCCGTGGGTGACATCCGGGTCGTCGCCGGCATCCTTGAGGGTGCCGGCCTCGGCGCTGTCGTGATGACGGCGACAGAACTCCAGGCGCATGTCCACGCGCTTGCCCTTGGGCAGGGTGATTTGCACGGCGTCACAGCTGATGCCGCTGAGCAGCAGGCGCGCCGCCGCCAGGGCAGTGGCCGTGGCGCAGCTGCCGGTGGTCAGGCCGCTGCGCAGGGGCGCGGGCTGCTCGGCGGTTTCGTCACGCATGAAGATGGCTCCCTGTAGGAGCGAGCTTGCTCGCGATGGTAGCCGGGGCACCGCGTGGCATCAGGTTTCTCGCGTTATCGTTGACGTCCATCGCGAGCAAGCTCGCTCCTACAAGGGGATAGGTGTTCATGGCTTGATGACGTCGAGCAGGGTGATCGGCAGCGCCTGGCGCCAGGTGTCGAAATCCCCCAGCGGTTGGGCCTGGGCGATATGAATGCGGGTCAGTTCGCCGCCATGGGTCTGGCGCCAGTCCATCAGCAGCATTTCGCTTTGCAGGGTCACGGCATTCGCCACCAACCGTCCTCCCGGCTTGAGATGCGCCCAACAGCTATCCAGCACGCCCGGGCGGGTAACGCCGCCGCCGATAAAGATCGCATCCGGCGGCTCCAGTCCGGCCAGGGCCTCGGGTGCGCTGCCGCGAATCAATTGCAGGCCCGGCACTCCGAGGCTGTCACGGTTGCGTTCGATCAACTGTTGGCGACCGGCATCGGCCTCGATGGCAATGGCCCGGCAACTGGGGTGGGCGCGCATCCATTCGATACCGATGGAGCCGCTGCCCGCGCCGACATCCCACAACAGTTCACCGGGTACCGGAGCGAGGCGGGCGAGGGTGATGGCACGGACATCGCGTTTGGTCAGTTGCCCGTCATGTTCGAAGGCCGAGTCCGGCAGCCCGCCGATCCGCGACAGGCGCGCTGTACCGGGGGCGGCCAGACATTCGATGGCGACCAGGTTCAGGTCGGCAATCACCGGATCGCTCCAACTGTCGGCCAGCCCATCGATCCGCCGTTCCGCCGGGCCACCGAGGTGTTCCAGCACGCTGATCCGGCTCGGGCCGAAACCCCGTTCGCGCAGCAACGCGGCAATCGCGGCAGGACTCTGGCCGTCATTGCTCAACACCAGCAGGCGCACGCCGCTGTGCAGATGGGCATTTTTTTTTTTTAATGATACGGCGACCACCGAGAGGNNGGCAACCACCGAGAGGCTCAGCACATCCTGCAAGGCCCAACCCAGGCGAGCCGCGGCCAGGGAACAGGACGAAGGCGCGGACAGCACGCGCATCTCCTCGGCGGCGACCCGGCGCGACAGGCTGGCGCCGACGCCGAACAGCATCGGATCGCCGCTGGCCAGCACGCAGGTCGGTTCACCGCGCAGGGCCAACACCGGCTCCAGGGAAAACGGGCTTGGCCAGGCCAGGCGCTCGGCGCGGATGGCGTCCGGCAGCAGGTCGAGCTGCCGCTGGCCGCCGAAGACCCGGGAAGCCGCCGACAGGGCTTCCCGGGCCTGCTGACCAAGGCCACTGAGGCCGTCTTCACCGATTCCCACGATTGTCAGCCAAGGCACCATCTAAAATCCTCAAAACACAGCGGTTCCGACGGGCAGGCTTTTCATGCCATCGGACAAAGCAGGCATAATACCGTGCCTGCGAGGGCGAAATGCTCTTCGATAACAGCCTATACCTTTCCTTCACGACCGGCCGTCCCTTGAACCCACGCTCACCTGCCACCGCTATCCGCCCCTCGGCCTGTCCGGGGTTGCTGCGTATCGTCCCGGCGCTGGACGGTGGTATCTGCCGGATCAAGCTGGCCGGTGGGGTGATCGACAGCACCCAGGCCCAGGCGGTGGCCCGCGCCGCCGCACGTTATGCCGGTGGGGTGATCGAGGCGACCAACCGGGCCAACCTGCAGATTCGGGGCATCGGCGCGCAGCACACGGCGTTGATCGACGAATTGCTGGCGGCCGGGCTCGGGCCGACCACGCCGGCGGGCGACGATGTCCGTAACCTGATGCTCAGCCCGGGCGCGGGCATTGACCGTCACCTGCTGATCGACACCCGGCCCCTGGCCGAACAGATCCTGGCGACCCTGCAGACCCACGAACGTTTTCATGAACTGTCGGCCAAGTTCGCGCTGCAACTGGACGGTGGTGAAGCCCTGGCGATGCTCGAGCATCCCCATGACCTGTGGTTGTCGGCGCTGCTGCTGGACGATCAAGCGTACCTGGCGTTCGGCCTCGCCGGTTGCCCGGCCCGCGACCTGCCGCTGGCCGCCGTGCCCCTGGCCGAAGGGCATGGGCTGATGGTGGCGGTGCTGGAGCAGTTTCTCGATCTGGCCCGTCCTGAGCAGACACGCATGCGCCATCTGCTGGCTGACGTCTCGCCCGCTGAATTCCTCGCTCAACTGACCCGGCGCCTCGGCTTTGAACCTGTGGCTGTCCCGTCCTGGCATCGATCCGCCGCCCCCGGCCTGCTGCATATCGGCACTTATCCACAGCGCCAGCCGGGTCTGGTTTCCATTGGTGCGGTGGCGCCCCTGGGACGACTCGACGCGACGATGCTCGACGGTGTGGCCCGGCTGGCGAATGACTTCGGCGACGCCAGCTTGCGTCTGACACCCTGGCAGAGCCTGTTGCTGCCCAATATCCGGGTCGAAGACGCGGCAACCGTGATCGCCCAACTGCAACACCTCGGCCTGTCATGCGACGCCGCTGACGCCTTGGCGCAACTGATCGCCTGCACCGGCTCGGCCGGTTGCGGCAAGGGCCTGGCCGACACCAAGGCCGACGCCCGCAGCCTGGCGCTCCAACTGCAAGACCAGCCCCAGGGCGTGCACCTGTCCGGTTGCACGCGCTCCTGCGCGGCGGCGCATGTGGCGCCGGCCACCCTGCTGGCGGTTGCGCCCGGCCATTACGACCTCTATTTGCGCGATGCCATGCACCCGGGCTTCGGCCGGTTGCAGGCACGCAACCTTACTATTGAAGCGGCGGGCGTCCTGTTGGCGGCCCGTCCACGGAGCAACACCGATGATTGATTACATCCGCGACGGTCAGGAGATCTATCGCAATTCCTTCGCGATCATTCGCGCAGAAGCCAACCTGGCACGGATTCCCGCGGATCTGGAGAAGCTCGCGGTGCGGGTGATCCACGCCTGCGGCATGGTCGACGCCATCGACGGCCTGCAATTCTCCCCAGGCGCCGGCAAGGCCGGACGCGAGGCCCTGGCGGCCGGCGCGGCGATTCTCTGCGATGCGCGGATGGTCAGCGAAGGCGTGACCCGTGCGCGCCTGCCCGCGAACAACCCGGTGATCTGCACCCTGCGCGACGAGCGCGTGCCCGGCTTGGCCGAGGAACTGGGCAATACCCGTTCGGCGGCGGCGCTGGAGCTGTGGCGGCCGCATCTGGAAGGCAGCGTGGTGGTGATCGGCAATGCCCCGACGGCACTGTTCTACCTGCTGGAAATGCTCGATGCCGGCGCGCCGAAACCGGCGTTGATCCTCGGTTTCCCGGTGGGGTTTGTCGGCGCCGCCGAATCCAAGGCGATGCTCGCGGCCGACAGCCGTGGCGTGCCGTTCGTGATCATGCAGGGCCGGCTGGGCGGTAGCGCCATGGCCGCCGCCGCGGTCAATGCCCTCGCTACGGAGATTGAATGATGCAGCAGCCTGGACGTCTGATCGGCCTCGGCGTGGGCCCCGGAGACCCGGAACTGATTACGGTCAAAGCTCTGCGCCTGCTGCGCGAATCGCCGGTGGTGGCGTACTTCGTTGCCAAGGGCAAGAAAGGCAACGCCTTCGGCATTATCGAGGCGCACTTGCAGGAGGCCCAGAGCCTGCTGCCGCTGGTCTACCCGGTGACCACCGAGGCGTTGCCTGCGCCCTTGTCCTATGAACAGGTGATCAGCGATTTCTACGACCAAGCCAGCCTGGAAGTGGCTGCGCACCTGGACGCCGGCCGTGACGTGGCGGTGATCTGCGAAGGCGATCCGTTCTTCTATGGCTCCTACATGTACCTGCACGATCGCCTGGCCGAGCGTTATGAGACCCAGGTGATTCCCGGGGTCTGCTCGATGCTGGGTGGCGCTTCGGTGCTCGGCGTGCCGTTGGTGTATCGCAACCAGAGCCTGTCGGTGTTGTCCGGCGTGCTGCCCCATGACGAACTCAAGCGTCGCCTGGCCGATGCCGATGCAGCGGTGATCATGAAGCTGGGGCGTAACTTCCCCAAGGTTCGCCAAGTGCTGGAAGAGTTGGGCCTGGCCGAGCGCGCGCTTTATGTGGAGCGCGCGACCATGGCCAATCAGAAGATCGTGCCCCTCGATGAGGTCGAGCCGATGTCCTCGCCATACTTCTCGCTGATCATCGTGCCTGGCGAACGGTGGCAGGGATGAGCCGCGCGCAACCGGCCATTGTCATCCTCGGCAATGGCAGCCTGGCAACGGCTCGCCGGCTGCAACAGATTTATCCGGATGCGCTGGTCTACGGACTGGCGGAACGGGTCGACGGCGCCGATCGCTTGTATCACGAGTTTGGCGCGACCATGCGTCAGCTCTATCAGCAGGACACGCCGATCATTGCCCTGTGCGCCGCCGGTATTGTGATCCGTACGCTGGCCCCGGTGTTGCTGGAGAAAGGCGCCGAGCCGCCGGTGCTGGCGGTGGCCGAGGACGGCAGCGCCGTGGTACCGCTGTTGGGCGGGCTGGGCGGGGTGAATGTCATGGCCCGGGAAATGGCCGCCGGCCTCGGTGTCGCGGCGGCCATCACCACCAGCGGCGAACTGCGTTTCGGCACCTGCTTGCTGAACCCGCCGAGTGGCTATGCTCTCGGTGACCTGGAGCTGGGCAAGCGGTTTGTCTCGGACCTGCTGGCCGGCGAAAGCGTGCGTATCGAAGGGGCGGCACCCTGGTTGGCGCAGGCGCATTTGCCGGAGGACCGACAGGCGCGCCTGTCGATTCATGTCGGCAGCGCCGAGCGTGCGCCGGCGGCCAATGAGTTGCTGATTTATCCGCGCAGCGTGCTGGTGGCGGTCACCGCCGCTGTGCCGGAGCTGGCCAGTGCGGTGCGTGATGCCCTGCACGGCGCGAATATCGCCCACCAGTCGCTGGCCTGCCTGCTGGCGGCGGACAGCGAGATGGCCAGTCCCGCGCTGCGTGAAGCGGCTGTCGAGTTGGGTGTGCCGTTGCGTTTTGTCGCCTCGACCGGCTCGGTCGCCGATATGGCGCAACAAGCCATACCGCAATTGCTACCGCCGATCTCTGTCGGTGAGGGCTTGGCGATCGCGGTCGCCAGCCAGCCGTTGGAGCCTGCGCGGATCGGTCGTTCACGCGGTCGCCTGGCGGTGATCGGCCTCGGCCCCGGTGCCGCCGAGCTGATGGTGCCGGCGGTGAAGGCCGAGTTGGCGAAGGCCAACGATGTGCTGGGTTATGAAACCTATGTGCGCATGGCCGGCCCGTTCCGTGCCGATCAGGTGCTGCATTGCACGGATAACCGCGAAGAAATGCAGCGCGCCCGGCATGCTTTCGAACTGGCGGCCGAGGGCCGTTCGGTGGTGGTGGTGTCGTCCGGCGACCCTGGCGTATTTGCCATGGCGGCGGCGGTGCTCGAAGCCCTGCACGAGTCCACTGACCCGAGTTGGCATCGCGTCGACCTGGAAATCCTGCCGGGGGTGTCGGCCTCGCTGGCGACGGCGGCCCAGGCCGGTGCGCCGCTGGGGCATGACTTCTGTGTGATGTCGCTCTCGGACAACCTCAAGCCCTGGAGCATCATCGAGAAGCGTCTCGACCTGGCGGCCCAGGCCGACCTGGCCCTGGCTTTCTACAACCCGATCTCGCGTTCCCGGCCCTGGCAGTTGGGCCGGGCCCTGGAGATCGTCGCGGCGCACCGCACGGCGCAGACGCCGGTGGTACTGGGACGGGATATCGGCCGGCCAGGACAGACCTTGCGGGTGACCACTCTAGGTGAGTTGACGCCGGATCAGGTGGACATGCGGACCATGGTCATCATCGGCTCGTCCACTACCTGCACTTTCCCCCGTGCCGAGGGCGGCGAGTGGGTGTACACCCCGCGCTGGTACGGTGAAAAGCCCCGGTCTTGAGGGGCTACGGGCTCAAAAAGGACGGTTTCTATAATTCTCTATAATCGTATGTAATTGGCTATAAAGGCGCCTGACGTCAAGGCACCAGATACCCGCGCACCCCGGTAAAGATGATCTGCGCCGCCAGGGCGCAGACGAACAGCCCCATCAGGCGGCTGACGATCTGCAAGCCCTGGTCGCCGAGGATGCGCTCGATCCGGTTGGACAGGTACAGCACCACGCCGACGGTCAGGCTCGCCAGGGCGATACTGACGATGGCAAAGAACTTGTCGTCCCAGTGCGGCTGACTGACCCCCATGACCAGCAACGCACCAATGGTGCCGGGGCCGACGGTCAGGGGAATGGTCAGCGGGACGATGGTCACGTCCTGCTGCACGTTGTCGGTCTGCACCGCCGATTTACCCTGGGCCATGCCCAACGCCGAAATAAACAGCACGCTGCCCGCGCCGATACGGAAGGCATCCACGGTGATGCCGAAGACGCTGAAAATCACCCGCCCGAACAGATACAGCAACACGCTGGAGATCAGCGTCGCCAACGCAACCTTCCAGGCCAGGCGTCGCCGCTCCTTGTTGGAATAACCACGGGTCAGGCTGATAAAGCAGGACAGGACGAAGAACGGGCTGTAGAGCACCAGCATCTTCAGGTAAACGCTGAATAACACGTGGAGCATGGTGTGGGCTCGCAACGGAGGAGGGCGACGGCAGTCTATCAGGGGTTGCGCACGCTGTCGGCTCTGTCCGGGAGCGGGCCGAACCGATTGTCATGGGGCGGGTTTTGTCCCTTCGTCAGGGGGTCGAGACCTGGGCTTGATTCTGCGCGCGCTCGGCTACCCAGTGCTCCACCAGTTCACGCAGCTGCGACAGTTCCACCGGCTTGGCCATATGCCCGTCCATCCCGGCCTGGCGCGCGCGCTCCTTGTGCTCGGTGAGAATGTGCGCGGTCAGCGCCACCACCGGGGTGCGCACCCGCTGGTTGCCGACTTCCCAGGCGCGCAGCTGCTGGGTGGCGGAAAAACCGTCGAGGATCGGCATCTCGCAATCCATCAGCACCAGGTCGTAGCGCTGGGCTTTCATCGCCTGCAGGGCCTCTTCGCCATTGCTTGCGGTGTCGGGTTTTAGGTTGAGCTTGCCGAGCATGCCGCGAATGACTTTGGTGGAGATGCTGTTGTCTTCGGCCACCAGGATGCGGAAGTCACTCGGCACGGTGATCGGCGTCACCACCTCGGGACTCGCCACTGGCGGCGGTGTCGGTCCCGACCCCGGCCGCTTGTCGCGCTGGGCCAGTTCGTCCGCCAGGGTGGTCTTGAGGGTGTAGCCGGCCACCGGTTTGGCGAGGATGCGCTTGACCCCGGCATTGCGCGCGATGATCTTGCTCGGCGCGTTGCTGATGCCGGTGAGCATGATCAGCAGGATGTCGTGGTTCAGGCTCGGGTCTTCCTTGATCTTCGCCGCCAGTTGCATGCCGGTCATGCCGGGCATGTTCTGGTCCAGCAGCACCGCGTCGAAGTAGTCGCGCAGGTGGGCCTTGGTCCGCAGCAGTGCCAGGGCTTCCTTGCCCGATGGCACGGCGCTGACATTCAGGCCCCAGGCGCTGCATTGCTGCACCAGCACCTTGCGGCAGGTGTCGTTGTCGTCGACCACCAGCACCCGCGCGCCCCGGAGCGGGCCGTCGAGGTCGGACGTCGGGTTCTCCAGGTGCAGCGGGTCCAGCGGCAGGGTCAGCCAGAGGGTGCTGCCCTGGTGGGTGCCGCTCTTGATGCCGAATTCGCCTTGCATCAGTTGCACCAACTGCCGGGCGATCACCAGCCCGAGGTTTCCGCCCAGGCGGGTTGCGGCGAGGAAATTCTTGCTCTGCAGTTCGGCGTGGAGCAGGGCGTCGCGCTCTTCGTCGCCCATCGGCACGCCGCTGTCCTGGACCGCGATACGCAGGCGCGGCTGGCCGCTGCGTTCGTCGAGGGCGACGACAATCAGAATCTCGCCCTCGTCGGTTTTCTTCAGGGCGTGTTCCAGCAGGCTGAGCAGGGTCTGGCGCAGGCGCGTCGGGTCACCGCTGATCACCCGCGGCACTTGCGGTTGGATAAAGCTGATCAGCTCGACATTCTGCTGTTCGGCGCGGGCGCGGAAGATACTCAGGCAGTCATCGATCAGGGCGTTGAGGTCGAACTGCACGTCATCCAGCTCGATCTGCCCGGACTCCAGCTTGGAGATATCGAGGATCTCGTTGATCAGGGTCAGCAGTTCGTTACCGGCGCTGTGGATGGTTTGCACATAGTCGCGTTGCTTGACCGACAACGGCGTGCCGAGGAGCAGTTCGGTCATGCCCAGCACGCCGTTCATCGGCGTGCGGATCTCGTGGCTGATCTTCGCCAGGAACTCGGCCTTGGCGGCGATTTCCGCATTGCTTGCCGCCAGGTCGCGGCTGAGGCTGAACTGGTCTTCGGTGATGCTGCGCCGGCGCTCGCCCAGGGCCACGCTCATCAGCAGACCGCTGATGCAGATGAACACCAGCAAGGCGATGATCAGGCCTTGCGGCGCCACCAGGGTCAGTCCCAGCAGCGCGGGCAGGATCACCAGCGTACCGATGTTGAAGATCACCATGGCGACCACGAACAGCCGCGCCGGACGGTAACCCTTCTGCCAGTGATAGGCGGAGACCAGCAGGATGCTCAGGCTCGCCAGACCCACCAGACCGTAGGTCATGACATTCAAGGGCAGGGTGTCGATGAACAACAGCAGCAGGCCACCGAGGCTGATGACCAGGATGTCGCCCAGTAGCAGTTTGTTCAGCGGATGCGGGCCCAACTGCGAAAAGAACGAGTAGGTGAACATCAGCCCGCAGGGGGCGGTCAGCAGCAGCGCCACATAGGAAGCGGGGGTCTGCGTGCCGTGCCAGTCGGGCAGCCAGGGGCCGATCAGGTTCAACAGGAACAGCGCGCTGAGCAACAGGAAGCCTTCGCAGGCGGCCAACCACAGACTGCTGCGCGAGCGGGTGTAGGCGAAGCGGATCAGGTTGTGCAGGATCAGCATCGTCAGGCAGCCGAAGAGCAGGCCGTAGAGCAGCGACTGGCTCTGGTCGGCGGCGACCGCAATAGCCGGCTCGAGGGTGATGTGCGGGCGCAGTTCGTGCTTGGAGACGAGTCTCAGGTAGATATCCAGCGGCCGGCTGCTTTGCACCAGCGGCAGCATGAAGTCACTGCTGGGCAGCGGGCGTTCGGCCTGGGGCAGGTCGTTGCCGGTGCGCACCTGGGCGATCAGGCTGTCGCCGTCGAGGGTATAGAGGTCGAGACGCGCCAGGTCGGGGGCGAAGACCCGCAGCACTTGTTCGTGGGGGCCCGGTTGCAGGCGAAAGCGCAGCCACAAGGCACCCTCGGGCTGGGCGGCGGTCAAGCGTTCGAGCTCGACCGGACTGAATTGGTTGATGTAGCGCGAGGAGCGGATATCGCTCAATTGCAGGTCGGCCTGGTCGTCAAACAATGACGCCCAGCCAATGCCTTGCGAGGCCTGGGCCGGAGCAAGGCAGAGCAGGGTCAGCAAGCTGACAGTAATACCTATGGCGATCCTGAGCCAGCGCACGGCGAAATCCCTTCGTAGGTTGATGCCTGGTGATAACTATGCGCAGGGCTGGAATCGTTCGGCAAGGGCCCAACGCCCTTGCCTATCCCTTCGGATAGCTTATTCCTTTGAGTCTGCGCGTTCGCGTGCTATTGCACGATAGCCGATATCGCTACGGTAGAAGCAGCCGTCCCAATCAATCTTAGCTGCGAGCTTGTAGGCCTGCTGCTGTGCGGCGTCAACGCTGTTACCCAGGGCGGTGGCGCAGAGCACACGACCGCCAGAAGTTACTACCTGACCGTCCTTCAGTGCGGTACCGGCATGAAAGACTTTGCCTTCCAGGCCAGCGGCCGCATCCAGGCCGTTGATCACGGCGCCCTTGGCGTAGTCGCCCGGGTAACCGCCGGCGGCCAGGACGATGCCCAGGCTCGGACGCGGGTCCCATTGGGCTTCGATCTTGTCCAGGGCCTGGGCCAACGCGGCTTCGATCAGCAGGATCAGGCTCGATTGCAGACGCAGCATCACCGGCTGGGTTTCCGGGTCGCCGAAGCGGCAGTTGAACTCGATGACTTTCGGGTTGCCGGCCTGGTCGATCATCAGCCCTGCGTACAGGAAACCAGTGTAGACGTTGCCTTCTGCAGCCATGCCGCGCACGGTCGGCCAGATAACCAGGTCCATGACCCGCTGGTGGACTTCGGCGGTGACCACTGGCGCTGGCGAGTAAGCGCCCATGCCGCCGGTGTTCGGACCGCTGTCGCCGTCGCCGACGCGCTTGTGGTCCTGGCTGGTGGCCATGGGCAGGACGTTCTTGCCGTCGACCATGACAATGAAGCTGGCTTCTTCGCCGTCGAGGAATTCCTCGATGACCACGCGCGAACCGGCTTCACCGAAGGCATTGCCGGCGAGCATGTCGCGCACGGCGTCTTCGGCTTCGGCCAGGGTCATGGCGACGATCACGCCTTTACCGGCGGCCAGGCCGTCGGCCTTGATCACGATCGGCGCGCCTTTTTCACGCAGATAGGCCAGGGCTGGCTCGATCTCGGTGAAGTTCTGGTAATCGGCGGTGGGGATCTTGTGACGTGCCAGGAAGTCCTTGGTGAAGGCTTTGGAGCCTTCGAGCTGGGCGGCACCGGCGGTTGGACCGAAGCAGTCCAGGCCACGGGCGCGGAACAGGTCGACCACACCGGCCACCAGCGGCACTTCCGGACCGACGATGGTCAGGGAGACGTTTTTCTCGGCAAAGTCCGCCAGTTGCTCAAGGGCCAGCACGTCGATGGCGACGTTCTCGCACTTGGCTTCAATGGCGGTACCGGCGTTGCCCGGGGCAACGAAGACTTTCTTGACCCGCGGGTCCTGCGCCACTTTCCAGGCCAGGGCGTGTTCACGGCCACCGCTGCCGATGATCAAAACATTCATTTCAAAAACCTCGATGACGCTGAATTTCGTTTTGGACCCTAAAGCGCTTCACGCTGTCGGAGGTCGCAATGAAGCCGGTAGATGCAAGGCGGAGTCGGTCTCGATGAGCGGAGTTGCCTTTTGGCAATGAGCATCATCGAGATCGGCTCCAACGCAGCAGATGCCGGTTTCAGTGCGGCCGTTGTCGTATTAGTGACGGAAATGGCGCATGCCGGTGAATACCATCGCGATACCGGCTTCGTCGGCCGCTGCAATCACTTCATTGTCACGCATCGAACCGCCTGGCTGGATCACCGCGGTGACACCGGCCTTGGCCGCATTGTCGAGACCGTCGCGGAACGGGAAGAATGCGTCCGAGGCCATGACCGAACCCTGTACCTGCAGGCCAGCATGCTCGGCCTTGATTGCAGCAATGCGTGCGGAGTTGACGCGGCTCATCTGGCCGGCGCCGACACCGATGGTCTGGCGGTTCTTGGCATAGACGATGGCGTTGGACTTGACGTACTTGGCGACTTTCCAGGCGAAGATCAGGTCGTGGATCTCTTGCTCGGTCGGTGCACGTTGGGTCACGACCTTCAGGTCGTCGCTGCCGATCATGCCGATATCGCGGCTCTGCACCAGCAGGCCACCGTTGACGCGCTTGTAGTCCCAGGCCGGGGCGCGGTTGGCGTCCCACTGACCGCAGACCAGCAGGCGTACATTGACCTTGGCGGCGACGATGGCGCGAGCTTCTTCGCTCACGGACGGGGCGATGATCACTTCGACGAACTGACGCTCGACGATGGCCTTGGCGGTTTCGGCATCCAGTTCGCGGTTGAAGGCGATGATGCCGCCGAAGGCCGATTCAGTGTCGGTGGCATAGGCCAGTTCGTAGGCCTGGCGGATACCGCCTTCGGCGTCCGGGCTCACGGCCACGCCACATGGGTTGGCGTGCTTGACGATGACGCAGGCTGGCTTGACGAAGCTCTTCACACATTCCAGCGCGGCATCGGTATCGGCCACGTTGTTATAGGAGAGTTCCTTGCCTTGCAGCTGGGTGGCAGTGGCGATGCCGACTTCGGCTGGCTTGGCTTCTACGTAGAACGCCGCGCTCTGGTGCGGGTTCTCGCCGTAGCGCATTTCCTGGGCCTTGATGAACTGGCTGTTGAAAGTCCGCGGGAATTCACTGCGACCTTCCGTGCTCAGGGTTTCAGCGGCCTGGTTCACGGTGCCCATGTAGTTGGCGATCATGCCGTCGTAGGCGGCGGTGTGTTCGAAGGCCTTGAGCATCAGGTCGAAACGCTGGGCGTAGGTCAGGCCACCGGCCTTGAGGCTTTCCAGGACCTGGGCGTAGTCGCCGACGTTGACCACGATGGCCACGTCCTTGTGGTTCTTGGCCGCCGAGCGGACCATGGTCGGGCCGCCGATGTCGATGTTCTCGATGGCGGTCGGCAGGTCACAGCCGGGCTTGTTGATGGTGGCTTCGAACGGGTAGAGGTTGACCGCCACCAGGTCGATCGGCTTGATGCCGTGCTCGTTCATGATGGCGTCATCGATACCGCGACGACCGAGGATACCGCCGTGGATTTTCGGGTGCAGGGTCTTCACCCGGCCGTCCATCATTTCCGCGAAACCGGTGTAATCCGCGACTTCTACTGCGGCCACGCCGTTGTCCTGCAGCAGTTTGAAGGTCCCGCCGGTGGAAAGGATTTCCACACCCAGGGCTTCCAGCTCCCGGGCAAATTCGAGGATCCCGGTCTTGTCGGAAACACTGATCAAGGCGCGGCGGATCGGCAGGCGGGTGGTCTGGTCGGTCATCTCAATTTCCATCAAAAGCAAAGGAGTCAGCAAAAAAGGCGACCGGTTTTACGCGGGCGCCTTTCTGGTTTGATTGAATGCTTACAGCAAATCGTATTGTTTGAGTTTCTTGCGCAAGGTGCCGCGGTTCAGCCCGAGCAGCTCGCTGGCCTTGGTCTGGTTGCCCTTGACGTAGTTCATCACGCTTTCCAGCAAGGGCGCCTCGACTTCCGAGAGCACGAGGTTGTACACGTCCGTGACGGCCGCGCCCTCAAGGTGGGCGAAATAATTGTGCAGCGCCTTCTCGACACTCCCGCGAAGGGTCTGGCCTTCTTCGCTCGGCGTGTTGAGGTGCTGTTTCAAATTGACGTTGTCGCTCACGGGCGTTGTTCCACTCACTAAAGTCTCGGTCATCATCGTCATGCGGCCACCCCTCTCCCTTCCCCTGTCACCAGGCTCTTGTAACGTTCGGCGAAGAACTCACGAACGCTGGCGCACTGTGCTTCCGTATCTTCCACACGATTGAAGTGGGCGCGAAACTCCTTGGCGCCCGGCAAGGTTGCGAGATACCAGCCGACGTGCTTGCGGGCGATACGTACACCCATCACCTCCCCATAGAAGGCATGCAACGCGGCCAGATGCTCTAGCAGAATACGTTCCACTTCGAACAGCTCCGGTGCCGGGAGGGTTTCGCCGGTACGCAGAAAATGCTCGATTTCACGAAAAATCCATGGCCGCCCCTGGGCGGCCCGGCCAATCAACAGGCCATCGGCACCGGTCGCGTGCAGCACGTGCCGGGCTTTCTCGGCCGAATCGATGTCGCCGTTGGCGAAGACCGGGATCGACACCGCCTGCTTGATCGCGGCAATGGTGTCGTACTCGGCTTCACCGGTATACAGGTCGGCACGGGTTCGCCCGTGCACGGCCAACGCCGTGATTCCCGCCTGCTCGGCGATTTTCGCCACCGTCAGGCCGTTCTTGTTCGCCCGGTCCCAGCCGGTGCGGATCTTCAGGGTGACCGGTACATCCACCGCCGCCACGACGGCCTGGAGGATCTCGTTCACCAGTGCTTCATCTTTCAGTAACGCGGAGCCAGCGGCCTTGTTGCAGACCTTCTTGGCCGGGCAGCCCATGTTGATATCGATAATCTGTGCACCCAGCTCGACATTGGCCCGGGCCGCATCCGCCAGCATCTGCGCGTCGCCACCGGCGATCTGTACCGAGCGGGGCTCGGGATCGCCTTCGTGGATCATGCGCAGACGCGATTTGCGGCTGTTCCACAAGCTCATGTCGCTGGTGACCATTTCCGAGACTACAAGACCCGCGCCCAGGCGTCGGCACAACTGACGAAAGGGCTGGTCGGTGACACCCGCCATGGGGGCGAGAATCAAGCCGTTCTGCAATGTATATGGGCCGATGCGTACCGCCGACATAGGACTTCCCTGTTGTGGGGCCGGATCATGAGAGTTCGAAAAAGGGTTGGCATGATACCCGCTCTCGATGACTGGATAAAGGCAAAGTTGGATAAAATCTGAACAGTTATTTGCTTGTCACTGGCGGTTTGGTTGTCGCCAGAAAACCGCCGCGCAACCGGGCAATGGGCCTCGGGTTACTCGGGCGAGTGGAAGCTGAGGCTGTAGTTCACGGCTTTGGCGCCCGGGTCGAGGATATCCAGGGCGATATGGATCGGTGTCTGCGGCGGCATTTCGCCTTGGCCGGCGAGGTCGCCGCTCAGGTACTCGGCGGGTTTGAAGCGGCGGCTGGCGATCAGATGACCATTGAGGTCGGCGAAGCGCAGCTCCAGCAACGGAAAGGGCTGGGAGAACGGGGCGCGGTTGTAGATGATCGCATCCACCACCAGGGCGCCGGCGAAGTCCGGGTGGCTGCGGACCACCAGGTTGCTGCTCTTGATTCGGGCGATATCGACTTTTGACGGCACTTTGCAGCCGATTTCCGGGCAAAGTTGCTGGAACCAGGGGCGGTACTGGTCCTGGCGCGCCAGCTCGTCGAAGTGATAACCGACGTATTGGCCGACCAGGGCGCCGGCGGCCAGCAGCACCAGCAGCAGCCAGAGCAGGCGACGGCCCCAGGGTGAGCGGCGGCGTTGCCAGTCGAGCTGGATCGGGTCGTCGACCAGGTCCAGCAGCACGTCGTCGTGCAGGCCGGGTTCGTTGCGCTCGCGCCGGGGCTTGGATTTCTTGCGCTCGTCTTCGGCGGGGGCTTCGTCAGCGTGCTCGGCGGCGGGGGCCGCATGGAAGGTGTCGTCTTCCAGCTCGTCGTGTTCGAGTTGCAGGCGCGGGACCGGCGGTTCGTCGTCGAGGTCGGCAAGGTCGAAGGACAGCGAAGGCTCGGTGCGCACCAGCTTCGGCGGCTCGACCTTCTTTTCCGGTGCCTTGGCTGGGGCCGCGGTCATGGCGCCGTCGTCGACCGGATCGGCGTCGAGGTGCTTGCCCGGCGGTTCGCTGAACAGGCTGTCGGGCCATTGCTCTTCTTCAGTGTCCGGGCCGTCGCGGCGAGCGCTGAGGGACTCGCCCTTGCCGCCGCGGTCCTGGCCGAACGCCTTGGTCGGCTGGATTTCCCGTTGCTCCAGGCGCGCCAGCTCCTCGTCCAGGTCGAGGTTGTCCAGGTCCAGCTCTTCGGCCGACCATTGTCGCTGGCTGATGGCCCGTGGCTGTTGCGGTGGTTCTGGAGGCGGTGGTGGCGGTGCAGGGGCCGGTTTCGGCACCGGAGCCGGTGTCGGCGCGGCAGCGGCAGCGGCTGCCGCTTCCCGGGCCGCGCGTTGTTCGAGCAATTGTCGCGCAGCGTTGAACACCTGCAGGCAGGAGCCGCAACGAACCACTCCGCGGGCCACGCTCAATTGAGCGTGGCTGACGCGGAAACTGGTCTGGCAATGCGGGCACTGGGTGACGAAGCTGTCGGTCATGCGGCGATCCGGTTCATGCAGGCGGCCATTCTAGCGCCGACGACCACTGATGCGCACCCAGCCGTCGCGATCGGCAATCGGGTCGAGGTCGAAGTCCTGGGCATAAGCGGCAGCCACTTGCGCGCCTTGTTCGGCCAGGATCCCCGAAAGTGCCAGGCGGCCGCCGGGCTTGACCAGGGCGGACAGCTGAGGCGCCAGGGAAACCAGGGGGCCGGCGAGGATATTCGCCACCAGCACGTCGGCCTGGACCTGCGGCAGGTCTTGCGGCAGGTACAGCGGGAACAGCGCTTCGGCGATGTGGTTGCGCCCGGCGTTGTCACGGGAGGCTTCCAGGGCCTGGACGTCGATATCGGTCCCGACCGCTTCCTTGGCGCCCAGCAGCAGGGCGGCAATCGCCAGGATCCCCGAGCCGCAGCCGAAGTCCAGGACGTTGCAGTCCTTGAGTTCCTGGCCGTCGAGCCATTCCAGGCAGAGTGCGGTGGTCGGGTGGGTGCCGGTGCCGAAGGCCAGGCCCGGGTCGAGCAGCAGGTTGACCGCGTCCGGTTCCGGTGCGGCGTGCCAGCTCGGGACGATCCACAGGCGACGGCCGAAGCGCATCGGCTCGAAGTTGTCCATCCAGCTGCGTTCCCAGTCCTGGTCCTCGATCACTTCGCTGTGGTGTTCGGGCAGGGGCGAGCCGGTCAGCAGTTCCAGGTGCGCGAGCACGCTGGTCGCTTCGGTGCCGCCTTCGAACAGGGCCAGCAGGTGGGTGTGGGACCACAGCGGGGTGGTGTTGAGTTCCGGTTCGAAAATCGGTTGATCTTCGGCATCCATGAAGGTGACCGAAACGGCGCCGACTTCGAGGAAGGCGTCTTCGTAGGTTTCGGCTTGTTCCGGGCTGATGGCCAGGCGTACTTGCAGCCAAGGCATGGCGGGGCACCTTTGCAAAAATGGAGTGTGCAACCGCGTGGGGCTGCGAGAAACGCGCAAGTCTACTTGAGCCGCGCCCTGGACGGTATTCAAAAACGACAAGGCCGCAATTAAGCGGCCTTGTCGGTCGGATCACGCACTCACTACAACATCTGTAGGAGCGAGCTTGCTCGCGAAAAAATCGTCAACGATAACGCGGCCCTGTTGAATGGCCGCCGCTATGGCGTCGGATCGCGAGCAAGCTCGCTCCTACAGTACAGTGGTTTATTGATTAGCGAGCTTATGTTCCAGGTAGTGGATGTTCACACCACCCTTGCAGAAGCCTTCGTCGCGAACCAGGTCGCGGTGCAGCGGGATATTGGTCTTGATCCCGTCCACCACGATTTCGTCCAGGGCGTTGCGCATGCGCGCCAGGGCTTCGTCACGGTCCTTGCCGTAGGTGATCAGCTTGCCGATCAACGAGTCATAGTTCGGCGGTACCGCATAACCACTGTACAGGTGCGAATCGACGCGAACGCCGTTGCCGCCCGGAGCGTGGAAGTGCTTGACGGTGCCTGGGCTCGGGATGAATTTCTTCGGGTCCTCGGCGTTGATCCGGCATTCCAGGGAGTGACCGCGGATCACCACGTCGTCCTGGGTGTACGACAGCGGGTTGCCAGCGGCGATGCTGAGCATCTCCTTGACGATGTCGATCCCCGTGACCATTTCCGATACCGGGTGTTCCACTTGCACACGAGTGTTCATCTCGATGAAGTAGAAGCTGCCGTTCTCGTAAAGGAACTCGAAGGTGCCGGCGCCACGGTAGTTGATGTCGATGCACGCCTTGACGCAGCGGGCGAAGACTTCCTGGCGGGCTTTTTCATCAATGCCCGGGGCCGGTGCTTCTTCCAGTACCTTCTGGTGGCGGCGCTGCAGCGAGCAGTCGCGGTCACCCAGGTGAATGGCGTGGCCCTGGCCGTCGGACAGCACCTGGACTTCCACGTGACGTGGGTTGGTGAGGAATTTTTCCAGATACACCATCGGGTTGCCGAACGCTGCACCGGCTTCGGTACGGGTCAGCTTGGCCGAGGAGATCAGGTCTTCTTCCTGGTGCACCACACGCATGCCGCGACCACCACCGCCACCGGCGGCCTTGATGATCACCGGGTAGCCGACTTCACGGCCGATGCGCAGGGCTTCTTCCTCGTCTTCCGGCAGTGGGCCGTCGGAACCGGGAACGGTCGGTACACCGGCCTTGATCATGGCGTGCTTGGCCGACACTTTGTCGCCCATCAGGCGAATGGTGTCCGCTTTCGGGCCGATGAAGGCAAAACCGGAGTTCTCGACCTGTTCGGCGAAGTCGGCGTTTTCCGCGAGGAAGCCGTAGCCCGGGTGGATCGCCGTGGCGCCGGTCACTTCTGCTGCCGCGATGATGGCCGGGATGTGCAGGTAGGACTGGGCGGCAGGCGCCGGCCCGATGCACACGGATTCGTCCGCCAGGCCCAGGTGCATCAGCTCCTTGTCGGCCTTGGAGTACACGGCAACGGTCTTGATTCCCAGTTCCTTGCAGGCGCGCAGGATCCGCAGTGCAATTTCACCACGGTTGGCAATCAGGACTTTTTCCAACTTCGCAGGTTTCGACATCGTTGTCTCTCCGCGCTTCAAACGATGGTGAACAGCGGTTGGTCGTACTCAACCGGCTGGCCGTCTTCGACGAGGATGGATTCGATCACACCGCTGCTTTCAGCTTCGATGTGGTTCATCATCTTCATGGCTTCGACGATGCACAGGATGTCGCCTTTCTTCACGCTCTGGCCGACTTCGACGAAAGACGGGGAAGCAGGCGAGGCCTTGCGATAGAAGGTACCGACCATCGGCGAACGGGCAACGTTGCCGTTCAGTGCCGGAGCGGCTGCCGCGACTGGAGCCGCTGCCACTGGTGCTGCTGCCGGAGCGGCGACCGGTGCTGGCATCGGTGCCGGAGCGTAGTACTGCTGCGCCGGGGTCTTGCTGTGGCGGCTGATGCGTACGGACTCTTCGCCTTCCTTGATCTCGAGCTCGTCGATACCGGATTCTTCCAGCAATTCGATCAGTTTCTTAACTTTACGGATATCCATTAATCGTCAACTCCCAAGGGTCGGTCAGGGGTGTTTAGCCTGTGATTCAAGCTGTTCCAGGGCGGCCTCCAGGGCCAGTCGGTAACCGCTGGCGCCAAGGCCGCAGATCACTCCCACAGCAACATCTGAAAAGTAGGAGTGATGGCGGAAAGGTTCGCGTTTGTGCACGTTCGACAAATGCACTTCGATGAATGGGATGCTCACCGCCAGCAGCGCGTCACGTAATGCGACACTTGTGTGCGTAAAAGCCGCTGGATTGATCAGTATGAAGTCCACGCCTTCGCCACGGGCGGCGTGGATCCGCTCGATCAGTTCGTACTCGGCGTTGCTTTGCAGGTACAGCAGATGGTGCCCGGCCTCGCGGGCGCGGCGCTCCAGGTCCTGGTTGATCTCGGGCAGCGTCACCGCGCCGTAGACACCCGGCTCGCGGGTGCCGAGCAGGTTCAGGTTGGGTCCGTGCAGAACCAGTAGGGTCGCCATCGGTTGTTCCTTGTTGTTCATGTGCAGTTGTCGGTGCGGGCCGACTATGCCGGAAAGCTTTGGCGACTGTCCAGTTACCTGCAATAGCCAGCACGATGTCCGATGTTCGCGCGAAGTTTATGACTGATTTGTCGGATCTGGTCATTCGTCGCGGCGACCGGTTCGCCGAAGTTCGCGGCAGCGCCGCTGCCGATGACCGCCGCCGCGGCGATTTTGCTGCCGTTGCGGGTATCCGGGTGGGGTCGAGAGAGGGGCCCGTGGTGTGGGTTCAGACGCGGAAGGCCTGCACGGCGGTGCGCAACTGCCCGCCCAGCACCAGCAGGTGTTCGCCCTGGCTGCGACCTTCGCCGATACGCAGCAGGTTGTCGCCACCGAGCTGGTGAATCCGCTCGCTGTGATCGCGAATCTCGCTGACCGCGCCGCTTTGCTGGGCGGTGACATCGGCGATGCGCACCGCGGTCTCGGCGATGGTCTGGATCGCCCCGACAATCTTGTCCAGTGCACCGTCCGCCGCCTGGGCCTGGCTGGCCGTGGCTTCGGCATGTTCGACTTGCGCGCGCATGCCTTCCACCGACTGTCGCGCCGCGCTTTGCAGGCCGGCGATCAGGCTCTGGATCTCGCCCGTAGCCCCGGCCGTGCGTTGTGCCAGGCTGCGCACTTCTTCGGCGACCACGGCGAAACCACGGCCCATTTCCCCGGCGCGGGCGGCTTCGATCGCGGCGTTGAGGGCCAGCAGGTTGGTCTGGTCGGCAATCGAGCGAATCACCGTCAGTACGCCGCCGATGGTGGCCGATTCCTCGGCGAGTTTCTCGATCATCTGCGCGTTGCCCTGGACTTCACCCACCAGCGCGTGCAAACCGGTCAGGCTCAGGCCGATGACCTGCTGGCCGTGTTCCACCGCGCTGCCGGCGCTGCGGCTGGCATCGGCGGCCTGGCTGGCGTCGCCGGCCACTTGCTGGATGGTCGCTTCGAGTTCGCCGAGGGCGTCGCGAATCTGTGCGGTGTCGCCGGCCTGGCGTTCGGCGCCGCTGTGCAGGCCGCCGCTGAGGTCGGCCAGGGCGCGGCTACTGCCAGCGACTTCCTCGGCGTTCTGCCGGATGGTTCCCACCAGGTCCACCAGATAGGCGCGCAGGCGGTTCAGCGAGGCTTCGATATCGTGCAGTTCACGGTTGGTCTTGCCCAGTTGGATATCCCGGCTGAAATCGCCTTCGGCCCAGGTCGAGAGCGCCGGGGCCAGGTTGGTCAGGACCCGTGACAGCTTGCGTTGCAGGGTGTCGATCAACAGAGCGATCAGCAGGATCAGGCCAATCATCAGGCCCTGCATCATCCGCACGTCGCTCTGGATCTTGCCATGCTGGGCGCGGACCACCGGCTCCAGCCCGGCAATGGCCTGTTGCACGGCATTGATCTTGAGGTGGGTCGCCGTCGCCAGCTCCGAGCGGCGCTGGATCTGCTCGCGGGTCCGACCCAGTTCCGCCGGGTAGCGGCTCAGCAGGCTGTGGAGTTCGCGCTTGAGGTCGACGCCGGTGTCCTGGACCACGGCCTTTTCGGTGTTTTCCAGGCCCATCATGGCACTGAAATCGTCGGTGCTGGATTCGCTGCTGGCGGTCACGCCGAGCAGGGGCAGGGCTTCCAGTTGTTCGGCCTGGCCGCGGATGCTCGCCAGTTCGCGTTCGACATCGGTGGCCAGTTCGCTGCGTCCGCTGCTGACCAGTTTGTCCCGTGCCAGGCTCAGCTTGGCCAGGTGTGATGAGGCCGTCAGTAACAGGGGCAGGTAGGCGGCCGCTTCCGGGCCCTTGGCCTGGGTGGCGTATTGGCTCAGTTGTTCCAGGTTGCCGCCCAGTTCGCGTTCGGCCTGGAGCAGCAGGGCTTGTGGATCACCGGCCAGCTTGCCAGCGGCGAGCAGGTCGGTCTTGCTGAAATCGTTCAGGGCGGCAAGGCTTGGATGCAGGGCCGCGGTCATGTCCGGCGACAGGACATCGAGCTGTTTTTCCAGCTGTTCGATGGCCTGGCTTGCACTGCTCAGGCGCAAGGCGTCGCCGCTGCCCAGGTAGTCTTCGATATTACGTGCCACCTGGTTCTGGAATTGTTGCGACAGACTGAGGTAGCGCTCCATCAGTTGGTAGGGACGTTCCAGCGCCTGTTGCGACCACCAGAGCGTGGCTCCGAGCGCCAGGCAGACGGCGACGAGCAACAGAGTGTTGAGATTGGTCAGTAACTTCAGGCGCATTCAGGATTCTATCCACGACAAATAGTGGTAAGTGCCTGAAGTTATTGCGGTTTTGTTACAGAGTCATGACGGAGTCAGTGGGATCCGATGAAAAGCTGGCACTTTGCCTTGCCGCTTGCACGCGATTGCGTCCGGCATGTTTGGCGCGGTAGAGGGCTTCGTCGGCCTGGCTGGCCATCATCAGGCTGTCGGACTCGGCCTGCAGTTCGACCACCCCGGCGCTGAAGGTGCACCACAGGTCCTGGGGCTGCGCCGGGTAGTGGATTTCGGCAAAGCGCTGGCGAATTTCATCCAGCACTTTATAGGCTGACTCGATATCGGTATCGGGCATGACGATGGCGAATTCTTCGCCGCCGTAACGGCCGATAAAGTCGGTCTTGCGCAGGCGTTGCTTGAGAAACAGCGCCAGGCTCTTGATGACCCGGTCACCCATGGGGTGGCCGTGGCTGTCGTTGACCCGCTTGAAGTGATCGATATCGAGCATGGCGAAGCTCAGCGGCTTGCTTTCGCGGCGGGCGCGGAAGCTGCAGTCTTCGAGCAGTTGCAGGATATGGGTGTGGTTGTACAGCCCGGTCAGGCTGTCGCGGACCATCCGTGCCTTGAGGTTGCGGGCCCGGGCCGCGCGGTTGCGCACGGTGGTGATCAGGTGCCGTGGCTTGATCGGCTTGGTGAGGAAGTCGTCGCCGCCCTCGCTCATGGCGTCGAGTTGCTTGTCCAGGTCGTCCTCGGCCGACAGGTAGATGATCGGCACGCTGACATAACGGTCGTTGTGGCGGATCACCTTGGCCAGTTCCGTGCCGGTACAAGCCGGCATGTACATGTCGAGGATGATCAGGTCGGGCTGGAAGTCCGCGAGTTCGGCCATGGCCTGGATCGGATCGATCAGGGTCCGGGTGACGATGCCGGCGCTGTTGAGCAGGCGTTCGGTGTGCAGCGCCTGGGCCCGTGAGTCGTCGATGATCAACACCTTGTACGGATCGTATTGGGCGATGCAGGTGAGGACTTCGATCTTCTCCAGCAGGCTCGACGCTTCCAGGGTCCCGGTGAGGAACTCCTGGCCGCCGGCGCGCACGGCGGCCAGGCGGGTCGGGGTGTCGGTTTCGTGGAGACTGAAGAACAGCAGCGGCAGTTTCTGTTCCAGGCCCAACTGCGCTTCGGCGGCCAGGTGCAGGCCCATGCCGGCGCCGCTGAAGTCGACGTCCATGACAATAGCCGAAGGCAGGCGCTCGGCCATCGAGGAGCGAAACGCGGCGACACTGTCCAGGGATTGGGCGCTGAGACCGAAGAACTCCAGTTGCTTGGCCAGGCGTTCGGCACGGTCGTGGTCTTGCAGCATCACGTAGACCGGTCTGCGCAGTGGCGGCAGGAAGGTGTGTTCGAGTTGGTCACCGTGGCGCAGGCCGGTCCGCGACAGGCGCTGCATCAGGCGGTTGAGTTCGGTGATCGGGCCGCTGCTCAGGCGTCCGCGGTTGGCCTCGACCTCTTCCAGGGACTGGCCGATATGGCGGGCCAGTTGGGTGTGTTCAGGTTGTTCGAAGCGTTCGGCGAAGCGCAGCAGGCGCAGGTTGGCTTCGCTCAGTTCGGACATGTCGGCGCTCGACCATTCGCTGCGTTGCAGGCGTTGCCAGATCTCGAGGATTTGCCGGGCCTGATGAATGACCCGCTGGGCAAAGTGCTGCTTGAGGCGCTCGCGGCTGGGGTCTTCTGGCTCGGTCATGTCCTGACTACTAGTTAGGGGAACGGCTGGGGTCGACTGATGGCTCTATGCTAGCAGCTCTTTTCGTCAATGGCGGTGTCATCCGTCAATTAAGCAGATTCATTTGGTGACCCATGGGTTTCGCCGGGTTGGATCCCACAACAAGACCGGAGAGGTCGTATCGAGGAGGCGTCCCGCCGGGGCTTGATTTATAGTGCTCGCACGGATGGCAACGCTGCCGTGTCCTTGACCTTGCGCAACAACAGGAAAGGCACGATGGAGCAGGGTTGTGGTCGAACCGATGAATTCAGGAAAAGGATAGAGCCATGCTGGACTGGAAAAAACGCGAAGGCAGCGCGTCGGAGCGTGCCGCCGAACCCAAGTCGGCGCCCCGTGGTTACTTTCGTGGGATGCTGTTCAGTCGTGCACTGGCGACCCTGCTGGGTTTGTACCTGCTGACCACGATCCTCATCGGTTGGTACTGGAGCCAGGAGCCGCCGCTGTTTGCGGTGCAGCAGAACGCCCAGATGGCCGCCGAGAAGGAAGGCCGCAAGATGGTGGTCGGCTACACCACGGTGGAAACCCTCAAGACCGTGGCCGGCACCTTGCTCCACAAACCCGGTGGCTACCTGTCCAACGACCGCTTTCCGCCGGGCGTCTGGCTGGACAATATTCCCAGTTGGGAGTACGGCGTGCTGGTCCAGGTCCGCGATATGACCCGTGCCATGCGCAAGGACTTCGCCCGTTCCCAATCGCAATCGGCTGAAGATGCGGACCTGGCCAAGGCCGAACCGCGCTTCAACTTCGACAACAAGAGCTGGATGCTGCCGTCCAGTGAGTCGGAATATCAGGAAGGGATCAATTCCCTGAGCCGCTATCAGGCCCGTTTGTCCGATCCGAACCAGAACAACGCGTTGTTCTATGCGCGCGCCGACAACCTGAACAACTGGCTGGGCGATGTGGCGACCCGTCTCGGCTCGCTGTCCCAGCGTCTGTCGGCCAGTGTCGGGCGGGTCAAGCTGAACACCGCGCTGAAAACCGAAAGCGTGATCCCGGGGCAAGTACCGCAGGTCGATGAGGAAATCGTCGAAACCCCGTGGTTGCAGATCGACAACGTGTTCTATGAGGCTCGCGGCCAGGCCTGGGCACTGTCCCACCTGCTGCGCGCCGTTGAAGTCGACTTCGCCGACGTCCTGGCGAAGAAGAACGCCACGGTCAGCGTGCGTCAGATCATCCGTGAACTGGAGGCCTCCCAGCAGCCGATCTGGAGCCCGATGATCCTCAATGGCAGCGGTTTCGGTATTTTGGCCAACCACTCGCTGGTGATGGCCAACTATATTTCCCGGGCCAACGCAGCGGTGATCGATCTGCGTCAACTGCTGAACCAGGGTTGAGTCATGGATAACGCTGCAAAGGAAGCCCTGCACCGCGCCGCCTCGGACGCCGAGCAGATCGCCTGGGTCGACGCCGATGACCAACTGCTCGGCGCCCTGGCCCGGATCGAGTTGCGCGAGCGCGGCCTGATCGGGCGGGGGACCTATATCCTGCTGTTCAACTCCGCCGGTGAGCTGTGCGTGCACCGACGGACCTTGAGCAAGGCCATCTACCCGGGGTATTGGGATGTGGCCGCCGGCGGCATGGTCCAGGCCGACGAAAGTTATGCCGAGTCCGCTGCCCGCGAGCTGGAAGAGGAGTTGGGGGTCAGTGGCGTGCCGCTGACCGAACACGAGCACTTTTTCTTCGACCAGCCGGGCAACCGTCTCTGGTGCGCGGTGTTCAGTGCGGTCTGGGACGGGCCGCTGCGGCTGCAACCGGAAGAGGTTCTCGAGGCGCGTTTTGTCTCGATTGACCAGGCCCTGGGCGAAACCCTGGAAAAGCCCTATTGCCCGGACTCCCTGGCAGCGTTGAAACGTTATCTGCAATAACACGGCAGCGACGTCGCAAAAGCTTCATCAATTGGCGCTGTTTGGCTATTGGGCCGAGGGCTTTTTGCCGTTACACTGCGCGACTTTCAAAGCTGCGGTGGCGTTGCCCGCTGCAGTTGCGCTGCCCCTGCCTGAGTGGGGCTTCGCGGTCGCAGGCCCCTCCCGGGGGTGTGACCAGTCTTTTAGTCCTCCCAAGAGGATTGCCGGTGGCCAAAAAAGCCGCATCCTTCGCCGCCCTCGGTGGCCTGGTGTTCTCCACCGACGCAGGTCGACATTGCCCGGACTGTAGCCAGCCGGTGGCTGCCTGTATCTGCAAACAAAGTGTTCTCCCTGCCGGTGATGGCATTGCCCGCGTGCGTCGCGAAAGCAAGGGGCGTGGCGGCAAGACGGTGACCACCGTCACCGGCGTGCCCCTGGCCGAAGACGCCCTCAAGGACCTGGCGACGGCGTTGAAGAAACGCTGTGGCACCGGTGGCGCCTTGAAGGATGGCGTCATCGAGATCCAGGGCGATCACGTCGAGTTGCTCCTGGCTGAGCTGGAGAAACACGGTTTCAAGGCGAAGAAGTCCGGCGGCTAGCAGCCTCTGTGAAAACCACTGTGAAGTTGACCTGCCGGCCCGGATGAACGAAGCCGGGCTGTCGTCCCCATGGTTTTCACAGAGCCTGTTCCCGAACAGTTTCTAGGCTCCGTACGAGAACTCGCCGAGCGGCGATCAGGCAAGGCGAAAACAGGCGAGGAAGCAGAGTTTAGTCCACTAAATGAGCATTCCGAGCCTGTTTTCAACGCAGCATGATCGTCGCGCAGGCAGTTATCGTACTGAGCCTAAACTCGGTGCCGGATTCAGGGTCTGAGTTCCCTGCATGCAGGCGAATCGTCATTTTCATTCTTTAGACTGCGCGCAGCCTGGACCCAGGTGGCGCTATTTGACTTCTTTATAGGGGACTTCGATGTCCGTACGACGCACACGCAAAGACGATGGCAGCCAATGGACAGTTGCGGACAGCCGCAGTGTTTATGGGATTCGCCATTGGGGGGCCGGGTATTTCGCGATCAGTGACGCCGGTCGCGTCGAGGTTCGTCCGAACGGTCCGAGCAGTTCGCCCATCGACCTCTTCGAGCAGGTCGACGAACTGCGCAAGAGCGGTTTGTCCTTGCCGTTGCTGGTGCGCTTCCCGGATATCCTGCAGGACCGCGTCCGCCAACTGACCGGGGCCTTTGACGCTAACATCGAGCGTCTGGAATACCAGAGCAAGTACACCGCGCTGTACCCGATCAAGGTCAACCAGCAGGAAGCGGTGATCGAGAACATCATCGCCACCCAGAACGTCTCCATCGGCCTGGAAGCCGGTTCCAAGCCGGAACTGCTGGCGGTGCTGGCCCTGGCGCCGAAGGGCGGCACCATTGTCTGCAACGGCTACAAGGACCGCGAGTTCATCCGCCTCGCGCTGATGGGCCAGAAGCTCGGTCACACGGTCTTTATCGTGATCGAGAAAGAGTCCGAGGTCGAACTGGTGATCGAAGAGGCCGCGGCCCTCAAGGTCAAGCCACGGATCGGCCTGCGGGTGCGCCTGTCCTCCCTGGCCTCGAGCAAGTGGGCCGATACCGGCGGCGAGAAGTCCAAGTTCGGTTTGTCGGCGGCGCAGTTGCTGTCGGTGGTCGAGCGTTTCCGCGATGCCGGCCTGGACCAGGGCATTCGCCTGTTGCACTTCCATATGGGTTCGCAGATCGCCAACCTGGCGGACTACCAGTACGGCTTCAAGGAAGCGATCCGCTATTACGGCGAGCTGCGCAACCTCGGCCTGCCGGTGGACCATATCGACGTCGGCGGCGGCCTGGGCGTGGACTACGACGGTACCCACTCGCGTAACGCCAGTTCGATCAACTACGACATGGATGACTACGCCGGTGTCGTGGTCGGCATGCTCAAGGAGTTCTGCGATGCGCAGAACCTGCCGCATCCGAACATCTTCTCCGAAAGCGGCCGTTCGCTGACCGCCCACCACGCCATGCTGGTGGTGCAGGTGACCGACGTCGAGAAGCACAACGACGACGTGCCGCACATCGACAACCCCGAGAACCTGCCGGAAACCGTGCAGTGGCTGGTGGAGTTGCTGGGGCCGACCGATATCGAGATGGTCACCGAAACCTACTGGCGCGCCACCCACTACATGAGCGACGTGGCCACCCAGTACGCCGACGGCAAGCTGACCCTGGCCGAGAAAGCCCTGGCCGAGCAATGCTACTTCGCTGTGTGCCGGCGCCTGCACAACTCGTTGAAGGCCCGTCAGCGTTCGCACCGTCAGGTGCTCGACGAACTCAACGACAAGCTGGCCGACAAGTACATCTGCAACTTCTCGGTGTTCCAGAGCCTGCCGGACACCTGGGCCATCGGCCAGGTCCTGCCGATCCTGCCGCTGCACCGTCTCGACGAAGAGCCGCTGCGCCGCGCCGTGCTTCAGGACCTGACCTGCGACTCCGACGGCAAGATCAAGCAATACGTCGACGAGCAGAGCATCGAAACCAGCCTGCCGGTGCACGCCTTGAACGAGGGTGAGGACTATCTGTTGGGGATTTTCCTGGTGGGTGCCTACCAGGAAATTCTCGGTGACATGCACAACCTGTTCGGTGATACCGACTCGGTGAACATCTACCAGAACCCGGATGGCAGCGTTTACCACGCCGGTATCGAAACCCATGACACCATCGAGGACATGCTGCGTTATGTGCACTTGTCGCCGGAAGAGCTCATGACCCACTACCGCGACAAAGTCGCCAGCGCGAACATCAGCGTCAAGGAGCGTACCCAGTACCTGGACGCCCTGCGTCTGGGGCTGACTCGCTCTTCGTACCTGTCTTCATAAGGCGGCGCCAATAGTTCCCGGGAAACGGCCTTGTTTGGATTTGGTTTTTTCCTGGGATCTTGTAGGCAATGTCTTTTTGTCAAAAAACCACCCTCCGCGGTGGTTTTTTTATGCCTTGAAATCAAGATCACGGCTTCCCTTATTCTGTGTTTTGCGTAGGTCTTTTCTCTAACGTTGTTTCAGCCCTCTACTCGGCCTTGTCTCTCGGGGAGAATCCCGATTGGGTGCCATGTAATGAGGAAAGCCAATGTTCGATCCAGTCAGCGAGCCGTTTTTTCGGCTGGATGTCGCGGGCTTGTCCCATCCCCTGATCGTCACGGCCTTTACCGGCACGGAGGCGATCGACGAGTTGTTTACCTTTGAGCTGGATGTCCTCGACGAGGAAGGCGAGTTGGACCTGGCCGGGTTGATGTACCGCAGTTGCTACCTGGCGCTGGGGGCTGAAAACGCCGGTTTTCACGGGCAGATACAGGGTGTCAACCTGACGCTGCGGGGCTTGGCACGGGGGCATTGTCGGCTGTCCCTGGGGCCGCAACTGGGTTGCCTGGCGCAACGCGTAAGCCGGCGACTGTTCCAGCACTGTTCGGTCCCGATGATCATTGCCCGGGTCCTCGGGGAACATGGCCTGGGCGACGACGCCGTGCGTTTTTCGCTCAAGGGCCACTATGCCCGGCGTGCCTATTGCGTGCAGTACGAGGAGTCGAGCCTGGCGTTTGTGCAGCGACTCTGTGCCGAGGAAGGTATCCACTATCACTTCCAGCACAGCCGCAATGTGCACTTGCTGGTTTTTGCCGATCATCAGGGGGCATTTCGGCGGGGGCCTCGAGCGCGCTTCGCTCACGAGTCGGGCCCTGGCGTGCTCGACTTTTGCGTCACGCTGGCCGACAGCAGCCGTCGGCGTGGCGGGCGCGGGGCCCAGGTGGCGGAAGGTGAGAGCGATCTGCCGGGTCTGGCCAGCGGCGCCTACCTGCCGGTTTCGGATCACCCCTGTGCGGCGTGGAACCGTTTATGGCTGGTCACCCGACTTTGCCATCGTGGTGACAGTCTGCCCGGCGAGTCCGCGGACCTCGGACCGAAAGTGCGCTACAGCAATGCCTTTGCAGCGACATCCTGGGAGGTGGCGTTTCGTTCTCGAAAGCGCTGGCCCGGCCCGGTGTTGTCTGGCTTGTTCCGGGCACAGGTGGTCGACCCCGATGGGCAGGGGACCTTTCGCGATACCGAGGGGCGGGTGGCGGTGTGCATCGAGGTCTTTTCCCTGGGTAGCGCCGCGCCACAGGTTCCCTGCTGGTTGCCGCTGGCCCGCTCGCTGCAATGTGAGAACGAGGAGAGCGGCTCGGCACTGACGGTGGGGACGCCGGTGTGGGTACGCTTCCGGGGTGGCGACCCGCGGGCGCCGTGGATTGTCATGCGTGGCGATGCGCGGTTGCCGGCGCCGCTACCCGTTGTCGCGCAACGTCCGCGACGGGAGCCGATTCTCGAGTCACTGCATGCCGGTTATCCGCTGGTGCTGCTGTGCGGGCACCCCATGGACGGCCGCGAGTGTCATTGCCGGTGGCAGGATTGCACCTGCCGGGGCGTATTCTCGCGCCGGGGTACATTATGACGAGCCAGTGGCTGTTGCTGGATGTTCCCGGCGCACCGGGGGTGGTCGACGCCCTGAAGGAGCGTTACGCGCACTACCTGGCCTACAACCTGTTCGAAGGCACATCGTTTCAGGGGTTGGGTGACGTCACTCCGCGCCTGTTGCAACTGGCCGGGGATTGCCCGTTGAGCCGCCTCAGCCAGGCCAACCCGAGCCTCTGGCCCGGCTTGTACCTGCGCACCCGGGCGCCGGTGCAGGTGTTACTGGCACATCTGCGGCAGATACTGGTGGTGGGGTTCGACGAGCAGCATCGAGGCTTGCTCAGTTACTACAACCCGCAGACCGCCAGCTATTTTTTCGACTCATCGGATCCGCGCGAACTGAGCGCCTGGCTCGGTCCCATCCATTCCCTGTATTGGCATGGCGGGACCTGGGCGGACCGGGCGATTGGCAGTGTCGGCTGGCAGCAACTGTTCAACCCCGGGTTGGAGACTCCCACCCTTGATGCGCCGCCGCTCCTGAGCAGTCGCCAGCAGCGCCGCCTGCAGACCTGCCTGCTGGAGCGTCACGCCTATCAGTGGAGCCGCTGCAGCGGGCATGAGTACGACCGGACCTGGTGCCATGTCCAGGAGGGCATTGCCCAGGGGTTTCGCGAGTACGGCCTGCTCGATGGCTGGTTGCACCTGCGTGCGGAATATCCTGCTGCGCCTATTCCGACGGACTCGTCGGCGGACTCTCCTGTCGAGCGTCTGGAAAACCTGCGCCGCGCCTGGAGTGCAGGCCAGGGTTGATGCCGGCGTGTTCGGCTGCAGGGCTCCAGCGCTATCTGGGTTATTTCTTGGAGCTGTGCTTGAAGATTCGATACCCGATGTACGCCAAGAGGATGATCACCAGGGGAGGGACTAATGAAATCATGACCTCCTGCGACGAACTGATCGGTATGTCCGGATAGAAGTCCTGATGGTGCCGAACGACCGCGAACCATATGATCGATAAAATCAGCGAAACTTTTCTAGCCTTGGCGGTAGCTTGCAAAAGATTGGTTGTATCTTCTTTCATATGGCTGCTCCTGATGTTTGGCTTGTTCGGCCCGCTACTCAAAAAGCGTAGCCAACTCCGATTTTCAAAGTTGTATCATCGGTCTGGCTGCTTGGCATCCATACCCCCTCTCCGTTCTGTGCTCTGTGCGTTGCACTGCTGCCATATTTAAAGGACGTGTAATCGATGCCCACGTTTCCATGAAAATTTTTCGTGAATGCATAGTCTGTAGATAAGCCGACTTTATACAGATTGGAGTCACCAAGTGCGCCAGAAAAGGCAGTAGGGCCATTCTGATGATAGTCTGCCGCGAACGTGCGCCCGATCAAGGCATTGGCAGTCAGCACCAAACGAGAAAAGGGCGAGTATTGGGCGAGCGTGCCGACGCCATACCAGTTGTGGGTAAAGGTTGCGTCAGAACTGGATTTTATCTGCTGTTCATGACGGCCAAGTTCGCCGTAAGGAGTGATCATGAACGCCCCGTCAAACGCAAAACCTTTTCCCCATCGCAGACTGTAGTCGGAAATGGTTGAGCCAACCTGTCCCGACGCGGTGCCGTAAACTCGGGTTGGCTTGAGTACGCCCTTGTAATCGGTATCGCCGTCGCTCTTGCTGTACTGCAGTTGAAGATAGTCGTTATCCAGCAACACATCATTCATCATGGAAAAAGACAATGAAAATCCGGGAATATGACCGCTTTCCGTATAAAATTTTCCGGCAAGACTACCTCCTCTCCCGTCGTTGGTTTCCTTATAATCGACTTTCGTGGAAATGGCCTGGATATCAAACTGGTTGTTCGATGCCTTGATGTCGTCTGTTCCGGCAAATGCCGTCGTGCACACAGCGGCAGTGGCGGCAAAGATTGCCATCTGATGGATTTTCAATTTGTTCCCTCAAGTTAAAAACTACAATAACCAACCGGCCGCAAACGGTGAGGACGGCCACGATTGGCTATATTTTTCATAGGTACTGTTGCTGGCGCTCGGGACAGCCCCAACAGGTGCCTGAGACGCTTGGCACCGACGGCGAGACCCGCGAGTTGGATGATGGCGGCGAGTTGAGGCAATGTCACTGTTTTCACTTCCTGTGGGTTGTAGCGTCTCAGGCGAAACGCTGCTCCTTGCCTTACAATCAGACATCTCAACTCAATAGCATTCACGAAAGGTGTAAGTGCATCGTTCTATGACAAGCACGACGAACTCACTTTGAGCTGGTTAATACCTGCAAAGGTGTTGTGGCTAAAATCCAGATTGACCAAAAGCTTTAAGTGAATACCCGTTTAAGTTGGGTATCAAAAAGCCATCAAAGGCTAGCACCTATTACGTTCGAGAAGAAGCGGGCTTTTCTCCGCCAATATTTATGGGTGGGCACGTGCGGGAAACAAATTCAGCCAAGATGATTTGTATCAATTAATAAATATTAAGGTGCGCGTGGATACCTCTGGCGGGCCCTGCTGAGTTGATTGGTCAAGGTTCTTAGTGGTCGTGGCCGTTTCTTAACTGAATCGCAAAGTAACGATTTTCCTACAATAGGCTCGTGGGCTTCTATCCGGCAGGCCTGTAAAGCTGCCTCCCGAGCAAGGAATACGTCCTATTCCCTTCAGTCCGGAATTGATAACTTCAACCCTTGTTCAGCATTGGTTCAGTTTGGTCGGCAACAGGGTTCGTTTCCCGTTCGGGACGTTGATTGTTGCGGCGATGCTAACTCAGTTGGAGGTCCCGCCGAACCAGCCGTCATTGCGCCGCAGTTTCGCAGCGTAGAGACCCAGGATCAGGCTGCGTAGGGCCATGAACAGCAGGAAACTTATCCACAGGCCGTGGTTGCCAAAGCCGCTCAGCAGCCAGGCGCAAGGCAGGCTGAGGAGCACGCTGAGCAACATGCTGTCGCGCATTTCCCGGGCGCGGGTCGCGCCGATGAATAAACCGTCGAGCAGGTAGCTCCACACGGCGATCAGCGGCAACAACGCCAGGTATGGCAGGTAGCCGAAGGCGGTGTCGCGCACACTGGGAATGTTGGTCTGCATTTCGACGAACAGGTGCCCACCGAACAGGAACAGCAGGGCGAAGCCCAGGCTCGCCAGCAGTGACCAACCGGCCGCGACCACCAGGGAGCGGCGCAGGGTGTCACGGTCACGGGCGCCGATGGCATGGCCACAAAGTGCTTCCACGGCATGGGCCAGTCCATCCAGGGCGTGTGCGGTGAGCAACAGGCCATTGAGCAGCAGGGCGTTGGCCGCCACGGTGGCGTCGCCCAGGCGCGCGCCCTGGACGGTGATCAGGAAAAACACCGATTGCAGCGCCATGCTGCGAATGAAGATATCGCGGTTCACCGTCAGCAACGGGCGCCAGCTCTGCCAGCGCTTGAGTGCCGCCCAGGCGATCTGCCCGGGGTAGGCGCGCAGGGCTTTGCCGGTCAGGCTCAGGCCGAGCAGGGCACCGGTCCATTCGGCGATCACCGAGGCCCGGGCCGAACCGACCACGCCCCAGTCCAGGCCGAGGACGAACCACAGGTTCAGGGCAATATTCACCAGGTTGGTGGTCAGCAGGATGGCCAATGGCGCCCGGGCGTTCTGGGTCCCGAGGAACCAGCCGACCAGGGCATAGCTGGCCAGTGCCGCCGGCAGGCCGAAGAGTCGGGTGTGGAAAAATGCCAGGGTCAGTTCGTGCAACTCGGGCGACGGCTGCATAAGGCTCAAGGCCAACCCACTGAACGGTACGGCGATCATCCCGAGGAACAGCGCCAGCCCCCCGCTCAGCAACAGCCCTTGGGCAAGCACCTGGCGTAATGCCGCGCCATCACCACGTCCGGCGGCCTGGGCGGCGAAGCCGGTGGAGCCCATGCGCAGGAAACCCATGGCCCAGGCAAGAAAGATATACAGGCTGGCGCCGACCGCCACCGCGCCGAGTTGATGGGCATGGGGCAGGTGGCCGATCACACTGCTGTCGACCAGCGCGACCAGGGGCACGGAAATATTCGACAGGATCATGGGCGCGGCGAGTGCCCAGACCCGGCGGTGGGTCGGGCGGTCTCGCCAGTCAGCGATCAGGGAGGACATGCCGGCGACTCGTCAGTGAATGATCCAGCTCAACAGCCAGAGTCCGAGTACCAGCCAGATAATGCCGAGGATGATCGAGGCCCGCATGAAGGCGCGGACTGCCGAGTAGAGCAGCATCAGGCCGAAGATCAGGATCAGGATGCTGAAGAACGAGGGGCTCATACCGAGGGAACGAGCGAAGCCGTCGATAAAGTTGCCGCCGGCATGGGGCAGCAGGTGGAAGAAGCCGCTGAGGCCATCAATGATAAAGCGGATGACCGAGCCCAATGCTTGGCCCAGCCATTCGAAAAAACCTTCTACCTGCATAGGGACCCCTGATGAATAAACCGACGGCGTGCTGCTTTAGCAGGGAGCAGGTTTTACAGGCGCACCCGAAGGTTGTCCAGACCGTGTATCAAGAGGGGTTGACCAGATGCATCCTGGGCTGCGGAAACAGGTTGTTGAGGGTTTCCAGCAGGCGCACGTGGTAGATGGGTTTACGGAACAGGTCCAGGACCTGGAGCCGCAACATGTCGCTGACATCGTCCATGTCGGCGTGGCCGGAGGTCACGATCACCGGCAGGTGCTGGCGCGAGGTGTGTTCACGCAGGCGCTTGATCAGCGACATGCCACTTTCTTCGGGCATGCGCAGGTCGGTGATCACCAGGGCGATATCCGGGTGATGGGTCAGGTGCGAGAGGGCCAGCTTGACGGAGGTGGCGGTGAAGCAGCAAAAGCCTTCGCCCTCCAGCAGTTCAGCCAGTTCCAGCAATGCGTCCTCTTCGTCGTCCACGAGGAGGAGCTGTTGACGTGGGGGGGAAGAGGCGTTCATGGACGATTCCTTTCACTGAGTTCGTTTCTTAGTGTAGCGCCTCTTGGAATGGATGAGGTGAGGGGTTGATCAGGTCGTGATGGCGCCCTGAATAGCGGTAAAGATGCCGTTGATCTTGCCGCTGATGGGGGTGATGAAAAAGGAGAGGGCAAGCGCGACCATTGCGGCCACGAGGGCATATTCGATACCGGAGGCCCCATCCTTTTCTTGAAGGAATATCTGCAGTTTTACAATCAGTTTGAGGATCGCTTCGTGCAACATCTGGTTTCTCCTTACGCCTGGAAAACGCCGCTGGAGCGGGCTTGCCACGGGTTTTCTTAGCTCACTATCAGCATTGTCAACAATAAGCCGCTCTACAACTGTAAGAACGATTTAATCACAAAGTATTGGTTTTAAGGCTGGCGCCAGAAAGTCATTATTTTTCCACTCGTTCGGGGGATATTTTCCCTTCAGTAATGGCGTTTTGTCCTAGCTGCGCTACCTTCCAATAGCGAAATAGTTGATGTTCATAGCTGCCTGATTGCGAAGGTCCCAGGGGCCTTGGGCGTAGCAGGAAAGGGAGAGCCTTCATGAACAGTCGCGTTACCCTGGGGTTGGCCGCCCTGTTGTTGATCGCAGCCGTTGTGGTCGGTTACTGGGGCTTGAAGCTGAGCCGTCAGCCAGCTCCGGTGGTACCTGCCGGTGCAGCCGTGGTTGCACCTGTGGAAAAAAACGCGACTAACGCAGAGGACGCGCTTCGTCAGTCAGTGGTGGTGCTGGCCCATGATGTTCCAGCTTTTGTTCCCCTGACGGCAGCCGATCTGACCGTAGAGCGACTACGCACGGCGCCGGCCGGTAGCTTGAATGCCTTGCAACAGGCTGTCGACCGTATTCCCTGGCGCCCCTTGAAGGCTGGCACCTGGCTCAGCGAAGAGAGCTTTGCGGCCGGTGGCCCGCTGGCGCGGATGATCCGCCCCGATGAGCGTGCACTGGCGGTGGCTGTGGATGAGGTGATTGGTGCCGGCGGCCAATTGACACCGGGAGACTATGTCGATGTCCTGTTGTTCCTGCGTCAGGAGGGCGGCAACCCGCAACAGTCGGCCCAGGTGGTGGTGCCGGCGATACGCTTGCTCGGTGTCGGCGACCAACTCGGCTTGACCAACGATGGCTTGCCGGCTTCGCCGCCACTCAGCGTCGGGGAGCGCTTGCCCCAGGGCTCACGCCCGTCCGGTGCCCATACGGTGGTGCTGGCGGTGCCGGAGCCCCTGCTCAGCCGCCTGATGCTCGCCACCCAGGTCGGTACGCTGCGCCTGGCGGTACGCAGTGCTGACGAGCATCTGCTGCCACGTTACTGGGCCGGGGAGAGCGCTGCCGCCAGCATCGAAAACACCAATCGCAGTCTGTTCCAGTTCAACCAACTGGCGTTGGCCGATGCGCCCCGGAACCAGGCGGCGGCGGTTCCGGGGGCGGTCCCCGGGGCGGCAAAAAACCACGGGATCGAGGTGATCCGCGGTAATCAAGTCACTCAACAAACGCCCTGATCTGTACGCAAGGAAGTCGTGGATGAATCGATGTGTATCGAGATTAAAACCCATGCTCGGGGCTCTGATACTGGGGAGTTTAGGCTGGGATGTGGCCCAGGCGGCATCGAGCGCTTGTGCTGCTATCGGGCCATTGCCCGCCGTGCTGGAAGTCGGTGAAGGTCTGCAACAGGAATTGCGCTCGCCGGTGGCGATCACCCGCCTGGCGGTCGGCGATGCCAAGATCGCCGATGTACATCCCAACGGTAACAACGCCTTCCTGCTCACCGGCATGGCGCCCGGCGCCACCAGCCTGATGGTCTGGACCGCCTGCGCCAGTGAGCCACGTCAAAGCATGGTGTTTGTCCAGGGCAAGGCCACTGCGAGCCTGACCACGGCGTCCACCTCGCCGTCGGCGGACCCGTCCCTGCCCAGCCAGGTGCAGACCGATATCCGCTTTGTCGAAGTCAACCGGACCAAGCTCAAGGAGGCTAGTAGCGCCATTTTCGGCCAGGGCGGCAACTACCTGTTCGGCTCCCCGGGCACGATAGTGACCAATGCCACCACCGGCGTCGTGTCCGGCGGCTTGCCCCTGGACAACACCAGTTTCAACCTCGGTTTTGGCGGTGGGCGGGTCAAGGCCTTGATCAATGCCCTGGAGGGCAGCGGTTTCGCCTACACCCTGGCGCGTCCGAGCCTGGTGGCGCTGAGCGGGCAGAGCGCGAGTTTCCTGGCCGGCGGCGAAGTCCCGATTCCGGTGCCCAGCAGTGGCAGCAACACGGTTTCCATCGAATACAAGGAGTTCGGTATTCGCCTGACCCTCACCCCGACGGTGATCAGCCACAACCGCATCGCCCTGAAGGTGGCGCCCGAGGTCAGTGCGCTCGACTACAGCAATGCCGTGACCATTTCCGGCACCGCGGTACCAGCGTTGACCATCCGCCGGACCGACACCAGCATTTCCCTGGCCGATGGCGAAAGCTTTGTCATCAGCGGCCTGATCAATACGAGCAACAGCTCGCAGATCAACAAGTTGCCTGGCCTGGGGGATATCCCGGTGCTAGGGGCTTTTTTCCGCAACTCAAGCATGAAGCGCGAGGAGCAGGAGTTGCTGATGATCGTCACGCCGCACCTGGTCCAACCCCTGGCGGCAGATGCCCGCTTGCCCAGCCTGCCGGGGGAAGGATTGCGCGAATACGATCCGAACTGGTTCCGCCTGTTCTTCCTGGATAACGGCGACTACGACCGCCGCAGCGGGTTATCGAAATGAGCCAGAGCCTTAGCCAGACCTTTCTGGCAATCACCCGCAACGCCACTGACCTGGAATGGCTGCAAGGCGCCCTGGCCCCTCTGGGGCAGGTGGTCAGCGCCGGCGGTAGCCTCGACGAACTGCTCTCGCTGGTGGATGTCACCTTTGCCAGCCTGATCTTTGTCGGTCTGGACCGGGAAAACCTGGTGGCCCAGAGCGCCCTGATCGAAGGCGTGCTGGAGGCCAAGCCGATGCTGGCCATCGTCGCCCTTGGCGACGGCATGGATAATCAGCTGGTACTCAACGCCATGCGTGCCGGGGCCAGGGATTTCGTCGCTTACGGTTCGCGCTCCAGTGAAGTGGCCGGTCTGGTACGACGCTTGAGCAAGCGTCTGCCGGCGGTTACCCCAAGTACCCAACTGGGTGGCTTCACCGTCCTTTATGGCGCCCAGGGCAACGCCGACGGCGCCTTGCTCGCCAGCCACCTGGCGCTGGTGGTGCAGAAGAGTGGCCAGCAGACCCTGCTGCTGGACCTCGGCCTGCCCCGGGGCGACAGCCTGGCCTTATTGGGGTTGGAAAGTTCGTTCCATTTCGGCGATGCCCTGCGCCATCTGCGCCGCCTGGACGCAACCTTGATGGACAGCGCCTTCACCAGCGCCGAAGCGGGCCTGCGCATCCTCGCCTACACCAGCACCGACGAGCCTCTCAAGCGCACCAGCGCGGCTGAGCTGTACATGCTGCTCAGTGCCTTGCGTCAGCATTTCCAGCATATCGTCGTCAACCTGGTGGGACAGCCCGACAGCGAGGCCTTGCGTACCTTTGTCAGTCATTGCGACAAGCTGCTCTGGTACACCGACCAGAGCGTGCTCGATTGTCGGCGCAGCCTGGCGGTGCTCAATCTCTGGCGGGAAAAGGGCATGAAACTCGAGCATGCCCGCCTGCTGGTCGACCGTTACCTGCGGGGTGTTTCACCGGACTCCGAAACCCTGGGCAAGACCTTCGGCCTGGAGGTGATTGCCGTGCTGCCGTATAGCCCGGAAGTCCGGCTGAATGCGAAGAACCAGGGGCAGACGCTGTTCGAACTGTCGCCCCGGGAAGCCCTGACCCAAGGCCTGAAAACCCTCGGCGAGCGCCTGGCGAAACGTTCCCAGGGCCTGACCAAGACCTCCGAAGGCTGGTTCAATCGGCTCTGGGGGCACAAGTAATGGTAGAGAAACTGTTCGGTGGACAATCGCGCAGCGGAACGGGCAATACCGACCACGATGGCCTGAAACTGGTGCTGCACCGCTACATCATCGATGCCATCGAGGAATCGGGAAAGAACCTGCTGGAGGGTTCGCGCCCGGTCCTCGCGCAGTTCGTCATGGACAAGGTTGGCGAGTATGTCTCGCGTTTGCACCTGGCGGTGTCGCGTTATGAGATGGAGCGACTGGCGGAGGAGATCGTCGACGAGCTCACCGGTTTCGGGCCGCTGGAGGTCCTGCTGCGCGACAGTTCCGTGACCGAGATCCTGGTCAACGGTCCCCATCGGGTATTTATCGAGCGTGATGGTGTCCTGCACCAGAGCGACCTGCGTTTTATCGACGACCACCATGTGGAGAGGGTGATCCAGCGGATTCTCGCGCCCCTGGGCCGGCGCCTGGACGAGTCCTCGCCGATGGTCGATGCACGGATGCCCGACGGCAGCCGGGTCAACGCGATTATTCCGCCCATCGCGCTCGACGGCCCGTGCCTGTCGGTCCGAAAGTTTCGCAAGGACATGCTCAAGAGCAGCGATCTGGTGGCGATGCAGACCATCGATCAGGCGATTTTCGAATTTTTCCAACTGGCCGTGGGCAAACGCTGCAATATCCTCATCAGCGGCGGCACCGGCACCGGCAAGACCACCCTGCTGAATATCCTCAGCCAGTTGATCAACCCCCATGAGCGACTGGTCACCATCGAGGACGTGGCCGAACTGCAGCTCAACCATCCCCATGTGGTGCGCCTGGAAACCCGCCCGCCGAATGCCGAGGGCCATGGTGAGGTGAAGTCCAGCGACCTGATTCGCAACGCCCTGCGTATGCGTCCCGATCGGATCATTCTCGGCGAGATTCGCGGCGTGGAAGTGCTCGACGTACTGACGGCGATGAACACTGGCCATGATGGGTCCATGAGCACCGTGCACGCCAACAACGCCCAGGATGCCCTGTTGCGCCTGGAAACCCTGGTGGGGCTGACGGGGCGGCAGATCGGCGAAAAGACCCTGCGGCAGATGATCTGCGCGGCATTGGATGTGGTGATCCAGCTGACCCGCCTGCCCGACGGCCGCCGTTGTGTCAGCGAAGTGGTGGAGGTGCTGGATGTACGCGAGGACATCTATGTCACCAACACCCTGTTCCGCCTGGACCGGCGCAATGCCTACGGGTTTCTGCGCGACGCGGTGAACCCGGGCGGTGAGAAGTTGCGCCGTGATTCGCCCGTGTCCTTCGGTTAAGGAGGCGCGCCAATGTTTGTTTCCGTGTTGCTCGGCCTGATCAGCCTGCTGATGCTGGCACTGTCGATACGTCTTTTCTATACGAGCATGCGCAAGACCGGCAACGAACGGGTGCTGAGCCGTCTGGGCCAGGCCCAGCCGGCCTTGGCGCCGGCGACCAGTACCGCGCAGAACCGCCTCGATCGGCTGTTTGTGAGGGCCGGCCTGAACCGCCCCGGTGAGCGACAAGGGTTCTGGTTGGGCATCTGGGTGCTGTTGGTACTGGTGGGCGGCGTGGAGGCCGGCGGGATCGGATTGCTGGTGATGCTGGTGTTGCCGCCCCTGGTCTTGCGCCTGTACCTGGCCTGGCGGTATCGGCGTCGTGTACGGCGGATGGTCGAGCAACTGCCATCCCTGCTCGATCATGCGGTGCGCAGTCTCAAGTCGGGGCGGACCCTGGCGGATGCGATCCTGGGGGGGATCGAGGCGTCTACCAATCCGCTGCGGGAAGGCATGGGCCGGGTACGTCGCAACGTTGAACTGGGGGTCGGCCTGGCGGATGCGGTGCATGACTTCGCCGAGTTCTATGAACTCGACGAGTTTCGTTTCCTGGCCCTGGGGTTGAAGGTCAACCACCGCTACGGCGGTAACGCCAGCGAGTTGCTGGAAAACCTGATCAAACTGATTCGCGAGCGCGAACAGGCTGCCCGGCAACTGCACGCCATGACAGGGGAAACCCGCATGACTGCGGTGGTGCTGGCGCTGCTGCCGGTGGGGATGGCGGGCTATTTTCTGATTGCCAACCCGGGGTACCTGCTACACATGTGGGATGACGCCAGCGGTCGGCAAATGTTGCTGGTAGCGTTCGGCTTGCAGGTGTTCGGTTGCCTGGCGTTGTGGCGCATGTTGCGGAGCGTGTGAGATGGCGATCCTGGCCAGTGTCCTGCTGTTGCTCGCCGCCGTGACCCTGGTACTGGGCCAGTGGTTGCAGCGACGCCGGCGTGAGCGTGCGGTGACCCAGCGTCTGCAAGGCCACATGAGCCGCAGCAATCGTTTCGGCAGCCTGTTGCGCAGCCTGGGCGAGTCGCGTTTCGGCCAGCGTTCGATCAGCATGGATAACGAGACCCAGACGTTGCTCAATCGTGTCGGCTGGCGCAAGGCCAGTCAGCGTTCGTTATTTGCCGCCAGCCAACTCGGTCTGCCGCTGCTGGCGCTGGGTCTCGCGTTGCTGGTGGAGGAGGTGGCGTTTTCCGATAGCTCATCGCCCTGGATCGCCCCCTTCATGGCCTTGGCCGCCGGCTATTTGTTTCCCAAGCGCTTGCTGGTGATCCTGGCCCAGCGCCGACAGCAGCAGGTTGTCCTGGAGGTATCGACCTTTATCCCGTTGCTGCGGATCCTCTTCGAGTCGGGCATGGCCGTGGAGCAGGCGTTGCGGGTGCTCTCCCAGGAGGGCCGGGAGTTGCTGCCGGTGGTGAGCGAGGAACTGAGACTGGTGCTGGTGCGGGTCGATTCGGGCCTGGAGCTGGGTGAGGAGTTGAACAAGGTGGCCGGCCTGTTGGCGGTGGACGAGTTCGATGATATCTGCGTCATTCTTCAGCAACTGATCCATCAGGGCGGCGGGGCGATGAAGTCGTTGCTGGCCCTCAAGCAATTGCTTGATGACCGGCGCCTGACCCGTCTGCAGGAGTACATCTCGAAGATGTCGGCGAAGATGTCCGTGGTGATGATGGTGTTCCTGTTTCCGGCGTTGTTGATCGTCCTCGCCGGGCCAGGCTTTACCGCCTTGGCCAAGGCCTTTAGTACATTCTAGGAGGAGTGGGATGAAAGCATTGATTGGCGCGCTGGTGATGCTGGCGCTGGGAGGATGTGCCGGCGATGGCCGCGCATCCTGGGCGGCGCTGACGGGGCAGGGCGGCAGTTGTGCCAAACCGGATGCCGACCAGGAGCTGTCATTGAACCTGGCGGACGACATGGCGGGTGAGGGCAAGCTGCACGCCAGCCTGGCCAACCTGCAAAACCTGCCGGAAAGTCTCGACGCTGTGCGCTTGCGCAAGGCCCGGGTTTATCGTCAGTTGGGCCGCAGCGAGGCCGAGCCGCTGTACCGCAGCCTGCTTGGGACCTGCCTCGCGGCCGAAGGTGAACATGGCCTCGGGCAACTGGCGGCGGCCCGTAACGACAATGGCCTGGCGATGGCGCATCTGCAGCGGGCGGCGCGCTTGTCACCCACTGACGAGAAGATTCGCAACGATCTGGGGGTGGTCTATCTCAACCAACTGCGACTGGAGGATGCCCGTTTCGAGTTTCTGACCGCCATCGAGCTCAAGCAGTCCGATCCCTTGGCGTCGGTGAACCTGGTGACCTTGCTGCTCTACCAGGACAATTGGAAGCAGGCTGCCGAACTGGTCACCCGCATGAACCTGACGCCCCAGCAGTTCAGCGAAGCCCAGGCCCGGGCCCAACAGCTCAAGAGCGGTGCCGGCGCGAGTGGTCGGGCCGCCAGTGATCGGGTCGCGGCAAGGCAAGAGGCGCCTGCCGAGGCCAGTGGTGTCCGTTAAATCGACAGGAAGGAGGTCGAAATGAAGCGATATGGATTTTGTGCTGTGCCCGCCCTGCTGCTGGCGTTGAGCGCCCAGGCGATGGAGCCGGAGGCGTACTCGGGCTACCAGCGGCAGACGGAAAGCTGGTTGCAACTGCAGGTTTCGGGGAAACAGCAGACACCGATGCCCCAGACGGCCACGCCAAGCGAACGCGAGCAAAGCCTGCAACGCTGGTTGGACAGCTACAAACATTCGATTCCGGATTTCTTCAAGCAGAGTGAAGGCGGGTCATTGAAGAGCAATTGAGCCAGCACCCGGGGGACTGGCTCCTTGCAGGTCGCTACCGCCGAGCCAGCCCCTGAACGAGCTTGATCGCGATAGCGCTGGTGCAGGCGGTATCACCGGCCTGATCAATGTTCGGTGATTCCTCTCTGTCGGACATTGGCCGGCGACAATGCCAATGCCAGTTGGGTCCGGTTGTGCATGTGGGTCAAGCGCAGAACCTGGGACACATAGAGCTTCACCGTGTTCTCGGTGATGCCCAGTTCACAGGCGATCTGGTAGTTGGTCTGCCCCTTGCCCACCAATCGCGCGACGTCCAGTTGCCGGGGCGACAGTTGGTTGACGATTTCGGGCAGGATCTGTGTCGAGTCGGAGTCGGAGTCGTCGCTGGTCTCGGTAGCCTTGCCGCGTCGCATCCTGTCCAGGTCCTGATAGAGGTCGTCGATGGACTCGGCCAAGAACTGCAGCTTCTGGTTCAGGTGGCCCAGGCTGTCGGTTCGGTTGCGCTCGGCCAGCACCTTGTCCTGACGCTGAATGCCTTCAAGCAGTTCGCTCAGGTCCACGGGCTTCTGGTAGTAGTCGGCGACGCCGGCTCGGAGTGCCTTGATCACGTCCTGTTTCTCGGCTCGACCGGTGAGCATGATGGCCTCGAAGGCACGCTGCTTACCGGCGATGTGCTGCAGCTGTTGCACCAGTTCGATGCCGTCCAGATCGGGCATCTGCAGGTCGCAGAGCACCAGGCCGATGCCCTTGTCCTCCCTGAAGCGTTCAATGGCCTGCAGGCTGGACAGGCAAGGCACACAACGATAACCGTTGCTTTCGAGAAACTCGCAGATTTCTTCGACGATCAGTGGTTGGTCATCCACCACCAGTACTTTGACTTGGGATACAAGCTCGTTCACGCGCGACTCCATGCTCTACCAGCCAATGACTACGAGTTCCTTGCCCACACGCTTGAATTCGCGGGGCTCACCCTCAAAAGTAGACGCACTTTGCCACTCTGTACATAGACGCGACAGCTGCTACGACTAAAGGATGCTGGTTGACATACAAAACAGTCCAATCAGCAGAAAGGGCGCGAAGGGGCGTTTTTCCACGGTTTCGGGAGCCAGGTGGTGCAGGCTGGCCCGTGGACCTTGTCCCAGTAACGGCCACATTCGGGGAGCGAGCCAGAGCCACAGCAGCGTGGCGGCACCGGCGCCGATAAAGGTGCCCAGCAGGGTGTTCGGGTCGCTGGCCAGCGCCAGTGCCGACAACAGTTTGACATCACCTGCCCCCAGGCGGCCGACGGCATAGCCGGGCACGCTCAGCAGCAGCGCCAGGAACAAGGCCACGCCGCCCTGGACCGCCGGCGCCCCGAGCCAGGTGCTGCCGTTCCAGAGCAGATAGGCCAGGGCCAGCGCTCCGGCACCGAGGGTCAAGGTATTGGCGATTTGCCGGTGACGCAGATCCTGGGCCGCACAGAGCGCGAACCAGGCCAACAGAACAAGGCTGTGCATCGACTAAAAAGCGTCCTTTTCCGGCGAATGATTCTATGCTGATAGCAACGTGCAGTTGTCAGGGTAGACGTTGCCATGAATCCCAGCCTCCCGAGCAAGCAAAAAGGCGCCGCCGCCATCGAGTTCGCCCTCGTGTTCGTTATTTTCTTCGGGGTGTTCTATGGCATGGTCAGCTACTGCCTGCCATTGTTGATGGTGCAGTCGTTCCACGAGGCGACGGCCGAGGCGTTGCGCCGTAGTGTGGCCGTTGACCCCGTGGCGGCCGGCAGCAACTACACCACCCTGGTCCAGAGCACGGCGATACAGGCCGCCACCAGCAAGCTGGGCTGGATTCCCCCGGCCTTCAACTTCAACGCCGCCAGCGATATCACCGCGGTTTACTCGGGCGGCATCCTGACGGTCACGGTGAACTATCCGACGGCCCAACTAAACAATGCCCTACCGTTTCTGGTGTTACCTGGAATCGGCACGGTACCCAATCTCCCCACGAACCTGACCGTCACCTCGAGTCTGCAATTTTGAGCGCAGGGGACAAGCTGTTCGGGCGCTTGCTGGGACGCGGCAGCGAGTCGCCAGCCGAGCCCATGCACCACTTGCCCGCCCCGGCCTTCGGCTTGCTGCTACGGCTCGACGACGAAGGCCGGGTCTTGAGCATCGACGGTCCCTTGCGTCATGACCTGGCGCCGCAGGAGGCCGGTGGTGAGTTGCGCAACTGGTTGCTGCTCTCCAGTCGGCTGTCTGTCGAAGGCGTACCGGCGGATTGGCTCGGGCAGAGCCTGGACCTGGACTTCAGCGGGCCGGCCGGGCAAGTCCTGCATACCCGCGCCTGGGTCCAGCCCGGCAACCCGGGTTGGTGGTTACAGGCCCTGGATATCGGTGACCTGCTTGAGCACAACCTGCGCTCATCGTTGCGTGAGCAGTTGCAGCAGGTCGCCGGACAGGTGAGTGAACAATTGCGCTTGTGCAGCCTGGCGCGCCTGCCCCAGGTACTCAACGAGCAATTGCAGGGGCTGTCCCAGCGCTGGCGGATTCCCTGTGTCGCCCTGGCGCTGCTGGACGACCATCAACAGCAGTGGACGGTGCACAGCCAGTATCGGGCCCATGACGCCCCGGCCCTGTGGCAGACCGGCCAGGCCCTGGGCACTGGCCTGGACAGCCTCAGCGGCATGGTGCCGCTGTCGTTCAGCGCACAGCAGGGCCTCAGCGAACATATGCGCCTGCAAGGGGTGATGGGCAATGCCGATGGTTTGCTCATTCCTTTTTGTGACGACCACGGAGTGGCCGCCTGGCTGCTCGCCGGGTTTTACCCGGTGCCGCAACGGGAGGCGCGGCTGGACGACCGCGACTGGTTGCAACTGGCGGCGGCCCTGGCGGCGCCTTTGCTGGCTCGCCTGAGGCAGCAGGTGCATCACCATCAACTGGAGCGCCTGGAGGTGCTGCAAGGCTTGTTGGGGACCGGTTGGTGGGAGTGGACTCCGGCGACCGACGAACTGCAACTGGCCCCGCAACTGGTCCGGGGGCTGGGGCTGGAGGTTTCGTACGGGGTGGTATCGCTGGAGGCATGGCTGGGGTTGTTCCATGCCGCCGACCGTCAGGAGCTTTCCAGTCGCATGCACGATTTGCAGCAGGGCAAGGCGCTGCTGCTCTGTGTGCGGCGCCATGCCGAGGACCCGCACCAGTCCCCCCAGTGGTATCGCCTCCAGGGACAGATACTGGGGGTGGGCGACAGCCTGCGGATTGTCGGCTTCATGCTCGACATCAGCGACGTCAAGAACCAGGAGCAGGACGCCGCCGCCGCCCATGCCCGGCTGGACAACCTGATCGCCAGTTCGCCGGCGGTGATCTATGTGCAGCGTTATGTCGAGGGCGCCTTGCAGCCGGTGTTCTTCAGCGACAGCCTGTTGCCGTTGCTGGGCTGGACCCTGGCCGACTGTGCCGATGGTGGCCTGGCCCAGTGGATTCACCCTGAGGATCGTGACCGCTATTTCGATCGCACCCGCCAGTTGCTGCGCGAAGGCAACGTCAGTTGTCGTTATCGGCTCCGGGACAAGGGTGGTACTTACCACTGGCTGCTGGATGAGGCCCGGCTGTTGCGCGATGACCTGGGTTTGCCGGTGGAGGCGGTGGGCTTGTGGCTCGATGTCACCGAAGCGACCTTGGCCGCCGAGCATATCCAGAAAAGCGAGGAGCGCTATCGCATCCTCGTGGAAGATTCACCGGCGATGATCTGCCGTTACCGCCCGGACCTGACACTGACCTTCGGCAACAAGCCGCTCGCGGTCTATCTGGAATGTTTGCCCGAGCAACTGCCGGGGGTTGACCTGGGCAACTGGTTGTCGCCCGAGCAGCGCGCGGCGTTTGTCCAGCGCCTGGCGCAACTGACCCCGGAACAGCCGGTGAGCACTGCGGAAATCAGCCTGCAGTTGCCCGGCCGCGAACATGCCTGGTGGGTCTGGTCGGATCGCGGTGTGTTCGATGAGCAAGGCCGGTTGGTCGAGGTGCAGGCGGTGGGGCGTGACAACACCGAAGTACGGCGTTCCCAGCAGCAACTGACCCAGAGCGCGAAAATGGCCACCTTGGGCGAAATGGCCACAGGCCTTGCCCATGAGATCAACCAGCCACTGAACGTCATGCGCATGGCCATCGTCAATGTGCTCAAGCGCCTGAGCAATGGCGATGTGCAGATCGACTACTTGCAGGACAAGCTCAATCGTATCGATGCCCAGGTCCAGCGGGCGGCGCGGGTGGTCGATCATATGCGGGTGTTCGGCCGCCGTTCGGAAATCGAACAGGCGCCGTTCAATCCGGCGCAGGCGGTGGAGGGCACCTTGTCGTTGCTCAGCGAAGGGATGAAGGGCAAGGGCGTGCAACTGCGGGTGGCGCCCATCGAGTTCGAGGTACAGGTGCGGGGGTTCGTCGACCAGTTGGAACAGGTGCTGATCAACCTGATGGTCAATGCCCGGGATGCGCTGTTGAGCAAGCGTGAGAAGAACCGCGACTTTGAGCCGTGGATAGCGTTGACCGCCGAACTTGATGAGCGAGCCGTGCGCTTGTTCGTCGAGGATAACGGCGGCGGCATCGACCCGCGCTTGCTGGAGCGGATCTTTGAACCCTTCTTCACCACCAAACCGGTGGGCGTTGGTACCGGTCTGGGTTTGTCGGTGAGCTACGGGATTGTCGAGAACATGGGCGGGCGCCTCAGCGTGCGTAATGGTGAGGCCGGGGCGCGGTTTTGCGTGGAACTGCCGATTGCTTCAGATCACGAGGTAGGCCTTGCCGGTCTGGCCGCAGGTGAGGTGGCCGTCGACGGAAATCTGCCCGACCGTGATGCCCAGGCCGGTCAATAACGTGTTGATCAGGTCGTTCAGCACGAGGTTGAGCGGAGCGCTCAAGGCCGATACCAGCAGGCTGGTCAGGCCATTGATGGCCGTCGTGACCAGCCCGAAAGTGACTGCCAGAAGCGGTGAGGGGGTGTAGGTCGGTGTAATGGACGTCAACTGTATGCCTGTGACGGAAGATGTCAGGCTGGTGGTAGGGTTGGACATCGACAGTGTGTAGGGCGGGTAGGCGGGCGTGGGCGTTACATTGACATTGGGTGGATTGATAAACGTATTGGTGCCGGTTGTTTGCAGCGCCGGGCTGTTGATCGTCAGTTCAAGGCCTCCGCCGGAATAAGGGGCTGCCAACGTACCCACGGCGACCAGGACGAAAGGCGTGACAGTGGGTGCCGCCGAACTGCTTGCCCAGTTCGAGCTGATATTGCCGACTCGCAGGTAGGCTGTATCGGTGGTGGCGCTGATGGACAGGCTTTTGTTGGTGTCGCTGACGCAGGTGTAGCCCGTGACATAGCTGCTGCCGCCGCCGGCGTCCAGGCTGAGGCCCAGGGTATGCACGGGCAGTATGCTGAGATTCAGCCCCAGTATTCCCAGGGCCGAGGTAATCGCTGAAAGTGCGGTTGTCACGATCGACACTATATTGGTGACCACCGACAGATCCAGGCTCACCAATGTGCGGATTTGTGCCGTACGCACGTAAATCTGATTGGGGCCTTGGGGGTTGAGCGCGGCGAGGGCCGGGTTGCCTATCGCAGAGAACTGCGGCGCCTGAATGACCTTGGTCTGCACGGTTATTCCCGATCCCAATCCCAGCAGGCTGACGGGGAGTGTCACCGCCAGGCCATTCTGGTTGTTGGCGACCTCGGCCAGCGCCTGGACCAGTTGGAACACTTGTAGATTGGCGTTCAGCACCGAGGTTGGCGTGCTGGTCGACAGACTGAGCAGGTTCCCCAGTTGAATGCTTCCCGCCGTTTGTGCGGCGACTTTCAAGTTGCCCAGCGCCGTCAGGACATCGGCGCTCGCGCCATTGGCCTGGGAGACCGTGATGGCCGTCTGCATCAACTGGGCGACGGTGACATTGGTGGCGAGCAACTGGGTGTAGTTGCCGGCCGTCACATTCAGGTCGATGGCCAGTTGGTTCAGGTAGCTGAGCAGGTTGATGTTGGTGCTGAGCAGGCCGTTCCAGCCGGCGGCCGTGATGGTCAGTGAACTGCCGAGCAGCGGCCCCATGATCGAGTTGAGATTCGCCGTGACGACCGTACTGCGGATACTCAATTGCGCGGTGGGCGGTAGCGGCGTTGCGGCCACGGCCGTTGCGCTCAACTGGGTATTCGGATTGAAGGTGGCGGTCGAGACCAGGGTGTAGATCCCGGCGGCGATGCTGGTGGCGACGGCATGGGTGGCGACCACTTTGATGGCCGAAGATTGAGCGGCATTCACGGCAAAGGTACGCAGGTTATTACTCCCGGTGACCAACGTGCCGCAGGTGGTGGTCAGTGTGTTGCCCGTGCCGACCGTAAAGGCATTGCGACTGGCGGCCAGGGTGGCATAACTGGCGGCGCTCAGGCCCGGCAGGCAGGTACCCCCGCGGCTTACCGCTTCCAGCGCGGCGGTATCCACCACTCGTTGCAACTTGCGCTGTTCGAGATAGAGCCGGCCGGTATCGGCCACCACCACCATCAATAGCAGCGCCAGGCCCAGGGTGATGGCCGCCATCAGGCCAATGGCCCCGCGCTGGCTGGCGGGGCCATGAAAGGCGACGGCACGACCGGGGAAAGACATCGAGCACTCCTTTGCCGGCCCATGGCCGAGCGCTTACTTTCCAGTAATCCTTGGCAGTGTAGTCAAGGCTGGAAGAGCGCGTCGGCCTGGGGCGCGATGTCGTTCCGGGTGGTTACCTCGGCGGATAGGCGGTCATCAACTTGGCCACCGCCTGGTTGATTGCCGCACTGCGTTCGGCCGGCGTCGCGCCGTCGTTGACCATCTGCTCGGCGCTGCCGCGCCAGACCAGCTTGCCGTCCTTGCCATCGAGCAGATCGACCTGGATCGTCGCGACCTGGTAATCGACACTGCGGGTTTCCGTGTAGCCAGGACCGCCCCAGAAACCGCCGTGCCAAGGGCCACCCCAACCGCCTCCATAATTGGTGCTGACCTGTTGCTGGCGATTGTCGACGATCAGGTACGCCTGGACCTTCACATCGGCCTTGCCTCCGGCCACGGCCGGGCGCAAGCCACGCTGGTCCAACTGTTCGCCGACCGCCTGGCGAATACGCTGCTCGGTGATGTCGCTCTTGATTCGCGGGTCGTCCGGTCGATACTGCAACGCGGGTTCTTTCCAGCTCCAGCTGCGGTAAGCGGCGAAATCACGGCTGGCGTCGAAATCGTGGTTGACCTGGGTGGTTTCACAGGCACTGAGCAGCACGGCAAAAACCACTAAAGCGAGACGGCGGAACATGATCTTTCTCCGGGGGGCTAGCTGGGGGGATAACTGGCGAGGGCTTTGTTCACGGCGTCGCGCAAGGCATCCGTGCGTTCGAGCTGGTTGCCCTGGGTGCCGGTCTCGGCGCTGGCGCTCCAGATCGGTTGGCCGGTGCCGGTGTCGAACAGGCTGATACGCACCACGAGCACTTGCACCTCGTAGGTGCGCACGATCGGGGCGATCGGGTACATGCCGTAGCGGTTGCCATAAGGGCCACCCGCATAACCGTAGTCTTCCTGGACCTGGCGCAGGCGTTTCTCCACGTGCAGGTCGGCGCTGACCCGCAGGTCCGGCGGCGCGGTGTCGCGACGGGGGCGCAAACCCTGCTGCTCGAGGGCGTTGCCCACCACTTCGGCCAACTGCGCCGGGTCGGCCCAGGTGGTGCCGGCGGGCAGTCGGTCATTGCTCCAGGCCCAGCTGCGGTAGCGCGCATAGTCCCGTGGCGGCGCCGGATAGGCGCTCAGGTCCGGGCCATGGGAAACCTGCGCCGGGGCCGGCGGCAGGGGCATGGAGCTGGCGGTGTAGGGGTTGTCGCTCTGGCAGGCCGCCAGGCCCAGGCACAGCGCTAACAGACAAAAACGGCGACTCATTGCATCCTCCGCATTCAGACCGGACGGCAGATCCAGTGCAGGTAACGTCCCAGCCCGGCAAAGCCGGGGTGGCGACGGTGGGCCAGTTCCATTTCCAGCAGATCCGCCAGGGCGGCGCGGGACTGGAATTCAACCGGCATGTAGTCGTGGAATACCCGCACCCCACTCTGTGTTTCGACCCGCCACAGACCTTCAAGTTGCGCCGCCAGCTCCCGTGGATCAAGGGGTTGTTGCGGGGTCAGGCTCTGCTTTTCGCCGGCCATGTCGTTCTTGCGCATCTTGCGGAAATGGCCCTTGAGCAAGTTGCGGTAGATCAGCGCATCGCGGTTGTAGAAGGCCAGGGACAGCCAGCCGTCCGGTTTGCACAGCTGGTGCAGCACCGGCAGGATCGCATGGGGTTCGGCCAGCCATTCGAGCACGGCGTGGCAGAGCACCAGGTCATAAGGTTCGGTGAGCTGGCCGAGCAGGTCCTGCCACGGCGCCTGGATAAAGGTCGCGCTTTGTCCGGCCTCGGCAAAGCGCTGGCGTGCGCCTTCGAGCATCGGTTCGGCGGGTTCGGCCAGGGTCACCTGATGACCGCGTTCGGCCAGCCACAACGACATATGGCCCAGGCCCGCACCGATATCCAGCACCCGCAGCGGGCGCTGCGGCAAGCTCTCGGTCAGGTCGGCCTGGAGCACGGCGAGGCGGATCGCGCCCTTGGCCCCACCGTAGATTTTCTCGGCGAAGCGGGTCGCCAACTGGTCGAAATGACGGTCGCTCATTGGGCAAAACGCCGTTCGCTGTCGGCCAGCTTGGCGCGGACCACCTCGTTCATGTCCAGCCCCAGTTCACTGCACAGCAGGAGCAGATAGAGGACGATATCGCCGACTTCCTGCCCGGCATGGGCAAGCTTTTCCGGCGGCAACTGGCGCGATTGATCCTCACTGAGCCACTGGAAAATCTCCACCAGTTCGGCCATTTCCACACTGGCGGCCATCGCCAGGTTTTTCGGGCTGTGGAAGGTTTTCCAGTCGTTGCGATCGCGGATGCCGTGCAGGCGTTGGGTCAGTTCGTCGAGGTTCATGCGGGTGTTCTCCTTCAAGGTGCCTAGCTTCCGGTGGATGAGAACGGGAAGCAAGGGCCTTGCTGTAGGGATAACACCTGGAGAAGATGAAATATTCGTCAGTGCCGGTCGACGCGCGATCAGGTAATCGGCTGCCAACGGCCACTCAGGTGCTCCAGCCCCTTGGCGCCGGACAATTTGAACGCCCCGTTCGAGCCTGGCTCACTGACCCACAGGCCGACTTCGCCGGGCAGGCGCACCGGTCTTCTGAAGGCCACCTCGATCTCGATATTCGCGCTCGGCAGGTGGGCGTGCAGGGCCGCGAGGATACGGGCTTTGTTCCACAGGCCATGGGCGATCGGCCGGGGGAAGCCGAACAGGCGGGCGCTCAGGGCGGTCAGGTGGATCGGGTTGTAATCGCCGGAAACCCTGGCGTATTGCCGACCGATATCGACGGGCACCTGCCAGCGCGACAGCTCGGTCAAGGGCGGGGTCGCGGTCTTGTTTTTCCTCGGCGGCCTGGCGTCCAGGGTGACGCCCCGGCAGAGTATCCGGCTTTCGGCTTGCCACAGCGGCCCGAGGGCATCGTCGATCTCGGTAAGCAGATCGAAGGTCGCGCCCTGGACATGGGGCTGCAGGTTGCGCACCTGCACACCGATGCGCAGATTGTCGGTGCCACCCAGGGGCCGCAACAGGCGGATGCGGTTGTTCAGGTGAACCAGGCCCGGCAATGGAAAGGGAAACTCCTTGGCCGTCAGCAACTGCAGTTGCAGGGGCAAGGCCAGCACATGGGGATAGGTCGCCGGCATCGGGCTGCCCTCGGCAAAACCGCAGACCCGGCGATAGGCGGCCAGGCGCCGGTCATCGACGGTCACCCAACTGCGTAGTCCCTGCTCAGGCAAGTGTTGGCCGGTGATGATCCGCCGTGTCGCAGCACGCAGATAAAGCGCAGGCAGGCTGGGGGCGGCGGTCAGGTATTGCCAGTTCACGGTCATGGGCGGGCTCTCGCTGAGCGGTCGCTTGATTTGTAGGAAAAGACTTTCAGTTTTATAGGCTATTTCTCTCGAATAGTAGGATGGATTCGTTGCGCTGTGTTGCTGGTGGGGTCGGAGTGAGCCATGGGCGAGGGTTGATGGCTTCGCTGGCATTGTCAGAAACGATGGCTTGGCCTAAGGTCGCAGCCTGAATGCCGTCTTGCGACATAAGGTCTATCCATGCCGACTAACGGACAACGTGGTCCTCAACGACAGATTCCTGCTCTGGCGTCCCTGCCGCGCCCGCTATACGCCCGTGCCGAGAGTTTGAGCGCCGGCTCGTGGACGCCCCGTCATCGCCATGACTGGGTGCAGTTTTCCTATGCCATCAGCGGGGTGCTGGGGGTGCACACCACCGAGGGCAGCTTCTTCGCGCCACCGCAATGGGGCGTCTGGATTCCGGCGGGGCTGGAGCATGAGGTGGTGACTTCGATGCGTGCGGAAATGCGCAGCCTGTATGTGCGTCGTGAGGATTGCCAGTGGGCGCCGTCGCGCTGCCGGGTGCTGGAGGTGACGCCGCTGGCCCGCGAGTTGATCAAGAGTTTTTGCCTGTTACCGGCCGATTATCCCGAGGACGGGGGGAGCGAAGGGCGCTTGGTGCAGGTGTTGCTGGATCAGTTGGCGGGGCTGCCGGAAGTGGGGTTCTCGCTGCCGTTGCCACGGCATGCGCGCTTGCTCGATTTGTGCAACGAGTTGATTGAAAACCCCGAACTGGGGGTCACCCTGGGGCAGTGGGCCGAGCGCCTGGGTATGTCGGAAAAAACCTTGATGCGGCTGTTCCAGCGCGAGACCGGCCTGAGTTTCCGGGGTTGGCGCCAGCGTGCCCGATTGCTCTCGTCGCTGGGGACGTTGGAGGCGGGTGACAGCGTGACCCGGGCCGCGCTGTCCTGTGGTTATGATTCGACGTCTGCGTTCATCGCTGCGTTCAAGGGTTTGTTCGGCTATACGCCGGGGGAACTGTTCCGTCACTGAGTGGCGGAACAGGTTCTTTGGGAAGGGCTCAGGTGCGGAAGCGCTTGACCAACGCATCCAGCTCGCTGGACAGCCCCGCCAGCCCCTGGGAGTCGAGCCGCGCCGAGTTCGCCAGTTCCGCCACCAATTGCGCATCGCCATGGATCTGGCTGATATGCCGGTTGATGTCCTCGGCCACGTGGTGCTGCTCTTCCGCCGCGGTGGCGATCTGGGTGTTCATGTCACGGATCACATCCACCGAATCGCGGATCTGCCCGAAACTGGTGCGCGCCAGGCCAATGCGGTTCACCGACTCCTGCGACACCTCGAGGCTGGCATGCATCTGCTGGGCGACCTGGCTGGTACGTTTGGCCAGGTTGCCCAACAGACCGTCGATTTCCGCCGTGGAGTCGGCAGTGCGCTTGGCCAGGGCCCGCACCTCGTCGGCCACCACCGCAAAACCACGGCCCTGTTCACCGGCCCGCGCTGCTTCGATGGCCGCGTTGAGCGCCAGCAGGTTGGTCTGTTCGGCAATCGAACGAATGGTGCCGAGAATCGACTGGATATTGTTGCTGTCGCTTTCCAGTTGCTGCATCGACTGCGCCGACTGCGAGATTTCATGGCTCAACTGGTCGACGCTGCTGACCGCCGCATCGATCTGTTGTTGGCCTTCGCGGGCCTGACGCTGGCCGCTGTCGGCTGACTCGGCGGCCTGGCTGCAGGAGCGGGCGACTTCGTTGGCAGTGGCGACCATCTCGTGGAAGGCCGTGGAAACCATGTCCACCGCCTCGCGCTGGCGTCCGGCGGCGTCGGCCATGTCCCCGGAAACCCGGGTGGAATTACGCGACGAATCGAGAATCTTGTTCGCCGACTGACCAATGTGCTGGATCAGGCTGCGGATCGCGCCGAGGAACTGGTTGAACCAGTTCGCCAGTTGCGCGGTTTCGTCGCTGCCACGGATCTGCAGGTTCTGGGTCAGGTCGCCTTCGCCCTGGGCGATGCCTTCCAGGCCGCTGGCCACGCTGCGGATCGGCCGCACGATCAGGCTGGCGAAGCTGGCGCCGACAATGGCGAAGATCACCGCGAGCACAGCGGCGATGATCGCCACCAGCCAGGTCAACTGGTTGGCCGAGGCCATCACTTCACTCTGCTTGATCAGGCCGATAAAGGTCCAACCCAGCTGATCCGATGGCCAGACATTGGCCATGTAGTGTTCGCCGTTGATATCGACTTCCACCAGGCCCTTGCCGGCTTTGGCCAGGTCGGCATAGCCGCTGCCCAGGCTGCCGAGGTTCTTGAAGTTGTGTTCCGGCTGCTTGGGGTCCACCAGCAGGTTGCCGCTGTTTTCCATCAGCATCAGGTAGCCGCTTTCACCGAGCTTGATCTGCTTGACGACCTCGGTGAGCTGTTTGAGGGTCACGTCGACGCCGACGACGCCACCCTGGGCCCCGAGCTTGTTGTCCACGGTGCGCACGGTACCGATCATCACGGCGTCGTCGGCCGCCCAGTAGTAGGCGGAGGTGCGCAAGGTCTTGCCGGGATTGGCGATCGCGGTCTTGTACCAGGGGCGGGCGCGCGGGTCGTAGTTGGCCAGTTTCGGGTCGGCTGGCGTGGAGACATAGCCCCCGTTGCCAACGCCGTAGGACACGTAGGAATAAGCCGGGTGGGCCAGTCTCATGCCCTCAAGCAGGTCGTAGATCTGTTTGTCCTGCTCGTTGAGGGGGAGCTGCGCGGCATCGGCGCTCATGTAGCTCTTGAGCACACCATCGGAATTTTTTATCAGCGGCAGGTTTGTCATGTATTCGACGTTCTGGCTGACGCCGTCAAAAAACAGCTGCATCGCGTTGTTGACCTGGCGGATCTCTCGACCGCTGCCGTCAACAAAGTTGCTGCGGGCTTCGCTGCGCAGGTTCAGTACCACCAGGGTGGCAACCAGCACCACCGGCAAACAGGCGACGATTGCAAACGCCCAGGTCAGTTTCTGCTTGATGTTCATCCGCGCTCCAGATTTTTCTTGTAAACCCCAGACGTATTGATCGCGTGGGGTCGGTATAGGGCAGCTGTGAAGTGGTGGCTGTGCTGAAAATCCGTTTCGCTGACGGCGTGCTGATTGTCCGACAAAAACGCCTCTGTCTTAGAGCGCTTCGGCTGGCGCGGAAAAAAGTTGAGGTACGCGGCGAATATTCTGATTTTTTTTGAGCTTCAGGCGTCCGGCAGTGGTCGGAAACCACAAGGTGCCCCAGGAACAATAGCTTGATAATCGTCAGCTATTCTCTGGAAGCTCGGTTTTCCTCCGGTCGATTCGTCGGAATAATCTGGCACATTGAGTGCATTGGAGAGTATTCGAGGTCGGCAATCCTCTCCCCGCTGTGAGAGGATTGCCGTATAACGAGTGACATTCGCGTGTTTGGCAATAAAGGACCCACAATAAAAGCTGATGAAGACTCCAAAACGCATTGAACCCCTGATCGAGGACGGTCTGGTCGACGAGGTGCTGCGCCCACTCATGAGTGGTAAAGAGGCAGCGGTTTATGTGGTGCGCTGTGGCAACGAGCTACGTTGTGCCAAGGTCTACAAGGAGGCGAATAAACGAAGTTTTCGTCAGGCGGCCGAGTATCAGGAAGGCCGTAAGGTACGCAACAGCCGGCAGGCCCGGGCCATGGCCAAGGGCTCCAAGTTCGGTCGCAAGGAGACCGAGGACGCCTGGCAGAACGCGGAAGTGGCGGCATTGTTCCGTCTGGCCGGTGCCGGTGTACGGGTGCCCAAGCCGTTCGACTTCCTGGAAGGCGTGCTGCTGATGGAGTTGGTGGCGGACGAGTATGGCGATGCCGCGCCACGCCTCAACGATGTCGTGCTGGAGCCGGATCAGGCGCGCGAGTATCACGCGTTCCTGATTTCCCAGATCGTGCTGATGTTGTGCACCGGTCTGGTGCACGGTGACCTGTCGGAGTTCAACGTGCTGTTGACGCCACAGGGTCCGGTGATCATCGACCTGCCCCAGGCGGTGGATGCGGCGGGCAACAACCATGCGTTCAGCATGCTGGAGCGTGACGTCGGCAACATGGCGTCCTATTTCGGGCGTTTTGCCCCGGAGCTCAAGTTGACCCGTTATGCCAAGGAAATGTGGGCGTTGTTCGAAGCCGGCACCTTGCATCCGGGCAGCGTCCTGACGGGCGAGTTCGACGATCCGGAAGAACTGGCGGACGTCGGCAGTGTCATGCGCGAGATCGAAGCGGCGCGCTTCGACGAAGAGCGCCGGCAGGCGATCCGTGCGGCGGATGACAAACCGCCGAGCAAGGCCGAAGAGCCGCCTCCACCGTGGATGCAGCAGTAAGGATGTAAAAAATCCGGCCTCGGCCGGATTTTTCATGGGCAGCAACCTCCCGACGCCAGGTCCTTGAGGATCGGGCAGTCAGGTCGGTGATCGCCGTGGCAGTGTTCCACCAGGTCCTGCAAGGTGTCGCGCAGGCTGGCCAGCTCCTCGATCTTGCGGGTCAATTCCTCGATATGCTGGCGCGCCAGGGCTTTCACGTCGGCGCTGGCGCGCTGGCGATCCTGCCAGAGGGTCAGCAGCTTGCCGACCTCTTCCAGGGAGAAGCCCAGGTCCCGGGAACGCTTGATAAACGCCAGGCTGTGCAAATCCTGCGCACTGTACAAACGGTAGCCACTGTCCGTGCGGTTGGCGGCCTTGAGCAGGCCGATGGACTCGTAGTAACGAATCATCTTCGCGCTCAGGCCACTCTGGCGGGCTGCTTGGCCGATATTCATGACAACTCCTTCAGTCGAGATCTTTGGGTTTCCAGGTCTTGAGCAGCAACGCATTGCTCACCACGCTGACACTGGACAGGGCCATGGCGGCACCGGCGAGGACCGGGTTGAGCAGGCCGAAGGCGGCCAGGGGGATGCCGATCAGGTTATAGACGAAAGCCCAGAACAGATTCTGGCGGATCTTCGCGTAGGTCTTGCGGCTGATTTCCAGGGCCGCCGGCACCAGTCGCGGATCGCCGCGCATCAGGGTGATGCCGGCCGCGTGCATGGCGACATCGGTGCCGCCGCCCATGGCAATGCCGATATCGGCGGCGGCCAGCGCCGGGGCATCGTTGATGCCGTCACCGACCATCGCCACTACACCGTGTTTTTTCAACTCGGCGACGATGGCGGCCTTGTCCGCCGGCAACACCTGGGCGTGAACATCGTCAATGCCCAGGGCTTCGGCGACCACCCGGGCGCTGCCACGGTTGTCGCCGGTCAGCAGGTGGCTGCTGATCTGCCGGGCCTTGAGCTGTGCGATGGCTGGCAGGGCGCCGGGCTTGAGGGTGTCGCCGAAGGCGAACAAACCGAGCACCTGCGGCTGTGGGCTTTGCTCGATCAGCCAGGACAAGGTCCGGCCTTCGGCTTCCCAGGCGCTTGCCGACTCGCCCAGCGTGCCGGCGTCCAGGCCGCTTTCATCCAACAGACGCTGATTGCCCAGGGCCAGGGCGCGCTCGCCGAGACGGCCGGCGATGCCGCGTCCGCTCAGGGCGCGGCTGTCGCTGACATCCGCCAGTGTCAGGCCGCGTTCGGCGCAGGCATCCAGTACCGCCTTGGCCAGGGGGTGTTCGCTGCCGCGCTGGAGGGCGCCGGCCAGTTGCAGCACGTTGTCATCGTCACCGGCGGTTGTGAGCAGATGGGCGATGCGCGGCGCGCCGGAGGTGAGGGTGCCGGTCTTGTCGAAGACCACGGCGCTGACTTCATGGGCCCGTTCCAGGGCTTCGGCGTCCTTGATCAGGATGCCATGGCGCGCGGCCACGCCGGTGCCGGCCATGATTGCCGTCGGTGTCGCCAGGCCCAGGGCACAGGGGCAGGCAATCACCAGCACCGCTACCGCATTGATCAGCGCGGTCTCCAGCGGCGCGCCGTGCAGCCACCAGCCGATCAGTGTCGCGAGGGCCAGCAGCAGGACCGTCGGGACGAACACCTGGCTGACCTTGTCCACCAGTTTCTGGATCGGCGCCTTGCCGGCCTGGGCGTCTTCCACCAGGCGGATGATGCGTGCCAGCACGGTTTCGGCACCCAGGGCGCGGGTTTTCACCAGCAACCGGCCTTCACCGTTGATGGCCCCGCCGGTGACCGGGTCGCCGGGCTGCTTGGGCACCGGCAGGCTTTCCCCGCTGATCAGCGCTTCATCGGCGTGGCTGCGGCCTTCGACCACTTCGCCGTCCACCGGGAAGCGTTCGCCGGGTTTGACCAGGACCAGGTCATCGAGGCGCAAGGCACTGATGGCGACGTCCTGCTCGCGGCCGTCCACCACCTGGATCGCCCGCTCCGGACGCAAGGCTTCGAGGGCACGGATGGCGCTGGCGGTCTGGCGTTTGGCACGGCTTTCCAGGTATTTGCCCAACAGCACCAGAGCAATCACCACCGCCGAGGCCTCGAAGTACAGATGGGGCATGCTGTCCGGGGCCGCGTTGGCCCATTGGTACAGGCTCAGGCCATAACCGGCGCTGGTACCGAGGGCGACCAGCAGGTCCATATTGCCCGCTCCGGCCTTGACTGCTTTCCAGGCCGCGACATAGAAGCGCGCCCCGAAGATGAATTGCACCGGGGTAGCCAACGCCCATTGCAGCCAGGCCGGCAGCATCCAGTGATAGCCCAGTGGCTGGACCAGCATCGGCACCACCAGCGGCAGGGCCAGGGCGATCGCCAGCAACAGGGACAGGCGCTCGCGGTGCAGGCGCCGTTGCTGGTCCTGGGCGACGGCGGCTTCGTTCTGTCGCAGGCTGGCGGTGTAACCGGCGCCAGTGACTGCGGTCATCAGCACGGCGGGGTCGACCTGGCCGAGCAGGTCCAGGTGGGCCCGTTCGCTGGCCAGGTTGACGCCGACCCGCTGCACGCCGGGGACCTTGCTCAAGGCCCGCTCGACCCGGCCGGCACAGGAGGCGCAGGTCATGCCGCCGATATCCAGTTCCAGGGTATGGGTGGGTACGCTGTAGCCAGCCTGCTCGACGGCGCTGAGCAGCGCCGGCAGGCTGTCGGCCGGGGCCTGGACGCGGGCCTGTTCGGTGGCGAGATTGACGCTGACGGCACTGGCGCCGGGCACCTTGCTCAGGGCGCGTTCAACCCGGCCGGCGCAGCTGGCACAAGTCATGCCGGCGATCGGCAGGTCGAAGAGGGTAGAGGCGAGCATGGGCAATACTCCTGGAGAAGTTGCCCGCAGAATCAACCTTGCCCCCTTGGCAAGGTCAAGCCCTTATTGATAACCCAGGGGGGCCTGTTTCAGGCGCAGGCCTTCCGGGCCGCCAACGATGGCGAACTTGCGCACATCGCCGCCGCCGAGTTTGATCACCTGCTCGGGGGTGGTCAGCATCCCGGCTTCACAGCCTGGTATCTGTCCGGGCAGGAATTTCAAACGGATGGAGACGTTGCCGGGCGGCAGGTTGAAGGAAATGGATTGTTCCTGGAACAGCCGTGCGGACAGTTGGTCCTGGAGATAGATGCCGATTTCGCAGGAGGTGGAGACTTCCAGGCGCTCGCGAGAAATGATCAACACGGCGTAATCCTCTCCGGCCGCGCTGGCGAAGGGACTCGCACCGAAAATACTGAGAAGGCCGAACAGGCTGAAAACTGACCAGCGCATGGCTGAATCTCCTACGGTTTGATCGTCGATGCCGAAGCTTGGCGCAGGCTCGCGTTAAATGCCAGCCCGGCAGTGTCATCAGGAACTTGACCTTGCCATGGTGGCAAGCTTGAAACTCTGCACATTCCCCCATGAAAGGAGCGATGCCATGCAAGTCTTCAATGTCCAGGGTATGTCCTGCGGTCACTGTGTTCGGGCCATTACCCAGGCGGTCCAGGCCCGCGATCCGGCGGCCGATGTGCGAGTCGACCTGGCGGCGAAGGAAGTCGGCGTCAGCAGCAGTCGGCTGTCGGCGGAGGAAGTGCTCAGCGCCATCAGTGAAGAAGGTTATGAGGTGAAGTTGGCCGGTTGATGGCAGCGGTTTTTAATAGTTAGCGGCCTATCAGATTGTTCAAGGTGTCCTTGCGCCGCTAGACTAGCGCCCCGCGCCGATCTTCCCTGGACACCTGATGAACCTGCGAACCATCCTGATTCTTGGCGCCCTGAGCGCATTCGCGCCCTTGGCGATCGACTTTTACCTGCCGGGCTTTCCGGCCATGGCCAGCGCCTTTGGCACCGATGAAAAACATATCCAGCTGACCCTGGCGGTGTATTTTCTCGGCCTCTCCATCGGCCAGTTGGCCTACGGTCCGGTGGCTGACCGCTTCGGTCGGCGGACGCCGTTGCTGGTGGGGGTGGCGCTGTTCACGGTCGCGTCCCTGGCCTGTTCCTTCGCCCCGAGCCTGGAATGGCTGATTGCCGCGCGTTTCGTCCAGGCCCTGGGTGGCTGCGCCGGAATGGTGATTTCCCGGGCGGTGGTCAGCGACAAATGCGACGCGGTGGGTTCGGCCAAGGTCTTCTCACAGCTGATGCTGGTGGTGGGATTGGCACCGATCCTCGCGCCGATGCTCGGCGGCGTGTTGGTCAACCTCTATGGCTGGCACTCGATCTTTGTCGCCTTGACGGTGTTCAGTGCGCTGGCGGCCGTTGCCGTGATTCTTGGCCTGCCCGAGAGTCTGCCGGCCAATCATCCGCGTCCACCGCTGTCGGGTGCGTTGCGCCAATACGGTCGTCTGTTGGGGGATCGCCTGTTTCTCGGTCACGCCCTGACCGGCGGCATCGCGATTGCTGGGATGTTTGCCTACATTGCCGGTTCGCCGTTCGTGTTCATCAAGCTCTATGGCGTACCGGCCGAGCACTACGGCTGGTTGTTCGGCACCAACGCCGCGGGTTTTATCCTGACGGCACAGGTCAATTCGCGCCTGCTGGCCAAGCGTGGCCCGGCCTTTCTGCTGGTCCGCGCGGTGTGGGTCTACCTGGTGGCGGGCCTGGCGCTGCTGGCGATCAGCAGCCTGCACCCGCAACAACTGTGGCCGTTGCTGGTGCCGTTGTTTATCTGTATTTCCAGCCTGGGTTGCATTCTGCCCAACGCCTCGGCTTGCGCGATGAACGGTCAGGGTGGGCGTGCGGGCAGTGCGTCGGCGACGCTGGGCTGCCTGCAGTTTGGTGTGGCGGCCGCCGCCGCGTCATTGGTCGGCGTGCTGCACGATGGCAGCGCCGTGCCGATGGCCTTGGTCATCAGCTTGTGCGGTGTGCTGGTGGTCACGCTGGCCATGTCGACTCGTCGCGTGCAGAACGCGCGAGTCATCCAGGGCTAGGTTCCCGGCGCGGGATCAGCCGACGGCGCGTTGTTGGCGTTCGGGGAAGGCGTGGGGAGCCTGCAGCCTGCTTTGCAGGGTGCTGACAAAGGCGCGGGCTTCGGATTCGCTACGGAAGGTCACCACGTGCTGGTCCAGACGGACCTGCCATTGATTGCCGTGGGGCCTGGTCAGTTCTTTAACCAGTATATTCATTGCGGACTTCCTCCTGTTGGTAACGGCTCATTCTCTGTTTTTTGAAAATGACTGCATTAAGACCAAAACAGCAGTGAGGAAAGGATTGTAGCGCTGATTTCTTGCCAGCAGATGACCTGGCTCAAACATCTGACTGGTGGTTGTTCCGGCTTTTTTGTAGGAGCAAACCTTTCTCGTAAGGCCGCATTTCTGCAAACGCCGAAAACCTTGTAGGAGCGCCGGCGATGAGGCCCGTAAGTCTTGCGTAGACTGATCGGCCGCCATCGCCGGCAAGCCGGCTCCTACAGGGGGCCGTGGCAACACGATACTTTTGTGGTGAGGCACGGTCTTGTAGGAGCCGGCTTGCTGGCGATGTTGTCCGGATAGGCGCCGCTGGATTCAAGGACGCCATCGCTGGCAAGCCAGCTCCTACAGGGGGATTCGACTCAGAACCCTTCCAGCACGATCTTGCCCTTGGCCTTGCCACTTTCCAGCAACTCATGGGCACGGCGCAGGTTGGCGGCGTTGATCTGGCCGAAATGTTCGCCCACCGTGGTTTTCAATACGCCGGCATCGATCAGTTCGGCGACGCGGTTGAGCAGGTTGTGCTGTTCGATCATGTCGTCGGTCTCGAACATCGAGCGGGTGTACATGAACTCCCAATGCAATGACAGGCTCTTGCGCTTGAGCTTGCTGATGTCGAGGCCTTTCGGGTCGTCGATCAGCGCCAGCTTGCCCTGGGGCTTGAGGGCTTCGACCAGTTGGTCGAGGTGGCTGTCGGTCTGGGTCAGGCTGGCGACATGGGTCACCTGCGCCTGGCCGTGTGACTTGAGCTCTTCGCTCAATGGCCGGCTGTGATCGATGACCAGGTCGGCACCCAGCTCTTTCACCCAATCCTGGGTTTCGCTGCGCGAAGCAGTGCCGATGACTTTCAGGCCGGTCAGCTGGCTGGCGAGCTGGGTCAGGATCGAACCCACGCCACCAGCGGCGCCGACGATCAGCAGGCTCTGGCCCTGATCAGCCTTGTCTTCGGTGATCTGCAGGCGTTCGAAGAGCAATTCCCAAGCGGTGATGGCGGTCAGCGGCAAGGCGGCGGCTTCGGCGAAACCCAGGCTTTTCGGTTTGTGCCCGACGATGCGTTCATCCACCACATGCAGTTCGCTGTTGGCGCCAGGGCGGGTCAGGGAACCGGCATAGAACACCGCGTCGCCGACCTTGAACAGACTGACGTCGCTGCCCACCGCCTTGACCACGCCTGCCACATCCCAGCCGAGCACCTTGGCTGCGCCGTTTTCCGGCGGCATGAATTGACGAACCTTGGTGTCCACCGGGTTGACGGAGATGGCCTTGACCTCCACCAGCAGGTCACGGGGACCGGCAACCGGGGCGGGCAGTTCGATGTCCTGCAGGGACAGTGGATCGGTGACGGGCAAGGATGCGTAGAAGGCAATGGCTTTCATGTGAAAACTCCAGAGGGCAGTGATTTCGATGGCGCCATGATTGGCTATTTCCCTTGAAGATAAAACCGGCTAAAACAGCAGTCTCTTTCAATATTTTTTTGATAATGGCGAGGCTGTGATGCTGCGTTTCGATGACTTGCAGTTGTTTGTCCGTGCTGCTGACCTCGGCAGCCTGTCGGCGGCCGCGCGGGTCATGGACATGTCGGCGGCGGTGGCCAGCGCCGCGCTGAAGCGGATCGAACAGCAACTGGGGGCGCGCTTGCTGGCGCGTTCGACCCGTAGCCTGAGGCTGACGGCCGAAGGCGAAGGTTTTCTGGAATATGCCCGGGGCGCCTTGAGTCAGCTTGATGAAGGACGCCGGCTGCTGGCCCGCGGCCAGGATCAGGTCAGCGGCGTCTTGCAGTTGTCGGCGCCCTCGGACTTCGGGCGCAACCTGCTGCTGCCCTGGCTGGACGAGTTCCAGCGCGAACATCCACAACTGACGGTGCGCCTGCTGCTGGGCGACCGTATCGCCGACCTGTTCCGCCAGCCGGTGGACATCGCCTTGCGTTATGGCGAGCCGGAAGATTCCAGTCTGGTTGCACTGCCCGTGGCCCCGGACAACCACCGGGTGCTGTGTGCGTCCCCCGGTTATCTGGCGCAACACGGCGAGCCCCATACGCTGGCGCAACTGACGCAGCACAACTGCCTGCTCTACATGCTGAGCAGCCGGGTTCATGATCATTGGAGTTTTCATGACGGCAAGCGTGAGGTCGGCCTGACGGTCAGCGGCGACCGCTTCAGCGACGATGCCGATGTGGTACGGCGCTGGGCCGTGGCCGGGGTCGGTATCGCCTACAAATCCTGGCTGGATGTGTCGGCCGATGTCCTTGCGGGACGCTTGCAGGTGCTGCTGCCGGAGCTGCGCTGTGAGCGCGCTCCGCTGAATTTGTTGTGCGCCCATCGCGCTCAATTGAGTAAGCCGGTGAACCTGCTGCGCGAGATGCTCAGCCGACGCTGTGCACAACTCGGGCGCCTGGCGCCGGTTTCCCGGGCATGAGACACGCGGATCGCGAAGAGGTTCTGTTACAACCCGTTCAGGAATAAAGGTCGGCTCCGTGCATATTGTGGTTTAGGCTGGAGATATTGGATCCAATATCCTTTCGGCGAGTGGCGCATCTTGTTTCATTCGCCGCCGTTGAGGGCCGAACGCTGAAAAAATCGCCCACTTTTTGGCATTTTCGCGTCTTGGCTTGGGCGGGATTACTCCTCAGTATGCCCCGTGTGCGTTCGATCAGTGTTTCAACAGGGAGTGAAGACATGGAATATGCACCTTGCGTCAGTCAGATTGCTACGTTGCTTGCGGACCCCAAGCGCAGTGCAATGATGTGGGCGTTGTTGGATGGCAGCGCCCGGGCTGCCGATGAGTTGGCCCTGTGCACGGGCCTGTCGCTGTCCTCGGCCAGCGCCCATTTGGCGCGCCTGAGTTCGGGCGGCCTGGTCCGGATCGAGGAGCGCGGGCGCAAGCGCTTCTTCCGGCTCGCCGCCCCGGAAGTCGGCACGGCGGTGCAAGCCTTGGCCAGTGCTTCATTGGCCAGTGCGCCGCTGGCGATGGCGCATGCGGTCAAGACCCTGGCTCCCGACGCCGATGCCCTGCGGCATGCCCGGGTTTGCCATGATCACCTGGGAGGTGAACTGGCCTGCGAGCTTTACCAGCGCCTGCTCGCGGCGGGCTGGATCGAACAGCAGGAACTGCGGCTGCGGGTCACCAGCAAGGGCGCGGCGCGTCTGGCCGAGCGCGGCCTGTATATCCAGGCGCTGGCCCATGGGCAGCGCGAGATCGCGTGTGTCTGCCACGACCTGCAACGTCGCCCGCATCTGGGTGGCGCGCTGGGTGCCGGGCTGCTGCAACTGTTCCTGCAATCCGGCTGGCTGGCTTCGCGGGAAGACTCCCGGGCCTTGCAGGTGTCCGCACTCGGACAGCGGCAGATCGACAAGCTGGGCAGTGAAGTCGAGCTCGAATTGGCCGGCTGAGCCCGGTGGCCTGCCGCACGGATGCGGCGGGCGTCGCTCAAGGCTGCGAACAGGTCGTATCCAGAAATAAACCCTCCTGACGATACCGCACACTCGAGCGAAGATTCGACTCGAGGGATATCCCATGGAAGCCCAAGGCTACAGCGCGGCGGAACGTCTGGAACGACTGCCCATCAGCGGTTATCACCGGCTGATTTTCATCATCATTGCCCTGGCGTTTTTCTTCGACTCCATGGACCTGGCGATGATGACGTTCCTGCTCGGTTCGATCAAAGCCGAGTTTGCCCTCAGCAGTGCCCAGGCCGGTCTGCTGGCCAGTTCGAGTTTCTTTGGCATGGTGGTCGGGGCGTCATTGTCGGGCCTGCTCGCCGACCGTTTCGGGCGCAAGCCGGTGTTCCAATGGAGCATCGTGCTCTGGGGCCTGGCCAGCTACCTGTGTTCCACCGCACAGACCGTCGAGACACTGACGTTGTTTCGCATCCTGCTGGGGTTCGGCATGGGCATGGAGTTTCCGATTGCCCAGTCGATGCTTTCGGAGCTGATTCCGGCCAAGCGGCGCGGGCGTTATATCGCGTTGATGGATGGCTTCTGGCCCCTGGGCTTTGTGGCAGCGGGGGTGCTGTCGTATTTCCTGCTGCCACTGGTGGGCTGGCGTGACATTTTCCTGGTGTTGGCGATCCCGGCGGTGTTTGTCCTGGCGGTTCGCTTTTTTATCCCGGAGTCGCCGCGCTGGTTGGAGCAGGCCGGGCATCATGGGGCGGCGGACAAGGTGTTGACTGCTATCGAGGAGCGTGTGCGGGCGTCGCTCAAGCGCACGTCGCTACCGATCCCTGAGCGTCTGCCCCGCGGTGTGGACCGTGCGCCGAGTTTCTTTTCGGCCTTTCAACAGTTGTGGTCGCCGTTGTATCGCCAGCGCACGATGATGATCTGGAGTGTCTGGTTCTTTGCCCTGCTCGGGTTTTATGGCCTGACCTCCTGGCTCAGTGCCTTGTTGCAGCAGTCGGGTTTTGCGGTGACGCAGTCGGTGTATTACACGGTGCTGATTTCCCTGGGCGGGATTCCGGGTTTCCTGATGGCGGCCTGGCTGGTGGAGCGCTGGGGGCGCAAGCCGGTGTGCATCGTGACGTTGCTCGGCGGTGGGGTCATGGCGTTTGTCTACGGGCAAAGCGCGGTGTTCGGCGGCAATGTCGGCTGGCTGGTGGGCTCGGGGTTGCTGATGCAGTTCTTCCTGTTCGGCATGTGGGCGGTGTTGTACACCTACACGCCGGAGTTGTACCCGACCTCGGCACGGGCCACGGGCTCCGGTTTTGCGTCGGCGGTGGGGCGGATCGGCTCGTTGCTCGGGCCGCTGGTCACCGGGTTGGTGTTCCCGGTGACGGGGCAGGGCGGGGTGTTTGCCCTGGGGGCGTTGTGCTTCGCGATTGCGGCGGCGCTGGTCTGGCGCTTCGGCATGGAAACCAAAGGCAAGGCGCTGGAGGAGTTGAGTGAGGCGCCGCAGCTATAACGCCGAATACGGTCCCTTGTAGGAGCAATCGAGCGTCGACCGGCTGCTCCTACAATTGAGGCGTCAGGGTTTGACCAACCGCGCATCCAGGCTGTTCTGCGCCAGGCGCTGGGCCTGTTCCTTGGTCATGCCCAGGTCGGTGTACAGGGCGTGGAAGTTCTCGGTCACATAACCGCCGAAGTAGGCCGGGTCATCGGAGTTCACCGTGACCTTCACGCCGCGCTCGAGCATGTCGAGGATGTTGTGCTGCGACATGTGATCGAACACGCAGAGCTTGGTGTTCGACAGCGGGCAGACGGTCAGCGGAATCTGTTCGTCGATGATCCGCTGCATCAGCCGCTCGTCCTCGATGGCGCGTACGCCGTGGTCGATGCGCTGGATCTTCAGCAGGTCGAGGGCTTCCCAGATGTACTCCGGTGGACCTTCCTCACCGGCGTGGGCGACGGTCAGGAAACCTTCGTCACGAGCGCGATCGAAAACCCGCTGGAACTTGCTCGGCGGGTGACCCATTTCTGAACTGTCGAGGCCGACCGCGACAAACGCGTCGCGGAACGGCAGCGCCTGGTCCAGGGTTTTCTGCGCTTCATCTTCACTGAGGTGACGCAGGAAGCTGAGGATCAGGCCACTGCTGATGCCCAGTTGCTGTTCGCCGTCCTTGAGGGCCGCGGCAATGCCATTGAGCACCACTTCGAAGGGGATGCCCCGGTCGGTGTGGGTCTGCGGATCGAAGAAAGGTTCGGTGTGGATCACGTTCTGCGCCTTGCAGCGCAGCAGGTAGGCCCAGGTCAGGTCGTAGAAATCCTGGGAGGTGCGCAGCACGTCGGCGCCCTGGTAATAAAGGTCGAGGAACTCTTGCAGGTTGTTGAAGGCATAGGCCTTGCGCAAGGTGTCCACATCGTTCCACGGCAGGACGATCTTGTTGCGTTCGGCCAGGGCAAACAGCAGCTCCGGCTCCAGCGAGCCTTCCAGGTGCAGGTGCAGTTCTGCCTTGGGCAGGGCATTGAGCCAGTCGTACATGGTCTTTTTTCTCATCAGGTGCAGATGCCGGCATTCTACAGGTGTCGTCGAGACACCGGCTAAATCCCGCTCGAATTCGCGTCCCCTGTAGGAGCGAGCTTGCTCGCGATGGGCGTCAACGATGACACGGGGCGTCTGGTGCCCCGTGATGCCTGGGCTACCATCGCGAGCAAGCTCGCTCCTACAGGGTAAGGTTTACCAGGGAATGGTCTCGCCCTTGTAGTTGATGAAGTGATGCCCGCCTCTGCCGGCATAAGCATTCACTTGGTCGATCAGCCCGCGAACGCTGGTCGCCACGTCGATATCGGCGCCTTCGCCGCCCATGTCGGTTTTTACCCAGCCCGGATGCATCGACAGCACGGTAAAGGTCGGCGCCTCGATTTCGCTGAGGAAGGTGTTGGCCATCGAGTTCAGCGCGGCTTTGCTCGCCTTGTAGAAGGCCAGGTTCGGCGCATCCGGGACGGTCACGCTGCCCAGGCCCGAACTCATGAAGGCAATCACGCCATTGCCCGGGCGGATCTGCCCGACAAAACGCTGGGCCAGGGCCACGGGGGCGATGGCGTTGGTCATGAACAGCTTGCCGATCTCGGTCAGCGAGGCGTGTCCCGGGCGCTGGTCTTCAGGGCCCTTGACGCCGGCGTTGACGAACAGCAGCTCGAAGACCTGGCCTTCCAGACGTTGCGCCAGCGTGGTGACCGCGGCGTGATCATCCATGTCCAGGGCTTCGATGCGGACCGGGCCGAGGGCTTTCAGGGCATCGGCCTTGTGGACGTCGCGTACGGTGGCGGTGACGTCCCAGCCGTCGGCCAGCAGCTGTTTGGCCAGCCCGAGTCCAAGGCCTCGGGAAGCACCGATGATCAATGCGTTTTTATTGCTCATGGGCAAACTCCTTGTCAGATGAAAGTCCGGTTCTCAGAGGACAACTTTGTTGCAGGCGATGCTGCAATTCCAAGCGCAATTCGCCCAGGTCGGCGATGCGCGCTTCGATCAGCGTGAGCTTGTCTTGCAGCAGTTGCGTCACGGCGCTATCGGCGTCCGGGGCATTCCACACCCCGGCGACGCTGCTGCCGATTTCGCCCAGGCTGAAGCCCAGGCGCTGGGCGGTCTTGATGTACTGCACCAGTTGCACCATCTCGGCAGGATAGTCCCGATAGCCGTTGGCGCTACGTTGCGCAATGATCAGGCCGCGCTGCTCGTAGAAACGCAGGGTGTCGCAACTGACAACACAGGCCCGGGCCAGCTCACCGATACGCATGCTATTTGCTCTCTGGAAAGGCTTGACCTTGGAGCATACTCCAGGCTTTAACCTCTGTGCTCCTTGAATATCGATGGAGATGCAGTATGTGGAGCACAGCACAGTACCGCCGGCTGGTTCGGGCCAGTGGTTGGTATGACTTGATCGTCACGGCGGCCTTTGTCACGCCCTGGAGTTTTCTCGCCTTGCACGCTGCGTTGTTGGCGTTGGCCGGGGCGCTGAACTTGCCGGGAAGTTTTCCACCGTTTGCGCCTGTGCACCTGTTGATGGCGAACCTGTTGGGTTCGATCGTCTGCGTCTGGGCGGTATTGCGTATTCGTGACCCGCAACCGGCATTCGGCCGCTATGACGCGGTGGGCCGGTTACTGTTCGCGACCTGGCAGGCCTACGCCCTGAGCCAGGGAGCGAGCATGATTATCGCGGTGTTCCTGTTCTTTGAACTGGCCTGGGGGATCGCACAGTTATTACCGGTGCGCGGGGCGTCCGATCAGGCCGTGCGGGTCAGTGCGGCCTGATCAAAAAGTGATCAATCTACCGCAGGCTTGGCCGGATCAGCGACCCGGCCACCCTTGCACGGCTTATCCACAGGTTGCTCCACAGTATCTGTGTGCAAGCTCAAGGCTTGGGTATAAAGCGCATTCGGCTATTTTCCAAACGCGATAAACCCGACTAACTCGCTGTTTACTGGGCGATTTTTCGTCGTTGACGGGATATTGGACAAAAACTGATCAGTGGCCTCAAAGCCACGGTGCAGAAGGGTTACAGGCGGATGTGCTCAGGTTATCCACAGTCAGGTGCACAGCGGCTGTGGGCAACCATCGAGTGCGTGAGTCGAGGCCGCTCAGGTCTGGCGTTCCAACAGAATACGTCCACGGCTGAGGTCGGCCAGTTGCCGTTGCAGCGTATCGATCTGTGCTTCGCCCACCGCTAACTGCAGTTCCACGCCATTGGCAGTGAACTGTTCCTCGGCGATCAGGCCGCCGAGTTCGGCCACCCGCAGTTTTACCAGCGCCAGTTCGCTGAAAGCGCAGGCGCAGCTCAGGGCGACCCGGCTGATCAGCGGCAATCGTTCAGCCGTCTGCAGGCACTTGTTGGCGCCGCCGCCATAGGCACGGGCCAGGCCGCCGGTGCCCAGTTGAATGCCGCCGTACCAGCGAATGACCAAGACCACGACCTGGTCGCAGTCCTGGGCTTCGATGGCGGCCAGGATCGGTCGGCCCGCAGTGCCGCCGGGTTCGCCATCGTCGCTGCTGCGATACTGGTCGGCGAGTTTCCAGGCCCAGCAGTTGTGGGTGGCATCCAGATCGCTGTGCTGCTCGATAAAAGCCTGGGCTTCGGCGACGCTGGTGATTGGGGCGGCGAGGGTGATAAAGCGGCTTTTGCGAATTTCCTCTCGGTATTCGCAAAGGCCGGTCAGGGTAAAAGGCATACGGAGTCGGGCTTCAGTTCAGGAGGATCAGAGCGCTGGCTTCAGGCCACAGCCCTTGAGGATGATGTGGATCAGGTTGTTGCTGGCGTCTTCCATATCCTGCTTGGTCAGCCGCGGCCGGCCGGTGACCCGGCAGATCTGGGTGGCGAAGTCGGCGTAATGCTGGGTGCTGCCCCAGAGCAGGAAGATCAGGTGCACCGGGTCGACCGGGTCCATCTTGCCCGCATCGATCCAGGCCTGGAACACGTTCGCCCGGCCTTGGAACCAGGTGCGGTAGTCCTGGTTGAAGTGTTCGGTCAGGCATTCGCCGCCGCTGATGATCTCCATGGCGAAGATGCGCGAGGCCTGCGGCTGGCGCCGGGAGAACTCCATCTTGGCGCGAATGTAGCGGGTCAGCGCCTGCGCCGGATCGTCTTCGGCGCTGAGGTGGTTGAAGGTGTTGTCCCACTGTTCGAGGATATTGCTCAGTACCGCGATATACAGGCCCAGCTTGTGGGTGAAGTAATAATGCAGGTTGGCCTTGGGCAGCCCGGCGTTCAGGGCGATGGTGTTCATGCTGGTGCCTTTGAAACCATGGCGGGCGAACTCGTCTTCGGCGGCCTGGATTATCGCTTCCTGGTTTTTTTGGCGAATTCGGCTGGCGGGCTTTCCGGCAAGGGCAGGGGCTTCAACGGTCATAGGCAGTTCCGAGCGGGTCTGTGGGCGTAACTGGTGCACAGATAGCGTACCCAGGGGGTTCAGACAAGTCCTGTCATCATATAAAGCCCGGATCCGGGCCGATTCTGTCGCTTTCGGGGCAACTATTTACGGCAGTGGGTTTGGGGCGATATTTTGTCGGCGCCAGGTTATTGGCAGTCGGACCCTTGAGCCTTGCGCGGTCCTCAATAACGCCTTCGCTGGCAAGCCATGTTCCTACAGGGTTGCGCTGTGTTTTCAGCGCTGTGGATATCTTCAACGGGTCGCCGCCAGGCTCTCCAGGAAGCTTTCCAGAACCAGATGCGGACGGCGTCCCTTGCGGGTCACCGACGCCAGGCTCAGGTCATAGAAGCGGCTGCCGGCCTTGAGGGCGCGCAGCCGACCTTGCTGGACCCAAAGGCTGGCATAGTGGTCGGGCAGGTAGCCGATATAGCGCCCGGTCAGGATCAGGAACGCCATGCCCTCGCGGTCCGAGGCGCTCGCGGTGCAATTGAGCGCCTGGTAATGCGCCTGGATCTCGGCCGGCAGGCGGAAGGTCGGGGCAATGGCGTCCTGGCTATTGAGGCGTTCGTCGTCCAGTTGTCGGTCGTCCACATAGAACAAGGGATGCCCGACCGCGCAATAAAGCAGTGACCGCTCGCTGTACAGCGGCTGGTACTCCAGGCCCGACAACGCGCTGGCCTGGGGCACCACACCGACATGCAGGCGGCCGTCGAGCACACCTTGCTCCACCTCGTTGGGGGCGATCATGCGGATCTGAATCTGCACATCCGGCCCGCGCTCCTTCAACTGGGCCAGCGCGTGGGTGATGCGCATATGGGGCAGGGTGACCAGGTTGTCGGTCAGGCCGATGGTCAACTCGCCGCGCAGGTGCTGGTGCAGCCCATTGACCTCGGTACGAAAACTTTCCAGGGCACCCAAGAGTTGCAATGCCGAGTGATAGACCTCGCGACCTTCCTCGGTCAGGGAGAAGCCGGCGCGCCCGCGTTGGCACAGGCGCAGCCCGAGACGCTGTTCCAGATCGCTCATCTGTTGGCTGATGGCCGAGCGACCGATACCGAGCACGGTTTCCGCCGCGGAAAAGCCGCCGCATTCCACCACGCTGCGAAAGATGCGCAGCAGGCGGATATCAAAGTCGCTGACTTGTGCGAGGGGATCGGGACGGCGGCTGCTCATGGTTTGATCATATAGTTTAGTGGGCTGCTGACTGAACATTAGAAAAGTTGGATTTCATCGACTTTATCGCCATGGCAATTTAGCTGCAAGAACGCTTTCAACTCCTGCGCCGCTTATTGCCTTGCGAGGTTTCGCCCATGAACATGCCTGAACACGCCCCTGGTTCCCTGGCCAGTCAGCTCAAACTCGATGCCCACTGGATGCCCTACACCGCCAACCGCAACTTCCAGCGCGACCCGCGTCTGATCGTTGCCGCCGAAGGCAGCTGGCTGACCGACGACAAGGGCCGCAAGGTGTACGATTCGCTGTCCGGTCTGTGGACCTGTGGCGCCGGGCACACCCGCAAGGAAATCCAGGAAGCGGTTGCCAAGCAACTGGGCACCCTCGATTACTCGCCGGGTTTTCAATACGGTCACCCGCTGTCCTTCCAACTGGCGGAAAAAATCACCGCGCTGACGCCGGGCAACCTGAACCATGTGTTCTTCACCGACTCCGGCTCCGAGTGCGCCGATACCGCAGTGAAGATGGTGCGTGCCTACTGGCGGCTGAAAGGCCAGGCGACCAAGACCAAGATGATCGGTCGTGCCCGTGGTTATCACGGCGTGAACCTCGCCGGTACCAGCCTGGGTGGCGTCAACGGCAACCGCAAGCTGTTCGGTCAGTCGATGATGGACGTCGATCATCTGCCCCACACCCTGCTGGCGAGCAATGCCTTCTCCCGTGGTATCCCGGAGCAGGGTGGTATCGCCTTGGCCGATGAGCTGCTCAAGCTGATCGAGCTGCATGACGCGTCGAATATCGCCGCCGTCTTCGTCGAGCCCATGGCCGGTTCCGCCGGCGTGCTGGTACCGCCACAGGGTTACCTCAAGCGCCTGCGGGAAATCTGCGACCAGCACAATATCCTGTTGGTGTTCGACGAAGTGATCACCGGTTTCGGTCGTACGGGCTCCATGTTTGGTGCCGACAGTTTCGGCGTGACCCCGGACCTGATGTGCATCGCCAAGCAAGTCACCAACGGCGCCATCCCGATGGGCGCGGTGATTGCCAGCAGCGAGATCTACCAGACCTTCATGAACCAGGCGACTCCCGAGTATGCGGTGGAATTCCCCCACGGCTACACCTACTCGGCACACCCGGTGGCGTGCGCGGCGGGCCTGGCGGCACTCGACCTGCTGCAGAAGGAAAACCTGGTGCAGAACGTGGCCGAGGTTTCGCCACATTTCGAGAATGCCTTGCACGGTTTGAAAGGCAGCAAGAACGTCATCGACATACGCAACTACGGCCTGGCCGGGGCGATCCAGATCGCTGCCCGTGACGGCGACGCCATCGTGCGTCCGTTCGAGGCTGGCATGGCCCTGTGGAAAGCCGGTTTCTACGTGCGCTTCGGCGGCGACACCTTGCAGTTCGGGCCAACCTTCAACAGCCAGCCGAAGGATCTCGACCGCCTGTTCGATGCGGTCGGCGAAGTGCTGAACAAGCTCGACTGATCCTTCTATATAGAAGACCCACGCTATTCCCCGTCAGGAGCGAGGCGACTCGCTCCCGTATGCCCAAGTTCTGGAGCCCCGCAATGAGTGCAATTCAACATTTGATCAATGGCCAGTTGGTCAGCGATTCCGGTCGCACGGCGGCTGTCTACAACCCTTCCACCGGCCAGGTTATCCATCAGGTGCCACTGGCGGATCGCGAAACCATCCAGCAGGCCATCGATTCGGCCAAGGCCGCCTTTCCGGCCTGGCGCAATACGCCACCGGCCAAGCGTGCCCAGGTGATGTTCCGCTTCAAGCAACTGCTGGAGCAGAACGAGGCGCGTATCGCCCAACTGATCAGCGAAGAACACGGCAAGACCCTGGAAGACGCCGCCGGTGAATTGAAGCGCGGTATCGAGAACGTCGAGTACGCCTGTGCTGCACCGGAAGTGCTGAAGGGTGAATACAGCCGTAACGTCGGCCCGAACATCGACGCCTGGTCCGATTTCCAGCCGCTGGGTGTGGTGGCCGGCATCACGCCATTCAACTTCCCGGCCATGGTGCCGCTGTGGATGTACCCGCTGGCCATCGTTTGCGGCAACTGCTTTATCCTCAAGCCGTCCGAGCGTGATCCGAGCTCGACCTTGCTGATCGCCCAGTTGCTGCAGGAAGCCGGTTTGCCTAAAGGCGTGCTGAACGTGGTGCATGGCGACAAGACGGCGGTGGATGCGTTGATCGAGGCGCCAGAGGTCAAGGCGCTGAGTTTTGTCGGTTCGACACCGATTGCCGAGTACATCTATGCCGAGGGCACCAAGCGCGGCAAACGTGTCCAGGCGTTGGGCGGGGCGAAGAACCATGCGGTGCTGATGCCGGATGCTGACCTGGACAACGCGGTGAGTGCCTTGATGGGCGCCGCCTATGGTTCTTGTGGCGAGCGTTGCATGGCGATCTCCGTGGCGGTTTGCGTGGGAGACCAGGTGGCGGATGCGCTGGTGGCCAAGTTGGCGCCACAGATCAAGGCGCTGAAGATCGGTGCCGGCACTTCCTGTGGCCTGGATATGGGGCCGCTGGTTTCTGCCCAGGCGCTGGACAAGGTGAGCGGTTATGTAGAAGACGGTGTGGCCGCCGGTGCGCAACTGGTGGTCGACGGTCGCGGCCTGAGCGTCAAGGGTCACGAAGAAGGCTTCTTCCTCGGTGGCTGCCTGTTCGATCGCGTCACTCCCGAGATGCGCATCTATAAGGAAGAGATCTTCGGGCCGGTGCTGTGCATCGTCCGGGTCAACAGCCTGGAAGAAGCCATGCAACTGATCAATGATCATGAATACGGCAACGGTACCTGCATCTTTACCCGTGACGGTGAGGCGGCGCGCTTGTTCTGCGACGAAATCGAAGTAGGCATGGTCGGGGTCAACGTACCGTTGCCGGTGCCGGTGGCTTACCACAGCTTTGGCGGTTGGAAGCGTTCGTTGTTCGGTGACCTGCATGCCTATGGTCCGGATGGCGTGCGTTTCTACACCCGGCGCAAGGCGATCACCCAGCGCTGGCCGCAACGTGCCAGTCATGAGGCTTCGCAGTTCGCTTTCCCGAGCTTGTAAGTAGAAGGGAAGAAGGCCGGCCCGCCAGGGCCGGCCTTCTGCTTTTCAGGGTTCTTGGTTCTCGCACGGTTTTGCCGATGTACGCCTATCCCTTGTGTAGGAGCCGGCTTGCTGGCGATGGCGTTGGTTCGAACGCTGCAAGACTTGAGGGCTGCCTCGACCTTTGTAGGAGCAAGCTTGCTCGCGATGGGGCCTTTGAGACTTGCGCCGCCTATTAAGGACGCCATCGCCAGCAAGCCGGCTCCTACCAGGTAGGTTTTGCGGGGCTTTTTGACCCATTTGCCATAAAACTGAA
>NZ_JACAOS010000010.1 GCF_013386165.1 Pseudomonas gingeri | reverse complement strand
GCAATGATGCCCAGGTGAAGATCCGTGGTTTCCGGGTCGAGTTGGGTGAGATCGAAGCACGTCTGGCCGAGCATCCCGAGGTCAAGGAAGCCGTGGTGCTGTGCCGCGAAGAGGTGCCCGGCGACAAACGTCTGGTGGCCTATGTCACGGTGCAGCAGCCTGGCGCTGTGCTGGAGATCGAAAGCTTGCGCGATCATCTGCAGGGAGCATTGCCGGAGTACATGGTTCCGGCGGCTTACGTGCAGCTCGATGTCTTGCCGCTGACGCTGAACGGCAAACTGGACCGCAAGGCCCTGCCGGCGCCGGATGCGCAGGCGCTGATCAGCCGTGGCTACGAAGCGCCGCAAGGCGAAGTGGAACGCCTGCTGGCATCGATCTGGTCGGATGTACTCAAGGTCGAGCAGGTAGGGCGGCACGATCATTTCTTCGAGCTGGGTGGCCATTCGCTGCTGGCGGTGAAACTGATCGAGCACATGCGTCAGGCCGGTCTGAGCGTCGATGTGCGCGTGCTGTTCGGCCAGCCGACCCTGGCGGCTTTGGCCGCTGCCGTAGGTGGCGGACGTGAAATCGTGGTGCCGGCCAATGGCATTGCCCCGGGCTGCCAGCGGATTACCCCGGACATGCTGCCGCTGATCAGCCTGGACCAGGAGGCCATTGACCGCGTCGTGACCACGGTGCCCGGCGGTGCGGCCAATGTACAGGACATCTACCCGCTGGCGCCGTTGCAGGAAGGGATTCTCTATCACCACCTGGCGGCACAGGCGGGCGACCCTTATGTGCTACAGACGCAGTTCGCCTTTGACGATCGCGAGCGCCTGGATGCCTTTGTCCATGCCCTGCAAATGGTTATCGACCGGCATGACATCCTGCGCACTGCTGTGCTTTGGGAAGGCCTGGACTCGCCTGTGCAAGTGGTCTGGCGCAAGGCGCGCTTGCACCTTGAGGCGGTCGAACTCGACCCGGCAGTGGGTGATGTCGGCGTGCAACTGCATGACCGTTTCGACCCCCGTCACTACCGCCTGGACATAGGCCAGGCACCGTTGATGCGCCTGGCCTATACCGAAGATCCGTTCAGCCAGCGGATCACCGCGATGTTGCTGTTCCATCACATGGCCCTGGACCACACCGCCCTGGACGTGGTGCGCGATGAAATGCAGGCGTACTTGCAGGGGCAGGCCGCGCAGTTGGGCAGTCCGGTGCCGTACCGCAACTATGTGGCCCAGGCGCGCCTGGGCGTGAGCCCGGCCGATCACGAAGTGTTTTTCCGCGAGATGCTGGGCGAGGTGGAAGAGCCGACCTTGCCGTTCGGCCTGCAGGATGTGCAGGGCGATGGCGGTGATATCGAAGAGGGTGTCCGGGCGCTGGACAGTCGGTTGAGTCTGCGCCTGCGGACCCAGGCCCGGCAGCTGGGGGTAAGCGTTGCCAGCTTGCATCACCTGGCCTGGGCCCAGGTATTGGGCAAGGTCTCGGGCAAGCAGGAGGTGGTGTTCGGTACCGTATTGATGGGCCGAATGCAGGGCGGCGAGGGTGCCGACCGGGCGCTGGGGATGTTCATCAATACCTTGCCGCTGCGGGTTACCGTGGGCGAACAGGGTGTGCGGGCGGGGGTCAAGGCGACCCATGCGCGACTGACCGCACTGCTGGGTCACGAACATGCGTCCCTGGCCCTGGCCCAGCGTTGCAGTGGCGTGGTTGCGCCAACGCCGTTGTTCAGCGCTTTGCTCAACTATCGCCATAGCGCTATCGGCCATGCTTCCGAGCGGGTCATGCAGGCTTGGCACGGTATCCATGTCCTCGGTGGGGCAGAGCGTACCAACTACCCGTTGACCCTGAACGTCGACGATCTGGGTGATGGCTTCAACCTGACGGCTCTGGTGGCGACCTCGATGGGGGCACAGCGGATCTGCGGCTATATGGAAACGGCGCTGGGGCATCTGGTCGAGGCCCTGGAGTCCGCGCCGGATTCGGCGGTGCGTGATCTGCCGGTGTTGCCGGAGGCCGAGCGCGAGCAACTGCTGCTGGGGT
>NZ_JACAOS010000001.1:645228-811964 GCF_013386165.1 Pseudomonas gingeri | reverse complement strand
GGCGCCGGCAGCGAACGGGGTGTTGCATGGCGCAACACCTGACCAGGTCAAAGCTATGCGCCCGGCATAGCTCGGTGGTGTGGCCCACACCACCCGACCAGGATCCGACACCGGTACCGGCAGTGAGCTGGGTGTTGCGGCCCGCAACACACGACCAGGTCCAAGCTATGCGCCCGGCATAGCTCTGGTGATGCGGCCCGCATCACCTCAGCAAGTGGTGTGGCCCACAACACCTGGCCAGGTCGGAGCTATGTGGGCCACATAGATCTGTTGATGCGGCCCACACCACCCGGCCAACGGCCCGCATAGATCGGTAGTGCACCCCAGCCAGGACCCGACATCGGTGCCGGCCGCCGGCCAAGTGATGTGGCCCACATCACCCGACTAGATCAAAGCTATGCGCCCGGCATAGCTCGAGTGATGCGGCCCGCATCACCCCTTCTATATATAGAGGCAGCTACCGCAACAAATCCCCTTCCGTCAGACAATCTATTTCTTGCTGCACCCATAACAGCCGAATTGCAGCATGGGCACGTCACTCCTCTCCCCAAGGAAAAACTGCACCATGGTTGACACCTACCGGCTAAACATCGGCTCACTGCGCAGCGATGTGAAGCTCACCCTTCACACGCACCACGCCGCCAGGATTTGGATGGGACGACAGAAGTCCGATCTCAAACCCGGCATCATCGGATTGTCGGGCTTCTGCAACGTGGTCAACAAAATGGCCCGCGGCGCACAACAGGATGACCCCTATTCAGATTGGTGGCTGATCCTCCTAGAGGAAAAGATCGGCGAATCCAAGGAGTCGCTGAAAGTCATTGAAGAGCGCCTGGACTCGGCGATGGCCAGTTTGCCGGCTGCGATCAGCATCAGCGAAAACCTCTCGATTCAACCTGTCAGCCTTCCTCTATATATCTCCAATCCCATCGGATTCCAGGCGGTCTACTTGCTGACCGCCTATGACGAGATCGTTCGTCGCATCTTGCTGGCCCAGCACGTGGGGCTCGTCGGGCGCCGCGATATGGAAGCCTGGATTGACGAGGGCGCGTCCGTGCTACGCAAGCTGTTTGCACTGGCCCAGAACTATCGTTTCTCCGGTGCCGCTCGTGATGACTTCGCCGCGAACAATGCCAAGGCTGAAGCAGCCCGCAAGATGTACGAGCGCCACGACGAGCTGCCCCAGGACATCTTGGAAGGCACCCGCCGGTCGAACTTCGCCCCTCCCATCATTCGCGGCCAGCAGCAAACCGAAGTGGAAGACCACTTCGATGACGCTGGCGAGGAGTGATGGGCGTGGGCCAGTCCAACACCGACGATGGAGTGCTGCAACAGGCTCCCTTCCGACCACTGCAACAGGAAGCCTTCCAGCGCCTGCAACAGGCGGCCTCACTAAAAGGCCTTTTAAAGCCTTTTAAAGGTAAGGGGGAGCTGACCCAGTTTGCCGAGCTATGTCGAGAGCAGGAGTCGGGGCTGAAAGCGTTTGCCCAGGAAGTGCTGGTCCAGGCCCGGCGATATCCCTTCACCCGCGTGCCCGTTCGACTGACCGAGCAAAACACTCAAGCCGGCACCCAGTTCCTCAGGTGGCAACAGGTCACGGACCGCCGGATGGGCGTCGGTGTCTGGGCGGAGATGATGAGCTCTTCAAGAACACCCGAATCGCTGCTGCATGACCTCTACGCCATGGAACTGCAGCGCATCACCCTGAACATGCAAATGAGCTTGCTGCACTCAATCGCCAAACAGGCCTTCGAGTGCGCAGAAAAGATGGGCCAGGCAGAGGCCGTGTACATGAGCCGCCTGCAGCAGCACACCAACCAATCGCAACACCAATAACCTCGGAGACTACTCATGGGTACGCCTGTACAAGGCTGGGAAGGCAACATCGGCACCGCACCGGAATTCAAGGAGTTCCCGAACGGCAACAAGGACCCACGTCGACTCTTGCGGATCAACGTCTACTTCGACAACTCGATCCCGGACGGTAAAGGCGGCTACGAGGACCGTGGCGGCTTCTGGGCAAACGTGGAATGGTGGCACAAGGACGCGGAACACTACTCGAAACTGTTTCAGAAAGGCATGCGCGTGCTGGTCAGCGGTCGTGCGGTTATGGACCGTTGGGATAACAGCGAAGGCGAGTTTGAAGCACTGAAGATCCAGGCCAGCCGTGTAGGCATGCTCCCGCATCGCGTAAACATGGTGGACTTGTCACCTGCGCAAAGTCAGAACTCGCAGCAGACTCGCAGCCCCCAGTCGAAGCCGCAATCACAGCCTCAGTCGCAGCCAGCACCTGGGCCGGACGAGTATCCAGACCCGGACGTCCCGTTCTAGCGAAAAATTCGGCCCATTCGTGAGGCTGTCGGTGCTGGGGGAGGCGGTTCACCGTCTCCCCCAACTTCATTCAGAAACTGCTTAAAGTCGGAGTCTCAGATGAACAATGATCAGAGGGACGTAAACAGGTTCGTTATCGTGGGCGCGAAGCATCCAGTTGTGGGTCCCATCTTCTGGTGTTACTGCGATGAAAGCGACGTCAACGCCCCGAACTACTACGGTCTGACAACGTCCCCAGAGCATGCGGCACGTATTCCTGCGGGATGGAGAAATGACAGAAATTTGAGCAGAGGGAGTGGTTACAGAGATCTATATGCCTTTGAAGGCTATCGTTTCCTCAACACGCTGCTGGATGAGTCCAGGCTCGATAGTGAGTACCGAACCGACTTTGACGATAAGGACCAATTCGTTGTAGATCTGACAGGTTCCCTTGAGGAGCTTCGTTTGCAAAGCGGCCAATCTGCCGAGGACTTCATTCGCTGGATCTGGACGGCTGAGTGGCTGGATGAACCGGCCGTTTGCATCACCGACTGAGGAACCTTTTACTCTTGGAAAAAATCGCGCTGCTCGTGTAGTTTTTGGATGAATTTACCCTTTTATCGACAATCTATGGCTCTGGAATTCCATTTTTTGCAGTGATGCAGAAAAATCGCCCAATCGTGACACTGCTGTTTTATTGATCTGTTCAGCGGGGAACTCGACCAATGGAGCAAACATCAATGCCTTCGAAGCCAGTGGACAGGCGTCAGTTCAATAACCCCCACGCTGCCGTGCACACTGCCGGTGCCGCCGCCGCCCGGAAAGGGCTACGGGTGTGCAGTTGCCCTTATCATCACCCTGCTATGCGTGCGTCGTGGCTAAAGGGCTTTGCCCAGGCACAGCAGCTGACGCTTGACCTCTAGCCGCTGAAAGCCCTCCTCTCGGGTTGACCATTTCCCATTGAAGCTCCACCCGCGCAGCAGCGAGAGTCCCTCTCTGAACAATCGAGAGGGGACACCCCATGAAGCTGATGATCATCGAGGCACCTGGTAAGCTGAAGAAGCTCCAGCCGATGATGAAGAAACTGCGACCGGGCGAGGACTGGCAAGTGATCGCCAGTGGTGGGCACATTCGTGATCTCCCGGCCAAAGGCCAGGACGACACCATGATCACAACCGGCGTGCGCAAGAACTACACAGCGGTCTATGAGATCCTGGACAAGAGCGCCAGATCGGTTCGAGCGATCAAAGCTGCTGCCAAGCAAGCCACCGAGATTTATCTGGCCACCGACCCGGATCGCGAAGGTGAAAGCATTAGTTGGCACTTGCAACAGGTACTGGGTCTCACGGACTACAAGCGCATCACCTTCAACGAAATCACGATGAAGCGCGTTCAGGAGGCCCTGGCGAATCCTCGGAAAATTGACCTGAACAGGGTCGCCTCACAGGAATGCCGACGAATTCTGGACCGCCTGGTGGGCTATCTGGTGACCCAGGAACTCCGTCGCCTGATGGGCAAACCAACTTCTGCCGGGCGCGTGCAATCGCCTGCCGTGTACCTGGTGGTGCTTCGCGAGCGCGAGATCCGCAACTTCCAAGTGATCAACCACTTCGGCGTCCGCTTGTACTTCGCGGATCCACACAGTGGCAAAACCTGGTACGCCGAATGGCAACCGGTACCGGATTTTGCGACCAGAGACCATCCCTACGTCCAGGACGGCAACCTAGCCCAACTCGTGACGGGGACACGCAATGTCGGGGTCGAAGCCTGTGAAGACCGTAAGGCCGAGAGCCACCCACCGCCCCCGTTTATCTCATCGACACTGCAACAAGCGGCCAGCAACGCCTTGAAGTGGGACCCGGACAAGACAATGCAAGTCGCTCAGCGCCTTTACGAACAAGGTGTCATCACTTACCACCGGACAGACAACCCCAACGTTCCAGATGAAGCCATGGAAGATATTCGCAATGTGGCCAACGCCCTGCGACTGAAGGCAGTTGATGAACGACGCACCTTCAAGGCTGCCGAAGGCGCCCAGGAAGGCCACCCGGCGATCACCCCAACTTACTGGGCCGAAGAGTCAGCCGGAGAGGATGCTGACGAACGTGCGCTGTACAAACTGATCCGTATCCGCGCGCTGGCCAGCCAGCTTGAAGCCGCGATCTACGACGTTCGTACTGCAAGACTGATTGCCGTCGGCCCTGGCGGCAAGCCGCTGCGCTTCACCGCAACAGGCAAAACGCTCTGCTACCCCGGCTGGCAGAAACTGCTCCAGGGAGACGACACCGACGATGAAGAGGAGTCCGAGGCAGACAACCCGGTTCCCTCACTCTCTCCTAGACAGATCCTGTCGGTGCACAACAGCGAATTGCAGAAGAAGAAAACCAAGCCACCGGCGCGCTACACCAAGGCCAGTCTCATCAAAGAAATGGAGCGCCGCGGCATCGGGCGTCCCAGCACCTTCGCCTCGATTATGAAGAACATCACCAGCAAAGGCCTGATCGAGGAGAAAAGCCGCAAGCTGGTGCCCGCCCCCTTGGGTGAAGAGACGATCGCCAAGCTTGAAGGGATCTTCAGTTTCGTGGAGCTGGACTTCACACGAGAACTGGAACGCGACTTGGACAAGATCGCCCAGGGGCAGGACACCTACGGTGCCGTAGTCGCCCGGATGCACCGCCGTCTGGAAGACGAACTATCGAAACAGCGCGGCATGCCCAGCGTCCCAATGGCATCGGTGCCCAGGGCTGCCCAGACGGGTGCAACGTTCAACTGCGGCAAGTGCGGTCAGCCCCTGGCGAGACGGCAAAAGAAAGGGGACGGCGGTTATGACTTCTGGGGTTGTAGCGCATACAAAGCGAGTGGATGCCAGATCAGCTACCCCACGCTGAATGGCAAGCCCGACTTCAACAAACCACGGGGGTTGTGAGTCACAACAGGGGCAGGCAATCGTTCCGCCCCTTCTTGCACGGTGTGAAATTCACCCTCTCTCCAATGTGTATTTGCCATAGCTCCCATCACCTCTGACGACCGACAGTGCTGCCCGTCGACAGAGGAGATGATGCGTGGCGACTGCGCTGGAAACACCGACAACCAATCAACCGTTGCTTGATCCAACCCTCCAGTTCTACTCCGAGCGGCAGCTTGCCGTCGCGGGCACCTGGGCCGACCACTTCGAATTGCATGAGCAAGATCGGGCACCATTCATTCGGCACTACCTGCGCTCCACCTCAACAACCCGTTGTTGGTGCGTTGCCCTGGGCAAAGCTGATGATCAGATACGTCCAGCTCTTGCCCGTTTGGGTAACCGACTTCAACTCTTCGATGGCCAATCGATCTGGACAAGCGGCATCAGCGATAGCACCCGCATCTCACTGACCGAACCCACCCAGGCCGCCGCAGCCAAATTGATTTCCCGCTTCAGGCCCGGTAGCGGAGAGGCGATTCTGACTTCGTTCAGCAAGGATGCACGGGACTTGGCGCTGATGATGTCTACTGCCGATCTCGGCAAATACCAGCGCAAATACCACATCCACCCTATTGGCCGAAACAATCGCTATTTCGGGACTCGAAACAGGTTCTACCTGACTCAGATCGGCGGTGCGTTGAAACGCTTTTGCCGGTATCTCGACCAAGAGTTGTTATTCGCCGTCCGTTCGGCAAGCTGTCCATCAGCCCAGCTTTACAACTGGTTGGCTGATGGGGATCGTCAACGCCGACTTCAGGCGCTGAAGGCACAACCAGTATTGATTCCGTTACTGGTTCTCGCAGAATCGACTCCATGGCCAAGCTGTGACGTCGCCCCCTGGTCTGAGCTGAGTGCCTGTGAACCAGATATCTCCGAAGAGGGCATATTTGGCGTAGGTGGGGAGACAATACTGGGCGTCGCGGCTGACGCTGGGTTGCCTCTCAACGAGGTGATTGCCTGGCTGTTCGGAGTACCGCAATCGTCTATCCGCTACCTGGGAAGGCAACGCCCGTTCCACGCCGGCAGCGCACTGACCCACTTTCAGCGTGAAGGGAAAGACACCGGCTGGAACGCGCTGCTGTCCGGTGCGGCCCTGGGAAACCGTCGACCTTCGACCAAACCGCAATGGAAATCGTTTTTTTCAACCTGGAGCAAGCTGCCGTGGCAAATCACGCAGCGCGTCTCCAACCTAAATCATCTGTTCACGGGTTGCCCGACGGACTGGAATGATCCCACCTGGCCTCATATCGCAGCGCGCTTATCCGATCTCCAGGACTTGTTCAATCCTCTCTCAGAGTCCGAGTTTCCGGAAAGCGAACATGCGAAAAACCTCCTGCAAGCTTTCGTGTCCCGAAGCTCATATCACCAGGTCGGCCGGCTCGTAGATGATTTCCACCAAGCTCTGAATGATATCCGCGAGCAAATGGACAGGGAGTTGGGGGCTCGCAAGGAATCCGATGAGCACACCCGCTGGCCAACGTTTCTCGTTACCGACACACCTATCGATTGCCCAAACGGACTACAGATCGTCGAACTCACCTGCCCAGCCGATCTGTGGGCAGAACACTGTGCACTGGACCACTGTGTCGACACCTACGACTACCGCGCCTATCACGGCAGCTGTCGCCTGCTTTCCGTTCGGCACAACGGTAAGTCCTTGGCCACAGCCGAGGTGGTCTATGAGCCCCAGCATTCAGCATCAACGCCACTCCAGCGTATACCCCGTCATCTGGTGACACAGCAACTACGGGGTTTTCAGAACGACCTACCCGCTCAGCACTCGCCAGAGCAGAAGGCCTACGATTGGTTCTGGCTCCGGGTTAAGACAGAAACCATTGCCGTGAACCTTGATTGGCTGGACATGACCAGGACCATGCCACGCTTTGGCGATAACGGTTACAAGTCCCGACATGCTCAAGCGGTCGTCCAGTGGATCGTTCAGCGCTTGGATAACGCATGAGCCGGCCGCGTCTCATGAATCGGCCGCCCGCCCTACTCGGCAGAGCAGTGTTCGACGGCTATGACTTTGGCTTGCAACTCCAGTTCGTCGAAGGGGCAAACCGCCTACTCCTGGAGCGGGAAGGATTCTACATACGGCGCTCGGAACATCCCCTCCACCGCTACTGGCGCCTACCCAAAGGCAAGTTGCTGGAAGACCTGAATCTGGTCTTTCACCGCCTGATGGAACTGAGCGAAAGTCGATTCAGTGAGAGCTGGCAGACCTTCTGCGATAAACTGGAGGCTGCACAACGCGCGCCCGAGCGACAAGCTTTTACCTGGGGCCTGGTCTTCCGGATCGCCCCGCTCGCCCAAGGCGGAGTGCTGCTGTCAGGCGACTATCACCCTGGAGTGGTGGCAGTCTCCAGGCGGATGCGAGGGGTTTTCCTCGGGCAGTCCCGCTCCTGGCGTATCGACGCCAGCGCCGAGCTGCTGCGCAGCAACCTGATACTTGAAATGGGTCTGTCAGAGGATCAATTCGAGATCCTCGATACCGTCCAGGAACTGCTGACCGATGGATCTGTCGTTCCCGCCGAAACCATCACTCGCATCAGCCTCGGCGGCCCGCCTCAGGAACGCGCAGCACTGCTAGTCGACGATGACGTATCGACTGACATCTACCTCGCCGCCGTACCCTCGATAGAACGAACCGAATTCACCGCCGAGCATATTGCTCAAGCCCTGGTCGGCTACTCGCTTCTGGACCATCAGCCAGCAGGCATCCAGCACTTGCTACAGCGCACCAGTGCCCTGCTTGCGGATGATATGGGGCTTGGGAAAACACGCCAGGCCATTATCGCTGCCGCCATCCGCGCCGCTGAACGTCCCATCCTGGTCATTACCCTGTCGACGCTGATCATCAACTGGCAACGCGAGATCCAGATGGTGTATCCGCAGGCCCGTATTGGCCTGCAGGCCTTCGACCCTGCCGCGCAATGGGTCATCACCAACTATGAACGCCTGGGTGATTTTGTCCTGCAGGCGGCCCATTTCAACGTGATGATCATCGACGAGGCCCATCGGCTGAAGGAACCGACCGCCGCGTGGACACGCCACGGCTTCGACATTGCCGCCAAGGTTTCCAACCGCTACCTGCTGACCGGCACCCCGGTGCTCAACCGTGAATCTGAGCTGCATACTCTGTTGCGCTTATCCGGCCACCCTGTTGGTCAGTTGCCGCTCAAGGAGTTCTGCGAACAGTTCGCCGGCAACCAGGACTTTCGCAAAAACTTGCGCGAGGCGATCGGCGACTGGATGCTGCGCCGGCGCAAGGATGTACTGCCCGGGCTGAAGGGGAAGCAGCGGCAGACCCTGTCGGTCGAGCTCTCCGTCGAGGAGCGTAAGGAATATGATCGGATTCGCCTTGAAGACAGGCCCAGCCTGGCCAGACTGGGCTCACTGCGTCAATTGCTGGAGCAAGTGAAAGTCCGGATCGTGATGGAGCTGGTTTCCGAGCTCGACATCGAGGACAAGGTGATTCTGTTCTGCGAGTTCAAGGACACGGTCGGGACTTTACGTGCTCAGTGCGAAGAGGCCGGCTATGGCTGCGTAACCGTCATAGGGAGTGACTCCGTCACGAAACGGCAGAAAGCGATCGACAAATTCCAAGGAGATCCCGATACCAGAGTCTTCGCCGCAACGACATCCGCCGCCGGTACCGGCAACAATCTGACGGCGGCAAACTACGTCATGTTCCTCGGGTTGCCCTGGACGCCTGGCATGCAGGACCAAGCCGAAGATCGAGCATATCGTAACGGCCAGCTTCGATTGGTCGTTGTGAAAATCCCTCTCGTGGAGAACACCATTGACCAGATGCTGTGGCAGATGCTGCTCGACAAGCGACAGATAACGCAGGACTTGATTGAGCCTGACGCCGCTGCTGCGAACAGGGCAGAGCTTACTGCCTGCCTGTAGTCAGAACATCCAGGTAACCAGTGTTACGCGATTGGTCGTTCCAACTGGTTGTTCGCCGGCTCCCAGCGCAGCGGCGAGCGCGCGGCGGCGCTGATGAGTCTGATCCAGTCGGCCAAGGTCAACGGGCATGATCCGTATGCCTATCTCAAGGACTTGCTGGAACGGCTGCCGACGCAGAAGATGAGCCAGATCGGGGAGTTGTTGCCGCATAACTGGGTGCCGTTGCGCAAGCTGTGATCACCGGCGGCTTACGAAGCGGTGGAGAAGTTGCCGAGAGCTCAGCGCAGAATGACCGGCCTGCTATCGATCCTGGAGGCCAAGATCGACAGCTTGGCCGTCAGGTAACAGTTGTATCGATCAACGCCCTTTGGGCGGGGTTGGAGGGTTCGTGGGGCTTTCACCCTGGCTGGTCGGCTGGTATCCGGCCCCAGGCTCGGGGCGATTGAACGGCACATTCTCTACGGGCTGATATCCTTTGTGGAGCGGCTGAGGCTGATACCCTTCGTTCCCTGTGACCTGCTTCGGATCAGTCATATTACTACCCTCAATATTGGCATTGGCGAAACTCAATGTGAGCTATCTCAGAACCGCTGACAAGTAGACCTGCGCTGGATTCTACAGCACGGGTCAGCGCACCATCCTCAACTATCCATTCTTGCTCAAGGTAAATCTGCTCTAGCGCTGGGGTGCTTGATGCGAACGAGCGAGTCCCATAAAGCCCACCAAGCGTACGTCCCCCTTTGAGATGCACGATGATCCAGTAGGGTTTGCGCTGCTGAAAGACGAAATCCCAAGGTTTGGCAGTGGGGTGAGGAGCATTCTTCTGAAAGACCTGCCACGATCTCATCCACTTCCACACCACCGCCCAGATTACAGGGCCTACCAGCAGCACCATTACATAGAACATTCCGTAGAGTAATGGGTGAACCGCTCGCAGCGCGCTCGCTTCAACCGCAAAAATCAACCACAGGAAAAGTGCGTAATTGATGCAACTGTAGGCGATGGCATCGACGACCTGATCCGCCGCATTGCGCACTACTCCCGGATGGAAGAGCTGATAGCACTTGATGCTGATGAAGCCTGGTATGACGAATGTGATGAACAGAAACAGTTTGTCGGTTTGCCAAATATCCATTTTTACCCCGGTAGCGGCTGTCGATATCGCGATAGTGTGCCATCAATCGGCATCCCATCGTATCAGCCACATAACTCGCCCCACCCCTGCCACACACCCGGTGACTCACTGGCAACTGAGTTGATCCGCCCAGTTGTTCGCACACCATGACCAGAAGGAAAAGACGTGTTGCCCAGACGGTTACAGAACGGCGCCATAAAATGATCCCAAGCTGAAGAATCTATTTCCTACTGCGTCATGGCACCTTGCCTGCCAACGTGACCCCATCATCAAAGGGGGCCTCTCGGCACATGATCAGGCACTTCACCACACTCTCCCTGCTCGCGCTTGTCGCCAGCTGCACAACCCAGACAGCGCCGGCGCCCAAGCCAGCGTTCGATAGCAGCCGCAATCCGGACATGCTTGCGCCGGACCTCTACCCGAGCGGCGCCGTTCCTGAGAAGGAGCCCGTCGTTCGCTATGGCCGATACACCCTGGTCAGCACCCTGCCCGACTCTGGCCAGCGCGACCTCATGGCCCAGATCATCGACGTGAACATTCCGGCCAACATGCACCCGAATGTTCGCGACGCCATGCAGTACGTCGTGGATCGCTCGGGCTACTCGCTGTGCTCTCCAGATACCGACCACGTCAATATCCTGTACACCCGACCACTGCCGGCAGCGCAGTACAAGCTCGGCCCCATGACCTTGCGCAACACCCTACAGGTGCTGGCCGGCCCAGCCTGGCAGGTGAAGGTCGATGAAGTGAATCGTCAGGTCTGCTATGTCCTGCGCCCAGGCTATCAACTGCCAGAGTCGCCTCGTGTTGCCACCGCCCTCGTGGCCAAACAGAACGCGGAAATGTCGGTAGGATCGAGGGCAGTTACCCAGGCCCCCCCAGTAAGCAAGGACCTGGCTGCCAGTTCAATCACCAGCGGAGCAGTCACCGTAGCAGCGGTACCGGCACAACCAGCCATCACAGCATCTCCAGCCCCTGTTTCGACTGTGCCCCCGATCTCCGGAGCAATGTCCCACCCCGTCACCACCCCAGTGGTACCCGCCAAGGATGGCCCTACATCGCAGAGCAAACCGGCGACAGCAGTCGCCCAAGCGGCTCCCGCGGCAAAACCGCTCGCTGCGCCGATATCCGTATCAACAGTCGCCGCTGTCGCGCGCCCTGAACCAGCCCACCCTGTGCGCGCCCCTGAACCAGCCCCTCAACTCATGAGCTGGACTGCGCCAGTTGGCAGCACCCTGCATCAGACCATCGCGGACTGGTGCAAACGAGCCGGGTGGCAATTGATCTGGCCTCAGGAAGACCTTGATTACCCAATCGAGGCATCCCTGAGCTTCAAAGGCACCTTTGCTGAAGCGATCGCCCAGATTTTTCCGCTGTACGACGGTGCGCCTCGCAGCTTCATCGTCGATGGCAATTCAAGCTCCAGCTCAAGCCAGCGGATCCTTTACGTGACAGAGAGGAAATAGTGATGAAGTCGTTCTTCAGGATGAGCGGTGTAGCCATCACATTGCTGCTCTGCACCAGTTGCTCGCTCCAGCGGGTGAATGAATCATCTCAACGGGCCGAGCAAACCGGCGCCGAAGCCGCCGGCTACGCGGCCATCGCCCACAATCAGCAGCCGGAGCCAAAACGTGAGACGGTGATCTTCAGCGACAAGCCCTGGGTTTCTACCCAGCCTGTCGTTGCCAAGCAGGGCTTACCCGCAGCGCTCGACTGCGAACGCGCTTTCAGGCCTGGCGGCAGCGTAACCATCAATGACGTGGCGCAGTTCATAAGCAACGAGTGTGGTCTTCCTGTGTTGGTGTCCCCTGATGCGGTCAACCCCGGGTTGAACGCCATGACTACTGGGGCCAGCCAACAACAGGGAACTGCCGTCGTCTCCACACCGAACCCTGCTAACTCCGAAAGTCTTGCCGGTCTCTTTCCAGCCGGCTTGACGCCTGGTCCGAGCCAACTGGGAGGAGCAAATTCCCGTGGCATGGATCTGTCGGGATTCTCCATGCCAACCACCGTCAGCGGCATCAAGTTCAATGGTCGAATTTCGGCGCTGCTGGACCTCGTGACCTCCCGCCTGGGTCTTTCCTGGCACTACTCACGCATCGAGCGTGCTGTTCGCGTCAACTACTTCGAAACCAAGACGTTCGACATTTACGCCTTCGGTGACAGGCAGGAAATCGAGAGCACTGTGAAATCGGGCATGACCACCACCACAGGCACCGGATCGAGCAGCAACAGTGGTTCAAGCTCCAACTCTGGGGCCAGTGGAGAATCGGGCAGTAATCAAAGTACCAAGGTCACGCTGAACACCTCGATCCTCAACGATATCCAGAATAACGTTCGTTCGATGCTCAGCCAGTCTCCACCAGGAAGACTGTACCTGGCCCCATCGACCGGAACCCTTACGGTCACAGACCGGCCGGACGTATTGGCTCGCGTTGAGGCCTACTTGAACAAGACCAATAAAGAAATCACCCGCCAGGTACTGTTCAACGTGAAGGTGTTCGAGGTCACCTTGACGGACCAGGATCAGCTTGGCCTGAACTGGTCGGCGGTCTACAAATCGCTCTCCAACAAGTGGGGCTTCACCCTCAACAACACCGCGTCGGGCATCAGCAGCAATGCCGTGTCCGGTTCAGTCGGGATCGTTGACTCATCCAAATCGGCCTGGGCCGGCTCGACGGCCATCATCCAGGCATTGTCAGAGCAAGGTCGCGTTTCCAACGTCCGCTCGCCTTCGGTGACAACGCTCAACCTGCAGCCGGCCCCGCTGCAGATAGGCAACGTCCAAGGCTACATCCCTTCAAGCTCGACCACGACCACACCCACCGTCGGCTCAAGTACAAGCCTGAACGCTGCCACCATCACTTCAGGATTCAACATGACACTGCTTCCACGGATAACCGGGGACGACGATCTGTTGGTCATGATCTCGATCAACATGAGCTCCAAACCCACCTTTCAGCTTTTCACCAGTAACGGATCCAGCGCACAAGTTCCCGACTTCGATGCGAAGAGCCTGAGCCCCAAGGTCAAGCTCCGCAGTGGCCAGACGCTGATCCTTTCCGGCTTCGACGAATTGAGCGAAGACGCCACCAAGAGCGGCGTTGAAAACCCTGGCTTCTTTGGTCTCGGTGGCTCACAGGTTCGCACCTCGACGCACACCGTCCTGGTTGTTCTGATCACACCGATCCTGTTGGGCCAGGCTGTGAATGACGAAGTCTTCAGTCGAATCGCCACATCGTCGCCAGCGATCACGGCGTGGGTCGCGTAAGCCATGGCGATTACGTCCCCCCCCGCCAAGCTGACGAAGGTCCAGGTCCTGTCGTACCACGGCAACTCGTTTGTCATCGGCTTGCTGTGGCATCCCTTGGGCAGTCTGACCGGCTACATGCGCGAGGCCCGCCAGTTCGGGCGAGTAGAGAAGATGGACATCGTGGCCATAAGGGCCACCCAATCGGTCATACAGGCGGGTTTCGTATCCCACAGTGCCGGTGCCGTCAAAGGCATGTACTCGCTCGCCTCGACGCTCGCCGGCCAACTGGGCGACTCTTGGATCGCGGCGTGGCGGGTATCGCGTGAAGAGGATCGATACGCTCTGGTCGCGGTCGATCAGGGCGCCGTTCTTCCAGGTTGCGACCAGGTTGGTACCACTGCAGACATCCAACGCAAAGTCGCCCAGCTGCTCAGCAGCTCGATCGTGTTCAAAGATACCTATCTGCCTCCGGAGTTCGGTCGCGGTGGCGACGCCTTTGATGTTGAATCACTGCTCCAGCCGCGGAATCTCCGCCGAGAGTATCGACTACGCCCCCTTGCTTTCGGGTTATCCCGGGGCGAGCTGATTCGCCTATCGTTGACAGGGGCACTGATCGTCGGAGCTCTAATCGGCTGGCAACAATGGGAAGCGCACAAAGCGCGCCTGGACCGGGAAGCCGCCATTGCCCTTCAAAAGCAGCGCCAGGCCGAGCTCGAAGCGCTGAATGCACGCTCCAATCAGCAACAAACGCTGCAGGCGCTGGAACATCCCTGGGCTAAAAGACCCGGCATCGCGAGCTTCATCTTGGGGTGCAACGGCGCCATTGATCGCATTCCCCTGAGTATCTCGGGCTGGACCTTCACCTCGGCCCAGTGTGATGGCGACCTTGTCTCTGCCACGTTCAAACGCACAGGCAACAGCACCGCCAAAGGGTTCATCACAGCTACTCGCGGTCACTTCGCTGATGAACCAGCGTTCTTCGACGGCGGTAACAGCGCCGCATTGAAAATCAGCCTCAAACTGGATCTCACCGGTGACGAGCCGTTGCTGGAAGCAAGCGAAGCACTCGCACTCACGACCTCCTGGTTGCACGGCCAAGGTCTGGAGCCAACGCTAAAAGAGCTGCCAGTGCAGGCACCAGCGCCTGCGGCTCTACCAGGCGGTAAAGCGCCTCCGGCACCACCTCTCCCGACGTGGAAGCATTTCGAACTGCAATTCAGCAGCTCAATGCCTCCCGCCATTGTCCTGCAAAACGCACCAGCTGCAGGGCTTCGGTTACGCGAAATCAAGACCCAACTGCAGAGCGACCTTAAGAGCAACCATCTGACCTGGTCGGTGACTGGAGACCTCTATGCAAACTAAATACTTGTTCCTACCAGCGCTGTTGGCCATCGCCTGTTTGTCGGAGATGAGCCTGGCATCAGAAAGCCCCACTCCTACATCGACTTCCTCCGGTATCAGCGTAGGCGAGCTCTCAGCAGTGCAAAGCGAGACCTTTTTGTACAAGGCACAGGGCGAACGAGCCAGGGCCATCCGATCCATCGATGGAGATAGCCCGCAGAGCACTGGATCGCCAGCCTCAGCCTATCAGACACGCCCGCCCGAATCGCCTCAGCTTGGTTCTGGCTCAGGGGACCAGTTGCCTGTAGTGAAGCTGGTGTCAGGTTCAAGCCGAGCTCTGCGTGCAACGTTGCTTTACAGCGGCGGTTACGAGGTTGACGCACAGCGCAGTGGCCAGGAGCTGCCCGGTGGCTACCGGGTGGAAAGCATCAGTCTGGACAGTGTGGTCCTCTCTCGTGCTGGGAAACGCTATCCACTCGGTTTCTCCTCCAGAGCGCCATCGGCCAGCTTTGAGTCAGGTCGCATGCCTGTTTCAGGACTACCTGGAGCAGGAATCCCAATGGGGCAACCGTCTCCTGTCACCCTTTCCGGACAAAATTGAGGCACCTTCATCATGACACCCCTGTCACAGCATCAGATCGTGCCGGCACAACCGACAGCGCAGCGCCTGGCACTGGCAGCCCCGGAGAATCCGGCAATCAACCAGGAACTAATCGCCGACTTTCCCATTGCCATTGGACGAGTCCTGACAGCCGTCGGTGAAGTCTGGGAGATCAAGCCTGAGCTGCGTCAACTCTGCGCATTGACTGACGATGGAAACCTGTACGTCTCCGGCCAGCACCTCACGGACCACTATGTGATGGCGTTCATGGACCGTCTTGAACGGGCCGATGTCAACTTCGAAGTAAAACGGTCGAGCATGAGTGAGATCCTCGCGATCTACCAAGCGCAGTCAATGGACGATGACTCTCCGACCTCAGCCTCCAGTAGCACCCAGCGACAGCAGGAAGTGATAGCCCTAATGGGCCGCGCTCACAAAGCTGGTGCAAGTGATATTCACTTCGTTGTTGGCCATGAGATCACTCGCATTGCCTTCCGAGTGCACGGCCTGCTCACCAATGCCGGCGAAATCCCCAGCTCCAAGGGGATCGAACTCTGCTCGGCGCTTTATAACAGCATGTGCGATGTGCGCAAGGATCACTACCAGCCGGAGGTCAGCCAGGACGCACGCGTGAGCCGTAAGTTCGTCGAGCAACTAGGCCTGTTCGGCGCCCGGGTTTCCACTCGGCCACTGGTCGATGGACCACTGATGGTGTTGAGACTTCTATCCGACGATAAGTCTAAACAGACAATGGAGGAGCTGGGCTTCTTACCCGTTCAGACTGGGCAAATCCGGCGTTTGTGTCGTCTGCCCTACGGCGTCAACTTCATCACCGGTCCAACCGGTTCCGGCAAGTCAAAAACGCTGCAGGTCAACATCAACCTGCTGTCCAAGGAGACCCGTGGCACCCGACACATCCTGACAGTCGAGGATCCGCCCGAGTATCCATTGCTGGCCAACCAATCGCCCAAAAGCCCCGAGGAGACCTGGGAGCAGGCCATTGCCAACTCCGTGCGCCTGGATCCAGACATCCTTATGTACGGCGAAGTACGTGACCTGGCTTCCTGTATCGCAGCTGTCTCCGGCGGACTGACCGGGCACCTGGTGCTGTCGACATTACACACAAACAACGCCGTCGCCTCGATCCAGCGCTTGATCGATATGGGGATGGATATCAGCCTCGTCACGGACCCGGCGCTGCTGACCGGCATAGTGAATCAGTCGCTTCTTCCCGTGCTGTGCGAACACTGCCGCAAGCCGGCGAAGGACCACCTGGACGAACTGGACTCGGACCTGTTGGCTCGCCTGTATTTGCTGACAAACCTCGAAGAGATCTATCTGCAGGGCGACGGCTGCAAGCACTGTCGCATGCTCGGTGTCACGACTCGAACCGTGGTGGCCGAGGTGCTGGTCAGCACTCACGGCTTCATGAAAGTCTTCAACGAACAAGGTGCCAGTGAAGCCCGCAATTACTGGGTCCAGCAGATGGGAGGCATCACAAAGACAGCCCACACATTAATCAAAGTCAGGGCCGGTCTCATCGATCCACGCATGGCAGAAACCATCGTAGGCCCTCTCGACTTTGATCATTACATCCTGGAGCAGAAACATGCTGGCTAGCATCGTTGACTACTGGTCGATGCTGTCCGAGCTCTGGTACAGCAAGCAGTTCGGCGGCAAGGAGCGTATCCAGTTCTTCGAGAGCATGGTCGCTCTGCTGGAAAACGGTGTAGGCATCAATGACGGTTTGGTCGAAGTAGCGAAAGCCTACAGCGATGAAGGCAAGAACCCGAATCACCCGATCGCGTTAGCCTGCTCGTCAATGAGTTTAAGTGTCAGTAACGGTAAGAAATTGGCCGATACCTGCCAGGCTTGGATGCCCTATCAAGAGGTCGCCATCATCGCCGCCGGAGAGAAGTCAGGCAACCTGGTACAGGCGTTTTCCGAATGTGTCCGCATCATCGAGGTCAGGCAGAAAATCACTTCACTGGTCCTTTCCTCAACACTCTATCCGTCGCTGCTTTGGGCATTGATGGCCTACCTGCTACACGTGATCGCGACCAGGATGGTTCCGGCAATGGCCCGCAGGTCGGATCCCGAGTCTTGGACCGGCATTCCCTCCCTGCTGTATTCAATGTCTACATTCGTCAACAACTGGGGGCTGGTTACGCTGATCGGCTTCGTACTGTTCGTTGTTACCTCGATAGTGACCCTACCTTACTTCTGCGGGCCAATACGTGTGCAGCTGGAGCGCTTCCCTCCGTGGTCAATCTACAAGGCCCTACACGGCTCCACGTTCCTTCTGAATATCGCCGTGATGCTGCGCTCGAACGTCAATCAGATCGAAGCCCTGGACGCCCTGAAGCTCAATGCCAAACCCTGGCTGCGTGAACGTTTGGCCGCTGCGCGTTACGGCGTCCGGATGGGCAAGAACTTTGGCATGGCATTGAAACTGGCCGGACATGACTTCCCAGACAAACAGGCGGTGCAGTTTCTCTGCGTCCTCGCCACGCGAAAGGGGTTCTCAGAGTCGATCCACCGCTTCAGTAACCGGTGGCTCGATAACTCACTCAAGAACGTCGAGCGTTACTCCAAGGGCCTGCTGATCCTCTCTTCAATGGCCATAGGTGTGCTGATGATCCTGGTGTTGATCGGGACATACAGCATGCAAGCCGACGTCACCAACACGATCCAACGCTGATCCATCACGAGGTCCTTCCCATGCAACACCGTACTCGCAACCCACAACAGCAACGCGGCTTCATCGATCTTTCGATGCTGTTCGTCTTGATCGTCATCGCTATCGGCATCGGTTACGCCATCTACAACGGCGGTTCGTTACTCGCCAGTTCAGATGTCAGCAACGAACAGTCGAACATCAGCCAACTGATCGCAAATACACGGAAACTGAAAGGCAGCGGTGGCTATGGCACTTCCGGTACCGACCTGGTCGCCCAGCTCGTTGCCAGCAAAGGGCTGCCCAACATGAGCTTTTCAGGCGCCACGTTGTACAACTCCTGGAACGGTGCAGTCACCGTTTTATCCGGAGGCATGACCTTTGTCATTACCGAAAACGGCCTGCCCCAGGACGCTTGTATGAGCCTGGCAACCAAACTCAGCCGAGGCCAGAAGGTAACAACGTCGATCAATGGTGGATCAGCTGTAACAGGTGAAGTCACCTCTGCAACTGCTTCAACCAGCTGTATTGACTCGAGCAGCAACACCCTGGCCTGGACCGTATTCTAAATGAGTCGGATCACTGAGGCAGACTTCGGTGACCTTTACCTCGGCGACGGCTTCAGCGACGTCAAGGGACTGCACGGTGCAGGTACCAAAAGGGTCGAAGCACCTGCGGACTGGGCTGACGATCTCGTTCGTTTGAGAGCTCAATGCAAAGCGCATTTTGCAGAGGACCACGATCCAGAGTTCACACTCATTGAAGACGGTGTAGTGCTGCGTGTCACACAGGTCGTAGATACCTTCGGGGAGGAAGTCTTTGTGATAAGCAAGTCGACTCCAGATATCCGCCCCTTCCACATGCTCGGCTTCCCAACTGACCTGGCCAACGCCCTGCTCGATGATACAGCCAGAGGTTTGGTGATCATCTGCGGCAAGATGGGAACCGGCAAGACATCAAGCGCTGCATCGCTGGTAGTTGCGCGCCTGCAGACTTGTGGAGGGATCGCCCTGTCAATGGAGGATCCACAGGAAACCAAGCTCAATGGCGCACATGGTCAAGGCCGTTGCATCCAGTTGCAGGTATCTCGTCGTACCGGTGGGTACGAAGAAGCACTCCTTCGAGCGCTACGTACACGCGCTGACATCCTATTCATTGGTGAAATCCGTGACAGCCGTACTGCTGCTGAAGCAGTGCGCGCCTCAATCAACGGTCACTTTATCGTCACGACATCCCACTCTGGCTCTGCGTCCCAAGCAATCGAGCGGATTGCCGCACTGGCTCAACCCCAGATCAACAATGCGCGCGAGATCCTGGCTCAAGGGTTACTGGCCATCATCTGCCAGAGCCTGGAGAAGGTTGGTGCGCAGAAGATACTCAAGGTCGAGAGCCTTCTATTCACTGGTGAAGATGGCCCGGGGATTCGCGAAAAAATTCGAACGGGCCACGTAAATCAGGTCGACCAGGACGTGGAGAACCAATCTCAGAGAGGAGTATGGGGGAGATGAGCGAATACCAGAATTTTCACCAGGACCAACGTGGCTTTGTTGCAATTGAACTCCTATTCGCGATCATCGCTTTCAGCTTGTTGGTCGCGATCGGCACCAATCTGCTTAGCCAACAGATGGACTCGCAGAACTATCAGATCGCAGCTCAGCAGCAGCAGGCAGTGACCGACGCCGGCGCGAAATACCTGAAGGACAACTTCAGTGCCGTACTCGCCTTGGCCGCCCCCACGGTTCCGGCCCAAATAACCGTCGCAATGCTACGTAACACGAACTACCTGCCGGTTGGCTTTAGCGACACAAACGCTTTCGGACAAAGCTTCCTGGTACTCGCTCGAAGCCCTGCCGCTAACCAACTCGAATCAATCGTCATCACCACCGGTGGCCAAACGATCGATGAAATCGGCACTCGCGAGATCGCTGAGAATCTGGGTGGAACGGGAGGATTCATCCCCATCAGCAACGCGAGCATAGTCCAAGGCGTGCGAGGCGGATGGCAGATCACTCTCAGTAACTACGGAATGAACCCAGGTGTCGGGCACACCGCGAGTGCGCTGTTTCTACAGGATGGCTCGTTGGCCAACGACTATCTCTACCGAAATGCGGTACCCAACAAACCAGAGCTCAACCGCATGAACACAGCAATCGACATGGCGACCAACGACATCAACAACGCAGGGAATGTTACAGCCTCTGGGACTGTGACTGCCGGTGTGGATGTCAACGCCACTAATAACGTCACGGCTGGTAACTGGCTGCGTACTCAAGGTGATAGCGGCTGGTACAGCACGAAATGGGGCGGCGGCTGGTACATGTCAGATTCAGACTGGATTCGCGCCTATGGGGACAAAAGTGTCTATACACCGGGACAAAGCCGAGCGGGGTCGTTGGCATCTGAAGGCCGCACAGAGGTGGGGGAATACCTGCAACTGGATGGCCTTGCAGTGGAGAACACTGCCTGCGCACCCAACGGACTGGTTGGCCGAATGCCGAATGGATCACAACTTACTTGCCAAGATAGTGTTTGGAAAGCCGGTAGTGCCCGAGTCCAAATCCCTGTATATCAATGCCCGACCCTATATGGCGGAACTTTGGGAGGTGGCGATTGGGGTTTTTATGGCTGCACGGGGCAAATTACGAACCAGCCGGCTTGTATAACTGTAGAGTCGCCAAATAGTCAATGGTTTTCTTGCAGTTACGTAGGAACTTACGGACTCAATTAGACTTACTTAACTATGGTTAAACGCTCATAAATTCGAGACTTCCATCATGCCCCTCTTCTGGGCTCTACTATTGGTACTGGGCATTGCGATAAGCACTCTTGACGACATATCACGCAGGTCCGAAGAGTCCTCCATTGTGGGTGATGCTTCGGCCATCGCCCACAACCTGCTGGTGTACAGGAATGCGCTGGCGAAATATGCTCAAGCTAATACTGGAGTTACCGGCCCAGTTGCCGACGCCTCTCTATCGCTCCCCCCCTGGTTCATGCACTTACCGGGTGTCGGTGGCTACATCGTCGCCGGCAACAGCTACGCATTCTATGCATCCCCACCTGCAGGCCTGGTTGCGGAGCTTGCAATGCTGACAGATGCCTCAACCTCTGTGGGCTATGTTTCGGCAGGACGCTTGATCAGCCCCGCTACCGGTGCCACGGCGATCGTGATTCCACCCACCATCCCCGACGGCGCTGCAGTGGCCTACAGATAGCCGTACCCCGCCTTTCGCAAGCTCTCTGGCAGCGAGAAACACGTTGTGCCACAATGTCCGCAATACCCCGTTGGCTACTGGCGGTCATCAGTAGCGCCCGGTGATGCGATTCGTCCCGTCACCAACCCCAAAGCACGCTTAGCTCCGGGAAGGGCGTGCGGACCTGTTGAGGATTCTCCCTGTGTCTCCCTGTTCCAAGCCAGACACGCAGCCGTCAACTCGTGAATTGCGAGTTCAAAGGCACATAGGGTTCTCTGTAGGTTCGAAGCACCGTAATCCAAGGGCCACACTGGTGTTGTGGCCCATACTTTTTAAAGCTCACACAATGGGTAGCCTGATGGTCTTGCTCCAGGATCATCAGGCTACCTTTTGGTAGCCGCTTTTCCCTGCCGGTGGCCCGCCGGCGATAAAAAGGGCTCCTTTTGTGCGCGGATGCGTGCCTTATGTTTGCTGGCCCCAGCCACGATAATCGGCCAGGTGAAGAAAGAGACGTCCAGATCACAGCCCAGGGATCAATGACGCTTCAAACTCACAGGTGGCATTTTTCTCTGCATTTTAAATACGACTAAAGCCGAGAGTGACTGCTGACCCAGTTGCCTCGGTAGATCCTCCTTCTCGCTTATTTCTGCATCATCCCCCCGTAATTCCCCTCCCCGGCTTGACACATCCCCTTCCCTATTTGAGTATATGGACGTGCCCTGCTGACGTCGTCAGCAACATGCCCAGACAGTCAGGACCTTAAAGACTGTGACACGATGTTTGTGTTTGATCCGCCCAAGGCCGCTTAGCTTCTGGTAGCGCGACCAGTCGACAATCGTCGATAGAAGCATCTGATACAACTCACCTCGCGGGGAATCACTTCCCCGAAAGGGCCAGTGCTTTCTCCGCATCTCAACCTGCTGGAGAAACACCATGTCCAAACTCACCTACACCCTCGGCTTCGCACTCGGAACTGTCACCCGGGAATTCCTGCGTGCAGTGAAAACAACCAGCGCATCGCCCGTACCCAAGGCCAAGGTTGTACCTCACGTTCAACTACCGCCGCCTTGTGTTCCAGACGACGTGCTGCGCAACTTGGATCGTCAGCCGGCAATACTTCGAGCATTTGACTGTGAATTCGATCTAAATCTCTGGTATGAGGAGAACACCCGAGTGGTCCAAAAGCCCACCCGTAAACGCCGTCCCAGGAAAACAGATGCTGACCAAGTAAATACAGCTCTCGTCGGCTCACTGACACCAGCTGCTTGCTGAGTTGGTGCTACTCACCCCAGCCGGGAACCTTCCCGCTGGGGAGGCTTCCCTGGCAGTTTTTTTGCTGCAAAGGCTTGACAATCGATAGCGGCATTTCCATTCTGTGTACATGTATCGCTGACGTCGTCAGCAACATGCCCAGGTAGTCAGGATCCTAAAGACTACGATGCGGTTTACCGCATTGATCTGCCCTTAGATCGCCACAGCTTCCGGTAGCGCGATCAGTCGAATTCAGTCGATGGAAGCACCTTATCCCACCCACGACGGGCCTTTCCCGTCTGGGCAGGCCTCTCAGCTTTTTTGGAGGTCTGATGAAAACCGAACTGGCTCTCTACCAGGCATTGATCTCGATCAATGTTCCGGAGCAGAAAGCTAACGCAGTCATTGATGCTTTGGAGACCGACATGCATTCGCTACTCGCAACCAAGGCTGATATTGCGGCACTCGAAGTCAAACTGACTCTGCGTATGGGCGTCATGCTGTCTGCTGCCGTTGGCGTGCTGATCGCTGCAATGAAGCTCATTCACTAAGTAACACACTCAAGCTCTACCCACCCTCGCGGGGAATACTTTCCCCCAAGGGCGAAGTGTTTCTCCGCTTTCTGCTTTTTCGAAATTGGAGATTCACCATGAGCAACCAAACCAACGAAACCAAATATTTCGACCTGCACACCACTGGCATCGGTTATCTCAACCGGATTCGTGAAGTGTCGGTTCGAAAAGGTAAGCCATTCATGGCTGTCACTGTTGCAGCCTTGCGGGGTTCCTCTGATGAAGTGGAATATACCTATATTGACTGTAACGTGGTCGGTGAAGAAGCAGAAAGGCTAATTCGCCGTTGCCAAGATGCAGTTAACAATAAAGGCAAAAAGGTCCTCGTGAGCTTTCGTATCGGAGATATCTGGCCTGACACCTTCACTTACGACAAGGGCGATAAAATAGGAAAAACAGGAGTATCCCTCAAGGGACGCCTGCTTTTTATCGGCTGGGTCAAGGTTGATGGTGGAACAGTCTACGAAGCCAAACCTCGTGAAGTAGCAACCGCTGCTGAACAAGGTCAGGAACAAGCCACTCCTGAAGCACCGTTCGAAGCACCGCTCGAAAGCAGCAATGCTCCTGAGTCGGTCGCAGAAGAGCCAGTCAAACCGGCCCCTGCCAAACGGCAGCGCAAAGCTTCCTGATTTACTTCAACAAACTGCAAGGCACCTCCGGGTGCCTTTCACAACTTACGAAGGGAACACCACCCTTCAGAGGCTGGTGGCTTTCATTTTTTTGGAGACTCACCATGCTGCATAATCCACATCGCTTGCCGTTGCTTATTAATATCGGCCTCTTAGTTGCACAAGCAACCGTTCACAGCAAGCTGCACGTAAAATTCCCTATCATAGGGGATAACCCAGATGATAACCCACACTACTTCCTAATACAGGAGCTTTGGGAATCAGCTCTTAGTCTGCTCTCTGATCTGGCGCTGATGGATCACAAAAATAACTTTTCTCCCGACGCCTTCACCAGTCCTCTCTTAATCGAGTATGGATTGTGGCAGGAATACTGGGTTTTACGAGGCCGCTACGATCCTGAACCCGAAGATTGTGAGCGGTTTTGATCACGTAACTTCTAACTTTTGCTGCCTTAAATGTTGGGCAACAACAATCACATAACTGACAAACCGTATCGGGGAACCACCTCCCGGACGGGCCAGGTGCTTTCCCGCCCCTGGAGAAAACTCATGTCGAACGCACCTACGCAATCCGCAAGCTACTACAAGTTCCCTGTCGTTCTGACCCCAGCTGCATGGCTCGAATCGGTACACGTCGAAGAACCGCGTCACGACTCCGAAAGCACCAGCCGGCTCGCAGAGGTGGTCATGGCGGCTTACAGGGAATTACACCTGCAGCCCGGTGCAGAGCTGATCAATTTCGGTTTGTATCGGTTTCCCCCAAAAGGCGATCGCTTTGAAAGGGTCTGGTTGGATCTCACACTGCGCCTGGTCGTCGCAACGCCGGGCATGATCTATCTGCACATCGCACTCAAGGACGAAAAGTCAGAGTTCTGGCTTTGAATCCACAACCCACTCCCCAACCCTGAGCCCGACATCGTCGGGCTTTTTTCTCCCTGCGAGTACCAGCCTCGCGGCAGTTGCTCGCTGTAGTACGGAGTAACCCATGATCAATATCCCGGGCCAGTTGGCCATCCAGACCATCACCGGTCGCAACGGAGACTTCAACGTCGGGCGCCTCTCAACCTCCATCGGCGAGTTCGTCATCAAAGACGCGCTCCTGGAGCAGTACAACAAAGGCAAGTACCGGGGCAATTTCGCGATCACAGGAATTCGGTCCACGCACTACTCAGCAGGCGGTCGCCTGGTTGTTGAGATACGAGCAGAGCTCGCAAGCATGTCACTTGACGATGTGGACAAGCTGACGGTTGAAGACACCACTCGACTGACCACCAATGAACCGGACCCACTGGACGAAGAGACACCGCGCTCCAGCACAACACAACAACCTCGAAAACACCGCCCGGCCGCACAGGCCACAAGCATTCAACCATCAGCAGATGACGCGCCATTCGGTATGGAGTCGTCCCGCACGACCTCCAACGACGACGCCGAGCTCTTCGGCACCATCTGGCCGCTCGGGAAAACCGTCAGGCTGGACACCACCGTAGATCGCCAGCGCCTGCGCGCCCAATGCATCCGCCTGGGAGAACTGGGCTACGCCCATGACTTCAAGCAACAAATCTGGAACTGTCAATCTCACACGTAGAGGAATCCTCATGAGTAATCGCTACCACGACCCTGATGTATCTGAGGCACTCTTGCTGACTTGCTCTGCTCTGCGGGAAGTTGGATTTGATGAAGTGGCTGATCTTTTCCGAGAAGCACTCTTTGATCGTCAACTCGTAGATCCGGCGCTGGAGGCACTGCAAATGCTCGTTAAGAACGCCTCAAACGCTGATGACGGGCAGTTCGCAAATGAAACAGCCTTCCGGCTGTATCAAAGACTTAATCGTCAGGGGCTCTCTGCACAGAAGCCCCAGCACCAAGGAAGCACTCCATGAATCCGATTTTCACCGATATCGGCGAGCACATCCTGCTGACCGTCGAAGACCAACTGACCAACAACGAAGTGTCCGATGATGACGAGATGCGCGAGCACTTCATCGAAATCGGGCTGACCGAAGCGCAGGCTGACGCTGCCTTGCAACTGCGCGCCCTTTATCAGGTCAACCTCTACATGATTGGTCAGTCGCCTCTGTTCCAGGGCGACACGACCACTTGCTTTGACCCACATACCCGCTCATTCAAGCGCGATCGATAACCCACCATCCATTCACCCCGAAGGGCAGCGTCCTGCCCTTCCAGGGCTGGGCTGCCCTCCGACCTGGAGGCTGCTCAATGTCCCCCCCATCACCCACACGGCTGTATCAGGTCGACGAATGTCCTGACCTGTATGTCGATGCCTGCATCTGCGATGAACAGCGCAACCTGGTCTTCTTCTCCGCCTGGGGCCGCGACACGGCCCTGCAGGAGTTCCTGGCCAGGCTGACCCTCGGCTCAGCCGAAAACGGTCTGGATCAGTTCCACATCGTTGTCGACGGTCGAAGTCTTCCGGTCTTTCCCAACACCGAGCTGCTGGAAAAGCGCACCACCCGCCAATTCCGCGGGACGTTATTCGGCAGCCTCTTGCACCTTTGGCTGTTCGACCGGCGCTGCGCTCAACCCGATCGTGCCAATCACTTCGCCTACGCCCTCCTCGAGGACGGCCAGGCACCTCAACAGCGGCTCTGGCCACTGGTCACCGAAACCTGCCCATTACCCCTGCTCCAGCATTGGCGCGAGCCCGTGCTGGAGGTCTTGAATCAATACGGCATGTTGCAACCGCTGCCCAAAGGCCAGGGCTCGATCAGGGCCTGGCGCCTGTCGCTGAAACTCGACGTGCTCGAACCCGCCCTGGGCGATCTGATTCGCCAAGGACAACTCACCACCGAAGCCCGGGATTAATCCCGGATCACACCTGACTCAAGGAGGCCTGTATGGCTTTGATGTTCCCGCGCCTCGCGCGCAACTTTGCCCGCAATGGCTACTACCCCACCGACGAAATCACCCTGGAGCGAACGCTGCAGGCCCTGGTCCCCTCTCCCACCGGCAGAATGCGGATCTTCGATCCCTGTGCCGGCGAAGGCGTGGCCCTGGCCGAAGCCGCGCATGCCCTCGGGCGTGACAATGTGGAGACCTTCGCTGTCGAATACGACCGAGAGCGTGCCGATCACTCCAGGACACTGTTGAATCGCGTACTGCACAGCGATCTGATGGACACCATGATCTCTCGCCAGGCCTTCGGCCTGCTCTGGCTCAACCCACCCTATGGGGACCTGGTGGCCGACCACGCTGGTGCTTCGCAGTATCAGGGCAACGGTCGTCGTCGACTGGAGAAAGCCTTCTACCAACGGGCACTTCCCCTGTTGCAGTACGGCGGTGTCCTGGTGTTCATCATTCCGCACTATGTCCTGGACGATGAGCTCTGTGGATGGCTATGCAATCACTTCACTGAACTGCGGATCTATGCTGGATCAGACCCGACCTTCAAGCAGGTGGTGATCTTCGGTATCCGTGTCCGACGCCAGGATCTGGCCCGGCCGCGGGAGGTTACCCCGGTGCGTGAACGTCTTCTGACGATCGGCGCCGACCTGCAGAACGCCGAGACGCTCCCGGTCAATTGGCCATGGGAACCGTATCGGGTGCTGCCAGCAGCGACCGACCTCGAGCACTTCTACCGAATGACGCTCGAACCGGGCCAGTTCCAGCTGGAGGTCACACGGTTGAAAGGTCTTTGGCCCGACTTCACCTTGCATTTCGGTCAAAACGGAGTCCCATCCAGGCCTCCCGTGCGAGCCCTATCACGTTGGCACCTGGCCTTGGCGCTGGCTGCCGGCGCGATATCCGGTGTAGTGCGGTCGAAGGCCGGACGAACCCTGGTACTGAAGGGCGACACCTACAAGGATAAGGTCCACAAGACCGAGTTCACCGAGGATGAGAACGGCAACGTCTCCGAGGTACGGATCCTGACCGACCGTTTTGTGCCCATTATTCGGGCATGGGATATGACGCCAGGCTCCCGTGATCACGGGCGCGTGCTGACCATCAGCTCGTCCCCGACCACCATGGCCGATCCGGATACGTCGGCAGTGGCTCCAGTACCTCAAGCCGACTCCGGCTCTCTGTTCGCCCCAGGCCAATTGGCACTGACCCATTCCGTGCAACATCTTGTGGAGCACGGCGCACTCGATCCTACCGTCTACCTTCGGCGTCATCTGTCGGGGGACTGGGGGGAATTGAGCGACGACGACCGGAACAGCAACCAACGAGCACTGAACACAGGCGATCGACTGCTCTCCGCCTATGACATCGACACCCCCGATGAAAACAGGCTCTGGATCATCACCGAGTCAGATCGCAGCGTGACCACCATCCTGCTGCCGTCCGACTACTAAATCACCCACACGCCGCCGAGGCGTTTTCTCTACCAACCCGCAGGGTATGCACATACCCGCAGGGGTGTCGTGCGTGCCCTGTTTCTGCCTCCCAGGAGAAACACCATGAACGACCTGTCCCAGGGCTCTCAAGCCCCTCTTTCATCCCTGACCATCGGCCTGACTGAATTCATTGATGAGTTCGGCGACGAGCTGCTGGACTCCCTCAACCGCTCAAATCCACCGGTTTATGCCGGCAACATAAACGCCAATCGCCAGCTGGGAATGGACGGACTCAAACGCCGTCCATTCCCAGCACAGGCCGATGTCGTGCAAGCGGTCTGCGCGTTACTGCTCGATCGCAACGAACAGGCCGCGATCATCAACGCCGAGATGGGCACCGGGAAAACCATGATGGCCATCGCCGTGGCGGCGGTCATGCACAATGCCGGCTACCGCCGAACTTTGGTCATATCACCGCCGCACCTGGTCTACAAATGGCGACGCGAGATCCTCGAAACCTTACCGAACGCCCGTGTCTGGGTGCTCAACGGACCTGACACCCTGGTCAAATTGCTGAAGCTGCGTGACCAACTAGGCGATGCCTATGACGGACGACCTGAATTCTTCATTCTTGGGCGCGTGCGCATGCGGATGGGGTTTCACTGGCGCCTGGCGTGCTGGCCACGTCGGTCTGCCGGCGGACGCCTACTGGCTGGCTGCCCCGATTGCGGCCAGGTCCTGGAGGACCTGGAGGGCAATCTGATCACCCTGGATGAATTTCACAGAGAAGAACGCCGGCGAAGCTGTCCACGCTGCGCCGGCCCGCTCTGGACGCTGATACGCCCCGGGAAAGCGGACACCGGTTCCCGGCGCTCCACTATCCTGAAGTCCATGTGTCGGATCCCGACCATCGGCCCAGTCCGTGCAGAACGGTTGCTGAGCGACTTCGGGGAGGACTTCCTCGCATCGATGCTGATGGATAACGTCAGCGAGTTCATCAACCTTATGGACGCCACGGGCAACTTCATCTTCACCGACCGCCAAGCCAAGCGCATGGAGCGCGCCACTGCCAACATCGAGTTTGGCTTTGGCGAAGGTGGCTATCAACCCACCGAGTTCATCAAACGCTACCTGCCTGATGGTTTTTTCGACCTGCTGGTGGTGGACGAAGGGCATGAGTACAAGAACAGTGGATCGGCCCAGGGCCAGGCCATGGGGGTGTTGGCAGCGAAGGCGCGGAAAACCGTGCTGCTGACCGGCACCTTGATGGGCGGCTACGCCGATGATCTGTTTTACCTCCTGTTCCGGATCCTCACTCGAAGCATGATCGAGGATGGCTACCGACCGAACGCCCGGGGCAGCATGGCTCCGGCGGCCATGTCGTTCATGCGCGATCACGGCGTACTGAAGGACATCTACACCGAGAGGGACAACGAGTCGCACAAAACCGCCAAGGGCAAGAAGCTCTCGGTACGGACGGTAAAGGCCCCGGGCTTCGGCCCGAAAGGCATTCATCGTTTCGTGCTGCCCTACACCGTGTTCCTCAAACTCAAGGATATCGGCGGCAACGTGCTGCCGGCGTACCAGGAAGAGTTCGTCGACATCGCCATGTCTGCTGAACAGGCCTCGGCCTATCAGCAACTGGCCGGGAAACTGACACAGGCGCTGCGCCAGGCTCTGGCGCGGCGAGACACCACGCTGATGGGCGTGGTGCTCAATGTGCTGCTGGCCTGGCCGGATTGCTGCTTCCGACCGGAGATGGTCAAGCACCCGCGCTCCAGGGAAACATTGGCGCTCGTCCCTCCGATTTTCGGAGATGACGATCTGATGCCCAAAGAACAGGCGCTGGTTGAACTGTGCCTAGCGGAGAAAGCCAAAGGTCGCAAGGTACTGGCCTACACCGTCTACAGCGGAACCCGCGACACCACCTCACGCTTGAAACGGTTGCTGGACCAGGCCGGTTTGAAGGTGGCGGTGTTGAGGGCTTCAGTGGACACCCAACGGCGCGAGGATTGGATTCTCGACCAGGTTGATCGTGGGATCGACGTGCTGATCACCAACCCGGAGCTGGTAAAGACCGGCTTGGATCTGCTCGACTTTCCGACCATTGCATTCCTGCAGACGGGGTACAACGTTTACACCCTTCAGCAAGCAGCGCGGCGGTCGTGGCGGATCGGGCAGAAGCAACCGGTTCGGGTGGTGTTCTTTGGCTATGCCGGCAGTTCGCAGATTACCTGCCTGCAGCTGATGGCCAAGAAGATCGCCGTGGCTCAAAGCACGTCAGGAGACGTGCCGGAATCTGGGCTTGATTCGTTGAACCAGGATGGGGATTCGGTTGAGATGGCGCTGGCAAGACAACTCATGACTGCATGACAACCAGGCCACTTACGGGTGGCCTTTTTTTGTGCCCAACAAATTTCATCAAAGCAGCTAGAGATTTCGCCTCCCCTGCCGAAAAACCTGTGGATCCAAAAATTTTGGTAGCGGCCATCAGCAACGACAAATCAGGGCATCAACCACATCCGCGCTTAGAAGCTGACTATCCGCGAACACATGCTTGGGTTTTAATTAGGGACACTTGATGACTTTCAGGAAAAATATAAACGCATTACGGGCCCTTGCGGTCATATCAGTAGTGCTCTTTCACTTCAAAGTAGCAGGTTTTTCCGGTGGGTTTGCTGGCGTTGACATTTTCTTCGTGATATCAGGCTATCTGATGACGGGAATTATTTTCAAAGGCCTGCGGGAGAAACACTTCTCTTTACTTGAATTTTATGCATCGAGAGCGCGCCGAATCATTCCCGCGCTTCTGGCTCTTTGTGTCGCCATCATGGTTTTTGGCTTCATCTTCCTACCTTTAGATGACTTTAGAGACTCGATAAAAACAATCAAGAGCACTCTAGTATTCAGTTCAAATTTCTTTTTTGCAACGAGCGGTAATTATTTCGATGCCCCCCTGCACGAAAACTGGCTATTACACACTTGGTCGCTTTCGGTAGAGTGGCAATTCTACATGCTTTATCCGGTATTATTAATAGCCTTTTATAAATCCCTTGGAGAGCAACGAACAAAAATCGCCCTAATACTGCTGACTTTCATCTCACTGGGAGCATCCATCTACCTGACAAAAACCAACCCAGTGTTCGCTTTCTATATGTTGCCTACAAGGGCATGGGAGCTGTTCGCCGGCGGGTTAGTATTTCTGTTTCCTCTATCACTCAATAAGCGTGTCGGCTATGCAAGCGAGAGCCTTGGACTGTTTGCCATCCTGGCAAGCATTTTCTGCTTTTCCGAGCAGGACCTCTGGCCAGGGTACCTAGCGCTCTTACCAGTACTTGGCACCGCATTGGTTATTTATGGTAATACGCTGTCGGCCTTCAGCGTTAATAAGGTCTTTCAGTTCACGGGCAAGGTATCCTATTCAGTTTACCTCTGGCATTGGCCGCTAGTGGTACTCCTTTACATGTGCGGACTATTGAATAGCTGGCCATATGTCACAGCAGCAATTTTCGGCACACTTTTACTCGGCACACTATCATTTTATCTGTTTGAAAAAAGATCCAAACAAGTTCCTTCAGCTTCGCGAGTCATCTTCAATTACTCATCCATTGTCATTCTATCAGTCGGCGCATCAGCAATTATTGCAGCAGTAGTTAAAGACCATCCCGGCATACGATTTGCCTTCGTGGAATTGGGACAACCTGAGTACACCAGCAAACTGTACAAGCAGGAGTGCTTCGCCAATCCATATGGTGCGGCTGACTGCAAGCTCGGCACTGGCGAGGTCTCGGCGATTCTCTTCGGAGATAGTCATGCACAGTCAACAGCCGCAGCTGTGCAATTGGAAAACCAGCAAGCAGCTTTAGAGTGGGCTCGAGGCGGATGTCCAACCCTGAAAAACTTCGAAATGAAGGATAAAGAATTGGAACGGACATGCCGCGACTTTAACAAAGAGAAACTAGAAACACTAAGAACAGCATACCATGGTGTACCAGTCATCCTATTCAGCCGAGCTGCAATGTACTCAGATTCGAATAGAGACAATAAATATCAAGTATCTTTCAATAGCGATCCAAATCAAAACCAACGCTCGCTAGAGGAAAACTATACGACCGAGTACGTCAATACAGTGTGCGCTATCGCCGTCAACCACCCGGTCTATATCGTTAAACCAATTCCAGAGATGCCATTCAGCATTTACAAAGGTTTGAATCTACACAAGCGAATTTTCCAGAGCACATCTGATATTACGATCCCTCTGGCAGATTATCTGAAGCGAAACCGAATCGCCAACAATGCCATCGAAGCCTCAGCCAAACAATGCAATGTTCAGATTATCGACCCTACCCCATACCTTTGTCCGGCAGGGGAATGCATGGGATCAAAAAATGGGGTATCTCTATATTTTGATGACAACCATCTTGTCGATGCAGGCAATGAGCAGTTGAAGGGAATGTTCAAAGTGGTAACTTGGGCAAAAAACATACAAGCCTCAACTTTCAACGAATAAGTAGTACAGGAGGCTGGCTTCCAGGGCACTGGAGGTCAGTTTCCTGTCAGTAGGTGTCGTTCCAGAACGGCTTCTTCGGGATGCTCGCATCCCCATCGCAATGGCCTCGACGGCCGGATAAAAAAGCAGACCGACTGGAAAAAGTATTTCCTACTGCATCATTTAAAAGGGTTTGAGAGGGTGTCCCCGTTTCCGCGCGAGGACCCCCATGAACCTACCACGCCCCACTCGTACGACCCTGACTCTCAGCCTCTGCCTTGTTGTCCTGGCGGGCTTGCTGGGCTACGAGCATCATCAGCTTTCCAACCTCAGCCACAGCCTGGCCGCCACCGCCGACAAGGATTCGCTCGATGCCATCCTGACGCGACTGGGCAAGGTCGATGAACGACTGGACACCGTTGACGGCAAGCACCTGGTCTCCAACGATGATTTCCGTTCCGGTCAACAGGCGCTCTCCAACCGCCTCGACGCCGTTCAGGCTTATGCAAAACAAGCGGTCGAGACCACCCAGGATCTATCCCGGAACACGGCATCTGTGGGCGAGCTGGTCATGCTCAAGGCCAGTATCGAAACCGTCGACAGTCGCCTTCAGGAACTGAGCAAGTCCCAGGTCAAGCCGTCCCTCGAAGCAGCCCCTAAACCGAAGGCCGTTGCTCGGAAAGCACCTCCAGCGCCAAAGCCTAGCTCCAGCGCCATCACGCCACAGGCTCCGCCTTTCACCGTTGTCGGCATCGAATACCGGGGGGGCGAACGCTTTCTGTCCGTTGCCCCACCAGGTAGCACGCAGTTGAGTCAGATCTATCTGATTCGGCCAGGCGATGCCGTGGCGGGCACTGCATGGCGGCTCAACGCCCTGGACGGCACATCCGCGCGCTTCGACGTCGCCGGCACTCCGCAAACCGTAACCGTTGCGCAATAGGACCTCGACATGCACACCTCCCCCACTGCCCACAGAAAGATGAATCACCTGACCGCGACACGGTTCTTTACCGGCTTGGTCACGCTTGCATTTACCTATGGCTGCCTTGCTGCTCCAGCCCCTACAACGTCCACTGTGCAGGCCTCCGTCGAGTCCAAGAGCACATCCGAAAGCAGTAACCAGACCGAGCTGGCCCGCGAGTGGGGCCTGACACCTCAGGAGTGGACCCGTTACCAGACCGTGATGGATGGCCCGCGCGGTATTTACTCGCCCGGCCTCGACCCGCTGACAGCTCTCGGTATAGAAGCCACCAGCGCTGAAGAGCGTCGACGATATGCAGAGCTGCAGGTACGGGCAGAGCGCCAGCGGATCGACAAGGAGTTGGCCTACCAGCGGGCCTATGACCAAGCATTCGCACGGCTGTACCCCAGCGAGAAGGTCATCCAAATCTCCTCATCTCCAAAAACAGCTCCTGCTGGTGGCCAACAGACGCTGAAGAGCGATGGCCGCCTTGCCGTCTTTGTCCAAGACAACTGCACGGCATGTATCGCACGAGTAAAAGATCTCCAGACACAGAAGCAGACTTTCGACCTCTACTTCGTCGGCAGCCAGGGAGATGACGAGCGGATTCGTCGCTGGGCGATCCTCGCCGGCGTCGAACCGACCAACGTCCGTAATCGACAGATCACCCTGAATCATGATGCCGGTCGTTGGCTCGGCCTCGGCCTCGGCGGCGATCTTCCTGCAGTAGTTCGCGAGGTGAATGGGCAATGGCAACGACAGTAGCCCGGGCGGCAATGGCCGGCAGTCTGCTGCTGGCCAGCGCACTCGCCAGTGCGTCCGAGATTCCGCCACCGGCCTATCAGCTGATTGCCCGGCCGGCTGGCGTGCCTTCTGAGGTTCTGTACTCGGTTGCACTCCAGGAAAGCGGTACTCGCATCCGTGGCCAGATCGTCCCCTGGCCTTGGACACTGAACGTCGCCGGCGCCGGCTACCGCTTCGCCACCCGGAGTGACGCCTGCCGAGCGCTAATCATTGCCATCCAGACCGCCGGCCCTGCCCGGGTCGACGTCGGCCTCGGGCAAACCAACGTAGGAGCCAACGGCCACCGCTATAGCAGCCCCTGCGAGGGGCTCGATCCATACAAAAACCTCTCCGTAACCGCGCAGATCCTCGCCGAGCAAAAATCCAAAGGCGGCGACTGGATCACTGCGGCCGGGCGCTATCACCGCCCTGCCGGCGGCGAACCTGCAGCACGGTACCGCCGTGAATTTGCCAAACACCTCAGCCGCGTTACCGGCATCAACCTTATGGCGAACAACCCATGATGAAGCGACTGCTGAACCTCACAATTTTGCTATGCCTGGCCTCGCCCTTGGCGGCAAATGCGGGCTCTCTGACCGTTGTCGAAGATCGAGGCGGTGTTTCCGCCCTGCCCTACTACCAGGACCTGGTACCAGAGCCCGATACCCAATCCGCGCCACCACCAAACCCTGGCATCCGAGGTGCCGGTGCCTTTCCCGTGCGCTCCCCTCAACTGCTCCCCGGCGTAGCGCAGGGACGCGTGATCAATGCCCCGGGGCTTCAACCCATGTTTGTTGTGGGTGACGACGAGCGCTCCAAGGCCTGGCTCTCGCAGCGACACAATCAACTGCAGCAAATGCAGGCCGTGGGACTTGTGGTCAACGTAGAGAGCGCCGAGCGCTTTGCCGAGGTACGCCGCTGGGCAGGCGATCTCCAGGTGGTACCGACGCCGGCGGATGACCTGGCTGGACGCCTCGGTATCCGTCATTACCCGCTCCTGATTACTGCCACAGCCATTCAACAGTAGGAAGACGACATGAGCAAACTCAGCCAGATCGATACCAAAATGCCTCTTAACTTCTATGCCTGCGTCAACGAGACAATCACTGACCCAGAAATGGTTGCCTTGGCAGAGCGTATGCAGATGCCCAATTTCCTCATGTGCGATGTTCCCTTGGACGGTGCACCTCCTGTGGTGATTGATGATCCTGTAAAAGTTGAGTTGATTTTGAGCTGGCTAAGGGCAAACCATAAATGGAGTGCACGGATCGAGGAAACGCTTCAAAGCATGGCCAATGACTCTGAGGGTCGCCCTTTGCTCACCGCCTTCATGCCTGCCGAAGAGTTCGCGATTTTCGCTGACGACCTGGCGGCGAACGAGCAACTGGCTGATTTGCACCTGCCCTTCGCTGAATGGAGAGCAATGGGAGCTACCACCGGTTACTTCGACGGTTACGAACTGTCCCGGCAGCCGGCCGCAAGTTAAGGGAGGACGAGATGCCCCCCCAGTCTCTCACCCTGGTGATCAGACAACCGGAAGATCCGCGAGCCTGCCAGCTTCTCCTAGAGCAGGTGGCTCACGTGGTCTGGCTCTACGGTGGTCGTGTGACCTCGACAGAGCACGGAGATGCCATCGCGCTACGTCTGAAGCTGACTGAGAAGCTACCAGCCCATGAGGCCGAACAGGCCAGGCAGGAGCTGGCCAACCAGTTCCCTAAACGAATTCGACAGCCGTAAGGATGTAGAACCATGGCCAGCACCTTCACCATCGAAGCGCTGCTTAGACCTGCCGTTGAGCTCTACACGGTACTGGTCTGTGTTACTGCGGCCCTACTGTGCGTCTTTGCGCCCTGGGCGATCGCCCTGACGCCTTTGTTCGGTGCGATCGCCGCCGCGGGGTTTCTGATGCTGGGCTACGTCCGTCTGAGACAGGCCCTGCTTGTGCTGCGCTATAGAAGAAACATCCGTCGCCTGCCGCACTACACGATGACAAGCAAAGACATACCGGTCAGCAACGAGCGCCTGTTCATAGGTAAGGGCTTCCGCTGGACACAGAAACATACCCAGCGGTTGATGGACACCTATCTGCCCAAATACGCCGAGTACGTAGAACCGACACCGCTGTACCAGATGGCTCGTCGTATTGAAGAGCGGCTTGAGTTCGCGCCCTTCCCACTCAAGCTGCTGACCAAGGCCACCGCGTGGGATGTTGCGCTGAACCCTGTCCGCCCGCTCCCGCCGGTTGGCGGACTGCCCCGCCTGCACGGTATTGAACCCTACGAAGCAGACGTCAGCCTGCCTCTGGGCGAGCGTGTCGGGCATTCCCTCGTGCTGGGTACTACAAGGGTGGGTAAAACCCGTCTAGCGGAACTCTTCATCACCCAGGACATTCGACGCACTCGGCAGCGATCAAGACCACGCGTCCGGATGGGACGCCGCGTACAGCCTGTTCATCGAAGAACGAAGCAGAGCACGGAAATGAACCTCGATCGCGAGGTGGTGATTGTCTTCGACCCCAAGGGCGATGCCGATCTCCTGAAACGCATGTACATCGAGTGCAAGCGCGCTGGCCGACTTGACGAGTTCTACGTGTTCCACCTCGGATGGCCGGATCACTCCGCGCGCTACAACGCCGTCGGCCGCTTCGGTCGGATTTCCGAGGTTGCGACACGGATCGCAGGTCAGCTCTCGGGCGAAGGTAACTCTGCAGCTTTCCGCGAATTCGCATGGCGGTTCGTGAACATCATCGCCCGCGCCTTGGTGGCCCTCGGGCGCCGGCCGGACTACGAGCAGATCCGCCAGCACGTAATCAATATCGACGCGTTGTTCGAAGAGTACGCCCAGCAATACTTCGCTGAGCACGATCCCAAGGCCTGGGAAACCATTGTTGCGCTTGAGGGAAAGATCGATCGCAAGCAACTCAGCTTCGCAATGAAAGATCGGCCGTTTCGCGTGATCGCAATCGACATGTACATCACGCAAAAGCGTATCGCCGACCCTGTCATGGAAGGCCTGCGCTCGGCAGTTCGGTACGACAAGACCTACTTCGACAAGATCGTCGCGAGTCTGCTGCCTCTACTAGAGAAGCTGACCACTGGCCGTATTGCGGAACTGCTGTCTCCCGACTACATGGACCTGGAGGATCCGCGACCGATCTTCGATTGGATGCAAGTCATCCGCAAACGCGCAGTGGTCTATATCGGCCTGGACGCTCTCTCCGACACCGAGGTGGCCGCTGCCGTGGGCAACTCAATGTTCAGTGACCTGGTGTCGGTCGCCGGTCACATCTACAAATTCGGTATTGACGACGGCCTGCCCGGGGCCAAAAGCGGCAAGGTGGCGATCAACGTCCATGCAGACGAGTTCAACGAGCTCATGGGCGAGGAATTCATCCCGATGATCAACAAGGGCGGTGGTGCTGGCATGCAGGTCACTGCGTATACACAGACCATGAGCGACATCGAGGCGAAGATCGGCAGCCGCGCGAAGGCAGGCCAGGTGATCGGTAACTTCAACAACCTGTTCATGCTCAGGGTTAGGGAGACCGCCACCGCCGAGCTGCTGACCAATCAGTTGCCGAAAGTTCAGGTGTTCACCAGCACGCTGGCAAGCAGCGCCAACGACGCGATCAACGGGAAGGCGGCCTTCACTTCAAATACACACGACCAGGTCCAGAGCGTCAGCGTCCCGATGCTCGAACCCGCGCACGTCGTGGGGCTGCCCAAGGGGCAATGCTTTGCGCTTATCGAAGGTGGCAACCTTTGGAAAATCCGCATGCCGTTGCCTGCGAACGACCCTGATGAAGTCATGCCCAAGGACCTCCAGGCCTTGGTCGAAGGCATGCGCAACAAAGGAGCTGGAACCAATAGCGACTGGTGGCAGGCGCCAGGGTTTCAGTCGCTGAACGAGTCGCTACCCGATGACCTGTTGGACGACTTCCGGCATATGGCCAACGGCGAGCGAGCCGCATAAGCAAGCAAACGACTCTAGGAGTAACGCGATGAAATTGACGTTTTGGGATGTTGTGTTCGCATGTGTGTTCGCAACACTGAGCGTTGGAGGACGGAATCTGTACCACGGAGTTGCCCTTGATGTGGTTGCCAAACAGGAAGGAGCATGGGTGCTGTTGTGCGCTGTTTGCCTCGGGCTGTGGGCCATCTTCAAAGCCAGTCGGAAGTAGATAGGAAAAGCCATGGCCGACATCGCCGAGAAAGCCCAACAGCAGCAGGAAGGTCAGAAAACCCTCCTGGGCATGTTGTTCTCGTTGCCCTTCCAGTTCATCGGGGTCATGTTCGGCTCACTGATCGGCGCGATCCTGGTCGAATGGATATGCCTCTACCTGTTCTGGCCAGATGCCGGCTGGCAGCATGCACAGCAGATGTTCGAGCATGAACTGAGCTGGCTGTCCCAGGACTTGCTGCACAGCGTCGTCGTCCAAGAGCCTGGCCGAACAGCAACCTGGCTGGCTCAGCGGGTGTATGACTGGCTGATGGTGAAAACTGGCCTGCAGGACAGCATCAATGCGCTGACACAGTATGCCCGCACCACTTCTCCGCAGAAGGTAGGCTACTTCAATCTCCGCTACGAAATCGGCTGGGCGATGATCAAGTTCCAAGACTACGGCCTCGCAGCGCTTTATACCGTGCTGACATTCTGCGTTCGCATGGTGATCCTGACGCTCACGATCCCGCTCTTTTTAATGGCAGCATTTACCGGCCTGGTAGACGGACTGGTCAGGCGGGACCTACGTAAATTCGGCTCAGGGCGAGAGTCCAGCTACCTCTATCACAAAGCACGGGGAACGATCATTCCGATGGCCATCGTGCCATGGACGATCTACTTGGCCATCCCCGTTAGCATCAGCCCACTGCTGGTCTTATTGCCATGCGCCGTCCTTCTGGGCGTGTCCATCTACATCACTGTTTCAAGCTTCAAGAAATACCTTTAGGAGTTGCAAATGCAGTGGACTCAAGAGCAGCAGCCCATCATTCATTCGAACAGCGACAAGCTGCTGGTCCAGGCATTTGCGGGCACCGGGAAAACCACCACACTGGTGGGTTATGCCAATCACCATGCGTCAGTGAAAATGCTGTACCTCTGCTACAACAAGTCCGTCGAGCTCGCAGCTAAGGGGCGTTTTCCACGCAACGTCGTCTGCAAGACCGCCCATGGTCTGGCCTATGCAGTCTATGGCAGCCAATACGCGGCCAAACAGGCGAATAACCTGCGCCTCACCGATATTGCCCGGGCAATCAACAGCCAGGACTGGGAATTGGTTCGCGATGTGCTCAGCACGCTGAACAACTTTATGGCCAGCGCCGACATGGAACTGAGCAGCGCACACTTCCCTCGATTCCAGGGACAGCGAATGCTGACCAGCGCCCAGCAGCGTTTTCTGACCAGCGCTCTGGGCGTTGCCCAGTCAATCTGGAGCCGGATGATTGACCTGCAGGACACCAGCGTCTCGATCACACACGACGGCTACCTGAAGCTATACCAGTTGAGCCGGCCAGACCTGAGTGAACGCTTTCAGGCAGTGCTCCTGGACGAAGGGCAGGACGTGAACCCGGTGATTGCAGACCTGGTAAAAACGCAGCGCATCCGCAAAGTGACGGTCGGAGATCCTCATCAGCAGATCTACCGTTTCCGCGGCGCCGAAGACGCGCTCAACAGTGACTGGATGGCCGGTGCTGAACGCCATTACCTGACCCAGAGTTTCCGCTTCGGCCCTGGGGTTGCCCACGTGGCCAACGTCATCCTCTCTTACAAGGGGGAAACCCGAAAACTGGAGGGCCTTGGCCCCAACACGCGGATCAAACGTGCACTTCCGGAGGATCTCCCCCACCGCACTTTCATCCATCGCACGGTCACAGGTGTGATCGAGAACGCGTTACGGCTGGTCACCAACCAGCCGAAAATCTTTTGGGTCGGGGGAATCGACAGTTACTCGATACGCGACCTCGAGGACCTGTACTTCTTCAGCCGAGGCAGCAATCAGGAAGTCCAGAATCGGAAACTGTTGCGCGATTACCGGGACTTCGCCCAGTACGAAGAGATCGCGGAAGTCAGCCAGGACAGCGAGATGCTCCGATCGATCAAGATCATCGCGGCTTATCCTGACTTGCCTGAACGCATCCAGACGCTGCGCTCCCGCTCTGTGAGCAACGAGCTGGACGCCACTGTCACGCTGACTACTGGGCACAAGGCCAAGGGCCTGGAATGGGACTTCGTTAGCCTCTATGACGACTTCACCGCTGACCCGCTCTCCCCTGACCTCGATCGGGGCCGTCGTGACGACGAATTGAACCTACTCTACGTGGGGGTCACCCGGGCAATGAAGATCCTGGCATTGAACTCCATGGTCTTGTCGATCCTGCAGCGCTACGTCGATGCTCGTACTACTCCGCAGAAATCCCGCGCATAGAGACCACCTATTTTCGATTGCCCACGCGCGCGCCGAACTGAAAGTCTGTCAACTCCGAACATCGAGGTTGTTGACATGAGCCAGCAGGCATTCGAATACCACTCTGAATTCGCCCCCCTTCTCTACCGCGTGAATACCAAAAACTACCTGGTGTTCAAAACTGAAGAGCCGACAACCGAGCCGGACATTCAGGCCTTTCTGCAAGACTCGGAGCACAAGGAACGTCTTGCCCGACTGGGCCGCGAGGGCTGGGAGCTCGTCAGCGTCCAGCCGGTGGTCAAGGGCGAAATCAAGATCGGCAACCACAATGCACAAGGGTGGGCGTATGGGATCGCTCTGCCCACCGGCTACCTGCTGTTCTTCAAACGTCTAATCCCCAGCGATTGATGGACTCGACGGAGCCGGAAGAAATCCATAACGAGCCGATTATGGATTTCTTGCGGCGAGCGCCTGGCTGAACCCGGCAAGCTGTTGGTAACAGGAATTACCAGAGCCTAGCCGTGAACCCGTATCAGTCCCTCACTGCACTCACTTACCGCCTTGCCCGAACAGGCCTGATCGCACTGCTTGGCTGCGGCTTGCACGTCCCCCATGCGTCGGCAGCCTCGGCATCCGAACAGGCGAACTTGGAAGTGATGATCCGCCAGTTGAACGCGCTGGAGGACACCGCCCGCCGCAGCGCGGCAGTCGCCGATGAACCAGGAAAGCGCTACTTCTTCGATTATCAGCGCTTCGCCGGTGACATCGAACACATCCGCCACGGCCTGGAGGGCTACTTGACCCCGAGTCGAGCCCAGCCACGCGACCCCGCCGAGATTTCTGGCGATTACACCCTGAAGCAAGGACGTAAACCGTGAGCATGAGCGGAGCCCAAACCACGGCCTTTCTGGCTGCTGGAGGATTCCCTGCGTCTGTCAGCTACGTGTTCTTCGTTGGATGTGCCGTGGCCGTAACGTTTCTTTGGGGCGCCTGGGCGATCTATAGCTGCTATCGGGGCTGGGCAACAAACAACCTTGATAAATCCATCGCCGCCGCCTCAGTTGTTCGCATCCTGCTGCTCTGCATGATCATCACTTTTTTTCTACTCAGCTAACCCTATTGGAGTTCAACCATGTCTCGACTCAAACAAACACTCTATGCCGTTGCAGGGTTGATTACGCTCCCACAACTGGCCCTAGCGGCCCTGCCGCAAGCTCAGCCACCCACCCGCGGCCAAGGCGGCAGCATTCTACAAACAATGCAGAACTATGGTTTTGACGGTTTCATGCTGATCGGTTTGGCACTCCTAGGCGTGATGTTCCTCGGTGTTGCATGGCATGCATTCGGTGTTTATCACGATATTCACGACGGCAAGAAGAAGTGGCGGGACCTCGGGGCCACCGCCTGCGTCGGGGCTGCGATCCTAGGAATAGGTGTCTACCTAGTCACCCAAGCCACCAGCATCTTGTAACGGGAGCTGGATATGGCAGACATACTTGATGATGGCACTTTGAGTTTCCTGCCCGGCAGGCTCAACAACCAGCCAGTGGTGATGGGTGGCCTCACAGCCGACGAAATGTGGGCAACCGTTTTCTTCAGTGGCATTGCCGGATTCATCCTAGGTATTCCCCTGACGATCCTGACCCATATTTGGGCACTCATCATCGCTGGGGCTCTGATTGGCGGTGTCCTCGGGCTGACCGTTGCCAGTCGCTTCCTGCGCAACATAAAGCGCGGTCGACCTGAGACCTGGGTATATCGCCAGTTCGAACTGAACATCGCCCGACACTTCCCAACCTTGAATGCCTCCCGACTCATCACACGCGATGGCACGTGGACCTGCCATCGCACGGAGGGTGCAGGTGCATGAGCTATCGTAAGAAAGTTGATTCGCAACAGGCTCACATCTACAGCCTGCGCCTGGTCATTGGCCTGCAGATCGTACTCGGCTTGTGGATGGCGTACGGATGGCAGAGCGCACCGCACGACCTGACAATCCACGTCCCGCCTGATCTCCGATCGGGTAGCACCCGTAAATGGTGGGATATCCCGCCGGAGTCGGTGTACTCGTTTGGGCTGTACATCTTTCAGCAGATGAACCGTTGGCCAACGGACGGTGAAACGGACTACGAGGACAACATCGCTCGTCTGACAGGCTATCTGACGCCTAGTTGCAAGGCCTATCTGCAGAAGGACTTCGAGTTGCGCCGTAATAGCGGGGAGCTGCGAAAACGCGAGCGCGGTGTCTTCGAGATCCCTGGTCGCGGTCTCGACGACAAACAAGAACAGCATGTTATGCAGAACAGTTTCAACGACTGGACGATAAATCTCGATATCAGCGCAGATGAACATTACGGCGGCGAGCTGGTGAAGCGTGCCGTAGCACGTTACCCCCTGCATATCATCCGGTCGGACGTCGATCCCGAGAAGAACCCCTTCGGCCTGGCCTGGGACTGCTACAGCAGCAACCCGCAACGCATCGAAACCTCCGCCGAACCAGCTCCAGGGGGCCGCAAGTGATTATCCGAGCCTTATTGATTGCCGGCGTACTCATTGCTGGATATGCGCAGCCAGCCTCGGCGGTGGAAATTCTGCGCTGGGAGCGCATCCCACTGGCCGTGCCATTGATAGTCGGTCAAGAACGGATCGTCTTCGTCGATCAGAATGTTCGCGTGGGAATCCCGCGCAGCCTGGCCGACAAACTGCGGGTGCAAAGTACCGGAGGAGCCGTGTATCTACTTGCCAAGGAGCCGATCGAGCCCACCCGCCTGCAACTGCAGAACATGACCTCTGGAGAGATCATGCTGGTCGATATCGCCGCGACAGCGGGAGGCGCAAATCAACCGGTTCTGGAACCGGCCAAGATCGTCGCCGGCGAGAGTCCAGCCACGCGGTATGGACAAGGCAACACCCCGGTCAAGGCTGCAGGCAACCGCACCGCCCCATCTCCTACCGCCAGCGAACAGGATACGAGCGAGGATCCTCCACCTGCTCGACGTGAGACGCCAATACCCGTGGTGATCACTCGATATGCAGCCCAGATGCTGTACGCCCCACTGCGCACGGTAGAAGCCGTGGAGGGTATATCCCAGGTCAACATCAACCACCGCCTGGATCTCGCCACCTTATTACCCACACTTCCCGTAGAAGCGACAGCCTTGGGCGCATGGCGGTTGGACGGCTACTGGGTCACGGCAGTGAAACTGCGCAACACCAGCGCCCAGCACATGACGATGGACCCCAGAGATCTCATGGGCAACTTCGTGACCGCCACATTCCAGCATCCTTACCTCGGAGCAATGGGCGATGCAAGTGATACGACGACGGTCTACCTGGTCACCCGTGGGCATGGGTTAGCAGAGTCGTTGCTGCCATCGGCCGTCGGACAGATCGACCCAAAAGGAGGGCGCCGTGAAGAATAATCCGGTTCTCAAGTACCTGGTCATCCCATTCTCAATTCTCGCCATTATCATCCTGGTCAAGATGTTCAGTGGCGGAAGCTCGAAACAGGAAGGTCCAGTGGGTCCAGCACCGCTGACCCAAGGCCAGGGCAAGACGCTGGGTGTCGACGGGGACACCCCAACTGACACGCTGCGGACAATTGTTGCCGAGAGCAAGCAGCTTAAAGCTGAGGTCGCCAAGTCCCTCACGAACAATAATGATTTAAAACAACAAAACGATGAACTGCAAAAACGCCTGCAAAACATCGACAAAAACATGGACAGCAAGCTGGATAGCGCACGAGAGTCGCTCAAACAGGAGTCGCAGCGGCAAAACCAAAGCATCGTGGAAACGTTGCAAAAGCAACTCAACGCACTCAGCAACAAGCAAAACACCGAAGGTACTCCCGGGGGCGCCTCGGACCTGCCCATCGGTTTTGGGGTACAACCTGGTGATGGCCAAAACTTTCAAGGAGCGCACAGTCTCGACATCGTCTGGATTGAACCTCAGGACGCAACCCCGGTCGACGTCAGCGGCAAACCGATTCCAGCGGGGTCAAATCAGACCGCAAATGGATTCAACTTCCCCACGTCCTTCGGCCCAACCCTGGACCGTGGTCAGAATGCCCTGAGCACCGGAGCACAGAACGTGGCGAACGAGATCTCGCCTCAGGATGCCCGTAAGCAAGTCCGCAAGGTCTACACCCTGCCCCAGAACTCAACATTGATGGGGTCGGTGGCCATGTCCGCCTTGATCGGCCGGGTGCCGATTGATGGCACCGTCAACGATCCGTATCCATTCAAGGTGCTGATCGGCCCGGACAACCTGACAGCCAACGGCATCGACCTGCCCGATGTCGCCGGTGCCGTGGCAAGTGGTACCGCCTCTGGCGACTGGACACTCTCTTGCGTGCGCGGGCAGATCCGGAGCCTGACCTTCGTTTTCAACGACGGCACCATCCGCACGCTGCCGGCACCGCCCGAAGAAACCAATGGTAACCAGAACGGCCAGAGCAACCAGAACAACAATCAGCAATCAATCCAGGGGGGCCTCGGCTGGATCAGCGATGCGTATGGCATTCCCTGCATCAGCGGTGAACGTAAAAGCAACGCCACCCAGTACATCGGCTCTCAAGTCCTGATCACCGCCGCCGGCGCCGGCGCCGCGTCTCTGATCAAGTCGGACCCGAATGGCAGCTCGTTCACGAACACACAAACCGGCGCAGTAGGGACCGTTGGGCTGTCGGGCGGTGAAGCCATGGGCAAGATCATTGGCCAGGGTGTCAACGACGTCTCCAGCTGGGTGAACAAACTCTATGGCCAAGCCTTCGCCGCCGTGTACGTCCAGCCCGGGGCAAAGGTCGCGGTGCATCTGGATCAGCAACTGACCATCGACTACGAACTCAAGGGCCGCAAGGTCAACTACAACACTGGAGCCAGTCATGCCTCTGAAAATCTCGACTGAGTGCTGTCTGAGGGTTGGCGCCTGCCTGGCCTTTGTCTTGGCCACAGGGTGCTCCACAAGCAAGGAAGAAATGCTCCCTCACGGGGACAACAACATGATGGACGTCTGGAATCAGGGTAGTAGCGGATCGGCAGGTAGTGCCAGCAGTCGCCAACTGCTAGACGCTCGGCAATCCCTACGCAGGCCACTGGAGCCCAGCCAGGCGCGTCCGATGGAAGAGAACGCCACATTCACCCGCACGGCGCAGAACGAGATCTACAGCCAGTTCAAGCGCCTGCCCAATCCAGACCTGGTGATGTACATCTTTCCCCACCTCGCAGGTTCAGACCCTGCCCCCGTGCCGGGATACACCACCGTATTTCCACTTTACCAACGCGTGCAGTACGCCATGCCAGGCGAACGGACGGAGGAATACTGAATGGGGCTGTTCGAACGCTACAAAGCACACCGGGGCCAAAACCGAGTAGAGCCTGGCCTTCAATCGGGTGAAACCGACAGCCATGAGATCCCATTCGCCACCAATGAAGAGGCGGCTCACGAGACGCCAGCGGCGGAGTCGTTTGAAGCCATCACCGAACGCTACTTTAAGCGTCTCTCCGCCCTGGGCATCCCATCTCCAGATGACTGGCGGAATCCGAAAAAAAAGCCGGCGACGACCGCCGATGTGGCTCGGATGTATGAGGTCAATCCCTCGTTCGTGGACCTGCTGCCCTGGGTAGACTACCTACCCGAGGAAAAAGCCATGCTCCTCGAGGACGGTGTTTCCCGCGCCGCATTCTTCGAGCTGACACCCATCGGGACCGAAGGACGAGATCCCGCCTGGTTACGCAAGGCCCGCGATGCGTTGGAGAACGCCCTGCAGGACTCATGTGATGAGCTGGAGACCTCACCGTGGGTCGTGCAACTCTACGCCCAGGACGAGACCAGTTGGGACGATTACCTGCAGCAATTGCACAACTACATTCATCCACGGGCCAGGGGCAGCGCATTTACTGAGCTCTACTTGAAGCTGATGAAACAGCACCTGGAGGCCATTTCCAAACCTGGTGGTCTGTTCGAAGACACAAAGGTCAGTCAGCTCCCCTGGAGAGGCCAGCAGCGCCGCGTGCGACTCGTCGTCTATCGACGCACCAAGGGCAATAACGCAGACGTTCGCGGCCAGGCTCCAGGTCCTTACCTGAAGGTAATTTGCGATCGCCTGGTGGGCGGCCTGGCGAACGCCGGCATCAGGACCAAACGCATGGATGGTCATGCCATCCGCCATTGGCTTATCCACTGGTTCAACCCTCGTCCAGACCATCTTGGCCCCTCAGACGCAGACATCCGTCGGTTCTACGAGACAGTATGCAAAGAGGCCCCGGCGACAGAGGAAGGCGAACTGCCGCTGGCCAGCGGCACAGACTTCTCGCAAAACCTGTGCTACCGCGAACCACTGTCGGACACCGACACGGGGCTCTGGTACTTCGACGGTCTCCCACACCGGGTAGTCATGCTTGATCGATTGAGAGAGCCCCCCAAGACCGGGCACATCACCGGAGAGACCCGCAAGGGTGGGGATGCACTCAATGCGCTGTTCGACAAGATGCCGGAAGACACCATCCTCTGCATCACACTGATCATCACCCCCCAGGACACACTGGAGAGCCATCTGGAAAATTTGGCGCGCAAGGCCGTCGGTGATACTCAAGCATCGAGCCTGACCCGCGAAGACGTGAAGACCGCACGAGAGTTCCTTGGGCGAAAGCACAAGCTGTACCGGGGCAGCGTAGCCTTCTATCTGCGGGGGCAGGATCACGCTCAACTGCAAGAACGGAGCTTGCAGCTCGCCAACGCACTACTGGGTGCAGGTATGGAGCCAGTGGACCCGATCAATGAAGTCGCCCCCCTGAACTCCTATCTGCGGTGGCTTCCAGGAAATTTTGACCCCAATGAACGCCGAGCACTTCAGTGGTATACCCAGCTGATGTTTGCCCAGCATATCGCCAACCTGGCGCCGGTATGGGGACGATCGACAGGAACGGGACATCCAGGACTCACCTTTTTCAACCGCGGCGGAGCCCCACTGACTTTCGACCCACTGAACAAGCTGGATCGGCAGATGAACGCACACCTATTCGTGTTCGGCCCGACCGGTTCTGGCAAGTCCGCCAGTTTGAATAATTTGATCAACCAATTGATCGCTATTTACCGGCCGCGCCTTTTCATCGTTGAAGCCGGCAACAGCTTCGGATTGACCGGTGAGTTCGCGCAGCGCCTGGGCCTGACAGTCAATCGCATCAAGCTCTCACCCGGCTCGGGCGTCAGCCTGGCTCCTTTTGCGGACGCAGCGCGCCTGGTTCAAGCACCGGATCAGATCAAAGTCCTCGACGCGGATGATGTGGACTCCTCAGACGCGCACACCACCAGTCAAGACGGGAGCCAGGAGGATGATCAACGCGACATCCTGGGCGAACTGGAGATCGCTGCGCGCCTGATGATTACTGGCGGCGAAGAAAAGGAAGAGGCACGCCTCACCCGAGCGGATCGAAGTGCTATCCGCCACTGCATCCTCGCGGCTGCGAAAACTTGTGTGGCGGCTGAGCGTACGGTTTTAACGCAAGATATTCGCGATGCGCTGCAGGCGGCGGGTATGACAGAGGGGATGCCTGAAGCGCGTCGGAACCGCATGTTGGAAATGGCCGAAGCCATGGAAATGTTCTGTATGGGCGCCGATGGTGAAATTTTCAACCGAGAGGGCACGCCGTGGCCCGAGGCCGATATCACCATTGTTGACCTGGCCACCTATGCCCGAGAGGGCTACAACGCGCAGTTGTCGATCGCCTACATCTCACTGCTGAATACAGTGAATAACATCGCCGAACGTGATCAGTACAAGGGGCGTCCGATCGTCAAGCTCACTGACGAAGGACACATCATCACCAAGAACCCACTGCTATCACCCTACGCAGTCAAGATCACCAAGATGTGGCGAAAGCTCGGTGCGTGGTTCTGGTTGGCCACGCAGAACGTCGACGACCTTCCGCCGGCCGCGGCGCCGATGCTGAACATGATCGAGTGGTGGATCTGTTTGAACATGCCTCCAGATGAAGTGGAGAAAATTGCCAAGTTCCGCGAACTGACACCCGCTCAGAAGTCCTTGATGTTGTCGGCCCGCAAGGAGAGCGGCAAATACACCGAGGGAGTGATCCTATCGAAGAGCATGGAAGTGCTGTTCCGAGCAGTTCCTCCGAGCCTGTATCTCGCCCTGGCCATGACCGAGCCCGAAGAGAAAAAACAACGATACGACGTGATGCAAGAGCTGGGCGTCGACGAGTTGGGCGCCGCCATCAAGATCGCAGCCGACCTCGATCGGATGCGCGGAATCGAGCCGTACACCATCACTTTCCCCGAGCAAACGACGGCCATGGAGCGCCAAGTATGAGAACACTGAATACCCTGACTCAGAACTTGATTGAAAACCTGACCCAGTTGCTTCAAACGCCTGGGGAGGACGCTCTGCAGACCCTTAAAGTGTGTGCGCCTGTGCTGATCGAGCAGCTGGAGCAGGTATTGGTGAGGGCCGTGGACCGGCGTGATATCGAATCTCAACTCAAGCTCGTGCTGGACGAATGGTTCAGACACCACCCCCAGCCCGAACTGGCAGAGACCTCGCTGATTGAAGCTTTGCGCAAACACGCACTGCTACCGCCGACGAAATGCGTCAGGGCGCCGGCATGAGGCAGCTTCCCTCCCGCATAATCATTCCGGTCGCTGTTCTTGCAGGGCTGATGGTCGCGAGCGTCCCCTTAATCAGGAACCTGGTGCAGACACCAACTCATGAAGGGCCGTGGGTTTACGGCCCTGCGGAGGCCCGGTGGACCATTACAGAGTTTGCAGATCTGGAGTGTCCTTACTGCAAAACTTACACCCCAAGCCTGAAGTCATGGGTGCAACAGCAAAAAGACGTAAACCTCAAGTGGCACCACCTGCCACTGGGGTTTCACGGCCCTGCTGCTTTACGCGAGGCACGACGTGTCGAATGCGCCGGAAAACTGGGCGGGCCGGCAGCATTCTGGCAGGCCGTGGATCAGACCTTCGAGCGGACACGCAGCAATGGCCAGGGACTCGATGGCCATCTTGACGTCGCCGGTATCAACAGCAGCGAGCTGGAGTCCTGTTCGGTCAATGACATGCAGGTCGCCTTGCACATTGACCAGCAAGCCCGAGAAGCAAGCTCACTTGGTGTGGAAGCGACCCCGAGTTTGATGATCAGAGACAACACAACTGGCAAGTCAGTGAAGCTTGAGGGGCCGGCAGACGGGGTCACGCTGCTGTCCGCGATTGATTGGCTTGCAAACAATATCAACAACGCTGCTGTTCGCTGAAAGCCTCTCAACCAAGCCTGCCAGGTGCGAACTTTGGCAGTGGAGAGACTCGAATTTGCCACTTATGATCAGCTAGGCACACCGAACAGCGGCCCTGAGTAATTGCATGGACTTGACCACCCATTTGCATTCGACTTGACCAGTCGTTTGCATTCGACTTGACCAGTGCACATGAGCTCCATGACTGGCTAGACTCGACCTAAAGCAAACGGTGGCGACAGGCAAAAATCGGCCAGAAGCAGTCATTCCGAGGCGTACGAAACTAGTACCGATTCAAAATTGATGAGTGATCCATGGCGGTACACCCGCCCACAGAGCCGTGACACCTGCGACTCATTACCCAAATTTTTTACTCGCTGGACTTCGTATGGATGGTTTCCATCCTCAGCGCTTGGGATCTCGCGTGACTGGAGCGCGCGCTGTGTCTGACAGCCCAAAATTGAATGCTTGAGAACCTACGGCTTTTTGGCGATGACCAGCAGCCCTGCTACGATCAGACCTGCACCGGCGATCATGCGAACTGTGATGACCTCTCGAAGCACCAGACCGGCGAGCAGCATGGCAACGACCACGCTACCTTTATCGATCAGTGCCACGGTGGCGACATCCCCGACCTTGAGTGCCTTGTAGTAGAAGATCCACGACAAGGCAGTGGTAACGCCAGACAGTCCTAGCCAATACAGATTTCGGCTTGTGATGCTGGTCACTTCCTGTGTCGGAACAGCCCAGGCTGCGAATACGAGTACAAAGGCACACACGAACAGGGTGCGAACTGTTAGACCAAGCTCAGCTGAAATCCCTGCGAGTCCCATCTTGGCGATCACAGAAGTAAACCCGGCAAAAAACATTGAGATGAAGGCATAAGCCACCCATTTTTCCATGCGAGTGTTTCCCTGAACATTTGATGTTGCGAGCGACTGAGAGGCCAATCGCAAATCACTTGCCCCTCAGTACCTACTCCCGGCTGACGCAGTCAATTTGGCGGATGACTTATTTCGGAATGTACGCCGCGACCGACTTGCGAATCTCTTCCCGCGCTTCGTCCGCGCTCCCCCAACGGCCCATCTTCACCCACTTGCCCGGCTCCAATGCCTTGTAGTTTTCGAAGAAGTGCTGGATCTGTGCGAGGAGTAACGCAGGGAGGTCTGAGCATTCCTTGACGTCGCTGTACATCGAGCTGAGTTTTTCATGAGGTACTGCGATCACTTTGGCATCCGCTCCGGCTTCGTCAGTCATGTACATCACACCAACCGGGCGACTGCGGATGACAACGCCAGGCGATACCGGGTAAGGGCAAATCACCAGAACGTCGAGAGGATCGCCGTCATCGCTCAGCGTATTTGGAATGAACCCGTAGTTGGCCGGGTAGAACATCGGCGTACTGAGGAAGCGGTCGACGAAAATCTGCCCGCTTGGCTTGTCCACCTCGTACTTGATCGGAGAGTGGTTTGCGGGAATCTCGATAACGGTGAAAAAGTCATCGGGGATGGCGTTACCAGCTGGAATGTCCGTGTAGCTCATGCTCATATCTCCAAGCTTCTATGAAAGGCTAAGGCCGCTGACGTTTTTGCCAACGGATACACGTGATTCGATTTTTTTCGCTGACCAAACCAACAGATTTACCGGCTATAAGACGAATGACTTTCTGATCGCATCCAAGTCAGTCCAAGGTTGCAAAAATTGCGAGCTGACCTCACCACAGCCTGAGCCGTGGGCGAACGGTTGATGACTCAATGTCTCGGGCTGCTGCGCCGCGCACTTTCGACAAATGACAATGCCGCTCTGGATTCTCCATCTCTTGTTCCAGTCGACTAGCTTCTCTGACGGGGTCATTACGTATCTCTCGTTTCAAACTGGTTGGCCTCAAATCGGTGGATATCACCGCACCAACGCATCATGTCCTGCATAAATGGCACGGCTTCCCAGATGCTCTTCTATTCGCAGAAACTGATTGTATTTCTCGACCCGCTCCCCTCGGCATGGAGCTCCGGTTTTGAGATGGCCAGTTCCCATCGCGACGGTCAGATCTGCGATGAAGCTGTCTACAGTTTCCCCGCTACGATGAGAAACCATCGCCCCCCAATTTGCCCCGTAGGCCATTTCGATGGCGGCTTTGGTCTCAGTCAGGGTTCCGATTTGATTGGGTTTGATCAGTACGGCATTGGCGACGTTTTCTGTGATGCCTCGCTGAATCCGTTCGACGTTGGTGACAAACAGGTCATCTCCCACCAACTCGATCCGGTCACCCAGCGCAGTATTTAATAGCTTCCAGCCCGACCAATCGTCTTCCGCGAGTCCATCTTCTAGTACCGCAATCGGGTACTTGTCGACCCAGGAGGAATAGAGGCTAATCAACTCTTGGGCATCTACCTTGCGACCTTCCGAACGCAGATGGTAAAGGCCGTTTTCATAGAAACCGCTGGATGCTGGATCGATAGCGATCTCGATCTGAGATCCAGGTTTGTAACCGGCCCTTTCGATGGCTTGAATGATCAGCTCAATAGCATCTGAGTTTTTCTTGAGTGCCGGCGCAAAGCCGCCCTCATCTCCAACCGCTGTCGAGTAGCCGGCGTCCTTAAGCACCGCTTTTAGCTCGTGGTACACCTCAGCACCCCATCGCAAGGCCTCCTTGAAATTGCCAGCTCCTGTAGGTGCAATCATGAACTCCTGAAAGTCAGGGCCTTGCCAGTTGGCGTGAACACCGCCATTGAGAATATTGAACATCGGGACGGGCATTCTTGCTGCTTGCTCGCCGCCCAGATATTGGAACAAGGGCAAGTTCAGCGCAGAAGCCGCCGCTCTGGCAACGGCGAGGCTCACGCCCAAGATCGCGTTTCCTCCAAGCCTGGATTTATCAGAGGTTCCATCCAGCTTAATCATCAGATGATCAATCTGTTCCTGGTCAGCCGCATCCAGGCCTTTCAAAGACTCAAGTATTTCGGTATTTACATTGCTAACGGCCTTTAAAACTCCTTTGCCGGAATACCGCTGTATATCTTGGTCACGCAACTCAACTGCTTCGTGAGCGCCTGTAGATGCACCGGACGGTACAGAAGCCCGGCCCAGGGCTCCGCACTCCAAGGTGACGTCGACTTCAACGGTAGGGTTACCGCGTGAATCGAGAATTTCACGTGCATGAATAGCCTGGATTTGCGTTTTCATTGATCTTCTCCAAGGAACGATTCGGGAACGTCATTAACCACGTGAATCCGTTGAGAGACCTCTATGTCGGACGTCAGCTCTCCATGAGTATCCTGAACAGCTGCACTGCCGACACCGCAATTGCGGGAACCAAGAAGCCTCCAATAATTAGTTCAGGAATCTCTCCCACCAAGGGCATGAACTGCCCTTCCTTTGCCATCTGGAAAAGCTCCAGCATTTGGTTTGACGCAACCATCACGGAGCAGCAGTACGCAGTCTGGGCTTGTAGCCTGGCCCGCCTTTGATTGAGCAGATGAAAGGTCAGCAACGACACGCCAATGCTTACGATGAACAGCACGGCGAATTCATAGACTGATCCTGTAAAAAACTTACCCATCACAAGCCCGAATACGCTGCTCAGCATCACTGAGCTCATGTGGTCTCCTAATTTTCTAAAGTGGTTTTTATGAGCCGACGTCGGTGAGTTCCATTTCGCAATCTCATCTTTGGATTACCCACCGCCATCGCGCTCATTACGCTCAACGTTGCTGTGCTCTCAGCTCGTAGCCCGGCACGCAGGTGTGGGCTAAGTCGGCCTTGCAGGACTTCTCACTGGGCATGCGCATCGTTACTAAGGCGCCTTCGAGGGAGGTCACGATGTACCACCCCTCGCTGGAGACCCTTTGGCTGCCTGCAATCCCCGCCAGAAAAATTGACCAAAAAATCAGTCCTACGAGGAGCGGCCTGTTGGTACGAGCCCAGCCAGCGGGAGCAGGTTGTGGACGCAGGTTATAAACTCGGTACATGGCGTTTATCCTTTTTTGTTAGCTGTCCAAAACGGTGTGTTTTAGTTTTCCGCTTGGCCGACTCGACCGTACTCAATGGGCAATTTGATATAGCTCAGCGAAAACGACTCCTTGGCTAATGCCTCCAGCAACTTGTCGCACCCAGGTTCATCAGTGGATATCGTCACCGTGACGGGATGATCGGCACCGCTGAGGAAATGTGCGGTATGCAAATGTCCCAAATGATCCAACCCCTCCGTACCGCTCACTAACGTCGCACCCAGCACACCCTCTCGCTTGGCGAACTCGACCAACCACTCTCCCAGTGGAAGGTGCTGGTAGTTGGTACTCTGCTCAGTGAAAAACGTCAGTTGAAAGCCATTCATGGCAACATCCTCTAATGTGGCGAGACCGACCAACGCCTGGTCGGCCAAGCCTCTTCATTTGCGAACTGTTTCTTAGAACTGAATTACAAGGCCTCACTGAGCGGTAACTCGCATAAGAGAAGAACTGCTCGCACCTTGCACAACTCGTCAGCGTGGTCGCGCAGGAAGGTGCGCAGCTTGCCCTCTGTATCCAGCAATTCCAGACACTGGGGATGATTCATATCACCAAGCTCCGGGTGATGATGGGAAATGCGATGTCCCGGCAAATAACCTGCAGAAATCGGTTTGAGCATGACCTGCTCAATCTTGGCTTTTTGCGCGACGTTAAGAAGGTGTTGGGCAAGCGCGGGCGCACTTAGGTGATGCCAGAAATTTGTAACTCGAGCCCGACTAGCGCCAGGGAAATAGAGCTGCAAAGCTGTCAGGCGATCTTGGCGATGTTCGGTCATTTCTCTTCCCCCATAAGAGCCACTTTCCGCTCGCTAGCGGATTCAGTTTGAGCATGAAATTGCTTGATATCAGAGAGCCGAATCTCGTCCGGAAGAGGACGGTGATGCTTGCTGTGACCGACGCGCTGGGCGTGATAGATCCCGGTATGTCCGGATACGAGATAACTGGCGATACAGGCAATGGCTGCAAGCGGAGCAATTTCGGGCCCGAAGAGCTCCATGGCCATGACGATGGTTGCCAGTGGTGTATTAGCTGCACCGGCAAAGACGGCGACAAAGCCGATACCAGCCAGCATGCCGAAGGGAAGGTGCAAGAGGGGAGCCAGCGCATTCCCCAAAGTGGCGCCGATGTAAAACAGCGGAGTGACTTCGCCGCCCTTGAATCCAGTACCCAGGGAGACAACGGTGAACACCATTTTTTCGAGCCAATCCCACGGAGCCATTGGCATTTGAAAGGATTGGACGATGCTCGGAATGCCCAGTCCGATGTACTTATCGACGTCGATGTAATGGTTACTACCGAGCCCCCACACTGCGACTGCGATCAGCAGGCCACCGGCGAAGGGTCTTAATGGTGAATAGGTGATAAGCCGCTTAACGAAGGCCCCGAGCTTGTGGGTCGCTGTCGCGAATAGCAGGCCTGTAAGGCCGAAGACAATCCCAGCGGCTACCACAGCCATAACGCTCCAGAGCTGCACCGGCACCACTTCGCCAATGACGTAATGTGTGTGAACCACTCCCCAGGCTTGTCCCACCTGGTCAGCAACGATCGCCGCAACCACACAAGGGAAAAGCGCGTCGTAACGCATACGTCCAATGGCCAACACTTCAAGTCCAAACAAAGCTCCAGCGAGGGGGGTGCCGAAGACGGACGCAAAACCAGCGCTGATGCCAGCCATCAGAATCACCCGACGGTCTTCGCGGCGTAGACGGAAGACATGCGTCAGTTGATCGGCAAGGGCGCCGCCCATCTGCACCGCCGTACCCTCACGTCCCACAGATGCACCGAAGAGGTGGGAAACCACGGTTCCGATCAGCACCATCGGCACCATGCGCAAAGGCACTATCTTCTTAGGATCATGGATCTCATCGATGATCAGGTTGTTTCCGGCATCAACGGGTTTGCCTATCAAGTGATACGCAAGTCCCACGGCGAAGCCAGCCACTGGCAGGAGCCAGATCACCCAAGGATGGGTTTCTCGCCACTGGGTGGCATGATCCAAGGAAAGGAGGAATAACGCAGAAGCAGAGCCTGCCAAAAGAGCTACTAGGCCAGCGAGCGCAAGCCATTTCGCTATATAGGGCAGTAAGTCGAGTTGTTCAGGTCGTCGAAATTTAGACATTTGGCCAGCCACAAAAATGTAAGTGGGCCTGACCAAAAAGGGATTCTGAGCGCGAACGCCTACAGACCTGGTTTGATCAGGTTTCTGTAGGCATCATCAGCTGCTACGGGCGCAGCGGTTGGTTAATGGAGGAATGCCATCTCCAATCCGTCGATCTTATCTAGCTCCGCTCAAAATGTAAAATCATGTTACGGAGCTATTAAACACAGGAAGATTTCCTGAAGCCTTGCCTGGTAAAAGGATGCCGGACTAGGTGGTTTTTTTGCCGACGAAGCCCATTTCAATTGGAGTCTTTATGTAAAACACCGAGATTTCCTCAAGCTCCAATTGCTTGAACAACCGTTCAGACTCGTCCTCGGTGATAGCCATGCGAATCTCGGTAGGCTGATCCGCTAGTTCAAAAAAATGCGAGGAGTGGAGCCGACCGGTATGCCCAAAACCCTCGATACCCGTAGATAGGGTCGCACCACGTAGTCCCATTTCTTTCGCCAAATCTACGATCCAGTCGCCGAGCATCTTTCCCTGATAACGACGGTTCTGTTGGGTAAAGAAAATCACCAGAAAACCTTTCATTTCCATCTCCTCAACGCGTGCCAATCATTTGATAGGACAGAAGCCCGGCAGCCGTCATCGCCAGCGAGCCCACGACGTGCAATGAAACCGAACCAAGCGCCCACAGCAGCCTGCCTTCCTGGATCAGGGCAACTGTTTCTGCCGAAAAGGTAGAAAAGGTGGTAAGTCCGCCACAGAATCCCGTGATGATCAGCAGACGCCACTCAGGACTCAGGGTGGGGGATGCGGCTAAAAACGCGATAGCTAGGCCAATGATGTAGCCCCCAACCATGTTCGCAACCACTGTGCCTGGGGGAATCGTAGGAAACAGAGCGTTTAGCTTCATGCCCAAGAGCCAGCGCAACCAGGCACCAAGTGACGCGCCAACGGCGATAATTACAAGTGATTTCAGCATGGTGGGCTCACCCCGTCAGACCTAGGCCAAACAGCTCGCAGGTAAGCACAACAAGGGAGTGGCGACTGTGGTAGTAGGATCATAATCCTGTCCTAGATTGGGGACAGGAGGCGGATACACCTACGCACCCTGTCCAGGGTTCACGTAGGCATCATCAGCACGAAGGCGGTTAAAGGAGGAATGCCATCTCCTGATTACAATCTAGCAGCAAAATTGCGAAACGCGGCATCTCATGACTAACCACGTTCGACCCATTTCAGCCAATGTTGACCGGCGGCAATGGGTCGCTTTCTGCCTCTCGCAACGGGCAGAAATCGGCCGATTCTGTTGAAAAAGTCGACCCGGGCTGGCGGTCCATGCATTGAGCGGTGAAAACGTCATTTTTGCACGCTGCTACGTGAAATCTGAGTCCGTACCCTCTGCTCAAAATATGGATTTCAATCTCAGACGCGTACTTTTCTTTCGTGAAAGCCGAGACCGACTTTTTCAACAGAATCGGCCAATAGCTGCCGCTCACGACAGTTTCAGCCAGAATCGGTCAATCACGAATGGTTGGTTCTAATCTATAACTCGTGAGGACGTCTACAGAACCTAGGTCGTTCTAGGTAAATTGACAGCACTACTTCCATAAAGGCAGGTACCTGAAGCAATGACACGCCTCAGGTAATACAGCGTCAAAATCTTGTTTTGTCGTCCAGGCTTAACTCTTTAGCAGCCTAGAACACTCGCCCCCCCTTAAACGGATTTTTATTTATTTTCTAGACTTTACTGTAGAGTTGTCACGCTCAGTTTTCAATAACTGAAGAGCTTCATTCGCAGTGTAGAAGTCGGAAGGAAGCCAGAATTTTTTTGAAGCTTCTTCCAATGACAATATTTTTGCAGGCTCGGCAGCTTCATCAGATGTCTCATCGTCTATGAAAACATTGGAAAATTTATTTTTCCATGTTCCTGGTTGCTTTTCCAACAATTCTATTTTATTGAGATAATACTCACCAGCGGCGGAGATGACAGGTTGAGGTTGAGATATAAAATTTTTTATCCTCGAAACTATACACCCAGACCATTCAGAATCCGCTATCAACGCTTCCCTGAGATGGTTCAACAGGAGAAAAAGTCGAGAGGGGTTTTTCGTCTTCTCAAAATATTCTTCAGCGTGGTCGTAGTACGCCTTACCTAGATCAAACTCTCCCGTCCTATAAGCAAGCATACCAATATTAGCTATGGCATGAGCCGCTTCGCTTTTATCCGGGCCATGCATTATAGCTCTAAGAGTGCGCGTGACCTTTTCTAAGGTTTTACTATCTACTGAAGAGGCGTATCCCAAGGTACTGATCTGAGCAAATAAATAATTTAATTTTAGAACGATATCCCTAGGATTGGCTTTTAGAGCGATGTTGGCGGATCTAAGTAGTAACGGCATGTCATTAACAATTGATGCTAGGTATGTGATTGCGCGCGGAGGAGAAACGGAATAAGGTTCTTCTTTCCACCAGGCATCAGCGTGTTTTAGAGCTAACTGCATATTTTTCTTTTCATACGCTTCCCAGTATTTTGCTTCATAGGCGTTGTTGGAATGAGCAAGAGTCGCCTCTATTTGCTTTCCAAACCCTAGCTTGTACGAGCGATCTGCCCACTTTATTTGTGCCAAAGAGTTACTGGTTGGTGAAATCAGAGACTGTTTAAAAAAAGCACGAGCTTTCTTGTCAGCACCCCCCAAAATTTCTGAAGTGGCGATTGAGCTCGATAGCTCAGATAAATGAATTGGATTTATTGATGCCGTGACGAGCTTTTTAGCCTGATTCCAATTCTTTAATGGTCGCCCTGCCAACCTCGCCACCGCTAATTCCGTAGACAGTAACCAAGGATCAGATCGCAAGTTTTCATTTAACAATAATACTCGATGCGCTTTCCCTAGCTCCTCATAGTGCACAAATAATCTAGCCGCCATACGGGATATCCAACGATGGTTATTGGAATATCGCAGCGCTACCCACATTGCTTTTTCTGATTTCTCTCTTTCATTTATTACGGTATATGCACGAGCCAAATCAACCCATGCGATTGGATTTTGCGGCATATTGATCAGTCTCGATCGTAAAGCGGCAATTTCATTTAGATGATTGAGGTGAGTATCAAGCGGTTTGAGGCCTAACACTTTTCGACTGATTGCTTCTAAAGCAGGAAGCTTTTCCTTTGAGCTAATAACATACTCTGCGGCAATGATCGAAAGCTCCGACTTCCCCTCGAGCATCGAGGCATTCAATAGGTCTGCGGCTGTTCCAAGGTTCTTATTGCTAAGAAAATCCGCTAGTACAGTTTCCGATTGAGCCTCCGCCTTAATCTGAGAAACCTGCTTTTTCACCGCGAGCAACTCAGGCGACTTAGCAGCTTCGTAAGATGGTTTCCAAATAGGAATTATATCGCGTTTTAAACCGAGTGGGTTCATTGTGAATCTGCCTGCTTGCTTGACGTGTTTCTAGCCTCAATACTGGCTCTCAGAATCAGTCGTTGGAGTTCGCTAACGAATCGATCAAGGCCTAAAGTGGGAACTGACTGCCTAAGTGTTTTTCGACACCCGCGCTGAGTATAATCCGGCGTTCCGCACTGCCTTATTATATCTATCAAACTACTGCTCAGCCACTCAGGGCATAGTTTTTCCCAATCTATTAACGCCTCGTCAAACGCGTTTATAAAGAAAGGTAATGAATTTGAATAAGAAGATGACTCCCCTTGCCACGCGAAAGGCTTAACATGGTTAGGAAGTCTACTAATAAGCTCTAGATTGACCGTCGTCCCAAAAAAAACAAATGTAACTACAGAAGCAAACTGATAAAGGTCGCAACGCATGCGCCGATCCATCCAGTCAACTAGCGGATGCTGAAATAGCTGCTCCGGCGGTGCGTAATTCCAATCGCCTGCAATGCTACTGGAGTCATGCAAACTTGGAAGATCCTGACTGCTCGCCCTGCCAAGATCGCCAACTTTAGCCATTTCATTACCAAAAACCATTACATTGGATGGTTTAAGATCTTGATGAGCCACCTTTGCCTTATGCAGCTGTAGTATGCCTGACGCTACATCCTTGAGATAAGTAAGCTTTAGTGCCATATCAATCGCAAGTGTTTTTCCTATATATCCGCGTACATCTCCGCCGTCCGCCAACTCCATAATCATGTATGGAATTTGGAAAATTTGTTCGTTCTCGAGTCTTGGAACAATTGCTTGTCCATGGGCCAGGATTTTGACAACACGTCTCATTTTGGCACCTAAGCACAAATCGTGCAATGCAGTCTCAAAGTTGAAAGCTTGAGCCTGTTCTTGCAACGCCGTTATTAGCGTTTTTCCCTGTTGCGCTGCTATTTGAAGTGCTTTAACAATATCAAATGCTTTTAAGAAGGCTTCTTGGCCATTTCTACGAACCTCATAGGATACAGAAAAGAAACCACCTGAGCCGCCGCCCTCTGAACCTGTGACAATTCTTTTGCCTACTATCCAACCATCCTCAAGATCAATACCCTCTAAGCGATAAGCGGCGTTCGGTTCATCGTTCATAGTGCCCCCTAAGATTGATCTTTACGAGAGCATATACCAACCATGCGAAATGGCGTAATGGCACCATGCTCTGTTACTCGGATTATTCATCTCGACTTGTCCGTAAATCCTCATAACCTCCTGAAATTCCTATATTTAATTCTTTCACTGGTGTGGGGCACGTAAATCCTTCGATTAAAGCTGTTTTATAGTGACAGTTTCTTCTGTTACGGACCCTTGCCTTCGTACTCGACTCTGGCCACAAAAACGCCTCTAGCGAACGTCCGCTCATGGCCGGTTTCTGCCTGTCGTGACCGGCAGAAGTCGACCGATTCTGTTGAAAAAGTCGACCCGGGCTGGCGGTCCATGCATTGAGCGGTGAAAACGTCATTTTTGCACGCTGCTACGTGAAATCTGAGTCCTGTACCCTCTGCTCAAAATATGGATTTCAATCTCAGACGCGTACTTTTCTTTCGTGAAAGCCGAGACCGACTTTTTCAACAGAATCGACCCATTGCGGCCATTCACCGCACCGATGTGGATGTCAGCTCTGCTGATTGCGGACTTTGCTCATGAATGAAGTGTTCCTCAGTCTGAGCTCGACATCTGCTCATTGGTGCAGTGACGCAAATCAAGCTCAAGTCGCAGGGTTAGTCCCAGAAGGTCGGTATTTCTGATTGGGTTTCGCCTTGAAATTCCGTTATAAATCTCAAGGGAGGGCTCGTCGAGAGACTGGGGTTGGTCAGGCCAGGCGGCACGGCGCAATCGCGCCCTCGCATGTATCTGCAACCACACAATTTCGTTGGTTGCTTCAACCTGACGTCTATGGATAGATATGACCGACAAAGCACCTACCTCAGTCACTTCTGGGAGCATTACCCTCAGCCACGTCGAACTCTGTCAGTTTCGACGCCTTACCAGAGTCAAGCTCGACGTCGACGAAAAAACCACGATTCTTGTTGGAGCCAACAACAGTGGGAAGACGTCAATCCTAACCGCACTTCGCCAGTTCCTCTCGGATGCGCCGACGTTTGGGGCATTCGATATCAGCCTATCGCAGTGGCCTGCTCTGAGAGCCCTAGGGAAACTCTGGGAAGGCTTGGCCGAGGATCCTGCAACAGCTGATTCGTCCGTCGACGACTGGGACGCTCAGCTCGTGACGCTACGATCTTCAATGCCAACGTTGGACCTCTGGCTCAATGCCGAGGAAGGGATGTATCACTTCGTCGCACCCTTCCTTTCGAAATTCAACTGGACAGGTGGTGCGGTCGGCGTTCGCCTTCGGTTGGAGCCGGCCTCGTCTGTTGACGAACTGCAGCGACTTGCGTGGCGCTATCGTGAGGCCCGGGCTCCTGTGAAGGACTTGGACAAAGCCTCGCACGCCTGGCCCATCGATCTTCTGGACTTCTGGCTCCGGTACCCTAGTGACCTTGGTCGCGTTCAGGTTTACAAGCTGGACGCGGAGAACAACCCCATCGAGAAGGGTAAGGTGTACAAGGCTCAAGTTCTGGCATCCAACGCGACGCCTGTTGACCGAACCCACCTTTCCCGGCTTGTTCGAGTGGACTTCGTACCGGCGCAGCGTGGGTTAGGCACTGAAGAAGCGGACACGCGTTCCGGATCCGGTCCGCATCGTGTGGGCCTCTTCTCCAATCAGTTGTTGAAGTTTGCGCGACAGCATCTGAACATCGCTGCCACTGGTCATGGGCATCGTGCTGATCTAGTCGAAGCGGTCGCGAACGCTCAGGCCGACCTCGACCAGAAGATTCGAGATGCTCTAGCTCCGTCGGTTGAGGACGTCAAGATTCTGGGATATCCCGGTCTCCATGACCCGCACGAAATTCACTTCCGCACGCGCATTCAAACCGCGGATCTCCTCGACCACGGTACGGCAGTTCAGTACCGCATGAGCAAGGACTCTGTGGATGATCTGCTGCCGGAATACTCAATCGGCCTTGGTTATCAAAACCTTCAGTCCTTGAGTTATCAGTTGGTGTCGTTTAAGGCGGCGCGGCTGAATCCTACAAAGGGCTCGCCTGCGCCAGTCCATATTGTGATGATTGAAGAGCCCGAGGCGCACCTACATGTCCAGGTCCAGCGCATCTTTTCGGATAAAGCGCACAAACTAATCAGTCCGACGGCAACAGAACCTGGCTCGTTGAAGAGTCAATTACTCATCAGTACGCACTCTAGTCACCTGGCGCATGCGCAGAGCTTTGCTCACCTGCGGTACCTGCGGCGCGTTGCCAAGTCAAAAACTGTGGCGATGCCCAGCACGGAAATTGTGAATATGGGTGACGTTTTTGGTGACGATGACGATACGCGGATCTTCGCCGAGAGATACTTCCGTGTGCAGCACACGGATCTTCTGTTCGCAGATGCGGCAGTTTTCGTTGAGGGGACGGCGGAGCGTATGCTGGTTCCTCTATTCATAGAACGACAGTTCGGAGCGCTGAGCAGTCGGTACGTGTCGCTCCTTGATATCGGCGGTAGCCACGCTCATCGGCTTCGCCCGCTGGTGGAGCGTCTGAGAATTCCAACGGTGATCATTACTGATATTGACCCCGTGCAAGAGTCTTCAGACGCTAACAGCAAAATCACTCTTACTGCTGTCGCCAATGAAGGGCAACCAGGGCTGAAGTGTGGGAACGCGACGCTTAGGACATGGCACCCTAAGTGCACTGAGCTCGATGATTTCAAGGAACCCCAAGAGGCCCGTTTAGTCTGGAGCGAGGTGGCTGACTGCAAGGTCAGATTCACGTGGCAGTTACCTGTGAAAGAGGCTGATAACTGTTGGCCGAGTTCCTTCGAAGACTCCCTGATCCTTTCAAACATTTCATGGTTCAAGGAGTTGGGTAAGGAGAAGTTCAGCCCAGAGGGGGTGAAGATAAAGAAGCCTACTGGAGCACTTGGCAAGGTCGTGACAACAGTGACCGGCGCGGAATCCAATGCCGATTTGGCGAAAAAGCTCCACACGCTGATGCATGGTAAGTTCAGCAAAGGAGACTTTTCTGCAACGATTTTCGAGAAAATTGCTTCGGGTGAAGTCATTACTTGCCCGAAATATATCGCTGACGCACTTGAATGGCTCCAAGAGCAGCTCAATCTTGAATCGGAGGTTTACCTGTGAGCGTCGGGTTGATTCGCAATGGTAATGAGCGCGATGCTGGTGTCGTCGAGGAAATCTGTGGCTATCTTACGGAAAAGCCAGGTCGCAGCTTCTTCCTGTTTGCAGGCGCGGGATCCGGGAAGACTAGGACGTTAGTTGAGGTTCTACGTCGGCTCACGGGTGTGGTTCCCCATGACTCTGGGGGTGAACTCGCGAGAAACCTTCGGCTACTTGGTCGTTCTATTCGAGTGATTACGTTCACCAAGAATGCTGTCTCCGTAATCAACGGACGCTTGGGTAATAACGACCTTGTTAATGTCTCGACCATTCACTCCTTCTGCTGGGAGTTGATTGGTGGGTTTGACGACGACATTAGAGAGGCCCTTATCGCAGTCAAGACGAAGCAATTGGAACGGGAGAGGCTCGAAGCCTCCCAGAAGGTAAGAGGGATCAGCGCCACTGATGAAACAAACTTCGCAGAGATTGAGCAGGACATCGAAGAATTTCGTACTACTGAGAAGTTCATCTACCACCCGGACCGGAACAGGTATGGTTCAGGGGCAATCCAACATAGACACGTTCTGGATGCCGCGTCTTGGCTGCTGGCGAACAGGCCGACTCTCCGAACCATATTAAGAGACCGTCATCCGATAGTCCTCATCGACGAGTCGCAAGACACAATGAAGGGCGTCCTAGATGCGTTGATGGAGGTTGCCACTCCACAGGGGAACGGACTTACTTTGGGGTTGTTGGGTGACCATCGGCAACGAATCTACACGGATGGCCATTTAGACCTGCCTGGACTGGTGCCAGAAGGGTGGGGTCGTCCCGAGCTGCAGATGAACCATCGCAGCCAACAGCGAATCGTTGCGCTGATAAACAAGATTTGGGAGGCGGAGCATGAGGGCCGCACGCAGCAACCTACTGGTGTCAAACAGCATCCACGTACGGAAAAAACTGGCGGAGTTGTACGAGTGTTTGTGGGGGATGCGAAGCTCGGCTCTGATGAGAAAGTAAAGAAGGAGGAACTGTGCGCCGAGCTCATGGCTGACGCAACTTCATCTACCGTCTGGAGAACGCGGGGACACCAAATCCTTGCGCTTGAGCACAAGCTTGTCGCCACTCGCGGGGGGTTTCTCCAAGCTTACCGAGCCATGGATCTCCTAGACCCTAACGCTGCGGCGCCACAGGGAAGCGGTGAGAACAAAGGCCCAACCGTAGCGCGGCTGTTGTTAGAGGAATTGATGGAACTAGCTGCTTGCGTCGAAGCTGACGGATGCATCAACGAGTTTGCGGCTACGGAGGTTCTGAGACGGAATGGCAGCCTGAATTCTTTGCCAGAGGATGGTGCGACTAGACGATTGCGCACGATGGAAATGCTCCAAGCTATCTCGAGCTTTGCGACGGTCAGTTCCAAACCCAGTGCCACGGTGAGGGAGATTCTGGAGTCAGTGTTGGAAGCGCGACTGTTCGAAGTAGATTCTCGTTTAGTGGCAGCCTTCAGTGACAATTCGCCCGCGCCTGCTGCGCCTCCTCCGCGCACAAAGGAACCGTCGGAGACTCGAATGCGACGCGGATGGTGTGCTCTATTTGCTGCCCCTTGGGAGGAGCTAGCGCGCTACCGAAACTACTTAGCCGGAAAAACAGACCTCGCCACGCATCAGGTCGTAAAGGGTTCCGAGTTTCCTCACGTGATGGTCGTGATGGACGACAGTGAAGCAGGTAGCTTCCAAATCTCTTACGACAAGTTGTTTGGTGCGAAGGATCTCAGCAAAAATGACGTGAGCAACGTCGATGCTAAGAAGGAGACAACCATTGACCGAAGCTTGAGGCTCTTGTACGTCACCTGCAGCCGGGCGCGCGAGAGCTTGGCGCTAGTGCTCTGGTCGGAAAACCCAGACGCTGCGCTGGAGAGCATCAGAAAGAGCAAGTGGTTCATAGAGGAGGAGGTGTTGCCTGTGCCATGAAGGGAAAAATAGACTACCGCCCCGTGAGCGCTGGCGGCTGACACCGATCCTGCACTTCCGCTTTCAGCCTGAAGCGACTACTTCGCTGTTCACCACGAAGGTCTGCTCTTGGCCGATTCCGCCGCGCACGGCTGACCGCTACCGGCCTAAAAACTAGCCTCTCAAGCCTGCGCTCACCCAACTTTCAGTCAGCGTAATTGTTTAGCTTCTTCCCCAATCGCCTGCACCGCCTTGGACGATGGTCAACCCCAGCCCTGCTTCCAGGTCATTTCCACGGCTATGGAATCGCTCGAAGAGTCGATCACGCTCTGTTTCGTCTATTTTCCCCTCCTAAGACAATGAGATGAAACTTGGGCGCATCCGACTTTGTCGTACGTTTGCACGAGTGCGAGCACGCAACTTGATCGATCACATCAGACGGTGATGGGCGAGGATCGTGTACCAGGAAGTGGTGTAACTCATCATGGCTCTGGCCACTGAGTTTGCCGTTTAGTTGATCACGGCCGACAGCTTGGCCTGCGGATTATCGCTGACCGCCTCGAAAGCCTCCAACTGCATATAGCGCCGTTGCAGGCACCACTCGTCGTTCTGCTCCAGCAGCATCGCCCCGACCAGCCGTGTAATGGCTGGATCGTTCGGGAAGATACCCACCACTTCCGTACGGCGCTTGATCTCGACGTTGAGCCGTTCCAGCGGGTTCGTGCTGTGCAACTGTTGCCGGTGCGCCTTAGGGAACGCCATGTGGGCCAGCACTTCATCCTCGCAGCCGTCCATGAGTACGGCGACCTTGGGGTACTTTTCCCGTAACTGATCCGCTACCAGGCGCCATTGCTGATGGCATTCGGTTCGGCTGTCCTGGGCGAACACCTTGCGCAGCAAGGCCGCCGCCATGGTGCGCTTGGGCCATGGCGTTGCGCATGAAGTATACCCGGCAGCGTTGCCAGGTCGCATGAAACACTTTGAATACGGCCGCTTTGAGCCCTTCGTGGGCATCAGAGATCACCAGCTTTACACCGCGCAAGCCACGTCGCATCAGGCTTCGCAGGAAGTCCGTCCAGAATGGCTCAGCTTCCGAGGGACCGACGCGCATGCCCAGGATTTCCCGGCCACCATTGGTGTTCACCGCCACGGCGATTATGACGGCGACCGACACAATACGCCCGGCCTCCCGTACTTTGACGTAGGTGGCATCTATCCAGAGGTAGGGCCAGTCACCTTCAAGTGGGCGATCCAGGAGCGCGTTGACACGCTCGTCAATCTCGCCGGCCAGTCGCGAGACCTGGCTCTTGGAGATACCGGTCATGCCCATGGCCTTGACCAACTCGTCTACGGAGCGAGTTGAAACACCCTGGATATAGGCTTCCTGAATCACTGCGGCCATGGCTTTCTCGGCGGTGCGCCGAGGTTCAAGGAAGCCAGGGAAATAGCTGCCTTGGCGCAGCTTGGGGATCTTGAGATCAACGTCTCCGGCGCGGGTTTGCCACAGGCGATCCCGATAGCCGTTGCGGCTGTTCACCCGGTCTGGGCTTTTGACGTCGAAGCCGGCGCCGCAGAGGCCTTCGACATCGAGCTCCATCATGCGCTGGGCAACGAACTGAATCATTTGCTTGAGCAGATCGGCGTCTGCCCCTTTCTCAACCAGCTCGGTCAATGCGATAGTGGATTTGGTCATCGTGGTTTTCCTGGTGTTCGTTAGGTCTTCGCAAACACAACGTTAGCCAAAAACCACGATGACCAACCTCTTTCGCCCGCAGGGCGCCTTCGGTTGGTTCAGTTACACCACTTCCTGGGACACGATCGGTCAGTCGGATTCAAGGCTAGCTTTCATCAATGGTCTCAGCATGAGGGGTGCCAGATGAGCATCGACAAAACGACTAAACTGACCAGTACCCGTAGTGAAGAAAACGCGAACCTACTACTCCGGGTCGGATGGACGCTTTTGCTCGTGGCTGACCGCCAGGAAGGCGCCTACCAATGGCTGCTTTATCAATTCGGATGGCAGCGGGAGGGTGAACCGCCTGAAATCACTTTTACCGGTGTTGAGGGTGGCCCAGATCCATTCTGATCATGTCGGATAAAGGAAGACGATCCAAAATGGGCATAGCAAATGGCCGAATTCCGATATGGCGAAAGGTATTGAAAAACAGGCGGTTGCATTGCACTTGACCACCTGTTTGCATTCGACTTGACCAATTGCATTCGTATTGACCACCATAGACGTATTCTGGATGCTCTTACGCCCGTTTGCGACTTTTTACCCTTCGCATCGATTCGCCCCTCAGTTCGATGACATGGGACTTGTGAACGATACGGTCAAGAATTGCGTCGGCAATCGTGGGGTCAGAGAACAGGTCATACCATTTTTCTTTCGGGTACTGGCTTGTGATCAGCAATGACCCGTTCTGTGACTGCTGGTCGATAACGTCTAGGAGGAACGGGCCGAGTTGGGCGTCAATGCCACCGATGCCCAAATCGTCGATGATTAATAGTTCTGCGCGTATCAATTGCCGACGTAGTTTGGGCATGGTGTGGTCAGCGTAAGAAAGTGAGATCTCTTCAAAAAGCTTGCTGGCGGTGCGATACAGCGTCGCTCGCCCAAGGCGGCAGGCCTGGTTTCCGAGTGCGCAAGCGAGCCAAGTTTTGCCAGTGCCCGTGGCGCCTGTGATGATCACATTCTGACGTCGCGCTAACCATTCACACTCTCCGAGGGTCATGACAGTATTCCGGTCTATGCCTCGGGATGCTTTGAATTCAATGCTGTCCATTGTGGCTTCATTCTCACGAAGCCTCGCGGCCTTTAGCAAACGTCCAACCTTTCTGCTCTCACGCTCGCTATTTTCGGCGTCCATCATTAAACCAAGCCTTGTATCGAATGGTTCTTTCAGCAGCGCCGGTGTTTCAAGCTGTCGCTCGTAGGCCACGGCCATCCCGTGCAGACCAAGAGTCATGAGGTTTTGGGCAGTATCGAGGATTGACTTCATAGCGGCTCATCTCCTTGTGAGGCGTAGTATTCAGCACCGCGTATGTTGGTGTGTTCGACCAAGGGGGCGGATCTTTGGTAGTTGGGACGCAGGTCAGATTCGTTCCGAAGGATCGATCGTAGCCGCTCAGAACTCAGGATTTTCAAGCTGTTGGCATAGCCGCACGCGGATTCAAGGCGAGACGGCGTGATCGCACCCGTGCGAACGTCGCGTTTCAGGCCAATAACGGCCTTCAAACCTGTCGCGAAATCTTTCCTTAGATTGAGGTTGTCCTTCACGAAACGGAGTGTTTCCGGCCCGACAGTCTCAGCCCATACCATCAGCGCTTCCGGCTGGGAGTCTTGAAAATGGCTGTGATTCGGGGCCAAGTGCTCTCTGAGGGTGCTAGTGCCGCGCTGGCGATTGAGCTTGTGCGAGCCGATGACACGGCGTTGATGAAGGATTTCGAGCCAATCGTGTCGCACGCGTAAATCGACAAGAAGATTCGCAAAGTGATAAGGGACGGAGTAGCTGTGCTCTTCAAATTCTACGTGGTAGTCGCTGCCTACCCGAACCTGATACACCCACTGACTGTAGCTGTATCGCTGTTCTGGAAGGGGCTTGAGGGCTGGATAATCAAGCTCAAGGAAGCGGCTGGTTCTGCTCTTCGGGTACGTCCGTGTGATACGATTGTTTAGCTCATCGACCCAGTAGCTGATTTTCTCGTTGAGCTCTTCTAGGGAAAAAAACGTGCTCGCTCTCAGCCTTGCGAGAACGAACCTCTGTACCAGTTGAACGGCAATCTCACCTAGCGACTTGTCTTTCGGTTTACGCGGTCTGGCGGGGTAAATTTGAAATCCGTAGTGCTCAGAAAACTCGGCATAGGCACGATTTAAGGTCACCACATCTCTCGTGTTTTTAGTCACTGCTGACTTCAAATTATCAGGCACAACGAACCGGGGAACCCCGTCGAAGAACTCCAGGGCCAGAACGTTGCATCTGAGCCAGTCTGGGGTCGTTTGACTGTTCACAGCGGTGGCAAAAATGTATCCCGAGGCGCCTAGCGTTGCCACGAACACCTGGGCTTGGCTAATCGCTCCCGTGTCCGGGTTGGTCACGGGCATTGTCCTGCCACAAAAGTCCACGAAGCACTTGTCTCCGGGGAGGTGAATCTGTCGCATGCTCAGCTTTTGCCTATTGACCCACTCACGATAGAGTCGCGTGAACTGAGCATAAGACACGCCTTCTGGCTCGCTCGTACGAAACTCTTGCCATAGGAGCTCTAAGGTGATGTCAGGAAGTTTTAGCTCTTCATGGACGACGGGCCATGACGGGTAGACCTTCCTTTGAGATGAGGTTCTCTGCTCGGTATGCAGACGCTCCGCGAGCGCTTTGTCGTCAAGGTGCTTTAGCTCTTCCCAGCTTTGCCCGCACTGAGCCAACTGATCGCGAATGGTGCGAACAGTGTTGTGGGACACTTTGGCTAATAGACCAATCTTTCTATTCGAAAGCTTGGGGTCGCTCGCGAGACGTAGCACCTCGCGCTGCGTACCTATTGGCAGCCTCATATGTTCTCCTCGCGACAGGCATGTAAATGCCTCACAAGTCGCGCCGTGTGAAAATTGCAGACAAACGGAAGGTGGTCGACTTGACGCCGAACGCGAGGGAACACAGAATGATGGCGCATAGGGCTGAAAAACCTAATACCATCAAAAAAGCCTAGGGCTCCACCCCTGGGCTTTTTTGTGCTCCAAATCCACCGGCTAACTCCTAGCCTGGTCTCATTGCCATACTCCTCATATGCCTAGTTCATACGGTCTGCTGCCGTGCGCAGCGCTGCGTGGCAATCCAACATGCAACCTCTTTGGACAGGGCAAAGAAGCCCCGACGATTGGGCACCTCAAACAGGGGAACGTCGATAGTCCCGCGCTGTTTGGCTTTTCGAAACGCGTCATAGGACGCGTATCCCAACTCTCTCCACAGCGCACTGCCACCCACCATCAGGCCATATCGATCTTTGAGATCAAGCTCTAATTCGGATGCCAGATTTTGGATTTCAAGGGGCTCGCGCATCGCACTTAATGTCCGGTTTGGTCACAGTTAATAGTAATAAACTGCCCCCTTGCGCTCCAGCCGTAAGGCGTCTACATTTTTTACGGTACAAAGATCGATTGAGGATCTTTAAGTGTCTGATTTTAATAGAATTGCAAAAATTTATTCGGAGTTCGCAGACAGCTTGCGCAAATCAATTCCGGAAAATAGCACCCCCCGAAGCAACACGGTGAAAATGCTTGCTGTGGGCTATTGGTTTGAGGGCCTGAGGCAGCGGACAGGCCTCAAAACGGCCTATGCCCTTGAGCTGTACTTCGAAAAAGAGTCGTTTCGAAGAAATACGAATGGCACGATCCGGCATTACCGAAGCAAGTGGTCTAGGTACGAACAGAAAATTATCTCGCCCAAGGCCGAGACCTTGAGCAGAGTGGAGGTGCTAGCACCTGGATCCTCCCGCGACCTGAACCACCCCATATGGACGTTGATGAAAGAGATCTCCCGGAAACAGGAGATCAACTTCGACAGTTACTTCCGAACGCTAAACACCGAAGTCCAACTGGTGCTTTACCACAACACCAGCAACATGATTTGGGACAGTGTTCAGCGCGAGCCAATCACTCAAGTTCTACTCGAAAAACTCGAACGCAGGGCAAGCCTGGATGCCCTCGCTGCGCTGATCGCGATAGTGGTCGAAGCGGATCATCTTGGTCGAAAATCTGTTGCTATCAAGGCAGCAAACTCCCTACACAAAGTACTTCTGATGCTGGCGATGGAGCTTCAGGCGCGCGGGGTTGCCATTGGCCTAATCGATTGGCTGGCGCTCAACGTCTTACCTCTTGGCGTGCCTGCGCACTTGCAGATCTGGATGAACAGCGCTGACTACATCCACGCATCAGCCCATTTGAACACCATGGTTTACCAACATCCGGAAAGGCGCGGAAAAACCTTGCCTTGGAAGCTTCGTATCAGGCTGATGTGCAAGCTTCTTGCCGGGGATATGGGAATTGACGTTCTGCACGCAATGCGTCCGCAGTTCGAGTTGCGGGAAGACATCGGGGAAATCGCGGGCGAGTTGGTCGAGGAGTTTAAGAAGACGTCGGCACTCAGAACTTGGGGGTGGATGTGCATCGCTGATGGCACACCCCAGGTAGTGCCCCCCGTAGCGCTGCTGTAGCCTTCCCATCATTCGCTAGGCGAGTGGTCAAATCCAATGCAAATGCCTGGTCACGTCCGATGCAAACGACTGGTCAAGTCGAATGCAAACGGGTGGTCAAGTGGAGTGCAATTTCCCAGGCCCGGAGCAGGAGTTCAGGGCGCTTCACAGAGCACGCAGATTCTTGCCGAAAGGTCGACCAGGGCCGCCCGCGACTCAGACCAATAGCTCATAGAGCCATTCTCCGTTTTCGTGGAGCTGGGAGTGGAAAGGGTGACTTGTCGCTCTGGAAGGGCGAAAGTTGCACCCAACCGAACACCTAGCCGGGCCAACGGTTGAATAAAGCCCCAGCTTATTGCATGAGCTTTTTTGGGTAAAAAAAACCGCCCTGACCGAAGTCAGAGCGGTTTCCACCACTAAGACCTTACATCAGGTCGTCGTAGTGATCTCGCAGAAAGTCGTACAAGCGAAACGCTTGAAACGCCTTCCATACGAGGCTCAGAACACGTAGGAAAATTTTCATACGTTTTGGCCTCCAGGTAGGGGGCCAAACCTCCAGAACGCATACCGGACCACACGAACTTTCGGATGACACGTCAATGCATCCAGTGAGGCGGCCGGTTGTTATACCCCCCGAAACATCATTCCGGCACGGGTGCGAAGCCGTGTCAGGGAGCATGAAACCTTGGAGATAACCAGCCAAACGTCACTGTCTGCACTAACGTGCGAGCAAGGTCATAGTAACCCAGTTTTCCGTGCTGTCCATGTCACCGTGAATATTTGCCAAGCCCCGCAGATAAGGGCCTCCAGCAATTTTATAAAACGTTAATTTCCCGGAGCTGTGGCTCCCTCTACCCCTGACCAGAAAACGCCGTGTAGGTGCGTGAGGCGACGAATAACGCGCTTTCGCGGTATTACTGCAATTGCACAAATGCACTTGCGTGGTTATGATGAATCCACGTCAATGCATCCAGTGAGATGGTAAGCCAAGGCCGCGAACCGAGGTTTACAGAGAACCGCCCTATCCCGTAAGGCGGTTTTTTTTCGTCTGAGGTTTTCCCTTTAGGCGTGATGCTGCCGAGGTAGCCCGATGTTGATCAGCCTGGACCTCTCCCCGTTTGAGCTAAAGTCCCTGCAGGTTTTCCGCCAGCAGCATGCCTAGTACCAGCGCATCACGTCGGGCACGCGGGAACTAGAGCTGGCCCGCAGTTACAGCGCGCTCAGCGCTCCGGCGCAGGTCCTGGCCGGAGCACTGGACAAAGCCGCCCAAGCCCCGGGCGTGTAATCACAGCTCGACTGTGAAGCCGCGCAGCCCTAGCGCGTCGGCAAACCGCCCTACCGCCGTCAAGCTGGCCCAGGTGCGCAACGGCTCTCGACGGCTGCGCACCGGCACCAGGCGCGCCGTGGGCCCGCCCAGGCGATCGGAGTCCAGCAGTGGTGCAATGTGTATCACCATTGTCGTTTTTTCCTTCAGCATTCTATAAGTCGGGTGTACGCCAATGCCGCCTCACCGGAATAGCAGTCGGTCGTCTGCAGGGGGCTCTGTGAGATTACTTTGGCCGCAACTTTCTGCGATGCCAGGTTGGAGCTGCCCACAACAGCCTCGACATAGAACTGCTTAACATCGTGACGGCCTAGGCCTTTACGAAGCTCTTCAATACCCTGCCCTAGGATCTCAGTTGCCCAACCTCTTCCACGATATGCTTCCGGGACAGCATATCCGACCTGGAAGCAAGCGATACCGCCTATGGGGTCTACTGTCACGAACATTGACAGAGCCTTCACTCGTCCGTGCTCGATCTTGGCGTAGGTGTACCTCACACGACCATTGTGCTCATCCACAGCAACCCGAACGGTTCGATAATTTTCAGTGGGATGGGTAGGCATTCCTCTACGCACCTCCACCTGAAGACTTACAAGTGCGGCGAGCGGGTCTGTCATCGACATGTCAATTTTCCCTTTCAGTTCGTTATTCATACCACCCCGCCCTCCCCGGGCAGAGCCTGTTGTGTTTCGGAAACCCCACTCAATAAATGGTTATTTATCGCCTCACACTTGACGCCTGACCTGTCGTGACCCGGCCCGGGAAAACATCAAGTGGAACCGAAGCGGTCGTGACAGCAGCCTGACAGCATCCCAATTGAGGCGATTCACATGCTGAAAACACTTCGCGACATCTTGATCATTATCAGCCTACTCCTGCGCATTGCGGCACAACTGGCGTTGCTGGACCAACAACTGGTGCCACTATTAACCCCCAGTTTGCCAGCGACTTCGCTGATCTATGCCAGTTACTAGTTCTGTCTATACGCGATCCCGGCTGGCACCACCATTGGTGGCTGCCGGAAAATCCTGTAGGAGAGATGCCAAATGTGATTCGCCGATCACTGATTATCTTAACGAGCCAATCGCTAACCGCCTCATGAGGGCACTACGGTATTCAAGGGCTGCCGGGGCCCACAAACAGAAAAACAAGACCGACCGAATTCCTATTTTTTGCTGCGCTCAATGCCCCTATCCGGTTTCCTGCACCTGAACCCATTTCAGGTACGGCGTCATGACCCGGCATCCATCTCTACAACGCGACTCAACGCACAGGTTTCTGCCTCTCGCCCTGATGCTCATATCAGCTCTTGCACAGGCTGAGACCTGGGTGATCACCGACCGTGGACATCCGGTCACAGCTTCTGCGGGAGCCCGCATTATCCTCGTTGATGAGCAGCGACGCCTCGAGGAACAACTCTCTCGCGAGCTCCCCGCAGATCCGAGCCAGGCTGCGACATCCATTCAACGCTATCTGGCCACCCCGGCCGGGAAGCAGCTCCAGAAAGATCTCGCCAGTGCCCAGCAAGGCGTTACGGACGCCTGGAGCCTGGGAATCAGGAAAATCCCAGCCGTTGTTGTCGATCGCAGCTACGTCGTATATGGCGAGCCCGATGTGGCAAAAGCGGTGGGACTGATTGATCGAGCACGGAGCATGCAACGATGAGACGCCATCTGCTCCGGCCCCTATCGATGGCCATCACCTTCAGCCTGTCGTTCACCGCATCAGCCGCGATCAACACAGCCGCTATCGTCGCCTCGACACTCTCCCCCACCTGCCTTGAGTACCAGGTAGTCGGCATCTGTTACTGGTTGCTCTGCACCCCTTTTGGATGCACGGTCAAAACCTCGACGAAAGTCCGCCACTACGTTCCTGATGCCGTGGTGTCCGCCTACTCGAACACAGGAATGAACCCCTGGATCGAGATGTCCCCTCTTGGCTCGCCGAACCCGATGGCCCAGGCCGGCAACGACGGGACCACCAACCACGTTGCTGAAAACAACATCACGAAGTTCAAAGAGGCCGATGTGATCGGCCACCCGGGCGGAGCCACATTCAGCCAGTTCGCCAGCGCCTCAGGCTATGTCTGCAAAGGGGCGACCTTGCCGCTAGTTCCCTACTTCCTCAGCACCCTCGACCCCATTGCCTGGCGATACGGAGTGCCCGAGTCCGTATACCCCGAAGCACTCATTCCTGGCATGCGTGAAGTCAGCAGCCTCCTCACAGCAAGCAATTGGGGCAATCTCTACCCTCGTAGTGGCTTCCTCCACCAGGTCGACGACTACAAAACCGGCGCAGTCATCGCACAGCGCGCCGGCGACATCACGACCCGGATCGGGCAGGTCCACGTCTACCTGCCAATGCTCGCCCTCCCAATGCCAGGTTACTGGCCGGCAGGAGCACTGCTTGAAGGCATTGCCTTAACTGGCAAATGGCAAGAACTGACCCCGACCCTCAACCCCACTTGCGCAACCTTTCCAAGTATCACCCCCAACATCGACTCCCAGGACGGCGGGTATGCCTGGGCACTCTGGCGCCCGTACTCCTGCTGTGAGCGGCGTGGGCAGACCTTTCTCGGTAGCACGGACTTCCTATGAACTCTCGATCGGAGCACAACATGAAACTCACTCCCTGGGCGATCGGACTCGTCTGCAGTCTCGCCTGTGCAGCAGCTTTCGCGGCTGATCCCATCAACGCGTCATCCTCGGGCAGTGTCATCGGTGACGACGTGCTGTACAGCATTGGCGGCGGTAACGCAGTGACAATGGGCAGCGCCGGCAACATGGACAGCATTTCGGTCGGCGGAGGTTGGAACAACAACCTGGTCTGCGGAAACATGAACTTGAGCAACACTCTGGAAAACCAATTGAACGGAGCCACGTCCGGATTCCAGAACATCATGACCTCGGTGCTTTCGAACGCCACCGGTGCCGTAGCCTCTCTGCCGGCACTGATTCTCCAGCGGGCAAACCCAGCGCTCTACAACCTGATCACCAACGGCATTCTGCAGGCTCGACTCGACTTTGACCGCTCCAAAGGTACCTGCCGAGCAATCGGCGAGAAGATGGCGGACATCGCTGGCGGTCAAATGGGCTGGGGGAAAATCGCCGAAGGCCAGGCAATGAGCCAGGCTCTGACGACGAATACCGATGCAGTATCCACCGTTGAACAAGTCGAAAAGAAAGGTGGCAACGATGGTGTCACATGGGTGGGCGGTGATCGAGCTGGTGGCTCTGGCCAGCAGCCGATCCGCATTGTTGGAGACGTAACAAAGGCGGGTTACAACCTGCTGAACAAACGTGCGGCCACCGATACCTCATCAATCAGTAAGGACACCTGCAGCAACGGCCTGGTGTGCAATGTCTGGGCCTCCCCCCAGGAAGCCAGCACCTTCGCCAACCGTGTCCTGGGCGAGCAGCAACAACAGACCTGTGACAGTTGCCCTAAAACCGTCACCGCCGCCGGCGTAGGTCTCACCCCACTGATCCAGGAAACCTACGACACCAAACTGCAGGCGCTGCAGGATCTGCTGACCGGCAACAAGCCCATGTCTGCGGAGAATCTGGCCGCTGCGAGCAGTGACTCACTACCCATCACTCGTGGCGTCGTTGCCGCACTAAAGGATGAACGTGACCAGGACGTCCTGGCCCGCCGGCTGGCCTCAGAGGTCGCGCTCTCCGACGTCCTGGAGAAGGCCCTGGTTCTACAACGCACATTGTCGGCCGGTAGCAAAGAACCCAACGTCGCAGCCAATGACCTTGCGCTCCAGGCAGTCAACCAACAGAGCTCATCACTGCAGCAGGAAATCGGCAATCTGAAGATCGAGCTGGACATGCGTCAGCAGCTCGCGAAGAACTCGCCGATGACTATCATCGACCGCGCCAAAGCTCGAGCTGAAAATTCGCGCGGTGTGTTCCAGGGAGATCCGGAAACGGACCGTCTGAATCAGTTGCAGTCACCGGCCAAGAGCCGGCAGTGAGGCATTGACCATGACCGATATTCAGGATCCTGTCATTGCCCCCGCGCACTCGCTCCTCCGTCGGCTCGGCCGTGGCATTTTGATCAGTCTGGCCGTCTTAGTGGCCATGACACTCCTGGTCGTTCTGCTGAATGCTGTGTTTCTTCAACTCTTCAACAACCTGCAGCAGTGGCAAGAATGGCGCTCGAACCATTACTGGTACCTTCTGGCCTGGCGCCTGGTGCTCTATACCGCGCTGACGGTGGCCTGGCTCAAACTCAAGGCTCGCCTACCCGAGCCCGGCTTCCAAGTGCGTTTCTTGAGGGTAGAGATCCTGGTAGTTCTGCTGGTATTGCTGATTGAGCTGAGCAAAGTACTGCTTCAGCGAGGGGGTGGGCTGTGACCCTGTATACCAATGATTACCTTGAGTACTACCTGACCCTGGTCGGCTGGATCATCAACAACGGCATCTGGGACATGATCCAGGACACGGGACTGTTCGCCCTGCCCTTCGCAATCATCGTGATACGAGAATGGCTCAAGGTCCGCGGTGAAGGCGCGGATGAGGGCAATAAGGGCGTTCTCTCCCTGGCCAGAATCGAGACCAGCATCTATGTCGGGTACGTAGTCGTGGCGCTATGCGGCGTTCCGGCCGTGAACGTGAGCTTCGACACGCTGCAATTTGATCAAACCCGGGCACAGCAATGTCAGTACAACCTACCGGCGCCGACAGACACAGGTTGGAACACGTCATTCAGCTCTCTGGCCGGCAAGAGCGCACAGATGCCTGTCTGGTGGGCTTTCATGCATGCGCTGTCCAAGGCATTCACCAACGGTGCCGTCGCTGCGATTCCGTGCGGGACCGACCTGAGGCAGATGCGCATGGAGGTCGACAGCTCTCGCATCAATAATCCCCTGCTTGCCCAGGAGGTCGCGGATTTCACCCATGACTGCTACGGCCCCTCCAGGGCACGGTTGTTCATGCGACAACCGGATCTCGGATCTGCCGCCAGCAAGTCCGATACGCTGCAGGATCTGAGCTGGATCGGCTCGCACTTCTTCCTCAACACGGCGGGCTACTACGACACCGACTACTCCAAGACACCACGAACCTCATGGCCCTACAACGCAACCCGGGATGCAGGACTACCCGAGGTCACGGGCGGCGGCGGATATCCGACCTGCAAGCAATGGTGGTCCGACGGAAGCATTGGCTTGAAAGATCGACTGCAGGCCCAGGTAGATCCAGACCTGATGACAAAATTGCTTGGCTGGGCAAAGTGGCTGTCGTCTGATCAGGTCAACGAGGCAGTCATTCGGCAACTGGTGTCCCCCACCAGTCAGGTCCAAGGCGACGTCTACACCGATTATGGCGGACAGATCGGAGGGACCGTTTGGAATGGTGCTGCTCGTGCAGGGGGAACGTTAGGCGTTGCGCTGGGAGCATTAGGCTATTTCCCAGCAATGGATATGGTTCGCCAAGCACTGCCAATGATTATGGCCTTCTTGAAAATGGCAATGGTGATTTGCATCCCGATAGTCCTGATCATCGGTGCATATCAATTGAAGATAGCCATGACGATGAGTGTCGTCTTCTTCTCACTTATATTCGTCGATTTCTGGTTTCAACTCGCCCGGTGGGTCGACAGCACGATCCTGGACGCACTCTACGGCTCAGGCTCACCGCACCTTAGTTTCGATCCGGTAATGGGATTGAACACAGCTACACAGGACGCAATTCTCAATTTCGTCATGGGATCAATGTTCATCATTTTACCCCTCTTCTGGATGACAGCCCTAGCATGGGCCGGATTTCAAGCAGGTGGTGTTCTTGATGGGCTATCGCGTGGTTCACAACCAGTGGAAAAAGCCGGAGCTACTGGCGGTTCCATTGGAAAACAAGCTATTGGTTCGGTCGGCGGAAAGAGCTAATAAAAAGGAGGACTGTGTCCTCCTTTTTTGTATCAATAGTCAGAAATCAAGACGCACATCATCGACTCTGTAATATCCCCAACCTTCAGGTCCATCTCGCCAGATTGCCTGTTCTTGGTGATCTTGATGAAGGCTCTCGTTATGATCTTGGCCCCCCCAACACTCAGAATCAGATGAACTGAGAAGAACAGACGCATCTCCTTTCACAGCCGCCCACAGAATAAGCCCAAAGCTCACCATCGTCATGATCGCGCCAGCAAGCCAGTGAAAGAGTACTGTCGAAAAAAACAGGATTGCAGCAAAAAGCACCAGTCTCTTTGTCCAACGAAGCACCACGTTTTCATCCGCCAGGAAAAACCGCACACCTCGACCAAGGCCATAGCCCAAGCGGCTTGCAAGTCCCTGAGAGCTCTGTACGGTCATGGTGATGTCTCCTTTGCCCTTTCTCATAGAGGCGTCCTGATATCAGATATACGCCGGATTTGGCGAACTTGCAAGCCTGCTGGCATAATATGCCAACATCGAAAAGCGTCCCTTCCTCCCACCACTGGAGCACACCATGGCTACTCGAAATGTCGTCCTAACCGACCACCTGGAACAGGTCGTCAACGACCTGGTGCTCTCTGGTCGTTACCAGAACGCCAGTGAGGTACTGCGCGAAGGCCTCCGTCTCCTGGAGCAGCGCGAAGCGGAAGAAGCCGCCAAAGTAGAAGCCCTGAGACATGCCACCTCGATCGGACTGATGGATCTGGAGCAGGGTCGATTTGTGGAGGTAGATAGTGAAGGCCTGGGCAGGCTGCTGGCAGACATTGGCGAAGCCGCCTCCCTCTCCGTCGCCGAGAAACACTGAGCATGGTGCAGTACCGAATCACCGACACCGCTTTAGCGGACATCACCGATATTCTGAGGCATTCGCAGGTGCAGTTCGGCACAACGGCTCGGCTCAGGTACGGGGAGCTTATCCGCACAGCGATCGAGGACCTGGCTACAGTGCCGAATAGGATCGGTAGCAGTCTGCGTGACGAGATCACTCCCGGCCTGAGAAGCTTTCATCTGTGCCACTCCCGCAAGCGCGCAGCCACATCAAATGGCATGGTGCAAAGGCCTCGGCACGTCATGTTCTACCGATTGGCCGACGACCAGGTCATTGAGGTTGTTCGGCTGCTACATGACGCAATGGAGGCCAGGCTGCATCTTCCCGATGATTGATGGAGCAAATGGTCCAAAGGGAAAGGGTTCTCGAAAAGCGAATGGAATGGTCCAGAAGGGTAAAAGCCCTACCTGAAAGGGCTTGAAGCAAAAGGCATTCACACTCCCGCTCTAACGATGCTAGAGCCCGCACGATGGCCGACTGATTGGGCAACGATCCTTCGATTGGCTTGCGTGTTTGGGTAAGACCGTTCAGGTTTCCCCCTTGCCAGCACTCATGATTCCGGTCGAAACGTCGTTGTCGATTTCAATCTGATCCAAGAGTCGTCTCTCAGCCGCATTTGGCAATTTGTACCGATAAATCACATCAGTAACATATTTGATATCCGAGATGCTCTGCTCAATGGCAATGGATGTCCCGGCCAGTTGCTCCAAGTTAGCTTTCGTCCACTCGAAACTCTCTTTAAACCTATTCTCATTATCGTCGTGAAGAGCAGCCATGACCTGAATGAGCGATGAAATTCCAGACTTGACTCGGGAAACATTAAGTAAAATCCCTACGCCTAGGATGCACATCACCGCCAACAAGCTAGCAATAATCATCAGCAAAATTTCAGTCATAATATTTTTCCTACTTGCACGGATTCGCTACGCTTTTGTTCGTCGGGAAAGCCCACGCCCAACGCCATCACTGAGCATTCGACTTCTTGATCAGATAGTTGCTCACCGAAGCGCACAAACCGACGACCAATTCGGCATCCTCAAAGGATGGTTCCCTCCCTTCCTGAAGGTGCCGGCCGAACTCCGACGCATACGCCCAGGTCTTGATCACCGCTTGGTCTAAAGGGGGTGAGATGAGCATGCGATTATCATTCATGATCTTCCCAAGAGTTGCTTGATGATCACCGGTAAGCTGCCTGGCGACACATTCCAGCGAAGCCATTGCATGCTGTATGGCCCCTGTAGGATCAGGTGCTGGCCGTCGCGAGAGATCAGAGATTGCCTCGTGCAACTCGCTGCTAGCCGTGTGGTGCCCGGCTTGCAGCTCCGTTTCCCTGGCCGATCTTAGGATCACTTCAAACGACTCCGGACCTCGGATCTCGACACGACCATCGAGCAGCTTCCACCCAATGCCATGCTCAACAAAAAACTCGTTCAACTCTTCAGTGAAGTACTGGTACACACCTTGGGGGTAGTTCCTCTGGCGGAGACATTCAGCTACGCGCTCGATCACGTCATACACCTTGAACCATTTACACTCGCTCAACAGCTGCACGTTTTCTTGGTGGATGTTGGGCCGCTCGCTCCAGTTCTGCTTATTGGCCAGAACTTTCAGGGCTTGGCAGATGATTTCACGTAGGTCTGACGGCTCCAGGCGGCACTCATAAACGAGCTGAATCAGGTATTCCTTCAACTCCTGCGGTGCATCTTCGCGGATGGTGATTTCTGCCTCTTGGACAGATGCAAAACCGTGACGCTTCGAAAATGAATCCCTCATAAAACGATTCCCTGTCTGTTTTCGAGGATGCTAGGTGAGCGTCCTCCTACGCGCTTGGCCCCAGTTCTAGGCTGTAGCTGTGGTGAATCTGGAGCACTTTTCCTCGATCATCTGGAGACGCCGCTGGAGACTTGGAAAACCATCTGCAATGCTGCTTTTTCGGCGGCCCGAGTATGTGCCGCTACGTCTGCCAGTAAGTGATCTTGAAAGCGGCTCAATGCATCAACGAATCCTGTCGAGAGCCAGTAGTAGTCCACGATCACGACTTGGCTGCGAGCGATGCCATGCGCCGTCAGTACGGGATTGAGCATGCCTTCATCCGGTAGTGATTCACCGAGGACGTAATAGACCAGCTTCGCGCTACCGCCCCTGTAAAGATCGGACTCCGCGGCTCCCGTATGAAGGAGGCCGCATCTTGCCGCCCACAGGTCCTCAGCGTTGAAGTCAAAAGTGTCGCCATTGAACAAAAATCGGTGCACCCAATCCTTAAAGCCTCGACCACCTGGCTCGCCAGTTGTGTTCAGCCAAGACATGTGGTCGATCGCCGAATAAATTAGGGCAATTGCATGGGTATGGTGCCCAGCCTCCATCAGCGTGGTGATTGCTGCAAGGTTGGAACGGAAGGTCAAGCTGATTCTGCTATCAAGTTGGGTCATAGCTGTCCTCATGGCAGCGTTTTTTCCGTCACGGTTGTGGCCGGTGCTTTTCCAAACTGACTAAGGGGTCAATCTTGCCCTGCTGGGCAAGAACGTGTGAACCGCCCCAAGATCCTAGCTCCATGGAAGCTTGTTTTCCACACAGCTCAGACTGTCATGCCTTGCGACATCATTAAGCCATCAAAAATACTATTCGCTGCTGATGATGCTTTCCCATTGAGCAACACCCTCCAGATAGAGGAAAAGCCCGCCCCATGAATCTTTCGTGGAGTTGGCCATGTTCTCAATCTTCCGGCGCGGCAAAGCCCAAGCTACCGCGGCCCCCTCACCTAGCGGCTACCTACAACCCGCCCAAGGCCTGGAGCTACTTGCGACTCCGCGTCGTCAAAAACTACTGGAAAACATCTGGCAGCGCGCATCGTTATCCCGCCAGCAGTTTGTCGAGCTTTACCGACGTCCACTTGAGCGCTACGCGGAATTGGTCCAGCAGCTCCCTGCTTCGGAAAACCACCACCACGCGCACCCCGGCGGCATGCTTGACCACGGCCTGGAAATCGTCGCCTATGCCTTGAAGATCCGACAGACCTACCTACTGCCGATCGGCGCACCACCGGAGTCGCAATCGGCACAGGCCGAAGCCTGGACTGCGGCGGCGGCATATGGGGCACTGATTCACGACCTCGGGAAAATCGCCGTCGACGTGCATATCGAGCTGCAGGGCGGCAAGACCTGGCACCCGTGGCACGGTCCCATAACCCGTCCCTACCGATTCCGCTATGTGAAGGGACGCAATTACCAGCTCCACGGCGCAGCGGCCGCGCTGATCTATGCACAGGTGCTCACACCGGACATCTTGGACTGGCTCAGCGACTTTCCTGAAGTGTGGTCGCAGTTGATCTTCATCCTGGCCGGCCAATACGAGAACGCCGGCATTCTGGGTGAAATCGTGGTACAGGCCGACCGGGCGTCAGTTGCCCAGGAGCTTGGCGGCAATCCTGCTCGAGCGCTGGTCGCGCCCAAGCAATCCTTGCAACGGCAGTTGGCAGATGGCCTGCGCTATCTGGTACGCGACAAATTCAAGCTGAACCAACCTGACGGACCTTCAGATGGATGGCTGGCTCAGGACGCCTTATGGCTGGTCAGCAAGCCGATAGCCGATCAGCTACGTGCCTATCTGCTGACACAGGGTGTCGATGGAGTCCCTACTTCGAATGCACCGTTCTTCAACATGCTCCAGGATCAGGGAGTCATCCAGACCAATGCCCAAGACAAAGCAATCTGGAGGGCCACGATCGACAACGGGAATGGCTGGCGCAACACATTCACCTTACTCAAGCTGTCGCCGGCACTGATCTGGAATGATGTGACTGACCGCCCCCCGGTTTATTCGGGCACCTTGGAAGTCGATGCTGGCTCAACCACCGAGGAGCCACAGGAGGTCAAACAATCCCTCGACCCGGGCCTACCAGAAAGCAACAGCACTGGTCCAGCGCTCCACACTACAAACGTTTCAGCCCCTGTACTAAAGCCTTCAGCCCCCCCCACCAATGATCCTGCTGAAATTGACGCGCTTATGGCCCTCCTGGGTAATATCACAGCGCCACTAGAAGGCCACCCAGAGGATCCACTCTCAGCGGCACAGACCGCACCTTCGAAACTGGAAGAAATCCAGCCAATCGAGCCTTCAGTCGCGGGAAGTGAACCTGTAGCGAGCACCGAAGATATGGCTCCGATGCCGAGCCATAAGATCGAGCTGGGTCAGGGATTTGTTGAATGGTTAAGGAATGGCCTCGTCTCCCGGCGAATCATCATCAACGACACAAAGGCACTTGTGCATACCGTGACGGGAACCGCAATGTTGGTAACACCAGGAATTTTCAAGCGTTTCGTACAGGAGTTCCCTGCCATCGAAGCACAGGCAAAGGCCCAAAAAGTGGAAGCTTGGCAACTGGTGCAGCGAAGCTTTGAAAAACTGAAACTTCATCGAAAGACAGACAAGAGCCTCAATATCTGGACCTGCAACGTCATCGGTCCGCGCAGTACAAAGAAGCTCAAGGGATACTTGCTGATCGATCCCCTGACCGTGTTCAACGAATTGCCCTTCGACAATGTGAGCTTGAGTCTGATCTCTGGATCAGCGGAGGGCTCTGAATGACCGCTCCACTGGAACTGGCCAAGGATTACATCTTCACTCACGACCTGAGGGAGTCGAGCGGAAAAATCTACCTGGCGTCCACCCGAGCGTTGCTCAGGTATTTCGGTACAGAGATCGCGGCGGAAGACATCGATCACCGCGGCGTTCTTGGATGCCGAAGGGCGCTTCTGGAGAACGGCCTGTCGAAGCAGAGCTGGAACACCTACTCCAACCATCTGCGCACTGTCTGGGGTTATGCCCTGGAACAGGGTTTACTAACCCATACGACGACCAACCCGTTCAAGAAAACCGCGGTGATTCCGCCGAAGCGACCGAGCAAGACGATCGCCCGTGACGCGATAAAGATTGCGCGTGATTGGCTCAAGGCAATGGTTTCGGAAGAGCGCTGCTCGAAAAAACGCAGCAAAGTCACCCCAGCCTGGTTCTGGCTGGCTGCCTTCGAGATGTTCTACTACACGGGCATTCGACTGAACGCGCTGCTGACGCTTCGCTACCAGGACATCGACTGGCTCAACAAACTGATTCGGGTAGAGGCCGATACGGAGAAGACACACCGCGAATTCTCCATACCGATCATGGCGGGCCTGGAACCGCACATACGGCGCTTGCTGGATGCCGCAGATGAAATTGGCTTCGCTCCTGGCGATCAGTTGTTCAACGTCAACCGGTTCTCCAGACACTATCGATCCAAGGTCATGAATATCGACCAAGTTGAGGGCATGTATCGCAAGCTGACCACGTCGCTTGGGGTGCGCATGACCCCGCACCGGTTCAGGCATACCCTGGCCACCGACCTGATGAGGCAGCCCGAGCGCAATATCCACCTGACCAAGAACCTGCTGAACCATTCGAATATCGCGACCACCTTGAGTTACATCGAGGTCGATTACGATCACATGCGCGCCGTACTTCATGAGCGCAGCCTGGCCCAGGGAGCAATTGCGTTCGAAAGACGCGTCGACGAACACATTCCCGCCTCCCCGGCCAATACCTTGCCCGATCCTGGCGAGCCACCGCTCATACCCCACATACCGGAGGTCCCACCGGCGCCGGCGGCAATTGAGGTGGTCGGGGCCCCCCCCTCCCTGCTGCTACCGCCTGAATCACCGCCAGTCTCCAAACTGCTGACTCAAGTCGCCAGCATCAGTTCAGAACGATATTCACTGGAGCAGGCCATTCTCCCAGTCGGTACCGGCCTCAGTCACGAGCTCACATGGGATGGTCCAGGTACCTGGTGGGAGGATCTCGGCATACCCCAGCCCCCATCCATGGATGAGGGGTCTGAGTCGTCCGTGTTGTTCACGCTGATGATCAGCAGGGTGGGTATCAAGAGCTACAGCTGGGGCTGATGCAGCCCATTGCAGGATCGCTGTAGCAGCTAACAGGCATGAGAACCGGCACTGTCTGTCTGGACATACGCGGCTGCCTAAAATTCAACAAATACGCGTCAAGAATAGTCTGTCAGACCTTTGGGAAAGGTCCCAGCGTGCTCAGAGATTCTGCAGGGCAGACAAGCTGCAGATTGACAAAACGCTCTAGCCTCGCTCCTGCAAGTCGAGTGTTCCATATTGACATCACGCCAACTCGAAACTAATGTTCGAGGCAGACGGCTGCATGTCAGCAAGTAAGTGTTGCGCCCTTTACGACTTCAGAACCGCTCAACGTGCCATTTTGTAGGCAAAAAAAATCCGGAACTCCTCACTTTCGTGGGCATTCCGGATTTTCTTCTACAACAAATATGGTGGGTCGTGTGGGATTCGAACCTACGACCAATTGGTTAAAAGCCAACTGCTCTACCAACTGAGCTAACGACCCGCTGTGTGGTGGCGCGTATAATACTGATTTCTAACGGTAATTCAACACCTTAAATGAAAAAAATCAAAAATAACGTGTCGGATCACTGATTCCGGCCGCTGCGAAGCCTTCAGCACGCAGTCGGCAACTGTCACATTTCCCACATGCAAAGCCGTTAGCATCCGCTTGATAGCAGGATACCGTCAGGGAATAGTCGACTCCGAGTTTGATACCGGCCTGGACGATATCGCCCTTGCTGAGGTTCTGCAGCGGCGCCTGGATACGGAAACCATTACCCTCGACACCCGCTTTGGTCGCGAGGTTGGCCAGGGTTTCGAACGCCTCGACGAACTCGGGACGGCAGTCCGGGTAACCGGAATAGTCCACCGCGTTGACGCCGATAAAGATATCCCGGGCACCGAGCACCTCGGCCCAGCCAAGGGCCAACGACAGGAACACCGTGTTGCGCGCCGGCACGTAGGTCACCGGAATACCTTCGCCCGGCGTCTCGGGCACATCGATGCTGCTGTCGGTCAGGGCCGAGCCACCGATGCCGTTGAGGTTCAAGCCAATCACCTTGTGCTCGACCGCCCCGAGGTCACGGGCCACCCGTTCGGCCGCCTGCAACTCGGCACGGTGCCGCTGGCCGTAGTCGAAGCTCATGGTGTAGCAGCTGTAGCCCTCGGCGCGCGCCATGGCCACCACGGTGGCCGAATCCAGGCCGCCGGAGAGAAGGATTACCGCTTTCTTGTCAGTGCTTGCTTGGGTGGTCATATCAGCGCCCCGGCTCGTCATTCCATAGATATTTGTGCAACTGCATCTGCAGCCGCACCGGCAGGTTGTCCGCAACGATCCAGTCGGCCAACTCACGGGCCGGCAGATCGTGGTGGCTCGGCGAGAACAGGACTTCGCCGGCACGCTTTTCCAGACCGTACTGAATCAGCTTGGACACCGCCCAGTCATAGTCCTCCCGCGAGCAGATCACAAATTTGACCTGGTCGTTGGGGGTCAGCAGATCGATGTTCTCGTAGCGGTTGCGATGCGATTCCTTCGAGCCCGGCGTCTTCAGGTCGAGCACGCGGCTGACCCGGGTGTCCACCGCAGAGATATCCAGGGCGCCACTGGTTTCCAGGGACACGCTGTAACCGGCGTCACAGAGCTGCTTGAGCAAGGGAATGGCATTGGGCTGGGCCAGCGGTTCGCCGCCGGTCACGCAGACATAACGCGGACGGTAATCGGCCACCTGGGTCAGGAGGCTGTCCAGGGTCATGAGGGTGCCACCGCTGAAAGCGTAGGCACTGTCACAGTACTGGCAGCGCAGCGGGCAACCGGTCAGGCGCACGAAAACGGTGGGCAGCCCAGCCGTCCGCGTTTCACCCTGCAACGAGTAAAAAACTTCGGTGATTCTCAATGTGTCTTGCATAGTCGCCACGGGCGTAACAGCTAAACAGGCCGTCCGCCTCAGTCAGGCACCGCCATGAACCTGCAATCGCACAGTCCAGGACAGCGTGTTTCATAAAAAAGGGCGTGAATTCTAACGAAAAAACCCGCGACAAGCGCGGGTTTCTTCAAGCAGGCCGTCGGCCGTCACATACGCTGCAGATCGCGCTGTGCCAACTGCGCGGCGGAAGTCCCCGGATATTGGGAAACCACCTGCTGCAGAATACCTTTGACCTTGTCGGTATGACCCAGGCGACGCTCTACGTCCGCCAGCTTGTACAGCGAATCCGGCACTTTGGCGTGCTTGGGATACAGCTGGCTGACCTTGGCAAACGCCTGGCCGGCGCCTTGCAGGTCGCCCTTGGCCAGGTTCACTTCGCCCAACCAGTACTGCGCGTTGCCGGCGTACTGGCTGTTGGGGTACTTGCGCAGGAAAGCGCTGAACGCCTGGCTGGCCTTGTCGAAGTCCTTGGCCTTGATCAGGTCGAAGGCAGCGTCGTAGTAGAGCTTTTCCTTGGCCGGATCACCCGGCTCGCTGCTGGCCGCGGGGGCCTGGGCAGCAGGTGCAGCACCGGCGGCGGCGTTGACATCGCCACCGGTTGCAGAATTATCAGGAGCCGCAGCCGCCGGAGCGCCGCCACTGCCTATGCGCCGATCAAGATCCTGGTATCGCTCCAGGTTTTCCTGCTTCATGCGCGCTACATCGTTTTGCAGAACTTCGATCACGCCTTGTTGCTGCGCGAGTTGTTCCTGCATGCGTTGCAATTGATTGAACAGCTCGCCCTGTGCCGAGACAGGGGTCGAAACCCCTCCCCCGGCATAGGCGCCGTTCGTACCGTAACCCGCAGGCGGATAACTCCCACCGCTATTGTTGCCGGAGTTGTTATCGACCACAGGAACCGCAGCCCACGCCGCAAGCGGCATAAGGCTGAGAGCCAAAACAGTTACAGCACGACGGCACGTTCGCATGACGAATTACTTACGCAGTTCGACGCGACGGTTTTGAGCCCAGGACTGCTCGTCGTGGCCAGTAGCAACTGGACGCTCTTTACCGTAGGAAACCAGTTCCAGCTGACCTGGAGCAACACCTTGCAGTACCAGGTAGCGTTGAACGGCTTTCGCACGACGCTCGCCCAGTGCCATGTTGTACTCGCGAGTACCACGTTCGTCGGTGTTACCTTCCAGAACGACTTTAGCGCCGCTAGCTTTCAGGTCCTTGGCGTGAACGTCCAGGGAGCGCATGGCTTCTGGCTTCAGGTCCGAGCTGTCGTATTCGAAGTAGAAAGTGGTGATAGCGCGCAGAGCAGCTTCTTCGCTCAGGGAACCATCAACTGCACCGGTGTTAGCGGCGTAACCAGCGTTTGGATCTACAGCGCCTTGACCGGCATTGTCGCCGCCTTTGGACGAGCAACCTACAGCTACAGCCATGGCCAGAGCCAGCGCAGCAAATTTACCAAACTTCAGCATTTCCATCGTAAAACTCCTAATGAACCCCAGTGTGTTAAGCAAAATCGTAAAGCGCCGCGTCAGTTCAGGTAAGGGGACCAGGAAGGTTCTCTGACTTCGCCTTGAGCGGTAGGAAGCGGGAGCCTTACGCGTCCATTGATGGACACGAGCATCAAGACTCCCCGGCCCTGCTGGGCGGTGGCGTAGATTACCATGGTGCCGTTGGGTGCGACAGTGGCTGACTCATCAAGGTTGGTGTCTGTCAGTATTTTTACTGTCCCACGCTGCAAATCCTGGGCCGCCACACGGAAATTGGTGAAGCCGTCCTGGCGGTGAATCATCACCAGGGTCTTCTCATCTGCCGACAGCTTCGGCGCGGCGTTGTAGTTACCGATAAAGGTCACGCGCTCCGCACCGCCGCCACCGACGCTGGTCTTGTAGATCTGTGGCTTGCCGCCGCGATCGGAGGTGAAGTAGATGGTCGAGCCATCCTTGCCCCAGAACGGTTCGGTGTTGATGCCCGGGCCGCTGGTGACGCGACTCATCTGGCGCGAAGCCATGTCCATCACGTAGATGTCCGGGTTGCCGTCCTTGGACAGCACGAACGCCAGGCGATTACCGTCCGGCGACCAGGCCGGTGCACCGTTGAGGCCTTCGAAGTTGGTGATCTGCTCACGACGACCGGTGTCGATGTGCTGGACGAAGATGCGCGGACGCTTCTGTTCGAACGACACATAGGCGATACGCTTGCCATCCGGGGCGAAACGCGGCGACAGGATCGGCTCGCGCGATTGCAGCAGGGTCACTGCGCGTGCACCGTCATAGTCCGAGCGTTGCAGGGTGTAGCGGGTGTTGTTCACCGAGAAGCGTTCAGCCGTGACATAGAGCATGCGTGTGGAGAACGCACCCTTGATGCCGGTGAGTTTTTCGAACGACTGGTCGGAGATGTAGTGCGACATGTCGCGCAACTGATCGACCGTGCCCGAGACGCTGCCGGTCAGCACTTGCTGCTCGGTGGCGACGTTGAACAGTGCGTACTGCACCTGCAGGCGACCGCCGGCCGGAACAATGCTGCCGACCATGATGTACTGGGCGCCCAGGGCCTTCCAGTCACGGTAGATGACTTCGCTGGCCTGGGTCGGCAGGCTGATCATGTTCTGTTTCGGAATCGGCGAGTAGTAACCGGAGTTACGCAGGTCGTCGCTGATGATCTGGGCCATGTCGTCCGGCAGGACGCTACCGCCCTGCCAGCCGAACGGTACGACCGCGATGGGCGTGGCCCGATCGCTGCCGCTGGTAACCAGAATGTTCTTTTCATCCGCCATCGCCATCCCTGCCAGGCAGCAGATCACGACAAGCATTGTTCGAAGAAGGTTTCTCACAAGGCTAGATCCTCAGGTGTGAATGTCATCTTGAAGGAACGATAGGGAGCAAAGTCGCTCGGTTTCATTCCCTGCATTTCCGTCAAACGACCAATATTCTTGACCGCCGCTACCGCCGAGGCGTCAAACGGGCCATCGCCGCTGGTCTTGGCCACCGTGACCGAAGTCACCGTGCCGTCCGGCAACATGCCGATTTGCAACACCACCGTCATCCCTTTACGCGCCGAAGGAGGACGTGCCCACCCTTCTGCCGCCCGGGAACGAATCAGATCATCGAAACTGCCCGCCGTTTCATCACCCTGCTCATCAGCCAGGGCCTGTTGGCGCTGCGGCGTGTCGGAAAGCAAGTCTGCCAGGGCCTGGGCCTTTTTCTCTTCGGCAGATTTACGCGCCGCATCCTGCGATTTCTTCTTCGCAGCATCGGCAGCCGCTTTCTTCTTCGCGTCTTCGGCGATTTTCTTCTTCGCCTCGTCAGCTTCGGATTTCTTCTTCGCGTCTTCGGCCGCTTTTTTCTTGGCGTCTTCGACGATTTTCTTCTTCGCGTCGTCAGCGGCCTGCTTGGCCTCTTCTTCAGCGGCCTTCTTGGCTTCGTCGTCGGCTTTCTTCTTGGCTATATCGGCCAATTCCTTTTTCGCCTCGGCAGCCTTCTTCGCGTCGTCGGCTTTCTTGGCCTCATCGGCCTTTTTAGCCTCGTCCGCTTTCTTGGCCTCGTCGGACTTCTTGGCTTCATCGGCCTTTTGAGCCGCTTCCTCTTTCTTTTGTTCCGCAGCCTTGATCGCTTCCTGCTCGACCTTCTTCTGTTCCATCTGTTCGACTTCGGTCTGGCGTGCGGCGGATTTCTTCGCCTCACCCGCAATCTTCTGATTGGTCTGGGTGGTCGCCTGACTTTTCGATTTCAGCTGATACAGGGTCGCCTGGACAATCGGCTTGGCCTCCGGCAGATCCGGCGTCATGGCAAAGCTGACGAACAGCATGCCAAAGATCAGGATATGCAGGCCAATCGCCCAGACGCTCGGCCAGAAGTAGCTTTCCGACGCGGACGGCTCTCGCTGTTGGTGCATCAGGGGGCCTCGGTAATCAAGCCAACATTACCGACGCCGGCCTTCTGCAGACCGCCCATGGCACCCATGACGGAACCATAGTCAACGGTCTTGTCACCGCGAATGAACACCTGGGTACGCTTGCCGCCTTCGGTGCCGGCACGGATGATCTTGGTCACCGCGTCGGTCATCTGCGGCAGGGTCATGGCCCTGTCCTGCTGTTTTTCGGTGTCGACTTCACTGCCAAGGTTCCAGTAATAGGTCTTGTCAGCCTTGATCGAGATGGTCAGGACCTGGGTGTTGTTGTCCTGCGGCAAGGCTTCGCTGGAAACCTTGGGCAGATCAACCTTCACGCCCTGATTGAGCATCGGCGCGGTCACCATGAAGATAACCAGCAGCACCAACATCACGTCGATGTAGGGCACCACGTTCATCTCGGCGACCGGCTTGCGTTTGTGGCGAACTCGGGCCATGGGGATTTACCTGCTCACTCTTCGCTGGTGTGCACTTTGCGGTGCAGGATCGCCTGGAACTCATCGGCGAAGGTGTAGTAACGGCTGATCAGGGTCTCGCCACGGGCCGCGAAGCGGTTGTAGGCGATAACTGCCGGAATCGCCGCGAACAGGCCGATCGCCGTAGCCACCAGTGCTTCGGAAATGCCCGGGGCCACGGTGGCCAGGGTCGCCTGCTGGGCGGTAGCCAGGCCACGGAAGGAGTTCATGATCCCCCAGACGGTACCGAACAGGCCGATGTACGGGCTGACGGAACCGACGGTGGCGAGGAACGGCAGGCTCTGCTCGAGCTTTTCTTCTTCGCGGGAGATGGCCACGCGCATGGCACGCGAGACGCCTTCCATGACCGCTTCCGGATCAACGCCCGGTTGCTGGCGCAGACGGGAAAACTCCTTGAAGCCGGCACGGAAGATCTGTTCCACGCCCGAGTCCGGATCCGGGTTGCTGCCGGCCTGACGGTAGAGCTTGGACAGGTCGATACCCGACCAGAAGCGCTCCTCGAAGCTCTCCAGGGCCCGGCGACCGGCGCGCAGCAGGTTGCTGCGCTGAAAAATCATGACCCATGAGGTGACCGAGGCGGCCAACAGGATCAGCATGACCAATTGCACCACGATGCTGGCATTGCTGACCAAGCTCCACATGGAGGAATGGTCGACGACGTTAGCTTCCACGCTTTATCTCCTGCTCTAAGTGAGTACCCGCGCCGCTTGTGTCGGCAAAGGCCGAACGCAAGGCTTCTGGAATGGCCCGGGGTTTTAAACTATCGGCGCGCACACAGGCCACCAGGAACCGCCCTTCACAGAGCAGCGTTTCATCATCAGCACGCCTGACCTGCTGCTTGAAGCGCAGGCTCGCACGGTTCAGCTCGATCACCTCGGCGCTGATCAACAGCTCATCGTCCAATCGCGCCGGCGCGTGGTAACGCGCTTCGCTGGAATGCACGACGAACAACAGGTTCTCCCCTGCCAGCGACGATTGGGCAAAGCCCAGTGCCCGTAGCCGCTCGGTTCGAGCCCGCTCCATGAACTTAAGGTAATTGACGTAATACACGATGCCGCCGGCATCGGTGTCCTCGTAATAAACGCGACAGCGATGTGCGAACGACTGAACCCCGTTTTGCGCGCGCATACTCTAGTGCTTACTCCTCAGGTTGCCAATCCGGCCAGGCAACTGTTTTTCATCCTTCGACGACTTTTTGCATGAAGATTCGTGACACGTGCCCTTCGGACAACGCAAACCACGAATAAATCAGCCCCAATACTGCTTTTACTCGTCCAACGCATCAAGGAACTCGTCTACCACGGGCATCTCACCCAAGCGCGACGGAATATTCAAACCGAAGTGCAGATAGGCATGCCGGGTCACCACCCGTCCACGGGGGGTGCGCATGATGTAGCCTTGCTGGATCAGGTAAGGTTCGAGCACATCCTCAATGGTGTGCCGCTCCTCGCTGATCGCCGCCGCCAGGCTGTCCACCCCGACCGGACCACCGTCGAACTTCTCGATCATGGTCAGCAACAGGCGCCGGTCCTGGTGATCGAAACCGTGTTCGTCGACATCCAGCAGATTCAAGGCCAGGTCCGCCACCGCCTTGGTGATATGACCCTTGGCTCGCACTTCGGCAAAATCACGCACCCGCCGCAACAGGCGGTTTGCGATCCGCGGTGTACCCCGGGCCCGTCGGGCGATCTCGAACGCGCCTTCCGGGTCCAGCGGCAAACCCAGAATCCCCGCCGAACGGGTAACGATAGTTGCCAGATCTGCAGTGCTATAGAACTCAAGACGCTGGACGATACCGAAGCGGTCACGTAACGGGTTGGTCAACATGCCCGCGCGGGTAGTAGCACCGACCAGGGTGAAGGGTGGCAGATCGAGCTTGATCGAACGCGCCGCCGGCCCTTCGCCGATCATGATATCGAGCTGGAAGTCCTCCATCGCCGGGTACAGGACCTCTTCGACGACAGGCGACAGGCGGTGGATTTCATCGATAAAGAGCACATCGTGGGGTTCGAGATTGGTCAGCAGCGCCGCCAGGTCTCCGGCCCGCTCCAGCACCGGCCCCGAGGTGCTCTTGATCGACACGCCCATTTCCTGGGCGATGATATTGGCCAGGGTGGTCTTGCCCAGGCCCGGCGGACCGAAGATCAGGGTGTGGTCAAGGGACTCGCCACGCCCGCGCGCCGCCTGGATAAACAGCTCCATCTGCTCCTTGACCGTCGGCTGGCCGATGTACTCGGCCAGGCTCAATGGCCGAATGGCGCGATCCTGGACCTCCTCGCGGTCACGCCCGCCGGAGGCGGTTATCAAACGATCGGCTTCAATCACTTAGATCATTCCCTTCAGGGCACGACGAATCATGTCTTCGCTGCTCAGGCCTTTGTCTTTGATGGCCGACACCGCCTTGCTCGCTTCCTGGGGCTTGTAGCCCAGGGAAATCAGCGCACTGACCGCATCGCTTTCAGCACTGGCCACCGGCTGCGCAGGTGCGCCGTCCGGTTGGTTGGGCACCAGGGCAAACATGCTCGGCACGGTTTCCCAGGCCTTGAAGCGATCCTTGAGCTCCACCAGCAGGCGCTCGGCAGTCTTCTTGCCGACACCGGGCACGCGCACCAGCGCCGAGGTGTCCTGGGCCTGCACGCAACGCACCAGCTCATCGACTTCCAGGCTCGACATCAAGGCCAGGGCCAGCTTCGGCCCGACGCCGTTGAGGCGGATCAGCTCGCGGAAAAAGTCACGCTCGCGCCGACCGATGAAGCCATAGAGTAACTGGGCATCCTCGCGCACGACCAAATGCGTGTGCAGGGTCAGCGGCTCGCCGACCGACGGCAGACGATAAAGCGTGGTCATCGGCACTTCCAGCTCATAGCCGAGGCCATTCACATCAAGGATGAGGTGCGGCGGCTGTTTTTCTGCCAGGGTGCCGCGCAAACGTCCAATCACGTATCAGATCCTTATTTCTGGCCAGACCAGTAGCTGAAGACTCGGAACGATAGCGCACTACCTTATCCGGCGTGACGCTATCGGCAAGCAAAATTGTTTGAGGCGATGATGCTATCAGAGACGCAGGCGACCGCCACGGCTACGTGCGGCGCCCAGGCCATGGGGCAACAGGCTGGAACGAGTGTGCGCATGGCACAGGGCAATCGCCAGGGCATCCGAGGCGTCGATTTGCGGCTTGGTGGTGAGCTTGAGCAAGTGCATGACCATCATCATCACCTGTTCCTTGTTGGCGCCCCCGGTGCCGGCCACGGCCTGCTTGACCTGCGTCGCGGTGTACTCGGCGATCTCGAGGTTTTCCTCGGCACCGGCGACAATCGCCGCGCCCCGCGCCTGGCCGAGCTTGAGCGCCGAGTCGGCGTTTTTTGCCATGAACACCTTTTCGATGCCCATGGTCACCGGACCGTAGGTCTGGATCACTTCGCGGACACTGCGGTAGACGATCTGCAAACGCTCATGCAGTTCGCCACTGCCGGTGCGGATGCAGCCCGAGGCGACGTAGACGCAGCCACGCCCGGTATCGCGCACCACACCATAACCGGTGATGCGCGAACCGGGGTCGATACCAAGAATTAAAGTCATAGCGCCTGCGTTTGGGTCAGCCGAGCTGTTCGGCTACCGATTCGGGAATATCGGCATTGGAGTAGACATTCTGCACGTCGTCCAGGTCCTCGAGCATATCGATCAGCTTGAGCACCTTCTCCGCGCCCTCAAGATCCAGCTCGGCACTGGTGGTCGGCAACATGACGATTTCCGCGTCCGCCGCCTTGAATCCCGCCGCATCGAGGGCGTTACGCACCGTATAGAAGCCGGCAAACGAGGTGAACACGTCCATGGAGCCGTCTTCGTGGGTGACCACGTCATCGGCGTCGGCTTCCATCGCCGCTTCCATCAGCGCGTCTTCATCGATGCCCGGGGCGAAAGACAATTGCCCCTTGCGTTCGAACAGATAGGCCACGGAACCGTCGGTCCCCAGGTTGCCACCACACTTGCTGAACGCGTGGCGCACGGCCGCCGCGGTACGGTTGCGGTTGTCGGTCATGCACTCGACCATGACCGCCACGCCGCCGGGGCCGTAGCCTTCGTAGCTCAGCTCGACCATATCGTCGGTGTCGGCCGCACCGGCACCGCGGGCCACCGCACGATCGATGATATCGCGGCTCATGTTCGCGCCGAGGGCCTTGTCCAGCGCCAGGCGCAGACGTGGGTTGGAGCCCGGATCACCGCCGCCCTGACGAGCGGCAACGGTCAGTTCACGAATCCACTTGGTGAAGATCTTGCCCTTCTTGGCATCCTGACGTTCTTTGCGGTGCTTGATGTTTGCCCACTTGGAATGACCCGCCATAACTCGCTCCGAATTCTCTTTATGCTCTTTGAAACGTTGCCCGCCCTGCCTTGTGGCAGTGGCCGGCAATAAAAAATCTCGACCTTGAAAAAAGGCGCATCCAGTGGATGCGCCCTCGGGTCCGTCTTACTCTGCCTTGGGCGTTTCGCGCAGGCGGATATGCAGGTCACGCAAGGCGGTGGCATCCACTACACCCGGCGCCTGGGTCATGACACAGGCCGCGCTCTGGGTTTTCGGGAACGCGATCACTTCGCGGATCGACTGGGCACCGGTCATCAGCATCACCAGGCGGTCCAGGCCGAAGGCCAGGCCACCGTGGGGCGGTGCACCGTATTTCAGCGCGTCGAGCAGGAAGCCGAACTTCTCTTCCTGCTGCTCTTCGCTGATACCCAGCAGACGGAAGACCGTCTGTTGCATTTCCTTGCGATGGATACGGATCGAACCGCCACCCAGCTCGGTGCCGTTCAGAACCATGTCGTAGGCCCGGGACAGCGCGGCCGCCGGGTTGGCTTCCAGCTCTTCTGGGGTGCCCTTCGGCGCGGTGAACGGGTGGTGAATCGCGGTGAGACTGCCGTCGTCGTTCTCTTCGAACATCGGGAAGTCGACGACCCACATCGGCGCCCACTTGCAGGTCAGCAGGTTCAGGTCGTTGCCGACCTTGATCCGCAATGCACCCAGGGCTTCGCTGACGATCTTGGACTTGTCGGCACCGAAGAACACGATGTCACCATCAACCGCGCCGACGCGATCGAGGATCACGTTGAGGTTGGCTTCCGGAATGTTCTTCACGATCGGCGACTGCAGGCCTTCCACGCCCTTGGCGCGTTCGTTGACCTTGATGTACGCCAGGCCCTTGGCACCGTAGATGCCGACGAACTTGGTGTAGTCGTCGATCTGCTTGCGCGGCATGCTGGCCCCGCCAGGAACACGCAGAGCGGCGATACGGCATTTCGGATCGTTGGCCGGGCCGCTGAACACCTTGAAGTCCACTTCCTTGAGCTGGTCGGCAACGTCGACCAGCTCCAGCGGGTTACGCAGGTCCGGCTTGTCGGAACCGTAACGACGCATGGCCTCGTCCCAGGTCATGTGCGGGAACTCGCCGAATTCCAGATCCAGCACTTCCTTGAACAGGTTGCGGATCATGCCTTCGGTCAGGCCCATGATGTCTTTTTCATCGAGGAAGCTGGTCTCGATGTCGATCTGGGTGAATTCCGGCTGGCGGTCGGCACGCAGGTCTTCGTCGCGGAAGCACTTGGCAATCTGGTAGTAACGGTCGAAACCGGCCACCATCAGCAGTTGCTTGAACAGCTGCGGCGATTGCGGCAGGGCGAAGAAGCTACCGGCGTGGGTACGGCTCGGCACCAGGTAGTCGCGGGCACCTTCCGGGGTCGCACGGGTCAGGATCGGCGTTTCGACGTCGAGGAAGCCGTTTTCATCCAGGTAACGACGGATGCTGGTGGTCATGCGCGAACGCAGACGCAGCTTCTCGGCCATTTCCGGACGACGCAGGTCGATAAAACGATAGCGCAGGCGGGTTTCTTCGCCCACGTCGGAGTATTCGTTGAGCGGGAACGGCGGGGTTTCCGCTTCGTTCAGGACTTCCAGCTCATAGCCCAGCACTTCGATTGCGCCGGAGGTCATGTTGGCATTACCGGCACCGGCCGGACGCAAGCGCACCTTGCCGGTGATCTTGACCACGTATTCGCTGCGCACGCGATCGGCGGCGGCGAAGGTATCGGCGCGATCCGGGTCGAAGACCACCTGGGCCAGACCTTCGCGGTCACGGATATCGAGGAAAATCACCCCGCCATGGTCGCGACGACGGTGGACCCATCCGCAAAGGGTGACTTCCTGGCCTTCCAGGCTCTCGTTCAGTTGGCCGCAATAATGGCTGCGCATCATGGTCGTGGTTCGCTTCTATTCGTTCGAATTCGGTGGAGGTCTTGTCTTGGCAACGCGACAAGCGCCCGCTCGTGTCGCTTATTTCAGTCGGCTTTATCGCCACCGGCCAGGTTTTTCTTGCTGCCGGTCTTGAAGTCCGTCTCGTACCAGCCGGTCCCGCTCAGGCGAAACCCTGGCATGGAGAGCATTTTCTTCAATTGCGGTGCCTGGCAGGCCGGGCAGTCGACCAGCGGTGCATCACTGATCTTTTGAATGGCTTCCAGTTGATGACCGCAGGAAGCGCATTGGTAGTCGTACATGGGCATGGGGCGTCTCGGCAATCAGATAACAACATCACTGCTGCCCGAGCCCGTGATGGGCCATGCAGCAAAGAGCGGGATTATATCCGTTAAATCGAGCCTTTGCAGCCGTGGACCGGTCAGCGCCCCAGCCCATGCCGTCTCGCCAACCCACCGAGACGTCCGGACAGGCCTAGCGACCCCGGGACAAACCGCCCAACGTCAGCAGATGGACGACACAGACCACACGAATCAAACCACTGAAATTTTTCACGCCGCCGTACCGCAGATGAACCTCCATGTCCACATTGGACAGCAAGGCATTGACCGTACATTCATGGGTATTGGCAATATCGGCCAGTACCTTCCAATAAACCTCCTCCAACCGCAAGCAGGTGGCAAAACCATTCAAACGCACCGAGCGCGAAACTGGCTTCGCCAACCCAATATCGAAATCCAGTAACAGGGGATCCACCCGTGTCTTGCGCACACAACCGGAACTCCCCACCTCATGCCCTACCCACTGAACCATTTTCATCGCACTCCGTCGCTGCACACCTTTGAATAAAGGCGCTCCTGGCAAACCTCCTGACATAAAACATTAAGTAAAAAACCCTATCCAGCAGACTGCACCACAGCCTCCGTAGGAAGAGTCCATTAATAAGGAAGAACAACGAAAAGCCTGGGGCCGGGGCCGGGCGAAAGCCTGCGCCGTCGCCAATACCCCAAGGGCGCTGGGACGCTGCGCGAATAAAACGCCAATGGCTTCATTCGCGCAGCGTGGACTCAGCCTTCCAGCAAGGCGCGCAACATCCAGGCGGTTTTCTCATGCACCTGCATGCGCTGGGTCAGCAGGTCCGCGGTCGGCTCATCGCTGACCTTGTCCAGCAACGGAAAGAGGCCCCGCGCCGTGCGCGTGACCGCCTCCTGGCCCTGAACCAGTTGCTTGATCATTTCCTCGGCACTCGGCACCCCTTCTTCTTCCTTGATGGAGGAAAGACGGGCGTAGGTGGAGTAGGTACCCGGTGCAGGAAAACCCAGGGCACGGATGCGCTCGGCGATCAGGTCAACGGCCAGGGCCAATTCGTTGTATTGCTCTTCGAACATCAAATGCAGCGTGCGGAACATCGGCCCGCTGACATTCCAGTGAAAGTTGTGGGTTTTCAGGTACAGCACGTAGGTGTCCGACAGCAGACGGGAAAGACCTTCAACAATGGATTTACGGTCTGCTTCGCTGATACCGATATCAATAGCCATATGTATCCCCTTGGTCAGAATGGATCATCGTCTTCACAGGTGCAGGACCACTCTAGCAAGCGCCTACGACTCGCACAGCCGCAGCGACTGCGACAAATCCGCCATGGCCACCACGCCAGGTGTCTGGCCCGCGGGCCGCGTCGGCGCAGGCGTGGCCCCCGCGCACACTCTCCGACAGCGGCCCGGCCTCGAAGTTTGAGAAGGCATGGGCTTTGCTGTTAAATAGAGGCTGTGTCGTGGCTGTCGATTCTCTGGCAGTGGCGCATAGGCGGATGCCCACACGTGCCCAACGCCTCACCTTTTTTCCAGAAGCGAACCGTGTGTCACCCGCTCGTCCTTGTGATCCGTCTTGAGTGAGTCAATCAAAATGTTGAAAATCGTCCACCTGCTAACGGGCGCTGTTGCCCTGCTGCTGTCCTTTATACCCAGCCTGCGATCCGAAGCCCTGCCTTACCTGCAACAACCTGATGCGCTGTACCTGGCATTCTTCGGCTTGCTCAACCTTACCCTCGCGCCAGTCATTCCTTACTGGAACAAGGGTCCACGGCATCAACTGCAAATCCTGGTCAGCATCCTGCTGATCATCGCCGTGGCACTGCAAATCCTCACCTTGCTCGCCCCCCTGACCCTGATCGGCGGCCAACCCGCCGTGCTTCCGAGTCTGCTGGCCGCCGTGATTGCCGTATTGCTGCACCTGGCGGTGAGTTTCTACAAGAAATCCTCCCCGGCGGCGGCTTCCCACAACTACGACATGAGCAATCGCGATACCGGTACCGTGAAGTGGTTCAACACCTCCAAGGGTTTCGGTTTTATCTCGCGGGACTCCGGCGATGATATTTTCGTGCATTTCCGCGCCATCCGTGGCGAAGGCCATCGCGTCCTGGTCGAAGGCCAGCGCGTGGAGTTCTCGGTGATGAACCGGGACAAGGGCCTGCAAGCCGAAGACGTGATCGCGGCCTTGCCGCGGCGCTGATCGGCTACAAAAAAACGCGAGGCAGCCAGGCTGCCTCGCGTTTTTTTATGTCTGGAGATGGCTGTCAGTAGTGCGGCGGCGGCGCTTCTTCCTCGAAGGACTCGAACTGCCCCATCATTTCCTCATGGCGCTTGAGCAGGGCCGCCATCTGCAATTGCAGGCGCTCGACCACACGCTGCTGCGCCACCAGCACATCATTGAGCGACTGGATGGTGTCATCCTGAAACGCCTGGCGACTTTCCAGTTCGGTCACACGATCTTCAAGGTTCATAGGCCCGCCTGCACAAAACGTGGGTCATGCTGGAACGCCACGCGCAATTGCTCGCGAATCACCACGACCTCCTCCTCGCTATAGGGCCGAGCCGGATGTTTGCCCCAGACCGGTGCCGGCCATGCCGCATCGTCACGGCGACGGACGATCACATGCATGTGCAACTGACTGACCACATTACCCAAGGCCGCGACATTCATCTTGTCCGCGTTGAAGGCCTGTTGTAGCAACTGCGCCAACTCCGAGGTCTCGCGCCACAATTGCTGTTGGTCGGCGGCCTCGAGTTGAAACACTTCACTGATATCCCCGCGCCGTGGCACCAGGATGAACCAGGGATAGTTCGCATCATTGGAGAGCAGCACACGACACAACGGCAGGTCGCCCATCGGCAAGGTGTCTTGTTGAAGGCGCGAATCGAGAACGAACACCGTGAATACTCCTGCGTAACGGATAGGTTTGCGCCCGGCAAAGGCCTGGCGACAGGCCGTCAGGATACCCCTGATCGGCCGCCGATTCACGGCCCTGGCCAAGGATCGCGGCAAATGGGCGAATACGGGGCACGGGCTGCGCCAGAATGGAACAAATGGCGCTTTTCCAGAAACACAAAGACCACAAAATTGCACACCGGCCAGAAAAAAACCCAGTCAGCCACAAAAATGTCACTTTTTTCTGAAATCCTCTGCCTACCTCATGAACGGCGAGAGCTGACCTAAATGACAAAAAAGTCACCTTGCCCGCAGTCGATGCGTGCATCGACACTGTGAATCAACTTTTTGCACCAAAACCGCACACTGCGGCTACTATCAGTGCACGCTTTAGCCACCGACTACCCAGTCGGAGTGTGGAGCGGTAACGTTTTTCGCTTTCCATGGATTTTCAACGGATTAGCAGCACAAGGAAAAGCAGTACGTCAAGCCCCGACGAAAATGCCAACCGCCCTAGGTTTCATAAGGGTTTCAGCGTGATGACGGTGCCAGGTAAAATTTTTCTCACGAATTTTTCACTTTGTGCATGCTTGTTGCATTGGTGAGTGAATAGTCGCGACAGAGGGTCGGCCCGGACGCTGAAGCCCCTGCGACATCGTAACAACGCTGCACAGTGCGCCCCATGGAGAGTTCAGGGCTTGGACATAGACCATTTTTTTCTATGCTCATGCTTTTGGAAACAGCGCTGAAGTTGTACAGCCGCTGTATAAAGGCTGTGAATTTGCGACATGGAGCTAGCTTTTTGCGACAGGCTCGTAAAGAAGCCGCAAGGATAGGTGTGCAAGTATCGCCAAGTTTGTCAGCGTGATATAAGTTTGCGCCGACACAAAAAAGAAAGAGCCGCCCAGACAAAAATACAGGTGGGACGGCAGTACTCTTCCTAAAAACCAAAGGAGCAAATCACGATGCGCGTGATGAAGTGGAGCATGATCGCCCTGGCTGTTTCTGCAGCAGGTTCCCAAGTGGCTATGGCCGACCCGTTCGTAACCTCCCAGGCTGATGCCAAGGGTTTCGTTGAAGGTGCTTCGGCTGGTGTAGTTCTCGAGAACTACTACTTCAACCGGACCAAACAGGATCACGGTAACAATGACGCGATCGACTGGACCCAAGGCTTCCTGGGCAAATTCAGCTCGGGTTACACCACAGGTCAGGTTGGCGTAAAGGTTGAAGGCTTCGGCGATGCCGGCTACCTGCTGAGCGGCGATGACGATAAAGCTGGTTCGCAAAACATCAGCCGTCAAGCCAACGGCGACAACAACAACAGCTTCGGTAAAGCCGGTGCCGCTGTTGCAGTTCGCTTCTCCAAAACCGAGCTGAAATTCGGCGACCAAGCACCGACCACCGCTCCAGTCTTCGCTCTGGGCGGCAGCCGCCTGTTCGCACAGACCGGTCGTGGCTTCCAACTGCAAAGCAGTGAGATCAAAGACCTCGATCTCGAAGCCGGTCACTTCTATGCAGGCAGCAGCCAGGATCAGACCTCGCTGTCGCAAGATCTGCGTACTACCTATGCTGCCAAAACAGGCTCTGGCAATGTACTCGATGTTAAAAGCGTCGACTATGCAGGCGGCAAGTACGGCATCAATGAGAACCTGACCGTTTCTCTCTATGGCGCCAAAGCTCAGGACGTGTGGAATCAGTACTACGTCAACACGAACTACACGCTGCCCCTGGCTAGCGATCAGTCGCTGAACTTCGACTTCAACATCTATCGCACGACCGATACCGGTTCGGCGTTGGCAGGCAAGATCGACAACACTGCGTTCTCGTTCGCGACTGCTTACTCCTTCCTCCAGGCACACACCGTTACCCTGGCATTCCAACAGGTACACGGCGATACACCGTTTGACTACATCGGTGTAGGTGATCGCAGCAACCGCGGTGGTGACTCGATTTTCCTGGCCAACTCCATCCAGTACTCCGACTTTAACGGTCCTGGCGAGAAATCCATCCAGGCTCGTTACGACCTGAAAATGGCTTCTTACGGCGTCCCAGGCCTGAGTTTCATGGCACGTTATGTCCATGGTGAAGGCATCGACGGCACCCATGCGGATCCTACCGGTTCGTACGCCGGCCTTTATGGTAAAGATGGCCATCACTTCGAAACCAACGTGGAAGCCAAGTACGTTGTACAGACCGGTCCTCTGAAAGACCTGTCCTTCCGCGCACGCCAAGCTTGGCACCGCGGCAACGCAGACGATGGCGAAGGCAACATCAACGAGTTCCGCCTGATCACTCAGTACCCATTCAAAATCTTGTAATCACCTGATTACTTGCTTGATGATGTGACGCTCGTTTAAAGAAAGGCCCATCCTGGTGATGGGCCTTTTTTTGTGCGCCCGATAGGGCACACATCTTGTAAGTCGCTGAGTTTCGACTGCCCATAACTACAACGCGCCTTGCCAACTTAACCTTACTGCATCACAAAGACGGCTTTACGCTGTATAGCTATTATCAAATAATGCGACCTCCATCCGAATCTGGAGCCAGACAAAAATAAGATATCAGCTCAAGCCCACCGGCAAAAACAAGCCCCCTAAAACGAATCCGATAACCTATTTCTCTACCACCAACAGCAATAAAGCTCTATCTGGAACATCTGCAATCTCCCCGCCTACACTGGGCGCCTGCTTTCACTAAAATTTCGCTCCGTACATTTCCAATTACGACCAATTTGTCGCGAAAGAGTCATAAATCACCACTACGATTGCGCAGGCACAGCGCCAACAGTAGTATGCAATTGAAGTTCTGAAAGTTACCTTTCTTTCCTGTCCTGCCAGCCTGGGCCAGGTACCGACTGATTGTTTACATAATAGATATAACAACCTTGCCATTGCGCCAAGGCAGTTCGCTGTGCCCTGATCTTCCGCCGTCAAATTTCCCTCTACCGGACATCGAAAAGGAAGTGATATGCCACGTCAAACATTCAAAGTCGTTGCTCTAACAGCAGCCATCTCCGCAGCTCTGGGCTGCGCGCAAAATGCATCGGCCGCCTCGGCGGAACTTGTCGCTGCCGCCAAGGCAGAGGGCGAACTGACGGTTATCGCATTGGCGAACTCCTGGTGCGGTTATGGCGACCAGATCAAGAACTTCAAAGCCAAGTATGGCATCAAGGTCAATGAACTGAACCCTGACGCAGGTTCAGGCGATGAACTCGAAGCGATCAAGGCCAACAAGGACAACAAAGGGCCGCAAGCGCCCGACACCATCGACGTTGGTTTGTCTTTCGGCCCCCAGGCCAAGGCTTCCGGCTTGCTGCAGCCCTACAAGGTGGCCAGTTGGGCAACCATTCCCGATTCGGTGAAGGATGCCGATGGCTACTGGTATGGCGACTACTACGGCGTGCTGGCTTTCGAAGTCAACACCGACCTGATCAGCTCGATACCGGCCGACTGGAGCGACCTGCTCAAGGCCGATTACAAGAACGCCGTGGCATTGGCGGGCGACCCACGCTCTGCCAACCAGGCTATCCAGGGCATCTACGCCGCCGGTATTGCCGCTGCGGGTGGCGATCCCACCAAGGCCCCCGCCGCCGGCCTGAAGTTCTTCGCCGATCTGAACAAGGCCGGCAATTTTGTGCCGGTGATCGGCAAAGCCGCATCCCTGGCACAAGGCACGACCCCTATCATCATCCGCTGGGACTACAACGCCCTGGCAGACCGCGACTCACTCAAGGGCAACCCCAATGTGCAAGTCGTCGTGCCCAAGTCAGGTGTGGTCGCCGGCGTCTATGTGCAGGCCATCAGCGCTTATGCACCACACCCGAATGCCGCCAAGCTGTGGATGGAATACCTGTATTCGGACGAAGGCCAAATCGGCTGGCTGAATGGCTACTGCCACCCGATCCGCTTCAACGACCTGGTCACCAACAACAAGCTGCCCAAGGCCATGCTCGACAAGCTGCCTCCCGCAGAAGGTTATGCCAAGGCTGTGTTCCCGACGCTGGATGAGCAGAACTCGAGCAAGGAAGCCATCACCAAGCAGTGGGACACCCTGGTTGGCGCCAGCGTGAAGTAATCGGCCTTCGATGGCTTCAGCCTGGCATGGCCTTCGCGGGCCATGCCAGTTATTTCATGGATTGGATGATTGCTTGAAAGGCGGGCGTCACGTGACTGATTCTTCGAATTCTGCGCCACCCGCAGCGGCGTCCATGCCGCGCGGGTCGCTCAAGTGGCATTGGCTGGGTGTGCTGCCCTTTCTGCTTTTTGCCATCCTGTTTTTGCTTTTGCCCACCGGCTACCTGATGGTCGGTGCATTCCAGGACGCGTCCGGCCATTTCACCCTGGCCAATATCGCCGGTTTGGCCGAGCCGAACGTGGTCAGCGCCTACTGGATCAGCTTTCGCATCAGTGCCGCGTCGGCCCTGGGCGGCGGCATCATCGGCTTCCTGCTGGCCTGGGCGGCGGTCCAGGGCAAACTACCCGAGTGGATTCGCCCGACCTTGATGACCTTCTCGGGCGTGGCCTCGAACTTCGCCGGCGTGCCACTGGCCTTCGCGTTCCTGGCCACCCTGGGGCGGGTGGGTCTGGTGACGGCGCTGATGCAAAAGTACCTAGGCTTCAACCTCTACTCCACCGGGTTCAATATCCTCAGCTTCACCGGGTTGACGCTGACCTATCTGTATTTCCAGATCCCCTTGATGGTGCTGATCGTGTCGCCGGCACTGGAAGGCCTGAAACGCGAATGGCGTGAGGCCTGCGATTGCCTGGGCGGTAACGCTTACCACTACTGGCGCTTTATTGCCTTGCCGGTGCTGTGGCCGAGCATCATGGGCGCCATGCTGCTGCTGTTTGCGAACGCCTTTGGCGCGGTGGCCACGGCGTACGCGCTGACCGGCAGCTCGCTGAACATCGTGCCGATCCTGCTGTATGCGCAAATCCGCGGCGACGTGTTGCACAACCCGAACCTGGGCTACGCACTGGCGCTGGGCATGGTGGTGATTACCGGGGTCTCCAACGCAGGTTATATCTGGCTGCGCAGCAAATCGGAAAAGGGCCGCAAATGAAATCCACCTCTCGGTTGGGTGCCTGGATCGCCATCGGCGTGGGCACCAGTTATTTCCTGATTCCGCTGCTGGCCACCTTTGAGTTCAGCCTGCGCATGCTGCGCGGCGGATACAGCTTCGAAGCCTATCGGGTGGTGTTCACCGATCCTCAGTTCCAGGCCACGTTTGGCTATTCGATCCTGATGGCGATCATCACCATTGTGGTCGGCGTGCTGTTGGTGGTGCCCACCGCCTACTGGGTGCAATTGCGCCTGCCCAAGCTGCGTCCGCTGGTGGAATTCATCACCTTGCTGCCCCTGGTGATCCCCGCCATCGTCATCGTGTTTGGTTATCTGCGCATCTTCGGCAGCAACTCCTGGATACCACTGACCGGCAACGAGCGGGCCACCGACTTCCTGCTGGTGTGCAGCTACGTCACCTTGTCGCTGCCCTATATGTACCGCTCCATCGATACCGGCCTGCGTACCATCGATGTGCGTACCCTGACGGAAGCCGCCGAGGCGCTGGGTGCGGGTACTTTCGACATTCTGTTCAAGGTGATCTTCCCGAATCTGCGTTCGGCGATTCTGTCGGGTGCGTTCCTGACCTTTGCCGTGGTGATCGGCGAGTTCACCATGGCCAGCCTGTTGAACCGCCCCGCGTTCGGGCCTTACCTGCAACTGGTGGGTGCCAACAAGGCGTACGAGCCATCCGCGCTGGCGGTGATGGCCTTCATGATTACTTGGGCCTCCATGGGCTTGATCCAGGTGTTCGGGCGCAATGCCAAGAACGCAAAACCTTAATTGACGGAAAAAACATCCCATGGCTTTCCTCGAAATCACTCACCTGCAAAAAGCCTTCGGTGTTCAGACCGCGGTGCATGACTTCACGATGGACATCGCCCGTGGCGAGTTCATCACCTTCCTGGGCCCATCGGGTTGCGGCAAAACCACGATTTTGCGCATGTTGGCCGGGTTCGAAAGCCCCTCGGGCGGCACCATCAAGTTCGATGGGAAGGATGTGACCCACACGCCGACCAACCAGCGCAACATCGGCATGGTGTTCCAGTCGTACGCGCTGTTCCCCAACATGACGGTGGCCGAGAACATCGGCTTTGGCCTGAAGGTGGCCAAGATGCCCACGGAGCAGGTCCACGATCGCGTCACCGAAATGCTCAAGCTCATCGGCCTGACGACCCTGGGCGCACGTTATCCCTCGCAGCTGTCGGGCGGCCAGCAACAGCGTGTGGCCCTGGCCCGCGCACTTGCCGGCAAGCCCCAGGTGCTGCTGCTGGACGAACCCTTGTCAGCGCTGGACGCCAAGATCCGTGTCTCGCTGCGCGAAGAGATCCGCGCCGTACAACGCGAGCTGGGCATCACCTCGGTGTTCGTCACCCATGACCAGGAAGAAGCCTTGTCGATCTCGGACCGTATCGTGGTGCTGAGCGAAGGCCGGGTTGAACAGATCGGCACGCCGAGCGAGGTCTACAACTTCCCGCGCAGCCGTTTTGTGGCGTCGTTTGTCGGTACCCTGAACCTGCTGTCTGGCGTAGTGGTGGATGCCGTGACGGGCCAGATTTCCGTGTGCGGTCAGTCGTTGGTGACATCGAACCCTATCGTCGATGCCGCCGCAGGCCAAACCCGTGCGTTGGCGATCCGACCCGAAGCCATCGTGCTGGAGCCGCCGACAGCGGGGCGCAACTCGTTGGCGGCGACGGTGGAAGACGTTGATTTTCTCGGCGCCGTGGTGCGTATCCGGGTGCGCATGGACGCCGTGGTCATCTCACTCGACGTGTTCAACGATCCGCACCGTGCGCTGCCCCAGCGTGGCGAGAGCATCACCCTGGGCTTCTCATTCGATAATCTTTTGGTACTGGAAGAAACGGCCTGAGCATGACGATCGACAACTTTGTATTGCCCGCGCAACCTGCGGGCTGGTCCACGGCCAACCGGAAGGCCATCAACCAGGTGCTGCAAACCTGGGGCTGCCGCAGTGCCGCTTACAACCCAACCCAAAAACCCTATGCAGTGTTCGACTGGGACAATACCTGCATCATGAACGACACCGAGGAATCGCTGTTGTTGTACCAGGCCGAAAACCTGCGGTTCAAACTGACGCCGACCGAGTTCGCCGAAGTGCTGCAGCAGGATGTGCCAGGCGGTTTGTTCCACGCCGATTACACCAATCTGGACGGCCAGCGTATTTCAATGGAAGACCTGGCGGCCGACATCAACGAGGCCTACCAGTGGCTCTACACGCACTGCGCCGCACTGGGTGGCACACAGCCCCTGGAGGTCATCCGGACCAGCGCGCAGTTCCAGGACTTCCGCGCAAAGTTCTACTTTCTGTACGGTGCGCTGTGCGCGACCTACCCGATGGAAGTGGGCTACAAGTGGATCATTTATTTCTATAAGAACTTCACCACCGCCGAGTTGCAGGCAATGGTCTGCGACTCCATTCAATACAACCTCGGAGAGGCCTTGCGCCAGGCGCCGATCCACAGCAGCGCAGAGATGCCTGGTCGTGCGGGCCAGGTTGCGCCGGTGCACTTCTACGGCATGCGCGTGCATGCTGAAATCGTGGTCTTGATGGCAACTTTGCGGACTAACGGTTTCGATGTGTACATTTCCACCGCATCGATCGACGACGTGGTGCGGGTTTTTGCCTGTGATCCGAAATACGGCTACGGGCTGCCGCCAGAAAATGTCCTCGGCCTGAAGCTGGAAATGCTCGATGGCAAATACACCAATGTGTATAAAAAGGACTGGCACTTCAACTGGGGGCCGGGCAAGACCGTCGGCATCCAGAATGTGTTTGTAGCCCAAAAAGGCTATGGCCCGACCCTGGTGTTTGGTGACAGCGATGGTGACGCCTGGATGATGAAGGACTTCACCGATACGCGCCTGGGGGTGATCATCAACCGCCAGCAAAAAGGCGTGATCGGGGAGAACAGCCAGCAGGCGGCGGCCACCCTGGGCCGCTCGGATGCCCGCTTTGTGCTACAAGGCCGGGACGAGCACACAGGATGCTTCAACGCCGATGAAAAAACCTTGCGTTACGGCGAGACCGAGGCCCGGCTGCTGGCCTGAGCCCCGGTTGACGGGTAGCCGCGCGCAATGCAAAGGCTACCAGCACCGTCCCTGATGCCCGGCATAGCTGCCAGGCGCCAGGGCATCGATTACTTCGCCGACTCTTCCGAAAACATCCGCACCACCTGCTGCGGAAACGGAATATCAATCCCCTTCGCTTTCAGGCGGTCACGTACCTGTTCATTGAACATGAACATCAGATCCCAGTAATCCGGGGTATTGACCCACAACCGCAGGGATACCGTGATCGAGTGCGCCCCCAGCGTGGCGACCACGACCACCGGCGCCGGATCGGCCAGCACCCGCCCATCCTTCGCCATCTCCAGCAACACTTCGCGGGCGTCCTGCAGATTCGCCTGGAAATCCACGCCGACATCGAACACCACCTTGCGGGTGGCCTGACGATTGATGTTGGTGATGATGCCATTCGACAGATTGCCGTTGGGGACGATGACCGTCTGGTTATCACCGGTACGCAGGATGGTGTGGAAAATCTGGATACTGTCGACCGTCCCGGTGATCCCTTGGGCGGTGATCGTGTCACCGATACGAAACGGCCGGAACAGCAGGATCAACACCCCGCCGGCGAAATTCGCCAGGCTGCCCTGCAAGGCCAAACCAATGGCCAGACCCGCCGCACCGATGGCCGCGACGAAGGAGGTGGTCTCCACGCCGATCATCGACGCCACGCTGACAATCAGCAGCACCTTGAGAATGATGTTCGCCAGGCTGCTGATAAACCCCTGCAGCGTCTGGTCGGCATTGCGCAGCGCCAGCAACCTGCCCACGCGATGGGTCAGGTTGTTGATCAACCACCAACCGATGCACAGGGTGACGATGGCCAGCAGCACACGGCTGCCGTATTGCATGATCATCGGGATCCAGGCCTCGGAGGCCTTCACCAACTGATCCACTTGCGCGTTCAAATCCATTGTTCTCTCCGGTTACCATGGGATGACCCGGTGAAACACCGGCTGCACAGCGCAGCCCAGCGTTTCACCCTGGCAGGGCCCTCCGACGCCGATAATTCCCAGAGGTTCCCTGACAGGCTAGATCAGTCGCGGAAATTGTTGAATTGCACCGGCACGTCGAACTCTTTGGCCCGCAGGTTGGCAATGGCCTCTTGCAAGTCATCGCGCTTCTTGCCGGTGACCCGGACCTGCTCGCCCTGGATCGCCGCCTGGACCTTGAGCTTGGCGTCCTTGATATGCGCGACAATCTTCTTCGCCGTGTCCTTGTCGATGCCTTCCTTGAAGGTCGCTTCCTGCTTCATCAGCTTGCCGGACGCATAGGCATCCTTGATTTCCAGGCACTTGACGTCGATCTTGCGCTTGACCAGGGACATGCGCAGGATCTCCAGCATGGCTTCGAGCTGGAATTCGGCTTCGGCGGTCAGGGTGATGGTCTGCTCCTTGTCCTTGAACTCGAAGGTGCCTTTGCCCTTGAGGTCATAACGACGATCCAGTTCCTTGACGGCGTTCTCGACGGCGTTGGTGACTTCGTGTTTGTCCAGTTCGGATACCACGTCGAACGACGGCATCGTATTTCTCCAAAATAAGATCGGCGCAGCTCAATACCGATGGAGCGCGCCTGGTTTGACGGTTAAAATCCGCGAGCATTATAGCGGTTCTTCCCACTCATTCACTTGCGAGTCACCCATGCCGAACCCGGATCTGAGCATTTTGCTGGTGAGTGACGAGAATCTGGCCAGCAGCACGCTGGGCAGCAGTCTCCAGCGCGCGGGTTATCAGGACATTCGTCAGGCCAATGACGGTGTTCTGGCACTGGAGCAATTCGACCAGCGGGCCGCCGGCCTGCTGATCTGCGCGGGAAGCGCAGGTCTGGCGCTTGCCGCCAAGGTCCGACAAAGGGACGAGATGAACGATCACTACACCTACGTGATCCTGATCAGCGACCAATCACCCTCGGTGCTGCTGGACGAGACCTCGGACAACGACATCGACGACCTGCTCGCCCCTGTCGACGTCGACCGTCATCTGCTGACCCGGGTGCTCGCCGCCGACCGTCTGTGCAATACCTTGCAGCGGCTACGCCAGGAAAACCGCCTGCTGCGCCAGAACATCGCCAGCCTCGAACAGCGCAATCTGGTGGACTCCCTGACCGGCCTGGGCAATGCCCGCTACCTGCGTCAGAAGCTCACCGACAGCCTGCGCCAGGTCCAGGCCCGCGGCGGGGCCATCTGCTATCTGCTGATCGGGATCGAACAGGCCGAGGCGCTGCAACGCCAATATGGCAACGACCTCTACGACGAACTGCTGCAAGCCATCGCCCGCCGCCTGCAACAACTGGTACGACCACTGGATGTACTGGCCCGTCTGGACGAGCGGCATTTTGTCCTGATGACCTTGCCGGCCGACCTCCAGGAGTGCGCCCCCAGCAGCTTCAAGCGCCTGCATGAAGGCCTGAACCTCAAGACCTTCATGACCAACGCAGGCTCCATCGAGCTCAAGGCCGGCATCAGCCTGATCGGTCTGGACAGCAAATGCTTCCCGCTGGACCCGCAAACGCTGTTCGACGAGGCCGAGCGCTTGCTGCTCGAGTCCTACGCCGAAGGCGTGGTCAGCGCCAAACGTCTGCCGGCGCGCAACTGATGAGCACCCACTGGCATGTCCTGGGCGCAGGTAGCCTGGGCAGCCTGTGGGCCACCCGGTTGGCCAGGGCCGGCCTGCCGGTCAGACTGATTCTGCGCGATGCCGCGCGGTTGGCGGCCTACCAAGCCGCGGGCGGCCTGACCCTGGTCGAACAGGGTCACGCACAACGTTTTACGATTCCTGCCGAAACCCTCGATTCCGACACACCCATCGAGCGCCTGCTGGTGGCGTGCAAGGCCTACGACGCCGAAGCAGCAGTGGCCCGCCTCGCCGCACGGCTCACACCCGGCGCCGAGCTGGTGCTGTTGCAAAACGGCCTCGGCAGCCAGGACGCGGTGGCGGCCCGGGCACCGCACGCGCGCTGCCTGTTCGCGTCCAGCACCGAAGGCGCCTTTCGCGACGGCGACTGGCGGGTGGTGTTCGCCGGTCACGGTTTCACCTGGCTGGGCGACGTAGCCCATCCGCAACCGCCGTACTGGCTCGATGATTTGACGTTGGCCGGCATTCCCCACGAATGGAACACCCAGATCCTCACCCGACTCTGGCGCAAACTGGCGCTCAACTGCGCCATCAACCCACTGACGGTGCTCTACGATTGCCGCAACGGCGGTTTGCTGGAACATCATTGTGAAGTCGCCACGCTTTGCGCCGAGCTGGCCGAACTGCTCGAATGCTGCGGCCAGCCGGCCGCTGCCCTGGACCTGCAGAGTGAAGTCGAACGGGTGATCCAGGCCACGGCGGCGAACTACTCCTCCATGTACCAGGACGTCAGCCAGGGGCGGCGCACCGAGATTGGCTACCTGCTGGGTTATGCCTGCGCGGCCGCGGCACGCCATCACCGCAACCTGCCGCACCTGAGCCGCCTGTACAACCGGCTGGTGGCCCATCTGATGGCAAAGGGTTTGCCCAGTACCTGAGCCCGTAGACCCTAAGCTCATAAACCTGAGCCGCGCAAAAGACCCGAGCCAAATCGACGGTTTGATACACTCAAGGACGGCTCGGCGGTCAAACCTTGCCCGTCGCCATTCGTCTCTCTGAACAGGACAACCGATGCCCCTGCGCCAGCGCCTTGAAAACCTGCCGGTCGGCCAGAAACTCCTTGCCGCCCTGCTGGTCCTGCTGACCACCGTGCTACTGGTCGCCAACCTGACGTTCATCAGCGCCGCCTACTGGATCTCCCAGGAGAGCATGGCGCCCCAGGCCTTGCAGACCATCGGTCGGCTGGTGTCGAGCCCAAACCTGGTCAGCCAGGCCCTCGACTCGCCGCAAGCCGCCGAAGCCCTGCTCAAGGAACTCGATAGCTACTCGCCGTTGCGCGCCGCCGCCATCTATGACGGTCCGGGCAATCGCATGGCGCAACTGCAACACGGCGATCACCTGAAACTGCCGGAACGCTTTCGCCATATCGAAGCCTGGCGCCTGACCGAGTTTCGCAGCAACCAGGTCATCGAGATGCCGCGTCCGGGCTCCGCGCCCGGGCACCTCCTGCTGGTGGCCAGCAGCGAACTGCCGGTAGCGTTCTACACCGGCACCCTGACCGCCAGCCTCGGCATCCTGACCTTCAGTATCCTGCTGTGGCTGATCATCGCCCGCCAGATCAAGCGCCTGATCACCCGGCCGATCCACGAACTCGAAGAGCTGTCGCGCCAGGTCACCCGGGAAGAGAACTACTCGTTGCGGGCTTCCCGTGGCAACCACGACGAGATCGGCAGCCTGGCCGAAGCCTTCAACACCATGCTGTCGCGGATCGAAGCCCGGGAGCAGCAGCTCAAACGGGCCCGTGACGATTCCCAGGCCGCCTACGACCAGGCCCAGGGGCTGGCCGAGGAAACCCGCCATACCAACCGCAAGCTGGAACTCGAAGTCCAGGTGCGCAGCAAGATCGAGAAAAAACTCACGGGCTTCCAGAACTACCTCAACAGCATCATCGACTCCATGCCCTCGGCCCTGATCGCCCTGGACGAGCAGCTCTATGTCACCCAGTGGAACCAGGAGGCCAGCGCCCTCTCCGGGACGCCGCTGGACGAAGCACTGAACCAGCCGATCTTCCTCGCCTTCGAACCGCTCAAGCCGTTCCTGCCGCAGCTCAAGGAAACCGTCGAGCAACACAGCGTGGCGAAGATCGAGCGGGTGACCTGGATCAAGGACGATGAAGCGCGCCACTACGCCCTGACCTTCTATCCGCTGATGGGCGGCGCGGGGCGCGGCGTGGTGATCCGTATCGACGACATCTCCCAGCGCCTGTCACTGGAAGAAATGATGGTGCAATCGGAAAAGATGCTCTCGGTCGGCGGCTTGGCGGCAGGCATGGCCCACGAGATCAACAACCCCCTGGGGGCCATCCTGCACAACGTGCAGAACATCCGTCGACGCCTGTCCTCGGAGCTGCCGAAAAACCTCGAATACGCCCAACAGGCCGGTATCGACCTGGACACGGTCAACCAGTACCTGCAAAGCCGCGAGGTGCCGCAACTGCTCGACGGTATCCAGCAGGCCGGTGCGCGGGCGGCGAAGATCGTCACCCACATGCTCAGTTTCAGTCGGCGCAGCAACCGCGAGATGGCCCCCTGCGACCTGCCGGCACTGATCGACCAGGCGGTGGAAATCGCTGGCAACGACTTCGACCTGACCATCGGTTTCGACTTCAAGGGCCAGGCGATCATCCGCCAGTTCGACCCGCAGTTGGGCCCGGTCCCGGGCACCGCCAACGAACTGGAACAGGTGCTGTTGAACCTGCTGAAAAACGCCGCCCAGGCCATCCACCAGCGCGAAAACGAACGCGAACCGGGGCGCATTACCCTGCGTACCCGCTTGAACCCGCCCTGGGCCGAGATCCAGGTCGAGGACAACGGCGTCGGCATGCCGGAGCACATCCGCAAACGGACCTTCGAACCCTTCTTCACCACCAAGGAAATCGGCCAGGGCACCGGGCTGGGCCTTTCGGTGTCCTACTTCATCATCACCAATAACCATAAAGGCCAGATGGAAGTGCAATCGGCACCGGGCGCAGGCACCTGCGTCACCCTGCGCCTGCCGTTGGCCGGCAGCCAGGCGGCACTTCCCGAACTGAGCAAAGCGGAGTCTTGAGCATGGGTTTTCGTCTGTCGAAGATATACACACGCACCGGTGACACCGGGGAAACCGGGCTCGGCGATGGCCGCCGCGTGCCGAAGGACCATCCGCGGATCGAAGCCATCGGCGAGGTCGATATGCTCAACAGCCAGCTGGGGCTGCTATTGGCCGGGTTGGCGGAGCTGGTGGTGATCCATCCGCAGCTCAATGAGCTGATCGAAGTGCTGGCGCCGGTTCAGCATCGCTTGTTCGACCTGGGCGGTGAGCTGGCGATGCCGACCTACCAGGCGCTCGATGCGGCTGAGATCCAGCGTCTGGAAATCGCTATCGATCGTTGGAACGAAGAGTTGGGCCCGCTGGAGAACTTTATCCTGCCGGGTGGCTCGATGTTGATTGCCCAGGCACATATTTGCCGCAGCCAGGCTCGTAGCGCCGAGCGGCGTTGTCAGCAGTTGAATGCGATCGAACCGTTGGGAGGGTTTGGGTTGGCCTACATCAATCGCCTGTCGGACCTGCTGTTCGTCGCGGCGCGATTGATTGCGCGGCGCGAGAAGATTGCCGAAGTCTTGTGGGAGGCGGCAAAGAAACCAATCTCTCACTGAAGACCGAACACAACGGAACCTGGACCAGCGGTTCCCTCAGTAAAGGAGTGCTCTCCAGTCTGGCTGAGATTTGTGGCGAGCGGGCTTGCCCGCGCTGGGGCGCGAAGCGCCCCTAAAACCTGCGAGCTCACTCCATCAGACAGACCGAGATGGCCGGTTTTGCGACTGCTTCGCAGCCGAGCGCGGGCAAGCCCGCTCGCCACAAGACCGCGCTCGACTTCAAACTTCCTTAACTACCCCCGCTCGCCACAAACCGTCGTTACTGCGGCCAGAACGCCCGAATACCGGCCACGCCCTGTGCGCCGGCTTCCCAGGCACGTTGCAACTCATTCGGTCCAACCCCGCCCAGCAGATATACAGGTTTGTTAAACCCGGCAATCAACTGTTCAGCCTGTTCCCAGCCCAACGGCTGCGCCTCGGGATGGGTCTGTGTCGGCTGCACCGGCGACAGCGTGACAAAATCCACACCCATCTGCTCAGCCAACGCCAACTCTTCAGCGTTATGGCACGAAGCCGCCAACCAGCGATCCGCCGGCAACGGCCGCCCGGCACTGGCGTATTTGCGCAACTGCGCGGACGTCATGTGCCAACCCGCCGATGGGAAGTCCCCCAACCACTCGAAGGGCCCCTTGAGCATCAACTGCGCCTTGCCCGCACAGAGCCCCACGGCATCCACCGCGAGGTCGCGGTACTTGGGGTCGTAACCGTTCGGCGCGCGCAACTGGACCAGCTTGATCCCGCCGGCAATTGCCTTCTGGATACCCTGGAGCAACTGCGGGGTTTCCAGCTCGCCCGGCGTGATCAGGTACTCGCCCGGCAAACGGGCCGCCGCGACAATCGGTTGGTTGGCGGCGGGAAATTCGTAGTCCGCCAACTCCCGCGCGGTGACCCAGGCCAACGGTTGCCCTTCGGCACCGTGGGGTTCGCCGGTAAAGGCCGAGACCTCCCAGACATCCAGCAAGACCTGCTTGTCCGGGTAGTCGTGGCGCACCTTGATCAACGGCCGAGCGGCACTGACCACAATGCCCAGTTCTTCCTGGAGCTCGCGCGCCAGGGCCACCTGGACGGCTTCGCCGTCCTCGACCTTGCCGCCGGGAAACTCCCAGAGACCACCCTGGTGCTGGGTATCCGCCCGACGGGCAATCAGGATGCGACCGTCGATGCCGCGGATAACCGCCGCCGCCACATGAACGCGTTTCACGTTGAAACCTCCTGCTGGAACCTGTGAATCAGGTGCGGTATTCCGCGTTGATCTTCACGTACTCGTGGGACAGGTCGGTGGTCCAGATGGTTTCGCTGCACTCGCCGCGACCCAGTTCGATACGAATGGTGATCTCTTCCCGAGCCATCACCGCCGAGCCCTGCTCTTCGGTGTAGCTCGCGGCGCGGGCGCCACGGCTGGCAATGCAGACTTCGCCGAGGAACACGTCGATCTTGCTGACATCCAGGTCCGGCACGCCGGCACGGCCGACAGCGGCGAGGATACGGCCCCAGTTCGGGTCGGAGGCGAACAGCGCGGTCTTGATCAGCGGCGAATGCGCCACGGTGTAGCCGACATCCAGGCATTCCTGGTGGTTGGCACCGCCGTTGACTTCGACGGTGACGAACTTGGTCGCGCCTTCGCCGTCACGAACGATGGCCTGGGCCACGTCCATGCACACTTCGAACACGGCCTTTTTCAGCGCGTCGAACAACGGGCCGCGGGCTTCGGTGATCTCCGGCAACGCAGCCTGACCGGTGGCGATCAGCATGCAGCAGTCGTTGGTCGAGGTGTCGCCGTCGATAGTGATGCGGTTGAACGACTTGTTGGCACCGTCCAGCATCAGGCTGTGCAAGACCTCGCGGGAGACCTTGGCGTCAGTGGCGATGTAGCCGAGCATGGTCGCCATGTTCGGACGGATCATCCCCGCGCCCTTGCTGATCCCGGTGACGGTGATGGTTACGCCGTCATGCTGGAACTGGCGGCTGGCGCCCTTGGGCAGGGTGTCGGTGGTCATGATGCCGGTGGCGGCAGCGGCCCAGTTGTCCACGGACAGATCATCCAGGGCAGCCTGCAGGGCACCTTCGATTTTCTCTACCGGCAACGGCTCGCCGATCACCCCGGTGGAGTACGGCAGCACGGCGCTGGCGTCGACGCCGGTCAGTTCGGCCAGCTTGGCGCAGGTCCGCTCAGCAGCGGCCAGGCCCGGCTCACCGGTTCCGGCGTTGGCATTACCGGTGTTGGTCAACAGATAACGCACGGTGCCCTGGACACGCTGCTTGGCCAGGATCACGGGAGCTGCACAAAACGCGTTGAGGGTGAACACCCCGGCCACGCTGGAGCCTTCGGCACACCGCATCACCACCACATCCTTGCGCCCCGGGCGCTTGATGCCGGCCGAGGCGATACCGAGTTCAAAACCGGCAACCGGGTGCAACGTTGGCAAAGGACCAAGACCAACAGCCATGAATGCGCTCCTTTTAATGTGATGTCTGCACTGTCGTCACAAAGGACAGTGTTTCAAATGGAAAAACGCCGCGACGGCATAAGCCGGTCGCGGCGTGGATATATCAGGATCAGGCAGAAACCTTAGCTGATCTGCCCGTGGCAGTGCTTGAACTTCTTGCCCGAACCGCAGTAGCACAGTTCGTTACGGCCCAGTTTCTGCTCGTTGCGCACCGGCGCGGTGGCCAGGGCGACATCGACTTCTTCACCAAGCACTTCCGGCGCTTCCAGGCCAGGCGCTTCAGCGTGCTCGAACTGCATGCGCTGAGCCAGGGCCTCGGCTTCCTGACGCAGGCGCGCCTCTTCTTCGATCGGGTCTTCGCGACGTACCTGGACATGAGACAGGACACGAATCGAATCGCGCTTGATCGAATCCAGCAACTCGGAGAACAGGGTGAACGACTCGCGCTTGTATTCCTGCTTCGGGTTCTTCTGCGCATAACCACGCAGGTGAATGCCGTGACGCAGGTGATCCATGGTCGACAGGTGGTCTTTCCACAGGTCGTCGAGCACGCGCAGCACGATCTGCTTCTCGAAGGTACGCAGGGCTTCGGCGCTGGCCTGCTCTTCTTTTTCGTTGTACGCCAGCAGCAGCTCGCTGAGCAGCTTCTCGCGCAGGGTTTCTTCGTACAGGTGATCGTCTTCGTCGAGCCACTGCTGGATCGGCAGTTGCACGCCGAAATCGTTCTGCAACGCCGACTCCAGGCCCGCCACGTCCCACTGCTCAGGCAGCGACTGTGGAGGAATATGGGCGCTGACGGTAGCGTTGAGCACGTCCTGACGGAAGTCGGCGATGGTTTCACCGATATTGTCAGCGGCCAGCAACGTGTTACGCATGTGATAGATCACTTTACGCTGTTCGTTGTTGACGTCGTCGAACTCGAGCAATTGCTTGCGGATGTCGAAGTTGCGGCCTTCGACCTTGCGCTGGGCCTTTTCGATGGCGTTGGTCACCATGCGGTGCTCGATCGCTTCGCCAGGCTGCATGCCCAGGGCCTTCATGAAATTCTTCACCCGGTCCGAGGCGAAGATACGCATCAGGCTGTCTTCCAGGGACAGGTAGAAACGGCTGGAACCGGCGTCACCCTGACGACCGGCGCGACCGCGCAGCTGGTTGTCGATACGACGGGATTCGTGACGCTCGGAGGCGATTACCTGCAAGCCGCCCGACTCGAGCACCTGCTGGTGACGCTTCTGCCAGTCGGCCTTGATCTGGGCGATCTGCTCAGGCGTCGGGTTTTCCAGGGCCGCCACTTCGACTTCCCAGTTACCGCCCAACAGGATGTCGGTACCACGACCGGCCATGTTGGTGGCGATGGTCAGGGCGCCAGGACGACCGGCCTGGGCGATGATTTCCGCTTCCTTCTCGTGGAACTTGGCGTTCAGGACCTTGTGCTCGATGTTCTCCTGGTTGAGCAGGCTGGACATGTGCTCGGAGGTTTCGATGGTCGCCGTACCCACCAGCACCGGACGGCCCTGTGCCAGGGAGTCCTTGATGTCGGTGATGATCGCCGCGTACTTCTCTTCGGCGGTGAGGAATACCAGGTCGTTGTAGTCCTTGCGCGCCAATGGCTTGTTCGGCGGGATGACCGTCACTTGCAGGCCGTAGATCTGGTGGAACTCGAACGCTTCGGTGTCCGCGGTACCGGTCATGCCGGACAGCTTGGTGTACAGACGGAAGTAGTTCTGGAAGGTGGTCGACGCCAATGTCTGGCTTTCGGCCTGGATATTGAGGTTTTCCTTGGCCTCGATGGCCTGGTGCAGGCCCTCGGACAGACGACGGCCCGGCATGGTCCGACCGGTGTGTTCGTCCACCAGGACGACCTGGCCTTCCTGGACGATGTATTCGACGTTGCGATTGAACAGCTTGTGGGCACGCAGGCCGGCATAGACGTGGGTCAACAGGCCCAGGTTGTGCGCCGAATAGAGGCTCTCGCCCTCTGCCAGCAGGCCGACCTGGGTCAGCATGTCTTCAATGAACTGGTGACCGGCTTCGTTCAGCTCGACCTGACGGGTCTTCTCGTCAACGGTGAAGTGACCTTCTTTGGTCACCACGCCTTCCACTTCCTCGATGTGCTGGGTGAGGCGCGGGATCAGCTTGTTGATCTCGGTGTACAGCCGCGAGCTGTCTTCGGCCTGGCCGGAGATGATCAGCGGGGTGCGCGCTTCGTCGATCAGGATGGAGTCGACTTCGTCGATCACGGCGAAGTTCAGCTCGCGCTGGAACTTCTCTTCCATGCTGAACGCCATGTTGTCGCGCAGGTAGTCGAAGCCGAATTCGTTGTTGGTGCCATAGGTGATGTCGGCACCGTAGGCGGCACGCTTCTCTTCCGGCGGCTGGAACGGCGTGACCACGCCGACCGTCAGGCCGAGGAACTCATAGAGCGGACGCATCCAGTTGGCGTCGCGGCGGGCCAGGTAGTCGTTCACCGTCACCACGTGCACGCCCTTGCCGGACAGTGCGTTGAGGTAAACGCCCAGGGTCGCCACCAGGGTCTTGCCCTCACCGGTGCGCATTTCCGCGATCATGCCTTCATGCAAGGTCATGCCGCCGATCAACTGCACGTCGAAGTGGCGCATGCCCATGACCCGCTTGCCGGCTTCACGGGCAACCGCAAAGGCTTCGGGCAGGAGTTTGTCGAGGGTCTCACCTTGGGCTATGCGGGCCTTGAACTCTCCGGTCTTGGCACGCAGCTGCTCGTCCGAAAGGGCCACCATTTGCTCTTCGAAGGCATTGACGATCTGTACCGTCTTGAGCATGCGTTTGACTTCACGCTCGTTCTTGCTTCCAAAAAGTTTCTTTAACAAAGGCGCAAACATATCGGCAGGTTCTTCCACACATAGGGATGGAGGGCGGCCCCGTGAGTCGCCCGAGCAGCCCTCATGGCCGCATGCGAACGAGTATTCTACCCGGAAACGGTGGTGAGGAAAGTGGCGTTGATCCACGATACTGGCACGGCGTTGTGACGGGGCCACTCTAAAATAAGGTCTTTTTCCCGAACTTCAAGCCATCGGTACAGACATTAACCGCGGACTTTAGGGCCAAAGACGATTCACATCAATGGCCGCAGGTAGAGCGGGCGCTTCTGCTACCATGGCGGCTCTGTTTCTTCAGGTGTCTGAATCATGGCATTTCGCCCCCTCACGGCCCGGGCACCCGCCGCCCTGCTTCGCGAAGCCAAGCCGTTGAAAGCCATTTTCGGCCATGCCCAACGCCTCGCGCATTTGCAGCGCCTGGTGGAAAGCCAGCTGCAACCCGCTGCCCGCGAACACTGCCATGTGGCCTCGTGGCGTGAAGGCAGCCTGCTGCTGATCGTCACCGACGGGCACTGGGCGACCCGCCTGCGCTACCAGCAAAAACGCCTGCAACGGCAATTGCAGGCTTTCGAGATGTTCGAAGGCCTGACCCGCATTCTGTTCAAGGTACAGCCGCCGACGGTCCAGCAGGGCGCGGCGGGCCACACCATGGATTTGTCCGTGAATGCGGCAAAAACCATCCAGGACACCGCCGACGGCATCAGCGACCCGAACCTGCGCGCCGCCCTGGAGCGCCTGGCCAGTCACGCCAAGCCCAAGGCCTGAGGCGCCTCGCCCGCCTGTCACCTGACGCCCTTCAGCACCCGACATCCTGAGAAACTCGCCAGCCTTTTCCGCCCGGCGGGGACGCAGCTGTCCTGACTAATCTTTGCGCCTGTCCAGTCGATAGCAAGAAGACCGCCCGGAAAACCATCAAGACAACAAAAAGAGCCCTTAAGGAGCAGAGGACCCGCTTACGTTCAACGCTGTCCAGCGCGTGCCACCTGGCCGCCCACCTGCACACCCCAAACCTCAGCGGATCTTCACAGCCATGAATAAAAACCTCAAATTCAGTCACAAAATCCTGCTGGCCGCGTCGCTGATCGTACTGGCGGCTTTCGCGCTCTTCACGCTGTACAACGACTATCTGCAACGCAATGCGATCCGCGATGACCTCAACAGTTACCTGCATGAGATGGGTAGCGTCACCGCCAACAATATCCAGACCTGGCTGACCGGCCGCAGCCTGCTGATCGAAAACCTGTCCCAGTCGGTCGCCCTCAATGCCGACCCGGCCAACGTCTCCAACCTGCTGGAACAGAAGGCCATCACCTCGACCTTCATGGGCGCCTACCTGGGCAACAAGGACGGCAGCTTCATGATCCGCCCGGACAGCAAGATGCCGGACGGTTACGACCCGCGTGCCCGCCCCTGGTACAAAAGTGCCGAGAACAGCAGTGGCTCGGCGCTGACCGAACCCTACATCGACCTGGCGACCGGGCAGTTGGTGATTTCCATCGTCAACACCGTGCGCAAGGCCGGCCAGAGCGTCGGCGTGGTGGGCGGCGATCTGAGCCTGCAAGCCATCGCCGACAGCCTCAACGCCTTGAGTTTCGACGGTAACGGCTACGCCTTCCTGGTCAGCGCCGATGGCAAGATCCTGGTGCACCCGGACAAGGCCCTGGTGATGAAAAACCTCAGCGATGTCTATCCCCAGGACACCCCGCGCATCGGCAACGAGATCAGCGAAACCGTGGCCAACGGCAAGACCCGCATCGTTGCCTTCGCCCCGATCAAGGGCCTGTCCTCGGTCAGTTGGTATGTCGGCGTGTCCGTGGACAAGGACAAGGCCTTCTCGATGCTCAGCAACTTCCGCAGCTCGGCCGTGGTCGCCACCACCATCGCCGTACTGATCATCATCGCCCTCCTCGGCCTGCTGATCCGCGCACTGATGCAGCCGCTGCACGTGATGACCCGCGCCATGCAGGATATTGCCGACGGTGAAGGCGACCTGACCCGGCGCCTGACGATTGAATCCCAGGACGAGTTCGGGATCCTCGGCACCGCCTTCAACCGCTTTGTCGAACGCATTCACACCTCGATCCGCGAAGTGTCCTCGGCGACCCAGCAAGTCAACGAAGTGGCCCTGCGGGTGGTCAGCGCCTCCAACTCGTCGATGCACAACTCCGATGAGCAGGCCAGCCGCACCAACAGCGTCGCCGCGGCCATCAACCAGTTGGGCGCCGCCGCCCAGGAAATCGCCCGTAATGCCGCCCAGGCCTCGACCCAGGCCAGCGACGCACGCGGCCTGGCCGCAGACGGTCAGCAGGTGGTGGAGCGCAGCATCAAGGCCATGCACCAGTTGTCGGAAATGCTCGCGACCTCAAGCACCAACATCGAGTCGCTGAACAGCAAGACGGTGAACATCGGGCAGATCCTCGAAGTGATCACCAGCATTTCCCAGCAAACCAACCTGCTGGCCCTCAACGCCGCCATCGAAGCGGCCCGGGCCGGTGAAGCCGGACGCGGCTTTGCGGTAGTCGCGGATGAGGTACGCAACCTGGCTCATCGCACCCAGGAATCGGCACAACAAGTCCAGACCATGATTGAAGAATTGCAGGTCGGCGCCCGGGAGTCGGTTGGCACCATGGGCCATAGCCAGCGTCACAGCCTGGAAAGCGTGGAGATCGCCAACCTGGCCGGCGAACGTTTGAGCAGCGTGACCCTGCGGATCGGCGAAATCGACGGCATGAACCAGTCTGTCGCGACGGCGACCGAGGAACAGACCTCGGTGGTCGAGTCGATCAATATGGACATTACCGAGATCAACACCCTCAATCAGGAAGGCGTGGAGAACCTGCAGTCGACCCTGCGGGCCTGTGCCGACCTGGAACAGCAGGCGGCCCGGTTGAAACAACTGGTGGGCAGTTTCAGGATTTGACCGGTGCAGAAGAGTCCGTGGGCTTGTCAGCCTCGGACGCTTCCTGCAACTGTCGCCAGAGTTCGGCGGCACCGGGAAACTCGGTGCCATCTTCGCTGGTCATCGCATCGGTGTCATAGCGGCTCAGGCAGCCTTCACCCACTGTCGGTGGTGCCTTGGAGGTTGCCTTGTCGAGTGGATCGGTCATCGCCACGCCTCCAGGCCCGTCAACGGGCGATCAGAACACCACGGTCTTGTTGCCGTGCACCAGCACACGATCTTCCAGGTGATAACGCAGGCCACGGGCCAGCACCATCTTCTCGACGTCGCGGCCGAAACGCACCATGTCCTCGATGCTATCACTGTGGCTGACACGCACCACGTCCTGTTCGATGATCGGGCCGGCATCCAGCTCTTCGGTTACATAGTGGCAAGTTGCCCCAATCAACTTCACGCCACGCAGGGATGCCTGATGATAAGGCTTGGCACCGACAAACGAGGGCAGGAAGCTGTGGTGGATGTTAATCACCTTGTGCGCGTACTCATGGCACAGTTCCGGCGGCAGGATTTGCATGTAGCGCGCCAATACCACGACATCGGCGTCATGGTGCTTGACCAGGCGTGATACTTCGGCAAAGGCCGGTTCTTTGTCCTGGGGGTTCACTGGCACATGGTAATAAGGAATACCGTGCCACTCGACCATGCTGCGCAGATCGTCGTGGTTGGAAATCACGCAGGAGATCTGGCAATCGAGTTCATCGCTGTGCCAGCGGTGCAGCAGGTCCGCCAGGCAATGGGATTCACGGCTGGCCATCAACACCACGCGCTTTTTCTGCTCGGTGTCGGTGACGCGCCAGATCATGGAAAATTCTTCGGCAATCGGGGCAAATGCCTCACGAAAGGCGTCCAGACCAAACGGCAGGCTGTCGGCACGAATCTCGTGACGCATGAAGAACCAACCACTGAGGTTGTCGGAGTGATGGCTCGCTTCGGTGATCCAACCGTTGTAAGACGCCAGAAAGTTACTGACTTTGGCAACGATGCCAACGCGGTCAGGGCAGGCAATCACCAGCCGGAAAGTGCGCATGAGGGGGGAACTCCAGAACTTCGCAAAGGTCGCCATTCTAGCGAGTGCGGAAAAAAACTGCAGTATTCGTTGCACAGGCGGCCCTCTCGTGTCCCGGTGTCGGTTTCCCCCTTCACTTGCAGTGGGCTTTCCCCGAGTGACGCAGCGCAGCGCGCCGGTAATTCAAACATCGCCACAACAAGACCGCTCTTGACCGCCGCTGCAAAAATATCTAAGTCTGAGACAAGGTCATGCTTAAGTTTCAAATTAAATGCAATAAACCACCTATTAAATGTTTACTTGCCCAAATACACTGACTACTATTGCGTCACTGTACCCCTGTCGTCCTGACTCATCATAAGGTAGTGTCCATGTCCCTGATCCAGAAATACCACGCCACCCAGGAAGCCATCAAAGAACTGCAAGCCCAAATGGCTGCAATGGAAAAAGACGGCGCGCTGAAAAAAGAAATGGAATTCGAAAGCAAACTGCGCACTCTGCTGGGTGAGTACAACAAGGCACTGCCAGATGTGATCAACATCCTGGACCCACAGGCCAAAGCTGGCAAAGCCGTCCGTGGCGCCGTGAAAGCTACCGGCACCAAGCGCGCGCGCAAGGTCAAGCAATACAAAAACCCGCACAACGGTGAAGTGATCGAAACCAAAGGGGGCAACCACAAAACTCTGAAAGAGTGGAAAGCCAAGTGGGGCGGCGACGTGGTTGAAAGCTGGGCTACCCTGCTGGGCTAAGCCAGGCCGGTCACGGACGCTATTCGCGACCTACAAAAAAACGCCAGTTCACTGGCGTTTTTTATTGCCTGCCATTTAATCACCAGGGTGTTTAACTGGCCGTCACGTTAAAGCGCACGTACAAAGACTGTGCATAGTCCTGCCACTGCTCCAGCACCTGACGCTGCGCCGCTGTTGCATCCGGTAAACACTTCATGAGGTGCTCGGTAAAATCTGCCAGCGTATTCGGCGCGCCGCAGCCCGCCTCGCTCAGGCGCTGTCGACAGAATGTCCGCCAACGCTGTTGCTCCTCTTCACTCAGGCTGGCGGGAAAGTTGCGCGCCCGGTAACGAAATAATAATTCCGGCAGCCGCTCATCATCGAAAGGCCATTGCCCGCGCGCCAACTGCTCGGGCTCCGCAATGCGAACTTGCTCACACAAACGTCGGTCACGGTCGCCGATAAAGCCGTCGTATAACTGCTGCTCCGGATCCTCGCTGGGAGCAAAGTCTTCGCTGGCATAAAGGGCCTGGACTTTATCCCGCCAAACTTCCTGGGTGTCATTCAGTTGCTGACGGCGCGCCTCATAAAGCGCCATGTCCAACTGCAAACGTTTCTGATCTTCGGCACGCAATACCTTCAGCGGTGCCACCACCGGACAACGATTGACATGAATCAACTTGAGCGGCACGGGCAACTGCCCTTCAGCCCTCGCCTCATGACGGATGTAAAGCTGCTCGCGCAAGGTCTCGGCATCCAGGTCAAATAACGGCTGCGGATCCTGGGACAGATCACAGACAATCAAGGCATTGCGGTTACGTGGGTGCCAGGCCAATGGCAGGACCACTCCCAAGTAATGACGCGCGGCCGAGAAGCGCCCGGAGATATGTACCACCGGCTGTAACAAACGAATCTCATCCATGACCCGTTGCTTGCTGCGCAAATGAAACAGCCAGTCATATAACTTCGGCTGTTTCTCGCGGATCAACCGTGCCAGGGCAATGGTGGCGCGGACATCGGACAAGGCTTCATGGGCGTGACCATGGTCGATCCCATTAGCCGCAGTCAGGCGTTCGAGCTTGAGGGTCACCCGTCCGTCGTCCTCAGGCCAGACGATACCTTGCGGACGCAGCGCGTAGGCCGCCCGCACCACATCGATCAAGTCCCAACGGCTGTTACCGCCCTGCCACTCGCGGGCATAGGGATCGAAAAAGTTTCGATAGAGGCTGTAACGGGTGACTTCGTCGTCAAAACGCAAGGTGTTGTAGCCTGCCCCACAGGTCCCCGGACGGGACAACTGGGCGTGCACCCGGGTCATGAAGTCGGCTTCCGCCAACCCCTGTTCGGCGAGTTGCTGCGGGGTGATACCGGTGATCATGCACGCCGCCGGATGCGGCAGGATATCCTCGCTCGGCCGGCAATACAGGTTGACCGGTTCATCGATCTCGTTGAGCTCGGCATCGGTCCGGATGCCCGCCACCTGCAAGGCGCGATCATTGCGCGGATTGATCCCGGTGGTTTCGTAGTCGTACCAGAAGATAGAGGTCACGGCGGGTTCCTGAACAGAAGACCGACGCAGTCTAGGCGCTCAGCGCCCCCTCGGACCAGCATCCCGTAACAACTGGGCGCTGCGACTTCGATACCACTCATTACAGAGTTAAGTTGCTTAGCCAGGCGCCGCTGGCTAGGATCGGGCCTCTGTCCGCAAGGACCGGCTACCCTGCCGTCGACTTCAGCACCGAAAAGGAAGACTGCGCTGCAAACACCCCTGGACACCCACTACCGCGTCGAAACCCCGGAAGGTATCGACCTGCCCCTGCGTCCAGCCGGCCTGCCCGTGCGAGCCGTTGCGTTCGCCATCGACCTGGGCGTGCGCGGTGTGCTGCTCGGTGCCCTGCTGAGCGGTTTGATGCTACTGGGCAAACTGGGGCTGGGTCTCGGCTCGATCGTGCTGTTCCTCGTCAGTTGGTGGTACATGGTGCTGTTCGAAGTGCTGAATCAGGGACGCTCGCCGGGCAAGCAGATAATGGGCCTGCGGGTGGTCCATGACGACGGCACGCCGATCGGTTGGCCTGCCTCCCTGACCCGCAACCTGCTGCGTTTTGTCGATATGCTGCCCTTCGGCTATTTTCTCGGCGCGATCAGTTGCCTGCAACACCCGACCTTCAAGCGCCTCGGCGACCTGGCCGGTGGCACCCTGGTGGTCTATCGCGAACAGGCACTGCTGCGCCCCAGCCTGCCCCAGGCGACACCCCGCGCCGCGCCTTTCGTCCTGCACCTGGCGGAACAACGCGCCGTCTTGAGTTTCGCCGAACGCCAGGGCGATCTCAGCGCCGAGCGCACCCAGGAGCTCGCGGCGCTGTTGACGACGCCCCTGGGCGTACCGGCATCCCGGGCTGCCACTGAATTGAACGGCATCGCCCACGGCTTGTTGGGCCCACTATGAAACAGAGCCTCTTTGAAAGCCGCCATCAGCCCGAGTGGCAACGTTTTGCCCAATGGCTCGAGCAGATGGAACGCGGCAGGGCGAAAGCCACCGATCTGCGGGAGTTCCCCGCCCATTACCGGCGCCTTTGCCAACAACTGGCCCTGACCCAGGAGCGCGGCTACAGCAGTCATCTGGTCGATGCCCTGCAACAGCTGGCCTTGCGCGGGCACCAGCAGCTCTATCGGCACCGCAGCCACCTTGGTGCCTCAGCGCTGGGTTTCGTCTTCGCCGGTTTCCCACGCCTGGTGCGTGAGCAATGGCCATTCGTCCTGGTTGCCGGCGTGTTGTTCTTCGCCAGCCTGGGCCTGACCGGCGTGCTGATCTACCTTTTTCCAGACCTGGTCTACAGCATCGTCAGCCCGCAGCAGGTCGCCGACATGCAGGCCATGTACGACCCCGCCGCCAGCCGCCTGGGACGCACCGTCGCGCGGGCCTCCAGCGAAAACTGGGTGATGTTCGGCTACTACATCATGAACAATATCGGCATTGCCTTTCAGACCTTCGCCGGTGGCCTGCTGTTCGGCCTGGGCAGCCTGTTCTTCCTGCTGTTCAACGGTTTGACGATCGGCGCGGTGGCCGGTCATCTGACCCAGATCGGCTACGGACAAACCTTCTGGTCCTTTGTCATCGGCCACGGCGCCTTCGAACTCACCGCCATCGTCCTGTCCGGGGCGGCCGGCCTGCAACTGGGCTGGGCGCTGGTGGCGCCGGGGCGCTTGCCCCGTGGCGAGGCCCTGCGCCTGAACGCGCAGAAAAGCATCCAGATGGTCGGCGGGGTGATCCTGTTCCTGCTGATCGCCGCCTTTATCGAAGCCTACTGGTCCTCCATGAGCCACCTCGCACCACGGATCAAATACACCGTGGGCGCGGGACTCTGGCTGCTGGTGGGCGCCTATCTGCTATTGGCCGGACGGGGCAAGCATGCGCCTGACTGACGCCAGCGTCGCCATTCGCCCCCGCAGCACCTGGGAAGCCATGGACCTCGGCGTGCTGCTGGTCCAGCAACATCGCGGTGTGCTGATGGGCTCCTGGGCCCTCGTGACCTTGCCGATCTTCGCCCTCCTGAGCCTGCTGCTCTGGGAACACCCCTCCATTGCCCTGTTGCTGTTCTGGTGGCTGAAACCGGCGTTCGAGCGTTTGCCGCTGTACATCCTGTCCACGGCCCTGTTCGGCGATACCCCGACCTTGAAACAGGCGCTCAGCGCCTGGCCGCGCCTGCTCAAGCCGCAATTGCTGGCAAGCCTGACCTGGCGCCGGCTGAGCCTGAGCCGCAGCTTCACCTTGCCAGTGCAACAACTTGAAGGCCTCGACGGCCAGGCCCGCCAGCAGCGGCTGCGGGTGCTCTTGCCGCAGAGCCTGAGCGGAGCGCGCTGGCTGACGCTGATCGGTACACACCTGGAATATGTCCTGTGGATCGGCCTGATGGCGGTGTTCTATCTATTGTTGCCGCGGCAGATCGACATCGACTGGCACTGGCAGAAATTGCTCTTCGCCGCCCAGCATGAATGGCTCTGGCTGGAACACCTGAGCAACGCTTTCTATGCGCTGATCCTGGTCCTCTGGGAACCGGTTTATGTCGCCTGCGGCTTCAGCCTCTACCTCAATCGCAGGACCGTGCTCGAAGCCTGGGACATAGAGCTTATTTTCCGCCAGTTGCGCCAGCGCCTGCTACCGGTGGTTGCCGCGCTGTTGCTCGGCGTCGGCCTGTTGTCAGTGCCCTTCGCGCCACCGGTCATGGCTGCCGAGCCGCCCGCGCCGAACACGCCACGGCTGCTCAAGCAACCGCTGACCAGCCAGGCCTCCCAGGACGCGATCAAGGCGCAGTTGCAGGCGCCGCCGTTCAAGAACCCGGAAACCGTCACCCGCTGGCGATTGGGCGAAGCCTCCGCCAAGGCCAGTGACAAAATGTCTTCCGGCTGGCTGAAGGCGCTGCTGGAGCGCTTCGACAGCCGTATCGCGGGCAGACTCGCCCAAGTCCTGGAGATTCTGCTCTGGGCCGCTCTGTTCGGGTTGCTGGCCTGGTTGGCCTGGCGTTATCGGAATGACTTGCAGACCTTAGTCGGCCGGCGCCCGAAGCCACAGTTCAAACCCGCGCCGAGCGCCACACCGCAACTGTTCGGCCTGGCGCTGGACCTCGACAGCTTGCCCGACGATATCGCCGCCAGCGCCGAGGCCCTCTGGCCCCAGCAGCCGCGCGAAGCCATGAGCCTGCTCTACCGTGGCCTGCTCAGTCGCCTGTTGCATGACTACCAACTGCCCTTGAAAAGTGCCGACACCGAGGGCCAGGTCCTGGAACGGCTCGCCCAGTTGCCGAAACCGGACCTCCAGGCCTTCAGCCAGGAACTGACCCGCCACTGGCAGAACCTCGCCTACGGTCATCGCCTGCCGACGCCCCCTCAACAACAGGCGCTGTGCGCAAGCTGGCGACAGTTGTTCGGTCCGGGAGTCACCCAATGAGCCGGCGCCTGTCCTGGCTGATCGGTCTGGCACTGCTGGCGGTGCTCGCAGGGGGCGGCCTCTACCTCTATCACAAGGCCACCCCCTACACCGAAGTCATCGATCACGGCCCCTCGCCCGAGGCCCAGGCCAACCCTTACCTGGCTGCCGAACAGTTCCTGCGCCAGCGTGGCCTGAAGGTCACCCATGCCAACAGCCTGGACATCCTCCCCGGCCTCGACCCACGCGGGCGGAACCTGATGCTGCTGGGGGAGCGCTCGAACATGACCCCGCGCCAGGCCGACCAACTGCTCAATTGGGCCCGGGCCGGTGGGCGACTGCTGTTCGTCGCCGAGGCCCTGTGGAATCCCAAGACCGGCAGCAGTGGCGACCTGCTGCTCGACCGGGTGCAATTGCACCAACTCCTGAGCAAGGACCTCAAGGGTGACGGCCCGGAACCGGAAGACGAGCATTACCCGCTGCTGACCCGCATGTACCTGGAAGACGAGGATGCCCCGGCCTACTTCAGTTTCGACACCGCGTTCCACTTGTCCGACCCGAAGAACCTGGCGCAATCCTGGGCCAGCAGCGCCACGTCCACCCACCTGATGCAACTGAACTACGGCGCCGGCACGGTCACGGTGCTGACCGACGCCGACCTCTGGACCAACCCCGCCATCGGCCGCTACGACAACGCCTGGCTGCTCTGGTACCTGGCCCAGGACAGCGACGTGACCCTGCTGTTCAACACCGAGCACGACAACCTGCTGGAACTATTGTGGCGCTACTTCCCCCAGGCCCTGGTCGCCCTCGCCGCCCTTGTCGGCCTGTGGTTATGGCATGTCGGCCTGCGCCAGGGGCCATTGCAGGCCCCGGCCTCCCGGGCGCGCCGACAATTGCAGGAGCACCTGCGGGCCAGCGCCGACTTCCTGCTGCGCCGCAGCGGCCATCAAGCCCTGCTCCAGGCCCTGCAACAGGACATCCTGCGCCGGGCCCGCAAACGTCACCAAGGTTTCGAACGACTCGGCGTTGCCGAACAATGGCAGGTGCTCGCGCGCCTGACCCGCCAACCCACCAGCGCCATCAGCCAGGCCTTGCGCCCGCGACCGAAGCAGCGCCTTTCCAGCGTCGACTTCAGTCGCCAGGTCGCCCACCTGCAAACTCTCAGGAATGCCCTATGAGCGAACAACAAGCCGAACCGACCAGCCCGGTCGACGCCGAGGCCCATGCCCAGCAGCAGCGGCACCGCGCCAGCCAACTGGCCCAGGCGGTGCGCCACGAACTGCAAAAAGTGCTGATCGGCCAGGACAGAGTGATCGACGATGTGCTCACCGCACTGATTGCCGGCGGTCACGTGCTGCTCGAAGGCGTCCCCGGGCTGGGCAAGACCCTGCTGGTGCGAGCCCTGGCGCGCTGCTTCGGCGGCGACTTCGCGCGTATCCAGTTCACCCCCGACCTGATGCCCAGCGATGTCACCGGCCATGCGGTCTACGACCTGCAGACCGAACAGTTCAAGCTGCGCAAGGGGCCATTGTTCACCCACCTGCTGCTGGCGGATGAGATCAACCGCGCCCCGGCGAAAACCCAGGCGGCGCTGCTCGAAGCCATGCAGGAACGCCAGGTCACCCTCGAAGGCCGCGCCCTGCCCATCGCCCAACCGTTCATGGTGCTCGCCACCCAGAACCCGATCGAACAGGAAGGCACCTACCCGCTGCCCGAGGCCGAGCTGGACCGCTTCATGCTCAAGCTGCGCATGGACTACCCCGATGCCCAGCAGGAACTGGACATGGTCCGCCAGGTGACCCGCTCGACCAAGGCCGACATGCTCGAAGTCCAACCCCTACGGACCCTGTTGCAGGCCAAGGACGTGCTGGCCTTGCAACGGATCGCCAGCGAATTGCCGCTGGACGAGCAGGTCCTCGACTACGCCGTGCGCCTGGCCCGGGCCACCCGCAGTTGGCCGGGCCTGACCCTCGGTGCCGGGCCGCGGGCGTCCATCGCCCTGGTTCGCGGCGCCCGCGCCCGGGCCCTGTTGCGCGGCGGCGAATTCGTGATCCCGGACGATATCAAGGGCTGCGCCCTGGCCGTGCTGCGGCATCGGGTGCGGATCGCGCCCGAACTGGATATAGAAGGGCTGTCGGTGGACCAGGTGCTCAAGCAACTGCTCGACCAGATCCCGGCGCCGCGCCAGTGAGGCCCCCGCGTCCATGAGACCTTCACGGCTGCTGTTGATCTGGCTCGGCGTCCTGCTCGGGCTGGGCATTCTGCTGGGCACCCTCAGAGCCCTGGGCATCGAACTGCCCGAACGCCTCGGCTCGATTACCTGGGGCCTGCTCCTGGCCCTGCTGCTGTTGAGCCTGCTCGACGGCGCCCGACTGAGGCGCCTGCCCTCGCCGCGCCTCCAGCGCAAGCTGCCCGGCAGCCTGGCCCTGGGCCGCTGGGGAGAGGTGCGGATCGAGCTCAGCCACGATCACCCCGCGCCGCTGCGGGTGCAATGCTTCGATCACGTCCCAGCAGGCCTGGCGTTCGCCAACCTGCCCCAAGCCATCACGTTGCAACCGGGCGAAGGCAGCGAGCTGAGCTATCGCGTACGGCCCTTGAGCCGTGGCCATTTTCGCTACGAGCGTTGTGAAGTCAGCCTGCCCAGCCCGTTGGGCCTGTGGTCCGAACGACGCTACCTGGAGTTGGCCGATGCCACCCGCGTCTACCCGGACTTCGCCCGCCTGTATGGCGCCCAGCTCCTGGCCGTCGACAACTGGCTCAGCCAACTCGGCGTGCGCCAGCGCCAGCGTCGTGGCCTGGGCCTGGAGTTCAACCAGTTGCGCGAGTTTCGCGAAGGCGACAGCCTGCGCCAGATCGACTGGAAGGCCACCGCCCGGCAGCGCACGCCGATCGCCCGGGAATATCAGGATGAGCGCGACCAGCAGATCGTCTTCCTGCTCGATTGCGGACGGCGGATGCGTAGCCAGGACGGTGAGCTGGCGCACTTCGATCACGCCCTCAACGCCTGCCTGTTGCTCAGCTACGTGGCCTTGCGCCAGGGCGACGCGGTCGGCCTGTGCACCTTTGCCGGCGAGCAGCCGCGCTTTCTCGCCCCGGTCAAGGGCCAGGGGCAACTCAACGTGCTGCTCAACAGTGTCTATGACCTGAACAGCACCCAGCGCCCGGCGGACTACCAGGCCGCGGCCAGCCAGTTGCTGGCCCGGCAGAAACGTCGGGCCCTGGTGGTGCTGGTGACCAATCTGCGCGATGACGACGATGAAGCGCTGCTGACTGCGGTCAAGCGCCTGGGCCGCCAACACCGGGTGCTGGTAGCCAGCCTGAGGGAGGAAGTGCTCGACCAGTTGCGCCAGACGCCGGTGCAGACCCTGCCCGAAGCCCTGGCCTACTGCGGCACCGTCGATTATCTGAATGCCCGGGCGACCCTTCATGAACGGCTGGCCGCTCATGGCGTACCGGTGCTCGACGCCCGTCCGAGCGAACTGGGTGCCGATCTGGTCAGCCGCTACCTGAGTTGGAAACGAGCCGGGACCCTATAGAGGAACCCGGCCCCTTCAAGCCCCCGCGCTAAGCGGAAGCCTCCAACGGATGAAAGCTGAAGTAGTGCTGCAACGCTGCCACCAGTTGCAGATACTCCGGGGATGACTCCGACAGCTTGAACCCCGAGTCGTAATAACCCGGTGACGTCTCTTCATGGCACCACAGACAGCGACCGGTCAGGTCGATCAATTGCAAGCTCCCATCATGGAGCGGAAGCTTCAGTTGCAACTCGAACTCGGCCTCGACCAGCAAGGGTAGCTGACTGATCAACATCAGCCCCTCTTCGCAGACATTCCCAAGGTAGCCGATGGGCTTGCCGGTGTAGCGATTGAACACTTGCAGGAAATAAGGCAGTTGATGCCGCTCGATTCGACGTTCAGTAGACATGGCAATAATCGCTGTATAGGCCATTCAGCATGGCCGCGCTAATGCTTCGGAGCAGACGAACGGCGCTGCTCTCCCTTGGTCTCGGCGCGATAGCAGCAAACCGCTCTATCGCAAAACCTCTACCGAGCCATGGCTCTCAACTCAAACGAATTGATAAAACTGAAACCATACACCCGAATATTAGCGCAAAGCTGGCAGAGAGCCAGCCAATAATATTGTATGCATCATTACAAAGGCGCAGGGCTCGGCTGAGCAGGCACAGCGCCATCAGCGTGCCCTAACTGACGCAGGGTTTCCAGGCGCGCCCGTGCGCGATACGCGTATTCGCTGTAAGGGTACTGGGCGAGGATGAACTGATACGTCTGTACCGCATCGACGAACAGCTTCTGGCGCTCCAGGCACTGACCGCGCAGCATCGACACTTCCGGCTGGATGTAGGGCCGGGTGCGGCTCTCACGATCGACCTTGGACAACTGCAGCATGACGTCGTCGCAGTTGCCGAGATCATAGGAACGATAGGCATTGTTCAGATGGCTATCCATCGACCAGCGGGTGCAACCGACCACACTGGTCGCCAGGGCTAAAACGAGCAAAATTCGCATGGGGGGTCTCCTGTTCTTGCTAGTGTATCGACCCGATGGCGAAAATCTCCAGAGTGTTCGCCAAACAACCTATTCGAAAAAAATCATTCGCTGAAAAGTAGTGCAAATGAACAATGACTACAGCAGAGGAGCATAGTAGCCTCTCGCTGCGCTTGAACTCAGGAGTCTCTGCATGTCCGCTCGTCGTACTAAAATCGTCGCCACACTGGGCCCGGCCAGCAACTCGCCGGAAGTTCTCGAACAGCTGATCCTGGCTGGCCTGGACGTTGCCCGTCTGAACTTCTCCCACGGTACTCCCGACGAGCACAAGGCTCGTGCCAAGCTGGTACGCGACCTCGCGGCCAAGCACGGGCGCTTCGTCGCGCTGCTGGGTGACCTGCAGGGCCCGAAGATCCGTATTGCCAAGTTCGCCAACAAACGTATCGAACTCAAGGTCGGTGATCACTTCACCTTCTCCACCAGCCATCCGCTGACCGAGGGCAACCAGCAGGTCGTGGGTATCGACTACCCGGACCTGGTCAAGGATTGCGGCGTCGACGACGAACTGCTGCTCGACGACGGTCGTGTGGTGATGCGCGTTGAAACCGCGACCGAAACCGAGCTGCACTGCGTGGTGTTGATCGGTGGCCCGCTGTCGGACCACAAAGGCATCAACCGTCGCGGTGGCGGCCTGACCGCCCCGGCCCTGACCGAAAAAGACAAGGCCGACATCAAGCTCGCCGCCGAAATGGAAGTGGACTACCTCGCCGTATCCTTCCCACGCGACGCTGCCGACATGGAATACGCCCGTAAACTGCGCGACGAGGCCGGCGGCACTGCCTGGCTGGTGGCGAAGATCGAGCGCGCCGAAGCCGTGGCGGACGACGAAACCCTCGACGGCCTGATCATGGCCAGCGACGCGGTGATGGTTGCCCGTGGTGACCTCGGTGTGGAAATTGGCGACGCCGAACTGGTGGGCATCCAGAAGAAAATCATTCTGCATGCACGCCGCCACAACAAGGCAGTGATCGTCGCGACCCAGATGATGGAGTCGATGATCCTCAACCCGATGCCGACCCGCGCCGAAGTGTCCGACGTAGCCAACGCCGTACTGGACTACACCGACGCCGTGATGCTCTCGGCCGAAAGTGCTGCCGGTGCCTACCCGCTGGAAGCGGTGCAAGCCATGGCGCGTATCTGCGTCGGCGCCGAAAAGCACCCGACCAGCAAGACCTCCAGCCACCGTATCGGCAAGGTCTTCGAAAGCTGTGACCAGAGCATTGCGCTGGCGGCCATGTACACCGCCAACCACTTCCCGGGCGTCAAGGCGATCATCGCCCTGACCGAAAGCGGCTACACGCCGTTGATCATGTCGCGGATTCGTTCCTCGGTACCGATCTACGCGTTCTCCCCGCACCGTGAAACCCAGGCCCGCGCGGCGATGTTCCGTGGTGTCTACACCGTGCCGTTCGACCCGGCTTCGCTGCCGCCTGAGCAAGTCAGCCAGGCTGCCGTGGACGAGTTGCTCAAGCGCGGCGTGGTCGAGCAAGGCGACTGGGTCATCCTGACCAAGGGCGACAGCTACCACACCATCGGTGGCACCAACGGCATGAAGATCCTGCACGTGGGCGACCCACTGGTCTGAGTTCGCTCAGGCAATACCCAAAGCCTCGTAGCTGATCGCTGCGAGGCTTTTTTTCATGCCTGAAAAAAGCGATCCAACAAGCCTTTGTAGGCTTTTTCTGTTTTCCCTGTACTCACACCCCATGGATCTCCTCAAGGATTAGCATGTCCCTCTGAACGTTTGGCACATGCCGACGAGGAGTACTCCATGAATGATCAAAGCCGTCATCCCGCGACCCGCAACCCCTTCAGTTGCCTGATGGATATCAACATGATCGGCGCGACGCTGGGTGGTGCCTGCCTGGCCAACATGCTTTTCCCCGACACGGGAAGCGCACTGGTGGGTGCGCTACTCGGTGCCCTTGCAGGATTCCGGGCAGCCTCCACGGTTTGATACCGCGAATACCCAAGGAAGGGTTGTTATGCCACTGGACCAGACCAACTGCTCGATTCTCGGCAGCCTGATTCTCATTGCCTGCTATCTGGGGCGTTCTCTCTACCATCGGCAGGCAGCCGAACTGACCCATGCGGTGATCCTCATCACCGCCTCTTCGAGCTTGGTCGCTGCCATCGCACTGGGTTCACTGACCTATTTTGCCCATGCCGACGAACTGGGTATCCTGCGCAACCAGAAGAACAGTATCCTGGTCGGCGCACTGGCGCTGAGCTGGGTTTCGGTCACAACCGCCTATGCCAGCCTGATGCACCCAAGGCGTCTGGCAAAATCGCCGGGGCCACATTGACCCCACCATCAACGCTTGCTCAGAAACCCCGACAGCGCAGCTATCGCCTCAGGCGAGCACAGTCGCTGAATAAACAACTCGCCCTCGGCCTCGACCACTTGGCGTAGTTGCTCACGCCCCGGGGCCCTCATCAGTTCCTTGCTGATCTGCACCGCCTCGGGCGCCAGCTGTTCGAAGCGCAGTGCCACCTCCCGGGCCTTGGCCAACGCCTCGGCGCCACTCGGTAACGCCGCCGTTGCCAGCCCCCAGGCGACCGCCTGCTCACCGCTGAAACCTTCCCCCAGCAACAGCAACTCCGCCGCCTTGGTCGGACCGAGCAAGCGCGGCAGAATCAGGCTGGAACCGAACTCGGGGCACAAACCCAGGTTGACGAATGGCATCCGCAGACGCGCATCGGCACTGACATACACCAGGTCGCAGTGCAGCAGCAGGGTCGTGCCGATGCCCACGGCCGGACCGGCCACCGCCGCCACAACAGGCTTGCGGCAGTCGAGCAGGCGGCGCATGAAATGGAACACCGGGTTGTCGAGACTCCGGGGTGGATCCTCGAGAAAATCAGCAATATCGTTGCCGCTGGTGAAACACTCGGCGCTACCGCAAATCAACACGGCCCTGATCGTCGGGTCCACGTCCGCCTGCTGCAACGCCTGGCCCAACTGGCTATACATGGCGCGGGTCAGGGCATTTTTTTTATCGGCACGGTTCAGGCGCAGGGTCAGCAAGCTGCCTTCGCGCTCCAGCACAATCGCGTCAGTCATGGCTGTTCTCTTGTTGTGGACCAAGCGCTCAGGCGTGCGGCACGAACACATCGGCCAACAGTTGATTGCGCGGCAGCCCGGACAGGTAAAGGCGTTTCGCCAACGCCTCGACACTCTCTGGGGCCCCACAGAGTAGAGCCAGAGTTTGCCGGGAGACAAGGCGCAGTTTGGCCAGAAAGTCCGGCAGTTCGGCCCCGATCACGTAGTCGACGTTCAGGTTGGGGAACTGCGCGGCCAGTTCGTTCAGCGCCGGTGCCAGGTAATGCTCGCTGGCGTCATGGGCCAGGTGAACCAGGCGGATCGGTCCTTCATGGCCCTGGCGCAACGCCTCGCGCAACACCCCCCATAACGGCGCCAGCCCCGTACCGGCCGCCAGCAGCCAGAGCGGCCGGGCATGCCAGTCCGGGTCGTAATGCAAGGCCCCGCCGCGCAGTTCGCCCAGGCGAATCGGCGCGCCGACCTGGAGCCGGCGGGCCGCGTCGCTGAACGCACCCGGTTGGCGACAATCGAGGTGGAACTCCAGGTAGCGGTCTTCCTCGGGCAGACTGGCCAACGAATATGGCCGGGCCACCCCCTGCTCCGTCCAGAGCACCAGATGCTGGCCGGCCCGGTAACGCAAGGGACGTTCGGGCAGCAGGCGCAGGCGCAGGACCGTCGGGCTCAGCCACTCAAGCTCAGCCACTGCGGCCGACAGACCGTCACGACGCGGATCAAAGACTTCAACCTGGAGGTTTTCATGCACCTGGCACTGGCAAGCCAGCCGCCAGCCACGCTCGCGCTGGGCGAAGGCCAAGGCTTGCGGTTGGTTGTCCTGCGGCTCGCCCTGCACGCAACGCACCAGGCAGGCATGGCAACTGCCCGCCCGGCAACTGTAGGGCACCGCCACGCCCGCCTGGTTCAGGGCATCGAGCAGGTTGCTGCCGAGCGCCACCGACCACTCCCGCTCGCCAACCCGCAGCTCAGGCATCGGTGTATTCCCAAGCCGCACAACAACGATTACGGCCGTCGCGCTTGGCGCGATACAACGCCTGGTCGGCACGCTGCAAGGCATCGTCTAGGTCGTCCTCCACCCCGACCAGCGTCATGCCCACCGACAGGCTCAAGTTGCTCACCGCCATCCCCATCAGTTCCACCTGGGTAAAGGCCTGGCGCAAGCGTTCACAACAGGAGGTCAGGCGATCGGGGTCGGCATTGGGCAACAGCAACACGAATTCTTCTCCACCATAGCGTGCCAGCACATCGCCGTCGCGCACACAGGCCATGGCCACGGCGGCAAACGCCTGCAAGACCTGGTCGCCGGCAGCATGCCCATGCATATCGTTGATCCGCTTGAAATGATCGAGGTCGATCAAGGCCAGGCCATGGACCACGTCTGCGTCCATCAGCTCCAGCTCACGGGAAGCCAGCCGCAGGAAATGCCGTCGATTGAACAGCCCGGTCAGTTCATCGGTCGCCACCAGGTCTTCCAACTGGCGCATCATCCCGCGCAGGGTGTCCTGGTGGGCCTGCAACGCAAAGCGCCGCTGGCGCATACGCTGACGGGAGGCCTGCACGTAGCTGGCGTAGAGACACAGCCACAGCAGCACAACAAACAGCACGCAGACCTGCAGCAGTGCCAGTCCCGGGTCAGGCAACTGGAAGTGATAACCTTCCCAGAGATTCAGCGCGGCAAACGTAAAGAACACCAGGGCCGCACAGCGCACGAACTTGCGTCGCGGCAGATGAAACATGCCGAACAGCAATACCAGCGGATAAAACACCAGGAACGTGCCGCGGGCCTCTTCGAGGTTGGCCATCAGGTAGGTTTGCCAGGCCAATCCCAAGAGCACTTGCAGCTCGGTCAGGCTGGGATCGTGAAAAAGCCGGTTGCGGCCACTGATAAACAGCCAGCCGAGTACGCCCTGACTGAGAATCACCAGGCCACTGCCGACCAGGCCCGTCGTTACGCTGGCCTCATAGTGATCGGTCAAAATCGCTACCCATAACAGCGACAGCACCAGCAGATAGGTACCGGCAGCCAGGGCAAAGCGTTTGCGTAACAGACTCTGTATGGCTTTATGGGTCAATCTTTGACTCACTGTGCGCTGAGGGCTCAAGGGGTTTCCTTCCCGTACAGGCCACTTGCCACTCTAGTGATCTGGATCAAAAATAACTATTCAATTTTTTGCAGCTCGTACAGTTTCATCTGCATGAGAAGGCAAGAAGAGTGCCGACCCCTCTGCGACCTTGGTTTGACGACTGACGGATGTGCCGGACTGGCGGGCGGGTTATACTGCTGCGCCTCATTTTGTGCCGGCCATGCGTGCCCGGCGCGTCTCAAAAGATGTTTCCGACAGACCAGATACAAACAGGTCGCAAACACCTTATTTCCATGTTCCCGTCTTATAGAGGAGCGCGACCCATGACCGTGATCAAGCAAGACGACCTGATACAGAGCGTTGCCGACGCCCTGCAGTTCATTTCCTATTACCATCCCGTGGACTTCATCCAGGCCATGCACGAGGCCTACCTGCGGGAAGAGTCGCCGGCAGCCCGTGACTCCATGGCCCAGATTCTGATCAACTCGCGCATGTGCGCCACCGGCCACCGGCCGATCTGCCAGGACACCGGTATTGTCACCGTGTTCGTGCGTGTGGGCATGGATGTGCGCTGGGACGGTGCCACCATGGGCCTGGACGACATGATCAACGAAGGCGTGCGTCGCGCCTACAACCTGCCGGAAAACGTCCTGCGTGCTTCGATCCTGGCCGACCCGGCAGGCGCACGGAAAAACACCAAGGACAACACCCCGGCGGTCATCCACTACTCCATCGTCCCGGGTAACACCGTGGAAGTGGACGTGGCGGCCAAGGGCGGCGGCTCCGAGAACAAATCGAAGATGGCCATGCTCAACCCATCCGACTCGATCGTCGACTGGGTCCTGAAGACGGTCCCGACCATGGGTGCCGGCTGGTGCCCGCCGGGCATGCTGGGCATCGGCATCGGCGGCACCGCCGAGAAAGCCGCGGTCATGGCCAAGGAAGTGTTGATGGAATCCATCGACATCCACGAGCTGAAGAAGCGTGGCCCGTCCAACCGCATTGAAGAAATGCGTCTGGAGCTGTTCGAGAAGGTCAACCAGCTGGGCATCGGTGCCCAGGGCCTGGGCGGCCTGACCACCGTGCTCGACGTGAAGATCATGGATTACCCGACTCACGCGGCGTCCCTGCCGGTGTGCATGATCCCCAACTGCGCCGCCACCCGTCACGCGCACTTCGTGCTCGACGGTTCCGGCCCGGCCTCACTGGAAGCGCCGCCTCTGGACGCCTACCCGGAAATCGTCTGGGAAGCAGGCCCGTCGGCCCGTCGCGTCAACCTCGACACCCTGACCCCGGAAGACGTGCAGAGCTGGAAGCCGGGCGAAACCGTCCTGCTCAACGGCAAGATGCTCACCGGTCGCGATGCTGCGCACAAACGCATGGTGGAAATGCTGAACAAGGGTGAAACCTTGCCGGTGGACCTCAAGGGTCGTTTTATCTACTACGTCGGCCCGGTCGATCCGGTGCGTGAAGAAGTGGTGGGGCCAGCCGGTCCGACCACCGCAACGCGGATGGACAAGTTCACCCGGCAGATCCTCGATCAGACCGGTTTGCTGGGCATGATCGGCAAATCCGAGCGCGGCCCGACCGCCATCGAAGCGATCAAGGACTACAAGGCCGTGTACCTGATGGCCGTGGGTGGCGCTGCCTACCTGGTGGCCCAGGCGATCAAGAAATCCAAGGTCGTCGCCTTTGCCGAACTGGGCATGGAAGCGATCTACGAGTTCGAGGTCAAGGACATGCCGGTGACAGTCGCCGTTGATGCCAAGGGCGAATCGGTGCACATCACCGGTCCCGCGATCTGGCAGAAGAAGATCAGCGACAGCCTGGCGGTGGAAGTGCAGTAAGGGCTTTTGTTGTAGGCATAAAGGCGGCCCGGATGATCCGGGCCGCCTTTTTTATTGCCTTGGAACAACCAGGATGTAGCAGGAAGTACCGGCACGGTGGTTCAGTGAAGCACTGCCCCCTGTAGGAGCGAGCTTGCTCGCGATAGCGGTACTGAACTCACCATCGCCATCGCGAGCAAGCTCGCTCCTACAGGGTGACTGGGCTCGACGAGATGTTGTGGTGATGCTCGTTCAGCTCAAAGGCTGGATACGGGCCAGCCCTGCAAGGTGTCATCCACACGCTTGCGCGCCAGCTCGACGGCTGCGTCGAATTTCAGATCTGCCGAGGCAGGTAGATTGGGCGTAGCTTTGAACATGACGTCCTCCTGGGGTAGTGGAATCGCCATCCATCGCTGCTAAACGAGGTGGGTGGCGACTGTACGCGGGTTAGCAGACCGGGACTCCAGGAACCCAGCGCGTCCGAAGACGCCCCACGCACAGCCGCCATGGTCCAGCCAGCCCTCAACCCCGTGAAGCCAGCTGATTGATCGCCCGGGGATCGAGGATCGGCTGCGGTCCACCGTTTCTGGCCACTGCCAGCATCGCCAAGCCAACGGTTTCAGTGGTCTGGATGGTGTCCGGCCACAGCCGACGTAACAGACTCATCAGCGGCCCGGCCAGGCTGTAGACCGCCTGGTAGAGCGGCGTTTTGGAACGCACGCCGTGCAACGGCTGGATCGCACCGGGACGCATCAGGTACACCGCCTTGAACGGCAGTCGCTGCAAGGCATTCTCGGTGCGCCCCTTGACCCGCGCCCACATGCTGCGACCCTTCTCACTGCTGTCGGTGCCCGCCCCCGTGACATAGACAAAGGTCATGTTCGGGTTGAGTCGCGACAAGGTCTCGGCCGCAGCCAGCGTCAGGTCATAGGTCACCCGGGTGTACTGCGCCTCATCCAGGCCCACCACCGAAATCCCCAGGCAGAAGAAGCAGGCATCGAAGCCCTGCAACTCGGCCTCGATGCCCTGGTAGTTGAACAGGTCGGCGTGCACCACCTGGCTGAGTTTCCCATTGACCTGGGTCACCGGCGTACGGCCAATGACCCTGACCTGCTGCACATCGTTCGCCAGCAGGCACTCACGCAATACCCCTTGGCCAACCATGCCGGTGGCACCAAACAACAGAACGTTCATGAACGACCTCTCAATGGGTAGGAAACGCTGGCAGCTCGACCGACGCACTGTAGTCAGCAGCGCGACTGACCGGCAGCCAACGCTCGGCCGCCTCGGCACGTGCCGTCTCGGCCTGTCCCAGGTAGTGCAACGCATCGTTGCCGATCAACAGGTGGAGCGGCAGTTGCTCGTGATAGGCCAGCTTGAGCACGATCTGCGCAATACGATCAGGATCGCTTGGCTCATTGCCAGCGTAGGCAGCCAGCATGGTTTTGACCAGGCCGACGCTCGGCGCATAGTCGTCGATGATGGGCGTCGAATCCCCACCCGCCCGTACTGCCCAGTTGGTCCGCATGCCGCCAGGCTCAATCGCACAGACCTTGATCCCCAGCGGCGCCACTTCCTGGGCCACGACCTCGGTAAAACCACCCACCGCCCATTTCGCCGACTGGTAGGCGCTGAGCCCCGGCATGCCGAAACGCCCGCCTACGGAGGATATCTGCAGGATGTGCCCGCTACGTTGCCCACGCATGACCGGCAAGGCCGCACGGGTCACGTTGACCACACCGAAGAAATTGGTCTCGACCTCGGCGCGAAACGCCTCGGCCTCAGTCTGCTCGAAAGGCGCGAGATGGCCGTAACCGGCATTGTTGACCAACACATCGAGCCGACCGAAGGTATCAACCGCCACCTTCACCGCCACCTCAGCCGCTGCGGCGTCCGTGACATCCAGGGCCACCACCCGCACCTGATCGCCATAACGCGCCACCAGATCATCCAGACGCTGCGGCTCACGCGCCGTCGCCACCAGGCGCTCCCCCGCCGCCAACACCGCCTCGGCGATATTGCGACCCAGACCGCTGGCACTGCCGGTAATCAACCAGACTTTAGACATGCTTGTACTCCTTGCCGTTGCTGAGATTGATATTGAGTGACTACTCACTCATTTAAAAAACAAAGCTTTAAGCGTAGTTAGTTGCGTTTGTCTTCGTTTTTGGGATGGGCCATGGGGAACAGCGCTCAACCTATAAATGAGTGACCACTCAATTAAACCCGTGCGAGCGCTTATTTGCAAGAGCAGACCGTTGTAGGAGCAGCCGGTCGACGCTCGACTGCTGACGATGACGATGACGATGACGATGACGATGACGATGACGATGCAAGCCACACCGCCGCCATCGCGAGCAAGCTCGCTCCTACATGACGGATGATGGGGGTCAGAACGCGTTGCGGAAGATCTCTTCGATCTGCCGCTGATCCGCCGCCCGTGGGTTGGTCAGGCCGCAAGCGTCCTTCAAGGCATTGGTCGCGAGGATCGGAATATCCTGCAACTTGGCGCCCAACTCCCGCAAACCGGCCGGAATCTCGACATCCCTGGCCAAACTGCGAATCGCCGTAATGGCTGCCTGGGCGCCCTCCTCGGCACTCATAGCCTGGATGTCGACACCTAGCGCCTTGGCCACATCACTCAGCCGTTGCGGGCACACCAGTGCGTTGAAACTCTGCACATGGGGCAACAGCACCGCATTGCACACACCATGGGGCAGGTCGTAGAAACCGCCCAATTGGTGCGCCATGGCATGCACGAAGCCCAGCGAGGCATTGTTGAACGCCATGCCCGCGAGGAACTGCGCGTAGGCCATGTTTTCCCGGGCCTGCAGGTCGGCGCCGTCATTCACCGCCTGGCGCAGGTTGGCGCTGATCAGCTCAATGGCCTTGATCCCACAAGCGTCGGTGATCGGCGTCGCGGCCGTGGACACATAGGCCTCGATGGCATGGGTCAGGGCATCCATGCCGGTGGCTGCCGTCAGGCCCTTGGGCATGGCAACCATCAGCCCCGGGTCGTTGACCGACAGCAACGGCGTGACGTTACGGTCGACGATCGCCATTTTCACATGGCGCGATTCGTCGGTGATGATGCAGAACCGGGTCATCTCGCTGGCGGTGCCGGCGGTGGTGTTGATGGCCACCAGCGGCAGTTGCGGCTTGGCCGAGCGGTCGACGCCTTCGTAGTCACGGATATGCCCGCCATTGGTGGCGCACAGGGCGATGCCCTTGGCGCAGTCATGGGGTGAGCCACCACCGAGGGACACGATGAAATCGCACTGACCGGCCTTGAGTGCCACCAGCCCCTTCTCGACGTTGTCGATGCTCGGGTTCGGCTTGGCGCCATCGAACAGCACCGAGTCGATGTCCTGCATCGCCAGCAGGCCGGAGATCCGGGCGGCAACGCCGGCCTTGGCCAGTCCCGCGTCGGTAACGATCAGCGCTTTGCGAAAGCCCTGCTTGCGAATCGCAGTCATGGCTTCGTCCAGGCAATCAATGCCCATGATATTCACGGCGGGAATGAAAAATGTGCTGCTCACGGTAGGCCTTCCTTTAGCTGACAGACTCCCACCAGCTTCAGTCGAAGACCTGCCACCTACCTTGACCTGGCTCAAGGAAATCCCGGATCCGGAGTGCCGCTCGTCAGCCGCCGTTTATCTGGATCAACCCGCGTCGGCGATAAGACTCGATATCCACGCCAAAGGCCCCGGACGAGCAGACCTGACGAATCGCATAAGGGCGGCCCATGGCATCGAACGTATTGCCGGCCAGATCGATGACCTTCTCCAGACAGCGCCGCTTGTCCGCCCCGAGCACCCGCAACAGGCGCGGCTTGAGCCGATTGCACGTCGGGGCGCCCAGGATGATCGCCACTTCCTCGTTGGTCATCTCGACGATTTCGCCGCTGGGGTACAGGCCAATCATGCGAATGAACGCACTGACGATCTGTTCATCGAAATGGCTGTTGGCGGCCTTGAACAGAATACGCAAGGATTCGAGAGTCGAACGGCCCTTGCTGTAGACCCGGTCACTGCTGATGGCGTCATAGGCGTCGGTCACTGCAACGATCCGCGCATAAAGCGGAATCGCCTCGGCACTCAACCCCTGGGGATAACCCGTCCCGTCAATACGCTCATGGTGCGACAGCGCCACATCGAGCGCCGCCAACGGCACGCCGGATTGGCTGACGAGCAAGGTATAGCCCTCCATGGGATGGCTTTTCATGATGGCGTATTCCTGCTCCGACAAGGCCGTCGGTTTGTTCAGGATTTCACCGGGCACCTTGAGCTTGCCGACATCATGGAGCATGGCGCCGACCCCGATCTCCTCCAGCTCCGCAGCCGGCAACCCCAGCTCGCGACCCAGGGCAATGGAGAGCATCGCCACCCGCAGCGAATGCTCGGCGGTGTAATCGTCCTGAAATTTGATCCGGGTCAGCCAGAGCAAGGCCGAGGGGTTGCGCAGGATGCTATCGACGCAGTCCTTGACCACGGCTTTCACCGCCCCGACCTGAATCGCCTCGCCCAGTTCGACAGCCTCGAGAATACGCCAGGACTGCGCTCGGGCCGAGCCCCAGGCCCGCTCGGCCTGGGCCATTTCCACATTGAAGTCGACCGGCTCGGCGAGCGCCGCACATTCAGCGGGGGTTTCGACTGGCGGCGCCTGGCGTCCAGACGCACTGGCGATATCCACCCAGACATACTCGCAGTTCTCGCGCAGCAGCCGCAGTTCCTCCTCGCGGCGTATGCGGAACTCACGAAAGGAAAAGGTGGTTTCCTCCCATGGCCGATCCAGCGCTTCGATCTGCATGCCAATGGCCAGCTGGGCCACCTCGATCTTGATACAGCCTTTGCAGATATCCGGGTCCATGTCACGTCTCCGAACGGATGCGTCAAATAAGAGAGCCAAGGGCTAGCGCCTCAGATCGAGAACTGCGTGACCACCTTGTTCAGCTCCACCGCCAGCTTGGACAGTTCATGACTGGCGGTCAGGGTCTGGCTCGCCGCCGATGAACTTTGAATCGAAAGATCACGAATACTGATGAGGTTCTGGTCCACCGACCGGGCGACCTGGGCCTGCTCCTCGGAAGCGGTCGCAATCATCAGGTTACGATCGTTGATCTCACTGATGGCCTGGGCAATTTCGGACAAGGCCGAACCGGCTTCATGGGCAATCAGCAAGGTCTTGTCGGCCTCTTCGTTGCTGCGCCGCATCGAGACCACGGCCTGCCCGGTACCGGCCTGGATCGCGCCGATCATCTGTTCGATTTCCTGGGTCGAGACCTGGGTACGATGCGCCAACGCTCGAACTTCATCGGCGACCACGGCAAAGCCGCGACCTTGTTCGCCGGCCCGGGCGGCCTCGATGGCGGCATTGAGCGCCAGCAGGTTGGTCTGTTCGGCGATGGCGCGAATCACATCCAGCACCTTGCTGATGTTCTGCGCCTGTTGCGCCAGGGACTCGACTTCCTGCCCCGTGGCCTTGACCGTCGAACTCAGGGTTTCAATCGAGGTAATCGTCTGATGCACGCGGTCAGCCCCGGTGCGGGTCGAACGCTCGGAACGCTGGGTCGACTGCGACGCCGACACCGCATTACGCGCCACTTCCTCGACAGCGGCGGTCATTTCATTGACCGCCGTGGCGGCCTGGTCGGTCTCCAGGCTCTGGCGTTGGATCCCGCGATTGGACTCGTCGGTCACCGCGCTCATTTCTTCCGCGGCCGACGCCAGTTGCGCGGAGGAATTGCTGATATGCCGGAGGGTATTTTTCAGGTTGGTCTGCATGGCCGCGGTCGAGACCTGCAACTGCGCCAATTCGTCCTTGCCGTCCACGCGGATCTCGTTGCGCAGATCACCCTCGGCGATTTTCCGGGTCGAGCCGAGCAAGGCCCGCAGCGGCTCGGTCAGGCTGCGGGTAAAGATAACCGCCAGCATTACGGTCAAGAAGCAAGAAATAACGATGATCGCGATGGTCAGGTAAAAACCACCATCGAACTGCTGCTGGGCCATGATGCCGGACTGCACGGCACCCTCGTCATTGATCTTTTCCAGCGTCTCGATGCTGGCTTGCAGCTCAGTGACCAAGGGCGGAATCACCCCATTAAGCAGGACAAGCGCCGCTTCGGTGCCCTTATCGCTGGCGATCTGCAATGCCTCGGCGAGCTTCTGCTCGTAGCGGATGGCGTTGCTCTGCAGCGCCTCGTAGACCTTTTGTTCCTCAGGGCTCGAGACCATCGGCCCATAGGCCTTGATCTGCTGGTCGAGTGTACCCTTGAGCTCCTGGATACGGACGGCTTCGGTCTGTTTCAGCTGGGCATCGGTGGCCGAGACCAACCGAAAGCTCTCCAGACGTATCCGATAGACGGTCAACTCGATCCGCCCGGCCTGTCGCAGGCTGGCCATCCAGTTATCCTGAAGATCGACCGCCGCTTCGCGAATCAGATGCATTTTCCATAACGCCAGAACGCCCAGGGCAATCAACAGCAGTGTGACAAAAGCAAAACTCAGAAAAGCGCGTGTGGCTATTTTCAGGTTTCGGACTGACATATCGATCACCCTTTATGCGGCATTCCGTTGCACTGGAAAAAATACCCAAAAGAGATGTCATTACGATATCACCGTAAAAGATGATCCGTGAAAAAATCGTAGCCTATGGAATGAGGGAATGACGCAACAAACCCCGTGTTAAAGTTCGCCGTTGATCCCCTTTAGATTTGGCAACCGACGAATGGCAACGATGGAACTCCAGGCATTTGATACGACGTTGGAAGACTGGAGCGCCCTGCGTGCCGAAATTCCGTGCAGCGGCCTGTTGATCGGCAACGGTGCCAGCCGGGCGATGTGGCAGGGGTTCGCCTACGATTCGCTGTTCGAAAAAGCCCAGACCACCCGCAACCGCCCGCTGGGACTGAGCGAACTGGCAGTGTTCAAGGCACTGGAAACCAGTAACTTCGAGCAAGTGCTCAGTGCCCTGAAGAGCACCATCCGGGTCAACGCGGCGCTGACCATCAGTTCGTCGTCGCCACGTAACCGCTACTTCGCGGTCAAGGAGGCGCTGATCCATGCGATACGTTCGGTGCATATCCCCTGGAACCGGGTGCAGGCCGAGAGCCTGGCGCAGATCAATGCCGAGTTGAGTCGCTATCACACTCTTTACTCGACCAACTACGACCTGCTCACCTACTGGGCGATCATGCGGGCGCCCGAACGCTTCGACGACCTGTTCCACACTGACGACTCGACCTTCGACCTGGGCGACACCGATGCCCGCGGCACCCGCGTCCTGTACCTGCACGGCGGCCTGCACCTGGTGAAAAACCTCGATGGCAGCACGCGCAAGCTGACTTCTTCGGAAAGCACCCTGCTGGGCAGTTTCGCCATCAATACCCTGGGCGATGTACCGTTGTTCGTCAGCGAAGGGAATGCGCAGGACAAGCTCAAGGCGATCCGTCATTCGGATTACCTGTCCTACTGCTACGGACAGTTGGCCGGACACCAGGGCGCCCTGTGCATCTTCGGCCACAACCTCGGCGCGCAGGACCGACACATCGTCCAGGCCCTGCTGGATGCACGGATCAAGACCCTGGCGATTTCGATCTACCCGCGCAGCCAGGCGTTTATCCAGCATCAGAAGCGCCACTTCAGCCAGTTGTTCGAGGGCCGGGAGGTGACGCTGCGGTTTTTCGATGCCAAGAGCCATCCGCTGGGCAATCCGCAATTGCAGGTCAACCCCGAGGTTTGAGGCTTGCCGGCGAGCGGATTATTTCAAACAAGACAAATAGCAATAATTCTCGATATCATTCACGACTTTCCCGCTCCCCCAGCAAACGTCGTGAAGGATCGCCATGCCTCGTCCCAAGCCCGACCCCTTGTCGGCTGAAACCTTTCGCGGGTTCTATGCGGATATCCTGCATTTCCTGCGCAAACGCACGGACAACCCCAGTGATGCGGCGGACATGACCCAGGATGTCTTCACCCAGTGGCTGGACTACCGCGACCAGGCCAAGGTCGAACAACCCCGGGCGTTTCTGTTCCAGATGGCACGCAACCTGTTGCGCGATCACTGGCGCAAGCAGAAGGTCCGCCAGGTGGTGCAGCGCGAACCCGACGCCGAGCAGGCGCAACCCTTGGCCGACGAGCGCCACGACCCGCTGGCAGCCGCCCAGCAGCGGCAACGGCTGGAGCAGTTGAAACAAGTGCTCGAGGAACTCTCGCCTCGGCGTCGAGAAGCCCTTATGCTTGCGCGTTTCGAGGGCCTCAGCCAGGCCCGGATCGCCGAACGCATGGGAATTTCCGTCAGCATGGTGGAGAAGCACATCGCCTTTGCCCTGCTGCACTGCAAGCAGCGCCTGGCACAGGACAATGACAGGGAGCAGCCGCAATGAGCCGCGTCATCGACCTCGCCCTGGATGGGAACAGCATCGATGCCCAGGCCGCGAACTGGTTCACCCGTCACCGCGACGCCCCCGAAGAGCCGTTGGACAAGGCGTTCGAAGAATGGCGCGCGACACCGGCCCATGCCCAGGCCTATGCCGAGTTCGAAGCGCTCTGGGCGGACCTGGCGCAACTGCGCCAACTGAACCAGCCGCTCTTGCCGACAGCGCGACGCAAGAGCCTCTGGCGCCCGGCCCTGGCCACCGCGGCCGCGTTGCTGTGCGCGCTGCTGACCGCCAATCTCGGTGCACCGAACACACCGTATCGACATCAGGTCGCCGCCCATGCCCAAGGCACGCGCACCCTGAAACTGCCGGACGGCAGCACCCTGTCCATCAACGCCAATACCCGATTGCGCATCAACTTCCGCTCCCAGCAGCGGGATATCTATCTGGATCAGGGCCAGCTCTACCTGGAAGTGGCCGCCGACAAGGAACGACCGCTCTGGGTCCATGCCGGTAACGCCCGGGTGCGGGTGGTGGGCACCGGCTTCGATGTCCGTCGCGGCCAGCGCCAGTTGGTAGTCAGCGTCGCCCACGGCCAGGTGGCCTTCGAGCCCGAGGGCGATCCAAACAACGCCACCCTGCTCGAAGCCAGGCAACGGGCGATCTTCGACTACGCCAAGGGCACAGTGCAGCAGCAGACCCTGAGCAATGAGGAAATCGCCGATTGGCGCAGCGGCCACCTGACCTTTCGCAATCGTGAACTGGCCAGCCTGATCGACGAACTGAGCCTGTACCGCAGCAAGCCGGTGCAACTGGCGGATGGCCCACTGGCGCACTTCAAGGTCTCCGGCAGCCTCGACGTGACCGATCCGGATGCCCTGCTCAATGCCCTGCCCGCCTTGATCCCGGTGAAAACCGTGACCCTCGACGACGGCCAGGTCAGGATCGAAAACCGCAAATAGATTTTATTGCGAATATTTTACATTCGCATATGTGGTTTTTCCCCCGTGTCGCGTCTTCCTCCCCGACTGCGTTCCACCAGAACGCCTTTTTGGCCTTTGGCCACATCGGGGGATTTAATGTTTCGCGCTGCCCATGAGTTATTCCACAGCTGTTCTCGTCCAACGCTGATCGCCGCCTGCCTGAGCGTCAGCCTCCAGGCCATGGCCGCCGATCCGGTGGCACTGGACCTGCCGGCACAATCCCTGGCGGCCTCCCTCAGTGCCGTGGCGCAGAAGACCCGCATCCAGTTGCTGTTCGACGAAGAGCAACTGCGCAACGTCAAGGCCCGCCCGTTGCAAGGCCGCTTTACCGCCCAGGAGGCCATCGTGCTGTTGCTCAAGGGCGGCAACTTCACCCTGGTGATGATCGACAAGACCTTTGTCGTGCGGCAGAACGAACCTGAGCCCAGCCCCCGCAACAGCGCCATCCAGCTCGGTGCCATGAGTATTCTCGGCGACGGCAAGGCAGTGGACGCCAGCACCGTCGGGCGCTCGACCCTGACCCAGGATGATATTGATCGTCACCAGCCTGACAATATCCCCGCGCTGCTCGGCACACTGCCCGGCATTACCATGGGCGGCTCGATGAAACCCGGCGGCCAGACCATCAATATCTGGGGCCTGGGGGATGCCGAAGACGTGCCGATGACCGTCGACGGCGCGACCAAAAGCAGCTTTGAACGTTATCAGCAAGGCACCATTTTCATCGAGCCGGAGCTGATCAAGAGCATCGAGGTGGAAAAGGGTCCGCACTCGCCCGAGACCGGCAACGGCGGCTTTGGCGGTACGGTGCACATGGAAACCAAGGACGCCCCCGACCTGCTGGAAAAGGGTCGCAACAGCGGTGCGATGGTCAAATACGGCTACGCCAGCAACAACCATGAGCAAACCTACAGCGGCGCGGTCTACGGCCGTACCGACGACGGCAAGGCCGACGCCCTGGTGTTCCTGACCCAGCGCAATGCCGACGACATGAAGCTCGCCGCCACTGCGCCCAACCCCGGCAACCAATACCCGATCAACCCCCAGCGCCTGCCCAACAGCGGCCAGGACCTGGATGCCGGGCTGTTCAAATTGAACCTCAGCCTCACCGACGAACAGAGCCTCAAGCTCTCCTACTCGCGCTCCCAGAGCGAGCGCTGGACTCCGTTTTCATCCCAGAGCTACCCGACGCCGCCGACCGCCTCGAACATCAAGCAGTACGGCTATGAAAACGCCTTGAAGCGTTTCCTCGCCAATCGCAACACCACCGACACCACCTGGTCGGGCAAGTACGAATACAAGCCGCTGGACAATCCGCTGGTGGACCTGCAGGTCAAATACTCCACATCCCGCACCGACCAGACCGACGAGCGCGATGCCACCGCGTTCTTCCAACTGGCCACCGGCGGACGCCGGATGGACGTCGCCTACAAGGACCGCGAACTGGAGATCAAGAACACCAGCCTGTTCGATACCGGCTCGCTGCAACACGCCCTGACGGCCGGGATACAGATCCGCAAACACGCCCGGGAAACCGAGATGTGGATGCCAGGCACCAACTATAACAACGCCACCTACAATTACGGCCACTTCCAGCCGGCGTTCATGCCGCAAGGCAAGGTCGACGCCAACGCGTTCTTTATCCAGGACGCGGTCACCCTCGGCGACTTCACACTGACCCCTTCCCTGCGTTACGACCATGTGCGCAACCGTGGCGAGGGCAACGATGCGCCCTACTACGACAACCCCGACCCGACTTTCGGCCACGACTACAGCGACCAGACCTACACCGGTTGGTCGCCACGCCTGGCCGGCTTCTGGCGGGTGACCCCGACCCAGGGCCTGTTCGCCGACTACAGCAAGACCTGGCGGGCACCGGTGATCGACGAACAATATGAGGTCCAGGGCCTGGGCAGCCGCACCGCCACCAGTACCAACCTCGACCCGGAACGCATCACCGCCCTGCGCCTGGGCAGCATCAGCAACTTCTCCAAACTGCTGACCGACAATGACAACCTGCTGGTGCGCACGACGCTGTATCACAACCGGATCGAGGATGAGATCTTCAAGGCTACCGGGGTCGGTTGCGAAAACCAGGCGATCAATGGCGGCACCATCAGTTCAGCCTGCCCACCGGGTGCCCTGTCCAACTACCGCAATATCGGCGGCATGACCATCAAGGGCTTCGAGGTCGAGAGTTTCTACGACTCGGACCATCTGTTCGGCCAGCTGTCCTATTCCTACACCACCGGCAAACGCGACAACGCCTACACCAACCCGTGGGGACCGGCCGTCTGGGCACGGGACATCCCGCCGGCCAAGTGGGTGGTGGTGCTCGGTACCAAACTTCCGAGCCTGGATACGCGGATCGGCTGGCAGGGGATCTATGTGCGCAAGAGCGACCGCCTGCCCAGCGACCTGTACCACGGCGGCCCGGGCAGCAGCGTCGGTGACGCCTTCTACGACCAGTATCCGAACGACAGCTATGTGGTGCAGAGCCTGTTCGCTCAATGGAAACCCCAGCAGCGCTACCTGAAGGGCACCGAAGTGAACGTGACGGTGGATAACCTGACGAACCGCAACTACCGACCGGAACTGAGCGGCGACCGCGCCTACAGCGAAGGGCGCAACCTCAAGGTCAGCCTGACGCGGTTCTTCTGAGCACGCTGAGTTCCGCGACCTGAGCCCGCCGCTGGCTCAGGTAGCGGGTGCAACTGACCCGCAGGAAGGAGGCGAAATTCAGCACCTCCCCGCGAAAGTCCATGACCTCTTCGTAGAGCCGGGTGATCAACTGATTGGTGGTCATGCCGTCGGCCTCGGCGATCTCGCCGAGGATGTCCCAGAACTGGTTTTCCAGGCGCAAGGTGGTCACCACGCCACGGATACGCAGCGAGCGGGAACGCGATTCGTAGAGAATCGGATCAGCCTTGACGTAGAGCTCACACATGACCCACCCCTCCCTTACAAGGTGATTTTGGTACCCAGCAAGCCGAGGAACGCCGCCAGCCAGCTCGGATGCGCCGGCCAGGCCGGAGCGGTGGCGAGGTTGCCCTGGACATGGGCCTGGGTCACCTCGATATCGATATAACGACCACCGGCCAACCGCACTTCCGGGGCACAGGCCGGATAGGCGCTGCACTCGCGACCGTCGAGAACCCCAGCCGCCGCCAGCAACTGCGCACCGTGACAAACAGCGGCAATCGGCTTGCCTGCGCGGTCGAAGGCCTGCACCAGTTGCAGGACCTTGTCGTTCAGGCGCAGATACTCCGGCGCCCGACCGCCGGGAATCAGCAACGCATCATAATCGGCCGCATCGACCTTGGCGAAATCGAAGTTCAGGGCGAACAGATGCCCGGGCTTTTCGCTGTAGGTCTGGTCGCCCTCGAAGTCATGGATCGCGGTGCGCACGGTCTGGCCGGCGCTCTTGTCCGGGCACACCGCATGGACCTGATGACCGACCATCAGCAGGGCCTGGAACGGCACCATCACCTCGTAGTCTTCAACGTAATCGCCAACCAGCATCAGAATCTTTTTCGCGGCCATGGGGTGAACTCCTCTGGGTGAACGCTTGGGCAGATAAGAGTTATCAAGGTAGACCCTGTGGGCGCCGGCGGGTAATCGCCGGCTACTACGGGCGGCCCACTACAAACTGTACGGACAACTCTCTACCCAGCTGTAGCGCCGAACCGTCGGGACTTTATGGCTAGATAACAGTCCCCCTGTCCCCCGAATCCTGGTCAACCTTTATGTCCTCCCGTGAAAACACCGGCATGCTGCTCGGCCTGCTGGGTGTGGTGATCTTCAGCCTGACCCTGCCCTTCACCCGCATCGTGGTGCAGGAAATCAATCCATTGCTCAACGGCCTCGGACGCGCCCTGGTCGCAGCCATCCCGGCAGCGGCACTGCTGCTGTGGCGTCGGGAAAAATGGCCGACCTGGAGCCAGTTCAAAGGCCTGTGGCTGGTGATCGCCGGGGTCATCCTGGGCTTTCCGGTGCTCTCGGCCTGGGCCATGAAGACCCTGCCGGCCTCCCACGGAGCCCTGGTCAATGGCCTGCAACCCTTGTGCGTGGCGTTGTATGCGGCCTGGCTGTCCCACGAGCGGCCATCCAAGGCCTTCTGGGCCTGTGCGGCCCTGGGCAGCGCGCTGGTGCTGGGTTATGCGCTGATCAGCGGTGCCGGGAGCATCCAGTCCGGTGACCTGTTGATGCTCGGCGCCATCGCCGTCGGCGGCCTGGGTTATGCCGAAGGTGGGCGCCTGGCCCGGGAAATGGGCGGCTGGCAGGTGATCTGCTGGGCGCTGGTGTTGTCGGTGCCGGTGTTGATCGGCCCGGTGCTGTACCTGGCCTGGCAACACCAGGGGGCGATTTCCGGCAAGGCCTGGTGGGCCTTCGGTTACGTGGCGATGTTCTCGCAGTTTCTCGGCTTTTTTGCCTGGTACGCCGGACTTGCAATGGGCGGTATCGCCCGGGTCAGCCAGATCCAGCTGCTGCAGATTTTCTTCACCATCGCCTTTTCGGCGCTGTTCTTCGGCGAACACGTCGAGCCGATTACCTGGCTGTTTGCCGGTGGCGTGATCGTCACCGTGGTGCTCGGGCGCAAGACCAGCGTCCGCCCGGCGCAACCGGGCGGCTTGCCAGCGGGGGTTCAGCTCAAGTAGCCGTCGGCCCGCAGCAGGGTTTCCAGGCAGTGTTCCTGGATCGCGTAGAACGTCTTGAGCTCTTCGATTTTCGCCAGCAGTAGCGCCGGATCCTGGGGTTCGGCGCGTTTGACCGCGAGGATCATCTTGTTCTTGTTGGTGTGTTCCAGGGAAATGAACTCGAAGACCTTGGTCTCGTAGCCACAGGCTTCCAGGAACAGAGCGCGCAAGCTGTCGGTGACCATTTCCGCCTGCTGCCCCAGGTGCAAGCCGTATTGCAGCATCGGCTTGAGCAACGCCGGGCTCTGGATCTGCAAGCGGATCTGTTTGTGACAGCACGGCGAACACATGATGATCGCCGCGCCCGAACGGATGCCGGTGTGAATCGCATAGTCGGTGGCGATGTCGCAGGCATGCAGGGCGATCATCACCTCCAGCTCGCTTGGCGCAACGCTGCGCACATCACCGCATTTGAACACCAGCCCCGGATGCTCCAGGCGCGCCGCCGCGGTGTTGCACAGGTTGACCATGTCTTCACGCAACTCGACCCCGGTCACCTGCCCTTCGACCTGCAAGGTATTGCGCAGGTAATCGTGGATGGCAAAGGTCAGGTAACCCTTGCCCGAACCGAAGTCCGCCACCCGCACCGACCGGTCGAGCTTGATCGGCGCGTGGCTCAGGGCGTGGGAGAACACTTCGATGAACTTGTTGATCTGCTTCCACTTGCGCGACATCGCCGGGATCAGCTCGTGCTGCGGGTTGGTCACGCCCAGGTCGGTGAGAAACGGCCGGCTGAGTTCCAGGTAGCGGTTCTTCTCGCGATTGTGCTCGGCGGACGGCACCTCCCGCGCCTGCTGGGCCTTGCCCTTGAACAAGGTGCTCTTGCCCTTCTTGCTGTACTCCAGTTGCACTTCGTCGGTGAGCGACAGCAGGTGCGCGTTCTTGAACGACGCCGGCAGCAACCCGGCAATGAGCGCCTGGCCTTCGGCAAGGGCGAAGTTCTTGGTGATATCACGGGTCTTGTAGCGATAGACAAAGGACAGGCATGCCTGCTCCTTGACCGTCACCTGCTTGATGATCAACCGCTGCAGTTCCGCCTCGTCGCCGACGTACTTGGCCAGCACCAGCTTGATAAAGGCATTTTGCGCCAGGCTGGTCTCGAGCAACTCGAGGAACTGTCCGTGATGGTCCGGCACGGACTGGACGGGGGTTGCAGTAGCTGACATGTAAAAGGCGCCTCGAGCGTGCGGGAATCGGATCAGTGAATGGCCGACATTGTATCAGCCCAGCAGCACCAACCGGTTAGGCAGCTCGTTACGCGCCTCGGTCACCGGCACATGGGCGTTGAGCAGCTCACCGCAGGACTCGATACAGTTGACAAACCCCTGCAAGGTCTGGCCTTGTTTGACCCGCTCGGTGAAGGCCTTGACGATGGGCTCCCAGACGCTGTCGTCAAGCCGCTGGGAAATCCCCTTGTCCACCAGGATTTCAACATGGCGCTCAGCCTCGCAGACAAAGATCAGGATGCCGGTGCCGCCGACGGTATGGTGCAGGTTCTGTTCGAGAAACTGTCGCCGCGCCAGGTTCGACGCCCGCCAGTGGCGTACCGAACGCGGAATCATCCGGCTGGTGATCGACGGGATGCGGAACACCAGGCACAGCACGATAAAACTGCTCCACTGCAGCGCCAGCAGGACATGGCTGTTCATCCAGCCGAAGACAAAGTTGAGAATTCCCGGTACCAGCAGCGCCACCAGGCTGGCCCACAACAGAGGGATATAGGCATAGTCATCGGCACGCCGCGCCAGCACCGTCACCAGTTCCGCATCGGTCCGTTGCTCGACCTGGGTAATCGCTTCGGCAACCTTGCGTTGTTCATATTCAGTCAGTAAAGCCATGGTTGTGCATGCTCCCTAATCATTATGAATTACCAACTGCCCGATGATCCGCCGCCACCGAAACTGCCACCACCACCGCTGAAACCACCGCCGGAGCGTCCGCCACCGCCCCTGGGGCCATAACCCATGAGTTGCAGAGCGCGCAGATCAACACGAAGAGAACCATGAGCAAGCCCATGAAACGCTCTTTGAAACGCTAAAAAGGGAAAGATCCCAGGATTTTTCACACGCGGGACTCAGGCATAATCCGCCCCCGCCGCTGGAATGTGTGAAGCCAATCAGCTAAAAGATGCCCAGCGCGAAAAACACTTCGCAAGTGTTCTGGATAAATAGCACAACAAAGAATCGCTCCCTATAACTAAACAGCCCGGCCAACACCCCACGATCGGTCGCCGGACCGGGCCCCGAGATAATCATTCATGAAGAAGCTGTGTTTGCTGGGCCTCGCCATTGGCCTGGCCAGTCTCCCGGTAGTGGCTGACACAAAGCCCGCCTCCCTGGAAAACAAGGACGCTTTCATCGCCCAGCTGATGAAGCAGATGACCCTCGAGGAAAAGATCGGCCAATTGCGTCTAATCAGTATCGGCCCGGAAATGCCCCGGGAACTGATCCGCAAGGAAATCGCCGCCGGTAACATCGGCGGCACCTTCAACTCCATCTCCCGCCCGGAAAACCGTCCGATGCAGGACGCGGCCATGCGCAGCCGGCTGAAGATCCCGATGTTCTTCGCCTATGACGTGATCCACGGCCACCGGACCATTTTCCCCATCAGCCTGGCCCTGGCGTCGAGCTGGGACATGGATGCCATCGGTCGCTCCGGGCGCATTGCCGCCCAGGAAGCCAGCGCCGACAGCCTGGACATCACCTTCGCGCCCATGGTCGATATTTCCCGTGACCCACGCTGGGGCCGGACCTCCGAAGGTTTTGGCGAAGACACCTACCTGGTCTCGCGCATCGCCCAGGTGATGGTCCACGCCTACCAGGGCAAGAGCCCGAGCGCACCGGACAGCATCATGGCCAGCGTCAAGCACTTCGCCCTTTATGGCGCGGTGGAAGGCGGTCGCGACTACAACGTGGTCGACATGAGCCCGGTGAAAATGTACCAGACCTACCTGCCGCCCTATCGCGCCGCCATCGACGCCGGTGCAGGCGGGGTGATGGTTGCCCTGAACTCGATCAACGGCGTGCCGGCCACCTCCAACACCTGGCTGATGCAAGACCTGCTGCGCAAGGACTGGGGCTTCAAGGGCCTGGCGGTGAGCGACCACGGGGCGATTTTCGAACTGCTCAAGCACGGTGTCGCCAAGGACGGTCGTGAAGCGGCCAAGCTGGCGATCAAGGCCGGCATCGACATGAGCATGAACGACTCGCTGTATGGCAAGGAACTGCCGGGGCTGATCAAGTCCGGCGAAGTGCCACAGAGCGACCTCGACAACGCCGTGCGTGAAGTGCTCGGCGCCAAGTACGACATGGGCCTGTTCAAAGACCCGTACCTGCGTATCGGCAAGGCCGAGGACGATCCGGCCGACACCAATGCCGAAAGCCGCCTGCACCGCAGCGATGCCCGCGATGTGGCGCGCCGCAGCCTGGTCCTGTTGAAGAACCAGAACCAGACCCTGCCGCTGAACAAGTCGACGAAGATCGCCCTGGTCGGCCCACTGGCCAAGGCTCCGATCGACATGATGGGCAGTTGGGCCGCCGCCGGCCTGCCGGCACAATCGGTCACGGTGTTTGACGGCCTGAGCCGCGCCCTGGGGGACAAGGGCCAGCTGATCTATGCCCGTGGTTCGAACATCACCGCCGACAAGAAGGTCGTCGACTACCTGAACTTCCTCAACTTCGCGGCGCCAGAAATTGTCGATGACCCGCGCCCGGCGCAGCAGATGATCGACGAAGCGGTCAAGGCCGCCCAGCAGGCCGACGTGGTGATCGCCGCAGTGGGCGAATCGCGGGGCATGTCCCACGAATCCTCGAGCCGGACCGACTTGAATATCCCGGCCAGCCAGCGTGAACTGATCAAGGCCCTCAAGGCCACCGGCAAGCCTCTGGTGCTGGTGCTGATGAACGGCCGTCCGCTGACCATCGGCCACGAACAGGACCAGGCCGATGCCGTACTGGAAACCTGGTTCAGTGGTACCGAAGGCGGCAACGCCATCGCCGACGTGCTGTTCGGCGACTACAACCCGTCGGGCAAGCTGCCGATCACCTTCCCACGCTCGGTCGGCCAGGTGCCGATGTACTACAACCACCTGACCATCGGCCGGCCGTACACTCCGGGCAAGCCGGGCAACTACACCTCGCAGTACTTCGACGAGGACAACACCCCGCTGTACCCCTTCGGTTATGGCCTGAGCTATACCGACTTCAGCCTGAGCAATATGGCGCTGTCTTCGACCACGCTGAACAAGAGCGGTAAGCTCGATGCCAGCATTACGGTCAAGAACACCGGCAAGCGTGATGGCGAGACAGTGGTGCAGTTGTATATCCAGGATGTCGCCGGCTCCATGATCCGTCCGGTCAAGGAACTGAAGAACTTCCAGAAGGTGATGCTCAAGGCGGGCGAGCAGAAGGTCCTTCACTTCAGCATCGACGAGGACGACCTGAAGTTCTACAACACTCAGTTGAAGTACGCCGCAGAGCCGGGCAAGTTCAACGTGCAGATCGGCCTGGATTCCCAGGACGTGACGCAGCAGAGTTTCGAGTTGTTGTAAGCCCCGGCTGGCTTGCCAGCGATGAGGCCCTCGAGCCTTGAGCGACCTTTCGGACGCCATCGCCAGCAAGCCGGCTCCTACAAATCAGGGCTCGCCACAAACTGTCTTCTGTGGGAGCTGGCTTGCCAGCGATGAGGCCGCCAAGGCTTCGTCGAAACGCCTGCCGATCAGGACATGCTATCTTTCCCGCCCCTCCCCAGCCTGTCGTTGCCCGTATGTCGCCGATTCCCCGTTCCCTGCGTTTGGCGCTCTATACCCTGCTGATTGCCGCCGGTACCGTGCTGGCCGCTGGCTGGGCCGTGCATCGCGCCGAACAACAGGCACTGGTGGACGACGCCTCCCGTGGCAAGACGCAATTGACGCTCTACGCCAACGCCCTGCACACCTTGATCGAACGCTACCGCGCCCTGCCCGCCGTGCTCGCCCTCGACCCGCAATTGCGCGCGGCTCTGGCCGGCCCCATCGACGCGGCACAACAGGACGCCCTGAACCGCAAACTGGAACGGATCAATGGCGCGGCACGCTCCTCCACCCTGCAACTGCTCGATCGCAATGGCCTGTCGGTGGCCGCCAGCAACTGGAGCCTGCCCAGCAGCTACGTCGGTCACAACTACGGCTTTCGCCCCTACTTCAACCAGACCCGTGTCGAGGGCAGCGGGCACTTCTATGCCGTAGGCGTGACCAGCGGTATTCCCGGCTACTTTCTCGCCAGCGCGGTGACCGGCGACAACGGCGAATTCCTCGGGGCAATGGTGGTGAAACTGGAGTTCCCGGAACTCGAACGTGAATGGAGCAAGGGCAACGACACCCTGCTGGTCAGCGACTCTCGTGACATCGTCTTTATCGCCAATCAGCCCGGTTGGCGCTATCGCCTGCTACGCCCGCTGCGCGACAACGACCGCAGCGAAATCGGCAGCACCCGGCAATATGACAAACAGTCCCTCAGCCCCCTTGAATACCGGCCCCTGCGGATGTTCGGCGACAACAGTTACCTGACCCGGGTCGACGGCCCGGACGGCAGCGCCGACTACCTCTGGGAGTCGGTCCCGCTGCCCCCGGAAGACTGGACCCTGCACCTGCTGCGCAAACCGCAGATGGCCGCCGAGGAACAACGCAATGCCGCCCTCGCCGGGGCCGGCCTGTGGCTGGCGCTGGTGTTTCTGCTGCTGTTCCTCACCCAGCGCTGGCGCCTGGCACGCATGCGCCAACGCAGTCGCGAAGAACTGGAGCGCCTGGTGGAGGAACGTACCCGCGACCTGCGTACCGCCCAGGACGGCCTGGTGCAATCGGCCAAACTCGCGGCACTGGGACAGATGTCTGCCGCCCTGGCCCATGAAATCAACCAGCCGTTGACCGCCCAGCGCATGCAATTGGCCACCTTGCGCCTGCTGCTCGATCACGGCCGGGTCGAGGACGCCTACCAGGCCCTCGCGCCCCTGGACCAGATGCTGACCCGCATGGCGGCCCTCACCGGGCACTTGAAAACCTACGCCCGGCAAAGCCCCAGCGGCCTGCGCGAACCTCTCGACCTGGCCGGTGTGGTCGATCAGGCGTTGCAACTGCTCGACCCACGCCTGCGCGAAGACGCGGTCAGCACGGTGCTGCACCTGACCCGTCCGGCCTGGGTCCGTGGCGATGCCATTCGCCTGGAGCAAGTGCTGATCAACCTGTTGCGCAACGCCCTGGATGCCATGCACGACAAAACCCTCAAGCGCCTGGAAATCCGCATCGAAGCGCGCCCACCGGTGTGGTTGCTCAGCGTCGGCGACAGTGGCGGTGGCATTGCCGAGGAACACCTGAGCAAGGTCTTCGACCCGTTCTTCACCACCAAGCCGGTGGGTGAAGGCCTGGGCTTGGGCCTGGCGGTGTCCTACGCCATCATCCATGAACTGGACGGCCGCCTGAGCGTCGACAATCGTTCGGGCGGTGCCTGCTTCAGCCTGACCCTGCCGATTGCCCCGGAGATGGACACACGATGAACGCCGTGATCGTGGTGGATGACGAGGCCAGCATCCGCACGGCCGTCGAGCAATGGTTGAGCCTGTCGGGATTCCAGGTGCAGACCTTCAGTCGCGCCGAGGAGTGCCTGGCGCAACTGCCGCGGGATTTCCCCGGGGTGATCCTCAGCGACGTGCGCATGCCCGGCATGGGCGGCCTGGAATTGCTGGCGCGCCTGCAGGAGCAGGACCGTGATCTGCCGGTCATCCTGCTGACCGGTCACGGTGACGTGCCCATGGCGGTGGAAGCCATGCGCGATGGAGCCTACGACTTTCTGGAGAAACCCTTCAGCCCGCAGACTCTGCTCGCCAACCTGGCCCGGGCCATGGAGAAACGCCGCCTGGTGCTGGAAAACCGCCAGTTGCATGAACAGGCCGATCATCGCTCCCGACTCGAACGCAGCCTGCTGGGGGTTTCCCGCAGCCTGCAGACCCTGCGTCGGCAGGTGTTGGAGTTGGCGGCGCTGCCGGTCAATGTGCTGATCCGCGGTGAAACCGGCAGCGGCAAGGAACTGGTCGCCCGTTGCCTGCATGATTTCGGACCGAGGGCCGACAAGCCGTTTGTTGCCCTCAACTGCGCGGCGATTCCCGAGGCGTTGTTTGAAGCCGAGTTGTTCGGTCATGAAAGCGGGGCCTTCACCGGGGCCCAGGGCAAGCGTATCGGCAAGCTCGAATACGCCGATGGCGGCACGCTGTTTCTCGACGAGATCGAAAGCATGCCGCTGGCCCAACAGGTGAAACTGCTGCGGGTATTGCAGGAGCAGAAGCTCGAGCGATTGGGTTCGAACCAGAGTATCGCGGTGGACCTGCGCATCGTCGCGGCGACCAAGCCCGACCTGCTGGACGAGGCCCGGGCCGGGCGTTTTCGCGAAGACCTGGCCTATCGGCTGACGGTGGCGCAATTGCGCCTGCCGCCGCTGCGCGAGCGTCGCGAGGACATCCCGTTGCTGTTCGAACACTTTGCCTACGGCGCGGCCGAGCGTATGGGGCGGCCCTCGACGCCGTTGAGCGGGCCGCAGTTGAGTCGCCTGTTGAGTCATGACTGGCCGGGCAATGTGCGAGAGCTGGCGAATGCCGCCGAACGCTCGGTCCTCGGTCTGGGGGAAGCCGAGCCCGAAGGCATCGACCCGGGCCAATCCCTGGCCGCGCAGCAGGAGGCCTTTGAGGCGCACTGCCTGAAGGCGGCCTTGACCCGACACAAGGGCGATGTCAAAGCGGTACTTGAAGAACTGCAACTGCCGCGCCGCACCTTCAATGAGAAAATGCAGCGCCATGGCCTGGCCCGCGAGATGTTCCTCAAGGACGACTGAATCCCCCCTTGTGATCTGTGACTTGTGGCGAGGGGGCTTGCCCCCGTTCGGCTGCGCAGCAGTCGTTAAACCGGACACCTTGCTGCGTCAGGCACAACGAGATGTCTGGTTTCAGGGGCGCTTCGCACCCCAGCGCGGGCAAGCCCGCTCACCACAATAGAGCATGCGCCCGTAGGCAACTTTCCGCTTACCGACTCACAGCCGATAAGCGGATTTCCGCTCACCCAATCCCGCAAACCCCTCTAAACCGGGCCTTCCGCCGTTGGCACAGCTCCTGCTATAGCCCTGTCAGGCTGCGCTTGCGCGCGCTCCACAAAAACAATGACTTGAAGGTTCCCTGATGGAAAACTCCTCTACCCTGCCCCTGGGGTCGGCGGCCGCGCCGGCCAAAGAAAGAACCACCTCCAGCCGCCTGAAGTCGATCTTCAGCGGTTCGGTCGGCAACATGGTCGAATGGTACGACTGGTACGTCTACGCCGCGTTCTCGCTGTACTTCGCCAAGGTCTTCTTCCCCAAGGGCGACACCACCGCCCAACTCCTGAACACCGCCGCGATCTTCGCCGTGGGCTTTCTGATGCGCCCCATCGGCGGCTGGCTCATGGGCCTCTACGCCGACCGCAAGGGACGCAAGGCGGCCTTGATGGCCTCGGTCCTGTTGATGTGCTTCGGATCGCTGATCATCGCCCTGACCCCGGGCTATGAAACCATCGGCGTCGGCGCGCCGATCCTGCTGGTGGTCGCCCGCCTGATGCAGGGTCTGTCGGTCGGCGGCGAATACGGCACCTCGGCCACCTACCTCAGTGAGATGGCGACCAAGGAACGTCGCGGCTTCTTCTCCAGCTTCCAGTACGTGACCCTGATCTCCGGCCAGCTCATCGCCCTGGCGGTGCTGATCGTGCTGCAACAGACCCTCACCACCGAACAGTTGCAAGCCTGGGGCTGGCGGATTCCGTTCGCCATCGGCGCCCTGTGTGCCGTGGTCGCGCTTTATCTGCGTCGCGGCATGGAAGAGACCGAGTCCTTCACCCAGAAGAAGGAAGCGCCGAAAGAAAGCCTGATGCGCACCCTGATGCGTCATCCCAAGGAACTGATGACCGTGGTCGGCCTGACCATGGGCGGCACCCTGGCGTTCTACACCTACACCACCTACATGCAGAAATACCTGGTGAACACGGTCGGCATGAGCATCTCCGACTCCACCACCATTTCGGCGGCGACGCTGTTCCTGTTCATGTGCCTGCAACCCCTGGTCGGGGCGCTGTCGGACAAGATCGGCCGGCGGCCGATCCTGATTGCCTTCGGCATCCTCGGGACACTGTTCACCGTGCCGATCCTCAGCACCCTGCACACCATCCAGACCTGGTGGGGCGCGTTCTTCCTGATCATGGCGGCACTGATCATCGTCAGCGGCTACACCTCGATCAACGCGGTGGTGAAGGCCGAACTGTTCCCGACTGAAATCCGTGCGCTGGGTGTGGGCCTGCCCTATGCGCTGACCGTCTCGATCTTCGGCGGCACGGCGGAATACATTGCGTTGTGGTTCAAGAGTGTCGGCATGGAAACCGGCTACTACTGGTATGTGACGGCGTGCATCGCCGTCTCGCTGGTGGTGTACGTGACCATGAAGGATACCCGCAAGCATTCGCGGATCGAGAGCGACTGAGTCCGACCTGATTGCTGGCGACAAGGCCCTTGCGCCTTGCGGCGTCCCCACGGACGCCATCGCCAGCAAGCTGGCTCCTACAGAATCGAGTCTCACCACAAAAGTATCGTGCTGCCGAGGTCTCTGTAGGAGCTGGCTTGCCAGCGATGAGGCCCGTGAGTCTTGCGGCGTTCTTACTAACACCATCGCCAGCAAGCTGGCTCCTACAGGGTTCAGCGGTGTTTGCCAGACCGCGTCCCACCTCTCCCCTGCGTCCCGACAGGACGATCCCGGCGCCATTCGGCGTAATCGCAAAAGAATTTTCTGAATTAATAGTCAGTTAATTTACAAGCGACATTCTGACCCTACGTTAAATCGACCTGGCCCCGGCCCCTTGGCATCACGTTGAATGCCGATCTTTCCCGGCGTCAAACATATCGATTTATACGATATGTTTAAGCGTTTATTTGCGCTTTTTAATCAAATTAGCAAGCGTAAAATCGCTTCCACACCCACTGAACAAAACGAACACGTTACGGAGCAACCACCATGAAAACCAAACTGATCCTCGCCCTGGCCCTCTCGGTACTGGCTGCCAACACCTTCGCTGCCGATGGTTATGACCGTACCGGCTCTGCCGCTTTCCATGCCAGCGCAAGCGCTGCACTTGCCTCCGATGGCTTCGATCACA
>NZ_JACAOS010000001.1:113475-645033 GCF_013386165.1 Pseudomonas gingeri | reverse complement strand
CCGCTGGCGCAGTCGCTTCCGATGGCTTCGATCACACCGGTACTGCCGGCGCTATCAGCTAACCGCTTCAGAAACGGCAACAGCCCGGCTTCGGCCGGGCTTAATTGTTTCTGGGGTAGTTGAAATCCATCACGACTCGCTCAGCACCCGACCTATCGCATTTCCCCGCCACGCGTCGCACACTGTTGTCTTCCCTTGTTGATCCGGCCCCTGGAAACCCTCGAACCATGTCCGACGCTATCCACTACTACGAACCCGCCAACGGCCACGGCCTGCCCCACGACCCGTTCAATGCGATCGTCGGTCCGAGGCCCATCGGCTGGATTTCCTCACAGGATGCCCAGGGCCGCCTGAACCTGGCGCCCTACAGCTTTTTCAACGCGTTCAACTACATCCCGCCGATCGTCGGGTTCGCCAGCGTCGGCCGCAAAGACAGCCTGAACAACATCGAACAAACCGGTGAGTTCGCCTGGAACCTCGCCACCCGGCCCCTGGCCGAAGCCATGAACCAGAGTTCGGCTGCCGCACCCGCCGAGATCAATGAATTCGAACTGGCCGGCCTCACGCCCGCCGACTCGCGAATCATCAAGGTGCCACGGGTACAGGAAAGCCCGGTGTCGTTCGAATGCAAGGTCACCCAGATCATTCAACTGCAACGGGCCGATCAGGCATTGGTGCCCACCTGGCTGGTGCTCGGCGAAGTGGTCGCGGTGCATATCGCCAAGTGGCTGATCAAGGATGGGATCTACGACACCGCCGCCGCCGAACCAATTCTGCGTGGCGGCGGTCCGGCGGACTATTTCCAACTGGGTCCGGAAGCCCTGTTCAAGATGTACCGCCCACGCTAGTTAAACCAGCGACCAGGACAATTCACCCTCTTCGTCGACATCGGCCAGTCGCGCAAGCTCATGCGCGGCCGCTTCGTCGGCCTGGAGGGCAGTCTTGAACTTCTGTGCATCGAGGATTTTGTGAAACCGTGGAGCGCCGGAACCGTCCAGGGCCTTCACGGCAATCGCCGCGCTATAACCGCCCTCACCGGGAACCACCGCTGAAACAGCTTCGAAGTGTGCAAACGCTTTACGTGCCATGCCTGTTATCCCGGCCAATTGATTGGCCGGCATTCTAAACCTTCAGCTGGCCAACTGCTGCAAGGCACCGGCACTGGACAGATGAAAATCACACTGCGCACGGGCAGCGCTGACATCGCTGAAGGTATGGAAGTCGAAGCTGTTGACTATCAGGTCCTGAACCAGATCGGCAAAGACCTGCATCGCCGGCGTATTGAAGTAGGCCGTCATGGCCGGTTGATTGACCCAGAATCCGGACACCAGCCACAGGTCGGCATCGGCCAGGGAGTGTTGCAGGGAAAACTGCAGGCAACCACTGGCCTGGCGGGAAGGTTCGATCAGGCTGCTCAGCCGCGCACCCAGTTCGGCAGAACGCCCAGGGCGTGCACGAACGAAGGCCATATGGCTGACGGGGATAGGCTTGGACATGCTCGGCGCTCCCGAAGAGAGGGTTGTACTCGTTCAATCAGTGCGGGGACTGACTGCGACAGGAACAGAGATTAGAGCTTTTGCCGAGGGGTCGTTAGTCGATTCCTGCCGGCTTATTGCACAATCCTGCCGCGACGCCAAAACCCGTCAATGCCAACGCTCCCAGTGGGCCTCGCCCTGTCCATCAGCTTTTGAGCAACTTCACGACCTCCAACTGCCTGTAATATGAGCGTCATATGAAAAGACGGCAGAATCAGGCAAGAATTGCGCAGCATTGTCCTGGCGCTATGGATTGCCCAAACTTAAGCTTGCCTCATTCGTCATCACCTCCAGGGCCCGCCATGTCCTTGCTCGATCAACCCCAAGTCCCCCTGCCGGTCGAAATGGAAAAGCTGCGCGCGGAACTGGCCGAGATCATCTGCCGCAACACCGGCGAAGACGGCAGCTATGCCACCGCCGTGGGCTCACTGCACCTGTCACGCCATAGCCTGCCCCATGAGTTCTCCCCGGTATTGGCCCAACCGGCCCTCTGCGTCATGGCCCAGGGTCGCAAGGAAGTGCGCCTGGGAGATGAGAACTTTGTCTACGATCCGCTGAACTACATGGTGGTCTCGGTTTCCATGCCGATCTGCGGGCGGATCGCCAGTGTCTCGCCGGAACACCCGATCCTCGCGTTGCGCGTGGATATCGATCCGGCCGAAATCAGTGCCTTGATCGCCGAGGCAGGCCCCATGGGCGTGCCCAGCCGGCCGACCGGGCGCGGCTTGTATGTGGAGCGCCTGGACACCCAGATGTTCGATGCCCTGCTGCGCCTGACCCGCCTGCTCGACAGCCCGAAAGACATCAACATGCTCGCGCCGCTGATCCGTCGGGAAATTCTCTATCGACTGCTGCGCAGCCCACAGGGCTACCGGCTGTATGAGATCGCCATCGCCAACAGCCAGAGCCATCGGGTCAGCCAGGCCATTACGTGGTTGAACAGCAACTTCGAGCAACCGCTGCGAATCGATAGCCTGGCCCGCGAAGCCAACCTGAGTGTCTCGACCCTGCATCACCGTTTCAAGGCGATGACCTCCATGAGCCCCTTGCAGTATCAGAAGCAACTGCGCCTGCAGGAAGCTCGGCGGCTGATGCTGATCGAAGGCCTGGATGCCTCGGCGGCCGGGTACCGCGTGGGCTATGAAAGCCCCTCGCAGTTCAGCCGCGAATACAGCCGGCTGTTCGGTGCGCCGCCGCTACGGGACCTGGCGCGGTTGCGCTTGAGCGTCTGAGTCAACTCGCGCCTACAAGGCGCGAATCACATGCTTGATTTCCTGGAACGCCTGCAAGCCCCAAGGCCCCAGTTCACGCCCCAGGCTGCTCTGCTTGTAACCACCCCAGGCGGTTTGCGGGAAGATCACCTGCGGCGCATTGATCCACACCAACCCGGCCTGCAAGGCATTGGCGATCCGCTGCGCGGTCGGCTCATGGTCGCTGACCACGCTGGCCACCAGGCCAAACTCGCTGTCGTTGGCCAAGGCCACCGCCTCGGCTTCGCTGGCAAAACTGCGGACACAGAGTACCGGGCCAAAAATCTCTTCGCGCCACAACGTACTGTCCAGGGGCACGTCGGTGAAGATCGTCGGCCGCAGAAAATAGCCCCGCGTCAACTCCGCCGGACGTCCACCGCCACAGACCAACCGGGCGCCGGTATTCAGTCCACGGTCGATATGACCCAGTACACGCTGGTATTGCGTCTGATTGACCAGTGCGCCCATTTCCACATCCGGGTCGAACGGGTCCGCCACGCGAATGGCTTCGGCCCGCGCAGTGAGCCGCAGCAGGAATTCATCGGCAATCTCGTCCGCCACCAGCACCCGGCTGGTGGCCGAACACATCTGCCCGGCGTTGAAGAAACCACCGCCGCTGGCGAGTTCCACGGCGAGGTCAAGGTCGGCATCGGCCATCACCAGCAGCGCGGATTTGCCCCCCAGTTCCAGGCTCACTCCCTTTACGGTTTCCGCCGCCCGCTGCATCACCTGGACACCGACCGCATTGCTGCCGGTAAAGGAGATTTTCGCCACCCGCGGATCAGCCGCCAGGGGCGCCCCGACCGCGAGGCCAGTGCCGCAGACCAGGTTGAAGACCCCGGCCGGCAAACCGCTTGCAGCAATTATCGCGGCCAACTCCAGCTCCGGCAGCGGCGTGACTTCCGACGGTTTGAGCACCACACAGCAACCGGCGGCCAGGGCTGGAGCCAGCTTCCAGGCAGTGGTGACCATCGGGAAGTTCCACGGCACGATCAGCCCCACCACGCCGCACGGCTCACGACGCACACGAGCGGCAAAAGCCTCACTGGGCAGCTCGACGGTCTTGTCCTGCTGCCCGTCGAGGGTCTCGGCCAACCCGGCGTAATACTCGAAGGTGGCAATCACGTCATCGACATCAATGGCCGCCTCGAACAGCGGTTTGCCGTTATTGCTCGATTGCAGGTGCATCAGGGTTTCCCGGCGCTCGCGCACACCCTCGGCAATCCTGCGCAACACGGCGCCACGCTCGGCCCCGGTCGTCGCGGACCAGCCGGCGAAAGCCCGACTCGCCGCACTGACGGCCTGTTCCACCGCCTGTTCATCACCGCCGGAAACGCTGCCGAGCAACGCCTCGGTGGCCGGGTTGATCACCCGTAGCTGTTCGCTGCCGGAACGCCAGTGGCCGTCGATGTAGAGACCGTCCTGATTCATTTGCGCTTTCATCACCATGCCCCTCCTTCCATCCACAAACGCTGGTCGACTTCGATCAGGGTCGGTCCCTGACGATCCGCGGCCGCCTCCAGGGCGCTACGCAAAGTCTCGACGCCGGCGACCGCCTCGGCCACACAACCCAGGGCCCGGGCCACGCCGATAAAGTCCGGGGTGTAGATATCCACACCCACTGGAGTGATGGCGCGATTGACCATGTATTTCTTGATCTCTTCGTAGCCCTGGTTATTCCACAGCAACACGATGATCGGGGTCCGCGCCTCCACCGCGCTGGCCAGTTCCGACAGGGTGAACTGCAAGCCGCCGTCACCGATCAGACAGACCACCGGAACCCGCTGGCTACGCTCGCTGGCGCCGCCGAGCCAGGCGCCGATGGCGGCCGGCAAGGCATAACCGAGGGTGCCGTAGCCAGTGGATGAGTTGAACCAGCGACGCGGGTGTTCCGGGTTCAGGGTCAGGTTGCCGGTATACACCGGCTGGGTCGAATCCCCCACCAGCACCGCCTCCGGCAGGACCTCGAGAACGGTATTGAGGAACTGCGTCTGGGCGCGGGTCGGTGCGTCCCAGAGGCCGTCCAGTTCGGCACGCAAGGCTGCGGCGCGTTGTGGCCCCCAATCGGCTTGCCGCTCAGCCAGCGTCTGGCCTTCGACGGCCGCGAGCAGGGCCTCGGCCGCCGTCCGCGAGTCGGACACCAGCGCCACCTTGGGCGGGTAGTTGCGCACCGTCTGGTCCGGGTCGATATCGACCCGCAGCAAGGTGCCGGGAATTTCGAAACCACCGGCAAAGGTGATGTCGTAGTCGGTTTCCGCCAACTCCGTGCCGATGGCCAGGACCACATCGGCATCCGCCACCAGGGCGCGGGTGGCGACCATCGATTGGGTCGAACCGATCAACAACGGATGGCGCGACGGCAACATGCCCTTGGCATTGATGGTCAAGGCCACCGGCGCCTCCAGCCGCTCCGCCAGTTGGGTCAGCGCGGCGGCCGCATCGATGGCGCCGCCACCGGCGAGGATCAGCGGGTGTCGGGCCTTGGCCAGCAGCTCGGCCATGTGTGCGACCGCAGCGGGAGCGGCGCCGGCACGGGCGATCTGCACCGGTTGGCTCTCGAGCAGGGCATCGGCGTTTTCCACCAGCACGTCGAGCGGAATCTCGATATGCACCGGACGTGGCCGCCCGGCCTGGAACAACGCGAAGGCCCGGGCCAGCACCGCCGGCAGTTCTGCCGCCGACATCAGTGTGTGGGAGAACGCCGCGACGCCCGCAACCAAGGTGCTCTGATTCGGCAATTCGTGCAGCTTGCCGCGTCCGCCGCCTAATTGACTGCGCGACTGGACGCTGGAGATCACCAGCATCGGGATCGAATCGGCATAGGCCTGGCCCATCGCCGTGGTGATATTGGTCATGCCGGGGCCGGTGATGATAAAGCACACCCCCGGCTTGCCGCTGGTGCGGGCGTAACCGTCGGCCATGAAACCGGCGCCCTGCTCATGGCGCGGCGTGACGTGCTCGATGCTCGACGAGGCCAGCCCGCGATAGAGTTCCACGGTATGCACGCCGGGAATACCGAACACCTGCTCGACCCCGTAGCCTTCCAGTAACTTGACCAATACTTCGCCGCACGTCGCCATCTGTTCCGCCCTTCTTGTTCGTCTTGACCGTGGGAGGCAGCCCCACGGCGATGACGTTATTGGAGCGTTTGACCCATGGCGGGCACAACGCAAAAATAGTCATACTAGCCATGTCCTGTGGTCATGCCTGAGTTCGCCATGAAACGTCTTCCGCCGCTGCCCGCCCTGCATACCTTTCTGATCACCGCCCAGTGCTGCAACTTCACCCGGGCGGCCGAGCAACTGCATATCACCCAGGGTGCGGTGAGCCGGCAGATCGCCGGGCTGGAGCAACACCTGGGTTATGCGCTGTTCCAGCGTCAGGCCCGGGGCTTGAGCCTGACAGCCCAGGGGCGTGAGCTGTTCCCACGGATCCAGCAGGTGTTCAGGCAGATTGAAGACGCCGTGGATCAGGTGGGTGCGCAACATCCGGCGCTGAAACTCAAGGCGCCCATCTGCATGATCCGCTGGCTCTTGCCGCGCCTGCTGCAATGGCGCAAAGAGCGCCCGGAGGTGCCAGTGGAGCTGACCACCAGCCTGCAGCACGGAGTGGACTTTCGCCGGGAAGACTTCGACGTGGCGGTAATTTATGGCGCGCCGCCGGGGCCGTCGGTGACCGCCCATCATCTGTTTGACGAGCAACTGACGCCGGTCTGCTCAGCACAATTGAAGAACGGGGCGATCGCCCTGGAGCGCGTGGCCGACCTTGAGCAGCACACCCTGCTGCACCCCACCCTTGATCAGCAGGATTGGCAAACCTGGCTTGAGGCGGCCGGGGTCCGGCTCGGTAATATCGGCAAGGGCCAACATCTGGAAACCATGGATGTGGCAATGTCCCTGGCGTCCCAGGGCAATGGGGTGGCGATAGGTGATTGGGCGTTGATCGGAGAGGACTTGAATGCCGGGCGGCTGGTCATGCCGTTCGATTTACGGGTGCGTACCGGACAAGCGTATTACCTGGCCTATCCGCCACGGTCCGAGGCGTCGGCAGCGCTGAATGAGTTGAAGACATGGCTGGTGGCGCAGGCCGGGGAGCGGCTCTGATCGCGCGCGCGCAACAAAATCTGTAGGAGCCGGCTTGCTGGCGATGCAGACGCTGCGGTACCTCAGGCAGACCGCGTTATCGTTCATCGCCAGCAAGCCGGCTCCCACCACCAAGGTATCGCTAAAACTCAGTAACCAACGGCAAACCGCTGACGCGAGTGCGCAGGCTTCTCGACTTCATCCAGCAGGGCAATCGCATAGTCGGCAAAGGTGATCCAGCTGCGGCCTTCGGCACTCACCAGCAGATCATCCTTGCCCAAACGGAAATGCCCGCTGCGTTCGCCTTCGACAAACTCCGCCGACGGCGACAGGAAGCTCCAGTCGAGGTCCTTCTCCTGACGCAGGGTTTCAAGAAACGCCGCACCGGCGCTGGCCTCAGCCTTGTACTCTGCCGGAAAGCCCGGGCTGTCGATCACCCGACCGCCACCCGGCAGCAACAGCGAACCGGCACCACCGACCACCAGCAGGCGTTTGACCCCGGCCTTCTTCACCGGACCGATCACCGCCGCAGCCGGCAAGGTAGAGAAATGCGCGGCGCTGATCACCACATCGTGACCGGCAACCGCCGCTTCCAGCGCTGCGGCATCCAGCGCATCGACCGCCTTGCTGACAACACCGGCACGCCCGGCGAGCTGCGCCGGGTTACGGGCGATGGCGGTTACGCTGTGGCCACGACGCAGGGCTTCTTCCAGCAGTTGGCTACCGGCACGACCGGTGGCACCAATGATTGCAATCTTGCTCATGACACTCTCCAGTTCCAATCGAATGACGCCAGGCGTCGAGGGGTACCTTCCCGCCCTGGGGGCAGGAAGGCGGGTCTACAAATACTTGCCATCAGCAGGTGAGCACACTCACCACTTCATCTCGCCCTTGGCGACCTTGGCGCTGAGCTCCAGGGAGGACTCTTCGCCCAGGTTGGGGTAACGCTGCTTCATGGCCACGATCAGTTGCGCGGAGTCCTTGGCCTTGGCCGTCTCCTCGTCGAAAGCCTTGATGTAGTCGGCAGTGAATTGCACCGCCGCGAGGGAACGCGAGCTGTCGCCCAGGAAGTGACCCGGCACCAGGGTCTTGGGTTTCAACGCCTGAATCTGTTGCAACGTCGCCAGCCAGGCCTGATGGGACTGCGGGGTCTGGGTATCGGCCATCCACACATGGATGTTTTCCGCGACCACAACACCGCCCACCACCGCCTTGATCGACGGAATCCAGACAAAGGTACGATCCGGTTGCTGGCCGTTCAGGCCGACAACCTTCAGCTCACGCCCTTCCAGCATCAGGTGATCACCCTTGAGCACCTGCGGCACCACGGTGTGTGCCGGCACATCGGCGCCCATTTTCGGTCCCCAGAACGCCAGCTTGCCGTCGACGGTGGCCTTGATATGCGCCACGGTCGGCGCCGATGCCAGCACCTTGGCCTTGGGGAACGCCTGGGTCAGAGTGTCCAGGCCGAAGTAGTAGTCCGGGTCGCCATGGCTGATGTAGATGGTGGTCAGTTGCTTGCCGCTGGCGCGGATTTTTTCCACCAGTTGTTCAGCCTGGGATTTGCCGAATTGGGCATCCACCAGGATGGCCTCTTTCTCACCGCTGACCAGCACCGAACTCACCGGAAAAATCGCCGCAGTCCCGGGATTGTAGACATCCAGGCTCAGGGCCGGCTGGGCCGCCGCCGCATGGGCGACAAAACCCAGGGTCGCGGTGGCGAGCAAGAGACGACGAAACAAAGACAATCCGATCATGTGCAACTCCGAAATCTGTGGGCCGTGATGGCGATGAACAGAGCTTAGTTGCCCGAACCGATACAAAAAATGCGATGCTGGAACATAGTTTGTTTCTGAAAGTGGTCAAATCATGGATCGTCTTACGGCAATGCGAGTCTTCGTCACGGTGGTCGACCTGGGCAGCCAGTCGGCGGCGGCCGATCATCTGGACCTGTCGCGGCCGGTGGTGTCGCGTTATCTCGCGGAACTCGAGGACTGGGTCGGCGCCCGGCTGATGCATCGCACCACCCGCAAGCTGAGCCTGACCGCCGCCGGCAACGAAACCCTGCCGCGTTGCCGCCAGATGCTGGAGTTGTCGACGGACCTGCAGGCCGCCGTCAGCGCACCGGACGAGGCGCCGCGGGGGCTGTTGCGGATCAGTGTGAGTACCTCCTTCGGCCTGTCACAACTGGCCGCGGCCATGGCCGAGTACGTCAAGCGCTACCCGGGCGTCAGCGTCGACCTGCAGATGCTCGACCGCACCGTCAACCTGGTAGACGAGCGCATCGACCTGGCGATCCGGGTCAGCAACGAACTGGACCCGAACCTGATCGCCCGGCGGCTGACCGTGTGTCGCTCGGTGATCTGTGCCTCCCCCGCCTACCTGCTCGAACATCCGGCGCCGCAAAGGGTGGAAGACCTGAGCCGGCACAATTGCCTGACCCACTCCTACTTCGGCAAGAGCCTCTGGCATTTCGAGCAGGACGGCGAACAGGTTTCCGTGCCGGTGCAGGGCAATATCAGCGCCAACGAGGCCGGCACCCTGATGCAGGCGGTGATGGCCGGGGCCGGGATTTCGATGCTGCCCACCTACCAGGCCGGGGCCTATATCAAACGTGGCGAACTGGTGCGCCTGCTGCCCGGGGCGGAACCCATGTCGATGAACATGTATGCGGTCTACGCCTCGCGCAAACACATGCCGACCACGTTGCGCAGCATGCTCGATTTCCTGGTGGAGCGTTTTCCCGAAGTGCCGCTCTGGGATGAGGGTCTATGAGGACCGGCCGATCCATCGGCTGAATGGCGCGCCAACGATACGGCGCAGGCCACTGGCAACTCACGACAACTGACCTAGGCTTGAACCAGTGCCTTCTAGCGAACTGAGTTCGGCAAAGTCAGAGGTCAAGAGCATGAATATTCTAAAAACAAGAAAGTGCGCCATGGTGTTTGCAATTACCGCCGTGCTGGCGCTCTACGCCACCGCAGCCTGGCGAGTTGAGCAGCTTCGGCAAGCGCCACGGGTGGTCTTCAGTTGCCATATGGATTACTGCGTGCCGCACACGGCCAGCCTGAGTGCACTGCGATAATGACCTGAGCCTTACTTATGAGGCTATCGAATAGCAGGCTATCGAGTACACTGACAAGCATCCCCGCACACTTGCCTGGTGAGCGGGTCAACCACTGCTTGCAGGTTCTACCGTGACCAATCTCAGCCAGCCCGGCCAAACGAAGCCGGCGATTCGCAGTATCCTGATCGCCTTGATGCTGGCGATTTTCCTCGGTGCGCTGGACCAGACCATTGTCGCCGTCTCGATCCCCGCCATCTCCGCTCAATTCAAGGACGTCGGCCTGCTGGCCTGGGTCATCTCCGGCTATATGGTGGCCATGACCGTGGCCGTGCCGATCTACGGCAAGCTCGGCGACCTTTACGGACGACGCCGGCTGATGCTGTTCGGCATGGGCCTGTTCACCCTCGCCTCGCTGTTCTGCGGCATGGCCCAGAACATGGAGCAACTGGTGCTGGCGCGGATCATCCAGGGCATCGGTGCCGGTGGCATGATTTCGGTCAGCCAGGCGATCATCGGTGACATTATCCCGCCCCGCGAACGCGGGCGTTACCAGGGTTATTTCAGCAGCATGTACGCGGTGGCCAGCGTGGCCGGGCCAGTACTCGGCGGCTACATGACCGAATACCTGTCGTGGCGCTGGGTCTTCCTGATCAACCTGCCGCTGGGCCTGGGGGCCTGGCTGGTGGCCCATCGCACCCTGATCGGCCTGCCGATACCGCAGCGCAAACCGGTTATCGATTATCTCGGCACCGTGCTGATGATCATCGGTCTGACCGCCCTGCTGCTGGGCATCACCGAAATCGGCCAGGGCCACCGTTGGGACGATAGCCGGGTGCTGGGCCTGTTGATCACCGCGCTGGTCGCCCTGGTGCTGTTTGTCCTGCATGAACGGCGCACGGCCGAACCCTTGCTGCCGATGCACCTGTTCCTCAATCGCAACGCCCTGTTGTGCTGGTGCACGATATTCTTCACCAGTTTCCAGGCGATCTCGCTCACGGTGCTGATGCCCCTGCGCTTCCAGAGCGTGACCGGTGCTGGCGCCGACAGCGCGGCCCTGCACCTGCTGCCGCTGGCGATGGGGTTGCCCATGGGCGCCTACTTTGCCGGACGGAGGACCTCGGTGACCGGCTACTACAAACCGATGATCCTGACCGGTGCGGCGCTGATGCCCCTGACCATTCTCGGCATGGCGCTGACTCCGCCCCAGGCGGTGCTGCTCAGCAGCCTGTTCATGTTGCTGAGCGGGATCGCCGGCGGCCTGCAGTTCCCGACCTCGCTGGTGGGCACGCAGAACTCCGTGGAACAGCGCGATATCGGTGTTGCCACCAGCACCACCAACCTGTTCCGCTCCCTGGGCGGGGCGATGGGCGTGGCGCTGATGTCGGCGTTGCTGCTGGCGCTGTTGCAGAACTCCAGCCTGACCCACCTGGCCGGTGCTTCGGTGGTCGCCGAAGGCGCTTCGGGCAATGCCCTGCTCGAAGGCCTGAACAGCGCCGAAGGTCCGGCCCGTGATGCCCTGCGTGGGGAGTTGCTGCTGACCTTCCGGCATCTGTTGATGATCAGCGCCGCCATCGCCCTGCTGGGGCTGGCGGCAGCGCTGGCGATGCCGAACAAGGTACTCCGCGGGCGGGACGACAAGGCCCACTGATCGAAGTGAGCCCTGGTGGGGTCGTCAAGGACTGTAATACCCGACCGCCACCAGGTACTGCCCGACCCTTCTCAGGTAGGCATGCTTGTCCTCGATCTTGCCGGTCACCGGGTTCTTCCAGCGATAGGCGTACTCGCCACGTTCCTGCTTGCCCATCAGCGCCAGGATCGGTTCGCCCACCGGCTTGCCGTCCGGGTCCCGGATCTTGCTGAAGTCGGTATTGACCAGTCGCAGGTTGGTCCCGTGGGCCAGGTAACGATGGGTTTTCAGGTCCACCACGAAGACATACAGGTCGTCCTCCAGGAAGCCCAGTGCATTGATCGACTCGAGCGTGGCCTGCTTGTCCTTGCCCAGATCGGTCGCTGCCCTGGCCAGCAAGGCTTCGGCCTGCTGCGGCGAGGCTCGGGGCAGGTAATAACCGACCGCGAGAATGCGCTCACCGACCCGCTGGAAAAACACCCGCTTGCGCTCGACCTTGCCATCATTCCAGTTCTGCCAGCGATACTCGGCCTCGTGAATGCCGCTACCTTCCGGGGTTTTGAGCGTGTCCTTGAATGCCTTGCGCAAATCCAGGCCCAGGGCCTCGGATACGTCGCGTCCGATCAACGCTGAAGACGGCCCGCCGCTGGCCAGCATCACCCCTCGGGTGTCGACCACAAACACATAGCGGTCCTGATCGACGAACTCGCCCTGGCGACTGAACGCCGCGAATGCCTTGTCGCCCTGGTCGCGGTAATAAGCCACGGCCTTTTCCAACAGCGCCTTGGCCGCCGGAGCTTCATCCGCCGGTGCCGTCGCTGCCAGCGCCGACCCCAGGCACAGCAACATCAAACAGCCTGACAAGGCCCGTGTTAAAGCAAACCCCATGATGCAGTCCTCGTTCGTGTTGGTCGCACATGAGCGTAGACCGCCACCGCCTATACGGAAGCATTCAGCAAGCCGTGGTAGCAACGCCCGAACTCCCTGCAAAATGTGCAGGCATTTTTTATCCGCGCCACTAGAATGCGTCCATCGGGAACCCGCCTACGGAATCGTCATGCCGCTTCGCTCAGTGCTCTACTCGCAACGCTCACTGGTCCTGACACTGATCGCCCTGCTGGGCTGCGGTTTCCTTGCTACCTCCCTGCTCAGCTACTACGCCTCGCGGGCCTCGATCCGCAGCGGCATCGTCAACACCGAACTGCCCCTGACCTCAGACACCGTCTACTCGGAAATCCAGAAAGACCTGGTCCGGCCGATCCTGATTTCCTCGATGATGGCCCGCGACACTTTTATGCGCGACTGGGTGGTGGCCGGCGAGCGCGACCCGGAACAGATGACCCGCTACCTCAATGAGGTCATGACCCACTACGGCGCCTACACCGCCTTCTTCGTCTCCAACAGCAGCCTGACCTACTACCAGGCCAAGGGCGTGCTGAAGAAAATCCGCGTCGACGAGCCCCGCGACCTCTGGTACTTCCGTGTGCGGGACATGAAGGAACCCTACGAGATCAACGTCGACCTGGACATGGCCAACCATGACAGCCTGACGTTCTTCATCAACTACAAGGTCTTCGACTACGACGAGCACTTTCTCGGTGCGGCCGGTGTCGGCCTCACGGTGGATGCGGTGATCAAGCTGATCGACAAGTACCAGCAGCACTACCAGCGCAGCGTGTACTTCGTCGATACCTTCGGCCGCCTGGTGCTGACCGGCAGCGACGGCGGCCCCGAAGGCGCCCGGGCCGGACAGTCACTGAACGACCTGGAAAGCATGAAAGGCCTGTTGGCCAAATTGCCCAAGCCCCACGATGGCAGCTACGAATACGCCACGCCGGACGGCCAGGGGCACTTCCTCAATGTGCGCTTCATTCCGGAACTGAACTGGTACCTGTTCGTCGACAAGCGTGAAAACAGCGCCCTGGGCGAAATTCGCCAGTCGTTGTACCTGAACCTGCTGATCTGCCTGGTGGTGACCCTGATCGTGCTGGCCCTGCTCAACCGCGTGATCCATCGCTACCAGCGCAAGATCCAGGCCCTGGCGACACTCGACAGCCTCACCGGCCTGCCCAACCGCCGGGGTTTCGATCTGCTGGCGGGCCAGGCCCTGCACGAGGCCCAGCGTGAACCCAAGCCGTTGATCGCGCTGTTGCTGGACCTCGATCACTTCAAGCAACTCAACGATAGCCACGGCCACCTTGCTGGCGATGTCGTGCTGAGCGGATTCGCCCGCGACCTGGAGAGCGGCCTGCGCCAGTCGGACATCATTTGCCGCTGGGGTGGTGAGGAATTCATTGCCCTGCTCAAGGACACCGACAGTGCCAACGCCCAGTTGATCGCCGAGAAAATCCGCCAGAATATTGAACAACAGCGTTACAACTACAACGGCCAGAGCCTGCAATTGACCGTCAGCATCGGCCTGACTTCGCTGCAACCCGACGACACCCTGCACAGCCTGCTGGCCCGGGCCGATCATGCGCTGTACCGGGCCAAACAGAGCGGGCGCAACCGCGTCTGCAGCGACCTGCCGAACGCCGCCCATGAATGACCCCGGCCTCTGCCCGGCCTGCGGTGCTCGCAACGACTGCGCCCTGGCCGACCCGCGTACCGCCGATCGGCCCTGCTGGTGCTACAGCGTCAGCATCGACCCGGCGATACTCGAGGCGCTGCCCGACGAACTGCGCAACGCCGCCTGTCTGTGTCCGCGTTGCGCGCAAGTCGACGAGCAACTGAAGACACCCCCACGACCTGCGCCATGACGTAAAATGCCCGCCCGCTTCTCCATGACCGACCCGCCATGCGCCTTGACCGTTTCCTCAGCAACCTGCCCCGTTTCAACCGCCAACAGGTACGCCTGTTGCTGGTGCAGAAGCGGGCCAGGGTCGATGGCCTGATCGTCGCCGATCCCCATCATGAAGTGAGCGAGTTCAGCCAGGTCGAAGTCGACGACGAGGTGCTGCAGGAAGGCCGCCCAGCGCGCTACTTCATGTTGCACAAACCCCAGGGCTGCGTCAGCGCCACCACGGACCCGGAGCACCGCACCGTCCTCGACCTGATCGACGAGCCCGATGCGGCTGAACTGCATATCGCCGGCCGCCTGGACTTCAACACCACCGGGTTGATGATCCTGACCAACGACGGCCAGTGGTCGCGCCGGCTGACCCAGCCGGGGACCAAGCTGCCCAAGGTCTACTACGTGGAGACCGAGCAGGTCATCGGTGCCGAATACGCCGAGACCTTCGCCCGCGGCCTGTACTTCGCCTTCGAGGACCTCACCACCCAGCCTGCCACCCTGGAATTGCTCGGCCCGCGCAGCGCCCGCCTGAGCATCGTCGAAGGCCGTTATCACCAGGTCAAGCGCATGTTCGGCCACTTCGACAACAAGGTCCTGCGTCTGCACCGAGAAGCCATGGGGCCCCTGATGCTGGATGAGCAACTGGCCCCAGGGCAGTATCGCGTGCTGCGCAGCGAAGAAATCGAGCAGATCTGAGAGCGCGACGACGACCGCTGGGCAGAAGTCACGAAGTTATGACAAATCGTTCCTTGCGCAATCGCCCTGTGCCTGCTTGAATCAGACCGTCAGACAAAATATGACTGGCAAGTCACACCATCATTCCAAGAAACTCTTTGTCGGCTGCGAGGCCCACCGGCTCTCGCTCTCCGGCAGATTGCCCGCCTATAACAACACCCGTCGGCCAGACTTCAACGGACCGACATGGGCCTGCAACATTCCAGGCGAATGCCTACCTGTCATATAGCCCGTGCACAGTTCGTTGCGCGCATACCCGCTAGCCAGGAGTCTTTTGACATGAGGCCAGAAATCGCTGTGTTGGATATACAGGGGCAGTATCGGGTTTACACGGAGTTCTATCGCGCAGACGCCGCAGAAAAGACCATCATCCTGGTCAACGGCTCGATGGCCACCACTGCGTCGTTTGCACAGACAGTGAAGAACCTGCACCCACACTACAACATCGTGTGCTACGACCAGCCCTACGCGGGCAGGTCCAAGGCCCACAACCGTCACGAGAAAATGCTCACCAAGGAAGTCGAAGGGCAGATCCTCCTGGAACTGATCGACCACTTCGCGGCCGAGCATGTGATGTCTTTTTCCTGGGGCAGCGCGGCGACCCTGGTGGCCTTGGCGCACCGGCCGCGGCGAATCGAAAAGGCGGTGATCAGTTCTTTCTCGCCAGTGATCAACGAGCCGATGCGTGAGTATCTGGAGCGTGGCGTCGACTACCTGGGCGCCTGCGATCGCGACCGCATGGGGCATCTGGTCAACAACACCATCGGCAAGCACTTGCCGTCACTGTTCAAACGCTACAACTACCGGCACGTCAGCAGTCTGGCCGAGCATGAATATGAGCAGATGCACTTCCATATCGGCCATGTGCTCAACAGTGACCGCTTGTGCTACCTGAAGGCGGCGAAACAGATCGAGGTGCCGGTGCTGTTCATGAATGGCGAATGGGACGAGTACACCTCGCCTGACGATGCGTTGCAGTTCGGCCAGCATGTGCGCCACAGCCACTTCACCACGATTCGCAGCACCGGGCATTTCCTCGACATGGAGCACAAGTCCGCCTGCCGCGACAGCCGTCATGCGCTGCTGGAGTTCCTCAAGCCAACGCACCAGGAAAGCCGATCGCGGTACTACCGACATGTTCAGGAACACCATGCGCGGGCCATGTGAACGAGCAGTGTCGCGGGTATGCGCAGTTCCCGCGACCGAATGCAAATCCCGTGATGGACGCCAATCCCTTGTAGGAGCCCGGCTTGTCCGCGAAGAGGCCAAATAGGCCATCAGACTTCTCGCAGGCAAGCCCCGCCCCGATAGAAACCACGCTCGGCCTTGCTGCCGGGTCTTGGCGCTTGCGTGCGCCATGCCGACCCGATGTGCTCGTTAAAACACAGATTTTCAAAGAAAAACTTCAAATCCCCGGCAACATCTGGTACAAAGTCAGCCGTCCGAAGCGGGTATAGTTTAGTGGCAAAACGAAAGCTTCCCAAGCTTTAGTTGAGGGTTCGATTCCCTCTACCCGCTCCAATCAAATCCAGTCTGACGTTGCTGAACAGCGCGACGAAGACAAAAGAAAACCGGCCCTGTTGGCCGGTTTTTTTATGGGCGTAATCGCAGCTGAGCGTCCAAAATAACAACTCTCCCAGAAATGACAAAGACGCCTCTTTCACAGACAGGTCGCCTTGTCATCGCCCGCTACCTGTCCGGGACCGCACACCCAGGGATTGCATCTCTCGACAGCAAAGTCTAATATCTCCCAAAATGGGAGGATCATGTAGGTGCGGGTGATAGCAAGAGGTACCTTGCGGATATTCTGGGAAAGCAGCCCTGCTTATGCCGATTCCGAGACGCCGCTGGTTGAGTGGTACCGACATATGGAAAAAGCCGTCTATCGCACGCCGCAAGAGGTCAAGGCGGAGCTGAGAACGGCCAGCATCCTCAAAGGTGGCAGGGTGGTATTCAACATTGGCGGCAACAAATATCGAGTGATTCTGGCAATCGATTATCAGAGACAGCTTGGCTTCATACGATTTGTTGGCACCCACGCCCAGTATGACCAGATCGACGCGGAGACCGTGTAATGAATATTAAACCCATTCACAACCAAGAAGACCTGAGCGCCGCCTTTGCTCGTATGGAGCAGTTGTGGGGCGCAGAAATCGGTTCGCCTGAAGGGGATGAGCTGGAAATTCTTGCGTTGCTCATCGAAAAATACGAAGACGAGCATTATCCAATGCCACCTTCCGACCCGATTGAAGCGATTAAATTTCGCATGGATCAGCAGGGCCTGACCCCTCGCGATCTAGAGCCCTTCCTCGGATCAAGCGGGCGCGTCTCCGAAGTATTGAATCGCAAACGCAAACTCAGTCTGTCGATGATCAAGCGCTTGCATGACGGTTTGCGGATTCCTTATGAGTGCTTGCTCGCGGATGTTGCATGACGCGCAAGATTCTGGGAGCCCCCCGAATCTTGTCGTCAGACGTTAGTAAATGATTATGCCGAACCAGCAGAGCAATACCGTCACATATAATATCCTACCGTTTTCTTCAAGCGGTCCGAGTACTCATAAATATCGTCCACCGAGTTGATCGGGTGCCGTGTCTCGTTCTTTTCTTCGTCAAAAATCCCTATATATTTCTGTGAACGATTAAAATGCAGACGGCAAATCGGCTTACGATTGTTATCATCCAGCAGGATACCGAAGTAGCTCTGGGTGTCCCGTTGCACGATACGTTTCGCATCAACGACAGAACGCACCATGGCACGAACAATGTGATACCCCTCCAGTTCCTCCAATGTCGTCAGAACTTTAGCTTCCGAGTCGACATCATCAACTGTGCTGCTTACGCCCTCCGTAGCAACAGGAAGCGAACTGACCGTCGGTTGAAGCGCACCGCTCATTGCGGACTTGAGACGATCATTGATTTGGTCATTGAGAAACTGCGCTAACGCCTTTCTGGTCAACTCATAAAACTGCTCGCGTACCTTTTGGGTTATGACTCCATCGTAAACTCGACTTGCAAAGACTTTGACAAAATCGTCATCGGGCTTGCTGACTTGAGAGGCGATAACCTTCTTGATCTGACTGACATACTTCAGCTCTCCTGCGGCATTGATGATCGAATCCACATCGAAAGCTGATTTCGTCAACTTGGTCAGCTCTGGTACCGAGTACTCGTCGATGTCCAGTAAGTCGAGCTCCAGAAAAGGCTTCTCGTCCATCTTGTTAGGGGCATCAAGGTCAGTGAAAAATTTATAGACTTGGCCGTTGGTCAGGATCGAAATCCGAGCACTGGTGACATGAAAATAGCGAAATAATTGAGAGGCGTGGTTGAGATTGAGTGACTCGCCAATTTTTTTGCACTCAATCAGAATCTGGACCTCACCGTCCTTCATGATAGCGTAATCAATCTTTTCACCTTTCTTCGTCCCCACATCGCAGACAAATTCTGGTGTCACCTCCTGCGGATCAAAAACATCGTAGCCTAGAACAGTATTGATAAAGGGCATGACGAAGGCGTTTTTGGTCGCCTCTTCCGTCTGAATAGCAGCGCTTTGAAGACGCACTTTGGCGGCGAGACTGGCGAGCTTTTCAAAAAATTCCATGAACGACCTCTGACCTGTTCAGATCCATTGACGAGAATGATGGCAAAGTGACCGTTCTTGAGAGTAGACATAAAACAGCACAAAGAAAGGCGCCTCCCGAAACGGAGACAGCGTCCTGAGTGATTTTGCCGAGCCAGCAGGACAACTCTCTTTCCATTGACTGAAATTTCCTAGAAAATCCAACCCGCTTGCGCCTGCCGATACCAGTGGCTAGTCTTCGATTCGTCACTGCCAAATCAGTGACCGGGTTTAGTCGCCCAGGCAGTCGTTAGGCCCATGCGCCACCTTCCACCAGGTGTTTTTTTACGCCTGTGTTTTATGGTGGCTGTGCGCAGGGCACCCTCGGGTGCGCCGGGTTCCTAACGCTCCGGTCGACTAACCTGCGTACAGCTGCCACTCCATTCGTTTAGTCGCGAAAGCTGGTAGCTCCCATTGATGCGTTAGGAGTTACTGTCATGTACAAAGTCACACCCAACCCGCCGCGTTCACTCAACGCAGAAACCATCGATCCCAAAGCCGCCGACCGTGCCTTGTCTCACTACCTGCCGCAAGACAATCCACCGGAACGATCCAACATCACCGCAAAACGCGGCGGATCTCAAAGTCGCGAAGAAACCCTGATCAACGCCAGTTCGATCCTGGACTCCGCTGCCGCCACGGCCTACGAAAACGCCAACAACCTCACCGCCCCCCATCGCAAGGTAGCAATGGGCGTGGTGCATTTGATCGAACTGGCTCAACGGCAGATGGACTCGTTGCTGGAAGAAGAATCGCCATCAGTAACAAACTGACAGGTACGCAATTTAAGGTTTTTTTGTAGGAGCGAGCTTGCTCGCGATGGACCTGAGAGCGCCGCATTTACCCAGCAAACGCTGCGTTATCGTTAACGTCCATGGCGAGCAATCGAGCGTCGACCGGCTGCTCCTACAAGAGCCCGTATTCGCTTAACTGACTGGCATCAGGAACACAGCCCCCCTTTCCTTCCTTTTTTCAGATCAAAGCCGCAACACAGTTGATAGCTATAGGCCATCTAACGATAATCCGGCCTCCCGTCACTCACGCAAGGATATGCCGTGAAAAAGTCCCTTCTGTTGGTCCCATTGCTCGCCCTGCTGCTGCAAGGTTGTGGTGTAACCATGACGCGTTATGAGCCGAGTTACGAGAACGTCCAACAGCTCAAGCAGACCCCACCGCTGCAATCGATCAGCAATGCCCAGGTGACGGCGGCCCCTGGCCAGGACTCGCTGACGGTTCGGGCCAATTCGATCCGCTCGCCGAGTGGCAGCATCCCCCTGCATATTCAACAGGCCATCAACGAAGAGCTGCGCAAAGCCGGCCTGCTGGATCCGCAAGCGGAGCGGCACCTGAATGTATTGCTGGTCAAGAATGAGCTGACGGCCGGAGCCAGTAGCGGTACCGGCCAACTCTCTGCCCGCTTTACCCTGCTCAAGGGCAATGAGGTGGTCTACGACGCGACCAAAGATGTGAACCACGAGTGGAACAGCAGTTTTATCGGAGCTATTGCGATTCCGAACGCCGCTAATGCCTACAACCCGATGGTCCGTGATTTGCTGAAGTCCTTGTACAGCGACCCACAATTCATCCAGGCCCTTAAGTAAGAGTAAAAAGGGCCGCTATGCGGCCCTTTGTTTATCAGGCCCGTGGTACGCCTGAGTCGAGTGCCGAGTATTTCAGGCTATTGCTCTCGACCATTTGCTTGAGCAGCGCATTGACCTGGCGGCTGAAAGTGTCATTGATGGCCGCTTTTGGGGTGTTGCCCATCAAAGGCACAAACCAGATCCCCATCCAGGTATTGATCGAGTCATGGTTACTGCCATTGCTGATTGCTGCCCCTTGTTGGTCAACCGCCTCGAGACTCATGGTGTATTGATCGGTGGCGATCGCCGGGATGATCATGAGGCTGAGACCACTGATAAAGCCCATGACCATTGCACCACCACCCGCTGGATGGTTGTACACCTTGAGGTGCAAGTTGTAATCACCAGGCTGCTTCTGGAACTCATCCAGCGTGACCCGACCAAAGAGCCCGGAATCGTTCAGCACTTTTTGCAACTCAGGCTTGAGCATGTCGCGTGCTTGCGGAACTTCAACGGCTGAAGGGCTTTTTGGCACGCCCTGGTAGAACTTGAAGTCCACATAGACATTCGGCTTGTTCGAATAGCTCGACATCGAGGGCAGTTTCACCGGAGCGACTTCGTCCTTGGTGAAGCTTGCGCAACCACTCAGCCCGAGCATCAGAGCCAAGCCCAGAATTTTTCCCATTTGCATGACAACTTCCTTAATTGATGGCATAGCGCCTCCATGGCCGGAGCGCCGGGCGAATTCTAGAGAGCCGCCAGTAATAACAAAAGGCCATACCCTAGAAAGATGACTGAAAATCGGAAAAGGCTGAAAGAAGATAGCCACCATGCGACAACCGCGCCGCGCACCCAGCCTGCAAGGCGGTCCTGAGTGGGTTCGAAGCCCAGGTCAAGAACGGAATTGCCTGAAGTGAACACCCGTTATCCGGAGTGCATCATGGTCTGGCAAGCACAGGCCGTAGCGCTGAAAAAGCACGCCCTGACTGAGCTTTACAAGGCCTGCCTTCGCATGGCTCCATAACGTATTTCCTGGCGCATAAGCATGGATATCGAGCTGGCTAAAACTTTCCTGGAAATCGTCAGATGCGGCAGCTTGATTGCCGCCGCGGAGCGCTTGCATGTCACCCAGACAGCGATCACCGCCCGCGTGCAAAAATTGGAAAGCAGCCTCAACAGCAAATTATTTGTGCGCAACAGAGCAGGCGCCAAACTGACGGCGGACGGCGAAGCCTTCGTTGTTTATGCCAATCAGCTGGTTCAAACCTGGGAAGCCGCCGTCAGGGATTTACCCCTGCCCGAAGGCTTCCACAAGATCTTGCACATCGGCGGTGAAGTCAGCCTGTGCAACCCACTGATCCTGGACTGGGTTCGCGAAATCCAGAAAGCCGTACCGACCCATGCAATCAAGACCGAGATAAGAGATGGGTCAATGCTGTTGCGGCAACTGGAGCTGGGCCTTTTGGATGCCGCTCTGGTTTATCAGCCGACGTATTGGCCTGATTTGCAGGTCGAAAAGATTCTCGAAGAGAAACTGATCCTGGTCCGCTTGATCGCCAAACCGGACCCTTATGTCTACATCGATTGGGGCGACGGTTTTCGGCAATCCCATGATGCCGCATTACCGGAAAAGGCCAAGGCGGCGCTGTCCTTCAACCTGGGCCCCGTGGCGCTGCAATATATCCTCGACAACGGCGGATCAGGCTACTTCAGAACCCGTGTCGTGCAGTCCTATATTGAAAGCGGGATTCTTGAACGCGTCAGCTCCGCCCCGGAGTTCAGCTACCCGACTTTCCTGGTCTATTCTCGTAGCCGATCATCAGCCGAACTACAGCTTGCGATAAGGCTATTGAAAGATATTGTCACTCGGGACAACGACTGGTCTCAACGCTGGGATCCGCTGATCTGACCGGGCTCCCTGACAGCCTCCTTCGACGCGATCCGGGACGCCTGGATATCACCCATACGTCGTCTTGAAGCGTGCATTTCAGTGGAACGAATGATTCTTTCCAGGTCTTCTCTTGTCACGTCAACAAATCCCTCAACCTCCGCCAAAGCAGCATCAAGGTCATCACTATTAAAACTTGCCCTCTCGAACGGAGAGATATTTTGCGCTTGGCTGATCTCCGTGGCGGGGTTGATATGGGCTTTGGGATAGCGCACGCCTGTCAGATTATTAAATACCAATGCACATCCCAGGAGCATTCCGGCATTGAGCATGACGGGATAAAAAACGGATAGCCCCAAGGGTGCCAAATCGGTTTGAGACAGGACCACACAGAGCGCCATGGCACCACCGGGAGGGTGCAGGCAGCGAAGAATACACATACCACCAATGGCCAATCCCACCGCGACACCGGCGCTTAAAAAAGAATGGCCGAGTAGCGACACGGCTATCAGCGCCGCCACCGTCGCGACAAAATAACTGCCGACTATCGACCAGGGCTGAGCCAACGCTCCCGTAGAAACAGCGAACAATAAAACAGCGGAGGCACCTACCGGGCCGACAAGGTGAAGCGTCAGCTCCAGCCCATAAAAGTATTGGCATACCCAGGCCGTAACAAGAACACCTGCACACGCCCCCATAGACGCGCGCAGCCATTCTCCAGGCCTTGTATTGAGTGGCGCCGGATAAAAACTCGACAAAATAGACTTGATCATTTTTTACGTTCAATAAAAAGGCTCATTAATAGTAATGAGCCTGTGTACCGGGGGAGGCACGAAAAAGAGCGTTCTTGAAATCAGACCCGTATTTTGGCAACACCGGACACCGCTGACAAACTCATAATATTGCTATTTGAATTCATTTTTTTTGATATCAAAATCCCCATCATTTTTCGAGCAGACACCTACAGCCCCCGGCACTCTCGAGGTCAGAACCAAGCCATTAATTAGCGCCGCCCCCTCCCTGCAACTTCAACGCCTTAATCAACGCACCGTTCAGAGCGGCCAGCGATCCGTACAGAGCCGACAACTCACCATTCAGGGCGTTGACCTGCGCAGCCTTCTGCTCCGGACTCATATTATGGTTCGCCTGAAGCTGCTGCAGCTCGGCCTGTTTCTGGGCGATCATCTTCTGCAACAGCTCGATCTGCTTGCGCAGTTGCTTGATGTTATCCGGCTCCGAGGAGGCCGCCTGGGCAGCGTTGGACGCATTGATCCCGGCACCGGACAGGTTGACCTTGACCCCGGATGAGCTTTCATCTTTGGTCTTGCTGTCTTGATCGGTATTGGCGGGCTTCGCAATTTTGGTCTTGCTGACTGTATCGGTATCGGTGGACTTCGCAGTACCGAGCGAGGAGGACGCGACGGCATTAGGCGCATTGATGGTAACGCTGCTGATGGAAACCATGACCAAAACTCACTCAGGGAATATGTCTCCCTGACATCGGCCTGGAACCACCGAACTTTAGCGATATTGTACAAGCACAGATACAAATACCTACAATCGCCTCTGTCAGTGCGTCACCACCCCCCGCTTGACCCCATACATGGCCTCATCCGCATGCTTGAACAGTTGCTGCGCCTCTTGGCCATTTTCCGGATACAGCGCAATCCCGATACTGGCCACGACGATCAGACCACAATCCTCCCATTGCACGGGCTCGCCCAGCAGTCTGCGGACCTTGTCGGCCACTCGGTTCGCATGCTCCGGTTGCTGCAAATACTCCAGCAGAATAACGAACTCGTCACCACCGATACGCGCCACGGTGTCGGTATCCCGGACACATCGTTGCAGACGCCGAGCCACTTCCTGCAGGAGCAGATCGCCCACCGCATGCCCAAAGCTGTCGTTGACCTGCTTGAATTTGTCCAGATCGACATAAAGCAACGCCAGTAGCCCACCCTCTCGCTGAGCCCGAACCAAGGCGGCCTTCAGGCGTTCCTGCAGGAAACCCCGGTTGGGCAGGTGAGTCAGTTGGTCGTAGCGCGCCATGTACTCCAGTCGCGCATGCAATTGCTTGCGCTCGATAGCCGCCGCGACCTGCGCCGAAACGAATTGCAGCAGTTCCTGATCATGTTCGGTATAGCGCTCGCCGCCGCTGCTTTTCACCAGCAGCGCACCAATGGTGCCGTTCTGGGAGTTCAGCGGTACGCCCAGGCAGGAGGGCGCGCCTTCAATGTTCAACAACAATGGCTGGCCGCTACGTACGACCTCGGCACAATGACCGTCGACACTGTGCGGCTCACGCCGATCGTCAATGAGGTAGGGGAAACTCAGTTGGTCACGCGCCTGATCGTACAGCGCCACGCCGAAGTTTTCCGCCGGCAGCCATTCACCGATGATCTGATGCACCCGCTGGAACAGCGCCAGCAGGTCCTCCGTAGCGTGGGCGGCTTCGGAAATCGCGTAGAGCGCCGCCTGCCGGGACTCCGCCAGTTTGCGCTCGGTGACGTCCCGGGCCACGGCGATGCGCAACTGGTCGACTTCGGACCAGCGTGCCGACCACATGATGTGTACCACCTGGCCGTCCTTGCGCACGTAGCGGTTTTCAAAATATGGCTTGGGCTGGCCGCCCATGATTTCGCTGGCCGCCATCAAGGTGCGCTCCCGGTCGGCCGGAAGCACCAGGTCGATCATCGGCGTGCCAATCAGTTCGTCCTGGGTGTAACCAAAAACCCGCTCGCAGGCGGCGCTGACAAAGACGAATCGCCCTTCAACATCCACCGCGCACACGGCGTCCATCAGCAAGTCGATAAAGCTGGCCAGCGGTGTGACAGTCTTGGATTCCATCAGAAAGAGATCGCCCAAAAAAAGTAAGCGTCAACGTCTATCCATGGAAATACCGGCCTCCTGCCCTCCCCTTGCAGCAGATTCAAGCCTTGTTCGGCATCAACCCCAGCAACGCATGGACCTGCGCGTTGACGGCAAAGCCGATAAACATCACGCCACATAAGCGCGTGATTATCAACTCGTACCGCTGGTAAAACGCTCTGACCCGACGAGCGCCGACAACACCAAGAGAATAGCGTATGCCACGACACAGCCCAGAAAACTGAGAAAAATTGGATCGGAGCCTATCAACCCCGTCTATTCAGCGCATTGACGACCAGCCGATCGACCCACCCCCACAACCGCTGCTTGGCGCGCTGCCACAGCGGCCGCGCCTTCCAGTCCTGCAGGCTGACCGACTGGCTGAGGGCGAAGTCATTGAGGAAACTGCTCTCCACCGCCCGGGTCAACGACGGATCGAGGGCTTCGAGATTGGCCTCCAGATTGAAACGCAGGTTCCAATGATCGAAATTGCACGAACCGATACTGACCCAGTCATCGATCAGCACCATTTTCAAATGCAGGAAACACGGCTGGTACTCGAAAATCTGCACCCCGGCCTTGAGCAAGCGCGGGTAATACCGATGGCCAGCGTAACGCACCGACGGATGGTCGGTACGCGGCCCGGTCAACAGCAGGCGCACATCGATCCCCCGGCTGGCCGCCCGACGCAGGGAACGGCGGACTTTCCAGGTTGGCAGGAAATATGGCGTCGCCAGCCAGATGCGCTGCTTGCCGCTGTTCAGCCCGCGCACCAGGGAACGCAGGATATCCCGATGCTGGCGAGCGTCGGCATAGGCTACCCGGCCCAGGCCCTCCCCGGCCGGAGGAACCTTGGGCAGGCGTGGCAGGCCGAAGGGCGCCAGGGGTCTCCAGGCGGCACGTTGCTGGTTGGCCAGCCACTGACGGTCGAACAGCAACTGCCAGTCGAGCACCAGGGGGCCGCTGATTCGCACCATGACTTCATGCCATTCGAAGCGGTTTTCATCCGGCGTCCAGAACTCATCGGTAACGCCGGTCCCGCCGACCACCGCCACCGACTGGTCCACCAGCAGGAGCTTGCGGTGATCGCGGTAAAGGTTGCGTACCCAACGGCGCCAGCTCAGGCGATTGTAGAAGCGCAACTCGACCCCGGCCTCGATCAAGCGTCGACGCAGGCCCAGGGTAAAGGCCAGGCTGCCGTAATCATCGAATAGACAGCGCACCCGCACGCCACGTTCAGCCGCCTCGGCCAGCACTCGCACCATGGCCTCGGCACAGGCGCCGGCCTCCACCAGGTAAAGCTCCAGCTCCACCTGGCGCTCGGCGTGGGCAATCGCCTCAAACATCCGAGGAAAAAAACTCGGGCCATCGATGAGCAGCTCGAACACGTTGTCGGCGCGCCAAGGGAAGATCGCTCCGGCCATGTCAGCGCGCTGCGAAAATCAGTACCGCGCCCACCGGTACCGATAAACTGATGGCCGACAGACCGGCGGCCTTGCGTAGTGTCGCCAGCCCCGGCAGCAGGTCGAAGTCCTCGGCATGCAGCACCAGCGGTTCCAGAGTCACCACCTGGAAGCGTCGGTCATCGAGGCGGGTCGCCAGCAGCTCGGCGTTGTAGCTGTGCTCCTTGCCACGCAGTTTCACCACCAGCGGCAGACGCAACTCCAACTGCGCGCCAGGGGCCAGGTCACTGATGGGCTGGACATTGATCTGCGCGACAACCTGCGCCTCGGGCCAGGTCTTGATTTCGAACAGATCGCGACGCAAGCGCTCGTCACGCAGGGGAATACCGGTGCTGACCGACTCCAGTTCCACTTCCAGTGTGGCGACGCCTTGGCGGTCAATCTTGCCGTGCAAGGTCAGGAAGCGATGGACTTCGGAAATATCGGCGTTGTGGGTAGTAATGAATGACAGGCGTGAGGACTCATTGTCCAGGTACCAGTTGGCCTGGGCCGGCAGGGCGAGCACCCCGAGCAGGGCCAGAAATAGGCGGGACCGGTGCATGCAAGCTCCTGATTGAACGTAGGCACCACCTTACCCGCCCCGGATAGAGGTGGCAAACCACGGATCAGGGCTCCAACCGGCAACCTTCGCGCGGACCGAGCCAGACGGCGCTGCTGCTACGCCCCAGCCCCCGGGCAGTGACCCGATGCTGCTGGGGATCATCCTGGAAGTCGCTGATCGACACCGATTGTTTGACATAGCCCAGGCAATAGTCCGCCGGGTTGTTCATCACATAACGGCAGGAACAGTACTCCTTGGCGGTGTAGGCGCTGATGATCCCGGGAAAGGCCCGCAACGCCTGCCGCTCATGCCAGATCCAGGCGCCCACGGCCACCAGCAATATCAGCAGCAGGCTGACCAGCGGACGCCGACGCACAACGCCCCAGGCACTCATGGCGTCACCGTCGGCGCGAAAGCGGCCAGTGCCCGCTTGAGCAGCTCGTTGTGTCGATAGCTGCCGTCGCGGTCATCGCCGTAGCGCACGATGACCAGGTCCGAACTGGGAATCACGTACAACACCTGGCCCCAGTGCCCGAGGGCGGCGAAGGTGTCCGGCGGGGCATCTGGCCAAGGCTTGGCGGCGCCCTTGATCGAACGATTGAGCCACCACTGGCCACCACCCACGGCCTCATCCTGTCCCGGTTTGTAGCCGGCGAAGGGCCGCAGGTTGAAATTCACCCAGGCCCTGGGCAGCAATTGCCGCTCTCCCCAGCGTCCCTCGCGCTCCATCAGCAGACCGATCCGCGCCAGATCCCGAGCCGTCATATAAGCGTAGGACGAGGCGACGAAGGTGCCGCTGGCATCGCGCTCCCAGACCGCGCTGCGAATACCCAACGGGTCGAACAGCGCGGTCCAGGGATAGTTCGGATAACGCTTGGCCCCGACAATCCGGCGCAAGGCGGCGGACAGCACATTGCTGTCGCCGCTGGAATAACGGAAGGACTGCCCCGGCCGGTGGTACTCGCCATGGGCGGCGGTATAGCCGGCCATATCGGTGTGCCCCAGGGTGTAGAGCATCGCCACCACCGACGACTTCAACGGCGCGTATTCGTAGTCCTCCTGCCAGTCGATACCGGAGGACCAGTTCATCAAGTGTTCCAGGGTCACATTGGGATGCGCGCGCATGGGCCGGTAGAAGCGCGCCGCCGAATCATGCAGTTGGAACAGGCCTTGGCCGTAGGCCACGCCCAGCACGGTGGCCATCACACTTTTGCTGACGGACCAGGTGAGGTGCGGGGTATTGACGTGGGTGGGACCGGCATAACGCTCATAGATGATCTCGCCGTGGCGGATCACCAGCAGCGCATCGGTGCGGACACCTTTGCGCGAGTTATCGTCGCGCGGGGGAAACGCGTAGGACTCCAGGGCTTCAAGCGCCGGACCGGACACCTGCGGCCCCAGGGACCAGTCTTCGCCCGGCCAGACCTCGGCACGGGCAGTGACGCTTAACGCCAACAACAAGGCAGAGAAAAAGGTCGAACCCTTGGACATGGAGCCCGCTCGCAGAAATAGCCAGGCGCCAGCATAAGACCGTTTGATGACAATTCGGGTGCACGGACCCTGCGAGGTGAAACACAGGCCCGGAAACGCTCCCGAGGCCGTGTCATATAAGCATCACCAAAGCTTCATGGCGATGACACCGGGGCTAAATAGCCTGACTTTGCACAACAAAGTCGACTGGCCGCACCCCTGGCCGGCAACCGGAGACTCGTAATGACCCAGATCGCCCGCATCAGCGACACCGGCAGTGAACGCCGTCTGCAAGCCGAACGCCTGCTGGGCGCCACGGCATTGCAAGAAGCCCAGGCCTTGCGCTTCAACGTCTTCAGCGGCGAATTCAATGCCAAGCTCAAAGGCGCTGAACTGGGCCTGGACATGGATGATTATGATGTGCACTGCTCCCATATCGGCGTGCGCGACCTGAACACCGGCCGCCTGGTGGCCACCACCCGCCTGCTCGACCACAAGGCCGCCAACACCCTGGGCCGCTACTACAGCGAAGAAGAATTCAGCCTGCACGGCCTGGGTCATCTGCAAGGGCCGATCCTGGAAATCGGGCGTACCTGCGTCGACCCGGCCTACCGTAACGGCGGCACCATCGCCGTGCTCTGGGGCGAACTGGCCGAAGTCCTCAACGAAGGCGGCTACAGCTACCTGATGGGCTGCGCCAGCATCTCGATGCAGGACGGCGGCATCCAGGCCCAGGCCATCATGCAACGCCTGCGCGAACGTTACCTGTGCACCGAGCACCTGCGCGCCGAACCGAAAAAGCCGCTGCCGTCGCTGGATATTCCCGGCAACGTCATCGCCGAAATGCCGCCGCTGCTCAAGGCCTACATGCGCCTGGGCGCGAAGATCTGCGGCGAGCCGTGCTGGGACGAAGACTTCCAGGTGGCCGACGTGTTTATCCTGCTCAAGCGCGACGAGTTGTGCCCACGCTACGCACGGCACTTCAAGGCGGCCGTCTGATGAGCCGCCTGCGGGTGTACGCGCGGATTGCCCGGGTGCTGCTGGTGGTGGCGCTGGGCCTGAGCATGGCCAGTGTGTTCGGGGTGTTCGAACGCCTGAAAATCGCCAACTCCATGGTGCGGCGGCAACGCTGGTCACGCTTTTTCATGGCGCGCCTGAGCAATGCCCTGCCCTTTCGCGTGACCGTACGCGGCGAACTGCCCAGCCAGCCGATGTTGTGGGTCAGCAACCATGTGTCGTGGACCGATATCGCCCTGCTCGGCGGCCTGGCCCCGATGTCCTTTCTGTCCAAAGCCGAAGTCCGGACCTGGCCGGTGGCCGGGTGGCTGGCCGCGAAAGCCGGCAGCCTGTTTATCCGCCGAGGCTCGGGTGACAGTCAACTCATCCGCAAGCAGATGACCCGTCATCTGGAGCAGCAGCACCCGTTGCTGATGTTTCCGGAAGGCACCACCACCGATGGTCGTTCGCTGCGCACCTTCCACGGTCGCCTGCTGTCGGCGGCGATCGATGCGGATGTCGCGTTGCAACCGGTGGCCATTCGTTATCTGCGCGATGGCAAGCCCGACAGGCTGGCGCCGTTCATTGGCGATGACGATCTGCTCTCGCACCTGATGCGCCTGTTCTCCAATGATCAGGGCGATGTGGAAATCCAGATACTCGAACCAATTGCCTGCAATGGCCAGGAACGTGCGGCGCTGGCCTTCCAGGCGCAGCAGGCGGTGCAGATGGCGCTGTTCGGTGAAGTGGCTGAGGTGAAGCGTTCAACACCACGTCAGGCCGAAGCCGAAACCACCTCTTTGCAAGATATTGAAAACGCAGCATAACCCTGTAGGAGCCGGCTTGCCGGCGATAGCCATCTGATGGTCGACATCACAGTCGCCTGAAAAATCGCTATCGCCAGCAAGCCGGCTCCTACAGTGGATGGCATTCCTGCCGGGAAAACGCCTGCAACTCGGGATAGAACAGCCGAAAGTCCTCGCTCAACGGCTCGTACAACCCTTCCAGCTCATCCATCGCATGCGCCAGCTCCTCGGGCCGCGACAAACGCCGCGAAATCCCCCGCAACACCGGCCCCAGCACCTCGAAATCGCGGTAGGACCCCAACCAGTCATCCGCCGCCATATACGGCGCAATCTCGGCCAGGCGCCCCGGCAGGTTCGGCTCGCCTTCCAGAACGCGATAAACCTGGGCGGTAAAGCTGTCCAACTCGCCTTCGGCATAAAGCGCCCAGTCCCGCGCCAGGCAGTGATCGAAGAACACATCCAGGACAATCCCGGCATAACGCCGCCGCGTCTGGGAAAACCGCGACAAGGCGTGCCCCACCAAGGGGTGGCGATCGGTAAACACATCGATATGCCGATGCAGCTGGATCGCCGCTTCGATCGACGGGGTGAACTGCCCTTGCACGCGACCTTTGACGAAATCGCCATAGAGGCTGCCGAGCAGTTGTTCCGGGCGTTGGCCGCCCAGATGCAGGTGTGCGAGATAATTCATGAGCGACAGCTTAGCACCTCGCTGGCCCATATCGTTATAACCCGATATAGCGAATCACACGGAGATCAGATCAAAATCATATTGGTATATCGCGAAACACCAATATATATTTCGCCCCATCGCGATATAACGTTTTATCCACCCCGAGCAACGACCATGACCCTTGACCTCGACGAAATAATAAAAGCGCTGGCACACCCAGTACGCCGAGACATTCTCACCTGGCTGAAAGACCCGCAAAACCAGTTCCCCGACCAGCAGCACGGGCACACACACGGTGTCTGCGCCGGACAGATCGACCAACGCTGCGGCCTGTCGCAGTCCACCGTGTCCGCGCATCTGGCGACCTTGCAACGTGCTGGCTTGATCAGCAGCCAGAAAGTCGGTCAGTGGCACTTCTTCAAACGCAACGAGGAAACCATTCAGGAATTCCTCCGCATCATGAGCCAAGAGCTCTAACCAAGGATCGTACAAGATGCCCCTTTCATTGCTCATCCTGGCCCTCAGCGCTTTCGCTATCGGCACCACGGAGTTCGTCATCATGGGCCTGTTGCCCAATGTCGCGGCGGACCTCGGCGTGTCGATTCCCGGTGCCGGCTGGCTGGTGACCGGCTACGCCCTGGGCGTCGCGATCGGCGCACCGTTCATGGCCATGGCCACCGCCCGGCTGCCGCGCAAGGCCGCCCTGGTCGCACTGATGGGGATTTTTATCGTCGGCAACCTGCTGTGCGCCGTCGCCAGTGACTACAACGTATTGATGTTCGCCCGGATCGTCACCGCCCTGTGTCATGGTGCCTTCTTCGGCATCGGTTCGGTGGTTGCGGCCAATCTGGTGGCCCCGGACAAGCGTGCCTCGGCCGTGGCCCTGATGTTCACCGGCCTGACCCTGGCCAACGTACTCGGCGTTCCCCTGGGCACCGCACTGGGCCAACAGGCCGGCTGGCGCTCGACCTTCTGGGCAGTGACGGTGATCGGCGTAATCGCGCTGATCGGCCTGATCCGCTACCTGCCGGCCAAGCGTGACGAGGAAAAACTCGACATGCGCGCCGAACTGGCCGCGCTGAAGGGCGCCGGACTCTGGCTGTCCCTGAGCATGACCGCACTGTTCTCCGCCGCCGTGTTCGCCCTGTTCACCTACATCGCGCCGCTGCTCGGCGAGGTGACCGGCGTCTCACCACGGGGCGTGACCTGGACCCTGGTGCTGATGGGCCTGGGCCTGACCCTCGGCAACATCATCGGCGGCAAGCTGGCGGACAAGAACCTCGCCGCCACCCTGATCGGCGTGTTCATCTCCATGGCCGTGCTGGCCACCGTGCTGACCTGGAGCAGCCTGGTGCTGATCCCCGCCGAAATCACCCTGTTCCTCTGGGCAACGGCCTGCTTCGCCGCCGTACCGGCCCTGCAGATCAACGTGGTGACCTACGGCCAGGCCGCACCCAACCTGGTCTCGACCCTGAACATCGGCGCCTTCAACCTCGGCAACGCCCTCGGTGCCTGGGTCGGCGGCAGCGTCATCGCCCACGGCTTCGGCCTCACCAGCGTGCCCCTGGCCGCCGCGGCACTGGCGGTCCTCGCGCTGCTGGTCACCCTGATTACCTTTCGCCAGAGCGGTAACGACGAGCTGGCACCCGCTACCCACTGAATCCTGCAATTAACCGATAATCATGAGGGTTGTACACATGGCAACTATTTTCGATTCGATCAAACTCGGCGACCTGGAACTGCCCAACCGCATCATCATGGCCCCACTGACCCGCTGCCGCGCCGATGAAGGTCGTGTGCCCAACGCGTTGATGGCCGAGTACTACGTACAGCGCGCCTCCGCCGGCCTGATCATCAGCGAAGCCACTTCCGTGACGCCAATGGGCGTCGGCTACCCGGATACCCCGGGTATCTGGTCCAACGACCAAGTGCGTGGCTGGGCTAACGTGACCAAGGCCATCCACGCTGCTGGCGGGCGGATCTTCCTGCAACTGTGGCACGTGGGCCGGGTATCCCATCCTTCGTACCTGAACGGCGAACTGCCGGTCGCACCAAGCGCCGTCCAACCCAAGGGCCATGTCAGCCTGGTGCGCCCACTGTCGGACTACCCGACCCCACGCGCCCTGGAAACCGCTGAAATCGCCGATATCGTCGACGCCTACCGGGTCGGTGCGGAAAACGCCAAGGCCGCAGGTTTCGACGGCGTGGAAATCCACGGTGCCAACGGCTACCTGCTCGACCAGTTCCTGCAAAGCGGCACCAACCAGCGCACCGACAACTATGGTGGTTCCCTGGAAAACCGCGCACGCCTGCTGCTCGAAGTGACCGACGCCGTGGTCGAAGTCTGGGGCGCCGGCCGCGTCGGCATGCACCTGGCGCCACGCGCCGACTCCCACGACATGGGCGATGAAAACCTCTCGGAAACCTTCACCTACGTCGCTCGTGAGCTGGGCAAGCGCGGTATCGCGTTTATCTGCTCCCGCGAGAAAGAAGCCGGCGACAGCCTCGGTCCACAACTGAAGGCGGCGTTCGGCGGCCCTTACATCGCCAACGAACGCTTCACCAGGGACAGCGCCAACGCCTGGCTGTCCAGCGGCAAGGCCGATGCGGTGGCCTTCGGCGTGCCGTTCATCGCCAACCCGGACCTGCCAGCCCGCCTGAAGGCCGATGCGCCGTTGAACCCGGCGAATCCGGAAACCTTCTACGGCAAAGGCCCGGTCGGCTACATCGACTACCCGACGCTGTAAGCACTCCCCTGTAAAGACCGTAAACAGAAAGCCCCGGCTCGCAAGAGCCGGGGCTTTTTCATGGGTGCGAGTAAGACAGCCTTCGGCAAATAAGCAACCTCATTAAAGACGCTCACCTCAATATCGGAATAAGCCTACATGCCGCGCAGCCCTTTACTCCGGGTGTTTTCGGCGACAAACCCCATACTTACCCAACGCTTCGCCGGAATCGGCCAGGCGTGCAGTGTCATGGGATGACGCTGCCTCAAAGACCTCATTAAAAGGAATTAATAAGATGACGCCCCTCCTGCAGTCCATCAGCCTCGCGCTGTTCTGTGCCGTGCTCTCGGGCCTGATTTCATTGGCCGCCTTCGCTTCCGGCGTTGGCACGCCCGAATCCGTGGCCACAGAACCCGATCCGTCAAACGCCAGACGGTCCAAAATAGTCACGTCCATCGAGATCAGCAACGACACCCAGGGTCCTCTCGAACTCCTGGGAACCGGCCTCGACCTGGCTGGCGCTGCGCCGTCAAGCTTCAACATCGCCAGCGGCGAGCGCCGCGAACTGGTACTGGACAGTCCAAGGGCCTGGTTCATCTATGGCGCCGGGCCGCGCAAATGCCGATTCGTCGCCCAACACACCCTGCAAGAACGTTTCGCCCAAACCCAGCAGCCCAACTACCTGCCCATCTGGATCAGGAAAGCCGAGTCCATCGGTGAGCGCCAGGCGTCCTGCAAGGCACGACTGAGCAAAACCCTCAAGGCACCGCCCTACAGCTACAACGTCAAATTCAGCATGAGTTGAGTCATAGCCGTCACTGAACAATGGCGATGGTCAACACCGGGTCACGGCAGCGCCTGCGAGGAAAAACACCGAGCGTTGCCGCTGTCTGACACCCTCCCCCAGGCCACCGCCAGCCCGTCGAGGAAAACCATCGCAATGCCCTTGGGCGCCAGCTCAATACCTTGTGCAAAAAATCGGCACATTCATTCACAGACTCGAAACACTTTCACTACAAAATACGTAGCTGACTAACTACCAAGATAGAGCGGTCGGGTAGATAATGACCTGCTGATGCCCGTCGATACGACGCGCCAACTTCGCTCACGTCCAGCTTGGATACAACTAGAATCAAATACGCATTTTGACTTAATTGCGCAGATTGGGGCTCAGGCGCAGCATGTCCAACCCGGTATCAACCAGACGCTCCGCTTCCGTCTGCAGTTCAAAGCTGTCGGAGACCAACAGCCATTGAGCAATAATCCCATGGATGTAGGCGTGTATGGCAACGGCAGCACGGACCGGGTCGAGCTGTTCCGGCAATTGTCCGCGGGCAACGGCGTTGCGCAGGGTCAAGCCGATCTTCAGATTGCAGTCCACACTGGCGGCCTGGCGCTGACGGCGCAGGTCACACATTTCATCGGTGAACTCGCACTTATGAAACAGAATTTCGTTGATTCGCCGGGTCTGGGGGTCCAGCGCAACCTGACGAAGCACCTGAATCAGCAACGTGCGCATACAGCCCAGCGGATCGAGCTCCTCTTCGCTCTCGCTCGCCCGGGCCAACGCATCCAGCGGTTCCTGGAGGCTGTCGAGCATCGCCTGGACCAACTCGGCCTTGTTGCTGAAATGCCAATAGATGGCACCCCGGGTCACGCCCGCCAGGCTCGCGATATCGGCCAGGGTCGTGCGCGCCACACCACGCTCATAGAAGGCCTTTTCGGCAGCTTCGAGTATCTGTCTCCGGGTCTCCTGAGCTTCCTCTTTGGTGCGACGGACCATGGCAGTAAAACCTCAATCAGGGTGGCGCGAACAAACGCCGGGCGTAATCGGAACTTAATGGCGGGAGGCGATTCTTGTGCCTTTTCCCGGGCTAAATTACATGCTTTGTAACTATTTCTGCGCAAAGCGCAAGTATTTACAAACAACCATGAATGTAAGTATATTCATTAGCAACCTATTTATCCACCCGGATCACCTTTCTGACCCTTCCACTTCTCTTGTGCGCATCGTGCGCGCCTGACCCGAGGATCTTCATGCAACTCAAGCCAGCTGTTACCGCTCTGGTCACCGCCGTCGCCCTGGCATCGCTGCTCAGCGGATGTAAAGAGGAAAAGGCTGCCCCGCCACCGCCTCCCGCGCCTCAGGTCGGTGTCGTTACCCTGCAAACCCAGGCCTTTACCCTGACCTCCGAGCTGCCCGGTCGAACCACGGCGTACCGCATCGCGGAAGTCCGTCCCCAGGTCAATGGCATCATTCTCAAGCGTCTGTTCAAGGAAGGCGGCGATGTCAAAGCCGGCCAGCAGCTGTATCAGATCGACTCGTCGGTCTATGACGCGACCTTGAAAAGCGCCGAGGCGAACCTGCAATCGACCAAATCGATTGCCGATCGCTACAAGCAATTGGTGAATGAGCAAGCCGTCAGCCGCCAGGACTACGACACCGCCGTCGCCAACCGTCTGCAATCGGAAGCCGCCCTGCAAAGCGCCCAGATCAACGTGCGCTACACCAAGGTCTACGCACCGTTGTCCGGCCGTATCGGTCGTTCCTCGGTCACCGAAGGCGCACTGGTCAGCAGCGGCCAGACCGATGCCATGGCAACGATCTCGCAACTCGACCCGATCTATGTCGACGTGACGCAGTCCACCGCCGAGCTGCTGCAACTGCGCAGCGAGCTGGAAAGCGGTCGACTGCAGAAAGCCGGTGACAATGCCGCCTCGGTCAAGCTGACCCTGGAAGACGGCAGCCAGTACAAGCAGGACGGCAAGCTGGAGTTCTCGGAAGTCACTGTGGACGAAACCACCGGCTCCGTGACCCTGCGCGCGGTGTTCCCGAACCCGGATCACACCTTGCTGCCCGGCATGTTCGTGCATGCACAGTTGCAGGCCGGTGTGAACAGCGCCGCAATTCTTGCCCCGCAGCAAGGTGTGACCCGCGATCTGAAAGGCACCCCGACCGCGCTGGTCGTCGGCCCGGACAACAAGGTCGAACTGCGTCAGCTCAAGGCCAGCCGTACCGTCGGCAGCCAATGGCTGATCGAAGACGGCCTGAAAGCCGGCGATCGCGTGATCACCGAAGGTCTCCAGTTCGTGCGTCCTGGCGTTGAAGTCAAGGCCACCGAAGCCACTAACGTGAAGGCAGCCAACCCGGCCCCTGCCCCGGCAACAGTTAAAGCCGCAGGCAGCAAAGGGGAGTAAACCATGTCGAAATTTTTTATCGACCGTCCCATCTTCGCCTGGGTTATCGCCCTGGTGATCATGTTGGTCGGGGCTCTATCGATCCTCAAGTTGCCGATCAACCAGTACCCGGCCATTGCACCGCCGGCCATCGCGATTGCCGTGACCTACCCGGGCGCTTCGGCGCAGACCGTGCAGGACACCGTGGTCCAGGTGATCGAGCAGCAGCTCAACGGTATCGACAACCTGCGTTATATCGAGTCGTCGAGTAACTCCGACGGCAGCATGACCATTACCGCCACCTTCAATCAGGGCACCAGCCCCGATACCGCTCAGGTCCAGGTACAGAACAAACTGAACCTGGCGACCCCGCTGCTGCCGCAAGAAGTGCAGCAACAGGGTATTCGCGTGACCAAGTCGGTGAAGAACTTCCTGATGGTCATTGGTGTCGTCTCCACAGACGGCAGCATGAACCGCGACGACCTGGCGAACTACATCGTTTCCAACATGCAGGACCCGATTTCGCGGACCGCCGGTGTCGGTGACTTCCAGGTCTTCGGTGCCCAGTATGCGATGCGTATCTGGCTCGACCCGGCCAAGCTGAACAACTTCAAGCTGACCCCGGTGGACGTGAAAGACGCCATCACCGCGCAGAACGTCCAGGTCGCCTCCGGGCAATTGGGTGGTTTGCCGGCCATGCCGGGTCAACAGCTGAACGCCACCATCATCGGCAAGACCCGCCTGCAAACCGCCGAACAGTTCAAGGCGATCCTGCTCAAGGTCAACCAGGACGGCTCGCAAGTACGTCTGGGAGATGTCGCCGACGTCGCCCTTGGCGGTGAAAACTACAGCGTCAACGCCCAGTACAACGGTAAGCCGGCGTCCGGCCTGGCAGTGAAACTCGCTGCCGGCGCCAACGCCCTGGACACGGCCAAGGCCTTGCGCGAGACCATCGCCAGGCTGGAGCCGTTCTTCCCGGCCGGCATGCAGGTGGTTTACCCGTACGACACCACCCCGGTGGTGAGCGCATCGATCAAGGGCGTGGTTGAAACCCTGGTCGAGGCGATCGTGCTGGTGTTCCTGGTGATGTTCCTGTTCCTGCAGAACTTCCGCGCCACCATCATCACCACCATGACTGTACCGGTGGTATTGCTGGGGACCTTCGGGATCCTCGCGGCCGCCGGTTTCAGCATCAACACCCTGACCATGTTCGGTATGGTACTGGCCATCGGCTTGCTGGTGGACGATGCCATCGTCGTGGTGGAAAACGTCGAACGGGTGATGAGCGAGGAAGGTTTGTCGCCCAAGGAAGCCACCAAGAAATCCATGGGGCAGATCCAGGGCGCACTGGTGGGTATCGCCCTCGTGCTCTCGGCGGTATTGCTACCGATGGCGTTCTTCGCCGGCTCCACCGGGGTGATCTACAAACAGTTCTCGATCACCATCGTGTCGGCCATGGCCCTCTCGGTAATGGTCGCCCTGATCTTTACCCCGGCCCTGTGCGCCACCATGCTCAAGCCGATTGCCAAGGGCGACCACGGCGAGAACAAGCGCGGCTTCTTTGGCTGGTTCAACCGCAACTTCGACCGCAGCGTGCGCGGCTATGAACGCACCGTCGGCAGCATCCTGCGCCACAAGGCGCCGTACCTGCTGGTCTACGTGATCATCTTTGCCGGCATGATCTGGTTGTTCATGCGCATTCCAACCTCGTTCCTGCCGGAAGAAGACCAGGGCGTATTGTTCGCCCAGGTGCAGACGCCCTCCGGCTCCAGCGCCGAGCGGACACAGGTGGTCCTCGATGAGATGCGTGAGTATCTGTTGACCAAGGAAAGCGACACCGTGTCTTCGGTGTTTACCGTCAGCGGCTTCAACTTCGCCGGTAACGGTCAGAGCTCGGGCCTGGGCTTTATCATGCTCAAGCCGTGGGACCAGCGCACCAGCCAGAACAGCGTGTTCGGCCTCGCCGCCCGCGCACAACAGCACTTCTTCTCCTTCCGCGACGCGATGGTGTTTGCCTTCGCCCCACCGGCCGTACTGGAGTTGGGTAACGCCATCGGTTTCGACGTCTATCTGCAAGACCAGGCCGGTATCGGCCACGAGAAGCTGATGGCCGCGCGCAACCAGTTCCTTGGCATGGCAGCACAAAGCAAGGTGCTAGCCCAGGTGCGTCCAAACGGCCTGAACGATGAACCGCAGTACCAGTTGAGCATCGATGACGAACGTGCCAGCGCGTTGGGCCTGTCCATCGCGGACATCAACAACAGTTTGTCGATTGCGCTGGGTGCCAGTTATGTCAACGACTTCATCGACCGTGGTCGGGTGAAGAAGGTGTTTGTGCAGGGCAAGCCGAGTTCACGGATGAGCCCTGAAGACCTGCAGAAATGGTACGTGCGCAACAGCACCGGGGTGATGGTGCCGTTCTCCGCGTTCGCCAAGGGCGAGTGGGTCTACGGTTCGCCGAAACTGTCGCGTTTCAACGGCGTTTCCGCCGTGGAAGTGCTCGGTGCTCCGGCGCCTGGCTACAGTACCGGTCAAGCCTTGGCCGAAGTCGAAGCCCTTGCCAAGAAACTGCCGGCGGGTGTCGGGATTTCCTGGGTCGGCCTGTCGTACGAGGAGAAACAGTCCGGCTCCCAGGCGCCGGCGCTGTTCGCCCTGTCGCTGCTGATGGTCTTCCTCTGTCTGGCGGCGCTGTATGAAAGCTGGTCGATTCCAATCGCCGTGGTCCTGGTAGTACCGCTGGGTATTATCGGTGCGCTGCTGGCGACGACCTTCCGCGGACTGTCCAACGACGTGTACTTCCAGGTGGGCCTGTTGACGACCATCGGCCTGGCGGCGAAAAACGCCATCCTGATCGTCGAGTTCGCCAAGGAGCTGCATGAGCAGGGCCGCACTCTGGCCGATGCCGCCATCGAGGCTTGCCGCATGCGTCTGCGCCCGATCATCATGACGTCCCTGGCGTTCATCCTCGGCGTGGTGCCGCTGGCGATTTCCACCGGTGCCGGTTCAGGTAGCCAGCACGCCATCGGTACCGGCGTGATTGGCGGTATGATCACCGCGACGATTCTGGCGATCTTCTGGGTTCCGTTGTTCTTCGTGTCGGTGTCGTCCATCGGCGGCGAGAAAAAGCACAAGAAGTCAGACACTACTGAAACTCCAAGCAACGAGGCTGGCCAATGAGCAAGTCCCTTCTCAGTGTAGCGGTCGCGGCCTTCGTGCTCAGCGGTTGCTCGTTGATCCCCGACTACCAGCGCCCCGAAGCGCCGGTAGCGGCGCAATACCCGCAAGGACCGGCCTACTCGCCGGCCCAGGCGGCGAATGTCGCCGCCGCCGAACAAGGCTGGCGCCAGTTCTTCAGCGACCCGGCGCTGCAACAGCTGATCCAGGTCGCCCTGGAAAACAACCGCGACCTGCGGGTCGCGGCGCTGAACATCGACGCCTACCGCGCCCAGTACCAGATCCAGCGCGCGGACCTGTTCCCGGCGGTCACGGCCAATGGCAGTGGCAGTCGGCAACGCGTTCCAGCCAATGTCTCCAGCACCGGCCGGGAAACAATCAACAGCCAGTACTCGGCGACCCTCGGGGTCAGCTCCTACGAGCTGGACCTGTTCGGCCGTGTCCGTAGCTTGAGCGAGCAGGCGCTGCAGACCTACTTCGCCAGCGAAGAAGCCCGCCGTACCACCCAGATCAGCCTGGTGGCCAGCGTGGCCAACGCCTACCTGACCTGGCAGGCCGACAAGGAACTGCTCAAGCTGACCCAGGACACCCTGGCGGCCTACGAGGAAAGCTACAAGCTGACCTCGCGTAGCAACGAAGTCGGTGTGGCTTCCGCCCTGGATGTGAGCCAGTCGCGGACCTCGGTTGAAGGTGCCCGCAGCAGCCTGGCGCAATTCACCCGCCAGGTTGCCCAGGACCAGAACAGCCTGACCCTGTTGCTCGGTAGCGGTATACCGGCCAACCTGCCGGCAGCCCAGCCGCTGTCGGCCAAGCTGCTCAGCGACATGCCGGCCGGCCTGCCATCCGACCTGCTGCAACGGCGTCCGGACATTCTCGGCGCCGAGCACCAGTTGCTGGCGGCCAACGCCAATATCGGCGCCGCCCGTGCGGCGTTCTTCCCGAGCATCAGCCTGACCGCCAATGCCGGGACCCTGAGCCCGGACATGGGCGGTCTGTTCAAGGGCGGTTCGGGGACCTGGTCGTTCGCACCGAGCATCAACATTCCGATCTTCAACTCCGGTAGCCTGAAAGCCAGCCTGGATTACTCGAAAATCCAGAAAGACATCAGCGTCGCCAACTACGAGAAAGCCATTCAGACTGGCTTCCAGGAAGTCTCCGATGGCCTGGCCGCACGCCAGACCTTCAACCAGCAATTGCAGGCCCAGCGTGATCTGGTCGCCGCCAACCAGGATTACTACCGCCTGGCCGAGCGTCGCTACCGCATTGGTGTCGACAGCAACCTGACCTTCCTCGATGCCCAGCGCTCGTTGTTCAGCGCCCAACAAGCGCTGATCAGTGATCGCCTGTCGCAGCTCACCAGCGAGGTCAACCTGTACAAGGCCCTCGGCGGTGGCTGGTATGAGAAGACCGGTCAGGCCAACCCGATCGACGAGACACCACCGAAGGGCTGAAGCCTTTCACGCGACACAAAAACCCGCCATTGGCGGGTTTTTTTATGCCTGAACTGTTCCGTTCGATAATCGCCCAGAACCGCCAAGCCTCAATTGAACTACCTGGTTAATCCAAAGCACCATTCCTGCACTGACCCATAGCCATAACAATAACCATAACAACAAGGTTAACCCGCCATGTCTCGATACCTCGCCCTCACCGGCTGACCACACTCGCCCTCTCCCCGTTCGAACGTCCTGTCTGCAACCACCGGTTGCGGCTGCGTCCTGCCTCATCCCTAACAATTAGAGAAACCGATCCATGAAGCCACTGAACACGAGCAACCTGTCCACCCACGCCCTGCTGGCCATCGCCATGACCGGCGCGACCCTGCCGGCCATGGCCGAAGATCATGGTTTTGTGGAGGACGCCCAGGCCAACCTGAACCTGCGCAACTTCTACATCGGCCGCAACTTCACCAGCCCGGCCTACCCTCAGGGAAAGGCCGAGGAATGGACCCAGAGCTTTATCCTCGATGCCCGCTCCGGCTTCACCCAGGGCACCGTGGGATTCGGTGTCGATGTACTCGGAACCTTCTCGCAAAAGCTCGACGGCGGCAAAGGCACTGGCGGTACACAGTTGCTGCCGCTGGACGGCAACGGACGCCCGGCCAGCAACTTCGGGCGCCTGGACGTGGCCTTCAAGGCGAAGATTTCCAGGACGCAATTGAAAGTCGGCGAGTGGATGCCGATCCTGCCGATCCTGCGCTCGGACGATGGTCGTTCGCTGCCGCAAACCTTCCGCGGCGGTCAGATCACCTCGAAGGAAATCGATGGCCTGACCCTTTACGGCGGCCAGTTCCAGGACAACAGCCCACGTAACGACTCAAGCATGACCGCCATGTCCATGAACGGTAAGCCGGGCATCACCTCCGAGCGCTTCAACTTCCAGGGCGGCGAATACACTTTCAACGACCAGCGCACCCTGATCGGGGTGTGGAATGCCCAGCTCAAGGACATCTACAGCCAGCAGTACCTCAATCTGCAGCACAGCCAAGCGCTGGGTGACTGGACCCTGGGCGCCAACCTCGGTTTCTTCTATGGCAAGGACGATGGCAGCGCCCGGGCCGGCGAACTGCAGAACAAGACCTGGTCCGGGATGTTCTCGGCGCGATACGGCGGCAACACCTTCTATCTCGGGTTGCAGAAACTCACCGGCGACAGCGCCTGGATGCGCGTCAACGGCACCAGCGGCGGCACCCTGGCCAACGACAGCTACAACAACAGTTACGACAATGCCCGGGAGAAGTCCTGGCAGTTACGCCATGACTACAACTTCGCCGCGCTCGGCATACCGGGGCTGACCTTGATGAACCGCTATATCAGCGGGGACAACGTGCACACCGCGACCCTCAGCAACGGCAAGGAATGGGGACGGGAGTCCGAACTGGGCTACACCATCCAGAGCGGAACTTTGCGCGACCTCAGCCTGCGCTGGCGCAACTCCAGCCTGCGCAAGAACTTCAACAGCAACGAATTCGACGAAAACCGCTTGATCATCAGCTATCCGATTTCGTTGCTGTAGGTCGCCATCGGTCTAGTGCGAATCGCTGTCCCACCACCAGTTCCACAACCCGGGCAGGTGCACGGGCACGGAGCTGTCATGCACCGTGCGCGCCATGATGGCCCGCAATAACGCCGAGCGATCCGTATAGAAGGGTTGCTCGGCGGTCCGCACCCCGGTGTCCCGTGCACAGTCCATCAGGATCTGCAGGTATTCCTGCATATGCCGGGCGGTGTAGCGATTGAGGTCGTGGAAGGTCACCACCACCGGAATCACCCCATCGACCACCGGCATTTCACCCTGGGCGATCTGCTCGCGGACTTCGGCCAGGTGCTTGAGCAGATTGGCCCGCCGTTGTGGGCTGGCGGTGATCCCCCAGACCTTGCCGTCATTGGCGCTCAAGTCCGTCAACAACACGTGCAGGCCATGCCTCTGGTAGGCGGCGAAGGTGCGCTTGTCATAGTTCCAGAAGGGCGGGCGCAGGATCGTCGGCGGCGCGCCGGTGACTGCCGCAATGTCCGCACTGCCATCGTTGAGCGACTGCTCGAGTTCCTCTGGGTTCAGGGAGCGGTGATTGGTGTGCCAAGGGGTCGCGGTATGAAAACCGAGGATATGGCCTTCGGCGTGCTCGCGGCGCATCAGCGCACGGCCGATGTCGCTGTTGCCGGCCCTGGGCGCACGGGTCTGGACGAAAAATATCGCCTTGATTCCCGGTTGAATGGGGTTGTGGGCCAGGTCATCGAGCACCGATGCCGTCGGGTTCCAGAAACTCGAGGCGCTGGGACCGTCATCGAAGGTCAGCAAAAAGCGAATCGGCGGCTGCGAGCCCAGGGCTTGCTCGGTTTGCGGGGTCAGGGGCATCGGCGGACCGATGCAAGCGGCCAGGCTCGTGGCGATCACGAGCGCTGACAGCAGTGCAACAAACGACTTCATGGGATTGGGCAGGTCCGGATCAAGGCCATGGCAGAAGGGCCATGGCGATCATCAGAGCACAACACCGGGGGTGTGTTCAGGCTATCGCGAAAGTTTCATCTAAAAGAGATGGGTTTCACTCGCAATGTTTCACACCCTGGCAGACAGAAAGTCCAGCACCCGCTGGCTGAACCCATCGCCGGCCTGCACGTTGGACAAGTGCGCGGCATGGAACTCGGCGTATTCGGCGCCCTCGACGTGCTGCTGGATAAAGATCCCACCTGAGGGCGGCGTCACCCCGTCCTCGGTACCGGAAATCACCAGCAACGGCCGCTGGATCTGCGCCAGTTGATCGCGAAAATCCGCATCGCGCACTGCGCAGCAGTTGGCCGCATAGCCCTCGGGCGAGGTGGCGGCGAGCATCTCGGTGATCGGCTTGACCCGATCCCCATGCGCCTCGGCGAATTCAGGGGTGAACCAGCGTGAAACCGCCCCATCGCGCAGGGCCAGCATCGCCGCCTGGCCACCCGTCGATACGGCTTCGATCCGTGGATTCCAGCCGGCCGCATCGCCGATCTTCGCCGCGGTGTTGCAGACAACCAGCCGATGCAGGCGATGGCCGGCGTTGATCCCCAGCCACTGGCCGATCAGACCGCCCATGGACAGGCCGCAGAAATGCGCCCGCTCGATATGCAATGCATCGAGCAATGCCAAGACATCCTGCCCCAGTTGCTCGATGCTGTAAGGCCCCGGCGTTACCAGCGAACGGCCATGGCCACGGGTGTCGTAACGCAATACCCGAAAGTGCTCGGTAAACGCTGGCATCTGGGTGTCCCACATGCCCAGATCAGTCCCCAGCGAGTTGGACAGCACCAGCACCGGCGCATCGGCTGGCCCCTCCAGTTGGTAATGCAGTTCACCTTCGGCAAGTCGTACGAAACCCACGTTCATCCCCTTCAAGTAAAAACCCAATGTATGGCCTGCTGGTTACCCAGCTCATGCGCGCCCATCAAGGGCGCGCGAACCGATCAGTGATCGTGGTGCAGGTACGCCGCTTCTTTCGGCAGGCGCAGGCTGAACAGGAAGGCCACCGCCATCATCACCGTCACATACCAGTAGAAGGCGTTTTCCATCCCCACCGACTTCAGGTTCAGGGCCACGTATTCCGCCGAGCCGCCGAAGATCGCATTCGCCACCGCGTAGGCCAGGCCCACGCCCAGTGCACGCACCTGGACCGGGAACATCTCGGCTTTGACCAGGCCGCTGATGGAGGTATAGAAACTGACGATCGCCAGCGCCAGGGTGATCAGCACGAAGGCCAGGAACGGGCTGGTCACGGTCTTCAGGGTCAGCAGGATCGGCACGGTGCACAGAGTGCCCAGGGCGCCAAACCAGAGCATGCTGCTACGCCGGCCGATACGGTCCGAGAGCAGGCCGAACAACGGTTGCATGCACATATAGAGGAACAACACGCCGGTCATGATGAAACTGGCGGTCTTGGCGGTCATGCCGGCGGTGTTCACCAGGTACTTCTGCATGTACGTGGTGAAGGTGTAGAAAATCAGCGAGCCGCCGGCGGTATAGCCGAGTACGGTGATAAAGGCCGCCTTGTGGTCGCGGAACAACGCCCGCATGCTGCCGGCGTCCTTGTCCTGGCGGGTTTCCTTGCTGGTGGTTTCCTTCAGGGAGCGACGCAGCAACAGCGAGATCAATGCCGCGATGGCGCCGATCACGAACGGGATCCGCCAGCCCCAGGCCTTGAGCTCAGGCTCGGAGAGGAACTGCTGCAGGATCACCAGCACCAGCACCGCCAGCAATTGCCCGCCGATCAGGGTCACGTACTGGAACGAGGCGAAAAAGCCGCGTTGGCCGCGCAGGGCCACCTCACTCATGTAGGTCGCGGTGGTGCCGTATTCCCCGCCCACCGACAGGCCCTGGAACAGGCGCGCGACCAGTAGCAGAAACGGCGCCCAGGCACCGATGCTCGCGTAGGTCGGCAGGAAGGCGATCACCAGGGAGCCGGCGCACATCATCAGCACCGAGATCATCATCGAGTTCTTGCGACCGTGCTTGTCAGCCACGCGCCCGAACAACCAGCCACCGATGGGCCGCATCAGGAAACCGGCGGCAAACACGCCGGCGGTGTTGAGCAACTGCGCCGTGGGATCGCCGGATGGAAAAAACGCCGGGGCAAAGTAGATGGCGCAGAAGGCATAGACGTAGAAGTCGAACCACTCGACCAGATTGCCGGAAGAGGCACCGACAATGGCAAAAATTCTTTTGTTACGTTCTTCGGGGGTGTACGGCATCGTTGTTGTTGTCATGTGTCATCACTCGAAGGAGGTAAGTTGCAGTTTAGACATACTTCGCAACAGACCTGTTTTACAAGAACAATCGCCCGAATGACAGTCCGTGGCCATCATCCGGGCGCCTGTTTTATTGCCCGCGACTCTCAGACCCGTTCAATCGCCAGCGCCATCCCCTGCCCGACGCCGACACACAGGGTCGCCAGGCCCTTGCTGCCACCGATCCGTTCCAGCTGGTGCAGTGCGGTCAGCACCAGGCGTGCGCCGCTCATGCCCAGCGGATGGCCGAGGGCGATGGCGCCACCGTTCGGATTGACCTGCGCGGCATCGTCAGCGAGACCCAGCTCACGCAGCACCGCCAGGCCCTGGCTGGCGAACGCTTCGTTCAGTTCGATGACGTCGAAGTCGCTGACGGCCAGCCCCAGCCGCTCGGTCAATTTGCGCACCGCCGGTACCGGACCGATCCCCATGACCCGGGGTGCGACACCCGCACTGGCCATGCCGAGTACCCGGGCACGGGCCGTCAGGCCATGTTTCTTCACCGCCGCGGCAGACGCCAGGATCAGTGCGGCGGCCCCATCGTTGACACCGGACGCATTGCCGGCGGTAACGGTCTTGTCCGGACCGTTGACCGGCTTGAGTCGGGTCAGGGCTTCCAGCGTCGTATCGGCCCGTGGATGCTCATCGTGCTCGACCACGGTTTCGCCTTTTTTGTGGGCGATACGCACCGCTACGATTTCCTCGCTGAAGAAACCCGAGGCCTGGGCGAGCGCCGCACGTTCCTGGCTGCGCAGGGCAAAGGCGTCCTGATCGGCGCGCGACACCTGGTAATCGTCCGCCACGTTGTCGGCGGTCTGCGGCATCGCATCAACACCGTACTGGGCCTTCATCAGCGGGTTGATGAAACGCCAGCCAATGGTGGTGTCTTCCAGTTTCATATTGCGCGAGAACGCCGCGTCAGCCTTGCCCATCACGAAAGGAGCACGGGACATGGATTCCACACCACCGGCAATCGCCAGTTCCATCTCGCCGCTGGCAATGGCGCGGAACGCGGTACCAATGGCATCCAGGCCCGAGGCGCAGAGGCGATTGAGGGTCACACCGGGCACCGTCTCCGGCAACCCCGCCAGCAACAGCGCCATGCGGGCGACGTTGCGGTTGTCTTCGCCGGACTGGTTGGCGCAGCCGAGAAATACCTCATCGACCTCGTTCCAGTTCACCGACGGGTTACGTTCCATCAGCGCCTTGATCGGGATCGCCGCCAGGTCATCGGCGCGGACACCGGCCAGGCCGCCACCGAAACGACCGATGGGGGTGCGAATGGCATCACAGATAAAGACGTCGCGCATCAGGCTTCTCCTGGGGTCTGGCCATGGGCCGCGGCAGTGCGGACCTCAAGGTCACGCAAAGCGTTCAGCTCGGTCTCGCTGGGCACGTCGCTGACCGCGACCTGATCGGCAAAGCGCACGGCCCAGCCGGTGGCGGCGATCACTTGCTCGCGGGTCACCCCCGGGTGCAACGCGGTGACCACGAACTCGTGGCTGGGGGCTTGCGGCTCCATGATGCACAGGTCGGTGATGATGCCCACCGGACCGGCACCCGGCAGGCCCAGGCGTTTGCGCGAGTCGCCGCCTTCGCCATGACCGACCGAGGTGATGAAGTCCAGCTTGTCGACAAAGGAGCGCGCCGACTGCTTGAGGATGATCAGGACGCTTTTCGCCGAGCCGGCGATTTCCGGCGCGCCACCGGCACCGGGCAGGCGGACCTTGGGCGAGAAATAGTCACCGACCACAGTGGTGTTGATATTGCCGAAACGGTCGACCTGGGCCGCGCCGAGAAAGCCGACATCGATGCGCCCACCTTGCAGCCAGTAACGGAAGATCTCACCGGTCGGCACCACGGTGTCGGCGGTTTCCGCCAGCTCGCCGTCACCGATGGACAGTGGCAATACACTGGGCTTGGCGCCAATCGGACCCGACTCGTAGATCAGCACCACGTCCGGCGAAGAGGTCAGGCGCGCCAGGTTGGCGGCCTTGGACGGCAGGCCGATGCCGACGAAGCAGACCGAACCGTTCTTCAGTCGACGGGCCGCGGCCACCGTCATCATTTCATTGGTGGTGTAGGTCATCACTTAACCTCCGAAGCGTGGGCCAGTTTGCGCTGGAACTCGGCAAAGTCCGCAGTGCCATGGATGTACTCGTCGATCCAGGCGGTAAAGGTGGCGCGGTCGCGGGCAATCGGGTCCCAAGCCTGGTAGAAACGGTTGTCGCGCTCGGTATACCCATGGGCGTAGGACGGGTGCGCGCCACCTGGCACATGACAGACCGCGCTCAGGGCCCAGGTCGGCAAGACGCAGGCGTTCATCGGCGCCTGCAAGTCGTCGACGATCTCCTCGACCGTTACGATGCAGCGTTTGGCCGCCAGGGCCGCTTCCTTCTGCACACCAAGAATGCCCCAGAGCAGCACGTTGCCCTTGCGGTCGGCCTTCTGCGCATGGATCACGGTGACGTCCGGGCGTACCGAGGGGACGGCGGCCAACACTTCACCGGTGAACGGGCAGGTAACCGTCTTGATCAGCGGATTGACCTTCGGCAGGTCGGAACCGGCGTAGGCCCGCAATACCGCGAACGGCAAGCCGGAAGCGCCGGCCACATAGGCGTTGGCCAGGTCGGCATGGCTGTGCTCTTCGATTTCCAGCGGGTGTGGCCAGTGTTTCTCGACGGCATCGCGCAGGCGGTGCAGCGAGCCCACGCCCGGATTGCCGCCCCAGGAGAAGATCAGCTTGCGGGCGCAACCGGCGCCGATGAGCTGGTCATAGACCAGGTCGGGGGTCATACGCACCAGCGTCAGGTCTTTCTTGCCCTGACGAATGATTTCATGACCCGCCGCCGTCGGAATCAGATGAGTGAAGCCTTCGAGCGCGACGGTATCGCCGTCGTTGACGAACTGCTTCACCGCTTCATGCAGCGAAAGGATTTCAGCCATGGGTGCAGACTCCCGGTTTAAACCAGCCTGAGGGCGGCGCGCGGTTCAGCGCCGTGATGAGATCAGGGTAAGCCGGGGGTCGACGGCCAAACAATCCGATAATCGATTAACCGTTCGATAATCGAACAACTTGTTTGCAAGCTACCGGTTTACCTTTCGAGCCATTCGCCCGGGAAAGCGTAGCCGGTGTGGGGCTCAGGAAAACAACTGGGCACTCAGCTCACGGCTGGCCTTGAGCATGCTCGGCAGCACCCGCTGCTCCAGCTCGCTGCAACTGACACGCCCGGCATGGGTACTGACATTCAGCGCCGCCAGCACTTGCCCGGAAGCGTCGTAGACCGGCACGGCAATCGAACGCAAACCTTGTTCGAGTTCCTGATCGACAATGCACCAACCCTGCTGGCGCACCTGTTGCAGGCATTCGAGCAAGGCATCGCGAGTGTGCAGGGTCCGGCTGGTCTTGGCGTGCAAATCGGCGTGGTCGAGGTACTCGTGCAACGAAGCGTCGTCCAGGGCCGCCAGCAGGATTCGGCCCATGGACGTGCAATAGGCCGGCAAGCGCCCGCCCACCGAGAGATCGACCGAGATCAGCCGCTGGGTGGTGGCGGAACGGGCGATATAGAGGATGTCGTCACCCTCCAGGGTCGCCATGTTGCAGGCTTCGTGCAGTTGATCGCTCATACGGTCGAGGTAGGGTTGCGCCGATACCGCCAGGGGCGTGGACGACAGGTAGGCGTGCCCCAGGGTCAGCACCTTGGGCAACAGCGAATAGGTCCGTCCGTCGGTAGTGGCATAGCCGAGCTTGATCAAGGTATGCAGGCAACGGCGCACGGCCGCCCGTGGAATTTCCGTGCGGTGGCTGATCTGCGCAATGGTCAGGTGCCGCTTGCGCTCCTGGAACGCCTGCACCACCGCCAGGCCACGGGCCAGCGAGGTCATGAAGTCGGGGTCGCCGGTCAGCGCCTGGATACGCTTGGCCGGCGAGGCGACGATGGGCGGCGCCACGGAGGCGAAGGCATCACGCAGTTGATCGTTCATTGCAAATTCCTTGTCTGCCGTGGAGACCCATTACAGGCCTGGCCCCGGCGGATAGGCAAGCCAGGAACCTTCAACTTTGTGCGATTATCGAACCAATGACCGATAATCGCAATTGACCCTGATCGCCGCAGCTTATACCTTAAACGCGCCGCTACGGATTTCCCGGGATACTGGTCAGGTACCCACCGGGGGATCCGTCGGTCCGGCCTCACCCACGAAGTGAGGCCGTTTTTTTCCCCTTCGCGATCGTGCACACGCCGTCTATTTCAGAAGTTGAACAGTGGTTTTTCAACAGACCCGGGATTGTACTTCCAAGTATCGGGCTTATTGCACTGCAACTTGAATTGATAATTGTCGTCAAAAAACAGGCAGCGGTTACCTCGCCCTCAAGTTACAGTTAAAACATCCTACATCACAAAAGTCACCGACAAAGTTGACGAACTCCCTTATCTTCGCGATAGTGTCAGTCAAACCGACCGCTATAATACCCTGTGCGACCTCAAGGCCGTCTGGCCCGACAGGGGTTCGACTGTCAGCGTTCAAGCTCGACATTGAACGTCTCGCCGGGGCGGTTGTGTTTAATGGAACACAATCATTCAACTCAAATTAGGTAGTACTGTGACGAAAGACGAACTGCGCGCGGAACTTGAGCGCCAGGAACAACGTTACAAGGATGTTTACGGCGGGGCTGTCACCACCTACGCCGCGCAACCCGAACCGGAACGCAAACCCTGGCGCAAACGAGCCAGTCTTCTGGATCAGGCGTTTACCCAGGAACTGCAAAAAATGGAAAAGGAACTCAAGGCCGAAGAGCCTTAGGCTTAATCGGTATTGAACCTTGCCGAGCCCTGCCCGTCGCCGCCTGGTCTTTCCTACCCGGACAATACCTGGCCCGCTGGACGCCAAGACTTACGCCATCCGCGTGTCAATCGTCGGCCTTGACCACCCGCTCAGGTCAAATGGTGTCAGGCAGGCCCTCAGCTGAAAGTTTTCTGGCATAATCGCGCCCCCTTATGACCGGGTCAGAAAACCTTCATGATCGATTTATTCAGCGGACTGGATGCCTGGGTGCTTGTGAGCCTGGTGCTCGCCCTGGCCTTTGTCCTCAGCTTCGAGTTCATCAACGGCTTTCATGACACCGCTAACGCGGTAGCCACTGTTATCTACACCAAAGCCATGCCGCCCCACCTGGCGGTGTTCTTTTCCGGTGTGTTCAACTTCCTCGGCGTGCTGCTGGGCGGCGTCGGCGTGGCCTATGCAATCGTCCACCTGTTGCCGGTCGAGCTGCTGATCAACGTCAACACCGGACATGGCCTGGCCATGGTGTTTTCCCTGCTCGCCGCGGCCATCGCCTGGAACCTGGGCACCTGGTACTTCGGTATCCCGGCCTCCAGCTCCCACACCCTGATCGGTTCGATCCTCGGTGTCGGCCTGGCCAATGCCCTGCTCAACGGTATTCCGGTGAGCGAAGGGGTGAACTGGCAGAAGGCCGTGGATATCGGTGCCTCGCTGGTTTTCTCGCCGATTGCCGGTTTGCTGTTGGCGGGCCTGATACTGGTCGGCCTGAAATGGTGGCGCCCGCAGTCCAAGATGCACAAGACCCCGGAACAACGGCGCAAGCTCGACGACAAGAAGCACCCGCCGTTCTGGAACCGCATGGTGCTGGTGATCTCCGCCATGGCCGTGAGTTTCGTGCACGGCTCCAACGATGGCCAGAAAGGCATCGGCCTGATCATGCTGGTGCTGATCGGTATCGTCCCGGCGCAATTCGTGCTCGACCTGAGTACCACCACTTATCAGATCGAACGCACCCGCGATGCAACCCTGCACCTGAGTCAGTTCTATCAGCGTAACAACGCCACCCTGAGCGACTTCCTCGCCCTGGGCAAGAATGTAGCGGACGATATGCCGGGCAAGTTCCGTTGCAACCCGCAACGGACCGAAGCGAACATCAACGCCCTGATGAGCAACCTCACGGGTGTGACCGACTACCATTCGCTGTCGCCGGACAAGCGCATCGAAGTGCGTCGCGACCTGCTTTGCCTGGATGACACCGCCAAGCAAGTCGGCAAGTTGCCAGGCCTGGATTCCCGTGAAAAGGCCGACCTGGAGAAACTGCGCAAGGACCTGACCGCCACCACCGAATACGCACCGTTCTGGGTAATCATGGCCGTCGCCCTGGCCCTGGGCCTGGGCACCATGATCGGCTGGAAACGTGTAGTCCTGACCATCGGCGAGAAGATCGGCAAGCAGGGCATGACCTATGCCCAGGGCATGTCGGCGCAAATCACCACCGCCGGCCTGATCGCCCTGGCGAATATCGTCGCCCTGCCCGTCTCGACCACCCACGTACTGTCGTCGGGTGTGGCTGGGACCATGATTGCCAGCAAGAGCGGCCTGCAAGGCAGCACCATCAAGACCATCCTGCTGGCGTGGCTGTTGACCCTGCCAATGACCATCGGCTTGTCCGCCGGCCTGTTCTGGCTGTCGACGATAGTGCTCGGCAGCTGATCTCGAGCGGTTAACGAAAAAAGGTGCGCTCCTGTCGGGACCGCACCTTTTTTATTTCCCGTGATTGAGTGGGAACGCCAATACCTGTTGCGCCTGGAAAAAAACCAAAAAAAAGGGCGACCGAAGTCGCCCAAAATGCCTTGCGTGCTCGTTCCCTGGAAGCTCTACGGTTTCTTCCGTTTCTGTGAGTCTTTCCAGATAAAAATTCCAAAACCGGCGAAGAACATCACCATGAGTCCGACTGTCAGCACTCCGGCGATCACCACGTTATCGAAGAACATGACTGGCCTCCTGCACTTGCCCTGTTGCGATGGAGCTAAGTTAGCCCAGCAGGCACAGTGAGAAATTGACCAGGGTCAATGCCGCCCGAGGCTGGGCGCGGGAGAAAGGAAATAACTGACCCATATCAAGAATCAGCGGGGCTATCAGCGCTTTTTCGGTTTGTTCTTCGGTTTTTTCTTGCCCTTGCCCAATGGCATGGCCTGTTCAAACGCCTGGCGAACTTCATTCAAGCGCTTTTCATTGAGATCATGGACACGTTTGGCCCGTTCGGTATTAAGGTCGATCAACTTGTCGTCTGGGTTCATGGTCAGGTTACATCGCTATCCGTCGAGTTCCATCGAAGGGCCACTATGGGCCGCCTTCGACCTGCGCTATGGGCTAATAATGCGGGCAAGTCGGCCGGTTATCCAGACTTCCCTCTCAACAAGGCCTGGGCAGCTACACCATTTCCCAGCACAATCCCCGGGTCTCGATCAAACCCAAAGGAGCGCTGAAGTGGCGTTGCACCAGGATCTGCCACCCTTGATGGCCCTGCGCGCCTTCGAGGCCGTGGCCCGTCACCTGAGTTTTATCAAGGCCGCCGATGAGTTGTGCGTCAGCCAAAGCGCGATCAGCCATCAGGTGCAGAAACTCGAACAGCACCTGGGGCAGCGATTGTTTATCCGACGCACTCGCGCCATCGACCTCACAGAAGAAGGCGAGCGGTACTACCAGCAAATCCGCCCGGCCCTGGAGCAGATCGCCCAGGCCAGCCGCCTGATCAGCCTGCCCCGGCAAAACCAGGTACTGCGCATCGGTTTGCTCGCCTCCTTCGCCACACTCTGGCTGGCCCCGCGCCTGGCCGGTTTTATCCGTCTCTACCCGCAGATCAAGGTTGAACTGGAGCCCTCGATTCAACTCGCCGACGTACCCGGCGCCGAAGTGGACCTGGCGATTCGTTATGGCAAAGGCGGCTGGCCCCATGTCAACGCCGTGCGCCTGATGGGTGAACGGCTCTTTCCGGTCTGTAGCCCGGCCTTCAAGGCCGACGGCGTCGAGCGCGGCCCGCTGCTGATGTCACAGGCACCGCAACCGTTTGAATGGATCGATTGGTCCCGCCGGCATCACTTCGACCTGCGGCCCTACCCGAGCGTCATGCTCCATGACTACAACATCGTGGTCGAAGCGGCCATCGCCGGACAGGGAATCGCCATGGGGCGCCAGCACCTGATCGAACGTCGGCTCAGAGAGGGAGCGCTGGTGAAGGCCTTCAACCAGCCGGCCTACGAAAGCGAGATCGGCTATTGGCTGGTCAAACCCAACACAGCCTTGAACACCGCCGCCGAATGCTTCTGCGAGTGGTTGCTGGAGCAGTGCAGCGCCGCCGACGCATGAGTTATCTGGATACGTCGGATTAAATCTATGGGTTTGTCGGACCGTGGCGGGCCCAGCATGCTCAGGCCTCTTTCCCGGAGGTTGACCCATGAATCATTCCCTGTCCGACCGAATCGCCCAACTGGGCTTGAAGCTGCCGCAACCTGGGCAGCCGATCGCCAACTACGTGAATTACGTCATCAGCCAGAACCAGTTGTATATTTCCGGGCAGATTCCCCTGCAGGACGGCAAACCGGCCTTTATCGGACGTCTGGGTGACACCCTGGGGGAGGCGGAAGGTGCCCAGGCTGCGGAACTCGCCGCACTCGGTCTGCTGGCACAGCTGGGCCATGCCCTTGAAGACGATCTCTCCAGACTGGTGCGGATCGTCCGGCTCGGCGTCTTTGTCGCCAGCCACCCCGACTTCCAGCGTCAGGGCGCCGTGGCCAACGGCGCTTCCAACCTGCTGGTCAACGCCCTCGGCGACCAGGGCCGCCATGCACGCACCGCCATCGGCGTCGCCAGCCTGCCCAGCGGTGTAGCCGTGGAGATCGACGCGATTTTCGAGCTACGGCCATGAACGACCCTCTCGCGGACGAAATCGTTCGCCTGCGTGCCGCCACCCCTGGCTGCGCCCGGGTGATCCATTTCAATCACGCCGGCGCCTCCCTGCCCAGCCAGGCCACGCTGGACGCCATCAACGCGCAACTGCTGTGCGAGGCGAACATCGGGCCCATGGAAGCCGCTGTTGAAGGCGCCAGGTTGCAGGAGCAGGCTCGCCAATGGGCGGCCCAACTGCTCGGCACCGAAAGCGCCGCCATTGCCTTTACCAGCAGCGGCTCGGCGGCCTGGGGCATGGCCTTCAGCGCCCTGGGGGACTGGCGTCCGGGCGACCGGATCCTGGTGGGACGGCACGAATGGGGCGGCAACCTGGCCTGCATGGGCCAGGCCCTCGCATCCGGCGCCCGACTTGAGGTGATCCCTTGTGGCGAGAACGGGGCGGTGTCGGTGTCCGCCCTGGAGCAGATGATCGATTCCCGTGTGAAGCTGATCGCCCTGACCTGGCTGCCGGCCAACGGCGGCCTGATCAACCCGGCGCAGGCCATCGGCGAAGTCGCACGGCGTCATGGCATTGCCTACTTCATCGATGCCGGACAGGCATTGGGGCAACTGCCCTGTGACGTCCAGGCCCTCGGCTGCGATGTGCTCAAGGGTGCTGCGCGTAAATTCCTGCGCGGGCCGCGGGGTACGGCACTGCTCTATATACGCCCGGGATTCATGACGCAGCTCAGGCCAGCAACCCTCGATGTACTCTCGGCGCCCTGGGACGGCCGAGCCTTCACTCCACGGGACGATGCCCGCCGCTTTGAAACCAGCGAAGTCTCCATGGCGCTGCTGGCCGGGCTGGAAAATGCGTTGAAAGAGGCCGTAGTGCTGGGAATCGAGCGCATTCACCAGCGAATCCAGGCCTTGAGCCAACCACTGCGCCGGGCACTGGGACAGATCAACGGCCTTGAACTGCGCGACCTCGGCGTGCCCGGACAACAATCAGGGCTGATTGCGTTCACGCTCAAGGGTTGGGATGTTTTTGAACTGAAACAGCGACTGGCCGAAAACGGCATCAACCTGGGGGCCAATGGCACCGCCTATACGCCAATGGATATGCGGGCCCGGGGCTTGCCGGCCATTGCACGAATCGCCGTCAGTCACCTCAATACCACGCAAGAGATCGACACCCTGCTCAAGGCCCTGCTGGCCCTGGCCAACGAGCGCCGTCAGACTTCGACGTCTACCAGCAACCCCTGACGCGGCTGATCTTCCATCAGCGCCACCACGGGCACGGTGTTGTCGGCATTCAGCTCATCGCCCGGGACGGCCAGGTGCAGTTCGGGGTCGTTGTCGGCTTCATGGCGACGCTGTCTCTGCTCCTGCTGGCGCCGTTGTTCCTCGCGCAGCAGCCAGCCGGCCTCATCCGGGTCACGTTTTTGCAGATCGATGGTGCTCTCATTGGAGCCTTGTTGGACCGGCACCACTGGGGGGATGTTCGGTTGCGGTCGAATCGGGTCCGTCTGGGACGTAACCGGTACGACACTCAGAGGTAGTATCGGTGGCAGCATGATGGCGTTCTCCTGTCGTCAGGCTGTCGGCGGCAGGCTCGGCGACTTGAGCCCGGGATGGTCAAAGTGTGACCGGATTAACACACAAAGGTGCCCGAGATCCCGATGAGCTACCCTTTCCTCCAGGTCTCGCACCTATAAAGGCGGGATGCTCGCTAAAAGCGCGGTATTTGTGAGCTTCTTTTGGCCTGAAAGCGTCGATTCCGTTAACATAGTCGGCTTTTTCAAGGCGGGAGTCAGGCAGCATGGCGCAGCAGTATCAACCGGGGCAACGCTGGATCAGTGACAGCGAAGCGGAGTTGGGTTTAGGCACCGTTCTGGCACAGGATGGCCGCTTGTTGACCGTGCTCTACCCGGCCACTGGCGACACCCGCCAGTATGCGCTACGGAATGCGCCTCTGACCCGCGTGCGGTTTTCGCCGGGCGACACCATTACCCACTTCGAAGGTTGGAAGATGACCGTGCGTGAAGTCGACGATGTCGACGGACTGCTGGTCTACCACGGCCTCAATGCGCAGAACGAAGCCGTCACGCTGCCGGAAACCCAGCTGTCGAACTTCATCCAGTTCCGCCTGGCCAGCGACCGCCTGTTCGCCGGGCAGATCGACCCCCTGGCCTGGTTCTCGCTGCGCTACCACACCCTGGAACACACCAGTCGCCAGTTGCAATCCTCGCTCTGGGGCCTGGGTGGCGTGCGTGCGCAACCGATCGCTCACCAGTTGCACATCGCTCGGGAAGTCGCCGACCGTATCGCACCGCGGGTCTTGCTGGCGGACGAAGTGGGTCTGGGCAAGACCATCGAAGCCGGCCTGGTGATCCATCGCCAACTGCTTTCGGGTCGCGCCAACCGTGTGCTGATCCTGGTGCCGGAAAACCTGCAGCACCAGTGGCTGGTAGAGATGCGCCGGCGCTTCAACCTGCAGGTCGCCCTGTTCGACGCTGAACGTTTTATCGAAAGCGATGCCAGCAACCCGTTCGAAGACACCCAGTTGGCCCTGGTGGCCCTGGAATGGCTGGTGGACGACGAGAAGGCCCAGGACGCGCTGTTTGCCGCCGGTTGGGACCTGTTGGTGGTCGATGAAGCCCACCACCTGGTCTGGCACGAAGAGCAGGTCAGCCCGCAATACGCCCTGGTCGAACAGTTGGCCGAAACCATTCCCGGCGTCCTGCTGCTGACCGCGACCCCGGAACAACTGGGCCAGGACAGCCACTTCGCCCGCCTGCGCCTGCTCGACCCGAACCGTTTCCATGACCTCAAGGCCTTCCGTGCCGAGAGCGAGAACTACCGTCCGGTGGCCGAAGCCGTCCAGGAACTGCTGGATAAAGGCCGCCTGTCGCCTGCCGCACACAAGACCATCCAGGGTTTCCTCGGCGATGAAGGCCAGGCCCTGCTCGACGCCGTCAACGCTGGCGACGCCGATGCCAGCGCCCGCCTGGTGCGCGAGTTGCTCGACCGCCACGGCACCGGCCGCGTGCTGTTCCGCAACACCCGCGCCGCCGTGCAGGGTTTCCCGGAGCGCAAGCTGCACGCCTACCCGCTGCCTTGCCCGGACGAATACCTCGAACTGCCGTTGGGCGAACACGCCGAGCTGTACCCGGAAGTCAGCTTCCAGGCCCAACCGGACACCGACGACGAAACCCGCTGGTGGCGCTTCGACCCGCGTGTCGAGTGGCTGATCGACCAGTTGAAGATGCTCAAGCGCACCAAGGTCCTGGTGATCTGCGCCCATGCCGAAACCGCCATGGACCTGGAAGACGCCCTGCGCGTGCGCTCCGGTATTCCGGCCACGGTGTTCCACGAAGGCATGAATATCCTCGAGCGTGACCGCGCCGCCGCCTACTTCGCCGACGAAGAATTCGGCGCCCAGGTACTGATCTGCTCGGAAATCGGCAGTGAAGGTCGCAACTTCCAGTTCTCCCACCACCTGGTGCTGTTCGACCTGCCGTCCCACCCGGACCTGCTGGAGCAGCGTATCGGCCGTCTGGACCGGATCGGCCAGAAACACGTGATCGAACTGCATGTGCCGTACCTGGAAACCAGCCCGCAAGAGCGCTTGTTCCAGTGGTACCACGAAGCGCTGAACGCCTTCCTCAACACCTGTCCGACCGGCAACGCCTTGCAGCACCAGTTCGGCCCGCGCCTGCTGCCGCTGCTGGAAAACGCCGACGACGGCGAGTGGCAAGCGCTGATCGACGAAGCCCGTGGCGAGCGTGAACGCCTGGAAACCGAACTGCACACCGGTCGCGACCGCCTGCTGGAGCTCAACTCCGGTGGCGCCGGCGAGGGCGATGCACTGGTCGAGGCGATCCATGAACAGGACGACCAGTTCGCCCTGCCTATCTATATGGAAACCCTGTTCGACGCCTTTGGTATCGACAGCGAAGACCATTCGGAAAACGCCCTGATCCTCAAGCCAAGCGAGAAAATGCTCGACGCCAGCTTCCCGCTGGGCGACGACGAAGGCGTGACCATCACCTACGACCGTAACCAGGCGCTGTCGCGCGAGGACATGCAGTTCATCACCTGGGAACACCCGATGGTGCAGGGCGGCATGGACCTGGTGCTGTCCGGTTCGATGGGCAACACCGCCGTGGCGCTGATCAAGAACAAGGCGCTCAAGCCCGGCACCGTGTTGCTCGAGCTGCTCTATGTCAGTGAAGTGGTTGCGCCGCGCTCGCTGCAACTGGGCCGCTACCTGCCGCCGGCGGCACTGCGCTGCCTGCTGGATGCCAATGGCAACGACCTGTCGACCCGGGTGGCTTTCGAAACCCTGAACGACCAGTTGGAAAGCGTGCCACGGGCCAGCGCCAACAAGTTCATCCAGGCCCAGCGCGACAGCTTGACGCCGAAGATCAACGCCGGTGAAGCCAAGATCGCACCGCGTCACGCCGAGCGCGTGGCCGAGGCCCAACGACGCCTGGCAGCGGATACCGATGAAGAGCTGGCGCGCCTGACAGCGTTGCAGGCGGTCAACCCGAGTGTTCGCGACAGTGAACTGGTGGCGTTGCGTCAACAGCGTGAACAAGGCCTGGCGATGCTGGAAAAAGCCGCGCTGCGCCTGGAAGCGATTCGGGTGTTGGTGGCGGGCTGACAGCCAACCACCCTCCTCTGCAGGAGCTGGCTTGCCAGCTCCTGCAAGGGTTCGCTATCAAGCGGTAACAGGCGCCCCAGCCGGTGCATCCGCCGCCATCCCCTCGCGCATACGCTGCGCATCCTTGTTGAAACACCGCGCCGCCTGGAACAGGAACGCCAGCGTCAACAACAAGGCTCCCGGAATCAGGTACATCGCGTCATGCAGTCCGACGGCCTTGAACGCTTCGTTCATCTGCTCGGCCCCTGCCGCCAACATCGCCGCATGGGCGAAATGATCAGACAGCAGCCCCACCACCACCGGCCCCAGGCCACCGCCCAATAGATACAAACCGGCAAAGTACACGGCCATGGCCGTCGCCCGCAGCCGTGGCTCGACCACGTCCTGAATCGCTGTATAAACACAGGTGTAGAAGTTGTAGGCAAACAGCCAACCAATACTGAACACCACCACGAACACCCCAATCTCGATCCGCCCGGCATGCAGCGCCCAGGCCGTGGTCAGCGTCGAGATCACCAGGCTCACCGCGGCGAACAACAGCCGGCCATTGGCAATACGCTGGTGCAGCTTGTCCGCGACCCAGCCCCCCAGCGTCAACCCCAGCAACCCGGTTACCCCGACAATCACACCGGTCGCTACTGCCGCCTCCTGCAAGGGCATGAGGAAATAGCGCTGCAGCATCGGCACCAGAAACGAGTTGCAGGCGTAGGTGGCAAAATTGAAGGTCAGCCCAGCCAGCACCAGCCAGAGAAACGTCGGGATCGCCAGCAGGCGACGTACCGGACGGTCGACCTTCTCCTGGGAGACCTTCACCGTTTCCGCCGCACCGCGCTTCGGTTCCTTGATAAAGAACATGAACCCCGCCAGCAGCAACCCGGGGACCGCCGCGATAAAGAACGGCGCGCGCCAGCTGTCAAAGGCCTTGACCATCGCGCCGGTGGTGAAGAACGCCAGCACCAGCCCGAGCGGCAGGCCGAGCATGAAGATCCCCATGGCCCGCGCCCGACGGTGCGCCGGGAACAGGTCGCCGATCAACGAGTTGGCCGCCGGCGCATAAGCGGCCTCGCCAATACCGACACCCATGCGCACCAGCAGGAAGGTCGCAAAACTGCCCACCAGGCCGTTCGCCGCCGTCAATCCACTCCAGACCGCCAGCCCCCAGCCCATCAGCTTGCTGCGCGAGCCGTTGTCGGCCATCCGCCCCAGGGGCAGGCCGGCAATCGCATAGACAATGGTGAACGCGGTACCGATGATGCCAATCTGAAAGTCGCTCAGATGCCACTCCATGCGGATCGGCTCGATGATGATCGCCGGCAGGGTACGGTCGTAGAAGTTGAAGAGGTTGGCGAGGAACAGCAGGAACAGAATGCGCCAGGCATTCGCCGCTTGGGTCGAGTTCTGCATGGGGTCCGTCTCTTTTATTGTTATAGGGGCTGGCCCGCCAGACGCGTTGAGCCCGGAATCCTCAATCTAGTCAGCATGGCCGGGACTGTCTGCCACCATTCGTGACGCTGATACCCGGCAATGCCCCGAGCGCCCCTGCCCTGCCGCCGTGTGTCGGCCCCATGGAACGCGGGCAAAGGTTATGCAAAAAATACCTACCAAAGCCCGGGCCGAAGCCTAGAATAGCCGCCGATCACCTCCCCCCACTTTCTCCGTGACCTTCCATGCCCGACGCTAATCCGTGTCTGAATTGTGGTGCCTGCTGTGCGTATTTTCGCGTGTCTTTCTATTGGGGAGAATGTGCCTCGGCCGGAGGCCTGGTGCCCGACGAACTGGTCACCCAGGTCAGTCCCAACCATGTGGCCATGCTGGGTACTGAACGCGCCGCGCCACGCTGCACCGCCCTTGAAGGTAAAGTCGGTGAGCAGGTCAGTTGTTCGATCTACCATCAACGCTCGAGCACCTGCCGGGAATTCGAGGCCTCGTGGGTCGACGGCGTGCACAACGAGTACTGCGACAAAGCCCGGGCAGCGGCCGGACTGCCCCCGCTGGAGCCGGAGGAATCGGGTTTCTTAGTACCAATCGCTATTTAGGTCATTTCCAAATCATTGGCAGCACTCTGCCATGATCCCTTGCGGCCCGAGGTGAGCCTCTATACTCCAACGCATTGGTCGGTGCTGAGCGCACCGGTAGTCCAAGGCGTCAGGTGGGGCATGCTATGGAATGGCTGGGCTTGCATTTTGTTAACGAGCTTCCCGAGAACGGGCAGCTGCTGCTCAATTGCAGCCATAATCCGTTGCTGGTCCTGCTGGCTTATCTGGTCGCGTGCGCTGCCTCTTTTGCCATGCTGGACATGGCCGAACGCGTCGGTCATGTGGAAAAGCCTTCGCAGCAACGGGTCTGGCGCTGGGTCGGTGCCTGTTGCCTGGCCGGCGGCATCTGGGCCATGCACTTCATCAGCATGCTGGCGTTCCAGGCGCCCATCGACATTCAATACGACCTGCCGGTCACTCTCTCCTCCTTGCTGATCGCCCTGCTGGCCTCCTTCCTGGCCATGTACACCCTGGGCAACGCCGAGCTGCGCGCCTCACAGTACCTGCGCGCCGCGCTGTTCATGGGACTGGGTATCGCGGCCATGCACTACGTCGGCATGTCGGCGTTGCAATCGAGTGCCGTGCAGTACTACGACCCACTCCTCGTCGGCCTTTCCGTGCTGGTGGCCATCGGCGCCAGCCTCGCGGCCCTGATCCTGTCACGGCGCTTTCGCAGCGGCAGCGGGATCTTCCATCAACTGCTCAAGTACACCGCCAGCCTGGTGATGGGTGCCGGTATCTTCAGCACCCACTTCATCGGCATGTGGTCGCTGCACCTGATGCTGCCAGCCGGCAGCCCCCTGCCGGCACTGGCGGACAACAATCACCTGCAACTGGGCATGACCATCGCCCTGATCGCCCTGCTGATCATCGGCAGCAGCATCAGCGCGGCCCTGGCGGACAAGAAGCTGCAACACAAGGAACACGACCTGCGACGGGTCAACGCCCTGCTCAGCCAGTTGGACCAGGCACGGATGTCACTGGCGCAAGTGGCTCACTACGACGCCCTGACCAACCTGATCAACCGCCGCGGTTTCAACCAGCTCTTCGCCGAACGGCTGATGGAGCGCAGCACCAGCGGCGGCATGCTGGCGGTGATGTTCCTCGACATCGATCACTTCAAGCGGATCAACGACAGCCTCGGCCACGATGCCGGTGACGAACTGCTCAAGGTCATCGCCGGGCATATCAAGAGCGCGACCCGCAGTCACGACGATGTGGTGGCGCGCTTTGGCGGTGACGAATTCTGCATCCTCATCGGCCTGCACAACCGTGACGAAGCCCGGCACATGGCCCAGCGCATCATGCTGAAAATGAAGGAGCCCATAGAGCTGGCCGGTCGGCGCATGGTCATGACCACCAGCATCGGCATCAGCATATTTCCCGATGACGGCAAATCCTGCGAGGAATTGCTGAAGAACGCCGACCTGGCGCTGTATCAGTCCAAGGGCGCGGGGCGTAACAGCCTGCACTTCTTCAGCTCCAACCTGAAAACCCGCGCCACCCTGGAGCTGCAACTCGAAGAGGAATTGCGCCACGCCCTGCGCGACGGCAGCGGCCTGGCGTTGTATTACCAACCGATCTACGACCTCAAGAGTGGAGTGGTGGCCAAACTCGAAGCCCTGGTGCGCTGGCAACATCCCCAGCACGGGTTGCTCTCACCCGATCGCTTCATCGGCATCGCCGAAGCCAACGGGATGATTGCCGAGCTCGACGGCTGGGTCATGCGCAAGGCCTGCGAGGACCTGGCCTGGCTGTCCGAGCGCGGCTGCGACGAACTGAAAATCGCCGTGAACTGCTCGGCCCTGAACCTGGCACGGGAAGAGCTGGCCGATGAAATCGAAATTATCCTGCGTACCGCCGGCGTGCCACCTCGGCGGCTGGAGCTGGAAGTCACCGAGAACGCCCTGATGGGCAATATTTCCAGCACCCTGCAGCTGTTGCGGCAGATCCGCAGCCTCGGTGTGTCGCTGTCCATCGACGATTTCGGCACCGGCTACTCCTCCCTCGCCTACCTCAAGCGCCTGCCCCTCAACACCCTGAAGATCGATCGTTCGTTCATCATCGACGTCCCCAAATCCACCCAGGACATGGAAATCGTCCAGGCGATTATCGTCATGGCCCATACCCTCCACCTGCAAGTGGTCACCGAAGGCGTCGAAACCCAACAGCAATACGAGTTCCTCGCGCAGTACGACTGCGACTATATCCAGGGCTACCTGCTCAGCCGACCGGTTCCGCTCGAAGAGCTGCTGCCGGTGCTACGCCAACTCAACCAGCGTCGACAGTTCCCCTCCAGCGCCTTCAATCCGCTGATAGTACAAAATTCATAAAAAGTTCCCCGCCAATTAAAGAACGCCAATTTTTGGCCGATCCTTCGGTATTGCAAGCAAGGCTCCCCCCTAGGGGAACCTAGGGATAAACCCTATCGCTCAGGCCAATATCGCGAGGTACAGTCGCGATCTCTCACTCCGTGATGGCGCGTTGATATCTTTTCGACCGCCGAACCAGACCAGGCAAATGGCGCACAATGACCTCTAAAAATACTCCAGCCAACGTAGTATCCGATCTGATAGTGCCCACGGTCGCGGAAAAAACCTACAAGGCCTATTCCACCCCACGTCCGCTGTCGACCCAGCAGTACCTGTACTTCACGGAAACCAACACTGACCGCATCCTCGACAACCTCGATGGACTGCGCGACATGGTGTTCCCTCGTTCGCTCCATACCGAAGGCGAAAACGAGGCCCGCCGTGAGCAGGAATTCCCGTCCGTGTGCCTGATCGGCCTGGGTCGCTGCGGCTCGAACATTGCGTTGGACGTCGCCGAACTGGTGTACAACGCCCGCAAGTTCTACCTCAATGAGTTCAACAACGAAGACAAGGTCAGCGACAAGGGCTACCGCCCGGCGCAGTGGATCCGCAACAACCTGCGCCTGGTGCAGAACAAATCCGCCAAGCCGGTGTTCCTGGTGGAACCCCTGGTGATGCTCGGCGACCTGGACAAGGACATCGCCGGTCGCATCCGTTTCTCGCGCAAGGGCGAAAAAAGCGGTTTTATCCGCGACTACAGCAAGATGAAGATCATGGACCTGTCGGAAGTCCATGCCGGTGGTGCGGGTAACGCGCCGATCCTCGGCCAGTATCTGGCCAAGATCATCCTGAACAAGGACACCCAGCGCTTTTCCAGCCCCGACTGGAAGATGATCCACTCGTATCTGATCGACTCCTGCGGGATCAAGGCCAACCAGTCGCGCCTGTACTTCTCGATTTTCAGCGCCGGCGGCGGTACCGGTTCGGGCATGGCCTCGGAATTCGGCCTGGCCCAGCAATACTCCTACATGAACAAGACCTTCGACACCAAGCCGGCCGACGAGCACGACAGCAAGAGTGGCCACTCCTTCGTGTTCGAACCGATCTTCACCAGCGGCATCTGCGTACTGCCGAACATTTCCGATCACCGCAGTGAAATGTCCGAAGCACTGCATATCAACGCCGGTCGACTGTTGTGCAAGTACCTGTCCGAAGAGTGGGACTTCTCCTATAACTTCGACAATGACGACGGCAGCGAAGCCAGTGTCATGGGGCGCATTCGTCCGTGGAACGCGATGATGCTGATCTCCAACGACATCATGCGTTATGCCGAAGAAAACGATGACGGCAACATCCAGAACATTGATGTCAATGCCATGGAAAAGCACGCCAACCAGTACATTTCCCAGCAGATTTTCAACATCCTCACCGCCCAGGCGGTGACCACCGACTACGACCAGAACTATTTCCGACGTGCCGGCATCGACATCGGCGAGACCATTCGCCTGGATGCCAACGACCTGTTTATGAGTCTGGCCGGCCCCGTGGCCATTGCCTACGCAGAATCCGTGGTACCGGAACAGCCGGCGCCTACCGGCGACAAATTCAAAGTGTTCGAGAAAGAGCCCCAGCGGCTGAACATCGACGACCTGTTCTTCCGTTCCATCGACCTGCCGCATTTCAACAAGGTGACTCAGGCCATCGAAGGCATCAGCCTGCTGCCGATCGAGTCCAAGCGCTATCGCGCGGCCCTGGAGCAATACAAGACCTCGGGCTACGACGCCGCGGCGCTGCACGACTTGCACTTCTTCAAGAATTGCTCGTCGGTGGTCTCGATCGTCTCCCTGCCCAAGGACTACAAACTGTCCTATATGGACCTGAACCGGCTCAAGACCCACCTCAACAGCCTGTTCCCCAACACCACGCTCAAGCGCTACGCCCTGGTGATCGGCGCCTCGGCGAACCTGTCGCTGACCACCCTGATCGCCAAGAGCCCGTGCCTGTCGGACGATTTCCTGACGCTGATCGTGGCCTTTATCAAGCGTTGCTTCGCGCGTAACCCGTACCGTTTCGACGATACGCTGGACAACTCGATGCTGGACTTCATCACCTGCGACGAGTTCGACGAAGACAGTCTCGACGAACTGCTCAACGAGTTCGAAAACCCGGCGAAGATCCTCGACACCAACTGGTACGCGATCAAGCCGATGTACGAGAAGAAGTACCGCGAGCTGATCAACGACAAGGAAAAGTTTGTCTCGATCAACGATATCCGCCTGTCCCGCGACTGCGTGAAGAAGGCGATCAAGTACCTGCGCGAGATCTACCGTCACCGCATCGGCAAGACCAAGGTCATTTCGTTGAACAACCACACCGGCAAGACCGAGTACTAAGACCCTGCCCCGCCTTTTGCAGGAGCGAGCTTGCTCGCGATAGCGGCCTTCCAGCCAACGGCTGTCGACAGGTTGATCGCCATCGCAAGCAAGCTCGCGCCTACAGGGGCCCCTCCGTAATCAAGCCCGTCATCACTGTGGATTTTCTCCACGGGCAAACTGCCATTACTGCGCAACGCAGTTACGGACCTACACACCGACCGGCTATAAACGCACAAGGCTTATGCACGATTAGGGTGCGCTGAATTATTTTGTTGCTCTTTCCTGGACCAGTACCCAGGGCGAAACCACCACTGCCCACAGCGTCGGATCGCGCTCGAAAAGATCCAGCGCCCGCGACTCAGACACCTTGGCAAGCTCCCCGCTCTCCAGCCACGCAGCGACTTTCCCCGCCTGGTTCTCGGCCACTGCCTCGGCGGCGGCGATCAGATCCAGTGCCGGCTCGACCCACAATAGGGCGCCCCGGGCAAAGAACGGTTGCAGCTCTTCCCAACGAATAGATGCGGTTTCACCAAGCAGCTTGGCATAGAGGGTGCTAGGTTCTTGAATCATGGGGTTCCACCTGAGAAAAAATCGACGCAATCATAACGTCGAGGCTCACGTGGAAACACCCAGATGAAACTGAAGGGGTGATCGAGGGGATCGAAGGCGCCAGGGATTGCAGCTGAAAGCTAGCAACATCCAGACAAAAATCTGCATGCCAATCTGCCGCTATTCTGTCTTTTTCTTTCACTCAAGCGACATATCTCGATTTTGCCTCCGGCTGCCCGCTATCCAATCGATAAGCGTGCACACTAAACTGTATCGGTACAGTTGCCGGGGCATGAACCGGGATATCGGCGTTAAATCTGACCCGGTCCCACAGCTCCGGCCGTAGGACTCTAAAAACTACAACAGCAAGAGTGGAGCACTAATGACTAAGCAGATTTCCAAACTGTTCGCCGCTATGGTTCTGGCCGGGGTTGCCAGCCATTCTTTCGCTGCAGACACCATCAAGATCGGCATCGCCGGCCCGAAAACCGGCCCTGTGGCCCAGTACGGCGACATGCAGTTCAGTGGCGCCAAAATGGCTATCGAACAGATCAACGCCAAGGGCGGTGTTGATGGCAAGAAACTCGAAGCCGTTGAATACGACGACGCCTGCGATCCGAAGCAAGCGGTTGCCGTAGCCAACAAAGTCGTAAACGACGGTGTGAAATTCGTTGTCGGCCACCTGTGCTCCAGCTCGACTCAACCGGCTTCGGACATTTACGAAGACGAAGGCGTAGTGATGATCACCCCGGCTGCCACCAGCCCGGAAATCACCGCTCGTGGTTACAAAATGGTGTTCCGCACCATCGGTCTGGACAGCGCCCAGGGCCCTGCCGCCGGTAACTACATCGCCGACCACGTGAAACCGAAGATCGTTGCGGTACTCCACGACAAGCAGCAGTACGGTGAAGGCATCGCCACCGCCGTGAAACAAACCCTGGAGAAAAAAGGCGTCAAGGTTGCCGTGTTCGAAGGCATCAACGCCGGCGACAAAGACTTCTCTTCGCTGATCGCCAAGCTCAAGCAAGCCAACGTCGACTTCGTCTACTACGGCGGCTACCACCCTGAGCTGGGCCTGATCCTGCGTCAATCCCAGGAAAAAGGCCTGAAGGCCAAGTTCATGGGTCCGGAAGGCGTGGGTAACGACTCCATCTCGCAGATCGCCAAGGACGCTTCCGAAGGCCTGCTGGTAACCCTGCCGAAGTCCTTCGACCAGGATCCGGCCAACGTCGCCCTGGCTGACGCCTTCAAAGCCAAGAAAGAAGACCCGAGCGGCCCGTTCGTGTTCCCTTCCTACTCCGCGGTTGAAGTCATTGCCGGCGGTATCGCCGCCGCCAAGAGCGAAGATCCGGCCAAAGTGGCTGCTGCCATCCACGCCGGGACCTTCAAGACCCCGACTGGCGACCTGAGCTTCGATGCCAAGGGTGACCTCAAAGACTTCAAATTCGTGGTCTACGAGTGGCACTTCGGCAAACCTAAAACCGAAGTATCGCCTCAGTAAGGCTTGCCCTGACTGACTGCCAATAAAGCCCACGGCGTGCCGTGGGCTTTGTTTTACGAGGTAATGGGCCTGTCTTTCCGTGATCCGGGAACCCGCCCACCTGAAAATCTCAAAACCGTCATCAGCGGTTCGCTGGCAAAACTTGCACCCGAAGTGGATGCAAATCCACGGGGTCCGAGCGGGAAAATGACTCCACCAGTGAAATGCGTATCAGGTTTTTAGGAGCGCTTTAATGCCTGACATCTATCACTTTTTCCAACAGCTGGTTAACGGCCTGACCGTTGGCAGCACGTATGCCCTGATCGCCATCGGCTATACGATGGTTTACGGCATCATTGGAATGATCAACTTCGCCCACGGCGAGGTCTACATGATTGGCTCCTATGTGGCGTTCATCGCCATTGCCGGGCTGAGCTTGATGGGACTCGACAGCGTCCCCCTGCTGATGACCGCCGCGTTTATCGCGAGCATCGTCGTCACCAGTGCCTATGGCTACAGTATCGAACGGATCGCCTACCGCCCCTTGCGTGGCAGTAATCGCCTGATTCCGCTGATCTCCGCCATCGGCATGTCGATTTTCCTGCAGAACACCGTACTACTCGCGCAAGACTCCAAGGACAAGTCCATCCCCAACCTGATCCCCGGCAATATCTCCTTCGGGCCAGGTGGTGCACATGAAGTGCTGATTTCCTACATGCAGATCGTGGTGTTCGTCGTCACGCTGCTTGCGATGCTCGGCCTGACCCTGTTCATCTCCCGCTCCCGCCTGGGCCGCGCCTGCCGCGCCTGTGCCGAAGACATCAAGATGGCCAACCTGCTGGGGATCAACACCAACAACATCATCGCCCTGACCTTCGTGATCGGTGCCGCACTGGCGGCGGTCGCGGCCGTGCTGCTGAGCATGCAATACGGTGTGATCAACCCCAACGCCGGCTTCCTGGTAGGCCTGAAAGCCTTTACCGCAGCGGTACTGGGCGGCATCGGCAGCATTCCGGGCGCCATGCTCGGCGGGCTGGTGCTGGGCGTGGCCGAAGCCTTTGGCGCCGACGTGTTCGGCGACGAGTACAAGGACGTGGTGGCATTCGGTCTTTTGGTTCTGGTGCTGTTGTTCCGGCCGACCGGCATCCTGGGCCGTCCGGAGGTTGAGAAAGTATGAACAAATACCTCAAATCGGCGCTGTTCAGCGCCTTGCTGGTCTGGGCCGTGGCCTTCCCGGTGCTCGGCCTCAAGCTGAGCATTGTCGGGATCAACCTCGAAGTGCACGGTACCGGTCCGCTGACCCTGGGTGTGATTGCCCTGTGCTCGGTCCTGATGTTCCTGCGGGTGCTCTTCAGCCAGCAGGTCGGCGTACTGTTCAAGTCATCCCGTGGCCCGTTGATTTCACCCAAGGTCGGCCAATTCCTGAGCCTGCCGCGGACCCAACGCTGGATCATCATCGGCCTGATCGCCGCCGCCCTGGTCTGGCCGTTCTTCGGCTCCCGGGGCGCGGTCGACATCGCCACGCTGATCCTGATCTACGTGATGCTCGGCCTGGGCCTGAACATCGTGGTTGGCCTGGCCGGCCTGCTCGACCTGGGTTACGTCGGCTTCTACGCCGTGGGCGCCTACAGCTACGCGCTGCTGTCGCACTACTTCGGTCTGAGCTTCTGGATCTGCCTGCCGATCGCCGGCCTGATGGCGGCCAGCTTCGGCTTCCTGCTGGGCTTCCCGGTCTTGCGCTTGCGCGGTGACTACCTGGCCATCGTGACCCTGGGCTTCGGTGAAATCATCCGGCTGTTCCTGCGTAACCTCACCGGTCTCACCGGCGGCCCCAACGGCATCAGCAACATCCCCAAGCCAACGTTCTTCGGCCTGTCGTTCGAGCGCACCGCTGGGGAAGGCATGCAGACCTTCCACGAGTTCTTCGGGCTGGCGTACAACCCGGTGAGCAAGGTGGTGTTCCTGTACCTGGTGGCGCTGTTGCTGGCCTTGCTGGCGTTGTTCGTCATCAACCGCCTGCTGCGCATGCCCATTGGCCGTGCCTGGGAAGCGCTGCGCGAAGACGAAATCGCCTGCCGTGCGCTGGGCTTGAATCCGACCGTGATCAAGCTCTCGGCCTTTACCCTGGGCGCCTGCTTCGCCGGTTTCGCCGGTAGTTTCTTCGCCGCTCGCCAGGGCCTGGTAACACCGGAGTCGTTCACCTTCATCGAGTCGGCGATCATTCTCGCCATCGTCGTACTGGGTGGCATGGGCTCGCAACTGGGGGTGATCCTGGCCGCCGTGGTGATGATCCTGCTGCCGGAAATGATGCGTGAGTTCAGCGAATACCGCATGTTGATGTTCGGCGCCTTGATGGTGCTGATGATGATCTGGCGTCCACAAGGCCTGCTGCCCATGCAACGTCCTCACATGGAGCTGCGCAAATGAGCCGTGAAATTCTCAAAGTCAGCGGCCTGAGCATGCGCTTCGGTGGCCTGTTGGCGGTCAACGGCGTGGCCCTGACCGTCAAGGAAAAACAAGTGGTGGCCTTGATCGGCCCGAACGGTGCCGGCAAGACCACGGTGTTCAACTGCCTGACCGGTTTCTACAAGCCGAGCGCCGGCAGCATCCTCCTCGACGGCCAGCCGATCCAGGGCCTGGCCGGCCATGAGATTGCCCGCAAGGGCGTGGTGCGGACCTTCCAGAACGTGCGTCTGTTCAAGGACATGACGGCGGTCGAGAACCTGCTGATCGCCCAGCACCGGCACCTGAACACCAACTTCCTGGCCGGTCTGTTCAAGACCCCCGCGTTCCGCAAGAGCGAGCGCGAGGCCATGGAATACGCCGAGTACTGGCTGGCCAAGGTCAACCTGACCGAGTTCGCCAACCGCCCGGCAGGCACCCTGGCCTACGGCCAACAGCGGCGCCTGGAAATCGCCCGATGCATGATGACCCGTCCGCGGATCCTCATGCTCGACGAACCGGCGGCGGGCCTCAACCCCAAGGAAACCGAAGACCTCAAGGCACTGATCAGCGTACTGCGCGAAGAGCACAACGCCACCGTGCTGCTGATCGAACACGACATGAAACTGGTCATGAGCATTTCCGACCATATCGTCGTGATCAACCAGGGCACGCCCCTGGCTGACGGCACGCCGGAACAGATCCGTGATAATCCCGAAGTGATCAAAGCCTACCTGGGGGAAGCGTAAATGCTGCAATTCGAAAACGTTTCCACCTTCTACGGCAAGATCCAGGCCCTGCACAGCGTCAACGTCGAAGTACGCCAGGGCGAGATTGTCACCCTGATCGGCGCCAACGGTGCGGGCAAGTCCACGTTGCTGATGACCCTCTGCGGTTCGCCCCGCGCCCACAGCGGCAGCATTCGCTACATGGGCGAGGAGCTGGTGGGTCAGGAGTCCTCCATCATCATGCGCAAGAGCATTGCCGTGGTGCCGGAAGGCCGTCGGGTGTTTGCCCGCCTGACCGTGGAAGAAAACCTCGCCATGGGTGGTTTTTTCACCGACAAGGGCGAATATCAGGAGCAGATGGACAAGGTCCTGCAACTGTTCCCCCGTCTCAAGGAACGTTTCAACCAGCGCGGCGGCACCATGTCCGGCGGTGAACAGCAGATGCTCGCCATTGGCCGGGCCCTGATGAGCAAGCCGAAACTGTTGCTGCTGGACGAACCGTCCCTGGGCCTGGCACCCATCATCATCCAGCAGATCTTCGATATCATCGAACAGCTGCGCAAGGACGGTGTGACGGTGTTCCTGGTGGAGCAGAACGCCAACCAGGCGCTGAAAATCGCCGACCGGGCCTACGTGCTGGAAAACGGCCGGGTGGTGATGGAAGGCAGCGGCAACGACCTGCTGACCGACCCGAAAGTGCGCGAGGCGTATCTGGGCGGTTGATGCCCCTGTGTAACGAGAACAGCCCCGATATTTCGGGGCTTTTCTTTGGCTGTTGCAACGCCAGGAAAATCTTTTCCTGCCCGCCTGCAAAAATAATCGAATATTTTTTGCCGCGCGCTGTAACAAACCTGGCCCTCAGGGCTCAAGTAAGGCAAGAAAGCAACGAAACTCATCTAACCTCTGCTTTCATCATTGACGACATACCGGAGATTGACCATGAGCACTTCCACTACCCGCACCCTGTCCGCCGCCACCCTCGCCCTGGCCCTCGGCTCTGCCCTGAGCATGACCGCATTGCCGATGAGCGCCCACGCTGCCGATAGCATGGAAAAATGCTTCGGTGTGGCCCAGGCAGGCAAGAACGACTGCGCCGCAGGCGCCGGCACCACTTGCGCCGGTACTTCGACCAAAAACTTCCAGGCCAACTCCTGGAAATCCGTGCCAGCAGGCACTTGCGTGACCCTGGAAAGCCAGACCTCCCCGACCGGCAAAGGCCAGCTGGCAGCCTTCACCCCCAAGGCCTGATCAACCAGAGCCCTGCCACCCGCCAGCCTGAGCGCCGAAGATGCCCATGCCACTGCAATCCGCCCCTCTTCACCGCGCTCAGGCCCGCGGGGCCGAGCTCCCGCCCCGGGTCGGGCTGGGGCTCAAGACCGAACACTTTCAAGCGGTACTCGAAACGCGCCCGGACCTCGGTTTCTTCGAGGTCCACGCCGAAAACTACATGGTCGCCGGCGGCCCGTTTCATCATTACCTGGGTTTGATCCGCGAACAGTACCCGCTGTCGCTGCACGGGGTCGGCTTGTCCATCGGTGCCAAAGGCCCCCTGGACCACGAACACCTCAAGCGCCTCGCGATACTGATCGAGCGTTATCAACCCCAATCCTTTTCCGAACACCTGGCCTGGTCGAGCCATGGCCCGGTGTTTCTCAACGACTTGCTGCCCCTGGCCTATGACAGCGCCACCCTGCAACGGGTCTGCGAACATGTCGATCAGGTGCAAAGCACGTTGAAACGTCCGATGTTGCTGGAGAATCCGGCCACCTACCTGCAATTCCAGCGATCCACCCTGGATGAGGCGGAATTCATCAGCGAAATCATCCGCCGCACCGGTTGCGGGCTGCTACTGGACGTGAACAACGTCTATGTCTCCAGCATCAACCACCAGCGTGATGCGCTGGCCTACATCGAAGCCTTGCCGCTGCACGCCGTGGGCGAAATCCATCTGGCCGGTTTTGCCGAAGATGCCGACAACCTCGGTGACCGCCTGTTGATCGACGATCATGGCGCGCCTATCGATCAGGCGGTATGGGCGTTGTATCAACAGGTGCTGGCGAAAATCGGGCCGATGGCCACGCTGATCGAACGCGATAACCAGCTGCCAGCCTTTGCCGTACTCCTGGCCGAAGCCGGGAACGCCCAAGACCTCCTGGAACGAGCCGAGGTGCGCGCATGAGCGATCAAGCCCGCTTCAGCGCCGCTCTGCTCGACACCTCGCAAGCCTGCCCGCCCGGCCTGTGCAGCGCCAATGGTGCCGACCCGGCCAGCCGTTTCGCGGTGTATCGCAACAACGTCCAAAGCTCATTGATCAATGCCCTGGCGGACAGCTATCCGGTGGTCATGGCCTTGGTCGGAGAGGCGTTCTTCCGTTCCATGGCCGGTCTTTATGTCCAGCACTTCCCGCCGGTCAGCCCGATCCTCAATGATTACGGCCAGGACCTCGGCAGTTTCATCCAGGGCTTCGCTCCGGCGGCGAGCGTGCCTTACCTGGCCGACGTGGCGCGGCTCGAGCGCTTGCGGATCAACGCCTATCACGCCGCCGATGCGACGCCCCTGAGCCCGGAGCAGATCGGCGTTTACCTCGCCGACCCCGAGACCCTCAACCGCCTGCAGGTTCACCTGCACCCCAGTGTTGCCGTGCTGAATTCGCCCCATGCGGTCGTGTCGTTATGGGAGGCCCATCAAGGCGAAGGCCCTCTGGAACAGCTCGACCCGACCCAGGCTGAAGCCGCGCTGGTTCTACGCCGGCACTGGCAGGTCGAGGTGTTCAAGATCGATATCGGCACCCTGGTATTCGTCCAGAGCCTGCAAAACGGCTGTCCGCTGGAGCTGGCCCTTGCCTACGCTTATGACGCCAGCGCGGCATTCGATCCAAGCCATGCCCTTGCCCTGTTGATTCGCTACAGCGCCATCACCCACTTGCATCTAGAACAAAAGGCCCGCCCATGAACACTCATACTGAATCGCAGAACCCCATCGCGCGCCTGGTCGGGCGGATCATCCAGCTCTTCGAGATGATCCCCTACAGCCTGATTGCCTTTGTCGCACGCTTCTCCATCGCCGCCGTGTTCTGGAAATCCGGGCAGACCAAGGTCGAGGGCTTTGCCGTGGACCTGGTCTCCGGCACTTTCGATATCGGCCTGCCGCACCTGGCCGATTCCACCATCCCGCTGTTCGCCAGCGAGTACAAGGTGCCGCTGCTGTCGCCGGAAATCGCCGCTCATCTGTCGGCGTTTGGCGAACACTTTTTCCCGGTACTGATCCTGCTGGGTTTCGCCACGCGGTTCTCTGCGCTGGGGCTGTTCGGCATGACCTTGACCATCCAGCTGTTCGTCTACCCGGGCGCCTATCCGACCCATGGCACCTGGATGGCGATCCTGTTGCTGCTGATGGCCAAGGGGCCCGGCGTGCTTTCCATCGATCACCTGATCGCCAAGCGTTATCGCTGAAGCCGCGCCAGCGCCTCGCCGCTGCGCTTGAACCAACCGATCAGATAATCCGCCAGTACCTGGGTGCGCCGAGGCAGGCCACCCTGGTAAGGGTGCACCAGGTACAGCGGCATATCGCGGGTGCGATAGTCCCGCAACAGCCAGCGCAGACGTCCATCGGCCAGCTCCGCGGGCAGGACGTAGGACGGCAGGCGGGCGATACCGGCCCCCACCAACGCGGCTTTCTTCAGCAGGTTGTAGTGATTGCTGGCAAACGGGCCACTGACCCGCACTCGTAGCAGTTCATGCTGGTGATGGTATTGCCACTCCTCGCGACCGCTGTAGTGACTGTTGAGCAGGCACCGGTGATTCGCCAGTTCCTGGGGTGTCTGCGGCTCACCATAACGCTCCAGATAGGCCGGGCTGGCGCAGGTCAGTTCGGTCATCACCAGCAACGGCCGAGCCACCAGGCGTTCGTCGTTGCCAACTTCGGTGCGAATGGCCAGGTCGAAACCTTCCCGTGCCAGATCGCGGAAACCGTTGTTCAGGTCCAGCTCGATCTGGACATCGGGATAATCCCGGGAAAACTCCAGCAGCAGCCCGTCAAAGAAGGTTTCCCCCAGGGATACCGGCACCGTCATGCGCACGGGACCGGCGATATCGTCCTTGAGCCGGGCCAGGGCCTGATGCGCCCGCTCCACTTGCACCACCAGCGCCTGGGCCTGGGGCAACAAGGCCGCACCGGCAGCGGTGAGGCTCAGACGCCGTGTCGTGCGGTGCAGCAAGACCACGGCAAACTGCGCCTCCAACTGGCTGATACGCTTGGACAACTGCCCTTTGCTGCAGCCCAGTTGCTGGGCGGCCAGGGTAAAACTGCCGGCCTCGACGAGCACGGCAAAGGCTGCCAGATCATCCATCTCGCTCATGGATTGTTTCCAAAAGAAAACCAAAGGTTGCCTATTAGTGCGCTTATCAATGGAAAAATCCACTCTAGACTGAAAGCTCAATCACCCACTGGAGGAACCCCACGATGAAAATCCTATTGATTGGCGCCCACGGCACCATCGGCTCGGCCGTGGCAGAGGAACTGGGCCAGCGTCACGAGATCATCAAGATCGGCCGTAGCAGTGGTGACCTGCATGTGGACATCAGCGACAGCGCGTCGATTCGCAAACTGTTCGAGCAGACCGGCAAGTTCGATGCGCTGATCTGCGCCGCCGGTAACGTGAATTTCGTCCCGCTGGCCGACATGAGTGAAAAAGACTTCAGCCTCGGCCTGCAAGACAAGCTGATGGGCCAGGTCAACCTGGTGTTGATCGGACGGGAATATGCCAACGACGGCGCCTCGTTCACCCTGACCAGCGGTATTCTGAACCGCGACCCTATCCGCACCGGCGCCTCGGCCGCCCTGGTCAACGGCGCCATCGACGGCTTCGTCAAGGCGGCCGCCATCGAACTGCCGCGCGGTCTGCGGGTGAACTCCATCAGCCCGAACGTGCTGGTGGAAGCCATGGGCAGCTACGCGCCGTACTTCCGTGGATTCAAGCCGGTACCGGCGGCTGACGTGGCTTTGGCCTACGCCAAGAGCGTGGAAGGCCTGCAGACCGGGCAGACCTATCTGGTTGGTTGAAGGCAAGTGGCTCCTGCAAAGGAGCCACGTTGGCCTGAAAGCTTGTGCAGCTCTCCCGGCCTGAGTAACGTGGCGACACTTGCCAGGAGACCCCATGATGCGCGCCGCCCGTTCCTTGATGATTTTTGCCCTGCCGCTGTTCGCCGCCGGCTGCCAGATGCTGGCGCCAGCCGCCACCTCGACCTCCACGGCGGGCCTGAGCCGGATGCAAGGCGAGCTCAGCAGCGTCAATGGCAAGCTGATGTTCCAGCCCTGCCAGGAACAGCGTCACTTTGTCGTCAGCGACAGCGGCAACACCAGCGTCCTGCAACAGGCCGCGAGCCTGTCCGGCCCCTCGGGCAAACTGTTCGCCGATCTGCGCGGCAAGTTTTCCAACGGCGCGACCGACGGCAGTGACGGCCAACTGAACCTGCAGCAGTACTATCGCCTGGAACGCGGCACCGCCAGTTGCGACGATCCCAACTTCAAATTCCAGACCGTGATTGCCAGCGGCCACAGCCCGGAGTGGAGCCTGAAGGTCGGCGGCAACGGCATGATCCTCGAACGCGAAAACCAGCCGGCCCTGGCCCTGCCCTACCTGGAAGAACAACTGGGTGACGGGCGCTTCAGCTTGAGCAGCGAAGCCAACTCCCAGCGCATTGAGCTGTGGGTCGCGCCGCAATCCTGCGTCGACAGCAGCACCGGCAGCGTGCGCCACCTGAGCGCCGAACTGCGGGTCAACGGCCAGGTCCAGCGCGGCTGCGGCTATTTCGGCGGCGCCCGTAACGACTGATTCGACGAGCTGCTGTTTTAGCCTCACGGAATCTGGCCGTTGGGGCTTATAATCACCAGTTTGATATAAAGCCGGCGCGCCCGCGTGGCCCGCACACTGGACCCTGTCATGTTACGAATCACCGAACTCAAGCTGCCGATCGACCATCCCGACGAAGACCTGCGCCCGGCCATCGTCCAGCGCCTGGGCATCGCCAGCGATGACCTGCTCGACTTCACCTTGTTCAAACGCAGCTACGACGCCCGCAAGAAGTCCTCCGAGCTCTGCTTCATCTACACCATCGACCTGTCGGCCCGTGGTGAAGACGCCCTGCTGAAAAAATTCGCCGAGGACCGCAACGTCAATCCGGCCCCGGACGTCAGCTACAAGGTGGTCGGCCAGGCTCCGGCGGATCTGACGGAACGTCCGCTGGTCGTCGGCTTCGGCCCCTGCGGGATCTTCGCCGGCTTGCTGCTGGCGCAGATGGGCTTCAAACCGATCGTCCTCGAGCGCGGCAAGGAAGTGCGCGAACGCACCAAGGACACCTGGGGCCTGTGGCGCAAAAGCGTGCTCAACCCCGAATCCAACGTGCAGTTCGGCGAAGGCGGTGCCGGGACCTTCTCCGACGGCAAGCTCTACAGCCAGATCAAGGACCCGAACCACCACGGCCGCAAGGTCCTGCACGAATTCGTCAAGGCCGGCGCGCCGGAAGAAATCCTCTACGTCAGCAAACCGCATATCGGCACCTTCCGCCTCACCGGCGTGGTGGAGAACATGCGCCAGCAGATCGAAGCCCTGGGCGGCGAAGTACGCTTCCAGCAGCGGGTCACCGATGTGCTGATCGACGACGGCCAACTGACCGGCGTGCAGCTCGACAGCGGCGAGCAGATCAACTCGCGGCACGTGATCATGGCCCTGGGTCATAGCGCCCGGGACACCTTCCGCATGCTCCACGGCCGTGGCGTGTACATGGAAGCCAAGCCGTTCTCGGTGGGTTTCCGTATCGAGCACCCGCAATCGCTGATCGACCGCGCACGCCTGGGCAAGTACGCCGGGCACCCGAAACTGGGCGCGGCCGATTACAAGCTGGTGCACCACGCCAAGAACGGCCGCTCGGTCTACAGCTTCTGCATGTGCCCGGGCGGCACCGTGGTGGCGGCGACCTCCGAGCCGAACCGGGTGGTCACCAACGGCATGAGCCAGTACTCGCGCAACGAGCGTAACGCCAACTCCGGGATCGTCGTCGGCATTACCCCGGAAGTGGATTATCCGGGCGGTCCGCTGGCCGGCATCGAGTTGCAAGAGCGCCTGGAGTCCCACGCCTTCATCCTCGGTGGCAGTAACTACGAAGCCCCGGCGCAACTGGTCGGTGACTTTATTGCCGGCAAACCTTCAACCGCCCTGGGCAGCGTGGAACCGTCCTATAAACCGGGTGTGGCCCTGGGCGACCTGGCCCTGGCGCTACCGGACTTCGCCATCGAAGCCATCCGTGAAGCCTTGCCGGCCTTCGAGCGGCAGATCAAGGGTTACTCCCTGCATGACGCGGTGCTGACCGGGATTGAAACCCGCACCTCTTCGCCCCTGCGCATGACCCGTAACGAGTCGATGCAAAGCCTGAACGTCAAGGGCCTGTTCCCGGCGGGTGAAGGCGCCGGTTATGCCGGCGGGATCCTCTCGGCCGGTGTCGACGGTATCCGCATTGCCGAGGCCGTGGCCCGGGACATGCTGGGGATCGAGGCCTGAGGGCCGGACCATGAGCTATAACGTCTCCCCCGTCGGTTTCGTGCGCTCCTGCTTCAAGGAGAAGTTCGCCATCCCGCGCCAGCCACAGCTGGCACCGGCGGCGCGTGGCGTGCTGGAGCTGGTCGCGCCGTTCGACCAGGGCGAGGCGGTGCAAGGGCTGGAGCAGGTCAGTCATGTCTGGCTGCTGTTCCTGTTCCATCAGGCGCTGGAGGACAAGCCACGGCTGAAGGTTCGCCCGCCACGTCTGGGGGGCAACCAGTCCATGGGGGTTTTCGCGACCCGGGCGACTCACCGGCCGAACGGTATCGGCCAGTCGGTGGTCAAGCTGGACAAGGTCGAAGCCCAGCGCCTGTGGATATCCGGCATCGACCTGCTGGATGGCACGCCGATTCTCGATATCAAGCCGTACGTGCCCTACGCGGACAACATCCCCGGTGCCGTCAATGGCATCGCCAGCGCCGCGCCAATGCTGATTCCCGTGCACTGGAGCGACAACGCGCTGCAACAGGCCCATGGCCACGCACAGCGCCTGGATGAACCCCTGGTGGAGCTGATCGAGCAATGCCTGGCCCAGGACCCGCGTCCGGCGTACCAGACGCCGACTCCCGAACGGGAATACGGCGCGCAGTTCTGGGACCTGGATGTGCGCTGGCATTACCCCGAAGCCGGGATGATCCGCGTGCTCGAAGTGATCCCCGTCCGATAGAAACGTCAGAAACAAAAAAGCCCGCATTGCCTTTCCAGGCAATGCGGGCTTTTTCATTTGGCACGAATATTTCTCTATGGAAGCAACTGTCTTGACGCTACTTCCCAGTGCCCCACGGTCTTGTGGGAGCCGGCTTGCTGGCGATTGCATCGATGCGCTGCTCTGCCAGACCGCGTCGCCCGGATCGCCAGCAAGCCGGCTCCTACAAGCAGGCCTTCGGCCTATTTTTCGACGAACGCACGCTCGATCAGGTAGTCACCCGGCTCACGCATACGCGGCGAGACTTTCAGGCCGAAGCTGTTGAGCACTTCGCTGGTTTCATCCAGCATGCTCGGGCTGCCGCACAACATGGCGCGGTCGTCCTGCGGATTGATTGGCGGCAGGCCGATATCGCTGAACAGCTTGCCGCTGCGCATCAGATCGGTCAGGCGGCCTTCGTTCTCGAACGGCTCGCGGGTCACGGTCGGGTAGTAGATCAGCTTGTCACGCAGGGCTTCACCGAAGAACTCGTTCTGCGGCAGGTGCTCGGTGATGAATTCGCGGTAGGCCACTTCGTTGACGTAACGCACGCCGTGGCACAGGATCACCTTCTCGAAACGCTCGTAGGTTTCCGGGTCCTGGATCACGCTCATGAACGGTGCGAGGCCGGTACCGGTGCTGAGCAGGTACAGGTGCTTGCCCGGCTTGAGGTCGTCAAGCACCAGCGTACCCGTAGGTTTCTTGCTGATGATGATCTCGTCGCCCTCCTTCAAGTGCTGCAACTGGGAGGTCAGCGGACCGTCCGGCACCTTGATGCTGAAGAACTCGAGATGCTCTTCCCAGTTCGGGCTGGCGATGGAATAAGCACGCATCAGTGGTCGGCCATTGGGCTGCTGCAGGCCGATCATCACGAACTGACCGTTTTCAAAGCGCAGACCCGGGTCGCGGGTGCACTTGAAGCTGAACAGAGTGTCGTTCCAGTGGTGAACACTGAGGACACGCTCGTGATTCATGTTGCTCATTGAGATAGGGCTCCTGGGAATATGGCCTGCGCCGTCAATAAGCGCTATTGCATAGCATTCTAATGGCAGCGACAATATCTGTTAAATGAATTATCAAGATAAGGGTTATCGGTTATATAGATATGCGATTTACTCTCCGTCAACTTCAGGTCTTCGTCGCCGTCGCCCAGCAGGAAAGCGTGTCCCGCGCTGCCGGGCTGCTAGCCTTGTCGCAATCCGCCGCGAGCACCTCGATCACCGAGCTGGAACGCCAGTCGAGCTGTCAGTTGTTCGACCGCGCCGGCAAGCGCCTGAGCCTCAACGCCCTGGGCAAACAGTTGTTGCCCCAGGCCGTGGCGTTGCTGGACCAGGCCAAGGAAATCGAGGACCTGCTCAATGGCAAGTCCGGTTTCGGCTCCCTGGCGGTGGGCGCCACCCTGACCATCGGCAACTACCTGGCGACCCTGTTGATCGGCAGCTTCATGCAGTTGCACCCGGAAAGCCAGGTCAAGCTCCATGTGCAGAACACGGCCAATATTGTGCAGCAGGTGGCGCACTACGAAATTGACCTGGGTCTGATCGAAGGCGATTGCAGCCACCCGGACATCGAAGTGCAAACCTGGGTCGAGGATGAACTGGTGGTGTTCTGCGCGCCCCGGCACCCGCTGGCACTACGCGGTCAAGCGAGCCTGGAAGAGCTGACCCGCGAAGCCTGGATCCTCCGCGAACAGGGTTCCGGTACCCGCCTGACCTTCGATCAGGCCATGCGTCATCATCGCAGCGCGCTGAATATCCGCCTGGAGCTGGAACACACCGAAGCGATCAAACGTGCGGTGGAGTCGGGGCTGGGGATTGGCTGCATTTCGCGCCTGGCCCTGCGCGATGCGTTCCGCCGTGGCAGCCTGGTGCCGGTGGAAACCCCGGACCTGGACCTGTCGCGCCAGTTCTATTTCATCTGGCACAAACAGAAATACCAGACCTCCGCCATGCGCGAATTCCTCGAACTGTGCCGCTCCTTCACCGCCGGGGTTCAGCGCAGCGACGAGATCGTCTTGCCGACCATTGCCTGACGCCGGCTGCGTTTAGACGAATAAAAGCGCAATTACTGGCTCGAAATTGACTCAAGTTGCTGTAGCAGCAACGCCGCCTGGGTCCGGGTGCGCACACCCAGCTTGCGAAAAATCGCCGTGACGTGGGCCTTGATGGTCGCCTCGGAAACGCTCAACTCGTAGGCAATCTGTTTATTCAACAAACCTTCGCAGACCATGGTCAACACCCGGAACTGCTGGGGCGTCAAACTGGCGAGGCCGGCGCTGGCAGCCTTGGCCTCGGCGGACACGCTGACCGCTTCGAACGCCTGGGGCGGCCACCAGACATCGCCATCGAGGACACTGCGCACGGCTTGCTGAATCACTTCCAGGGAACTGGATTTGGGAATGAAGCCACTGGCGCCAAATTCACGGGAGCGCACCATCACCGAGGCCTCTTCCTGGGCCGAGACCATCACCACCGGAATCTGCGGGTATTGTCCGCGCAGCAACACCAGGCCGGAGAAACCGTAGGCGCCGGGCATGTTCAGGTCCAGCAGGACCAGGTCCCAGTCGGCTTTCTCGGTGAGGCGGGTTTCCAGCTCGGCAATGCTGGCCACTTCCACCAGTCGTACGTCGGGCCCCAGGCCCAGGGTCAACGCCTGATGCAGGGCGCTACGAAAAAGAGGATGGTCATCGGCAATCAGGATTTCGTACGTGGTCATTTTTTCAATGATCCTGTTTTATGCGTCAGGCTCGACGCTGTGCGCCCAATAGATTACAGGAAAGTCTTCAGATGCTCGTGGGCTTGATCTTCAGTGTTGATCGGCAACTGGAACTTGGCACCCAGGTAATGCGCGGTAAACACGTCCAGTAACGCATCCAGCCCCTGGGCGGCACGGGTGTCCCCGGCCAGCTCCAGGCACAAGGCCGCGACTTCCGCGGTGCAGAAATGATCATCGCGTTTGGAGCGACGCAGCTTGTAGCGCGACAGCTGTTCGGATTCCAGGCTCAACACCGGGAAGCGCTCCAGATAAGGGCTCTTGCGAAACATCTTGCGCGCTTCAGTCCAGGTGGCGTCCAGCAGGATGAACAGCGGGCGTTTGCCTGGCACCGGCAGCACCTGCGTCACCACCCGCTCCGGCGCCACGAACTCCCCCGGGAAGACGATAAACGGCTGCCACTGCGGGTCGTCCAGCAGGGCCAGCAACTGCGGATCGACTTCAGTCCGAGACCAGCTGAACGCGCTGGTATCGGCGATCACATCGGCGATCAGCCAACCGGTATTGCTCGGTTTCATCGGCTCGACATCATGCATCAACAGGCACATGGCCGAATTCGAGGTTACTTTGGGGCGCCAGGCGCACAGGCAATACTGTGGAATCACACGGCAACCCGGGCAACGCTCGGCCCGCGAACCGCGAGCAAGGAAAGGCGTTTTTGCACGGGCCAGACGCTCGGCACGCAAGCGGGATACGGCGTGGCTCATCGCGAAGAACACTGAGTGGAGAAAGAGCTGAACACGAACAATACGACTCGCAAGGGCAAAAGTGCGCGGAGTCTACCAGAGAGCCCGGCAGCGTTTGAGCGCTCATCCGTCGACATTTCCGTCAGTCTCGCCCTAGTAGGGCCTACAACCGCCCTCTATACTTCGCGGCCACTGAACGCATGACCCGGCAAGGGGTCGAAGCACCAGTTACCGAATCAGGAGAGTTGCATGCTGCGCCTTATCGTACCGTCCCTGGCCCTTTTGCTGGCCCTGCCCTTCAGTGCCCAGGCGGCGTCGCTGAAGGATTTCGAAGTGAACAAAATGCTCAAGGACGTGGCCGAGCAGAGTAACGAAGGCCTGCCCCGTGAAATCGACGAGAACATCCTCGATGTCGGCTACACCGTTGAAGGCAGCGAACTGATCGATCACCTGAGCGTCCAGGCCGATTACGCGCAAAATATGCGCGACAACGCCAAGGCGGTTTACCTGCAACTGGGCGCCAGCGTCTGCCGTAACGCCAACTACCGCAAGTTGATGGCCAAGGGCGCGGTCATGCGCTACGAGTTCACCGAGAACAAGACCAACCGCCCCGTGGCCTCTGCCCGTTTCGTCGAAAGCGACTGCCCGAAGGAAGCCCCGGCGAAGAAAAAGTAACCTCGCTCGCGTCGCGCGCCGCTCTTCAGCATCGGCGCGCCATTCCCTTCCTCGCCCGCGCAGTGCACCTGACGGGCTGCTAAAGTCCTTTGCAAAGGGGCAATAAGCGATTGCCAGCCATGACTTTATGGGCTCATCATCAAATCGACATGGCACCTATGCGACACATGCAGTGACGCGGCCTTGGCGAACGTTTCTTTCGGCCACGCCAAGGGCTCCGTGCAGAAGGAGACGTTGAATGCCTTACGAACCGAATGACCAGTTATCCCGCCATTTCCAGAGCAACGGTATCGACCTGACCCGGGTCGAAGAACAACTCAATCAGGTTGCTCCCGACAGTCCGAATCTTGCGCTTTACCGAGACATGATGCTGACCGTCCTGCGCATGGCCCAGGACGACCGCAACCGCTGGAATGCCAAGATCGTCCTGCAAACCCTGCGTGAGCTGGAGAATGCCTTTCGCGTGCTGGACCAGTTCAAGGGACGGCGCAAGGTCACCGTGTTCGGCTCGGCGCGAACGCCCACCGAACACCCGCTTTATGCCCAGGCCCGCGCACTGGGCACGGCCCTGGCACGTTCCAACCTGATGGTCATCACCGGCGGCGGTGGCGGCATCATGGCAGCAGCCCACGAAGGGGCCGGCCTGGAACACAGCCTCGGTTTCAACATCACCCTGCCCTTCGAACAACATGCCAATTCAACCGTGGATGGCACGCAGAACCTGCTGTCCTTCCACTTCTTCTTTACCCGCAAGTTGTTCTTCGTCAAGGAAGCCGATGCGCTGGTGCTCTGCCCCGGCGGTTTTGGCACCCTCGATGAAGCGCTGGAAGTGCTGACCCTGATCCAGACCGGCAAAAGCCCGCTGGTCCCGGTGATCTTGCTGGATGCCCCAGGGGGCAGCTTCTGGCAGGGTGCGCTGGACTTTATCCGCAACCAGTTGGAAGCCAATCATTACATCCTGCCCAATGACATGAGGCTGATGCGCCTGGTCTACAGTGCCGATGAGGCCGTGGAAGAGATCAAGCAGTTCTACAGCAACTTCCACTCCAGCCGTTGGTTGAAGAAGCAGTTTGTGATTCGTATGAATCATCCGCTCAGCGAGCGGGCGATGACGCAGATGCAGGACGAGTTTGCCGACCTGTGCCTAAGTGGGCACTTTTATCAGGGTAGCGGTGATCAGGAATACGAAGAGCCACAGTTCAGTCATTTGACGCGCTTGTCGTTCGCCTTCACAGCCCGAGATCAGGGCCGCCTGCGAGCGCTGGTGGACTTTATCAACCGGACGGAAAACTGGAGCAAGGCCAAGGCGCCGGCACAAGAGCGCACGCGCGAGCCGATCAAGGCGACGTAAGGAATCCCGTAAAGAGCAGCGGATGGCCGCCTACGGCGGATCGCGAGCAAGCTTGCTCCTACATAAGGATCGCAGTCTGAACGGTATTCAACTGCCGCCTGTCAGTCATCCAGCCCACGGCCGCTGAACAGGCGGCCGATCATTTCCATGGAATAACCCCGATAACTCAGGAAGCGTCCCTGTTGGGCACGCTCACGTGCATCAACAGGCAGATGCCCGGCGAATTTTCGGCGCCAGGTGTCTTGCAACTGGGCCTGCCAGTCGAAACCGCTTTCACGCAGGGCCAGCTCGATGTCGGCACGCTGCAGACCGCGTTGGCTCAGCTCTTCGCGAATACGCAAAGGGCCGTAGCCGGAACGGGCGCGGTAGGACACGAAGCTTTCGAGGTAACGAGATTCGGACAGCAGCCCCTCTTCCGTCAAGCGGTCGAGTTCTGTGTCGATCATTTCAGGCGGGGCGCCGCGCTGACGCAGTTTACGCGTCAGCTCGACTCGACCGTGCTCGCGTCGCGCGAGCAGGTCCATGGCAGTGCGCCGCACGGCGACCGGGGTATCCAGTACGGCGCTCATTGCTTTACTCAGAGGTCAGCGTCAGCCAGGTCATCTTCGGTTTCGACGACAGCCGCCGTGCCGGAGTTAGCCTTGGTATCCCCGCCTGGAGTCAGCAGCTTGTCACGCAGTTGCTTCTCGAGGGTCGCGGCGATTTCCGGGTTGTCCGCCAGGAACTTGGCCGAGTTGGCCTTGCCTTGACCGATCTTGCTGCCGTTGTAGCTGTACCAGGCACCGGATTTCTCGACGAAGCCGTGCAGCACGCCCAGGTCGATCATCTCACCATTGAGGTAGATGCCCTTGCCGTAAAGAATCTGGAACTCGGCCTGACGGAACGGCGAAGCCACCTTGTTCTTCACAACCTTGACGCGGGTTTCGCTGCCGACCACTTCGTCGCCTTCCTTCACCGCGCCGGTACGACGGATGTCCAGACGCACCGAGGCGTAGAACTTCAGCGCGTTACCACCGGTGGTGGTTTCCGGGCTGCCGAACATCACGCCGATCTTCATTCGGATCTGGTTGATGAAGATCACCAGGCAGTTGGCGTTCTTGATGTTACCGGTGATTTTACGCAGTGCCTGGGACATCAGACGAGCTTGCAGGCCGACGTGCATGTCGCCCATTTCGCCTTCGATTTCCGCTTTTGGCACCAGGGCCGCCACGGAGTCGACGATGATCACGTCAACCGCGTTGGAACGCACCAGCATGTCGGTGATTTCCAAGGCTTGTTCGCCGGTGTCCGGCTGGGACACCAGCAGGTCGTCGACGTTGACGCCCAGCTTGCCGGCGTACTCTGGGTCCAGGGCGTGTTCGGCGTCGACGAAGGCGCAGGTCGCACCGGCTTTCTGGGCCTGGGCGATGACGGAAAGCGTCAGGGTAGTCTTACCCGAGGATTCCGGACCGTAGATCTCGACGATACGGCCTTTCGGCAGGCCGCCGATGCCCAACGCGATGTCCAGCCCCAGGGAACCGGTGGAAATAGCCGGGATCGCCTGACGGTCATGATCGCCCATACGCATCACGGCACCCTTGCCGAATTGACGTTCGATCTGACCCAAGGCCGCAGCCAAGGCTTTCTTCTTGTTGTCGTCCATTAAAGTCCTCACGTAATCAATAAGGCCTGGCGGCCAAAACCTGTATAAGTAGCCAGTATTATTCCACAGCGTTGACGGATCGCCTACCCCTGATTTGCGATTTCTGCATCCGCCCGTCGTAACAGGCCTTCCAGCGCAGCCAGAACCGTTTGTCGACGGACGGCATCGCGGTCACCGGGGAAGTGCCGGCGCTCGCTGCTGACTTCGTCGCCGATGCCCCAGGCCAGCCACACCGTGCCCACCGGTTTCTCGACGGAACCGCCGTCCGGCCCGGCCACGCCGCTGACCGCCACGGCGAAATGCGCCGAGCTGTTGGCCTGGGCGCCGCGCGCCATGGCCTCGACCACTTCGAGGCTGACAGCGCCGACCTGGCCGAACAAAGCCTCGGGCACATTCAACTGCCGGGTTTTCTGCTGGTTGGAATAGGTGACATAACCGGCTTCGAACCAGGCCGAACTGCCGGGAATCCGGGTGATGGCCTCGGCGATGCCGCCACCGGTACAGGACTCGGCGGTGGTGACCTGGGCTTTCAGCGTCTGCAAGCGTTTGCCGAGTTCAACGGCAAGCCGGGTGATTTCGTCCACGTTCCTCTCCACTTGATACGGCCAGTCCCCCGCATCCCTTGTAGGAGCGAGCTTGCTCGCGATAAATAGCCGGGACACCGCAGGGCGTCAGATACCCCGCGTTATCGTTGACGACCATCGCTCCTACAAGGGGGCGGTGTCGCCGATGCTTGAGTCAAGGGAACACCCTACACGAGCGGATCGGGCTTTCAAGCCAACAGTTGCATCAGGATGTCAGCGCAACAGGCTGTAACAGCCATCGACGCACCTTCGCTTATCGCGCCTTCAACGCATCAAACTGGGCTTCGCAAGCGAGCCCTTTCACTCGGGCAGTATCAGCGACCGCTGCCAGCTCTCGATTTCGCTGGACAGATTGGTCGAGCACGACGGCGAGCAGATTGCCGGGGTTGGTGACTGTCGGGCCGCCGGTGCAAGTTCCGGAATGGCCGCTGCCGCTACTGGCGGCGTGTAGGAGGACTTGCACCCGGTTGCGCAGCCCGTCAGCAGCAGCACCGGCGCCAGCAGCATCAGTACGGGCCTGTTCCAGTCTTTGAGTCGCATCGCGCTGCACCTGCTCGGCTTGTTGTTGCCGTTGTTGTTCCAGGACCCGGGCTTGCGCTTCGGCATCGGCCCTGGTCTGTTGATCATCGGCATCGCGCTTGTTCCAGCGCGCCTGCCACTGTGAATTGGCCAGTGTCTCGCCATGGTGATAGGCCCCGAACAGCACCGCCCCCAGCACTAGCAGGGCAACCAGGTACGGCGCGAGCCGACCCAGTAGACTCACGATGCCCCCAAAAACATCTGCTGCTCAGCGGCCCGGCGAGCAGTGAGCCCGGCCAATACCTGGCCACCGGCCTTGTTCCAACGCGGGAACTGGGCGGCGGCACCGGCGTAGTCGCCGGCGTTGAGCAACTTCAACAGCGTCGAAGAACCGAGGTTCGCGGCGCCCAGGTTGTAGATAAAACTCATCAGGGCATCCCACTGGCCCTGGTTGAGCGGCACCTTTACCAAACTGCTGAGTTCGGGCTCGAATCGAGCGATATCATCCTGCAACAGCTGCTCGGCCTGGCCAGCGGTGATGGTCATGCCGGCCGACACTTTCCGAGTGGCGCCGTAGCCGATGGTCCACACCCCGACCGAATCCTGGTAGGCATTCAGACGAAGACCTTCGAAAGACTTGATCAGATTCACGCCATTTTGTGATGTGCGCATGGCTCAAACTCCAGAAATGAAAACGCCGGCACAAGGCCGGCGTTTAGGAGGCGAAAAAAAACCGCTCTAGGCGGTATTGGGAAAATTGCTGTTAGGCCGGTTGGGTGGGCCAATTGATGGTTGCAGGGAACCCAGCCTGGTCGGACACACGGTTGACAGCCAAGTAGTAGCGTTTCCAGAGCGGCAAGCTGGCACTTTCCGCATCGGTCGCTTCACCCAGATCGACTGCATATTGCAAGGGTGCAATGTGCAGCGCAGCGGACACCAACAATGCAGAACGCTGGGCATTCGCTTCCTGCAAAACCACCTCAGGCGTACGCAATGCGGCTTCTTGTGCTGCACGCGCCTCTGCCAAACCTTTCTCGTCGAGCAACTCAAGCCCAGGACTGATATACGAGTCTTGCGAGCCGTCAGACTCAAAGGCAAAAATCTCACCCGTTGCACGATTAATATAATATTTCATTTTTTCATCACCTTAACGAAGTTCAAACCAAGTAGCAATAGACCCAGTACTAACGCTAGCAGAGTAACTAGAAAGAGGCGGAACAATTACAGAAACACACCCCACCTGGCTGTAAGCAGGCCCTCCTGAATTACTTAACGCCATTGCAACGCCATTGACCAACATAGCAAAATTCTGGTAAGGATTCCCCGAAACACTGACCGTAACCATAATTGGATTACCACTTAAATTTACATAAGTTGCGCCAGCCACTCGACTAGCCGCGACATTCTGCCATGTTTGTGAGCGCCCAATACTAGGTAGATCAATAACAAACCAATTCCCATTAGCGCTGACCAATGTCACTGAAGCACCAGTCGGAACAGAAAGCGTTGTCCCAAGGTACGGGGTTAAAACAGTATCTGATCCGGCACAGGTCAAAGTCATCGTTGCATTACCATAGTTCCAAAACCTGATCACACTCTTCACAGGCATAGTAGAACTCAGTGGCAAACTCACGCCAATTACTGATGTAGTGCTAGTACCAACAATCAACGCCCCTGCATGTGCGGCAGTAAGCGTTGCATTCGCGGTGAGAGCGACAATACTGCTAAACTGAAGTCCAACCCCTTGAACAAATGCGGTGGTCGCCAGTCTACTTGAGTTGTCGAATTGTGGGGGAGTTGCACCAAGTGCACTTGGCAATTGATCGAGCAGAACGATATCAGTACCATCATACACAGCATCCGTTAGCTGGCTTTGGATAACCGCCGCAACTTTGTTGCCACTGGTATCGTATTGCATGATGCTCTTCGCGCCGAGGCCCGAGATGTTCATCTTGTCAGAGCCGGCGCCGCTCGAATGAAATTTCACCTGAAACCGCTGATTCACCGTATATGCAGTGATCGCAGGCACAGGAGCCAACGTGAACTGGGGAGCAGTGCCAGCCGTTGTGAAAGCAACCAGCGCCTGGCCCTGTACTACGCCAGCCATCTTTTTAGGCGTGACGATAGTTGTATCATCAACACCCGAGTTGGTCTGAACCTGCGTGGCAACTTTCGCCACACCTGAAGCGTTTTCAGTCGCTTGGGCTACTGCTTTTGAAACCGCTTGAGAGGCTCGCAGATCAGCGATGCTAACAATAGCATCTGTCAGCTGGGTATTATTACTTTCAGCCGGAACAGCATTGGTTGAACGAATAACCGACAAAATTTCGTCAGTCACTGCATTCCCCCAACTGGAGGGAATCAACGACCCCGGTGTTCCATTTACCGGGCTCTCATCAACAAACTTCCCATTCACCAGCCCAACGCTGGGCACGCTTTTTGGGTAATCCACGTTTTTATCCTCTAATCATAATTGATGTGCACGAGCGTATGCGCCGGTGCAGTGCGATGTATCAGGCATTCCAGGGCGCTGCCAGGATTGACCCCAAAGCGCTCGCCCCAGTAGCTCGCGCCAAAACGCCGACCCAAAAGCAATCGGCTACCGGTATTGAGCGTCCACATGAACTGTGCCTGCCAAGAGCCGAAGCACGCTTTGCCAAACCGAGACCAGCCCATGCGCAAGGCTTGCAGTTCAGTGACGCCGGCATTCAGATAGCTTTGGCTACGGGCGATATCGATGAAATGACCGATGCTCTCGTCACCCTCCGCCAGTAATCGCCGACGCACCGCTACACAGCGATCGTCGAACCAGGGCGTCGGTCCCAAGCACGGATCGGGCAAGTCCATCACCTGCTCCCGATCCTTCGCTTATTGTGCCTTCAACGCATCAAACTGGACTTCGCAGGCGAGCACCTTCACTCGGGCAGTATCAGCGACCGCTGCCAGCTCTCGATTTCGCTGGACAGATTGGTCGAGCACAACGACGAGTAGATTGCCGGGATTGGTGACTGTCGGGCCGCCGGTGCAAGTTCCGGAATGGCCGCTGCCGCTACTGGCGGTGCGTAGGAGGACTTGCACTCGGCTGCACAGCCCGTCAGCAGCACCGGCGCCAGCACTAGCAGGGCAACCAGGTCCGGCATGAACCGACCCGGTAGACTCACGATGCCCCAAAAACATCTGCTGCTCAGCGGCACGGCGGGCAGTGAGCCTGACCAATACCTGGCCACCGGCCTTGCTCCAACGCGGGAACTGGGCTGCGGCACCGACATAGTCGCCGGCATTGAGCAACTTCAACAACGTCGAAGAACCGAGGTTCGCCGCGCCCAAGTTGTAGATAATGAAAACGCCGGGGTCAGGAGGCGTAAAAAACCGCTCAATGCGGCATGGGGAAGGCTATCAGACCGGCGGCGTGGGCCAGCCGATCGTCGCGGGGTATCCCGGCTGCTCGGATACACGGTTGATGGCCACCCGGTACTGTTTCCAGAGCTTCAGGTTTGCCGTATCGGCGTCAGTCGCAATATCAAGGTCCACAGCATCTTGCAGCGGGGCAATTGCCACCGTCGCTGCGGAAATGTACTGATTCATCAAAGCAACTGCTCGACTAGTCAGCTCTTCAACCGAAGGTGCAGGGATATCAACCCATGCGGGGCGCCCTCCAGCGTCAGCGCCTAAAAGTTTGCCGTCAGGGGCTTGCACACACCAGAATTCAGACACTTCGGCTTCAGACATTTCAATCGCATCGACCGGCCATGTGCCAGCCGCAACATAAATATCCTTCTCATCTGCCGGATAAAACCCGGCCGTAAACGCGCTAAACATCAGCATTTATCTACCCCTATTAGTAACCGATCGCGAGTATTTGAATATATGCACCGCCGGTATTGCACAACACCTGTACCGATGTGCCCGTTGGTGTAGTAGGGTAAGCAATAATACTCCCTGACAAACTACCGTTGGTAGGACTGATCAAAATCGTAGTGCTTCCCGCAGAGCTGGGAAACGCTTTAGGAAACGTGAATGTATAAAATGTATTTGCCGACGTACACAACAACAGACCTTTTTGAATTATGTAGCCACCGGGCAGCGTTTGATAGCCATTCCACGCTTTAAGCTGCGAAGCCGTAAAGTAATTCGACATCTGTGCAATTGCCGCATTGTAAGTAGTGTCCGCAGAAACAATCCACCCTGACACCCCATCAGAAACAAATACCGCCGAATCACCACTACGCATGACCAATGGATTAGTGGCATCTGCTGCTAGCAACCCAGATATCGTATTAGCACCTTGGGAAGAAATCGTATTTGCAGACACCGATGTATTTGATGCTCGAACGGTTATCGCTGCACCTGAGGGCACCGTCGAAGCCAAAGGTAAGACCAAGATTCCGCCACCGGATCCGGTTACGTTCACAAGAGAGCCCGCGTCCGCCGCCGTAAGCGTGACGGTAGTAGCTGACAATACAATACTGCGGATGGTACTAAACTGAACCCCAACACGATTAACAAACGCAGCTGTCGCAAGATTTGCGGAGTTATCAAACTGCGCTGAAGTTATGCCAGTCAAGTTTGGTAACGCATCAAGAACCACAAAATCAGTGCCATCGTAAACGACGTCAGAAACCTGACCAGACACAATAATTGCCGCGACCTTCCCCCCGAAAGAATTATATTGCTTTAGGTTCTTTACGCCCAACCCAGATATATTAAGTGTTGGTGCTGCACCACCAGCCGCGTTGAAACTTACCTGAAACCGCTGATTCACCGTATATGCACTGGCCGCTGGCACAGGAGCCAGAGCGAACTGGGGCGCAGCGCCAGTAGTTGTGAAAGCAACCAACGCCTGGCCCTGCACTGCGCCAGCCATCTTTTTAGGCGTGACAATAGTCGTATCATCAACCCCCAAGTTGGTCTGAACCTGCGTGGCGATTTTCGCCACACCTGAAGCGTTTTCAGTCGATTGGGATACTGCTTTTGAAACCGCTTGAGAGGCTCGCAAATCAGCGATACTGACGATGGCATCTGTCAGCTGCGCATTATTACTTTCTGTCGGAACAGCATTGGTTGAACGAATGACCGACAAGATTTCGTCAGTCACCGCATTCCCCCAACTGGAAGGAATCAATGACCCCGGTGTTCCATTCACCGGGCTCTCATCAACAAACTTTCCATTCACCAGCCCAACGCTGGGCACGCTTTTTGGATAATCCACGTCTCTACCCTCTAGTCATAATTGATATGCACCAGCGTATGAGCCGGGGCACTGCGATGTATCAGACATTCCAAGGCGCTACCGGGGTTGGCACCAAAACGCTCGCCCCAGTAACTCGCGCCGAAACGCCGGCCCAGCAGCAATCGGCCACCGGTATTGAGTGTCCACATGAACTGCGCCTGCCAGGTGCCGAAGCGCGCCTTGCCGAACCGAGCCCGCCCCATGCGCGGGGTCTGTAGCTCGGTAACACTGGCATTCGGATACCCCTGGCTGCGGGCGATATCGATGAAGTAACCGATGCTCTGGTCACCCACCGCCAGCAATCGCCGACGCACCGCCACCCGACGGTCGTCGAACAAGGGCGTCGGCCCCAGGCACGGATCGGGCAGGTTCATAACCCGCTCCCAATCCGGCACCAGCTCACTGACCGTCACCGGGTCAACTTCGTTGATCAGGTCCACGGCCCGGGCATCAACCCGTGCCAGCTCCTGGGCAATCCCCAGCAGCACCTGCTGGATCTCCGGCACCTGCTCCGGGTCCCAGGCGGGACCGGCCGGCATCAAACTGCGCAGTTGCTCCTGGTATTGCTCAGCCGTTCTTACTGCAGCCATACACACCCCCCGAAGGTCAGCAACTGATTGGTGGCGGCTGGCACATCGGCGGATGGAGAGACCAGCAGGTGATCCTGCTCGCCGCTGGCACTGCTGATGGACTCGGCGATATGAGTCAGCAGCAAGGTTTCACCCAGGCCGCCCTCACGATCATGCAGGTCCTGCAACTCGGCCACGACGGCGGCGCGGATGGCGGTGGTATCCGGGATCAGGCGCAAGGTGTAGGTCACCGGGACCAGCACCGGCGCCAATACATGCAACTCGGCGGTCACCGGGCGCAGCGGGTCGATATAGGCCTGGACCAATGCCAGTTGATCGTCATCCGGCAACGGCACAGGATCATCGTCACGCATCACGAACAAGCCGACGGTGCCCGGCCCCAGGTAGCTGCCGCGACACCAGGCCCGGGTAATCCCCGGGCATTCCAGTGCCCAGGTTTCGTAGTCAGCCGCCGAACCGCCGTTGGGAATAATGCGATAGGAACTGATCACCCGAGCCCGCAACGATTCGGTACTTTCCGCCGCGACACCACCGCTCAAGCCCGGATCCAGCACCGTGAAGGTATTGCCGATACCTTGCACCGGCTGCACCGGAAACAGCGTCAGGCCGGTATCACCATTGCCCAGGCTGCCGGCATCCAGCGCCTGGATCTGCGCGGTATTGGTCCCACCGCTGGTGGTGCCGCCAACCGTCACGGTGTAACTGCGTCCGTCACTGGTCTGCAGCAAGGTCCCGGCATCAAGCACTGCCCCTGCCGCAGCGGTAAAGCTGACACTGCCGATAGCCGCTTGCGCCGCCTTGCGGGGTTGACGCAAACGCAATGTGGCAATACGTTCCAGGGTGGTGTCATCGGCGGTGTCGGGCAGGATCTGATCGGCGATCCAGTCGAGGTAGCCGTAGAGGCCGAAGGCCGCGCCACTCAGGGTGCGGGCCAGGACCTGTGCATCGGACTGGCGCAGCGAATCGCCGGCCAGGTCGCCTTGGGTGCGATTGATCAACACCGGTAGCGAAGGGGTTTCAAACGGCATAAGTCACCTGCCAACTATGGTTCGGGTTGATGTCCAGGCGCTCGCCGCTGGCCAGGGTCAGAACCGTACGCAGGTTCAGTCGCTGGGCGTCGAGCCGTTCGGTTTGAATGTCGATGGCGCTGCAATGGCCGTCGTCGAGCAGCCATTGCAAGGCTTCCCGGGCATAGAATTCGGCGTCGAGCTGGGTCTGCGCGGTGAGCTTGACCCGCCGCAACAGCCACAGCCGCGAGCCGATACGGTCATCGGTCACCGAGGGAAAACTGTCACCCCACCAACCGAAACGCTCGTCGTCATCGATCGGGTCATCGGTGTTGGCGCGGCGCCAGCTAAACAGGCTGATCAGCACTGAACGGGTCAGCGCCGTCTTGAGGTCGTTGGAAACGAACATCAGGCACCTCCCGTCGGCGCGCCGGTCTGGCCGTTACCCGGCTGGATGCCGCCGTGCACATGCTTCATCTGGCTGATGCCACCAGCGATCTGGTCACCCTGGGAGACGATCTTGCCGGTCTGGGTCAGGCTCGGGCTGTCGATGTTCACCGCAGTAGTGGCACGGATATTCAGGGTGCCGGTTTCGATATCAATGATCCGGCCGCGCTGAAAGTGGATCTTGTCGCCTTCATCGGTGTAGAGGGCGATTTCGCCGGGGGCGAGGTTCTGCAGGCGGTAGCGGCGGTCGGCGACCACCAGGACGATCGCGTGGGAACGGTCGCCGCCGAGAAAGGTGGCGATGCCTTCAGCGCCGGCCAGCGGGTTGCTGGTGAAGCCGTAGGGTTCGAAGTGCTCCATGTCGTCGTTCACTTCACCGGCGGTCAGGCGCATTTGCAGCGATTGCAGTTTGTTGGCCGAGTTGGCGAGCACGACAGTGCCGCGCGCCAGTAGGCGTGTCAGTAGGCTCATGGTGTGTTCCTTGGGCGAGCGGTGTGTCAGGGAGGCCGCTATCGCCAGCCAGCTGACTCCTGCAGGTTTTGGGTCGTATGCAAAATGCGGGTTGGACACGAACACTGCAGGGGCCAGCTGGCTGGCGATAGCGGCAGAACAGACGCAACAGATGAGGCGGGCTACTTGGCCTTGGCAGGTGCCGGTGTGGCATCGAAGACCTGCGGTGGCGCCACGACCAGGGTGGTGATCGAGCCCTGCGCAGACAACGAATAAGTCACCTTGGAGATGAGCATGTCCTGGTCCACATCCAGCACTGGATCCTTCACCCGCACGGTCAGGTTGTGTCGCCACAGATCACCGTTGGACTGTCGCCAGCCCTGCACGGTGTAGGTGGTCGTCAGGGCCCTGGCGCGGCGTGTCGCCCGCTCCCAGTCAGCCCGTTGCTGGGCCAGCACCGGAGTAAGCTGCGCGCTTTCACTGATCACCGTGACGCGCTTGCGATCCGGACTGGTCTCGCTGGACACCCCGGAGACTTCGCTCACTGCACTGCCGCTGCTCTGGTCGCTGCCCTTGTGCTGGCCGATCACCCGGTACTCGGAGAACACCGCGCTGTAGTCCCTCGCCGTATTGGCCGAAAGAATATTCTTGCCCAGCTCCAGTGCATCCGTCGCCCGCCCGGCACTTCCGGGTTTGGCGAGTACCAGGTTGCCGGCCGCGTCGTCGGTGGAGAACACCCGATACAAGGTCAGCAACCGATCGATGGACTTGAACACCGTCTCACCCGGCACGATGCTGTGGGTTTGCAGTTTGGTGGTTTCCGGGATCTCGCTGCGCACATTGATCTTGTAGGGTTTGGCCAGTGCCTCGACGATCTTCAGCAGGCTCTGTTCACGCCATTGGCTCGGCTGGTTGACGGCCGCGCAATCCACCAGGTCCTGGGTCAGCGAACTGCCCTCGACCGTCAGGCTGATCTGATTGCCGTCATAGCTGATGGGGGCCTTGAACACGTAACCGGTCAGGACCTGATCGCAGCCGATCATGACCGAACAGCGGGCACCGGCCTTGATCGGCAGGGCCTGGGTCTGCCCGGGCCATTTCCAGGTGATACCGAGCTTGAAGGTACGGAATTGACGCTCGAGGTCAGCACTGATCTCGATGGTCTTCCAGCCCTCATAACTCAGGCCGTCGACCAACAGGACGACGGCATTGTCGATGTCGGTCATGGCTTACTCCTGGGAGATCTGCAACGGCGTCGGCGGTATGAAACCGGGGTGCGGAATCCGGTTGCGCTGCACCACTTCACCCACTCGCGTGGCATCACCAAGCTTATCGTAAGATACGAGCAGGGCCGGCTGGGTGCTCTTGGGCGTCAGGTCAACCAGCCGCACCCCATTGGACGCCACCGCGTTGAGATGCTGCGTCAGCGCCTGGCGTACCGTACTGAGTGCGTCGTATTGCACCGCATCAGCCTTGAGCGCCGCCTGCCAGATCACATCGTTGAGGCCGTCGCGCAGCGCCAGCACATCGTCGACCACTGGCACATCGGCACGTTGCACCGGCTGCTGGGCTTGTTGGGCCAGCGACGGTGTGCTCGTCAGTTTCACCGCCGGCGTCGCGACCGGAATCATTGATACAAACTGGGAGATCTGTACCAGCAACGCATCCTGGATCAGGTTCACCGTAGCCTGTGAGGCCGCGGCGGTGTCCTTGCCAATAGTCAGTTTGGAGGCGTCGAGGGACTTGGCGTCCTCGACCTGTTTCGAGAGGTCGGCCAGCATTCCGTGATAGCCCTTGAGGGCATAGTCTTTCAAGCCCCGGACTTCACCCACAACACTCTTGACTTCGCCCACCAACCCATTGAATTGGCCTAGCACCCCTTTGACTGCGGCACTCACTTGCTGAGGAAACTCCTTGACCGTGCGAACCATGGCATAGATGTTTGCGTACGTGTTGATCAGCGGCTGCAACTCCTGTTCAACCACGTGATACGCCGTGTCGATCCCCTGGCGCAGGTTTTCCAGGCTGATCCGCGCCTTGTTGATCTGCGACATCGCCCCATCGAAACGTATCACCGAAGTGTCGAGCAATTTGTCCGACGCCACCTGCAATTGCTTCTGGGTATTGACGACTGCCTTGGGGAACGGCAGCGGCTCGTCTGGATAAAACTTCAGGCTGAAGGTCACCAACCCGCCATCCTGGCGGGTCTGGGTCATCTCGCATTCGCCGACCTTGACCTGCATCCGCCCCTGCCACGGGTGAACCAGTTCGCCGCTGCCCTCCTCCAATGCCTTGAGCAGCGCGTCGCGCTTATCAAGGCAATCGGCGCCAACGATAAAAGCCGTCAGGTCATAGATCTTCGACTGCTGGCCGAGACCTTCAAAAAACGACCGGTCGCGCTGCGGGTATTCATGCAACTGGCCTTTCTGGCCGACCGGGTTTTTTGCCTGGTCGACCCAGAATGGTACGCCGCGAAACGACGCCGGCAACAAACGATCACGCCAGTTAGTTGCCATAGGCACCTCCGTAGGAAAGCGAGCGGTAGCCGACGCGAGGCGTCAGGTCCAGGCCCGGTTGATTGGTTTGCGCTTGATCGACGCGCAAGCCCGCTGGCGCATCTTTGAAGTTCACGGTCAAGCCGCCTTCGAGTTGCGTGCGGTTGTTGGCGGCGGTTTGCTGGACAAGGTTGCTGGAGTTGCTCGTCAGGCCGGAGTCAGAGCTGCTCGACGAGTCGCCCCAATTCCAGAAAGAAGAACCGCCGCCACTGGCCGCCTTGGCATTCGCGGCCTCCTGTTGCTGCGCCAGACCATCGACCTTACCGGTGACCTTGGCGACAAACTCACCGAAACCACCACTGAACAATTCCTTGATCGGTGTGATAAAGGTCTGCAACTTGCTCCACCAGCCCGCGAACCAGGCAACAATCGGATCCCAGTTCCTGATGACCATCGCCAGTGGTGACCAGTCGAACATCGTCTGGAAAAAGTCCATGACCGGGACCGCCAGGCTTCGCAGGACATCCCACAAGTCCGAAAAGACCTTGCTGATGGGGCCCCAGATAGCGACAATCTGCTCAATGGGGGACCACTCGAACACGCTCTTGAGAAAATCCACCACCGGTGCGGTCACCGTTTTGATCGAGTTCCAGACGCCTTCGAAAAATGCGCTGATGGCCCCCCAGTTATTGATGACCAGCCCCGACGGCGACCAGTCGAACACCTCCTTGAGAAAGTCCACCGCCGGTGCGCTGACGATTTTGATCGTGTCCCAGAGCTGTTCGAAAAAGGCGCTGATCGCTCCCCAGTTGTTGACGATCAGCCCCAATGGCGACCAGTCGAACACGCTTTTGAGAAAGCCCACCAGCGGTGCGCTGGCGATTTTGATCCTGTCCCAGAGCTGTTCGAAAAAAGCGCTGACCGCCTCCCAACCACTGCGGATCATTTGTAGCGGCGACCAGTCGAACAGGGATTTGAGAAAACCCACCAGCGATGCGCTGGCGATCTTGATCGAATCCCAGAGCTGTTCAAAAAAGGCGCTGATCGCCCCCCAGTTATTGACGACCCGCCCCAGCGGCGACCAGTCGAACACGCTTTTGAGAAAGGCCATTACGGGCACGGCCAAAGCTTTGAGCAATCGCCAGATCGAATCGAAGAGCCCCGTCAGCGGTACCCAGTTGTCCATGACCAGACCCACCGGTGTCCAGGAAAACAGCTCCTTGAAGAAGTCGAACACCGAAACGGCTGCCGTCGTGATCGAGTCCCAGAGGCTGGCAAAAAATACGCTGATGGTCTCCCAACCCGCCGTAATAATCGGCATCGGTGACCAGTCGAGCACTGCCTGCAGCCCCGTCATGAAGGTGGCCGCCATGCTCTTGATGCCGTCCCAAAGCCCCTTGAAGAAGCCTGAGATCGGTTCCCAGTAAGCAATGATAATCCCCGCCACAACGGCGATGCCCAGCGCAACCAGACCAATAGGAGAAGACAGGAAACCGACTTTGAGCAACTCCATCGCGCCCATTACACCGGTCACCGCTCCCCGCATGACGGTAAACGCCAACGCCCCCGCTGCCAGGCCCTGAACCAGATTCGGATTGGCCGCCACGAACTCGGCGACGGTACTCACCAGCGGTACCAGCGCCGTCACTACGGAGTTCACTACGGGCAACAGTGCCTGGCCGAACTTCACCGAAATGCTGTCGACCGCCTCACTCAACTTCGCCAGATTTTTCGCCGTATCCCCCAACTTCGCATCCGGCAACTCAGGGCCCTCAGCCCCTTTTCGGGCTTCGGCCAGCTTGTTTTCTTCCTTGATCGCCGCCTGGACCCCCGCGACAAAATGCTCCGCCAAACCACCGCCCTTGAGCACAGCGGAGATGTCCAGTTTGCCCAGGCCGCTATCCTCCAGGCTCTTTTTGAAACTCCCGACTTTTGTGGTGACCTTTGCCATGTCATCGTCCATCTTCTGGACGCCGTTCACGACAACGGCCATGTTCACAACGGTCTGGGTATTGATCGCCGTGAGCGCGTTATTTGTCGTAGCCATCACTGCACCTGCTGCATCGCATTGATCCGTTGCGCGTGCTCCAGGGATTCCCGGAGCACATCCAGTGGCCTGGCCATCATCTGTTCGGGGTCAACCTTCCAGAACCAGGCCAGGTCATAGGCGACCGCAATCAGCTCGCCGATGGCTGCGATGCCGCACTCATGAAAAAACCCGCCACCGCCCAGCTCAAGGTGTTGAGGTCGGACAGGTCCAGCTGGTTGACCGACGACGGCGGGATGCCGGCGCAGACCGCGATGTACTTGGCCGCGACATCCATGTCGAGGCTGACGTCTTCGCCCTTGTCGATCTTGTACGGCAACGCCTTGATCGCCCGCACTTCCTGCACCGTCGGACGACGCAGGGTGAGTTCGGTCAATGGCTCGCCGTGGGCCTCGATGGGCACCTGCAGCTTCACTGGATCAGTCATTGCCAGGTCCCCTTGATGCCTTCGAATTTCAGCGCGATGGTCGCGTCATCACCCTTGGCAGACGGGGTGTCGGTCAGATAGGCACCGGCCAGCACGTAGACCTTGCCGTTGCTGAATTCGCAGGTGACGGTCATATCAACACCGGCGACCAGTTGCTTGAGCGGGAAGTCCGGCGTGTACAGCGCGGTGACCGCGAAAGTGGGGGCGACGTCGGTTTCCTTGTAGAAACCCGGCACGACCGTTTCCCGTTTGACGAACATCAGCGGGGCTTCACAGCCGCCATTGATAGTCAGTTGAGCGCCGTCCACTTTGACGTAGCAGGTGCCCGCAATCAGTTGACCCATGGTGTATCTCCTTGCAATAAAAAGCCCGCATCGAGCGGGCTGGGGTTACGCAGTGTGGGCAGGCGATCAGGCCGCCGCGTCGTACTGCAGGCGGAACTGGTTGAGCAGCGCGAACACACGCAGGCCGTTGATGTAGTCCGGCGGGAACAGCACGTTGACCCGGCTCGGATCCTGGCTGTCACGCTCGACGACCAGGTGTTCGGCGAACATCTCGGCGTTCTCCACGTGGCCTTCCAGTTCGAGCTTGGCGTACTGGGCGATCAGCTCACCGCGGATGGTGCTCGGGGTGATGATCGGCTGGCCGGCGCCGAAACGGGTGCCGTCGTCCGCCAGCTTGTGGCGACCGTACTTGCTGGTGATCACGCTTTGCAGGCGGCGCACGATAAAGGCCGACTGGTGCATGGTCTCGCTGTCCAGGTAGGAGTTGTCGGCCTGACCGTAAGCGTTTTTCTGGTAGGTGGTGATCGCACGCTGGATGCGTACATAACCGCCTTCGTAGTAGGCAGTAGCCAGACCGTAGCTGAGCAGCGACTGACGCTCGGTCAGGGTGAAGCGCTCGCTGGCCACGGCCGGATCGATGCCTGCCAGGCTACCGCTCTGAGTCGGACGGCTGGCATCGGCGGAGATGAACACCGAAGTCCGCGCAGCCAAGGCAGCGGCCTGGACCCAGAACGGTTGCGGCACACCCGGCTCCATGGACAGGATGGTCATGTGCTGGTCATTACGGGTTTGACCGGCAGCTACCAGGGTGCCGACAGTACCGCGCTTGGCGCTGTAGACATGGCCGAACAGCTGCTTGGACCAGGACCAGCGACCGACGCTGTCGTCCATCGCCGCTTGCCAGGCATTCAGGGTCACCACATCGGACCAGGGCTGGCAGATGAACTCGAACGGCTCGTCACCGAGTGCCGCGAGTGCCGCAACCTGGTCCGGCACACCGGTGCCACCGGCCATTGCTGCGGAAACGATGGTCAGGCCGGCTGGAGTCTGCTCGCCATTGCTCTTGCCCAGGCGATTGAACTGCAGGCTGATGTCGTTGCCGCTGTCACCGGTCCATTTGCAGCTCAGGCTGACGGTGCCGTCAGTGGCGATAGCGCTCACCGGCAGGTCGGTCGCGGCGTTGACTTGCAGCGCCAGGGTGGTGGCTGCCTGGGCGGCGGTCGCCCCGTTGACCACGGTGGCCTGGACTCGAACACCACCGACATACAGGTTGAGCACGCCGCTTTCGGTGGCGGTACCCGTCAGCTTCAGATCGGCCTTGGCGATGCTGCCCACGGTACTTTGCAACGGCAGGCACCAGATTTCGCCGATCGAATCGGTCTTGCGCCAGGTGTCGTACATCGAGGCGAGCATCGAGCCCTGACCGCCAATGCTTTTCGCCAGGGCGAGGCTGGACACCAGCACCAGGCTACCGACTTCGGTGCTGGTGACGTTGTCATTGACCTGGGCAACGATCAGGCCACGCAGGGCCGACGACGCGCTATTGGCCGCCGAGTTGTCCATTTCGGCGTAGAACAGCGGAACACGCAGGTCCGCGGGGATGTTGCTGAATCCGATAGCCATTATTGGGCATCCTGTGGTTGTGCCGCTTGCACGGCGTTGAGGGTGATATCGCCATCAGCCAGACGACGGCGCCACCAGGCGCTGTCGGCGACTTCACGGCCTTCGAGCGGTAGCAGGTCGCCGGCTTCCGGGTCCGGTACGGCACGGCCTGGGGCCGGCACTACGGTGATGCGTTGGGTCATTGCGTTACGTCTCCAGAGAAAGTCAGCTCCAGGCGCCCGTCGGGGCCTGGGCGGTGCAGATTGGGGTCGGCGGGGTCGATGGCATCGACCTTCACCGTGACCCCGGTAAAAGACGGCAAGCCGTCCAATTCACGCTCGTGCCAGGTTTCGGCCGGGTCCGTGGAGCGATTGCGCCCCAGCTGGAACTCGGCGAAGAAATGCAGGCGATAGAGCAGGCGGCTGGCATTGACCGAGATCAGTTCGCCGCCGTCGTATTCGATGGGGTTGTAGAAGGTGTCGGGTTTGAAACCGACCAGGGCACGCCAGAGTTCGGCGCGCAGACTGTGGACTTGGTCGAAGGCTTGGGTGCCATTGCTGGCGTCGAGTACCAGGGTCAGTTCCAGGCGGTCGGTCAGGGTTTGGCGGGTGACGTTTTGTGAGGCGTCGGTGCTTGCCAGGTCGGTGATCACCGTGACGAATGCCGCCGGGGTCTGGAGCGTGGTGTTGCTTTGCAGCAGATCGAGATCAAGGCCGGTCGAGATGTGTTGGGCAAGACTGGGACATTGAGCACGCAGTTGCGTGAGGATCGGGGTGATGTTCATGGGGGTTCACCGGGTAATAAAAAACCCGTCGATTGACGGGTTCGACAGGCGATCATTCGCCTCCTGAAAGCCCGCGTCCTTGCGGGCTGGGCCCTACTCTCGGGCCCGCTGGCTCCAGTCCGTTGGCAATAATCCGGCTATTGTTCCGGCCGGGTCTCCGGGGGAGGCACTTCGTCCACCCCCAGGCGCTTGGCCGCCCAGCGTTCATAAAGACCGATGGCGGCATCCGCTCCGGCCATGGCGGTCAAACAACCAAAGGCACCCGCGGTCCAGATCGACACGCCGGCGGCATACAGCAGCATGATGGTCGACACACCGCAGACCATGCAGGCCCCGGAGCGCAGCACCAGGCGCCGCAGCAGTACCCAGCCACGGGCACCGTCCTTGTCGGCGCGCCACATTTCGCCGGAAACCCCGCCGACCACGGCCAGCAAGATGACCAGCCAGATAGGCATGTCCACCAACGCTTGTTGCTCGTTCGTCATCTCACGCCTCCTGCAATAGAAAAAGGCCATTCATTGGCCGGTGATGGTTTGGGCTTGTTGTTCAAGGTGAAGGGTTCTCGTGAGAGCCCGCGTTCGGTGGGCATTCCAAAAAGCCCGGTCGCCCAGGCTTTTCAGTAATGCGGTCCTGATGCCCCGCCCTGGAGCCGCTCGCGTTTTCGGCGATGGCGGCTGTGGCCGGACACCTGATCTTTCGGCGCTACTGGCGCGGTACGGATCGATTCAAATTGTTCTTCCGACCGCGACCCTGTCCGCCGGATAACTGCTTACGGTGCTTTACGCTGCACACCCGGGTCAGTTGCCAACCCTCTGAACCGTTAAGGCCGGTTCATCGCTGCCTGTTCTTTGAAGCGGTACGACTAAAGAGCTTCGGGTTACCCCCGGCATCGCTGCCTTTGGCTGACCTTTCCGGCCGGCTTGGGACAGAGAATATGCATGTATGCATATACAGTCAATGCACAAATGCATTTATTTATGCGCAAGAAATGCACTGACGCATGAAAGCCACGCCGATCAAGGGTTTGATCTTTTTTACGGACGAAAAAAAACCCACATCGCTGTGGGTTTTTTCTGAATCAGGGAGGGTTAGCGGGCGTACATGCCCCACCAGAAGACGTGACCGAGGATGGTGATCTGCTCTTCCTGGATCTCCTGGAAGCTGTAGTCCTCGTCCGGATGCTCGTCGCGGTTGAAGCTGCGCAGGCGGATCCCGGTTGGCAGGCGATAGAGTTGCTTCACCCGTAGCTGACCATTGTGGTTGATGGCATAGAGGTCGCCATCGACGATATCGCCGATGGCGCTCTTGCCCGCGTTGACCCCGACCGTGGCCCCGTCGCGTAGCACCGGCAACATGCTATTGCCGCGCACGGTCACGCACTTGGCCTGGTCGAACTGCACGCCGTTGTGGCGCAGGCTGCGCTTACCGAAGCGCAAGCTGGCCTTCTCGCTTTCTTCTATGACGAATCTTCCTGATCCAGCAGCCAATTCAACCTCGCGAAGAAAGGGGACGGACACTTCGTCTTCATCGACGGGAGTGTCGTCGTCCCACAGGCTTATATCCTTGAGTTCGGAGTGCGGTGTGCCCTGTTCCTGATCCCGGGCAACAGCCACGGGTGCGCGTCCGCGCAACTGGTCGGTGCTGATGCCGAAGTACTCGGCGATCTTCGAGATATGCTTGTCCGAAGGATCGACAATCTTCCCGCTGAGGATGCGCGACAAGGTGGATTGGGGCACGCCGGTACGACGGTGAAGCTCCGTGGGGGAGATCCCGTGACGATCGAGCTGCGCTCGTAGGACGGTAGAAACGTTGCGTATTTGCATAAGGCGCATATTGCTTGCGCTTTTCTGGAATGGCAAATGCTGATTTGCATATTTTATGCATAGACAGTCGCACGATGCGCACCAAGGGCGACGGGAGCGTTATTTCCGCCCAATAGCGATCAGTCCCATCGCAAATCCGTATTAAAAACTGTCATTTCTGACAGTAGTTACTTATTTTTCCGAATCTTAAGCTCGGGTCTCGACATTGCTCGAGACCCACCATCATGAACACCTCCAATGTGGCCGTATCCGTGATACTCGCCATCCTGTCGTTGAACAGCCACGCCGCCTCCTGGGGTTACGAGGGGAATGTTGGCCCCACCCACTGGGGTCAGGTGGATCCGGAATACATCAGTTGCAGCACTGGCAAGCAGCAGTCACCGGTCAACATTGAAACCCACCATGCGAAAAGCTCGAAACTCCCCGGCCTGTCTTTTCAGTACACCCCTCAAGCCGCTGAAATAACCAATAACGGGCATACGATTCAAATCAATGTCGCCCGCGGCAGCCTGCTGCGCTTTGACGATGAAGACTTCGAACTCAGGCAGTTTCACTTCCATACCCCAAGCGAAGAGGAAATAGACGGCAAGTCCTTTCCGATGGACGCGCATTTTGTCCACAACTCTGACGACGGCCAGATTGTCGTCGTGGCGGTTCTATTCAAGGAGGGAAGAAAAAACCAGAACCTGGAAGCTGTTTTCAACACACTGCCGGATGTTGGCAAAATCACGGAAGTTGTGGCCTTCAATCCCGCCAGCGTCCTCCCGCCTCACAGCAGCTATTACAAATACCAGGGCTCATTGACGACACCACCTTGCAGTAGCGGTGTCACCTGGCTAGTCATGAAGACACCGGTCGAGCTGTCCCATGATCAGATCGCCGCCTTTCAAAGGCTTTATCCAATGAACGCACGCCCTGTCCAACCCCTGAACTCGAGGGTTATCGAGTCCAGTGATTGATCGTCGGTAATATCTGAAAAATGTGTGGACCGGATCTGAGCAAGACGCCGCATCCGGTTCCTCAGCGCAGCCGGAACGAAGTCCGACACCGGCTTCATCCCTTCCTCCGCGCACAGTCTGCAACAGGCCACTTCAGCGGATATCCGACCACCCGTGTTAACCTTGCTCCCATCGAAAAAGTCCCGCGCCAGGCGCTCGACTCTGCTCTCCACTCAAAACGAATCCGCCTAAGTATCCGATGAGTAAAAATAGCCCCGACCTGTCCAGCCACACCCCGATGATGCAGCAATACTGGCGCCTGAAGAACCAGCACCCCGACCAGCTGATGTTCTACCGCATGGGCGACTTCTACGAGATCTTCTATGAAGATGCGAAGAAGGCCGCCAAGCTGCTCGATATCACCCTCACCGCCCGTGGGCAGTCGGCCGGACAGGCGATTCCGATGTGTGGGATTCCTTACCACTCCCTCGAGGGCTATCTGGTCAAGCTGGTGAAGCTCGGCGAGTCGGTGGTGATCTGCGAACAGATCGGCGATCCGGCCACCAGCAAGGGGCCGGTCGAGCGTCAGGTGGTGCGGATCATCACCCCCGGTACCGTCAGCGACGAAGCCCTGCTCGATGAGCGCCGCGACAACCTGATTGCCGCCGTGCTCGGTGACGAGCGCTTGTTCGGCCTGTCCGTGCTGGACATCACCAGCGGCAACTTCACGGTCCTTGAAATCAAGGGCTGGGAAAACCTGCTGGCGGAGCTGGAGCGGATCAATCCGGTCGAACTGATGATCCCGGACGACTGGCCGCAAGGCTTGCCTGCGGAGAAACGTCGTGGGACCCGTCGTCGCGCGCCGTGGGATTTCGAACGGGATTCCGCGCATAAAAGTCTTTGCCAGCAATTTTCCGTGCAAGACCTCAAAGGCTTCGGCTGCGAGACCCTGACCCTGGCCATCGGCGCTGCCGGCTGCTTGCTCAGCTATGCCAAGGAAACCCAGCGCACCGCCCTGCCGCACTTGCGCAGCCTGCGCCATGAGCGCCTGGACGACACCGTGGTGCTCGACGGTGCCAGCCGCCGTAACCTGGAACTGGACACCAACCTCGCCGGCGGCCGCGAAAATACCCTGCAATCGGTGGTCGACCGTTGCCAGACCGCCATGGGCAGCCGCCTGCTGACCCGCTGGTTGAACCGCCCGTTACGCGACCTCAAGGTCCTGCAAGCACGCCAGAGCTCCATCACGTGCCTGCTGGAAAGCTACCGCTTCGAAAAACTGCAACCGCAGCTCAAGGAAATCGGCGACATCGAGCGGATCCTTGCGCGGATCGGCCTGCGCAACGCCCGGCCTCGCGATCTGGCGCGCCTGCGCGACGCCCTCGGCGCCCTGCCGCAGTTGCAGGATGCGATGCTCGAACTGGACGCCCCACACCTCAAGCAACTGGCTGTCACCACCAAGACCTACCCGGAGCTGGCAATCCTGCTGGAGCGCGCCATCATCGATAACCCGCCGGCGATCATCCGCGACGGCGGCGTCCTGAAAACCGGCTACGACGCAGAACTGGACGAGTTGCTGTCGCTGAGCGAAAACGCCGGGCAGTTCCTTATCGACCTGGAAGCCCGGGAAAAAGCCCGCACCGGCCTGGCCAACCTCAAGGTCGGCTACAACCGGGTCCACGGCTATTTCATCGAATTGCCGAGCAAACAGGCCGAATCGGCACCGGCGGACTACATCCGACGCCAGACCCTCAAGGGCGCCGAGCGCTTTATCACCCCGGAACTCAAGGAGTTCGAGGACAAGGCGCTGTCGGCCAAGAGCCGCGCCCTGGCCCGGGAGAAGATGCTCTACGAAGCCTTGCTGGAAACCCTGATCGGCGAACTCCCGCCATTGCAGGACACCGCCGCGGCCCTGGCCGAGCTGGATGTGTTGAGCAACCTGGCCGAACGGGCACTGAACCTGGACCTGAACTGCCCACGCTTTGTCGATGAACCGTGCATGCGCATCAGCCAGGGACGTCACCCGGTGGTCGAGCAGGTGCTGACTACACCGTTCGTGGCCAACGACCTGGCACTCGACGACAATACCCGCATGCTGGTGATCACCGGTCCGAATATGGGCGGTAAATCCACCTACATGCGTCAGACCGCCCTGATCGTGTTGCTGGCCCATATCGGCAGCTTCGTGCCGGCAGCCAGTTGCGAGTTGTCCCTGGTAGACCGGATCTTCACCCGGATCGGTTCCAGTGATGACCTGGCCGGTGGACGTTCGACCTTCATGGTCGAAATGAGCGAAACCGCCAACATCCTGCACAACGCCACCGAGCGCAGCCTGGTGCTGATGGACGAAGTCGGGCGCGGCACCAGCACCTTCGACGGCCTGTCCCTGGCCTGGGCGGCGGCGGAACGTCTCGCGCAACTGCGGGCCTACACCCTGTTCGCCACCCACTACTTCGAACTGACCGTGCTGCCAGAAAACGAGCCATTGGTGGCCAACGTGCATCTCAATGCCACCGAGCACAATGAGCGCATCGTTTTCCTCCACCACGTGCTCCCCGGCCCAGCCAGCCAGAGCTACGGCCTGGCGGTGGCGCAGCTGGCCGGCGTGCCGAGTGATGTGATCACCCGTGCCCGCGAACACCTGAGCCGCCTGGAAACCACCAGCCTGCCCCATGAAGTCCCGGTGGCCAAACCCGGAAAACCGGCCGCGCCGATGCAAAGCGACATGTTTGCCAGCCTGCCTCACCCGGTCCTGGATGAACTGGCCAAACTCAACCTCGATGACCTGACGCCGCGTCGTGCATTGGAAATGCTCTATACATTAAAGACACGGATCTAACGCAGCGGGCTGCAAGCTGCTAGAATCTCGCGCGGTTTGGGATGCTGCGAACTATTAGCCTGGTTCGCAGACTATCGCTCCTGAACCTGGCGAGCCCATTTCGATCGGGTTTCGCTGCCGCCGCCTGAGGAGAGAATTAGAAATGACCTTCGTCGTCACCGACAACTGCATCAAGTGCAAGTACACCGACTGCGTAGAAGTCTGTCCGGTGGACTGCTTTTACGAAGGCCCGAACTTCCTGGTCATTCACCCGGATGAGTGCATCGACTGCGCGCTTTGCGAGCCGGAATGCCCTGCTGTGGCTATTTTCTCCGAGGATGAAGTCCCGGAGGACATGCAAGAGTTCATTCAGTTGAACGTTGAGCTGGCCGAGATCTGGCCCAACATCACTGAAAAGAAAGAATCGCTGCCGGACGCTGAAGAGTGGGATGGCAAAAAAGGCAAGATCAAGGATCTCGAACGCTGATTGGATTGCGTTCGACTAAAAGGCCCCTTGCGGGCCTTTTTTTGTGTTTTCACTTTTCTACAGGCAAAAAAAAGGGGCGGTATGACCCGCCCACATTTTTTCCCTAGTCCCTTTTTTCCCTTTCATCATCCTGATGAATCGCATCCCGCGATGTTCCTTCCAGCAATCTGTCCTTGATCGCCGTGTCTATCCGTCGACACAGGGGCGATATTAAAGACTTTCTGAGCGGCTGCAACAGGATCCAAAGTGCCATCTCCCCCACATTGGATCCATTATTAGTATAAAAAAACCATATATTTCAATTGTTTAATTGAAATACTCAGTAATCGAGACGGAAAATTATCCTCGATCGCTTACGCAAGATGTAAGCAATGGCTTACACGCCCAAGCAGGTAAACAAGAACTTATGGATCCAATCCTGGTCCATGGCGTCCGAAAGCCGATGTTGAATCGAGCAAACGGCGCCCATAAAAAAGGCCTCGATCAATGCGAGGCCTGGGAGACGGACAGGACGATTTCAACTTTGCGGCTTGAGCCCTTGGGAAAGGCCGAACATGAACAACAGCAGATCGTGATCGGGTTTGGCGTCGGCCGCTTTGGCCGCACGTGGCAAAGGACAATGCCCGGCACCGACCGCTGCAGTCAGCACTTGAGGACCGGGCTGCTCCCAGGCCACCAGGGCCAGAGAAGCCACAGACAATGCGCTGACCAAAAACAAACCTCGAGCGACTTCTAACTTCATTACCATAAGCCTTTGATGGTATTGCTGAACATCTCTCCTCAAAATAGCTCAGTTTTCCCTGTGCCGTGGCACTCAACGACGAGTGGCGTCGTAGCCGTTTGAGATCATTTTGCCTGTCTCAGCGCGTGTGCAGCATGCCGATACGCCACGCAGCATACCGCGCAGAGCAGTCCAGGGGGACCTGCTGACGGCTCATCCCCAGTTGAATTTTGTATCCGCTCAAATATCGGCCCGGCCCAAATCGACATGAAAACGGCAGCCACTGGGTTCCATGGTGGTCAGGCTAACGTGCCAACCCTGGTTTTCGCAGATCCGCTGGACCAGCGACAGACCCAGCCCGAGGCCTTCACCGCGCTGTTCATTACCGCGCACAAAAGGCTGGAACATGGCTTCACGCTTCTCTTCGGGAATCCCCACGCCGCTGTCTTCCACCACGAATCCGGCGGGCTCCAGGGTAAGGCGGATAAAGCCCTGGTCGGTATAGTGCAGGGCATTGCGCAGCAGGTTGCCCATCACGGCCTGCAGAAAGGTGGCGTTATAGCGGGTATCCGGTGGGTTACCGGGATCGACGATCAGTTGCAGGCCTTTCTCTTCAATCGGCGTTCGCCACAGGCCGATCAGGTCGTCCGCCACCCGGCTCAAGGAGACCTGCGGCGACATACTGGCATCCTCGCGCTGAGCCCGGGCGAGCATCAGGAAGGTCTGCACCAGCTCGCGCATTTCCTCGCAAGCCCGGGCGATGCGCTCTACCTGATTGCGTCCACGCTGGTCGACGGCCGGGTTTTCCAGCAGCAGTTCGCAGGAGGTCGCGAGCACCATCAGCGGTGTACGCAACTCATGACTGACGTCGCTGGTGAACAGACGCTCGCGGGTCAGGGCGTCGCGCAAGCGGCCGAGGGTGGCGTCGAACGCCACCGCCAGCTCGCCCACTTCGTCGGCGGCATAGTCGGGCGCCAAGGGCGGTGCCAGGCCGAGCAACTGGTCGCGATGGCGCACCTGACGGGCCAGCCGCACCACCGGAGCCATCACCCGCCGGGCGAGGATCCAGCCGAGGAACACCGCCAGGGCCAGGGCCAGGACAAAACCCACCAGCACCACGGCAAACAGTACCCGCTCACGCTCTTCGAAATCACTCTGGTCCTGCAACAGCACATAACGCCGTCCGTCGACCACTTCGACCATCGCGTGGTAGGACAGTTGGTCGCGAAAGACCTCGTGGAACCCGGCGTCCAGATGACGCAGATCCCTGGGCAGGGCGAAATCCCCCGGGCCGCCGCTGAAATAGAACAGCTGGTCGGGCTCGGGCCGGTGATTCCAGTCGTTGACGCTGTCCATCAGCAACAGACGCTGGAGATCGCCCCCCAGGCCTGCGGAAATCAGCTTTTCCTCAACCAGGTGAACCGTTGCCACGATGCCCAGGGCAAACGTCCCCGCCACCAGGGCGCTCATCAGTGCAAAAGCGATGATGATCCGCTGGGCGAGGCTCTGTTTAAACTCCATCGCGGCCTTCGGCCAGGCGATAGCCGACGCCATGCACGGTCTGCAGCAACGGTTTTTCGAAAGGCTTGTCGATCACCTGGCGCAATTGGTGGACGTGACTGCGCAGGCTGTCGCTGTCCGGGCAATCGTCACCCCACAGGGCTTCCTCGAGGACTTCACGACGCAACACATGGGGGCTTTTCTGCATCAGCACCGCCAGCAGCTTCAGGCCCACGGGGTTGAGCTTGAGCAGGCGCCCTTCGCGGGTCACTTCCAGGGTATCGAGGTCGTAGCTCAGGTCGCCGACCTGGAGGGCCCGACGGCCACCGCCCTGGGCCCGACGCAGCACCGCTTCGATCCGCGCGGCCAGTTCCGACAAGGCGAACGGTTTGAGCAGGTAGTCGTCGGCACCGGACTTGAAGCCCTGCAGACGGTCATCCAGCTGGTCGCGGGCGGTGAGCATGATCACCGGGGTATCGCGCCGGGCATCTTCACGCAGGCGCTTGCACAGGGTGAAGCCATCGATCCCGGGCAACATGATGTCCAGCACGATCAGGTCGTAGTGCTCGGTGGCGGCCAGGTGCAAGCCCGACAAGCCATCCTGCGCACAGTCCACGGTATAGCCTTTAAGCCCCAGGTAATCAGCCAGGTTGGCGAGGATATCGCGGTTGTCTTCAACCAGTAGAATTCGCATGGGTACTCTCTCTGTATGCGGTAGCGGTCAAACAAGCCACAAGCTGCAAGCTAAAAGCAACAGAGCTAAAAGCTTGCGGCTCGAAGCTTACAGCTTGCCGCTGCCCAGCCCCAATAAAAAAGCCCCGGCCAATGGCCAGGGCTCTTTTTGCAGGGGTGGGGCCGACTTACATCATGCCGCCCATACCGCCCATGCCGCCCATGTCTGGCATAGCGCCGCCAGCTGGTGCGTCTTCCTTGATCTCGGCGATCATGGCTTCGGTGGTGATCATCAGGCTGGCAATCGACGAAGCCGCTTGCAGAGCCGAACGAGTCACTTTAGCCGGGTCCAGGATACCCATTTCGATCATGTCGCCGTATTCGCCGGTCGCTGCGTTGTAACCGAAGTTACCCGCGCCTTGCTTGACCTTGTCGACCACAACGCTTGGCTCGTCACCGGAGTTGGCAACGATCTGGCGCAGTGGCGCTTCAACAGCGCGACGCAGCAACTGGATACCGACGTTCTGATCGGAGTTGTCGCCTTTCAGCTCGGAGATTGCCTGCAGAGCGCGAACCAGAGCCACGCCACCGCCAGGTACCACGCCTTCTTCAACGGCCGCACGGGTAGCGTGCAGGGCGTCTTCAACGCGGGCTTTCTTCTCTTTCATTTCAACTTCGGAACCGGCGCCAACCTTGATCACTGCAACGCCGCCGGACAGCTTGGCCAGACGCTCTTGCAGTTTTTCACGGTCGTAGTCGGAGGAAGTGTCGGCAACCTGGGCACGGATCTGGGTGATACGCGCTTCGATATCGCCTTGTACGCCAGCACCGTCAACGATGATGGTGTTTTCCTTGGACAGGGTCACGCGCTTGGCGTTGCCCAGGTGCTCCAGGGTGGCGCTTTCCAGGCTCAGGCCGATCTCTTCGGAGATCACGGTGCCGCCGGTCAGGACAGCGATGTCCTGCAGCATGGCCTTGCGACGATCGCCGAAACCCGGAGCCTTGACGGCTGCGACCTTGACGATACCGCGCATGTTGTTCACAACCAGAGTCGCCAGGGCTTCGCCTTCAACGTCTTCGGCCACGATCAGCAGTGGACGGCCGGCTTTGGCAACGGCTTCCAGCACTGGCAGCATTTCGCGGATGTTGGAGATCTTTTTGTCGACCAGCAGGATCAGTGGACCGTCCAGTTCGGCGGTCATGGTCTCTGGCTTGTTGACGAAGTACGGGGACAGGTAGCCACGGTCGAACTGCATGCCTTCTACAACCGACAGTTCGTTTTCCAGGCCCGAGCCTTCTTCAACGGTGATCACGCCTTCTTTACCGACTTTTTCCATGGCTTCGGCAATGATGTCGCCGATGGTGCTGTCGGAGTTGGCGGAGATGGTGCCGACCTGAGCGATGGCCTTGGTGTCAGCGCAAGGCTTGGACAGGGCTTTGAGCTCTTTGACGATGGCGATGGTCGCCTTGTCGATGCCGCGCTTCAGGTCCATCGGGTTCATGCCGGCAGCGACAGCCTTCAGGCCTTCGTTGACGATCGACTGAGCCAGTACGGTGGCGGTGGTGGTACCGTCGCCTGCGTCATCGTTGGCACGGGAAGCAACGTCCTTGACCAGCTGCGCGCCCATGTTTTCAAAGCGATCTTTCAGCTCGATTTCCTTGGCAACGGAAACGCCGTCCTTGGTGATGGTCGGAGCGCCGAAGCTCTTCTCGATGATCACGTTACGGCCTTTCGGGCCCAGGGTCGCTTTTACCGCGTCAGCCAGGACGTTGACGCCTTTGAGCATTTTCTTGCGAGCGGAGTCGCCAAACAGAACTTCTTTAGCAGCCATGATCGTAATTCCTTGAATACTTTGTCGTAGCGGGAAAAATGAGCGGGAATCAGCCTTCGATAACAGCGAGAATCTCGTTCTCAGCCATTACCAACAGGTCTTCGCCGTCTACTTTCACAGTGTTGCTGCCGGAGTAAGGGCCGAACACAACCTTGTCACCCACTTTCACAGCCAGCGCACGGACTTCACCGTTGTCCAGCACGCGGCCGGTACCTACAGCAAGAATTTCACCGTGGTTGGCTTTCTCGGCAGCCGAACCTGGCAGCACGATACCGCCTGCGGTTTTCTTCTCTTCTTCGCTGCGACGGATGACGACGCGGTCATGCAGAGGACGAAGCTTCATTGTCGATCTCTCCTAATTATGGTTTTCAAGGGTCGATGTCGATACCGACCGGTTTAGCAAATCCGGCGTTGCCGGTTGCGGCTCGCCAAGCGAACCGCGAAAGACTGTCTGGCGATTTTCGCCAAAACCTTGCGGTGACCGTTACATAAGGTCACCAAAGGCTATTTCAAGGGCAGAGTGACGTTTTTTTTACCTTGGAGCGCCGAAAACCAACACGGCACCCGAAGGTGCCGTGTCGATCCAGTGACGATCAGGAATCGCGGTGTTCAAACTCGCCTTCGATCACCTGGGGTTGCCGGCTGGTGGCCGGTGCCGACCCCGACGGACCACGCGGCTGCAGGTCGTCGGCAAAAGCCCGTTGACGCAGCGCCTGCTCTTCGACACGCCGACGCATGCGGTCGGCCAGCAGGCGGCGGGTCATCGGCAACAGCAGGACCAGGCCGATGATGTCGCTGATAAAGCCCGGCAACAACATCAAGCCGCCACCCAGGGCCAGCATCAGGCCCTCGAGCATGGTCTGTGCCGGCAGTTCGCCACGGCTCAGGCTTTCCCGTGCCCGCAACGCCGTGGCGATCCCCGCGACCCGCAGGACCAGCACACCCAGCATCGAACCGAGAATGATCAGCGCCAGGGCCGGGAAAAACCCGATCGCGGTGCTGACCTGGAAGAATACATACAGCTCTAGCACCGGAAACAGCAGAAAGAGCAATAGAAAAGCGCGCATCAAATGGTTCCTCTACGGAAGAATACCTTCCACTTAACCTTAGATGACGTCAACCGTTCGTGAATTCAAGCTGAAGCCACTTCCTTTTTTGGCCAATGCTCGGCGCGAGCCAGGGAAACCAAGGCTTCGCGAACTTGTGTCGGCGTGTTGCAAGACGCTTCGAAGGGCAACCAGTACAGCGCCTGGCCGATGCGCAGGTGCATACCTTCGGTGTCGATACCCGCCAGTTGCGCCGGTACCGCATCCGGCAGGCCGGCCAGGGCGACGTAGTGGGCGATGGCCTTGGCGTGGTCGCTGTTCATATGCTCGACCATGCTGATTTCGGCCTTGCCAGCGAAGGGGTTGGCCAGGGTCACCTGATCCAGCCAGTGGATCGCGCCGAAACCGCCGATGTAGCGGTGCCGCACCGGGTTGAGCACCCAGAAATCGAAGTTGTGCGCCTCATGGTAGCTCTGCGAGTCTGGGAAGTAGCGATAGTAGCGCTCGGCCGCGGCTGCAATCGCTTCGGGATCGCTGAGCTTTTCGGCCTCGGCCAGGTAGGTCAGGCGACCGACCGCCTGGATATCCGCGGCTTCGCGTTCTCCCACCAGCAGGGAACACTTGGGGTCCTTCTGCAGGTTATGGGTGTGCTGGGCGATCCGGCTGATCAGGATCAGTGCCCGCCCCTGGTCGTCAAGGCAATAAGGCACCACGGAGCCAAACGGGAAACCGGGCATGGCCTTGGAGTGCGTGGACAACACACCCCGGTACTCCTTGAGCAGCAGCTCGCGGGCATTCTTGGCAACTTCAACGCTCACCTTTTGACTCCTCGTCAGACACCGTCGGCAAGCCTTGAGACTTGCGAATGAAAATCAATGACAAAGTAAACGTTATCCACGACGGATGCCAGGGTCGGCGAGGTTCCGTGCGTTACCAGACCACGCCGAAGCCTGCCGTGTAGCGGGTCTTGTTCAGGCTGGTTTCGGCATCGCCCTGGACGACGTTGCGTTCGGCCTTGAGGTTCAGCGAGGCCCAGTCGGTGATCTTGTAGCGCAGGCCCATCTGGGCGTCGAGGGAATACTGCGAAGGCCCGCTCAGCGGTCTGCCGACTTCACCGTTGGTGAAGAACTGCACGGTCTTGCCCACCAGATAACGGTTGTAGTCCCATTTCATGCCCAGGGAATAGAAGTTCTTCTTCTCGCCATCAGAGTATTCGTAGTCGGTATTGTTGAGCAGCGAGCCGAGGGAAAAAGCCCCCAGCTCATCGTCCCAGAACTGGTAGCCCGGGCCGGTACCGACGATGCGTTGGCGCGACAGGTCTTCCACCAGGTCACGCTTGTAGGTCAGGCGCCCCTGCCAGAACCACTTCTCGGTAATAAAGCGGTCCAGGGCATACTCGACGTTCCAGTTGTTGGTGGTCACGACACCGGTCTGCAACTCGCGGTTGTACTCCCCCTGGGCGTTATGTCGCCAAGCACCGTGGCGAGCGGTGGTCTTGAAAGCAATGTCGTAGTCGTCGGTGTCCTGGTCCGCCCGCTTGTAGTCCAGGGCCAGGTCGACATTGCCCTTCCACACCAGGTCTTCGATCACCGGCTTGGGCTTGATGATCTGCTGGATACTCGCGAGATCGACGGTTTTCGGCGCCTCGCCATTGATCAGCGTGACCTTGCCATCGGCCGCTGCGCGCAGGGACTTGGCTTTCTCGCCCGTGTAGGCAGACTGCTTGACCAGCAGTTCCTGGTCGCTTTCCAGGGTCTTGACCTGCTTCCAGTCCACCGGGATCGCCCCGGCGTAGTCGGTCTGGATCAGCAGCTTGCCACCGTCGAACAGCGTGATCTTTCCGCTCAGGCGATCGCCGTTCTTCAGCCAGACGGTATCGGCCAGCAACGGCGTCGAGGCGCTGACAACAGCAAGGCACAGCAGGGTTCTGGATAACATAAGCAGAGAGAGGACTCGGGTTTGCGGAAAAAAACCGGCATTATCCCTCAGGGTAGGGTAATGCCTTGACCAAGGAGGGACCGACTGAACAACGTCCTAGTTCAATAATCACTCTCAACTTGCAGAAATGACCTACATCAGCAGCCAGATCCCTGAACAGGACTGCCCCCAATGAACGAAGACAGCGCCGTCGAAAGCCCTGCGCAGATGCGCCGCACGGCCCTCTACCTGACCCTGGCGCAAGTCCCCGAAGGACGGGTCGTGACCTATGGCCAGCTCGCCGAGCTGGCGGGCCTGGGGCGTGCCGCGCGCTGGGTCGGTCGGACCTTGAGCCAATTACCCGCCGACACGCGCCTGCCCTGGCACCGGGTACTGGGTGCCGGTGGTCGGATCAGCCTGCCGGCCGGCAGCCCATCCGGTGACGAACAACGCGCCCGGCTGCGGACTGAAGGCCTCACGGTCCTGAACAATCGTGTCGATATCAAGCGCCATGGCTGGCGCCCGATAGAGCACAGCGGTTAGAGTGCGCGCTTTGTTTCCGCTAACCTGAGGCAGATTCCAGCCCATGCCCCGTAAAACCTGGCGCGCCGCGCTCGCCGCTTATGCCAGCCCATCGACACTCGTGCTCTTGCTGCTCGGTTTCGCCGCCGGTCTGCCTTATATGTTGGTGTTCTCCACGCTTTCCGTCTGGCTGCGTGAAGCCGGCGTCGCACGCGAGACCATCGGTTATGCCAGCCTGATCGGCTTGGCCTATGCCTTCAAATGGGTCTGGTCGCCTTTGCTCGACCAATGGCGCCTGCCCCTGCTCGGCAAACTCGGACGGCGACGCTCCTGGCTGGTGCTGGCGCAGATCCTGATCGTTCTCGGTTTGATCGGCATGGGTTTCTGCGACCCACAGAAACACCTGTCCTGGCTGATCGCCATTGCCGTGATCGTGGCATTCGCCTCCGCGACCCAGGACATCGCGGTGGACGCTTATCGCCTGGAAATCGCCAACGACAGCCAGCAAGCCGCCCTCGCCGCCAGCTATATGTCCGGCTATCGGGTCGCGGCCCTGCTGGCCACCGCCGGCGCGCTGTTTTTCGCCGAGGGTTTCGGCTCCACCGGCTTCAGCTATAAACACTCGGCCTGGACCGGCACCTACGTGCTGTTCGGCCTGCTGATGATCCCGGCGCTGCTCACTACCTTCTTCATGCGCGAACCGCCAGTGCCGCTGCGAACCCAGCTGTCCGCCGGGCGCTACAGTTTCGTCCACCAGCTGTCCTCGGTCTTCGTGCTGATCATCCTGCTGGTCTCGGTGCCGGCGATGTTCACCCAGCTCTACAACACCGATTTCGCCAGCGTGCTGTTCCAGGGCCGGAGCATGCTCGACCTGCTGCTGGAAGACCGCGCCTTCCTGCGGGCCATCCTCTACACCATCCTCACTACCCTCTGCCTGTCGAGCATGGGCCGCCGCGGCCTGGCTCCGGTGCTGACACCGGTCAATGACTTTATCGTCCGTTATCGCTGGCAGGCCCTGCTGTTGCTGGGGCTGATCGCCACCTACCGGATGTCGGACACGGTGATGGGCGTGATGGCCAACGTGTTCTATATCGACCAGGGTTTCACCAAGGACCAGATCGCCGGGGTCAGCAAGATCTTCGGCCTGATCATGACCCTGCTGGGGGCCGGCATGGGCGGGCTGCTGATCGTGCGCTTTGGCATCCTGCCGATCCTGTTCATCGGTGGTGCGGCCTCGGCGGCGACCAACCTGCTGTTCATGCTGCTGGCCGACATGGGCCCGAACCTGAAGATGCTGATCGTCACCATCTCCCTGGACAACTTCAGTTCAGGCATGGCGACCTCGGCCTTCGTCGCCTACCTGTCGAGCCTGACCAACCTGAAGTTCTCCGCGACCCAGTACGCCCTGCTCAGCTCGATCATGCTCCTGCTGCCGCGCTTGATCGGCGGCTATTCCGGGGTGATGGTGGAAAAGTTCGGCTACCACAAGTTCTTCATCATTACCGCCGTGATGGGCATCCCGACCCTGATCCTGATTGCCATCCACTGGTATCAATCCAGTCGTGGCGAAGGCGCGATGCCCGCCGCCGTCGGCGAAGAAACCCCGTAAACACTGGACGCCACCGCCCTTCCCCAGGGCGGCGCGGCGACACGCCTGTACGTCGCCGAATCACACCCGTACAATGCCCAGTCATTTTCAGTCATCAGCAAGCGACAACGGCCAACCATGCGCACCAGTCAATATTTGCTCGCCACACAGAAAGAAACGCCTTCCGATGCGGTCGTGATCAGCCACCAGCTGATGCTGCGTGCCGGGATGATCCGCAAACTCGCTTCCGGCCTGTACACCTGGCTGCCCATGGGCCTGCGCGTAATGCGCAAGGTCGAAGCCATCGTGCGCGAGGAAATGAACGCCGCCGGTGCCCTGGAAGTGCTGATGCCCGGTATCCAACCGGCTGAACTGTGGCAGGAATCCGGTCGCTGGGAACAATACGGCCCTGAGCTGCTGCGCCTGAAAGATCGCCACGATCGTGACTTCTGCGCCGGCCCGACCCACGAAGAAGTGATCACCGATCTGTGCCGCAACGAGCTGAGCAGCTACAAGCAGCTGCCGATCAACCTGTACCAGATCCAGACCAAATTCCGTGACGAAATCCGTCCACGCTTCGGCCTGATGCGCGGTCGCGAGTTCATCATGAAGGACGCCTACTCCTTCCACGCCGACCAGGCCTCGCTGCAGGTCACCTACGACCGCATGCACCAGGCGTACTGCAATGTCTTTACCCGCCTGGGCCTGAAGTTCCGCCCGGTGGAAGCGGACAACGGCTCCATCGGTGGCGCCGGTTCCCATGAGTTCCACGTACTGGCCGAGTCCGGCGAAGACGATATCGTCTTCAGCAACGGCTCCGAGTACGCAGCGAACATCGAGAAAGCCGAAGCCGTGCCTCGCGAAACCTCCCGCGCGGCACCGAGCGAAGCGCTGCGCCTGGTCGACACCCCTGACGCGAAAACCATTGCGCAGTTGGTTGAAGGCTACAACCTGGCGATCGAAAAGACCGTCAAGACCCTGATCGTCCACGCCGAAGAAGCCGGCAAGCTGATTGCCCTGATCATCCGTGGCGACCACGAACTGAACGAAATCAAGGCCGGCAACCAGCCAGGCGTCGCCAGCCCGCTGGTCATGGCCTCCGACGCCGAACTGCGTGACGCCATCGGCGCTGGCGCCGGTTCCCTCGGCCCGCTGAACCTGCCGCTGCCAATCATCATCGACCGTTCGGTCGAGCTGATGAGCGACTTCGGTATCGGTGCCAACATCGACGACAAGCACTACTTCGGCGTCAACTGGGAACGTGACCTGCCCGTACCGACCGTGGCCGACCTGCGTAACGTCGTGGCCGGCGATCCGAGCCCGGACGGCAAGGGCACCCTGGAGATCAAGCGCGGCATCGAAGTCGGCCATATCTTCCAGCTGGGCACCAAGTACAGCGAAGCAATGAAGTGCCAGGTCCTGGGCGAGAACGGCAAGCCGGTCACCCTGACCATGGGCTGCTACGGTATCGGTGTTTCCCGCGTGGTCGCCGCCGCCATCGAACAGAACAACGACGCCAACGGCATCATCTGGAGCGACTCCCTCGCGCCGTTCCAAATCGCCCTGGTACCGCTGCGCTACGAGACCGAACTGGTTCGCGAAGCCACCGACAAGCTCTACGCCGAACTGACGGCCGCCGGCTTCGAAGTGCTGCTGGACGACCGCGACAAGAAAACCAGCCCGGGCATCAAGTTTGCGGACATGGAACTGGTCGGCATCCCCCATCGGATCGTGGTCAGCGACCGCGGCCTGGCCGAAGGCAACCTGGAATACAAGAGCCGCACCGAGGCCGAGGCGCACGCGCTGCCGGTCGCCGAAGTGCTGTCGTTCCTTCAGGCCCGTATCCGTCGCTGAGTCCAGATAGAGCGCCCATGTTCAATCGAAGTACCTTAGCCCTCGGGGGCGCCGCACTGTGCGGCGCCCTGCTGGTCAGCGGCTGCGCCAATCACATGTCACAAAGCAGCGAGCATGAAGAGCGCATCGAGCGCAAACTGCTCGCGCATAATTTGCAGATCGATGTCGGCGACCCCAAGATCCTTGAGCTGCCGCAACGCCGCGTGCGGATTCACGAGCAGAAGACCTTCGAAGTCACCGAGTTCGACGTCACCCGTCGCTATGACCGCTACACGCCGTATCAAGGCTGGCGCAAGGTCTATGAAATGCCCCTGGGCGCCGTGGCACTGGTCGGCGGCGTCGGCGCCAATGTGGCGAATATCTTTGCCCTCGGTCACCTGCCGGACAGCATGACCCATGGCTGGCTCAAGGACGGCATCGACGGCCTCAATCCGTTCATGAACGTCGAGTCCGGCGGGCGTGCCCAGCGTAACCTTGCCGGGGTCGAGGACGTCCAGCGTGACAAACGCACGGAATACTCAAGCCCGCCCTGGTCGGAACGACCGGTGGAAGTCGTCGCCGGCAAGCAGACCGCGGAACTGACCACCGACCGCAACGGCGTGCTGCGCCTCAACCTGCTGGACAGCCCGTTTGCCGAGCAGGACCTGTATCGCATCGGCAATCTGCAGATCCGCGTGGAAGATGCCCAGGGGCAAATCCATTCGGATTCAAGCCTGTCCATCAGCAGCACCCTGCGCGGCAAACTGCTGGAAGCCCACGACCTGATCTACAACGACCTGGAGGGTGACGACGTCAACCAATGGGTGCATCGGGTCAAGCGCTTGTCAGAGTTGGGGCTGGAAGACGAAGCCAGCGAACTGGAACAGAGCCTGATCGAACTGACCCGCAACGATCCCGAGTTGCAGCGTGAGTTTCTCAAGACCCTGACCAGAAAAACCGGGCGACTGGTCGCGGATCCCGAGGCCCACTAAGGCACTCGGAAAGAAGACAAAATCTGTGGGAGACGGCTTGCTGGCGATGGCGTCAGCAAGAACACCGCAAGACTCAAGGGCCTCATCGCTGGCAAGCCAGCTCCTACAGGGACCGCGTCGATCATCGTGGTACGTTAACGAGCAGGACGGTATCGACAGGACCGCCTCACTGACTGAACAACTCCAGTTGCTCATGACCACCGCGCAAATCCTGCAAACGCACGCCGATCCCCAGCAACCGTACCGGCCGCTCCCCTCGGGCAAAGGCCTGGCTCAGCAACTGCCGATAACTCTCCAGATCCCGCCCTGCCCCAGCCTGCTCCAGGGTCGTCTGGGTGAAGTCGTGGAACTTCACTTTGACGAACGGCTTGCCCGGTCGATAGCTGCTGTCGAGCCGGGCAATGCGTCCGGCAAGGGTTTCCATCAGTTCGGGGAGTTTTTCCAGGCAACTGGCAAGGTCCGGCAGGTCGGCATCGTAGGTATTTTCGACACTGACCGACTGCCGCCGACTGTCGTTGTGCACCAGCCGCTCATCGATCCCACGGGCCAGCCCCCACAGTCGCTCGCCAAAACTGCCGAACTCACGGACCAGGGCCAACTTGCCCCACTCGCGCAATTGCAGGCAATCGACAATCCCCAGCCGCCCGAGCTTGTCCGCCGTGACCTTGCCCACCCCGTGCAGTTTCTTGACCGGCAAGCCGGCGACAAAATCCTCCACCTGGTCCGGCGTGATCACAAACAACCCATTGGGCTTTTTCCAGTCGCTGGCGATCTTGGCCAGGAACTTGTTCGGCGCCACTCCGGCAGAAACGGTGATGTGCAATTGTTTCGACACCCGACGCCGGATGTCCTGGGCGATACGTGTCGCGCTGCCGGCAAAGTGCGGGCTGTCGGACACATCCAGGTAAGCTTCATCCAGGGACAAGGGTTCGATCAGGTCGGTGTAGTCGCGAAAGATCGCCTGGATATCCTTCGACGCCTCCTTATAGGCATCCATGCGCGGCTTGACGATGACCAGGTCCGGACACAGGCTCAAGGCATGCCGCGACGACATTGCCGAACGCACACCAAAGGCCCGCGCCTCGTAATTGCAGGTGGCAATCACCCCGCGCCGATCCGCCGATCCCCCCACAGCCATGGGCTTGCCGGCCAGGCTCGGGTTATCACGCATCTCGATGGCGGCGTAGAAGCAATCACAGTCGACGTGGATGATTTTGCGTTGCGTCATGAAAACACGGGTTCATTCAGGGAGCGGAAACGCTACAGGCCGACAGTATCTCACCAGCACCTGTATATAGCACCAGTAGTTTGATTCTTCCTCTTTAGCCGTAGGAAAACACCCTTTTGAATTTAGTTTCTCAATCGAAACCCGGTCCCTGATAGAGCTGTAAGCCTTGCACGGCATGGCCCGGAGGCTCGCCGCAGGGTCCGTTCTGAACGCTAAGCATTTGAACAATAAAGAGGTTTTTCTTAATTAGGGTTTGACAGCCTGGCGTTTCTCTGTAGAATGCCGACACACAGACGCGGGATGGAGCAGTCTGGTAGCTCGTCGGGCTCATAACCCGAAGGTCGTCGGTTCAAATCCGGCTCCCGCAACCAAACATCAAAAAAGGCTACTCGAAAGAGTGGCCTTTTTTGTGCGTGCCTGTTTTTCCACCCCGAGTTAAAAAACCTTGATTGTCGGACACTTACTGAAGGCGACCGGCCAAATCGAGGCTTTGCGCATTATTTTGACCAAATGGACCATTAACGGTTGACACCTCGCCGTTCGGCTGTAGAATGCCGCCACACAGACGCGGGATGGAGCAGTCTGGTAGCTCGTCGGGCTCATAACCCGAAGGTCGTCGGTTCAAATCCGGCTCCCGCAACCAAATATCAGAAAAGGCTGCTCGAAAGAGTGGCCTTTTTTGTATCCGCCGAAAAAACTTTCATCCGATCATTACAGTAAGGATCGAACCCTCGACGGATACCGCAGTCAATGGCTGCACAGGCTAAGCTGAATCCGCAACAAACTTCCTCTACAACAGCCCGGGGCGTGGGTCGCCGTACAACGGCCAGACACGTTAATATTTGCACTTATTTTGTCCATAGGGATTGGTAACTTGGCTGGATACCCCCATCCTGTCGCGCACAATCCTCGAGGTGATTGATGCGCGCCAACTCGTCCGAACCACACGATACTGTTACAGCGACACACCCGATCACCGCCAACCGTCTCCGTTGGCTGGATCTGTTGAGCAAGTACCGGCAGTCCGTCGGCTTGGCCGTCACCCTGTTTCTGTTCGCCATCGCCTTGATCGCCTGTCGTCACCTGTTGATTGAACTCGACCTGGACGCCCTGCACGATTCGATTCTCAGCGTGCCCAAACCGGCCCTGGGCGGCGCCCTGGCAGCGACCGCCATCGGCTTCATTATCCTCCTGGGTTATGAATGGTCTGCCAGTCGCTACGCCGACGTGCAGCTGCCCAAGCGCACCCTGGTACTCGGCGGTTTCACTGCCTTCGCCATCGGCAATGCCATCGGCCTGTCACTGCTCTCCGGTGGTTCGGTACGCTATCGACTCTATGCCCGTTTTGGCCTGGGGGCCGCCGAAGTCGCGCGGATGACCCTGTTCGCCAGCCTGTCGCTGGGCTGCGCACTGCCACCACTGGCGGCCCTGGCGACCCTGAGCAACCTGCCCGCGGCATCCGAAGCCCTGCACCTGCCCGCCTACCTCCTCGGTGGCATCGCCGTGGTCGTGTTGGCCCTGGCCGCCCTGCTGGCGATCGGCATCTACCGTCGGCGCCTGCCGGAACAACCGATCAAGGACAACCTGCTGGTCAAGGTCGGACGTCGCACCCTGCGCCTGCCGAGTGCCCGCCTGACCCTGCTGCAACTGGTCATCACCGCCCTGGACGTAGCCGCTGCGGCGACCGTGCTCTATCTGCTATTGCCCGTCGCCCCACCGTTCGGCCCCTTCCTGCTGGTCTACCTGCTGGCCCTGGCCGCCGGTGTACTCAGCCATGTGCCTGGCGGCGTCGGTGTCTTCGAAGCCATTCTGCTGGCGGCCTTCGCCAATGAACTGGGCGCCGCGCCCCTGGCCGCTGCGTTGCTGCTGTATCGCCTGATCTACGTGCTGTTACCGTTGCTGCTGGCCTGTCTGGCCCTGTTGAGCACCGAAGCCCAGCGCCTGATGACCACCCGCCAGAGCATGCGGGTCGCCTCCGGCCTCGCGGCGCCGATCCTCGCCGTGCTGGTGTTCCTCTCCGGTGTGGTCCTGCTGTTCTCCGGCGCGACCCCGGAAATCGACACGCGCCTGGAAGGCATCGACTTCCTGGTCCCGGATCGCCTGATCGACGCCTCGCACTTCGGTGCCAGCCTGGTAGGCGTGTTGTGCCTGCTGCTGGCCCAGGGCTTGCGTCGACGCTTGTCCGCCGCCTGGATGCTGACCATGACCTTGCTGCTGGTGGGCGCCCTGCTCTCGCTGCTCAAGGGTTTCGATTGGGAAGAAGCCAGCATGCTCACGGCCACCGCCTGTCTGCTGGGGATTTTCCGTCGCTCCTTCTATAGACCCAGCCGCCTGACCGAACTGCCATTCTCGCCGCTGTACCTGGTGGCCAGTCTGTGCGTGCTCGGGGCTTCGGTCTGGCTGCTGCTGTTCGCTTACCAGGACGTGCCCTACAGCCACGAGCTCTGGTGGCAGTTCGCGCTGGATGGCGATGCGCCCCGTGGCTTGCGTTCGCTGCTGGGGGCCGCCGTGGTCCTGGTCGCCGTTTCGCTGACCTGGCTGCTGCGTACCGCGCGCCCGGTGATCCACCAGCCCACCAGCGATGAAATGGAGCGGGCATTCAAGGTGCTGATGGCCTCGGACCAGCCTGACGGCGGCCTGGCTCTCACCGGTGACAAGGCATTCCTGTTCCACCCCACCGACACCGCTTTCCTGATGTACGCCCGCCGTGGCCGCAGCCTGGTGGCGCTGTACGATCCGATCGGACCGACGCGCCAGCGCGCCGAACTGATCTGGCAATTCCGCGACCTCTGCGACACCCACCACGCCCGTCCGGTGTTCTACCAGGTGCGTGCGGAAAACCTGCCGTACTACATGGACATCGGCCTGACCGCCATCAAGCTCGGTGAAGAAGCCCGGGTCGACCTGCTGCGCTTTGACCTCGAGTCCAAGGGCAAGGAAATGAAGGACCTGCGCTACACCTGGAACCGGGGTAGCCGTGATGGTCTGTCGCTGGAAATCTATGAGCCGGGGCAAGCCCCGCTGGATGAGCTCAAGGTCATCTCCGATGCCTGGCTCACCGGCAAGAACGTGCGCGAGAAAGGTTTCTCCCTGGGCCGTTTCAGCCCCGAGTACATCAACCATTTCCGCGTCGCGATCGTGCATTTCGAAGGGCGCCCGGTGGCGTTCGCCAACCTGCTCGAGACCCACAGCCATGAACTGGCCAGTCTCGACCTGATGCGTTCGCACCCCGAAGCCCCCAAGCTGACCATGGAGTTCTTGATGGTTGGCCTGATTCAGCATTATAAGGCTCACGGATATGCGCGTTTCAGCCTGGGGATGGTGCCGTTGTCGGGCCTGCAACCGCGGCGCGGCGCACCACTGACCCAGCGCCTGGGCTCGATGGTGTTCCAGCGCGGCGAGCAGCTCTACAACTTCCAGGGCCTGCGTCGCTTCAAGGACAAGTTCCAGCCTGATTGGGAACCACGTTACATGGCCGTGCCGGCAGGACTTGATCCGCTGGTCGCATTGGCCGATACCGCCGCCCTCATTGCGGGCGGCTTGACTGGATTGGTGAAACGCTGATGATTCAACGCTCCTGGCGGTTATTACTGGTAATCGTGCTGCTCCTGGCCGCGCTCGCGGGAGGCGGCTACTGGTTCTGGAACCGTCCCCCGCCGGAACCGACGCTTGAACACTTGAGCCAGGCCGACGGTTCGACCCTGACTCGCCTGACACCCGGCACCACGCCCAAGGCCCAGGTCGTTGTGGCGACCCTCGCCGAAGACGCCCTGAGCGACGCTCAATTGTCCGCCCTGAGTCGCAGTGGCGCGGCGCTGATCGTCCAGGTGATCCTGCCCAAAGACGACTGCACGCTGCAACAAAAGACCCTGGACGGCGCCCTGCAACAACTGAAAGGTCCGGCGACCCTGGTCAGCGGCATCGGCCCGGGCGCGTCCCTGGCCTGGAACTGGCTGGCCTCCCAGACCAGCGACAAGGCCCAGGCGATCTCGGTGGGGTTTGTCCTCGATCAACCGGATTGCAAGACCCCGGTACCGAAGACAGCGGCCCACGGCCACTGGCTGGTGGCCTGGAACGACGGCCCGGATGATCCGAGCGCGGCGTTCGTGCGCGACCAGGCGAATGCCGAAACCAGCATCAGCGACTATGACATCCACCTGCCCCAGGTGTTGAACAACGAACTGCGCAAGATGCTGGTGGGTACGGACAACGGCGGCCTGGCGATTCCCGTGGTGGACGTGCCGTCGGAGAAACCCAGCGACACCGTGACCCTGTTCCTCTCCGGCGACGGTGGCTGGCGCGACCTGGACCGGGACGCGGCGGGTTATATGGCGAAGATGGGCTACCCGGTGGTGGGCATCGATACCCTGCGCTACTACTGGCAGCACAAGAGCCCGGAACAGACCGCTGCCGACCTGACCGAACTGATGCAGCACTATCGGCAAAAATGGGGCGCCAAGCGCTTCGTTCTGGCCGGTTACTCCTTCGGTGCCGACGTCCTGCCGGCGATCTATAACCGCCTGCCGGAAAACGAGCAGCAGCGGGTCGACGCGATCATCCTGCTGGCTTTCGCCCGCAGCGGCAGTTTCGAGATCCACGTAGACGGTTGGCTGGGCAAGGCCGGGATCGAACTCGACACCGGTCCGGACATGGCCAAACTGCCGGCCGCCAAGGTGCTGTGCATCTATGGGCAGGACGAAGTGAAGGAAAGTGGCTGCACCACCACTACGGCGGTGGGAGAAGCCGTCAAGTTGCCAGGGGGCCATCACTTCGACGAGAACTACCCGGCGTTGGCCAAGCGTTTGGTGGATGCGATTCAGAAGCGGCAGGTTAAAAGCGAGTAATGCGAGCCCTGTAGGAGCTGGCTTGCCAGCGATAGCGTCAGTGAATCCAGCACCGCCATCGCGAGCAAGCTTGCTCCTACAAGGTCCCAGCCCCGGCGATACTCCCGGTAAGCTCGCTCCTACACCCCAAAGAAAAAGCCCCTGCTGCCTTACGGCAACAGGGGCTTTTTCATACCCGAGACAATCAGATCTCGACCTGCGTCCCCAGCTCGATCACCCGGTTCACCGGCAGCTTGAAGAAGCGCAGGTTACCGTTGGCATTCTTCAGCATGAAGGCGAACAGGCTCTCCCTCCAACGCGCCATACCGACAATCTTCGAAGCGATCACCGTCTCGCGACTGAGGAAATAGGTGGTGCGCATCGGGCTGAAATCCAACTCGTCCAGATGGCACAACTTCAGCGCCTCAGGCACGTCCGGCTCATCGATAAAGCCGAAGTGCAGGATGACCCGGAAGAACCCCTCGCCATACGCATCGACCTCGAACCGCCGCTGTGCCGGCACCCGCGGGATATCCTCATAGACCACCGTCAGCAATACCACCTGCTCGTGCAGCACCTGGTTATGCAGCAGGTTATGCAACAGCGCGTGGGGCACCGCATCCGGCCGCGCCGTGAGGAACACCGCCGTACCCTGCACCCGATGGGGCGGCTGCACGCGAATACTGCCGATAAAGATCGGCAACGGCAGGCCACCCTCGTCGAGGCGGTCCATCAGCAGCTCCTTGCCGCGTTTCCAGGTGGTCATGAGGATAAACAGCACGATCCCCGCCAATACAGGAAAGGCACCGCCCTGGACGATCTTGGGTACGTTGGCGGCGAAGAACAGCCCGTCCACCAACAGGAAGCCCACCAGGATCGGCACGGTCAGGATCGGCGACCATTTCCACAGCAGCAACATCACCGCCGCCACCAGGATACTGGTGATCAGCATGGTCCCGGTCACTGCCACGCCATAAGCCGAAGCCAGGGCGTTGGACGAACCGAAACCGATCACCAGCAGGATCACGCCGATCATCAGGGTCCAGTTCACCGCACCGATGTAGATCTGCCCCTGCTCGGCACTCGAGGTGTGCTGGATATGCATGCGCGGGATGTAGCCCAACTGGATCGCCTGGCGAGTCAACGAGAACGCCCCGGAGATCACCGCCTGGGAAGCGATCACCGTTGCCAGGGTCGACAGCACCACCAAGGGTATCAAGGCCCAGTCCGGTGCCAGCAGGTAGAAGGGGTTGCGCGCCGCGTCCGGGTTACCCAGCAGCAAGGCACCCTGGCCGAAGTAGTTCAGCACCAGCGCCGGCAGCACCAGGGCGAACCAGGCACGGGCAATCGGCTTGCGACCGAAGTGGCCCATGTCGGCATACAAGGCTTCGGCACCGGTCAATGCCAGCACCACCGCACCGAGAATCGCCACACCCATGCCCGGATGGACGATAAAGAAGTGCACGCCCCACATCGGGTTCAGCGCGCTCAACACTTCAGGGTGCAGGGAAATACCGTAGACCCCCATCACCCCGAGTATCACGAACCACGCCACCATCACCGGCCCGAACAGCTTGCCGATGCTCGCGGTACCGTGTCTCTGGATCAGGAACAACGCCACCAGCACCACCAGCGACAGCGGCACCACCCAGTGCTCCAGCCCGTCGAAGGCGATTTCCAGACCCTCGACCGCCGAGAGTACCGAAATCGCCGGGGTGATCATGCTGTCGCCATAAAACAGCGCCGCACCGATCAGCCCGAGAATCACCAGCACCGACTGCAATTTCGGATAGGACGCCGAGGCCCGCCGCGCCAGCGCGGTCAGGGCCATGATCCCACCCTCGCCCTGGTTGTCGGCCCGCAGGATAAACAACACGTACTTGATCGAGACCACCCAGATCAGCGACCAGAAAATCAGTGCCAGGATCCCGAAGACACCGTCATGGTTGACCTGTACCCCGTAACCGCCAGTGAACACCTCCTTGAGGGTATATAACGGGCTGGTGCCGATGTCGCCGTACACCACCCCTACCGCCGCTACCAGCATACCCAACGGTTTTGCCGTCGAGTGCCCGACCTGCCCCTCACTCACTGCCTGACCACCCATCAACTACTCCTACACCCCGGACTAAGGCTTCTTTCAAGAAGCACTATGCTTTTTCACGCAGCATGCGCTGTTTTTCTTACAGTTGCCGACGATTTATATGTCATCGGTTATTTGAGACAAAAAATGACAGTGACTCGCATCGGGCGAAGCATAGCGCAGCACTCGTCGCATTTCCCTGCATAAAGCTGGTCAAGTGACTCCGCCATCGCTAGAATTGCGCACTTTTTGATCAGAGGCGCATCAGCGCCCACGCGATGCCCTTGTCCCAAGCGGCTCGACACCCTAATACCGAGGTTAGACATGTCCACCCCTACCGCGCCAGCCAACCCCAAGGTCGGCTTCGTATCCCTGGGTTGCCCGAAAGCTCTGGTCGACTCCGAGCGCATCCTTACGCAACTGCGCATGGAAGGCTATGACGTCGTGTCCACCTACCAGGACGCCGACGTCGTGGTGGTCAACACCTGCGGCTTTATCGACAGCGCCAAGGCCGAGTCCCTGGAAGTGATCGGCGAAGCCATCAAGGAAAACGGCAAGGTGATCGTCACCGGCTGCATGGGCGTCGAAGAAGGCAACATCCGCAAGGTGCACCCCAGCGTACTGGCCGTGACCGGCCCGCAGCAGTACGAGCAGGTGGTCAACGCCGTGCACGAAGTCGTGCCGCCGCGCCAGGATCACAACCCGCTGATCGACCTGGTACCGCCACAGGGCATCAAGCTGACGCCGCGCCACTACGCGTACCTGAAGATTTCCGAAGGCTGCAACCACAGCTGCAGCTTCTGCATCATCCCGTCGATGCGTGGCAAGCTGGTCAGCCGTCCGGTCGGCGACGTCCTCGACGAGGCCCAGCGCCTGGTCAAGTCCGGGGTCAAGGAACTGCTGGTGATCTCCCAGGACACCAGCGCCTACGGCGTCGACGTGAAGTACCGCACCGGTTTCTGGAACGGCGCGCCGGTGAAAACCCGCATGACCGAACTGTGCGAAGCCCTCAGCAGCCTGGGTGTGTGGGTGCGCCTGCACTACGTCTACCCGTACCCGCATGTCGACGAACTGATCCCGCTGATGGCCGCCGGCAAAATCCTGCCGTACCTGGACATCCCGTTCCAGCACGCCAGCCCGAAAGTGCTCAAGTCGATGAAACGACCGGCGTTCGAAGACAAGACCCTGGCGCGGATCAAGAACTGGCGGGAAATCTGTCCGGACCTGATCATCCGTTCGACCTTCATCGTCGGCTTCCCCGGTGAAACCGAGGAGGACTTCCAGTACCTGCTCAATTGGCTGACCGAAGCCCAGCTCGACCGTGTCGGCTGCTTCCAGTACTCGCCGGTCGAAGGCGCACCGGCCAACGACCTCGGCCTGGACGTGGTCCCGGATGACGTCAAGCAGGACCGCTGGGATCGCTTCATGGCCCACCAGCAGGCCATCAGCACCGCGCGCCTGCAACTGCGCATCGGCCGTGATATCGAAGTGCTGATCGACGAAGTCGACGAGCAAGGCGCGGTCGGCCGTTGCTTCTTCGACGCCCCGGAAATCGACGGCAACGTGTTCATCGAAGGTGCCGGCGACCTCAAGCCTGGCGACAAAGTCTGGTGCCGCGTCACCGACGCCGACGAATACGACCTCTGGGCCGAAACCCTCTAAGCTGTAAATAAACTGAAAAGCCCCGCACTTTCAACGAGATGCGGGGCTTTTTTACGTCTATAGTCTGGCGTGTGAACCACTGCGATGGAAGGAATCTGCTGCATGCGCCAGCTCCAGGTCATCCACACCCCCAGGCCCGGCGACTACCCGGAAATGGCCGAACTCTGGGAAGCCTCGGTGCGCGCCACCCATGACTTCCTCCCGGACAGCTACATCGAATTGCTGAAGAACATGCTGCTGACCCACTACCTGGATGCGGTCATGCTGATCTGTACCCGCGACTCGCGTCAGCGCATCACCGGGTTTGCCGGGGTCGCGGCGGGCAAGATCGAAATGCTCTTCATCGCCCCCAAGTCCCGAGGCACGGGCCTCGGCAAGCAGTTGCTCAGCTATGCCATCGAACACCTGAACGCCGATGAGCTGGACGTCAACGAACAGAATCCCCAGGCCATCGGCTTTTACTTCAAACAGGGCTTCGAAGTGATCGGGCGCTCGGAGATGGATGGCATGGGCCAGCCCTATCCGTTGCTGCATCTGCGCCTGAAGCGCTGAGTGCGACAAATGTTGCCGGGCTTAACCGGCGCCAGGCAGGTACAATAGCCGCCCCCCTTTTTTACGGCCGCCGTCATGTCTGAACCCACTCGCCTTTCCAAACGCCTGATCGAGCTGGTCGGCTGCTCCCGTCGGGAGGCCGAACTGTTCATCGAAGGCGGCTGGGTCACGGTCGATGGCGAAGTCATCGACGAACCGCAGTTCAAGGTCGAAGCCCAGAAAGTCGAGCTGGACCCCGAAGCCAAGGCCACCGCGCCGGAACCGGTGACCCTGCTGCTGCACCAACCGGCCGGCCTGGACGCCGACAGCGCGTTGCAACTGCTGCACGCCGAGACGCTCTCCGAGGAGCACCGCTACGGCAAGCGCCCGCTCAAGGGGCATTTCCTGCGGCTGACCGCGAGTACTGACCTGCAGGCCGGCGCCAGCGGCCTGGTGGTGTTTACCCAGGACTGGAAAATCCTGCGCAAGCTCACCGCCGACAGCGCCAAGATCGAACAGGAATACGTGGTGGAAGTCAGCGGTGACATCGTCGAACACGGCCTCAACCGACTGAGCCATGGCCTGACCTATAAGGGCCGCGAGCTGCCGGCGGTGAAGGCCAGCTGGCAGAACGAGAACCGCCTGCGTTTCGCGATGAAAAACCCGCAACCCGGAGTGATCGCGCTGTTTTGCCAGGCGGTCGGGCTCAAGGTCGTGTCCATCCGTCGGATCCGCATCGGCGGCGTCTCCATCGGCAAAGTGCCCGTGGGCCAATGGCGCTACCTGTCGACCAAGGAAAAATTCTAATCCCCGTTTCAACGCCGCGCAGATGCGCGGCGTCTACCTCTCAGGATGGCTTACATGATTCACAACGACGTACTGCGTAGCGTGCGCTACATGCTCGACATCAGCGACAACAAGGTCGTCGAGCTGATCAAGCTGACCGGCTTCGAAGCGGCCAAGGCCGATGTCGTCACCTACCTGAAAAAGGATGAGGAAGAAGGTTTCGTGCACTGCCCGGACGAAGTCATGGCGCATTTTCTCGACGGTCTGGTGATTTTCAAGCGTGGCAAGGACGAAAGCCGTCCAGCCTTGCCGGTCGAGCTGCCGGTGACCAATAACATCATCCTGAAGAAACTGCGGGTTGCCTTCGAACTGAAGGAAGACGACATGCACGCCATCCTCAAGGCCGCCGAGTTCCCGGTGTCCAAGCCGGAACTGAGCGCGCTGTTCCGCAAGTTCGGTCACACCAACTACCGTCCCTGTGGCGACCAGCTGCTACGCAACTTCCTCAAGGGGCTGACGCTGCGCGTTCGCGGCTGATCCGCCTCGGCGTGCATGGCGCATCATTGCGCCGCCCAATAGTGGCTCCGTTTTTGACACCTGACGACTAGGGTATGGACACCCTTTTCCCACTCAGGATTCGCCATGCACCCTTACTTCTCCCTGCAAGGCCGCACTGCGCTGGTGACCGGCGGTACGCGCGGTATCGGCAAGATGATCGCCAAGGCCTTTGTCGAAGCCGGTGCCCACGTCTACGTCTGCGCCCGGGATGCCCAAGCCTGCCAACAGACCGCCGATGAACTCGGCGCCTTGGGCCACTGCCAGGCCCTGCCCGCCAACCTGGCGACCGAGGAAGGCGTACTGGACCTCGCCACCCGCCTGGGCGGGCAGATCGACCGGCTGGATATCCTCGTCAACAACGCCGGCACCACCTGGGGCGCACCGCTGGAGAGCTATCCGGTGAAAGGCTGGGAGAAGGTCATGCAGTTGAACGTGACCTCGGTCTTCAACTGCATCCAGCAGTTCCTGCCGTTATTGCGCAAGGCCGGTTCGGCGGCGAACCCGGCGCGCATCATCAATATCGGTTCGGTGGCGGGGATTTCCTCCTTCGGCGAAGAGGCCTATGCCTATGGCCCGAGCAAAGCCGCCCTGCATCAACTGTCACGGATTCTGGCGCGGGAACTAGTCAGCCAGCACATCAACGTCAATGTGATCGCGCCGGGGCGCTTCCCGAGCAAGATGACCCAGCACATCGGCAACGACGAGCAGGCGCTGGCCGAAGACACGGCGTTGATTCCCATGAAGCGCTGGGGTCGGGAAGAAGAGATGGCGGCGCTGGCGATCAGCCTGGCGAGTACCGCCGGGGCGTACATGACCGGGAATATCATCCCGCTGGATGGTGGTTTCAGCCTGTAATCCCAGGAACACCTGAGGACTCACTTGTGGCGAGTGGGCTTACCCACGCTGGGGTGCGAAGCGCCCCTAAAACCAGTGATCGCGGTGTGTCAGGTAGAACACGGTGATCGGTTTTGCGACTGCTTCGCAGCCGAGCGCGGGCAAGCCCGCTCGCCACAGATGTCGACTATCCAGAAGTGCAGGGATCAGATCCCAGCCCGCAACACGCTCTCGGGTAGCGCCTCACCGCGTTCAACACTCGCCGCAACAACTGCAATCAGCCCGTCCAGTTCATACCCCTGGGCCGCTAGCCATTGCGGGTCGTAGTAGGTGGTGGCGTACCGCTCGCCACCATCACACAGGATCGCCACGATCGAACCGCTCTCCCCGGCCTCGACCATCTGCCGCGCCGCCATCAACGCGCCGATCAGGTTGGTCCCGCTGGACCCCCCGACCTTGCGCCCCAAACGCTGCGCCAGGTAGTGCATGGCCGCCAGGGACAGGGCATCCGGCACCTTGACCATGGCATCGATCACCTTGGGCAGGAACGACGCCTCGACCCGCGGACGCCCGATCCCTTCGATGCGCGAACCGCAGTCCAGGCGCAGACTGGCATCACCCGTCTGGTAAAAATCGAAGAACACCGAACGCTCGGCATCGGCGCACAACACCCGGGTACCATGCTGGCGATAACGCACATAGCGGCCCAGGGTCGCCGTCGTACCGCCAGTGCCGGGGCTGGAAATCAACCAGCTCGGTTCCGGATGGCGCTCGAAACGCAGTTGCTGGAAAATCGACTCGGCGATGTTGTTGTTCGCCCGCCAGTCGGTGGCGCGCTCGGCGTAGGTGAACTGGTCCATGAAATGACCACCGCTCTCCCGGGCCAGGCGCTCGGACTCGGCATAGATCTGCGTCGGGTCCTGCACCAGGTGGCTCTTGCCGCCGTAGAAGGCGATCTGCGCGATCTTCTCCTGGGAGGTGGTCGCCGGCATCACCGCGATAAACGGCAAGCCCAGCAGCCGCGCGAAGTAGGCTTCGGAGATCGCCGTCGAACCACTGGACGCCTCGATGACCGGCGCACCCTGGCGCAGCCAGCCATTACACAGCGCATAGAGGAACAGCGAACGGGCCAGGCGGTGCTTCAGGCTCCCGGTCGGGTGACTGGACTCGTCCTTGAAGTACAACTCGATGCCCGGCAGGCCCGGCAGCGGCAAGGGAATCAAGTGGGTATCGGCACTGCGCTGGAAGTCGGCTTCAATGATCCGGATGGCTTCCCGGGCCCACTGTCGGTTGTCGCTCATGATGGGTACTCGTGTTGGAACGGAGGCGCTCGAAAGCACTGACGGATGGCTGCGCCATTGGCCATGGCCACACCGCTGAAGGATAAACAACGATCGGCCCCCTGACAGGCCCCACCGCAATAATCCGCCAACTATAGGAAGTTTCCCACTCACCGCACAGATACAGTGAAGACGCAATTAGACACACAACTGCTAGGCTCTTTGCGGCAAGCCCTCAAGCACCCGCTTATAACAAAAAAGAATATAATTTTTGTTTTAACAACCAACAGTACGGGTTAGGGTGTCCTACCTTTTGAATTCATCAATGGAGAGCGACCTTGCCTCTGCGTAGCACTTTCACCCGTTTCTTTCAGTTGGAAGCTGCCGGCGGTCTGTTATTGATTGCCGCTGCAGCCCTGGCCCTGATCATCAACAATTCGCCGCTGTCGCACCTCTACGCCGGCCTGCTGGACGTGCCCGTGGTGGCGCAGGTCGGTGCCCTGCAAATCGCCAAGCCCCTGCTGCTGTGGATCAACGACGGCCTGATGGCGCTGTTCTTCCTGCTGATCGGCCTGGAGGTCAAGCGCGAACTCCTCGAAGGTCACCTGTCCAAGCCATCGCAGGTGGTACTGCCGGGCGCGGCGGCCATCGGCGGCATGGTGGTGCCGGCGCTGATCTACTGGTTCCTCAACCGTGACAACCCGGCGGCGCTGGGCGGCTGGGCAATCCCCATGGCCACCGACATCGCCTTCGCCCTCGGGGTCCTGGCCCTGCTCGGCAAACGGGTGCCGGTGTCGCTGAAGCTGTTCCTGATGACCCTGGCGATCATCGACGACCTGGGCGCGATCATCGTTATCGCGATCTTCTATTCCCATGAACTGTCGACGCTGTCACTGGCATTGGCGGGCACCTGCCTGGTGGCACTGATCGCGATGAATCGCCTGGGCGTGGTCAAGCTCGGGCCGTATATGGTGATTGGCCTGATTCTCTGGATCTGCGTACTCAAGAGTGGTGTACATGCCACGCTGGCCGGCGTGACCCTGGCGTTCTGCATTCCGCTGCGCACCCGCAACGCCGAAACCTCACCGTTGCTGAGCCTGGAACATGCGCTGCATCCCTGGGTGGCCTTCGGCATTCTGCCGCTGTTCGCCTTCGCCAATGCCGGTGTGTCCCTGACGGGGGTGAACCTGGAAAGCTTTACCCATCACGTGCCGATGGGCATCGCTGCGGGCCTGCTCATCGGCAAGACGGTCGGCGTGTTCGGCCTGACCTGGCTGGCGGTCCGCGCCGGCCTGGCAGCGCTGCCCCAAGGCGCCAACTGGGGGCAGGTGCTGGCCGTGGCCATTCTGTGCGGGATAGGTTTCACCATGAGCCTGTTCGTCGGCTCCCTGGCCTTTGTGCCGGGCAGCAGCGACTACGTGGGCATGGACCGCATGGGCATTCTCACCGGTTCCATCCTCGCGGCGCTGATCGGCTACGCGGTGATGGCCGTGTCCAGCCGCAAACCCAGCGCGACCTGAAGGCCGTAGCCTGCAAAATCGGTAACCCCCTTCAAATCGACACCGCGTAAAAAAGAAAACCCCGGCCAGTTCCCTGGCCGGGGTTTCTTTTCAAGGCTGACTGCGAAATCAGTGGGAAACGCGGCTGGTGCCACCCACGGTGGAGATACGCACGCGCTCGCCGACCCGGAAGATTTCGTTCGGCTGCACTTCCTGCACATAGGCGCGCATGCCGCCGTCGTCTTCACGCACGGTGATTTCAACACCTTGGGCGCTGGTCAGGCCTTTTTCAGCCATGTTGCCCAGCACGCCACCGGCGACCGCACCGATCACCGCGGTCACGATGCTGCCCTTGCCACCGCCGATGGCGCTGCCACCGACGCCACCGATAATCGCACCGGCACCGGCACCGATAGGCGAGTTGCTGCCTTCGATTTTCACCGGACGCAGCGATTCGATGGTGCCCATGCGGATGGTCTGGACGCGACGGGCTTCGTCACGGGAATAGGAATCGCCAGTCAGGCTGTTGGTGCAACCACCCAGCAACATGGCCATGGTGGAGAAGGAAGCAATCAACAAAACAGACTTACGCATAGGATCAACTCCAAAAGATATGACTTTAATTAAACTCCGCAGCTTGATCCCTGTCACGGCACCACACGGATAAAATGATGTTCATTCAGCGCCAGTACAGCCTTGGCACCCGGGAATTCGGAGCACATCAGTCGCTCTGATGGATCATGATCTGGCGCGACGGCTACCGGGAGACAGTGCAATACACAAAAAGTTCATATTTGAACATCGGTGTCCCCCGAGAGCAGCCCGCCGATTGTCGAGACTGCGGCTTGAAGCTACCGTCCCAGATCATCCAGATCAAATCAAGGTGCCAGGCGCCGACGCGTCCAGTCCGCGCCCACCAGACGGTAGTCGAGACGGTCATGCAGACGGCTGGCGCGACCTTGCCAGAACTCGATGCGCTCCGGCAGCAGACGGTAGCCACCCCAATGCTCCGGGCAATCCGGCTGTGTATCGCTGAAACGTGCTTCGGTGTTCTTGAGCAAGCCTTCGAGTTCTGCGCGATCAGCGATCACCCGGCTTTGCGGCGAAGCCCAGGCCCCCAGGCGGCTGCCCAGCGGGCGCACCTGGAAGTACGCATCCGACTCCTGCGCCGAGACCTTGACCACCCGCCCCTCGATCCGCACCTGGCGTTCCAGGGTCGGCCAGAAGAAGGTCATCGCGGCAAAGGGACGGGCCGCCAGTTGCCGGCCCTTGTCGCTTTCATAGTTGGTGAAGAAGGTAAAACCCGCCTCGTCCAAGCCCTTGAGCAACAGGATGCGGCAATGCGGGCGCCCTTCCTCGTCCACCGTCGCCAGGGTCATGGCATTGGCTTCGACGGGCGCCTGCTCGGTCTTCACCGCTTCAGCAAACCACTGGTGGAACAGCGCGAACGGCTCAGCCGGGGCCTGGGCCTCGGTGAGACCGTCACGGGTGTAGTCGCGGCGCATATCCGCCAGGGCTTGGGTCATGACGCGTTCCTTCTCGATCGTCAGGTCAGTTCTTGGTCGAGCTGTCGGTGCTGGCGTCTTTCTTCGCCGCAGCCGCCTTGTCAGCCGCAGGCTTGGCCGCAGCCTTCTTGACCGGAGCCTTCTTGTGCACCGGGGCTTTCTTGGCCGCAGCCTTGCCCTTGGTCGTTGCCGCTTTCTTCGCCACAGGCGCAGGCGCTACTGCCGGCTTGACGTCCGCTGCCGCCACTTGGGTGACCGGAAGCGGAGCTGGAACCGGAATGCTGTATTTGCTCAACAGCGCAACCATGGTGTTCTGCGGCGTCAGGATGATTTCCACGCGGCGGTTCAGGGCCCGGCCTTCGCTGCTGTCGTTGGCCGCACGCGGCATGTCCGCGCCCATGCCACGCAGCATCAGGCGATCACGATGCAGACCGCTGAGGCCGAAAATGGCAGCGACGGACTGAGCCCGTTGCTGGCTCAGCGCCTGGGTCGACTCGGCGCTGGTGCTGTTGTCGCCATGGCCGAGGATCAGCACGGCGGTCTTGGGGTCACCCTCGACGGTCTTGGCGATTCGACTGAAAGGACCGAGGGTCACCGGCAGCAACATTTCCGGACGCTTGGGGTTGTAGAAACCGTCCACCGGGGCAATGACCACCAGCACGTTCTCACGCCGCTCCAGCTTCAGGGAGCTGTTCTGAATCGCGATACGCAGGCGCGGCTCGTAGTCGTCGAGCCAGGCCTGGGTGATTTTCGGATCGGGCATCGGCACAGCCTTGACGGGCGGCTGGGTAACGTCCTTGGCTTTTTCCGAGCTGCCGAACGGCCACCACCAGTGGGTGGCAGGGTCGGTCTGCGGTGCCGGAGTCGTTGCGGCTGCAACCGCCGTGGCCAGGGGTGGCACGGGCTTGTCTTGTGGCTTGGCGGCCGGTGCGGCAGCCTGGGCCGGGTCTTTCACGACGACCTTGTCGGACGAACCGAACGGCCACCACCAGTGGCTACCGGTGTCCGCGTCGGCGACCGGCGCAGCAGCGACAGTTGGAGCAACCACTGGAGCGGCGGCGGGCGCGGCCGGTGTTGCGGCCTTGGCCGCTGCTGAGGCAACTCCCGGTTTGACCGGGAGTTTGGCGGCGTCCTTGGAGACCGCTACGGCAGCCGTAGGTGCGGCGGGTGCGCTGGCGCTAGCGGACGCCGGGGCTTGAGCAATGTCCTTGTCCGCACTTTGTGGAGTTTGCGCACAACCGGTCACGGTCAGACAGATGGCCAGGGCGAGAGACTTGTTCGATGACATTGGATATCCACAAAATGAGATAGAGATACAAGGGCCTTCAGGCCCCGTGAAACCTTGTATTAGAAAGCAAAAAAGTCACAGGGTTCCGGCCTACGACTTTATGTGCGCATTCTACAGACAGCCGGCCAAAATCCGTACTAGCTTCTGTGCCCGCGGGTCCATCAATACATAGGGCCCGAGGGTATTGGTCACAAAGCCGAAGGCAACATCATGCTCAGGGTCGGCAAAGCCGATGGAGCCGCCGGCACCCGGATGACCAAAGGCCTTGGCCCCGAGGCCAAAGGTGGCGTTGGCCACATCCGGCTGATCGAGTATGCAACCCAGGCCGAAACGGGTCTGGGTCAGCAAAGTCTTGTCCATGCCCAGGCTGTGCTGGCGGGTCAGTTCCTCGAGCATCTCGGCCTCCAGCAGGCGACCGTCGAGCAGGCCGCTGTAGAATCCTGCCAGGCTGCGCGCATTGCCATGGCCATTGGCGGCTGGCTGCTGCATGCGCCGCCACTCCGGTTTGTTGGTGCTGGTCATGATCGACGGTGGATTGGTGAACGCCCGGGTGCTCATCGCCTCGGGCTCACGCATCGTCACTTGCAGCAGGCGCTGGGCCGCCGCGTCGCCGACATTGCCCTTGCCCCGGGCGATATGGGCGACACGATGAAACTCTTCGTCCGCCAGGCCGACATGGAAATCCAGGCCCAGCGGCCGGGCAGTCCGCGCCACGATGGACTCACCCGGCCCACGGCCGTCGGCGCGCCGCAGCAACTCGCCGACCAGCCAGCCATAGGTGATCGCGGCGTAGCCATGACCCTCACCGGGCGTCCACCAGGGCGCTTCAGCTGCCAGGGCGTCGACCATAGCCTGCCAATCGTAAAGTGCCTCGGGCGGCAACAACTGGCGCAAAGCCGGCAAGCCGGCCTGATGGCAAAGCAACTGGCGCAGGGTGATACCGGCCTTGCCAGCGGCGGCGAACTCGGGCCAATAGTTGGCCACAGGAGCATCCAGTTGCAATTTACCCTCGGCCACCAGTTGCAGCGCGGTGACGGCGGTGAAGGTCTTGGTGCAGGAGAACAGGTTTAGGATGGTATCGCTGTGCCAGGCCTCGGCGCCGTCCTTGTCGGCGGTACCGGCCCAGAGATCAACCACGGTTTCACCGCCGATCTGTATGCAGAGCGCGGCGCCGCGCTCCTGGGGACCGTCGAAAAGGGCCGCGAAGGCTTCGCGCACCGCTTCGAATTGAAGTTCGAAATGACCCTGAATCTGCACCCGTGACTCTCCCAGCAACACATTCCAAAGTGGCCTGCATTGTTCCAGCGATTGAGGGGTTTGGGAACAGACCTGAATCAGACAATTCGTAACACCTTGCAAGAATTGTAAGGCGTCACGTAGGCCGCTGTAGGAATTGGAATGCTCTACCGAAAAACACCGCAGAATCTTGTAGGAGCCGGCTTGCTCGCGATGGGGCCCGCAAGTCTTGCATCGCTCTTGCGACCACCATCGCCAGCAAGCTGGCTCCTACAGGAACGGCGTCTATTCAGGAAATCAATCAGCGCGCCCGTGATCAGAGAGTCGATCAGTGGCCGTTGCCGGAATGGCCGCCGGGATGACCGGCACCCTCGCCGCCCGTGCTGCCCGAACGCCCCTTGCCACCGACATCATCCTGGCCGATGCCCTTGGCGGCTTTCTGCTGCGCTTCCACCTTGGCTTTCTCGGCCTCCTTGTTGAGCAACGCCAGGGCTTGCAGGTTGCTCTTGCGCACGCTCTCGACAAAACCCTGGAACGGCACGTCGGTGATGCCCACCAAGCCGAAATGACCGTTTTCACCGTCCAGCAGGCGACCGCTCACCGGCTGGTCAAGGTACTGGAACCAGTGCACACCGACGATCGCCGGCTCCGCCACCGCCTGCTTGAGGAATGCGGCATAGGCCGGGCCACGATCTTCTTCCCGGGCCAATTCCGTCACCCCGCCCCAGAACGGGCCACGGTCCTTCGAACCGAAGTTGAATTCGGTGATCAGTACCGGCTTGTTCAGCGCCTCCAACTGATCGAAATCGTATCCGTCCTGGGGTTTGAGGGTGTAGAAGTTGAAGCTCAACACATCGCAGTACTGGGCGCAGGACGCCACGGCTTCAGGCGTGCTGACGGCAAAACGACCGCCCAGCAACAGGTGATTCGGCGCATGCCATTTCAGCGAATCGGAAATGGTCTTGAAATAGGTGTCGGCAAACACCTTCTGGAAATACTTCAAGTCCGCCTCGATTTGTGGGTGCGCGGGATTGGGCAGCGGCGCCTCGAAACCCGGGTCTTCCATCTGCTCCCAGGTCGGAATCTCTACGCCCCAGGCCTTGGACAGGCCTTCCTGGTTGCGATACTTGTCGCGCAACTGTTTGAGGAAGGCACGTTTGGCCGGTACGTCAGTGGTCATGCGCAAGGTGCCGTAGGCCAGGGCATAACGGGACTTCGGATCATTTCCCGGACCGGCCCAGGCCAGTTCGTTGTCGGCGAAATAGCCCACCAGCCAAGGATCATCACGATGATCACGGGTGGCAATCGCTACCGCACGCTCGGTGGCCATGGCAAAACGCGGATCGAAAGGATCGGGCATGCCGCCCCACCAGTCGCTGCCAGTGCTGATGCTGGCATAGTCGCCGACAATCGACAGCGGCAAGGTGTAAGGCACACGGTCGTTCAGGCCCAGGCCCGGATCGCTCCAGTTACCGATGGTGTTGAAACCCCAGGCCTGTAAACGGTCGAGGGTGTGCTTCTGCCAACGTTGCGCATCCAGGCCCGGGGCGCACGGCAGCTTGGGCTGCGTCGCCTCGGCGGTCGCGCAGGGCGAACCATAGGTGCGTTGCAGGTTGGCGCCATAAAAGTCGAACCAGCGCCCGGCGTTGAAGGTCCGGCCCTGGGAAGCCCCGGTGCTGGTGCTGTTATCGGACTTGCCGTAGTAGGCGGCCAGGGGCTCACCGTCCTTGGGCAGATAACTGAACATGCCCTCGCGCCCCTCGACGTAAGTCTGTTGGTCGCTGGCCGTCACGGTGTTCACACCCAGGGAATAGAACGGATGCCCCTCCGGCGTCACCAGGTACCAGCGGCCGTCGTGTTTTTCGGTACGGAAGAAGCCGGTGGCGTCGAAGACCGGGCCCTTGAGCGAACCCCCGAACTTGTCCCGGGCACTGCGCTCACGTTCGCTCAGCCAGGTCTTCAACTGCTGGCTTTCCTTGCTCGCGGAAGCCTTGAGCTGGTCGTCGCTGCTGATTTTTTCCGGCCATTTGGCCCGGGTGGACTGGCCATAACCATCCACCAGCGAGCCATAGACGGCCTTGACCACATCATCGCCGCTCTGCACGCCGAAACGCTCCAGGAGAACGTTCTGAGGCACTTTCGGCGCGTCCATCGACAAGGTCACCGACACCACCTGCTGGCGATTCAGTTGACCCTGGCTGCTGGCCAGCAACACCCGCTGGCCATCCACCGTCGTCGGCATCGGCGGACCGGCGCGCATGCCCTGGCTCAACGGGGAACTGGCCTGTAGCGGTACCAGCAAGGTCTGCGCGGGACCAGCCGGCAGATCGACTCGGCTGGTCAGGGTCTTGCCGTCGCTGCTCTGGATCGTCACATTGAGGGTCAAGGCCCAATCCATCGCACTCTGGATCCGCAAGCTCATGACCCCCGCCTGCGACCAGTCCCAGGCACCGGTCTGCGGCGTGAGGCGCACACTCGGTTGGGCGGCCGGGTTGAAGGTCACCCGCCGCAGCACTTCACCTTCGGCCGTCTGTTCCGCGTTGTATTGCGGCAGGCTGGCATCCACGGTTGCCACCTGCACCACATCGGCGGGACGAACGAAGTTGAACAGTGTCTGTTGCCCGGCAGGCGCAGCCCACAGCGGCGCAGCAAACAACAAGGCAAAAACGGCGGGCAGCGTACGGCCAATCATATGAATCAAACTCTCCCTTACGGCCAGTCAAAGGCCAGCGTGACGCCGAGCGGCGCCATCCGTAGACAACGAAGTTGGCAATTCAACCTGCGTCACATCAAGAAATTTCCCGCCGGAATGGCGGCAAGGCGTTGAGGATAGCTTTACCGTAGCGCTGGGTGACCAGACGCCGGTCAAGCAAGGTGATGATGCCCCGGTCTTCCTCGGTGCGCAGCAGGCGACCGCAGGCCTGGACCAGCTTGAGGGAGGCGTCCGGCACGGAGATTTCCATGAACGGATTGCCGCCACGGGCTTCGATCCATTCGGCCAGCGCCGCCTCGACCGGATCGTCCGGGACCGAGAAGGGGATCTTGGCGATCACCACGTGTTCACAGTAGGCACCGGGCAAGTCCACCCCTTCGGCGAAGCTCGCCAGGCCGAACAGGACACTGGAGTCGCCGCCGTCGACCCGGGCCTTGTGCTTGTTGAGGGTCTCCTGCTTCGACAGGTTGCCCTGGATAAACACCTGCTTGCGCCAGTCGCGGTCCAGGCCATCGAACACGTCCTGCATCTGTTTGCGCGAGGAAAACAGCACCAGGGTGCCCTTGGAGCCTTCCACCAGTTCCGGTAGGTCGCGAATGATCGCTGCGGTATGCGCTGCGGCATCGCGCGGATCGGCGTTGAGGTTCGGCACCCGCAGCACACCGGCATCGGCGTGATGGAAGGGGCTCGGCACCACAGCGGTCACGGCTTTCTTCGGCAGGCCGGCGCGCATGCGGAAACGGTCGAAAGAGCCCAGGGCGGTCAAGGTCGCCGAGGTCACCAGGGCGCCATAGGCCACGTTCCAGAGGTTACGCCGGAGCATTTCCGCGGCCAGGATCGGGCTGGCGTTGACTTCGATGTCAAACAGCGCGCCCCCCTCGGCCAGGCTCAACCAGCGAGCCATGGGCGGGTTGTCTTCCGGGTCTTCGGCGGTAAAGGCGGTCCACAGCTCCCAGTTACCCTGGGCGCGGGACAACAGGCTGCCGAACAGCGGATACCACTCCTCGGCCTGGTGGCTGGCGATGCCGATATTGACCTCGCCGTCCATGCCTTCCTTGAGCAACTCGGTCAGGCGGGTGAAGAGGTCATTGAGGCGGGCGAAGCCTTTCTTCAGCTCGACGCCCATCTCGCGGATATGCTCCGGAATCACCCCGCCAACAAAACGATGACGCGGCCGCTCGCGGCCCTCGGTGTCTTCGCCGGTCTTGAAGTCGGCCAGTTGCTCGCAGGCACTGAACATGAACTGCTGGTGGGTCTTGATCTCCCGCGCCAGCTCCGGCACCTGCTCGATCAGCTTGCCCAGGTCACCGGGCAGCGGATGCTGGGCCAGCAGTTTGGTCAGGTTCTTGGCGGTCTGCTCCAGCCAGTCGGCGGTGGAACGCAGGCGTGTGTAGTGGGCGAAATGGCCGATGGCCTTGTCCGGCAGGTGGTGACCTTCGTCGAACACATACAAGGTCTCGCGCGGATCGGGCAATACCGCGCCACCGCCCAGGGCCAGGTCGGCGAGGACCATGTCATGGTTGGTGACAATCACATCGACCTTGCCCATGCCTTCGCGGGCCTTGTAGAAGGCGCACTGGCCGAAGTTCGGGCAATGGCGGTTGGTGCACTGGCTGTGATCGGTGGTCAGGCGCGCCCAATCGGCGTCTTCCAGGGCGTTGGGCCAGCTGTCGCGGTCGCCGTCCCATTTATTCCCGGCAAGCTTCTCGATCATGCTGGTGAACAGCTTCTGGCTGGCCTCGTCGACCTCGATGCGAAAACCTTCCTCTTCGAACAACTGCGCGGTGGCGGTCTGCGCGTGGCCTTCCTGCAACAGCATGTCGAGCTTGGACAGGCACATGTAGCGCCCGCGCCCCTTGGCCAGGGCAAAGCTGAAGTTCAAACCGCTGTTGCGCATGAGGTCGGGAAGGTCCTTGTAGACAATCTGCTCCTGCAGCGCGACGGTGGCGGTTGCGATCACCAGGCGCTTGCCGGCGGCCTTGGCGGTCGGAATCGCCGCCAGGCTGTAGGCCACCGTCTTGCCCGTACCGGTGCCCGCTTCCACCGCGACCACGGCCGGGTCGCCGCTACGCCGACCTTCGTCATCGGTGTCGATATCGCCGAGGACCTTGGCCACTTCGGCGATCATCAGGCGCTGGCCGTAACGCGGCTTGAGGCTCTTGGCTTCGAGAAAACGCGAGTAGGCGCCCTGGATCGTGGTTTTGAGTTCGGTGCTGATCATGAGTCTTCAGGCGCAAGAAACGCTGGATAAATTTTCAGTGGTTCGAATGGACGGCTATCATACCCCGCTAAACCCTCGCGCGCCGCACGGAGTACCCGAATGACCGTTTTTGCCCTTGTCTACAGCTTGCATGTCCTGGCCGCGCTGGTCTGGGTCGGCGGTATGTTCTTCGCCTGGATGATCCTTCGCCCGGCGGCCATGGCCGCGCTGGAGGGGCCGGCCCGGCTGAAGCTTTGGGTCCAGGTGTTCCAGCGCTTCTTCGTCTGGGTCTGGGTCGCGGTGGTGGTGTTGCCGATCAGCGGCGTGGGTCTGATCCAGCTGCGCTTCAGCGGGTTCGAGACCGCACCGCGTTATGTGCAGGTCATGATGGGCCTGTATATCGTGATGGTCGCAGTGTTTATTCGTATCCAGTCGTTGCAATTGCCGGATCTGCGCCAGGCGGTGGAAGCCCAGGACTGGCCAGCGGGTGCGGCGGCGCTGGGGAAAATTCGGCGACTGGTGGGGATCAATCTGCTGATCGGGTTGGCGCTGGTGGCCATTGCGGCGGCACGCCCGATGTTTTGAATGCCGATGCCGGCTGGAGGGCTTGTCACACACATTGTGGGAGCCGGCAAGCCGGCTCCTACCAGGGACGTGCAGCGTTACAGGCGCTGGACCGTCACGCTGCCCGCAGGTCCCACCGGCCCCGGCTTGCCCGCGTGACCTGGACGGCCTGGCTTGCCAGCGTCGGTGTCATAGACCAAGCAACCCTTGGACTTGCCGCCCGCGCCCGGACGACCCGCTGCTCCGGCAAGACCGCCGTTTCCACCATCGACCAGCACCCGGATCTGCGCAGCCGGGTAATCCCGTGGCAACTGCAAGCGAACCTGCGCACCCGGCGCCCCCGGATGACCGTCGCCGCCATTGTCGCCGTCCGAGCCCGGTCCGGCCGCGCCCCAAGTACAGCCCGGCTCATCGCCATTGGCCCCATCGAGCCCGACATACCCCGGCACGCCAGCGCCGCCACGGGCGTCCACCGACAACAAAGGACCGCTCAACGCCTCAATATGCAGATCCAGGTTACGCCCTGGCGAAGGGGCCCGCTGATAGGTCCCCGGCGCTCCAATCGCGCTGATCTGGCTGTCGATACCCAACTCCGCACGAGCGGCCTTGAGCGCAAACCCCTGCTCGCTCGGCACAATGGCAATCCGCGCCGCATGCCCCAGGTGCAGTTCACCGATATTCAGTTGCGTGACACTGGCCGGGACCAGCAAAGTGCCAAAGTCGGCCACGTCCAGACGCTCCAGTTGCAACACCGACGTATTGGCGGGCAGGCGCAGCATGGAATTGGTTTCAACGGTCACGACCTGGGCGAACGCCAGGGGGCTGCACAAGGCAGCCAGCAGACACAGGCTACGCATGTTGGCGTTCCTCACGGGTGGGCAAAGGCAGGATTTGCAGGTGGAACATACCGAACAGCAGAATTTGCGCCCGGTCACGCCAAGGGTGCGCACGGTCTTCCAGGCTACCGTTGAACAGCATCACTTCCAGCAGATGCGTCAACAGCAGCATGCTCCCCGCCAGATCCACCAGCACCCGGAACGGACTGATCAACGGCTGCACCAGATTGACCAGCACCACCAGCCAGAACATCAGTGTCAACACCTTGCCCAGCCCCCAAAGCACCTTCATACGCCCCCCTGATGAGTTATTCTTTGGCGCACAGTAAGGCGAGTCAGGGCAGTTTGCCAGTGGCCGTTGAAAATTCGCCCGTGTTTGCCGTCCTGAGCGAGGAATCCCGATGCTAGAAAGCCTTTCCACCCGAACACCCCAGCAAGCACTGGCGGCGCTGCTGGACCGTTATGCTCCGCAAAACCTGCTGCTGGTGGGTGCCGGCAGCTTTCCGGCACTCGAGGCCTTCCAGGCCGCTCATCCCGAGACCCAGGTGGCCTTCGCCGAGCCGGGCGCCCTACCCGCCGAACTGGCCGCCCGGCGTTTCGACCTGGCGCTGGTGGTCGACTGCCTGGAACATTTACCCAAGCGTGACGGCCGGCAATTGCTTGGCGGTATTCGCAACCTCAATGCCAGCCGTATCGCGGTGCTGGTGGACATGGCCGCCAGCGGCTGGCAGGAGAACGATTTCTTCGCCCTGGCCCTGCAAAGCAGCGAACGTTTTGCCCGCGACGAGCAGGTCCTGACGTTGTTCACCTATGATCTGAAGGAATACAAACAGGTGCCGGACTGGCTGAACGCCAAGTTCTGGGCCAATCCGGAAAACTTCGGCAAGTACTGGTGGTGATTCCCGTGAGCACATCCATCTGTCCCTGTGGTAGCGGCAACCTGCTGGAGGCCTGCTGCGGCCACTATCACTCGGGCCACCCGGCCCCCTGCGCCGAAGCGCTGATGCGCTCGCGCTACTGCGCCTATGTACTGGGACTGGTGGATTATCTGGCAGACACCACGCTGCCCATCCAACAACCCGGGCTGGATCGCCAGGCCATCGGCGAATGGAGTGCGCAAAGCACCTGGCTGGGTTTGCAGGTGGAAAGTTCGGAAGTCTTCGGCGGTCAGCCCGAGCATGCCTTCGTGACCTTTACTGCACGCTGGCACGACAGCAACGGCGAACACAGCCATCGGGAAAAATCGTCCTTCGTGCAGAGCGACGGCCGCTGGTATTTCATCGACCCCACCGTGCCCCTCAAGGCCGGACGCAATGATCCCTGCCCCTGCGGCAGCGGGCAGAAATACAAGAAGTGCTGCGCAGGCTACCTGCTCAACTGAGGCTCAGGTGTGAAATATCGGGCACCGCGCCGGCGGGCGCTGCCGGCAATTGGCCCATGTCGGCCCCCACCGGTGCCACACTGAACGCCGACAGATCCAGCGCCAGCGCGACCGGCTCAGGCTTGGCGTCCTGCATGTCGCTGCCGACCTCGGCAATCCCGAAGTCCGGCGCATCGACCCCGCTGAACGCCGCCATATAGGCATCCCGCGGTGCCACCGGAGCCCCGCCAGGCACTGATGCCAGCGCCGTCATCTCGATTTCCTCGACGGGCATCTCGACTACCGTGACCAAGGCTCCAGCGCGCTCGATGGTGGCTCGATATTTTTCCGCGGCCGCCCCATCGAGGTTGCTCTTGAGCACCAGTCGACGCCCGGAAAACAGCAGTTCGATACGCTGGGCATCGGCCTGGAACAACCGGGCCAGATTGCTCCTGACCTGATCGGGGGAGGCGCCGGGCAGCGACTCGCCACTGAAGACAATCTCGTAAAGCTTCATGCTCACACTCCTGTGCACCGACCTGATCCGTTGCGCCAATGCCCGGCAGTATCACCCAGTGGATTTACCGCCACAACCATGAGCTTTTTCTCCCACAGGCTTGCTATGCTGGGGTTTCGGCGGGAGGAACCCCATGTATTCACGGACATTTGGCACGCTCGGCCTGTTCATGCTGTTGACGCTCTCCGGCTGTGCGTCCTGGTTCGACAGCGGTACCCGCGAGCCCGAGGTGCGCCTGGTGCGTGTCGAACTGATCAAGGCCCGCCTGGTGCAGCAGAAGTTTCGCCTGCACTTTCGCATCGACAACCCCAACGACGACAGCCTGACCGTGCGCGGCCTGCACTATCGTCTCTATCTTGACGGCTGGCTGCTGAGCGAAGGCGAGTCCGCCGATGGCTGGTTCACCGTTGAAGCCAACAGTCACGCCTCCCTGGTGGTCCCGGTCAGAACCAACCTCTGGGAACACCTGCGCGATCTGACCAAGCGCATGAAACACCCCCATGAGCCGATCCCCTACCGACTGGAAGGCGAACTGGAAACCGGACTATTCCTGAGTCATGACGTGCACCTGGAGCGCAAAGGCGAGATAATTCCCGCCGATATTATTCCGGAGTGACACCAGCATGACCCAACAACCCCATGTCCACGGCCCTGATTGCAACCACGATCATGACCATGCCCACCACGATCACGACCATGGTCATGTCCACGGCCCGAACTGCGGCCACGCTCACCAGGAGCCGGTGCGCAACGAGCTGAAAGACGTGGGTCGCAACGATCCGTGCCCGTGCGGCAGCAGCAAGAAGTTCAAGAAGTGCCACGGGGCCTGAGGCCCTGATGCAAAAAATCCCCGACCAGGTGTCGGGGATTTTCTTAAGACCGCCGCAAGGCAGCGCTACTGGAACAGCGCCTCGCTGGACAGGCCGTTTTTCTCGAGGATCTCGCGCAAGCGCTTGAGCCCCTCGACCTGGATCTGCCGAACACGCTCGCGGGTCAGACCGATCTCCAGACCGACATCCTCCAGCGTACTGCTCTCATGCCCGCGCAGGCCGAAGCGTCGCACCACCACCTCACGCTGCTTGTCGGTCAACTCCGACAACCACTGGTCGATGCTCTGGGACAGGTCGTCGTCCTGAAGCAACTCGCAGGGGTCGGTAGGCCGATCATCGGTCAGGGTGTCGAGCAGCGTCTTGTCGGAGTCCGGCCCCAGGGACACGTCCACCGAAGACACCCGCTCATTCAGGCCCAGCATGCGCTTGACCTCACCCACCGGCTTCTCCAGCAGGTTGGCGATTTCTTCCGGGGAAGGTTCATGATCGAGTTTCTGGGTCAGCTCCCGGGCCGCCCGCAGATAGACGTTCAGTTCCTTGACCACATGGATCGGCAGGCGAATGGTCCGGGTCTGATTCATGATCGCCCGTTCAATCGTCTGGCGTATCCACCAGGTGGCATAGGTAGAGAAGCGAAAGCCCCGTTCCGGGTCGAACTTCTCGACGGCCCGGATCAAACCGAGGTTGCCCTCTTCGATCAGGTCCAGCAGGGAAAGACCACGATTGACGTAGCGTCGGGCGATTTTCACCACCAGGCGCAGGTTGCTTTCGATCATGCGCTTGCGGCCCGCGGGATCGCCACTTTGCGACAGGCGTGCAAAGTGAACTTCTTCTTCCGGAGACAACAAGGGGGAAAAACCGATTTCATTGAGATACAACTGCGTCGCATCAAGCGCCCGCGTGTAGTCAATGTACTTGTGCTGCTTGAGCGAAGCAGCATTTTTGGTCTTGGCACGAACTGGGGGTGGAGAACTGTCGTCCTCCGGCATCATATCCATGACGATGTCGGAGTCCATAAGGAGCACCTCATCATCGATGTCAAACCCCGGCGCTTCTTTACTGAGAGCCATTGTTATAGTCCTTTGGTGAGTTCGACCTCAAGCTCGAGCGGCGCCTTTATCCTTGGCAACGCTGGAACCTGTTCCCGCTACAGTCAGGAGAACAGGCTGGAAAACGGATCAACGACGTGGCAGGAATTGCAGTGGGTCTACGGGTTTCCCCTGGCGGCGAATCTCAAAATGCAGTTTCACCCGGTCCGTACCAGTTGATCCCATTTCGGCAATTGTCTGTCCAGCCTTGACCTGCTGCCCCTCCCGAACCAACAGCCTACGGTTGTGACCGTAAGCACTGACGTAGGTATCGCTGTGCTTGATGATGACCAGCTCGCCGTAGCCCCGTAACCCACTCCCGGCGTAAACCACTGACCCATCAGACGCAGCTAAAACAGGCTGTCCCAAATCCCCGGCGATATCAATACCTTTATTCAAACTACCGTTTGAAGAGAATTTTCCAATCAGAATTCCGTTTGAAGGCCATGCCCAACCCTTCGGCGCAGGACCGGCCGGCGGCGCTGGGGTTTGCGCCACAGGTGTCTGGGCCGCGGGTTGTACGGTTGTTGCGGTGCCCGACGCCGCGTTGGCCGGGCGCCGGGTGATGGTGAATTTGCCTGAAGGCGACGCCGTCGACGCCGCGCCCGACGAACTCGAGGCGACAGCGGCCGGCGTTGAATTTGAACGGCTGTCGAAACGAATCGCCTGACCCACATGGATGGTGTAAGGCTCGGGAATATTGTTACGGGCGGCCAGGGCTTTCCAGTCCCAACCGTAGCGAAAGGCGATCGAAAACAGCGTATCGCCACGGGCGACCACATGCTGGCCGGTGGTGGTCATCGGCTTTTGTGGCGCCGCGTTGGCGGTGGTCGTTGTAGCGTTGCCGTTACGATCGACGACGCGCACGCCGTTTTTTGGAGCACTGGAGCAACCAGCCAGTAAAGCACTGAGGGCAAGGCCGATCATCAGGCGCTGAACGCTTGCTTTACCCATACGCTGCCGAATGACTGTGAGACTCACCCGCCGCTCCCTTTTTGGTGGCTGAAATAAGAGTGCCTGTACAGGCGGTAATGTGACGTAAGTATAACTGGCTGTTGGAATTTCACTGACAACAAAGCCACGTCGAAAAATCCGGCACATTTTAAACATGCGGGCCGTATCGGGTCCCGCTCTAAGACCTACGACCTTAAACAGAATTCATTGCCGTTCAACAAATGTTCAGGCCAAGGGTCCGTTAAGCAGCGGAACGAAACGTACCGCGCCTAATACACGACGGGAAAAACCCTGCTCTTCGCGCACGATCAGCATCAGTTGCTGGACTTCCCCGGAACCCACCGGAATCACCAGGCGACCACCCGGAGCCAGTTGATCGAGCAAGGCCTGGGGAACGTCCGTGGCCACAGCGGTGACAATAATACCGTTATACGGCGCCAGTGCCGGCCAGCCTTCCCAGCCGTCGCCCCAGCGAAACACCACGTTGCGCAGGTTGAGCTCAACCAGACGCTCCTTGGCGCGGTCCTGCAGGACCTTGATCCGCTCCACCGAAAACACCCGCTCCACCAGCTGCGACAACACCGACGTCTGGTAGCCGGAACCGGTACCGATCTCCATCACTTTGTCCAGCGGCCCATCCTCCAGCAGCAGCTCGCTCATGCGCGCCACCATATAAGGCTGGGAAATGGTCTGGTTATGGCCGATCGGCAACGCCGTATCTTCGTAGGCACGATGGGCCAGTGCCTCGTCGACAAACAGATGACGCGGCGTACGACGAATCACTTCCAGCACCTGGGCGTTGGACACCCCCTCTTCATAGAGCCGCTGAATCAAGCGTTCGCGGGTCCGCTGGGAGGTCATGCCGATACCCCGTCGCATCAGGTCGTCTTGCTCGCGAGCCATCAGGCAAGCCCCTCCAGCCAGCCACCCAGCGACTGGAAGGCATCGTTGAACGTGCGATCCAGTTGCAGTGGCGTCACCGAGACAAACCCTTGCATCACGGCATGGAAGTCGGTGCCCGGACCGCCGTCTTCGGCGTCACCGGCAGCGGCAATCCAGTAACCGGCCTTGCCCCGTGGGTCGACCACCCGCGTCGGCGCCGCGGCCCGGGCACGGTGGCCCAGGCGCGTGAGCTGGATACCGCGAATGCGCTCCAGGGGCAGGTTGGGAATATTCACGTTGAGCACCGTGCGCGGTGGCAGTACCAGCCCGGCATGGGCCTGTACCAGCAGACGGGCGAAATGCGCGGCGGTGGCGAGGTTGTCGACCTGGCGCGAGGCCAGCGAGAAGGCGAACGAAGTGCGTCCGAGGAAGCGCCCTTCGAGTGCCGCCGCCACCGTGCCGGAATACAGCACGTCATCCCCCAGGTTGGCCCCCAGGTTGATACCGGACACCACCATGTCCGGCTCCTGCGCAAGCAAGGCATTGAGCCCCAGGTGCACGCAGTCGGTGGGTGTGCCGTTGAGACTGATAAAGCCGTTGGGCAATGTATGCGGGTGCAGCGGACGATCCAGGGTCAGCGAGCTGCTGGCGCCGCTTTTGTCCTGGTCCGGGGCAATCACCGTGCACTCGGCATAGTCCGCCAGCGCAGCATGAAGCGCGGCGAGACCGGGGGCGAAAACCCCATCGTCGTTCGAAATCAGAATACGCATGAGCTGTCCGTCTGCCCTACCGGCACCAGATCGACGAGTTCGCGCACAAAAGCAGTGGCGAAGCATCCGGCCGGCAGAACGAATTCCAGTTGCAGAATGTCAGGCTCCGGATAATGCCACGACAACCGACCAATGGGCAGTCGCAGGATGCGTCGTTCGTGTTCCATTGTCGCCTTGACCAGCCATTGGCAGAGTTCGGCCTCGCGCTCGGCCACCGCCTGCTCCAGCACGAAAGTCGCGCCGGTGGCCGGTGACGGGCCTTCGCCCCACTGCGGGCCGGTGGGATGCAGGTCGAGAATCGCCAGGCGTGGGTCACTGCACTCGGCTTCGCCGGCCGGGAAGAAACTGCGGCTGTCGGTGAACGCCAGCAGGTCGCCGACCTGGGCCTGGTTCCAGGTGCCATCGCCGACACGCACCGCCAGCACCTGGTTGAACAGGTAGCTGCGGGCCGTGGACAGCAGTCGCGAACGGACATTGCGCTGTTCGGGCAAAGCCTGGCGCGCCGCATAGGCGCGGGCCTCACCGAGGTTACCGCCGAGGTGGCCGAAACGCTGGGCACCGAAATAGTTGGGAATACCCTGCTGGGCGATCTGCTCGAGGCGTTGCTGCAAAGCGTCCTTGTCGGCGTTCAATTGGGTCAGGCGCAGGGTGAAGCCGTTGGCGGCATGGGCGCCGCGTTGCAGCTTGCGCTTGTGCCGGGCGCTCTTGAGGATCAGCAGGCTGTCGTTCTGCGCCGCCGACAGGTCCGGGTCGGCCTTGCCCGGCAGTTGCACGCTGAACCACTGGCGCGTCAGGGCCTGGCGGTCCTTGAGACCGGCATAACTGACCGTGCGCAACGGCACGCCGGCAGCCTTGGCGATACGCCGGGCAGCCTCTTCGGTGTTCAGGCCGCGTTTCTCCACCCACAGCCAGAGGTGCTCGCCATCACCGCTCAGCGGAATATCGAGGACCTCATCGACCTGGAAGTCTTCAGCCGTGGCCTTGAGCACCGCGCTACCGAGGAGATCGCCGTAGGCGCGTGGGCCCAGCAGTTCCAGTTCGGTCATGGGCGTAACAACAAGGCAACGCTGTGCACAGCGATACCTTCTTCACGGCCGGTGAAACCGAGCTTTTCGGTGGTGGTGGCTTTGACGTTCACTTGATCCAACTCAACTTCAAGATCCGCGGCAATCAGTGCGCGCATCGATTCGATATGCGGCGCCATTTTCGGCGCCTGGGCAACGATGGTGTTATCGACGTTGCCGACTTTCCAGCCCTTGGCCTTGATCAACGAGACGACGTGGCGCAACAGCGCCCGGCTGTCAGCGCCCTTGTAGGTCGGGTCGGTGTCCGGGAAATGCTTGCCGATGTCGCCCAGGGCCGCAGCCCCCAGCAGCGCATCACTCAAGGCATGCAGCAGCACGTCGCCGTCGGAATGGGCCAGCAACCCGTGGTGGTGCGCAATCCGCACGCCGCCCAGGGTAATGAAGTCGCCTTCGGCGAAACGGTGCACATCATAGCCGTGGCCAATACGCATAAAAAAAACGCCCCGATGTAAGTCAGGGCGTGATTCTACCTATTTTGCCGGAGATTAACCGCTAAGAGCTGCGCTGTGATGCCTCAGGTGGTCGTCAATGAAACTGGCGATGAAGAAATAGCTGTGGTCGTAGCCCGGCTGCAGCCGCAATGTCAGCGGATGTTGCGCCAGCTTCGCCGCCTGTTGCAGCGCCTCAGGCTTGAGCTGGTTAGCCAGGAAATCATCACGATCGCCCTGATCCACCAGGATCGGCAGCTTTTCAGTGGCCTCGGCGATCAGCGCGCAGGCATCCCACTCACGCCAGCGTGAGCGTTCTTCGCCCAGATAACGGGAAAAGGCCTTCTGCCCCCAGGGACAATCCATCGGGTTGCTGATCGGCGCGAAGGCCGACAGCGACTGATAACGCCCGGGGTTGCGCAAGGCGCAGACCAGCGCGCCATGCCCGCCCATGGAATGACCACTGATGCCGCGTTTGTCCGAGGCCGGGAAATGCGCCTCGACCAGTGCCGGCAGCTCATGCACCACGTAGTCGTGCATCCGGTAGTGCTGGGCCCAGGGTTGCTGGGTCGCGTTGAGATAAAAACCGGCGCCCAGGCCAAAGTCCCAGGCCTTGTCTGGATCGCCAGGCACGTCGGCACCTCGCGGACTGGTGTCCGGCGCGACGATGATCAATCCCAGCTCGGCGGCCAGGCGCTGGGCGCCGGCCTTGTGCATGAAGTTCTCGTCGGTGCAGGTCAGACCGGACAGCCAGTACAGCACCGGCAGCTTGCCGCCCTGCTCGGCTTGCGGCGGCAGATAGACCGCAAACACCATGTCGCAGCCGAGGACTTCGGAGTGATGTTTGTAGCGTTTGTGCCAGCCGCCGAAGCTTTTCTGGCAGGACAGATTCTCAAGGGACATAACGGCAGCTCCGAGCTTCAAGCGGCAAGCTGCAAGTGAAAAGCCGGCACACCGCCCGCTTGCCGCTTGTGGCTTGCCGCTCGAAGCTGCTTCTCAGAAATGAATGACGGTGCGGATGCTCTTGCCTTCATGCATCAGGTCGAACGCCTTGTTGATATCTTCCAGGCCCATGGTGTGGGTGATGAAGGTATCCAGCGGGATCTCACCCTTCTGCGCCATTTCCACGTAGCTCGGCAACTCGCTGCGCCCGCGCACGCCACCGAAGGCCGAACCGCGCCAGACGCGACCGGTCACCAGTTGGAACGGGCGGGTGGAGATTTCCTGGCCGGCACCGGCGACGCCGATGATCACCGATTCGCCCCAACCCTTGTGGCAGCATTCCAGCGCGGCGCGCATCAGTTGCACATTGCCGATGCACTCGAAGGAAAAGTCCACGCCGCCATCGGTCATGTCGACAATCACTTCCTGGATCGGACGGTCGAAGTCTTTCGGATTGACGCAATCGGTGGCGCCCAGTTGCCGGGCGATTTCGAACTTGGCCGGGTTGATGTCGATGGCAATGATCCGCGCCGCCTTGGCCTTGACCGCACCGATCACCGCCGACAGGCCGATGCCGCCAAGGCCGAAGATCGCCACGGTGTCGCCCGGCTTGACCTTGGCGGTGTTGATCACCGCGCCGATCCCGGTGGTAACGCCACAGCCCAGCAGGCAGACCTTCTCCAGCGGTGCGTCTTTCGAGATCTTGGCCACGGAAATTTCCGGCAGCACGGTGTACTCGGAGAACGTCGAGGTGCCCATGTAGTGGAAAATCGTCTCGCCCTTGTAGGAGAAACGCGAAGTGCCGTCCGGCATCAGGCCTTTGCCCTGGGTGGCACGAATGGCCTGGCAGAGGTTGGTCTTGCCCGACAGGCAGAATTTGCACTTGCCACATTCCGGGGTGTACAGCGGGATCACGTGGTCGCCCACCGCCACCGAGGTCACGCCCGCGCCGATCGCTTCGACAATCGCGCCGCCTTCGTGGCCGAGGATCGACGGGAAGATACCTTCAGGGTCGGCGCCGGACAGGGTGTAGGCGTCGGTATGGCAAACGCCGGAGGCCACGACACGCAGCAGCACTTCGCCGGCCTTGGGCAGGGCGACATCGACTTCGACGATCTCGAGGGGTTTCTTGGCCTCGAAGGCAACGGCAGCACGTGACTTGATCATCCAGCAACTCCTGAAAAGTGAACAACGAAAACCTGAGTGTAAATCACCCTTGATTGATTAATAATCCAGTCAAAAGCAAAACATTATTGCTGCTCAGGGATAATCCAATGAATGACAACCGCTGGGAGGGCATCGACGAGTTCGTCGCGGTGGCCGAATGCAGCCAGTTCACGGCGGCGGCAGAACGCCTCGGGGTGTCGTCATCGCATATCAGCCGGCAGATCGCCCGACTGGAAGATCGCCTGCAAACCCGCCTGCTCTATCGCAGCACCCGGCGCGTGACCCTGACCGAGGCCGGCCAGACCTTTCTGCAGCATTGCCAGCGCCTGCAGGACGGACGCGAGGAAGCCCTGCGGGCGGTAGGCGACCTGACCAGCGAGCCCAAGGGCATGTTGCGCATGACCTGCGCCGTGGCCTATGGCGAACGCTTCATCGTGCCGCTGGTGACCAGTTTCATGGGGCTGCATCCGCAACTGCGGGTGGATATCGAGTTGAGCAACCGGACTCTGGATCTGGTGCATGAAGGGCTGGATCTGGCGATCCGACTGGGTCGCTTGCAGGATTCACGCTTGGTGGCGACGCGGCTGGCACCACGGCGCATGTACCTGTGCGCGTCACCGTCCTACCTGGAACGTTATGGCCGCCCCCATAGCCTGTCGGAATTGAGCCGACATAACTGCCTGATCGGCAGCTCGGATATCTGGCAACTGGAACAGGACGGGCGGGAATTTTCCCAGCGGGTGCAGGGCAACTGGCGCTGCAACAGTGGGCAAGCGGTGCTGGATGCGGCGTTGCAGGGGGTCGGGTTGTGCCAGTTGCCAGACTATTACGTGCTGGAGCATTTGCACAACGGCACGCTGATTTCCCTGCTTGAAGCCCATCAACCACCAAACACAGCGGTGTGGGCGCTGTATCCGCAACAACGGCACCTGTCGCCGAAGGTGCGCAAGCTGGTGGACTATCTCAAGGAAGGTTTGGCCAAACGGCCCGAGTACGCCACTTGAGCGCGCCCCTCAGCGACGATTCGCCCAGCGCAGGCGCAGCCACTCCAGGTCTTCGGGACGGGTGACCTTGATATTGTCCGAGCGTCCTTCGATCAGGCGCGGCGCCTGCCCGGCCCATTCCATTGCCGAGGCTTCGTCGGTGATGGTCGCATCGGCCACCAGGCTGTCGGCCAGGGCCCGATGCAAGGCGCCGAGGCGGAACATCTGCGGTGTATAGGCCTGCCAGATCAAGGCGCGGTCGACGGTTTCCAGCACCCGCCCCTGCTTGTCCGCACGCTTGAGCGTGTCCCGCGCCGGCACGGCCAGCAACCCACCCACCGGGTCCTGCGCCAACTCACCGAGCAATGTGTCGAGATCGCCACGGGACAAATTAGGCCGTGCCGCATCGTGAACCAGCACCCAATCGTCCACCGCCGCCCCCAGGGTATGCAGGTGCAGCAAGGCATTGAGGACCGAGTCGGCCCGCTCGCTGCCGCCATCGACCCGCTGGATACGCGGGTCCGCGGCACAGGCCAGGCCAGGCCAGTAGGGATCGTGTGGAGCGAGGGCGATCACCAGGCCCTTCAAGCCCGGATGATCGAGGAAACAGCCAAGGCTGTGTTCGAGAATCGTGTGTCCACCCAGGGACAGATACTGCTTGGGACGATCCGCAGCCATACGGGCACCGACGCCCGCAGCTGGAATCACGGCCCAGAAGGCCGGTAGAGAGAATTCAGTCATTGCGCCAGCTGATAAAGGGTTTCACCGTCCTTGACCATGCCCAGCTCATGGCGAGCACGTTCTTCAACGGTCTCCATGCCTTTCTTCAGTTCAAGAACTTCCGCGTCAAGCACGCGATTACGCTCCAGCAGACGCTCGTTCTCGGCGTGCTGCTCGGCAATTTGCTGTGTCAGGTCGGCCACCTGCGCCAGGCTCCCGTTGCCCACCCAAAGGCGGTACTGCAGGCCAGCCAGCAGCAAGAGCAAAACGAGGAACAACCAATTGGGACTGCGCATCGAATTTCAGTTATCCAGTAAAAGACAGCCATGCCAACTATTTTCGAACCGACTGATAGCACGAAGCCTGGAAGATCCAGGCTTGTGCTCTCAAAGCATCAGATTAGTGGTAAAAAACCCGCTATAGCGACTTTTCCGACACAATCTGGTGTCTTTTTACCATCTACTGCTTAACCGCGAAACTCGGAGCGACCGTTGTACTTGGCCTTGGCGCCCAGTTGCTCTTCGATACGCAGCAGTTGGTTGTACTTGGAAACGCGGTCGGAGCGGCACAGCGAACCGGTTTTGATCTGGCCCGCAGCGGTGCCCACGGCCAGATCGGCGATGGTCGAATCTTCGGTTTCACCGGAACGGTGCGAGATCACCGCAGTGTAGCCGGCGGCCTTGGCCATCTGGATGGCTTCCAGGGTTTCGGTCAGGGTGCCGATCTGGTTGAACTTGATCAGGATCGAGTTGGCGATCTTTTTGTCGATGCCTTCTTTCAGGATCTTGGTGTTGGTGACGAACAGGTCGTCGCCCACCAGCTGGATTTTCTCGCCGATCTTGTCGGTGAGGATTTTCCAGCCCGCCCAGTCGGACTCGTCCAGGCCATCTTCAACGGAGATGATCGGGTAGCGTTCGCACAAGCCTTTCAGGTAATCGGCAAAACCTTCGGAGGTGAACACGTGGCCTTCACCGGACAGGTTGTACTTGCCGTCTTCGTAGAATTCGCTGGCGGCGCAGTCCAGGGCCAGGGTCACGTCGGTGCCCAGCTTGTAACCGGCGTTGGCCACGGCTTCGGAGATCACTTTCAAAGCGTCTTCGTTGGACGCCAGGTTCGGTGCGAAACCCCCTTCGTCACCGACGGCAGTGCTCAGGCCACGGGCCTTCAGCACGGCTTTGAGGTGATGGAAAATCTCGGTGCCCATGCGCAGGCCTTCGGAGAAGGTCTTGGCGCCAACCGGCTGAACCATGAATTCCTGGATGTCGACGTTGTTGTCGGCATGCTCGCCGCCGTTGATGATGTTCATCATCGGTACCGGCATGGAGTAGACGCCCGGAGTACCGTTGAGGTTGGCGATGTGCGCGTACAGCGGCAGGTCCTGGTCCTGGGCAGCGGCCTTGGCGGCGGCCAGGGACACGGCGAGGATGGCGTTGGCGCCCAGGGTGGCTTTGTTCTCGGTACCGTCCAGCGCGATCATCGCGTGGTCCAGGGCCTTCTGGTCCGAAGGGTCCTTGCCCAGCAGCAGTTCACGGATCGGGCCGTTGATATTGCCGACGGCCTTCAGCACGCCCTTGCCCAGGTAACGGCTCTTGTCGCCATCACGCAGTTCCAGCGCTTCACGCGAACCGGTGGAAGCACCGGACGGCGCGCAAGCGCTGCCGATGATGCCGTTGTCCAGAAGTACGTCCGCTTCCACGGTGGGGTTGCCACGGGAGTCGAGAACTTCACGACCTTTGATGTCGACGATTTTTGCCATTGTTGTAAACACTCCAAAGTTGACGAAAACGCTGTAGGAGCGAGCTTGCTCGCGATCCGTCGCCGCAGCGGCGGCCATTCAACGAGCACAGGTTATCGTTGAACATTTTTTCGCGAGCAAGCTCGCTCCTACACCAAGAGCCATTCGGCCTTCAGGCCAGAGCGAAATTTGTGTGGCAGTTTACCGAAGAAACGATGACTACGCGGTTTCTACAGTAGGAAAACTCTTCACCAGCGCGTCCAAAGCCTTGAGTTGGGCCAGGAACGGTTCCAGCTTGTCCAGGCGCAGGGCACAAGGACCGTCGCACTTGGCGTTGTCCGGGTCCGGATGCGCTTCCAGGAACAACCCGGCCAACCCCTGGCTCATGCCGGCCTTGGCCAGGTCGGTGACCTGGGCCCGACGACCACCGGCGGAATCCGAACGACCGCCCGGCATCTGCAGGGCGTGGGTCACGTCGAAGAACACCGGGTATTCGAACTGCTTCATGATGCCGAAGCCGAGCATGTCGACCACCAGGTTGTTGTAGCCGAAGCTCGAACCGCGCTCGCAGAGGATCAACTGGTCGTTGCCCGCTTCCACGCACTTGCTCAGGATGTGTTTCATTTCCTGGGGCGCGAGGAACTGGGCCTTCTTGATGTTGATCACCGCACCGGTCTTGGCCATGGCCACCACCAGGTCGGTCTGGCGCGACAGGAAGGCCGGCAACTGGATGATGTCGCAGACCTCGGCGACCACGGCGGCCTGGGCCGGCTCGTGGACGTCGGTAATGATCGGCACGCCAAACGCCTGCTTGATGTCCTGGAAAATCCGCATCCCTTCTTCCAGGCCGGGGCCACGGTAGGAGGTGACGGACGAACGGTTAGCCTTGTCGAAGCTGGCCTTGAATACGTAAGGAATACCGAGTTTCTCGGTAACCTTCACGTACTCTTCACAGACCTGCATCGCCATGTCCCGGCTTTCCAGTACGTTCATGCCGCCGAACAGCACCATCGGCTTGTCGTTGGCAATCTCGATGTCGCCTACGCGGATGATCTTTTGGGCCATGCTTCTATCTCTCCGAGATCACGCGTTCTTCTGGTGTTGAGCCAAGGCCGCCTTGACGAAACCGCTGAACAGCGGGTGGCCGTCGCGCGGGGTGGAGGTGAACTCCGGGTGGAACTGGCAAGCGACGAACCATGGATGATCCGGGGCCTCGACCACTTCCACCAGCGAGCCGTCACCGGAGCGACCGGAAATCTTCAGGCCGGCTTCGATGATCTGCGGCAGCAGCTTGTTGTTCACTTCGTAACGGTGACGGTGACGCTCGACGATCACGTCCTTGGCATAGCAGTCGTGCACCAGGGAACCGGCTTCGAGCAGGCAATCCTGGGCACCGAGGCGCATGGTGCCGCCCAGGTCGGAGCTTTCGGTACGGGTCTCGACCACGCCGGTGGCATCTTCCCACTCGGTGATCAGGCCGACTACCGGGTGACCGCTGGTGCGATCGAACTCGGTGGAGTTGGCGTCTTTCCAGCCCATCACGTTACGGGCGAACTCGATGACCGCCACTTGCATGCCCAGGCAGATACCCAGGTACGGCACCTTGTTTTCCCGAGCGTACTGGACCGCGGTGATCTTGCCTTCCACGCCACGCAGACCGAAGCCGCCGGGAACCAGGATGGCGTCAACGCCTTCCAGCAACGCGGTGCCCTGGTTTTCGATGTCTTCGGAGTCGATATAACGCAGATTGACCTTGGTACGGTTGGTGATGCCGGCGTGACTCATCGCTTCGATCAGCGATTTGTAGGCGTCCAGCAGCTCCATGTACTTGCCGACCATGGCGATGGTGACTTCGTGTTCCGGGTTCAGCTTGGCGTCGACCACCGCGTCCCACTCGGACAGATCAGCACCGCCGCATTGCAGGCCGAAACGCTCGACGACGAAATCGTCCAGGCCCTGGGAGTGCAGGATGCCCGGGATCTTGTAGATGGTGTCGGCGTCTTCCAGCGCGATCACCGCACGCTCTTCAACGTTGGTGAACTGGGCGATCTTGCGACGCGACGACACATCGATCGGATGGTCGGAGCGGCATACCAGCACGTCCGGCTGCAGGCCGATGGAGCGCAGCTCCTTGACCGAGTGCTGGGTAGGCTTGGTTTTGGTCTCACCGGCGGTGGCGATGTACGGCACCAGGGTCAGGTGCATCAGCATTGCGCGCTTGGCGCCGACTTCGAAACGCAACTGACGGATGGCTTCGAGGAACGGTTGCGACTCGATGTCGCCGACCGTGCCGCCGATTTCCACCAGGGCCACGTCGGCATCGCCGGCGCCCTTGATGATACGACGCTTGATTTCGTCGGTGATGTGCGGGATCACCTGGATGGTAGCGCCCAGGTAGTCACCACGACGTTCCTTGCGCAGCACGTGCTCGTAGACACGGCCGGTGGTGAAGTTGTTGTTCTGGGTCATGGTCGTGCGGATGAACCGCTCGTAGTGCCCCAGGTCCAGGTCGGTCTCGGCGCCGTCGTGGGTGACGAACACTTCACCGTGCTGGAACGGGCTCATGGTGCCCGGGTCGACGTTGATGTACGGGTCCAGTTTGAGCATGGTGACTTTCAGCCCCCGCGCCTCCAGGATGGCCGCCAATGAAGCCGATGCAATGCCTTTCCCCAATGAAGAAACAACACCGCCCGTGACGAATATGTAGCGCGTCATGAAAAACCCTAGAAGTCTGCGTTAAAGCGGTCCGAGCCGCCGGGGAAAGCGAAGGAAGGCCGAAGCCCCCGATTACCTGCGATCATCACAGTGCACCTTTCGAAAAACTGCTGCGTTGAGACGGTCCGCAGGGGTAAACCCGCGGTACGGTGCGCGCTACACATTTTTTGGAATCGCCCGGCAAAGACAGCCTGGTAATCGGCAACTCCTGCAATTGCTGGCAATCCACAGAAGTTGTATCAAGAAGGGAGCGTAGTCTACCGGAAAGCACCTTTCAGCTCAAACCTTGATCGCTCGAAGGTGGCTGCCAATGTAAATGCCAGTCGCCCAGCGCCCCGCCGTCGAGGCCCGGCAGGTTCGCCACGGCGAGCAATTCGTCGCCGCGATAGAGCAGCGGCAATCGGCCGCGGATAAACCAGGGTACGCCACTTTCGTTAAGCAGACGCTTCAGATCGCGGTGTCCACGGTCCGGCAGGTGCAAAACCTCACCGCCCTGGCGATAGCGCACCTGCAACGGACCGGGTGGCGCCTCGCCGACCACCAGCAGTTCACCGTTGTCCGGCAACTCCAGCGGACGGCTCGGGCAATTCCAGGGGATATCCGCCAGCGGCTGGCGCAACCAGGACCCGCTCAACCACCACAGATGCTCGTCGGCCCGGTGCAACTCGCCCTCGGCCAGGCGCCATTTCGGCCGGGCATCATGGGCGGCGTCGCGCAGATCGTCCCAACCGGCCCAATGGTCGCTGTCCGGCAACCGGGTCAGCGGAGCCAGCCAATGCCGCAGGGCGTTGCGTTGTCGGGCCGGGGACAGGTCGATCAAGGCATCGAGGGCCAGCGACGGCATTCCCAGCCAGACATGCCGGGAATGCGCCAGGGCGTCATCGAGGTCGACTTCGGCCAGCTCATCGAGCAGTTCCTGGGCCTCGCGCAGGTGTGCGGCGCTGCGGACCATGCTGTTCACCGCTTGCGGCCAACGCTCGGTCAGCCCGGGAAAGGCCCGATGACGGAGGAAGTTGCGCGAGAACTGCTGATCGCTGTTGGACGGGTCTTCGATCCAGCGCAGGTCGTGCTCACGGGCATACCGCTCGAGTTCGGCGCGGGAAACATCCAGCAGCGGACGCACCAGATAACCGCCGCCGACTTCACGCTGTGTCGGCATGGCCGCCAGCCCGCGCACCCCGGCACCCCGCAGCAGGCGAAAGAGCAGGGTTTCGGCCTGGTCTTCGCGATGCTGGGCAGTCAGCAGCACATCGTGCAACTGGGTGACCCCGGCAAACGCCAGGTAACGCGCATCGCGGGCGGCACGCTCAAGGCTGGCGCCCAACTGCACGCTGACCCGGATCACCTGCAACGGCACCCCCAGCTCATCGCAGACCGCCTGGCAATGCGCCGGCCAGCCGTCGGCAACCGCCTGCAATCCGTGATGGACATGCAAGGCGGCAATCCTGGGCAGGGGCCGGGTTTTCGCCAGGGTGGCGAGCAGGTGCAGCAGCACCGTGGAGTCCAGGCCGCCGGAGAAGCCGATCCGCCAGGTCTGGGCATTGCGCCAGGGCGAAAGGGCTTCGAGCAGCCGGGAAGGCAGATCGATATCAGGCTGGCGCATGGGTTGTCCCCCGCGCTGGCTCACGAACGATAACGCGCGTTATCAGAGACCGTAGCTCATCAGACGCTCGTAACGACGTGCCAGCAGCGCATCGTTGTCGAACTTCTTCAGCATAGCCAGCTGCGCGCTGAGTTCGGCACGAATCGATGCCGCTGCGGTAGCCGGATCACGATGGGCACCGCCCAGGGGCTCGGAGATCACCTTGTCGACAATCCCCAGGCCCTTGAGGCGCTCGGCGGTGATGCCCATAGCTTCAGCCGCATCCGGGGCTTTCTCGGCGGTTTTCCAGAGGATCGAGGCGCAACCTTCCGGGGAAATCACCGCATAGGTCGAGTACTGCAGCATGTTCAGCTGATCGCACACGCCAATGGCCAAGGCACCGCCGGAACCGCCCTCACCGATCACGGTGGCGATGATCGGCGTTTTCAGCCGTGCCATCACCCGCAGGTTCCAGGCAATCGCTTCGCTCTGGTTGCGCTCTTCGGCGTCGATGCCCGGATAGGCGCCCGGCGTATCGATGAAGGTCAGGATCGGCATCTTGAAGCGTTCGGCCATTTCCATCAGGCGGCACGCCTTGCGGTAGCCTTCCGGACGCGGCATGCCGAAGTTGCGACGGACTTTCTCGCGCACTTCACGACCTTTCTGGTGACCGATAACCATCACCGGCTGATCGTCCAGGCGGGCAATACCGCCGACAATCGCCGCGTCGTCGGAGAAATGCCGATCGCCGTGCAGTTCGTCGAACTCGGTGAAGATGTGGTCGATGTAGTCCAGGGTATACGGACGACGCGGGTGACGCGCCAGTCGCGCGATCTGCCAGCTGGTCAGCTTGCCGAAGATATCTTCGGTCAGCGTGTTGCTCTTGTCCTGCAGGCGGGAAATCTCGTCGCCGATGTTCAGCGAATTGTCGTTACCGACCAAGCGCAGCTCTTCGATCTTGGCTTGCAGGTCAGCGATCGGCTGTTCGAAATCAAGAAAATTCGGGTTCATAAGCATCCGTCTTGGGTCGAGCACAGTAGTTTTTACACAGCCTGGCCGGCCGATTGATCTGTATCGCGCCCTACCTTACGGGATATGGCGCGCTCAGGTCGAGATTAAAAATAGGGTCAAGGTCGGGACGCAACACGTGCGTCACCGTCCTAACGGTATTGGAGGAAGACGTTGTCTCGCCCGAACTGGTCACGCAATGCCTGAATCAGACTGTCCGCCGGGTCGATCCGCCAGCTCTCGCCGAACTGCAACAAGGCCTTGGCGTCACTGCCGGTGTACTCCATTGTGATCGGACAGGCGCCACGGTGTTTGCCGAGCAACTCCCCCAGCCAACGCAACTGATCGCCCTTGAGCGCGGTACTCTGCAGTTTCAGGCGCAGGCTCTCGGCCAGGTTGGTACGGGCATCTTCCATGCTCATCACCCGCTTGACCCGCAGGCGCAAACCGCCGGAGAAATCATCGTTGCTGACCTCGCCCTCGACCACCACCATGGCATCGGTCTGCAACAGCGACTGAGCCGACATGAAGGCATCGGCGAACAACGAAGCCTCGATCCGTGCCGAACGGTCGTCGAGGGTGATGAAGCCCATCTTGTCGCCTTTTTTGTTTTTCATCACCCGCAGGTTGATGATCATCCCAGCGACTGTCTGGGTATCCCGGGCCGGCTTCAGGTCGATGATGCGCTGACGGGCGAAGCGGCGGATCTCGCCTTCGTACTCGTCGATCGGGTGACCGGTCAGGTACAGGCCGAGGGTGTCCTTCTCGCCCTTCAGGCGTTCCTTGAGGGTCAGTTCCTTGGCCTTGCGGTGATTGGCATAGACATCAGCGTCTGCTTCGACGAACAGCCCGCCAAACAGGTCGGCATGGCCGCTGTCGTGGGTGCGCGCGGTCTGCTCGGCGGCCTTGATCGCCTCCTCCATCGCCGCCAGCAACACGCCGCGGTTACGGTCGATATTGGCCTGGTAGGCCTTGGTCTCGTCATGGAAATACGGGCCGAGGCGATCCAGCGCGCCGCTGCGGATCAAGCCGTCGAGGGTCCGTTTGTTGATGCGCTTGAGGTCGACCCGGGCGCAGAAATCGAACAGGTCCTTGAACGGGCCGTCCTGGCGCGCTTCGGTGATCGCCTCCACCGGCCCTTCGCCGACGCCCTTGATGGCGCCGAGGCCATAGATGATCCGGCCTTCGTCGTTCACCGTGAACTTGAACTCCGAGGCGTTCACATCCGGTGCGTCGAGGCGCAGCTTCATGGTCCGCACTTCCTCGATCAAGGTCACGACCTTGTCGGTGTTGTGCATATCCGCGGACAGTACCGCGGCCATGAACGGCGCCGGGTAGTGGGCCTTCAGCCAGGCGGTCTGGTAGGACACCAGGCCGTAGGCGGCGGAGTGGGATTTGTTGAAACCATAACCGGCGAACTTTTCCACCAGGTCGAAGATGTTACCGGCCAGGTCCGCATCGATATTGTTGCTGGCGCAACCTTCGATGAAACCGCCGCGCTGCTTGGCCATTTCCTCGGGTTTTTTCTTACCCATGGCCCGGCGCAGCATGTCCGCGCCGCCGAGGGTGTAGCCGGCCATGACCTGGGCAATCTGCATCACCTGTTCCTGATACAGGATGATGCCGTAGGTCGGCGCCAACACGGGCTTGAGGCCTTCGTACTGGTAATCGGAGTGCGGGTACGCCAATTCGGCGCGACCGTGCTTGCGGTTGATGAAGTCGTCGACCATGCCGGACTGTAGCGGGCCCGGACGGAACAGGGCCACCAGGGCGATCAGGTCTTCCAGGCAGTCGGGCTTGAGCTTCTTGATCAGCTCCTTCATGCCGCGGGATTCAAGCTGGAACACCGCCGTGGTCTCGGCCTTCTGCAACAGGCTGTAGGTCGGCTTGTCGTCCAGCGGGATAAAGGCGATGTCCAGCGGCGGTTCGTCGACCTTGGCGCGGTCGCGGTTGATGGTCTTCAGCGCCCAGTCGATGATCGTCAGGGTCCGCAGGCCGAGGAAGTCGAACTTCACCAGGCCGGCCGCCTCCACGTCATCCTTGTCGAACTGGGTGACCAGGCCGTCGCCCTCTTCATCGCAATAGATCGGCGAGAAGTCGGTCAGCTTGGTCGGCGCGATCACCACGCCACCGGCGTGTTTACCGACGTTACGCACCACGCCTTCGAGCTTGCGCGCCATCTCCCAGATTTCCGCCGCCTCTTCATCGACCTTGATGAAGTCCCGCAGGATCTCTTCCTGCTCGTAGGCTTTTTCCAGAGTCATGCCGACTTCGAAGGGAATCATCTTCGACAGGCGATCCGCCAGGCCGTAGGACTTGCCCTGGACCCGCGCCACGTCCCGCACCACCGCTTTGGCGGCCATGGAACCGAAGGTGATGATCTGGCTCACGGCGTTGCGGCCGTACTTCTCGGCCACGTAGTCGATCACCCGGTCGCGACCGTCCATGCAGAAGTCGACGTCGAAGTCGGGCATGGAAACCCGTTCCGGGTTGAGGAAACGTTCGAACAGCAGGTCATATTCCAGCGGGTCGAGATCGGTGATCTTCTGCACGTAGGCCACCAGGGAACCGGCACCCGACCCCCGGCCGGGGCCGACGGGCACGCCGTTGCTCTTGGCCCACTGGATAAAGTCCATCACGATCAGGAAGTAACCGGGGAAGCCCATCTGGATAATGATATCCAGCTCGAAATTCAGCCGGTCGACATAGACCTGGCGCTTGGCTTCGTAGTCTTCGGTGGTGTCCCTGGGCAGCAGCACCGACAGGCGATCTTCGAGGCCGTCGAAGGACACCTTGCGGAAATACTCGTCAATGGTCATGCCATCGGGAATCGGGAAGTTGGGCAGGAAGTGCTTGCCCAGCTTCACTTCAATATTGCAGCGCTTGGCAATCTCGACCGTATTTTCCAGGGCGTCGGGCAGGTCGCTGAACAGCTCGGCCATTTCCTCGGCACTTTTGAGGTACTGCTGGTCGCTGTAGTTCTTCGAGCGACGCGGATCGTCGAGGGCTCGGCCTTCGCCGATGCAGACGCGGGTTTCGTGGGCCTCGAAGTCTTCCTGCTTGATAAAGCGCACATCGTTGCTCGCCACCAGCGGCGCGCCCAGCTTCTCGGCCAGGGCCACGGCACCGTGCAACTGCTCTTCGTCGTTGGGGCGGTTGGTGCGCTGAACTTCCAGGTAGAAACGATCCGGGAACACCGCCATCCACTCGCGGGTCAGGGCTTCCGCCTCGGCGGCGTTGTCGCCGAGCAGGGCCATGCCGATCTCGCCCTCCTTGGCCGCCGAGAGCATGATCACGCCTTCGCTGGCCTCGGCCACCCACTCGCGCTCGATGATGACCATGCCATTGCGCTGGCCATCGATAAAACCACGGGAAATCAGCTCGGTGATATTACGGTAGCCCACGGCGTTCATCGCCAGCAGGCTGATGCGGCTCAGCGGGGCATCGGGGTCCTTGTTCGACAGCCACAGGTCGGCCCCGCAGATCGGCTTGATCCCGGCGCCCATGGCGGTCTTGTAGAACTTGACCAGGGAACACATGTTGTTCTGGTCGGTCACCGCCACGGCGGGCATGTTCAAGCCGGCCAGGGCCTTGACCAGCGGCTTGATCCGGACCAGGCCGTCGACCAGGGAGTACTCAGTGTGCAGGCGTAGATGAACGAATGAAGCCGGCATAGTGATCCTGTCTTAATCTGTAAAAACAACAAGGCCCGGAAATCCGGCGCTTAAAGCTACTGCGCTTTAAGACGCCGGATTGTACCGGGCCTTGGCTAAAACATCAGCAGCGTTAAAGTTCGCTCAGCCGCCCATGGGTCTCATAAGCCAGGCGTACCGGCGCGAACGAGCGACGGTGAATCGGCGTCGGCCCCAGGCGGCTCAAGGCCTCCAGGTGCACGGGGGTCGGATAGCCTTTATGCCCGCCGATGCCGTAGCCCGGGTAGGTCAATTCGAAAGCGGCCATTTCACGGTCACGGCTGACCTTGGCCAGGATCGACGCCGCCGCGATAGCCGGCACCTTGCTGTCGCCCTTGACCACCGCTTCGGCCGCCATCGGCAGTTTCGGGCAGCGGTTGCCATCGATCATCGCCAGCTTCGGCTGGATATGCAGGCCTTCGACCGCACGCTGCATCGCCAGCATGGTGGCATGGAGGATGTTCAGTTCGTCGATTTCCTCCACCTCGGCCCGGGCGATACACCAGCTCAGGGCCTTTTCGCGGATTTCGTCGTAGAGCTTTTCGCGGCGGGCCTCGGTGAGCTTCTTCGAGTCGTTCAGACCGAGGATCGGGCGCTTCGGATCGAGGATCACCGCCGCAGTCACCACCGCGCCGCAGAGCGGGCCACGACCAACTTCGTCGACACCGGCAACCAGGTCTTCGGCATCGGCCACCAGGGTGAAGTCCAAGCCCATTTGCATTTTCACGTTACTCATAGGGTTTTGCCGATCAACTTCAACACGGCATCGGCGGCCTGGTTCGAAGCATCCAGGCGCAAGGTGCGGTGGATTTCATCGAAGCCCCGGGTCTGCTCTTCGCCGCCCTCGAGCAGCGGCGACAAAGTCTGGGCCAGGGTTTCAGGGGTCGCGTCGTCCTGCAGCAACTCGGGCACCAGCAGGCGCTGGGCCAGGAGGTTGGGCAGGGAGATATAGGGGCTTTTTACCAGCCGCTTGAGAATCCAGAACGTCAGTGGCGCCAGACGATAGGCGACGACCATCGGCCGCTTGTACAGCAGGGCCTCCAGGGTCGCCGTACCGGAGGCGATCAACACCGCGTCGCAGGCCGCCAGGGCCCTGTGGGACTGGCCGTCGAGCAGGGTCAGCGGCAGATCGCGGCCGACCAGCAATGCCTCGATCTGGCTACGTCGCTGCGGGCTGGCGCAAGGCATCACAAAACCAATGCCGGGGTGCATTTCCAGCAGCCGTTGCGCGGTATCGAGGAACAAGCCGCCGAGGCGCCCGACTTCACCGCCGCGACTGCCTGGCATCAGCGCCACCAACGGACCGTCCGGCAAACCGAGCTCGGCCCGCGCTTGCGCACGGTCGGCCTGCAAGGGAATAGCGTCGGCCAGGGAGTGCCCGACAAACCGTACCGGCACGCCCTTCTCTTCGTAGAAACGCGCCTCGAACGGGAACAGCGTCAGCATCAGGTCGCAGCCTTCGCGGATCTTCAGCACCCGCTTCTGCCGCCAGGCCCAGACCGACGGGCTGACGTAATGCACGGTCTTGATCCCGGCACGGCGCAGTTTGAGTTCGATATTCAGGGTGAAATCCGGCGCATCGATGCCGATGAACACATCGGGCCGTTCGGCAATCAGCGTCTGGATCAGCAGCTTGCGGCGCTTGAGCAACTCGGGCAAACGGCCGAGCACTTCCACCAGGCCCATCACCGACAACCGCTCCATGGGGAAATAGGAGACCAGGCCTTCGGCCTGCATCAGCGGTCCACCGACCCCGATAAATTCGACTTCGGGATGCTGGGCCTTGAGCGCCCGCATCAGACCAGAGCCAAGAATGTCACCGGAGGCTTCCCCGGCGACCAATGCAATGCGCAAAGTCGCCATGATCAGCGGGTGATGCCGCGGGTCGAGGACTGGATCGACTGGAGGAACACCGCCACTTCGGGGTGCTGCGCAGCGGGTTCGGCCAGCTCGGCAATGGCTTGTTCCACGGTCAGGCCCTGGCGGTACACCACCTTGTAGGCCCGACGCAGGGCGTGGATCACTTCCTCGCTGAAACCACGTCGGCGCATGCCTTCGAAGTTCATGCTGCGGGCTTCGGCAGGGTTGCCGAATACCGTGACGTAGGCGGGAACATCCTTGCCGATGGCGGTACCCATGCCGGAAAAGCTGTGGGCACCGATATGGCAGAACTGATGGACCAGGGTGAAACCCGAGAGGATCGCCCAATCGCCCATGTGCACATGCCCGGCCAACGCGGTGTTGTTGACCAGGATGCAGTGGTTGCCGATCACGCTGTCATGACCGATATGCGCATAGGCCATGATCAGGTTGTGGTCGCCCAGGGTGGTTTCCGAACGATCCTGTACCGTGCCGCGGTGGATGGTCACCCCTTCACGGATAACGTTGTGGTCACCGATGACCAGGCGCGTCTCTTCGCCTTTGTACTTGAGATCGGGCGTGTCTTCGCCTACCGAGGAAAACTGGTAGATACGGTTGTGTTTGCCGATCCGGGTCGGGCCCTTGAGAATCACATGCGGCCCGATCACTGTCCCCTCGCCGATTTCCACACCTGCGCCGACGATCGACCAAGGGCCGACCTCTACGCCCTCGGCCAGTACGGCCGTCGGATCGATGATTGCGCGAGGGTCAATCAAACTCATACTTTCTGTTCCGCACAGATGATCTCGGCCGAGCAGACCGGCTTGCCATCCACCGAAGCCTGGCACTCGAATTTCCAGATCTTGCGCTTGCAACTGATGAACTTGGCTTCGAGGATCAACTGGTCACCCGGCAGCACCGGCTGGCGGAAACGCAGTTTGTCGGAACCGACGAAGTAATACAGGGTGCCATCGGAAGGCTTCACGTCGAGCATCTTGAAACCAAGAATGCCGGCGGCCTGGGCCATGGCTTCGATGATCAGCACGCCCGGCATGATCGGATGCGCCGGGAAATGGCCATTGAAGAAAGGCTCGTTGATGCTGACATTCTTGTAGGCACGAATGCGCTGGCCCTCGACATCCAGTTCCACCACCCGGTCCACCAGCAGGAACGGGTAACGGTGAGGCAGGTATTCGCGAATCTCTTTGATGTCCATCATTTCGTGGGGAAGCCTGTAGTAAAGAGTGGGAGCGCGCCACGCGCGGCTCCTCTAGCAAATCAGGGAGCACCTTTCGTAAAAACCCAGGCGGCTACTTGATATGGAAAATGGTATCAGCCATCTGATGAAGCATTACCGTCCGGGGTCACGTCGCCTACCCGCTTTTCCAGCTGCCGCAGGCGCCGGGCCATGTCGTCGAGCTGGCGAATACGCGCCGCGCTCTTGCGCCACTCGGCGGCCGGCTGCATCGCCGTTCCGGAAGAATAGGCACCCGGTTCGGTAATCGAATGGGTCACCATGGTCATCCCGGTCAGGAAGACGTTGTCGCAAATCTCGATATGCCCCACCAGGCCTACGCCACCGGCGAGCATGCAGTGCTTGCCGATCTTGGTGCTGCCGGAAATCCCGCAGCAGGCGGCCATGGCCGTGTGATCACCCACCTGAACGTTGTGGGCGATCTGAATCTGGTTGTCGAGCTTGACGCCGTTACCGATGATCGTGTCTGCCAAGGCGCCACGGTCGATGGCGGTATTGACGCCGATCTCCACGTCATCACCGATGGTCACGCCGCCGATCTGGGCAATCTTCTGCCAGATGCCCTTTTCGTTGGCAAAGCCGAAGCCTTCGCCACCGAGCACCGCACCGGACTGGATCACCACACGCTTGCCGATACGCACATCGTGGTAAAGGGTCACACGGGGTGCCAGCCAGCCACCTTCGCCGATTTCACAACGGGCACCGATAAAGCACTGGGCACCCACCGTCACACCGGCAGCAATCCGCGCACCGCCCTCGATCACCGCAAAGGCACCGATACTGGCGGCCGGATCGACCTGTGCATCGGCCGCCACCACCGCGCTCGGGTGAATCCCGGCAGGGGCCTTGGGCTTGGGATCGAACAGGTGCGAAATACGCGCATAGGCCAGGTAAGGATCGGCCACCACCAGCGAATCGCCAGCATAGCCTTCGGCATCGGCGGCCTTGAGCAGAACGGCGCCGGCCTGGCTGTCAGCGAGGTATTTGCGGTACTGGGGATTTGCCAGAAAGCTCAACTGAGCTGGGCCAGCCTCCTGCAAGGTGGCTAGCCCAGTGATTTGTTTCTCCTCGTTGCCACGTAATGTGGCCCCGAGGATCTCGGCCAATTGGCCGAGCTTGATGGTCGCTGTCATGGATTACTTCAGCTGGTTCATGCGCTCGATCACCTGACGGGTGATGTCGTACTGAGGTTTGACATCAATCACGGCGCCGCGCTCGAACACCAGGTCAAAGGCACCTTTCTTGATGACTTCTTCCACGGCGCTGTCCAGCTTCGGCTTGAGCTGCTTGAGCATTTCACGGTCAGCATTGGCCTTGGCTTCGTTCAGTTCCTTGGACTGGAACTGGAAATCACGGGCTTTTTGCTTGAATTCCAGCTCAAGACGCTCGCGCTCGCCTTGCTGCATCTTGTCGCCGCCGGCCACCAGACGATCCTGGATACCCTTGGCGCTGCTTTCCAGCGTTTGCAGCTTGGTCAGTTGTGGACCGAAGCGCTTCTCTGCATCGACGGCGTACTTCTTGGCTGCGTCGGACTCCAGCAAAGCCATCTGATAGTTCAGGACCGCGATTTTCATTTCGGCAAAGGCCGGGGTCGCTACCAGAACAGTGGCCAGCAGAACCAGTTGAGTCAACTTACGCACGATAAACTCCTACAAAATCCATTGTCGTTATCTAGGGTCAGGCCGTTAGAAGGTCTGACCGAGGGAGAATTGGAAAACCTGGGTTTCAGCGTTATTCGGTTCTTTGACCGGCAGCGCCAGGGCAAAGCTCAATGGTCCCAGAGCGGTCACCCAGGTCACGCCAACACCCACGGAACTGGCCAAATTGCTGAAACTGATGTCGTTGCACTGAGTCTGCGACAGCGTGCCATTGGTGTTACGGACCTGTGAGCACTTGGAGTCGAACACGTTACCCACGTCCCAGAATACCGAGGTACGCAGTGAACGCTGGTCTTTCACGAATGGCAGCGGGAACAGCAGCTCGGCACCACCTTGAATCAGCACGTTACCACCGAACGGCAAGGCGCTTGTGCTGGTATCGGCAATCGTACCGACGTTACCGGTCACATCGACGCCACGACTTGGCGTGCCACGAGGACCCAGGGTGCTGTCCTTGAAGCCACGTACCGAGTTGAAACCACCGGCGTAGTAGTTCTCATAGAACGGCAGACCGTTGGTCGAACCGTAGCCGTCGCCATAACCCAGTTCGGTATGGAAACGCATGGTGTAGTTGTCGGTCAGCGGCTGGAACACCTGGCCGCGGTAGTCGAGCTTGAAGAACAACAGGTCACTGCCCGGAATGGTACTTTCCAGGGTCAGGCTCTGGGAATGACCACGGGTCGCCAGGACGCCTTTGTTCAGGGTCGATTCCGACCAGCCGAGGGAGGCCTTGTAGTTCAGGAACTCGTCGCCCTGGGTGTTAACGAAGTTGAAGATTTCGTCGACGGTGTACTGGCCGGTCTGGATCTTGTCCTGTTGAGCCGTCAGGCCAAAGGTCAGGCGCGACGTTTCATCGATCGGGTAGCCGAGGCTGACACCGGCACCCAGGCTGTCCACCGCATAGCTCGCGACGCTGACATCCAGTTCGCTGTAGTCGGTGGTGCGGTAGAACACGTTGTAGCCGAGGCTGACACCGTCCGGCGTCCAGTAGGGGTCGACATAACCGAAGTTATAGCGGCTCTGGTACTGGCTGCGGGTCAAGCCGATGCTGACCTTGTTACCGGTACCGAGGAAGTTGTTCTGGGTGATCGAACCGCCCAGGATCAGACCGGCGCTCTGGGCAAAACCGACGCTGGCGGTAATCGAACCCGAGGCCTGTTCTTCCACGGCGTAGTTCACGTCAACCTGGTCATCGACACCCGGAACCGCTGGGGTTTCGACGTTCACTTCCTTGAAGAAGCCCAGACGCTCAAGACGGGTCTTGGACTGGTCGATCAGGTAGGTAGAAGCCCAACCGCCTTCCATCTGACGCATTTCACGACGCAGCACTTCGTCCGCGGACTTGGTGTTGCCACGGAAGTTGATACGGTTGACGTAGGCACGCTTGCCCGGATCGACCACGAAGGTGATATCGACGGTGTGATCGTCATCGTGCGGCGTGGGTACGCCGTTGACGTTGGCGAAGGTGTAGCCGTCGTTACCCAGGCGGCGGGTAATCAGTTCCGAGGTGGTGGTCATCAGCTTGCGCGAGAATACCTGGCCCTTCTCCACCAGCAGCAGGGACTTGACCTGGTCCTCAGGGACTTTCAGGTCACCACTGAGCTTCACGTCACGGACCTTGTACTTCTGGCCTTCGGTGACGTTGACAGTGATATAGACGCTTTTCTTGTCCGGGGTGATCGACACCTGGGTCGAGGCGATATCCATGTTGATATAGCCACGGTCCAGGTAGTAGGAACGCAGGCGTTCCAGGTCACCGGACAGCTTTTCGCGGGCGTACTTGTCATCGTTCTTGAAGAACGACAACCAGTTGGTGGTCTTGAGTTCGAACAGATCGATCAGGTCTTCGTCCTTGAATACCGAGTTACCCACCACGTTGATGTGCTGGATCGCGGCGACGGTGCCTTCATTGATCTTGATCTTCAAGCCAACGCGGTTACGCGGTTCGGGAACGACTTCGGTCTCGACCTCGGCCGAGTAGCGGCCTTGAGCCACATACTGACGTTGAAGTTCGTTACGCACGCCCTCAAGGGTCGCACGCTGGAAGATTTCACCTTCGGCCAGGCCGGACTGTTTCAGCCCCTTCATCAGGTCGTCAGTCGAGATCGCCTTGTTGCCTTCGATATCGATACTGGCCACCGAAGGTCGTTCAACGACCGTGATGACCAGGACGTTACCTTCGCGCCCCAGTTGGATATCCTGGAAGAAACCGGTTTTGAACAGCGCACGAGTGGATTCCACCAGGCGACGGTCATCCGCTTGCTCCCCGACATTCAACGGTAACGCGCCAAAGACGCTACCAGCGGATACCCGCTGGAGGCCATTGACACGAATATCGGAGATAGTGAAGGACTCGGCGTGAACTTCGGCGATCATCAATACGGTGAGGACCGCAGTTAGCAGCAGACGTTTCATGAAGTCCTTTCTTATTCCAACTGGCAATAAACAAACTGCCGCACAATGCGGCAGATTCGCAATTTTCGCGAAGCGTTACAGTCGACCCAGATCGTTGACCAGGGCAAGCAACATCACCCCAACCACCAAACTGATACCGATCTGAATCCCCCAACCTTGCACCCGATCCGACAAGGGACGACCACGCGCCCACTCGATCAGATAAAACAGCAAATGCCCCCCATCCAGTACCGGGATGGGCAACAAATTCAGAACCCCGAGGCTGATACTCAGATAAGCCAGGAAATTCAGGAAATCAGCGACACCCGACTGGGCAGAAGCGCCCGCCACTTTAGCAATGGTTATCGGTCCACTCAAGTTTTTTACCGAGAGCTCGCCGAACAACATTTTCTTCAGCGACTCCAGGGTCAGGACGCTCATGGTCCAAGTGCGTCGAGCACCCTCGCCAATGGCGGCCAGAGGCCCGTAACTGACCTCTCGAACCATCTCCGGCGGCCAGTCCACAGCCTTGACGCCGGCCCCCAGATAACCGCTCGCCGTCTTGCCTTCGCCACGACTGGCCAAGGTCAACGGGACGTCGATTTGAGCACCATCACGCTCGACGTGCAGCACAATTTTGGTATCAGGACGTACACGGACCCAATCCACCACCTGCTGCCAATCATTCAGCGGCTGGTCATTCACCGCCAACAGGCGGTCGCCGGTCTTGAGGCCGGCAGCCTGGGCCGGGCCTTTCGGATCGAGTTCGGCCAGCACCGGCGCCAACGCCGGGCGCCATGGGCGAATCCCCAGGGACTTGATCGGATCAGGCTCATCGGCGCCTTGCAACCAGTGGTCCAGCGCCAGCTCACGGGGCGAGTCGGCCGTCGAGCCGGGTTCACGGACCCGCAACTGGACGATGCCACTTTCCCCAAGACGGCGTACCAACTGAAGATTGACCGCGCCCCAGCCGGTGGTCGGCTCGCCATCGACGGCAACAATTTCCTGCCCGCTGCTCAGTCCGGCCTTCTCGGCCAGGCTGCCGCTTTCCACGCTACCGATAACCGGACGCACCTGCTGGCTGCCCAGCATCGCCAGCCCCCAGAAAAACACGATGGCCAGGAGAAAGTTGGCAATCGGGCCGGCAGCGACGATCGCGATACGCTGGCGCACCGATTTGCGGTTGAAGGCCTGGTCGAGCAGATGCGCCGGCACTTCGGCTTCGCGCTCGTCGAGCATCTTCACGTAGCCGCCCAACGGAATCGCGGCGACCACGAATTCGGTCCCCTGGCGATCCTGCCAACGCAGCAGCGGCATGCCAAAGCCCACGGAAAAACGCAGGACCTTGACGCCGCAACGACGGGCTACCCAGAAATGGCCAAATTCGTGGAAGGTCACCAGCACACCCAGGGCCACCAGGGTGCCGACTATCATATAGAGTGCGCTCATTTACTTCCTCCGCAATCCGCAATCCCAGGTACAGGCGCCGACAGACCCGAAGGCCAAGCCAGATTCATCGCCCGTGGCGACTCAGCCATTGCTCGGCCAGAGCTCTGGCCTTGGCGTCCGCCGCGAATACCGCGTCGAGCTCGTTGACCGCGACCACCGGTTCCAGGTTCAAAACGTCCTCGATGATACCCGCGATCTCGAGGTAGCGGATGCGCCGTTCGAGAAATGCCGCCACCGCCACTTCATTCGCGGCATTCAGCATCGCCGGTGCACTGCCTCCCGCCACGGCAGCTTCGCGGGCCAGGCGCAGGCAAGGAAAACGCTGTTCGTCGGGGGCCTGGAAATCCAGGCGCGCCACGGCAAACAGGTCCAGCGGCGCCGCACCGGAATCGATGCGCTCAGGCCAGGCCAGGGCATTGGCAATCGGCGTGCGCATGTCCGGGTTACCCAACTGCGCCAGAACCGAGCCGTCAACATAATCGACCAACGAGTGAATCACACTCTGCGGATGGATCACCACCTCGACCTGGTCCGGCCTGGCATCGAACAACCAGCATGCCTCGATCAGCTCCAGGCCCTTGTTCATCATACTCGCCGAGTCGACCGAGATCTTGCGCCCCATCGACCAGGTCGGATGGGCGCAGGCCTGCTCAGGGGTGACGTCAACCAGTTCGTTCAATGGCGTTTGCCGGAAAGGACCACCCGAGGCGGTCAGCAGGATCCGTCGCACACCGACCGCCGCCAGGCCTCGGGCGTGATCCTGGGGCAGGCATTGGAAAATCGCATTGTGTTCGCTGTCGATCGGCAGCAACACCGAACCGCTCTTGCGCACCGCCTGCATAAAGAGTGCGCCGGTCATCACCAGCGCTTCCTTGTTGGCCAGCAGGATCTTCTTGCCCGCCTCGACCGCCGCCAGGGTCGGACGCAAGCCCGCCGCACCGACGATGGCCGCCATCACCGCATCGACCTCAGGGTCGGCCGCGATCCGGCACAGGCCCGACTCGCCCACCAGCACTTCGGTGGCCAGGCCCGCATCACGCAGCTGCTCTTGCAAGCCACGCGCGGCGGACGCCTCGGGCACCACGGCATAACGCGGACGATGCCGCACACACAGGGCAAACAGTTCTGCCAAGCGGCTAAAACCGCTCAAGGCAAAAGCCTGGTAGCGTTGTGGGTGACGAGCGATGACATCCAGGGTGCTCAGGCCGATGGAGCCCGTGGCACCGAGCACGGTAATCTGCTGTGGGCGGCTCACGATCCGGCAATCCAGAGCAGTACGGCGAACATCGGAATGGCGGCGGTCAGGCTGTCAATGCGATCGAGCACACCGCCATGGCCCGGCAGCAGGTTACTGCTGTCCTTGACCCCAGACTGGCGCTTGAACATGCTTTCGGTCAGGTCGCCGACCACGGAAATGAACACGATAATGGCCGCGCCCATCAGACTCGCAACGATCTCGCCAATACTCCAACCGCGCACCACCCCGACCGCTGCGGTAATCACCAGGCTCAACACCAGGCCGCCGTAGGCACCCTCCCAGCTTTTACCCGGACTGACGGCTGGCGCCAGCTTGCGTTTGCCAAAAGCCTTGCCGGAGAAATAGGCACCGATATCGGCACCCCAGACCAGGATCATCACCGCCATGATCAGCAGGTTGCCCTGCCCCGACGGGTCTTGCTTGATCTCGATCAGCCCCTGCCAGGCCGGTAGCAGGATGACAAAACCGATCACCAGCTTGCTCGCCGCGCTCGACCACTTTGCACTGGTCTGTGGATAAGTCAGCACCAGGTAGGTCGCCAGCCCCCACCAGATGACCGATGCCCCCAGCACCCAGGGCGCCAGCACGGGCAGGATGTACATGAAAAACAGCAGCACGGCGACCACGGCGGCATAGGCCACGCGGGACGACTGCGCCTCAAAGCCCGCCAGCCGCGCCCACTCCCAAGCCCCGAGGGTCACGACCACGCCGATGAACAGCGCGAAGCCGGAGCCCGAGAGCAGGAAAAACCCGCACAAGGCAATGGGCAGGAGAATAAGTGCGGTAATGATGCGTTGCTTGAGCATTAAACCCGGGCTCCTGCTTCGACCTGCTCGCTCGTTTTACCGAAGCGACGCTGGCGGGAAGCAAAATCAGCCAGCGCGACGCGCATGGCTTCGTGTTTGAAGTCCGGCCAGAACAGGTCGGAGAAATACAGCTCGGCATAGGCCAACTGCCACAACAGGAAATTACTGATGCGATGCTCGCCACCGGTACGGATACACAGGTCCGGCAACGGCAGGTCGCCGGTGGCCAGGCACGTCTGCAGCAGCTCGGGGGTAATATCATCCGCACGCAAATGCCCGGCCTGTACTTCACGGGCCAGCCGTTGCGCCGCCTGGGCGATATCCCACTGCCCGCCGTAGTTGGCGGCGATCTGCAGAATGAACCGATTGCTACCCGCCGTCGCCGCTTCCGCCTCGCGCATGGCGGCTTGGAGTTCGGGATGGAAGCGCGAACGGTCGCCAATGATCCGCAGGCTGATATTGTTCTCGTTGAGACGTTTGGCCTCGCGGCGCAACGCCTTGAAGAACAGGTCCATCAAGGCACTGACTTCATCGGCGGGACGCTGCCAGTTCTCGCTGGAGAACGCGAACAGGGTCAATACCTCGACCCCGGCCTCGGCACACACTTCAATCACGGCGCGCACAGCGTCGACGCCAGCCTTGTGCCCGGCAACACCGGGCAAAAAGCGTTTCTTCGCCCAGCGGTTATTGCCGTCCATGATGATTGCAACATGGCGCGGCACCGAGGACGGCACAGCCTGCTTGGTCTTTTCCATGAAAACGTCCTGACCCTTAAACGGCCATCAGGTCCGCTTCTTTTTGCTTCACAGCCACTTCGATTTCCGCCACGAACTTGTCGGTCAGCTTCTGGATATCGTCAGCCGCGCGACGCTCTTCGTCTTCACTGATCTCTTTTTCCTTGACCAGGTCCTTCAGGTCACCCAGCACATCGCGACGGATATTGCGCACGGCAATACGAGCGTTTTCCGCTTCTTCGCGGGCTTGCTTGGTGAAACCACGACGGGTTTCTTCGGTCAGTGCCGGCATCGAGATCAGCAGCAACTCGCCCAGGTTGGTCGGATTGAGGTTCAGGCCGGCACTGCCGATTGCCTTGTCCACGGCACCGAGCATGTTGCGCTCGAACGCCACGACCTGCAGGGTGCGCGCGTCCTTGACGGTGATGTTGGCAACCTGCTTGATCGGGGTGTCAGTACCGTAGTAAGGCACCATCACGCCTTCCAGAATGCTCGGGTGAGCCTGCCCGGTACGAATCCGGCCAAACGCATGGGCCAGGGATTCCAGGGACTTCTTCATGCGCTCTTGAGCGTCTTTCTTGATTTCGTTGATCATTGTTGGCCTTCCTCGATCAGGGTTCCTTCAGCGCCGCCATGTACGATGTTCAGCAGGGCGCCGGGCTTGTTCATGTTAAATACGCGCAGCGGCATCTTGTGATCGCGGCACAGGCAGATAGCGGTCAGGTCCATGACACCCAGCTTGCGATCCAGCACTTCATCGTAGGTCAGATGATCGAACTTCTCGGCATGCGGGTCTTTGAATGGGTCCGCGGTATAAACGCCATCGACCTTGGTCGCCTTGAGCACGACATCGGCGTCGATTTCGATCGCACGCAAGCAGGCTGCCGAATCCGTGGTGAAGAACGGATTGCCGGTACCGGCCGCGAAGATCACGACTTCCTTGGCATTGAGGTGACGCATGGCTTTGCGACGATCGTAGTGATCGGTCACGCCGACCATGGAAATCGCCGACATCACGATGGCCGAGATATTCGCACGTTCCAGCGCGTCGCGCATCGCCAGCGCGTTCATCACGGTGGCCAGCATGCCCATATGGTCGCCGGTGACACGGTCCATCCCGGCAGCACTCAAGGCGGCACCGCGGAACAGGTTGCCGCCGCCGATCACCAGACCGACCTGCACACCGATGCCAACCAGTTGGCCGACTTCCAGCGCCATGCGATCCAGGACTTTCGGGTCGATCCCGAACTCTTCCGAGCCCATCAGGGCCTCGCCGCTAAGTTTGAGTAGAATGCGTTTATAGCGAGCTTGATAGCCACTGCCCTGCTGAGCCATTGCGAATCTCTCCTGCGGCGTTTAAAAAATCTTGCGAGCTGTTTGCAGCTTGCGCTAACTCTAGCTTGGCGCTGCTACAGCGCCATCAGAACACGACTTTGTAAGCCGGTTCCGAATGGAAAAAGAGAAACCTCTCCTCCCATTTGAAAAGAGGCTGCGCGCGTAAGCGGGCAGCCTCTTGGGTCGACAGTTGAAAACCGTCTTATTGCTTGTTGGCAGCCAGCTGGGCAGCAACTTCTTCAGCGAAGTTGTCCACTGGCTTCTCGATGCCATCACCTACTTTGAAGTAAGTGAAGGAAACGATTTCAGCGCCGGCTTTCTTGACCAGGGCACCGATGGTGACTTCTGGGTTTTTAACGAAAGCTTGCTCAACCAGGCTGGCTTCAGCCAGGAACTTGCTGATACGGCCGCTGACCATTTTTTCAACGATTTCAGCCGGCTTGCCTTTGATCTTGTCTTCGTTGAGGCTCAGGAAAACGCCTTTTTCGCGTTCGATGGCTTCAGCGGAAACCTGCGATGGCAGCAGGAACTCTGGGTTGGTTGCCGCAACGTGCATGGCAACGTCTTTGGCCAGTTCTTCGTCGCCGCCTTTGAGGGCTACAACCACACCGATCTTGTTGCCGTGCAGGTAAGCGCCGACCACATCACCTTCGATACGAGCCAGGCGACGGATGTTGACGTTTTCGCCGACTTTGGCAACCAGTGCTTCACGTGCCGATTCCTGAGCGGCGATCAGCGGAGCTGCGTCGGTCAGTTTTTCAGCGAAAGCTTTTTCAACGCTGGCAGCGACGAAGCCCTTGAAGTCTTCCTGCAGAGCCAGGAAGTCGGTCTGCGAGTTCACTTCCAGGATCACGGCAGCTTTGCCGTCGCCCTTGATCGCGATGGCGCCTTCAGCAGCAATGTTGCCTGCTTTCTTGGCGGCCTTGATGGCGCCCGAAGCGCGCATGTCATCAATGGCTTTTTCGATGTCGCCGTCAGCCTTGGTCAAGGCCTTCTTGCAGTCCATCATGCCTTCGCCGGTACGCTCGCGCAGTTCTTTGACCAACGCTGCAGTAATCTCTGCCATTTCAAAATTCCTCTTGGATAGGTTATCAACCATTCCACCCGATCGAACGGGCGTTCAATTCTTCCCGAACCCGTTGTAGCGGCTGCACATTACAAAGGCTGTAGCGGCACCACCGACAAACGGTTTTCGAGGTGGCAAAAAGGGGGCCAAGCCCCCTTTTTGCTTACTGAGTCAACGCCAGGGCGTCAATTACTCAGCTGCGGCGACCGGAGTTTCTTCAGCAGCGGCGAACTCGACAGTGCCACCGTTGACGTTGTTACGGCCACGGATCACAGCGTCAGCCATCGAACCCATGTACAGCTGGATGGCGCGGATGGCGTCATCGTTGCCTGGGATGATGTAGTCAACGCCTTCCGGGCTGCTGTTGGTATCGACGATGCCGATAACCGGGATACCCAGTTTGTTGGCTTCGGTGATCGCGATGCGCTCGTGATCAACGTCGATGACGAACAGTGCGTCAGGCAGACCGCCCATGTCCTTGATACCACCCAGGGAACGATCGAGCTTTTCCAGGTCGCGAGTGCGCATCAGCGCCTCTTTCTTGGTCAGCTTGGTGAAAGTACCGTCTTCGGCTTGCACTTCAAGGTCACGCAGACGCTTGATGGAAGCACGGATGGTTTTGAAGTTGGTCAGCATGCCGCCCAACCAGCGGTGGTCGACGTACGGCGAACCGCAACGTGCTGCTTCTTCAGCAACGATCTTGCCAGCGGAACGCTTGGTGCCGACGAACAGAATCTTGTTTTTGCCCTGGGCCAGACGCTCTACGAAAGTCAGAGCTTCGTTGAACATTGGCAGGGTTTTTTCAAGGTTGATGATGTGGATCTTGTTACGCGCGCCGAAAATGTATTTACCCATTTTCGGGTTCCAGTAACGGGTCTGGTGACCGAAGTGCACACCGGCCTTCAGCATATCGCGCATGTTGACTTGGGACATGATAGTTCCTTGATAAGTCGGGTTTGGCCTCCACGTATCCCAATGACCAACCAGCAGCATCAGCTGAAGGCACCCAGGTCATCGTGTCGACACGTGTGTGGATTTAAGCTTCGCGGGGCTATCCCCGGAAAGCGGCGCATTTTATACCACAGCAACGACCAAAACGAAACCCGCATTCGCATTTCCCCTCCCGGGCTTTTGCGCGCGCCCCGGATTCAGGCCAGAATGGCCCCAGCTTATAGAGAGAAGCGATGGCCGGACGCTCATGATTTATCCCATCCGTCTGATAGAATCGCGCTTTAAAGGGTGCCGAAACCCCGGCCGGCTGTCACAGCCCCACCGTTTTCGCCCCATTCCGTGTTTATTCGCGCCCGGCGCGTAAAAGAGAGCCTGTATGACCGTCACCCTCAAAACCCCCGAGGACATCGCAAAAATGCGTGTCGCTGGCCGCCTGGCTGCCGATGTACTGGAAATGATCGGTGAACACGTCAAGCCTGGCGTCACCACCGAGGAACTCGACCGCCTGTGCCACGACTACATCGTCAACGTGCAGCAGGCCATTCCGGCTCCGCTCAACTACAAGGGCTTCCCGAAGTCGATCTGCACTTCGGTCAACCACGTGGTCTGCCACGGCATCCCCGGCGACAAGCCGCTCAAGGATGGCGACACGGTGAACATCGACGTCACCGTGATCAAGGACGGCTACCACGGCGACACCAGCAAGATGTTCCACGTCGGCAGCGTGCCCGTCTGGGCCGAGCGCCTGTCGCAGATCACCCAGGAATGCATGTACAAGGCCATCGAGATCGTCAAACCCGGCTGCCGCCTGGGCGACATCGGCGAAATCATCCAGAAGCACGCGGAAAAGAACGGCTTCTCGGTGGTCCGTGAATTCTGTGGCCACGGCATCGGCAAGGTGTTCCACGAAGAGCCGCAGATCCTGCACTACGGTCGCGCCGGCACCGGCATGGAACTCAAGGCCGGCATGACCTTCACCATCGAACCGATGATCAACCAGGGCAAAGCCGACACCAAGGTACTGGGCGACGGCTGGACCGCGATCACCAAGGACCGCAAGCTGTCGGCCCAGTGGGAGCACACTCTGCTGGTCACCGACACCGGCTATGAAATCTTCACCCTGCGCAGCGATGACACCATCCCTCGCGTCTCGGCCTGATCCGTTGCACCTGCCGTTTTATATAGAACACCTATAGAAACAGCCCCAGAAAGAAAGGAAAGCCAATCGATGCCGCAGGTGGATCCCGAACTCTTCGACCGCGGCCAGTTCCAGGCGGAACTGGCACTGAAGGCCAGCCCTATCGCCGCCTTCAAGAAGGCCATCCGCCACGCCCGCGAAGTGCTCGACGAGCGCTTTCGCGTTGGCCGCGATATCCGCCGGCTGATCGAAGACCGCGCCTGGTTCGTCGACAACATCCTGCAACAAGCCTGGGATCAGTTCAGTTGGAGCGAAGACGCCGACATCGCCCTGGTGGCGGTCGGCGGCTACGGACGCGGTGAACTGCACCCCTACTCGGACATCGACCTGCTGATCCTGCTCGACAGCGCCGACCACGAGATCTTTCGCGATTCCATCGAGCGTTTCCTCACCTTGCTCTGGGACATCGGCCTGGAAGTCGGCCAGAGCGTGCGCTCGGTCGACGAGTGCGCCGAAGAAGCCCGGGCCGACCTGACGATCATCACCAACCTGATGGAAAGCCGCACCGTGGCCGGCCCCGAGCGTCTGCGCCAGCGCATGCTCGACGTCACCAGTACCGCCAACATGTGGCCGAGCAAGGACTTCTTCCTGGCCAAGCGCGCCGAGCAGAAGGCCCGCCACCACAAGTACAACGACACCGAATACAACCTGGAACCCAACGTCAAGGGTTCGCCCGGTGGCCTGCGGGATATCCAGACGATCCTCTGGGTTGCCCGCCGCCAGTACGGCACCCTGAACCTGCGGGCCCTGGCCGGCGAAGGCTTTCTGGTGGAGAGCGAAAACGCCCTGCTGGCCTCGTCCCAGGAATTCCTCTGGAAAGTCCGCTACGCCCTGCACATGCTCGCCGGCCGTTCCGAAGATCGCCTGCTGTTCGACCACCAGCGCAGCATCGCCGGGCTGCTGGGCTTCAAGGGCGACGATGCGAAGCAGGCCATCGAAAACTTCATGCAGCAGTACTACCGGGTGGTCATGAGCATTGCCCAGCTCAGCGACCTGATCATCCAGCACTTCGAGGAAATCATCCTCGCCCCGGAAGACGAAGCACCGCCGCAGCCGTTGAACTCGCGCTTCCAACTGCACGACGGCTACATCGAGGCAAGCAATCCCAACGTCTTCCGCCGTACGCCGTTCGCCATGCTGGAAATCTTCGTGCTGATGGCCCAGCAGCCGGAAATCAAGGGCGTACGCGCCGACACCATCCGCCTGCTGCGCGAACACCGGCACCTGATCGACGACGATTTCCGCAACGATATCCGCAACACCAGCCTGTTCATCGAACTGTTCAAGTGCAAGATCGGCATCCACCGCAATCTGCGCCGGATGAACCGCTACGGCATCCTCGGGCGCTATCTGCCGGAGTTCGGCGATATCGTCGGGCAGATGCAGCACGACCTGTTCCATATCTATACGGTCGACGCCCACACCCTGAACCTGATCAAGCACCTGCGCAAACTGCAGTACACCCAGGTTTCGGAGAAATTCCCGCTGGCCGCCAAGCTCATGGCCAAGCTGCCCAAGCCCGAGCTGATCTACATGGCCGGGCTCTACCACGACATCGGCAAGGGCCGCCACGGCGACCATTCGGAACTCGGCGCGGTGGATGCAGAAGCCTTTTGCGCACGTCACCAACTGCCGCCGTGGGACAGCCGCCTGATCGTCTGGCTGGTGCAGAACCACCTGGTGATGTCCACCACCGCCCAGCGCAAGGACCTCTCCGACCCGCAGGTGATCCACGACTTCGCCCAGAGCGTCGGCGACCAGGTGCACCTGGACTACCTCTACGTGCTGACCGTCGCCGACATCAACGCGACCAACCCGAGCCTGTGGAACTCCTGGCGCGCCAGCCTGTTGCGCCAGCTCTACACCGAGACCAAGCGCGCCCTGCGCCGCGGCCTGGAAAACCCGGTGGACCGCGAAGAGCAGATCCGCCAGACCCAGAGCGCGGCCCTGGATATCCTGGTGCGCGCCGGCACCGACCCGGACGACGTCGAGCAACTCTGGTCGCAACTGGGCGATGACTACTTCCTGCGCCACACCGCCGGCGACGTTGCCTGGCACAGTGACGCGATCCTCCAGCAGCCGGCCGATGGCGGCCCGTTGGTACTGATCAAGGAAACCACCCAGCGCGAGTTCGAAGGTGGCACGCAGATCTTCATCTACGCCCCGGACCAGCATGACTTCTTCGCCGTGACCGTGGCCGCGATGGACCAGCTCAACCTGAACATCCATGACGCCCGGGTTATCACGTCGAGCAGCCAGTTCACCCTCGACACCTACATCGTGCTGGACAACGACGGCGGCGCCATCGGCGACAATCCGAAGCGGGTCAAGCAGATCCGCGACGGCCTGACCGATGCCCTGCGCAATCCGGACGACTACCCGACCATCATCCAGCGCCGGGTACCGCGCCAGCTCAAGCACTTCGCCTTCGCGCCCCAGGTCACCATCCACAACGATGCCCAACGGCCGGTCACGGTGCTGGAACTGAGCGCGCCGGACCGCCCCGGGTTGCTGGCACGGATTGGAAAGATTTTCCTGGAGTTCGACCTGTCGCTGCAGAACGCCAAGATCGCCACCCTCGGCGAGCGGGTCGAAGACGTGTTCTTCATTACCGACGCCGACAACCAACCGCTGTCCGACCCGCAGCTGTGCAGCCGATTGCAGGACGCCATCGTCGAACAACTGAGCGTCAACGCCGAACCGCCCCTTGAAACGATGCGCCTGAGTATCTGACGCGCCGACACCTGAATGAAGCGAGCACCGATGAACAACGCCCTGAACCAGTTGCAGCCTTATCCGTTCGAGAAACTCCGCGCCCTGCTCGGCAGCGTGACGCCGAACCCGGACAAGCGGCCGATCGCCCTGTCCATCGGCGAACCGAAGCACCGCTCGCCGGCATTTGTCGCCGAGACCCTGAGCGCCAACCTGGAACAGATGGCCGTGTACCCGACCACCCTCGGCGTGCCGGCCCTGCGTGAAGCCATCGGTGCCTGGTGCGAGCGGCGTTTCGGCGTGCCGAGCGGCTGGATCGACCCGGCGCGTAACGTGTTGCCGGTCAACGGCACCCGCGAGGCGCTGTTCGCCTTCACCCAGACCGTGGTCAACCGTGGCGACGACGCCCTGGTGGTCAGCCCCAACCCGTTCTATCAGATCTACGAAGGCGCGGCCTTCCTCGCCGGGGCCAAGCCGCACTACCTGCCGTGCCTGGACGAGAACGGTCTCAACCCGGACTTCGACGCCGTGCCGGCCGAGATCTGGCAGCGCTGCCAGATCCTCTTCCTGTGCTCGCCCGGCAACCCGACCGGGGCGCTGATCCCGCTGGAAACCTTGAAGAAGCTGATCGCCCTGGCCGACGAGCATGACTTCGTGATCGCCGCCGACGAGTGCTACAGCGAACTCTACTTCGACGAACAGACGCCGCCGCCGGGCCTGCTCAGCGCCTGCGTGGCGTTGGACCGCAAGGACTTCAAGCGCTGCGTGGTGTTCCACAGCCTGTCCAAGCGTTCCAACCTGCCGGGGCTGCGTTCGGGTTTTGTCGCCGGCGATGCGGACATCCTCAAGGCCTTCCTGCTGTATCGCACCTACCACGGTTGCGCGATGCCGGTGCAGACCCAGCTGGCCAGCGTGGCGGCCTGGAACGACGAAGTGCACGTACGGGCCAACCGCGCGCTGTACCGGGAGAAGTTCGATGCGGTGCTGGAGATCCTCGCGCCGGTGCTGGATGTACAGCGCCCGGATGGCAGCTTCTACCTGTGGCCGAATGTTCAGGGCGATGACGCTGCGTTCTGCCGCGACCTGTTTGCCGAAGAGCACGTGACCGTGGTGCCGGGTTCCTACCTGTCCCGCGAGGTCGACGGCGTCAATCCGGGGGCCGGGCGCGTGCGCATGGCGCTGGTTGCTCCGCTGACCGAATGTGTCGAAGCCGCCGAGCGGATTCGCGCGTTCATCCAGCGCCGCAAGTAATTTTTTGCAAGGGGGAAGAACACAACCTTGTGGTGAGCGGGCTTGCCCCAATGCCCGTCAGTTGAGAGCGATCTCAAGTCTGGCCGAAATTTGTGGTGAGCGGGCTTGCCCGCGCTCGACTGCGGAGCAGTCGTAAACCCTATGATCGCGGTCTGCCGATGCACCGCAATCTGCGGTTTCAGGGCCGCTTCGCAGCCCAGCGCGGGCAAGCCCGCTCGCCACAGAGTCTTGCTCCCCCCCCATTCCGCTCGCCACAGGCTACTTCACCAAGCCCAGGTTCGCCTCGCTCAGATCCAGCTCCGCCAGCACCTCGCGCAACACATCGTCGCCGATCTGGTGCTGGCGACTGAGCCGGTACAACTCCAGGCGCTGCGCCCGCAGCGCCTTCAAACGCAGGCGACGCTCCAGCAGATCCATCTGGAACGCCAGCGCCTGGGCTTCAGCGGAATCATTGAACACCTCCAACTGATGCCGGTATTCAGCCATCAGCCGCGCTTTCAATTCGGTCGACAACGCCGCCTGGGTCGCATCCGGGGTGTTTTCCTGCGGTACACCCAAGTCCTCGGCCTCCAGCACATGGATCGCCGCCTCGGCGGTTTTCTTCCAGGCTTCGCGCACTTCACTGCGGTGCCGCTCATCCGAACTCTTCGGCAGGTCACGCAACAGCAGCGGCAAGACAATACTGGCCGTGACCAATGACAACAGAATCACCCCCGCCGCAATGAAAATCAGCAGGTCACGCTCGGGAAAGTCTGCCCCTGGCGCGATCAGCAGCGGCACCGACATCACGCCCGCCAAGGTCACCGCACCGCGCACGCCGCCCACCGTCAACAACCAGCAGGAGCGCGCCTTGGCCATCCCTGACAATTGGCTTTTGCCACGCCAACCCCGCAGCAGCTCGGACAGACGCCAGATGCTGTGCACCCAGATAAACCGCAACGCCACCAGCGCCAGAAAGATCGCCAGCACCTCCAGGCAGCGATAGAGCAAGGTCGGCCACAGCGAAGCCTCATGACTGGCGACCGCCTTGACGATGTCCGGCAATTGCAACCCCAGCAACAGGAAGATCAAGCCGTTGAAAGCGAACTCCAGCAGCGACCAGACACTGCGGTTGAGCAAACGGGTGCTGGTCTGGCGCGGCAACAGGTCGAGCCAGCTCTGCATCATCCCCGCCGCCACCGCCGACAGAATCCCCGAGACCCCGAGGCGCTCAGCCAGCACATAGGCGGCGAACGGCAACAGCAACATGAACACCACATGGGTTGCCGGGTCGTCCCAACCCCGGGCGATCATCCACAGCCGCAAGCGCCCCACCAGCCAGCTCAGGGCTACGCCGACAGCCAGGCCACCGACCGCCACCAGGACAAAGGTCAGGCTCGCATTGGCCAGTGAAAAAGCACCGGTCACGGCCGCCGCCAGGGCGAACTTGAAGGTCACCAGGCCCGAGGCGTCGTTCATCAACGCCTCGCCCTGGAGCATATGCATCAGCGGCGTCGGCAAACGGTTCTGGGCGATGGCGGACACCGCCACGGCGTCGGTGGGCGACAACACCGCCGCCAGGGCAAAGGCCACCGGCAAGGGGATGGCCGGCAACAACCAGTGAATGAAATAGCCGGCACCGACCACCGTGAACAACACCAGCCCCACCGCCAGGGTCAGGATCGGACCACGCAGGCGCCACAACTCACGCTTGGGCATGCGCCAACCATCGGAAAACAGCAACGGCGGCAGAAACAGGAACAGAAACAACTCCGGGTCCAGCGCCACATGCAGGCCCAGGGTCGGCCACGCCAGCAGAGCCCCGGCGGCGATCTGCACAAGAGGCAGCGGCAGCGGGATCACCCGCCAGAGCAAACGCGAGACGCCCACCAGCATCAACAGAATCAGGACGGTGTAGGCCGTCTGCATAAAAAGCATTCCCAATCGTCTAAAACATATCTACGGCAACAGCTTGCCGTCGAAGTGCCATATTAGCCGCTTAAGCTGCCCCCCGAACGCTGCACCAAAGTCGCAGTCGGCCAGGGAAGATGTAACCGCACACGACTAAGGCGCCTAAGCGCCCCGGTCATGGCATAATCTTCAACCTTTCATCCCTCGCATCTCCAAAGGGGAGGCAATTGCTGTGACCGCTTCGAGCAAAACGTTGCACCTTTTCGGAATCAAGGCGTGCGACACCATGAAAAAGGCCCGTACCTGGCTCGAAGAGCAGGCCGTGCCCTACGAGTTCCATGACTACAAGACCGCCGGCATCGACCGCGAACACCTGACCCAATGGTGCGACGAGCACGGCTGGGAAGTGGTGCTGAACCGCGCCGGTACCACCTTTCGCAAACTCGACGACGAACGTAAAGCCGATCTCGACCAGGCGAAAGCGATTGAACTGATGCTGGCACAACCCTCGATGATCAAGCGCCCGGTGCTTGATCTCGGCGACCGAACCCTGATTGGCTTCAAGCCAGATATCTATGCGGCGGCCTTCAACTGAGCCAGAGCGCTCAAGGCCCCCACTCATTTTGCAAGAGGTAACTGCATGTCCACTACTCTGTTCAGCCTGGGCTTCGGCGTTGGCACCCAGAATCGTCAAGGTGCCTGGCTGGAAGTGTTCTACGCCCAACCCCTGATCCAGCCTTCGGCCGAATTGATCGCTGCCATCGCGCCTATCCTCGGTTACACCGACGGCAACCAGGCCATCACCTTCAGCACCACCCAGGCTTCGCAACTGGCCGACGCCCTCAAGGGTGTCGACGCCGCCCAGGCTGCCCTGCTGACCCGCCTGGCCGAAAGCCACAAGCCGCTGGTGGCCACCATCCTGGCCGAAGATGCCCAACTGACCTCCACCCCCGAGGCCTACCTCAAGCTGCACCTGCTCTCCCACCGTCTGGTCAAGCCCCACGGCCTGAGCTTGGCGGGCGTGTTCCCACTGCTGCCGAACGTGGCCTGGACCAGCCAGGGCGCCATCGACCTGTCGGAACTGGCGGCGCGTCAACTGGAAGCGCGCCTGCGTGGTGAGCTGCTGGAAGTGTTCTCGGTGGACAAGTTCCCGAAAATGACCGACTACGTGGTGCCGAGTGGCGTGCGTATCGCTGACAGCGCGCGCATTCGCCTGGGTGCCTACATCGGCGAAGGCACCACCGTGATGCACGAAGGTTTCGTCAACTTCAACGCCGGCACCGAAGGCCCGGGCATGATCGAAGGCCGCGTTTCGGCGGGTGTCTTCGTCGGCAAGGGTTCGGACCTGGGCGGCGGTTGCTCGACCATGGGCACCCTGTCCGGTGGCGGTAACATCGTCATCAAGGTCGGCGAAGGCTGCCTGATCGGCGCCAACGCCGGTATCGGCATTCCGTTGGGCGACCGTAACACCGTGGAATCGGGTCTGTACGTGACCGCCGGGACCAAGGTCGCGCTGCTCGACGAGAACAACCAGTTGGTCAAGGTGCTCAAGGCCCGTGACCTGGCCGGCCTGCCGGACCTGCTGTTCCGTCGCAACTCGGAAACCGGCGCAGTGGAATGCAAGAGCCACAAGTCGGCCATCGCGCTGAACGAAGCCCTGCACGCGCATAACTAAGCGCGATTGCGACACCACACCTGTAGGAGCCGGCCGGCTGGCGATGAACGATAACGCGGTGCACCCGATGCACCGTGTCGCCTGCATCGCCAGCAAGCCGGCTCCTACGGGGTACGTGTAGTCCCGCCCATGCTCACCAGGGCCGAACACCATGTTGATACCTTCTCCCTGGCGCGCCGATTTCCCGGCCATCGCCGCCCTGCAACGGCAAGACCAGGTCTACCTGGACAGCGCCGCCACTACCCAGAAGCCCCAGGCATTGATCGATGCACTGGCGCACTATTACAGCAACGGCGCCGCCAATGTGCACCGTGCCCAACACCTGCCCGGCGCCCACGCCACCCAGGCCTTCGAGGACAGTCGCAGCAAGACCGGCCAGTGGCTCAACGTCGGTGACAGCGGACAGATCGTCTTCACCCACGGCGCCACCTCGGCGCTGAACCTCCTGGCCTATGGCCTGGAAGCGCTTTTCCAGCCCGGCGACGAGATTGTCATCAGCGCCCTGGAACATCACGCCAACCTGCTGCCCTGGCAGCAACTGGCACAACGCCGGGGGCTGCGTCTCGTGGTCCTGCCGATCAACGACGGCGGCCTGATCGACCTGGATGCCGCCCGCCCGTTGATCGGCCCGCGCACCCGCCTGCTGGCGGTCAGCCAGCTCTCCAACGTGCTCGGCGCCTGGCAACCGTTACCGCAGTTGCTGGCACTGGCCCGCTCGTTCAACGCACTGACCGTGGTCGACGGCGCCCAGGGCGTGGTGCACGGTCGCCATGACGTCCAGGCACTGGGTTGCGATTTCTATGTATTTTCCAGCCACAAGCTCTACGGACCCGATGGTGTCGGCGTGCTCTATGGCCGTCACGAAGCCTTGAGCCAACTGCGCCACTGGCAGTTCGGCGGCGAGATGGTGCTGGACGCGGACTATCAACAGGCCAGCTTCCGCCCTGCCCCGCTGGGTTTCGAAGCCGGCACACCGCCGATTGCCAGTGTGATCGGCCTGGGCGCGACCCTCGATTACCTGGCGGGCCTCGACCAGGCTGCGGTCTCGGCCCACGAGGCGGCGCTGCACGCCCACCTGTTACAAGGCTTGCAAGTCCGCAAGGGCATTCGCCTGCTGGGCGAGCCGCAACTGGCGCTGGCCAGTTTCGTCGTCGACGGCGTGCACAACGCCGATCTGGCGCACCTGCTGACCGAGCAAGGAATTGCCGTGCGGGCTGGACATCACTGCGCGATGCCGCTGATGAAACAGCTCGGGCTGGCGGGCGCGATCCGTATCTCGCTGGGGCTGTACAACGACTCCGAAGACCTCGAACGGTTTTTCGAGGCGCTGGACCAGGCCCTGGAGTTGCTGCGATGAGCCTGCCGGCTGACGCGCTGCGGGTCCTGGAAAACTTCCAGCACCTGGCGGGCTGGGAGCAACGGGCGCGCCTGTTGATGCAATGGGGCGAGCACTTGCCGCCCTTGAGCGACGCCGACAAGACCGAGGCCAACCGCGTCCACGGCTGCGAAAGCCAGGTGTGGTTGACCGGTCAGTTGCAAGACGGTCAGTGGCAGTTTGCCGCGAGCAGCGATGCACGAATGATTCGCGGGCTGGTGGCGTTGTTGCTGGTGCGGGTCAATGGCCTGAGCGCTGACGAGTTACAGCAGGTCGATCTGCCGGACTGGTTCAGTCAGTTGGGGTTGTCGCGGCAACTGTCGCCGTCACGCAGCAACGGTTTGAATGCCGTGCTGCAGCGGATGCGTGAATTGACCCGAGCCTGAAAACACCGCAACCCTCTCAACATCACCGCCGATCCCCATGTAGGAGCGAGCTTGCTCGCGATCGGGCGCGCAGCGGCCGCAATTGGCTTGACTCGGCGTGTCAGGAAAATCGCGTTCTGAGGTTTTACGACTGCTGCGCAGCCGATCGCGAGCGAGCTTGCTCCTACAGTACAGCGTCGTTCATCAATCCCGGGTACGACACAAATACCGACCGTCACTCCTGCGGCTTGACCCGATCCGACGGCCGCCGCATGCCCGCGACGATCTTGTCCACCGCCTTGGTCGCCGCCACCATGCCGAAGGTCGCCGTCACCATCATCACCGCACCAAAGCCACCAGCACAGTCCAACTTCACCCCATCACCGACAAAGCTCTTCTGCAGGCAAATGCTGCCATCGGGCTTCGGGTAACGCAGTTGCTCCGTGGAAAACACACACGGCACGCTGTAATGGCGGGTCACCGTGCGCGAAAACCCGTAGTCGCGGCGCAAGGTCGAACGCACTTTCGAGGCCAGGGGGTCATTGAAGGTACGGTTCAGGTCACAGACCTGGATCAGCGTCGGATCGATCTGCCCGCCGGCACCGCCCGTGGTGATGATCTGGATCTTGCGCCGCTTGCACCAGGCAATCAGCGCCGCCTTGGCATTGACGCTGTCGATGCAGTCGATCACGCAGTCAATGTTCGGGGTGATGTACTCGGCCATGGTTTCCCGGGTCACGAAATCCGTCACCGCGTGCACCTGGCAGTCCGGGTTGATGCCCTTCAGGCGCTCGGCCATCACCTCGACCTTGGCACGGCCCACGGTGCTGTCCAGGGCATGCAACTGGCGGTTGCTGTTGCTGACGCAGACATCGTCCAGGTCGAACAGCGAGATCTCGCCGACACCACAGCGGGCAATGGCTTCTGCCGCCCAGGAGCCGACACCGCCGACACCGACGATCGCCACATGGGCGGCCTTCAGCCGCGCCAGACCTTCAATGCCATACAACCGGGCGACGCCGGCAAACCGTGGATCTTCTGCACTCATGACCATTACCCCAAAAACCGGCGCGCATTATAGGGCCGGTCGCCGGCCGAAGGCAGCTTTAGCCTATGAATGGCCGTCCATGAGCGCTAAATCACAACACTTTGACGATAATAGGGCTACAAAGAATCCCGAAAGAACTTAAGTCCTGCGTCATTGCCCAATGTCTGCGCACACTCCACGGTGCTGTACGGTCGACGGATAGCAAGTGTAGGATGCGCGCCGCTCTGTTCCCTGTTCTAGCCCTTTTCGGAACCCGAAATACCTATGTCATCGCGTAAATTTGGACTCAACCTGGTCGTAGTGCTGGCAATTGCCGCGCTATTTACCGGTTTCTGGGCGTTGATCAACCGCCCGGTTTCGGCGCCTGACTGGCCCGAGCAGATCGCTGGCTTCTCCTACTCGCCTTTCCAGCAGGGACAATTCCCGCAGAAAGACCAGTACCCGACCGACGATGAAATGCGTCGTGACCTGGAGATCATGAGCAAGCTGACGGATAACATCCGTATCTACTCGGTCGACGGCACCCTCCAGGACATTCCCAAGCTTGCCGAAGAATTCGGCCTGCGGGTGACCCTGGGGATCTGGATCAGCCCGGACCAGGAACGCAACGAGCGTGAAATTGCCCGCGCCATCGAACTGGCCAACACCAGCCGCAGTGTCGTACGCGTGGTGGTCGGTAACGAGGCGATCTTCCGCAAGGAAATCACCGCCAAGGAATTGGCCGTGCTGATCGACCGCGTGCGGGCCGCCGTCAAGGTGCCGGTGACCACCTCGGAACAGTGGCATATCTGGGAACAGAACCCGGAGCTGGTCAAGCACGTCGATCTGATCGCCGCGCACATCCTGCCGTACTGGGAATTCATTCCCATGAACAAGGCCGGCCAGTACGTACTGGACCGCGCCCGCGAACTCAAGCGCATGTTCCCGAAAAAGCCCCTGCTACTTTCGGAAGTGGGCTGGCCGAGCAACGGCCGCATGCGTGGCGGTGCCGATGCGACCCAGGCCGATCAGGCCATCTACCTGCGCACCCTGGTCAACAAGCTTAACCGCCAGGGCTTCAACTACTTCGTGATCGAAGCCTTTGACCAGCCGTGGAAGGCCAGCGACGAAGGTTCGGTGGGCGCCTACTGGGGCGTGTTCAACGCCGCGCGCCAGCAGAAGTTCAACTTCGAAGGCCCGGTGGTGGCGATCCCGCAATGGCGCGTACTGGCCATCGGCTCGGTGGTGCTCGCACTGCTCTCGCTGACCCTGCTGATGATCGACGGCTCGGCCCTGCGCCAGCGCGGCCGGACCTTCCTGACCTTCACCGCGTTCCTCTGTGGTTCGGTGCTGGTGTGGATCGGCTACGACTACAGCCAGCAATACAGCACCTGGTTCAGCCTGACGGTGGGCTTCCTCCTGGCCATCGGTGCCTTGGGCGTCTTCATCGTCCTGCTGACCGAGGCCCACGAACTGGCCGAAGCGGTCTGGACCCACAAGCGTCGGCGTGAATTCCTACCGGTGGAAGGCGACTCGCAGTACCGGCCGAAAGTCTCGATCCACGTGCCGTGCTACAACGAGCCGCCGGAGATGGTCAAACAGACCCTCGACGCCCTGGCCGCTCTCGATTATCCGGACTACGAAGTCCTGATCATCGACAACAACACCAAGGACCCGGCGGTCTGGGAACCGGTACAGGCTTACTGCGAAACCCTCGGCCCGCGCTTCCGCTTCTTCCACGTCGCGCCGCTGGCTGGTTTCAAGGGTGGTGCGCTGAACTACCTGATCCCGCACACCGCGCCGGACGCCGAAGTCATTGCGGTAATCGACTCGGACTACTGCGTCGATCGCAACTGGCTCAAGCACATGGTGCCGCACTTCGCCGATCCGAAGATCGCCATCGTGCAATCGCCACAGGACTACCGCGACCAGAACGAAAGCACCTTCAAGAAGCTCTGCTACTCGGAATACAAGGGCTTCTTCCATATCGGCATGGTCACCCGCAACGACCGCGACGCGATCATCCAGCACGGCACCATGACCATGACCCGACGTTCGGTTCTGGAAGAGCTGGGCTGGGCCGACTGGTGCATCTGCGAAGACGCCGAGCTGGGCCTGCGGGTCTTCGAAAAAGGCCTGTCGGCGGCTTATCACCATGAAAGCTACGGCCAGGGTCTGATGCCCGATACCTTTATCGACTTCAAGAAACAGCGTTTCCGCTGGGCCTACGGGGCGATTCAGATCATCAAGCGGCACACCGCCAGCCTGCTGCGTGGCAAGGACACCGAACTGACCCGTGGCCAGCGCTACCACTTCCTCGCGGGCTGGTTGCCGTGGGTGGCCGACGGCATGAACATCTTCTTCACCGTGGGTGCGCTGCTGTGGTCGGCGGCGATGATCATCGTGCCGCAACGGGTCGATCCGCCGCTGATGATCTTCGCCATCCCGCCATTGGCGCTGTTCGTGTTCAAGGTCGGCAAGATCCTGTTCCTCTACCGCCGCGCGGTCGGGGTCAACATGAAGGATGCCTTCGCCGCCGCACTGGCGGGGCTGGCCTTGTCCCACACCATCGCCAAAGCGGTGCTGTATGGCTTCTTCACCAGCAGCATTCCGTTCTTCCGTACGCCGAAAAACGCCGACAACCACGGCTTCTGGGTGGCGATTTCGGAAGCCCGGGAAGAGATGTTCATCATGCTGCTGTTGTGGGCCGCAGCGCTGGGGATCTTCCTGGTGCAAGGCTTGCCGAGCAATGACATGCGCTTCTGGGTGGTGATGTTGCTGGTGCAGTCGTTGCCGTACCTGGCGGCGCTGATCATGGCCTTCGTCTCCTCGCTGCCCAAACCGGTCAGCGCGCCGGAGCCTGCAGCGGTCGCATAAACGCGATGCACGACACGAAACGGCGGCCTGCGGGCCGCCGTTTTGCTTTAAGATATCCCCCTTTTGCGCGCCCTTACCCCGTAGGAGCCGGCTTGCTGGCGATTCAGGCGACGCGGTGGTCCAGGTTCACCGCGTCGCCTGAATCGCTGGCAAGCCAGCTCCTACAAAAGCACCGGAGCTTTCCCATGACGGCCCACGCCGACCTTTCGCCGACCCTGCAACTCGCTTGCGACCTGATCCGCCGCCCTTCCGTGACGCCGGTCGACGCCGACTGCCAGAAACTGATGATGCAGCGCCTGGGCGATGCCGGTTTCAAGCTTGAGCCGATGCGTATCGAAGACGTCGACAACTTCTGGGCTACCCACGGCAAGCAGGAAGGCCCGGTGCTGTGTTTTGCCGGTCACACCGACGTGGTCCCCACCGGTCCGTTGCAGGCCTGGCAGAACGATCCGTTCAACGCACTGATCGACGAGCACGGCATGCTTTGCGGGCGTGGCGCAGCCGACATGAAAGGCAGCCTGGCCGCCATGCTGGTGGCCGCCGAGCGTTTTGTCGGCGACTACCCGGACCACCGTGGCTCGGTCGCGTTCCTGATCACCAGCGACGAAGAAGGCCCGGCCCACCATGGCACCAAGGCCGTGGTCGAGCGCCTGGCCGCGCGTAAAGAGCGCCTGGACTGGTGCATCGTCGGCGAACCGTCGAGCACCACCCTGGTCGGCGACGTGGTGAAGAACGGCCGCCGTGGTTCCCTCGGCGCCAAGCTCACCGTGCGCGGCGTACAAGGCCATGTGGCCTACCCGCACCTGGCGAAGAACCCGATCCACCTGGCCGCCCCGGCCCTGGCCGAACTGGCCGCCGAGCACTGGGACGACGGCAATGCCTTCTTCCCACCGACCAGCTTCCAGATTTCCAACCTCAACTCGGGCACCGGCGCGACCAACGTGATCGCCGGCGAGCTGGTGGCGCTGTTCAACTTCCGTTTCTCCACCGAGTCCACGGTCGAAGGCCTGCAACAGCGGGTCGCGGCGATCCTCGACAAGCACGGCCTGGACTGGCACGTGGAATGGGCGCTGTCCGGCCTGCCATTCCTGACCGAACCGGGCGCGCTGCTCGATGCGGTGTCGGCGAGCATCAAGGCGATCACCGGGCGCGAGACCAAGGCCTCCACCAGCGGCGGCACCTCCGACGGTCGTTTTATCGCGACCCTCGGCACCCAGGTGGTCGAGTTGGGCCCGGTCAACGCGACCATTCACCAGGTCAACGAACGGGTCCTGGCCAGCGACCTCGACGTGCTGACTGAAATCTACTACCAGACCCTGATCAAGTTGCTTGCCTGATGCTCACCTGCCCTCTCTGCACCGCGCCCCTGGGCGTGGTCGACAACGGCGTGGCCTGTCCGGTCGGACATCGTTTCGATCGGGCACGCCAGGGTTACCTGAACCTGCTGCCGGTCCAGCACAAGAACAGCCGCGACCCGGGTGACAACCTGGCCATGGTCGAGGCTCGGCGCGACTTCCTCAACGCCGGCCACTACGCACCGGTGGCCCGCCGCCTGGCGGAACTGGCGGCCGAACGGGCGCCGGGACACTGGGTCGATATCGGCTGCGGCGAGGGCTACTACACCGCGCAACTGGCCGAGGCCCTGCCCGACGCCGAGGGTTATGCGCTGGATATTTCCCGCGAAGCGGTCAAGCGTGCCTGCCGGCGTAACCCGCAACTGACCTGGTTGATCGCCAGCATGGCGCGGGTACCCTTGGCCGACGCCAGTTGCCAGTTCATCGCCAGCGTCTTCAGCCCGTTGGACTGGCAGGAAGCCAAACGCCTGCTGAGCCCCGGTGGCGGCCTGATGAAAGTCGGACCGACCAGCGGCCATCTGATGGAGCTGCGCGAGCGTCTGTACGATGAAGTGCGCGAATACACCGACGACAAGCACCTGGCCCTGGTGCCGGCCGGCATGGCGCTGCAACACAGCGAAGTGCTGGAGTTCAAGCTGAGCCTGGCCAGTGCCCAGGACCGGGCAAATCTTCTGGCCATGACCCCTCACGGCTGGCGCGCGAGTGCCGAGCGCAGGGCGCAGGTCATCGAGCAGCCGGAGCCGTTCGAGGTCAGCGTATCGATGCGCTACGATTACTTCGTTTTACAATAACCCCACTCTTCATGGCCTTGGACACAGGTTCAAGGCCGGCAAAATCCGCGAATGGATTTTTCGAACAACCGCAGCGAGGATTTCCATGCGCCAGCCCGATATCGAGATTTACCTCAAGGACGACGACGTCGATCACATGGCCGTTGCCGCCTGGCTCGGTGCCGCGCTGGGGCCTTGCAGCGACTGGACCCAGCGTGGCCAGACCTGGAAGTGCAAGGCCGGTAATGTCCCGGTGACCTGGCTGCCCAAGGCCGTGGGCAAATGGAACAGCCTGTACCTGGAAAGCGACCAGACTCCCTGGGACCACGACATCGCCTGCGCCCGTGCCGCGTTTGCCGCGCTGAACGTGGAAGTGCGTTGCGCCCCGGGGAGTTGGGTCGAGGAAGAAGGCGAGGAAACCGCTGATCGCTGGATCCGCATCAGCGCCGATGGCGAAGAAGAGATCACCTGGCGTACGGCGTAACACCGGCGCCGGCCTGTTCGGATGGAACCTGGGCTTGACGGTATTTCGCGGTGAATACCCTATCCGTGGGAGCCGGCTTGCTGGCGATGAGGCCAGCAAGTCTTGCATCGATCTTGCGGACGTTATCGCCGGCAAGCCGGCTCCCACAAGGACCGCGTTGAGCGTCATTGTCGGTCAAGGGTCAAGAGTGTCGATATAACGCCGATTGAATGCCTGGTGTTACAGCCCCACCACATCCTCGGCCTGCAGGCCTTTCTGGCCTTCCACCAGCGCGTACTCCACCTGTTGCCCTTCGGCCAGGGAGCGATGGCCTTCGCCACGAATCGCGCGGTAGTGCACAAACACATCCGCCCCGTCTTCGCGCTGAATAAAACCGTAACCCTTGGCGTCGTTGAACCACTTCACGTTGCCTGTCTCGCGAGTTGCCATGAATCCGTACTCCGTCTTGTTATTGTGGGGTGGGCCCGACTCGACGGGCCCCGTCTGCAGCGTCGCCAGAACGTCGCACTGCGCGGATGAATCCTACCGCTCACGGCGAACGACCGAGTATAAGACAGGTCAAAAAACTCTCAATCAATATTAGTTCGCAGCGTTTTTGCCGATCTTTGACGAATACGGCACACTAGCCGCCCCGAGCAAACGCTCGGTTCAATCCCTTTGCCTGCAGAAGCCGTATGACCCGTTCCCCGTTCCGCCGTCTCGTGTTTGGTACCCTGCGCCGCCTCCTGTACCTGTGGGTGCGCTCGGAGACGATCAACCAGTCGTCGCTGAACCTCGACCTCGACCGCAGCCGACCGGTGTTCTACGTCCTGCAATCGCCGTCGCTGACCGACCTGGCCGTGGTCGACCGCGAATGCACCAAGGCCGGCCTGCCGCGCCCGGTGCTGCCGGTGTCGGTCGGCTCGCTGCTGGAGCCGGCGGCGTTCTTCTACCTGACCCCCGAACCCGACTGGCTCGGCCGTCAGGACAAGCGCGGCGCGCCGCCGACCCTGACCCGGCTGGTCAGTGCCTTGAGCGAGAACCCCGCCGAAGACGCACTGATCATTCCGGTCAGCGTGTTCTGGGGCCAGTCGCCGGACAGCGAGTCGAGCCCCTGGAAGCTGCTGTTCGCCGACAGCTGGGCGGTCACCGGGCGCCTGCGCCGGCTGCTGAGCATCCTGATTCTCGGGCGCAAGACCCGCGTGCAATTCTCGGCGCCGATCCACCTGCGCGGCCTGATCGAACACAACAAGGGCCATGAACGCACGGTGCGCATGGCCCAACGCATCCTGCGGGTGCACCTGCGCAACCTGAAGGCTGCGGTGATCGGTCCGGATATCTCCCACCGGCGCAATCTGGTCAAGGGCCTGGTCAACGAACCGATGGTGCACCAGGCGATCCTCGAAGAAGCCCAGCGCGAGAATATCTCCGTGGAAAAAGCCCAGGCCCAGGCCCTGCGCTACGGCAATGAGATCGCCTCGGACTACACCTACACCGCCATCCGCTTCCTCGAAGTGGTGCTGAGCTGGTTCTGGAACAAGATCTACGACGGCATCAAGGTCAACCATATCGAAGGCGTGCAGGCCGTGGCCCAGGGCCATGAAGTCATCTACGTGCCCTGCCACCGCAGCCATATCGACTACCTGCTGCTGTCGTACCTGCTGTTTCGCAACGGCCTGACCCCACCGCACATCGCCGCCGGGATCAACCTCAATATGCCGGTGATCGGCGGCCTGCTGCGCCGTGGCGGGGCGTTCTTCATGCGTCGCACCTTCAAGGGCAACCCGCTCTACACCTCGGTGTTCAACGAATACCTGCACACCCTGTTCACCAAGGGTTTCCCGGTGGAGTACTTCGTCGAAGGCGGCCGCTCGCGCACGGGGCGCATGCTGCAACCCAAGACCGGCATGCTGGCCATCACCCTGCGCAGCTTCCTGCGTTCCTCGCGCATGCCCATCGTCTTCATCCCGGTGTACATCGGCTACGAACGCGTGCTGGAAGGTCGTACCTATCTGGGCGAATTGCGTGGCGCGAGTAAAAAGAAAGAATCGATCTTCGACATTTTCAAAGTCATTGGCGCCCTCAAGCAGCGCTTCGGCCAAGTCGCGGTCAACTTCGGCGAACCGATCAAGCTGGCCGAATTCCTCGATCAGGAACAACCGGACTGGCGTACCCAGGAGCTGGGTCCGCAATTCCGCCCGGCCTGGCTCAATGAAACCACCCATCGCCTGGGCGAGCGCGTGGCCCGGCACCTCAACGAAGCCGCAGCCATCAACCCGGTGAACCTGGTGGCCCTGGCGCTGCTCTCGACCACGCGCCTGGCCCTCGACGACCGCGCTATGGCCCGGGTGCTCGACCTCTACCTGGCGCTGTTGCGCCGCGTCCCCTATTCGCCACACACCACCTTGCCGCAAGGCGATGGCCGGGCGCTGATCCAGCACGTCAAGGACATGGACCTGCTGGCCGAACAAAGCGACGCCCTGGGCAAGATCCTCTACCTGGACGAGCAGAACGCCGTCCTGATGACCTATTACCGCAACAACGTGCTGCATATCTTCGCCCTGCCATCCTTGCTGGCGAGCTTCTTCCAGAGCGCCTCGCGCATGAGCCGCGAGCAGATCCTGCGCTACAGCCGCGCGCTCTACCCGTACCTGCAGGCGGAGCTGTTTATCCGCTGGTCACTCGATGAACTGGACGCAGTGATCGACCAATGGCTGCAAGCCTTTGTCGAACAGGGCCTGTTACGCCTGGAGAACGACGTCTACCTGCGCCCGGCGCCGAGTTCGCGGCACTTCGTGCTGTTGACCCTGCTGTCGCGGAGCATCGCCCAGACCCTGCAACGCTTCTACATGGCCATCTCGCTGCTGCTCAACAGCGGCCAGCACAGCATCAGCGCCGAGGAGCTGGAAGACCTGTGCACGGTCATGGCCCAGCGCCTGTCGATTCTCCATGGCCTGAACGCCCCGGAGTTCTTCGACAAGAGCCTGTTCCGCCACTTTATCCAGACCCTGCTCGACCTCGATGTGCTCAGCCGCGATGGCGCCGGCAAACTGGGTTATCACGAACTGCTCGGCGAGCTGGCCGAGGGCGCGGCCAAACGGGTACTACCGGCGGAAATCCGCCTGTCGATTCGGCAAGTGGCACTGCATCGTAGCGAAGATGCCGCCGAACAGAGCCCTGAATCGGGTCCTGAAGCGGGATAACGCGAACCACCCTTGTCGGACTATTCGGTAAAGCAGCAAGGATGCTTCTCCGCCGGTTTTCAAGGGCAAAGGCCCGTGTAGACTCAATCTTGCGTTGCCTTTGACGCGTTCGATAAGGACATCGAGATGACCGCAAAAAACGTCGTGACCGCTGTTTTCCACTTCCCAGCGGACTACAGCATCCCGGCCAAGGCCGAAACCCGCATCACCCTGCGCAACCGCTGCAGCGACACCCTGTTGGGGACCTGGACCAGTGCGCAACTCCCCGACCAGTCGCCCTGGCGCTTCAGCTTCGAACTGCCGGCGGATCTCAAGCGTAACTGCAAGGTCGAGATCGACATCGACCTGAGTGTCGCTGGTACTTCGCTGCTGCCGGACATCAAGTACAGCTTCCGCTGGCGCCGGGACAACCAGGAAGAGACCTTTCACCTGAGCCCACCGGGGTATCTGTACCTCAGCGCGGCGCTGGTGCCGATGATCGGCACGCAAGACAATACCCTGGCGACCCTGAGGCTGGTGGCCCAGACCGAACCGGGAATCCCGCTGCATGTCCTCAGCGAGGAGATCACCTTCTTCAAGGGCTCGATCCCGCGCTACCTGCGCTACGACGTGAACAAGGTCAAGCCGGGGCAGACCTACGAAACCCAGGGCACCTTCGGCAGCCGCCGGAAATTCACCATGAAGCCCATTCCGCGCACCGTCGTGCTGCTGAAAGAGAAACCGCAAAGCCTGATCCTCAGTGCCTGAGTGGCGGCGACGTCTGACGAAAACTGGCGTTTGCCGATAAATCCGTTAGATTCCTACTGGCTGGCGCCAGGTTTCCTCTGGCGCCATGAATTTCCCTACTGACCCAACAAGGAAGCGTCCATGCTCCGTCCCTCCCTTCGTCTGGCCGGCCTCTGCGCAGGCCTGCTGATTTCCGTCAACGCCCTGGCCTTTTCCCTGGGCAGTCTTACCCAGGGCGAAGCGTCCGGAGGCCTCAAGGATGCCCTGGCCCAGGGCGCCGTCGCCGCCGTGACCAACCTTGGCAAGCCGGGTGGTTTCAGCGACAACCCGGCCGTGAAGATCGAATTGCCGGGCAACCTGGGCAAAGTTGCCAGCAAGATGAAGCAGTTCGGCATGGGTGCCCAGGTTGACCAACTGGAAGCCAGCATGAACAAGGCGGCGGAAGCGGCCATGCCGCAGGCCCAGGCCCTGCTGGTGGATGCCGTGAAGAAAATGACCGTGACCGATGCCAAGGGCATCCTCACCGGCGGCAAGGATTCGGCGACTCAGTACCTGGACAAGACCAGCCGTGAGCAGATCCGCGCCAAGTTCCTGCCGATCGTCAAGGAGGCGACCGACAAGGTGGGCCTGGCCAAGCAGTACAACTCGTTCGCCGGGCAGGCGGCGACCCTCGGCGTACTCGACGCCAAGAGTGCCAACGTTGAAGGCTACGTAACGGAAAAGGCCCTGGACGGCCTGTTCAAGATGATCGCCCTGAAGGAAGAAGACATCCGCGCCAACCCGGCGGCGGCGGCCACCAGCCTGGCGAAGAAGGTGTTTGGCGCGCTCTGACATTTCCGGTAGGCGCTTGTCTGATTCAACACGACCTGGACAAGCGCCACGCCGCTCATCGGTAAATCAGGTATCCGTGCGCCAGACTTTCTGAATTTCAGTTTTATCAACCATCGAAAAAACCCATTCGCGTCCCGCCTTCTTCTTGCTGAAGACCTTCAGTTCCACCAATCCATTCAAGGCGGCACTGGCCGTATTATAAGAGCAGTCGAGATTTTCTTTTACATTGACGGCAGTAAAGTGTTTCGCCCGGCCACTTTTTGCCACTTGAAAAATAATTTTCTGTTTTTCGCTGAATTGCTTATACAGCCCAGAGTCCCATAACCACCGATTAAAGTCCTCAGCTTCCCGAATACTCTTCTCATAGGCCGTTTTCAGCTCAATGACCGCACGCATGACAACCGAGCATTGATAATCGACAAAATAGGTGATATCCAGTTCGTCGGTCTCGGCATAAAGGTACGAATGACCATATTGAGTCGAGGCTTTTTTCAGCAACACACTGATCGATACATAGCGAAATGCGCCATAATCATTTTTAAACATGAACCAATAAAAAAGCGCTCTTGCTACACGCCCGTTGCCGTCTCTGAAAGGATGTTCATAACCCAAGGCAAAGTGCAGGGCAATCGCTTTGACCAACGGGTGAATATAATCGGCATCCGGCCCATCACCATGACGCTGATTGATCCACTCGGACAGCGTCTCAAGCCTTGCTACAATCCCTTCAGCCGGAGGCGGCGTATGGACTACATGACCGTCACCGTCCTGCACCACCACTTCATCGTTTTCTCTGAATCTGCCGGGGGCATATTTGGCATCATCGATCCCGTCAACACCGACTCTGTGCATCGCCGAAATCAACTCGACACTCAGGGGTTCCGCCTTCATCTCCCAGGCGAAATTCATGAGTTTGAAATTACCGATGATCATCTTCTCGTCAGGTGTACGAGGCTTCCTGCTACGTTTCAGCATATCTTTTGCGACTAACGTAGTGGTAGAAGCACCTTCCAACTGGCTACTGCTAATTGCCTCGTCCTCAACGAGATCACTCAACAGATAATTAAAATGCGCCTGCTCGCCTATTTTGCCTGTCATGTACTTCAATGCCGCCGTGGTCGCATTGATATCCACGGTGGAAATCGTTTTCTGGGCAATGGGGGTCAGAATATAATTGCACCAAACCGTAGGCTCTCCAACAGGCAGGATTTTTGAATATTGATCCTCCCTCGCCGACTTCACAATACTCCAGCAAACGGCCGCATCAAGATGTTTCGGCAAACGATGCCGCAGCTCTTCAAAAGGTAAATAACGCCCTTTGTCATCCAGAGGTTTATGCAACCCCATATAATCTGAAATATGCTTTTTATGGGGTTTGCTCTGAATCAAGCTAAAAACCTCATTCAGAGTCTCTGGCGGCGGCTTGATCATCACTGTCTCAAAATTTTCATTTCTGAGACAGGAGTACAGCAGAAAATCGATGCTATCTCAATAAGCAGCAAAAATGAGACAGCGGCCCAACCTGGCGATTGGGCTGCTGACATGACTAGGCTTCGGCCTTCTTCACCCTGAACCACCCCGCATACAGCGCCGGCAGGAACAGCAGGGTCAAGGCCGTCGCCACGATCAATCCGCCCATGATCGCCACCGCCATCGGTCCGTAGAACACGCTGCGTGACAACGGGATCATCGCCAGCACCGCCGCCAGGGCGGTCAGCACGATCGGTCGGAAACGCCGCACCGTCGCCTCGATAATCGCCTGCCATTGCGACATGCCCGCACGAATATCCTGCTCGATCTGGTCCACCAGGATCACCGAGTTGCGCATGATCATCCCCGACAGGGCAATGGTCCCGAGCATCGCGACAAAACCGAACGGCTGGCGGAACACCAGCAGGAACAACGTCACCCCGATCAGCCCCAACGGCGCGGTGAGGAACACCAGCGCCACCCGCGAGAAGCTGCGCAGTTGCAGCATCAGCAAGGTCAGCACCACCACGATGAACAACGGCGCACCGGCATTCACCGAAGCCTGGCCGCGCTCCGAATCCTCCACGGTGCCGCCGACTTCCAGCAGGTAACCGTCCGGCAACTCGGCACGAATCGGGTCCAGGGTCGGCATGATCTGCTTGACCAGACTCAACGGCTGCTCCTGACCATAGATATCGGCGCGGATCGTTACGTTCGGCAAGCGGTTGCGGTGCCAGATAACCCCTTCCTCAAAGCCGTACTCCAGGGTTGCGATCTGCGACAACGCCACGCTGGTGCCGTTGTCCGTCGGAACCGACAGGCTCGGCAACGCCGACAACTGGCTGCGTTCCTGGGCAGTGCCGCGCATCAGGATTTCGATCAACTCGTTGTCCTCGCGGTACTGGCTGACGGTCGAACCGGTCAGCGACAGTTGCAGGAAGCGCGACAGGTTCGCGGTACTCACGCCCAACGCCCGGGCCCGATCCTGATCAACGTTGAGGTACACCACCTTGCTCGGTTCTTCCCAGTCCAGGTGCACGTTGGTCACATGGGGGTTCTCACGGACCTTGGCCGCCACCTTGCGGGCCAGGGCGCGGACCACCTCGATATGCTCGCCGGTCACCCGGAACTGCACCGGATAACCCACGGGCGGTCCGTTCTCCAGACGCGTCACACGCCCCCGCACATCGGCGAACTGCTCGTCGAGGACCTTGATCAGCCAGGTCCGCAGCACTTCCCGATCCTCGATGCTCTTGGCCAGCACGACAAACTGGGCAAAGCTGGTGGCCGGCAATTGCTGGTCCAGCGGCAGGTAGAAACGCGGCGAACCGGTGCCGACATAGGCCACGTAGTTGTCGATGCCGGGATGATCCTTGAGCAAGGCCTCCAGCCGCGCCACCTGCTCGGTAGTGTTGTTCAGGGACGCGCCTTCGGCCAGCTTCAGATCGACCATCAGCTCCAGTCGCCCGGAGGCCGGGAAGAACTGCTGCGGCACAAAACGGAACAACATCACCGAGCCGATAAACAGCGCGATGGTCAGCACGATCACGGTTTTACGCCGGCGTACGCACCACTCCACCGTGCGCCTGACCCGCTGGTAAAACGGCGTGCCATAAGGGTCCGGCTGCTCGCCACCATGCTTGGCGGCGTGGATCTTCGCCAGATCCGGCAGCAGTTTCTCGCCCAGGTAAGGCACAAACACCACCGCCGCAATCCACGACGCCAGCAGCGCCAGGGTCACCACCTGGAAAATCGAGCGGGTGTACTCGCCCGTGCCCGACTGCGCGGTGGCAATCGGCAGGAAACCGGCGGCGGTGATCAGGGTCCCGGTGAGCATCGGGAAAGCCGTGCTGGTCCAGGCAAAACTCGCCGCCTTGAGGCGGTCGAAACCCTGCTCCATCTTGATTGCCATCATTTCCACGGCAATGATCGCATCGTCCACCAGCAACCCCAGGGCCAATACCAACGCACCGAGGGAAATCTTGTGCAGGCCAATGCCCAGGTAGTACATGGCGGCAAAGGTCATCGCCAACACCAGCGGAATCGCCAGGGCCACCACCATCCCGGTGCGCACCCCCAGGGAGAAGAAACTCACCAGCAACACGATGACCAGGGCCTCCACCAGCACCTGGACGAACTCGCCGACGCCGCTCTTCACCGCCGCCGGCTGATCGGAGACCTTGCTCAGTTTCATCCCCGCCGGCAGGTTTTTCTGGATACGCGCAAACTCGAGCTCCAGCGCCTTGCCCAGCACCAGGATATCGCCACCGTCGTTCATCGCCACCGCCAGGCCGATCGCGTCTTCGCCCATGAAGCGCATGCGCGGTGCCGGTGGATCGTTGAAGCCACGATGGACATCGGCCACATCGCTGATCCGGAAGGTGCGGTCGCCAACCCGGATCGGGAAGTTCCTGATCTCGTCGACCGTCTTGAAGTTACCGCTGACCCGCAGTTGCACACGTTCGGTCGGGGTCTCGAAAAAACCCGCGTTGGACACCGTATTCTGCTCTTGCAGGGCCTGCTGCACGGCGGCCAGGGGCAGGCCAAGGGTCGACAGCTTGACGTTGGACAGCTCGATCCAGACCTTTTCGTCTTGCAAACCGAGCAGGTCGACCTTGCCTACGTCCTGGACCCGCTGCAACTGGATCTGGATACGGTCGGCGTAGTCCTTAAGCACCGCGTAGTCGAACCCCTCGCCGGTCAGGGCGTAGATATTGCCGAAGGTGGTGCCGAATTCATCGTTGAAGAACGGCCCCTGGATATCCGGTGGCAAGGTCTGGCGGATATCGCCGATCTTCTTGCGGACCTGGTACCAGAGGTCAGGAATCTGCGAGGAATGCATCGAGTCCCGGGCCATGAAGGTCACCTGGGATTCGCCGGGCCGGGAGAAGGACACGATCCGCTCGTATTCGCCGGTCTCCATCAGTTTCTTTTCGATGCGCTCGGTGACCTGCCGCGACACTTCCTGGGCCGTAGCCCCGGGCCAGTTGGTCTTGATGACCATAGCCTTGAAGGTGAACGGCGGGTCTTCGCTCTGCCCCAGCTTGGTGTAGGACAAGGCGCCGACCACCGCCAGCAGGATCATCAGGAACAGTACGATCTGGCGATTACGCAACGCCCATTCGGAAAGATTGAAACCCATCGGGGATTACTCCTTGGCCGCCAGATTGACCACGCGGTTGGAGCGATCCACCGGGCGCACCTTATCGCCGTCGTGGAGCACATGCACACCGGCCGCCACCACCCAGTCGCTGGCCGACAGGCCTTCGAGCACCGGCACGGTCTTTTCGCCAAAGGCACCGACCCGCACAGGCGTGCGCTTGAGAGTATTGTCGGCCTGGACCCGCCAGACATAGGTCGCACCGTTTTCCGCGGTCAGTGCCGACAGCGGCACCGCCAGGGGCACAACCCCCTCGGCCTGGATAAACACCCGCGCGCTCTGGCCCAGCTCAGCCGGGATCTTGCCGGCGCTGAAGGCGATACGGGCGGCGAAGGTCCGCGACTTCGGATCGGCCGCCGGCGACAGTTCACGGATTCGTCCGTTGAAGCGTTGATCCGGCTGCGACCAGAGTTCCACCGCCACATCCTGGCCGATCTTGAACCGTCCGAAGGCCTGTTCCGGGAAGCTGATCAGCACTTCACGCTCGCCGTCGGCAGCCAGGGTGAAGACCGTCTGGCCGGCGGCAACCACCTGGCCGACTTCCACCAGGCGCTTGGCCACCACGCCATCCTGGGGCGCGCGCAACACGGCATAACCGGCCTGGTTGCTGGACACGTCGAACTCGGCCTTGATCTGCTTGAGGCGCGCCTCACCGGCGCGGTAGAGGTTTTCCGCATTGTCGTACTGCGAGCGGCTGACCATCTGGCGGTCGAGCAGGGTCTTGTAGCGATCGCGCTCGGAACGCACCAGGTTCAGGTTGGCCTCGGCGGCCGCGACCTGGGCACGGGTCGCTTCCAGTTGCAGGCGCACATCCTGTGGGTCGAGCTCCGCCAGGGGCTGGTTGGCCTTGACCCGCTCGCCCTCCTCCACCAGCCGTCGACTGACCTTGCCGGCGATGCGGAAGGCCAGGTCAGGCTCGAAACGCGCACGCACTTCGCCAGGATAGCTGTCCATGGCCTGGGCCGAGAGCTGTGGCTGCACCACCATCGCGGGACGTACGCTGACCTGGGCGGGCTCTTCATGACCACAACCGACCAGGAAAAGGGCTAGACTGACGGGCAACGCAAGGGGCAAGACGTAGCGGAACATGGTGTAGGACCTTTCGCTAGTGGTGCTCAGAATATTTATACTGGCCAGTATGGTATTAATACCAAACTGACCAGTCCAGTATTAAGTAAAAAAATGTCCGACAATCTTTCAGTGCCCAGCGGCCCCGGCCGCCCCAAGGACCTGGCAAAACGCCAGGCCGTCCTGCAAGCGGCGAAAGATCTGTTCTTGAGTAATGGATACGCCAGCACCAGCATGGACGCAGTCGCTGCAGCAGCAGGTGTTTCAAAGCTGACGGTCTATAGCCATTTCAACGACAAGGAGACGCTGTTCTCCGCTGCCGTGGTGGCCAAATGCGAAGAACAGTTACCCGAACTGTTCTTCGCCCTGCCCGATGGCGTGCCGGTGGAGAGCGTGCTGCTGAACATCGCCCGGGGTTTTCATCAGTTGATCAACAGTGAAGAGTCGCTGAACCTGCATCGGTTGATCATGACCCAGGGCGGTCAGGACCCGCGGCTCTCGCAGATCTTCTTCGAGGCCGGGGCGCAGCGCATGCTGACGGGGATGGAACGGCTGCTGCGCCAGATTCACCAGAACGGCGTGCTGTCCATCGACAAGCCGCATAACGCCGCCGAGCATTTTTTCTGCCTGCTCAAGGGCGCGGGGAATTTCCGCCTGCTGTTCGGCTGCGGCGGGCCGTTGACCGAGGTCGACGCCGAGGAGCATGTGCGTGAAGTGGTGGGGCTGTTCATGCGTGCGTATCGGCCCTGAGGGCGGCCTCAAGGCCGCCCCCAATCAAGGCTTCAAGGCTTTCTTCGGATAGATATCGTAGCGACTCGACTTGCCGTCCAGGCCATGGCTCGGCTTGGGCCCATCGATGCACGGCGCCTTGCGCGGGCGCTTGACCACCACCCGATGGGTCGCCAGGGCCAATGCGGCTTCGAGCAGGGCCGGCGCATCCGGGTCATCGCCCACCAGCGGGCGGAACAGGCGCATTTCCTTCTTCACCAGGGCGGTTTTCTCACGATGGGGAAACATCGGGTCCAGGTAGATCACCTGGGGCGGCTCGCCTTCCCAATTGCGCATCACCTCGATCGAATTGCCCTTGAGCAAGTGCATGCGCGCGACAATCGGCGCCACTTCGAAATCTTCCAGGCCACGGGCCAGGCCGTCCTCAAGCAAGGCGCCGATCAGCGGCTGGCGCTCGATCAGGCTCATCTCGCAGCCCAGGCTCGCCAGTACGAACGCATCCTTGCCCAGGCCCGCCGTGGCATCCAGCACCCGCGGACGCACCCCCGGCTGGATACCGACCGCCTTGGCAATCATCTGCCCGCTACCGCCGCCATACAGCCGCCGATGGGCCGCGCCGCCTTCAACGAAGTCCACGCGTACCGGCCCAGGCGCCTCCGGCCCCAGTTGTTGCAGTTGCAGGCCCTGCTCCGACACTTGCAAGGCGAACTCCGCGTCGGGCTCTTGCAACGGCAAAGCGAGGCGCTCGGCCCACGCTTCGGCCCGCGATTGCAACCCTTCGGCCAGGGCTTCGACTCTGATACGCACCGGCGCTTGCTGCTCACTCATGAAAAAAACGCTCAAAAATTTAATGATCGGCAAAAGCTGCCGATAAAAACATTATCCAGCATTTTGCCAGACCTGAGCGTCACTCGAGAGCCATGTCAGACATTCGCACTACATCCATAGGTTATCTGTCGCCCGTCGACAATTATGGCCTACGCAATTCCCAGGCACTGAGCGGCGTCAGTCACCTGTGGCAAGATTTTTTTGCCCGGGCGCTGGCCGAAGCCGGGGATTCTGTGGATGCAAAGAATGTCCCGGAACAACTGCCGGTCGATGGCCCGGTGGAACCCACCGCCGGCGCCGAACTGCTCGCGCAGATCGTCGACCAGCGCCAGTGTGATGTAAAAGACACGCCGGTCCGTCCACCAGAGCCGCTGTTCCTGCCGATTGCCGAATTCGACCTGGACCTGCTGAAGCGGCCCGTGCCTTACCCGCCGGAAGAGGTTGTCGCCCAGCAGAAACAGCAGGATTTCGAAAGCGGCTGGGTTCGCCCTGTCGTCCTCAACGCCGGTCAGCCGCTGCCCGTACCAGGCCCAGCGCCGCAAACGCGTCCACTGCACCTGCCGATTGCCGAGTTCGAACTGGATCTGCTGGAACCCCACGTTCCCTTTGACGAAGCCACCCTGGCCAAGCAGCAGAAAGACATGGACTACGACCTGAACTGGGCCCGTCCACTGGTGGCACACAATCTGCGCCTCGCGGCCTGAATCCGCAGTGCCTGCTAGAACCTGCCTGCCTAGTTCTTGAACATTTGATTGATCCGCGCAAACGGCATCGCCTGATCGAGGGCGCTGAATGTCCCCTGCCCGTGAATCTCTTCGGCAGCCCGATAGAACGCGCCGTACGCCGCCCGGGCCAACGCCGAACCGACACTGATGCGTTTTACGCCCAGTTCACTCAACGCCCTCACCGACAGGTGGAGCCCACCCGACATCAACACATTCACCGGTTTCGGCGCCAGCGCCTTGACCACCGCGAGAATTTCCTCAGGCGTGCGCAGGCCCGGTGCGTATAGCACGTCGGCGCCGGCCTCGGCGAACGCCTGCAAACGGCGAAGGGTATCCGGCAGGTCCTGGCGCCCATGCAGCAGGTTCTCCGCCCGCGCCGTGAGCATGAACGGGAATGGCAAGCTGCGAGCGGCCGCCACCGCCGCCTCGACCCGCTCAACCGCGTGGTTGAACTCATAAATCGGCTCATCGGCATGGCCACTGGCGTCCTCGATCGAACCACCCACCAATCCGGCTTCAGCCGCCCGCAAAATCGCCTCGGCGCAACCGGCGGGACTGTGGCCAAAGCCATTTTCCAGATCTGCCGCCACTGGCAGCGCGGTGGCCAGGACAATGCTTCGCGCGTTTTCCAGCGTATCCCCCAGCGAGTTGGCGCCTTCGGCATCCGGACGCCCGAGGGAAAACGCCAGGCCCGCACTGGTGGTCGCCAGCGCCTCGAAACCCAGCGCGGCGAGCATTTTTGCCGAGCCGGCATCCCAGGGGTTGGGGATCACGAAGGCCCCCGCACGCTCGTGCAAGGCCTTGAAGGTTTGGGCTCGAAGGGGTTGCGTGTCCATGGGTCGACTCCTGGCAAAGAGAGGATTGCACCGTCAGAGCAAACCCAGTTGCTCCGCCGCGGGCCCTCTGTATAGCTCAGGCAGCGCCGGCAAGCCAGGCAGCCGGGCCATCAGCCGGGCATGGAAACGTTGCGCCAGCGCAGGTGCGAGGCGGTTGTTGGACGTGTGGAGAAAGACATAGGGCGTGCGCCCTTCCTCGATCCAGCCGGCGACCTTTTCGACCCAGGGGGTCAGGAAAGGCTCATTGGCCTCCAGTTCCGGGTGACCGATAAAACGCACCTGCGGGAATAACGTGAACGCCGCCGGCCGTGGTGGCACCTTGGGCTTTTTCGACTGGGCGTGCAGCACCGAGGCTTCGGTAGAGGTGCAACTGAACAGCGCTCGCGGGTCCAGGCAGATGCGTTCGACACCGCGGTCCAGCAACATCCGGTTGAGCATCCGTTCGGCGTCGCCCTTGGCGAAGAATTCCGGATGACGGACCTCGATCGCCAGCGGGCGCTCCAGCCCATCGATAAACCCGGCCAGCTCAGCCAGGCGTTGCGGGGCAAAGCTGGCCGACAATTGCAGCCACAGCGGTGCCACACGTGGCCCCAGCGGCTTGAGCAGTTGCAGGAAGTCCTCGGCGGCCTGGATCTGCTCGCGCAGGTCGCCGCCGTGGCTGATATCCCGGGGGAACTTGGCGGTGAAGCGAAAGTGTTCGGGCATGGTCTGCGCCCAGCGTTCTACCGTGGCAGGCGCGGGCCGTGCATAGAAGGTGGTGTTGCCTTCGACGGCGTTGAACACTTGGGCGTAGAGGTCGAGAAACTCGTTCGAGCGCGCAGTAGGCGGGTACAGATACTCGCGCCAGGCGTTTTCACTCCAGGAGGGGCAACCAAGGTAATAAGGCAGGAGAGGATCAGTCATCGACCCGATTAAATCAGATATGCAGGTCGAGCCCCAACACTTCCATGTCCCATTCGACGAAACCGGCGGTGGTCAGGTAGCTGGCCAGGGCGTTGGCGACACTTTTGCTCATGGCACGATGAAAGATCATGTCCTGCGGGCGGGCCGGCAGATTGGCCAGACGACTACCGGCCGCTTCGGCGCGGGCGGCCACTTCGGAGAGGTCATCGCTGTCCCCACTCGACACATCGGCATCAGCATCATCGTCAAGTACGACATTGCCTTTGCGCGGTTTGCGCTTGATGGGGTAGGACTGTGAGGAAACGCCGTCTATACGCATTGGGGCATGCTCGGTGTCGATGATGGCAATTTAGCAGCACGCACCGCACTTAGCTATTGCCCGAGTGATAACTGGACCACAGAACCTGGAAAAGGTTTTCACACCCCAGTGCCCAGGTGGGAAAAACATGACGAACGGCACAATTTTGACTATCCGGGCGTTTTTTCAGGTGATCGGTTTAAGGTTCAGTTTAGCCTGAAATTTATCGAGCACCGCAAGATCCGGCAGGAGCCATGCCCAGTCTTCCTTATCTGCGTGGCCATGCCCGCAGGCCTCAACGGGCCTTGGGCGTTGCGACTTTATCGCGCAGGTAGACGGGCTGGGCCTCGTCGGCCGGGATGGCTTCGCCCCGTGCCCAGGCAAAACGCGCCAGGCTCAGCAGGTCTTCGGCATGGGGCAGCAGGCTGGCATCCTGGCCACTGAGGGCGACCTGGATACGCCCGCCATAACCCCAGCCCGTGCCTGCACCGAACCACTCGCCACTGGCATCGTCCGGCAAGGCCGCCAGTTGCGGTGCCAACACCGCCTCGGCACCGGCCAGGCGCATCTCCCCGGCCTCTTCGCGATAACAGCCCCAATACACCTCGTCCATCCGCGCATCGATGGCCGCCGCGACCTGGCGCACACCGTGTTCACGAAAGGCCCGTTGCGCCAGGACCGCCAGGTTCGACACCGGCAACACCGGACGCTCCAGCGCAAACGCCAACCCCTGGACCACACCGATGGCAATCCGCACCCCGGTAAAGGCGCCCGGCCCCCGCCCAAAGGCAATCGCCTCCACCGCCGACAGGCTGATACCGGCGTCGGCCAGCAACTGCTGGATCATCGGCAACAGCTTTTGCGCGTGCAGACGCGGAATCACCTCGTAGTGGCTCGTTACCTTGCCGTCATGCAGCAAGGCAACAGAGCAAGCTTCAGTCGCGGTGTCCAGGGCCAGCAAGGTGCTCATCGATGTATCCGTCAGGTCGAAAGGAAAAAAGTGCAACAGTATAAACAACAACAGCCCGCAAGCGGGCTGTTGTGGATGCAGCAACTACGCCGATCAGCTCAAGGCTTCAAGCACCTTGCCGGTGATCGACTCAACCGAACCGACGCCTTCGATATGGCTGTACTTCGGCTTGCCCTGGGCGGCCGAGAGGTTCTGGTAGAAAGCCACCAGCGGTTTGGTCTGGGAATGGTAGACCGACAGGCGATGACGCACGGTTTCTTCGGTGTCGTCCTTGCGCTGTACCAGGTCGTCCCCGGTCAGGTCGTCCTTGCCTTCGACTTTCGGCGGGTTGTAGACGGTGTGGTAAACGCGCCCGGAAGCCTCGTGGACACGACGACCGGCAATACGCTGGACGATCTCTTCGTCATCGACGGCGATCTCGACCACGTAGTCCAGCTCGACGCCGGCGTCCACCAGGGCTTCGGCCTGGGGAATGGTGCGCGGGAAACCGTCGAACAGGAAACCCTTGGCGCAGTCGGCCTGGGCGATACGGTCCTTGACCAGCGCGATGATCAGGTCGTCGGAAACCAGGCCGCCGGCATCCATGATGCCTTTGGCCTTGACGCCCAGCTCGGTACCGGCCTTGACCGCTGCGCGCAGCATGTCGCCCGTGGAGATTTGCGGGATGCCGAATTTCTCGGTGATGAACTTAGCCTGAGTACCTTTACCGGCCCCGGGAGCTCCCAGCAGAATGACGCGCATCGATGTGCTCCTCAATTTTTTATTTAGAAACGCTCGGATTCGCCTCGTGGGGCCAATCTCAAAAATAGGGTCATGGCCGCAAAAACGGCCAAAGGCTGATCAAGATACACAGCCGACCGGAGCCACACAAGCCGCCGAAAGTCGCAGTAACCCATGCCTGCACAAGCGGTGAAACCTGCTACGCCAGGTCGCCCCCCGATCATAAAGTGTCGCCACGCAAAAACGACCGTCCCTGACTGGGCGGTCGCTTTTGTCCTACTGCATGGAACAAATCGTCCCACGCACCTTAGCCAGTATTGCGCAGCCCCGCGGCGATCCCCGCCACAGACACCAGCAAAGCCTGTTCCAGAGGGCTGTCCTGGGCGGTTTCCTGGCGCCGCGAACGGGCCAGCAACTCGGCCTGCAACAGGTGCAACGGGTCCAGGTAGGTGTTGCGCAGACGAATGAATTCCAGGGTCTCAGGGCTATGGGCCAGCAGTTGCGACTGGCCGGTCAAACCCAGTACGACCGTGCACGCCTGCGACAATAGGTCGCGTAAGTGCACACCCAATGGCAGCAATTCGGGCTCCACCAGGCGTTCGTCATAGGAACGGGCGATATCGCTGTCGGCCTTTGCCAGGACCATTTCCAGCATATCGATGCGGGTGCGGAAAAACGGCCATTGCTCGCGCATCTGCGCCAGCAGCGCGCCTTCACCTCGCGCCAGGGCCTTGCTCAGCGCCGCTTCCCAGCCGAGCCAGGCCGGCAGCATCAGGCGTGTCTGGGTCCAGCCGAAAATCCAGGGGATTGCCCGCAGGCTTTCGATCCCTCCGGCGCGACGCTTGGCCGGACGGCTGCCCAGCGGCAGGCGCCCAAGCTCCTGTTCCGGGGTGGATTGACGGAAGTACTCGACGAACTGCGGATTGTCGCGCACCTCGGCGCGGTAGGCACTGACACCGTCCGCGGCCAATTCGTCCATCAACTTGCGCCAGGCCGGTTGCGGCGGGGGGGGCGGCAACACGGTGGCTTCGAGCACGGCGGCCAGATAGAGGTTGAGGTTCTGCTCGGCAATGTCCGGCAGGCCGAACTTGAAGCGAATCATCTCGCCCTGCTCGGTGGTGCGGAAACGCCCCGCCACCGAACCCGGCGGCTGCGACAGGATCGCCTCATGGGCCGGACCGCCGCCACGCCCGACGGTACCGCCGCGGCCATGGAACAACAGCAGTTCGACCTGCTGCTCGCGGCAGATCTCCACCAGCCGTTCCTGAGCCCGATACTGCGCCCAGGCCGCCGCCGTGGTGCCGGCGTCCTTGGCCGAATCGGAGTAACCGATCATCACTTCCTGCGGCCCTTGCAGGCGCGCGCGATAGCCCGGCAACAGCAGCAGCCGCTCCATCACCGGCCCGGCGTTATCCAGGTCGGCCAGGGTTTCGAACAACGGCACCACGCGCATCGGCCGCAGTACCCCGGACTCCTTGAGCAGCAACTGCACCGCCAGCACATCGGAGGCGGCACCGGCCATGGAGATCACGTAGGAACCCAGGGAAGCCGCTGGCGCCGCCGCGATTTCCCGACAGGTCGCCAGCACTTCGGCAGTGTCGGCAGAAGCCTTGAAATGGGCCGGCAGCAGCGGGCGACGATTGACCAGCTCGCGCATGAGGAAGGTCAGGCGCTCTTCTTCCTTCCAGTCTTCGTAGCGCCCCAGGCCCAGATAATCGGTGATCTCGGTCATGGCGGCAGCATGACGGGAGGAATCCTGGCGTACATCCAGACGCACCAGGAACAGGCCGAAGGTCACCGCCCGGCGCAGGCAATCGAGCAGCGGGCCATCGGCAATCACGCCCATGCCACACTCGTGCAGGGACTGGTAACACAGTTGTAGCGGCTCGAGCAGTTCGCCGTTGTGCTGCAGCACCTCGTCCGACGCCGGTTGCGTCGTGGCGAGGGAGGCCTGGGCCCAGTTGCGGGTGGCGCGCAGTCGCTCGCGCAATTGCTTGAGCACCGATCGGTAAGGTTCGGCGCTCTCGCCAGCACGGGCGCGCAAGGCCTCGCTGGCCTGTTGCATGGACAAATCGGCGGCCAGTTGATCGACATCGCGCAGATAGAGGTCCGCCGCCATCCAGCGCGCCAGCAGCAGGACCTCACGAGTGACCTTGGCCGTCACATTCGGGTTGCCGTCACGGTCGCCGCCCATCCAGGAGGCGAAACGAATCGGCGCGGCTTCCAGTGGCAGGTGCAGACCAGTGGCGGCGAACAGCGCCTGGTCGGCTTTGCGCAGGTAATGGGGGATGGCCTGCCAGAGGGAATGCTCGATCACCGCAAAACCCCATTTGGCCTCATCCACCGGCGTCGGCCGGGTACGGCGGATTTCCTCGGTGTGCCAGGCTTCAGCGATCAGGCGCTGCAAGCGCTGGCGGATCTGCTCGCGTTCGGCAGCGGTGAGGTCACGGTGGTCCTGCTGGGCCAACTGCCCGGCAATCCCATCGTATTTCTGGATCAGGGTCCGTCGCGCCACCTCGGTGGGGTGCGCGGTGAGCACCAGTTCGATCTCCAGGCGGCCCAATTGCCGCGCCAGGGATTCGGCGCCATGGCCTTCGGCGAGCAGCCGCGCCAGTAACTCCGGCAGCACCCGCGACTCGAAGGGCGCCGGCTGCGATTCGTCGCGGCGGTGAATCAACTGATACTGCTCGGCGATATTGGCCAGGTTGAGAAACTGGTTGAAGGCCCGGGCCACCGGTAGCAACTCGTCGTCGCCCAGACTGTCCAGGCTGGCACTGAGTTCGGCGGTCGCGGAACCGCGGCGGTCGGCCTTGGCGCCCTTGCGGATACGCTCGATCTTGTCGAGGAACTCGTCACCGTGCTGGTCACGAATGGTATTGCCCAGCAGTTCACCTAACAGGTGGACGTCTTCACGCAAACGTACATCAATATCGGACATCGACAGACTCTCCAGGGGACGCTGAGATGGCTCATCTGGCTCAAGAGTGCACCACGGCGGCGAATGCTTACAAGTCGGCCGAATAATTACGGCCCGGCAAAAATCCGCGCTGAACCTCATCACCTCGGGCTAGTCTGATAATAGGCCCCACAAGGGCTTTATCGCCGGCACAGGCCGTTTACTCAGCAATACCCGCTATCACCGGGTGCGAATTGAGGTCGATATGAAAATCCGCGAGCTTGCCCAGCACTGGGAAGAAAATGCCAAGGGTCGCCTGACCAACACTGGCTATGCCATTCATCTGGATGTGGAAGCTGCGGCGCGACTGGCGGCGGTGATCGAGATGTACCCCAAACGGCGTCCGGAAGAACTGCTCGGCGAGCTGATCGGCGCGGCGCTGGAGGAACTGGAAGCCAGTTTCCCTTATATCCAGGGTTCACAGGTGGTGGCCACCGACGAAGAAGGTGATCCGCTGTATGAGGATGTCGGGCCGACACCGCGTTTCCTTTCCCTGTCACGACGACACCTGCATGACCTGGCGTCCCAGGACAAACCGAAACATTAAAGCCTGACGCGACGCCTTTGAAGGTGCCGGCTTGCCTGCGACGGTGATGCAGGATTCACTGCCGCCATCGCCAGCAAGCCGGCTCCTACAACCCCGTGTCTCTCCGCAAATACCCGTCAGCCCACGACTCCTGTAGGAGCTGGCTTGCCAGCGATGGCGATCCCACATTCACCGCCGATATCGCCAGCAAGCCGGCTCCTGCAACCCCGCGTCTCAGCGCAAATACCCAGTCGCCCCACGATCCCTGTAGGAGCTGGCTTGCCAGCGATGGCGATGCCACATTCACCGCCGCTATCGCCAGCAAGCCGGCTCCTACAACCCCGCGTCTCAGCGCAAATACCCAGTCGGCCCACGATCCCTGTAGGAACTGACTTGCCAGCTTCAGGCTCCATGCACTGACCACTCGGTCAGCATTTTTTCCAGCAATGAGCCATCTTTTTCCTGAACTATTCAAAAAAGCCTCGGGTCACACCCAGTAACCATCACCCGAGCAGTTGCAGTGAAAACACTACCGGCGCTGCCGCCGAACACGGCGCGCCAGGCCCCGGACCGTGATGGACGCTGTCGTCATTCAGGAGCTATCCAATGGAGTTGAAGATCATGAAGACCCGCACTGTCCAATCCTCGCTTACCCCCCTGCGTGGGCTGAAACTGGCCGCCCTGGTACTCGGCAGCAGCCTGCTTCTGGCCGGTTGCGCCGGTAACCCGCCGACCGAGCAGTACGCCGTCACCCAATCGGCGGTCAACAGCGCCGTCAGCGCCGGCGGTACCGAATACGCCGCAGTGGAAATGAAGTCGGCCCAGGACAAGCTCAAACAAGCTGAACTGGCCATGCACGACAAAAAGTATGACGAAGCCCGCCGCCTGTCCGAACAGGCCGAATGGGATGCCCGCGTCGCCGAACGCAAGGCCCAGGCCGCCAAGGCCGAGTTGGCCGTGAAGGACTCACAGAAAGGTGTTCAGGAATTGCGTCAGGAAAGCCAACGCGCCGTGCAACCGGTGCAGTAAGCATCGACCCGGCTGACGCCCCCTGTCCCTGAAGCCTGAACCCTAAAAAGGATGAACCATTATGCGTAAACAATTGATGATCCCCGCCCTGTTGGCCCTCAGCGTCGGCCTGGCCGCCTGCTCGTCGCAGCCCAACCCCAACCTGGAGCAAGCGCGCACCAACTTCTCCGGCCTGCAAGCCAACCCGCAAGCGAGCAAGGTCGCGGCCCTGGAGACCAAGGACGCCAGCGACTACCTGGACAAGACCAACAAGGCCTACCAGGACCGTGAAAACGTCCAGACCGTCGACCAACTGGCTTATCTGACCAACCAGCGGATTGAAGTGGCGAAACAGACCATCGCCCTGCGCACCGCCGAAGCCAATCTGAAAAACGCCTCGGCGCAACGGGCCCAGGCCCGGCTGGACGCCCGCGACCAGCAGATCAAGCAGTTGCAGGAAAGCCTGAATGCCAAGCAGACCGAACGCGGCACCCTGGTGACCTTCGGTGACGTACTGTTCGCCACCAACAAGGCCGACCTGAAATCCTCCGGTCTGGTGAACATCAACAAGCTGGCGCAGTTCCTCCAGGAAAACCCTGACCGCAAAGTCATCATCGAGGGCTACACCGACAGCACCGGCGCCTCGGGTTACAACCAGAACCTGTCGGAGCGCCGCGCCACCTCGGTGCAGGTGGCACTGATCAAGATGGGCGTGGACCCTTCGCGCATTGTGAGCCAGGGCTATGGCAAGGAGTACCCGGTGGCGGATAACGGCAGTGTTTCCGGACGTGCCATGAACCGTCGCGTGGAAGTGACCATTTCCAACGACAACCAGCCCGTCGCACCGCGTTCATCGATCAGCAGCAATAACTGATCGGCTAAAAAAAACCGCCTGATTCAATCAGGCGGTTTTTTTATGGGCGCTCTGCCGAGGGCCGGTTACTGCTCAAGCTTCGGCGTCTCCTGCCCCATGCAGCGCACCGCCTGCTTCTGGCTATTGACCAGCACACCGGTCAGGCCCTTCTGTTCAGTGTCGAACAGCACCAGCACACCGTCGATGCACTGCGCCGTTTGCGCCGCCGGCTCCAGCGCGATCTTGTAGTCCTCCCCGGGCACCGTCTTGAGCATGGTGAACTCGTTCAGCAGCAAGGCATCCTCCGGCTTGGCGAAATGCAGGTAACCGTAGTACCACAGGCAGGCCACCGTACCGATGATGCTGCAAATACCGGTGATGATCAGGGGAATGGCGTTACGTTCTTCAGTCATTGCGGACTCTCTGGTTCAGCATTCGAATTCGGGACAGGCGGGTAATTCGGGATCTCGCCCAGGCGGCGCAGGCCGTTGAAGTGTTGCGGGTCATCAAGGTAACGCAGCATCACCTTGCGCCAGGTCGGATCGCCGAAGGTCTGCACATGACCGCCACGGGTCAGTTGCAGCACCCGCGGTGGCGGTGCCGCCTGATATAGCTGGATGCCATTGGCCAGCGGCACGACCGGGTCGTCGAGGCTGTGGAAAATCAGTTTCGGCACGCCGGTCAGGCGTGGCATGGCCTTGATCGCACTGTCGCCATCGGGCACCAGCCAGGACAGCGGGATCTGCAGCGGCCAGGTCAGCCAGGACGAAGCGAGGGCATCGCGGCCCACCGAACGGTAGCTGGCCGGCGCGCCATCGAGCACCAGGGCCTTGAGGCGCGATTGGTATTCGGGATGACGCTCCACCAGGTAATGCACCACCAGCGACCCGCCGAGGCTCTGCCCCAGGACCACCAAAGGTTTACCTTGCACTTCGGGGGCCTTTTGCAACCAGTCGAACGCGGCATCGATATCCTGATAAACCGCCGGCAGGCTCGGCTCGCCTTCGGACACGCCATAGCCGCGATAATCGAGCATCAGCACCTGGTAGCCCTGCTCCGGCAACCACCAACTGCCGCCCAGATGCGCGGCCAGGTTGCCGCCATTGCCATGCAGGTGCAGCACCGTGCCCTTGACCGCCACGCCGGCCTTGACCGGCAACCACCAGGCACGCAGGCGCAGGCCGTCGGCGGTGGTCAGGGTGACGTCGCGGTATTCGAGGTGAGCCTTGTCCGGGGTGAACGGCAGGCCGGGATCGGGATAGAACAGCAGAGAACTGCAACCGCCCAGGGTCAATAGCAGGCAGAGCATGCCGAGGATTCTCATCCGTTTGAAGCCTCGCAATATAGATAAAAACACCACCGCCACCTGTAGGAGCGAGCTTGCTCGCGATGGTAGCCCAGACACCGCAGGGCATCAGGTAGCCCGCGTTATCGTTGACGTCCATCGCGAGCAAGCTCGCTCCTACAAGGTACGGCGGTTCAGCGATCAGAGGATATTAGAGTAATCCGCCTCGATCCGATCCAGGCTCAAGTGGTTCAGGAAGTTGCTGAAACACATCCAGGCCGACAACGCATTCATGTCGCGAAACTGCTCCGGAAGGTACTTGGGCGGCACCACCAGGCCCTCATCCACCAACTGGCGCAGCGTGCGCATATCCTCCAACGTGGTCTTGCCGCAAAACAACAACGGCACCTGCTCGAGCTTGCCCTTGCGCACGGCCAACTGAATATAGTTGTAAACCATGATGAAGCCCTTGAGGTAGGACAAGTCTTTGGTAAATGGCAGCCCCGTCGGTGTCGAGCCCCGGAAGATCCGACTGGCATTGCCGTAGCTTTCCGCCATCTCGAAACCCTGCTCGCGGAAGAACTCGAACACCTGGAGGAAATCTGCGCCCTGCTCGACCATATCGATGGCCCGGGTGCGGTTGGTCAACTTGCGCAGACGGGTCGGATAAGAGGCGAAGGCAATCACTTCCATCAGGATCGCCAGGCCTTCCTGGGTCACGGTCGACGAGGGCGGGCCCTTGGACAGGAAGGTGCAGATCGGCTGGTTCAAGCCGTTGAGGGTGGTGCCGACATGCACCAACCCTTCATGCACCTCCAGCGCCCGCACATCCCGCGAGTTGAACATCGCATCGGCGCGGATCTTGATGTAGTCGGCACCGGCCGCTGCGTCGGCAACAATGCCGTCGGACTCGAAGACCCGGATGGTTTCCTCGGCCTCACCGAACACCTTGTTCAGACGGCTTTGCAGCATGCTGACCGCGTCCTTGGCGGTGAGGGTCTTGGGCTCGTCCTTCAGGTCGCCACGGCCGTCGATATTGTTCAGGTAATCAGACAGCATCAACCCGAGGTCGGCCAGGGTCGGGTCACCGGCGTGGAACGCGTCCGACGCGGCGCCGTACAATTCCTGGGAAATCAGGCCGAAATCCGCGGTACCACGGGCTTCGAGCATCCGCACCACCTGACGGTACTCGCGGCACATCCGGCGCATGATCTGCCCGACCGGGTTGAACTGGCCGAGACGCCGGGTGACATCGCGCTCGATACTCTGAAACTCCGCCTTCACCGCACCGGAATCGAACGACAGTGGCCGCGAGGCGTAATAGTCGCGATCCACCGCCGGCATTTCCTTGCCCTTGCCCTTGAGAAAACCCTTGCGGATGTTCTCGTCCCACTTCACCGCGTCGAGCACGCGAATCGGTGTCTGTGCCAGCACAATGCGATCGGAGAGGCTGCGTATCGTCTGCTGGTAATCGTCCAAGGGTGACTCCTGAGGGTTACAGCGGTGAATAGCCATGCAAAACAGCCTAGACCGAGGCCAGCACCAGGTGCATGTAACGCGAGAGGATCCCCAGCATGTCCTGTTCGGACTGGACCTCAGCGTCGTTGAGCAGGCCCTGATATTCCATCCGTCCGATAATCGCCGTCAACACTTTGGCATCCTGCTGTGGCTCTTTAGACCCTAGAACCTGGAAAAACTGGCAAGTTCCCCGTAGGAGAATTTGCTGATGCGAACGCACCAGCACCGCCAGGCGGGGATTGATCAGCGCTTCCTGGCGAAACGCCTGTTCGGCCATCAGGTGCTCGCGACGGTTATGCAGTTGACGCAGGATATAATCGGCGGCCATACGGGCGATGTCGTCGGCCAGTTGCGCCCGTGACGCCGCACTGCCATCACCGTAGGCGAGCATCTCGCGCAACACGCCCTCGGTGTTTTCCCACAGCTTGGCCATAAAGGCCGCACTACGCTCGACATACTGGGCGAAGGTATCGGTGAGCAGGTCATCGATATCCTTGAAGTAATAGGTGGTGGCCGACAGCGGCACATCGGCCTCGGCGGCCACCGCACGGTGCCGTACCCCGCGCACACCGTCGCGCACGACAATGCGCATGGCGGCGTCAAGAATCGCCTGTCGTCGCTGCTCGCTTCCCTGTCGACTGGCCTTGCGCCCTTGATACTGAACGCTCTCAGCCACCGCCGTAGCGACGCCAGCTGCTCCCTTTTGCGCCATTGCACGCTCCACTACCGGTCTTCCTCTCTTGTAATAATTTGAAACATCAGTCCCAACAGACAATAAAAAAGCCGCCTTGCAAGGGCGGCTTTTTCAACAACAGGTTTACGCTTGTGGCCGCATGTGCGGGAACAGGATCACGTCGCGAATCGACGGTGCGTTGGTGAGCAACATCACCAGGCGGTCGATACCGATGCCCTCACCCGCGGTCGGCGGCATGCCGTACTCCAGCGCCCGCACAAAGTCGGCGTCGTAGTGCATGGCTTCGTCGTCGCCGGCGTCCTTCTCGGCCACCTGGGCCTGGAAGCGCTCGGCCTGGTCTTCCGCGTCGTTCAACTCGGAATAGGCGTTGGCGATTTCACGGCCACCGATAAACAGCTCGAAACGGTCGGTGACGTTCGGGTTGTCGTCATTGCGGCGAGCCAGCGGCGAGACTTCGAACGGGTACTCGGTAATGAAGTGCGGCTGTTCCAGCTTGTGCTCGACCAGCTCTTCGAAAATCATCACCTGCAACTTGCCCAGGCCTTCGAAGCCGAGCACCTTGGCGCCGGCCTGCTTGGCAATGGCGCGGGCCTTGTCGACGTCCTGCAAGTCGGCGGCGGTCAGTTCCGGGTTGTACTTGAGGATCGAATCGAACACCGACAGGCGCACGAAAGGTTCACCGAAGTGGAAGACCTTGTCGCCGTACGGCACATCGGTGCTGCCCAGAACGGCCTGGGCCAGCTCACGGAACAGCTCTTCGGTCAGGTCCATGTTGTCTTCGTAGTCGGCGTACGCCTGGTAGAACTCCAACATGGTGAATTCAGGGTTGTGCCGGGTCGACACGCCTTCGTTACGGAAGTTGCGGTTGATCTCGAACACCCGCTCGAAGCCACCGACCACCAGGCGCTTGAGGTACAACTCCGGCGCGATGCGCAGGTACATGCCCATGTCCAGCGCATTGTGGTGGGTTTCGAACGGCTTGGCCGCGGCACCACCGGGGATGGTTTGCAGCATCGGCGTTTCCACTTCCATGAAATCGCGCTGCATCATGAAGTTGCGGATATGGGCGATGACCTGCGAACGCACGCGGAACGTCTGGCGGACTTCTTCGTTGACGATCAGGTCGACGTAGCGCTGGCGATAACGGGTTTCGGTGTCGGTCAGGCCGTGGTGCTTGTCCGGCAGCGGGCGCAGGGACTTGGTCAGCAGGCGCACTTCGGTCATTTCAACGTACAGGTCGCCCTTGCCCGAACGGGCCAGTGTGCCCTCGGCGGCGATGATGTCGCCCAGGTCCCAGGTTTTCACCGCGGCCAGGGTGTCTTCCGACAAGGTCTTGCGGTTGACGTAGACCTGGATGCGCCCGGACATGTCCTGGATCACCATGAAGGAGCCACGGTTGAGCATGATGCGACCGGCAACCTTGACCGGGATCGCTGCCTCTGCCAGCTCTTCCTTGGTCTTGTCGGCGTACTGTTTCTGCAAATCTTCGCAGTAGGCGTCGCGACGGAAGTCGTTGGGGAAGGCCTGACCCTTGGCGCGCTCGGCAGCCAGCTTTTCCTTGCGCAGGGCGATCAGGGTGTTTTCTTCCTGTTGCAGGGCTTGCGGGTCGAGTTGTAGGTCGCTCATGTCTTTAGATTTTCCATCACAGGTTCGTTGCCCCCGGCCTTCGGCAGGGGTTCACGGCAAGCGGCGCACCTTGGTGCGCGCCGCCGCCGCAGTGCCTTAAAGCCCTTGCTTGAGGCTGGCTTCCAGGTATTCGTCGATATCGCCGTCCAACACCTTGTCGCAGTCACTGCGTTCGATGTTGGTCCGCAGATCCTTGATCCGCGAGGCGTCGAGTACGTAGGAGCGGATCTGGTGACCCCAGCCGATATCCGACTTGGTGTCTTCCAGGGCCTGGGAAGCGGCGTTGCGCTTCTGCACTTCCTGTTCGTACAAGCGCGCCCGCAGCATTTTCATCGCGGTGTCTTTGTTCGCGTGCTGGGAACGTTCGTTCTGGCAGCTGACCACGGTGTTGGACGGTACGTGGGTGATCCGTACGGCCGAGTCGGTGGTGTTAACGTGCTGACCACCGGCACCGGAGGAACGATAGGTGTCGATCCGCAGGTCTGCCGGGTTGATTTCGATTTCGATGTTGTCGTCGATTTCCGGGGACACGAACACCGCGGAGAACGAGGTGTGGCGACGGTTGCCGGAGTCGAACGGGCTCTTGCGCACCAGACGGTGCACGCCGATCTCGGTGCGCAGCCAACCGAAGGCGTACTCGCCCTTGATATGCACGGTGGCGCCCTTGATCCCGGCGACTTCACCGGCGGACAGTTCCATGATGGTGGCGTCGAAACCGCGTTTGTCGGCCCAGCGCAGGTACATGCGCAGCAGGATGTTGGCCCAGTCCTGGGCTTCGGTGCCGCCGGAACCGGCCTGGATATCAAGGTAGGCGTTGTTCGCGTCCATTTCGCCGCTGAACATGCGACGGAATTCGAGTTTCTCGAGGGCGGCGCGCAGGCGTTCGACCTCAGCGGCGACGTCGTCGACGGCACCCTGGTCTTCTTCGGCGGCGGCCATTTCCAACAGGTCGCGGGCATCGCTCAGGCCGCTGGACATGTCGTCCAGGGTCTCAACGATCAGCGCCAGGGCGGAACGCTCGCGGCCGAGGTTCTGTGCGTATTCGGGGTTGTTCCAGACAGCCGGATCTTCAAGCTCGCGATTGACTTCGGTCAGACGCTCATGCTTTTGATCGTAGTCAAAGATACCCCCGAATGGTTTCGGAGCGCTCGGACAGGTCCTTGATACTGTTAAGGATCGGGTTGATTTCCATGGCGGGCAGCACTCGTCGGTGAACTTTTGAAAGCCGACGAGTATAACCGAGTTGTGGGCGTCCCGGCAGCCCGCTTGGCGGGGTGAAGGCACAAAGTCATAATCCGCGAGCAACATGACTGACCGCGTAAGGTTTTCAAACCCTCAGACGTAGGTCTTTTCTGTTTTTCAGCCGCACTGTTCAAACACACCGCCCAGGACACGCAGACTCCTCCTGGTCGCTTGAGTGTGTATCCCCAAAAAATGGAATATTTACGCAAGGAAAGCTTCCATGACGCGTCACGAAATGATCCTGGCCGCGCTCGCCGTGCAGGACGCCCAAGTCACGGCAACCCGCCGATGAAGAGTCTGTATCAGCAAGTGCTCGGGCAGGACTTCGCGAATCTGGCGCCCGTCCTGCAAGCCTTGCATGGCCCGCAGGGGTCCCAGGTCCAGGGCACGCTGGCGGTCAGCTGGGCGGCTTCTTTCTGGCGGCGGCTGTTGCCGCTGTTGGGCAGGATGCCCGCCGCGTCGCCGGCCGCCACCTGCCACGTGCGTCTGGCGCCACTGGCCAGCCGCCGCGAGCGCTGGTCGAGAATCATCGGTGGAAAAGCCATGAACAGCGTGATGCAAGCCGGGAGCGGCCGGGTGATCATCGAACACGTGGGGCCGGTTTCAGTGCATCTCGGCACCTGGGTCGAGGCCGACGGCAGCCTGCAGCAACGCAGCGAGCGGGTTGTACTGCGCAGGCTGGGCTGGCCGGTGCCCGGCCTGACGATCACCGCGAGCGAACAGCCCATCGACGTCCAACATTATCACTGCGAGGTCAAGGTCAGCCTGACGCGCTTCGGCACGCTTATTCACTACAGCGGGGTCCTGGGCCTTGTCGAGCCGACCTTCCCCTCCACACAGACGGAAAAACCATGACGTACCTGTTCTCAACAAAACTCGCCCCTGCCTGGATGTCCTGGGTCCTGCGCGTGGCGGCCCTCTACAACCTGTTCTATGCGGTACTGCTGGCCGTCTGGCCGGCCGAGGTGTTCACCTGGTTGCAGATGCCGGCAACGCCGGACGTGATGGTTCGCTGCATCGGCATGATGGTCGGCGTGTACGCGTTGGGTTACTGGATTGCCGCTCAGGATGTGGTGCGTTACTGGCCGCTGGTGGCCGTCGGGCTGGTGGGCAAGACGTTGGGGCCTATTGGCTTTGTGCAGTCGGCCATGAGCGGTGTCCTGCCCTGGCACAGCGGGATCATGCTGCTTTGCAACGATCTGATCTGGTGGCTGCCGTTCTGGATCATCACCCTGTATGGCTGGAAACGCTCGAACCGGGGCTGAAAACCGCACGCGGGACGGGTGTCACTGACACAGCCAGCAGTGGCACTTCCACTTCTTTTGGCAAAAAATCCCGCTACAGCGTCAGTCTTTTTAACCTTGATTTGTAAGGTGTTTCTGTTTTTCCACTGACCTATTCAACGCACCGCCGAGGACAAGCAGACTCACCCCTTACCGCTTGAGTAAGGGACTACGAATGTTCATTTCAGCGCCGTTAAACCGCTTTACCCTGACCTTTCCAGGCCTTGCCCCTGAACTCCAGGTGCTGGCCTTCAACGGCAGCGAAGCCATCAGCCAGCCCTACCGTTTCGAGCTGGAACTGGTCAGCCGCCGCCCGGACCTGAATCTTGACGAGCTGTTGCACCAGCAGGGCTTCCTCGCCTTCAACGATGGCGGTGCGGGCATTCATGGCCAGGTCTACAGCATCGGCCAGGGGGATACCGGTCAGCGCTGGAGCCACTATCACCTCACCCTCGTCCCGCAACTGACCTACCTGGGCCACCGTTTCAACCAGCGCATCTTCCAGAACCAGAGCGTACCGCAGATCATCGCCCAGGTGCTCAAGGACCACGGCATCCTCGGCAACGCCTTCAGCTTCAACCTGGCGACGCCCTTCCCCGCCCGCGAATACTGCGTGCAGTACAACGAGTCCGACCTGGCGTTCATCCAGCGATTGTGCGAGGAAGATGGCCTGCACTACCACTTCCAGCACAGCCCGGCCGACCACCACCTGGCCTTCGGCGATGACCAGACGTTCTTTCGCCGGCTACCCAATGCGGTGCCCTATGTACCGGACAGCGGCGCCGTGGCCGCGACACCGAGCATCAAGTCTTTCGACCTGCGTCTGGAAACCCGCAGCAGCCACGCGGCCTTGCGCGACTACGATTTCGAGAAGCCCCATACCTCGCTGGAACGAACAACCCACACCACCGACTCCACACCGAAACCTGTGCTGGAGGACTATCGATACCCCGGCCACTTCAAGCATGACGACATTGGCAAGCACCTCAATCACCGCCAATTGGAGCGCCATCGCGCCAACTATCGACAGGCGTCGGGCAAGAGCAATGAAGCACAATTGGTCAGCGGCCACCTCCTGACCCTGAGCGATCATCCACAACCGGACTGGAACGATCTCTGGCTGTTGACCCACCTCACCCATGAAGGCAAGCAGCCGCAGGTGCTGGAAGAATCGGCGCCAAGTCCAAGCAGTGCCAACAGCGATTTCCGCCAGGGCTACCGCAACAGCTTTCTGGCCACGCCGTGGGATGTGTTCTTTCGGCCGCCTCTGCAAGCCCGCGAATCCCGACGCCTGAATGCCCAAACCGCGATCGTCACCGGCCCGCCTGGAGAAGAGATCCACTGCGACGAATATGGCCGGGTAAAGGTCAAGTTTCACTGGGACCGCTCGGACGAAACCGGCGCCCACAGCAGTTGCTGGCTGCGGGTGGCGTCCGGCTGGGCCGGGCCGAGCCATGGCGCGGTCACCCTGCCCCGTGTCGGCATGGAAGTGCTGGTGACCTTCCTGGAAGGCGACCCGGACCAGCCGCTGATCGTCGGTTGCCTGAACAACGCCGCGCAGCCCGCGCCCTACCCGCTGCCCGCGCACAAGACCCGCAGTGTGTTCAAGAGCCAGAGCAGTCCGGGCGGCGGCGGCAGCAATGAAATCCGCATCGAAGACCTCAAGGGCCAGGAACAGATCTATGTGCATGCCCAACGGGACTTTGAACAGCACATCGAACATGACCAGCACGTGCAGGTCGGCCATGAACGGCATGAAAGTGTCGGCGCCAACAGCTACGCCGAGTTTCAGGCCGAGGAACACCATACCGTTCACCAGGATCGCCGTTGCGAGGTGAAGGGTGACGACCATCTGACGGTGGGGAAGAGTCAGCAGATGAAAGCGGGGGTGGGTTATCTGGTTGAAGCAGGACAGGAAATTCATTTCTACGCGGGAGAAAAGATCGTTATCGAAGCGGGCGCAGAACTGACGATCAAGGTGGGCGGCCACTTCATCAAACTCGACGGCAACGGAATCAGTTGCGTAGGTCCCGAAGCCAATGAGCCAGCAGGTACGCGAGCGGACATTGCCGTGTTGGCGGCCCTCAGACCCGCCGCCGCTGGACAGGCCGGGACCACAAATCTTGCGCCCGGCGGCGGTGCCCAAGAAGCCCACGACGAGCAGATGCAACTGCTCAACCGTTCCGGCACGCCCTTGAAAGGAATCCAGGTCGCCATGGCAATACCCGGGGACACCACCCCTCTGGTCGTTACCAGCGATGCCGAAGGTCTTCTCCCCCGCATCAAGACCCACAGCGCCCAGGACCTCAAGGCGTTTTTACGCTGGGACAAATTCCATGTCCCGGAAGGCGCTGACAGTTATGAAAGGAGTCGCAAGCAATGAGTGCCGATCCGATCCTCACGTGCACCACCAATACCCGACCCGATTCGGTTTCCAAGCAGACCTTTGGCTGCGAAATACTCTGGGCCTGGGGCCAACAGGAAGCGATACGTCGACTGACGGTGGAGAAACGTGATCCCTACTCACAACACATGCGCAGCGAACTGGTCGCCAGTTTCAGTGCCCGCGCAGCACGCATCGCGGCGACCTATGCGCGGTTCTATCTGGAGTTGGAAGACGGTGGAAAACCCGAACTGAAGGGGCGCTTCTACTGGATGGGCCTGGCCGCCTTTGCCAGTAAACAGGTGAAGTGCGGCCTGGACTTCATACCGGACGCGTTGGCTGTCTCAGTGGGAGATTATCTGCCTAATCCGATGGCCATCGGCAAGGACGGGCTGGGCAAAGGTAACTTCTGGTTATTCCAGGATATTTTTGTCTGGCACTGGTTTTATAGCCAATTTCCCGAGCAGTTCGAAGAATGTGCATCGGAGCGTAATGCGCTGGACTGTCCTGAATTGGCACTGGCGGGGCTGAAAAGCTTGCCATGGGCGGAGGAGGCGCTGGCAATACTGAAAAATTTCGAAGTGAACGAATATCTTCTAAAGGCATTCAAAGCCATCAAGGAAACTGAACTGGCGGCAAAAAGCGAAAAACCCCCGTTGCAATTAAAATCCCTATTGGCAATTGCCAACCACGAGCAGCTAGAAGTTTTACAACCTCTTATCTACGAAGACCTCGCCTTTCAAAAAGTATTAGATCTTCAAGCTTTGACAGAAGGACTCCCTTGCTTTCCGCTCCGATCCGCCGCTTTTAGCATGGCTTGTGATGTCGAGGAGGAAAACCTTCGGGTGCAGATGACAGAAGGAGACTTATACGACGAAACATACAGAATGAACTTCATTACAAAAATCGCACATAGATATCATCTACTAATGCAGCACAACAACGAGTACATGGAGAGTTCCATTACGGCCCTATCCAAATGGTCTGATGCTGTATGAGAAAAGCCTTGCTTGCGGCACTGACACTAGGGTTAACCGCCTGTGACATCCCCTCCCCCACGGAGAGCCAAAAAATGGAAAACAGTGCCCCCATCATTGAAATCAACCTGAGTGAAAACATCAATGATGTCATTGCACGCAGCCCGATACCATTCAAGCCAGATTGCTTGGCAGCAGCCGGTGTATGCTGGTATGAAATCTCTCGCTCCCCCAATAACAAAGAGCTACCCATCGCCAGTATAAAAACAGGGGCGCATACGCTATTGCTAAAAAATGCTTTCAGAATAAGCACTGCTATTTTTGACAGAGATGGCAGCCAAATCGAAAGTATAGAAATCACGCTAAGGGGACTTCCCGATGACAGCTTGCACGAAGACTCTCAAGAAGCCCTTTATCAATTAATCAACGGCCTCCAGCGCGCGGGTTGGACGCACTACTACCACAGGAGCGACCCTAGAATATCAGGCAAAGAGATGGACAAAATCAATACACCTGAAAAAGTACTGGGCAAACTTGTTTTTAGCCACCCCTGGCTGGCCCCTAACTACAAGATAGACCTGAAGCGCTGGCTTGAAATTGGCCTTTTTTATGACTGGTATTTTTTTAACGAACATTCATATTTGCATCTTCGGGCTCTACACTCGCCTTCTCGAGCAGCACCAAAAGAGCGAGGAACCTATTTAGTAACGCTGACATTTTCAACCGAGGCAGAGTTCTGGAAAATACCCTTTCAAGGTGAAGATAAACTTCACTGGAAAGAACTTTTGCCTGACGAACTGGCGATCTCTAAAAAACGGCGTGAAGCATTGGAAGCCAAAGCCCGAGCCGCTGGCATAGAAGTCGATGAGTTGTATCAAGATCCACTGATCAGAGCGTTAAACCTGTAGTGACTCCCATTGGAGAACCTTATTCTTTTTCCGTTGGACGTTTAACTCACACGCGGTCTTTCAGGCTCGCACTGGCCCGTGTAGGAGCCGGCTTGCTGGCGATGAGGCCAGAAAGTCATGCGTCGATCTTGCGGACGTCATCGCCAGCAAGCCGGCTCCTACAGGGTGGTGTTCGATCAGGAAACCGGGGCGCTGCGGACTCGGTCGGTGAACATGCCCTGCATCGCATCCAATGCGTCGCAACCATCCTGCAACAGCAGGTAGGCGGCACCGGCGAAGTGGTAAAGATCACGGTCGCAGGTGTTGCCGATGCTCATGCACGTCAGGCTATGGGTCAGGTCACGGGCGGCCTTGATGCGCTGGATGGCGCACGCATAGAGATCGCGCACCGGGGCATCGAGGTTGAGGTAGAGAACGGGGACTTCGGTGAGATTGCTTTGTAGCGGACGATATTGGCTCATCGATAAAGCTCCATTAGGAGCCACCACCTTTTGCGGCTAAGCAAAACTAAGGTGGCAGCTGTACGCGGGTTAGCCGACCGGGTCCTATGAGCTACACCCGGCACACCCGAAGGTGTCCCGCGCACAACCGCCATAACGCAAACGTCAGGCAGTAGTAAGCGCCAACATTGTAATGGTGGCGCTCAAGCTCCGTGAGGAATTTCGACTGGCTAAGATCGATCACCGATTCGTCGGTGACGACCGAGCTATAGTCCAGCCTCCCACCGAATAGTCGCTGCTTTTACACCTTGAAATACGAGCCACTGCGGATGCCAGTAATGGCGATTTGTCCGAGCTTGCGGGGGCAACGCAAGCTCCTGTAGGAGCAGCCGGTCGACGCTCGATTGCTCGCGATGGAGGTCAACGATAACGCGGGGTATCTGGGATACACCCGGCGCCCTTGAGTTCATCGCGAGCAAGCTCGCTCCTACAGGGGACCGTGTTAGCCAATGCCTACTTGGTTGCGCCCGCTGTTCTTCGCCGAATACAGCCCCTTGTCCGCCGCCGAAATCAGCTCCCGGCAGTTGCTGCCCTGTTGCGGCACCAGGGTGGACAAGCCGATGCTGATGGTCAGCACCGAACCCTCGCTCGGCGAGTTGTGTGCGATCTTCAACCCCGCCACGGTCTGGCGCAGTTTTTCCGCCACCAGTCGCGCACCGCCTTGCGAGGTGTTCGGCAGCACCAACGCAAACTCTTCGCCACCATAACGCGCCGGCAAATCCGAAGGCCGGCTGCTCGCGGCACGAATCGTCTCCGCCACCTTGCGCAAGGCTTCATCGCCCTCCAGGTGGCCAAAGCTGTCATTGAAGGATTTGAAGTAATCGACGTCGATCATCAACAGCGACATCTGTGTCTGCTCGCGCTGCGCCCTTCGCCACTCCAACTCCAGGTACTCGTCGAAGTGCCGGCGGTTGGACAACCCCGTCAAACCGTCGGAGTTCATCAAGCGCTGCAGCACCAGGTTGGTGTCGAGCAATTGCTGCTGACTGACCCGCAACGCCCGATACGCCGCATCACGCTGCAACAAGGTCATGTAGGAGCGCGAGTGATAACGAATGCGCGCCACCAGTTCGATGTTGTCCGGCAACTTGACCAGGTAATCATTGGCCCCGGCGGCAAACGCCGCGCTCTTGATCAGCGGGTCTTCCTTGGTCGAAAGTACGATGATCGGGATGTCCTTGGTTGCCGGGTGATTGCGGTACTCGCGCACCAGGCTCAGGCCATCGAGCCCGGGCATCACCAGGTCCTGCAGGATCACCGTCGGTTTGATACGGATCGCCTGGGCAATTGCCTGGTGCGGATCAGCACAAAAGTGGAAATCAATATTCGCTTCCGTGGCCAGCCCGCGCCGCACCGCCTCGCCAATCATGGCCTGGTCATCAACCAGCAACACCATGGCGGCGTTTTCGTCGGTGGTCTTGAAATCATAGGGTTGTAAATCATTCATACGCGGTCACCTGAAATACTGCTTTCAAACCAGGACTGCTGACTATAGAACTCATGTAGGAAATATCTCCAGCAAGCGTGGTGCGATCTTGTTCAGTGGGCGAATTTCAACAGCGGCATCAATCGCCGCCGCCGCCTTGGGCATGCCGTACACGGCGCTACTCAGTTGGTCCTGGGCGATGGTCAGGTAGCCGTGCTCGCGCATCAGCTTCAACCCTTGAGCACCGTCGCGTCCCATGCCCGTCAACAACACACCCACCGCATCGCCGTTCCAGTAGCTGGCGACACTCTCGAAAAACACGTCGATGGAAGGTCGGTAGATCTCGTTCACGGGCTCGGCGGTGTAGGCCAAGGTGCCGTTTTTCAATAAGCGGATATGGTGATTCGTTCCGGCCAGCAGCACGCTGCCTGGCTGCGGGGCCTCGCCGTCGCGCGCCAGGCGCACCGGCAAGCCGCAGACACCGCTCAACCATTCGGCCATGCCGGCGGCAAAGACCTGGTCGACATGCTGGACCAGCACAATCGCGGCAGGGAAATTAGCAGGCAAACCTTTCAGCAACATTTCCAACGCCGCCGGTCCCCCCGCTGAAGAGCCGATAGCCACCAGTTTCTGCCGTGGACTGTTGTCCCGGACAGGCGCCGTTACGCTGCGCACCCGACTGCCGCGCTGGCCGATCAACCAACCGATATTGAGGATCTTGCGCAACAACGGCGCCGCGGCTTCCTTCGGGTTGCCAGCACCGATCGCAGGGGTGTCGACCACGTCCAGGGCGCCGTGGCCCATGGCTTCAAAGACCCGGTGGACATTCTGCTGCCGGTCGACGGTGACAATAACAATCGCGCACGGCGACTCGGCCATGATCCGACGGGTGGCTTCGACGCCGTCCATCACCGGCATGATCAGGTCCATCAGGATCAGGTCCGGGGTGTCCTCGGCACAGTGATGCACCGCTTCGGCCCCATTGCCGGCGACCCAGATCACCTCGTGCGCCGGCTCGAACGCCAGGGCACGGCGCAACGCTTCTACCGCCATGGGCATATCGTTGACGATAGCGATCCTCATCCCTGGGCTCCCCCGATTAACTCCACCACGGCATCCAGCAAGGCATCGTCATGAAAACTGGCCTTGGCCAGATAATAGTCGGCTCCGGCGTCCAGTCCACGTCGACGGTCTTCTTCACGGTCCTTGTAGGACACCACCATGACCGGCAGTGACTGCAAGCGCGTGTCTTTACGCAAGAGTGTGACCAATTCAATCCCGTCCATTCGTGGCATGTCGATATCAGTGATCAACAGGTCGAAGTCCTCGGCGCGCAGGGCATTCCAACCGTCCATGCCATCCACCGCGACCGCCACCTCATAACCCCGATTGAGCAGCAGTTTACGTTGCAGTTCGCGCACGGTCAGGGAGTCGTCGACCACCAGCACGCGCTTGCGCGCGACTTCACTGGCCTGGCGATTGCGCCGGTCGATACGTTCCAGGCGACCGGTATTGAGCAGCTTGTCCACCGAACGCAGCATGTCTTCGACGTCGACGATCAGCACCGCCGAACCGTCGTCGAGCAAGGCCCCGGCGGAAATATCCTGGACCTTGCCCAGCCGGGGGTCCAGCGGCAACACCACCAGGGTGCGCTCGCCGATAAAACGTTCCACCTCGACCCCATAGACCGCGTCACGCTCGCGGATCACCACGACCTTGAGGTTGCCATCATGGTGCTCGCTCGCCGGGCGCTGCAACAGCTGGCTGGCCGCCACCAATCCGACGTGCCGGCCTTCGTGCCAGAAATGCTGGCGCCCTTCGAGTTGCACGATGTCCTCGGGCGCCAGGTCGCACATGCGCTCGATGTGGGCCAGGGGAAAGGCATAGGCTTCGCCGCCGACTTCCACCACCAGGCTGCGCACCACCGACAAGGTCAGCGGCACTTCGAGGTGGAAACGGCTGCCCTGCCCCGCCGTCTGCTCCAGCACCACCGCGCCGCGCAACTGGCGGACCATATGCTGCACCGCGTCGAGGCCGACCCCGCGCCCGGACACTTCGGTGACTTTGTCCCGCAGGCTGAAACCCGGCAGGAAGAGGAAACTCAACAACTCCTCCTCGCTCAGTTGCGCCGCGGTCTCGGCCGGGGACAACTGGCGCTCGACGATGCTGCGCCGGACCCGCTCCAGGTCCACGCCACCGCCGTCGTCGCTCAACTGCAACACCAGCAACCCGGCCTGGTGGGAAGCCCGCAGGCGAATCAAACCTTCGGCCGGCTTGCCGGCCAGCACCCGCAGTTCCGGGCTTTCGATGCCGTGGTCCACGGCGTTGCGCAGCAGGTGGGTCAGCGGCGCTTCGAGTTTTTCCAGCACATCACGGTCGACCTGGGTTTTCTCCCCTTCGACCTCCAGACGCACCTGCTTGCCCAGGCTGCGGCCCAGGTCGCGGACCATCCGCACCTGGCCGCTCAGCACATCGGCAAAGGGCCGCATGCGGCAGGCCAGTGCGGTGTCATACAAGACCTGGGCACGCTGGCTGGCCTGCCAGCCGAACTCGTCCAGCTCCACCGCTTGCGCCGTCAGCATCTGCTGGGACTCGGTCAACAAGCGCCGGGCATCGGCCAGGGACTCCTCGACCTCAAGGCTTAGGCCGAGGTTCTGCAATTGTTCGCTGAGTTGTTCCAGGGCCCGCAGACCTTTGCTCTGTATCCTTCGCGCGCGCTGCATGGTCGCCAGGTAAGGCTTGATGCGCTGGGTTTCCACCAGGGATTTGCTCGACAGGTCGAGCAGGCTGTTCAGGCGCTCGGCCGTGACCCGCAGCACCCGTTCGCCGCCTTCGGTAACCCGGCGGCCGGAGGTTATCGGCTCAGCCGGTGCCGTTTCGACCAGCGCGGGCTCAACCGGCGCGGGTTCAAGGTCAAGGACCACGGCAGGTGGTGTGATCGCCAGTTGCGCCTCGATTGCCTCGGGCAGGCCAGGCACCCTCGGTGCCGGCCGCGCAGCGGCGGGATCGAGCAACGCTTGCAACCGCAGGACATAGGCCTCGATCTCCACCGGCCCGACATTGCTGCTGGGCGTGGCGACCCGCATCAGCAAGTCGGTGCCGTGCAGCAAGGCGTCGATATGCTCCGGTTGCAGGTACAGGCGACCTTCCTGGGCACTGACCAGGCAATCCTCCATCACGTGGGCGACGCTGACCCCGGCGTCGACGCCGACAATTCGCGCCGCGCCCTTGAGGGAGTGGGCGGCGCGCATGCAGGCTTCGAGCTGATCGGCCTGGGTCGGATTGCGTTCCAGGGCCAGCAGGCCGGCGCTGAGCACCTGGGTCTGGGCCTCGGCCTCCAGGCTGAACAGTTCCAGCAGCGACGAGTCGCGCATTTGATCGGGGGTCATGTGAGGCTCCGGGTCACGGCCGAGAGCAATTGCTCTTCATCCAGCCAACGCAGACTGCGTCCTTTGAACGGCAGCACGCCACGGGTAAATCGCGCGCTGGCCTGGGGCCCGGCAGCGCTGGCAGTGTCGAGCAGGCGCTGGTCGATGGCATGGATACCGTCCACTTCGTCCACCGGCAACACCACCGGACCGCCCTGGGCACCGAGGATCAGCATGCGCGGCATGACCCGGCCGCCCGGCGTGGCCGTGACCGAGGCGTCGAGCCCGAGCAACTCCACCAGCGACAGGCAGGCCACCAAGGCCCCGCGCACATTGGCAACGCCAAGCAAGGCCCGCGAGCGCTGATGCGGCAAGGAATGAATCGGCTGCAACGGTGCGACTTCCACCAGGCAACGGGTGGCCAGGCCCAGCCATTCTTCGCCGAGCCGGAACATCAGCAGCGAACGGGTGACTATCTCAGTATCGGCCTCGATCGTCGTGCTCTGTTCCAGGTGTTCCTGTCGCAACGAGTAACGGTCCAGCAGCCGCGTGGCGGCGGCAGAGTACACCGCGCAGTTACGGCAGTGGATATGCTCGGCCAGCAGCGGGCAGGACCTATCGCCGTGGATACCGATGCGGTTCCAGCAATCGTCGATTTTCTCGGCGTCATCGTGGATCAGGTTCAAGGCTGTCAAACCGCTCATCGTTTACGCTCACTGTCAGCGGCGCGCTCGCTACGGGCGGCGCGTTCCTGCAATCGCCGGGCACCTGCCGCATCGCCCTGGGACGCCAGCAGGGCCGCCAGGTGGACAAGGGCCTCGGGATGTTGCGGTTCCAGGTACAAGGCCTTGCGATAAAAGCCCTGGGCCTCCAGCGCACTGCCGGCCACGTCGCTCAGCAGGCCCAGCCAGTAGAAGACCTGGGCCACCGGCTCGTGTTGTCGCAGATAGGTTTCACAGACCTGGCGCGCCTGGGCGCCGTTGCCTTCGTTGGCCAGCGTTGCAATCCGCGCCAACAGGTCGGCGGCCTCGTCCGAACCGGCGGGCCTCGCCCGGGGCGCCGGGGGCACGAAAGCCGCGCCGGGGGCGAACGGTCGCCGCAGCGGCAGCACCGGCGCGCTGACAGGCGCCGACACTGGCACTGGCAAGGACGGCGGAACAAACACCGGCAGGGGCTCAGGCTCGGACTCCGTCTGGCGGCGAAAGGCAAAGGACTGCGGCGCACCGATCGAGCGCATGCCCATCCGCCCCAGCAGGTTGCCCTCGGCCGGGCCGATAAACAGCACCCCGTCCACATGGGTGAAGCGCTTGAGGATGTCGAAGACCTGGCGTTGCGTCGCCAGGTCGAAATAGATCAGCAGGTTACGGCAAAACACGAAGTCATAGACCTCACCCGCCTGCAATTCGGGGTCGAGCAGATTGCCGCTCTGCAAACGCACCTGTTCGCGGACCCGCTCGCTGAGCCGGTAACCGTCCGCCACTACGGTGAAATGCCGTTCGCGAAACTCGAGACCCTGTCCGCGAAAGGAGTTCTTGCCGTACACCGCACGCTTGGCCCGCTCCACCGACAGCGGGCTGACGTCGATGCCGTCGACCTTGAACTGGTGCGGCGCCAGGCCTGCGTCGAGCAAGGCCATGGCGATCGAATGGGGCTCTTCGCCTGTGGAACAGGGCAGGCTGAGGATCTTCAAGGCACGCATGCCCTTGAGTTGCGCCACCCGCTCGGCCGCCAGGCGCGCCAGGGTAGAAAAGGACTCGGGGTAACGAAAGAACCAGGTTTCCGGGACGATCACCGCCTCGATCAGCGCTTGCTGCTCGTCGCCACTGGTCTGCAATCGGGTCCAGTAGTCATCCGTCGAGGGCATCTGCAACTGAGTACAGCGTTGACGCACGGCACGCTCGATAATGGCCGGGCCGACCGAGGCCACGTCGAGGCCGATACGGTGCTTGAGGAAGTCGAAGAAACGCTGGTCATCACTCATGCAGGCGCCTCATCCACGGCCGGAAACAGCAGTGCGCGGACCTCGACGCTGAGCAGGTCATTGACCCGAATGCGTTGCAGCAGGCCCTGGGCATCTTCGCGGACCGGCCCCAGGTAAGGCGCGTCGCGGTTGTCCAGGCCATAAGGCTGGAACTCCGCCGGGTTGCAACGCAGGGTGTCGGTGGCCTGTTCGAGGATCAACCCGAGCAGGCGCCCGGGCACCTCGCCCGCGGGACGGTAATGCACCAGCACCAGACGCGTACTGGTACGGGCCGTCGCCGCTTGGCCGAAGGTCATGGCGCTGACGTCGATCACCGGCACCATCACACCACGATGGGCCAGCACCCCCGCGACCCAGGCCGGTGCTTGAGCAATCGGCTTGAGTTGCAGGTGCGGCAGCACTTCGGCCACCTCGACGGCTTCCAGCGCATAACGTTCGCCGCCAATGCGAAAGACCAGGAACAGACTGTTCCTGGGCTGCGCGCTGGCGACGCGTTTAGCCACCAATTCGCTCATCAGACTTTGAAACGCGAAACGCCGCTGCGCAGGCCCACCGCGACCTGGCTCAGCTCGTCGATGGCGAAGCTGGCCTGGCGCAGGGATTCAACGGTCTGGCTGCTGGCATCGCCCAATTGCACCAGGGCGAGGTTGATCTGTTCGGCGCCGGTGGCCTGGGCCTGCATGCCTTCGTTGACCATCAGCACCCGCGGCGCCAGGGCCTGGACCTGATGGATGATCTGCGACAACTGCTCACCGACCTGCTGCACTTCAAACATGCCACGGCGCACTTCCTCGGAGAACTTGTCCATGCCCATGACCCCGGCGGACACCGCCGACTGGATCTCGCGGACCATCTGCTCGATATCGTAGGTGGCGACGGCGGTCTGGTCCGCCAGGCGCCGCACTTCGGTGGCAACCACGGCAAAACCGCGACCGTACTCACCGGCTTTTTCCGCCTCGATGGCCGCGTTGAGGGACAGCAGGTTGGTCTGGTCGGCGACCTTGACGATGGTCACCACCACCTGGTTGATGTTGCCGGCCTTCTCGTTGAGGATCGCGAGCTTGGCGTTCACCAGGTCGGCAGCGCCCATTACCGAATGCATGGTTTCTTCCATGCGCGCCAGGCCTTGCTGGCCGGAGCCGGCGAGCACCGAGGCCTGGTCGGCGGCGGTGGAGACTTCGGTCATGGTCCGCACCAGGTCCCGGGAGGTCGCGGCGATTTCCCGCGAGGTCGCGCCGATCTCGGTGGTGGTCGCGGCGGTTTCGGTCGCCGTGGCCTGCTGTTGCTTGGAGGTGGCGGCGATTTCCGTGACCGACGTGGTGACCTGTACCGAGGAGCGCTGGGCCTGGGAAACCAGGGACGTGAGCTCGGTCATCATGTCATTGAAGCCGGTTTCCACGGCGCCGAACTCATCCTTGCGCGCCAGGTTCAGGCGGCTGCTCAGATCACCGTCGCGCATGATTTCGAGGATTTCGACAATCCGTTGCATCGGCGCCATGATCGCCCGCATCAGCAGCAGGCCACAGAGAGCGGCGGCGATGACCGCGATCAGCAAGGAAATTCCCATGCTGAGTTTCGCCGCAGACACGGCGGCGGAAATCGCGTCAGTGTCCTGATCGGCCACGTCCTTGTTCTGGGTGATGATGTCGTTGAGCTGTTTACGGCCGGCAGCCCAGGCCGGCGCCAGTTGTTCGTTGAACACCCGGATGGCCTGTTCATTCTGCTTGTGCTGGTACAGATCAAGCACGTTGCCCAGCAGTTTGTCGTACGCCTCGTGGTCACGTTTGAAGACGTCGAAGGCGGCCTGGTCTTCCTGATTGAAAATGGTCTTCTGGTAATTGTCGATCTGCTTGACCAGACGGTTTTCAAAGTCCTTGAACTGCGCCTGGTCGGCGGGGTTGATCACGCCGTCGGCGTTGAACCCGAGCAATTGCTGGGTCAGCACATAGCTGTCGACCCAGGCGCTACGGATCATGGTGCTGTAGTAAACCCCGGGAATGGCGTCGGTGCGCACACTCTCCTCGCTGGACTCGATCGAGAGCAGCCGGGAATACGAGGCGACGACCATCAGCAGCATGATCGCGATGATGACGGCAAAACTCGCCAGTATTCGTTGGCGCAAGGTCCAGTTTTTCACTCTCAATCCTCTAGAGCCATTCAAATGAGGGCAGTATAGCCGAGGGTGTGCCATCCTTTTCGCACAGGCCCAGGCTTTGGTTTACAGCAACGGTCTACAACATAGGTCTACAACAACAGGAAATATAACCGATAGGCTATTACGACACTGATCAGCGTCTTTACCGACCACTCGCTCAAGATCAGCTAACACCGAGCAAAAGCAAACTGCCATTATCGAACACCCATCATATAACCCATAAGGCCCAGGAACCTAGTTCATGTCCGTGCTGCCCAGCCTACGCAGTCGTTTCGCGTTGATGATCGCCGTACTGGTCAGCCTGCTGAGCTGGTTACTGGGGTCTTTCATCAGCCACGACTCCAGTTCGCGGATGATCAGCGAAATCGGACAGGATCTCGCCGAAAATGCCTACCAGATGTCTGATCGCCTGGACCGCGACATGGCCAGCCGGATTCACCTGCTGAGCGTCATCAGCCGGATGCAGATCATTCAAAAGGCCTCGGACACCTCGCAGATTCGTCAATTGCTCAACCATTTGCAGGAGGAGTTCCCCAGTTTCGCCTGGGTCGGTTTCGTCGCGCCCAACGGTGTGGTCCAGGCCGGGACCCAAGGTGTGCTCGAACAGACCGATATCAGCGACCGGCCAGTGTTCAACCAGGCCCGGGAGCACCTGTTCGTCGGCGATGTGCATGACGCCCTGCTGTTGTCCAAAATGCTGCCCAACCCCAATGGCGAAACCATGCGGTTCGTGGACATCAGCTTGCCGGTATTCGGCGACGAATCCGGAAATATTAAGTCACAAAGTAGTGTCGGAGTACTCTCGGCGCACCTTTCCTGGGGCTGGGCCGAAGAGTTGCGCAAATCCTTGCTCGAACCTATCCAGGTCCGGCGCAAGGAAGAGTTTTTCGTACTTTCCGCCAACCATCAGGTCATTCTCGGACCCCGGGAATCGATGGACCAGCGCTTGTCCCTGCCTTTGCTCGACAACCTCGGCAGCCAGCAGACCCGCTGGGGCGTCCAGCGCTGGCCAGACGGCAACGACTACCTGACCGGGATCGCGGTGAGTCGCGGCTACGGCAATTACGCCGGGCTGGGCTGGACCGTGGTGTCGCGCCAGACCCTCGATGAAGCCTACGCCCCGGCCAAGGATTTGCAGCGCGACATTCTGGTCTGGGGCATTGCCCTGGCGGTGCTTGTCGCCTTTATCGGCTGGTTGCTGGCCACCTGGTTTACCCGGCCGCTGCAGGTCATCGCCAGGGCCGCCGACCGCCTGAGTCTCGGCGAATCCATGGAGATTCCCGAGCTCAAGGGCACCCGGGAAATCGCCCAGTTGAGCCAGTCGATCCGCCACCTGGTGGACAGCCTGAGCAACCAGCAGACCGCCTTGGGCATGATGGAAAGCCTGGCCCACCATGACGCCCTGACCGGCCTGCCGAATCGCGCCGCACTGGAAAAATACCTGCCACGCGCCCAGCAACGCAGCCAGGCGCAGAACCATTATCTGGCCCTGCTGTACCTGGACCTGGACGGTTTCAAGCCGATCAACGACCAGTTCGGCCATGCCGGCGGCGATGAACTACTCAGGGAAGTGGCGAGTCGCTTGCGGGTCTGCCTGCGCGAAGGCGACCTGGTGGCACGCCTGGGCGGCGACGAATTCCTGATGGTCCTGCAGGTCCCCCGCCACGATGCCATCGACCAGGCACGCAGCATCGCCGAGCGCGTGCTCGCCAGCCTTGGGCAATCGTTTCGGGTGCACGATGTCCCGGCCTGGATCGGTTGCAGCATCGGCGGCGCGCTATGGCCCCTGGATGCGTCGGACCTGAGCGACGTGCTGGGCCTGGCGGACCGGGCCTTGTACCGCGCCAAGCATGCGGGCAAGGGCCAAGCGCATTTTCACACGGCGCCCCAGGCAGGCGATTTGCGCTGAGCGGCTCTCCCATCACGAACAAGGCCATCGATTAAAAAGATATACACTGGTTCGCATCCATAAAAACAACCTGCCGGCTAGCCGGTATCGGTGCGCGCCCCATGATGACCTTGCGTCAGATCCGTCACTTTATCGCCGTGGCCGAGACCGGTTCGATCTCGGCTGCCGCCCAGGCGGTGTTCATTTCCCAGTCGACCCTGACCCTGGCGATCCAGCAGCTTGAACAAGAGATTGGCGTCAGCCTGTTCAACCGCCACGCCAAGGGCATGACCCTGACCCACCAGGGCCACCAGTTCCTGCGCCAGGCGCACCTGATTCTCGCCACCGTCGACAACGCCAAGCGCAGCCTGCAACAGAGCACCGACCAGGTGGCCGGGCAACTGACCATCGGCGTGACCAGCCTGGTGGCCGGTTACTACCTCGCCGACCTGCTGACCCGCTTCCAGCGCGCCTACCCCAACGTGGAAATCCGCGTGATGGAGGACGAGCGTCCGTATATCGAGCACTTGCTGGTCAGCGGCGAGATCGATGTCGGGGTGCTGATCCTCTCCAACCTGGAGGACCGCCATGCCTTGCAGACCGAGGTCCTGACCCATTCGCCCCATCGGCTGTGGCTGCCGGCCCAGCACCCACTGCTGGAACACGACAGCATCAACCTGGCCGACGTCGCCCGCGAGCCGCTGATCCAGCTCAATGTCGATGAAATGGACCGCAATGCCCAGCGCATGTGGCGTGGCGCCGGGTTGCAACCGCGGATCACCTTGCGCACCGCCTCCACCGAAGCGGTGCGTAGCCTGGTGGCGGCCGGGCTGGGGGTGTCGATCCAGCCGGACATGACCTACCGGCCCTGGTCCCTGGAAGGCGACATCATCGAAGCCCGGCCGCTGGCAGACCTGAGCCAGACCCTCGACGTCGGCCTGGCCTGGCGCCGGGGCACCGCCCGCCCACCGTTGGTGGACCCGTTCCTGACCGTGGCCCGCGAACAGCCCCCTGGCGGACGCAAGCCATCTATTTAATCGAACGCCGCATTCAGTATTTAGTATTTGTCGACCTCCCGTCCGCCCTCTAGTCTCTTGCCATCCATCTAGAGAAAGGCCGGACTCCAGCGATAGGGGAAGCTCCATGGCCACACAAGAAAAGAGAACTCGTAAAATGGCTGGCGCGCACCCGACCCCACTGTTCACCGCCTTGCTGATCGACGGCGAACTCGTTGCCGGCGAGGGTTTTGTCGAGCCGATCATCAACCCGGCGACAGGTGAGGTGCTCACGCAGATCGCCGAAGCCAGCCCCGAACAGGTCGAAAGCGCCATCCTCGCCGCCCACCGGGCCTTTGCCGGCTGGTCGCGGACCACCCCGCAGCAACGGGCCAATATCCTGCTGGCCATTGCCGACGCGGTGGAGAAAAACGCCGACTCACTCGCCCGCCTGGAATCCCTGAACTGCGGCAAGCCCCTGCACCTGGCCCGCCAGGACGACTTGAGCGCCACGGTCGATGTGTTCCGTTTCTTCGCCGGCGCCGTGCGTTGCCAGACCGGCCAGTTGTCCGGTGAATACCTGCCGGGCTACACCAGCATGGTGCGCCGCGACCCGATTGGCGTGGTGGCCTCCATCGCGCCCTGGAACTACCCGATCATGATGGCCGCGTGGAAGATCGCCCCGGCCCTGGCCGCCGGCAACACCCTGGTGTTCAAGCCGTCGGAGCACACACCGCTGTCGATCCTGGCCCTGGCGCCAGTGCTCGCCGAGCTGTTGCCAGCCGGGGTGATCAATATCGTCTGCGGGGGCGGCGAGGGGGTCGGCAGCCATCTGGTCAGCCACCCGAAAGTACGCATGGTGTCGCTGACCGGCGATATCGTCACCGGCCAGAAAATCCTCCAGGCCGCCGCCAAGAGCGTGAAACGTACCCACCTGGAACTGGGCGGCAAGGCACCGGTGATCGTCTGCAACGACGCCGACCTGCAGGCCGTGGTCGAAGGGGTGCGCAGCTACGGCTATTACAACGCCGGGCAGGATTGCACCGCCGCCTGCCGGATCTACGCCCAGGCCGGGATTCACGACAAGCTGGTGGCCGAGCTTGGCGCAGCGGTCGGCAGCCTGAGATTTGCCGGCAAGCGCGACGCCGACAATGAAATCGGCCCGCTGATCAGTACCCGCCAGCGCGACCGTGTCGCCAGCTTCGTCGAACGCGCCCTCGGCCAGCCGCATATCGAACGGGTCACTGGGGCCGCCGTGCATTCCGGGGCCGGCTTCTATTACCAGCCGACCCTGCTCGCCGGTTGCAGGCAAAGCGACGAAATCGTCCAACGCGAAGTGTTCGGCCCAGTGGTCACCGTGACCCGTTTCGACGAACTGAGCCAGGCGGTGGACTGGGCCAATGACTCGGAATACGGCCTGGCGTCGTCGGTCTGGACCCAGAACCTGGACAAGGCCATGCAGGTGGCTTCGCGCCTGCAATACGGCTGCACCTGGATCAACAGCCATTTCATGCTGGTCAGCGAAATGCCCCACGGCGGCCTCAAGCGCTCCGGCTACGGCAAGGATCTGTCCAGCGATTCGCTTCAGGACTACAGCGTGGTGCGCCACATCATGGCGCGCCACGGCCAGCATCTGTAACACGCTCTACTCTAATAACCAGCCCGCAAACGGCACGCTGCATCACGTTCAACTGCCCCGACCATAATTAAAGAAGAGGGAATCCCCATGTTCGTGCACAAGACCGCACTGCTCAGTGCAGTGACCACCGCGCTGCTGGCCAGCGTCTCGATCCAGGCCGCCGAGCCACTGAAAGCCGTCGGTGCGGGCGAAGGCCAACTGGATATCGTCGCCTGGCCCGGCTACATCGAGCGCGGCGAAAGCGACAAGGCCTATGACTGGGTGACGGGCTTCGAAAAGGAAACCGGCTGCAAGGTCAGCGTGAAAACCGCGGCCACCTCGGATGAAATGGTCAGTTTGATGGCCAAGGGCGGTTATGACCTGGTCACGGCGTCCGGCGACGCCTCGTTGCGACTGATCGTCGGCAAGCGCGTGCAACCGATCAACACCGCATTGATCCCGAACTGGAAGAACCTCGACCCGCGTCTCAAGGATGCGCCGTGGTACGTGGTCAACAAGCAGACCTACGGCACGCCTTATCAATGGGGCCCGAACGTGCTGATGTACAACACCAACGTGTTCAAGCAGGCGCCCACCAGTTGGGGCGTGGTCTTCGATGCGCAGAGCCTGCCGGACGGCAAGTCGAACAAGGGCCGCGTGCAGGCCTATGACGGTCCGATCTATATCGCCGACGCGGCGCTGTACCTGAAGTCGGCCAAACCGGAACTGGGCATCCAGAACCCCTATGAACTGACCGAAACCCAGTACAAGGCCGTGCTCGATCTGCTGCGTGCGCAGCAGCCGCTGATCCACCGTTACTGGCATGACGCCACAGTGCAGATGAGCGACTTCAAGAACGAAGGCGTCGCTGCCTCCAGTTCCTGGGGCTACATGGTCAACGGCCTGCAGGCGGACAAACAGCCGGTGGCTTCGACCATTCCGAAGGAAGGCGTTACCGGCTGGGCCGACACCACCATGTTGCACGCCGATGCCAAGCACCCGAACTGCGCCTACAAATGGATGGACTGGTCGTTGCAGCCCAAGGTCCAGGGTGATGTCGCGGCCTGGTTCGGCTCGTTGCCGGCGGTACCGGCGGCGTGCAAGGAAAGTGAGCTGTTGGGGGCCGAAGGTTGCAAGACCAATGGCTTCGACCACTTCGACAAGATCGCCTTCTGGACCACCCCGCAAGCTGCGGGCGGCAAGTTCGTGCCGTATAGCCGCTGGACCCAGGACTACATCGCGATCATGGGCGGCAGGTAATCCCCCAAGCAATAACAACACTTGTGGCGAGCGGGCTTGCCCGCGCTGGGGCGCGAAGCGCCCCTGAAACCAGAGAACTCGCTGTATCAGGTACACCGAGGTGACCGGTTTCAGGGCTGCTTCGCAGCCCAACGCGGGCAAGCCTGCTCGCCACAGGAACCCCGCCGGCCCTGACAGATTTGTATTCGATTCCGCTTTTTCAGAAGTCCAGGCCGGGCCGCTGCAACAACCCGCGCCTTCTCGGAGCACCGCCTCATGACGCTTGCAGTCCAGTTCACCCACGTTTCCCGTCAGTTCGGCGAAGTGAAAGCCGTCGACCGGGTTTCCATCGACATCCAGGACGGCGAGTTCTTTTCCATGCTCGGCCCTTCCGGCTCCGGCAAGACCACCTGCCTGCGCCTGATCGCCGGTTTCGAACAACCCAGCGCCGGCTCGATCCGCATCCATGGCGAAGAAGCCGCCGGCCTGCCGCCTTACCAGCGCGACGTGAACACGGTGTTCCAGGATTACGCGCTGTTCCCCCATATGAACGTACGCGACAACGTCGCCTACGGCCTGAAAGTCAAAGGCGTCGGTAAAACCGAACGTCTGAACCGCGCCGAAGAAGCCTTGGGCATGGTCGCCCTGGCCGGCTACGGCGAGCGCAAGCCGGTGCAACTCTCCGGTGGTCAGCGCCAACGCGTGGCCCTGGCCCGCGCCCTGGTCAATCGTCCCCGCGTGCTGCTGCTCGACGAACCCCTCGGCGCCCTCGACCTGAAACTGCGCGAGCAGATGCAAGGCGAGCTGAAAAAGCTGCAACGGCAACTGGGCATCACCTTCATCTTCGTCACCCACGACCAGACCGAAGCCCTGTCCATGTCCGACCGCGTGGCCGTATTCAACAAGGGCCGGATCGAACAGGTCGACAGCCCGCGCAACCTCTACATGAAACCGGCCACCGCGTTTGTCGCCGAATTCGTCGGCACCTCCAACGTGATCCGCGGCGACCTGGCCAAACAGCTCTGTGGCAGCGACCTGCCGCTGTCGATCCGCCCGGAACACGTGCGCTTCGCCGACGGCCCGGTACAAAACCACGAAGTCGAGATCAGCGGCCTGCTCCACGACATCCAGTACCAGGGCAGCGCCACCCGCTACGAACTGAAACTAGACAACGGCCAGACCCTGAACATCAGCCAGCCCAACACCCAATGGCAACCCACCAGCAGCGGGCACCAGACCGGCCAGCGCATCACCGCGCGCTGGGCGCGGGAAGCCATGACCGTGCTGGCGAGCGAGGTCTGAGATGAACAGCCTCGCCCTCCCCCCGACGACCTCGGCCGACTCGCCGATGCGACGCCTCGCCAACCTGCTGTACCGCCGCCCCAACCTCTACCTGGCGCTGCTGCTGGTACCACCATTGATCTGGTTCGGCGCGATCTACCTCGGTTCGCTGCTGACCTTGCTCTGGCAGGGCTTCTACACCTTCGACGACTTCACCATGGCGGTCACCCCGGACCTGACCCTGGCGAACTTCGCCGCCCTGTTCGCGCCGTCGAACTTCGACATCATCCTGCGCACCCTGAGCATGGCGGTGGTGGTGTCCATCGTCGCCGGGGTCATCGCGTTCCCCATCGCCTACTACATGGCGCGTTACACCACGGGCAAGACCAAGGCGTTCTTCTACATCGCGGTGATGATGCCGATGTGGGCCAGCTATATCGTCAAGGCCTACGCCTGGACCCTGCTGCTGGCCAAAGGCGGCGTCGCCCAGTGGTTCGTCCAGCACCTGGGGCTGGAGCCGCTGTTGCAGTTCGTCCTGGGGATTCCCGGGGTGGGTGGCAGCACCTTGTCGACCTCGCACCTGGGACGTTGCCTGGTGTTCGTCTATATCTGGCTGCCGTTCATGATCCTGCCGATCCAGGCCTCCCTGGAACGCCTGCCGCCGTCGCTGCTGCAAGCCTCCGCGGACCTCGGTGCCAAGCCGCGCCAGACCTTTATGCAGGTGGTCCTGCCGCTGTCGATTCCGGGCATCGCGGCGGGGTCGATCTTCACCTTCTCGCTGACCCTGGGCGACTTCATCGTGCCGCAACTGATCGGCCCGCCCGGCTACTTCGTCGGCAGCATGGTCTACGCCCAGCAGGGCGCCATCGGCAATATGCCCATGGCGGCGGCCTTCACCCTGGTGCCGATCGTGCTGATCGCCGTGTACCTGTCCATCGTCAAACGCCTGGGGGCCTTCGATGCGCTCTAATACCCAACAACAGGCTGACAAAGCCTCATGGGGCCTGCGCCTGGCCGCCTGGGGCGGCTTGCTGTTCCTGCATTTTCCGATCCTGATCATCTTCCTCTACGCCTTCAACACCGAAGACGCGGCCTTCAGCTTCCCGCCCCGGGGATTCACCCTGAAGTGGTTCAGCGTGGCCTTCGGCCGGCCGGATGTCCTGGAAGCCATCAAGCTGTCGTTGCAGATCGCCGCCATTGCCACGCTGATCGCCATGCTGCTCGGCACCCTGGCCTCGGCCGCCCTGTATCGCCGGGACTTCTTCGGCAAGCAGGGCATCTCGCTGATGCTGATCCTGCCCATCGCCCTGCCGGGGATCATCACCGGGATCGCCTTGCTGGCGACCTTCAAGAGTCTTGGGATAGAGCCGGGGATGTTCACCATCATCGTCGGCCACGCGACCTTCTGTGTGGTGATCGTCTACAACAACGTCATCGCCCGCTTGCGGCGCACTTCCCACAGCCTGATCGAAGCCTCGATGGACCTGGGTGCCGACGGTTGGCAGACCTTTCGCTACATCGTCCTGCCGAACCTCGGTTCGGCGTTGCTGGCCGGCGGCATGCTGGCGTTTGCCCTGTCGTTCGACGAGATCATCGTCACCACCTTTACCGCCGGGCATGAACGCACCTTGCCGATCTGGCTGCTCAACCAGCTCAGCCGGCCACGGGATGTGCCCGTGACCAACGTGGTCGCCATGCTGGTGATGATGGTCACGATGCTGCCGATTCTCGGCGCCTATTACCTGACCCGCGGCGGCGAAAGCGTGGCCGGTAGTGGCGGCAAATAACCTATTCCCAAGGATTAACACCGACCCCTTGTAGGAGCTGGCTTGCCAGCGATGAGGCCCTTTAGCCTTGCATCGCCTATCAGGACGCCATCGCCGGCAAGCCGGCTCCTACAGGTTCGGTGTCTATCGAAACATCTGATGACGTCATGAGGATACCGACATGCAAACCAAACTGTTGATCAACGGCCAACTCGTCAACGGCGAAGGCCCGGCCCAATCGGTGTTCAACCCGGCCCTGGGTCGGGTGCTGGTGGATATCCACGAAGCCAGCGAAGCCCAGGTCGACGCCGCCGTGCGCGCCGCCGACGCGGCCTTCGACAGCTGGTCGCAGACCGCACCGAAAGACCGTTCGCTACTGCTGCTGAAACTCGCCGACGCCATCGAGGCCCATGGCCCGGAGCTGGCGAAACTGGAATCGGACAACTGCGGTAAACCCCTGAGCGCCGCCCTCAACGACGAGATCCCGGCAATCGCCGACGTATTCCGCTTCTTCGCCGGCGCCAGCCGCTGCATGAACGGCTCGGCGGGGGGCGAATACCTGCCCGGCCACACCTCGATGATCCGCCGCGACCCGGTGGGCGTGATCGCCTCCATCGCGCCGTGGAACTACCCGCTGATGATGGTCGCCTGGAAAATCGCCCCGGCCCTGGCCGCCGGCAATACCGTGGTACTCAAGCCCTCGGAACAGACCCCGCTGACCGCCTTGCGCCTGGCCGAACTGGCGGCGCAGATTTTCCCGGCCGGTGTACTCAACCTGGTCTTCGGCCGTGGCCCGAGCGTGGGCAACCCGCTGGTGACCCACCCGAAAGTGCGCATGGTCTCGCTGACCGGCTCCATCGCCACCGGCTCACACATCATTGCCAACACCGCCGACAGCGTGAAGCGCATGCACATGGAACTGGGCGGCAAGGCCCCGGTGATCATCTTCGACGACGCCGACATCGACGCCGCCGTCGACGGCATTCGCACCTTCGGTTTCTACAATGCCGGCCAGGACTGCACCGCCGCCTGCCGGGTCTATGCCCAGGCCGGCGTCTACGAGAAGTTCGTCGAGAAACTCGGGGCGGCGGTCAGCACCATCAAGTACGGCTTGCAGGACGACCCGGAAACCGAACTGGGCCCGCTGATCACCGCCCAACACCGTGATCGCGTGGCCGGCTTTGTCGAGCGGGCGGTGGCGCAGCCGCATATTCGCCTGGTAACCGGTGGCAAGGCGGTGCCCGGCAATGGTTTCTTCTTCGAGCCGACGGTCCTGGCCGATGCCCAGCAGGATGACGAAATCGTGCGCCGCGAAGTGTTCGGGCCAGTGGTCTCGGTCACCCGGTTCGACGACGAAGCCCAGGTGCTGGGCTGGGCCAACGATTCGGACTACGGCCTGGCGTCGTCGGTGTGGACCGCCGATGTCGGGCGCGCCCACCGCCTGGCGGCCCGCTTGCAGTACGGCTGCACCTGGGTCAACACCCACTTCATGCTGGTCAGCGAAATGCCCCATGGCGGGCAGAAGCTGTCCGGGTATGGCAAGGACATGTCCATGTACGGGCTGGAGGACTACACCACCGTGCGCCATGTGATGTTCAAACACTAAGCACAGATCGACCTGGTTACCGATTTGCCCTGAGCACAAAACCACTACAACAACACCGAACCGGGACGGGCCATCATGGCCCGGCCACGGTTTCGGACACCTGAAATCTGCCGATTTTCCGGAGCAATACCGTCATGAGTGCACAACCCCACCTCGGCGCAACCGCCGACAGCGATGCCGAACAGCTGCGCAAACTGGGCTATACCTCGAACTTCAATCGCAGCATGAGCCTGTGGGAAAACTTCGCCCTGGGCTTTACCTACCTCTCGCCGGTGGTCGGCGTCTACACCCTGTTCGGCCTGTGCCTGGCCGCTGGCGGCCCGCCAATGTTCTGGGCCTACCTGCTGGTGGGCTGTGGACAACTGCTGGTGTGCCTGATTTTCGGTGAAGTGGTCTCGCAGTTCCCGATTTCCGGGGGCGTCTACCCTTGGGCCCGCCGCCTGGTGGGCAAGCGCTGGGCGTGGATGGTCGGCTGGATCTACTCCATCGCCCTGTGCGTAACCATTGCCGCCGTTGCCGTCGGCGCCGGTCCTTACCTTGCCGCGATGCTCGGTTTCGAGCCGAGCAACAACACCAATATCGTCATCGCCCTGGTGCTGACGCTGTTCGCCACCCTGGTCAACCTCAGCGGCACCAAGGTCCTGGCACGCATCGCCATGTTCGGCTTTCTCTGCGAACTGGTCGGCGCGGTGATCGTCGGCGTCTATCTGCTGGTGTTCGAGCGCCATCAGCCGCTCAGCGTGCTGTTCAACACCTTCGATATCCGCGTCGACGGCTCCTACCTGCCGGCGTTCCTCACGGCATCCCTGGCGGGCATGTTCCTCTACTACGGCTTCGAAGCCTGCGGCGACGTGGCCGAGGAAACCCCGAACCCGAGCAAGCAGATCCCGGTGGCCATGCGCATGACCATCTACATCGGCGGTATCGCGGCGATGTTCGCCTGCCTGGCACTGATCCTGGCCGTGCCGGACATGCAGGCGGTGATCAACGGCACCGACAAGGACCCGGTGACCACCATCCTCAACAATGCCTTCGGCAGCGTCGGTTCGAAAGTGGTGATGGGCGTGGTGATGATTTCCTTCATTTCCTGCGTCATCAGCCTGCAAGCGGCCGCCAGTCGCCTGCTGTATTCCTACGCTCGGGATGAAATGGTCATCGGCAGCCACCTGCTGAAGCGGCTTTCGCCGACCACCCAGGTGCCAGTGGCGGCACTGTTCGTCTCCGGCATCTTGCCAGCGCTGATCATTGCCCTGGGGTTCTTCCTGCAGGACGCGGTGGCGACCATCGTCAGCTTCGCCGCCATCGGCATCTACCTGGCATTCCAGATGATCGTACTCGCGGCCCTCTTCGCCCGGGCGCGCGGCTGGAAACCCAGCGGCAAGTTCAGCCTCGGCGCCTGGGGCCTGCCGGTGAATATCGGCGCGCTGGTCTACGGCGTCAGTGCCATCGTCAACATGGCCTGGCCGCGCACCCCGGATGCAGCGTGGTACATCAACTACGCCATGGTCCTGAGCACCGCCATCGTCATCGGTCTCGGCCTGCTCTACATGTGGCTGGGCAAACCCTATGACCGTGGCACGGCGCCGGCGGGTGATGCCTGGAAAATCAGCCGATAGCGTGACTGGGTAGGGAAAAACACGCTGGGCGGACCGCCCAGCGTTGCAAAACGAACAAGCGCTGCACCACGGACAACATGGCCCGTCGTACAGGTTTCAAAACCGCGAAACACCCTCCATCACATTCAACAGACAGCACATCGCATTGCGGTCCTCTTCCGACAACGCCCGATAGCGTTCCAGCAGGTGCCGCTCCTCATCACTGAGCTTGCGCATCCGGGGCCGGGATGGCGTCCTGAACGTCCAGAGGAACAGCATGAAACCGACAATGCTCCGCGCCTTGGCCATGACCACCTTCCCTCGCTGGATAAAACCCGACTGCCTGGACACACCGTCCAAACCTACCCTAAGCGTAGGAACAGTCTGAATCAGGCTAAGAACATTTCGAAATTTCCAGCAAGAAAACTCAAGTCATCCTGGAAAGAGCCCGTGATAAGCAACGAGGGTACGCCTATTCATACCGCACCACCTCAAACCCCTCTTCCACCGCCGGTACTTCGAAATAGCGGGAAATCACCTCGAACTCGGCCTCAGTGGTCTTGAACGGGTGATCACCCGCTTCATTACGGAGCTTCAGACGGGCCTTGCACACATCATCGCCCACATCGAGGAAATGCAGCCGATGATCAGCCCCCGCGCGTTCAAAGACCGAACGGGCCCAAAGCCGGCTGGACAAGGTGTTGGACGGAAAATCGAGGACCACCGAGACCCCGGCTTTCAATATGGCAACAACATGCTCGAACAAGGCCGTGCGCAAGCGGGCGGCGCAGCGTACATAGTCCGCAATCTCGGTGATCTCACCCGGATACAGCTGCGCGAGCCAAACGTCCTCGCTGATCAACAGGGTCGAGGGTGCTGCCGCCAGGTTTTGCGCCAGCGTCGATTTCCCCGAGCCGATCTTTCCACAGACCAGGTGCAGGATTGGAGCGCAATTGTGGGCAGTTGAGGTTTCAGGTACTGACATTTCAATCTCCTTTTGATGTTCAGTTCCCAGGAGGCGGTCAGAAAAAACCCGCCTCGGTGGGCGGGTTTCGGGTGTTTTCAGAACACGCGTCAGCCCACCCTCGTCTCGAGGGTGGGAATAATCGAAATGTTCAGGTGTGAGTTCATGAAACTGACCTTATTCACTTAAACGTCTTATGACAACCCTCAACCTTTCACTCACGCAAATCCGACTCGTGAATCGGCTGATCACGATGGGTTGCCCGCTGATACTGCGCAGGCCATGTCGCCTTGCGCCCGCCCAGGTCGTCATCCGCATGCAGCGGCCAGTAAGGGTCACGCAACAACTCGCGGGCCAACAGGATCATATCGGCCTGCCCGGTTCGCAGAATGTGTTCGGCCTGGGCCGGTTCGGTAATCAGTCCGACGGTGCCGGTAGCGATATCGGACTCCTTGCGCACACGCTCGGCGAAACGGGTCTGATAACCGGGCCCGGTAGGAATTTCCGCGTTGGCGGCGGTGCCGCCCGAGGACACGTCGATCAGGTCGACGCCCAAGGCTTTCAGCCGCCGTGCCAACTCCACCGTTTCATCCGGATTCCAGCCGTCCTCCACCCAGTCGGTGGCCGACACCCGTACAAACAGCGGCAGTTCCTCAGGCCAAGCCGCGCGTATCGCCCGGGTCACCTGGAGTACCAGGCGAATGCGGTTCTCGAACGAGCCACCGTACTGGTCACGACGCTGATTGCTCAGGGGCGAAAGGAACTGGTGCAGCAGGTAACCGTGGGCGGCGTGCACTTCAACCACCTTGAAACCGGCGATCAATGCCCGTTTGGCAGCCGCTACAAAGGCCTGGATCACCTCACCGATCTGTTGCTCATCCAGTGGCAGCGGCGCCGTGTGCTGCGGATCGAAGGCAATCGACGACGGACCGACCGGGGTCCAGCCGCCTTCCTCGGGTTTGACGCTGCCATGTTTGCCCAGCCAAGGCCGATGGGTGCTGGCCTTGCGCCCGGCATGGGCCAGCTGGATACCCGCCACCGCGCCCTGGGCGGTGATAAAACGGGTGATGCGTTGCAGCGGTTCGATCTGCTCGTCGTTCCACAGGCCCAGGTCCTGGGCAGTAATCCGGCCATCGGCGGTGACTGCGGTGGCTTCGGTGAAAATCAGCCCGGCACCGCCCACCGCCCGGCTGCCCAGGTGGACGAGGTGCCAGTCATTGGCCAGACCGTCGACACTGGAGTACTGGCACATCGGCGAGACCGCGATGCGGTTGAGCAGGGTCAATCGGCGAAGGGTATAGGGTTCGAGCAGCAGACTCATGGGGCACCTCTCAAATCAAGTGGGCTGGCTCCAGGGTTCTGTTAGAACGTCGGCAAGTGACAATAATGGTGGATAACCGCCCCCCAGCGGGTGAAAAACAGGACGACGTCACAAGACCATTCAGACAGTGCTTAGAGCCTAGTCGACAACGGCACGGGCGGGAGGGTTCAGCGGATTAAAGCCGCAGATTCTCCTGAGGGGCTGGCGTACCGGCCCCTCAGGGAACAAAGCAGAGGTCTCAGCGCGGCTCGATATGGGCAATCATCAGTTGCACGCTTTCCTTGCCGCGAAACTCATTGAGGTCGAGCTTGTAGGCCAGTTCCACCCAGTCGACCCGGGCATTGGTCCACAACTCCGGATCGATGCCGAAGGCAATGCCATCGAGTTTCAGCGAACCGCATTCGCTTTTCAGCACCACCTTCAGATGCCGCTCGCCGACGATACGTTTTTCCACCAGCTGGAACACCCCATGGAACAGCGGTTCGGGGAAATGCTGGCCCCAGGGACCGGCATTGCGCAGCGCCCGGGCCAACTCCAGGTTGAACTCCTCGATCGACAGCGAACCATCGGTCTGCAAGCGCCCGGTCAGGTCATCTTCGGACAGCTGACGGCGCACTTCGGCATCGAAGGCTTCGGCAAACAACGGGAAGTTTTCCTGCGGCAGGCTCAGACCCGCCGCCATGGCATGACCGCCGTACTTGCCCATCAGGTCCGGGTGTTGCGCTGCAACCACGCTCAGGGCATCGCGAATATGGAAGCCCGGCACCGAACGACCGGAGCCCTTGAGCATGCCGTCGCCCGCGTCGGCAAAAGCGATGGTCGGACGGTGGTAACGCTCTTTCATACGCGAAGCAAGGATACCGATCACGCCCTGGTGCCAGTCCGGCTCGAACAGGCACAAGCCGAACGGCATCGACTCCAGGGGCAAGTCCTTGAGCTGGGCCAACGCTTCGCGCTGCATGCCCTGTTCGATGGACTTGCGGTCCTTGTTCATTTCATCGAGCTGGACGGCCATTTCCTGGGCCAGGACCGGGTCTTCGCAGAGCAGGCATTCGATCCCCAGGCTCATGTCGTCCAAACGCCCCGCCGCGTTCAGACGCGGGCCGAGGATAAAGCCGAGGTCGGTGGAGGTCAGCCGCGAATGCTCGCGCTTGGCCACCTCCAGGATCGCCTTGAGCCCCGGCCGCGCACGGCCGGCACGAATGCGTTCGAGGCCCTGGTGCACCAGGATGCGGTTGTTGGCGTCCAGCGGCACCACGTCGGCGACGCTGCCCAACGCCACCAGGTCGAGCAGTTCACCGATATTCGGCTGCGGCTTGCTGGCGTAATGGCCCAGGCTGCGCAAACGCGCACGCAAGGCCATCAACACGTAGAAAATCACCCCGACGCCGGCCAGAGCCTTGCTCGGAAACTCGCAGCCCGGCTGGTTCGGGTTGACGATGGCATCGGCCAGCGGCAATTCGGTGCCGGGCAAGTGGTGGTCGGTGACCAGCACCTTGAGCCCCGCCGCCTTCGCCGCCAGCACGCCTTCAATGCTGGAAATACCGTTGTCCACGGTAATCAGCAACTGCGGCTCGCGCTGCAAGGCCACCGCGACGATTTCCGGGGTCAGGCCATAACCGTATTCAAAGCGGTTCGGCACCAGGTAGTCGACATGCGCCGCCCCGAGCAAACGCAGGCCCAAAACCCCGACCGTGCTGGCGGTGGCGCCGTCGGCGTCGAAGTCGCCGACGATCAGGATCCGCTGGCGCTGCTCCAGCGCCGTCACCAGCAGGTCCACCGCCGCGTCGATGCCCTTGAGTTGCTGGAAGGGAATCAGCCGCGCCAGGCTCTTGTCCAACTCGTCCTCGGACACCACGCCGCGGGCGGCATACAGGCGGGTCAACAATGGCGGCAGATCACCGAGAAACGGCAGTGTGGCGGGCAGCGGGCGGGGTTCGATACGCATGGGAATAATTAACCGCGCTCGCCCATCAGCCATTCCAGCTGGACTTCATGCTGGCCGCGATCGTCGGTGACGAAGATCGTGCCTTCACTGATCATCACGTCCCACTTGATCACCCGGGGCATGTCCTTGGCCAGGGTCTCGAGGATCTCCTGGGGCACGGCGGCGATATGCACGTTCTTCAGGTTCTTCACTGCATCGACCACCTTGGTCTGCCAGACCCGCAGGCTGCCGTAGGCCAGCAGGCTGGTGCGCTCGGTGCGACGGGAGCACCAGGTCAGGCGATCGGCGTCCGGTTGGCCGACTTCGATCCAGTGCAGGACACGATCATCCAGGCTCTTTTCCCACAGTGCCGGCTCATCCACTTCCGACAGACCGCGACCAAAGGCCAGCAGCTCGTTGTACCAGAAGGCGTAGGCCAGCAGACGCACGGTCATGCGCTCTTCGGTTTCCGATGGGTGGCGGGCGATGGTCTGGTTGACGCTCTCGTAGACCCCACGATCCAGGTCGGTAAGGGTCAGGTTGAATTTGTAGGTCGTGGACGGCTGGGCCATGAACGGGGCTTCTAAAGACGAGGAAAGGCGGCCAGTCTAACCGATACGCAGGGCAAGCAACGACTGCTCGCCGTTAGGCTGATTCGCCCAGCCATGATAAAAAGCTTCATTGCCCCCGTGTTGTCCAACAGGATTCACCATGCCGCTCACCGCCAAACCCCTTTCCGGCCTGAAGGTCATTGAGCTTGGAACCCTGATCGCCGGCCCTTTCGCCTCACGCATCTGCGCCGAATTCGGCGCACAGGTGATCAAGGTCGAATCGCCGGACGGCGGCGACCCGCTGCGCAAATGGCGCAAGCTGTACGAGGGCACTTCGCTGTGGTGGTTTGTCCAGGCGCGCAACAAGCAGTCCTTGACCCTGAACCTGAAACACCCGGACGGCCTGGCCATCCTCAAGCAGTTGCTGAGCGACGCGGACATCCTCATCGAGAATTTTCGCCCCGGGGTCTTGGAAAAACTCGGCCTCGGCTGGGAAACCCTGCACGCCCTGAACCCGAAACTGGTGATGGTGCGCCTGTCGGGCTTCGGCCAGACCGGACCGATGAAAGACCAACCCGGTTTCGGCGCGGTCGGCGAGTCCATGGGCGGGTTACGCTACATCACCGGCTTCGAGGATCGCCCACCGGTGCGCACCGGCATTTCCATCGGCGATTCGATTGCCGCGCTCTGGGGCGTGATCGGCGCGCTCATGGCCCTGCGTCATCGCGAAGTCAACGGCGGTAGCGGCCAGGTGGTGGACGTGGCCTTGTATGAAGCGATCTTCGCCATGATGGAAAGCATGGTCCCGGAGTTCGACGTGTTCGGTTTTATCCGCGAGCGCACCGGCAACATCATGCCCGGGATCACGCCCTCCTCAATCCACACCAGCGCCGATGGCAAACATGTGCAGATCGGCGCCAATGGCGACGCGATCTTCAAGCGTTTCATGCAGGCCATCGGCCGTGACGACCTGGCGGACGATCCGCAACTGAGCAGCAATGATGGCCGCGACAGCCGGCGCGACGAAATCTACGGCGTGATCGATCGCTGGGTGAACAGCCAGCCACTGGACGCGCTGCTCGCCACCCTGAACCAGGCCGAGGTGCCGGCCAGCCGGATCTACAGCGCCGAAGACATGTTCAGCGACCCACAATTTCTCGCCCGGGAAATGTTTATCCAGGCCAAGCTGCCCGACGGCAAGGCTTTCAAGATGCCGGGGATTGTGCCAAAACTATCGGAGACACCGGGCTCCAGCGAATGGGTGGGGCCGGAGTTGGGCGAACACAACAACCACGTACTGGGTAACCTCGGCTATGACGCCGCACAGATTGCCCGCCTGCGTGAAAGTGGCGCGATCTAGTGCCGTCATGGCAAGACTTTGACCTGACTGCGCAGAAGGTATGGACCGCATGAGTCCTCGATTTCTCTGGCAACACGTGCTCTGTCGACCACCCGCCTTGGCCCTGCTGGCGGCGCTGGCCTGTGCCCTGCCGAGTGCGGCCCAGGCCAAGGACACGCTGATCTGGCTATTGCGCGACCTGCCGCCGCTGAGCATTTTCGAGGGACCGCAAAAGGGCCAGGGCGCCATCGATCAGTTACGGCCCTTGCTGGTCGCCGCCATGCCCGAATATGAACACGTGAGCCTGCGCGTCAACCGGGCGCGGGCCACGCAGATGCTCGCCGAGCCGTCGTTTACCTGCGACCCGATGCTGCTCTGGACCCCTGAACGGGCGAAGAAGATGGTGTTCTCCATTCCCAGCATTGGCCAGGTCAGCAACGTGCTGGTCGTGCGCCAGGCAGACCGGGCCTTGATCGAACCCTTTGTGCAGGACGGCCAGGTGGACCTCGCCGCCCTGCTGGCCAGCGATCACCCGAAACTGGGGATTGTGGCCGAACGCAGCTATGGCCAGCTGATCGACGACCTGCTGCGCCAGACCCCCGTCGAAAACCTGGCGCCGCATTACGGTAACGATGCCCTGGGCAGCCTGTTGCAAATGCAGCGCCTGGGACGACTGACCGCGCTGCTCGGCTATTGGCCGGAAGTCCGCTACCTGGCCCGGCAACAAGGCATCGCCACCGAAGACCTGGTGTCCTATCCGATCAAGGGCGTCGCCAAGTACCAGTTCATCCGCGTCGGTTGCTCCGATACGGAACAGGGGCGCGCGGCGATCGCCCACGTCAACCGGATCCTGCGAGAGCTGCGCCAGCACCAGTTGGTCGAGTTCTATGCCCAATGGCTCGACCCGCAGCAACGGGACGCCTATCGGGAAGACGCCAAGCAGTTTTTCCTGGCCCCGGAAGACCAGTGACAAACGCCGGACAAAAGAAACCCCGAGAAGTGGGGAAACAACTCGGGGTTAAACGTGGCCTACAAAGACCAGTACGACAAGCTACAAGCACCGGAGCACAATGCTTGATCCTGCCGTTATAAATACGACAACCCTTTCGGAAAAAAGGTTCCCAAAAAATTTTACACGCGAGCCGAACGGAACATCTTGTCCTCGGCCGCATGACGCAAAGCCGCGATCACACAGGGTTCCAGGCGCCCTTCGGCAATGCGCAGATCGCGATGCAGCCCATCCACCACATCGGTCAACAGGCGCTTGTCGTTCAATTGTGCGTGGCTGATTTCACGGGTCAGCAGGAGCAGACCGGCGCGGTTGTTCACGGTCAGCAGACATTCACCCTGGCTGCCCGAGGGTGTCAGGGTCACGGGATAAGGACTCAATGCTTCATTCAGCAACAGACTGATACTTTCCATCTCGATCACCACTCAATAGTCAAAACCCGACAGGTCAAAAACAAAGGGGTTGAAGTCAAAGACCGCCAGTCAGAGAAGAAAGTTCGTCAAGCCAGCTAACCTGATATCCGTGCAAGCCGAACATCCAGCCGCTGTTCCTACCGTTCCATTGCGAGCATGAACGAGAAAGATGACAGAGAGAAAACAACCCGACTCAACGTCCCCGCCGCCCTTGCGCATCATTCTCGCGGACGATCATCCGATTTTCCTGATCGGCCTGCGCGTCGTCCTCGAACGCGACCCCGGCCTGAAGGTGGTGGGCGAGGCGAGCTCGCCGCAGGACCTTCTGGAGCGCCTGCAAAGCTGCGCCTGCGAAGTACTGGTCACCGACTTCATGATGCCGGTCGAACAGCAGAACGACGGCCTGCGCATGCTCGAAAGCGTGACTCGGCAACACCCGCGGCTACCGGTCGTGGTGGTGACCATGCTCAACAATGCCGGGCTGTTCCGTTCCATTCTCGATCTCGGGGTCATGGGGCTCCTGAGCAAGGCCAGCCTGGCCGCCGAGCTGCCGGAGGCCATTGCCCAGGTACGTCACCGACGACCCTATGTGGCCAATTCGATTCGCCAGACCCTGGCGCTGGCCGGCGAGGTCGGTGAGCACCGTCTGGGCGACCAGGAGAAACTTTCACCCCGGGAGCTGGAGGTGACGCGCCTGCTGGCGGCCGGGCGCACCGTCGGTGAAATCGCCACGCAACTGTGCCGCAGCAAGCAGACCGTGAGTGCGCAGAAGGTCAGCGCCATGCGCAAGCTCGGGCTGTCCAACGATGCGGCGTTGTTTCTCTATCTGCAGGAACATGGGCTGGCCTGAATGGGTCGGCGGCTACAGATTGACGCTGTTCATGGCGGCGTATTTCAAAGGCCCGGACAGCGGGTAAACCGGACCGAAACCCGCCACTTCAAGCCAGGACAACAGTTGCGCGCGACTCATGGACACGGCGACGAAATCTCCTTGTATCAGCGAATCGCCCAGGGCCTTGGCCGCCAGGCAGTCGCTTTCGCTGTCGACCCCGCTGAGTACCACCTGCAAGTTCATGCCCCGGGCCATGCGCAAGGCGCCGGCGACAATCGCCGACTTGCGCGCGTCCGCCGCCATCCCGACCACGAAGGGCGAGGTGATCTTCAGCTCGGTGAAGGGCCGTTCGAGCAGGCGCTGAAGGCTACCGCCGCCCAGGCCGAAATCGCCGACGGACAACTGGCAACCGAGCATGCGCAACCTCAGCAAGCCTTCAGTCAACGCCACGCTGCTGGACTCGGCGGTTTCCAGTACCTCAAGGGTCAAGCGCTCGGCGGGTAGTTCGAAACGCTCCAGCAAGGCCTTCAGTTGCTCAGAGAAGTCCAGCTGTTCCAGCACGTTCCCCGGAAGACTCACCGTGACCGGCAAGGCCTCATCCGTGGCGAAACGCACCTCGGCCGACAGGCTCACGGCCTGCTCCAGCACCTGCCAGATCAGCGTCTGCGCCAGCCCGGCGTACTCCAACACCGGCATGAAACTGCCGGGCAGCAACAGCCCCTGTTCCGGGTGTTGCCAACGCGGCAGTACCTCGACCCCGGCGACTCGGCCGTCATGGGTCAGCTTGGGTTGAAAGTGCGCGGTCGCGTATTTTTCGATGGCCGAAGCCCCGGCGCAGGCCTGGAGTTCGTGCAGCGACAGCAACTCGCAGACCTGGGCCAGCGGCAGGCCGGGGCGCTGTCGGGCGAAACGTTGCTGATAGCTCGCCAGCAATTCCGCCAGGGCCGCGGCCGACGCTGGCTTGCGCAGGCAACCGAGGACATGCAGCCCCTGCTGGCGGGCCATATGCGCAGCCCCCTCGAGCACCTCCTGCTCGGCACTGCTGAGGATGATCAGTGCCTGCGCTTCCTGCCCCTCGGCCAGGGAACGAATCAACGTCAGGCCATCCCCCGCCTCCAGGTGCAGGTCGCAGATAGCCACATCGATAGGGCCACGATTGGCCAACGACTGCCGGGCGCTCTCGACGCTTTCCGCCGTCAGCACATCAAAGACACCAGCGGCATTGAGCATCTGATGCAGGGCCATCAGTTGAAAAGAGTTGTCTTCGAGAATCAGGACTTTGAGTGCGCGCATCGAGGGTCTCCACACAATGAGGCGGCCGTACTCCGCAATGACCCTCGATCTTAATCAACCACCCCATCCGCGCCCCATAGGACAAGTCCTAAAGTGCCGGAATATCCGCCCGCAGATGCGGTTCGATATCGTCGAGAACCCGTTCGATGGCGTGCTTGAGTGCCTGCCAGTCCGCCGCCACCCGTTCGTTGGACTTGAGCCGCACACTGCTGTCGAGGTCGGCGCAAGCATGTGCCAGGGCGATGGCATCAATCAGGCAGGCGATGCCCTTGAGCCGATGGACCGCCACCGCCAGGCCTTCCCAGTTGTGCACCTGCGCCGCGACCTCCAGTGCCCCGCGCTCCTGTTCGAGGTTCTTGCGCAGTTCCAGCAACATCCGGCGCATGACCTGCGCGTTGGCACAGGTCATGGCGCTCAAGGCCTGAATATCAAAGGACTGTTCAGGCTCGATGCTCGCCAGCAGTTGCGCCAGCTCATCCAGGGAGACCGGCTTGACCAGCAGTTCGGTCATCCCCGCCTGCAGGCAACGTTGACGTTCGTCGCTCATGGCATTGGCCGTACAACCGACCACCGGGCACGGCGCTCGCTGCTCCCGGGCCTCGATCCGGCGTATCGCCTCGGCCAGTGCATAACCGCTCATGTCCGGCATATTGCAATCGGTGATCACCAGATCGAAGGGCTCCTCCTGCAACGCCTGCAACGCGGCCTCGCCACTCTGGCAGGCGACGACCTGCTGGCCGAGAAAACGCAACTGCTGGTTGAGCACCAGGCAGTTGGCGGACAGGTCGTCGACAATCAACACCTTGAGCGACGCCAGCCGAGGCCTGGGTGCCTCCGCCAAGGGAGGCACGGCAGGGGCCTGCCCCACGGGTTTGAGGGCCAGTTCGATACGCACCCGCGTGCCTTCTCCCGACCGGCTCAACAAGGCGATGCTGCCGCCCATCAACTCCACCAGTTGCTTGCAGATACTCAAGCCCAGGCCGGTACCACCGTATTCTTCATCGGCCTGACCACGGATCTGGACAAAGGGGGTGAAGAGCGTTTTCTGCTGTTCAAGGCCGATCCCCTTGCCACTGTCTTCGATGCTGATATGCAAGGTTTCCAGCTCTACTGTCGACGCCGCCCTGCGCACGTGAATACGCACGGAGCCCTCGGCGGTAAATTTCAGTGCATTGCCGATCAGGTTGTTCAACACCTGGCGCAAACGCAGCGGGTCGAACCAGTAATCGCCCGCCAAACCCGGTTCCATCTCCAGGACCAACTCGATGCCCTTGCCCCGCGCCGTGGCCTCGAACAGTTGCCGTACGCTTTCCAGATGCTCGACCAGGGAGCCGGCGCGCAACGCCAGGTGCATGCCGCCGGCCTCGATCTTGGCCAGATCGAGGCTGTCGCCGATCAAGTCCGTCAGTTCCTGTGCCGACTGGTACGCCACCTGCAGCGCCTGGGAGAGTTCCTGCCCATCAGCCCGGACCTGTTCGCGCTCGAGTTCAAGCAGGCCGATGATCGCCACCATGGGGGTGCGAATTTCATGACTCATGGTCGCCAGGAACGCGCTCTTGGCCTGGTTGGCCTGCTCTGCCTGCTGGCGTGCCTCCATCAACTGGGCCTCGAGCTGTTTGCGTTCGGTGATGTCGATCCAGCCACCGAGCAGTCCCTGCAATTGCGCCTCCGCCGAATAGAACGGCACCATCCACTGATAGATGTCGATCCGACCGCTGGCAAAGTCGAGCTGACGGTCCTTGAACTGCGGCTGCTGGTCCTCGAACAGCTGGATAAACTCGGCATGCAGTTGCTCCGCGGTGGCCTGGGGCAAGATATCCACTTCGGTGATCCGTCGGCCCTGGACCTGTTCCAGGGTGGTGGAAAGACGTTCCTGGTAACTGCGATTGCAGGTCATCATGCGACCGTCCAGGTCGCGCACGAAAATCGGATTGGGGATACCGTCCAGCAGGGCGCGCTGGAAAGCCAGTTGATCGCTGAGTTCCTGTTCGGCCCGGCGCCGCTGGCGAACCTGGATATTCAGCCGACGGTTCCAGGCCAGGGACACCCCCCCCAGCAGGATCATCACCGCCGTCAGAACGTAGACCCAACGCGGCACCCGTTCCCAGACCGGACGCATTGGCGCGACACCGATCGCGCCGTGCCATTTGATCCGCAGCGCGCGCAGTTCGGCCACGGGAAACGCCTCCAGGGCCTTGTTCAGAATACTCAGCAGCTCCGGCTCGGTCTTGACCACCGAGAAACTGTCCGCCGACCAGAGCCCTTCGACACTGCGCCCGACCTTCAGCCGCCCCGGCGGATACAGGTAGGCCCGCGTATCGCTCTGGATCGTTGCGGTCGCTTCGCCACGCTCGACCATCGCCCGGGCCTCCTCCGGCGTCTTGACCGTGATCAGTTCGATGTCCGGGTAGTTCTTGCGGATCATCGGTTCCAGCGCATGTTTTTCCGGCATTACCAGCACCCGCCCGGACAACTGCGAAAGCGAGCCGAGGGGCGAGTCGTGCACGCGCACCACGAACACCCAGGCGCTGCCGCCAAAGGCGTAGGTGAAATTGAGGAAAGCCTTGCGCTCGACACTTTCGGCCAACGTCGTGCTCATCAACGCCTTGCCGTCGTGCAGCAGATCGACGCTTTCGGCGGTGGAGCCGGTTTCGCGGAACTCGAACTCCAGGCCGGTCATACGCGAAATGCGCGACAGCAGGTCCGGATTGAGACCGACCCAGCGGTTATGGCCGTCCCTGTAGATATGTGGCGGATACGGCTGGGCCACCACCGAGACCCGCGGATGGCGGTCGATCCAGGCCAGCTCCGCGGCGGTGAGGCTGATGCGCTGCTGGGTGATGTCCGAGCCGAAGCCGGTGGTCCAGCGGGCGAGGATCTCCCGCCGCGTGGCGTTGTCGGTATTGTCCAGGACCCGCTCCACCAGGTCGCTGAGCACGTGATCGGACTGGCGCGTGGCAAAGGCGAAGCCAATCGGCGGCAACTCGCTCTTGTCCTTGATGTGCACGCCCATGTAGGGCCGCAGGCTCTTGTAGGCCCGGACGATCACCTCGTTACCGATAAACGCCTCGACCTCGCCCTGGGACAATGCCTCCAGGGCACTGTAGAGGGTCGGGGCGAGGATGATCTCGCTCTGCGGATAGGTCGCGTGTACCACCTGGGCATCGGCGTAACCGTCGAGCAACACCACCTTCTTGCCGTTCAGATCGTGAAAGCCATGGCCGCCGGCGCGGCCGACGATCACCGAACGGTCCGGCATATAGTCGCTGGAGAACGTCAGCCCGGGCACGCCGCGCTCGTAGCCGTTGGCACTGGTGAGAATATCGATCTGGCCGTTGCGCAATGCCTCGACGGCCTGGTCGCGCTCGCCGAAGCCGAGCACCTGGACCCCCACCCCCAGGCGATCGCGGATCAGCCCGACGTAATCGGCACTGATGCCCTGGTAGCGGTTGCGGTCGTTGGTGATATCGACGGGCTCATAGTCGGCGACCGAAATCCCCACCCGCAAGGTTCGTTCGGGCCCCAGCCATTGCTCCTCCTCCGGACTCAGGGGCAGGCGCTCGACCTCGACGAACGAGGGCGGCAAGCTGAACGGCAGGCCCTGGGCCGCCAGTGCGCTGACGGGCACGCACAGCAGCAGCCACCCGCACAGAATGCCCAGAACGGATTGTATGGATCGACCCAAAAACACCATGACGAACGACTTGCCCCCTTCGGCCCATTTCAAGAAATGGCAAAAAAACAAGGCAAGTTTGACATGCGAAAACGATAAAGCCCGCCAAGGGGCGGGCTTTAATGTGTGACCGTTCTAGTCTGTCAGAGCGGCTTACCACGGTTACCATGCTGGCTGACAAAGGCCTGAACGACTTTCAAGTCATTGGCCAAGACCGTGCAACGCTCATCTCGCTCAAACAAATCGGAAAGGTGCGCAGGTAGTTCGAGTGCTTTTCCTACGCCAGCTTTCTCCACTGCCTCAGGAAACTTGACCGGATGCGCGGTCCCCAGGATCACCATCGGGGTGTCCAGGCTACGTCGGCACTCGCGAGCCGCACGTACGCCGATGGCGGTGTGCGGATCGAGGACTTCACCGCTCTGGGCGAAGACTTCAGCGATGGTTTCGCAGGTCTGTGCATCGTCCACGGCCAGGGAGTCGAACAGCTTGCGCGCTTCGCTCCAGCGGTCCTGGTCGACACTGAAACCGCCACCTTGCTTGAAGGTGTCCATCAAGCCGGCGATGGCCGCGCCGTTGCGCCCGTGCAAGTCGAACAGCAGGCGTTCGAAGTTCGACGAAACCATGATGTCCATGGACGGCGACAGGGTCGCGTGCAGGGTGTCCTTGACGTACTGGTTGCCGCTCATGAAGCGGTGCAGGATGTCGTTGCGGTTGGTGGCGACGATCAGCTGGCTGATCGGCAGGCCCATGTTGCGCGCCAGGTAGCCGGCGAAGATGTCGCCGAAGTTGCCGGTCGGCACCGAGAACGCCACCGAACGGGCCGGGCCGCCCAACTGCAGGGCAGCGTGGAAGTAGTAGACGATCTGGGCCATGATCCGCGCCCAGTTGATCGAGTTCACCGCGACCAGGCGCGTGCCTTTGAGGAAGCTCTGGTCGGCGAAGCTGTTCTTGACCATTTCCTGGCAGTCGTCGAAGTTGCCTTCGATGGCGATGTTGTGGATGTTGTCGCCGAACAGGGTGGTCATCTGCCGACGCTGCACCTCGGACACCCGGTTGTGCGGGTGGAGGATGAAGATGTCGACGTTCTCGCAGTGCTTGCAGCCTTCGATGGCGGCCGAGCCGGTGTCACCGGAGGTGGCGCCGACAATCACCACGCGCTCGCCACGTTTGGCCAGCACATAGTCGAGCAGACGACCGAGCAGTTGCAGGGCGAAGTCCTTGAACGCCAGGGTCGGGCCGTGGAACAGCTCGAGCACCCATTCGTTGCCGTTCAGCTGGCGCAATGGCGCCACGGAGCCATGGGAGAAAGCGCCGTAGGTTTCCTCGAGAATTTTCTTGAAGTCGGCGTCCGGAATGCTGCCGGTGACGAACGGGCGCATGACCCGGAATGCCAGCTCGTGATACGGCAGGCCGGCCCAGGAAGCGATTTCTTCCTGGGTGAAACGTGGCAGGTTTTCCGGCACGTACAGGCCGCCGTCGCTGGCGAGACCGGCCAGCAGCACGTCTTCGAAGTTCAGGGCCGGTGCCTGGCCGCGGGTACTGATGTAGCGCATGAGAGCAAACCTTCGGTTTGGGCTGCGAGCTGCAAGCTCCGAGCCGCAAGCCAAAAGCAACTGGGCTTTTGCTTGCCGCTTGGAGCTTGCAGCTCGCAGCTGCTTGTTTAATTCAAATGTTCGACGCGGATCCGCACGACAGGGCCAACCACGCCTTGCAGGGCCTCCAGCGCCGCGATGGCGTCGTTGATATGCTGCTCGCGCACGCGATGGGTCAGCAGGATCATCGGCACCAGGCCGTCGTGTTCTTCGACTTCCTTCTGCATGATCGATTCGATATTGATGCCGCGTTCCGACAGGATGCTCGCGACCTGGGCCAGCACGCCCGGATGGTCCTTGGCCTGGATACGCAGGTAGTAGGCGCTTTCGCACTCTTCGATCGGCAGTATCGGGTGAGCCGACAGCGAATCCGGCTGGAAGGCCAGGTGCGGGACGCGGTTTTCCGGATCGCTGGTCATGGCACGAACCACATCCACCAGGTCGGCAATGACCGATGAAGCCGTCGGCTCCATGCCGGCACCGGCGCCGTAGAACAGGGTCGAACCGGAAGCATCGCCGTTGACCATCACGGCGTTCATCACGCCATTGACGTTGGCCAGCAGACGGTCGGCAGGGATCAGCGTCGGGTGAACCCGCAACTCGATACCGGCGGCGGTGCTACGAGCCACGCCCAGGTGCTTGATGCGATAGCCCAGGGCCTCGGCGTAGTTGACGTCAGCGGTGGTCAGCTTGGTGATGCCTTCGGTGTAGGCCTTGTCGAACTGCAGCGGGATACCGAAAGCGATCGAAGCCAGGATCGTCAGCTTGTGCGCGGCGTCGATGCCTTCGACGTCGAAGGTCGGATCGGTTTCGGCGTAACCCAGGGCCTGGGCCTCGGCCAGCACGTCTTCGAAGGTACGGCCCTTCTCGCGCATTTCGGTGAGGATGAAGTTACCGGTGCCGTTGATGATGCCGGCGACCCAGTTGATGCGGTTGGCCGAGAGGCCTTCGCGAATCGCCTTGATCACCGGGATACCGCCGGCCACTGCCGCTTCGAACGCGACGATCACGCCCTTCTCGCGGGCCTTGGCGAAGATTTCGTTACCGTGCACGGCGATCAGCGCCTTGTTGGCGGTGACCACGTGCTTGCCGTTCTCGATGGCGCAGAGCACCAGCTCGCGGGCCACGGTGTAGCCGCCCATCAGCTCGACGACGATATCGATCTCAGGGTTGCTCGCGACTTCGAATACATCGTTGGTAATCGCAATACCGGTTGTCTGGAACTGAGGCTTTGGCGTACGCATGGCAATTTGAGCCACTTCGATTCCACGCCCGGCACGGCGGGCAATCTCCTCGGCGTTACGCTGAAGTACGTTGAAGGTGCCGCCACCGACGGTACCTAACCCACAGATGCCTACTTTGACCGGTTTCACTCTGAACTCCCCATGAAACGGCCGACACGAGGTCGGCCGTGGAAAACAGCCGCTGGACTGCCAGCGGCTCGCTATTGATGACCCGGGAACCCGTTCCGCGGGCCATGCTCGTCAAAGGTTGAGCATGACGAGGCTGAATTACTTGGCGGACAGTGCCAGTTTGGCAACTTGTGCCGCCGGCTGGTAGCCCGGAATTACCTGACCATCAGCTAAAACAATTGCTGGCGTGCCGTTGACACCGATCGATTGACCGAGGGCGAATTGCTTGGACACCGGGTTGGCGCACTTGGCCGCCTTGATATCGTCGCCTTCGACCATCTTGTCCATCGCCGCTTTCTTGTCGGCCGAGCACCAGACCGCCTGCAACTGCTCGTCGCCCGGCGAGCCGAGGCCCTGGCGCGGGAACGCGACGTAGCGCACTTCAATGCCCATCTTGTTCAGCGCCGGCACTTCGGCATGCAGCTTGTGGCAGTACGGGCAGGTGGTGTCGGTGAACACGGTGATATGCGATTTGGTTTCGCCGATGGCCGGGTAGACCACGGTTTCAGCTACCGGAATACCGTTGATCAGCTTGGACACGCCCAGGCGTTCGGTTTTCTCGGTGAGGTTGACCGGCTTGCCGTCCTTGAGCTGGAACAGGTAGCCCTGCATGACGAACTGGCCGTCGGCACTGGCGTAGAGTACGCGGCTGCCCTTGAGCTTGACTTCATACAAGCCGGCCAGGGGGCTGGGGCTGATGCTGTCCACCGGGGTTTCCAGTTGAAGGCTCTCGAGGCTCTTGCGAATCGCCTGCTCGGCGGTGTCGTCGGCCAAGGCCAGGGAGCTGACCAGGGCAAGGGCAGCGACGGCGAAAATCTGGGTCAAACGCATGGGAACTCCTGAAGGCGGGCAAAGGGGCCGAGGCTGATACGACCACGGGGAAACGGATCGGTTTCAAGCGCCCGCTTTGCAAACCGATAGAGCCTATCACATAAGCCCGGCGGGGCCGAACCCCTGTGTGGCTTAGCCGCGCGGGTGGTGTTTGGCGTGCATATCCTGCAGGCGTGCCCGGGCCACATGGGTGTAGATCTGCGTGGTCGAGAGGTCGCTGTGACCGAGCAACATCTGCACCACCCGCAGGTCCGCGCCATGGTTGAGCAAGTGCGTGGCGAAAGCATGGCGCAAGGTATGTGGCGACAGCGATTTGCCGATCCCGGCGACCTTGGCCTGGTGCTTGATCCGGTGCCAGAAGGTCTGGCGGGTCATCTGTTCGCCCCGCAGGCTGGGAAACAGCACATCGCTGGGGCGCCCGCCGAGCAGTTCGACCCGGGCATCGCGCAGGTAACGCTCGACCCAGACAATCGCCTCTTCACCCATGGGCACCAGCCGTTCCTTGCTACCCTTGCCCATGACCCGCAACACGCCCTGGCGCAGATTGACCTGTTCCAGGGTCAGGCTGATCAGTTCGGTAACCCGCAGCCCGCAGGCGTAGAGCACTTCGAGCATGGCCCGGTCACGCTGGCCGATGGCCTCGCTCAAGTCCGGGGCAGCCAGCAGCGCTTCGACATCGGCTTCCGACAGGGATTTTGGCAGCGGCCGGCCCAACTGCGGCATCTCGACCTGCAAGGTCGGATCGACGGCAATCAGCCTCTCGCGCAACAGGTAACGGTAGAAACCCCGCACACCGGAGAGAAAACGTGCCGTGGAGCGCGGTTTGTAGGCTTGTTCCAGACGCCAGGCCAGGTGATCGAGGATCAGTTCGCGACCGGCCTTGTCCAGCTCCACGCCTTTTTCCTGCAACCAGCCGTTGAACAGCGCCAGATCGCTGCGATAAGCGTCGCGGGTATTGTCGGAGAGACCTTTTTCGAGCCACAAAGCGTCGAGGAATTGATCGATAAGGGGATGGTCGATGGCGGACATAGAAACTCGAAAACCGAAGCCGGAAACTCAGGCAAACGCTGCGCGCTGCTCAGCTTCATAATGTCGAGTCTGCAAGGGCATGAGGGTTTGTACCTTCAACCCAAGCCCCTCGCTTAGCCCCCAGGAAAAGGCCAGCTCATCACGGCGCTTTCGCAATGAAACCGCTACCTTTGGCTCAACATCCCGCTTAGGGGTCTTGCGCGCAAAAAGCTCAAGGGCATTGAAGGTTTCCGCCACACGGCTATCAGTTACGCACGAAAACCGTGTGAACCGCTCAAGCAAATAGCCCGCGCGCCGAACCTCCAACTCATTGGTATGACGACTCAGGAAAACCCTGGCTTCATTGACAAGATTCAAATCGGAGTACCAAACAGCCTTGGCCGCACTCACAAGCGCAGCATCATCTGCCTGATTCAAAGGGCTCTTGGCCAATGTGTCCAAAGCGGATGAGAGGACGTGGCCATTACGGGGCTTCGTCATCTGTAGTCTCCAGATAGTCCCGCAAAATATTGGTAAGAACGGATATTGGGGGCTCTTTGTTGCCAACATACACATCAATCGCCTGCAATGCCAGCCGACGGAACTCGTCGGTCACTATGAAGCCGGCCCTGAGCAGCGCGATGATATCGCCAATATCCTGATCCGTGGCCCTACCCAGCTTGGAAATGGCGATGTCGACAGGCGCAGCAATGTGAAGGTGCAGCGCAGATCCAACAGGAAATTCTGGAAGGGGAAGGCTTCGCTCCCAATAGTCCTCATGGACTGGACCAAAGCTCGTATTGTACTGAAGGTCGTAGTTCAACTCCATCAGCCGCCCCGATCGCTCATCGACAAACTGCTCAGGGACCTCTGCGAGCAAGGTTTGAAGATGGAGCCCTTCAGGCACATTAGCCTCATAAATCTCGGCATCAACGTCCGTGGAAACACGATGATTTGTGTACAAGTGAACAGCACATCCACCGAATACGATCACCTTGACTGCACCCGGCTCAGCGCCTTCAAGCTCGAGTTCAGCCTCGACGGACTTGAACATGGAAATCAAGGCCTGTCCCAGCGCGGTACCTGTATTGAGTCGAGGGGGAATAGTGTCCGGCAATCTCACGCTTGAACCTCAGAGGCTGATGCGACAGCTGAAGCCCCCATGCTACCCAAACTGCTCCCCGTAACGGTAGAGATCAGCACAGCCAGCCAGGTAGATAACGCTCACACACGGTATGGCACATAACAAAAAAGCAGCCCGTAGGCTGCTTTTTTCTGCATCGGAAGCTGGACTTAAGCCAGTTTTTCCTTGATGCGAGCTGCTTTACCCGACAGGTCACGCAGGTAGTACAGCTTGGCCTTACGTACATCACCGCGACGCTTGACAGCCATGCTGTCGATTTGCGGGCTGTAGGTCTGGAAAGTACGCTCTACGCCAACACCGTTGGAGATTTTACGTACGGTGAACGCGCTGTTCACACCGCGGTTACGCTTGGCAATTACCACGCCTTCGAACGCTTGCAGACGCGAACGGTCGCCTTCCTTCACTTTCACCTGAACGACAATGGTGTCGCCCGGGGCAAAGGTAGGGATCTCTTTGGTCATCTGCTCGGCTTCGAGTTGCAGAATGATTTTGTTAGTCATGCTGTGCTCCTAAGGTAAATCGTTCGATCTACCATCGATACGTTGTTAACTATCGTCCCGCTCGCGGATGTATTCCTCGAGCAGCTTCTTCTCTTCTCCAGAAAGCGAGCGGCTTTCCAGAAGATCGGCGCGTCGTTCCGAGGTCCTGCCAAGGGACTGCTTCAGACGCCAACGCCGGATATGTGCGTGGTTGCCACTGAGCAACACGTCGGGAACACGCTGATCCGCATACACCTCCGGACGGGTGTAGTGCGGGCAATCCAGCAAACCATCCGTGAAGGAATCTTCCTCCGCGGAGTCCGCATGCCCTAAAGCTCCAGGCAGCAGCCGTGTAACCGCATCTATCAGGACCATCGCCGGCAGCTCGCCACCGGAAAGAACATAGTCCCCAATCGACCACTCTTCATCGACATGAGCGTCTATAAAGCGCTCGTCAATGCCTTCATAACGACCTGCAATGAGGATCAAGGCATCCTCGTTCGCCAGGTCGCGTACCGCCAACTGATTCAGTTGTCGGCCTTGGGGCGACAGGTAAATGACCTTCGCCGCCTCCCCTGCTGCTGCCTTGGCCTGAACCAGGGCGTCCTCAAGGGGCTTGATCTTCATCACCATGCCCGGACCACCGCCAAATGGGCGATCATCCACAGTGTGATGTCGATCCGTCGTGTAGTCCCGCGGATTCCAACAGGTCAGCTGCAAGAGCCCCTGTTTCACCGCACGACTGGTGATGCCGTAGTCGCTGATGGCGGAAAACATTTCGGGAAACAAACTGATCACTTCTACGCGTAGGCTAGCCATCGCTTAGAAGTCCGCGTCCCAATCCACCTTCATCTCGCCAGCGGCAAGGTCGACAGCCAACACGCATTGCTCCGTATAGGGCAACAGGCGTTCGCGATCATCCAGGCTGCCCGGGCAAGGCTTGACCACCATGACATCATTCGAGCCAGTCTCCAGCAGGTGATCGATTTTCCCGAACAGTTGTCCGAGGGTGTCGATAACCTTGAGACCTTCCAGCTGGTACCAGTAGTACTCGCCGTCGGTCAGGTCTGGGAACAGGTTGCGCGGCACACAGATCTCATAACCGGCCAGAAGACGCGCTTCTTCACGATCATCGAGATCCTTGAGCTTTGCGACCAGGAACTTGTCGTTCCCGCGTCCGCTGACCAGCTCTACCTGTTTCACGCTACCTTCGCGCCGGAGCGTCCAGGTTTTGTAGTCCAACAGGTTTTTAATTGGATCAGTAAAGGAATACACCTTCACTTCGCCGCGAACGCCATGAACAGAATAGATCTTGCCGATAACGATCAAATCATCGGTAGAAGCCGGCGTCGCGTTCATATTGCTCAGGCCGCAACCTTAGCGTTTTCCTTCAACAGCTGAGCAACACGCTCAGATGGTTGTGCACCAACGCTCAGCCAGTAGGCTACGCGCTCTTGGTTCACGGACAGACGAACTTCCTGACCACGAGCAACTGGGTTGAAGAAACCCACTTGTTCTTTGTGCGAACCGTCACGAGCGTTGCGGCTGTCGGTTACGGTCAGGTGGTAAAACGGGCGCTTTTTGGAGCCGCCAAGGGCAAGACGGATTGTTAGCATGTGAACATCGTTCCTGTAGTCGGTGCTGCAAATCTAAATGCACAGCGGGCATGGGTGCCCGAAAGGCCGCATATTCTAAGGAATATCCGGACTTTTGCAAATGACTTTTTCCGGCGCCTGGCGCCATGCAATCAAGATTTGCTATAGAGCCGTCGTCAAGACGGCAGGTCAGCTCCCGCTAAACGCGGGTTTACTGGCGATCCCCCGCATCCCTGCGGGGGTAGCGCCGGCCGTCAGGCCGACGCGAATCTTTTACATTTTAGGCATGCCGCCGCCGGGCAACATACCGCCCATGCCGCGCATCATCTTGGCCATACCGCCTTTGGCGGAGAATTTCTTCATCATCTTCTGCATCTGCTTGTGCTGCTTGATCAAGCGTCCGATGTCCTGCACCTGGGTGCCGGAGCCCATGGCGATCCGGCGTTTGCGCGAACCGCTGATCAGCTCAGGGTCGCGGCGCTCGGCCGGGGTCATGGAGTTGATGATGGCTTCCATCTGCTTGAACTGCTTCTCGGCCGCGCCCTGGGCATTGCCCATCTGCGCCAGATTGACCCCGCCGATGTTCGGCAGTTTGTCCATCAGGCCACCGAGGCCGCCCATGTTCTTCATCTGTTGCAGCTGGTCGCGGAAGTCTTCGAGGTCGAAGCCTTTGCCTTTCTTCAGCTTTTTAGCCAGTTTGTCGGCTTTTTCCTTGTCGAGGGTCTGTTCGGCCTTCTCGATCAGGCTGAGCACGTCGCCCATGCCGAGGATGCGCGAGGCGATCCGCTCCGGGTGGAACGGCTCGAGCGCTTCGCTCTTCTCGCCCATACCGATGAACTTGATCGGCTTGCCGGTGATGGCCCGTACCGACAGAGCGGCACCGCCACGGGCGTCGCCGTCGACCTTGGTCAGGATCACGCCGGTCAGTGGCAACGCATCGCCAAAGGCCTTGGCCGTGTTGGCGGCGTCCTGGCCGGTCATGGCGTCGACCACGAACAGCGTCTCCACGGGCTTGATCGCCGCGTGCAGCTGCTTGATCTCGGTCATCATCTCGTCGTCGATGTGCAGACGACCGGCGGTGTCGACAATGACCACGTCGATGAATTTGAGGCGGGCTTCTTTAATAGCCGCTTCAGCGATGTCCACCGGCTTCTGGCTGAGATCGGACGGGAAGAAGGTCACGCCGATGTCGCCAGCCAGGGTTTCCAGCTGTTTGATCGCTGCCGGACGGTAAACGTCGGCCGACACCACCATCACGCTTTTCTTCTTGCGCTCCTTGAGGAAGCGCGCCAGCTTGCCGACGGTGGTGGTTTTACCCGCACCTTGCAGACCGGCCATCAGCACCACCGCAGGCGGCACGGCGCTGAGGTTCAGGTCTTCGTTGGCGGCGCCCATCAGGCTTTCGAGCTCGGCCTGGACGATCTTCACGAACGCCTGGCCCGGCGTCAGACTGCGCGACACCTCGGTGCCGACCGCACGGTCCTTGACCGAATTGACGAAGTCCTTCACCACCGGCAGGGCGACGTCGGCTTCGAGCAACGCCATGCGCACTTCGCGCAGGGTGTCTTTGATATTGTCCTCGGTCAGCTTGGCCTTGCCGGTGACATGGCGCAGCGTCTGCGAGAGACGGTCGGTCAGGTTTTCAAACATGCGCGATCCTTTGAGGCCCTATATGGAGACCGAAGTGATGGCTGCCGGAACAAGGAAAAACAGCGCCTGGCGAGCCTGCGGCGTGGGCAGGTCGCGGATTATAGCGGAGACTGCATGCGGCCACTAGCGCCACGGTCTTTCGTGGACCGGGGGTTCTATGCCAAACTCAGCGCCTTTCGGGCTTGCCTAACAGGACTTATGCTCCCTTTGTCACCCAGTTTGCTGACCAGCCTCGCCGCCGCCTTCATCTACGCCGCTGCGACTCTCTATCAAGGCACCCGCCTGCGCCAGGGCGCCAAGGCGAACAAACGCCTGCTGGTCGGGCTCGGCGTGATCGCCGTGATCGCCCACGCCATCAGCCTGCTCACCCACCTGATGACGCCGATCGGCCTGGGCCTGGATTTTTTCAACGCCGCCAGCCTGATCGCCGTCGCCGTGATCGCCCTGACCCTGGTGGCCTGCTCGCGCATTCCGGTGGAAAACCTGCTGATCCTGCTGTTCCCTCTGGGTTTCCTGACCGTGGTGCTGGCGCAGTTCACGCCCTCGGGCACGGTACAGATCATCGATGAGGAGCCGGGCATCCTCGCCCATATCCTGCTGTCGATCCTGGCCTACGGCATGTTCACCATCGCGGTGTTCCAGGCCCTGCTCCTGCTGCTGCAGGACCACCAGTTGAAAAACAAGCACCCCTCCGGGCTGATCCGCAACTTCCCGCCGTTGCAAACCATGGAAAGCCTGCTGTTCGGCTTCCTCTGGGCCGGCTGGAGCCTGTTGTCGCTGTCGTTGATCTCCGGCTGGCTGTTCGTCGAAAACCTGTTCGCCCAGCACCTGGTGCACAAGACCCTGCTGGCCTGCCTGGCCTGGGTCGTCTTCAGCGTGCTGCTGTGGGGGCGCAATCGTCTGGGCTGGCGCGGACACAAGGCGATTCGCTGGACCCTGGCAGGTTTCTGCCTGCTGATGCTGGCCTATTTCGGCAGCAAGCTGGTCCGCGAATACATCCTGCACATCTGACGGGCATACGAGACCATGGACAACCTGCCCATCGGGCCAATGCTCGCCGTATTGGCCCTGCTGATTCTCTGGTCGGCGCTGTTTACCGCCGTTGAAGTTGCGCAACAACAACTCGCCGCCCTGCGTCCCGCCTCGCGCTCGGGTGACAAACCGGCAGCCCGACTGAAGTTCCCCCGTGACAGCCTGATCCTGTGCAATACCTTGTGCCGGATCGTGGTCGTCATCATCGCCACCCTGCTGTCGATCCTGCTGTGGGGCCAACACGGCCCCTGGATGGCCTGCCTGGGGGCCACGGTCCTGCTGCTGGTCTTCGCCGACTACCTGCCGCGCCAACTGGCCGTCCGTTATCCCGAACCGATCCTGGCCACCGGCAATGCCCTGCTGGGGATTCCGCTGAAAATCATCTATCCGGCGGCCTGGCTGCTGAGCGGTATCGCGCAACTGTTGCTGCGGCCTTTTATCAGCAAGGCCGGCGCAGTCAAGCAGATCGATGAAGACCAGCCGCCCCTCGACCCGGAAGACGAACCGGAGCACCTGCCGCGCAACCCGTCGCTGTCGAGCATCAAGGCCCTGGACAACATCACCGTCAACGACATCCTGGTGCCCCGCAGCGAAGTGAACGGGATCAACCTCGACGATTCCATCGAGGAAATCACCGCCCAGTTGCTGAAGAACCGCCGTACCCGCCTGCCGGTCTTCCACAACGATATCAACCAGGTCGAGGCGGTGATCAATACCCGCCAGATCCTCAATCTGCTGTTCGATGCCAGCCTGACCAAAGCCGCCCTGCTCGCCGCCTGCCACGAGCCGTATTTCGTCCCGGAAAGTACCCCGCTGCAACTGCAATTGCTGAACTTCCACAAGCAGCAGCGACGCCTGGGCATGGTGGTGGACGAATACGGCGAAGTGCTGGGCATCGTCACCCTGGAAGATATCCTTGAAGAGATTGTCGGCGAATTCGAAAGCGAGCACAGCCTCGACAACCCGCATATCCATCCCCAGGCCGATGGTCGGCTGGTGATTGAAGGGGCGGCATCGATTCGTGAGTTGAACAAGAGCCTGGGCTGGCACCTGCCTTCAGATGGTCCGAAAACCCTTAATGGCCTGGTCACCGAAGCGCTGGAAACCATCCCGGAGAGCGCCGTGTGCCTGAAGATCGGCCGTTACCGCCTGGAAATCCTCGAGACCGAGGACAATCGGGTCAGCCGGGTGCTGATCTGGCACACCAGTTGGTTGCCCGCGCCCCTGTAGACCGGCGGTTCCTGTAGGAGCGAGCTCGCTCGCGATGGGCGTCAACGAAAACGCGGGAAACCTGACGCCACACGGTGCCCCGGCTACCATCGCGAGCAAGCTCGCTCCTACAGAGACCGCGTTGGGCGCTATTGCGCGCTAGTCGGCAAAACCTCCCCTTGTTTGATCGACAAACGCCTTCCTATAATCAAGCCGGCCTATCCGCCAGCGCTTGATGCCGTCTCCCACCCCGAGCCGCACTGCAACCAGCCCTTATCCCTGGGCGTTCAATACTAATAATTCGCACGAGCAAGACCTTCAGGGACGCCCGCAATGACTTCCAGCACGACCTTTGAAACAACCACACCGAACAAACCGCTGAACTCGACCGCCCGCGTGGCGACCGCCAGTTTTATCGGCACAGCCATCGAGTTCTACGACTTCTACGTCTACGCCACCGCCGCCGCCCTGGTGATCGGGCCGGTGTTTTTCCCCCAGACCGACGGCACCGCACAGATGCTCTCGGCCTTCCTGACCTTTGGTATCGCTTTCCTCGCCCGCCCGCTGGGCTCGATCCTGTTCGGCCACTTCGGTGACCGCATCGGGCGAAAATCGACGCTGGTCGCCTCGTTGCTGCTGATGGGTGTCTGCACCACGCTGATTGGCGTGCTGCCGGGTTATGCCACCATTGGCGCCTGGGCACCGATCCTCTTGTGCCTGCTGCGCTTCGGTCAAGGCCTGGGGCTTGGCGGGGAATGGGGCGGGGCCGCGCTGCTGGCGACCGAAAACGCCCCCGAAGGCAAACGCGCCTGGTTCGGCATGTTTCCGCAATTGGGTCCCTCCATTGGTTTTCTCGCCGCCAACGGTCTGTTCCTGATCCTGGCCATGACCCTGAGCGACGAACAGTTCCGCGCCTGGGGCTGGCGTATTCCGTTTTTGCTCAGCGCCGCGTTGGTGATGGTCGGCCTGTATGTGCGCCTCAAGCTTGAGGAAACGCCGATCTTCGCCAATGCCGTGGCCCGCCAGGAGCGGGTGAAGATGCCGCTGGTCGAGCTGTTCAGCCACTATTGGGCACCGGTGCTGCTCGGCTCGCTGGCCATGGTCGTGTGTTATGCGCTGTTCTATATCTCGGCGGTGTTTTCCCTGAGCTACGGGGTGGCCAACCTCGGCTACAGTCGCGAGACCTTCCTCGGGCTGCTGTGTTTCGCCGTGCTGTTCATGGCCGCGGCAACGCCACTGGCAGCCTGGGCCAGCGACCGCTTCGGGCGCAAGCCGGTGCTGATTCTGGGTGGCGTGCTGGCGCTGTTGTCCGGTTTCAGCATGGAGCCGTTGCTGGGCCATGGCTCGACCACTGGAGTCGCGCTGTTCCTGTGCCTTGAGCTATTCCTGATGGGGATTACCTTCGCACCGATGGGCGCGTTGCTGCCGGAGCTGTTTCCAACCCACGTGCGTTATACCGGCGCCTCGGCGGCGTATAACCTGGGGGGAATCGTCGGGGCCTCGGCGGCGCCGTTCTTTGCCCAGAAGCTGGTGACGATGGGGGGATTGAGCTGGGTCGGCGGGTATGTGTCGGGGGCGGCGGTGCTGAGCCTGATGGCGATTTTCTGTTTGAAGGAAACGCGCTACAACGATTTGAACAAGGTGGGCTGAAGCGCTACGGGGGAATGGCCGCCTTTGGCGGATCGCCAGCAAGCCGGCTCCCACAGGATTTGTGTCATACCGCATGAATGTGAACGGCATGACCTTGCAGAAATCAGCAGGCCCCACAGGACTTGTGTCATACCGCATGAATGTGAACGGCATGACCTTGCAGAAATCAGCAGGCCCCACAGGATTTGCGTCAAACCACCCTGTGGTGGACGACGCAATCTTGTGGGAGCCGGCTTGCTGGCGATGGGCGCGCCGCGGTTACAGCTCGACCACAACCGCCTGCGCAGCGCGGGTCGCCTTGGCCCGTGCGGCTTCGATCGACTCGTCACGCGCCAGGGCCACGCCCATGCGGCGCTGGCCGTTGACTTCCGGCTTGCCGAACAGACGCAAGGCGGTATCCGGCTCGCTCAATGCCACACCGAGGTTGGCAAACGCGGTCTGGGTCGATTGCCCTTCCACCAGGATCACCGCCGACGCCGACGGACCGAACTGACGGATCAACGGAATCGGCAAACCAAGAATCGCCCGGGCGTGCAGCGCGAATTGCGACAGGTCCTGGGAAATCATGGTGACCATGCCGGTGTCATGGGGACGCGGCGATACTTCGCTGAACCAGACCTGGTCGCCCTTGATAAACAACTCGACGCCAAACATCCCGCGACCACCGAGGGCCTCGGTCACCGCCTTGGCAACCCGCTCCGACTCGGCCAGGGCCAACGGGCTCATGGCCTGCGGCTGCCAGGATTCCTGATAGTCGCCCTTCTCCTGACGGTGGCCGACCGGCGCACAGAACGTGGTGCCGCCAATATGACGAACGGTCAGCAGGGTGATTTCGTAGTCGAAGTCGATAAACCCTTCGACAATCACCCGGCCCTTGCCGGCACGCCCGCCTTCCTGGGCGTAGTCCCAGGCCTTCTGCACGTCGTCGACGCTGCGCAGCAAGCTCTGGCCCTTGCCCGACGAACTCATCACCGGCTTGACCACACACGGGAAGCCCAGGTCCGTGACGGCCTGGCTGTAGGCCTCGAAGGTGTCGGCGAAGTGGTAAGGCGAAGTCGGCAGTTGCAACTCTTCGGCGGCCAGGCGACGGATGCCTTCACGGTTCATGGTCAGTAGCGCGGCACGGGCGGTCGGCACCACGGTGAAACCTTCGGCTTCCAGTTCCACCAGGGTCGAGGTGGCGATGGCTTCGATTTCCGGGACGATGAAATGCGGCTTCTCGGCCTCAATCACCGCCCGCAGGGCCGCGCCGTCGAGCATATTGATCACGTGGCTGCGATGCGCCACCTGCATGGCCGGCGCATCGGCGTAACGGTCGACGGCGATCACTTCGACGCCCAGGCGTTGCAGCTCGATCACCACTTCCTTGCCCAGCTCACCACAGCCACAGAGCAATACGCGGGTCGCGGTCGACGACAGTGGAGTTCCGATACGGGTCATTTCAGGTCCTCAAGGAAGCAAGATCAGCGACGGCGCCTGCACAATCAGGCACCTGTCGGTAAGAAAGGCCGGCATTTTACATGAACTGAGCGGGACATGAACCGAACGGGCGCGACTTCAGCTGGAAAGCGCGGCCTTGCGCATCCGCCAGGCCATGGCCAGCCAGACGCAGGTCACCCCGGCGAATTTCGAGCCCAGGGCCGTGAGGATCACCCCCGGGGTCAGCGCGCCGATCAGGCCGAAGAAGATAAAGGTGTCCAGCGGGATGCTGAGTGCCGAACTTATCCACAGGCGATCGTGCAGCGGGCGCTTGGTGATGCTGAACACCAGCCAGTCGATGCATTCGGAAATCGCGAAGGCGGTGGCGCTCGCCAGGGCGATGGCCGGCTCGGAGGTGAAGTAGGACAGCAGCAGCGCCGCGATCATCGCGACAATCGCGCCGTGACCGAAGCGGGTCTGCACCATGTCGCGCAGGATAAACACCAAGCCGCCCCAAGCCGACCAGATGATGTCCAGGTGCGGCGCGGCGGAGAAGGCGAAGTTGATCAGCACGACGCTGGCGATGTAGGCGATAAGAAAGAGCATGGGTTGCAGACTACCTTGTCTATGTAGCCGTATAGGTTACCCCAAAGCCTTGAAGGGATCACACAAGTGTGGCGAGCGGGCTTGCCCGCGCTGGGGCGCGAAGCGGCCCTAAAATCTGCAATCACCGTGTATCAGAAATAACGGAGACCATGGTTTTACGACTGCTTCGCAGCCGAACGCGGGCAAGCCCGCTCGCCACAAGGGCCAGTCGCCACAACCGGCTAATCAGGTTTTGGCGTTCGGTATCCACAGCAAGCCGCTGGCGCGGGCCCGCTCATGACACAGCGCCAGCACCTCGCGCCGCTCGACATTGTCCATCCGGCTCCAGCGGGTGATCTCCGCCACCGTGCGCTGGCAACCGATGCAGATGTCCTGCTCATCCAGCGCGCAAACGCTCACGCAAGGCGACGCCACCGGACGTTCGATCGTACTCATGCCTCGTCGACCGCCAGGTCCCGGGCATAACGCTGGGCGTTGTGCACATAGTGGGCGGCGCTGGCTTCGAGCATTTTCTTCTGCGCCTCGGTCAACTCGCGGACCACCTTGCCCGGCGAGCCCATCACCAGCGAACCGTCGGGAATTTCCTTGTTCTCGCCGATCAGGGCATTGGCCCCGATGATGCAATGCTTGCCGATCTTCGCGCCGTTGAGGATCACCGCGTTGATACCGATCAGGCTGTAATCGTCCACCGTGCAACCATGAAGCATGGCGTTATGACCGATGGTCACCCCGGTGCCGATGGTCAGCGGATAGCCCATGTCGGTGTGCATCACCGTGCCGTCCTGCACATTGCTGTTACGGCCGATCAGGATCAGCTCGTTGTCGCCGCGCAACACAGCATTGAACCAGACACTGGCACCCTCCTCCAGCCGGACCTTGCCGACCAGGGTCGCATTGGGCGCCACCCAGCTTTGCGGATGCGTCTCGACCCGGGCATCGCCCAGACGGTATTTCATAGGGTTTTCCTCACGGCTTGCGACCACCTGAACGGTGATTCTAGATATTGATAAAACGCTCGGGGGGATTGTGCAGGCTGATCCGGGCGTCATACAACAGGTTGACCAACTCGACGATCATGATCGCCGTCAGCCCCCAGATCTTGTACTCACCAAAGCGGTAGCTGGGCACGTACCAGCTGCGGCCCTGGTAGTCGATACGGTGGGTATGCTCGCGCGGGTCCTCGCGAAAAAACGCCAGCGGCACATTGAACACCGCGGCGATCTCGGCGTCATTGGCCCGGTAGTCGACAAAGTCCGGCACCACCCCGACATAAGGCGTGACCTTGATCCCGTGCAGGGAGATCAGCGGACTGAGCGGCCCGATGATTTCCACCAACCCCGGGGCCAGGCCGATTTCCTCTTCGGCTTCGCGCAGGGCGGTGAAGATCAGGTCCGGGTCCTCGGGGTCACGGCGGCCACCGGGGAAAGCCACTTCGCCACCGTGGGTCGACAGACCGCTGGCGCGCAGGGTCAGCACCAGTTCCGGTTCGTCACTGCGAGTGATGGGCACCAGTACCGCCGCCTCGGGAAAACGACGGTCCGTTTCCAGGGGGCGGGGCGTATGGCTGCTGACCCGTCGAAGTAACTCATCCAGCATGGCTGATCTCGATTTGCGGCTTACCCGGCATCATGCACCAAAAGAAGTGAACTGCCCAAGCCCCCGACACGGGCATGTCGCGAAAGCACAACTTGCCGACAGACCGCCGCCCACGCGAAGATAGGCGTATCGCCAAGAGAATCCAGCATGAAGTTCTGTAGCCAATGCGGCAAACCGGTGAGTCAACGCATACCCGAGGGCGACACACGCCTGCGGTTTGTCTGCGACCACTGCGACACCATTCATTACCAGAACCCGAATATCGTCGCCGGCTGCCTGCCGGTCTGGGGTACTCAGGTCCTGCTCTGCCGCCGCGCCATCGAGCCGCGCCGGGGTTACTGGACGCTGCCCGCCGGCTTTATGGAAAACGGCGAGACCGTGGAACAGGCCGCTCGCCGGGAAACCCTGGAAGAGGCTTGCGCACAGGTGCGTAACCTGAGCATCTATACGCTTATCGACGTGCCGCACATCAACCAGGTGCATGTGTTCTACCGTGCCGAACTGGTGGACCTGGAATTTGCCGCCGGCGAAGAAAGCCTGGAGGTCCGCCTGTTCGAAGAACATGAGATCCCCTGGTCCGAGCTGGCGTTCCGCACCGTGGGACGGACCCTGGAATGCTTCTACGCCGACCGCCCGACCGAGCAGTACCCGGTTCGCAGCGAAGCCGTGCCGCCGATGATGCCACGCAGCACCCCCGAATAAATAATCAGAAACGCTTCACCTTCAGGGATACCGTTTTAATGCGCTGGTTGTTCGTTGTCTTCTGCCTGTCGTTCGCCACTCTGTCCCAGGCCTCTGCCGCCGATCCGCTAAACGGCAGGGTCATCGAGAAGATCCTGGTCCTCAAGTCCGCCCATCAGTTGCAACTGATCAGCGACGGCAAGCCACTGAAGACCTACCGTATTTCCCTGGGGCGAAACCCCAAGGGGCAGAAACTGATCGCCGGCGACCGACGCACACCCGAAGGTTTCTATTGGGTGGACTGGCGCAAGACCAGTGACAAATACAACCTGTCGATGCACCTGTCCTACCCCAATATCAGCGATTCGGCCCGCGCCCGCCGTGAAAATGTCGACCCCGGCGGCATGATCATGATCCACGGCACCCCGGACTCCGAGGATTACCCGGAGCAGTTGTTCCACACCCTGGACTGGACCGACGGCTGCGTGGCCATGCGCAATGTCGACATGCGCGAGGTCTGGGGACTGGTCAAGGACGGCACCATGGTGGAAATCCGCCCCTGATCTGACCACACCATCCTGATACCACTGATCTATCCGACGCCCGTCATGTCCCCCATGACGGGCGTTTTTATTGCACTCGCACGAAACCACTGGCATTGACATGGTATTCAAGTGGTATTACTTTCATCACCACTGTCCGAGTGCAAAACATCTAACAAACGCACAGGAAAAATCCTATATGAACGACATCCTCGCCCTGCGACCCGACGAGTCCCAGCCGACACCGCTGTACCTGCAGTTGGCACGCAACCTGGAAGCGGCGATCCATGCCGGCCAGTGGAAAGCCGAACAGGCACTGCCCTCGGAGCGCAACCTGAGCGAGCTGTTGAGCATTTCCCGCGTCACCGCGCGCAAAGCCCTGGAAATTCTCCTCGAACAAGGCCTGATCCGCCGCAGCCAAGGCTCCGGGACCTTTATCACCCCACGCCTGGAACAACCGCTGTCACGCCTGTCGAGTTTCAGCGAACGGTTGCGGGCCAAGGGCTTTGTCCCCGGCTCACGCTGGCTGGAGCGTGAAATCGCCCTGCCGAGCCATGAGGAATTGATCCGCCTGGCCTTGTCGCCACGGGACCAGGTCACTCGGCTCAAGCGCCTGCGTACCGCCGACGACACCGTCATGGCCATCGAGATGAGCACCCTGCCCGCCGCCCTGCTGCCCGACCCCGAGGCCATCGGCGATTCGCTCTACGCCTTTCTCGACAGCATCGGCCGTCCCGTGGTGCGGGCCCTGCAACATATTCGCGCGATCAACGCCTCGGCCGAATTCGCCGCGCTGGTGGGCATCGAGCCCGGCACCGCGATGCTGCTGATGACCCGTGTCGGCTACCTCGAGGACAACACCCCCATCGAGCTGACCGACACCTACTGCCGTAACGATTACTACGACTTCGTCGCCGAACTGCGGCGTTAGCCTGTTCAGAGAGCCTGCCATGTCCGAAGACAACATTCTCACCCCGCAAGGCTGGATTCGCGGTCGCCTGCTGCACCAGCACGGCAAGGTCACGCAGATCGAGGGCACGCCCTGCGATCCGCAGGAAAACGACCTGCCGTACCTGCTGCCGGGCTTTATCGACCTGCACGTCCACGGCGGCGGCGGCAAGGACATCATGGAGGGCGGCGACGCCTTCGAGACCATCGCCCGCACCCACTTGCGCTTCGGCACCACCTCGCTGCTGGCCACCACCATGACCGCGCCGCCCGAGGAAATCAGCCTGATCCTCGGCCAACTCGGGGTCTATTGCGAACAACGCCAGCCCGGCACCGCCCGGGTCCTCGGCGTGCACCTGGAAGGTCCGTTCATCAACCCCGGCAAACTGGGGGCGCAACCGAACTTCGCCCACACCGCGATCAGCGCCGAGGTCGAGGACTACCTGCGCCTGGCACCGATCCGGGTGATCACCATCGCCCCGGAAATCGCCGGCCACGCGCCGTTGATCCGCGACCTCAGTTCCCGTGGCATCCGCATGCAGATCGGCCATACCCTGGGCAGCTATGAAGAAGGCGTGGCCGCCCTCGAAGCCGGCGCCACCAGCTTCACCCACCTGTATAACGCCATGAGCCCGCTGCATCACCGCGAGCCGGGCATCGTCGGCGCCGCCCTGGCCCACGCCCGCTACGCCGAACTGATCCCCGACCTGTTGCATGTGCACCCCGGCGCCATGCGCGTGGCCCTGCGCTCGATTCCCTGCCTGTATTGCGTCACCGATTCCACGGCGGCGGCCGGCATGCCGGACGGCGAGTACAAGCTCGGTAGCCACACCGTGACCAAATGTCTGGGCGGCGTGCGCCTGGCCGACGGCACCCTGGCCGGCAGCACCCTGACCATGGACCAGGCCCTGCGCAATCTGGTGAAGATCGGCCTGCCCCTAGCCGAAGCCTCGCAACGCCTGTCGCAATTTCCCGCCGACTACCTCGGCCTGCCCGAGCGCGGGCGCCTGCAACCCGGCAGTTGGGCCGACTGTGTGCGCCTGGACCGTTCACTGACACTGACCTCGATCATGGTCGAAGGAGAAGCCGTTGACTTCCAGAATGCTTGAAGAGGCGCTGTCGGCCCACGAGGCGGTCAGCCGCCAGTTGCAGCAGCTCGATGAGCGGCTGATGGCCCTGGGCGCACGGCTGCGCGAGCAACCGCCACAGGTGGTGATGACCGTCGCCCGGGGCAGCTCCGACCATGCCGCCAGCTACTTCGCCTATATCGCCATGCAGCAGACCGGGGTCCCGGTGGCGTCCCTGCCGATGTCGGTGGTGACCCTGCAACACTCGCCGCTGCAGGTCAGCGGCCAGGCCGTGCTGGCCTTCTCCCAGTCCGGCCAGAGCCCGGACCTGGTGGACAGCCTGTGCCTGCTGCGCGAACGCGGCGCCCTGACGGTGGCCTTGGTCAATGCGCCCGACTCCCCCCTGGAAGCCGCCTGCGAATACGCGATCCCGCTGCTGGCCGGGCCGGAACAAAGCGTCGCCGCGACCAAGAGCTTTATCGCCACCCTCAGCGCCAGTGCCCAACTGCTCGGCCACTGGCACCAGGACCCGGCGCTGCTCGCCGCCGGACAGGCCCTGCCGGAAGGCCTGCGCCAGGCCGCCACCCGCGACTGGAGCAAAGCCATCGAGACCCTGCGCGACTGCGAACGGTTGATGGTGATCGGCCGTGGCGCCGGTTTTGCCATCGCCCAGGAAGCGGCACTGAAATTCAAGGAAACCTCGGCGATCCAGGCCGAGGCCTTCAGCAGCGCGGAAGTCCGTCACGGCCCCATGGCCCTGATCGACGCCGGCTATCCGTTGCTGGTCTTCGCCCCACGGGGTGCCGAGCAGGCCGGGCTGCTCAAGCTCGCCGCCGAGATGCGCCAGCGCGGTGCCCGGGTGCTGCTGGCGGCACCGCCGGACGTGGCCGAACGTGACCTGGACCTGTGTTGCGCCGAACACCCGGCCCTCGACCCGATCCTGGCCATCCAGAGTTTCTACGTGATGGCCGCCCACCTGGCCGTGGCCCGTGGCATGGACCCCGACCAACCGCGCCACCTGAGCAAAGTCACCCGTACCCACTGACGAGTACAGCGCCATGCATAACAAGAACAACATCACCCTCAGCGCACCGTTGAGCGGTCCCGTGTTCCCGCTTGCCGACGTCGACGATGCGGTATTCGCCAGCGGCGCCATGGGTCCGGGACTGGCCATCGACCCGCTCAACAATTGCCTGCATGCACCCTGTGCCGGCGAGATCATCCATATCGCCCGAACCCGGCACGCCCTGACCCTGCGCAGCGATAACGGCGCCGAGCTGCTGCTGCACTTGGGCCTGGATACCGTCGAGCTGCAAGGCGAGGGTTTTGCCCTGCTGGTCGGGGAAGGCGAGCGGGTGCAGGAAGGCCAGGCCTTGCTGCGGGTCGACCTGGACAAGGTCGCCCGCCAGTGCAAAAGCCTGGTGAGCCTGGTGATCCTGACCAACGGCGAGCATTACGACCTGCAGCCCGTCGCCCGGACCCAGGTCAAGGTCGGCGAACCCTTGCTGCACATCGTCGCCCATCGCAACGCCGAACAGCGCGCGACTGCGCCGACCACTGACACCGACGAAGTTCGCGGCAGCGCCCGGGTCGCCCATCACGGCGGCCTGCATGCGCGTCCGGCGGCATTGCTGCGCCAGACCGCCCAGGGCTTCAATTGCAGCGCCCGCCTGCACCTGGGCGATCAATCCGCCGCCCTCGACAGCCTGATCGGCATCATGGGGCTCAGCGTCGGCGAACAGCAGGAAGTGCAGATCAGTTGCCGTGGCCCGGACCGCGAGGCGGCGTTGCAGGCTCTGCTGAAGGTGTTGCGTACACCCCTGGGCAATGCCGGCCATTCGGCGCTGCCCCAGCTCAAGGCAACCGCGCAACAACCGAGGGAAGATGGCGTGCTCCAGGGTGTGTGCGCCTCACCCGGCCTGGTCAGTGGCCCACTGGTACGCCTGAGCGCCATCGCCCTGGCGCCGGACACCGGCGGGCACATTGCCGATGAACAATTGCAAGCGCTGGACGCCGCCCTGGAAAAAGTCCGCGCGGACATCCACGGCACGCTGATCCAGGCCCGCCAGCGCAAAGACAGCGAAGAAGAGGACATCTTCAACGCCCACCTGGCCTTGCTCGAAGACCCCGCTCTACTGGATGCCGCAAGCCACGCCATCGAAACCGGCCAGGCCGCGACCCATGCCTGGGACCAGTCGATCGAAGCGCAATGCCAGGTCCTGCTCAATCTCGGCAATCCGCTGCTGGCCGAGCGCGCCAACGACCTGCGCGATCTCCGGCAACAAGTGTTGCGTGCCCTGCTGGGCGAGGCCGCGCACTACGACCTGCATCCCGGCGCCATTGTCGCCGCGCAGGAACTGACACCCTCGGACCTGTTGCTGCTCAGCCAGCAACAGGTGGCCGGGTTGTGCATGGCCAGCGGCGGTGCGACCTCCCACGTGGCGATCCTGGCGCGAAGCAAGGGCCTGCCCTGCCTGGTGGCCTTGGGCGCCGACCTGCTGGACATCGCCCCCGGCCAGGTGGTGGTCCTCGACGCCGACCGGGGCCGCCTTGAACTGAGGCCCGATGCGGCCCGCCGCGAAGGCGTCGCCCAGGCCCACGAGCAACAGCAATTGCGCCGCCAGCAACAGCAGTCCCAGGCCCAATTACCGGCCGAGACCCGCGATGGCCTGACGATCGAAGTGGCGGCCAATGTCGCCTCGGCCAGCGAAGCCGGCGAGGCCCACCGCCACGGTGCCGACGGCGTCGGCCTGTTGCGCACCGAGTTCCTCTTCGTCGAGCGCCGCAGCGCACCGGATCAAGAGGAACAACGCCGTGCCTATCAGGGCGTGATGGACGCCATGGGCTACCGCCCGGTGATCATCCGCACCATCGATGTCGGCGGCGACAAGCAACTCGATTACCTGCCGCTGCCGGTGGAAGCCAACCCGGTGCTGGGCCTGCGGGGCATCCGCCTGGGCCAGGCGCAACCGGAACTGCTCGACCAGCAACTGCGCGCCCTGCTGCAGGTCAGCCCACTGCAACGTTGCCGGATCCTGCTGCCGATGATCAGCGAAGTCGACGAACTGCTGCAGGTGCGTCGACGCCTGGACGAACTGGCCGGCGAGATGGGGCTCAACCTGCGCCCGGAGCTGGGGGTGATGATCGAAGTGCCTTCGGCGGCCCTGCTGGCCGAACAATTGGCCGAGCATGCGGACTTCCTGTCCATCGGCACCAACGACCTGTCGCAGTACACCCTGGCCATGGACCGCGACCACGCCGGCCTCGCCGCCCGGGTCGACGCCCTGCACCCGGCGCTACTGCGGCTGATGGCCCAGACCTGTGCCGGTGCCGCCCTGCATAAACGTTGGGTCGGGGTCTGCGGCGCGCTGGCCTCCGACCCGCTGGCGACCCCGGTGCTGATTGGCCTGGGGGTCACCGAGCTGTCCGTCAGTACTCCGCAAATTGGCGAGATCAAGGCCCGGGTACGCAGCCTGGATGCCGCCGAATGTCGGCGGATCGTTCCGTCGCTGCTGCACCTGGGCAGCGCCGCGAAAGTCCGTGAAGCCTGTCGCCAACACTGGCCCCTGGGCTGATTGATCCAAGGCCTGCCCACAACAACAAGAAGGAGACACGTCATGTACCAGTTCTTCATCGAAGGTCTGCAACGCCTGGGACGGGCGTTGATGCTCCCCATCGCCATCCTGCCGATTGCCGGCTTGCTGCTGCGCCTGGGCGATACCGACCTGCTGAACATCGCCATCATCCACGATGCCGGCAATACCATCTTCGCCAACCTGGCACTGATCTTCGCCATCGGCATCGCCGTGGGTTTCGCCCGGGACAACAATGGCACTGCAGGTCTTGCGGGGGCCATCGGTTACCTGGTGCTGATCGCCACCCTCAAGGTGCTCGATGCGAGCATCAACATGGGCATGCTCGCCGGGATCATCAGCGGCCTGCTGGGCGGCGCGCTGTACAACCGCTTCAAGGACATCAAGCTGCCGGAATACCTGGCGTTTTTCGGCGGGCGGCGCTTCGTGCCGATTGTCACCGGGTTCTCGGCGGTGGGCCTGGGGGTGCTGTTCGGCTTTATCTGGCCGCCGATCCAGAGCGGCATCAACAGCCTCGGCCTGCTGATGGTCGAGAGCGGCAGCCTCGGGGCCTTTGTCTTCGGTTTCTTCAACCGGCTGCTGATCGTCACCGGGTTGCACCACATCCTCAACAACATGATGTGGTTCGTGTTCGGCAGCTACACCTCGCCCGAAACCGGATTGGTGGTCACCGGTGACCTGGCGCGTTACTTCGCCGGCGACCCGAAGGGTGGGCAGTTCATGACCGGCATGTTCCCGGTAATGGTCTTCGGCCTTCCGGCGGCCTGCCTGGCGATGTACCGCAATGCCCTGCCGGAGCGGCGCAAGCTGATGGGCGGGCTGTTGCTGTCGATGGCCCTGACCTCGTTCCTCACCGGGGTGACCGAACCGATCGAATTCGCCTTCATGTTCCTCGCGCCGATGTTGTATGTGCTGCATGCCTTGTTGACCGGGCTGTCGATGGCGGTGACCAATGCCTTGAACATCCACCTGGGCTTCACCTTCTCCGGCGGCGCCATCGACATGGCCCTGGGCTGGGGCAAGTCCACCAACGGCTGGCTGGTGTTCCCGGTGGGTCTGGCCTATGCCCTGCTCTACTACTTTGTGTTCGACTTCTGCATCCGTCGCTTCGACCTGAAGACGCCCGGACGCGAAAACATCGCCAGCGCTACCGCCACCCGGATCCTCAGCGAGAACCAACGGGCAGCCGCTTATATCCAGGCCCTGGGCGGCGCCGCCAACCTGCTGACGGTCGGTGCCTGCACCACCCGCCTGCGGCTGGAACTGCTGGATCGGGACAAGGCCGTGGACGCCGAGCTGAAAAACCTTGGGGCGGTGGCGGTGGTACGGCCGGGCCACGGCGGCAGTCTGCAAGTGGTGGTCGGGCCACTGGCCGACAGCATTGCCGATGAGATCCGTCTGGCCTTGCCCGTGACGGGTTCGATCGACAAGGTAGCGAGTGCACCGATGCCTGCCGAGTCGCTTGCAATCAGTGCGCAACAGCTCGGGCAATGGTTGGACGCGCTGGGTGGGAAAGACAATGTGCTCACCTTGGAGTGTGTCGCCCAGACGCGGCTGCGGGTACAGCTCGAGGATGTCCGGCGGCTATCGGAAGCGGACCTGAAAGTCCTCGGCTGCCAGGGTGTCAGCCAGGTGGAAGGCGGAGCCTGGCATGTGTTGGTGGGAAACCAGGCCGGCGGCATCAGTGAAGCATTGAGGGCGCTACTGAACCGCAGGGAAACCTGTGCCGCGCCGCTCTAGTCGCGACGACAATCTACACTCAGGGTTCACGCTGTGGACCGAGGCTCCGTTCAGCGGAGCCTTATCCGGCAGAAGCAGTGAAAGGTGTCACGTCGAAGAATGTGTAGTCATGACGTATGTGATTCGGCATGGCTTGAGCGTTCTGGATGAGGCATCAAATCATGAAGAAACATGGCGGTTTTATACGGGCGGCGTCTGTCGCCGTGGTGGTATTGGCAGCTGCCTGGCAACCGGGCAGCCACGTGTGGGGCGCGGGAACGCCTCAGGGAGACGAGGAGCCCTGGTATCAAGCCTGGCTTCAGGTGACGGCGGATGCCAGCGTGCCGATCCGCGAAAGCAAACCCTCCCTGCATTGGCGAACCGACATGGACACGCTCTATCGGGGCGACACCACGGATCAGGGGCTTGAGGCCTTCCAGGTCGGGCTCTTGCCTAAAGCCGTGAATTTCCCCGGCAACGAGTGGATGTACGACTGGTTCAACCACGGGGCCGGGGCGGCACGTTCGGTCTATAGCAGCACGACACGCAGCCAGCGGATCGCCCAGAGTTTCGCCAAGGAATGGGTGTTCGAGTTCAGGGCCCCCCATGGCATCGACCAGGAAAAATCGGGAGGACCGATTGTCAGTGAGGAAGAGATCAGCTTCCCGGGCGGGGTCAAAGGGCGCTTTATCAAGCAGGCGTGCAAGAAGGACAATGCCGCTGATTGCGTCACGAACCCGGCCTACCGCGAACCCACCGGCCAGGAGAGCCGATTGGAGGTCGCGGCAATGTCCATAGACTGGAGCCAGGTGACGCCTCCAGAAGGCCTGGCATGGGTCACGAGCACACGTTCCTTCTGGGCAGTCGGCTCCTCGATCATCAACCCCGTACAGGGAGCGGACGCACTGGCCCATGGATTGCGAGCCAGGAACTCACTGGCACCCAACTTGAGATTGGCGAGCAACCCGGAATCGCCCGCCTTCACCAACTCGGTCGTCGTCGCGTTTCGCGACTATACCGACGCCCGGAACTGGGCGGTCGCGGATGCGCAGAACGGTGGCTGGGTGTATGAAGTCAAACCCGATAGCGTGGCGGTGGATCTGTCAGGACCTAACACCGGCGGACGTGAAGGCGCTGTCGCGTTCATCGGCGGTATCAAGGCCGAGCTGCTGACGTCTGCGTGCCGGTTCGACAAAGGTGTGGGCCTGCCGGTCGAGTGCGTCGGCGAGAGAAAGATGCCTCCGCCTCAAGACTAGCGATCGAGGGGTTCCCCACGATTGGAAGCCATTGCGAGGCACTGGAAACGGGCTATCTCCAGACAAGCAAAACCCGCCGAGGTGGCGGGTTTTGTGAAAGCGGTGAAACGGCCCACAGACCGGCAACCGGTCAGAAATCCGCCAAACGCCAGACTTCATAAGCCGGTGTTTCGTAGGGGTGGCTCTGCTTGAGCGCCAACACCACCGCCTCGATCAAGGCGTCCGCCACCACCAGCTCAACCTTCCATTCTTCCACCTGCTCGACCACACCGGTCTGCCCGAGAAACGGCTGGCTGCCGTCCAACGGGCGAAACTGGCCTTGACCCAGCACCTGCCACGCACACTGGTCATAAGCACCGATCCGCCCGCCTCCGGCGGCGAATACGGCACTCTTGACCTGTTCCACATGGCTCGGCGGAACGAAAAAGCTGAGCTTGTACATGACCGCTTAGTTAACCCAGGTCCGGGCGTTGCGGAACATGCGCATCCATGGCGCGTCTTCGTTCCAGTCTTCCGAGCGCCAGGAGTTCTGCACGGCACGGAACACTCGCTCAGGGTGCGGCATCATGATGGTGACGCGACCGTCGCGGCTGGTCAGCCCGGTGATCCCGCGCGGCGAGCCGTTCGGGTTGGCCGGGTAGGCCTGGGTGACCTTGCCGTGGTTGTCGACGAAACGCATCGCCACGCAACCCGACAGGTCGGCTTGCAGCAGGGCTTCCTCGTTTTCGAACTCGGCATGGCCTTCGCCGTGGGCGATGGCGATCGGCATGCGCGAACCGGCCATGCCCTGCAGGAAGATCGAATTCGATTCCTGGATCTGCACCATCGCCACCCGCGCTTCGAACTGCTCGGAGCGGTTGCGCACGAAGTGCGGCCAGAACTCGCTGCCCGGAATCAGCTCGTGCAGGTTGGACATCATCTGGCAACCGTTGCACACGCCGAGGGTGAAGCTGTCGCTGCGCTCGAAGAAGCCCTGGAAGGCATCGCGGGCACGGGCGTTGAACAGGGCCGACTTGGCCCAGCCTTCGCCGGCGCCCAGCACGTCGCCGTAGGAGAAGCCGCCGCAGGCGACCATGCCCTTGAAGTCGTTCAGGTCGACGCGACCGGCGAGGATATCGCTCATGTGCACGTCGATGGCGTTGAAGCCGGCACGGTCGAACGCCGCAGCCATTTCCACCTGGCCGTTGACGCCCTGCTCACGCAGCACGGCAACCTGTGGACGAATGCCTTTCTTGATGTAAGGCGCGGCGATGTCCTGGTTCACATCGAAGCTGGTCTTGTAGCTCAGGCCCGGGTTGCCCTCGTCGAGCAGGACGTCGAATTCCTGGTCGGCGCATTCGGCGTTGTCGCGCAGGCGCTGGATACGGTAGCTGGTTTCCGCCCACTGGCGCTGCAACAGACGACGCTCGCCGGTGAAGACCGTGTCGCCGTCGAAGGTGATGCTGACTTCGCCATTGTTCAACGGCTGGCCGATCACCGATACGCAGTCGCCCAGGCCGGCAGCGCTGAATTGCGCCAACACGTCCGGGGTGGAGTCCTGGCGAACCTGGATCACCGCACCGAGCTCTTCGTTGAACAGGATGGCCGCGAGGTCGGCGGAGGTTTCCGCCAGGCCGTCGAGATTCAGGTGCAGGCCGCAATGACCGGCAAAGGCCATTTCCAGCACGGAAGTCAGCAGGCCGCCATCGGAACGGTCGTGGTAGGCCAGCAGGTGACCGTCGGCGTTGAGGCCCTGGATCACCGCGAAGAAAGCCTTCAGGTCTTCGGCGTCGTCGACGTCCGGAGCCACTTTGCCGAGCTTGCCGTAGACCTGGGCCAGGATCGAGGCCCCCATGCGGTTCTGGCCACGACCGAGGTCGACCAGGATCAGATCGGTGGTGCCCTTGTCCATGCGCAGTTGCGGGGTCAGGGTCTGGCGAATATCGGTAACCGGCGCAAAACCGGTAACGATCAGCGACAGCGGCGAGGTCACGCTCTTGTCGGCGCCCTCGTCGTTCCAGCGAGTGGCCATGGACATGGAGTCCTTGCCCACCGGAATGGTCAGGCCCAATTCAGGACACAGTTCCATACCGACCGCTTTGACGGTGTCGTACAGGCGGGCGTCTTCACCCGGATGACCGGCAGCGGACATCCAGTTGGCCGACAGCTTGATGTCGGACAGCTTGCCGATCCGCGAAGCCGCGATGTTGGTCAGGGTTTCGCCGATCGCCATGCGACCGGAAGCCGGCGCGTCGAGCAGGGCTAGCGGCGTGCGCTCGCCCATGGCCATGGCTTCACCGGTGTAGACGTCGAAGCTGGTGGCGGTGACGGCAACGTCAGCCACCGGGACCTGCCACGGGCCGACCATCTGATCACGGGAGACCAGGCCGGTAATGGTGCGGTCGCCGATGGTGATCAGGAAGCTCTTGCTGGCCACGGCCGGGTGATGCAGTACACGTTCCACGCATTCGGCCAGGGCCAGGGTGCTCGGATCGAAATCGTCGCCCAGCTCGGTTTCACGGACCGCCGAACGGTGCATACGCGGGGCCTTGCCCAGCAGCACTTCCAGCGGCATGTCCACCGGACTGTTGCCGAAGTGGCTATCCGTGACAGTAAGCTGCGGCTCGGCAGTGGCTTCGCCGACCACGGCGAACGGGCAGCGCTCGCGCTCGCAGATGGCCTGGAAGCGTTCGAAGTCCGCCGCGCCGACCGCCAGGACATAACGTTCCTGGGATTCGTTCGACCAGATTTCGTGCGGGGCCATGCCCGGCTCGTCATTGGGGATGTTGCGCAGTTCGAAACGACCGCCGCGATCACCGTCGTTGACCAGTTCCGGGAAGGCGTTGGACAGACCACCGGCACCCACGTCGTGGATAAAGCTGATGGGGTTCTTGTCGCCCAGCTGCCAGCAACGGTCGATGACTTCCTGGCAGCGACGTTCCATTTCCGGGTTTTCGCGCTGTACCGAAGCGAAGTCCAGGTCCGCCGAGCTGGTGCCGGTGGCCATGGAGGACGCCGCGCCGCCGCCCAGGCCGATCAGCATCGCCGGGCCGCCGAGGACAATCAGCTTGGAGCCGACGACGATTTCAGCTTTCTGTACGTGTTCGGCGCGGATGTTGCCCATACCGCCGGCCAGCATGATCGGCTTGTGGTAACCGCGCACTTCATCACCACGAGGCGTGGTGATGGATTGCTCGAACGTACGGAAGTAGCCGGTCAGGGCCGGACGACCGAATTCGTTGTTGAACGCGGCGCCACCCAGTGGGCCTTCGATCATGATGTCCAGCGCGGTCACAATGCGCTCAGGCTTGCCGTACGGCACTTCCCACGGCTGTTCGAAGCCGGGGATCTGCAGGTTGGATACGGTGAAACCGGTGAGGCCGGCTTTCGGCTTGGCGCCGCGACCGGTTGCACCTTCGTCGCGGATCTCGCCACCGGAACCGGTGGCGGCACCCGGGAACGGGGCAATCGCGGTCGGGTGGTTGTGGGTCTCGACTTTCATCAGGATGTGCACCGGCTCCTGCACCGCGCCGTACTGGCGGGTTTCAGGGTCCGGGAAGAAACGTCCGGCGACATTACCGACGATCACCGAGGCGTTGTCCTTGTAAGCCGACAGAACGCCTTCGCTGTGCATCTGGTAGGTGTTCTTGATCATGCCGAACAGGCTTTTTTCCTGGCTCTGGCCGTCGATATCCCAACTGGCGTTGAAGATCTTGTGACGGCAGTGCTCGGAGTTGGCCTGGGCGAACATCATCAGTTCGATGTCGTGGGGGTTGCGCTTGAGGCCGTTGAACGCATCGACCAGGTAGTCGATCTCGTCTTCCGCCAGGGCCAGGCCCAGCTCGACGTTGGCTTTTTCCAGTGCGGCGCGCCCACCGCCCAGCAGATCGATGGCCGTCAGCGGCTTCGGCTCGGCGTGGCTGAACAGGCCGGCAGCCTGTTCCAGCGTGCTCAGCACGATCTGGGTCATGCGGTCATGCAGGGTCGCAGCGATCAGTTCGGCTTCGGCTTCGCTGAATTGGCCCGCGACGTAGAAAGCGATACCACGCTCCAGGCGCTGGACTTTGCCCAGGCCGCAGTTACGCGCGATGTCGCTGGCCTTGCTCGACCAGGGCGAAATGGTACCGAAACGTGGCAACACCAGAAACAGACGACCGGTCGGCTCCTGGACCGGCACGCTCGGGCCGTATTTCAGCAGACGGGCCAGCACTTGCTGTTCGTCGCCAGTCAGCACGCCGGTCACTTCGGCGAAATGGGCGAACTCGGCATACAAGCCGCTGACAGCCGGAACCTTTTGGCTCAGTTGCTCGAGCAGTTTGCTGTGGCGAAAGGCGGAAAGGGCAGGAGCACCGCGCAGGATCAACATCTTCGGGACAGCCTCGGGAAGGGGGTGTGCTTTGAGGCCGTGCATTCTAGCCTAAACCGCCCGCGACGGCACCCGAAACGGCACGCTTGCCTCACAGCAAATGCCTCTCAACGCCTAATCACCCATTCCTACATATCATTACCATTATTCATAAGCACTATTTTATAAAGTTCATACACCCTCAAAAGCCCATTCCTACAGCCTCCAGCCTTTCCCGGGGATCGCTAGCAGACCGGCGTGATTCTGTCGAGATATGGCGGCCGGGGTCCTTTGCGTATACTGCGCCAATGTTCTTCCCTACTGCTTTCCGCCCGCGCTGTGCCAGGTGGCTCATCGCAACCGGAATCTTCCTGATGCTCGGTGCCTGTGTTGATAAACCCAGCACACTCGAGCGCGTAAAGGAGGACGGTGTACTGCGGGTGATCACCCGTAACAGCCCGGCCACCTATTTCCAGGATCGCAACGGCGAAACCGGCTTCGAGTACGAGCTGGTCAAGCGCTTTGCCGATGACCTGGGGGTCAAGCTCGAGATCGAAACCGCCGACAACCTCGACGATCTGTTCAGCCAACTGGGCAAACCCAACGGTCCGGTGCTGGCGGCCGCCGGTCTGGTGAGCAGCGACGAACGCAAATTACAAGCACGTTTTTCCCACCCGTACCTCGAAGTCACCCCGCAGATCGTCTATCGCAATGGCCAGTCCCGCCCCACCACACCGGCGGACCTGGTGGGCAAACGCATCACGGTGCTCAAGGGCAGCAGCCATGCCGAACAACTCGCCGAGCTGAAAAAGCAGAATCCTGCTATCGAATACGAAGAGTCCGACGCCGTTGAGGTGGTCGACCTGCTGCGCATGGTCGATGAAGGTCAGATCGACCTGACCCTGGTGGACTCCAACGAAGTGGCGATGAACCAGGTCTACTTCCCCAACGTGCGGGTCGCCTTCGACCTCGGCGACGCCCGCAGCCAGCGCTGGGCGGTGGCTGCGGGGGAAGACAACAGCCTGCTCAACGAGATCAACGCCTACCTCGACAAGGTGCAGAAGAACGGCACCTTGCAACGCCTGAAAGATCGTTATTACGGGCATGTCGATGTACTGGGTTACGTCGGCGCCTATACCTTCGCCCAGCACTTGCAGCAGCGGCTGCCCAAGTACGAGAAGCATTTCCGGGCGTCGGCCAAGGAAGAGAAAGTCGACTGGCGGCTGCTGGCGGCCATTGGTTACCAGGAATCGCTATGGCAACCGGGGGTCACCTCCAAGACCGGCGTACGCGGCCTGATGATGCTGACCCAGAGCACGGCCCAGGCGATGGGCGTGTCCAACCGGCTGGATGCGAAGCAGAGCATCAGCGGCGGGGCCAAGTACCTGGCGTATATGAAGGATCAGCTGGACGAACAGATTGAAGAGCCGGACCGCACCTGGTTTGCCCTGGCGGCGTACAACGTCGGCAGCGGCCATCTGGACGATGCGCGCAAGCTGGCCGAGAAGGAAGGCCTGAACCCGAACAAGTGGCTGGACGTGAAGAAGATGCTGCCGCGTCTGGCGCAGAAGCAGTGGTACAGCAAGACCCGCTACGGTTATGCGCGGGGCGGCGAGCCGGTGCACTTCGTCGCCAACATCCGCCGTTACTACGACATCCTGACCTGGGTGACCCAGCCGCAGCTGGAAGGCAGCCAGGTGGCGGACAGCAACCTGCATGTGCCGGGTGTGGACAAGACCAAGCCGACCGAGCAGCCGCCACAGCTGTGACCGGGACCGTCTCCCCGGCAGATCCCGTCTTGCCCGCTTACGCACAATGGCGATCGACACGCTCCTTGTAGGAGCTGGCTTGCCAGCGATGAGGCCTTTGAGCCTTGCAGTGTTCTTGCAGACGCCATCGCCAGCAAGCCGGCTCCTACAGGACCGCGTCTCACCCAAAAATATCGTGCTGCCGAGGTCTTTGTAGGAGCTGGCTTGCCAGCGATGAGGCCTTTGAGCCTTGCAGTGTTTTGCGGACGCCATCGCCAGCAAGCCGGCTCCTACAGGACCGCGTCTCACCCAAAAATATCGTGCTGCCGAGGTCTTTGTAGGAGCTGGCTTGCCAGCGATGAGGCCCTTGAGCCTCGTATCGTCTTTACGGACGTCATCGCGAGCAATCGAGCGTCGACCGGATTGGGGATTCCCGGGGGATATCAGGCCTTCGGCGCAGCCGCCAGGATCAGCGCCTTCATCTCCGACACCGCGCCCTTGAACCCGACGAACAGCGCGTGCGCCACCAGCGCATGACCGATGTTCAGCTCGTTGATCCCCGGGATCGCCGCCACGGCTTCAACGTTGTGGTAATGCAGGCCATGCCCGGCATTGACGATCAAGCCCTGGGCCACGCCAAACGCCACGCCATCGGCGATCCGCTTCAGCTCTTCGGCCACTTCAGCCGGGGTATGGGCATCGGCATAACGCCCGGTGTGCAATTCGATAGCCGGTGCCCCGACACGCTTGGCCGCGGCGATCTGCCGCTCGTCAGCATCGATGAACAGCGACACTTCGCTGCCGATCTTGCTCAAACGCTCCACCGCCGCCTTGATCCGCTCTTCCTGCCCCGCCACGTCCAGGCCACCTTCAGTGGTCAGTTCCTGACGGGTTTCCGGGACCAGGCAGATATGCGCCGGACGAATGCGCTCGGCAAACGCCATCATCTCCTCGGTCACGCCCATCTCGAAGTTCATCCGCGTCTGCAACACGTCCTTGAGCAGCAGCACATCGCGCTCCTGGATATGTCGGCGGTCTTCACGCAGGTGCACGGTAATGCCGTCGGCGCCCGCCTCTTCGGCATCCAGCGCAGCCTTGACCGGATCGGGATAACGTGTGCCCCGGGCCTGACGCAGGGTGGCGACGTGGTCGATGTTCACGCCGAGAAGGATACGAGTGCTGGTGCTCACGGAAAGACTCCTGAAGAGTGGAAGATTCGACGCACAGCATACACGTCAGCCGTGGCCTTTACGGCCCGTTCTGTGAGGCGAATGCGCATGTGGAGGGTTATGACCGGGGCGTTGAGCCGTCACAGAAGCAGCAGTCGGCGTCGAGGTCCTGACCCCCATGAGTCGGCCCGCCCCCTGCTCAGGACTTGCGAAACAACTCGCGACTGACCAGCGGCTTGCCGCCCAGATGCACTGCCAGGGCCTGGCGCATCAGGCGCTTGGCCGCCGACAGCGCACCCACCGCCGTCCAGTCGGCCTGGGCCATGGCCAGCAGCTCGGTGCCCTGGAACAAGCCCGGTTGCAACAGGTAGACCCGCTCCAGGCCCGCGTCGACTTGCAGGCGGTACAAGCCGTCCGCCGCCACGGGTTCGCCGTGAATGTCCAGGTCCAGGGAAAAGCCGTAGCCGAGGTCGTCCAACAGCCGCCATTCAAAGGAGCGCAGCAAGGGTTCGAGGGCTCGGCCTTCGGCCAGGGCCAGCAGGGTCGCGGCGTAGTGGTCGAAGACCGCGGGGTGTGGGTCTTCGGCGGGGAGCAGGCGGATCAACAGCTCATTGAGGTAGAGACCGCTGAACAGGGCCTCGCCCACCAGCCAGGTGGAGACACCCGCGCTTTCCATCCGGCCGACGTTCTTCAGCTCGCTGCGACCGCGAAACTCGACTTCCAGGGGGACGAAGGGCCGCGCCAGGGTGCCGGCCTTGCCCCGCGCACTGCGCAGCACGGCGCGAAGGCGACCCTGCGGAGTGATGAAGTCCACCAGCGCGCTGTTTTCGCGATAGGCACGGGAGTGCAGGACGTAGGCCGGTTGGCTGGGAGGTGGGTTAGCGGACATCGGCGTATAAATGTCTCTGAAGGATGCGACGGCTTAATTGTGGCGAGCGGGCTTGCCCGCGCTCGACTGCGAAGCAGTCGCAAAACCGATCACCGCGTTCTACCTGACACACCGCGATCGCTGGTTTTAGGGCCGCTTCGCAGCCCAGCGCGGGCAAGCCCGCTCGCCACAACAAGCCCGCGCGCGGGACCCCTCGGGTTACAGGTCGCCGTAACCCAACGAACGCAATGCACGCTCGTCATCGGACCAGCCACCCTTCACCTTGACCCACAGGTTGAGCATGATCTTCGAATCGAACAGCAGTTCCATATCCTTGCGCGCCTCGGTACCGATGCGCTTGATACGCTCGCCCTTGTCGCCAATGATGATCTTCTTCTGGCCATCACGCTCGACGAGGATCAACGCATGGATATGCAGGGTCTTGCCCTGCTGCTTGAACTCTTCGATTTCCACGGTGATCTGGTACGGCAGCTCGGCGCCCATCTGACGCATGATTTTCTCACGCACCAGTTCCGCGGCCAGGAAACGGCTGCTACGGTCGGTGATCTGGTCTTCCGGGAAAAAGTGATCGTTTTCCGGCAGGTGCGAGGCGATCAGACTTTCCAGGTGCTCAAGGTTGTGCCCGTGCTGCGCCGAGATCGGCACGATCTGCGCCTTCGGCAACTGCTCCTGCAACCAGCTCAGGTGCGGCATCAGCTCGGCCTTGTCCTCGATCCGGTCGGTCTTGTTCAAGGCCACGATCACCGGGCCTTCAACGTACTGGATGCGCTCCAGGACCATCTGGTCCTCATCGGTCCAGCGGGTCCGATCCACCACGAAGATCACCACGTCGACGTCTTTCAACGCCGCCGAAGCAGTCTTGTTCATGTAACGGTTCAGGGCCTTTTCGCCGCCCTTGTGCATGCCCGGGGTGTCCACGTAGATCGCCTGCACGGCGCCTTCGGTCTTGATCCCGAGCATGTTGTGGCGAGTGGTCTGGGGCTTGCGCGAGGTGATCGCCAGTTTCTGCCCGAGAATATGGTTCAGCAGCGTGGACTTGCCCACGTTCGGCCGGCCGACGATGGCGACGTAGCCGCAGCGTGTTGCCGTTGAATCAGTCATTACCATTCTCCACGCCCAGGGCAATCAGTGCCGATGCCGCCGCTACCTGTTCGGCAATACGACGGCTCACACCCTGACCTCGGCTTTTTTCATTCAATAGGGTGATCTCGCACTCGACGAAGAACGTCCGGCAGTGCGGCTCACCCTGGATATCCACCACTTCGTAACGCGGCAGGTCGCAGGCCCGGGACTGGAGAAACTCCTGCAGCCGGGTCTTGGGGTCCTTGTTGGTGTCCACCAGCGTCAGGCTGTCGAACTCCGAGGTCAGCCAGGCCAACACCCGGTCCCGCGCGGCTTCCATGCCGGCATCCAGGTAAATGGCGCCGATCAGGGCTTCCAGGGCATCGGCGAGAATCGACTCACGGCGAAAACCACCGCTTTTCAATTCGCCGGAACCCAGGCGCAGGTAATCGCCCAACTCGAACCCCCGAGCCAGTACCGCCAGTGTTTCACCTTTCACCAGACGCGCGCGCAAACGCGACAACTGGCCTTCGCGGGCCTGGGGAAAACGCTCGAACAGCGCCTCACCGGCCACGAAGTTGAGAATGGCATCACCGAGGAATTCCAGGCGTTCGTTGTTGCGCCCGGCAAAACTGCGGTGGGTCAGGGCCAGGAGCATCAGCTCCTGATCCTTGAAGGTATAGCCGAGCTGGCGCTCGAGACGGTTTAAAGAAACGCTCACGGTTTGGCCACGCTGAATTCGTGGTCGAACTTGACCACCAGATCGATGTTCTGGATCAGCGGATCACGCTGCTCATATTTCAAGTGCGCGAGGAACCGGTTGTTCTCCAACGTCACGCTTAACACCTTGTCCAAATCCAAATCCTGAATACTGTTGACCTGCATGCCGCGGGTAACATGGGTATAAAAGTCGTTGACGGTGGTGATATCCGCCGCCTTGTCGGTTTCCACCGACATGATGATTCTCTTCATCGACAGGTAGTCGAGGTAATGCGGGACCACCTTCAACGCCACGCTGGCGGCAAAGGCGACTAAAGCCAGGGTCAGCAACCAGCCAAAAAACGACAGGCCTTTTTGCGAGCGAGCAGACGTCATCTTCATGGTCCTGCGGCACCTGAAAAAGCACTCGGCGCTGTGTTCACAGCGCCGGGTTTGGTTACTTGATCAGACCGACCCGGGAAAAATTCGGGAAGTGGCTGAGTTTCGGTTCGGGCCAGCTCATCCAGACCGCGAAGGCCTTGCCGACGATGTTCTCGTCGGGAACCATGCCCAGCAGCTCCTTGGGAATGTTCGGATCATCCCAGTAGCGGCTGTCGTTGGAGTTGTCGCGGTTGTCGCCCATCATGAAGTAATGGCCCGCCGGGACGGTCCACTCATGATCAGGCGGCGCGCGGTAACGGCCCATTTCCTTGCGGATCAGGTGCTCGGCGGCGCCCAGTTGCTCTTTGTAGAGCTCCGCGCTGCCGAGCATGCCCGGCTCGGCGCCGACCAATTGCTCAGCCACCGGCTGGCCGTTGACGAACAGCTTCTTGTCCGCGGTGTAGCGCACCACGTCGCCCGGCAGGCCGACTACACGCTTGATGTAGTTGACGTTGGGGTCGCTCGGGTAACGGAACACCATCACATCGCCGCGCTGCGGGTCACCGACCTTGATGACCTTCATGTCGATCACCGGCAAACGAATCCCGTAGGAAAACTTGTTCACCAGGATGAAGTCACCGACATCCAGGGTCGGCTTCATCGAGCCGGACGGAATCTGGAACGGTTCCACCAGGAACGAACGCAGCACCAGCACGATAAACAACACCGGGAAGAAGGATTTGCCGTATTCAACCAGCAAAGGCTCCTTGCTCAGTTTTTCGACCACATCGCCATCGGGCTGCGTCACGCTGCCCTGATAGGCAGCGATAGCGGAACGCCGACGAGGCGCCAGAAAGACCAGATCGAACAACGCCAAGACACCACAGACGGCGACGGCGATGACCAGCAACAGCGGGAAATTTAGTGACATAGGACCTAACTATCCAACCTGAGCACTGCAAGGAAGGCTTCCTGTGGAATTTCCACGTTACCTACTTGCTTCATGCGTTTCTTACCGGCCTTTTGCTTTTCCAACAGCTTGCGCTTACGGCTGACGTCACCGCCATAGCATTTGGCCAGTACGTTCTTTCTGAGGGCCTTGACGGTTGTCCGCGCCACGATCTGCCCGCCAATGGCGGCCTGGATGGCAACGTCGAACATCTGACGAGGAATCAGTTCTTTCATCTTCTCGGTCAACGCACGACCTTTGTAATGCGCGTTATCACGATGCACGATCAACGCCAGGGCGTCGACCTTTTCACCGTTGATCAGGACATCCAGCTTGACCAGGTTGGCCGACTGGTAACGATCAAAATGGTAGTCCAGCGAAGCATAGCCGCGACTGGTGGATTTGAGACGGTCAAAGAAGTCCAGGACCACTTCGTTCATCGGCAAATCGTAGGTCACTTGCACCTGCGAACCGAGGAACAGCATGTCGTGCTGAATGCCGCGCTTCTCGATACACAGGGTAATGACGTTGCCCAGGTGCTCCTGCGGCACAAGAATGTTCGCCCGGACGATCGGCTCGCGCATATCCTCGATGGCCGACAGGTCCGGCAGCTTGGACGGGTTGTCGACGTAGATGGTTTCGCCGTTTTTCAGCACCAACTCGAAGATTACCGTCGGTGCAGTGGTGATCAGGTCCAGGTCGTACTCGCGCTCCAGGCGCTCCTGGATGATCTCCATGTGCAGCATGCCGAGGAACCCGCAACGGAAGCCGAAGCCCAGGGCATCGGAGCTTTCCGGGGTGTACTGCAGCGAGGAGTCGTTCAGCGTGAGCTTTTGCAGGGCTTCGCGGAAATCTTCGAAATCGTCGGAACTGACCGGGAACAGACCGGCGTAGACCTGCGGCTGGATACGTTTGAAACCCGGCAGCACGTCGACGTCAGGGGTGGTGCTCAGGGTCAGGGTGTCACCCACCGGCGCACCGTGGATGTCCTTGATACCGGCGATGATAAAGCCCACTTCGCCGGCTTTCAGGTCGACGGTGGCGGTATGTTTCGGGTTGAACACACCAACGCTGTCCACCAGGTGCATCTTGCCGGTGGACTTGACCAGGATCTTGTCGCCCTTCTTCACGCGGCCGTGGCGCACGCGCACCAGGGACACGACGCCCAGGTAGTTGTCGAACCAGGAGTCGATGATCAGCGCTTGCAGCGGATCTTCGATATTGCCGGTCGGCGCGGGAATGGTGGTCACCAGGCGCTCGAGCACTTCGTCGACACCCAGGCCGGTCTTGGCACTGCAGGTGACGGCGTCGGTGGCATCGATACCGATGATTTTCTCGATCTCTTCCTTCACGCGGTCCGGATCGGCCTGGGGCAGGTCGATCTTGTTCAGCACCGGCATGACTTCCAGGCCCTGCTCGATCGCGGTGTAGCAGTTGGCAACGGACTGGGCTTCAACGCCCTGGCCGGCGTCCACCACCAGCAAGGCACCTTCACAGGCCGCCAGGGAACGGCTGACTTCGTAGGTGAAGTCGACGTGGCCCGGGGTATCAATGAAGTTCAGCTGATAGGTGATGCCGTCGCGAGCCGTGTAGTACAGGGTGACGCTATGGGCCTTGATGGTGATCCCGCGCTCGCGCTCGAGGTCCATGGAATCCAGCACCTGCGCTTCCATCTCGCGCTCGGCAAGGCCGCCGCACATCTGGATGAAGCGATCGGCCAGAGTCGACTTGCCATGGTCAATGTGGGCGATGATGGAGAAATTGCGGATATGACTCAAATCACTCACGGATCAACACTCAAAAAGGTTGCAGGCAGACTGCCCGCCGAAAAATAGCCGGGAATTGTACCTGATGCGCGACCAAGGCGTCACGTGAACAGGCCCGGCGGCACAGACAAAAAAGCCTCGGTCACTGGACAGAGGCTTTTTCCTGGATCAATCAGCGCTCAATCGCTTCATCATCCGGCCCGTCGCAACAGCCAGAAACCGGCCACCGCGCAGATCGCCGCCGGCACTACCACCGCCAGCAGGGGCGGGAAGCCGAACACCAGGCTCGACGGCCCCAGCAAGTCCTGGGCGATGCGGAAAGTGAAGCCCACCAGCACGCCGGTGAACACCCGCTGCCCCAGGGTAACCGAACGCAGCGGGCCGAAGATGAAGGAAATCGCCATCAGAACCAGTGCCGCAGTCACCAGCGGTTGCAGGACCTTGACCCAGAACGCCAGCCAGTAGCGACCGTTCGCCAGGCCCTGGTCCGCCAGGTAGTGGATGTAGCTCCACAGGCCGCTGATCGACAGGGCCTCGGGCACCATCACCACGGTACTCAGCAGGTTCGGGCTCAAGGCCACGTCCCAGCGCTCTTCCGGCACGTTGATCACTTCAGTGTGGCCGTCACGGAAATAGGTGGTGGTGACATCCGTCAGCGCCCAGAAGTCCTTGTCGAAGTGGGCTTTCTTGGCAAAGCTCGACGAGAGCATGTGGCGCTCGCTGTCGAAGTGATAGCGAGTCACGCCATACAGCAGGCCGTTGGGTTGCACGGCGTTGATATGGATGAACTCGTCACCCTGGCGGTGCCACAGGCCGTTGCGCGAACTCTGCGCATCCCCCGAGCCTTGGGCCAGGGCCTTGGCCGCCTGGGCCTTGCTCTCGGTGGCCGGGGCGACGTACTCGCCGACCAGCACGCCGATCAGCATCAGCAGCAGCATCGGCTTCATCACCGCCCAGACGATACGCCCAACGGACACGCCCGCCGCACGCATGATGGTCAACTCACTGTTGCTGGCCAGGCTGCCGAGGCCGATCAGGCAACCGATCAGACCGGCCATCGGCAACATGTCGTAGACCCGGCGCGGCGCGGTAAGCACCACAAAACTCAACACATCGGCCAAGGTATAGGTATCGGAAATGTTGCCCATCTCATCGATAAAGGCAAACAGCGAGGCCAGCCCGAGGATGATCCCCAGCACGGCGAGGATCGCCATGAACACACTGCTACCGATGTAGCGATCGAGCTTAACCACGAGCCATCTCCTTCACAGTGCGACGACTCGCCAGTTTCAAACGCAGGGGCTCCCAATACAGCAGCGACAGGCCGATGGCCAGGAACAGGCCGTGCACCCACCACATGCCCAAGGCCGGAGACAGATTGCCTTTCTCCAGCGAACCACGGGCCGAAATCAGCATGGTCAGGTAGGCCATATAAAGAAGGATCGCCGGCAGCAGCTTGAGGAAACGGCCCTGGCGAGGGTTGACCCGCGACAGCGGCACGGCCATCAGGGTCACGATAAACACCAGCAGGGGCAGCGAAAGGCGCCATTGCAGCTCGGCGACCGCTTTCAGGTCCGGGTTGCCGAACAGGGTCGAGGTCATCATCGCATCACGGTCGGTGACTTCTTCGCTGATCTCGGGCTTGGGCAGCATGACGCCATAGGTTTCGTACTTGATCGCCCGGTAATCGGCCATGCCAGGGCTGCCGTCGTAGCGATAGCCGTTTTCGAGGATCAGGTAGCGGTTGCCGTCCTGACGCACTTCCTGGCGGCCCTTCTCGGCCACCAGCACGGAAATGCCACGGTCCTTCTTGTTCACGCCAAAGCGTTTTTCCGAGATGAACACACCGCCCAGGTTCGCCCGATCATCGGACAGGCGTTCGGTATAGGTGACCCGCGAGCCATCGTTGAGCTCCTGGAAACGGCCGGGCACCAGGGTGTCGAACTCGGTCATGGCGTCCTGCTGGTTGAGCAGCAACTGGAATTGCAGGGCACCCTTGGGGGCCAGGCTCAGGCTGATCCAGGCGACGAGCAAGGCCACCAGCAGCGCCGGTGCCATGGTCATGCCCAGCAGGCGCTGCTGGCTCATGCCGGTGGCGGACAGCACAGTCATTTCGCTTTCGAGATAGAGCCGGCCGTAGGCCAGCAGGATCCCGAGGAACAGGCCCAGTGGCAGGATCAGCTGGAGGAAGCCGGGCAGGCGAAAGCCCATGATCAGGAACAGCGAGCCCGGGTCCAATTGGCCCGAGGCGGCCTGGGCCAGGAATTTGACGAAGCGTCCGCTCATGGTAATGACCAGCAGCACGGCGCTGACCGCGCTCAAGGTGATCAAGACTTCGCGGGACAGATAACGAAAAACAATCAAACCAGACACTCCAGGGTTGTCAGGCTAAGGTGGCCGAACAAAGCGAACACAGGCACCGACAGAGGGCCCGCCGCAGCGAGCCGTCCAAAAAGAGGCGCATTATCCTGTGATTGCTCCCGGCTGTCACTGCGCACTTATAGATGGCGCCCCGTCGGGCCATAACCGATCCGTATTGGGACTTGCCCCCGGCCAGCGCCGAGGTTCAAACTGCGGCCTTTGCCGGAGGCCACGCCATTGCGTCGCCCCGCCCCGGTGCAGAGCTGTCTCTGCGCCCTTCGACCTTAATATTCAGGGACCCGGACATGGAACTGGTTGTAAAAAGCGTCAGCCCAGAAACGTTGAAAACCGCCACCCTGGTGCTCGCCGTCGGCGAAGGCCGCAAGCTCGGCACCACCGCCAGCAAGATCGATGAACTCAGCGGCGGCGCCATCAGCGCCATCCTCAAGCGCGGCGACCTGGCCGGCAAAGTCGGCCAGAGCCTGCTGCTGCACAGCCTGCCCAACCTCAAGGCCGAACGCGTGCTGCTGGTGGGCGTGGGCAAGGACGCCGAACTCGGCGACCGCCCGTTCCGCAAAGCCGTTGCCTCGATCCTCGCCACCCTCAAGGGCCTGGGCGGCAACGACGCCGTGCTGGCCCTCGACGAAGTCGTGGTCAAGGGTCGCGACAGCTACGGCAAGACCCGCCTGCTGGCCGAAAGCCTGCTGGACGGCGAATACAACTTCGACCAGTTCAAGAGCCAGAAAGCCGAACCCCGCGCCCTGAAGAAAATCACCCTGGTGACCATCAAGGCCGCGCAAGCCGAAGTCGAACGCGCCGTCAGCCACGCCCGCGCCATCGCCGGCGGCATGGCCTTCACCCGCGACCTGGGCAACCTGCCACCGAACATCTGCCACCCGAGCTACCTCGCCGAACAGGCGAAGGACCTCGGCAAGGCGAACAAAGGCCTGAAGGTCGAGATCCTTGACGAGAAGAAGATCAAGGAACTGGGCATGGGCTCGTTCTACGCCGTCGGCCAGGGCAGCGACCAGCCGCCACGCCTGATCGTCATGCAATACAACGGCGGCAAGAAGTCCGAGAAGCCGTTTGCCCTGGTCGGCAAGGGCATCACCTTCGACACCGGCGGCATCAGCCTCAAGCCTGGCCCGGGCATGGACGAGATGAAATACGACATGGGCGGCGCCGCCAGCGTGTTCGGCACCCTGCACGCCGTGCTCGCCCTGCAACTGCCGATCAACCTGGTGTGCATCCTGGCCTGTGCCGAGAACATGCCGAGCGGCGGCGCGACCCGTCCGGGCGACATCGTCACCACCATGAGCGGCCAGACCGTGGAAATCCTCAACACCGACGCCGAAGGCCGCCTGGTGCTGTGTGACGCACTGACCTACGCCGAACGCTTCAAGCCCCAGGCGGTAATCGACATCGCCACCCTGACCGGCGCTTGCGTCGTCGCCCTCGGCGCCCACACTTCGGGCCTGCTGGGCAATAACGACGAACTGATCGAGCAACTGCTCAGCGCCGGCCGTCAAGCCGACGACCGCGCCTGGCAACTGCCGCTGTTCGATGAGTACCAGGAACAACTGGACAGCCCGTTCGCCGACATCGCCAACATCGGCGGGCCGAAAGGCGGGACCATCACCGCCGCGTGCTTCCTGTCGCGCTTCGCCAAACAGTTCAACTGGGCCCACCTGGACATCGCCGGCACCGCCTGGACCAGCGGCGGCAAGGACAAGGGCGCCACTGGCCGTCCGGTGCCCCTGCTGACCCAGTACCTGCTGGACCGCGCCAAGGCCTGAACCTGAGCCTGCCGGGCGACGTCGTTCAACAACGTCGCCCGGAACCCGGAATCCCCTATGACCCAAGTCGACTTCTATATCCTTCCCAGTGCGGACCCTTCGGCGCGCCTGGACTTTGCCTGCAAGCTGACCGAAAAGGCCTGGCGCCTGGGCCACAAGGTCTACCTGCATTGCAGCGACAGTGCCCAGCGCGATGATCTGGACGCCCGCCTGTGGCAGTTCAAGGGTGAAAGCTTCATTCCCCACGGCCCGGCGGAAAACGAGCCGGAAGGCAGCGTGGTGCTGGGTTTGGGTGAAGACCCCGGCGCTCACCAGGACCTGCTGGTGAACCTGGATATGAAGGTGCCACCCTTTGCTTCGCGCTTTGCCCGCGTGGCCGAAGTGGTGGTGGAAGACCCGGCGATACGTCAAGCGGCGCGGGAGAGTTTCCGCTTCTACCGCGAACAGGGCTATCCTCTGCAAGATCACCGCCTACAGCGACTTTGAGCACCCCGATGGACACTCCAAAACAACCACAAAAAGCTGCACCCTTGCTCGACGAGCTCGAATCGATCCGCAAGCTGCTGGGCGACGATACCCTGCAACCGCCCCTGCTGACCGAAACCGTCGCCAGCGAAGGACAGATCCCCATGCTGTTCGACATGGTGGGCAGCAAGACCAAGGCCGAGGTGAAACCCGAGGTGGTCGCTGCGCCCGTGGTCGCGCCGATACCCGCACCCGTGGCCGTGGCTGCGGAACCGGCCAAAGCCAGGAACCAGGACGCCTTGCTGCACCTGGACAGCGAACTGCGCGCCGCCGCGCAATTGATCATGCAGGACGTGATCGACGACTTCGCCCCGCATATCGAAACCGAGATCAAACGCCGCCTGGACGCACGGATGGAGCGGCTGCTCGCTGCAGTGACAAAGGGCAGCGACAAGCCGCAAGCTTGAAGCGGCAAGAAAAGGCGACACCCGTCCGCTTGTAGCTCGCAGCTTGTAGCTTGAAGCTGCCCCTCTCCCCTATACTTATCGGCTTTCCTGAATTAATGCCTAAGGGTCCCGCCGCGCATGGATAAGACCTACCAGCCGCACGCCATTGAAACTTCCTGGTACCAGACCTGGGAGTCCGAGAATTACTTCGCCCCGCAAGGCGCCGGCGACTCCTACACCATCATGATCCCGCCGCCGAACGTCACCGGCAGCCTGCACATGGGCCACGGTTTCAATAACGCGATCATGGACGCCCTGATCCGTTTCCGTCGCATGCAGGGTCGCAACACCCTGTGGCAGCCGGGCACCGACCACGCCGGGATCGCCACCCAGATGCTGGTGGAGCGCCAACTCGAAGCCCAGGGCCAGAATCGCCATGACCTGGGCCGCGAGAAGTTCCTGGAAAAGGTCTGGGAATGGAAGGATCAGTCCGGCGGCAATATCAGCCGGCAGATCCGTCGCCTGGGCTCGTCCGTGGACTGGAGCCGTGAGCGCTTCACCATGGACGACGGCCTCTCGGAAGCGGTGAAGGAAGCCTTCGTGCGCCTGCACGAAGATGGTCTGATCTATCGCGGCAAGCGCCTGGTCAACTGGGACACCAAGCTGCACACGGCGATTTCCGATCTCGAAGTGGAAAACCACGACGAGAAAGGTTTCCTCTGGAACCTGCGTTATCCACTGGCTGACGGCGCCAAGACCGCCGACGGCCTGGATTACCTGATCGTCGCCACCACCCGCCCGGAGACCATGCTCGGCGACTCGGCCGTGGCGGTAAACCCGGAAGACGAACGCTATAAAGCCCTGATCGGCAAATTTGTCGAGCTGCCGCTGGTCGGCCGTCGCATCCCGATCATCGCCGACGACTACTGCGATCCTGAATTCGGCACCGGCTGCGTGAAAATCACCCCGGCCCACGATTTCAACGACTACGAAGTCGGCAAGCGCCACAACCTGCCGCTGCTGAACATCTTCGACAAGAACGCCGCCGTGCTGCCAGCCTGCCAGGTGTTCAACCTCGACGGCACGCTGAACGACAGCATCGACGGCAAGATCCCGGCGCAATACGCCGGTCTCGACCGTTTCGAAGCGCGCAAGCAGATCGTGGCTGCCTTCGACGCCGCCGGCCTGCTGGTCAGCGTCGACGACCACAGCCTGAAAGTGCCGAAGGGCGACCGCTCCGGGACCATCATCGAGCCGTGGCTGACCGACCAGTGGTATGTCTCCACCAAGCCATTGGCCGAGCCGGCCATCGCTGCCGTGGAAGACGGCCGCATCGCCTTCGTGCCCAAGCAGTACGAAAACATGTACTTCTCCTGGATGCGCGATATCCAGGACTGGTGCATCAGCCGCCAGCTGTGGTGGGGCCACCGGATTCCGGCCTGGTACGACGAGTCGGGCAAGGTCTATGTCGGCCGCGACGAAGCCGAAGTACGGGCCAAGCACAACCTCGGCCCGGACGTGGCGCTGCAACAGGACAACGACGTCCTCGACACCTGGTTCAGCTCGGGCCTGTGGACCTTCTCCACCCTGGGCTGGCCGGAGCAGACGGAGTTCCTGAAAAAATTCCACTCCACCGACGTGCTGGTGACCGGTTTCGACATCATTTTCTTCTGGGTTGCCCGGATGATCATGCTCACCATGCATTTGGTGAAGGACGAGAACGGCACGCCACAGGTTCCGTTCAAGACGGTGTACGTGCACGGTCTGGTCCGTGACGGCCAGGGCCAGAAGATGTCCAAGTCCAAGGGCAACGTCCTTGACCCGCTGGATATCATCGACGGCATCGAACTCGAAGAGCTGGTCCAGAAGCGGACCACCGGCCTGATGCAGCCCAAGCTGCAGAAAGCCATCGAGAAGCAGACTCGCGCCGAGTTCGCCGAAGGTATCGCCAGCTACGGCACCGATGCCCTGCGCTTCACGTTCTGCTCGCTGGCCTCCACCGGTCGCGACATCAAGTTCGACATGGGTCGCGTCGAAGGCTATCGCAACTTCTGCAACAAGATCTGGAACGCCGCGCGCTACGTGCTGGACAAGGGCGACGACTGTGGCCAGAACGGTGAAGCCTACGAGCTGTCCCTGGCGGATCGCTGGATCATCTCGCAGTTGCAGCGCACCGAAGCCGAAGTGACCCGCCAGCTCGACCAGTTCCGTTTCGACCTGGCCGCCCAGGCCTTGTACGAGTTCATCTGGAACCAGTATTGCGACTGGTACCTGGAACTGTCCAAGCCGGTGCTGTGGGACGAGAACGCGCCGGTCGAACGCCAGCGCGGCACCCGTCGCACCCTGGTGCGCGTCCTGGAAGTGGCTCTGCGCCTGGCGCATCCGTTCATGCCGTTCATCACCGAAGAAATCTGGCAGCGCCTGGCGCCGCTGGTCGGGGCTGAAGGCAAGACCATCATGCTGCAACCATGGCCGGTGGCGAACGAAACCCGTATCGACGCGGCTGCCGAAGACGATATCGAATGGCTCAAGGGCCTGATGCTTGGCGTGCGCAACATCCGCGCCGAGATGAATATCGGCCCGGGCAAGCCATTGGCGTTGTTCCTGAAGAACGTCAATGTCCTGGACCAGCGTCGCCTGAGCGAGAACGAGCAGTTGCTGAAAAAGCTGGCCAAGCTCGAATCGATCACCGTGCTGGCGGCCGGCGACGAAGCACCGCTGTCCGCCACCGCGTTGGTCGGCGAGATGGAAGTGCTGGTGCCGATGGCCGGGCTGATCGACAAGGGCGCCGAACTGGCGCGCCTGGACAAGGAAATCCAGCGTCTGCAAGGTGAAGTGCAGCGGGTCGGCGGCAAGCTGTCGAATGCCGCGTTCGTCGACAAGGCTCCGGCCGAAGTCATCGAGAAGGAACGCGCCAAGCTGGCCGAGGCCGAGCAGGCCCTGGGCAAGCTGGCCGAGCAGCATGCGCGGATTGCCAGCCTGTAGGACTGGCATTAAAGAGCCGATAGCGATCAGTTGAACTTCGGCGCTTGACGCTTGGCCGCAACCATAAAAAAACCGATGCAGGTACCGGCATCGGTTTTTTTATGGGTTGCCCACGGCACCGGAACTAACGTTCCCTTACACGGATATTGTCAAACTCGATTGCCCACTGCGGCGGATTGATGCTGCCTGGACTGCGCCACAGGCCGATCCAGATCTCCTTCGAACCGGAGAAAAAGAGCGAGGAGCCGGACTTTGAATCCACCCATTGGTTGATCGGCGTCTCATGCTCCACGTACGTGTTGAGCCGGAAGTCTTGATGCCTTGGGACAGTGACGGCGATCAGGAAATGCTGATTGAGCTCTGGCGCCGTCCTGATACGGAACTGGTATTCCACGGAGTAGGACTTGTTGCTGAGTTCGATGTCGAATACTTTCTTGATAGCGGGCTCAAATTGAGTGGGGGTCCCCATGTCCACCAGGCCAGCCCAATAGGTATTTCCCCTCTCAGTCTCCAGCACTCCACGTTCTACTGTTCCGGATCCAGTCTTCCAACCATTCCAGTTGTTGTTTTCGAACGAGGTAAAGTCGTCAAACATGATGAAGTCTCCCAAACCCTTGTTGTGAGCGTAGTGACTACACCTGCTCAAGGTGGGATGCCAAATACCGACATCACACTGCGTCATGGGTCAGCGATATGGCCAAGTTCCTGAATATTGACGACTATCCAATACGGCAACATCGGCTGGCTACAACCACTACACCCAAACGATATGCACATCAAGAAAAAACCGGCCAGCCCGCGTCTCTTATCGTGATACCTACTCCGCCGACGCGCTGATCATTCCAGTTGAGTCCCTGTGAGGTGGGATGTGGGACAATGCCCTCACTTCAAGCCTTGCCCGAATCGACACTGCCCATGAATGCCCCCAGCAAACCCAAAGCACCCCGCAAGAAACCCACGCCAGCCACCCCGGCCAAGGCCGTCGAACCCCGGGAAAAAGCCAGTCTGCACCCGCGCAACCGCCATCAGGGTCGCTACGACTTCCCCCAGTTGATCAAGAGCAGCCCCGAACTGGGCAAGTTCGTGGTCCTCAACCCCTATGGCAAGGAAAGCATCGACTTCGCCGACCCGGCTGCCGTGCGCGTGTTCAACCGCGCCCTGCTCAAGTCCTTCTACGGCATCGCCCACTGGGACATCCCGGCGGACTTCCTCTGCCCGCCAGTACCAGGCCGGGCCGACTACGTGCACTTCCTCGCCGACCTGCTGGCCGACGGCAATGCAGGCGTGATCCCCCGGGGTGCCGCCGTGCGCGTGCTGGATATCGGCGTCGGCGCCAACTGCATCTACCCGTTGATCGGCCACAGCGACTATCGCTGGCAGTTTCTCGGCTCTGACATCGACAAGACGGCGCTGGCCGCAGCCAAGGCCATCGTCCAGTCCAACGGCCTGAACAAGGCCATCAGCCTGCGCCTGCAAGGTAATCCGAAGCAGATCCTCAGCGGCCTGCTGGAAAGCACCGAGCATTTTGACCTGACCCTGTGCAATCCGCCGTTTCACGCCTCCCTGGACGAAGCGCAAAACGGCAGCCGGCGCAAATGGCGCGCCCTGGGCAAGGCCGACCCCAAGCGCAAACTGCCGGTGCTGAACTTCGGCGGCCAGGCCTCGGAATTGTGGTGTGAAGGCGGCGAAGCACGCTTCGTGACCCAGCTGATCAGCGAAAGCCAGCCGTTGTCGAGCCAGGTGCTGTGGTTCAGCACACTGGTCTCGAAGGCCTCGAACCTGCCGACCATCGAAGCGGCACTGAAGAAGGCCGGCGTCCTGGAGAGCAAGGTGGTGGAGATGTCCCAGGGTCAGAAACAGAGCCGCTTTGTCGCCTGGACGTTCCACAGCAAGGTGCAGCAACAGGCCTGGGCGCAGCAACACTGGGGCGCGGCGCAGATAACCCTGGGATAACACTGGCTGACACGCCCTGCCGTTTCACCAACACCCCGTTATCCGATCCGATAGGCATCTGGCGAAAAACACCAGAAGCCAGTCAATTTATGCGGCTATTCGCCCTGTAAACGATCATCGAAGCTAGCCCTGTACATAAACGTCAGGGCTGGCCGAGGGAAAAAACCGCTTCACCCATGGCTGGATCCGCCAGCCTCCCCTCACAAGGCCCTGGGAATATTTCTCCTCGATTCCCCAGGAGCAGCACACCATGTCACCCAAGCCACCCAAGTCATCTGGCCCGCCCAGCGCTCACTCCCATGGAAAAGCGCCCTTCCGACAACCACACGACACACCCAGCCTCGCCACCAGCCTGCGCATTCCGAGTCATGCCCCGCCCTCCACAGGTGGCGACACCGCAACCGGGCCCCTTCCTAGCCGCCCCGCCGCTCCGGTCAGCGTGACGGATCTCCCCGCGTCGGCCAGTCTCGCGCCGGCTATTCGGCCAGACGCGCTACAGCGCTATTCAAGAGTCGCGCCCAGCCAACTGGCGCCGGCCGATGCCAACGGATTGCGCCTTTACAAGCAGCAGAGGTTCGTCGAACTCGAAGGCCACACCGACTGGATAGTGCAGGTCGAATACGATGCGAGTGTCGGCGCCTTTCGCGCAAAACTCAGGAGCGAATTGCTGCCGTCCGGCCCCGTGCTCTACCGAATCCCGGGGAGCGCGAAATGGAGCACTGAAACCGCTACGGCAACACTTGAGCGTTATCTGATTCCAGCGACACACAAGGCCAATATAGAAGTACTAAGACGTAGTAAGCGCGGCTTGGCACGCGGCTATATGAGTTCCCATCAAAGCTATGCAATCCTCGCGTCCAAAAGCGTGTTCATAGAACGCCAGGACCTGCTTATCCGCGAAGCGGCGGCATTCTTCAGCCAGGTCAAACTGCCAACCCGCCCCGCCCTGGACCCCGGAGTGATGCTCGCCACCTCGGCCGAGCAGCTCTTCGCACGGGTTTACTCCCATCACCCAGGACTGGTGCTGGCTGAAACTCACTCCGCGATAGGTCCAAAGCAACTGCTGATCGACAATATGGGCGCCCTGGTTCGCCACGGCGTGAAAACCCTGTACCTGGAACATCTGAGAACCGATTTCGAACAGTTCGAGCTGGATACCTATCAGCGCAGCGCAGTGATGCCAGCACCGCTGAAAGACTACCTTGAAATCCTCGACTTAAACGCCAAGACCGACCCTTCTGGCACCTATAGCTTTCTCAATCTGGTGAGCACGGCACGGGCCCATGGCGTCAGCATACGGGCCATCGACTGTACCGCCAGCTATGAGATGAACACTCGCGAAAATGCACTGCACCGTATCCCGGTGATGAACTACTACGCCGATCGGGTGATAAAGGCCGACGCCCCCAACCTGGAAGGTGGCAAATGGATCGCGCTGGTGGGCGATGCTCATATCAATACACGCAAGGGCATCCCTGGGCTCGTGGAACTGGAGGCTGTGCCCGGGATCAGGGTCGAGGATATCGAGGACGGCGCCTCGATCAGTATCGCCGCGGATCCGGGGAAAAGAGGCCAATTCGAGGACGGTGAGCCATTTCAGGTCCAATCCGACCTGGCGGTCTATATCGGTGTGCCACCCTACAAACGCTTGCGTAAGGAAGGCGACTTCTTCATCTACATCCACCCCGAAAGCCAGTCCCCTCAACTGGTCCATCGAGAAGGTGAAAAAGCGCTGTTCAGCCCGATTGTCAAAACCCGGGACAATCACTTCTCTCTCGAACGCAGCCAGTGGCCAAACCTGCACGCTGAACGCTTTGCCAGCCTCGCTGAACTGTCGTCGGCGCTGATCAATCGGCGTGGCATGGTGGCGGTCCTGCCCCAGGACAGGCCATTGGTCGCCCCCCCGCCCCCGCGGATCCTGCCCCACCGGCTGCCGGTGGTGGCCGGGCACTTTTTCCTCGATACCCTGCCGGACGGCCGGATCCAGCTGACGCATTGCTCCAGACTGGGCCTGGTGATCGAGACGTCAATCACCCAGGACACCCGGGGTTTCACCCTGGCAAGTGATCGATGGCCCGTGATCGCAGGCCGCTCATTCGACACACTGGAGGCACTGCGTGCGGCACTGACCGACCAGGTCGGCCTCACCGCCGCACCGCAGTAGCCGGGCCACCCCAACCTACAGGCGAAAAAAAACCGTGCCCGGATCGCTCCAGAGCACGGTTTTAATGCGTCTTACTTGTTTACAGCGTCGGTCAGAACCTTGGCCACAACCAGCTTGATCACTTTCTTGGCAGGGATTTCGATGGCAGCGCCAGTCGACGGGTTACGGCCGGTACGGGCAGGACGCTCGGTCACTTTCAGTTTGCCAACGCCTGGCAGAGTGATTTCGCCGCCGTTTTCCAATTGATCAGCAACGATCTGGGCCAGTTGGTCCAGAGCGGCACGCGCGGTGGTTTTCGGCGCGTCGATAGCTTCGGCGATATCGGCGATCAGTTGGTCTTTGGTAATAGCCATTGAGATGTTCCTTCCCTATCAAATTCATTTGGATTGCAGAGTGCAGTGTCAGCCATCGAGCCAGCCTTGTACCCCCCGCTGACAAGCCACGACGGATCGCAGATGTAGATAGCAAAATTGGGGTTTGGTTCGACGTGACACCTGCTGAATGCACGCTTTGCGCCGTTACTGAGCGCAAGACCGGGCAAAACTAGCACAGAGACGGGGAAATATCCGCCTCTACCTAGCCATTTGGTCAGCTTTTGCGCTCGTTTTCGAAAAAAAAGCTGTCTGAAACCGCTCATACCGCCAGAACGACCGTGCAAAGGCGGATTCAGCCCGTGGGTGCGGTACACTGGGCGCTTTTCCGGGGAGCCCGCCCTCCCCCTGACAAATCAGCCGAGATACCTATGCCGATCCGTCATTGCATCGTCCACCTGATCGACAAAAAACCCGACGGCAGCCCTGCGGTCCTGCATGCCCGTGACTCCGAACTGGCCGAATCCCAGGCCATCGAGCACATGCTTGCCGACCTCAACGAAAGCTACAACGCCAAGCAAGGCAAAGCCTGGGGCTTTTTCCATGCCGAGTCCGGCGCGCACCCGTTCAGCGGCTGGCTGAAGGAATACCTGGACGGCGGCAAGGACTTCACCGCGTTCAGCCGGATTGCCGTTGAACATCTGCAAAAGCTGATGGAAGAGTCCAACCTCTCGGTGGGCGGCCACGTGCTGTTTGCGCACTACCAGCAAGGCATGACCGACTACCTGGCGATCGCCCTGCTGCACCACAGCGAAGGCGTGGCGGTGAACGCCGAGCTCGACGTGACCCCCTCGCGCCACCTGGACCTGGGCCAGTTGCACCTGGCGGCACGGATCAACGTGTCCGAATGGCAGAACAACAAGCAGTCGAAACAGTACATTTCCTTTATCAAAGGCAAGAACGGGAAAAAGGTTTCGGAATATTTCCGCGACTTTATCGGCTGCCAGGAAGGGGTCGATGGTCCGGGCGAGACCCGCACCCTGCTCAAAGCCTTCAGCGACTTCGTCGAAAGCGAAGACCTGCCCGAGGACGATGCCCGGGAAAAGACCAAGACCCTGGTGGACTACGCCAGCAGCCAGGCAAAAATGGGTGAGCCCATGGGCCTGGAAGAGCTTTCCGGACTGATTGACGAGGACCGTCCACGGGCGTTCTACGAACATATCCGCAACAAGGACTACGGCCTTTCGCCGGAGATTCCGGCCGATAAACGCACCCTGAATCAGTTCCGTCGCTTCACCGGCCGCGCCGAAGGCCTGTCCATCAGCTTCGAGGCGCACTTGCTGGGTTCGAAGATCGAGTATGACGAAGAAGCCGGGACCTTGATCATCAAGGGTTTGCCGACCCAGTTGACCGATCAGCTCAAGCGGCGCAAGGACTGAGTCATGCTCAACGGCATGCTGAAGAAGGTCCTGCTGATCCTGCTGGTGGTGGTGGTCTATCAGAACTGGGGCAAGATCGAGCGGGTGTTCAATCCGGGGCAGATGGTCTCGGAGCAGACCCGGGCCAAGGCCCGGGTGGTGCTCTATGCCACCGACTGGTGCGGCTACTGCAAGCAGACCCGGCGTTTTCTCGACCAGAAAGGCATTCCCTATCAGGAATTCGATATCGAGAAAGACGCCGCGGCGCGCAAGGCCTATCAGGCCCTGGGCGGCGGCGGGATTCCGATGCTGGACGTGAACGGCACATTGATTCGCGGGTATGAGCCGGACGCGATCCTTGCGGCGCTGAAGTAATCGATCCGGCGTCGATCGGTGAGGGCGATGCCAGGCTCACTGCCGCCATCGCCAGCAAGCCGGCTCCCACAGAATCGCGCCAGACCACAAAAGTATCGTCTTGCCGAAGCCCCCGTGGGAGATTCTATGGTTCGGTGCAACTGATTGATCCTGTTCGCAGGGCCCAGGCCGACCACAGATTTTGTATACGCCGAAAGACTGTGGGAGCCGGCTTGCTGGCGATAGCGTCCGAACAGGCGCCGCAGGGCTTAGCGCGCTTCGATCCTGAAGCCGAGCCGTGGGAAGTGCACATGCACCAAGCCCCCGCGCTCATCCTCGCGACGCACAATCACTTCTTCGCTGCCGACAAACACCAACTCACCCGCTACCGGATCGACGCCATAGTCAGTCGCCGCGACGACCACCGACTGGCCAGCCACAAAGCCGTTCGGGTCAGTAAACGCCTCATTCGGCAGCGCGGCCGGCGTCGACTCACGTGCCACCTGCAAGGCCTCCTCGGCGGTCATTTCACTCGCAGCGCCGTGCCCGAACGCCATGACCCGGGCGAACCAGGCGGCCACCGCCGGATACGCGTCCACCAACGGTGCGGTCACTGGCGTCGCCTTGAGGAACCACAGTGGATGGGCCATGGCGATATCGGCAATGGACGGTTCACCGAACAGGAAGTCGCCTTCCTCGTGTTGCAGTTGCTGCTCCAACCGCGCCATGAGCACCGGCCACTGGTGCTTGGCGATCTCCAACGGGACCTTGGTCGCCGAACCACCGCTGAACAGGCCGGCGCGATCGATCATGAAGCCCTTGATCTGCTCCGGGGACAAGCGGGCAAAACGCACCGCCACCGACTCGGGCTGGAACACCAGGCTGACCGCATGGCTGAACACCACCGAGTCGGCCCAGGCAGCAAAGGCCGCAGCGACCAGTTCCCGGCCCTCGGGGAACAACCGCGGCGCAGCCTTTTCCTGCTCCAGGCGGCGGGCGATCAAGGCGGTGTCACAGTAGATATCGGCACCGATCTGCAGCACCGGGGTTTTCCGATAGCCACCGGTCAGCGCCGTCAGGTCGGGCTTGGGCATGACCGGCGAGATATAGACCGAGCGCCACGACAACCCTTTGAAACCCAGCAACAGGCGGGCCTTTTCGGCAAAGGGAGAGGTCGGGTAGTGGTGAAGAATTAACTCAGACATGCTGGAGTCCGCCGGGCAAATAAGAACCCGAAGCTTAGCCTGCAAATCGTTAGCGGCCTACCCGGCCAGCCTGATGTTGTCCTATCAGCGGTATCAATTGCCCGCGCCCTGAATCACGTCCGCCCGGCCGCAAACGCCTCCAGACTAAACCCCGCCGCCAGGGTTTCCTTGGCACTCTTGCGCAATTTTTTGATCAGACGCTCCTGGCGCAGGGCATCGCCCTTGTCGCGGCAGGCCTCCACATACACCAGCGCAACCGCCGGGCTGGAATGGAAGAAGCGCGCACCCTTGCCACTTTGATGCGAGGCGAAACGCCGTTGCGGGTCATCGCTGATCCCGCAATACAAGGAGCCGTTGGCCGCCCGCACCAGATAGACAAACCAGGGTTTGACCACAGGCACTGCCGGCTCGGTCTCGGTACTGAGGGTTTCGCTGATATTCACGTGGCAAAGGGCTTGATCGGTAACCAGGCCGCGATCTTAGCAGAACCTAGCGGCTGGCCTGGAAGGCCTTCAAGCCTTTCAGAGCCTGGGCACGCACGGCGTTCCTGACCAACGGCGTCCAGCCCAGCAGCAGGCCCTTGGTGCCCAACGCCTGACGCGACCAGCGCCACAGGTCAAAGCTGTCATGGTGCTCGCAGATCTTGCCGTCGCGAAACACAAAACGCGCATGGATATCGTTGACCACGGTATTGCCGGTCTGGCTGAACAGGTAGGTCGCAACCCAATGGGCGCCGCCACTGCGCTCGTCGGCACGGACGTTGTCGAAGGTCAGGGAGAAGTCCTTGGCCCGGGTGGTCAGCATGCGCCACATATCGCCGGCATCGCGGCCACGCAGCTCGCCGAACGCCGGATCACTGAACACCACATCCTCGGTGTAGCAGGCGCTCATGGCCTCGGCATCCAGCCGCTGGAAAGCTTTATAGAACTCAGTAATCAACGCGCTGTGGACATCACTCATGGGCGGGCTCCGTGCAGGTAAAGGGATCGCCTGCACGATAGTCTGCAAATGCCCGGCTGACTATCGGCATTCGCGATCCGAATACCGGGAGTGTGGGGTGCTTCAGAGTTTTTCGCTGGTGACCTGCACATAACCCGCTCGACCGGCACCGAGCCCGAAGACAATGGCCCCCAAACCGATCACGGCAAAGATCCAACCCAGCGCAGCCCAGCCACCGGTGAGGTCATGCACCAGCCCAACCGCAAACGGCCCCATGGACGCCAGGGTATAGCCGATGCCCTGGGCCATGCCCGACAGATTCGCCGCCACATGGGCATCGCGCGAGCGCAACACAATCAGGGTCAGCGCCAGGCTGAAGGTCCCGCCCTGCCCCAGACCAAGCAGGATTGCCCAACCCCAGAGCCCTTCGAGCGGCGCATACAGGCAACCGAACAGGCCGCCCAAGGTCAGCACCATGACCACGATAATCGCCAGCCGCTGATCCTTGCCCCGCGTCGCCAGCCAGGGCGTCGCCAATGAACTGATCAGTTGCACCAGAATCGATCCGGACAACACGATCCCCGCCTGGGTGGCACTCAGGCCGCGGCCGATCAGCACCGAGGGCAACCAGCCGAAGACGATATAGGCCAGGGACGATTGCAGACCCATGTACAAGGTCACCTGCCAGGCCAGCCGATCCTTGAGCAAGCCGCGCACGCGGTAGGCCACATGATGGGCCCCGTGTTTCTGCCGCACCTGCGGCATCCAGAAAATCGCCGCCACCAGCGCGGGCACCACCCAGAACCCCAGGCCGATCGACCAGCTCCCGGCAAAGTGCTGGCTCAAGGGCACCGTGGCCCCCGCCGCCAACGCCGCGCCCAGGCACAGGGCCATGGTGTAGACGCCGGTCATGGTCCCGGCCTGCTTTGCAAAGTCGCGTTTGACGATGCCGGGCAACAGCACCCCGATCACGCCGATGCTCGCGCCGGCCACCACGCTGCCGGCAAACAGGCCGAACTCGCCCAGGGAACTGCGCAGGATGATCCCGCCGGCCAGGGTCAGCAGGATGCCCAGCACCACCCGCTCACTGCCAAAACGCCGGGCCAACATTGGCGCCAGGGGCGCCGCCAGACCGAGGCAAAGCACCGGCAGCGTGGTCAACAGGCCGGCCTTGGCCGCCGACAAACCGAGGCTGCGGGACACCTCGCCGAGCAAGGGCGCCATGCTCGACAACGCCGGGCGCAGGTTCAATGCCACCAGCACCAGGCCCAGCAGCAACAGCCAGGGCCGGAGCACGACCGGCGGGTTGTGCTGGACCAGGTCGTCATCGGCCTCGGCGTCGATCAGCAGCCGGTCGAGTTCGACCGGCGGCGAGGCAGCGCTGCTTTCTACGGTAGGACGGGACATGGGATTCTCGGCTTCAGGGTTCATTGATCAAGGTCCGGCACAAGGCCTTGGCGCGCTCGGCATCTTGTTGCTCCACGGCTTCGAGCAGGGCGACGTGCAGGTCGAACACCGATTGGCGACGGGGCGTGATATCCAGGGTCTGGCGCAGGGCGCCGGCGATCACGCTGGAAAAATAGCGGTACAGCTCGCTGAGCATCGGGTTGTGCGCGGCGTCGATCAGGCGCTGGTGAAACACCAGGTCGCAGCTGATGAAGCTGTCGAGATCGCCGTGATAGTGGTCGCCGCTGAGATGCAGGGCCTCGCGCAAACCCTTGAGGTCTTCCTCGGTCCGCCGCAGCGCCGCCAGGCCGACAGCTTCGACCTCAAAACTGTGCCGCGTCTCGCGGGCCTGGTCGAGGGAGCAGCGCGATAGCGCCTGCATGGTCGCCAGTGGATCGATGGTCGCCCGCAAATAGCTGCCGTCGCCCTGACGAATCTCGATCAACCCGGAAAACGCCAGCACCCGCAGGGCTTCACGCATGGTGTTGCGGCTGATACCCAGCTCCGCGGCCAGCTCCGGCTCGGTGGGCAACCGCTCGCCCACCACCCAGGTGCCGCGGGTAATGCGTTCGCGCAATTGCTCCAGGGCCTGGTCGACCAGAGAGCGTTTGATCAGAGGAATACTTTGAGACATGGAAATCGCCCTAACATCCAGTCATAGGATGAATTGGCAAAGACTACTCCAAATCGGCAGATGACCTCAAGCGTCAACGATTCCTACAAACAGCAGGGAAGACACTGTCTATCTCGAAATCACCCTTTAAGGGTAGTTTTGATTTCAAGGAGAAAGAATCATGAAACGACAAGACTGCGTCAGTTGTGGCGCAAGCAATGGTATGCAGCCTTTTGAAGGCCGGGACTTTGAAGTCGACTTCAAGGAGTCGAGAGCACTGGTGCCGGGACTCTCAGGCTGGCAGTGTGAAAACTGTTCGGAGATCGAGTTCGATCACCCAAGTGCCCACCGGTACTCGCAAGCCAGTGACCATCTGGTTTATGCGCACCGACAACGGATCGCCGAAGAAATGAAGCGTATCCGCCGCAAACTGCACTTCACTCAGCGCAAGGCGGTGGAACTGCTGTCGGGCGGCGGGCACAACGCCTTCTCCCGATACGAAAGAGCCGAGATCGAGCCGCCAAAACCGTTGTTCGTGCTGATGCGCCTGCTGGATCGCTACCCCGAACTGGTCGACGACATCAAAAAGATCAATGAACAGGCAATCGTTTAAGCCTGCCCCCCCTGCAGGAACAGGCAAAAAAAAACCCGGACCAGGTCCGGGTTTTTCATTCAACGTCAGCCGATCAATGCAGGATCTGGCTCAGGAACAGCTTGGTCCGCTCGTTCTGCGGGTTGTCGAAGAAGTCGTTCGGCGCGGCCTGTTCGACGATTTCGCCCTTGTCCATGAAGATCACGCGGTTGGCCACGGTGCGGGCAAAGCCCATTTCGTGGGTTACGCAGAGCATGGTCATGCCGTCTTCAGCCAGGCCGATCATGGTGTCCAGAACCTCTTTCACCATTTCCGGGTCGAGTGCCGAAGTCGGTTCGTCGAACAGCATGATTTTCGGCTTCATGCACAAGGCACGGGCAATCGCCACACGCTGCTGCTGACCACCGGACAACTGGCCCGGGAACTTGTGGGCCTGCTCCGGGATACGCACGCGCTGCAGGTAATGCATGGCGATTTCTTCCGCCTGGCGCTTGGGCATCTTGCGTACCCACATCGGCGCCAGGGTGCAGTTCTGCAGAATGGTCAGGTGCGGGAACAGGTTGAAGTGCTGGAACACCATGCCGACTTCACGACGGATCGCTTCGATCTGCTTGAGGTCGTTGGTCAGTTCCACGCCATCAACCACGATGCGACCCTGCTGGTGCTCTTCCAGACGGTTGAGGCAGCGGATGGTGGTCGACTTGCCCGAACCCGACGGGCCGCAGAGGACGATACGCTCACCCTGCTTGACGTTCAGGTTGATGTCTTTCAACACGTGGAACTGGCCGTACCACTTGTTCACGCCCTGCATCTGAATAATGCCTTCAGGGCTCACAGGCTGTTTGATCGCTTCACTCATGACAAAACTCCTAACGCTTGTGGCCTGTGTCCAGCTTGCGTTCCAAATGCATGGAATAGCGGGACATACCAAAACAGAAAATCCAGAACACCAGGGCGGCGAACACGTAGCCTTCGGTGGCCATACCCAGCCATTTCGGGTCGGCGGCGGCTTGCTTGACGCTGTTGAGCAAGTCGAACAGGCCGATGATGATCACCAGGCTCGTATCCTTGAACAGCGCAATCACGGTGTTCACGATCCCCGGGATCACCAGCTTCAAGGCTTGCGGCAGAATCACCAGGCCCATCGCGCGCCAGTAGCCCAGGCCCATCGCGGCAGCCGCTTCGTACTGGCCCTTGGGAATGGCTTGCAGACCACCACGGACCACTTCAGCCACATAGGCCGACTGGAACAGGATCACGCCGATCAGTGCTCGCAGCAGTTTGTCGAAGTTCATGCCTTCAGGCAGGAACAACGGCAGCATCACCGAGGACATGAACAGTACGGTGATCAACGGCACGCCACGCCAGAACTCGATGAAGGTCACGCAGACCACCTTCACCGCCGGCATGTTCGAACGCCGTCCCAGCGCCAGCATGATCCCCAGCGGCAAGGCCCCGGCGATACCGACGGTGGCGATGACCAGGGTCAGCATCAAGCCGCCCCATTCAGTGGTGGCGACGCTCGGCAAGCCCAGGTAACCACCGCGCAACAGGGTGAAGGCAATGATCGGGTACAGCACCAGGAAGCTCAGCCCGTAGATCGCCTTGCGTGGGACGCGCGGGATGAACAGCGGCGCGACACCGATGATCGCCAGCAACACGGTCAGGTCCACGCGCCAGCGCATCACGGGCGGGTAGTAGCCATACATGAACTGGCCGAAGCGCTGCTCGATAAACACCCAGCAGGCACCGCTCTTGGTGCAGTCGGCGCGGGTGGTACCGACCCAGTTGGCGTCCAGGATGGCCCAGTGCAACAGCGGCGGGACGATCAGGTAGATCAGGTAGAAGGCGAACAGGGTCAGCAGCGTGTTGAGCCAGCTGGAGAACATGTTGGCGCGCATCCACGCCACCACACCGATGCTGTTGCTCGGCGGTGGCATGTCGGGTTTGAAAGTATGCGAACTCATGGGCGTTTCCTCACCGCTCGATCAGCGCAATGCGCTTGTTGTACCAGTTCATCAGCAGGGAAATGCTGATACTGATCGCCAGGTACACGCTCATGGTGATGGCAATGACTTCAATGGCCTGCCCGGTCTGGTTCAGCACCGTACCGGCAAACAACGAAACCATTTCCGGGTAACCGATACCGGCGGCCAGGGACGAGTTTTTCGCCAGGTTCAGGTATTGGCTGGTCAGCGGCGGAATGATCACGCGCAGGGCTTGCGGGATGATCACCTTGCGCAGCGTCGGACCGTTACGCAGGCCCAGGGAGCGCGCGGCTTCGGTCTGGCCATGGCTGACCGACTTGATGCCCGAGCGCACGATCTCGGCGATAAACGCCGCGGTGTACACCGTCAGGGCCAGGGTCAAGGCCAGCAACTCGGGGATCAGTACCCAACCGCCGACAAAGTTGAACCCTTGCAGCGTGGGCATTTCCCAATGCACGGGGGCACCGAAGATCAGCGCACACAATGCCGGGATCACCAGCATCAACGCCAGGCCAACCCAGAACTTGTGGAACGGCACGCCGGTTTCTTCGAAGCGCTTGGTCGCCCAACGGCTCATCAGCACGGTGGCGACGATGGCCAGCACGATGCTGATCACGAACGGCCAGAAGCCGCCGGAAGCAATCGCCGCCGGCATGTTCAGGCCACGGCTGCTGACGAAGAACATGTCACCGAAGTTATGGCTGTTGCGCGGTCCCGGCATGGTCAGGAACACCGCGAAGTACCAGAACAGGATCTGCAGCAACGGCGGGATGTTACGGAACACCTCGATGTAGACGGTGGCCAGCTTGTTGATCACCCAGTTCGACGACAGTCGCGAGACGCCGATGATGAACCCCAGCAGGGTCGCCAGGATGACGCCGATCACCGTCACCAGCAGGGTGTTGAGCAGACCGATGACAAACACCCGGGCATAGCTGTCCGATTCGGTGTAGTCGATCAGGTGCTGGGCGATGCCGAAACCGGCACTGCGCTCAAGAAATTCGAAACCCGAGGTAATGCCTCGGTGTTGCAGGTTGGTCTGGGTATTGTGAAACAGGTACCAGCCCAACGTGACCACCGCGACAATCGTGATGATCTGAAATAGCCACGCACGCACTTTGGGGTCGCTGAGACTGAGTCTCTGCTTGGGTGCGCCGATTTTATTTTGCATGAAGTGCCCCAGGAAAAACGGAACAAGAACATCGCCCGGCAGTTGGCCTGCCGGGCGATAGGTCAATCAGCGCACAGGAGGTGCGTATTGAATCCCGCCCTTGGTCCACAGAGCGTTCAGACCGCGGTCGATTTCCAGGGGAGTGCTCTTGCCGAGGTTTTTCTCGAAGATCTCACCGTAGTTACCGACTTGCGAAACGATCTTGACGACCCAGTCCTTCGGCAGCTTCAGGTCCTTGCCGTATTCGCCGTCGGCGCCCAGCAGACGAGCAACGTCCGGGTTCTTGGTCGACTTGGCTTCTTCCAGGACGTTTTTCGAAGTGATACCGGCTTCTTCGGCATTGAGCAGCGCGTAGCCAACCCAACGAACGATCTTGGTCCACTCTTCGTCGCCGTTACGCACCACTGGGCCCAGAGGCTCCTTGGAGATGGTTTCTGGCAGAACCACGTAGTCTTTCGGCGAAGCCAGCTTGCTGCGCTGGGCGAACAGCTGGGATTTGTCCGAAGTCAGTACGTCGCAACGACCGGATTCCAGCGACTTGGCGCTTTCGTCGGAGGTGTCGAAGGTGATCGGGGTGTACTTCAGGCCATTGGCGCGGAAGTAGTCGGACACGTTCAGCTCGGTGGTGGTACCGGCCTGGATGCAGATGGTCGCGCCATCCAGTTCCTTGGCACTTTTCACGCCCAGTTTGGTGTTGGCCAGGAAGCCGACGCCATCGTAGTAAGTGATGAAGCCTGGGAAGATCAGGCCCATGCCAGCGTCACGGGAGCTGGTCATGGTGGTGTTACGCGACAGGATGTCGATTTCGCCGGATTGCAGCGCGGTGAAGCGCTCCTTGGCGTTCAACTGGCTGAACTTGACCTTGGTCGCGTCGCCGAATACGGCAGCGGCCACGGCACGGCAGACGTCAGCATCGATACCGACGATCTTGCCGGAAGCATCAGGCACCGAGAAGCCCGGCAAGCCGTCACTCACGCCACACTGAACAAAACCCTTCTTCTGTACGGCATCCAGGGTAGCGCCCGCTTGTGCGAAACCGCTAACGCCCAGTACGGCGGCTGCAGTCACGACTGCCAGGGTGGATTTCAACATCTTCATTCAAACCTCCAGTTGCTCTTGTTGTGTCGGAGCTAGAGTCTAGCCGCACCCTTATGAGGCGTTGTTAACCCGTGCTGGCTTTTTTTTGGGTCAAGCGGCTAAAGACTTGAGCTATGAGTTTAGTAGGAGAAAGTCTCCCGTCTGTAAAACTCACCGCCCACCAAATTGGCCGAACGGGCCTCAGCCCTTTCCAGATTCGCTAAAGCCCTGCCGGCCCTCGGCGAACGTGAATCAGAACCCGCCTGGGCGGATTCATTTGCTATCCCACGGCCAGCGGTAGACTGATAGTGTTACCGCCAGGGGTGAATGCATTCACTCGGTTCTCCCATAGCAAAGCCCGTACCATAGTGGCGGCTAAAGCGTTTCAGCCACAGGTCAATAGAAAAACAGTCAAATACGCGACATATTATTAACGAATCCACTCTTTACGCACCATCACCGCGCACACATCTGGAGCGCACGCACACTAATGGAGCACACATGACCGAACCGCTGATCATTCACCCCGCCAAGACCGCAGACGCCTGTGTTATCTGGCTTCACGGCCTGGGCGCCGACCGTTATGACTTCCTGCCGGTGGCCGAGGCGCTGCAGGAGAGCCTGACGAGCACGCGCTTCGTCCTGCCCCAGGCGCCGACCCGCGCCGTGACCATCAATGGCGGCTACGCCATGCCCAGCTGGTACGACATCAAGGCCATGAGCCCGGCGCGTTCGATCAGCTTCGAAGAGCTTGAAGAGTCCGCCGCGACCGTCATCGAACTGCTGGAAGCCCAGCGGGCCGCGGGTATCGACCCTTCGCGGATCTTCCTGGCAGGCTTTTCCCAAGGCGGCGCCGTGGTGCTGCACACCGCCTATCTGAAGTGGCAAGGTGCCCTCGGTGGCGTGCTGGCGCTCTCGACCTACGCCCCGACCTTCAGCGATACGCTGCAACTTTCGGCCAGCCAACAGCGCATTCCGGCGCTCTGCCTGCATGGTCACTATGATGAGGTGGTGCAGAACGCCATGGGCCGAACCGCCTACGAGCACCTGAAACGCCTTGATGTCACCGTGACATGGCAGGAATACCCAATGGGCCACGAAGTGTTACCCGAGGAAATCCAGGACATCGGTATCTGGCTGGCCGCTCGTTTGCGCTGATATCGGTAACGCACTACGCCGCGCCCGATTCTTGCATTACACTGGCCGGCGTACATTCCTTAACCAAATTAACGAGATGACCGTGCTCAAAGCACTCAAAAAAATATTCGGTAAAAGCGAGGCTGAGCAGCTCGCACCAGGCTCCAGCGCCCCTGTCCCCAGCTCCGAGAGCCGCCATCACGGCCACGCAGCGGACCGCGCCGAGCCTGCCGCCAAACCGAAAGCCCCGGCCGCCATCCCAGCAGAGCCAGTAGCGGCGGTTGAAACGCCTCGCACTGAACAGCCGAAAGCGGCACAACCGCGCCGTGAACGCGCGCCGAAGCCACCGGTCAAACCGTGGAAACTCGAGGACTTCGTCGTCGAGCCACAGGAAGGCAAGACCCGCTTCCACGACTTCAAGCTGTCCCCCGAGCTGATGCACGCCATCCAGGACCTCGGTTTCCCTTATTGCACGCCGATCCAGGCGCAGGTCCTGGGCTTTACCCTGGCGGGCAAGGACGCCATCGGTCGCGCCCAGACCGGCACCGGCAAGACCGCCGCGTTCCTGATCTCGATCATCACCCAGCTGCTGCAGACACCGCCGCCGAAAGAGCGCTACATGGGCGAGCCACGGGCGCTGATCATTGCGCCGACCCGCGAGCTGGTGGTGCAGATCGCCAAGGACGCCGCCGACCTGACCAAGTACACCGGTCTCAACGTCATGCAGTTCGTCGGTGGCATGGACTTCGACAAGCAACTCAAGCTGCTCGAAGCCCGTCACTGCGACATCCTGGTGGCTACACCGGGCCGCCTGCTGGACTTCAACCAGCGCGGTGAAGTGCACCTGGACATGGTCGAGGTGATGGTGCTGGACGAAGCCGACCGTATGCTCGACATGGGCTTTATCCCGCAGGTCCGTCAGATCATTCGCCAGACCCCGCCCAAGAACGAACGCCAGACCCTGCTGTTCTCGGCCACCTTCACCGAAGACGTGATGAACCTGGCCAAGCAATGGACCACCGACCCGTCCATCGTCGAGATCGAATCCCAGAACGTGGCCAACGCCAACGTCGAACAGCACGTCTACGCCGTGGCCGGTGCCGACAAGTACAAGCTGCTCTACAACCTGGTCACCGATAACGGCTGGGAGCGGGTGATGGTCTTCGCCAACCGCAAGGACGAAGTCCGGCGCATCGAAGAACGCCTGGTGCGCGACGGCGTCAATGCCGCGCAATTGTCTGGCGACGTGCCGCAGCACAAGCGCATCAAGACCCTGGAAGGTTTCCGCGAAGGCAAGATTCGCGTGCTGGTGGCCACCGACGTGGCCGGACGCGGGATTCATATCGACGGCATCAGCCACGTGATCAACTTCACCCTGCCGGAAGTGCCGGACGATTACGTCCACCGCATCGGCCGGACCGGACGGGCAGGCGCCGACGGCGTGTCCATCAGCTTCGCCGGTGAAGATGACTCCTACCAGTTGCCGGCGATCGAGACCCTGCTGGGGCACAAGATCAGCTGTGAAATGCCACCGACCGAGTTGTTGCGACCGGTGGTGCGCCAGCGCCCGGCCTGACGAAACACGCCGTACAAGAAAACGTCGCCCGTGACCCGGGTGGCGTTTTTTTTCGCCCGACGATTGCTGAAATAAACTAAAAGTCCATAATGGACAAATAAGTTTAAATACAATTATTCGGGAGCACTCCATGTCCGGCCACACCCCCTACGTGATCGACGCTCAGCAGGCGCATCGATTGCTGCAGCAGATCGACGTGCCGCAGATCCTGCGCAAGCTGTTTCGCGACCTGGCGGCCGGACAGGCTGTGCAACCGGCCCAGCAGTGGGTGGAGTTCCCCCAGGGTGCCGGCGACTTTATCAACTACCTGGGGGTGCTGGCCGACGACCAGGTCTACGGCGTCAAGACCTCGCCCTATATCGTCCGTGAACAAGGCCCGCTGGTGACCGCCTGGACCCTGCTGATGTCCATGCGCAGCGGCCAGCCGCTGCTGCTCTGCGACGCCGGCGAACTGACCACCGCACGCACCGCGGCAACCACCGCCGTGGCCGTGGATGCCCTGGCGCCGCTGGACGCCAAACGCCTGGTGATCGTTGGCAGCGGCCCGGTGGCCCAGGCGCACCTGCACTACGCCAAGGGCCTGCGTGATTGGCAGGACATCCGCCTTTACTCGCCCAATGTGAATGCCGAGAAACGCCTGCGCCTGACCGATATCGAGCCGCGCCTGCGGATCGTCGAACACCTCGAAGAGGCCCTGGAGGACGCCGACGTCATCCTGCTCTGCACCTCATCGGCGACCCCGGTCATCGACCCGAGTCGGTTGAGCAAGCCAGCGCTGATCAGCTCCATCAGCACCAACGCGCCGCGCGCCCATGAAGTGCCGCCGCAGGCCTTGAGCGACATGCAGGTCTACTGCGACTATCGCCAGACCACGCCGGGTGCGGCCGGGGAAATGCTGATCGCCGCCGGCCAGCACGGCTGGGATGCCGGGCAGATCCACGGCGACCTGGCCGAGCTGCTGAGCGAACAGACGCCACGGCCGACCTACGAACGCCATGTATTCTTCCGTTCCATCGGTTTGGGCCTGGAAGACATCGCCCTGGCCAATGCGCTTTATCATCTTGCAGGAGGCCTTGAATGAACCAGGCAGACTTCATCATCATCGGCGGCGGCATTGCCGGCGCCTCCACCGGTTTCTGGCTGGCCCAGCACGGCCGGGTGATTGTGCTCGAACGTGAATCGCACCCCGGCTATCACTCCACCGGACGTTCCGCCGCCCTCTACACCGCCGCCTACGGCACCGCCCAGGTCCGCGCCCTGACCCTCGCCAGCCGGGCCTTCTTCGACGCCCCGCCGCCCGGTTTCGCCGAGCACCCGCTGCTCACGCCACGGGGCGAAATGACCGTGGACTTCAGCGGCGACCCGGACGAACTGCAACAGCAATACCTCAGCGCCAAAGCCAGCGTGCCCGAGACCCAACTGCTCAGCGCCAACCAGGCCTGCGCCCGCCTGCCGATCCTGCGTCGGGAAAAAGTCCACGGCGCGATCTACGACCCCAGCGCCAGCGACATCGACACCGACGCCCTGCACCAGGGCTACCTGCGCGGTATCCGCCGCCAGCAGGGAGAAATCCACACCGACTGCGAAGTCCTCGGCCTTGAGCGCGACGCCGACGGCCTGTGGCAAGTCCGCACCGCCGGGCAAACCTTCAGCGCCAAGGTGGTGATCAACGCCGCCGGCGCCTGGGCCGACAAGATCGGCGAACTGGCCGGCGCCCGCCCCCTCGGCCTGCAACCCAAGCGCCGCGCCGCCTTTATCTTCGCGCCGCCCGAAGGCCTGGAGATCCATGACTGGCCGATGCTGGTGAGCCTCGACGAATCTTTCTACATGAAGCCCGATGCCGGCATGTTCCTCGGCTCCCCGGCCAACGCCGACCCGGTCGAGCCCCACGACGTCCAGTCCGAGGAACTGGACATCGCCATGGGCATCTACCAGATCGAAGAAGCCACCACCCTGAGCATTCGCCGCCCGACCCGCACCTGGGCCGGCCTGCGCAGTTTCGTCAGCGACGGTAACCTGGTCTCGGGTTTCGATACCCAGGTACCCGGCCTGTTCTGGGTCGCGGCCCAAGGCGGCTACGGCATCCAGACCTCACCGGCGATGGGTCAGGCCAGCGCGGCACTGGTGCGCGGCCAGGCCTTGCCCGAGCACCTGGCGCACTTCGGACTCGAGGCCGCCATGCTCTCCCCTGCCCGTCTCGGGTGACGATTGGCGCTGATTGCGGCACACTCTTTAGCACGCCCGTACCTGGGCGTGACCCATTTGCCGCGCGACGATCAGGCCGCCTTCTTACAAGGTGGCCTGCTCAACGCACCAGCTGTTGTCCTTTGGCTCCCCCCAGGACGCTGAAGTTGCCTGGAGAATCACCATGACCGCCAAACAGGCCCCCGCCCTGGATAACTTCCGGGCGATTGCCGATGCCATCGCCACCCTGTTCTTCCCCCATGCCGAAGTAGTGCTGCACGACTTGCACACGCAGCGGATCGACTACATCGCCAACAACATCTCCAAGCGCGAGATCGGCGATGACGCGGCACTGGAGGACATGCTCGAAGAAGGGATCAACGAGCGCAATATCGGCCCTTACGAAAAACTCAACTGGGACGGCCAGAAGATTCGCAGTGTCAGTACCGTACTCCACGACGCCCAAGGCGTACCGCTGGCAGTGCTGTGCATCAACCTGAATATTTCCCTGTTCGAAAGCGCCAGAGCGGCGCTGGACCTGTTCCTCTCACCGAACAAATTGATCCCGCAACCCGATGCGTTGTTTCGCGATGACTGGCAGGAGCGTATCAACACCTTCCTGCACAGTTGGCTGCGCCAGCGGCAGCTGGGCCTGAACCTGCTGACCCGCGACCATAAACGCGAACTGGTGCTGGCGTTGTATGCCGAAGGGGCGTTCAAGGGCAAGAGCGCGGCCAACTATGTGGCCAACGTGCTGAATATGGGACGGGCGACGGTGTACAAACACCTGAAGGAGTTGAAGGCGGAGGTCTGAACGGCTCAATCAGGTTTGAAGCCGAACGCGGTTCTGTGGCGAGCGGGCTTGCCCGCGCTGGGCTGCGAAGCGGCCCTAAAACCAGAGGCCTCGGTGTATCAGGCACACCGAGGTTAGCGGTTTTGCGACTGCTTCGCAGCCGAGCGCGGGCAAGCCCGCTCGCCACAAGTCTCGACCAGACTTGAGACTATCGGAGTAACGTCAGTACTCCAGACATCAGTCGCCGTAGATATCCGACTTGAAGTACTTGCCCTCGATCTTCTGGTACTCGCCGCTCGCGCGCAGCCCGTCGATGGCCTTGTTCAACTTGCTCACCAGCTCGCCGTTACCCTTGCGCACCGCAATCCCGGCACCCTCGCCCACGTACTTCGGATCTTTCAGCTCCGGCCCGACAAAGGCGTAACCGGCGCCACGGGGCATCGAGAGGAAATCGTCCAGGGGGATGGTGTCGGCAAAGATCGCGTCCAGGCGCCCGGACGCCAGGTCCATATAGATCTCTTCGTTGTTGCTGTAGCGCATCACCTTGATGCCCAACGGCTCGAAGACTTCCGTGGCGTAACGGTCAGTGGTGGTGGAACGCTGCACACCGACGGTCTTGCCCTTGAGACTGGCGTACTGGTCATCCACCACGGCGCCTTTCTTCATCACCAGACGCGAGGAAGTGAAGTAGTACTTGTGGGTGAAATCCACCGACTTCTTGCGCTCGTCGGTGATGGTCATGGACGACAGCGCCGCGTCGATTTTCTTGACCTTCAAGGCCGGGATCAGACCGTCGAACTCGCCCTCGATCCATTCGCACTTGACCTTCATCTGCGCACACAAGGCGTTACCGATGTCGTAGTCAAAACCGACGATGGTGCCTTCGGCAGTTTTCGAGGCGAAGGGCGGGTAGGCCGCCTCGATGCCGATACGCAAGGTTGGCTCGGCGGCAAACGCACTGCTGCTGGCCAGTAGGCCCAAGGCCAGGCCGCTGATCAGGGTGAACTTCTTCATGCTGGAACTCCCGCTCTTTTATTTGAGGTGTTGTGGCAAGACAGTAGAAGGAAGACGAAAAGGCTATTTTGTACTTATAAGTCCATCGTGGACTTATAAGTACAATTCGTCAACGAACAAACGCGTGCACTCTGCCAGAAAGCCATGGGCAGATGAATGTTTGAGGGGGAGTCGCTACTTCCAGCGTTCTGCCGCTGCGTGATCGCTGGCGCGACCCTCGACCCAGCGCGGGCCGTCGGCGGTGTTTTCCTTTTTCCAGAACGGTGCCTGGGTTTTCAGGTAGTCCATGACAAAATTGCAGGCATCGAACGCCGCCTGGCGATGGGCACTGGTCACCCCGACAAACACGATGGGCTCACCCGGTTCCAGGGCGCCGATCCGGTGCAACACTTCCAGGCCGAGCAACGGCCAGCGCTCCCGGGCTTGCGCGACGATCTTGCCGAGGGCCTTTTCGGTCATCCCCGGATAATGCTCGAGGAACATCCCGGCCACTTCCCGTCCATCGTTGAAATCACGCACGTAGCCGACAAAACTCACCACCGCGCCGATCCCCAGGTTGGCGGCGTGCAAGGCATTGACCTCCGCCCCTGGATCGAACGCCTGCGCCTGCACCCGAATCGCCATCTCAGCCTCCGGTCACCGTGGGGAAAAACGCCACTTCATCGCCGTCGGCCAGTGGCTCGGCGAGTGAACAGAGATCCTCGTTGCGCGCGCACATCAGGTTCTGTTCGCCGAGGACTTCCATGCCTTCGCGCAGGAGCAGGCATCGACGGACATCATCGATACGGGCGAAATCCCCCTCCACCGTCAGTTCCTCCAGCCCAATGGCCTCGCGGTAGCGGGCAAAGAACTTCACCACGATCTTCATGGCGCATCCGCCAGGTAGTGGCCGCTCTTGCCGCCGAGCTTTTCCAGCAGGCAGACGTTTTCGATGATCATGCCGCGGTCCACCGCCTTGCACATGTCATAGATCGTCAGCGCCGCGACACTGGCCGCGGTCAACGCTTCCATCTCCACCCCGGTCTGCCCGGACAGCTTGCAGCGCGCGACGATGCGCACGGCATCCTCGCCGTCGGCGCTCAGCTCGACCTTGACGCTGGTGAGCATCAGGGGATGGCACAGGGGAATCAGGTCGGAGGTTTTCTTCGCCGCCTGGATACCGGCGATCCGCGCCACGGCGAACACATCGCCCTTGGGATGGCCGCCACTGACGATCATCCGCAGGGTTTCGGGCAGCATGCGCACGCGGGCCTGGGCCACCGCCTCGCGGAAGGTCACGGCCTTGTCGGTGACGTCGACCATATTGGCGCGACCTTGGGAATCGAGATGAGTCAGCACAGCGATACTCCTGATCAGGAGCGTCGATTGTAAACCTGCGGGTCAGGTTTGCGCATCCACCGCGGAATCTGTGTCTGGTGAAGTATTGATTGTGGGAGCCGGCTTGCTGGCGATGGGGCCCTTGAAGCTTGCATCGCCCGTGACGGCCTCATCGCTGGCAAGCCAGCTCCTACAGGGAACGTGGTGGCCTCGGGGAATTTGTATAGGCAATAAAAAGGGCGGCCGCTTGACCGCCCCGGGTTGTGGATAAGTTACAGGTGGGATTCGGCGTATTCGGCCAGGATCGAACGTGGCACGCCCTGCAGGGTGATGTGCACGCCGTTCGGGAAGTCCTTGAAGCGTTCGGTCAGGTAGGTCAGCCCGGAGCTGGTCGCGGACAGGTAAGGGGTGTCGATCTGTGCCAGGTTGCCCAGGCACACCACTTTGGAACCGGCGCCGGCACGGGTGATGATGGTTTTCATCTGGTGCGGCGTAAGGTTTTGACACTCGTCGATCAGGATCAGGCTTTGCTGGAAGCTGCGACCGCGGATGTAGTTCAGGGATTTGAACTGCAACGGCACCTTGCTGAGGATGTAGTCGACGCTGCCATGGGTGCTTTCGTCATCCATGTGCAAGGCTTCGAGGTTGTCGGTGATCGCCCCCAGCCAAGGCTCCATCTTCTCCGCCTCGGTGCCGGGCAGGAAGCCGATTTCCTGATCCAGGCCCTGGACGCTACGGGTCGCGATAATGCGCCGGTAGCGCTTGCTGACCATGGTCTGCTCGATGGCAGCGGCCAGGGCCAGGATGGTTTTCCCGGAACCGGCGGCGCCGGTCAGGTTGACCAGGTGGATATCCGGATCGAGCAAGGCGAACAGCGCCAGGCTCTGGTAGATGTCACGCGGTTTCAGGCCCCAGGCTTCCTGGTGCAACAGGGGTTCCTGATGCAGATCGAGAATCACCAGCACATCGGCGCGGATCTCCTTGACCCAGCCGACGAAGCCCTGCTCATCGATGATGAATTCGTTGACGTGCACCGCCGGCAGATTGTCGGTCAGTTGCACCTGATGCCAGGTGCGGCCATGGTCCTGGCGGGTCTCGACCTTGCTGACGCGGTCCCAGAACGAGCCGGGTACGTCGTGATAACCGTTGGGCAGCAGGGACACGTCGTCGACCAGTTGGTCGGTGCTGTAGTCCTCGGCCGCGATCCCGCAGGCGCGCGCCTTGAGGCGCATGTTGATGTCCTTGGTCACCAGGACCACGCGCAGGTCCTTGTCCCGCGCGTGCAGATCGATCAACTGATTGATGATGATGTTGTCGTTCAGGTGTTCGGGCAGCACCAGGTTCGGTTCGCTGCGCTTGCTCATCAGGATCGACAGCAAGCCCTTGGGGCCGCTCTTGCCACGCTGGATCGGCACGCCCAGCTCGACATCCTCGGGGCTGGCGTCGCCCAGGGTCTTGTCGATCAGGCGGATCGCCTGCCGGCATTCGGAGGCGACACTGTGATGACCACTCTTGAGCTTGTCGAGTTCCTCGAGCACGGTCATCGGGATGGCGACGTGGTGTTCTTCGAAATTGAGTAACGCGTTTGGATCGTGGATCAGTACGTTGGTATCGAGCACGTAAAGGATTGGCTGGTTGGAAGAAGGAGTGCGTCCGTGATCATCCATACTCGGTCACCTTTGTGGGAGCCATTCGACGCAATACCTTGACGGTGATGCGCCTCGAAGTGACCGCCGAATTCGCCTGAGAAGGGGCAGGCGCTCTGTGCACAAGTAGGGTCTTGTAAGACGCCACCTGTGTTGCAGGTTTCGGCGGTCTGACTCCGTAATACCGCAAAAGACATGACAGGAAAAAGCACTTTGACGTTTTTTTGAAGTTTATTTTTCAGGCTGACGAATAGCCCTTGGCGAGTGGCCCGCACACCGTTAAAGTCGGAAGTCCGCCTGTACTGAAATCATCCACTGATTTTTCCCCGACCCAGCAAATACGGGCACTTGGGGTTTCCCCCTTCTAACGAAACGCGTCCTTGCACTCCTTCCAGCCGATCCCGCTTTCGGCGGTCTGCTTGAGCAGCCAGGGTAATGCCATGCGCGCCTTGTCCTGGGTGTCATGAAACACGATGACGCCACGCCGCCAGAGCAGCATCAAGGTCATCACCCGCTGGGCGGACTGCTCGGCACTGAGTTTGCCGGTGGTATCCGCCGAATCGATGTCCCACAAGGCGACCTGCAAGTGCTGGGCCTTGAAAAAGGCCGCGCCGTCGGCCCGTCGCTGCCCGTAAGGCGGACGGAACAGCGCGGCATAGTTCTCCGGCAGGGCGTTCTGCACCAGCGCGACACTGCGCAGGATCGAGTCCTCCCAGTCCTGCCACTGACTGTGGGAGCGATATTGCCAACCTTCCACGCCCACGCATTGCTGGCGGTACAGCTCGCGCACCGCCGGCATCGAGGTCTTGTCGAGGCGCAACTGCATGGCATTGCCGAGGACAAAGAACAGGCCGCTCATCTTCTGTTTACGCAGGTAGTTGGTCAGTTCGTCGGTATTGCCCTGGGCCATCGTCGGCCCGCCGTCGAAGGTCAGCAGGAACAGCCGGTCGTTGAAACCTTCGCCATTGCGCTCGTGATCGCCCATCAGCTGGATTTCGCTGCTGGTCTGCGGCAATAGCGCGGCCAGACGCAGTTGCTCGTCCAGGTAACGTTCGTTGAAGGTCCGGGCCGGTTCAGCCCAGCGCACATAAAAGGAGTCCTCGGCGACCCGGAACTTGCCGGCGGCCTTTTGCAGGCTGTCCATGTCCACCACATAGAAGCAGAAGGACGCATCCTCGTCGCAGCTTTGCTGGGCGGCGTTGTAGCTGACCAGCAGGCGTTGCCACATGCGCTGGCGCACCGCGTCGATCGAGGTCATGTTGATCTGCTTGAGCCCCAGGCGCTTTTTCAGGGCCGGCTCGTCGAGCAGTTCACTGACCAGCAGCAGATGGGCGAACATCAGGATCTGCGCGCGCGAGGCGACATCGAACAGTGCCGGGCTGCTCAGCTGTTCGGGCCAGGTGCTGCGATCCAGGGTCGCGGGGTCGTTCGGCGCGGCAGCGGCCGCGAAACAGGCCAGCAGGGCCGAGAAGAAAAGAACGATGCGCAAAAGGGTGCCTCCATTTCAGAACCCGCCGCGCACTATAGCCGATCCTGTGCCGCCCCTATCGCCATCATAGGTGGAGTCAAACCGCCCAACCCCCTAGAATCCCCCGACGATTAAAGGAGACGACTTCATGCTGATGGTGATTTCCCCCGCCAAGACCCTCGATTTCGAAACACCGGCGGTGACCCAGCGTTTCACCCAACCGCAATACCTGGACCACTCCCAGGAGTTGATCGAGCAGTTGCGCACCCTCAGCCCGGCGCAGATCAGTGAGCTGATGCACGTCTCCGACAAGATCGGCGGCCTCAACGCCGCGCGTTTCGGCAGCTGGAACCCGGCGTTCACCCCGGACAACGCCAAACAGGCGCTGCTGGCGTTCAAGGGCGACGTCTATACCGGCCTCAACGCCGAAGACTTCGGCGACAGCGACTTCGACTACGCCCAGACCCACCTGCGCATGCTTTCCGGCCTCTATGGCCTGCTGCGCCCGCTGGACCTGATGCAGCCCTATCGCCTGGAAATGGGCACCAAGTTAGCCAATGCCCGGGGCAAGGACCTGTACGCTTTCTGGGGCACGCGCATCAGCGAGTGGTTGAATGAAGCCCTGGCCGCACAAGGCGACGACGTGCTGCTGAACCTGGCGTCGAACGAGTACTTCTCGGCGGTCAAACGTTCGGCATTGAACGCACGGATCATCAATACCGAATTCCGCGACCAGAAGAACGGCCAGTACAAGATCATCAGTTTCTACGCGAAAAAAGCTCGCGGGATGATGGCGCGGTTCGTGATTCGGGAACGCATCCAGAACCTGGAACAATTGAAGACGTTCGACGAACAAGGCTACCGGTTCAGCGCTGAACTCTCCAAGACGGACAACCTGGTGTTCTTGCGCGATCACGCGCCGGACTAAGGCCCGAACACCGACTTGTGGCGAGCGGGCTTGCCCGCGCTCGGCTGCGCAGCAGTCGTAAAACCGGACACCTCGCTGTGTCAGGCAGAACGAATTCTCTGGTTTTAGGGGAGCTTCGCACCCCAGCGCGGGCAAGCCCGCTCGCCACAAGACCGCGCTCGGCATGAACAGCCTTAACTGACTGGCATGAGGGCAAGCCCATTCGCCACCAAGTTGCAGACCTCTGTTACCCTGCCCCCACTCGGTGCACTACACGCAATGTGTAACGCCGACGAGCCACCTCAATACTCCTTCCCGCGACACCCAAAAAACCAATTATTTGACGTCAATAAATCGCCTGTAACAACCATGAAAATTCTTTCACTCGACATTTCAGATTTTTTTGAGTAGTGGCACCCGAAATTTTTTCCCATAGTGGCAAACAACCATCTCGGCACTTTTAATCCCTATAACTAAAGGGCGAAACAGAAAGTGCTATCAATATGAAAGCAGTGCCATCTTTCTCTCAATTTCCAAAAACCCGGGAAAACAGGATGAACGGACAGGAACTAATGTTCTAAGGTATTGCTCATACCACCGGTAACGATTCTCACATGGAATGTAAGAGATAACTTACACGGAAGCGGGATGACATGTTTAAGTTGCCATCAGCGACTTACAGCCGCAGCCCACGGTCTCAACTCAATGAACAAGGACAGGAGATACGCACCATTAATATCCCCTACAAAGCCAAGGCAGGCCCCCAGACAAAGCACTTGCGAGCGCTCTGCAACCCGTTGATCCACAAGGCCCTAACCTGGGCATGACAGGGCTGTAGACGCGCTCGCAAGGGTCTTCGTAAAGAAGGCCGGCCACATTCAAGGGCACGCCCCCTATAACAAGGCCACGTTGCGCACAACTTGAGTGCAGTTATTTAGCCACTCGGCACTTATATGCCTGCTCTCCGGGGTTCGACTGCTTTGAGTCTAACTTTCGAGCGCACCACGGTTACTTGCCACATTAACTTCGGCCATTTAATGGCGTGATTAAAATAGAGGTAAATGCAATGCGCATTAGCATATTCGGTTTGGGTTACGTCGGTGCAGTCTGTGCCGGTTGCCTGTCTGCACGGGGCCATGATGTGGTTGGCGTCGATATTTCCCAGGACAAGATCGACCTGATCAACAACGGCAAATCGCCGATTGTCGAACCCGGCCTGGAAGCCCTGTTGGCCCAGGGAATTGCCACCGGCCGACTGCGCGGCACCACCGACTTCGCCGAAGCGATTCGCGCCACCGACCTGTCGATGCTCTGCGTCGGTACGCCGAGCAAGAAGAACGGCGACCTGGAGCTGAACTACATCGAATCGGTGTGCCGCGAAATCGGTTTTGTCCTGCGCGACAAGACCTCCCGCCACACCATCGTCGTGCGCAGTACGGTACTGCCGGGCACCGTGAAAAACGTGGTGATCCCGATCCTCGAAGACTGCTCGGGGAAAAAAGCCGGGGTCGACTTCGGGGTCGCGGTCAATCCCGAGTTCCTGCGCGAGAGCACCGCGATCAAGGACTACGACTTCCCACCGATGACCGTGATCGGCGAATTCGACAGCGCCTCCGGCGACATCCTGCAAGCGCTCTACGAAGAACTCGACGCACCGATCATCCGCAAGGACATCGAAGTCGCCGAGATGATCAAGTACAGCTGCAACGTCTGGCATGCGACCAAAGTGACCTTCGCCAACGAGATCGGCAACATCGCCAAGGCCGTCGGCGTCGATGGCCGCGAAGTGATGGAGGTGGTCTGCCAGGACAAGACCCTCAACCTGTCCCAGTACTACATGCGCCCCGGCTTCGCCTTCGGCGGGTCCTGCCTGCCCAAGGACGTGCGCGCTCTGACCTACCGCGCCGGCTCCCTGGACGTGTCTTCACCGCTGCTCAACTCGCTGATGCGCAGCAACGAAAGCCAGGTGCAAAACGCCTTCGACCTCGTCGCCAGCCATGACAAACGCCGCATCGCCCTGCTCGGCCTGAGCTTCAAGGCCGGGACCGACGACCTGCGCGAAAGCCCGCTGGTGGAACTGGCGGAAATGCTGATCGGCAAGGGCTTCGACCTGAGCATCTACGACAAGAACGTCGAGTACGCCCGTGTCCACGGGGCGAACAAGGACTATATCGAGTCGAAGATTCCCCACGTGTCGTCCCTGCTCAACGCCGATTTCGACGAGGTCGTCGACAACAGCGACGTGATCATCCTCGGCAACCGGGACGAGCGCTTCCGCGCCCTGGCCGAGAACGCCCCCCACGGCAAACAGGTCATCGACCTGGTCGGCTTCATGTCCAAGGCCACCAGCACCAATGGCCGGACCGAGGGGATTTGTTGGTAACCCCACAGCAACCGCTGCGCGGTTGATCGCCAGCAAGCCGGCTCCCACAGGTCGGAGGTCGTTCATACCACCTCCTCCTGACGCAGCCACTGTAGGAGCCGGCTTGCTGGCGATGGCGTCCGCAAGGACGCCACCCAACGCCTGCCTTAACACCATCGGGCCCGCCGACAACCGCGCCCGAGACAGAGACGGATGCAGATTATGCACAGGCTAAAACACGGCCTCCTTCAGGCCGCCGGTTGGCTGTTCTACTTGAGTGTGTTGATGGGCCTGGCCTTGTTGCTGCCCACCTCGACCTTCGACGCCGACTCCAAGGACTTCATCTTCCTGGTCGGCGCCGTGGGCATCTGGCGCTATTCCATGGGCGCCACCCATTTCGTGCGCGGGATGATTTTTCTCTACATCGTCTACCCGCACCTGCGCCGCAAGGTGCGCAAGCTGGGCAAGGCCGCAGACCCGTCCCAGGTGTTCCTGATGGTCACCAGTTTTCGCATCGACGCGCTGACCACCGCCCAGGTCTACAGCTCGGTGATCCGCGAAGCCATCGACTGCGGCTTCCCCACCACCGTGGTCTGTTCCCTGGTGGAAATGTCCGATGAACTGCTGGTCAAGAGCCTCTGGGAAAAGCTCAACCCGCCGGAGCGGGTCAAGCTCGACTTCGTGCGCATCGCCGGTACCGGCAAGCGCGACGGCCTGGCCTACGGTTTCCGCGCCATCTCCCGCCACCTGCCGGACGACCGCGCCGTGGTCGCCGTGATCGATGGCGACACCGTGCTCAGCGAAGGCGTGGTGCGCAAGACCGTGCCCTGGTTCCAGCTGTTTGGCAATGTCGGCGGCCTGACCACCAACGAATTCTGTGAAGTGCGCGGCGGCTATGTCATGAGCGAATGGCACAAGCTGCGCTTCGCCCAGCGCCATATCAACATGTGCTCCATGGCCCTGTCCAAGCGCGTGCTGACCATGACCGGGCGCATGTCGGTGTTCCGTGCCAGCGTGGTCACCGACCCGGACTTTATCGCCGACGTCGAAAGCGACTCGCTGCAACACTGGCGCCTGGGCCGCTTCAAGTTCCTCACCGGCGACGATAAATCCAGCTGGTTCAGCCTGATGCGCCTGGGCTACGACACCTTCTACGTGCCCGATGCGGCGATCCACACCGTGGAACATCCGCCGGAAAAGAGCTTTATCAAATCCAGCCGCAAGCTGATGTACCGCTGGTACGGCAACAACCTGCGGCAGAACTCCCGGGCCCTGGGCCTGGGGATCCGGCGCCTCGGCCTGTTCACCAGCATCGTCCTGTTCGACCAGCGCGTGTCGATGTGGACCTCGCTGCTGGGGCTGACCGTGGCGCTGATCGCCAGCTTCAAATACGGCATCGCCTTCATCCTCGCCTACCTGCTGTGGATCGGCATTACCCGGCTGATCCTGACACTGCTGCTGGCCTGTTCCGGGCACAGCATCGGCCCGGCCTACCCGGCGATTCTCTATTACAACCAGATCGTCGGCGCGCTGATGAAGATCTACGTGTTCTTCCGCCTCGACCGTCAATCCTGGACCCGCCAGGACACCAAACTGAGCCGCGACCTCGCCAGCTTCCAAGGCTGGTTCAACACCTGGTCGTCTCGGACCATGACCTTCTCCGCCGGCAGCATCTTTGTCGCCGTGCTGATGACGATGGTCTGACTCGCCCACCCGAACCCGCGAATGGAGCCTTACCCATGAACTCTCAAGTCAATGCCAACGTCGTCCACGAATCCGAAGCCCAGCGTCAGCATGCGCGGGTGAAAATCCCGGCCAAGCTGCGTTTCTTCGGCAGCGAGAGCAAGCCCCTGGAGGTGCGGGTCGATGACCTGTCCGCCGGCGGCCTGAGCTTCAACGTCCCGCCGCAACAGGCGCTGAACCTCGGCGAGGTGTACAAGGGCCGCCTGCAATTCGTCATCGACAACCTCGGCCTGGCCATGGATGTCGAGTTGCAGGTGCGTGCCTATGATCGCCAGAGCGGCCGGGTCGGTTGCCAGTTCCAGAACCTGGAGCAGCAGGACATCGCCACCCTGCGCCACCTGATCACCTCGCACCTGTCCGGTGACATCGTCGGCATGGGCGATGTGCTTGCCACCCTGCAGCGCGACAACTTCACCAAGGCGCGCAAGAAGAAGGCCGACGGCAACGGCATGAGTCCGTTCGGTCGCCTGCGGGCCGTGACCTTCAGCCTCGGCATCTTCGTGGTCGGCCTCGCGGCGTTCGGTTTTGTCCTGAAATCGGTGTACGGCCTTTACTTCGTCAGCCATGCCCAGGCCGGCCTGGTCAGCGTGCCGGGCATGAACATCACCATGCCCCGGGACGGCACCGTGCAAAGCCTGATCAAGGAGGACGGCGTCGCCGCCAAGGGCGCCCCACTGGCGACCTTCAGCACCAGCATGCTCGATGTGCTCAAGGGCCATCTGGACGAAAACCAGTTGGAGCCGGCCAAGGTCGAGGAGCTGTTCGGCAAGCAGATGACCGGGACCCTGACCTCGCCTTGCGATTGCGTGGTGGCGCAGCAGTTGGTTGCCAACGGGCAGTACGCCAGCAAGGGCGATGTGATCTTCCAGTTGGTGCCGCGTAACAGCCAGGCGAATGTCGAGGCGCGCTTCTCCTATCGCCAATTCGGCGATGTGCGGCCGGGCACCCGGGTGAACTTCCAGATCGCCGGCGAGGAGCATGCGCGCCAGGGCAAGATCGTCAGCAGCACCAGCCTGAAGAGCACCGATTTGTCTTCCGATATCCGTGTGCTGATCAAGCCGGACGAAACCCTCGACAGTACCCTCGCCGGGCGTCCGGTGGAGGTCAGCAGCGACCGCGGGCCGAGCATGAATTGGCTGATCGACAAAGCCATGGCTGCCGGTCGGTAAGCGGGGGACATACCAGTGAACAATCGTCCTCCTTACGAGTGCCCTGCACTCGATCGCGAGCAAGCTTGCTCCTACAGCGAACGTGCCATATTCCGAGAGTGCGTCGGTGAGCGTGCAATGCAACGCGAGTGCGCCGTACACGGTGAGATTGTCGTACGCGCCAGCAACGACGACGCGGTCCCCTGTAGGAGCGAGCTTGCTCGCGAAAAATCGCCCGGCCACCGCTCTATCACGCTGTGCACCCTCGCCATGGCGATCAGCCTGGCCGGCTGCTCCGGCCTGCCCGACCAACGCCTGGCCAACGAAGCCCTCAAGCGCGGTGACACTACCGTGGCCGAGCAAAACTACCGCCAACTGGCAGACCTGGGCTATACCGAGGCGCAAGTCGGTCTCGCCGATATCCAGGTGGAAAGCCGCGACCCGGCGCAAATCAAACTGGCGGAAGCCACCTACCGCGCCGCCGCCGACACATCGCCCCGTGCCCAGGCCCGCCTCGGCCGCTTGCTGGTGGCCAAACCCGGCGCCAGCGAGGCCGAGCACCGCGAAGCCGAAGGCCTGTTGAAAAAAGCCTTCGCCAACGGTGAAGGCAACACCCTGATCGCCCTGGCGATGCTCTACCTGCAATTCCCGCAAAGCTTCCCCGACGTCAATGCCCAGCAGCAGATCAGCCAATGGCGCAGCGCCGGCTACCCGGAAGCGGGCCTGGCCCAAGTGCTGCTCTACCGCACCCAGAACACCTACGACCAGCACCTCGACGAGGTGGAAACAATCTGCAAGGCCGCACTCAACAGCAGCGACATCTGCTACGTCGAACTGGCCACCGTCTACCAGAAGCGCGCCCAACCAGAGCAACAGGCCGCCCTGCTCAAGCAACTGCAAGCCGCCTACAGCCGTGGCGCCGTCGGGGCCCAACGGGTCGACAGCGTCGCCCGCGTGCTCAGCGACGCGAGCCTCGGCCAGCCGGATGAAAAGACCGCGCAAGCGCTGCTCGAACAGATCGCCCCCGGCTACCCGGCATCCTGGGTCAGCCTGGCGCAACTGCTCTACGACTTCCCCGCCCTCGGCGACGTCAAGCAGATGATGGAATACCTGGACAACGGTCGCGCCGCCGACCAGCCCCGCGCCGAGCTGCTGCTGGGCAAACTCTACTACGAAGGCAAATGGGTGCCGGCGGACGCCAAACAGGCCGAAGCACATTTCCAGAAAGCCGTCGGCCAGGAAGTCGCCGCCGATTACTACCTGGGGCAAATCTATCGCCGTGGCTACCTCGGCCAGGTCGACTCGCAAAAGGCCCTCGACCACCTGCTCAAGGCCGCCCGCAATGGCCAGAACAGCGCCGACTTCGCCATCGCCCAACTGTTTTCCCAGGGCCGTGGCACCCGACCCAACCCGCTCAACGCCTATGTTTTCAGTCAGTTGGCCAAGGTCCAGGACACGCCCCTGGCCAATGAGCTGGCCCAACAACTCGACGCCCAACTGCCGCCGGCCCAACGCCCCGACGCCCAGCGCCTGCTGCAACAGGAGCAGCGCCTGCGCGGGACCCTGAGCCGCAATCCGCTGGACCTGCAACAAGTCTTGCAGGAAGGCGATCGCGAGGAAAAAACCTTATGACACTCAATCCTTTCGTGAAGGCCGGGATTGGCCTGAGCTGCGCCCTGCTCTGGTCCTGCCCGAGCCTGGCGGCGATCACCGAGACCCAGAACTTCGGCCTCGAAGTGAAAATCACTGGCCAATCCGAAGACGACCGCGACCTCGGCACCCTCAACGGCGGCAAGGCCAACGGCATCGGCCTGGACCTGCGGCCCTGGGCCTACGGCGAGCGCGGCAACTGGAGCGCCTACGCCATGGGCCAGGCGGTGACCGCCACCGACATCATCGAGACCGACACCCTGCAACAGTCCGATAGCAGCCAGGACACCTCGAGCAACGACGCGCGCAAACCGGACAAGAGCTACCTGGCCCTGCGCGAATTCTGGGTCGGCTACAAGGGCCTGACGCCCTACCCCGGCGAGCTCCTCAAGGTCGGCCGCCAGCGCCTGCGCAATGACGACGGGCAATGGCGCGACACCAATATCGAAGCCCTGAACTGGACCTTCGACACCACCCTGCTGCGGGCCAACCTGGGCACCGCCGAGCGTTTCAGCGAGTACCGCACCGACCTCACGGAACTGGCGCCCAAGGACAAGGACCGCCTGCATGTCTACGCCGACGCGTCCTACCAGTGGACGCCCGGGCAATGGGTCGGCGTGCGCGCCCACCACACCCACGACGACGGCAGGCTCGACTACCCGACACCCGGTGTCGCCGCCGACCCGCTCGACAAACGGGAAAACGGCGACCTGACCTGGCTCGGCCTCGAAGCCAACAGCGACGCCTACAACTTCAGAAACACCAACACCGTCAACTACTGGGCCAGCCTGACCGGCATGAGCGGCCACCGCGACAGCGTCAACCCGCTCAACGCCGACGGCAGCCAGCCGGCGCAAGCCACGCAGAACAGCCATATCAACGGCTGGGCCACCGACCTGGGCATCCGCCTGCGCCTCGACCCGAACTGGCAGGTCGGCGCCGCCTATGCCCGCGCCAGCGGCGACTACGAACAGAACGGCCTGGAAAGCAATCGTTCGAACTTCACCGGTACCCGTTCGCGGACCCACCGTTTCGGCGAAGCCTTTCGCGGTGAATTGAACAACCTGCAGACCGCCACCCTGTTCGGCTCCTGGCAGTTGCGCGAGGACTACGACGCCAGCCTGATCTACCACAAGTTCTGGCGTGTCGACGGGCACAAGGACGTCGGCAGCAACGGCATCAACGCCGTGCAGAACACCTATGACGACGCCACCGACGCCCTGCTCTCCAGCACCTCGCTGCCGTTGCAAGATGGCAAGACCGACATGGGCCAGGAAGTCGATCTGGTGCTGACCAAGTACTTCAAACAGGGCCTGCTGCCCGCCGCCCTGAGCCAATCCATCGACGAACCTTCGGCGCTGGTGCGCTTTCGCGGCGGCGTGTTCAAGCCCGGCGATGCCTACGGCAAGAGCGTCGATTCCTATATGCACCGCGCGTTTGTCGACGTGATCTGGCGCTTCTGATGCCGACCGCCAAGGGAGTGACCGAGATGAACCACAGCGCCCTGCAAGGCTCGTTCAGCGTATTGGCCGGCGCCCTGCTGCTGGCCAGCAGCGCGGCCTTTGCCAACGTTGAAGCGCCGCTCGCGAAAACCGCGCACGCACCGACCCTGGCCAAGGAACTGCAACAGGCCAAGACCTACACCGTCAGCAGCGCGCCGACCGAGCCGCTGCACCTGGACAAACCAACACTGCCGGACCTGAGCGGCTACACCGCCGAGGCCGTCGCGGCGAAGATCGTGCGCAGCAAGCCGGGCAAGATCAGCGTGCGGCGGATGATGCAGGAAGATGCCCTGAAGGACTTTATCGGCGGCGACAACAAGATGGCCGAGTGGGTGGTGCGCCAGCACGGCATTCCCCAGGCGATCTTCATCGACGACGGCTATATCAACCTCAAGGAACTGACCCGCACGCTGCCCAAGCAGTACATCAGCGAAACCTCGCCGGGGGTGTTCCTGGCCAGGTTGCCGATCGTGGTCGGACGCAAGGGCATCCTTGAAATCGACCAGCAAACCCAGGAACTGCGCCTGTCCCAGGAAGGCGGTGCGTTCCTGGTCAACGACGGACAGCTGTTTATCCGTGACACCCGGGTGACCGGCTGGCGCGAAGCCGACAACGGCCCCGCCACCTTCCGCTCGCCCAAGGAATTCCGCCCGTTCCTGCTGGCCTGGGGCGGCACCGAGACCTATATCGTCAATAGCAAAATGGCCAGCTTCGGTTATGCCAACAGCAAGTCCTATGGCGTGAGTATTTCCCAGTACACGCCGAACATGGCCCAGGTGCTCAAGCGGCCCGAACCGACCGGCTGGATCCTCGGTTCCGAGTTCTCGGACATGTGGTACGGCTTCTACTGCTACGAGACCCGCGACTTCGTCCTCAAGGGCAATACCTACCGCGACAACATCGTCTACGGCATCGACCCCCACGACCGCTCGCACCGGCTGATCATCGCCGACAACAGCGTATACGGGACGAAGAAGAAGCACGGCATCATCATTTCCCGGGAAGTGAACGACAGCTTCATCTTCAACAACCGCAGCTACGACAACCACCTCTCGGGCCTGGTGATCGACCGTAACAGCGTCAACAACCTGATCGCCTACAACGAGATCTACCAGAACCACACCGACGGCATCACCCTCTACGAGAGCGCCGACAACCTGATCTACGCCAACAAGGTCATGGCTAACCGGCGCCACGGCATCCGGATCCGCAACAGCGTGAATATCCGCCTGTACGAGAACATCTCCATGGCCAACGGCCTGACCGGGGTCTACGGCCACATCAAGGACCTGAGCGACACCGACCGCGACATAAGGCTCGACCCCTTTGATGCCGAGGTCTCGCTGATCGTGGTCGGCGGTGAACTCGCCGGCAACGGCAGCGGCCCGCTGTCCATCGACTCGCCGTTGAGCATCGAGCTGTACCGCGTGTCGATGCTCGCCCCGGCGAAAAACAGCGGCATCAGCTTCACCGGGATTCTGGGCGATCGCCAGGATGAAATTCTCGACCTGCTGGTGCGCCAGCAGAAAGCCGTGCTGATCGACCCCGTCGAACGCCAGACGCCCCTGCGGGATTGAGGACAACCTTTATGAACCCACATCTGATCAAACTGCTCGGCCTGTCGGGCCTCGCCGCGGCGATCTTCGCCGCCAGCGGCAGCCTCAAGGCCGAGGAAGTCCAGGCGCCGAGCTTCAGCGCCGAGCCCTGCTGCAGCCTGTGCCCGGCAGCCCATGACGCGAAAAACTACGTCAGCCGCTACCAGCAGAACTTCACCACCCTGGTCCAGGCCCAGGGCGACTGGCTGTTCCGCACCCAGGAAGACCTGCGCACCGAGTTCGACACCACACCGTCCGGCTACCGACGCCTGCAACAACTGCACGATGCCTTCAAGAGCAGGGGCGTCGAGTTGGTGGTGGTCTACCAGCCGACCCGTGGCCTGGTGGACCGCAACAAACTGTTCCCGGCCGAACGCGCCAAGTTCGACTATGAAAAAGCCCTGGGCAACTACCAGGCCATGCTCGGACGCTTCGCCAGAATGGGCTACCACGTGCCTGATCTGTCACCGCTGACCAACGAGCAACAGGCCCACGATTTCTACTTCCGCGGCGACCAGCACTGGACCCCGTACGGTGCCGAGCGCACCGCGAAGATCGTCGCCGAGACCGTGAAAAAGATCCCGGGTTTTGCCGAGATTCCCCAGCGTGAATTCGAGACCAAGGTCTCCGGACGCATGGGCAAGACCGGCACCCTGCACAACATGGCCGGCCAACTGTGCGGCACCAGCTACGCGATCCAGTACATGGAACAGTTCAGCACCGAGCCCAAGGGCGAAGCGGCGGACGGTGACCTGTTCGGCGATGCCGGCAACCCGCAGATCACCCTGGTGGGCACCAGCCACAGCGGCAAGAACTACAACTTCGCCGGCTTCCTGGAACAGTACATCGGTGCCGACATCCTCAACGTCGCCTTCCCCGGCGGCGGCCTGGAAGGTTCGATGTTGCAGTACCTGGGCAGCGAAGCGTTCCAGAAGACCCCGCCGAAGATCCTCATCTGGGAATTCTCGCCGCTGTATCGCCTGGACCAGGAAACCATCTACCGGCAGATGATGTCGCTACTCGACAACGGTTGCGAAGGCAAAAACGCCGACATGACGGCCAGCACCACGGTCAAACCGGGCAAGAACGAACTGCTGGTCAACAGCAACAACCGCGACCTGCGCAACCGCGCACACCAGGTCGACATCCGCTTCGCCGACACCTCGGTGAAAACCCTGCACGCCACCCTCTGGTACATGAACGGGCGCCACGAGGACATCAAGATCGAGAAACCGCAAACCTCCGAGACGGATGGACGTTTCGCCTTTGAGTTGCGCACCGACGAAGACTGGGCCGAGCAGAACCTGCTGGCCGTCGAAGTCCAGGGCCCGGAAGCCGGCGGCGCCCCGCAACAAGTCGAGGCGAAGATCTGCAAACGCAACGTATTCCCCAGCGCCGAGCCCCACGTGGCACAGGCCGGGTTATGAGGAGCCTACCGATGAAACTGCGCACACTGCTTGCCCCTTCACTGCTCGGCCTGGCGATGCTCGCCGGTTCCGTCCAGGCCGCTGCGCCGCTGCGTCCGCCCCAGGGTTACCTGGCCGCCGTCGACAAGTTCAAGAGCGGCGACAACAGCGATGGCTGTGACACCATGCCCCCGCCCTACACCGGCTCGTTGCAGTTCCGCAGCAAATACGAGGGTTCCGACAAGGCCCGCTCGACCCTGAACGTGCAGTCGGAAAAGGCCTTTCGCGACACCACTTCCGACATCACCAAGATGGAGCGCGGTACCAGCAAGCGGGTGATGCAGTTCATGCGTGACGGTCGCCCGGAAGAGTTGAACTGCACCCTGAACTGGCTGACCGCCTGGGCCCAGGCCGACGCGCTGATGTCCAAGGACTTCAACCACACCGGCAAGTCCATGCGCAAATGGGCGTTGGGCAGCATGGCTTCGGCCTATATCCGCCTGAAGTTCTCCGACTCCCATCCGCTGGCGACCCACCAGAAGGAAGCGCAACAGATCGAGGCCTGGTTCAGCCAGCTGGCCGACCAGGTGATCAGCGACTGGGACAACCTGCCGCTGGAAAGAACCAACAACCACTCGTACTGGGCGGCCTGGTCGGTGATGGCGACCGCCGTCGCCACCGACCGTCGCGACCTGTTCGACTGGGCGGTGAAGGAATACAAGGTCGGCGCCAACCAGGTCGATGCGCAAGGCTTCCTGCCCAACGAACTCAAGCGTCAGCAGCGGGCCTTGGCTTATCACAACTATGCATTGCCGCCCCTGGCGATGATCGCCAGCTTTGCCCTGGCCAACGGCGTCGACCTGCGCCAGGAAAACAATGGCGCGCTCAAACGCCTGGGTGACCGGGTGCTGGCCGGGGTCAAGAACCCCGCGGAGTTCCAGGCCAAAAACGGCAAGGAACAGGACATGACCGACCTCAAGGTCGACTCGAAATTCGCCTGGCTGGAGCCCTTCTGCACGCTCTACACCTGCCCGCCGGAAGTGATCGAACACAAGCATGCGATGCAGCCGTTCAAGACCTTTCGCCTGGGCGGCGACCTGACCAAGGTCTACGACCCGGCGCATGAGAAGGGCAACAAGAACGGTACTGAGTAAACGCGAACTCATTGTGGTGAGGGGGCTTGCCCCCGTTGGGGTGCGAAGCGCCCCTAGATCCAGACGGCGCGGAGTATCAGCCAGGTCGGTGTGAACGGTTTTACGGCCGCTTCGCAGCCGAACGGGGGCAAGCCCCCTCGCCACAAATCAGTGTCAGTCGCAAAACCATAAGTGCTGTTGAAGGCAATACATCCCCCAAGTCTTCACGGGGGGTTTGGGGGGGCCGTTGGCCCTTGACCGTTGATGAAACAAGGAGAGATCGGGATGGTATTTTCATCCAACGTGTTCCTGTTCCTGTTCCTGCCGATCTTTCTCGGCTTGTACTACCTGAGCGGGCAACGCTATCGCAACCTGCTGCTGCTGATCGCCAGCTACATCTTCTACGCCTGGTGGCGAGTCGACTTCCTGGCCCTGTTCGCCGGCGTCACCCTGTGGAACTACTGGATCGGCCTCAAGGTCGGCGCCGCTGGCGTGCGCAGCAAACCCGCGCAACGCTGGCTGCTGCTCGGCGTGGCCATCGACCTCGGCATCCTCGGCTACTTCAAGTACGCCAACTTCGGCGTCGACAGCCTCAATGCGATCATGCATTCGTTCGGCCTCGAACCCTTCATCCTGACCCACGTGCTGCTGCCGATCGGCATCTCGTTCTACATCTTCGAGTCCATCAGCTACATCATCGACGTCTACCGTGGCGACACCCCGGCAACCCGCAACCTGATCGACTTCGCGGCCTTCGTGGCGATCTTCCCGCACCTGATCGCCGGCCCCGTGCTGCGCTTTCGCGACCTCGCCGACCAGTTCAACAACCGCACCCACACCCTCGACAAATTCTCCGAGGGCGCCACGCGGTTCATGCAGGGCTTTATCAAGAAAGTCTTTATCGCCGACACCCTGGCGGTGGTCGCCGACCATTGCTTCGCCCTGCAACACCCGACCACCGGCGATGCCTGGCTCGGCGCCCTGGCCTACACCGCGCAGCTGTACTTCGACTTCTCCGGCTACAGCGACATGGCCATCGGCCTGGGCCTGATGATGGGCTTCCGCTTCATGGAGAACTTCAAGCAGCCCTACATCAGCCAGTCGATCACCGAGTTCTGGCGGCGCTGGCATATCAGCCTGTCGACCTGGCTGCGGGACTACCTCTACATCACCCTGGGCGGCAACCGCAAAGGCACGCTGATCACCTACCGCAACCTGTTCCTGACCATGCTGCTCGGCGGCCTGTGGCACGGTGCCAACCTCACCTACATCGTCTGGGGCGCCTGGCACGGCGTGTGGCTGGCCATCGAAAAAGCCCTGGGCATCAACACCTCGCCACGGCGCTTCAACCCGATCCGCTGGGCCCTGACCTTCCTCCTGGTGATCATGGGCTGGGTGACCTTCCGCGCTGAAAACCTCCACGTCGCCGCACGCATGTACGGCGCCATGTTCAGCTTCGGCGAGTGGTCGCTGTCGGAACTCAACCGCGCCAGCCTCACCGGCCTGCAAGTGGCGACCCTGGTGCTGGCCTACGCCACCCTGGCGTTCTTCGGCCTGCGGGACTTCTACAGCAAGCCGCCCGCACCGAAAGCCACGCCCGCAGACGGCCCCGCCACTGCGCAACCGGACCTGACCCAGGGCGCAGCGCTCACCCGCTTCAACCCACCCGGCCTGATCAAAGCCGCCCCTGGCGAAGTCGCCAGCAGCATTCACGAACCCGGCTACAGCGTCGGCCATGAGGCCCAGGTGCAACCGGCCTACTGGGTCGCCAACGGGCCGCGTTATGTGATGCGCGCCCTGGTGCTGCTGCTGTTTATCGCCTCGATTCTCAAACTCTCGGCGCAAAGCTTTTCGCCGTTCCTCTACTTCCAGTTCTGAGGCCGCCGACCATGACCCGCTCATTCCGCATCCTCTACATCGCCCTGTTCCTCGCCACCTTGCTGGCGCTGGGGCTATGGTCCCTGCGTAGCTTCATCGGCTTCAGCACCAACCCCGACGCGACCCTGCTCGACGGGCGCTGGACCAAGGCGGTGGAAACCCGTTACGACGGCGAATTCCCGATCAAGCGCCTGGGCACCAACCTCTGGGCCGCGCTGGACTTCAAGCTGTTCAACGAAGGCCGTCCCGGCGTGGTGCTGGGCCGTGACCAGTGGCTCTACAGCGACGAGGAATTCAACCCCATCGCCGGCGAGCAGCAGAACCTGCAGGACAACTACGCCCTGGTCGAAGGCGTGCGCCAAACCCTCAAGGCCAAGGGCGTGAAACTGGTGATGGCGATTGTCCCGGCCAAGGTCCGCCTGTACCCGGAACACTTGGGTGACGTCCGCCCGGCGAGCATTCACGCCAACCTCTACCAGGACTTCCACAACCACGTCGCCGCCGACCGGATCCTCGCCCCCGACCTGCTCGGCCCGCTGCAACAGGCCAAGGACCAAGGCCGGCAAGTGTTCCTGCGTACCGACACCCACTGGACCCCGGACGGCGCGCAAATCGCCGCGACGCAACTGGCCAACGCCATCGAACAGCACAGCCCGCTCAGTGGCACACCGCTGCGCTTTGTCACCGAGGCCGAGAAGACTGAGCAGCACAAGGGCGACCTGACCCTGTTCCTGCCGCTGGACCCGCTGTTCAGCCACCTGATGCCGCCCCAGGAGCCGCTGGAAAAACGCATCACTCATGCGGCGGATGCCCAACCGGCCAGCGACGATGCGCTGTTCGCTGATAACGAAGTCCCGGTGGCATTGATTGGCACCAGCTACAGCGCCAACCCGAACTGGAACTTTGTCGGCGCACTGAAACAGGCCTTGCACCGCGACGTGGTGAATTACGCCGAAGACGGCCACGGGCCGATCCTGCCGATGCTCGCCTACCTGGAAAGCGACGCCTTCAAGCACTCACCGCCGCAGTTGCTGATCTGGGAATTCCCGGAGCGCTACCTGCCGGTCAACAACGAAATCGGCGATGCCGACCCGCAGTGGGTCGCGCACTTGAAAGCCGCTGGAAACCGTCAACAGAACCTGGTCCAGAACACCCCTAAATCCGAGTCGCCTGCACAGGCGCAAAACTGAAAGAGGTACTTGCCATGACCTTCAACGTCACTCGTAAAAACACCCCACAACGCCTGGTCAAAACCTTGGCCCTGGCGGCGGGCATAAGCCTGCTGTCCGTGCCGGCCTGGGCCGGTGGCGACGCCGCGCTGTACGGCCCCGTCGCACCTAAAGGCTCGAGCTTCGTGCGCATCTACAACGCCAGCAACCAGGAGGTCAGCGCCACCGTTGGCGCCACCGCCATCAACGACGTCGCACCGCTGGCCAGCAGTGATTTCAGCTTCATGCCCGGCGGCGACTACAGCGCCAAGATCGGCAGCCAGGCCCTGCCGCTGAAACTGGCCGCCGACCACTACTACACCCTGGTCAACAACGCCGGCGGCCAACCGCAACTGATCGAAGAGCCGCCGTTCAAGAACAAGCAGAAGTCCCTGGTGCGGGTGCAGAACCTGAGTGACAAGGCCCTGACCCTGAAGACCGCGGACGGCAAGACCGACGTGGTCCAGGCGGTGGCGGCCAAGGGCCGCGGCGAGCGCGAGATCAACCCGGTGAAAGTCAGCTTTGCCCTGTACGACGGCGCCACCAAGGTCAGCGACCTCAAGCCGGTGGCCCTGGAGCGCGGTGAAGCGGCGGTGCTCTACGTCACCGGCAACGGCAGCAACCTGTCGCCGGTCTGGGTCAAGCGCCCGGTTTCGACCCGCTGATGAATTCGCCGGGAGATCCATTGATTGACGCAAATAGCCAGCCAGACGAGGTCTTTGTGGCGAGCGGGCTTGCCCGCGCTGGGGTGCGAAGCGGCCCTGAAACCGAGCAACGCGGTGCATCAGGAAAAACCCATTGGCCGGTTCTGGGGCTGCTTCGCCCCCCAACGGGGGCAAGCCCCCTCGCCACAACAGGCCCACTTGCCACAGGGGAAGTGGCTGGTCCTGCAACCCGGCACGAAACAACAACAAGACAGTGAAACGACAGAACACAGTAGCTCTAACCCATAGATTGCTTAAAGGAGTAACACCATGATTCCAGTAATCCTCTCAGGCGGTAGTGGCTCACGTCTTTGGCCGCTTTCGCGCAAGCAGTTTCCCAAGCAATTCCTCGCCCTTACCGGCAAGGAGACGCTGTTCCAGCAAACCCTCGAACGCCTGGTGTTCGACGGCATGGAAAGCCCCATCGTGGTCTGCAACCTGGACCACCGTTTTATCGTCAACGAGCAACTGAGCAACCGCCAGCTCGCCGCCCAGCGCATCCTGATGGAGCCCTTCGGCCGCAACACCGCCCCGGCTGTGGCCCTGACCGCCATGTTGCTGGTCAACGAAGGCCGCGACGAGCTGATGCTGGTGCTCCCCGCCGACCACGTGCTCGAAGACCAGAAAGCCCTGCAACGCGCCCTGGCCCTGGCCACCGTCGCCGCCGAGCGCGGCGAAATGGTGTTGTTCGGCGTCCCGGCCAGCAAACCGGAAACCGGCTACGGCTACATCAAATCCAGCAACGATGCGCTGCTGCCGGAAGGCGTCAGCCGGGTCTCGCAGTTCGTCGAAAAACCGGACGAGAAACGCGCCACCGAATTCGTCGAAGCCGGCGGCTACTTCTGGAACAGCGGCATGTTCCTGTTCCGTGCCAGCCGCTTCCTCGAAGAACTGAAAAAGCACGACCCGGACATCTACGACACCTGCCTGCTGACCCTGGAGCGCAGCACCCAGGACGGCGACAGCGTGACCCTCGACGAAGCCACCTTCGCCCAGTGCCCGGACAATTCCATCGACTACGCGGTGATGGAAAAAACCCAGCGCGCCTGCGTGGTACCGCTGAGCGCCGGCTGGAGCGACGTCGGTTGCTGGTCATCGTTGTGGGACGTGCATGAGAAGGATGAAAACGGCAACGTCAGCAAAGGCGACGTGGTGATCCAGGACAGCCACAACTGCATGATCCACGGCAACGGCAAGCTGGTCTCGGTGATCGGCCTGGACGACATCGTCGTCGTCGAAACCAAGGACGCCATGATGATCGCCCACAAGGACAAGGTTCAGGGCGTCAAGCAGATGGTCAACACCCTCAACGAACAGGGCCGCAGCGAGACCCAGAACCACTGCGAGGTCTACCGCCCGTGGGGTTCCTATGACTCGGTGGACATGGGTGGGCGTTTCCAGGTCAAGCACATCTCGGTCAAACCGGGGGCGTGCCTGTCGTTGCAGATGCACCATCACCGGGCCGAGCACTGGATCGTGGTGTCGGGCACGGCGGAAGTGACCTGCGACGAGAAAGTGTTTCTGCTCTGCGAGAACCAGTCGACCTACATCCCGATTGCCTCGGTGCACCGCCTGCGCAATCCAGGGAAGATTCCGCTGGAAATCATCGAGGTGCAGTCCGGCAGTTACCTGGGCGAGGACGATATCGAGCGGTTTGAGGATGTGTACGGGCGTTCGACGGCGGTTGAAACGGATCTACCGGTGAAAACCATCGCCCAGTAGCCCCGCGTTCTCTTGGCCCCCGCCCCGCTCGCTGCGTCCCCCCTATCCGCGGCGGGTGGGGTCGGGGGCTTTTTTTGCCCCCCATCTCCCCGGCACAACACAGCCCCCTGTAGGAGCCAGCTTGCTGGCGATGGCGTCCGCCAGGACGCCCGTGCTCTCGATGACCACGCCATCGGCCACTGTCAAAATGACAGTACCGATAAATGGTTACCTCTGCTGGCTGCATCCCCTATCCGCCGTGGGTGGGATCGGGGGTGAAATGCAGAGCCTTGTAAGCAACGCTCATCATCATAGCGGCCACTGCAACACTATCTGCATTACGGGCAGCCATATGAGACCGCAAGCCCGGCGTTACATTATGATAAATGACAGCCATAAACTCATCAAAGCTCGCCGTAGTCGATGTTATTCCCGCCCATTCATTAGCCTCCGCGACAAATCCCTTAGCAGTAAGTTCTAGGTCTGACACCTTTGCATTTCCCTGCCCAGCAATATCAGCAGCGCGCTGCAGTGACAACAACAAATCACTGGTCAGATAATAAAAATCTCGGGTAGCCGCCCCCACACCGACAAATCGATTGACGCGAGAGAGGTGGCTCACTTCATGAATGAGTGTAATGACTCTATTGAAATCAAATTCACCCATAAAGCCGTCGGGAATAAATATGTGCCCTGAACGATCTTCTGGATGGATCCATCCTGTGCCGCCATTACCCCCACTGGTCCTGACAAATTTACCCCGACCAAATCCAGTATTGTGGTATTGCCTTAGGAGCCTCTCTGTCCTCGCCCATGTATGGATAATGGTTGAGCGCTCCTTGAGGTAATCCTCGCCAAAAAAATCCTTCATGAGGGACGCACTTAAATTGGGATGTTGTTCCAGCATTAACTGGGCGTCCCTCAACACAGAAGGTGCTTCGAATAATGCATCCGTTACCGCGACTTGCTCTAAAGGGGCAAACTCGTCCAGACCATTAGCGGCAATCTGTTGATTCATTTGTGCAGCATACAAGTGAGTTTCTTGCCCTTCGGGGATTGCCGCAGGCGGATTCGCTCGAAAATGCTGGAGCTGCTGATCATCCATGCCCCATAACCCGCTTTGATCAATACGACTAGTAGGACTCCCTCGAACAAATGCATATAAATTCAAGCCATCCACGCCCCCAGCAGGATCCGGATTGATCCACCGCTGTAACCAAGGTGCGTAATACCTGAATCCATAATAATAAAGCCCCGTCGCATCCCGTTCCTTGCCCGAGTAACGCACGGTCTTGTAACTCGCTTCCACCTCACTTCGCCCGGCAAACCACGCCGTGCTGCCGTAGGGGTGATAGGTTTCCTGACTGATCACCGCCGCCTCGCCATCCAACTCAAGGCTGCTGGAACCCAGATGGTCAGTCAGGTTGTAACGATATTGATCATTGGCGATGCCGGACGGTGGCGCTGTTTCCCAGTGCAATATCTGCATGGCGCTGCGCCCAGCCTGGACGCAAATCACCTGCAACACTTCGCCAGTACCTTCGCGGGTGCGGATTTCCAGGCCCGGCAAGTAGCGAACTTCAGAGAGCAACGCACGAGCGTTGGTCTGGGTCGTGCGGACCTTGCGTCGCCGCATACCATCGCCGTCGTACACGTACAGTTCGAGATCATCGTCCGCACTTTCACGCTCAACCGGTCGCACCTCGCGCAACTGATTGCGCAAGTCCCAGCTCATCGCCTGCCCCGGTTGCAAGCCCAGTAAGTTGCCGTTGCCATCAAACGCAGCGGCAATCTCTTCCTCAGCGGGAGGCCGACCATCCTGTTCATGCAGGCAACGATTGCTGTAGCGAGCCGCCGTCAGTTTGCGGCTGTGGCTTTGCGGGCCGACATGGATCAATTCCAGCAAATTCCCACCGGCGTCATAGCGGTAGGTTTGCTGGTAATTGGCAACTGCACCCGGGTCGTCGAAACGATTGAAATCCGGTCCTCGACTAGCGGTGCCCGCCTCCCAACCGGTCGCCTTGATCAACTGGTAAAGACTGTCATAGTCATACTGCTTTTTCGGCTCAACCCGCTGGTTGGCGAAATAACGAATCGGCAAGGCTGCATCTTCAATGCTCAGCACATTGCCGACCGGATCGTAGCTGTAACGTAGGTCTTGCAGCGCCGCTGCAGTTCCATTCCGAGCTTGAAGCCGAAGCAGACGGCCGTCTTCGGCTCGGTAGGCCAGCGTGCTGATCACGCCGTTACCGGCGGTTTCCTGTTCAACCTGGCCGTAGGCGTTGTAGTGGATGTCGCTGACCAGGGTCTTCGCCGTTGTTTGAGCGCTGAGTTGCAGGTGAGTGGCAAGCAACTGACCGTCGAAGGTGTAGTCGAACTGTTGCCGGTTGCCCTTGGCATCGGTCTGTTCCAGCACATCGCCCAGCGGATTGAAGTGTGTGGAGCTGGTCGCCGCTTGCGCCACGGGCTCCAGCAGTGCATCTCGCGCCGGCAATGCTTGGGGCCAATCCGGTATTTCCAGCGCACTCAAAAACCGCTGGGTCTGCTCAAGCACGCCGCCGGTCAAGGCGTACTCGTCCAACGTCAAGGTGCCTGTTGGATCGTCGTGGCGGATCAGTTGGCCACACTGGTTGTGAGTGGCGAGATCGGCGCTGGCATCGGCATAGTCATAACACTCAGTGCAGCGCGGTGCATGGTCTTCGCCCTGCTCAAAGATTGCTACAAGGCGCAACAGATTGTCGTACTCAATCTGTCGCTCGCTACCCCGGCTATCCCAGGTCTGGACCAACTGGTCGCCATCGCCGAACAGGCTGATTCGCTCGCCGGCATCGACGCTGAGCGAACCCAGGACCTTCCCTGACAACGAATAACGGTTAACCAGATTAGACGGCGCTACGGCATCTTCCCCACTGAGCGCCCACAACCTCGGATCCGACTGCTCGACCAAACGCCCCATGGCGTCATAAGCACTGCGATTGACCCGCTCTTCAGGCTCACTCCCCTCTATGGAACGACAGTAACCCACCGAACGCACAACCAACCCACGAGGATCGGTGACCGTCAACCTCGGTGTGTGAGTGTGAATCCCCGCCGCCAGAATCGGCATGGTCTGAACTCCGCAGTTGATGCCTGCGTTAACTAAACGCCTGATCGACGCTGTCGGCTACTGTCAGAAATGACAGGGCCGATCAATGGTTCCCCGCATCCCAGTCTGAAATGCCGCCCTTCAACACTGCTACCCAACGTGCTTTCGCGCACTATGACCTGCCATTGAGTGACGATCCGCACGTCAACCCCATTGCTCGCCTCCTGCCCTCGCTCCCTTAGGACAAGTCCGCTCGACACAAAGCCAGCATCACTCTGGATCGCCGATTCACGGGTAAAGGCGCAAGTGCCGGGCGAGTGTCTGCGTCAGATGATATTTCAATGCCTGCTGGTCAGTAGAGTTCAGAAAAATTATCGTGTTTTATCCAAGCGAGCAGCACCTGGGTTGTTAAGCAAACTCCTGGTTTTCCCCAAACGGGACTCGGTAATCCGTGCCACGGTCGATTTCCATGCCAACGCGGCCATGGAGTCTTTGGGTTCAACATATACGTGAAAATCAGTCCCGCCCTGATCAAGTCGCTCCACACGAACTGCACGCAAACCAAAGTCTTCTAAAATTCTCGCTGTACTCCTGCCGTTAGGCGTTCTTTCCATAAACACCTTGAGCATTTCCGGGGAACCACTTTTCAAACCGGAAGTTTCTTTTGTCGTCTTATAGTTGAGAACGTGTTTTCGGATAATTTTCTCAGGTCTGCTATTTTCAAATCCGCCTATTTTAGAGACCAGTCTGAATTGACGCCTGACAATATCGTTTGCAAAGAAATGGGTTCCTGCGGCAGGTTCTCTATAGTTTTCTTGAAAAATCCATTCGCGCGGAGAATAAGTATTCTCAAAGAGCCCCGCATCATCTCCTGACGTCGTCCGTATGTCAGTTCTGATCAATCCAGGCGCCGAGCCTATTTCATGCGTTACGTGGAAGGCTATCTTTCTGTCGGAAAATCGTACCCGATCAAGTTTTCGCAGGCGATCTTCAAGGTGGAGGTCTTTATAACGAACGCGACCACTCTCTTGGGCAGCACCAGTAGATGAGTAGTCCATGATTTCCTCAGAATAAAAAGGAGATTGTTCAATCGTATCGGAAATCGAGACTGTTTTCTCCTCAGTTAAAAGCGACCCATCATCGTCCTCATTATCACCAGACAACGTACCTGAGGCATCCTTAGGTTTTATTGGGGCCAGTCCTTGAGGATCCATATACTGCACAGGACTATTTCGAAGAGACCGATAGACATTCAAACCATCTATACCACCGCCGGGATCAGGATTGATCCATCTCTGTAGCCACGGTGCATAATAGCGAAGTCCATAATAATAAAGCCCCGTCGCGTCCCGCTCCTTGCCTGAGTAATGCACGGTCTTGTAACCCGCCTCAACTTCACTGCGCCCAGCAAACCAGGCCGTGCTGCCGTAGGGGTGATAGGTTTCCTGGCTGATCACTGCGGCCTCGCCATCCAGCTCCAGGCTGCTGGAACCCAGGTGATCGGTCAGGTTGTAGCGATATTGATCGTTGGCGATGCCGGATGGCGGCGTGCTTTCCCAGTGCAACACCTGCATGGCGCTGCGTCCGGCCTGGACGCAGATCACCTGCAACACTTCGCCCGAGCCTTCGCGGGTACGGATTTCAAGACCCGGCAAGTAGCGGACTTCCGATATCAGCGAACGAGCGCTGGTCCGGGTCGAGCGGACCTTACGTCTCCGCATCCCATCGCCACCGTACAGATACACCTCAAGATCATCGTCGGAACTCTCACGCTCAACCGGTCGCACCTCGCGCAACTGATTGCGCAAGTCCCAGCTCATCGCCTGACCCGGTTGCAGGTCCAGCAAGTTACCGTTTCCATCAAACGCGGCGGCGATCTCTTCCTCAGTGGGAGGCCGGTCATTCTGCTCGGGTAAACAACGGTTACTGTAGCGAGCTGCCGTCAGTTTGCGGCTATGGCTTTGCGGGCCGACATGCACCAACTCCAACAAATTCCCGCCTGCGTCATAACGGTAGGTTTGCTGGTAATTGGCGACAGCCCCCGGATCATCAAAGCGATTGAACGCAGGCCCTCGACTGGCGCTGCCCGCCTCCCAACCAGTCGCCATGATCAGTTGGTAGAGGCTGTCATAGTCATACTGCTTGATCGGCTCAACGCGCTGGTTGGCGAAATAACGAATCGGCAAGGCGGCGTCTTCAATGCTCAGCACATTGCCTACCGGATCGTACTCGTAATGCAGGTCTTGCAGCGCCGCGTCAGTTCCAAGTCGGGCCTGAAGCCGGGTCAGACGACCATCTTCAGGACGATAGGTCAGTGTACTGACCACTCCGTTACCGGCGGTTTCCTGTTCAACCTGGCCGTAGGCGTTGTAGTGGATATTGCTGACCAGGGTCTGCGCCGTTGTTTGAGCGCTGAGTTGCAGGTGAGTGGCGAACAGTTGACCGTCGAAGGTGTAGTCGAACTGTTGCCGGTTGCTCTTGGCATCGGTCTGTTCCAGCACATCGCCCAGTGGATTGAAGTGCGTAGCGGTAGTTGCCGCTTGCGCCACCGGCTCCAGCAGCGCATCCCGCTCCGGCAGCCCTTGCGGCCAATCCGGTATTTCCAGCGAACTCAAAAAACGTTGGGTCTGCTCAAGCACGCCGCCGATCAAGGCAAAATCATTCACGGCCAAAGTGCCTGCCGGATCGTCATGACGGATCAATTGGCCGCACTGGTTGTGAGCGGCGAAATCGGCGCTGGCGTCGGCATATTCATAAAGCTCGGTACAACGCGCAGCTTCACCTTCGCCTTGCTCAAAGATCGCCACGGGGCGCAACAGCTCGTCGTACTCAACCCGCCGCTCAGTGCGCCGACTGTCCCAGGCCTGTACTAACTGATCCCCATCGCCGAACAAGCTGATTCGCTCGCCGGCATCGACGCTGAGCGAACCCAATACCTTCCCGGACAGTGAGTAACGATTGATCAGGTTGGGAGGCGCCACGGCATCTTCCGCACTAAGCCCCCATAGCCTGGGGTCCCATTGCTCGACCAAGCGCCCCATCGCGTCATAAGCACTGCGGTTGATCCGCTCTTCAGGCTCAGCGCCCGCAACGGAACGACAATAACCTACCGAACGCACAACCAGCCCACGGGGATCGGTGACCGTCAGCGTCGGTGTGTGAGTGTGAATCCCCGCCGCCAGAACTGGCATGACCTGAACTCCACGTTTGATGCCTACACTCACTAAGCACCTGATACACGTTGCCGGCTACTGTCAGAAATGACAGTGCCGATCAATGGTATTACCGGCAGAAAATGCGTTCAGACCTGCGCCGACAGAGCATTAGTGACGACTATTCCCTTTCACTTGACTGAAATTTCCTAGAAAATCCCAACCCGTTGCGCCTGTCAGGACCGGCGACTAGTCTGCACAGTGTCGCCGCAAATTCGGTGATACGGACGTGCAAGTCCGGACTGACAAAAGGCACGCCACGCCAAATACTTTCAGGTTTTTTACGCCTGAAATATCGTGTTATGGCGGACGTGCGCGGGAGATCTTCGGATCTGCCGGGTTTACCTTTTGCCCCGGTCTTGCACACCTGCGTACGACCGCCACCCTCATTCGCGTGCAAGCGAACGGTGACGGTCCCAACTCATCAAAAGGGATACACCATGTTCAAGATCACCCCCAATCCGCCTTGTGCGGAAGACCTCAACTCCCCCGCATTCAAACTCGCCGCCGAGCGCGCCTTGGCTCATTACGAACTGCTGCCGTCCCAGAATCGGCCCCGGAAAACACCGGCACGCAGCACCGAAGACACCCTGGTCCATATCTACGAACTCCTCCAGTGCGCCTCGGCGACGGCCTACGAATCGGCGGACAATCTCCAAGGCCCACAGCGCAAACTCGCGTTGGGCGCGGTGCACCTGATCGATATGGCTCAACAGGAAATGGATGAGCTACTCGACGGGCAATCAGTGGCAATTGCCTGATGAACTGAAAGCCAACCTGTTTCCGCACGACCATGCGGGAGCAGGTATCGCCACTCAACCTATGGAACAGATGCAGTCTTTTTCGCACTGCGGGCCGAGTTGCTTTCACTCTTAAGACGCAGGTACATATAAGCGTTCACGCGCCTTTCCTACTGTAGCGCTTTTCTTGCTTGAGCCGGGCCAGAAGAAATAATGAGGCATTGGCTTATTGCATTTAACTCTATAAAACTGTCACTTCTAACAGTTTCGAACACCGTGAGCCTTACCCTATCATCCTGCTTATATTGCGCTGGCCGCATGGCCAAGGATGATCATATGAAATCCCCTTCAGTCCTCATATCACTTGTTATAGTAGGGCTCAACGCTCTTGTAACAACGGTAGTTTTCGCTCAAGAGGCTGCTGCCCCAGCACCCTCACTGGAGAGTAAAAGCGAGAATTCAAGTAAAAATCAAGTTCAAGCCGCTGGAACGTACGCCGATCCCAAATACTGGAGCGAGCAGACTTTCCCAGGCGCTATTCACAAGAGCGACACTGGTTATTTTGAATCCAGATTCACCGGTAGCGCCGCCACAGGCAATAAGTACTTCCCACCGGCAGGGCAAGATAACAATTACTGGCTTTGGCGAGGAGTACATGCAGGGACGTACTCCGACCCCAAATATTGGAGTGATTGGTCCTACCCGGGGGCTGTCCACAAAAGCAATGATGGTTATTTTGAGTCCCGATTCACCGGCAGCGCCGCCACAGGTAATAAGTACTTCCCAGCGGTAGGGCAAGATAACAGCTACTGGTTTTGGCTAGGCGTGCATGCGGGGACGTACTTCGACCCCAAACACTGGAGTGATTGGTCCTACCCGGGGGCTGTCCACAAAGGAAATGATGGTTATTTTGAGTCCCGATTCACCGGCAGCGCCGCCACAGGTAATAAATACTTCCCACCGGCGGGGCAAGATAACAGCTACTGGTTTTGGCGAGGCGCACATGCTGGGACTTTCGGTGATCCAAAATCCTGGCGAGAGATCACCTACATAGGGGCTATTCACGGCGCTGGGAATACTATAAGAGTTGAATCAAAATTCAATGGTGTGGCTGGCCCAACACATTATTACCCAACGAACAATCAGGATAATACCTGGTGGAAGGTGAGAGCCATTGGCTGCCCCGTCACGACTCAAGCCGCTGAGCCTTCGCATTTTGCTACGAAGCAACGGTTCACTCCTGGGGACCAGATTGATATGGCCGCCCTTGTTACAAAAGGCTCGACGAAAACATCCCCACTACTGCAAGGTCTGGTCCTAGGGCATTTTTCCTCTTGGCGCCAAGAGAAAGACTCCGAAGTCGCCAGCGCCATGTTGAAAAATGATAAAAATTACAATGTCGGCAGCATCAGCGTAGTGCTCAATAATGAAGGTCGCTTTTATGCACTAGTGGAATCACCCACGTTTCGCGGAGTAGTTCGTAGTAACGCGAAGGGAGAACAATTTCTAATACCTGAAAAACCCTATGACGAGCTGGCACCCGACACGGTAAAGTTAGAAAATAGCGAAACAAACAACGAGACCACTGTGGCACCGGAGGCTGATGTTGACTGCAACGGTACAAATATTGTTGATGTCCTAGCGGGGTTTTCACGAGCGGCGGTTAACAAAATAGGCGGTCCGGAACTTACTCTAGACTACGCAAGGCTCGCAATAGAGGCAGCCAATGTCGGTCTGCGCAATTCACGCATTGATACTGTAAGATTACGTCTTCTCGGCATCGATATCGTTGAAGAAGACTTCCCAATGACCCGGGAGTCCCTGAGTGAGCTTTCCAGTTTATTTGGCCCGGCAGCCCAGTTGATAGGCGCCGATATGATAGCCGGGTTTTCCAGAGGAGGCGGAGGATTTGCTTCTCTAGGTGGGCGTTATAGCCTACAAGGTGTGGATAGCCCCACGGCCTTTCGTCACGAGATCGGTCACAATGTGGGTGGAAATCACTGTAATACAGGAGGAAGCAATGATTATAAATTTGGTTACAGCAACGGTACATCGTCGACTTTTCTCTGTGGCAATAGCGCTCCATATTACTCCACCCCGCTGATCTCCGACTCGTCCGGAAAACCGCTAGGCAATGCGACAACAGCGGATATGGCACGGCTTTGGCGGGAACAGGCGGCGAAAATGTCCTCCTATCAGAAAGCGGTCTCTCCTGTTTCGGGTGTAATCCCTTGAGGTCGTTGACGGTATGCAGAACGCTCCTGCTCTGCCTGACGTGAGGGTAGGGGCGTGGCAGTCACCCTGTTCAAGACCACCCCAATCTGCATGGGGCGGAAGGTCTCACCTCCCGCGCTTTCGAGCCCTCGCCCCAGGCAACTGATCCACGTTGCCGGCTACAGTCAGAAATGACAGTACCGATCAATGGTATTACCGGCAGAAAAAGCGTTCAGGCCTGCGCCGACAGAGCATCAGCGACGACTATTCCCTTTCACTTGACTGAAATTTCCTAGAAAATCCCAACCCGTTGCTTCTGCCCATTTCGATGACTAGTCTGTCTTCATCACCGCTAACCCGGTGATACGGACGTGCAAGTCCGGACTGGTGAATGAAACAACGACGCCTGATCAAAATTTCAGAGGACGTGTCTCTGAGATTCAATGTCATGGTGGCTGTGCGTGGGAGATCTTCGGATCTGCCGGGTTTTCGTTTCCTTAACCACCGGTCTTGCACACCTGCGTACAGCTGCCACCCCACTTCGCGTGCAAGCGAAGCGTGGTAGCTCCCAATGACGGTTAAGGAATCTCATCATGTTCAAGATCACCCCCAATCCGCCTGGTGCGGAAGACCTCAACTCCCCCGCATTCAAACTCGCCGCCGAGCGCGCCTTCGCTCACTACGAACTGCTGCCGCCCCACAATCGGCCCCGGAAAAAACCGGGACGCAGCACCGAAGACACCTTGGTCCATATCTACGAACTCCTCCAGTGCGCCTCGGCGACCGCCTACGAATCGGCGGACAATCTCCAGGGCTCAGAGCGCAAGCTCGCATTGGGCGCGGTGCATCTGATCGATATGGCCCAGCAGGAAATGGATGAATTGCTCGACGGGCAACAAACAGCAACCGCCTGATGGGCTGAAGGCGTTATCCACACCCGCACTGCTGTGCGGGTGTGGTCGCAACAATCAAAACCAAACGGCCGAGTGCCTCTCTAGCCACAGTGAACACACCGAGTAAACGCCACAACGGCTGATCGGCTGGGCACCGCTGGCGTATCGATTAAATCCTCAGGCGCCGGCCTATCCGCAGCTTTGCACAAGTCAGTCACTGTCATAGCTGCTGTCTGAATGATAATCCAAACCATAGGCAGCTTTCTTCCACAGCAGAGTACGTTCCTTCTCTATCGCCTGTCTTTCATTCTCTCTCGCCCGTCTTTCACTCGCACGAAGATAACTTGCATGACTAAGCTCATCTAAATATCTTTTTTGAAAATAGCTGCGCCCTGGCTCGTTATCGGCAGCCAAGACACCCTGGGAATCTTCCAGGTATTTCATGTTTCCCAGCACTTGAGAGGGCAGGTATCCCAGCCTATTATTTAAAGTTATATCGCGCAGCGCTTCCATATAACCAGAACTGTCCAGTTTTTCAATCAATGCCATCGGTTGCGTGTTCTTGTTTACCACTGCGTTAAAATATTTCGAGGTCAAAGAAAGGTTCTCGAGATCCTGCCCACCAAGATGCTTGATAATTTCACGAAATGGGACATCAGGAATATTGCTTAGCGTCGGCTTAAGAGGTCTTTTAAAACGATTAGCCGCTATTATAGTCGTGGCAATACCGAAAAAATAAGGCGTACTCCCTTGCGGGCTTCTTCGATTCAGGGGATCCCCTTCAGGAGACGCAGACGCATTGCGCCCTCCACCGCCGAATGGGCTCAAACTACCCAGGCTGTTAGACTGTATCGGTGCTGAATTAAATTCCCGGTCACCCCTACTAACGCGACTCACCCTGTTTGTCATCTCCCTAGAGGATTCTGGCTTAAACTTGTCTGTCTCTTTCGTCGGCATTAATCCGTCTGTATCGCTGTAACTAATCGGATTATTTCTAACCATCCTATAGAAATTCAACCCATCCATGTCCCGAACAGGATCAGGGTTAATCCATCGCTGCAACCAAGGCGCGTAATACCTGAATCCATAGTAATAAAGCCCAGTCGCATCCCGTTCCTTGCCTGAGTAACGCACGGTCTTGTAACCCGCCTCCACTTCACTGCGCCCGGCAAACCAGGCCGTGCTGCCGTAGGGGTGATAGGTTTCCTGGCTGATCACCGCCGCCTCATCGTCCAACTCCAGGCTGCTGGAGCCCAGGTGGTCGGTCAGGTTGTAGCGATATTGATCGTTGGCGATACCGGATGGCGGCGTGCTTTCCCAGTGCAATACCTGCATGGCGCTCCGCCCGGCCTGGACGCAGATCACCTGCAACACTTCGCCCGTGCCTTCGCGGGTGCGGAGTTCCAGGCCTGGCAAGTAGCGGACTTCCGATATCAGCGAACGGGCGTTGGTCTGGGTCGAACGGATCTTGCGCCGCCGCTGGCCATCCCCATCGTAAAGGTACAACTCGCGATCATCGTCCGCACCTTCACGCTCAACCGGCCTCACTTCGCGCAACTGATTACGCAAGTCCCAGCTCATCGCCTGCCCCGGTTGCAGATCCAGCAAGTTACCGTTGCCATCAAACGCGGCGGCAATCTCCTCTTCAGTCGGAGGTCGATCATTTTGTTCAGGCAGGCAGCGATTGCTGTAGCGCGCCGCCGTTAGCTTACGACTGTGGCTTTGCGGGCCGACATGGACCAGTTCCAGCAAATTCCCGCCGGCGTCATAGCGGTAGGTCTGATGGTAGTTGGCAACCGCACTCGGATCGTCGAAACGATTGAACGCCGGTCCTCGACTGGCGCCGCCCGCTTCCCAGCCAGTCGCCTTGATCAGTTGGTAAAGGCTGTCATAGTCAAACTGCTTTTTCGGCTCAACCCGCTGGTTAGCGAAATAACGAACAGGCAACGCCGCGTCATCAATGCTCAGCACATTGCCCACCGGATCGTACTCGTAATGCAGGTCTTGCAACGCCGCTTCAGTTCCATGTCGGGCCTGAATCCGGGTCAGGCGACCGTCTTCAGGGCGATAGGTCAGCGTACTGACCACACCGTTACCGGCGGTTTCCTGTTCAACCTGGCCGTAGGCGTTGTAGTGGATATCGCTGACCAGGGTCTTTGCCGTTGATTGAGCGCTGAGTTGCAGGTGAGTGGCGAACAGTTGACCGTCGACGGTGTAGTCAAACTGTTGCCGATTACCCTTGGCATCGGTCTGTTCCAGTACATCGCCCAACGGATTGAAGTGTGTGGAACTGGTCGCCGCCTGCGCAACAGGCTCCAGAAGTGCATCTCGCGCCGACAATGCTTGCGGCCAATCCGGTATTTCCAGCGCACTCAGAAAGCGTTGGGTCTGCTCAAGCACACCACCGGTCAAGGCATACTCACCCATCGTCAAAGTGCCTGCGGGATCGTCGTGTCGGATCAATCGCCCGCATTGATTGTGAGCGACGAAATCGGCACTGGCGTTGGCATATTCATAACGCTCGGTACAACGCGCAGCTTCGTCTTCGCCCTGTTCGAAGATCGCCAGCGGTCGCAATAGCTCGTCGTACTCAACCCGCCGCTCGCTGCCCCGGCTGTCCCAGGCCTGGAGCAACTGATCGCCATCGCCGAACAGGCTGATTCGCTCGCCGGCATCGACGCTGAGCGAGCCCAGCACTTTCTCGGACAGCGAATAACGATTAATCAGATTCGGCGGCGCTGCGGCATCCTCTGCACTGAGCGCCCACAACCTGGGGTCCCATTGCTCGTCCAAACGCCCCATCGCGTCATAGGCACTGCGATTGACCCGCTCTTGAGGCTCAGAGCCCTCAACGGAGCGGCAGTAACCCACCGAACGCACAACCAACCCACGCGGATCGGTGACCGTCAGCGTCGGTGTATGAGTGTGAAGCCCCACCGTCAGAATCGGCATGGCTTGTGCTCCGCATTGGATGCCTGCGCTAATTAAGCACCTGATCCACGCCGTCAACTACTGTCAGAAATAACAGTGCCGATCAATGGTAATGCCGATCCCCTGGCTCAATCGCTCAGCCGCTCAGCCGCTCAGCCGCTTTGCGGTCAGCCTCAGTTGCGCATCCATGTATGAGCATTTCCTGCTGTCACCTTATTTCTTAATGGGAATGAGGCAAGTTCAAAATTTTGTGTCTTTTTCTCAGCTTGATCTATTTTTGAATATACAACTTCATCATTCAAGAGTTTCAATTTAGTATTGTAATATTCCCTTAATTTTCCTTTGTTTTCATTTATCACTTTAGTGAATAGAAGGTTACCACTACTTGCAAGAACTTCATGGGTCGTGGCATTTGTACCTTTTACTAAATTTTCATAGTAGCCCCCCTCCTTGCCCGCAAAATTCTTTGCGGCAGTATCTAACACCTGAGCCAGCACTTCCGACCCTGACTGCACTGCAAAATGCGATAATGAATAGCCGTAACTAAGCTGTGCCGTGTCTGTTGTTGGCATTCTGTACAGTCCGCTTAACCCGATACCTTTACTGGAAAGGTTGATGTCGCCAAAGGCGCTATTGACTGTATCATCATGATCCATGTAAATCCCACCACGCTCTTTTAGCCAGTAGTACCTTAGAATATCAGCGCCGGCTGCGGCATAGCCTGAACTAACGGCGGATTGATACTGATTGTAATTTTTACTACGAGAGAATTTTCTCCCTTCTTCAGTTTGCATGATGTCAAGTACCTGAATCCTACCTAACACACCCTGCTTTAATTTTTCCTCCCATGGGTTACCGCTCCAGAACGTACTGTCAGTTAATACAGTTATTGAGTAGTCAGGGTTTTTATTAGCGTTACTTTTTAAATGCTCAATATCCGTATCATTTAATGCATGAGGTCCAATCCATATATGCCAGATGTTTTTGGGTACCGGGCTTACAGGGACGCAGCCGTCATCATCCTTCAATGTCACCGGATTATTTCTGCACATCCTGAACAGGTTGAGCCCGTCCACCGTGCCCGCCGGGTCCGCTGAGAGCCATCTTCCCGCCCACGGCTGGTAGTACCGGTAACCGTAATAGTAAAGCCCCGTCGCATCCCGCTCCTTGCCCGAGTAATGCACGGTCTTGTAGCCCGCCTCCACCTCACTGCGCCCGGCAAACCAGGCCGTGCTGCCGTAGGGGTGATAGATTTCCTGGCTGATCACCGCGGCCTCGCCATCCAGCTCCAGGCTGCTGGAGCCCAGGTGGTCAGTCAGGTTGTAGCGATATTGATCATTGGCGATACCGGATGGCGGTGTGGTTTCCCAGTGCAGTACCTGCATGGCGCTGCGTCCGGCCTGCACGCAGATCACTTGCAACACTTCACCCGTGCCTTCGCGGGTGCGGATTTCCAAGCCCGGTAAATAGCGGACCTCGGATATCAGCGAACGGGCGTTGGCCTGGGTCGAGCGGACCTTGCGTCGCCGCATCCCATCGCCACCGTACAGATACAACTCAAGATCATCGTCGGAACTTTCACGCTCAACCGGTCGCACCTCGCGCAACTGATTGCGCAAATCCCAACTCATTGCCTGCCCCGGCTGCAACTCCAGCAAGTTGCCGTTGCCATCAAACGCGGCGGCAATTTCATCCTCGGTCGGAGGCCGGTCATTCTGTTCGGGCAGGCAACGATTGCTGTAACGCGCAGCCGTCAGCTTGCGGCTATGGCTTTGCGGGCCGACATGCACCAATTCCAACAAATTCCCGCCGGCGTCATAACGGTAGGTTTGCTGGTAATTGGCAACGGCACTCGGGTCGTCGAAACGATTGAACGCAGGCCCTCGACTGGCGGTGCCCGCCTCCCAGCCGGTCGCCTTGATCAACTGGTAAAGGCTGTCATAGTCATACTGCTTTTTCGGCTCAACCCGCTGGTTGGCGAAATAACGCATCGGCAAGGCTGCATCTTCAATGCTCAACACATTGCCCACCGGATCGTACTCGTAATGCAGGTCTTGCAGCGCCGCCTCAGTTCCATGCCGAGCTTGAAGACGAATCAGACGGCCGTCTTCCGGACGGTAGGCCAGCGTGCTGATCACGCCGTTGCCAGCGGTTTCCTGTTCAACCTGACCGTAGGCGTTGTAGTGGATGTCGCTGACCAGGGTCTTCGCCGTTGTTTGAGCGCTGAGTTGCAGGTGAGTGACGAACAATTGACCGTCGACGGTGTAGTCAAACTGTTGCCGGTTGCCCTTGGCATCGGTCTGTTCCAGCACATCGCCCAGTGGATTGAAGTGTGTTGAGCTGGTCGCCGCCTGCGCAACAGAATCCAGAAGTGCATCTCGCTCCGGCAGTGCTTGCGGCCAATTCGGTATTTCCAGCACACTCAAAAAGCGTTGGGTCTGCTCAAGTACGCCTCCGGTCAAGGCGAACTCGTCCATCGTCAAAGTGCCCGCAGGATCGTCGTGTCGGATCAATTGTCCGCACTGGTTGTGAGCGGCGAAATCGGCGCCGGCGTAGGCATATTCATAACGCTCGGTGCAACGCGGTGCCTCGTCTTCGCCCTGCTCAAAGATCACCAGCGGTCGCAGCAAATCGTCGTACTCAACCCACCGCTCACTGCCCCGGCTATCCCAGGCCTGCACCAGCTGATCGCCATCGCCGAACAGGCTGACTCGCTCGCCAGCGTCGACACTGAGCGAACCCAGGACCTTCCCGGATAAGGAATAACGGTTAGTCAGATTCGGCGGCGCTGCGGCGTCTTCGGCACTGAGCGCCCACAACCTGGGGTCCCATTGCTCGACCAAGCGCCCCATGGCGTCATAAGCGCTACGGTTGACCCGCTCTTCAGGCTCAGCGCCCTCGGCGGAACGACAATAGTCCACCGTACGCACCGCAAGCCCGCGAGGGTCACTGACCGTCAACCTCGGGGTATGGGTATGAATCCCTTCCGCCAGAACCGACATGTCTTACGCTCCTTGCTTGATGCATACCCTCGATGCGGATCTGCCGCATTCAGACGCCAGCGGGCCAATGCTTGAAACATCCCCTTTTCATGACAGGTCGGGCCAGTAAAAAGCAGCCATTTGCGGGCTACCGGCCAGGTAAACAGGTCTGTCCTCGTTCATACGACCCAGGCTGGCAGAGATATTTTTCGTACCGGTAGTCGTCCCCGCGACTTCTATTGAACAACTGCCCTCTGGCCCGGTGACGCAGGTTTCATCTTTCAGAATCACCGTCGTCGCAAGCGCGCTGAAATACACGGTAACGCCCTCAACTGAGCGACCGGCGGCATTGCGGATAAAAGCCGTTACTGTTTTTGTGGCGATGCCGTCGGGCGGCACAGAACCCGGGGCGATATGAAGATTTGACGCGCTCTCATCACCGTTAACATCGGAAAACGTCACGGACTGCGCCTGTCCAATAGCGTCGCCATTCCCAAAGGTCGCTGTAATGGAATAGGTGCCCTCGAGTTCCGACGTGATACGGGCGCTGGTCGTTGCACTACCCGGCGCGAACTCGCATCGGTCAGGCGCGGTGGGGTCAATGGTCACGCCGGGGACCGCCGGAAACAGCACATAGGAAGATCCCGTGGTCCCCGTGTAAGGATTGCCATAGGCATCACGCAGCGTCACGGTTGCAATGTGTGCATCCACCCCATTGGCATTCTTCTCACCGGTCATCGGGTCCAGGGTAGAAGCGGCTGAATCGTACGTCCCGACAACGAAGGTCGCATCGGTCTTCATACTTGAGAGATTCCCCTCAAGTCTGGCACTGATCCTGTACGTCTTCGCCACGGTACTGCCCAGCGTCACCTCACACTGGCCGGTATCGCCCACGGTAAGACACGTGGGTTCGCTAAAAGAAACGTCAATCAGCTCATCGAAGGTCACCCGGGTGCCCTCCGGTGCCAGAGAGCCATCGCTCAGACGGACCGTGGCCCGGACCTTATTGCTTTTTTGCGTATCACTGACGACCCCATTGTCATCCATCATCTCCAGGCTCGATTGAGCTGAATCAAGGCTAACGAAATCGACGCTCTTCGGACTGCCAGCCACTGTCGTCCCCCCAAACAACGTGGCACGTACCGTCTTGGGACCGGGCACCGTCGAGGTGATCGTAGCGTTGCATTGCCCCTGTGCATCGGTGGTGCCGACGGCATGATTGAGCGAGGCATTCGGGATGTCGGAAAACACCACCAGCACATTCGCGAGCGGACCGCCCTCGGCATTCTTGGCGGTGACGGTGGCCGTATAGGCATCCACGCCATTGGCGAGCTTTTTTCCCGTGCTCACGGTCAAGGCCGTGGTTGCAGGATGAGCGACCTCATCCTGCGCTTCGACAAACTGCACCAGCGGCTCAACCTGGGCGGCAAACGTCTTACCGCCATCCACCGCCAGGTAACGCACCTGCAGGATAATGTCGGTCAAGGAGTCAAAGACTGCTTGTTGATGTGCCGAAGGGTGCCGGGGAAAACTCAGCACCCAGCTCGATACGGCGCCCGTTCCCTCGAACGGCAGGTAGCGCTCATCGTCGAAGTTAAGGGTGAACAGGCCATTATCATCCAGGCCGCTGGACAAGCCGATTTGCTGGCTGAGCCGCGGATTGAAGACGATGTACCGTGGATCAAGTTCGATATCACTGTCCGCGGCCAACTCACCGGCCTGGCTGTAGAGACTCGCCACGCCACCGAATGAGGGTTTCAACAAGGTGCTGCTGCGCGTTTGCACCAGCGTGGCATGGATATCCTGGTACGGCCCCAGCACGACCGGGAACGATAGGCTCACGCCCACCAACTGGCGCAGGTAATGGCCGGGATAATCCTTGTCGAACAACGAGCTGTTCAGCTGGAACGCGATCTCGCCATGCTCCCTGAGCTGATCCAGCACGGCCCCCCAACCGGTGGCCATGGGTGTGACGCCACCGCGCTCGGCATTGGGGTCGTAATCCTTGAGCAAGGTTTTCAGGGAGATCGTCTTGGTCAATTCCAGACGGCGCTCATGGCGATTGAGAAACGCCGACTCCATGCGTAGCAAACCCAGTTTCAAGGCTTCGCCGGCGTTCAGGCCATGACGGTTGTCAGCCCAGGCATCATAGGGAATAAAGTGCGTGTCATGATCGCCAAGCTCATATTGCCAACCGGCTTCGGTGGCCATGCACATCGACAACACGGCGTCATAGGCCTGGAAGTACAGCGTCGACATCTGGCTGAGCAGCCACTGGTACAGCCCCGGGCCAGTGGAACGATGCTTGAGGAAGTCATAGTAGGTGACCGCCTGGTCGCGGGCTTTTTGGGCTTGCAGCAAAGCGGTGTCGGCGGAATCGATAACGATTTGCTGAGTCGCGATCTGTTGATCAAGCACTACGATTTCAACCTTGGCTTGCTCGATCATGAAATCCCATTCTTCGCGGCGGCGGCGATACAGTTCTTTCTGGGTTCGCAGCTCTGCGTCGATCATGATTCCTTTAGAGGCGATGTCTAATCCTGCCGCAATCGCAAAGAGCGTCGCGGCGGGTCTGCGTGGCCCAACAGTCGTTCCCGCCTTATTGGGAGTAAAGGCCTCAATCAGATTCCCGGCCGCCGTGACGGCTGTCGTGGCGACATTGAGTACCCCCGCAGCCAAGCGCTCATCCATGATTTTTTTCTCGTTGGCGGACACATCCTCTTTATGCAACCGCTCGTAATAACCTTGACGGGTAAGCACCAGCGCCTTGCTTGCCAACAGGACCTCCTTGCTTTTGCGGGCCTGGTCAATGGCCTGATCCTGCAAGGTCACGCCAAACTCGGAGAGTTCCTGCACATGGGATTGCAGCAGTTCTTCGCGCTGAGTGTTATCACGCCACTCCATAAAGCTGCGCACCTGATCGCCAAAGCGGATCAGGGTGTCAACGGCGCTCTGCACACGGGGCAGCATGGCGCGGAAACGGTAAGGCGGGATAATCGCCAGGGACCCCAGTCGCCGCGCGCCGCCACCCTCGCCGGCCAATTGCGCGCGCAACAGGTCGAACGGATTGGCCGGCGCCTCGTAAAGCGCCAGCAGCAAGGGCTTACCGTCCAGGGTAAGGTTGTTGCGCAGGTTGCCCAGGCGTAAGTCGAGGTTGTCCCACAGGTCGAGCAGTTGCGTGTTCACCGGCAAGCGGAACCAGGGCGCATCGATCAGGCGCAACCAGGGGTCGCCTTGGATATGCTGAGGAATATCCTGGGCGAAAAGCGCCTGGATCGACGATTCGAAGGCGCTGAACAACGTGCTGTCATAGGCCGCCGCCTCCTCCAGCGGTTTGGGCTCCCAACGGCTGATGCTGCGGCCCTTGGACAAGGGGCCGAGCAAGGACAAGGCACGGACATACAGGAGCTTGGCTTCGTTGAGGGCATCACGGGTCAGTTGTCGGTAAAGCATGTCGCCGCGGGCAATCAGGTTTTTCACGTAACCCGTAAAGATCGCCTTGCGATAGTGCGAAGGCACGCTGTAGGCAATCGCATCCGGATCACGCAAACCACCCAGTCCGAAAAACGGCTCGGCGGGACTATCCGGCTGGGCCAAGGGCCTGACACACCAATACGGATAGTCCAGGGAGGGCGCGGGATAAAGCGGCTGAATACGTGCCAACGGATTGAAAATGGCGTGATACCAGGTTTCAGCGCCCAGGTAATCGAACTCGCTGTGCAAGCGCTGCGCGACCAGGTGCGGGGCATGGAAAAACAGTTCCCAGAAATAACGACCGTTGGCGCCGTTGAAGTCCACTGGAACCGGTTGCGAAGCACCGGGAGCGGGAGGCTCCGCCGTGTGCTGGGTCTCCCAGCCCAGGGCCGCTTCCACGGAGAAGGCCGCCTTGGCGACCAACTCAGCGGCGAACAAGCTGTTCAGTCGAACGTAACGCAGGTCGTTCAACTCCAGCGCCTGCAGATCAAGAAACTGCGCGCCCGCCGAGGTGGTCGTGACTTTGGGGACGTCACGGAGCATTGGACTGAGGGTCACCAGGAACCTGTTCCAACCTATCCCAGGATCAGCACCTCTCGTCACACCAAAAGGGAATGCATAGGAAGTGCTGGTAGCGACGCTCCAGCTTTTTGTGTAAATCGGCGTTTTGGCAGCACCGTTTAACGCGAGCGCCGTTGAACCCAGGCTTTCCTCCGTATATCCACCGCCACTCTCATCCGCGTACCAAACGCCAAAATTTCTCGTCAGCGGGCCAAAGGAGGCCTCAGAACCTATATTTGATTTATTGACAAAGTTAACAGTCCCCTCTACCTGGCCACCCCATTTAAGAGAGATCGTTGACACCACCTTGAACGAAGCCCCTCCCTGAACCTCTTCAGGGGTGAGAGGCAGGAGCGCAGCCAGGTCGAAGTCCAACGGAACTTTGAAGCGCATCCGCCTGACACGCCCATTATGAAAAGAGCTGTTCCAATCCTCACCCACCTGGATGCCCGGCGTGTCTTGATCTATCGTAACCAACGTGGTTCCATCATGACTGAATACATGACTGTGATGTATTTTCTCCTCAAAATAGAGCACATGATTAATCATCTCGCACAGTGCCCAGGCCTCCCCCTTTTCATAAAAAACACCAAAGAAAACCTCAACCCTGGATAAAACATTCAGGTGAGTCCAGTCCCAGACTTTTCGATCTTCAAGGGAGAATTTCATCTCCACTCGTTCCATACGGACAACAGAACAAGAGCCTTGAACCTCAAGCTTTCCTCCCTGAGCGCCCGTATTCATGTGCAACGTTGCACTGAACTCCAAATAGGCATTCAAGGCATCCGGATACTCTGCCGCCGGCGGATAATAGTTATGGGTATTGTCACGATCCCACAGTAACGAACTGATCATCCAATCAATTTTCGTAGAACCGCTATCAATACCACTATAAGGAAACTGCAAACGTGTGCGGTCGCCCCCGAACATCGAACCCGCCACACGAGACAACTCGCTCTTTTCGGCCGGCGTTAACAGGATGTGACTGAACGACTCATCATAGGCTCGTATATGCTCCTCTGCGCCCAGTTTAAATGCCACGACCAACCGAGGCGTCGAGGTGATACGAAGGTCCATGGCCACTGAAAATGCGCCACTCTTGATATAGTCTTCGGCCGCCGATCTGTCCGTCAAGGCGTTCGTCGCAGTGAGCCCGGTAAACAGTATCGTGGCCGGGGACCATTGATCGTTGAGCTGTTTATAGGCCATCTTGGCCGAATAAAGGTACTGATTGGTTTTACTGCCGTCATCTCTGACCTCTGCCTGATCGACTTCGACCCAGACCAGGTGCAGTCGGTCTCGAATCACCACGGGGCGAACCTGGGTGACGCCCGCCTGAAAAGCCACATCGATGGTTTTCCATTCGCTCCAGGCCGAGGGCGAAACGTGGGTACTCGAATCATTCAGGTCAATCGCCACCTTGCGCCAATAGGGCGCAAAAGGTTCGACGTTTTGCCGACCGACGAAGTAATAGTTGGCGTGTCTGAAGTCCGTGCCGTCGATATAACCCGAGATCATCTTCAGGTTACTCACCAATTCAAACTGGCTGAGGTAGTTTTTCAGCGCGGTCTGCACGCTGCCTTCGGTCAGGCGGCTTTGCCCCAGGTCGTTCTCCAAGGCATTGAACTGGCTGGTCTTGCCCAGGCGCAAGGCCGGATCAATGTAGTTTTCCGGGTAGTCTTCAATCATCTGGTAGCCGGCCCAGATGCTGTACTGACTCATGCTCTCACGCCACAAGCGCAGTTCCTCGGCACTGAACCCATAGGGGTAACCGGGCTCCATGCCGTTGTAGATGGCGTGGATATATTGTTGGAGGCTGGCGATGCCCTGGGCGACACGGCTGGTTTCCACCTGGGCACTGACCTGATTGTCGATCAGCAGGTATTCGTAAAGGTCCTCGGGGGTGGTCAGGCGCAAGGGCGCCGCCGTGTTCGATGACGGTACGATCTGACCCAGGTAATAGGCGACCAGAGCGTCACGGCGTTGTTCTTCGAGTTCGTGGATAATTCCGGTTTTCATAGTGAGCACCTGTTAAAATTAAAACCAAAACCCGACTAAACATCCGCCCAAATAACAGTTTCATCCGCTGAAAGTATGATGTAGCCATCTCCCCCCACCACTTCGCAGACTTTAAGATACTGCCCTTGCGTGGGGTGTGCGCCCGCACCCAGAGGAAAATGCGCCTGCCAACAGACAGCCTCGTTAGTGATGCAAACTATCCCTACGGTGCCCACCCATGAAACCTCAACGACTTCGGCCGTCACGGAAAATCCCAGAAGCGACCAATGATCAAATGCAATCAAATTATATTGATCCCAAGGAGAAAATCTAACACGAAGAACACCGTTCTTAATAAGTGCGTCATAGCACCTATAAATAATACCGACCCTGTAGGAATCCTCCCACAAGCGTCTCCCTGCGACCTCAACCCCCAGGGATATATCCGCCATACCCACTTCACCCGCTGGCCCGGACGTGGAACGCACATTAAAACTGTAACCTTCCCCTGTTGTTTCAACGAGCTCGTTCAAATTTTCAACACGCAGCCAAAGCAAGGATGGGTCGATACCGAGGCTTGTCAGTTTAAATGAAATACCCGCCAAGGATTGACCGTCACCACCAATCGCTTTTACCACAAGCGTATAAGGCCTGCCCGAGCCGATAAATTTGGGAGCCCGCTCATAGACGCCCTCCCCAGCGAGTTCCACCTGAATTTTAAAATAGGGTACTGCCACAACCTTAAACTCGACCATTTTATCGGTGCCCGCGACTGTCGCCACCACCGTATGTTCTGTATAGGCGCCTTGCTCGGTTTCAAACTTCGAACTGAAGGTCGCGAGCCCATCCTTATCAGTCAGAGAGGTCGCCTTGAACACACCATCCACTTTCCACTCAACAGGCGCCCTTGGCGATATATCACCCCCCATCAACAGCCAAACAGAAAATATGACGGGGTTCGGATCGCCCACCATATAAAGCGGCTGAGAAGATTCGTACTTGGCAATCACAGCCTGAGGGTAAATTTTCGTGACTTCCGTTGATTTCTCCTTTATCTCGCCCTGCGCACTGACCGTTACAGTGACCGTGCCGGAGCCCTCGGGTTTGAATCGCGACAACGCAATACCCTGAGCATCAGTGGTGCTTTCCAGCACAAGCAAATCTTCAGCATCCGCGCGCCAGGCAACACGCGTTCCCTCCGGTACAGCATCACCATTAAGCTCCACCAATCGACAACTCAGCTCAACCTCGACATCTTCAACCACCGTGCTGGTAAAACGTACATATTGAAAATACGGTGTGCTGGTAAAGTTCACTTCTGGAAACTCCCAGTAACTACCGTTTCCGTACCGTGCGATCACCGTTGCCTCGCCCAGTGGCCCGCTACGCAGACTTGCATGGCTGATGCCTTCGTGGTTGGTCATCGTCTGGTAGCGCTGGAACTCGCCCAAGGTCGTCCCCCAGTCCACCAGACGATCAATCCCCAGGTTGGTAAAATCATCCACCAGGGTGATGCTGAAATTGATGGCTTCGAGTTTGTTGGACAACGCCTCCGAACGATCATAGGTCGGCGCGGAAAAGTGCAACGAGGCTTCATCGCAACCAATGGTCACCACCGGCGCCAGCACCTTGTCGCCCAGCCCATACTCGGCCACCACATGAGCGATGCCCATCGTGTTGCCGCTCGCCAGCGTGACGCTGCTTTCGCCGTACTGGTCGGTGACGGTCGAGGTCTGCTCCAATTCCCCGAGGTTGTTGGTACTCCAGTTAATGGTGACGTCTTCGAACGGCTCATCCATGAAGTCGCGCAGGGTGATGGAGTAGGTCGCGCTTTCGCCCGATTTGTTGGCCACCAGATAATCCGGTGTCACCGTGATCACGCTGCTATGGCTTTGCCCGACTTCACCGGCCGGGATTCCCGGCACGGGCTCGGTGAGGCTGGCCAAGGCCAGCTCCGCGGCATACCGAAAATCCGCCACGTCACTGGTCGGCGTCAGGCAGCCCAGCGCCAACAGCGCCTCGGCATCCAGGTCGGTATGCCGCGCCAAACGACAGGTGCGCACCAACAGATCCAGTTCGGCGAGGGTAAAGATCACCCCGTCCTCCGGGTTCAGGTGAAAGGCCACCGCCAGTACCTGGCGCACGCCCCAGTCAAGAAAGCCGGCCAGCTTGTTCGCCGCACTGTCGCGGATCAGCCGTTTGTCACCTTCCAGGGCCTTGTCCCACAGGGTATTGATCAGTTGCAGATAATCCAGCAGCCGCTCTTCCGGTTGGGCGCTCAGGCGTACCGTCGCAGCGTATTGGGAAAAAAAGTACAGGGTCTGCAACGACAACCCGACATCCTCAAGGCCGAACCACTGCGGCTGCTGTACACACTGATCGATAAATGCCGGGCTCAGGTCCAGGTGTGTCGTCACGGCGGCTCGCTTGACCAGGCTGTCGAGCACCAACAGGACTTCGTCACCAATAGCCAACTGCAAGGGGCCGCTGGTGTTACCCGCCAGCCCATAGACCCGCAGCACCTCCATCAGCAACTGATAGCGATTGCCCTCGGCCCAGGACAGCAACACCTTCACCAGATCGACGGAGCTGTCCAGGTAGCCGGCCAGCCCTTCCATCAGCAAGGCTTCCTGCGCGCCGCGAGCACGCATGATCATATTGCAGATCTGGGCGTGCAGGCCTTCGATCGGCAGATCGAATCGCTCCAGCACCTGCGCCACGGTGCCGCTCAAAGCCGACTCATAGTTCTCTTCGGTTTCCCCCTTCAGGTATTTGACCAGGCCCCTGGCCGCCGGGGTGGTTTCTCCTGCCTCGATGAAGTCTTGCAGTTCCTCGAACCAGTCGATGGCGACCAAGGAAAACACCTCGCCTTTCTCGTCGTCGACGTTAATCACCACGCGGGTTTGCGGTGCGCCGGTTTCGGCAAAGCTGCTGTCGCTGATCAGCGCCGCGGCCAGGCGCGAGTGCATCTGTTTGAGCAGGTTGAGCTCGGCCTCGCTGGCCACCGGTTTGGTCAGGGCCGGCAGCACGATCCGACAGACCTGGCCGACCGTCCATTTGTGCTCGGCCAGCCAGGCGCTGGCTTCGACCAGGGCATGGATCGCGCTCAAGGTGTCGGTGTTGCCGGAAGTCTGGTAGGAGGCGATATGGGTCGGCCCGGCCAGTTTCGAGACCAATTGGCTGCCGCCGTTGTCCAGTAGCTCAAGCAACGCCAACGCCTCGATGGTCGTCAGCCCCAAATAATGAGGCAGCCGGACCAACCGGTAAAACGCCGACACCACTGCCGCGCTCCAGCGCAAGGGCTCACCGGCGTAGGCCTGCTCGATGACCTTCGCGGTAAAACGGTACATCTCATAGGTCATGCCCAGGGCGGCGCACAAATGATCGATTTTCTGGCGCTCGGCCTCATTGCCAGGGGTGATATCAAATACCTCCCCATCCAGGACCAGGGGAGTGGGAAACAGCGCCTGACTGTTAAATATCTGGTCGAACTGCGTCGGCTGCTTGCCCCGGGCGCGCACCGCCAGCCGTTGAAGCAGCGCAGCAAAGTCGTCCGCGCTGACCTTGTAGCGCGTGCGCAAGCTCTGGAACAGGCCAAGGGCACGCAAGGTGTCGGTAGTGATCCGAGGGTCCGACGCTCTCCCTTCGGCGCCAATCGAGGCCATCAGCAGGCGATCAACCTGGTCGAACGGCAGCTTGAGCCAGCGTGCCAGACGGATCATGCGGTTAAGACGATCAAAACGATCATGGGACCCATTGACGATCTGGTGACTGGGGCCACTTTCATCGTCGCCGGTCGTTTCAATGGCCATGGCTGGGCCGATACCGGCGTTGACGTACACCGAACCGAACACCGCGCCATCCACCGGTACCTCATCCGAGACGATGAGATTGGCCGACGAATAGGGGGCATAAGCGCCCACGGACAACAGCGATTCGAGCTCTTCGGTCTTCAGCCCGGTATGCAGGCAGAAGGTTTGGGTATCGAGCAGCTTGAAAACGTCGCCCTCGCCAAAGTTGGTCCTGAAGAAGCTTTCGGGATCCGTGCCGGCGGTTTCAAGCAGGTGGGTTCTGGGGTTGATACGGCCCAAGGCCAAGGTTTGCTCGGGCTCCAGATCGGGGTCGAACTCCGGAAAATACGGTGCCTCCAGCAAGATCCCCTGCTGCACCGGGCCAAAGCCGGTGTCTTGCACCAGGGCGATATCCGACAGCAGCGAATGCACGCCAGGTTCCTTGAAATAGGGATAGGCCCGGTCGGTGCAACGGATCACGTCGCCGGGCAGGCGATCCTTGCGCTGCAAGGTGTAGTTGATCTGCTGCTGATATCGCTCGTAAGGCAGGGTCATGGGATAACGGACATCGAGCAGCACGTCATCCAGAGAACGTTCGTCGCTGATGTCGTCCAGATAGCCACGCGCCGAGGTTTCCAGTATTTCGTTGACCAGGACCAAGGTCGGTTCGACACGCTCGAGGGCACTGTGATCCAACCACAGGTCCGCCAGGTCCGGACGCCGGTCGGCCAACAGAATACGGTTGCCCTGCCCATCCCTCGTCCTGCCGCTCTGCTCGATCTTCTGTACTTCGCGGTAGAGATCGGCCAGATAGGCGATAGGTGAGGTGGTCGCTTCAATCGCATCCGTCGGGCAATGGTTGGCCCAGTCCGGCCGGAACAGGTCGTTGTAGGTCGGGGCCTCCACCAGCCCACGGATGCCGGAGCCGGGCTCGAAGGCACGGTGTATCGCCGTGGTCAGCCGCTGCTCACGAAACTGTCGGAGCGTGACGGCGCTGATGGCCCTGGCCTGTTCATGCAAGGCCCGCGCTTCGGTGATGTGCAAGGTTTTGTCGGTGCTCATCAACTGCTGGAGCGACCCCTTGGCGATCTCCAGTACCGAGTCGTAATGCTCCAGCAGTTGGCTGCGACTGCGTTCGGTCTTGCCCAGCAACTGCAACAGTGAACTTGGAGTCTTGTTCATTGCCCATCTCCCGTTGAGGACTCTTCCAAGGTGTCGTTTTCATCCTCGGCAATCCCGTACCAGCCCAAATACCGCTGGCGACGCCAATACCCCATGGCGGTGATGGTCAAGGTCGGCCGCCCGAGCGGATCGTAGAATTGCTGGTCGCAATGCCCAAAAACGCGAAAGGACTCGTCCTTGATATAGCGGTAGCCATCGGCGAAATACGGTCGATAGACCCGTACCGCCAGGCCCTTGTTGTTGTATTCGACCCGTTCGCTGACCCGCCAGCGCTCGGCCGCCGGGGCGCTGACGGGCTGGTCGCCGTCCAGCACCAGGGTGCCGTCGGCGGCGATCTGGTAAGCGTCCCCCGGTTCGACTTTGTGCTTGCTCTGCAAGGTCCGGCCAAAGCCGTCCCAGCACTCCACGGCGATACGGATTTTGCGCCCGGGATGGTCGGGAGGTGCCGGGTAGCGGTCGGCTTGCAGGACCGCCGCATGCACCGGCTCACGCTGCCGCATCCAACTGAACGCGTCGCGAAAGCAGGCGCTGGCGGCCCCTTGCAACGCCGCGTCCGGATCGGCGATGGCCTCGGCGGGCAAGCGGGCAACCGGCAGGTACTCGTCTAGCGGATCAAAACCGAGCGCAACGCCCGCCTCGGTGCCATGGAAGCTGCTGACCGACAGCTCGCCAAAACCGTCATAGCGGGCCTCCTGGATATTCTGGTTCGGATCGACGATGCGACGGGGCAGCAGGAACCGATAATCGACGGCGGCCACGCGGGTGACACAAGCATCGGCCGTGGTGACACTGATCGGCAGGCAGTAATACGGATCGAATTCGATGTCCGTCGGCCCCTGGCTTTCGGTGGCCCGGGCACTGATCAGTCGATAGAAACCGTCCAGCCCGGCGTAGGTCATAAAACCCTTGCGGGTCGACCACAGCACCCTGTCCGGTTCCGCCGGCAGCACGGCGCCGATAGGCCGATAACCGAGTCCGGGCAATGTGTCCGCCAGCTCTTCGGGGCTGAGCACCGAGGCGTACGCCTGCAGCGCCACTTCATCCAGCTCGGCGGACTCAAGGAAGTCAGCCAGCGCCTCGAAGCTGGCCTGGCCCGCTGGCAGAGTCTGGCCGGCCTCTTGATAACGTTGCACGGACAACTGCGTCAGCACCCGCTGGTAGTCACCCGTTGGCGGCGCATCGAGACGGTCGAGCATTGCCTCATGGAAAATATCTTCCGGCCTCAATACGGCCTTCGACAGCACCAGCGCATTGCCCCGCGACAGGTAGGGCAAGCCCAGGCGGCAGCCTTGCGGATCATCCAGGTGAATGAATTGGGCGCGGCCTTCATTCAGGTAGTAAAAGTGCTGCGCATCATCGTGGGCCGCACGCCACCAGGTTTGCTCATGGACTTCGTCGAACGGCGGATCGTCAGTGACGCTCTTGCGCCGGGCATAGTCGACCGTCACCTCATGAGTCAGCCCACCATAAGGGTCCCAGGCCAGGCTGATATGGTGCTGGCACAGCGGATCGTCAGGTTGGCGCTCGTAGGTATAGGCGATCGACTCCAGTTCCAGCGGCTGCATCCGGCAATAGGGCTGGTGCTCGTCGCGCCGTTGCAACAGACGCACGGCATACCGCGATTGCTGCACCGAATAGGGCAGTGCCTGCAACGGGTCGTCGGCGTCGAGACCGAAGACTTCGACCCGTAGCGGCAGGCCGGCCAGGGCGTAGGCCATGTCGTGCCAGGTCGCGTCATCGGTGGTGCTGATGATTTCGTCGGGCGAGTCACCTTGTGGCGCCAGCAGCAAGGCCGCTCCCAGGGGCCGGGCCGCGCTGTCCGAATGGTCGTAATCCAGGCCGGGCAGGTCGGGCGCGCGCCCGGTATGGAACCAGCTCTTGCGCAGCACCGGCGCGGTAAAACCGGCCTGCCGTGGTGCGTCGCCCGTGGCTTCGCTGTCGGTTTGCAGCACCAGGCCAAAGCCACGGAACTCGCGCTCCTGCCCATCGTAAAAACCCTGGCAGTACTCAAAGCGCTGGGTCAGCCGATTGCCGGTGATTTCATCGAGCTGGGTCTGCTCGACGGCCACCGGCATCGGAAACGGCACATAGCTGGCAACCTCGAGATTCGCCGCCAGCAACGCCTGTTTTTCATCCAGCCATTCCTGGGCCGAGCTGCGGTAGATCACCTCCCCCACCGCGCCCATATTGTTATTGGTGCCATGCAGCAGATACGGCTTGGCCTGGACGAAATCGACGCGCCAATGCTGGGGTTTCATATGCGGGATGGTGATCACCAGGCTGGAACAACCAAGCCCTTGCAGGTCGGCGGTGCTGACCTGGCACAGCCGGTCATAACGTACGCCCGGCGGCCAGGGCTGGATCAGTGGCGTGCTTTCAAAGCCCATGCCGGTACGGTTCATGAAGATCTCGGCATGCTCGCTGGTGAGGTAGATCAGGTCTGCCGCGCCGGAGCCATCGAGGTCGGCCAGGAGGATGCGCGAGGCATCGAACGATTCGTAGCTGTAGGGCAAGGTGCCGAGGAGAAAGCCCGGGTCGAACTGCCCATGGCCGCGATTGGGCCAGCAGCGAATTTCATTGTGGCGAATACGCACCAGATGCTGCTGGCCGCTGCCCAATACATCGCTGAAGGCCACCAGTTCGGTCTGCGCCGGGCTGACCAGCGGCAGGCGATCGTCGGGGGCTGTAGGGACGTCATGGGCCACGTCCTTGCCCTGGGCAAAACCGTCGCGGCGGCGGTTGGCGTAAAGGCGCACGCTGCGCGGGCCGATCAGGGCCAGGTCGGACAGGCCGCCGCCCATCACGTCGGCCAGTTGGCTTTGCGGGTGAAAGAACTCCACGGGAAAGGCAGCAAAGGTGACGAAGTTCGACCAGCTGCGATCCGGGTTGAGGGTGAAAAAACCGCTGACGCCGGGTTGCGCCATCACCCAGTCCAGGCGGCCATCGCCGGTGAGGTCCATCAGCGACTGACGCACCGGTTTGCGGCTGTCCATGACCGGGATGGCATCCAGGCGTCGCCACGCATCGTAGGCCACCTCATCGGACGTTGCCGCCGGCTGCGCCCGTAGCGGCTCGCGGTAGTACCAGGCCTTGTCACTGCGATAGAGCACACCCGGAATGCCCTCGCCATACAGGTCGACCAGTTGGTACTGCTGGCCGTCGTTGAGGCCGGGCATGGCATCGAATTCTTGATACTCGCTGTGCTCGGGTTCGAACGCCGAGTAGGTGAACTCAACGGGCGGGCGCGACTCGATACGTCCCTGCTCGTCATAGCCTTGCTGATGGGCGGCGCACAGCAGGTTGTAGCCCAGTTCGGTGGTCCGATATTCAAAGAGCAACCGCTGCACCAGCAGCGGCTCGCTGCCCAGTTCGGCAAACTGGTGGAACATCAGCACCTGTCGGCACAGACGCAGGTTGCCCAGCAGGAAACCATACCCATAGGTGGCAAACGGGTCGCTGCGCACCGGCCACTCGCCCGTCGGTTCGTAACTGGGGATATCTTCCAGCCCGGTGTCACGCTCGCCGTAGTCGAAGATCAGATCGAAGTGCCATTGCGCCTGCTCCAGCTGTTCCGGCGCCCAATGGTAGAGGTGTGCGTTCGCCTCGGCATTGCCATAGCGGACCCGGCTCAGGTAGCACTGGGCGCTGAAGTCACGGGGCGTATCGGCGGGCATGCCCGCGTTGTCCTCGCCGGCGTACTCATAAAGGATGTGTTCGCCGTGGACATTGAGGCTTTCGTCCAGCAGCCACTCGCCGACCCGCAGGGAATCGTCGAGGTCGGTGCTGCGCGACGACGTCTTGAAACCGTACAGATGCAGGCTGCCGTCGGCCCCGTGAATCAGCCAGAACCCCGGGTAGTCCTGCGCCGAACGCCAGTGCTCGATACGTTCGAACGCGCCTTCGATACGGGGAAAGTAACGCGCTACCTGATAGTCGATGCCCAGGTCCAGGTCTCGATAGGTATTCACCAACCGGAGAATAATCGCCCCGCTGGCATCACGCTCCGCCATCCACACGGTCCCGTCGGGGCCGAGCATGACATCCTCATCGGTGTAATCCGGAACACCCTTGCTGGTGCGCCGCGCCACGCACCCCAGCGACAGTACCCAACCGATGCCGAACAGGCTGTTGCCCACGCTGCTGCCATAACCGAGGGCCAGGGCCGGGGCAAAACCGCGTCCGGGCGAAATGGGCAACGGCAGGTCAAAGGAGGCCTTGCCGGTGGAGCCGACCTCGCCCCAGCCCTTGCCGATGCTTTGAATCGCACCGCCACCCTTGGGTAGCGAAGGCGGCGTGATACTGAAGCTTTCTTGTGGGTCCATCGCCAGGCTCCAAGCAGGTCTGCTGGAGCTAATGTGGGCGTAACCGATGGGGCCGATCTACTGTCAGAACTGACAGTTTTTTAGTGTTTAACGAAATAATCAAAAGCCAAACGGGGTATATCCCGCTTGCCCTCATACGACAACCTGAGCCCGGGACTCATTATTACCGACCAGGAGCAAACTCAAAACGACCTGATCCATTGCAACGTCGTCCCCCGGCTTCTGCCCGCAACCCCTTGAGTTTCAGGCAGAACGGTTGAAATAACGCTATTTCAGACGCCTCACTCAACAATAGTGGCACTTTGACACCCGTCATTTCTGACAGGTTACATTGGATCACATTTGACGTTGAATACCTCCCAACACTGAAACGGGTGGCAGGGTATCGAGCATGAAAGGGACGAACACGGTTATCGAGATCAAGACTCGACAAACGTTCAGAACAGAGTTGGGCAGCCTGGAGGTGCCGTTGATCCGGCCCCGCCCCGCCGTGCTGCTGATCTATAAACGTGATTGTGCGCCGTGTGAGAAGCTCAAGCCCTTGCTCGAAGCCCTGGCGGCGGGACCTTACCGGGAGCGGGTGGTGTTTTATCAGATCAGTTATCCGATCTTCAAACTGTTCCAGCCGGAGATCAGGATAGAGTTCGTCCCGGCCTTGTTTTTCCTCGATGGCCATGGCGCCCAGACGCACATGTACGGCACGCAGAAGGAAGAGATCAAGAAAGGCCTCGATTCGCTCCTTTTTGTCTCGAACGGGGTATTCTCGGAGGTCTTCGACTCTCATCAAGCCCACTAAGGAAGTGCCATGCCCGTTGCCCTGATTACCGGATGTTCCAGCGGCATCGGCCGCGCCCTGGCGGATGTGTTCAAGCACGCGGGTTACGAGGTCTGGGCTTCGGCACGGCGGGCCGAGGATGTCGCGGTGCTGACCGACGCCGGGTTCACCGCGGTGCAACTGGACGTCAATGACGGCGAGGCCCTGCAGCAATTGGGCGAACGCCTCAACCGCCAATGTGGCGGCCTCGATGTATTGATCAACAACGCCGGTTATGGCGCCATGGGCCCGCTGCTCGACGGCGGGGTCGAGGCCATGCGCCGGCAATTCGAAACCAATGTGTTTTCCATCGTCGGGGTGACCCGGGCGATGCTCCCGGTGCTGCGCCGCAGCCGGGGTCTGGTGGTGAATATCGGCAGTGTCTCCGGGGTACTGGTGACGCCGTTCGCCGGGGCCTATTGCGCGTCCAAAGCGGCGGTGCATGCCTTGAGCGATGCCTTGCGCATGGAGTTGGCGCCGTTCGAGATCCGGGTGATGGAAGTGCAGCCGGGGGCCATCGATACCCGCTTCGCCAGGAACGCCGGGCATGAGGCCGAACAACTGATCAGCGAGCAATCGCCCTGGTGGCCGCTGCGTGACGGTATTCGCGCGCGGGCCAATGCTTCGCAGAACAATCCGACGCCGGCCACCCGTGTCGCTGCCGACTTGCTCAAAGCGGTGCAGCAGGACCGGCCGCCGCGCCTGTTGCGCCTGGGCAATGGCTCTCGGGCATTGCCGCTGATGGCCTGGTTGCTGCCCAAGGGCTTGCTGGAAAAGGTCTTGATGAAACGCTTTGGGTTGGGTGCTCGGCTGTAACGACCTGAGGGCAAGTCATACCTGTGTGGTTTGCCAACGGGCACGATCCCTGTGGGAGCTGGCTTGCCAGCGATGAGGCCTTGAGAGCGCCAAAAGCTTCGCGGGCAAGCACCGCTCCCACAATAATGCTCAGGCATATTCCTTCATGAAATCGATAAACACCCGCACCTTCAGCGGCAGGTGCCGGGTGTCCGGATACAAGGCGTAAATCCCCTGTTCGACAAAGCGGTAGTCGTTCAACAAACGGCACAGGCGCCCCGTTTCCAGGTCCTCGCGTACCAGCCAGTCCGGCAGAATCGCCACGCCCTGCCCGGCCAGGGCAAAACCGCGCAGCACCGAAGAGTTGTCCGCGACGATCCGGGACTGCTCGGCGGCGGGTCGGAAGAAAAACGGCTCGCCACTCTCCACGTGGGTCAGGCCCAGATCCCCCAGGCGCCGATGCACCAGGCTCTGCACCTGCTTCAAGTCCTCGAAGCGGTGCAACTCGCCGCCGGGCAGCCCGGCAACAAACCCCGGTGACGCCACGGCAAAGATCTTGAAGGTGGCGAGCTGCGTGGCCCGGTGATTGGAATCGGAAACCTGGCCGAGCCGGATCGCCACGTCGAAACGCTCCGAGATCAGGTCGGCGTGGGTCGAGGAGGTCAACAGATGCACCTTCAACTCCGGATGAATCCGCCGGAACAGCTCCAGCGCCGGAACCACCTTGGCCAAGGCATATTCCACCGTGGTGGTGATGCGCAGCGTGCCGCGCAGTTGCGTATGTTCCGAACGCGCTTCGTCAATCGCCAGGCGGGCCTGTTCCAGCATGCTCAGGCAGCGACCGTAAAAGCGCTCGCCGGCCTCGGTCAGGGCCAGGCGTCTGGTATTGCGGGTCAACAGGGTTACACCCAGTTCGGCTTCCAGGCGCTTGAGGGTAAAGCTGACCACGGCCCGGGTCTGCCCCAGGCGTTCGGCCGCAGCGGTCAACGAACCGGCTTCTACCACGGTCTTGAAGGTCTCGAAACGATCCAGGCTGACCATGGGCCCTTGCCTCCATTGTCAAAATAATTTTGACAAACTAGCAGTCAACGCGCGGTTTCCCAAGCCTGGTCGGCGACCTAACCTGTCGCCTTATTCGATGGAGACCGTCATGAGCTACCGCTCGAAAATCGCCCTGGTGTACCTGCTGGGGTTTTCCCTGGACCTGGTGAACATGTTTGTCGCCAACGTCGCCTACCCGGAAATCGGCCTTGAGCTGCGGGCCTCGGTGACGCAACTGGCCTGGGTCGGGAATGCCTACATGCTCGGTCTGACGGCGATCATTCCCTTGAGTGTCTGGCTGGCGTCGGTGTTCGGCGAGCGGCGTTTGATCGCCGCCTCACTGGCACTCTTCGCGCTGGCCTCCGGTGGCGTGGCCCAGGTCGGCTCCATCGAGACGCTGATCGGCTGGCGGCTGGTGCAGGGCCTGGCCGGCGGTTTGCTGATCCCGGTCGGACAGGCCATGGCCTACCGCAACTACCCGGTGAATGAACGCGCCGGATTGACCTCGCGGATGATGCTGGTGGCCTTGCTGATTCCGGCCTTGTCGCCAGCGCTGGGCGGGTTGATTGTCGACCATGCGTCGTGGCGCTGGATCTTCTACGCCAATATCCCGCTGGCGCTGCTGCCGCTGTTGTTGACCGGGCTGTGGTTCAAGCCGGACCTGTTGCCGGCGCAACGACCGGCGTTCAGCCATCGCGGGCTTTGGAGCGCCGCCCAGGTCACGCGTATTCCGTTGCTGCGCCTGGCAATGCTGGTGTACCTGTTCGTGCCCGGGGTGTTTATCGGCACCCAGCTGGTAGCAATTCTCTATCTGCGTGGCCTGGGAGCGAGCGCGGCCCAGACCGGCGCCCTGATGTTGCCCTGGGCCCTGGCTTCGGGCGTGGCGATTGGGCTGGGCAAGCGCTACTTCAACCGTATCGGCCCCAAGCCCCTCTTGCTGGCCGGCATGCTGGCCCAGGCGCTGGGCATCGGGGTGTTGGCACTGATCGTCGATCCCCACGGACCGCTGCCGATCCTCGCCTACGGGCTGATGGGCCTGGGCGGCAGCCTGTGCAGCAGCACCGCACACAACTGCGCCTTTATCGATGTCGAGTTGCCGCGTATGGGCCACGCCAGTTCGGTGTGGAACATCAACCGGCAACTGAGCTTTTGCCTGGGCGCGGCGCTGTTGATGGGGTTGCTGGATCAGTTGGGCAGCAACCCCAGTGGGTTCCGCGAGTGTTTCCTGATCGCCGCGGCACTGACCCTGGTGCCGCTGTTCGCCGTCTTTCGTCTCGATACGCCAGCAGTGCTGGCACTGTTAACCGCCAAACAAGGAGAACCTGCATGAGCGATAAAGCGCTGTACCTCAATGAAGTGATCGAAGCCCATAAAGTCATCGAGCAATGGTTTGCCGGGGCCCTGGCAAACGATGCGCTGGCGCCGCTGCTGGCGCGATTCTCCGAGGCCTTTTCAATGGTCACGCCCGGAGGCCGGCAGTTGGACAAGCCAGGCTTGGCCGAATTGTTTGCCGGTGCAGGCGGACGTCGACCCGGTTGCACCATCACCCTCGGCGAGCTTGAAGTATTTGCGCTGCATGAGGCGGGAGCCATCGTTCGTTATCGCGAATGGCAGGCGGATGACAGCGGCACACACACGGACCGATTATCGACGGCGGTGTTTGAAAAACAGGCGGATGGGCGGGTGCTGTGGCGGCATTTGCATGAGACGTTCTGTGGCGCCTGACGCCAGTCATGCAAGCGAACTTGATCTACAGACCCTATTTTGATATTTTTGAATCTGTAGATTAATTTCAAGGTAGTCGTCATGACAGTCACCCTCCCAGCACAAGGATTTACCAAAGACCAGTGCGTGGCGGGTCTGCGGGCCGCCGTGGGCATTCTCGAAAAATGGCAGGCGTCGAGTGATCAGGCCTGCCATATCCTGCGTATTTCCCGCAGCACCTACACCCGTGCCAAACAGCGTGATCCCGCCTGGTCCGTCAGCCTGGACTCGGACCAGATGCAACGAATCAGCTTTGTCCTGAACATCCACGCAGCCTTGCGCATTGTCTTCGACAATCCCGAGAACGTGTATGGTTTTCCGGCGATGGCGAACGACAACGCATTTTTCAACGGGCGTACCCCGCTTGAGATCATGTCCCAGGGCGACATGATCTCGCTGTACGAGACGTTTCGGCGGATTGACGTGCTGCGAGGCGCGCAATGGTGATAGCAAGCGATCTACCTGTATTACCCGGCGACCACTTGCCGGCCTACCGATTGGTCAATTCCAAATTCCCGCCCATTGCGTTGTTCGATGACGTGGCGGATGCCGACGAGTTTGAGGTCCTGTACCAGATTCAGGCGCTTACCAATCCGAGGCTGCAGAACGAGTTGGGGCGGCTGGAGCTGATCGCGCGCGAAGAAATCCCCTTTGGTATTCCGGGGTGCGCCTATGCAACGGCGCCGTTCACCCACGTCAATCCCGCCGGGTCGCGGTTCAGCGATGGCCGCTTTGGCGTGCTATACGTGGCCGATACCATGGAAACGGCGCTGGCCGAAGTCCTGCACCATCAGAACCACTACTGGTCGAAGGTGCAGGGCCTCAACTACGAGCGATTTGTTTTTCGGGGCCTGTCCTGCCAGTTCACCGATACGGCGATGAAAGATGCGGTTGTCATCCCGATGGCAGATCCCATTTATGCCCCGGACGATTACAGCCACGCTCACGCGTTGGGCAAGGCGATAAAGGATGGCGGATGCCCTGGGCTGCGCTACCGATCCGTGCGTAATCCTGGCCAGCACTGTTGGGCACTGATGACCCCGCGCCCGGTTTCATCGATCATCCAGACCGCGCATTACGAGATGATCTGGAACGGCAGAATCACCAGCGTCAACACCATCAGCGGCGCCTGATAACACGACCGGACTTCAGCGCACAGAAAATCTGTGGCCGACCCGGGTCTTGGAGCTGGCTTGCCGGCGATGAAGCCCTTGGGGCTGGCGCTGTCCTTGCTGACGCCATCGCCAGCAAGCCGGCTCCTACAGGACTGCGTCTCACCACAAAAATATCGTGCTGCCGAGGTCTTTGTAGGCGCTGGCTTGCCAGCGATGAGGCCCTTGAGCCTTGCAGTGCTCTTGCGGACGCCATCGCCGGCAAGCCGGCTCCTACAGGACCGCGTCTCACCACAAAATATCGTGCTGCCGAGGTCTTTGTAGGCGCTGGCTTGCCAGCGATGAGGCCCTTGAGTCTTGCAGTGTTCTTGTGGACGCCATCGCCGGCAAGCCGGCTCCTACAGGACCGCGTCTCACCACAAAAATATCGTGCTGCCGAGGTCTTTGTAGGAGCTGGCTTGCCAGCGATGAGGCCCTTGAGCCTTGCAGTGTTCTTACGGACGCCATCGCCGGCAAGCCGGCTCCTACAGGACTGCGTCTCACCACAAAAATATCGTGCTGCCGAGGTCTTTGTAGGAGCTGGCTTGCCAGCGATGAGGCCCTTGAGCCTTGCAGTGTTCTTGCGGACGCCATCGCCGGCAAGCCGGCTCCTACAGGACCGCGTCTCACCACAAAAATATCGTGCTGCCGAGGTCTTTGTAGGAGCTGGCTTGCCAGCGATGAGGCCCTTGAGTCTTGCAGTGCTCTTGCGGACGCCATCGCCGGCAAGCCGGCTCCTACAGGATCGCGTCTCACCACAAAAATATCGTGCTGCCGAGGTCTTTGTAGGAGCTGGCTTGCCAGCGATGAGGCCGGCACTGGCAACGCAGCATCAACCGGCTGCCCTCACTCCCCCGGCGGTTTAACAATCACCGTGCAGGTAATCCCCGCCGCCAACAGCACGCCGTCCGGCACTTGGTCGATATGAATCCGCACCGGCACCCGCTGGGCCAGGCGCACCCAGTTGAACGTCGGGTTCACATCGGCAATCAATTCACGACTTTCAGGGTTGTCACGGTCATAGATACCCCGCGAAATACTCTCCACATGCCCCTTGAGCACCTGGCCGCTCATCAACTGCATCTGCGCCGGATCACCCACCTTGAGATGCGGCAACTTGGTCTCTTCGAAGAAGCCATAAACCCAGAACGAGTTCATATCGACCACCGCCATCTTCGCCTCGCCGATTCGCGCGTAGTCGCCACGGTGCACATTGAGGTTGGTGACGTAACCGTCCACCGCCGCCCGCACTTCGGTGCGCGCCAGGTTCAACTGCGCCGCCTCCAGTTGCGCCTGGGCCTGTTGGTAATCGGCCAGGGCCGCGTCGGCGGTGTTGCTGGCGTCGTCGCGGCTTTCCTTGGAGATCACCAGGTTGTCCAGGTCGGCGCGGCGATGGGCATTGAGCTTGCGCATCTCCCAGGTGGCCTTGCGCGAGTCCACCAATGACTGCGCCTGCTTGACCGCAATGCGGTAGTGCTCGGGGTCGATGCGCATCAGCAAATCGCCCTTTTTCACCTGCTGGTTGTCGCGCACCGGCACCTCCACCACCTCACCGGTAACGTCGGCGGCGACGTTGATAATGTCGGCACGCACCCGGCCGTCACGGGTCCAGGGGGTTTCCATGTACTGGACCCACAAGACCCGGCCGATCCAGATCGCCAGGGCCAGGACCAGCAAGGTGGCGATCAGGCTGAAAAGCTTTTTCATCAGGTCGTTCTCAACGGTAGACAGTGAGCGCCAAGGCGCCGAACAAACAGCAGAACAGGCTCAGGCGCAGCAACGCCGGGTGCCAGAAGAAACGGTACAGGTCATGGCTGGCGATAAACCGGTCCAGCGCCCAGCCCAACCCCGCCGCGATCAGGAACATCAGGGTCATGGTCGGCATATAGACGCCCTGGAAGGCGATTTCACGGAGCATGGGGATTTCCTTGTGGACGGCCCAGCGCGGCCAGCGGGGATTGCGGGTCCAGCAATGAGGTGCGGATAAAGTGCAGGTAGCTCTGCACCCGGCGCAGGGCCGAGGTGTCGAAGTGCCGGGCAAAAGGTTCGTCGGTGGCCTGGACCCGGCTGATGGCGTGATCCACGGCAAGCAGCCCACGTTCCAGGTTGCTCGCGTTGGGCTGGATAAACAGGCGCATCAGCGCCCGGCCCATGACGCGGATCGACTGGCGCCATGGCTGCGATTCGGCATAGGCCGGGTGCACCGGCAAAATCGCCTGTTCCTTGCGCAGCTCGATAATGGCGTGGCCGACCTCCAGCACCACGAACATCCAGCGCAGCAGTTGGCTCTGTACTTTCGGTTGTCCGGCGGCCAGGCCATACGCCTGGTGCAGCAGGTCGCGGGTACCGCTTTCGAAGGTCGAGCCCAAGCCCTTGAGCTTGCCGCTGATGGCAAACACCACCTGTTCACGCAGGTCCTGCTCCAGGCGCCGCCACAGCCAGCGACTGTTGGGCGGCAGGATGATCGCCCCCGCCGCCGCGCACACCAGCATGCCGATGACCATGGCGATGTAGTCATTGATAAAGGCGTAGGGGTTGTAGATCGTCAGGTTGTCCGGCACCGAACCGGTGCTGAAGAAGATCAGCAGGCCCAGGCCGATGCCCGCGTAAGCCGGTCGTGAGGCGAGAAAGGCGCCCAGCACGATCACCGGGGCGAGCATCAGGCACAGCAGCGGGAAACCGTCGATCCAGGGAAACACGAAGAACATTTCGACAAAACCGATCACCGCACCGAGCAAGGTCCCGCAGGCCATCTGGAAGGCCATGCGCTTGGGGTTCGGCGTCGCGGCGGAGAGGCCCACGGTGGCGGCGGCGATCAGGGTCATGGTCGCGCCGCTCGGCCAGGCGGTCGCCACCCAGTAGCTGCCGAGCACGATCAGGATAAACGCGCCACGAAGGCCCGACGCCGACGCGGCGAGCCAGTTGGTTTTCGGCACATAGGGCTCGTCCCACTGTTCCCGTTCGTGGCGATGATCGGCCAGGGATGCGTGGGTCAGGGCGTAGCTGTGCAGTTCCTCGACAAAGCGATAGAGCAACTCGTAGGCGGTGTGGAAATCCAGCAGGTCGTCTTCGCTCGGTGCGCTGTGCAGGAAACTCGCCCGCAGGCTGCGGACCTGCTCCGGCAACCCCAGCTTGTAGTCGGCCAGGCGGGTCGCCAGGCGCTGGGCATCGGCATCGGTCAGGGCGCGGCCGGCAAAGTCGTCGAGCAATGTGCCCAACCCGGGAAAGCCCGGCTCGACGGCCGCCAGCACTTCGACCCGGCCCCGGCTGCGCAGCCGCTCAAGCAACTGGTGCAAGGCGTTGAAGCGGGTGGTGAGGGTCATGAACTCGCTGTTCAGCCGATTGAGCCGACCGTTGCGCCGACGCATGTGCGGGTCTTCGAACACCGTGACGCTGCGTAGCCCTTCCAGGCCCACCGCCTGGGCGATAAAGCCGACGTTGGCGGCTTCGAAGGCGGCCTGCGGATGACGGCCGCGCAAGCCGGCGCTGACAAATCCGGCGAACACCCCGAAGCGCTGATAGAGGGCGTTGCGCATGGCGGCGCTGGAGGTTTGCGGCAGGATCGCGGCGCTGACCAGGGTCGAACAGAGAATCCCCAGGGAGATTTCCAGCACCCGCCAGACCGCCGCCATAAAGGCCCCTTCCGGATGGGCCAGCGCCGGCAGGCCGACCATCGCGGCGGTGTAGCCGGCGAGGACAAAACCGTAGGCGCGAAAGTTGCGGTTGCGTTGCGCGCCGGCCGAGCACAGGCCGACCCAGATCGCCAACGCGCCGAGGAACAGTTCGGTGTACTGGGCGAACAGGGCGATCAGCGCCACCATCACCGCCGACCCGGCCAGGGTGCCGAGAAAGCGGTAGAAACTCTTGGCGAAGACATGGCCGCTCTGCGGCTGCATCACGATAAACACGGTGATCATCGCCGTGCGCGGCTGCGGCAACTCCAGGCGCATGGCCAGCCACAAGGTGAGGAAGGCGGCGGCCAGGACCTTGAAGATATAGATCCAGGTCACACCGTCGCTACGGGCCCAGTCGAAGAAGCCGCGACGCCATTCCAGGGAGTACAGCCAGCGCACCGGGGCGGGCAAGGGAGTCATGAAACGTTTCTCAGTGATCGAAGGCGGCCAGCACCGCTGGAGGTTTGTTCGCCACGGTGCGGCTCTCGGCCGGCACGTCATTGCCCGCGCCCAGCCCGCCACCCAACTCGGTGACCAGTTCGGCATGGGCACTCAGGCGCGCGGCCTGGACCTGCTGTTCGACCTGCTGTTGATGAAACAGCAGGGTCTGGGCGTTGAGCACATTGAGGTAATCGGTCAGACCCCGTTGGTAGGCGACCATGGCAATGTCGTAGGTTTTCTGCGCCGAGGCCACGGACTGGGCGGCGAACACCTGCTGCTTGTCCAGGGACTCGCGGCGGATCAACTGGTCGGAAATACCCTTGAGGGCGTTGACCAAGGTCTGGTTGTATTTCGCCACGGCGATGTCGTAGCCCGCCGCCGCTTCGCCCAACTCGGCGCGCAGGCGACCACCGTCGAAGATCGGCAGGGACACCGCCGGGCCGACGCCATAGTTGAATTTCTGGCCGGTGAGAAACTCCAGCATGCCGCCGCCGGTGGCCATGTAGCCGAGATTGCCGACCAGGTCGACGTTGGGATAGAAGCCGGCGTGGGCGACATCGATGCCACGGGCCTGGGCCGCCACTTGCCAGCGGCTGGCGACCACGTCCGGACGCTGGCCGAGCAGTTGCGCGGGCAGTGCCGAGGGCAGTTTCAACGCGGTGTGCAGGGACAGCGACGGGCGCTGCAACCGCGCGCCCTCCCCCGGACCGGCACCGGCCAGGGCCGCCAGTTGATTGCGGCTCAAGGCGATTTCCTCGTCCAGCGAGTCGATCTGGCGATGGGTTTCCGGCAGCGGCGTCTCGGCCTGGCTGACTTCGAAATGGGTGCCGAGGCCGCCGTTCAGGCGTTTTTGCGCCAGTTCGAGAATCTGCATCTGCTGCTTGAGGGTGGCCTCGACGATATCGCGCTGGGCGTATTGCAACGACAGCTGGATATAGACGTGGACGATGCTGTTCTGCAATTCGAGCTGGGCTTGCCGTGCTTCGGCGACGCTCATATGGGCCAGGTCCACGGCGCGTTCGCTGGCATTGCTTTCGCGGCCCCAGAGGTCCAGGGAATAACTCAGGCCGAGACTGGCGTTGTTGTCCCAGGTGGTGGTGCTCGCCAGTTCGCCAGGGCCGTAGAACTGGTCGTTGGCCCAGTTGTGGCGTTTCAGCGCGGCGTCACCCTTGATCTGCACGGACTCGGCAGACTCGGCCAGGCCGGCCAGGGCCCGGGCCTGACGCACGCGGGCAGCGGCCATGGCCAGGCTCGGGCTGCCTTGCACGGCGCGGACGATCCATTGGTTGAGCTGCTGATCGCCATAAGCTTGCCACCACTGCGCCGCCGGCCAGTGCGCATCGCGCTCGGCACTCTGGATCGCTTCGTCGGTGAGCAAGGTGTTGGCCGCCAGGGTGTGGCCCTGCGGGGCAATACCTCCGGTTCCGATGCAGCCGCTGATAGCCAAGGATAAAGCCCAAACACTGAGAGTCTTCAGCTCTCTGCTGATGCGACGCGGCACTGCTGCGAATTCCTGAGATTAAGCGAGGTGGATTGCCCCTACGGGGGCTGACGGTATTGTGTGGTGAAACACCGAACCCGTAGGAGCCGGCTTGCTGGCGATGGCGATTTCATTAACGCCACACATCCGTCATCAATGGCCGCCTTCGGCGGATCGCCAGCAAGCCGGCTCCCACAGCCCAGCGGTGAATGCGTGCAATTCTAGGGGGCGGCCCGTCAGGCGATAAGATGGCCTTTCTGTGAATCTTTGTTACCGTTAACGCGATAATCCCTTGGTCGTATGCCCTTCACACCGTTACTTCGTGTCACAATTTGCCGTCACCCCAGAGAGCACCCCATGGACACCTTGCAAAACATGCGCGCCTTCAGTTGCGTGGCCGAAGCCGGCAGCTTCACCGCCGCCGCCGTGCAACTGGACACCACGACGGCCAACGTCTCGCGCGCGGTCTCGGCTCTTGAGGCCCATCTGCAAACCCGCCTGCTCAACCGCACCACCCGCCGCATCGCCCTGACCGAGGCCGGCAAGCGTTACCTGCTGCGCTGCGGGCAGATCCTGGCCTATGTCGAGGAAGCCGAAGCCGAGGCCAGCGATGCCCATGCGCGTCCGGCCGGGCAGTTGAAAGTGCACTCGATGACCGGGGTCGGCCAGCATTTCGTCATTGACGCCATCGCCCGTTATCGCAAGACCCATCCGGATGTCACCTTCGACCTGACCCTGGCCAACCGTGTGCCGGATCTGCTCGACGAAGGTTATGACGTGTCCATCGTGCTGGCCAGCGAGCTGCCGGACTCGGGTTTTGTCTCCCAGCGTTTGGGGATCACCTACAGCATCGTGTGTGCCTCGCCGGCCTACGTCAAAGCCAACGGCTGCGCGCAGCGCCCCAGCGACCTGCTCAACCATGCCTGCCTGCGCCTGGTGAGCCCGGTGATCGCCCTGGACCGCTGGGCCTTCGATGGCCCGGATGGTCAGGAAGCGGTGAACATTGCGACGTCGCCGTTCCTGGTCAACTCCGCCGATGCGATGAAGGCGGCGATCACCAGTGGCATGGGGGTTGGCGTGTTGCCGGTGTATGCGGCGATTGAAGGGCTGCGCAACGGCAGCCTGGTGCGGATGATGCCCAGCTATCGGTCGCAGGAACTGAATGTGTATGCGATCTATCCGTCGCGCCAGTATCTGGATGCCAAGATCAAGACCTGGGTCGAGTACCTGCGCAGTACCTTGCCGGAGATCCTCGCGAGTCATCAGGCCGAATTGGCGGCGTATGAACTGGGGCACGTGCGGATCGCAACCTGATCGCAGGCGATTTCCCTTGTGGTGAGCGGGCTTGCCCGCGCTCGGCTGCGCAGCAGTCGTAAAACCTGACACCTCGCTGTATCAGGTGGAACGAGTTCTCTGGTTTTAGGGGCGCTTCGCAGCCCAGCGCGGGCAAGCCCTAATGCCAGTCAGTTAAGAAAATTTGAAGCCGAGCGCGGTCCTGTGGCGAGCGGGCTTGCCCGCGCTGGGCTGCGAAGCGGCCCCAAAACCAGTGATCGTGATGTGTCAGGTAGAACACGATGATAGATTTTGCGACTGCTTCGCAGCCGAGCGCGGGCAAGCCCGCTCGCCACAAGTCTCGGCCAGGCTTGAGATGGTTCTTAACTGACTGGCATTGGGGCAAGCCCGCTCGCCACACGTCCGCGCTCGGCTTCAAATTGCATCTCGGCCAGGCTTGAGATCGCAGGCGAGGCAGGATCCGGCGAAAAATGATAGCGTGCTTGGCATTCCCGCCGTTCGATGAGCCCCGCGATGAAAAAGACTGTACTCGCCTTCAGCCGTGTCACCCCTGCCATGGTCGAGCACCTGCGCCAGGATTTCGAAGTGATTGTCCCGGATCCGAAACGCGGTGATCTCAACGCCCAATTCGACGAAGCCCTGCCCCACGCCCACGGGCTGATTGGCGTCGGCCGCAAGCTCGGGCGCGCCCAGCTGGAAAACGCCGGCAAGCTCGAAGTGGTCTCCAGCGTCTCGGTCGGCTACGACAACTATGACCTGGCCTACTTCAACGAACGCGGGATCATGCTCACCAACACCCCCGACGTGCTCACCGAAAGCACCGCCGACCTGGGCTTCGCCCTGCTCATGAGCAGCGCCCGCCGGGTCGCCGAACTGGACGCCTGGACCAAGGCCGGACAATGGCAGGCCAGCGTCGGCCCGGCCCTGTTCGGCGGCGATGTGCACGGCAAGACCCTGGGCATCGTCGGCATGGGCAATATCGGCGCCGCCGTCGCCCGTCGTGGTCACCTCGGCTTCAATATGCCGATTCTCTACAGCGGCAACAGCCGCAAGCCGGACCTCGAACAGCAACTCGGCGCGCAGTTCCGCAGCCTCGACGCCTTGCTGGCCGAGTCCGACTTCGTGGTCTTGGTGGTGCCCTTGAGCGACAAGACTCGCCACCTGATCAGCCATCGCGAACTGGGCCTGATGAAGTCCGACGCGATCCTGATCAACATCTCCCGGGGTCCGGTGGTGGACGAAGCGGCGCTGATCCAGGCCCTGCAAAACGGCACCCTGCGTGGCGCCGGCCTCGACGTCTACGAGAAAGAACCGCTGGCCGAGTCGCCGTTGTTCCAGCTGAAGAACGCCGTGACCCTGCCGCATATCGGTTCGGCCACCCACGAAACCCGCGAAGCCATGGCCAATCGGGCGCTGGCCAACCTGCGCAGCGCCTTGTTGGGCGAACGCCCGCGCGACCTGGTCAATCCCCAGGTCTGGAAAGGCTGAACGGACGCCGGGCAGGATTAATCCTGCCCGGCGTCGATGTTGACCCGAAAGAGCCTGGGCAGTGCCTGGCGCGTCAGGATGCGCAGCCAGTTTTCACAGCGCTTCAGGTACTCACGCTGCAACGCTTCGCCACGGTCCCTGTAGTCCTGCGTGGTCTCGCCTTCCAAGGGTTCATAGTCGAAGAACTCGCCAAAGAGCCGGTCGTGCTCGCTGATATGGCTGTCCTTCAGGAACGCCTGCCAATGACGGTTGCTCATCAATATACTGTCCAGCCCTCGCTCCGCTTCGGCGTCCAGGACGAGCCGGCGCATGGACTCGACCGCCCTTGGATCAACGCTCCTCGGCACCACGTCATCAAGAAACAGCGGCGGCAGGTGAAGCTCGCCGAGGTCGGAGGCATACGCCCGAAAGCGTTCCTCCGGATACTGGACGTTCTGTCTGTACACCTCATTGTGCAAGGTGAAGTAGCGGAACTCTCCCCGGGCCAGCACAAAGACCCTCTGCTCCCTCATACTTACCTCGGTCTGACGGCGGGCGAACGCATAAAACGCCTCCAACTGCAGCCGTCTGAAAATCTCGAAGGCCGTCGAGTCACCCAGCCCACCGTAGTGGACGATATCGAATAGCTGGCTGCGCAACTCCGGGTTCCGTGCGGCAGAAGAGAGGACGTACTGCAGATGCTCGATCAGGTTTTCGCGAATCGTATCCTTGCTCTCCAGATACAGTTCGGGAAGCTTCGCCAACTCGCGGAAAAAAAGCAGGAACTCCTCCCCCGAGGCGGCGGACAAGCTATGCCAGGCCTGCGCAAGCGCATCGTCGCGGCTGGCAGACTGTTCCCATAACCACAGATCGAGCCCCTCCAGCTCAGGCACATCAAAGCCGAAGCGATTATCCGGATGACTCAGCTTGAAATATTGCAGGCGTCGTCGTGTATTGCCTGAAAGCGGATTGTGGGTCAGCGCAACCGCTGTCGGTTCAACGTTCTCGGGCCTGGCGGCCGCGAAGCCGGCAAGGACTCGCCCCGAAATATTCCGAATACGGTTATTACTCAAGTTGGCAAAAGTCAGTTGGTGCAGCTGCTCGATTCCGTCAGGCAGGGTTTCTATCTGGGTATTGCGCAGGTCCAGTTTTCTCAGCAAATGCAGCTCGGTGAGATCGGGCGAATGCCACAGCGGATTGTCACTCAGGTCCAGTTGAACCAGTTCGCTCATGCTGGCCAGGCGCTGATGACCGCCCTGGGGAAAGACAATACGGTTATGCGCCAGCTTCAGCCGACGCAGCTCACGCATCGAGCCTTCCAATACAGGAAAATCGGACAGGCGATTGTAGGACAGATCCAGCTCCTGCAATGACACGAACTGACGCAGGAACTGGTCGAGAAACACCGGCGCCTCGACCTTCATACTGCGCATCGACAAGCGCGTGACGTGGGAAAAGTCGGCAGCTCTGGGAAACAACGGAAAGCGACTGACCTCCAGGCGGTCCAGGCTCAGCAGGTAACCGGACTCGCCACTGCTCTGAGCGGGGGCTCGCAAGGTTTCCCGGCGCCAGCACTGCTTGATGCGTTTGGCGAACTGATACAAATGCGCCTGTGATTCAGCGTTATACCGGGTCTGGCGCCAGCGCTTGAGATCGCCCCTGAGCGCATCCAGCTCCTGAACGCGTTGACGGATCACCCCATCGCGACTGGCGAAACTCTCGCCCAGCAGCGCCAGCTGTCGAGACGCTTCGGCATAGGAATAGCCCGAATACAGGTTTCTGAAACGCGTCAATTGCCGATTGTGCCGCCCTTCACCGCCGCTCAGTTCATAGCCGACCCGGCCATCGGCAAGACGCTGTGGCGGCACAAAACCGGGGATCTCGGGGCGCATGCCCAACAGACGCTTCGCTCGTCCACGGTCGCCGACCGCGACACCGGCCAGGTCGCGGCGCAGTTGGCTGGCAAGGCCGCTGGGGACCAGCGCCCGGCGCACAGGCGCAGGCAAGGCGGCCATGATCGAGGGAATCAGGTTGCGACTCACCGGGCGCAGGCCATTGCCCTGGTCGGCGCCAGGCGCATAGCCTTCGGCGGACTTGACGATCAATGCGCGCTGGGACGCATCAGTACTGCCCAGGCCGTCGAGCAGCGCCCCCGACGCCGAGGTCTCGCGGATCTCGATGCGCAGGTCTGCCGGCCATTCCGGTAGATGTTCGAGCAGATGCAAGGCCAGCCGGTCGTTGTCGCCATTGATCAGGCTGTCGACCTGAAAACCTTCCAGCGCCCGACCGAGCCGGACATCCTGAATCCACCAACGGGCCTCTTGCCCCAACGCCAGGGGCAGCTTGCCGGTGTCCATCTCTCGAAGCTGTTCGTCATCGGCCTGTTCGACGATTTCCCGGGCCACCCGCTCTGGCAAACCGGGAAACAGCCGGCGAATCAGCGCCGTCGACGGATCGCTGGCGGGCGCCCGGGCCCGCTCAAGTGCGTTGCCCAGCAGGGTCTTGAGTGCCTGGGCGTCCTCGCGTTTTTTGTCCATCAGCGCCTGCACACGGCTCGCTTCGTCACGCTCACTCTCGCCGAAGAGTGCGCGGCGTTCCGAGTCGCCCAACTGTTCGAGCGCCCGGCTCAGAACCTGGTCGAGCTTGCCGGTGGTGCTCAGCCGGTCGAGGCTGTCGCCGACCCGCACATGACTGTCCACCCGTTGCAACGTATCCATCAGCAGCCCCGGCGCCCGTGAACGGGTCACATGAACCTTGCGCAACTGGTCCTCGCTGACATCACAGATCGCCATCAAGTGCCGCGCCAACTCATCGGACTGCGACGCTGCCCGATCACCCAGACGCCGAAACAGCTTCAGCCCTTCCCACTCCAGCGGCTGTTCCTGCTCGTGCCACCAGGCACCGGCGTCGTTGTGCTCCAGCTCAAGCCGATAGGCTCCAGGCAAGCGCGGATGCTCGATGCCCCATTCGTCCAGGAGCGGATTCCGATTGGCCTCGAACAGCCCGTCATCCAAGGGCAACCAGGTTTTCTCCCGCCAGCGATACAGCCCCAGCGGATCGGGCTCCAGCTCGGCAGGCAGGTCGAAGGCTTGCCGGTAAGCGTGCGCCGAATCGTTCCAGGGCCGTATATCACCGTCATCGGTGCGCCGGTCCGTCAGGGCGTCCCCGGTGTCGCGCCGCAATAACCCGGCATTGTCCGCCGTCACATCGTTGATCCCCAGCCGGATCTGATCGTCACGCGGCAACGCGGCGTTGAAGGCCTTGTAGAAATTGTCATCGCCCGCCGGGACCGGGCGCTCAGATTGGCTGAGGGTATCGAATACCCCATAGCGGCCCTGCCCGTGATGGTGCAACAACACCCGCCTGGCCGCCGGATCCGCGGCAACCGGCGCCACGGTTTGCCCTGGCCGGACCTCGGTAATCTCCAGGGTCATCCCCAGTTTTTGCCACAACAGCGCCGCCATGCCTTCACGCGCCCAGGCATCCGTCGACAGATTCCACGACCGACGCTGATAAATACCATCGAGCGACTGTTCCAGGCCCTGACTTCTGGCCGCTTGCGCGAGGGCATGACGAGGACCTTCGGGCAACAGGCCCGAAGTCAGCAGGCCGGCACGCTCGGCGGCCGTCAATGACGGGCTGCGCAACCACTCGGCAGCACGTGCGGGAGACAGGTCGGGATGCAGGGCCAGGACCTTTTCGAACAACGCCGATCGCGGCGCTCGCGCCACCGGGAGAAACTTGCGCAGACCCGGCGCCAACTCCGGCCGCTCGGACTTCAGCTGCCCCGGATAGCGGCTCAGGGTTTCGAACAGTCGGGGTCTCTCACGGGTCACCAGATCAACGATCCGTCGCCTGAGGATAACCACCCGGCTCGAAAATGCCTGGCTGGGCGAAAGGGGCCGGGCCAGCGCCGCATCGCTCGGCAATAACCCGAGAATCAACCCCACCGGGCCCAGATCGTGATCGGCGATGGTCTCCGGCGCCCCGTGATCCACATACCCGCCATCCGCCAGGCGGCGTATCGACACACGCCGGCCATGTTCGGCCAAGCGGTCCTGTTTCCCGTAGGCCTCCAGCAGCGCGCCCTGCTGGTCATGGATACTCAGGGCCAGGTCGTCCGGCCAGTCCGGCAGTTGCGTCAACGCCGAGAACAACGCCCGATCCGCTTCCTCGGGCAAGGGCGACCGCGACACCAACGGTGCGCTCAAGGCCTGCAGGGCGCGGTCGATGTTATGCCGTTTGACCGTGTCGACCAGCGCGGCGGGCGCCGGCTCGCCCTTCCAGACCTGCTGGAGGGTCTGCGAGGTGGTCCCGCTGATCCGGTTCAAGCGGGCAAATTCGCGACTCGTCAACGGCCCACCCGGCAACAGTCGTTCGCCCAGTTGACTCAGGGTCGGCGGCTCGGGGTTGTCCAGCGCCAGCTGCCAATGCCGCAACTGCGGGTCGAAGTTCACCACCGGGCGGTATACGCCGGGGTCCGGATGCACCAGGGTGTATTCCTTGGAGACGGGATCGTAGGCCAGCTCGAACGCCTGCCGTTCGCCATCGACCCGCAGCTCGCCGTATCGCTTGCCGCCCCGTTCGATCACCCCTGGCTCGCGGACCGACTCACCATGCAGCAGGCCGATTTTCACGCTGACATAACGGTCCAACCGCGAAGCCCAGAGGGTATGGTTGCCCGCCACCTGGATCCGGTGCGCGGCGCCCAGGCAACGCTGCAATTCGCGGTGACGGCGTATCGACCATTTCACCGCGTTGCGATGAAGGCCCGCGCTGATCAACAGATTGCCGATATCGACGACCGACTGCGCCAGTTGCTCCGGCCGCCCTTTTGCCGCCTCCGTGAGGCCCTGGATGAAGTTGTAGCCCAGGGTTCCGAACAGGGCGATCTGCACAACCCGGCCCATGCCGCGCAACCCTCCCGGCACCGGCAACAGCAACAGCCCGAGCACTTCATCCAGGACCGCACTGGCACCCTCGATGAAGGCCCGCCAATCCTGCACCGAGCGCTCGACCGCCAGTTCGTTGAGGTTCTGCCGGTCACGTTGCAGGTAGTAGTCTCTCAACGCCTGCGCGGGCGTGCTCGTCAGCGCCTGGTAATTCCACTGGAGTGCTTCGAGTACCGGCGCAGGAAACGCCCAATGGAAGGCATCGTATAGCCCGCCGGTCACCGCGTTCAGCCCTTCCGGCCGGGGATGCTCGGTGACGATATCGCGCACAACGGCCTGCTGCTTGATACTCAATGGCGCCAGAAACCAATTGAGGCGCTTTTGTGCATTGTCGTCCTTGAGCTGCTGCTTGAACTCGGTCTCGAAGGTTGAGGTGTCGCTGTGGTAACGCAACGCCCCTCCCAGTCGATTGGGGTAGTAACTGAAAACCCCGTCGAAGCGCTCGATTTCGAAGGTGAACAACGGCAGTTCGAGAAAACTGGAGATCACGTCGCTCTCGCCGAACAGCGCCTTGCCCAGTTGATAGGAAAGGTTGACCTTTTTCAGAATGACCACGACTTCGTTGTCCGGAAGCCGGATCGAGACGGCATTCACGGTCACGGTCTGCGGCGCGCTCCATAACGCATGACGCAGGACAGTGAAGGGTGCATGGGTGACCCCGCTGGATGCACCATTGCGATAAGCCTCATAGGGGTTGAACACGATCTCGGCCCAGGCCATCTGCTCCAGGCGCTGGCCCAGCACACCACCCTCGCCAAGCGCCTTGTCCACACGGGCCTTGAGATCGCGCCCGAGATCCAGAGCGCGGGCGATGTTGACGAAATCGAGGATCGGCATCGTGCTGACCTGGAGGATGTCATGGGGCGCGAATCCCCATTGATAGCCGGGGCCGGGTCGCTCATCGATCCAACTGGCACGCACCCGCTCGGAGCTGAACAGATCGCCGAAGCCGAAGTTCAGGCAGGCCGCCTGCCAGAGCGACAAACTGTAGACATGGGCCAGCGGCGCATTGGGGTCGTAGGCCCGCTTGCTGCGGCGGCCGGTTTGCCAATCGCTGTCCTTGAACTCCATGTGCAGGGTATGGATATAGACCTTGCGCGGATCCTGGTCGCGCCCGGTGCTTTCGCGCAAGGCCTCACGCAGGCGCTTGAGCCCATCCTGCTCGAAGGCGCTGCCAAGCTTGCGATTCTCGGCTTCGACCGCCCGGGTCATGTCGTTGAGGTAGCGAAACGCGCTGGCATAGGTCAGCCGCTCGACCTCGTTCAGGGGCTCCATCGCGGTGGCGGAAACGGACAGCAGATGGTTGCCGATGTCCGCGAGTCGCCAACTCTCCCGCGAATGCACAAAGCGTTGTTGTTCGTCGATGAGCGATTGGGTCTCAAGCCCGACGCCGGGGTCGGGAAGGGGGTGGGAGTCGTCCATGGCTGCTCTTTTCATTGCTGGAAAAGCCCAGCCTAGCCCTCTCGCCCCGGGCACCGGCTCTAACTAAATACGACAGGTGCCGTGTCACTCAAGGCGTTGATCGTCAACGTGTCGATGCGGGCATGACGCTCCTGTTCGGACAACGACTGGAAATCCTCGCCATAGGCCCGCTCGAGAAACCTGCGCCAGGCAATATCCTCCGTCAGGTAACGATGCAGGCCAAGCGCCCCCTTCACCGCCGTTTCCCGTCGCCGGACCTGCTCGACCATGGCCTCGAGCTGAGCGTCGCTCAACACCACCCGCTCCTTGTAGAAGCGTTCGTTGAACAGATCGGGCAACTCCAGCCGTGTGCCCAACAGCTCCCAATAAGTCCGATAAATACTGAGGTCGGCGGACTTGTCCCAGAGCACCTGCAAGCGGAACTTGCCTTTGAGCAAACGCAGCAGCCGGGCCTGGGCCGTGGCTTTGTCGACCTCGTTCAAGGCCTGGCGGCAGAGCACCGCGAACTCCAGTTCATTGAACAGTTGCAAACTGCCCATCCCCCCGGCCGCCAACACCTGTTGCCGGACGAAGAGTTGCTCGCAAAAATCCGCACTTTCGGCCGCCGCTTCGAGCATCCGCCAGACACGCCGTGTCAGATTGCTCCGTGCGGCGGAAAACTGCGGCTCATAAAAGGCCGCCAAGGCACTCAATTGGTCGAGAAAATCGAACAGCACGTCGGCGTCCGGCTCATCGCGGACCCGTTGCCAGACCTGGTGCTGCTCATCGCTGCGCCCCACGACCGAACCCCAGGCCTCGATCCCGACGGGGCCCGCAAGCTGGCCGGCGGACAGCCCGAAGGTAATCCCCTCACCCCTTTGCTCCCGGGCTTCGACCGCTAGCTTGGCGAGCACGTCGTGCTCCAGCGGATTGCCATTCAGACGCACGCCACGCTTGATCAGCGGTGAAGCCGAGAGCAAGGCATTGGGGACTTGGCGGATCCGGTTATCGGCCAGATTCATGTAGGCCAGGTGCTTGAGAAAGAGCGTACCCGAGGGCCATGAATCCATGCCGGTCCGGCTCAGGTCGAGTGATTGCAGATGGGTCAGGGCACCGAACTCGGGTAGCAGCTTCAATGGATTCCCACGCAGGTTCAGACTCTTCAAGCGCTGCAGCCCTGCCAGTTGCAAGACCGCCGCCTCGGTCAGGACAATCCGGTTGTCCTCCAGGTCGAGTTCTTCCAGCGCCGTCATCTGACCAATCTCCGGAGGCAGACGCTTCAGGCCGGCGCCATACAGGCGCAGGTGCTTCAAGGCCGGAAACGCGCGCAGGAACCCATTCACGTAGCTGATATCCAGGTTCATGTCACGCACCAGCAACTGGGTCACGTGGCTGAACGATACGCTGAGACTGGGCATCTGCTTGATCACGAAGCCTTCGAGCAACAACAGGCCGCCCATGAGATTGCGACTTTCCCAACGCCAGCAACGCCTGATCCTGCACGCCATGGCCACGCGCATCCTGAAGTTGGCGTCCCATACCAGTCCGTCGACGCCTCGCGGCATGTTGACCCAGCTCACCAACTCGCTCTTCAAGGTGCTGTAGTCGCGCTCCAACGCCTCGACCGCCAGCCGTTGCTCGGCGTTCGTGCGGCCCGCCGAGCGCAGTTGGTCGAACAACTCCTGCTGAGTGGCGCCGCGATAGAGTTTTTTCAACCGGGCAAACATCTGCACCTCCGGCAGATTCCTGCCACGTCCACTCATCGCGATGCCAATCTGACCGTCGCGCTGACGCACCAGACGGCGCGGCAGCGACGCCCAGCCCGGCGTGGGACGCAACCCGAGTCGCTGGCGCAGTTCGGCGCGCAGGCGAATCGCCTGCTGGCCGATCAGGTTTTTCAACAGCGCCTCCGGCCCTTGCGCTCCCCCCCAGGGCAGGCGCGCGGGCAGATCCCGTACCACTCGGGACAAGGCCAGGAGCAGGTCGCTCTGCACCGCTCCCTGACGGGAAACCTGCTCGCCATCGACGATAAACGCCTCATAACCGTCGGGCCGCTTGACCACCACCCGGCGCTTGTCGGTATCGCCGCGCCCGCTGCTGTCCAGCAGCGGGCCGTCGACTCCCGTCTCGCGGATTTCAATCCGGGCGCTATCCGGCCAACCCGGCAGTGCCTTGAGCACCGTCAACAGGATCTGATCGCTATGGGGATTGCTCAACCCGTCGGGGCTCAACCCCGTGAGAGCCTGGCCCAGGATGGCTTCCTCGCACCACCAGCGGGCCTCTTCGGCCAACGCCAGCGGTATCCGTCGCGAGTCGGTGAGCAGTCGGCGTTGCCAGGATTCGCTGTGTTCCAGCATCTCCTCGGCCACCCCACCTGGCAGCCCCGCAAAGGCCTGCTCCAACTGACTCACCAAAGGCTCTGCGGTCTGGGCCCGCTGACCGGCCAGACCGTCGGCCAGTACCTGCCGGACACGTCGCGGGTCCAGCGCCAGGCGCCGCAGCAAGTAACCGATCGCCTGGCTTGCCGACACACCCGGATCGAGGCCCAGCCACAGTTCATCAGCGACGCTGAGACCATCAAGCGCGGTTTTGAACAGCGCCGGCAGTTGCGTCGAACGCCATGTCAGCGCGGCGATGTGCTGCTCGATATCCAGATGGTCCCTGAAGCGTTGCATGACCGACAGCAGGAACGCAGGAGGAGGTTGATTGCAGAAAATCGTCTGGCGCAACAGGCTGTCCGAGGTATCGCTGACCGCCAGGATCTGCCGGGCAACCGCCTCGGAAAACGACGCCGCCTGCCCACCCAGGCGACGAAACGCCGTCGGCCCCTCCCAACCCAGCGGGTCTTCGAACTCGTGCCACCAGGCGCTGGCGCCGTTATGTTCCAGACGCGGTGTATAGGCACCCGGCAGATCGCTGGGGTTGATCCGCCAATCCTCGGGCAAGCCGGTATTTTCAATGCGGTAGAGACCGCCCTCAAGCGACAGGTAGGTGTTGTCGTCGTGTCGGTAGAGACCGGCTTCATCAGGCATCAGGGTCGCCGGCAGGACGAGCGTCTCCCGGCAACGTTCGACCGGCAGCAAAATACGCCCGTCGGCCGCCCGCCGACGCTCCAGGACGCCGGCGAGCAGTGTGCGCAAGGCCTTCACGTCGGTCGCCGAGGTCACACCCAACTGGCTCAATTCATGGGGGGTGAACAGCGCCGCCAGGGCGAGGTAGAAACTGTCGTGAGTCGGGCTGGTGGAGACCCGAGGGCACAGGGTCGTTGCCAGTCGTTCGCGAACCAACAACTCGCCGGCCAGTTGCAACCATTGATCGGTGTCGCGGTGAAACGAGCGGGCCTGATGGATTCCGTCCAGCGCCCGGCCCAGGCGGGTCATGGCTTGTGCATCGGCCAACGCACGGGCCTGCGCCCCAGGCAATTGGCCGCTTTCCAGAAACCCTTGGAGCGGCTGCGGCGCCAGGCTCACGTGCCGTAGATACTCACCGATGCGCGCCAGTGACAGCGCGGGATACAAGGCCTGGAGCTTGAGCACCAGGGGCGGCAGGGACGGCGTGACCAGTGAGAGGAAATGGCGGGCGGGGGATCGCGAGGTAGAACGATCCAGGCCGTCGTGACTGCCGAGTACCTCGAATAACCCGAGGCGTTCAAGCCGAGCCAGAGCGTTGACTTGCTGGCGTATCGCCTTGTTCCACTGGCGCCGGACAAAGGGCTGGAAGTCGCCCTTGAGCGGACAGCCGTCGGGCAACAGGCCGAGGATCAACGCCTGCACCCCGTCTTCATGGGCAAGACCGTCGGGAACCTGCAATGGATCGGCCGGCTGCTCGATATACCCGCCCTCTTCCAACCGCCGGATCGCCACTCTGTGCTCGAAGTCGGCCGGTCGCGCCTGGCGACCATGGACCGCCAACAACTCGCCCTCGGGTCCGTGGATAAACAACCCGGTGGTTTCGGGCCAATCGGACAGCCGCGGCAACAGGCAGAACAGGGCACGCTCGGCCTCCACCGGCAAGCTCAGCCGCGCATCACTGCCGCCGATCAACGCATCGAGGCCGGCGTCGATCTGTCGGCGGCGCTCGGCCTCGGCCAGCGACGCCGGTGGCAAGCCACCCGCCCAGACCTCTTGCAACACCTCACGGCGAACACCGCTGATCTGCAACAGCGTCTCGGCCTGTTCGGCATTACCCTGGACCATCATCCGTTCCAGCCAACGGGCTTCGCTCAGGGTATGGCTGTCATCCAGGTCCACCACCCAGCTGCGCGCTTGCCTTTCATAGCGCATGGGCGGGCGGAATCCCGAAGGCTCGGGCGCGACCGCCACATAGCGCTTGAGCACGATGTCGTATTCCAGCCTGACCGGAATCAGGCCGCCGGGCTCGCGCACCATGCCGAACAGCGCTTCACTCTCCTCGAAGAGCCCGCGCTCATCGGCAGCAAAGCGTTCCCGCAAGCCCTTCACGGAAACGGCATAACCGCTCAGGTCGACCTTCCACAGCCGGGGCGGCCCCTGGGCCGCTGTCACCTTGCGCCAGCGCCAAAGCTCCAGGGACAAGGCCTGAAGCTTGCGCTCCAGGACGTGTCCGGCATAGCCGAGCACACCCCCGGCGAGGATCGCCAGGCCGACGTTGGCCAGCGCCTGCCCCAACGCCCTGGGGCGCCCCTGGAAAGTCGCCAGGATGCCATCGGCCAGCCCCACACCCAATTGGGCAAACATGACCACCGCGAGCATCCGCCCCAGAGCCCCGAAACCTCCCGGCACCGGCAACATCAGAACGTTCAGCAGCAGGTTCATGACCTCAAGAAAGCCCTCCTTGACGGCTTGCAGATCGTGTTCGGTCTTTGCCACCGCGATGGCTTCGGTATTCAAGCGAAAACGCCAGGCATAGAACCCGGCCAGAACCTGGCCGGGGCTGGAATCGGCGGGCGTATCGCCATACTCGAATGTCAGTGCCTCAATGCCCTCCCCCGACCAGAGCCAGCGGTAGACGTCTTCGAAGGTCGACATCCAGCTCAGGGGCTTGGTCCTGGCGTGATCCTTGAGCCATTGCCAGAACTGGTGCTGCTGCTTGAAAGCCAACGAGGAGAGCAACCAGCCCAGCTGTCCGCTGCGACTGTCATTTTCCAGTTGCGCCTTGAAGTCCCGCTCGAACGCAGCGGTTGAATCGTGGTAGCGCATGGCGGCCCCGGGACGGTCGCCGCAAAAGCTGTAAAGCCCCTGCTGGCCCGGTACCACAAAGACTTGCAGCGGCAGGTAGATCAGCTCCAGGGGCTCACGCTCGATATCGAACAGATGCAGCCACTCGCTTTCAATGGACTCCAGCACCCGGTCCAGCCGCGCTTGCAGACCACCGGGCAGGCGCAGTGCAACATAGGAGCCCTTGAGCCGAGGGCGAGCCGCCGTCAGTTCATCCCTGAAGGCTACGAAGGCGGCGTAGGTCATGCCGGTGATGGTCGGCTGCCGGGCCGCGTCATACAGGCCGAAGTGAATCGCGGCGTGGGCAAACGCCAGTATCGACTGCGGCAATGGCTCGTCCACGCCCATGGCCTGCGCCACATGGGGCTTGAGCACGGCCCCCAGATCAAGCTCACGGACGATCTGGACAAAGGTCTGCGTCGCCAGCAACCAGCGCCGGTCGTTGATATCGACTTTTTTGTCGGAGGAAATCCAGCGCCGCTTGAGGTTGGCGTAGCTGGAATCGGAGAAGGCGAAATTCAGACAGGCGGCTTGCCACAAGGTCATGGTCGAGACCGTGACCGTACCGATGCGCCGCTCGAACGATTCCACCTGCACCGGCGGGCCATCCCCCTGGGGCTGGCGGACCTGCGTTGGCGAATCGATCACGGTATGGAGATAGGTGCTGAGCGGGTCGAGGTCCAGGCCCGAAGCTTGTCGCAGGCGTTCGCGCAGCTTGGCCAAACCGGCCTTTTCGAAGGCGTCGACGACCTTGTGGCTCTCCTCGTCGAGTGCCTCTCTGGCCGCCATGAACTGGCGATAACGTCCCAGCCAGGTGCGCTGTTCGGCTTCATGCAAGGGCCCCATGGCCGCTTTGAACGAAATCGCCAGTTGCTCGACGACCTGTTGCCGCGCCCAGCTCTTCTGGTTGTGCAGCAGGTCGGTGTCGCGACGCATGAACGCCAGCAACAAAGGGTCGTCGACCTCGGCGGGAAGCTGCGCCAGCAGCTCATCCGCCCTGTCGACATCGGTGCTTTTTCCAGCAGATCGGTTCATGGCCTGTCCTTCCTGATACGCCGTGCAAAGCGTCAGGTTATCCAGCCATGGACTCGGGACTGATCTACATAGATGTGCTGTTTCTTAGGCGACCCTGGCCGACGTCTGCCGCAACGGCGCCGCAGGTTTGCGGAACACCAGCACATTGCCCGCCATCACCGCGACCAGCCCGAGCAGCGCCGGGGCCGTCCAGTGGTAGCCCTCGGCATAGGCCGAAACGTTCAGCGCCACCAGCGGGAACAGCACCGTGCAATAGGCCGCGCGCTCCGGCCCCATACGCCCGACCAGGGTCAGGTAGGCGGTGAAGCCGATCACCGAACCCGGAATCACCAGGTACAGCAAGGAGCCGATATAGCGGGTGTTCCATTCCATCTCGAACGGGATGCCCCGGAACAGGCAGTAGGTCGCCAGCATCAAGGCGCCGTAGAGCATGCCCCAGGCATTGGTGGTCAGGGGCTTGAGCCCGGCCTTCTGTTGCAGGCTGGAAAGCAGGTTGCCAGCCGAGAAAAACAGCGTGCCGAGCAAGGCCAAACCCAGGCCCAGCAGCGTGTGCGGGCCGGCGGTGTGCCCGGAGAGCTCCGGCCAGAACAGCAGGCCCAGGCCGAGCAGACCCAAGGCCCCGCCCATCAACACATTGCGGGCGATCTTCTGCTTGAAGAAGATCCGGGCATTCAGGGCATTCCACAAGGTCGCGGTGGAAAACACCACCGCCACCAGGCCACTGGGCACCCACTGGCTGGCGGTGAGGAAACACATGAAATTCAGGCAGAACAGGCACAGGCCCTGGGCCAGGCAGATCAGGTGACCACGGCGGTTCATCGGTTGCAGGCGGCGACTGAGCAGCAGCATGACAAACAGCACCAGCGCCGCCAGGCCGAAGCGATAGACGATGGACACCGGAATCGCCACCACCCCCAGTTGCAGTTTCAGGGCGATCCAGGTGGTGCCCCAGATCAATACGGTCAGCAGGTAGAGAAACAGGTTCATGCGGCGGACTCCAGAAGACAGGCCTCAGTGTCGGTGGACACGCCGCTTGCGCGCTTGCAAAAACTTGCGCTTTTGTCGGCCCGCGGCTGCCAGGGCTTTACGCGACGGAGTAGGATGCAAGGCGTTGGAGAACAGACCATGCCCGCACTGGATACCCTGCAAGTCTTTCAAGCCCTGAACCGCTCACCCAATTCACGCCTGGAGCACAGCGCGGAGCTCGGTGACGGCCTGGCGGCGGCCTTGTGGAGCAATCATCACGACGCCCAGGACTACGAGGCGCCCGGCCATCACACCCTGTCCTGCTATATCGCCGGCGGCACCGGGACTTTTCGCCGCGACCGCCCGGACACCAAGGGCGGCCCGGACAAGCTGTGTATCCTGCCCGCCGAACATCAGTCCGGCTGGGTGATCAACGGCAGTATTCGCCTGGCCCACCTGTATTTCAGTCAGGAACAGTTTGCGGCCGGTTGCGTGACGCTGCTGGATCGTGAGCCCCGTGAGCTGCAATTGCAGGAACACACGTTTCTGGAAGACCCGCAGCAGGCGCGGCGTTTTCGCCAATTGATCGACCTCGACTGGGACGAACCGGGAGAGCGCCTGCTCAGTAGCAGCCTGGCCCATGAACTGCTCAGTCATACGTTGCTCAATCAGGTGGGGTTGCGTCAGGGCTTGAGATTGAAAGGCGGTTTGGCGGCGTATCAGCGGCGCCTGCTGGTGGAGTACATCGACAGCCAGTTGGGCCAGCCGTTGAGCCTCGGTGAGTTGGCCGGCTTATGCGCGCTGTCGGAATACCACTTTGCGCGGATGTTCCGTACCAGTTTTGGCCTGCCGCCCCACCAGTATGTCCTGGCGCGGCGACTGACCCGGGCCCGCGAACTGCTGCGCGCCACCCACCAGCCCCTGGGCGAGATCGCCCTGGCCTGCGGTTTTGCCAGCGCCAGCCACTTCAACAATCGCTTCCGGCAGATCCTCGGTGCAACGCCGGGTGACTATCGGCAGGCGTTTGCACGCTGAAGCGGCTGGCCCGCTGCAACTCAGGTGTCAGGTTGCTGCTGGGCGTCTTTCGACCCGTTCGATACATCGTCGACTTTCTGTGCCTGGGCCGTCAGGGTCTTCTGCTCGGCCTGTTCGCGGCTGGCCTGTTGGCTGAGCTGGAATTTCTGCCAATGCTCGATGGTGCGATCGGAACCGCCCTCGGCAAAGGCAGCAACAGAACTGACGGACAACAAGCCGGCAATGACTAACGTAGACAGTTTCATGAGTTCAATCTCTAAGTAAATAAAAGGAAGTGCCGTCTGGGCGGCTTGATAATCCAGCGGTACTGTCGATTAATAATATTAAGTGGTCGTTAACAGCAACATGGCCAGTCGATGACATTAATTTTAGGCGTGCGTGCGGGCCCACTTAAGGCCGAAAGTGCTTTAAAACCGGGAGTCGGAGATATACAAGTATGAGTTGTATGAAAAAAAAGAAAGTGCCGCAGAAACACGCGCAGATTTTAAATTATTATCATCAACACATAACACTGCGTTAATAATAGCGGCAACTTGCATAGCTTGGTTATTGACCACTCCAGCCAGTCACTACCTGAATCGGGATACCAGGGCTTGAGCTAATGCCAGTCAGTTAAGGCAGTTTGAAGCCGAACGCGGTTTTGTGGCGAGCGGGCTTGCCCGCGCTCGGCTGCGCAGCAGCCGTAAACCCAAGCACCTCGGTGTACCTGATACACCGCGATTAATGGTTTTAGGGCCGCTTCGCAGCCCAACGCGGGCAAGCCCGCTCGCCACAAATTTCGGCCAGACTTGAGGACTGGCGTTTTGGCTTGAGCGACCAAGGCTTGCGTGCGCGGCCCTTCGCGCCTGCTGCTGTGTCCAGCAGGCGGCGCCGAGCAGTGGCGCCACAGCGACCTGGCTTAGTCAGCCTTGTTGGCCAGGGACTCGACGACCGCGTCCTCCACGGCCTTGATCTGCCGGCCCCCCACTGCATAGTTGTTGGTCAACATGGCGAACACCAGCAACCGACCGTCGCGGTTGGTGACATAGCCGGCCAACGACGACACGCTGCGCATGCTGCCGGTCTTGGCGTGCAGGTTGTTGGCCGCCGCCGTGCCAGCCAGGCGCTTGCGCAGGGTGCCGCCGATCATCCGCTCAGGATTGCCGGCCACCGGCAGTGCCGCATACCAGGACTGGAACCAGGGACGACTGCGCGCCACCAGCAACAGGTCGCTGAGGGTCCTGGCCGAGATCTGGTTGCCACGCGACAGTCCCGAGCCGTCCACCTGCAGCAACTGCACCGACGATACGCCACGGGCATGCAGGAACCCATTCACCGCCGCCGCGCCCGCCTGGGCCGTACCAGCGCCAGTGGTCTTGCGCCCCATGGACTTGAGCAGGATCTCCGCCATGTTGTTGTTCGACAGTTTGAGCAACGGCGCCATCAGGTCCGCCAGCACGGCGGACTGATGCTCCACCAGCACCTTGGCGCCTGGCGGCGTGGCCTGGCCCAGGAGCGTGTTTCCTTCCATCGCGACACCGGACTGCAACAAGGCACTGCGGAACAGGTCCGCGACCAGCCCGGTCGGTTCCCAGACGCTGACCTGGGCCGTTCGCTCGGCGCCCTTGGGCACGCCGCCATCGATCCGCAACAGGTTACCGCCATGAACTCGGCTGACCGACAATGGCCCCCGGCCGGTGGTCGCACGATTAAGCACGCTCATGTAGCGATTGTCGGGCGTGAAACTGACCCGCACAGGCTGGCGCGGGCCGCTGGAGCGCACATTGACCAGGATTGAGCCGACATCGAGATCGTCGTTGGGCGACACACTCAACGCGGAAATCTGCGCCGAGTAGTACTGCTGCTCATCCTGGCTGTCCCAGCCGAGTCCCAGCCGCTCGCGGTCGAAGGCGGTGTCGTCGAGGATCAGCCGGCCACGTACGCGGGTGATGCCCTTGCGGGCCAGATCAGCGGCCAGGGCACGATAATCTTCCTGGCGGATACTCGGATCGCCCGTACCACGCAGGTACAGGTCACCGACCAGCACATTGCCTTGCTGCACACCGGTGGTCAGCAGGGTGGTGGAGAACCGGTAGTCGGCGCCCAGCACGTCCATCGCGGCGGCAGTGGTCACCAGCTTGAGGCTGGAGGCCGGCACCAGGCGACTCTCGGGGTTGTACTCACAGACCAGCTTGCCACCGTTCGCTTCGCGCACCACCAGCGAGGTCACCGCACCTTGCAGCGCGGAGTTGCGCAGGGTGCTGTCGAGTCCGGCGCAAAAAGCGCTGCGCGGCAGCGGCAGGGGTAATTGCGCGGCCTGCAGGATAACCGTCCTGGCCGGCTCGGGAGCACGGACCGGCTTGCTGGAACAGGCCGCCAGCAGGACAAAGAGCGAGGCGACAACGGCCTTGCCCATGAAACCTTGTCGCAAATTCATCGTTTGCCTCAATTCAACTCAAACCATACAGAAAAGCCCCTGCGGTCGGCAGAGGCTCATCACTCAGGAGGCACGAAAGGACAGGACACTTATCGAGTCAACAGATGGAATTATGCGGTAACTCGCCCCTCGGAATCCATGAGGGAGCAGCTCGCTCCCCAAGAACAGAATAGCGCCCTCAGGGCGCCAGGGTGGTTAGCGAGAAGGTATTGGCGTGGAAAACCGGGTCAGCCTTGGCTTCGCCCTTGGCGGTGGCCGGCAGGGTGAAGTCCATGGCGGGCAGGTAGACCTTGCGGCTCACCGGATCGAACGCCATGTTGTAGGCCATCGGCAAGGTGCTGACGCTGCCCAGTGTGCGGTAGTGGTCGACATCCGTCTGTTCGACCAGAGTCAGGTTGACGTCCACCCCGCTGGGGATGATCAGCCGATGCTGGCGGGCATCCCAGGCCAGGGCATTCACATCCCGGGTGATCGGCAGGCTGGCCTTGACCGCGCCGCTCGCAAGGTCAGCCACGATCAACCGGGGTTGCTCGCCGCGACAGGCGACGAACAGCCGCTGCCCCTGCTGATCCTCGGCCAGGGCACTGGGTTTGGGACAGCCGTCGAAGCTCCAGCTGTCGAGCACTTCGAAGGTGCTGGCCGAAAACCGTGCCACCTTGCCTTCGTCGCGCATCGGCAGGAAGAAACTGCCATCGCCCTTGACCAGCAACGGATCGATCTTCTTCACGTCCAGTTCATGGGCCGCCGTGACCTTCTCCGCCCGTGGGTCGAAGACAAACAATGTCGAACGATCCGCCCGGCGTCCGCTGACGACGATCACCTGGCCGGTGTGCGGCTCATACACCGCGCTGTTGAGGTTGCTCTGGGCCACCGGGATTCGTTTCAACAGCTTGAGACTGGACAACTCGACCACGCCGAGGCTGCCATCAGTGTTGAGCACAAACACGCGATTACGTTCAGGCACGAACACCACGGCATTGGCCCCCGCCGAGTGCTCGAGGGTTTTCACCAGGCGCTGTCTGGCCACGTCGAACACGCTCAGGCCGTTGTCCCGCCGGGCGAGAAACAGGTAGGGCCGTGTCGGGTCGAGGGCGGCGAAACCCCAGCTGTCGCCGGAGCCGGGCAAGCGCGCCTGATGCTCGCGATGGTAGAGGCGCCCGTCCCCGGGTGCCGCCGCCAGGGCGGTGGCACTCAGGCTCAGGGCCAGCAGCATGGCGCTGACGCTTTTCATCAGAACTCCAGGGTGCTGGACACCGACACCTGCCGGGCATCACCCATGGACACGAACAGCTGGCTGACCGCCGAGGTGTAGTAGACCTTGTTGAACAGGTTCTTCACGTTGAGCTGGAACTTGACCTTCTGCCCTTCCACCTTGGTGTCGTAGGTGGCGAAGGCATCGGCCACGGTGTAGCCCGGCAGTTGGAAGGTGTTGGCCGCGTCCCCGGCGCGCTGGCCGACATAACGTGCCCCGGCACCGGCCCGCAGTTTGTCGCCGCCGCCCATGATCGAGCCGAAGTCGTAGACCGCCGACAGGGAGCCGGCGTTCTTCGCCACGTTTTGCAGGCGGTTGCCCTGGAAGTTGGCGTCCTGGGTAACCTGGGCGTCGGTGTAGGCGTAGCTGCCGATCACGCTCCAACGGTCGCTCAGTTGACCGCTGGCATCCAGTTCCAAGCCACGGGAGCGCACCTGGCCGGCGACGCTGTACTGGGTGGTCAGGCCGTCGGCGACGGACACCAGCACGTTACGTTTTTGAATATCGAAGATCGCCGCAGTGGCGGTGATGCGCCCTGGAATATCCAGCTTGGTACCGATCTCCCAGGCCTTGGACTGTTCCGGCTCAAGCGAGCCGTCCAGCACCAGGCGGGTGCTGCTGGTCAGTGCCAACGGGGCGATGGTGGAGTTGGGCTTGAACGACTCGGTGTAGCTGCCATAGAACGACAACTCGTCGGTGTAGCGGTACACCAGGCCTGCACGGGGTACGAACTTCTCGCCATTGCCGTTGGTGTTGACCTGGAACGGCCGGCCCTTGCCCGCGTACTGGTCGTACATCTGGAAACGTCCACCGGCCACCAGGATCCACTGGTCGTTGAGGTGGATCGAGTCCTGGGCGAACAGCGAGTCGCTGCGCAGCAGGTCGGTCTGGTCGCTGTCCTTGGGGCTGACGGTGGAGCCCGGGACTTCACGACCATAGACCGGGTCCAGGTAGCTGAAGGTGCTCAGCGGGCTCTGGCGGATCAGGTCGGAACGGTAGATCTTGCGATACTCGTCGTCGACACCGAACTCCAGGTCGTGCTGCATGCCGGCCACATCGACCTTGCCTTCGAGGCTGGCGGTGGTGAAACGGTCGGTGGTCAATGCACCTTTGGTGCCGTCCATGCTGCGCACCAGGGTGCCGTTGACCGGGTTGACCGACACCACCCGGACCTGGCTGGCATCGTAGGTTTCGCGGTTCCAGCTGTAGCCGAGGTGGGCCTTCCAGTTGTCGTTCAGGTCATGATCGGCTTCGAAATGAACCAGGTCCGAACGCCCTTCCATGTTGTTGAACGGCTCATCCAGCCGACGATCCTTGGGAATGGCCAATGGGTGGTTGGTCCGCGGATCGATGGCGGTGCCACGGTCGAACGGGGTCAGGAACTCGCGGTGCTCGTAGGACAGCAGCAGCTTGGTGGTCTCGCCGAACCAGGCCAGGGACGGGGCGATCAGGGTCTCGCGGTGGGCCCCGAAGTTGCGCCAGTAATCTTCGTCTTCACGGTCGAGGACCATGCGGTAGGCCAGCCCGGAGTCGCCGAGGGCGCCGGTGCTGTCGAGGCTGCCGCCGCTGCCGTTCTTGCCGTCGCCATAGGTCGAGCCGCGCAGGGTCACCGCGTTGTACTGTTCCAGCTGGGGTTTCTTGCTGACCAGGTTGACCACGCCGCCCGGGTCCTGGATGCCGTAGAGCAAGGAGGCCGGGCCCTTGAGCACTTCGACCCGCTCGGTGGTGGCGTTCAGCGCACGGCCCTGCACCAGGGGCATGCCGTCCTGCATGATCGAACCGTTACGGTTGTCGCCGAAACCACGAATCATCACCGCGTCCTGGGTGCTGCCGAGGGTGTTGGCCTGGGTGATGCCGCTGATGTTGTTCAGCGCGTCGTCGAGGTTGCGCGGCGTCTGGTCACGCAGGACCTGGGCCGACACCACGTTGATGGTCTGCGGGATTTCCTGCAGCGAGGCACTGGAGCGGGACACCGAGGTGACCTGCGGCGGCTGGTAGCTGGTGGAAGAGGCCTGCTGGTTGCCGTTGATGGTGGTGGCGCCGAGGTTCAGGGCGCCCTGGGTCGGTAAAGGCTCGAGGGCCAGGGTGTGGTCATCGGTGCGGCGGAAGGTGAAGCCGGAATTGCTCAGCAGCCGTTGCATGGCCTGCTCGGCGCTCATCTGCCCGTTGACCGCCGGTGCCTGGCGGCCATACGCCGTGTCGTCGGTGTAGACCACGCTCAGGCCGGTGACCCGACTGAAGTCGCTCAGGGCCTGGGGCAGCGGCTTGGCGGCGATGGCAAAGTTGAATTGCGCGCTGTGCTGCGCCGCGGACTCGGCGGCCAGGGCCACGCTCAGGGGCAGCAAGGCCAACCCCGATACCGCCAGCGCCGATGCGCCAAACCACCGCTTGACCGAACTGCCTGCCACCGATTTTGCCCTGGACTTCATGTGTGTACGACCCGTGCGTAGAGAAAACATTAATGCGAATGAATCGCACTTTCAACCACTACACGGATGGGCTTCGGGTTTACCTCACCTTTATTTTGAAAATATTTTCCGGGAGGGTCAGCGCAGGACGATGAGCCGACCCAGCAGGCTGTGCTGTTCAAAGCCCAGCACCCCTTGCAACGAGTCGAGCACCGCCCGTGGATCCTTGTTCGGAAAGCTGCCGCTGATCCGCCGCGCCGCCAGGCTGTCGTTGAACACCAGGATGCGTCCCGGGTAATAACGCCCCAGGTCCTCGACCACCTCGGCCAAGGTGACTTTCGAATAGTTCAGCCAACCCTGGCGCCAGGCCAACAGCTGGTCGCTGTCCACCGGATGCAGCGGCTGCGCTGAACCGTCGGCATAAGCCACCTGCTGGTTGGCGCCGAGAATCTGTTGCGGCGCCCCCGCGCTGGCACGCACCCCGACCCGCCCGGACAACACCGTCACCCGTGCGCCGCCCGGTTGCAGACGCACTTCAAACTGCGTCCCGAGCACCCGCGCCTCGCCGCCCTCGGCATCCACCACAAAAGGTTCGCCGGTATGGGTCACCTGGAAAAACGCCGAACCGCGCCGCAGCCGGACGTGCCGTTCGCCGCCACTGAAATCCACGGCAATGGCACTGTCGGTGTCCAACGTCACTTCGGACCGATCGGCCAGGGTCACCGTGCGCACCTGCCCCGGCACCGAGACATAGTCGGCGCCGAGGTCGTCGAGCCAGCGCCCGGGCTCGAACCCCAGGCCCATGGACACCGTCAGCAGCAGGCAGGCGGCCATGGCCAGGCCCGCCGACCAGCGCCAGCGCGACGCCGGTTGCGCTCGGTCCATGGCCGCGAGCAGAACCTGCAAGGCCGCGTCGTCTTCCCGGGCCAGGGTGCCCGCCGGCACCTCGCTCAACTCCCAGAGCACCTGGGCCTGGGCATAGGCTTCGACATGGGCCGGATCGGCTTGCAGCCAAAAGCTGAAACGCGCCTGGTCGCCCCGGCTCGGCTGATCGTGCAGCAGGCTGAGCCAGGCCAACGCGGCCTGTTCCTGGGCGGGTGTCACAACAATGCTGGAAGAATGGATCACGATGCTTTCCCTGGCAGACGCGTGGCTAAGGGCTCTCGAAGACTGGCCTTGCAGGCTTCAAGGGCACGCATCATGTGTTTTTCCACGGCACTTTGCGAGAGGCCCATGGCCTTGGCGATCTCGGCGTACTTGCGGCCATGGATGCGGTTGAGCAGGAAAATCTGCCGGGTGCGCTCCGGCAAACTGCGCAACGCCGCCTCGACATGACGTAGATCGTTACCCGCCTCCAGGGCCGCCTCGGGCTCGAGGCTCTGGTTGTCCTGCTGCTCGGGCAGCCAGCCTTCATTGACTCGCACGCGGGCACCCTCGCTGCGCAAATGGTCGATGGCGATGTTGCCGGCGCAGCGCAGCAGGTAGGTGCTCAACTCCTCCACCTGCACCAGGGGCCGCCGCCAGAAACGCAGGAACAGGTCCTGGACCAGGTCCGCCGCCGTCGCCCGACAACCGACCCGACGACTGACCAGCGCTTCCATCTGTGAACGCTGGGACAGGAACACTTGCAGGAAGTGCGCGCGTCCGGCGTGCTGCTCGTTGCCCTCGGCCTCCGGGTTCTCGGGGGGACGCATCGCCAGGTTCATCGCGGCGCACCCGCCACAGCCGGGCTTGCCAGGCGTGAAGTGACAGCCAGGCGATGGGCAACAGATAGACCGCCAACAGCGCTTTTCATGGTTGGACCCTGGAACCTGAGGAGTCGCCGGGCGCGTTGGAGAAGCGCGATCAGGAAAGCCGGCGTGAAGAGACGCCAATATTAATGATAAAAATTCTCATACGCAAAGACATCCGACGACTCGCAGTAGCACAAGGACATCAGCCACTGACTATCCGAACGGCTAGCCACGGAGAAAAACACTGGTGGATCAGCCGAAGGCTGGGCTAATTTCGCCCCATCGACGGTGCCGTGCCAGCACGGGCCATCGATCCGGCCCGGGCTTGCGTAGCGAATGGAAATCCCTGGGCCCGCCTTACCTGATCGCTCAATATACGGCCTCTTCAGCCAGGCAGTCGAGGGTAGCGCCGTCCGCAAAAAACAGCAGGGAGCTTCCATGAAAAACGCTCAGTTCAATCTCACCCGGCACATTGCCGAATATCACTACGACTATGTCACGGTCCTGGACGATATCGTCCCGCCGCCGCTGTGCGACACCCTGAAAGAACGGGTCGAACACACCATCGCCCAAGGCCGGATCAAGCTGGTCGACCACCAGGGACTCGGCACCGACGAGGTTTCCGACGCTGGCGGGCAATACCTGCACTACATCTTTCAGGGCCAGGATGTGCGCGATCACTTGCCGGAGCTGACGGCGATCTATCATTCGCTGTTGCCGCTGATCAGCCTGATCACCAGTCAGGACGTGATTGTCTCGCCCCACAACCGCTCCGACATCAATATCAAGGTCTACCCCGAAGGCGGCGGAACACTGGGTGAGCATTACGACACCAATGCGATCACCGTGCTGCTGTTCCTCACCAGCAACCGTGAAGCGCCCCTGCGCATGCAGATTCCCCGCGCCCATCCGAGCAAACCGCAACCCTGGATCGAACACCGGCAAATCCATGCCAGGGCCGGCTCGCTGCTGGTCATGAAGGGCCGGGAAATCCTCCATGACTGCGAGCCGACGGTCACGGAAAGGAAGATCACCGTGGTCCTGAACTACTACACCCGGGATGACGTATGGCGGCCGGAGAAATTCGACGCGTTCGTCTATGACGGTGTCGACCCCGAGATCGCCGCCTGACCCGCCCACGCGTCCCTGGCGCCGGCCGGGGACTCTGCAAGCCTGAACCCAAAGGACGTCGAAACCCTATGAAATTTCAACCGCTGGACCTGGCCCTGGGGCTATTGGTCACGATTATCTGGGGCAGCAACTTCTCGGTCATCGAACTGGGCCTTGAGCAGTTGGACCCGTTTCTACTCTCCGCCCTGCGCTTTACCTGCTGCGCCTTGCCCCTGGTGTTTTTCATGAAACGACCGGCAGGCGTCAGCCTCAGCGCCATCGCCGGGTATGGCCTGCTGTTCGGGGTCGGGCTCTGGTGGGTGGTGAACTACGCCATGCACCTGGGACTGACCCCGGGCCTGGCCTCGCTGATCCTGCAGTTCAGCGCCTTCTTCACGATTTTCCTCAGCGCCTGGTTGTTCAAGGAAAAAATCGCCGGCCCGCAGATCGCCGGGGTGGTCCTGGCCAGCGTCGGGCTGCTGTCGATCATTCACTTCACCGAAGGCGACGCGGTACTCGCCGGCACCGCGCTGGTGCTGCTGGCCGCCTTGAGCTGGAGTGCGTGCAACCTGATCGTCAAGCAGACACGCCCCGGCGATATGGTTGCCTTTATCGTCTGGTCCAGCCTGTTCGCCGCCCCGCCGCTGTTTTTCATGACCTGGCTGGCCAAGGGCACGGCACCGTTTTATCAGTTGGGCAGCAACCTGACGCCTTCGGCGATCTTTTCGGTGCTGTTCCAGGCCTATGTCACCACCCTGTTCGGCTACCGGGTGTGGAACAACCTGATGAAGAAATACCCCTCGGCAATGGTTGCGCCGCTGTCGTTGATGGTGCCGATTTCCGGCGTCACCACCGCGTGGCTGATGTTCGACGAAAGCATCGGCCCCTATAAGCTGGCCTCGATTATGCTGATCCTGCTGGGCATTGCGGTGTTCATCAACGCCGCGCCGATTTCCCACTGGCTGCGGGCAAGGGCCGCGCGCCAGGCCGGCGAGCCCCTGAACTGACGCGGTGTTGAAGGGAGCCAAACGAAAACGGGCCTGCAAATGCAGGCCCGTCATGGTCAGTGTTGAAGATCAGCCGTTAGCGGCCAGCCGTACACGTTCTTTCTCTTCGAACTCCTCTTCCAGCAGTGCGTCTCCCAGGTCGCGGCGCTCGCCCTTGATGGCGGTCGCGCGTTTGGCTTGCAGTTTGCCGAACAGATGCTCCAGTGCATGTTCCAGTTTGGTGGCCGCGCCATCGATCGCCTGTTCCAGCGTATCGGCTTTATGGGTGACCGAAATCGGTTGATGGCCTTTTGGCCGCGCTTCCATCTGGCAGCGCATATCGTGGGGACCAGGTTTGTCGCCGTTCTCGTCCGCCAGGTGAACCTCGACCCGTGTCAGGTCTTCTTCATAACGTTCGAGCGCGTTCTCTACGCTCGTCCGGACCCACTCCTCCAGTCGAATGCTGCTTTGAATATGGTTATCACTATTGACTTGGATTTGCATAGTTCTTCCCTTATTTCAGCGAGCTTGCAAGAGGCTCGTCGGCAACGCCTGGAGGCGTGCTGAACATGACCTCTTGATGACAGAGTTGGGCAGTTGGAAAAACAATTCAACCCCTTTGAAAAGATAAATAATTATCCGACGAAATAGCCGGACAAGCCGGCAAAGCGCTGTTAATGTCGGGAGTTCGGTCGAGTCGCTTTCCTGTCATTTCCTGCAACAACCTCCCTGAAAAAACCTTGCAACGCCCTCGGCAAACACGCCTTGAAGTGCCAGGCCTCCTTGCCCGGCATTCCATCCATCAAGCGTCGCTCAGCCCCGCCAGCACCTTGCGTTCACGGGTGTAGCTCAGTACGAAATGCGCCACCAGGCCAAAGATCAATCCCCAGAACGCCGCCGCCAGTCCCAGGAAACTCATGCCCGAAGCGGTCACCAGAAAAGTGATCAGCGCCGCTTCCCGTTGTTTCTCATCGGCCATGGCGCCAGTGAGCCCGGCACTGATCGCGCCGAACAGCGCCAGCCCGGCCAGGGACGCAATCAGTTCCTTGGGCAAGGCGCCGAACACCGAGGCCAGGGTCGCGCCGAAAGTGCCCATCAGGATGTAGAACACCCCGCAGGCGATACCGGCGATGTAGCGTTTGTCGCGATTTTCGTGAGCCTCGCGACCGGTGCAGATCGCCGCCGTGATCGCCGCCAGGTTGAGGCTGTGGGCACCGAAGGGCGCCAGCAACACCGCGCCGATGGCGGTCAGCGAAATCATCGGGCGGGAAGGATTGGTGTAGCCGGCCGTGCGTAATACGGCCATGCCGGGCACGTACTGACCGGTCAGGGTCACCAACGCCAAAGGCAGGCCGATGTTGATGATTGCGTGCCAGCTCCATTCGGGCGCAGTGAAGATCGGGTGGGCCACCGCCACGGTGATTGCCCCCTGGTTCAACTCACCCATCGCCCCGGCGAAGGCACAACCGACGATCAACACCGACAGAATCGCGTAGCGCGGCGAAAAGCGCTTGCACACCAGGTAGACGGCAATCATCGACAACACCAGTGCCGGTTGCAGCCGAATCGAAGTGAACAGCTCGGCACCGAAGCGAAACAGGATCCCCGCCAGCATCGCCGCGGCAATCGCCTTGGGCAGGCGGCTCATCAACTTGTCGAAGGCCCCCGACAAGCCGACGACCAGGATGATCACCGACGCCACCACATAGGCCCCGATCGCCTCGGCGAACGACACCGTCGGCAACATCGACACCAGCAGCGCCGCGCCGGGCGTCGACCAGGCGGTAATCACCGGGATCCGCAGGCGCCAGCTCAACAACAGGCCGGTAACGCCGCTGCCGATGGAGATCGCCCAGATCCACGACGACACCTGGTCGTTGGACAAATGGGCCTGGGACGCCGCCTGGAACACGATGATCAACGGGCCGGCATAGGAAATGACCACGGCGATAAAGCCGGCGATCACTGCGGATAACGAAAAGTCCTGTCTGAGGTTACTCATAAGCGTCGGCACCTGGGCGAGGGAGACATTGATTCGATTGAATCGATTTAAGCGCATATAACCGCAAAAATTGATTCGATTCAATAGAATCAATTTAGCTTTACAGACCCTGTGATAAGCTGCCACCCATTCTTTCAGGATCGGTAGCCATCAAGCATGTGGGTTCCTCGGCTCAGCGACTTCAACCAACCGGTGTATCTGTCCATCGCCGATGCATTGGCGCGGGATATCGCCAGCGGTGCGCTGAAGGTCGGCAGCCGCCTGCCCACATTGCGTGAGCTGGCCCAGGCGCTGGATGTCACGCCGGGCACCATCAGCCGGGCCTACAGCGAGGCCCAGCGGCGCAAGCTGGTGCAGGGCGAAGTCGGCCGCGGCACCTACGTGCTGGAACAGGGCGCGGCCCCCGCGACACGCCAACAAGCCCCGGCACTGCTGGCGCCGGGACCGACCGACCTGCTCGACCTGTCGATCATCAAGCCCCATGGCGAGCCTCTCGAACACGAGTTGCGCGATGCCCTGGTGAACATGGCCAACGATGCGGATTTTGCCCGCGCCCTGGACTACGCCCCTGATGGCGGCCACCCGGCCCACCGTGAGGCCGGCGCGCAGTGGTTGCGCCAGTCGGTGCCCGATGCGCAATGGCAACAGGTGGTGATCACCGCCGGTGCGCAACATGGGTTGATGGTCGCCATGAGCGCCTTGAGCAACAGCGGCGACCTGGTGCTCTGCGAAGCGCTCTGCTACCCCGGCATCATCTCCCTGGCCCATGGCCTGGAGCGGCGGCTCGGCGGCGTGGAAATGGACGATGAAGGGATCATTCCCGAAGCCCTGCGCGAGCGCTGCCTGCGGGAAAGACCGGCATTGCTGATCTGTGTCGCCACCTGCCAGAACCCGACCACGGCGATCATGTCCGCCGCGCGCCGGGCGCAGATCGCGGCGATTGCCGAAGAGTTCGATTTCATCATTATCGACGATGATATCTACGGTTTCCTCGCCAGCGACCCGTCGATCAAGCCGCTGTCCAGCTATGCACCGGACCGCTCGGTGTACCTGACCAGCCTGTCGAAAACGGTGATGCCGGCCCTGCGCATCGGTTACCTGTACAGCCCGCCGAAGCTGCTGTCGCGCCTGACCTCCATGGTCCGCAGCAGCATCTGGATGCCGTCGCCGCTGACCGCGCAACTGGCAAGCATGATGCTCAGCGAAGGGCTGGATACCCGCCTGGTCGCCGTGCAGCGCAGCGAAGCGGCCGCGCGCCAAGCCATCGCCGCGGAAATCTTTCACGGCTTTCAAATCGCCACCCAGCCCCACAGCTACCACCTGTGGCTGACCTTGCCCGAGCCCTGGAACGGCGATGAATTCACCCTGCTGGCGCGGGCCAACGGTGTGCTGGTGCTCAGCGGCACACAGTTCCAGGCCGAGCGCCTGGGACATACCCGCAGCGTGCGGGTCGTGCTGATGTCACCCACCAGCCGGGACGAACTACGCTTCGCCCTGACCAAGCTGGCCAGCCTGATCGATGCCGACCCACGGCGTTTCTACTGAACGGTCGTTTACTCGGCACAAGCCTTGCACCTGCAGACTCGTCGATACAGCACCCATGCCGTATCGATGCAGTTGTGCCCCGACATGAGGTCAGGGCACCTGACCTGCCGCCGGTCCGGAACCTACGAACCAATCCGGTCAGCGAGCAGTCAATGAATGCAGGTTTCGATCAGAGTGGTGACACACATGGATAACCCCTTTCAGTTGATCAACGAGGCTTTCCAGCCCGAATACCGGGTCAACCTCAGCCTCCAGGGACTGGACGGCGACGTCATGCTGACCCTGTCCAACGCCGACGGCGTGGTGGCCAAGCGGATGATCAGCGCCGAGCAGCGCAATGATCCGCGGCGCCTGAAACGCCTGATCCAGAGCGTGCAATTCGGCATCGCCATCGAGCAGGGGCACAGCGCGATGGATATTCTCGCCGCCATGACCGACAGCGACAGTGTCAAGCTGGCGACCCTTCCCGCTCCCACGTGGAGTGGTTCCGGTCACCGCGTCGGGCGCCCGGCCATCGTCACCGGACGGGTACTGACGCTACCGATTCGTTAAGTAGCGGCTACACCAACTGCAACCCATTGGGGCGTGCGCCGGGGAAAACGCCCTGAAGTTGCGCAGCGGACAAACCCCAGGTACGCCCCAGTACGCCGCCCAGCAAATCACGGTAATTGTTGAGCACCGGGTAGTCGCGGTTCTGCAACAGACTGCCCGGTGCCACCGCCACCTGCTCGCCGGCAATACGCCCACCGTGGACGCTGCCGCCCAGCACCCAATACACCGTGCCATGGCCATGATCGGTGCCGCGATTGCCATTCTCGCGGAAGGTGCGGCCAAATTCCGAGACCACCACCACGGTGGTGTCTTTCCATTGATCGCCCATGGCATCGGCAAACGCCGCGAGGCCCTGTCCCAGATTCGCCAGGTTGTTGGACAACTGGCCCTGGGCGCCGCCCTGGTTGACGTGGGTGTCCCAGCCACCGACATCGACGAAACCCAACCGATACTGATCGCGCATCAAGGTAGCGATGCGCCGGGTTTCCGCGGCAAAGTTCTGCGCGGTCTGCGCGCCGCGCCCGGCCTTGGCCATTTCGTCCTGCAGGTCCTTCGACACTTGCTGGCGCAATTGCAGGCCGTCAGACACTGGCGCGGCCAGCGTCGTACCTTTGTACATCGAGGCGAGGATCGAGGACTGGCGTTCGTCGAACACCGGTTTCGACACCCCGCGCAACGACAGGTTGGGAATATCCCGACCGCCCTGGAAACTCAGGGGCAAGGCGTCGGTAAAGGCAATCGGCGCACTGCCGGGCGTGGCGCCGGCCAGGCGGGCGAGAAAGCCCGAACCATAGTGCCCGTGCTGATCGCCGGCCAGGCCGGCCTCGATATTGTCCTGGGTCTCGAAATGGCTGCGCGACAGATCGTCGGTGCCGGCAAAGGGCACGAAGGCGATCTGCTTGCGTTGCCAGAGTGGGTAGAGCGAGTCGCGCAATACCGGGTTGAGGCCCCAATGACCGTCGAGGGCGATGGCGCTGTTGGGGTTGTGCGGATCGGGCCGGGCAATCGCCAGGGTCGGCCGCGACTCGTAGTAGAAATCGCTGGTATAGGGCACCAGGAGGTTGTTGCAGTCGTAGCCGCCGCGCAGGAAGACCATGAGAAAGCGCGGCGCCGACGCGGGGGCGGCAAACAGCTTGCCGGAGAACGACAAGGTCGGCAGGGTCGCGGCAGCCACCGCTGAAGCGACCAGAAAGTCTCGACGATTCATCACAACACCTTTCTGAAGAGCACGACGTTAGCGGTTATTGAAATCAGGCGACGACAGCAGGAAGGTGTTCCATTCCTGCGGCGAGGTGGCCTGGTTCAGCGCGGCGGTGGTAGCAGCCGACAGGTGCGGGCCGATGGCCTCGTAGTACAGCGGCGTGGTGATCATGGGAAAACCGCCCTGGGCCCTGTCACTGCCCTCCGGGGTGAACAGTTTGTTGTAGCCCGAACCGATGGATCGGGCGATTTCGAAACGCTTCGACATCTGCCCCGAACTGGCCCAACCGGCGGCGTCCAGCGGCCAACCGTCCGGGGTCTGCCGGCCGAAGACCGGCTCACCTAGCTGATTGAGCCAGTTGAGCATCGGCCGTGGATTGGCGATGGGCTTGCCGTCATAGGCCAGGCGCACCGCCGAGACCACGAACTGGGTCGGGTCCTTGAATTTTTTCCCGGCGCTTTGCAGCAACTCCGGCGACTCGAAGAGCGTGCGCAGTACCTGGGCGATGTCGCCATCGCTGCGCTGGAAGGTCACGCTCATGCGGTCCACCAGGGACTGGGGCGGCTGGTCGGCGACAAAGTACTGCGCCAGTTTGCGTGAGATAAATTGCGCGCAGGCTTTCTGCCGGGTGATCAGGTTGACCGCCCGGGTGATTTCATCGAAACCAGTGCCCGGGATCGACTCGCCCAACAGCACCTTGTCGGAGAAATCATGGCGCTTGGGGTTGAACTGGAACATCCCGTCATTCACCACCAACGGCGCGACCCGCGGCCCGAACTTCTGCACCCGGCCATCCAGCGGCCGCACCCCGGCGCCGGTGAGAATCAGCGCCAGTTGCTGGACATCCTGCTGGGTGTAGCCGGAACCGACGCCCAGGGTGTGCAGCTCCATCAGTTCGCGGGCGTAGTTTTCATTGACCTTACCCTTGGCATTCTGGGCATTGTCGAGAAACTCCAGCATGGCCGGGCTCTTCAGGGTCGCCAGAACCAGGTCCTTGAACTTGCCCAAGGCATGTGGGCGGATGACCTGCTCTTCGTAGTCCGCCGCCATCAGGCGGACCGCGCCCTTGCCGGCAAACACGCTGAAATGATTGAGCCAGAAGCCGACCATCTGCTCCTTGAGCTGGTTGCTGCCATAGACCGCCCGCAGCAGGGTGATTTGCCGGGCCTGGTCGGCGGCGTCATTGAGGCTTTGTTGCTGGGACTTTTTCGCCTCGGCCTTGGCGTCACCGTCCGGCATCGACTGGAGCTGCTCCTGGTTCTGCTTGAAGGCCAGCAAGGTGGCCTGCAGCGGTTGCGCGAGGATCGGGAAGGCCCGTAATTGCGCATCGATGCCCGGCGGCAACGGGTCACGAATGCGCTCGCTCAGTTGCGCCTCCAGCAGGCCGGAACGGCCCATGGCGCGAAAGCGCGCGACGTTGGCCGCATCCAGGTCGTAACCGTCGCGCCGCAGCCAGGCCGAGTCGGCGGGACTCAGCGGCACGGCAGGCGCCGCCACGGCAAGGGCGGGAAGGCCCGCCGCCAGACACACCGACAACCCCAGAAAACGAAGAACAGCAACCGGTACTGGCATATCAAGAGGCTTCCAAAGGTGAGAGCGACAGCAATCCTTTCATCCCCAGTGTCTGTCGAACTGGCTGTACCAATGCTGACAATTGCGCATTCAGTTCTATCCTGCCCAAGGCTTGTGACAAGCGGCTCTTGCCGTGAAAAAGACTGTATCGGGTTCAGGATCCGGACAGATACATACTGTTACAACAAGCGTAGCCGGTCAGAAAATACGGCACCGATCCGTTCGCCAGGCATGCGCCGTGGGGCGGACCATTCCGAGGAGGCAACATGTTTTTACGTTACGCAGCACTTGCAGCGGTAGTCGTGGCGGCTTCCGGTTGCGTACAGGAGCGAGTGGTTCACGATCGCCAGGTGGTGGTCGAACGACCCGCGCCGCAATACGTGGAAGTGGTGGCGCCGCAGCCGCCACCGCAGGAAGTCATCGAAGTCGAGCCAGCCTATCGCCCCGGTTTCATCTGGACGCGCGGCTACTGGCATTGGGACGGGCGGCGCTATGTGGCGATGCACGGTCATTGGGAACCGGTGCGCCCAGGTTATCGCTATGTGCACCCGCACTGGGAACGGCATAACGATGGCTGGCATCTGCGTGCCGGTGCCTGGATCAACTGATACAGACGGAGCCTGCTTGCGAGGGGCGTCAACGATAACGCGGGAGATCTGATACCCGTGGCGTCTGGACGACCATCGCGAGCAAGCTCGCTCCTACCTCCTCCCCCTAGATTTCGCCCTTCTCCACTTCCGGATGCTCGCTGGAGCCCTCGCCGGTCTTGCGTTGCGAATTCTCGATTTTCACCGACGGGAACTGCGACGAGGCATAGCGCACCACCAGGATCGCGAACGCCAGCAACAGAATTGCACCGGAAAGGTAAACCACGCCCATGTCCGGCGGATTGTGGTGCGACACGTTGGAAATCAGCAGCCGGGTCAGCGCGGTGATCGCCACGTAGATCAGGAAGCGCACCGGCATGTGGTTGGTCTTGAAATAGATCCCCACCATCGCCCCCAGTTCGAGGTAGATGAACAGCAGCAGGATGTCGTCGATCTTCAGGTGACCTTCTTCGATCATCACCAGGAACTCCATCACCGCCGCCCAGGCCGTGACCCCGCCGATGGCGAACAACGCCAGGTAATGGAACGACTCGACCAGCAGGTTGCCCAGGGATTCGGCCACCTGATGCACGTTTTGTCGCAGGTTTTCGGCCCAATTGATTTTCACGGTACAGATTCCTTGGTTCGGCTTGATCGGAGGATGCAGGTGGAAGATGACTGTTGTCCCTCGCTGCACAAACATGCAGAAAAAAGGCCAGGGACGGGGGATGAGATGGTAACAATGGGTTTCGGGGCACGTGACGCGGCTGCGACCTGTCGACGCGGCGGGTGACCTGACAAACCGTGAAACCGGTCTACATTAAAAAGCCACTACCCAAACCCTGGGGATTCGCTTATGCTTTTAGCTGTATATAAATACAGTAATTGCAAAACACAACTATCGTGAAGGCATGTGAGGTGGTGAATGGCCGTCGAAGTGGTATACCGCAGCAGCCGAGATCTGGAGCGTTTGTTCATGGATAAAGCCGAAGCTGATCGTCATGACAAAATGCTCGAATTGGCCGAGCTGTTGGCCGAAGTCCTGCAAAAAGCCGTGCCCTCGCTGAGCGAGCAGCAGGTGGAAGAAGCCGGCATCTACATGGCGAAAAACCGCGATGTGTTCGCCCGGGCGTTCAAGAGCCAGCCGGATGCACTGAGCGAATTGCTCTCGTCCCCTGTCCCTGTCGAATAAGACCGCGTCAGACCGAAGAAGCCCGCTGTTTCAACGGTAAAGCAGGCGCTCCGCCAGTTCGTCGGCCACCCGTGCCGGCGAGCGCTTTTCCGCCTGGGCATGGGCAAAGACTTCGGTCAGGCGGGTGCCAATCCGGGACAAGTGGGCCGTGATGGTCGACAGCTCCTCGCCCTGATGCCTGAGGGCAACATAGATCAATCCGCCTGAGCTGATCACGTAGTCGGGCGCATACAGAATCCCGCGTTTTTCCAACTGATCGGCGACGCTGATATGGGTCAACTGGGTGCTGGCCGAACCCGCCACCGCCGCGCAACGCAACTGCGCCACGCTCTGGCTGGTGAGGACGTTGCCCACGCTGCAAGGGGCGAGAATATCGCACGGGGTGCTGAGCAAGGCTTCACAGGCGATCGGATGCGCGCCCAATTGCTCCATGGCCAGTTGCACCTTGCCCGGGTCGGTGTCGCTGACCAGCAACTCCGCTCCCGCCGCGTGCAACTGCTCGGCCAGGGCATAACCGACATTACCCAAGCCCTGCACCGCCACCCGCAGACCTTCCAGGTTGTCGCTGCCCAACCGCGCCATGGCGGTGGTGCGAATCCCGGCGAACACTCCCATGGCCGCGTGGGGCGACGGGTCCCCGGCACTGGTGGTGCTGGTGACGTGCTGGGTAAATTGGGCGATGCAGTCCATATCGGCGGTGGACGTACCGCTGTCGATGGCGGTGATATAGCGCCCGTTGAGTTGCTCGATGCAACGGCCAAAGGCTTCGAACAAGGCGGCGCGACTTTCCACATGGGGCGGACGAATGATCACCGCCTTGCCGCCGCCCAGGGGTAATCCCGCGAGCGCGGCCTTGTAGCTCATGCCCTGGGCCAGGCGAATGGCATCGACCATGGCACTTTCATCGTCGGGATAGGCCAGGTAACGACAGCCGCCCAACGCCGGCCCGAGACGACGGTTGTGAATGGCAATCACCGCCTTCAACCCGGTGATCGGATCGACACTGAGGTGCAGCGACTCAAGACGAGTGCTTTGCATGAGAGCGAACATCGAGAGGCCCCCCTGAATACTACCTGTAGCGAGTATAGGCTTCGTGGGAAAGCTTGCAGAAGCAAGCAGGAATAAGCCTCCAGTGTTTGCTGGCTTTGCGACATAACCCTCAAGCTGCGCAAGAGACTGGACGAAAGCTGGCCACGGGGCTAAAACAGAGACTCTGCCGGAGATCTTGATGAACCCCCGCCAAGCTTTTTTCGCCTGCCTGCAACGCACTCCACCCGCGATATTCGAAGCGGCCGTGTGGATGGCCGCCGAACATGATCCACAGGTCCGCCCCGAGTCGGTGCTGCACGATTTTCGCGACTTGCAGCAGCGGGTCAGCGCCGGTCTGCCGATGCTGCCGGTCAGCGAGTTGGGCCAGCCGCTGTTGCGGCGGCTGAATGAACTGGGGTTCCAACAGGACGAGTTCACCCCGCTACGCCCCCAAGCGGCACTGCTCGACAAGGTCCTCCAGCGGCGGCGCGGGCAGCCATTGGCGCTGGCGTTGATCGCCCTGGAACTGGCCCGGCAGTTGGAGATTCCGCTGGTCGGGGTGAGTTTCCCCGGACATTTCCTGCTGCGGGTGCCGGGGGCTGACCATTTGCTCGATCCCTGTGGCGGTCGACGCCTGTACCCCAACGATTGCCGCGAACTGCTGATCCGCCAGTACGGCCCGAACACCGTGCTGAAGGCCGAGCACATGCAAAACGCCACGCCGGTGCAGATGCTCCAGCGCCTGTCACGCAACCTGCGGCAATTGCACCAGGCCAACGATGATTTCCTCGGTGCCCTGGTGGATGCCGAACGGGTCCTGGAACTGGGCCAGGCCAACGCCAGCGACTACCTGGTGCGCGCCAGCCTGTACCAACGCCTCGATTGCCCACGGGCCGAACGCCATGACCTGGAGCGGGCGCTGCTGCTCAGCGAAGACCCGCTCCAGCGGCTGAGACTGACGGAGCGTCTGGGACAATTGCCGCCGAATGCGGTGGTGCATTAGGCGATTACAGGACAGCCTCGAAAAGACCAGTGTGTGCTCGCCATCGCTTTGTCCGCGTCTGTCGTATCATGTAATGAAGATATATACACTACGTCAGTACTTTGTGATGAGATGCCCGCCCATGCCGAAAGAAGCCGTTTTCACCATGAAACTGGAACCTGAACTGCGCGCCGAATTCATGGCCTGTGCCCAAGCGGTACATCGACCCGCCTCCCAAGTGCTGCGCGAACTGATGCGCGAATTTATTCAACGCCAACACGAATCCCAGGAATATGAAGCCTTCCTACACCGCAAGGTCGAGGCGGGGCGGGCGTCGATGGATGCGGGTCGAGGTCGCTCGAATGAAGAGGTTGAGGCCGAATTTGCCGCGCGCCGCGCGAGTGCGGCCAAGCTGGCGTGAGCGTTATCTGGACGCCGGAAGCGCAACAAGACCGCCTTGAAATATGGGAATACATCGCAACCGAGAGCCCCTATGCAGCGGCACGCCTGGATGAACTGTTCAGCGCTGCGGCAAACCGATTGACCACACACCCCGAGATGGGGCGGCCGGGAACTGTACCCGGCACCCGTGAGCTGATACCCCACGAAAATTATCGTCTGGTGTATGAAATCAACAGCGAAGTCATCTGGATACTGGCGCTGGTGCATACAGCACGATTGTGGCCATTCGACGCGTGACTCGCGATCTTCAGGCCGGCGTATCCGGCTGGTTGGCCGGATGCGCCTTGATAAACGCGGGATGCTGTTCCGCCAACGCCGCCACCCGGCGAATACGCGGATAAGCGTCCAGCGACACCTTGAAACGCTGCGCCGCATACAGTTGCGGAATCAGGTACACATCCGCCAATCCCGGTTCCTTGCCAAAGCAATAACCCACCTCGCCAATCAACTGCTCCACCGCCGCCAGCCCCTGGCTGACCCAATGGCCGATCCACTCCTGCACCTGGGCGTCGTCATGCCCCCACTGGCGCAGCAGGTTGGTGGTGCCGGAGTTGTGCAACGGATGAATATCGCAGCCGATCACCGCCGCCACCGCCCGCTCACGGGCGCGGGTCAGCAGGTCCGAAGCCAGCAGCGGGGGCTGTGGATAACGTTCCTCAAGGAATTCGATGATCGCCGGTGATTGGGTCAGCACGTCCCCCGCATCGGTGCGCAACGCCGGCACCCGGCCCTGGGGGTTGACCGCCAGGTACGGGGCCTGGCGCTGCTCACCGCCGCCCGGGGCAATCAGGTTGATCGGCAGCGCGTGGTAATCCAGGCCTTTGAGGGCCAGGGCAATCCGCACGCGGTAGGACGAGGTCGAACGGTAGTAGGTGTAAAGCTCCATGGTCCCCTCCTCTCAACGGGCCGAAACAATCTTGCCACGGCACTCGCCGAAGCCGATGGAAGCAAAACCTTCGCGGCTGCAACGCGCCCGCAGGATGATTTCATCACCGTCCTCGAGAAACTTGCGCACTTCACCCGAGGCCAATTCCACCGGTTTCTTGCCGCCTTCGGTAATCTCCAACAGGCTGCCGAACTGCCCGGCTTCAGGACCGGACAAGGTGCCCGAGCCGAACAGGTCGCCGGCCTGCAACTGGCAGCCGTTGACGCTGTGGTGTGCCACCAGTTGCGCCACGGTCCAGTACATATGCCGGGTGTTGCTCAGGGTCAGCCGCTCAGCCGGCAGGTTCCGCTCGCGCATGGCCTCGGTCAGCAACAGCACTTCCAGTTCGATGTCAAAGGCACCGCCCTGCTGGTCACGGGCATCGAACAGGTACGGCAGCGGCTGTGGATCGCCTTGCGGACGCGCAGGCTGGGCCTTGCGGAACGGTTCCAGGGCCTCGGCCGTCACCACCCAGGGCGAGACACTGGTGATAAAGCTCTTGGACAGGAACGGCCCCAGCGGCTGGTACTCCCAGGCCTGGATATCCCGCGCCGACCAATCGTTGAGCAGACAGAAACCGGCAATATGCTCGGCAGCATCGCCAATGGCGATCGACTCGCCCATGGCATTGCCCTGGCCGATCCAGATGCCCAGTTCCAATTCATAGTCCAGCCGTGCGCAGGGACCGAAAGTCGGTTCGCTCTGCCCGGCCGGCAAGGTCTGGCCCTTGGGGCGGCGTACGTCGGTGCCGGAGGGGCGCACGGTCGAAGCCCGGCCGTGATAACCGATCGGGACGTACTTGTAGTTGGGCAGCAGCGGATTGTCGGGGCGGAACAGCTTGCCGACGTTCTGCGCATGCTCGATGCCGACATAAAAGTCGGTGTAGTCGCCGATCCTGGCCGGCAGGTGCAACTGGCAATCGGCGGTCAGGTGCAGCAACTTGGCGCCCTGGGCTTCGATCTTGCCGCGCAGGCTGCTGCCCTCGCCGAGGAGTTCCAGCAGACGGCTGCGCAAGGCCACGCGGGCCGCAGCGCCGAGTTCAAAGAACCGATTCAACTGACCGCCACGGGTCGCTTCAACCGCGACCTTGGCCTGGCCTTCAAACAAACCGAGTTCCAGGGCCGCTTCCAGATCGAAGATCAGCTCGCCAATTGCCACGCCACTGCGCGCAGCGGAGCCCTTGTGGCTGAACACCCCCAGCGGCAGGTTCTGCAACGGGAAATCGGCATGGCCGTTGGCGGACGCAACCCAGCTGCGAAGGATGGTGGGCTGACTCATGGGTTATCTCCGATTCGGGTTGAAGGTGACGGGCAAGGTGGCCCAGCAGGTATCGTAGTTGCTTTGCAACTGTGGGCAATCGAGGGCGAAGCGGCTTGGGCGCAATACCTGACTGGTCTCGAACATGAAGGCCATGGTGTTGTCGATCTTGCTCGGCGCCAGTTCGGCGGCAATCGCCCGGGTGCAGGTCTCACCGTCCGGACCGTGGGCGCTCATGCAGCTGTGCAACGACGCACCACCGGGCAGGAAACCTTCGGCCTTGGCATCGTAGGCGCCCTGGATCAGGCCCATGAACTCGTTCATCAGGTTGCGGTGGAACCACGGCGGACGGAAGGTGTTCTCGGCCACCATCCAGCGCGGCGGGAAGATCACGAAGTCGAGATTGGCCAGGCCGGGCACGCTGGTGGGCGAGGTCAATACGGTGAAGATCGACGGGTCCGGGTGATCGAAGCTGACCGTGCCAATGGTGTTGAAACGCCGCAGGTCGTATTTGTACGGCACGTTGTTGCCGTGCCAGGCGACCACGTTGAGCGGCGAATGATCGAGCTCGCAGCCCCAGAGTTCACCGAGGAACTTCTGCACCAGGGTCGTCGGTTGCCGCAGGTCTTCGTAATGGGCCACCGGGGTCAGGAAGTCCCGCGGATTGGCCAGGCCATTGCTGCCGATCGGCCCGAGGTCCGGCAGGCGCAGCGGCGCACCGTGGTTTTCGGCGAGGTAACCGCGGGCTTGCGGGTCGAGCAGTTCGATGCGGAATTTCAGGCCACGGGGCAGGACGGCGATTTCCAGCGGCTCGATCTCCAGTACCCCCAGTTCGGTGACGAGGCGCAGCCGTCCCTGTTCAGGGACCAGCAGCCATTCGCCGTCGGCATTGAAGAACACCCGTTCCATCGAACGGTTGGCGCGGTAACTGTAGAGGCTGATGCCGGCCGGCTTCTCCGCCGCCGAGTTGGCCGCCATGCTCACCAGGCCGTCGATGAAGTCCGTGGGCTCGCTGGGAAGCTCCAGCGGGTTCCAGCGCAGGCGGTTGGGCGTGACCGAACCGAGCGGGCCACCGGCCAACTGCCGCTCCAGCTTGACGAACGCCGGGTGCCGCGCCGATGGCTGGATGCGGTACATCCAGGTGCGGCGGGCTTCGCTGCGGGCCACGGTGAAGGCCGTGCCGGAAAACAGTTCGGCATACAGACCATAGGGCGCTTTCTGCGGGGAGTTCTGGCCGACCGGCAACGCGCCGGGCAACGCCTCGCTGCTGAATTCGTTACCGAAGCCGGACTGATAGGCCAGCACCGTGGAATCGGGGTTCATGGAGCCTCCTGAAGGGAGTGGACCTGGGGCTGCCTCGGATTCGAGGCGAGTGCAGCACGGGTCGGTTTGTTTTTATGGGAACAAAATTATGCATTACGTAACTTAATTATGCAGAACGTAATTTGATTGACAGTGCCCGTCAAGCTATAAAGACGCCCATTCGTCCCGGGATTACATTGCCTCCATGGAAAAGCCGCGTCCTACCAGCGACAGCAACGGTAAACAGAAAGTCCGCTCGGCGGAGGTCGGTACCGACATCCTCAAGGCCTTGGCGCAGCTGTCGCCCAGCACCTCGCTGTCACGCCTGGCCGAGCATGTGCAGATGCCGGCGAGCAAGGTACACCGTTATCTGCAGGCCTTGATCGCCAGCGGCTTTGCCGAGCAGAACCGCGCGACCAACCACTACGGTCTGGGGCGCGAAGCCCTGCGGGTCGGTCTCGCGGCGCTCAACAGCATGGACGTGCTGCAAGTGGCGGCGATGCCACTGGCGGAGTTGCGCGACGATCTGAATGAAAGCTGTTTCCTCGCGGTATGGGGCAATCACGGGGCGACCGTGGTGCATATCGAACCGGCGGTACGGGCGGTGACGGTGGTGACGCAGTTGGGTTCGGTGTTGCCGTTGCTCAGTTCGTCCACCGGGCTGGTGTTCAACGCCTTCCTGCCGGACCGGGAAACGGTCGAGTTGCGGGAAGCCGAACTCCAGGCCGGCCAACCGCACCCGCTGGCGGATGCGGCGGCGTATACCGCGACCTGTGAACAGATTCGTCGGCGTGGGCTGCATTTCGTCCATGGTTTGCTGATGCCGGGGGTCGATGCCTTGTCGGCGCCAGTGTTCAATGCCCTCGGCCAAGTAGTGGCGGTGCTCACGGTAGTGGGGCCAACGTCGCTGTTCCACGCCGATGAAGACGGCCCGGCGGCCAAGCGCTTGCTGGCAGCGAGCGAGGCGGTCAGTTGGCGGATGGGATTTGAAGCAGCGCCAAACCGCAAGCCATAAGCAACAAGCGACAAGCAAAAGCCGCAGCAACCTTGCAGCTTGAAGCTTGAAGCTTGAAGCTTGCAGCTGCTTTATCCCATCAACCCCAGAGCCTTGGCCTTGGCCACCGCCTGGGTGCGCCGCTCCACCCCCAGCTTGCTGTGAATCCTCCGGGCATGGGTTTTCACCGTGTGCAGTGAAATAAACAACTGATCGGCGATCTGCAGATTGGAGCTGCCCAGGGCAATCAGCTTGAGCACTTCCAGTTCACGCTGGCTCAAGGGGTTGTCACCCGTGGCAATCATCGCCTCTTCAAAGCCCAGGCTCGCCAGGATCCCCGGCTGGCGCAAACGCAACTCACGCAACGCCTGTTGCAGGTTGCAGCGGCTGACCAGCGCCAACCCCTCCTCCAGGTGATTCTTGGCCAAGGTATTACGCCCTTGCAGAAAAGCCACTTCCGCCAACGCCAGGCGCAGCTCGGTTTCCATCCCCTGCATGCCGCGACGCTGGGCCTGTTCGAGCAACAGCGCCAGCGCTTCCAATGGCGCCAGGGCCTTGTGCAGATAAACCTGCGCCAACACCAACAGGTATTCAAGACGCGGGATCAACTCCAGCGTTGCCGGTGGCGCCTGCACCCCATTCGCGCCGCTGTAGTGACGCAGCACCCGGGTCAACGCCTCTTCCGCCAGCTCCGCTCGCCCTTGCTGCAACCAGAAATGGCAGCTGACCATCAGCAGTACCGCGCGATACACCACATCCGGAATATGCCGTTGCTGCATCAAGCGTTCGGCGTCACGCAGGCGGACAAACGCCTGGGCGTAGTCGCCATGGTTGGCATCCAGCAAGGCCAGCCCGAGAAAGCCATACAACACCTGTTTATCCTGGCTGCGCAGGCACTCATCCAGCCCCGTCTGAAAATACTCGGCCGCCTGTTGATCGCGCCCCTGGCGCAGGGCAATCCGTCCCTGGCGCAAGGCTATGCGCCCCAGCAGCGGCCCCGCCAGATGGCGCTTGGCCGATAACAAGGCCTGTATGCTGTCGAGCAGGCTCTCACTGCGGTGCAGCGCGCCACGCTGCTCCAGCAACTGGGCATGATCCAGTTCCAGCAGCGCCTCGAACAGCAGCGAACCTTGCGCCCGCGCCAGGCACAAGGCATCGCGGCTCAAGGCGTGGGCCTGCTCCAATTCACCGTCGAGCAACGCCTGCTGGGTCAGCCCCGACAGACAGAACAACCGCGCCGGCCAGGCCGCCGCCGGCAGATCCTGCAAGGCTTCAAGAAAATGCCCGCGCGCCCGCTGCGCCTGCCCCTGCAAATGCGACAACCAACCCTGCTGGGCCTGCCAACGCGCCACCAGTTGCCGTTGGGCCGCCGCCGACGGTTGCGGGGAGAAACGGGCCATCTGCTCGATGCTCTGGGCCGCCTCGTCGAAGCGCCCGGCGAACAGCAACGCGGTGGTGATCAAGCCCACCAGATGCGGGGTGCCGAACATCAGGTCGTCCGGCTGTTGCTCGTGCAGGCGCAACAGCAGCGCAACGTTCTGCTCCTGGAACAGGTAATCGAAAGTGAAGTTGTGCAGCAGGCTCGCCGCCACCTCGAACTCTTCGGCGGCCAGGGCCTGCTCAACCGCCGCCTGCCAGTCACCGCGGGCACTGAACCATTGGCAGGCGCGGCGATGCCAGGAACGCCCGGCCGGCCAAGGCTCATCGCGCAACAACAGGGCCAACGGCGCGAAGACCCGCAGCCATTCCGAAGAGTCTTCCCAGGGTTCGATAAAACACCCCAGTTCCTGCAGGGTCCGCATCCACTGGGCGCCCTCCCCGGCCCCGAACAGGTGCTCGCAGAGATCGGCATTAAAACGCGGCAGATGCACCAGCACGCGCCAGGCCTCGGCCAGCTCGGGCGCCAGGGCATCGAACAGTTCGTGCTGCAGATAGTCGAGCAAGGTCGCCGAACGTCGCGACCCGGCGTCGGGCACATTGGCGATCCAGGCCGGGGCCTCCAGCATGGCGACCCGTACCCCGGCGCACCAACCGGCCGTGTATTGGTCCATCCGGTCGAGGCACTGCGGGGTCAGGGTGATCGACGGATGGCTCACCAACCGTTCGATTTCACCGCGCTCGAACGCCAGGCTCGGGCCCTCGACTTCGTAGAGTTCACCTTCGAGCAACAGGCGTGGCCAATTGCAGTGGGGCCGGCGGCGCACACCCAGCCACCAGCTGAGGACCGGACTGCTGACGGTCAGCAACCGATCGAGCAGTTGATCCAGCGCCGGATTGGGCAAACGGCAATAGTCGTCGAGAAAAATCCAGGTCGGTGTGGTCCAGCGCGCCAAGCGTGCCAACAGGCTCGACTCGTCCTGGGGTTCTTCCAGCCCGAGCGCCTGGGCCAGGGCAGTACAGAAGGCCTCGGTTGTCAGATTCGTCCCGGACAGTGGCAGCCAGCACACGCCAAAACTGGCTGGGGCTTGCAACAGGCATTCGGCGAGCAAGGCACTCTTGCCGCTGCCGGCGGGTGCGCAGAGCAGGCGGACCCGTGCCTGGGACTCGATCAAGGGGGTACTCAGCCGCGGGCGCGGCAAATGGCGGGAGGATAAACGAGGCAGGAACCCGGGACGATCCAGACGCGGGGTCATGGCGGTCATTGCGGCGGCCTTTCTTGATTTTATCCGATCACCCTAGCTCTGTTCGCGCCTGGAGATGAACAAATATTCAGGAAACTTATCGCAGACCATAAAAAAAGGCCCCGAAGGGCCTGATGTCAGTCAGTTAAGAACAATCTAAAGCCTGGCCACAAGGGTTTAGCGAACCCCGCTCGCCCGCAGCGCCGCCGGCGTGTAATCCGCCGCCTTGCCGACAAAGCCGAACTGGAAGCTGTGCTTCTCTTCGTTCTTCATGCCCAGGGCGATGTAGCGCCCGGCAATCAGGTCGTAGAGGGTTTCAACGGTATAAGCCGGAACCTGGTGGTCGTAGTAGAACTGCGCATGACCTTCAGCCACCCGCCACAGTTGGCCACGGCCGTCGTAGTGATCCACCAGCGCGACCTGCCAGCTGTCCTCGTCGATGTACATGTGCCGCTTGGCATAGATATGCCGCTCGCTCGGCTTGACCGTCCCCTCGATTTCCCAGACCCGGTGCAGCTCGTAGCGGGTCAGGTCCTGGTTGATATGGCCAGCCTTGATGATGTCGGTGTACTTGAGGGTCGGCGAGTCCAGCTTGTAGCTGTTGTAGGGGATGTACATCTCCTTCTTGCCGATCAGTTTCCAGTCGTAACGGTCCGGCGCGCCGGAGAACATGTCGAAGTTGTCCGAGGTGCGCAGGCCGTCGGCAGCGGTACCCGGGCCGTCATAGGCAACCTGCGGGGCGCGACGCACACGACGCTGGCCAGCGTTGTAGATCCAGGCCAAACGCGGTTCCTTCACCTGATCGAGGGTCTCGTGCACCAGCAACACGTTGCCCGCCAGACGCGCCGGCGCGGTCACTTCCTGCTTGAAGAAGGTCAGCACGTTGGCACCCTTGTCCGGCGACAGGTCGGGAATTTCCGACGGCACGGCGGCTTCTTCCTCAAAGGTGATCGGCGTGAAGGAACCATCGGTCTGCGGTGTGGCCTGGGTGATGGTGCGGCGCAGGTTGCCGCCGTGGTAGCGGGTGATGTGGTTCCACAACACTTCTACGCCGGTCTTCGGAATCGGGAAGGCGTAGTAGCGGTTGCCGGTGAAGTTGGCCAGGCCGTTACCGTCGTTGATCGTGGTGACGTTGAGGGCGCTGCGCTTGGCCGACTCAAGGACCGCGTCCGGCAGGACCACGGTGCGGTGTGTCGGGTAGACCGGGATCCTGTAGGTCGTCGGGTAACGCTTGAACATCGCCAGTTGGCCTTCGGACAGCTTGGCCTTGTACTGGTCGGCGGTAGCCGCGGTGATGATGAACAGCGGTTTTTCGTTGGCGAACGGATCAGCCAGGAACCCCTTGCTGTCCACCGCACCGGCGTTTTTCGGGATACCGCCGGTGTAGGCCGGGATCGAACCGTCGGCATTACCGGCCTTTTCCGCGCCGATAGCGGTCAAGGTGGTGCCGAGCTTGGCCGCTTCCTCCGGGGAAACCGCCGCCATGACGTTGGCTGCCAGCAGGCTCAAGGCCAGGGCGCCACATTGCAAAATCATCTTGCGCATAAAGTTGTCCTTCTCAAGCCTGGATCAGAAGTTCGCGCCGACGCTGAGCGCCACGAAGTCACGGTCAATCAGGGTGTTGTAGTTGCCACCGAAAAAGTCGGTGAAGCTGAGGCTCGCGGTGTAGGTGTTGCGATAGTCGGCGTCCACACCGATGCTGACCGCCTTGGCGCCCTGGTTGAAGATGCCGTTGGGGCCGTAGCCCTTGACGTCATGGGACCAGGACACGTTGGGCTTGAGGTTGATCCCGGCGAACACGTTGCTGTAGTCGAGGATCGCCCGGGCACGGTAGCCCCAGGAGGTCGCGGTGACGAAACCGCTGGTATCACCCTGATAGCCATAGGCACCGTAGACCGAGTCACGCCCGTAACGAATCTTGTCCTTGCTCTCCAGGCCGCCGACGTAGGTCATCCCCGCCTCGCCCACCAATGTCAGGCGCTCGGCGCCCAGGACCTGGTCGAAGAACTGCGTGAGGGTGCTTTGTATCTGGGTGATTTCCTTGCGGCGGTAGCCGGAGTTGTCGGCGCCGGCACTGGTCTGCAGCGGTGAGGAGGTACCACCACTGAGGGGGTTGACCAGGGCCAGGGTCAGGTCAGTGGTGTTGATTTGCACCGGCGCATTGGGCCGGTAGCTGATCTCGCCACTCCACGCGGTGCCGGTCGGCAGGGTGGTGGAAAAGCTCGCGCCATAGAGACGGATGTCTTCTGGATAATCCAGGTAGTACTGGCCACGGCCGAGCAGCATGCTGGTGGCCAGGTTGACCCCGTTTCCAGGGGACAGCGCGTTACCGGTGGCAATAATCCCCGGGATACTGTTAATCGCGCTTTGATTGGCCGTGATAGTCCCTACCGTTGGCGTACGGCTGTGATAATTCATGAAGTACAGGCCGTATTCGGTATCGCTACCCAGCCAGCGCAAGGCCATGCCCCACTGACCGCCATCACGGGCGTCACGGTCATCGGCACGCTGCACGACAACCCCTTCCGGCGTGACCTGGAAGCCTTGGCCGAACGCGGCGGCAACCGGTTGCAGGGGCGCAATCGCCGGGCTGCCGACGGTGTAGTTGTTGTTGCAACCGTGTTGCACCACATCGTTGCCGAAGAAGGTGCCGCAGTTATCAACAACGGTATTTTCCCAGTTCAACTGGTAGAACCCTTCGACCGTCAGTTGGTCGGTCAGGCTCTGGGAAGCGAAGAACATGTTGACCGGGATCAGGCCTTCCTTGATCTCGGCACCCGGCCGGCGGAAGGCCGACACGTCGATGGGGTTGATGCTGTTGATCGAGTTGCCGATAAAGGTACTTTCACCCCAACTGACCACCTGTTTGCCCACGCGCACGGTGCCCGGCAGGTCAGCAATGGAGTAGTTGTGGTAAATGAAGGCGTCGAGCAGTTGCGCGCCGGAAGAACGCGCCGCTTCATCGCGGTGGTAATCGCTGATGTTCTTGAAGTCCTGACTGCCATCGGCCGTCGCGAAGTCGTACCAGTACTTGCCCCGGACGAAGATGCCGGTGTCGCCGTACTTCAACTCCAGGTCATGAATACCCTTGATGATCTTCGAGAAGGCCTCGCCCTTCTTGTAGTTCAGGCGTCCGTCATCACCGGTGGCGGCCTGGCCGGTGCCGCCGTTGGGCACCCCTACCAGGCTCTTGTCGGCATCGCGCAGGCCCCAGCTCACGCCAGCCGACAGGGATGAGTCGAATTTGCCTTCGATCTCTCCAATGTTGAATGAAACCGCCTGCGCCTGCGCACTCGCGCCCATGGCAACCGCGATGGCCAGAGCCTGCGGCGTGAAGATGGCGCGCATTGTTGTTTTTGTCATGCGTCTTCCCCGGTGTGTGACAGAAGGCTTCACCCTACTCATCACCAGCGGGAGCGATAAGCGCACCAAGGAGGTATTCGTGCTGTACCTCGAAAGGATGAATGAGTGCTTGCGACGGGGTTTTCAGCGGACCATCGAACCCATGGATAACGCGTCATAGCGCCCATGGATGGAGGGCAGCCGGGGCGGCTCCGGACATTGCGACTGGAACCGGCGACTGTTACCCCAGCGGTAACAGTGATTGTCGCAAAGCAGGCTTTTTCAGCGGGTTTGAACGCCTTATTATGATCGTCATCTACTCTTTACTGACGTTGATTTACTCCTTGATCGAACGTCTTCCCTTGGCCACTGCATTATTTGCAGTGGCCTTTTTTATGCCTGCACGTTTTGCCACGCCTGAAACTTGAAACACAGAAGACAGGGACACTTCTCACTCCGCCGAAAGATCCATCCTCTTCCCGTTGATAGATGCCAGAACTCACGCTGACGACGTCATAAATAGGGAAAGGAATCACTGATGAAACCGATCAGCTACAACACTTATCGCAGCACCCGGAGTTTCAACGACAGGGTTCGTTTTCTGGTACTGCATTACACCGCAGCCGACTTCGCCAGTTCCCTCGCGGCCCTGACCGGGCCGAATGTCAGTAGCCATTACCTGGTGCCCGATGTCACCGACCCGAGTTATCTGCGGGCAGGTTTCAACGAGCAGGAAGTGTTCAATCTGGTCGATGAGCAAAAACGCGCCTGGCATGCGGGCATCAGTGCCTGGGGCGGCAGGACCCAGCTCAATGACACCGCGATCGGCATCGAGATCGTCAACCAGGCCGCGGACAATGCGGGGCAGTTTTATTTTCCGCCCTATGAACCCCGGCAGATCGAGGCGCTCAAGCAGTTGTCGTTGAATATCCTCGCCCGCTATCCCGAGATCACACCCACCCAGGTGCTCGGACATTCGGATATCGCCTGGAACCGCAAGAGCGATCCGGGGGCCGCCTTTCCCTGGCACGATCTGTACCTGTCGGGCATCGGCGCCTGGTTTGATCAAGCCACCCGCGACCCGTACCAGCAACAATACCTGCGCGACGGCCTACCGACTCGGACGACGATATTGGCGAGTTTCAAGAAATACGGTTATGAGGTGAAGGGCGCGGAGACGGAAGCGGGGTTCAAACAACTGGTCAGGGCATTCCAGTTGCATTTCCGGCCGTCGAATTACGATGGGGTACTCGATGGCGAAACCGCCGCCAACCTGAAGGCACTGGTGGCGAAGTACTTTCCCTGAACGCAGGCCAACGGGCTGGACTGCCTCCATACCGGGCGCTTGAAAACGCCACGGTAGCGTGGGAGCCCTTGAGCCTTGCGGCGCGTGCCCGGACGCCATCGCCAGCAAGCCGGCTCCCACAAAACTGCGTCTCACCACAAAACTATCGTGCTGCCGAGGTCCTTGTAGGAGCTGGCTTGCCAGCGATGGGGCCCTTGAGCCTGACGGTGATCTTGCTGACGCCATCGCCAGCAAGCCGGCTCCCACAGGATCGCGTTGTGTCAGGTCGCCCGCGTTACTCAGGCCATGTATTTCTGCAGGTTCGCCATCATTTCCCGCAGGGCTTCAGGCGTGTCCTTCGGGTGCACGGCGCCGTCGAAATCGCAGATCTGCTTCCAGCTGGCCGCCACGTCTTCCACCGAAAAACCGTTGTGCGGATCGAAGCCGGCACCCAGGCTGCGCTCCCAGCGGGTCTTGCCGATCCAGCCGCCACCGACTTCGAACAAGCCGGAGGTTTCGTCGCATTGCTCACTGGCGAGGAACACCACCAGCGGGCTGATCAGTTCCGGCTTGAGCAGCTCGAACACCTGGGGCGGGATCAAGCCTTCGGTCATGCGCGTGCCGCCCGTCGGGGCGATGGCGTTGACCAGGATATTATTCTTGCGGCCCTCAATGGCCAGCGTCCGGGTCAGGCCATACAAACCCAGCTTGGCCATGCCGTAGTTGGACTGGCCGAAGTTGCCGTAGATGCCGGAGGTCGACGCGGTGAAAATCACCCGGCCGTAGTTCTGCTCGCGCATATGAGGCCAGGCCGCGTGGGTCACCTTGTAGGCGCCCTCGACATGCACGCGGTAAACCAGGTCCCAGTCGGCGTCTTCCATCTTCAGGAAGGTCTTGTCCCGCAGAATGCCGGCGTTGTTCACCACCACATCGATACGGCCAAAGGCATCCAGGGCGTTCTGCACGATCTTGTCGCCATCGGTGACCGAGTCGTGGTTGGCCACGGCCGTACCGCCGGCCTCGCGAATCTCGGCCACGACCTTGTCCGCCGCCGAGGCATTGGCGCCTTCACCGTGGGCCGAGCCGCCGAGGTCGTTGACCACCACTTTCGCGCCATGGCGGGCGAACAGCAGTGCATGGGCACGCCCCAGGCCACCGCCGGCTCCGGTCACGATCACCACTTTATCTTCGAAGCGCACAGACTCACTCATACAGGACTCCAGCCAGGGCCGATGGAAATAGACGCCGAGTGTCGGACACCCGGCCTTTGGTCACAATAAAGTCGGCCAGGGCTGAATGGTACGCGATAAGGCAGCGGGATAGTCCCGCGTTGCCCACAACGACCCATTCCCGGACAGCGGCCTCAGAGCCGGAATCCGGGGTCTTGCTGGTCCAGCTTGCGCAACAGCGCCGGCCAGGCCAGCGCACCGCCCATGCCCTGGGCGCTGCGGGTCACTGCGGCGACCATGGTCTTGGCCCCGGCGAGAATCTGCGGTTCGATGACGATCAGCGGCGCCGCACCATTTTGCGCCAGCACCTGGATGTCGCAGGCGCGCTGGAAGGTAAACATCATCAGGAAGGTGTCGGCGATGGTCGAACCACAGGTGAGCAAGCCGTGATTGTGCAGCATCAGAAAGTTGTTTTCGCCGAGGTCGGCTTGCAGCCGCGCTTTCTCTTCATGGTTGAGCGCCACCCCTTCGTAGGCGTGATAGGCCAGGCTCGAGAGCACGAACAGCGATTGCTGGCTGATGGGCAACACCCCCTGCTGCTGCGCCGACACCGCGACACCGGCGGCGGTATGGGTGTGCAGCACGCAGGTCACGTCGTGACGCACCTCATGAATGGCGCTGTGGATGGTGTAGCCGGCCGGGTTGATCTCGTAGGGACTCTCCAGCAACTTGTTGCCGGCCTGGTCGACCTTGACCAGGCTCGATGCGCTGATCTCGTGGAACATCAGCCCATAGGGGTTGATCAGGAAATCCTCGGTGCCCGGCACCTTGGCCGAGATATGGGTGAAGATCAGATCGTCCCAACCGTGCATCGCCACCAGGCGATAACAGGCCGCCAGGTCAACGCGGGTCTGCCATTCGGCGGCGCTGACTTGGCTCTTCACATCGGGTGCGGCGCTAACAGGGGTTGCGTTCACGGCACTGACCTCGGCGGTTTCTGGTTTTTATTCGAGTGCCCACCAGTCTAGAGCAGCCCGTTGCCGCAACGGAGTTGCATTGCCAGCCAGCTTGATGACCCAGCGAGTCAGCCAGGCGGCCGAGGATGAGAATTGTCCCGTGCTGATCAGATCACGGCGGCCAGCAAGGGCGCGGCAAACAGATTCAGCAGGCCGGTCAGGACCATCACCAGGCCCGCCACCGAGCCCTCTTCACCGCCCACTTCCCGGGCGCGACTGACCCCGGCACCGTGAGCACCGACGCCAAACAATGCACCACGGGCCAGGCTGCTGCGCAGCGGCAACCACTTGAGCAACAGCCCGCCGAGAAACGCCCCGAACACCCCGGTGACCATCACGAACACCGCGGTCAGCTCGGGCACGCCGCCCAGGTTCTGCGCCAGCGGCATGGCAAAGGGCGTGGTGATCGAGCGCGGTACCAGCGAGAGGGTCAGCCTGTTATCCAGCGACAATGCCCGGGCCAACCCATAGGAAGTGCCGATGGACGCCGCGCTGCCGGCGAGCATCCCCAGTAGCAACGCCGGGCCATGACGCATGAGCATCTGCCGCTGCTGCCAGATCGGCACCGCGAAAGCCACGGTGACCGGACCGAGGATCAGCATCAACCAGTGGGTATCGCGCGAATATTCGGCGTACGCCGTGTGCAGCGGCACCGCCACCGCCAGCAACACGATCGGCACCAGGATCAGCGGCGACAACAGATAACGACCCGTGCGGCCATATACCCAACGGCTGAACACATAGGCGGCCAGGGTCAGCCCCAGCCAGAACAGGGACATCCCTTCAAGCTTCATGGCGGGCGCTCCAACGACAGACGAACTCGACGGTAAAGGCGGTCGCCAGCATCACCGCCAGGGTACTGACGCCGATCACCAGCAGAATCCGCCAGCCGTCCTGGCGGACCATGGCGCCGTAGTCCAGCAGGCTCATCAATGCCGGGATGAAGAACAGCAACATCTCCGCCATCAATAGCCCGGCCCCCAGTTGCAAGGTGGCAGGCTTGACCCAGCCGCTGGCGAAGGCCAACAACAGCAAGGCGAGACCAATCACCCCACCGGGAATCGGCCAGTGGCTCCAGGCGGCGAACAACGTGCCCAACTGATAGAGCCCCAGCAACACGGCCAGTTCGGCGAGCAAGCGGCAGGATTTTCTCAGCAACAGACGGTTCATCGGATTCGGTCCTCTCAGAACACCGATTTTAAAGTTGTCGCTACCATCCCGAAAGCGAATTGTTAGACTGACAGCCATTCCACTTTGGAATCAGACCATGGAATTCAAGCAGCTGCGCAGCTTTATCGAAGTGGTCCGTCAAGGCGGCTTCACCCAGGCGGCGAAAACCCTGCACATCAGCCAATCGGCGGTGAGCAAGCAGGTCGCCCAACTCGAACACGACCTCGGCACGCCGTTGCTCGACCGCCAAGGCTCGCGAGTCCTGCTGACCGCAGCCGGGAGTGTGGTCGTGCAGCGGGCCGAAGCCATGCTGCGCCTGCGCAACGAGTTGCTCAGCGAACTGGATGACCTGAGCCACCTGGCACGGGGTGAACTGCGTCTGGGTTTGCCGCAACTGGGCGGCGAGGCCCTGTTCGCCAGCCTTTTCGCCGAGTACCGGCGGCGTTACCCGAATATCAGCATTCATCTGTTCGAAGGCGGTAGCCTGACCATCGAGCCGGCAGTGCTGAATGGCGAACTGGAACTGGGGTGCGGCCTCAAACCGAGCGATCCGGCGTTCGACCATCAGCCGTTTTGCGATGAGCCGCTGGACGTGCTGCTGGCGACCGATCATCCACTGGCCGAAGAAGGTTCCATCCGCCTGGAGCAATTGGCCGATACGCCGTTTCTGCTGTACCAGCGCAGTTTCGTCCTCAATCACCGCTTGATGGAGGCCTGTCGGCAAGCCGGGTTCACCCCCAAGGAGAGCGGGCGCAGCGGCCAGGCGGACTTCCTCGCCGCGCTGGTGGCCGCCGGGCAAGGCGTGGTGCTGCTGCCCAGTGTGGTCGCGCGTTCGCTGATACGGCCCGGGGTGGTGCGCCTGACCTTGAGTTCACCGAGCGACCTGCGCTGGGACATCACCTTTATCTGGCGCCGCGGCGCCTACCTGTCCAAGGCCGCCCAGGCCTGGCTGGCGCTGGCGCGCGAGCGACCCAGCCTCAGCGCAATGCGCTGATGAACTCGGCCAGCCAAGGCTCGGCGTCGGTTTCCGGGGTGACGCTTTCACTGGCATCCAGGCGCAGCATGTCCTGGACTTCCCGTACGCCCAGCTCGGCAAACAGCTCACGGATCAGTTCGCCGCCACCGCAGAACGTGTCGCCGTAGCTGGAGTCACCCAGGCCGATCACCCCGCCCGGCAAGCCGCGCCACGCCGCGGGCAACTGATCGCGGATGGCGTTATACAAGGGTTGGAGATTGTCCGGCAATTCACCCATGCCGGTGGTGGCGGTCACGGCCAGGAAAGCCTGCGGGGCGAAGGCCTGGATATCGGCGAGGGTCGCCCGCGAGTTGTGCCAGGCTTCAAAACCGGCTTCGCGAAGGACTTTTTCAGCGTGGCGGGCAACTTCTTCGGCGGTGCCGTAGACCGAGCCGGAAAGGATGGCGACTTTCATCAATCTGATCCTGATGCTTGATAAAAAACCCAGGATACCAGCAGATGAGAGACTTTCTCACAAAACCCGCCCTTCGCCGCCAGCAAATGGGATGGATTATTCAAGACGATGCCTTAAACTTCGCCGGACATGTCAACGGAATGCGGGGGGCTTTGAACGATGATAAATCCCAAACTGCTGCAAATGGTGATTGACGCCTCGAATGACGGCATCGTGGTCGCCGAACAGGAAGGTGAAGACCATATCCTGATCTACGCCAACCCGGCGTTCGAACGCCTGACCGGTTACACCAACGAAGAGATCCTCTACCAGGACTGTCGCTTCCTGCAGTCGGGCGACCGCGACCAGCCGGCACTGGAGCTGATCCGCGAAGCCCTGCACACGCGCAAGCCGTGCCGGCAGATCCTGCGCAACTATCGCAAGGACGGCAGCCATTTCTGGAACGAACTGTCGCTGTCCCCGGTGTTCAACCAAAGCGACCAGCTGACCTACTTCGTCGGCGTGCAAAAAGACGTGACGGTGCAGGTCAAGGCGCAACAGCGGGTGGCCCAGCTGGAAGCGCAACTGGCCGAGGTCCAGGCCGAACTGGATGCACTGAAGGCAGCCGGCGGCACTGCGCGATAAACCTGGCGCAATCCTCCAGCCGCTCAAAGAAGACGCCTGATGTTCGATCAGGTGTCGAGCCGGCCCGCCAGCAACTGCTGCAAGCGCCGGCGCATCAGCCGGCCGTCGTTACCCAGGCAACCGATGCTCGACCCTTCCAGGCGCTCCTGCAATAGCTCCGAGACATCCCCGGCCAACATCACCGCGCAGTCCACCGACAGCGCCAGACGGTTGAGGCGGCGTGGCAGATCGGACAGTGGCGAGCGGTTGGAATACAGCACCAACGCCTCGGGCCGGACCTTTTCACAGACCAGGGTCAGTTCATCGAAGGGCTGGCCGACGGCCAGGACGCTGACGGAGCGGTCGCCATCACCCAGCAACAGGCCGGCCACCAGCAATTCGAGTTCACGGCATTGATCCGGTAACGCCGCCAGCACAATGCGCTGGGAGGGCAGACCGCGCACCAGGTGCAGACGCTGCAGAACACGCGCACGCAGGAAGGTATCGAGAAACAGCCACTCGCTGGCCTGGCCGAACTCACCACCCTGCTGCAAGCGCTGCCACAGCGGCAGGAGGATATTCTGGAACACCACGGTCAGTGGATAACTGGAAAACACTTGCCCGTACAGACGCTCAAGGGCCGGCTCGTCGAAAGCGCTGACCGCCACGCGCAATTGCGTCTGCCAGTCGTCCCATTCCGCCTGGGCAATCGATTGCGCCGCAATGCCGGAAGGGGTGTGGATGGGCTGGGCCTGGGCGCTGGTTTTCGCCAGGATCTTGCCGACCTTGCTCACGGCCACGCCGCGCTCGATCCATCCCATGATGGTGCGGACCGTCTCGATATCGCTCATGGCATAGAGGCGATGCCCACTTTCGGTGCGCGTCGGTTGAATCAGACCGTAGCGCCGCTCCCACGCCCGCAGGGTGACCGGATTGACGCCGGTCAGGCGCGAGACCTCACGAATGGGGAACAACTCTTCCTGTTTCAGCGCCCGCAACAGCGGCGCGGCAGGTTCAAGTTCGGTCATGACGGGCATCTGTCACACATTTATGAATAGGATTGACAGATATTCTAGCCCAATGGATCCAGATCCCTGCAAATCATACGCAATACGACTCACTGTCTTGGTGCATTTCCCGGAATAGGGAATAATTCTTGCCTGTCCACAAGCGCAGCCCACCACCCCGGCGCTGCGTTGCGCATCGACCCTACCCGGGCGGCATGCTTGTCTTACGGAGATACATAATGTCTACCTCACCCGTCACCATGATGGTTGCCCGGCGCGTTGCCGATGGCCGCTACCAGGACATGCTCGCCTGGTTGCAGGAGGGCGAATTGCTCGCCACCGACTTTCCCGGTTACCTGGGCTCCGGCGTGCTCGCCCCGCCGCCCGGTGACAACGAATTCCAGATGATTTTCCGCTTCAGCGATGCCGCGACCCTGGGCGCCTGGGAGCACTCCGCCTCGCGCAAGGCCTGGCTGGTGCGTGGCCGCGACCTGTTCGCCGGACCGCAGGAGCGGCGGGTCAGTGGCATCGACGGCTGGTTCGGCGCCGCGGGCCAACGGCCGCCGCGCTGGAAGCAGGCGGTGGCGATCTGGCTGGCGTTCTTTCCGGTGTCATTGCTGTTCAACTTTGGCCTCGGGCCATTGCTGGCCGAGTTGAGCCTGGTGCCACGGGTCCTGGTCAGCACCCTGGTGCTGACTCCGCTGATGGTCTACTTCTTCATTCCACTGTCGACCCACCTGCTGGCGGCTTGGTTGAACAGCCCAAAAGCCTTGCCATTGCCGGGCGATACCGCCGCTGCCCGGCATTGACGGTACGCGGTAGCCGGCTTGGCAGTTGTACAAGCGGTGTGGCTGGTATAGTTTTGACTTCAACGTCAACCGATGCCCCTTCACCGCTTGCCACGAGCCTTCGATGCCACCGTCTTCTGCCCCGATCCTGATTACTGGCGCCGGCCAGCGTGTCGGCCTGCATTGCGCAGAGCGACTGCTGGCCGACGGCTACCCGGTGATCTTCAGCTATCGCAGCGAGCGTCCCGGCGTCCAGGCCCTGCGCGACCTTGGCGCGACTGCGCTGTTCGCCGACTTCTCCAGCGAAGCCGGGATCCTGGCCTTTATCGAGACGCTGAAGCAGCATACCGACAGCCTGCGGGCGATCATCCATAACGCCTCGGCCTGGATCAGCGAAAGCCCCGGCAACGAAAGCACGGCGTTTACCCAGATGTTCAGCCTGCACATGCTAGCACCCTATCTGATCAACCTGCACTGCGCCGAGTTGCTGGAACGCTCGCCGCTGGCCGATATCGTGCACATCAGCGACGATGTCACCCGCAAGGGCAGCAGCCAGCACATGGCCTACTGCGCCAGCAAGGCCGGCCTGGACAACCTGACCCTGTCCTTCGCGGCCCGCTACGCGCCACGGATCAAGGTCAACGGCATCGCCCCGGCCCTGCTGATGTTCAACCCCGACGACGACGCGGCGTACCGCGCCAGGACCCTGGCCAAATCGGCCCTGGGTATCGAGCCCGGAGCCGGGGTGGTCTACCAGAGCCTGCGCTACCTGCTGGACAACCCGTATGTCACCGGCACAACCTTGACCGTCAACGGCGGCCGGCACCTTAAATAAGCCGCCCCGCGAGGAACCCTTTCCATGAGTGCCACATTGCCCGAGCATTACCGCGAAATCCTTCTGGGGCTGGGCGAAAACCCTGACCGCGAGGGCCTGCTGGACACCCCGAAACGGGCCGCCAAGGCCATGCAATACCTGTGTCACGGCTATGAGCAGAGTCTCGACGAGGTGGTCAACGGCGCGCTGTTCGCCTCCGACAATGACGAGATGGTCATCGTCAAGGACATCGAGTTGTACTCGCTGTGCGAACACCACCTGCTACCCTTCATCGGCAAGGCCCATGTCGCCTACATGCCCACCGGCAAGGTCCTGGGGCTGTCGAAGATCGCCCGGATCGTCGACATGTTCGCCCGCCGCCTGCAGATCCAGGAAAACCTCACCCGGCAGATCGCCGACGCCATCGAGCAAGTCACCCAGGCCGCCGGCGTGGCGGTGGTGATCGAAGCCCAGCACATGTGCATGATGATGCGCGGTGTGGAAAAACAGAATTCGACCATGAACACCTCGGTGATGCTCGGCGCCCTGCGCGACTCGAGCACCACTCGCATGGAGTTCCTGCAACTGATTGGACGGAGCAAGTAGTAATGCCACAACTTCAACCAGGCATGGCGCGCATCCGGGTCAAGGACCTGTGCCTGCGGACCTTTATCGGTATCAACGAGGACGAGATCCTCAACAAGCAGGATGTGCTGATCAACCTGACCATCCTCTATGCGGCCCAGGAAGCGGTACGCGACAACGACATCGATCACGCCCTGAACTACCGCACCATCACCAAGGCGATCATCCAGCATGTGGAGGGCAACCGCTTTGCCCTGCTCGAACGCCTGACCCAGGAACTGCTGGACCTGGTGATGAGCAACGAAGCCGTGCTGTATGCCGAGGTCGAAGTCGACAAGCCCCACGCGTTGCGGTTTGCCGAATCGGTGTCGATTACGCTAGCGGCGAGCCGCTAGGGCTGCGAGCGGTAAGCTTTAAGCTGCAAGCTGATCGCTTTTTACTTGCGGCTTGCAGCTTGAAGCTCGAAACTGCTCGCTTTGCGAGCCCTCTTAATGACCACGCAAGAACGCCTCGAACTCGAAGCCGCCGCCTTCCGCCGGCTGGTCGCGCACCTGGACAGCCGCAAGGATGTGCAGAACATCGACCTGATGAACCTCGCCGGGTTCTGCCGCAACTGCCTGTCCAAATGGTACAAGGCCGAAGCCGACGAACGCCAGATCGAAGTCAGCCTCGACGACGCCCGTGAAGTGATCTACGGCATGCCCTATGCCGAGTGGAAAGCCCAATACCAGCAAGAAGCCAGCGCCGAACAACAGGCGGCGTTCGCCAAAGGAAAACCCCATGATTAGGCGCTTGCTAAGTGTTAGGTGGTCGATCTCCGCTCATGAAATGAGCTGCATACATAAAATTGTTGCCGCGAACCGAGAAGATTGGAGCAATGCAATGCCTACCAGCTACTACTTGGCGTGAAGTGCACCGCTGCGGCAGCTTGGCCGGCGATCGGAGCACTGAGCTTTGTGTACGTAGCGCCGACAATGGGCTTTAAGAAGCGTGAGTTTTCGGTTAGCGGCAACACCCAGCAGCACAGCGGCCCGGCGCGATACGCAGCGCAGGCACTTCTTCCGCCCGTTCAGCACTGCGTACACGGTGCTGGGGGGGTGAAGTCGTTCTGCTCTGCCCGTTTTTTGCGGGCAGTCCAAGCTTTTGCAGCCGCTCGCGCGCTGCTTTGCACGCTTGCTCAGTGGGGTAGCCGTTCGGCATAGTGCGGTTTCGTGTGATGACGCGGTGATACTGGTTCAGATATTTGATCCTGAAATTGCCTGAGGTTCAAAAAAATGGCTATCGGCGTTCGGCTGAAGGAAGAAAGGTCGCGCCTGGGTCTTAATCAGACCAATATGGCTGCGGCCGGCGGGGTGGGTAAAACCACTCAGATCAATTACGAGAAAGGATCGGGAGCGCCGGATGCGTTTTATCTGGCAGCTGTGGGCGCTTGGACGTCGACGTGCTGTACGTCGTAAGTGGAGCACGGAAACCGCTCCCGGCGGACAGCATCAGCGCCGCCGAGGCGGATCTGCTCGAACACTTTCGCCTGCTGCCAGATGGTGAGCAGGGCTACACCAGGACGATGATTGCAGCGCTGGCCAGCAATTTATCTCACCCTATTGGGAAATAAAAATGCTGTAGCTAATGGATGTTTAATTCGTTAGTTAAGGAGAACTAAAATGAGCAACGGGCAAGCTTTATATGTATTAATCGGCGCGTTAATTGGCCTGCTTTTTCTTCCTTTGGTCGAGTTCGTAAAACACAGAACTCAGCAATATCTGACTAAGAAAAAATTATTGCTCAAGTGTGCGGACATTAAAATCTCCCTAGTTTGGCAGTTGAATATGCTGGACAGCACCATGAAAAATCGACGTCTTTTTATATCGCAAGGGGAACACTCTGTAGAGTCTTATAGTGTGCCCAGTTTCGTTTTTCCAGAACTCATCGCTGATTATGAAAACGCTTACTCCGTTCTCTCACCAGGTCAGAGAAAAGCGTTCTTGGTGCTCGTTGCGCTGCAAAAAGGTGTTGAGTCGTGCTCTAAAAGCTGGTCGTCTGATCAGGGTGAAGAATCTAAAATTAAAAATGAGCAGTTCAGTGCTGAATGCAATATCAACAAAGAAGCTGAGGTGCTAGGTAGGTTGAGGGAATTGGAAAAAATATTTTATAAAAAATACTTATCGACTGAGACTAAAATGTTTAGCACAGCAATTTGGATGCACTATGTTTTTGAGGAGTTTACTCAGGACACCTTTGTAGAAAAAAGACCAGCATACGATGCTGCGCTTACTTTTTTTGTCAAATCTGCCGCACAGCAAAGTAACGTTGAGCAGCATTAAACTTTATAGCTTTGATCGTCAACTAAAACAACCAACACTTTCAAGGATGAACATGTCCACTCTTTCCCCCCTAAAAATCAAAATCGACTCAAACGTTCTCAATCACTTGGGAATCGGCCTGTACAGCAACACTCCAGCGGTTTTGACCGAGATAGTTGCGAATGCTTGGGACGCAGATGCCGAAAATGTTTTCATAGAATTAGGTAATGGTGAGATTACCATCACCGATGACGGTCATGGAATGGATTATGGTGCTCTTCAAGATAAGTTTCTTACAGTGGGATATGCGCGCCGCAATAATGGGGAAAGCATCACCCCGAAAGGCCGACAGTGTATGGGGCGTAAAGGGATTGGTAAGTTAGCCATGTTTTCATTGGCAAACGATGTAACCCTTTACAGCCGAATGGCTGGCCACACGCAGCATGGGTTCAAAGTTTTGGTTGATGAGCTAGCCACTACCATCGAGCGAAACGGAGAGTATTTTCCTGAGCCGAAGGTCGCGCCACATGAAATTGAAATACAAAGTTCGGGCACCGTCATCAAGCTTGAAGCGCTCAACAAGAATCTGACCTCCGCCACCGAGTCCTTTCTTCGTAGGCGGATAGCCCGGCGTTTCAGTGTGATCGGTGAGTCACACGACTTCAAAATTCATGTCAACGGTACGCCCATCACTCTCGCCGACAGAGGGTTCTATCCTGACATCCAGTTTGTATGGACTTTCGGGAACGCGGAGGCTTCAACTCTAGCGCTTTGTGCCAATCATGTGAAACATCATCATTTTGATGGGGTTACTGTAGCTGGGGCCGTAGTCAATGGCTTCATAGGCAGCGTTGTTGTGCCCGAACAGTTGAAGAAGGATGACGATAATAATAATGCCATTACCTTATTGGCCAATGGGCGTATCTTTGAAGAAGATATTCAGAAACGAATTGATGACTCTAAGGTTTTCAATAGTTACCTTGTTGGCGAGCTTCAATATGACGTTCTGGATGCTAACGGCCAGAGGGATATAGCCGTAAGTAGTCGCCAGGGGGTACAGGAAAATGATCCCCGCTTCCAAGAGTTTATGGGATACATAAGAACTAGGCTCAAGAATATCGCTTCCGATTGGGATGAATGGCGCAGAGAATTAGGCTCTGCAGAGTTGGTAGATGAGTTCCCTAAGCTGGAAGAGTGGATAGAAAGTCTTAAGCCGAATTTTAAGAAAAAAGCCAAGCAGCTGATCAATAAAATATACACCATGCGTTTCAATGGTACTGCTGCTGAGCAGAAAAGCCAAAAGCGTGAAATTTTGAAAGCGCAGATATTAGCGTTCGAGAAATTGAAGGTTCAAGATAATATCGAAGCAATTGAGTCGATAGACATCGAAAAAAATATTAGCGGTTTTCGGGAGGTTATGGTTACCGTTGAGGATATCGAAGCCGCTATGCAGATGGAGGTGATCGAACAAAGGTTGAGTGTTATCAGGAAGCTTGATCAGCATAAGGAGCAACAGGTCAAAGAGCGCGTAGTCCAAGATCATATATATAAGCATCTATGGTTGGTTGACCCTTCATGGGGGTACAAAGAGAAACCAACAGAATATGAAATGACGCTTACCAACTATCTGAAAAGGATTTGTCCGGAGGCTGAGGCAGGTGCAAGGTTAGATATTGCATATACGAGCACTGCTAATAGATTCATCGTTCTGGAATTAAAAAAGCCAGGCCTCACAGTTGGTATGGATGCTCTGATTGAGCAAGGTACTAAGTACTCGCGTGCGCTCAAGCAGTATTTTCATGAGAATCCCGCATCCAGTCCATTTCCCGGCGGCCCTCCTATGATCGATATTGTTTTCATCGTTGAGAAACAGCCGGTGTATTCGAATTTCCTGGCAGAGGAATACGACTCTCGAATGAAAATAATGAATGGCAGTATTCGCACATACAGTGATCTCGTTAACCAGGCTACTCGTATCTATGAGGACTACATTGCCGCCTCTCACCATGCTGGCCGAATAAAGGGCATTGTCGATGGCCTCTGAGGGGCCGTTCAAGCAAAGTGGCATCATGCGCGCCGTACGACGTGCTCATACAAAGCCCGAGGTGCTCGTTCGCAAGGCGATGCACGCGCTCGGGCTTCGCTTCAGGCTTCACGCCAAGTCGCTCCCAGGTTCGCCAGATATTGTTCTAGCGAAGCATCACGCCGTAGTTTTCGTGCATGGTTGTTTTTGGCATCGCCATCCTGGTTGTAAATACGCTACGACGCCCAAGACTCGCCCGGAGTTCTGGACTCCGAAGTTCGAAGGAAACGTAGCGCGAGATGCTCGAAAGGAAGCCCAACTGCAGGAGCTGGGCTGGCGTGTGCTGATCGTGTGGGAATGTGAAACGAAGGACTTAGTAGCTTTGGACGTTCGGCTCAGGCGCGAATTCGGCCTCCCGCCTGCTGCGCCTCGTACTCCCTGACATGATTCATCAGGCTTTCGCCGATAACTTCACCTAAACGGACGGGCACCGCGTTGCCGATCATGCGGCCCACTGCCTTGAAGGTGATGTTTTCGGGCTCCATAAAGACATAGTCGTCTGGAAAGGATTGCAGGATCGCTGCCTCGCGAAGGGATATCGCACGGTTCTGGATGGGATGGCCAAAGCGGCCATTGCCAAAACCGAAGCAGAGAGTGGTCATGGTAGGGCCCGGCTCATCCGCTCGCATGCGTCCATAAACGCTGGCGTAAGTCTTCCCACTCTCCTTGCGATGACATTCGGCGACCAGTTCCTTCGGCCAGTCTCGCCAGGTGCCACCAGGTATCGAATGGGTTATTCGCCGGAAGTTAAGCAGAGATAGGGTCGCTGCTCGATGAAGTGGGTCATTCGGGTCGCACTGACCTGCTGCGATACGTGGCAAGTGCCTTATCACGCTCTCCACCGATACGTGAGTATCTTTGTGGGTTGGTGGAATGATGCTGATGGGCAGGCCCAATTTCGATGCCAAAAGCACGTGCCTGCGGCGCTTTTGAGGCAGGCCGTAATCGACGCATGAAACACGCCCGTCCCAAATCTTGTAGCCCTTATTTTCGATGCTTTTGACGAAGTCGCGGTAGACCTGGTGCTTGGTTACGTCGGGAACGTTTTCCATCGTCACGAGGTGAGGTTCGGTTTCCTCTATTAGGCGCGCGAAATGGTACAGCAGCGGCCATTTACGATCGGTACGGGTATCCCTACCTTGGTTATACGTAGAGAAGGGTTGGCAGGGAGCGCAACCTGCGAGGAGGCGGTAGCGTTCGGGGCGGTACCAGCCGAGAAGCTGCTCGGCGGTCACGTCCTTTACGTCGCAAGCGACGAAAGCCGCACGGTTATTTTCGTGATAGGCGTATTCGCATTGGGCTTCGATGTCGTAGCCCGCCCGCACTGCAATTCCGGCATTGAGCATGCCGGCGGTCAGTCCGCCAGCACCACAGAAAAGGTCAACTGCATCGATCATGGGGAGATATCTTCTTTCGAGCGTGGCGCATTTTACTCATCGCTGACGTCATGTCGAGTGCTTCAGTCAGGCCAACCGTCTTGCAGGCGAAGCTCCAGCTCGTCTTTGAGTCGAACCCCTGCAGGGAAGTCGGTGATTTCGAAGCCGACGAAGCTGGCGGCGTCTTGCTCAACGTATTCGATGATGACGAAATCCCACTTGAACCATCCGTGTTTGGTTTCCAACTCGAATGGGTAAACGATCCTAGCCCCTTCATTTCCCGAGTTGTCGATCTCATAAGCGTCGAGCTGCTCAATGGCTTCCGCTGGTAGAGGGTATTCGACGCCTTGGTGTAGATAACTGCCATCGGCGCATCGTTCGATCCAGAACATGGTGTTCCTCCTTGTGATTCGTTAGTGCGTGATGATCGAGCACGACCGCTGCGGCGTCAACCTCCACGGCGGACTATAGGACGGCCGTACCGTGAAAGTCGCTGAGCTTCGTCAATTTCGCGACTATGTAGGGGCAGGCTCATTCTCGTCACTTCACTAGCCAACCCTGATACAGGGAACAGGAAAAACGTAAACACGGATTGGGGGCACCTAAAGCGTCCGCTTTCGGCTGCGGCCCTTCGTGACAATCCGGTTTCGGCAGATCATGGCTACCATGCATCCTGTTCAAGTCCAACGCAAACGCCTGGTCAGTTCAAATGCAATGGGTGGCCAAGTCCGTGCAATTACCCAGCTTGCACTGGTTCGAAATGACTTCAGAAAAAGCAAAAAAAGTTACTATATGTAAGTCCCTGAATACGCGTGTGAATATCACATGTAACAGTTAAGAAGGATCCAGAAATGATGAGTGATTTGAACACCCTGCGCGCCAGCCTCAACAGCGGCGAACATGTTTTCGCCGAGACCCTGGCCTTCGTTGCCGCCGGTTACGACTATCAGCCGCAAGCCTTCAACAACGGTGGCGTGGAAAACGCCGCCGGGCAGAACGAAGGCTCGTGCAAGACCCTCGGCCTGGCGCTGCTGGAAGGCTTGAGCGATCAGGAAGCGTTGCTGGCCTTCGGCGAGCATTACCGTTCGGTACTGGCGACCCCGGAAGGCAGCGATCACGGCAATATCCGCGCGTTGATCGAACACGGCCTGGCCGGTGTGACCTTCACCCAGGCACCGCTGACCCGGCGCTGATTCGGGGCCCGGCACGCACATCGCGATTTTTAAGATTGACCCGGCGACTTTATTTCGTTTGCCGGGGACCGCTGCTCACGGCTTAGATAAAAAGAAGTCTTCCTTCTTCGAGTCAGGCATCCATGAGCAGCGAAACCATCAGTCAGTCGATTTCCATCGTTCACCCGATCAGCCTCAGCCACGGCAAAAACGCCGAGGTCTGGGACACCGCCGGCAAACGCTATATCGATTTTGTCGGCGGCATCGGCGTGCTCAACCTCGGCCATTGCCACCCGCGCATCGTCGAGGCCATTCGTGAACAAGCCACCCGGCTGACCCACTACGCGTTCAACGCCGCCCCCCATGCGCCCTACCTCGAACTGATGGATCGCCTGACGGCGTTTATTCCGGTGACTTACCCGGTCAGCGGCATGCTCACCAACAGCGGCGCGGAGGCCGCGGAAAACGCCCTGAAAATCGTCCGTGGCGCCACCGGCCGCACGGCCGTCATCGCCTTTGACGGCGCCTTCCACGGCCGCACCCTGGCCACCCTCAACCTCAACGGCAAAGTCGCCCCCTACAAACAGAAAGTCGGCGTGCTGCCGGGGCCGGTGTATCACCTGCCCTTCCCCAGCGCGGACAACGGCGTGACCTGCGCCGAGGCGCTGAAAGCCATGGAACGGTTGTTCAGTGTCGAGATCGACGTCGAGGACATTGCCTGTTTCATTCTCGAACCGGTGCAGGGCGAAGCCGGCTTCCTGGCGCTGGACGTGGAGTTCGCCCAGACCTTGCGACGCTTCTGCGATGAGAAAAACATCCTGCTGATCGCCGATGAAATCCAGTCCGGCTTCGGACGCACCGGCCAGCGTTTTGCGTTCTCGCGACTGGGGATCGAACCGGACCTGATCCTGCTCGGTAAAAGCATTGCCGGCGGTGTACCACTGGGGGCGGTGGTCGGACGCAAGTCGCTGCTCGACACCTTGCCCAAGGGCGGGCTGGGCGGCACCTATTCAGGTAACCCGCTTGCCTGCGCCGCGGCACTGGCAACCCTCGACGAAATGACTGACGCGAACTTGCACGCCTGGGGTGCGCAACAGGAAGAAGCGCTGGTCAGCCGTTACCAAGCCTGGCAAGCCAGCAAGCTGTCGCCCTATCTGGGACGCTTGACCGGTATCGGCGCCATGCGTGGTATCGAGTTGATCAATACCGACGGCAAACCTGCGTCGGCGCAGTTGACGCAATTGCTCGCCCTGGCCCGCGAGGCCGGCTTGCTGCTGATGCCCAGCGGCAAGTCGCGGCACATCATTCGCCTGCTGGCGCCCTTGACCACCGAAGCAGCGGTGCTGGAGGAAGGGCTGGATATCCTTGAGGCCTGCCTGGCCAAGCTGGCCTGAAACCCGCGGGCATAAAAAAACCGGCCGCGGCCGGTTTTTTTATGGCGACGCAATCAGAACGAAGCGTTCTGCAGGTCGTCGAGGTAGCGCTCGGTGTCCAGGGCCGCCATGCAACCGGCACCGGCCGAGGTGATGGCCTGACGGTAAACGTGGTCAGCCACGTCACCGGCGGCAAACACACCTTCCACGCTGGTCGCGGTGGCGTTGCCTTCACGGCCGCCCTGCACCACCAGGTAGCCGTCTTTCAACGCCAGCTGGCCTTCGAACAACGAGGTGTTCGGGGTGTGGCCGATGGCGATGAACACGCCATCGACGGTCAGTTCGTCGAAGCTGCCATCGTTGTTCTTCAGACGAGCACCGGTCACGCCCATGTTGTCGCCCAGCACTTCGTCCAGGGTGGCATTCAGCTTGAGGATGATCTTGCCTTCGGCCACACGGGCGTGCAGCTTGTCGATCAGGATCTTCTCGGCACGGAAGGTTTCACGACGGTGAACCAGGGTCACGGTGCTGGCGATGTTGGCCAGGTACAGCGCCTCTTCCACGGCGGTGTTGCCACCACCGACCACGGCAACCGGCTTGTTGCGGTAGAAGAAACCGTCGCAGGTGGCGCAAGCGGAAACGCCCTTGCCCATGAAGGTCTCTTCCGACGGCAGGCCCAGGTAACGGGCGCTGGCGCCGGTGGCGATGATCAGTGCGTCACAGGTGAAGGTGCCGCTGTCGCCCACCAGGGTGTACGGCTTCTTCGCCAGGTCCACGGCGTTGATGTGGTCGAAGACGATTTCGGTCTCGAAGCGCTCGGCGTGCTCTTTCATCCGGTCCATCAGTGCCGGGCCGGTCAGACCGTGCACGTCACCGGGCCAGTTGTCGACTTCGGTGGTGGTGGTCAACTGGCCGCCGGCCTGCATGCCGGTGATCAGCAGCGGCTTGAGGTTGGCGCGGGCGGCATAGACCGCGGCGCTGTAACCGGCAGGGCCGGAACCGAGAATAATCACTCGCGAATGGCGTACTTCAGACATGACTCACTCCTATCGACCGCCCGTCAACTACCGGTGCGGAACGCCGGCGGACCGGCTGGAATAAAAAAAGGACTGCGAAAGCACTTGGGGAAGGCTTGTAGCACACAGTCCTGAAAAATAATGAGGTGCAGCGTATCGAGGAGACGAAGATTAAGGAAATACGCAATAACAATCCAGCTCATAGCAGGTCTCTATCCTGAACGGTGTTCTCAGGACGCCTTTGTTACCGCAAATGTCGAACCTTTCACCGCCCCGGCAAAGTCGGTAAGGTCGGCGCGTTTTCCCTCTTTCGGAGCACGTTATGCCCGCACCCGTCCTGTCCGGCCCGCAATATCTGCGCGAGGGCCTGAAGCTGGTCCTGAGCCCGGGCCTGCGCCTGTTCGTCCTGATGCCGCTGGCGATCAACCTGGTGCTGTTTGTCGGTTTGATCTATCTGGCCGGTCATCAATTCAGTGTCTGGGTCGACGCCCTGATGCCGACCCTGCCGAGCTGGCTGGGTTTCCTCAACTACATCCTCTGGCCGCTGTTCGTGGTGCTGGTGCTGTTGATGGTGTTTTTCACCTTCACCCTGATCGCCAACGTGATAGCCGCACCCTTCAACGGTTTTCTCGCAGAGAAGGTCGAAGTGGTGGTGCGCGGCACCGACAATTTCCCGGCCTTCAGCTGGGCTGAACTGCTGGCGATGATCCCCCGCACCCTGGCGCGGGAAATGCGCAAGCTGGGTTACTTCCTGCCGCGGGCCATCGGCTTGTTTATCCTGTCGTTCATCCCGGTGGTGAACATCATCGCCGCGCCGCTGTGGCTGCTGTTCGGGGTCTGGATGATGGCGATCCAGTACATCGACTACCCGGCGGACAACCACAAGCTGAGCTGGAACGGCATGCTCGCCTGGCTGCGGCAGAAACGCTGGCAGTGCATGAGCTTTGGCGGGGTGGTCTACCTGGTGCTGCTGGTGCCGGTGGTCAACCTGCTGATGATGCCGGCGGCGGTGGCTGGGGCGACCTTGTTCTGGGTGCGGGAGCGCGGCGAAGAAGCCGTGGCCGGCGAGAAGCGCTGAGGCGGTACAACGCTGCCTCGTCATAAATCCATCATCAAACAGCCACAGTGTCGCAACCGCCCGGGGCGACACTGTAAACATGACGACAGCTCTGCATATCACCCTGATCACCGAAACCTTCCCACCGGAAATCAATGGCGTGGCCAATACCCTTGGCCGATTGTGCGACGGATTGCGCGCCCGCGGGCATCAGATCGAACTGGTACGCCCGCGCCAGAGCTGTGACCAATCCCGCCCCAGCGATACCGAACTGCTGCTTTGCCGTGGCTGGCCGCTGCCCGGTTACCCCGGCCTGCAGTGGGGGCAGTCGTCGATGCACAAGTTGCTGCGGCGCTGGAAACGCCAGCGGCCGGACGTGCTGTATATCGCCACCGAAGGCCCCCTCGGCTTGTCGGCCCTGCGCGCGGCCCGGCGCTTGGGGATTTCGGTGGTCAGCGGTTTTCACACCAACTTCCAGCAGTATTCCCATCAATACGGCATGGGCTTGCTGACACGGGTACTGACCCACTACCTACGCTGGTTCCATAACCGCTCCAAGTTGACCCTGGTCCCCAGCGTCAGCCAGCGCATGGAGTTGGAGCGACGGCATTTCGAGCGCCTGGAACTGCTCTCCCGCGGCGTTGACAGCCTGCTGTTCCATCCCGCCAAGCGTTTGAGCGCCCTGCGCGATGGTTGGGGGCTGGCGGAGGGCGATATCGCGCTGCTGTATGTCGGGCGACTGGCAACCGAGAAAAACCTCGGTTTGCTCAAACGCAGCTTCGAGCGTCTGCGGGAAAGTTATCCACAGCGGCAGATGAAGTTGATCGTGGTCGGCGATGGCCCGCAACGCGGCACGTTGGAAAAGGAACTCCCCGAGGCGATTTTCTGCGGCACGCAACGGGGCGAGGCCCTGGCCTGCCACTATGCGTCGGCGGATCTGTTTTTGTTCCCCAGCCTGACCGAAACCTTCGGCAACGTGGTGCTCGAAGCGCTGGCATCAGGGTTGGGCGTGGTGGCTTACGATGAGGCTGCTGCTGCCCAGCATATCCGCCATGGTTACAACGGCGTGCTGGCCATGCCGGGTGACGAGGATGCGTTCTGCGATGCCGCCTGCTGGTTGCTGGAAGGCCGGGAGACCTTGCGCAATGTTCGCCTCAACGCCCGCCAGCATGCCAGCCGGCAAGGCTGGGGGGCGATTGTCGAGCAGTTCGAGAAGCAGTTGCGCGGGGCTTGTGACGCGCCGCCTATCGCGCAACGCGTCCCGGCCCTGCCTGTGGATGCCATTGCGACAAACGGCATCCTGAAAACCCCGCGAAACCTGTAGGCGGGTTAAACCAAACTCATCAACGCCTCACGGCTGAACGGCAGGATGTCCTGCTCGCGGCCGTCACGCACCTTCACCGCCCAATCCGGGTCCACCAGCAGGGCACGGCCCACGGCAACCAGGTCGAACTCGTCATTGCCCAGGCGCTCCAGCAGGTTTTCCAGGCTCGCCGGCTGGGCCACCTTGTCGGTGTTGACCATGAACTGCAGGAACTCGCCGTCCAGGCCGACGCTGCCCACGGTAATGGTCGGCTTGCCGGTCAGCTTGCGGGTCCAGCCCGCCAGGTTCAGCTCGGAACCTTCAAACTCAGGCTCCCAGAAACGCCGCGTGGAGCAGTGGAAAATATCCACACCGGCGTCGGCCAACGGCTTGAGGAACTCACCCAGGGCCTCTGGCGTCTGCACCAGGCGGGCGCTGTAATCCTGCTGCTTCCATTGGGAGAAACGGAAGATGATCGGGAAGTCCGGCCCGACCGCCGCACGCACGGCCTGGATCAGTTCGATGGCAAAACGCGAACGGTTGGCCAGGCTGCCACCGTACTCATCAGTACGCAGGTTGGTGCCTTCCCAGAAGAACTGGTCGATCAGGTAACCGTGGGCGCCATGGATTTCGACACCGTCCATGCCGATGCTCTGGGCATCACGGGCCGCCTGGGCGAATGCCGCGACCACCTCGTCGATGTCCTGTTTCGTCATGCCGTGCACCACGACCTGACCGTCCTTGAGCTTCTCGCTCGGACCATAACCCGGCACGCTGGCATCCGGCTCGGTGCCCAGGCGCCGTACGTTACCCACGTGCCAGAGTTGCGGAACGATTTTGCCACCTTCGGCGTGCACCGCATCAACGACCTTTTTCCAACCGGCCAGGGCCGCTTCACCGTAGAAGTGCGGCACGTTCGGATAACCGTTGGACGCCTGGTGACCGACGGTGGTGCCTTCGGTGACGATCAGGCCGACACCGGCCGCCGCGCGCTTGCGGTAGTACTCGATGACTTTCGAATTGGGCACGCCGCCCGGGGAAAACGAACGGGTCATCGGCGCCATGACCACACGGGTCGGCAACTCCAGCGCGCCAAGATGGAAAGGTCGGAACAGAGCTTTAACGGGCATGGGAGCACTCCACGGCGCAAGGGAAATTTATGATCAGGATAATATTCCGTCACAAAGGCGCCGCCCAGTACTATTGATCCGAGTGATGACAGGGGTAGGAGCGAGCTTGCTCGCGATGAGCGTCGACCGGCTGCTCCTACAGGAAGCAGGAGCAGCCATCCTGAATCAGGACAGCCTCAAGCCAGGGCTTTCTCGATCGCATGGATCACCGCCGGATCATCCGGTGCGGTACGCGGCGAGAACCGCGCCAGTACACGGCCGTCCTTGCCCATCAGGAACTTCTCGAAATTCCAGGTGATATCCCCAGGGAACTCCGCGCCCTCGCCCGCCAGCAGCCGGTACAGCTGGTGACGGTCATGACCGTTGACCTCCAGCTTGCTGCTCAAGGGAAAGCTCACCCCGTAATTCAGGCTGCAGAACGCCTGGATCTCCGCTTCGGAGTCCGGCTCCTGCCCGGCAAACTGGTTGCACGGCAGGCCCAGCACACTGAAGCCCTGGTCCTTGTATTGCTGATAGAGGTTCTCAAGGGCGGCATACTGGGGCGTCAAGCCGCACTTGGAAGCTACGTTGACCACCAGCACTACATGCCCTTTGAAAGGCGCCAGCGGCAGTTCCTGACCGTCCAGCGCTTTTAGTGTCAGATCGTGAAAAGCACTCATGACGAACTCCCGTTTTTCCCGGACTCATACGCGAACATTGTTGCCTGACAGCCTGACCGGTTTCCAGTTAAAAACCGCAGCTGACTAAAAAAGGCGCCCGTGGGCGCCTTCCAACTACCAGAGCTTAGCAGCAGAAATCAGTGGTGATGGCCGCCTTCGCCATGGACGTGACCATGGGCCACTTCTTCCTGGCTGGCATCACGGATTTCGATGATCTTGACCTTGAAGTGCAGACGCTGGCCAGCCAACGGGTGGTTGCCGTCAACGGTGACATCGTCGCCGTCCAGATCGCGGATGGTAACGATCTGCATCTGGCCGTCCGGCGCCGAAGCGTGGAACTGCATGCCGACTTCCAGCTCGTCGACACCTTCGAACATGCTGCGGCTCAGGGTGCTGACCAGTTCAGCGGAGTATTCGCCGTAGGCGTCTTCCGGCTCAACAGCCACGTCCAGCTCGTCGCCGACGTTCTTGCCTTCCAGGGCCTTTTCCAGACCTGGGATAATGTTGCCGGCACCGTGCAGGTAAACCAGCGGAGCGCCGCCGGCAGAGCTGTCGATGACCTCACCAGCATCGTTGGTAAGGGTATAGTCGATGGAGACAGCCTTGTTGGCAGCGATCGTCATTATGAGCGAGACCTTTTGCATAGGAATAAAGAGCGGACAAGTCTAAACAAGGATTCGTCCGAAAGCGAACTGAACCCGGACAGACGGGCCAAGAGCATGCCTGTAACCCTTATCGGTTTTCATCAGGATGAGGACGGGCACTGGGTCGCCGAGCTTTCCTGCGGCCATACCCAGCACCTGCGCCATCAACCGCCCTGGCAGTCGCGCGCCTGGGTGCTGGATCCGCTGCAACGCGCGGAAAAAATCGCCCAGGCCTTTGAATGTGGTTGGTGCGCTCAGGGCTCGGTTAACGATAACCTTGGCGACTGAATTTCGCAGACAGCCAAACATAGGCCGTCGCACTTGCGCTTCCTCAAGAGAATACGCATGCAAACTTTTTTTATCGCGCCCACCGATTTTGGTGTGGGTCTGACCTCGATCAGCCTCGGGCTGGTTCGTACATTGGAACGCGCCGGCCTGAAAGTCGGCTTTTTCAAACCCATCGCCCAGCCCCATCCCGGCGACCTGGGCCCGGAGCGCTCCACCGAACTGGTGGCCCGCACCCATGGCCTGAAACCGCCACAGCCCCTGGGCCTGGCCCATGTCGAGCGGATGCTCGGCGACGGCCAGCTCGATGAGCTACTGGAAGAAATCATCACCCTGTACCAGCAGGCTGCCGTCGGCAAGGACGTGCTGGTGGTCGAAGGCATGGTGCCGACCCGCAGCGCCAGCTACGCGGCACGGGTCAACCAGCACCTGGCCAAGAGCCTGGATGCCGAGGTGATCCTGGTCTCGGCGGCGGAACACGAGGTGCTCAGCGAGCTCTCCGGCCGGGTGGAATTGCAGGCGCAGCTGTTTGGTGGCCCCAAGGACCCGAAAGTGCTCGGCGTGATCCTCAACAAGGTCCGTACCGACGAGAGCATGGCCGACTTCTCCGCCCGCCTGAAGGAGCATTCACCGCTGCTGCGCAGTGGCGACTTCCGCCTGCTGGGCTGCATTCCGTTCCAGCCGGACCTGAATGCGCCACGAACCCGCGACGTCGCCGAACTGCTCGGGGCCCAGGTGCTCAACGCCGGGGACTACGAACAGCGGCGGATGAACAAGATCATCATCTGTGCCCGTACGGTGCGCAACACCATCGACCTGCTCAAGCCCGGCGTACTGGTGGTGACCCCCGGCGATCGCGACGACATCATTCTCGCCGTGAGCATCGCCGCGATGAACGGCGTGCCCCTGGCCGGCCTGTTGCTGACCAGCGACACCCTGCCCGATCCGCGCATCATGGAACTCTGTCGCGGCGCCATGGCGGCGGGGCTGCCGGTGCTGTCGGTGAGCACCGGCTCCTACGACACCGCCAACCAGCTCAACGGCCTGAACAAGGAAATCCCCATCGATGACCGCGAGCGCGCGGAGATCATCACCGACTTCGTCGCCGGGCACCTCGACGCCCACTGGCTGCACCAGCGCTGCGGCACCCCACGGGAAATGCGCCTGACGCCGGCGGTGTTCCGCTATCAGTTGATCCAGCGGGCCCAGGAAGCCAACAAGCGTATCGTCCTGCCCGAAGGCAGCGAGCCGCTCACCGTCCAGGCCGCCGCCATCTGCCAGGCCCGGGGCATTGCCCGCTGCGTGTTGCTGGCCAAGCCGGCGGAAGTCGAAGCGGTGGCTCGGGCCCATGGTTTCGAACTGCCGCCGGGGCTGGAGATTCTTGATCCGGACCTGATTCGCGGGCGCTACGCCGAACCCATGGTGGCCCTGCGTAAAAGCAAAAGCCTGAACACGCCGATGGCCGAGCAGCAACTGGAAGACACGGTGGTGATCGGCACCATGATGCTGGCGCTGGACGAAGTCGATGGGTTGGTCTCCGGGGTTATCCACTCCACCGCCAACACCATCCGCCCGGCCCTGCAACTGATCAAGACCGCGCCAGGTTGCACACTGGTCTCGTCGGTGTTTTTCATGCTGTTCCCGGACCAGGTGCTGGTCTATGGCGACTGCGTGATGAACCCCCATCCGTCGGCGGCGGAACTGGCGGAAATCGCCCTGCAAAGCGCCGACTCGGCCCAGTCGTTCGGTATCACGCCACGGGTGGCGATGATCAGCTACTCCAGCGGCGAATCGGCCAGCGGCGAGGAAGTCGAGAAAGTCCGCGAAGCCACCCTGCTCGCCCACGAGTCCCAGCGCACCTTGCTGATCGACGGCCCGTTGCAGTACGACGCCGCGGCCAATGAAACCGTGGCCCGGCAACTGGCGCCCAACAGCCAGGTGGCGGGACGCGCCACGGTGTTCGTGTTCCCCGACCTGAACACCGGCAATACGACCCACAAGGCGGTGCAACGCAGCGCCGACTGCGTCAGCCTGGGACCGATGCTGCAAGGCCTGCGCAAACCGGTCAACGACCTGCCGCGTGGCGCCCAGGTGGACGATATCGTCTACACCATCGCCCTCACCGCGATCCAAGCCGCCAACCGACCTGTGGATATCTAGACCATGCTCGACTTTCTCCCGGCGCCCGTGCGTGGCGTCATCGCCTCGCTGCTGCTGGCGTTGAACACCATCCTGCTGTGTTCATTCCTGTTCTGCGTGGCCCTGCTCAAGGCCCTGCCCTTTGCCCTGGCCCAGCGTCTGAGCCATTGGCTGATGAACCACACCCACGAGGCCTGGATCAGCAACAACAAGGCCTGGATGCAACTGGTGCGGCGGACCCGCTGGCAGGTCAGCGGCCTTGAGGGCCTGGATTACCAGCACTCTTACCTGGTCACCAGCAACCACCAGAGCTGGGTCGACATCATGGTCCTGCAGTACCTGTTCAACCGGAAGATCCGCCCACTAAAGTTCTTTCTCAAGCAGGAGCTGATCTGGGTGCCAGTGATTGGCCTGGCCTGGTGGGCCCTGGGCTTTCCGTTCATGAAACGTTATTCCAAGGCCTACCTGGAGAAGCATCCGGAGAAGAAAGGCAAGGACCTGGAAACCACCCGCAACACCTGTGCGAAGTTTCGCAACAACCCTGTGGGTATCTTCAACTTTGTCGAGGGGACACGGTTCACGGCGGGCAAGCATGCCCAGCAGCAATCACCGTTTCGTTATCTGTTGAAGCCCAAGGCCGGCGGCATCGCGTTTGTGCTGGATGCCATGGGCGAGCAGTTGGAGTCCATTGTCGACGTGACCATTCATTATCCGGGCGGCAAGCCGGGGTATTGGGATTTATTGTGCGGCAATGTGCGCGAGGTGGTGGTGAAGGTCGCGGAGTTGAAGATCCCGGCGCAATTCATCGGGCGCAACTATGACCAGGATGTCGAGTACCGGGCGGAGTTCCAGGCTTGGATCAACCGGTTGTGGGAAGACAAGGATGAGATGCTGGAGCAGATGCATCGCGAGTATCCCGTCAAGCGCTGAGGTGCCCCCTTTGTGGCGAGCGGGCTTGCCCGCGCTCGGCTGCGCAGCAGTCGCAAAACCGATCACCGTGTTCTACCTGACATACCGCGATCACTGGTTTTAGGGCCGCTTCGCGTCCCAGCGCGGGCAAGCCCGCTCGCCACAATTAGCATCCCGGCACTCGCAAAAAAGCCCGCAGCCGATCACTCGACTGCGGGCTTTTACTTGCAGCTTGGCGCTTGAAGCTTACCGCTGCTTCTCACCTATATCGCACCACGCTCACGCAACAGTTCCAGGACTTTCTTCACACTGTCTTCCAACGACAACGCCTGGGTGTCCACCACCAGATCGGCGTTCAACGGCACGTCGTACGGGAACGACTCGCCCGGAATGTTATCGCCACCGGCCGCGTACAGCCCTTGGGGATCACGCTCCTGGCAAGCCTGCGGCGAAGCCTGGACATAGACCGTCAACATACGTTCGCTGCCGATCAGCGCCTTGGCCTGTTCACGGCCTTCGGCATCCGGTGCAACGAACGCAGCCAATGTCAGCAGGCCAGCCTCGTTGAACTGACGCGCCACGTGGGCGGCACGGCGCCAGTTCTCGGTACGCCCGGCACGGTCCTGCGGCAAGCCCTTGTTCAGGTCATGACGCAGGTTCTGGCCGTCCAGCACGAACACCGCACGACCCAGGTCGAACAGCTTGCGCTCAACGGCATAGGCCAAGGTGCTCTTGCCCGCGCCCGACAAACCGGTGAACAGCACCGTCGCCGGTTGCTGGCCGAAACGCTGGGCGCGTTCCTCGGTAGCCACATGGGCCAGCTTGCCGTGATGGGTGGCGCTGCCATGGGCCAGCGGCTGGGCGACGATCATGCCGGCGCCGACGGTGCCATTGGTCAGGCGGTCGATGATGATGAACGCGCCGGTGGTGCGGTTGCTCTCGTAACCGTCCAGGGCAATCGGTGCATCCAGGGCGATCTTGACCTTGCCGATCTCGTTCAACTGCAAGGCGCTGGCCGGACCTTCTTCCAGGGTGTTCACATCGACCTTGTTGACGATGCTGGCAATCGAACCCGGCATGTAGCTGGTAGCGCGCTTGATGTCGTATTTCTTGCCCGGCAGCATCGGCTCTTCGGCCATCCACACCAGCATGGCTTCGAAGCTGTCAGTCACCGGCGGCACGTTGTCGGCATGCACCAACAGGTCACCACGGGAGATGTCGATCTCGTCTTCCATGGTCAAGGTCACGGCCTGGCCGGGACCGGCGCTTTCCAACTCGCCCTCGAAGGTGACGATGGACTTCACCCGGCTGCTCTTGCCCGACGGCAGCACGACCACGTCGTCGCCTTTCTTCACGATGCCGCTGGCCAGGGTGCCGGCAAAACCCCGGAAGTTCAGGTTCGGCCGGTTGACGTACTGCACCGGGAAACGCAGGTCGGTGAAGTTGCGGTCACCCGCCACTTCCACGGTCTCGAGGATTTCCATCAGCGACTGGCCGGTGTACCAGGGCGAACGCTCGCTCTTGTTCACCACGTTGTCGCCCTTCAGGGCCGACATCGGCACGAAATGCATGCTGGTCGGCTTCAGCTTCAGGCCTTCGGCGAACTTCAGGTAGTCGGCCTTGATCGACTCGAACACGCCCTGGTCGAAGTCCTTGAGGTCCATCTTGTTGATGGCGACGACGATGTGCTTGATCCCCAGCAACGAGGCGATAAAGCTGTGGCGACGGGTCTGAGTCTGCACGCCGTAGCGAGCGTCCACCAGGATGATCGCCAGGTCACAGGTGGAAGCACCGGTGGCCATGTTGCGGGTGTACTGCTCATGGCCGGGGGTGTCGGCGATGATGAACTTGCGCTTGGCGGTAGAGAAATAGCGATAGGCGACATCGATGGTGATGCCCTGCTCACGCTCGGCCTGCAGGCCGTCGACCAGCAATGCCAGGTCAATGTCGTCACCGGTGGTGCCGACTTTCTTCGAATCGCGGGTGATGGCTTCCAGATGGTCTTCGTAGATCATCTTGGAGTCGTGCAGCAGGCGCCCGATCAGGGTGCTCTTGCCGTCGTCGACGTTGCCGCAGGTCAGGAAACGCAGCAGTTCCTTGCGCTCGTGCTGGCCCAGGTAGGCGAGGATGTCCTCGCTGATCAAATCAGATTGATGCGACATGCTTAGACCCTACTTAGAAATAGCCCTGACGTTTTTTATCTTCCATTGAGCCTGCGCCATCGTGATCGATGACCCGGCCCTGGCGCTCGGAAGTACGCGTCAGGAGCATTTCCTGAATGATGTCCGTGAGGGTTTCAGCCTCGGACTCCACCGCGCCCGTCAACGGGTAGCAGCCAAGGGTACGGAAACGCACCTTCTTCTTGACGATGCGCGCCTTGTCCTCATCGGACAGGTGCTCGAGGATCCGCTCGTCATCGATCATGATCAGGGTGCCGTTCTTCTCGATGACGTCGCGTTCGGCGGCGAAGTACAACGGCACGATCGGGATGCCTTCGAGGTAGATGTATTGCCAGATGTCCAGCTCGGTCCAGTTCGACAGCGGGAAGACACGGATCGACTCACCCTTGTTGACCTTGCCGTTGTAGACGTTCCACAACTCCGGACGCTGGTTCTTCGGGTCCCAGCGGTGCTTGCTGTCACGGAAGGAGTAGACGCGTTCCTTGGCCCGCGACTTCTCTTCGTCACGCCGGGCGCCGCCGAAAGCTGCGTCGAAGCCATGCTTGTCCAGGGCCTGCTTGAGGCCCTCGGTCTTCATGATGTCGGTGTGCTTGGCGCTACCGTGGGTGAACGGGTTGATACCCTGGGCCACGCCGTCCGGGTTCACGTGGGTGATCAGGTCCAGGCCCAGCTCGGCAACCATCTTGTCGCGGAAGCTGTACATCTCCTGGAATTTCCAGCGGGTGTCGACATGCATCACCGGAAACGGCAGCTTGCCCGGGAAAAACGCCTTGCGCGCCAGGTGCAGCATCACGGCGGAGTCTTTACCGATGGAGTACAACATCACCGGATTATCGAACTCGGCGGCCACCTCGCGGATGATATGGATGCTTTCCGCCTCCAGCTGTTTCAGATGCGTCAGTTTGTCGACCATGGCTACTCACGAAAAGCGTTCTTATGGACGGCCAGCGGGCCGTGTTCGAGCGAGGCATGCTAGCACAGCACCCTATTCTATTGAGGAGCCCGACTAGATCGAAACGGTATAAGAATATACCGGCGCGTTTGGCTGCCTAGATGGGATTCGGGCAATCGATAAACAGATGCTCCAGCGCGAAACGTCGCGCCAGGTATTCACCCAATGCCTGTACGCCATAACGCTCGGTGGCGTGATGACCGGCGGCGATAAAGCTGATGCCGTTCTCCCGGGCACTGTGGAAGGTCTGTTCGGAGGCCTCGCCACTCAGGTACAGGTCCACGCCGGCCAATACCGCCTGGTCGATATACCCCTGGCCACCGCCGGTACACCAGCCGACCCGACGAATCATGTCATTGCCTTCGATCAGCAACGGCTCGCGCCCCAGGACTTCCTGGACCTTGCGGGCAAAGTCACGGGCGGTCATCGGTTCGTTCAAGGAACCGACCAATCCGACAATCTTCGGATTTTCCGGATCCAGCGGGCCTTCCACGGTAATCTCCAACTGCCGCGCCAGTTGCACGTTGTTACCGACCTCCGGATGCAGGTCCAGCGGCAGGTGATAGGCCAATAAACTGATATCGTGCTTGAGCAGGGTCTTCAGCCGGCGCTGCTTCATGCCGGTGACGCAAGGGTCCTCGCCCTTCCAGAAGTAACCGTGATGCACCAGAATCAGGTCCGCCCCGGCCTCGACGGCCGCGTCCAGCAGCGCCTGGCTGGCGGTCACACCGCTGACGATGCGCATGACCTGCGGCCGGCCCTCGACCTGCAGGCCGTTGGGGCAATAATCGGCAATCCGTGCACTGTTCAGAAAGCGATCCGCTTCCTGTACCAACGTATTCAATGAAACCGCCATAAAAACTCCTGAATATCCCATTCAGAGGCGCCCGCGGCCTCGTATAATGCGCCACATTATGGGCCGTCCGACATGGCCTGCAACCTTCCAGGACTTTGCTCAATGCTCAAGGCTCTGCGTTTCTTTGGTTGGCCGTTGCTGGCCGGTGTGCTGGTCGCTTTGCTGATCATCCAGCGCTACCCGCAATGGGTCGGCCTGCCCAACCTCGACGTGAACCTGCAACAGGCGCCGCAGATCACCCTCCACCAGCAGGGTCCCTACTCCTATGCCGACGCCGTGGACCTGGCCGCGCCGGCGGTAGCCAACCTGTACACCACCAAGATGGTCAACAAGAACAACCATCCGTTGTTCGAGGACCCGCAGTTCCGGCGTTTCTTCGGCGACAACCTGCCCAAGCAGAAGCGCATGGAGTCGAGCCTGGGCTCGGGGGTGATCATGAGCTCCACCGGCTACCTGCTGACCAACAACCACGTGACCGCCGGCGCCGACCAGATCGTGGTGGCCCTCAAGGACGGCCGCGAAACCCTGGCCAAGGTGGTCGGCAGCGATCCGGAAACCGACCTCGCGGTGCTCAAGATCGATCTGCCGAACCTGCCGTCGATCACCATCGGCCGTTCGGACCAGATCCGCATCGGCGATATCGCCCTGGCCATCGGCAACCCGTTCGGGGTCGGCCAGACCACCACCATGGGCATTATCAGCGCCACCGGCCGTAACCAGCTGGGCCTGAACAACTATGAAGACTTCATCCAGACCGACGCGGCGATCAACCCCGGCAACTCCGGCGGCGCGCTGGTGGACGCCAACGGCAACCTGACCGGCATCAACACCGCGATTTTCTCCAAATCCGGCGGCTCCCAGGGCATCGGCTTTGCGATCCCGATCAATCTGGCGGTAGAGGTGATGAAGGCGATCATCGAGCACGGCCAGGTGATTCGCGGTTGGCTGGGGATCGAAGTACAACCCCTGACCCAGGACCTGGCAGAGTCCTTCGGCCTCAGTGGGCGTCCGGGTATCGTGGTGGCGGGGGTGTTCCGTGACGGTCCGGCGCAGAAGGCCGGCCTGCAACTGGGCGACGTGATTCTCAGCATCGACGGCGAGCCGGCCACGGACGGTCGTCGTTCGATGAATCAGGTGGCGCGGATCAAGCCGACCGACAAGGTCGCCATCCAGGTGCTGCGCAACGGCAAGGAGATCAAGCTGATGGCGGAGATCGGCCTGAGACCACCGCAGCAGACGCCGCCGCAGGAAGAGCAATAAGACAAGCGCTTCAAGCTCCGTTCCCACAGAAACCACGTGGGGCCTATGGCAACGGTACTTGCCCGCGAAGATCTCCAGGCACCTTGTCCGAAGGTGCCTGGAGATGATGAAGTATCAGCCAGTTATCTTGGACGACTTCAGTTCCTCGGTGAAGCGCTGCGAACGAACACCTTTGGTGTCGTAAAACTCTTCAACCGACTTTACAAAGCGCTTCTCGGCCGGCACATACCAGAACGCCTTGTACAGACGACCGCTGACCGGGCGGGCCGCGACCCGTTGAGCGGTTGAAACCGTGGTGACACGACCCGGTGTCGCCACCGCCTGCGCTCCCCCTACCGCAACGGGCGCCAGCATCGCCGACCACTGACCGTCGGCTTCGATTTTCAGCGCCTTGAACTTGCCCGCTGGCACCTCGACATCTTCCCAACCGGTGACGACATAGTCGTTATGAAAGGTCTCGCTGGAATGCAGACGGTTAGGGTTCAGTTCGGTGTAGTCGACTGCCCAGGTCTTGCCTTCGCTCAAGGGAAAGTTCAACGGGCGATTGATCACCTGCTGCTTACCGTTGATATCACGGGAGCGACTCCAGTCCAGGCCGACCATGGTTTCAACCGGTGGCTGGTTGGACCCGTCCTGCTTGGCGCTGATCAGCACGCTGTGGCTGTCAACGCGCTCGACCGTCATCAGTGTGTTCTTACTCGAGAAACCTTGCGGCCCGGTTTCCACGGTGTCGGTATAGACCCAGCTATCCCCGGCCTTCAAGGGCGGCGCATCGACCGATTGGGCATACGCCGAACCGCAGATCAAACCAAGCACAGCGGCAGATAGTGTTTTAAGCATCACATTTTCCCTGAATGTCTGACCTGACGAGTCCATTTGAGACTCACCAAACGTGTGACGCGAGTAACGCTTGCCGAGGGTGGCAAGCACATCCTGAACAACTGCCAAGCGCAACTACCTGAGGTTTTCAAGCGCACTTCAACCTGAACAACCGAGCCCAGGAACTGCCATTAGAAACAGCACAGGCAAGCAGTCGAAGGCTCATGTCATTGTGCCATTTGAGAATGGGATCACGTGAGCTGATGACTTCGTCGACGTCATGAATATGAAGGCCGTTCAGCAACGCGACAGCATCGACCGGGCCGGGCTCGTCGTTCAAATCAATAGGGGGGGAGTCGCCAGATCGGCGTTGGGGAAGTCTGTGGTCAGTCCAGGCACTGACTGACCACAGAGATAACTCAGGTTGGAAACTTACATCACAAGCCAGAAACTAGAGATCGCCCAGGGCGTCGATCAACGCCTGGTTCTGCTCAGGCAGACCAATGGTGATGCGCAGGAACTGGGCAATACGCTCCTGCTTGAAGTGCCGCACGATCACGCCCTGCTCCCGAACCTTGGCCGCCAGCGCTGCCGCATCGTGTTGCGGGTGGCGGGCGAAGATGAAGTTCGCCGCCGACGGCAATACCTCAAACCCCTTGGCTTGCAACTGCGCCACCAACCCCTCGCGATTGTCGATGACCTTGCGGCAGGCGTCTTCGAAATACCCACGGTCCTCGAACGCCGCCGCCGCGCCGGCAATCGCGATGCGGTCCAGCGGATAGGAATTGAAGCTGTTCTTGATCCGCTCCAGGGCCTCGATCAGGTCCGGATGCCCGACCGCCAGGCCGACCCGCAGACCGGCCAGGGAACGCGATTTGGACAGGGTCTGGGTCACCAGCAGGTTCGGGTAACGATCCACCAGGCCGATAGCCGTTTCGCCGCCGAAGTCGATATACGCCTCGTCGACCACCACCACCGAATCCGGGCTGGCCTTGAGGATCTGCTCCACCGCGTCCAGCGCCAGCAGGCAACCGGTCGGCGCGTTCGGGTTGGGGAAAATGATCCCGCCGTTAGGCCGCGCATAGTCCGCGACACGGATCTGGAATTGCTCGTCCAGCGGCAAGGCCTCGAAGGTAATACCGTACAGGCCACAGTACACCGGGTAGAAGCTGTAGCTGATATCCGGGTACAGCAGCGGCCGGTCCTGCTGGAACAGACCGTAGAAAATGTGCGCCAGGACTTCGTCGGAACCGTTGCCGAGAAACACCTGGTTGGTCTTCACGCCGTAGTATTCGGCCACGGCCTGCTTGAGCAGATCACCGTTAGGGTCCGGGTACAGGCGCAGGTCGTCGCTCACTTCGGCCTTCATCGCGGCCAGGGCCTTGGGCGAAGGACCGTAGGGGTTTTCGTTGGTGTTGAGCTTGACCAGCTTGGTCAGCTTCGGTTGTTCACCCGGCACATAAGGCACCAGGTCCTTGACGAATTTGCTCCAGAACTTGCTCATGCTTGTTTCCCCTGTTCCTTATCAGCGACGATCCGATATTCCGCACTGCGGGCGTGAGCGCTCAGCGACTCGCCACGGGCCAGGACCGAAGCGGTCTTGCCCAGTTCGGACGCGCCCTGCTCCGAGCAGAATATGATCGACGAACGTTTCTGGAAGTCATACACCCCCAGCGGCGACGAGAAGCGTGCGGTACCGGAAGTCGGCAACACGTGGTTGGGACCGGCGCAGTAGTCGCCCAGGGCCTCGGACGTGTGACGGCCCATGAAGATCGCCCCCGCGTGACGAATCTGCGGCAACCAGGCCTGCGGATCGGCAACCGACAGTTCCAGGTGCTCCGGCGCAACGCGGTTGGCCACATCAATCGCCTGCTGCATGTCACGCACCTGGATCAGGGCGCCACGGCCGTTGATCGAGGTTTCGATAATGGCCGCGCGCTCCATGGTCGGCAGCAGCTTGGCGATGCTCGCGGCGACCTGGTCGAGGAACGCAGCGTCCGGGCTGACCAGGATCGCCTGGGCATCTTCGTCGTGCTCGGCCTGGGAGAACAGGTCCATGGCGATCCAGTCGGGGTCGGTCTGGCCGTCGCAAACCACCAGGATCTCCGACGGTCCGGCAATCATGTCGATACCGACCTGGCCAAATACGTGACGCTTGGCCGTGGCCACATAGATATTGCCGGGACCGACCACCTTGTCGACCTTGGGCACGCTCTCGGTGCCGTAGGCCAACGCCGCAACCGCCTGGGCGCCACCGATGGTGAACACCCGGTCGACGCCGGCGATGCACGCCGCCGCCAGTACCAGTTCGTTGATCTCACCACGGGGAGTCGGAACCACCATCACCACTTCGGCAACCCCCGCCACCTTGGCCGGAATCGCGTTCATCAGCACCGAAGACGGATAGGACGCCTTGCCGCCCGGCACGTACAAACCGGCGCGGTCCAACGGCGTGACCTTCTGACCGAGCACCGTGCCGTCGGCCTCGGTGTAGCTCCAGGAGTCCTGTTTCTGTTTTTCGTGGTAGCTGCGCACACGCTCGGCGGCTGTTTCCAGGGCCTGGCGTTGCGCCTCGGTGATCCGCGTCAGGGCCAGTTCAAGGCGCTCACGGGGCAGGATCAGGTCAGCCATGGACGCGACTTCCAGGCCGTCGAAACGCTGGGTGAACTCCACCAACGCCGCATCGCCACGCTCGCGCACGGCCTTGATGATGTCCAGCACCCGCTGATTGACCGAGTCGTCGGACACACTTTCCCAGCTCAACAGATGATCCAGATGATGAGCGAAGTCAGGATCGGCAGCGTTGAGTCGGCGAATTGCGGTAGACGTGGTCATAGCGGGAGCCTCAATAATGGGAGAACAACAAATCTCAGGCGCCGCAAGACTACCAAGCCATCCGCGTGGGCACCTGAGAATTCTGGCTATGACACGGATAGATGGGCGCGGCTCAAGGCCGCGCAATTGAATCAGTTGCGGTGTCGCGACTCGACTGCCTTGCGCAGGGTGTCGATCAGGGACTGGATGCGGGCGTGCTGCATTTTCATCGAAGCCTTGTTCACCACCAGGCGCGAACTGATGGTCGCGATCAGTTCCTGGGGTTCCAGGCCGTTGGCCCGCAAGGTATTGCCGGTGTCGACGACGTCGATGATCTTGTCGGCCAGGCCGATCAATGGCGCCAGCTCCATGGAGCCGTAGAGCTTGATGATATCGACCTGACGGCCCTGTTCGGCGTAGTAGCGCTTGGCAACGTTGACGAACTTGGTCGCCACCCGCAGACGGCCCTTGGGCTCGACGGCACCGATGGCACCGGCGGTCATCAGCCGGCACTGGGCGATCTGCAGGTCCAGGGGCTCATACAGACCCTGGCCGCCGTATTCCATCAGCACATCTTTACCGGCCACACCGAGGTCGGCCGCACCATGCTCGACATAAGTCGGCACGTCAGTGGCCCGTACGATCAGCAGGCGAACGTCGTCCTGGGTCGTGGGGATGATCAGCTTGCGGCTTTTGTCCGGATTCTCGGTCGGTACGATGCCCGCTTCTGCAAGCAGCGGCAGGGTGTCGTCGAGAATGCGGCCCTTGGACAGTGCAATGGTCAGCATGGGGAAACTCAGTCCTTCAATCAGGATATTGCAACACTCTAACAGACTGGTCCGCCTCCCCTGTGGGAGCCGGCTTGCTGGCGATAAACTTCAACGACGACACGGTACAACTGAAACACCGCGGTGTCTTCGCGTCCATCGCCGGCAAGCCGGCTCCTACAGGGCAGCGTCAGGCACTAGCCCGGAACGCGGCGGATCTTGGCGCCGAGCATCTGCAACTTCTCTTCGATGCACTCATAACCACGGTCGATGTGGTAGATGCGGTCGATCAGCGTGTCGCCTTCAGCGGTCAGGGCCGAAATCACCAGGCTGGCAGAAGCCCGCAGGTCGGTGGCCATGACCGGTGCGCCTTTCAGGCGTTCGGTACCGGTCACGATAGCGGTGTTGCCTTCGACCTGGATCTTGGCGCCCATGCGATGCAGCTCGTACACGTGCATGAAGCGGTTTTCGAAAATGGTCTCGATCACCGCACCGGTACCTTCACCGATGGCGTTGAGCGAGATGAACTGGGCCTGCATGTCGGTCGGGAACGCCGGGTACGGCGCGGTGCGCACGTTGACGGCCTTCGGACGCTTGCCATGCATGTTCAGCTCGATCCAGTCCTCACCCGTGGTGATTTCAGCACCGGATTCCTTCAGCTTCTCCAGCACCGCTTCGAGAATGGTCGGATCGGTATCCTTGACTTTGACTCGACCACCCGTAGCGGCCGCGGCCACCAGGTAGGTACCGGTCTCGATACGGTCCGGCATCACCTTGTAGGTGGCCGAATGCAGACGCTCGACACCGTCGATGGTGATGGTGTCGGTACCGGCACCGCTGACCTTGGCGCCCATGGCGTTGAGGAAGTTCGCCAGGTCGACCACTTCCGGCTCACGCGCGGCGTTCTGCAGCACGCTGCGGCCACGGGCCAGGGAAGCGGCCATCATGATGTTCTCGGTACCGGTCACGGAGACGGTATCAAAGAAGAAGTTCGCCCCACGCAGGCCGCCTTCTGGCGCCTTGGCCTTGATGTAGCCGCCTTCGACGTCGATCACCGCGCCCATGGCTTCCAGGCCGCGGATGTGCAGGTCAACCGGACGCGAGCCGATGGCGCAACCGCCAGGCAGGGCAACTTCGGCCTCGCCGAAACGGGCGACCATCGGACCCAGCACCAGGATCGACGCACGCATGGTTTTCACCAGCTCGTAAGGTGCGATCAGGGTCTTGATGGTGCGTGGATCGATTTCCACACTGAGCTTCTCGTCGATCACCGGCTCAATGCCCATGCGCCCGAACAGCTCGATCATGGTGGTGATGTCGTGCAGGTGCGGCAGGTTGGCAACAGTGACCGGGCCGTCGCACAGCAGGGTGGCGGCCAGGATCGGCAGGGCGGAGTTCTTCGCCCCGGAAATGCGGATTTCGCCATCAAGACGAACGCCGCCAGTAATAATCAGTTTGTCCATAAGGGTCTCGGCGCCAATTCAGGCTCAGGTGCGCTCGGCCCAAGCCGCGCGGCTGAAAAATTTCATAGTGACCGCATGGATGCTGCCATCAGCGATCCACGGGTTCAAATGGGCATAGATGCTCTGCTGACGCTTCACCGGGCTCAGGGCCACCAGTTCGTCGCTAATCACGTTCAGCTGGAAGTTGCAGCCTTCGCCTTCAACTTCGACCTGCACTTGGGAAAGAGAGCCCGACAGCTTTCCTTCAAGGAAGCTCTTTACTTCGTAGGCCTGCATGCTCAACCTCAATCGGCGCCCAACGCGCACGGGTTGGCCATCATACAAAAAAAGCCCCGCGCCTGCGAACCCCGCATTGCAGGACTCTGACGGGGGGCTTCTTTATTCATGGCGCTCTTGTCAGTAATAACATCAATGAACGCCGAGGATTTCCGTCAACTCGGAAACCTCGGCGATTTCGCGCATGTCTTGCGGCATGGCGCGAATGCTCAGGGCTTTGCCACCCTCGGCGGCGTCACGCATGAACGCCAGCAGCAAGGCCAGGCCCACACTGCTGGATTTCTCCACGGCGGAACAGTCGACCACCAGGGCCGGCGCAGCGCTGGCCTTGATCAGCGCCTGCCCGTCCTTGCGCAAGGCCGGGCCGGTGCTGTAGTCGATCACGCCGGCCAGCAGCAGTTCACCTGCTTCACCGGAGCGAACGCTGGCTTCACTCACTCTGCGCCCCCTTCTGCGGGTTCTTCTCGGATTCGGCCTTGGCCTTCTCCACTTCGCCAGCCCAGTTGTTGATGGTCTGGTCCAGGTTGTTGCCGTTACGCTGCATCGCATCGGCGAACTGATCGCGGAACAGCTTGCCGATATTGATGCCGTTGATGATCACGTTGCGCAGCTTCCACTCACCGTTGATTTTCTCAAGGGTATAGGAAACCGGATAGACGGCACCGTTGTTGCCTTTGACGGTCATGCCGACGCTGGTGCGATCACCCGACTCATCCTTGGGCGCATCGACGGTGATGCCCTGGTTGTTGTACTCCAGCAAGGCATTGCCGTAGAACTGGAACAGCCCCTTCTTGAAGTTCTCTTCGAAGGTTTTCATCTGCTCGGGCGTGGCTTTGCGCGAGTACTTGACCGTCATGATGCTTTTGGAAATACCTTCGGCGTCCACCACCGGGCCGACGATGGTGTTCAGCGCATCATAGAAGGCCTTGGGGTTCTGCTTGTACTGGGCCTTGTTGGCGGTCAGGTCAGCCAGCATCCGGTCAGTGGTGCTCTTGACCAGATCGTGGGCCGACGTGTCTGCCAGGGCATTGCCCATCAGCGGCAAGGTCGCCAGCAGCACCAGCAGACTACGTCGCAACATCGAGATCATGGAAAAACTCCTCATTTGGCGTCTTTGTTCACGGTATTGAGCAGGAATTTACCGATCAGATCTTCCAGCACCAGCGACGACTGGGTGTCGTGGATAGTCCCACCATCCTTGAGCAAGGTGTCTTCCCCGCCCACGCTGAGGCCGATGTACTTCTCACCGAGCAAGCCCGCCGTGAGGATAGACGCAGTGGAATCAGTCGGCAGGTTGTTCACGCGTTTTTCAACTTGCATGGTCACCCGGCCGGTGAAACTGTCGTGGTCCAGATCGATCGCCGTGACCTTGCCGATCGTCACACCGGCCATGGTCACCTTGGCTCTGACAGTCAAACCGGCGATATTGTCGAAGTACGCATATAATTTATACGTTTCAGTGTTTGTCGTAGGGGACAGTCCACTGACCCGCAACGCAAGCAGCAGCAAAGCCAGGATGCCAGCCAGCAGAAAAAGGCCGACACCGATTTCCAGGGTGCGGTTTTGCATCAGAAATCTCCAAACATCAAGGCGGTCAGAATAAAGTCAAGGCCCAGCACTGCCAGGGAGGCATAAACCACGGTCTTGGTCGTGGCACGGCTGATCCCCTCGGAAGTGGGTTCACAATCGTAGCCTTGAAACACGGCAATCCAGATCACCACGAAGGCGAACACAATACTTTTGATGATGCCATTCAGCACATCGCTGCTGAAGGTCACGCTGTTCTGCATGTTGGCCCAGTAGGAGCCGTCGTAGACCCCCAGCCAATCCACTGCCACCCACGAACCACCCCAGATCCCGACCACACTGAAGATCATTGCCAGCAGCGGCAGGGAAATGAAACCGGCCCAGAGTCGCGGCGCGACAATGTACTTGAGCGGATCGACACCGATCATCTCCAGGCTGGACAGTTGCTCGGTGGACTTCATGTTGCCGATTTCGGCGGTCAGCGCCGAACCGGCACGTCCGGCGAACAGCAGCGCGGTGACCACCGGCCCGAGTTCACGCAACAGCGTCAGGGCGACCATCTGCCCCACCGCCTGTTCGGAACCGTAGCTGGAAAGGATATTGAAGCCCTGCAAGGCCAGGACCATGCCGATAAAGACCCCGGAGACGACGATGATCACCAGACTCATCACGCCCACGGAATGCAGTTGCTTGACCAGCAGCCCGAAGCCGCCGCCGATGCCACCGCGGCCGAACAGCACGTGGAACAGGAACAGCGTCGAACGGCCGAGCACAGCGAGGATGTCCAGGCCCGAGCGGCCAAACAGACGCACTCTCTCGATAAGTGATTTCTTGCGCATTATCAGCGCTTCCCCAACAGGTCGGCACGGTAGTCCGTCGCCGGAAAGTGGAACGGCACAGGACCGTCGGGATCGCCCTTCATGAACTGGCGGATACGCGGGTTATCGGCGTTCATCAGTTCTTCCGGGGTGCCTTGCCCGAGCACCTGACCATCACCGACCACATAAAGGTAGTCGGCGATGCTGGCGGTTTCGGCCAGATCGTGGGACACCACGATGCTGGTGATACCCAGGGCATCATTGAGCAGGCGGATCAGGCGCACGAGAACGCCCATGGCGATCGGGTCCTGGCCGACGAACGGTTCGTCGTACATGAGGATCTGCGGGTCCAGGGCAATCGCCCGGGCCAATGCCACACGACGCTTCATACCACCGGACAGCTCGTCGGGCATCAGGTCGATCGCTCCGCGCAGGCCGACGGCCTGCAATTTGAGCAGAACAATGTCACGAATCATTTCTTCCGGCAGTTCGGTGTGAACCCGCAGCGGAAAGGCAACGTTCTCGAAAACATCCAGGTCGGTGAACAACGCACCGCTCTGGAACAGCACTCCCATGTGCTTGCGCGCGTCGAACAGATCGCCGCGCGACAGTGTCGGGAGATTCTGACCATTGACCCAGACTTCGCCACCGCTGGGGCGCAGTTGTGCCCCCATCAGACGCAACAGGGTGGTCTTGCCGCACCCGGAAGGCCCCATGATGCCGGTGACCTTGCCTCGCGGGATACGAATGTCGACATTATTGAAGATGCTGCGCGCACCGCGCTTGAAGGTCACACCCTTCAGCTCGACCGCGTAGGCGTTATCGGCGCTCATCTAAACTCCTTGCGATGCAGCCTCGGACTCGGACACCAGGCCTCTCTTTAAAAGAGGCGCAGACTTCCTGAGCGGGCCGAACTAGCCGCGAACTATATCACCGCTGATACGAGCCGCCCAAGGCCGAAGCCACCCTTGTTCAGGATAAATACAGCCGGGCTTGACAGCTTGCGAGATAAAAACCGAAGGCAAACTCCTACAGGCACCGCGCAAAACGCAATGATCTAGTGTGAGTGAAGAAGGCATTACCGCTATAATCGCGCCTTTTCATCAGGCTATACGATTTCTGACATGAGCCAATCCAGCGACCTGATTCAATCAGCACAACGCACCATCCGCCTCGAACGCGAAGCCGTAGAAGGCTTGCTGGCCCATATCGACGCAGATTTCGTACGCGCTTGCGAAATGATTCTGGCCAGCAAAGGCCGTGTGGTTGTCGTCGGCATGGGCAAGTCCGGGCACATCGGCAACAAGATCGCCGCGACCCTGGCCAGCACCGGCACCACGGCGTTTTTCGTCCACCCCGCCGAGGCCAGCCACGGCGACATGGGCATGATCACCCGGGACGACATCATCCTGGCCCTGTCCAACTCCGGCTCGACTGCGGAAATCGTCACCCTGCTGCCGCTGATCAAACGCCTGGGCATCCAGCTGATCAGCCTGACCGGCAACCCTGACTCGCCGCTGGCCAAGGCCGCCGAAGTCAACCTCAACGTCCATGTCGAGCATGAAGCCTGCCCGCTGAACCTGGCGCCGACCTCCTCCACCACGGCCGCCCTGGTGATGGGCGACGCACTCGCGGTGGCCCTGCTCGAGGCCCGCGGCTTCACCGCCGAAGACTTCGCCTTTTCCCATCCGGGCGGCGCCCTGGGCCGGCGCTTGCTGCTGAAAGTGGAAAATGTCATGCATGCCGGCGATGAACTGCCACAGGTCTTGCGCGGCACCCTGCTAAAAAATGCACTGATGGAAATGACTCGCAAAGGCCTCGGCATGACCGTGATCGTCGAAGCCGATGGGCGCCTGGCCGGGATCTTCACCGACGGTGACCTGCGCCGGACCCTGGACCGCACCATCGACATCCATACGGCCCTGATCGAAGACGTCATGACCCACCACGGCAAGACCGCGCGGGCCGAGATGCTCGCCGCCGAAGCCCTGAAAATCATGGAAGACCACAAGATCAACGCGCTGGTGGTGGTCGACAGCGACGACCGCCCGGTGGGCGCCCTGAACATGCACGATCTGCTGCGCGCGGGAGTGATGTAAATGAACGACGAATTGTTGCAACGCGGCAAAGCCATCAAACTGGCGGTCTTCGACGTCGATGGCGTACTGACCGACGGTCGCCTGTACTTCCTCGAGGACGGCAGCGAATTCAAGTCCTTCAGCACCCTCGACGGTCAGGGCATCAAGATGCTGATGGCCGCCGGCGTGCAAACCGCTATTATCAGCGGTCGCAAAACCGCACTGGTCGAACGACGTGCGCAGAACCTCGGCATCCCCCACGTCTACCAGGGCCGCGAGGACAAACTGGTGGTGCTTGACGCCCTGCTCGCCCAGCTCAACCTGAGTTATGAACAGGTCGCCTACCTGGGTGATGACCTGCCCGACCTGCCGGTGATCCGCCGCGTCGGCCTGGGCATGGCCGTGGCCAATGCCGCCAGCTTCGTGCGTGAACACGCCCACGGCATTACCCGGGCCCGCGGCGGCGACGGCGCCGCCCGTGAATTCTGCGAGCTGATCCTGCAAGCCCAGGGCAGCCTTGAAGCGGCTCATGCCGCCTACCTGTAGAGCTATTTATGCTGAGCAAGAAAATTCGCAACATTCTGCTGTTCGGTGTCATTGCCGCCATTTTCGCGGCCGTTGGCTACTGGAACATCAGTCCGGAACGCTTTCTCGAGCGCCCGGCGGCGCAGGTCGATGAAACCCAGATCGACTACTACGCTATCAATGCCCACAGCATTCAGTACATGCCCGACGGCCGGGTGCAGTACGACCTGACCGGTGACAAGGTCGAACACCTCAGGGCGTCGGACGTGACGTTGGTGACCAAGCCCGACATGCACATCTATCGCGGCACGGTCTACCCCTGGCACGTCCAGAGCGAGCACGCCGAGGTCAACCCGGACGGCACCCAGATCGAACTGATCGACTCGGTACGGGTAGCACGTACCGACGAACTACAGCGCGAAGTCATCATTACCAGCAGTCGAATGACAGTATTCCCACAGAAGCAATATGCGCAGACCGAGCAAGCCGTTAGAATCGAAGGCGCCGACGGCGTGACCACTGGCAAGGGAATGAAAGCGTATTTGAACGACAGCCGGATACACCTGCTGTCCAATGTAAGAGGACAGTATGAGTCTCGTTAAAACCCTCCCTATTTTGCTTGGCCTCGGTGCGGCACTGGGAAACGTGAACGCCTGGGCCCTGCCGACCGATAACCAGCAGCCCATCCGTATCCAGGCCGACGATGCTCAACTGGATGACAAGCAAGGCATCGCCACCTACAAAGGTGATGTGGTCATTACCCAGGGCTCGATGATCGTCAAGGGCAACACCGTGACGCTGACCCGGACCAAGGACGGCGCTATCGACGTAGTGACCTCCGTGGGCAACCTGGCCTACTTCGAGCAACTGCAGAAAGTCGGCGATCCGAAGCCGGTGCAGGGCTATGGCGTGACCATCCAGTACCACGCCCAGCAGAACCGCATCATCCTGATCGACAAGGCCAAGGTGATCAACGACGGCAACACCACCGAAGGCGAGAAAATCGTCTACGACACGGTGAAGCAGATCGCCCAGGCCGGTCGCGCCACCGGTAGCGCGATCACCGCACCGCGCCCACGCATCGACATGGTCATCCAGCCGAAGCAGAAAACCGACCAGCAGAAGGCGCAGTAATGGCAACCCTGAAAGCCCAGCATCTGGCCAAGGCCTACAAAAGTCGCCAGGTGGTGCGTGATGTCAGCCTGTCGATCGACAGCGGGCAGATCGTCGGTCTGCTCGGCCCCAACGGTGCCGGCAAGACCACCTGCTTCTACATGATCGTCGGCCTGGTCCAGGCCGATCAGGGTCGCGTGCTGATCGACGACCAGGATGTCAGCCACCAGCCGATGCACGGCCGCGCACGCGCCGGGATCGGCTACCTGCCCCAGGAAGCGTCGATTTTTCGCAAGCTGTCGGTAGCCGACAACATCATGGCCATCCTCGAGACCCGCAAGGAACTCGACAAGGCCGGCCGTCGCAAGGAACTGGAAAGCCTGTTGCAGGAATTCCACATCAGCCATATCCGCGACAACCTCGGCATGAGCCTGTCCGGTGGCGAACGACGTCGCGTGGAAATTGCCCGCGCCCTGGCCACCGCGCCGAAATTCATCCTGCTCGATGAACCTTTCGCCGGGGTCGACCCGATTTCTGTTGGCGATATCAAACAGATCATCCATCACCTCAAGGCCAAGGGCATCGGTGTACTGATCACCGACCACAACGTCCGCGAGACTCTGGACATCTGCGAGACAGCCTATATCGTCAATGATGGACAGCTGATCGCCGAAGGCGATTCGGCCACTATCCTGGCCAACGAACTGGTCAAGGAAGTCTACCTGGGCCATGAGTTCCGCCTGTAGACATCGCGGTAAAGGATCAAGTGCCAGAGCGCAGACTGTTCAATAAAAACCACAAGATTTTTATTGTTACAGCGCTCTAGGCAAAGGCTCGGGTTTCAGGCATATAATTTGCTTATGTTTGGCGCCCCGGCGCCCTGTAGAGTGGATGGCGCATGCGCGCCGGCGAATAAGGTGTTAAGCCCCTGCCATGAAACCATCGCTAGTCCTGAGAATGGGCCAGCAGCTGACGATGACACCGCAGCTGCAACAGGCCATCCGCCTGCTCCAATTGTCGACCCTGGACCTTCAGCAGGAAATCCAGGAGGCCCTGGAGTCCAATCCGATGCTCGAACGCCAGGAAGAAGGCGACGACTTCGACAATACCGACCCTCTGGCCGACAACGCCGAGCACAAACCCAATACCGAAATCCAGGAACCGTCCTTCCAGCAGGAAACCGCTCCGACGGTGGACAACCTCGAGGAAGGCGACTGGAACGAACGCATTCCTAACGAGCTGCCCGTCGACACCGCCTGGGAAGACGTCTACCAGACCAGCGCCAGCAGCCTGCCAAGCAACGATGACGACGAGTGGGACTTCACCACCCGCACCTCGGCCGGCGAGAGCCTGCAGAGCCATCTGCTCTGGCAACTGAACCTGGCACCGATGTCCGACACCGATCGGCTGATCGCCGTGACCCTGATCGACTGCATCAACAATCAGGGCTACCTGGACGAAACCCTCGAGGAAATCCTCGACGCCTTCGACCCGGAACTGGACATCGAGCTGGACGAGATCGAAGCGGTGCTGCATCGCATCCAGCAATTCGAGCCGGCCGGTATCGGTGCGCGCAACCTGGGCGAATGCCTGTTGCTGCAACTGCGCCAGTTGCCGGCCCGGACACCCTGGCTGGCCGAAGCCCAGCGCCTGGTCAGCGACTACATCGACCTGCTCGGCAGCCGCGACTACAGCCAGCTGATGCGCCGCATGAAGCTCAAGGAAGACGAACTGCGCCAGGTCATCGAACTGGTCCAGAGCCTCAACCCGCGCCCGGGCTCGCAAATCGAGTCCAGCGAAGCCGAATACGTCGTTCCCGACGTGATCGTGCGCAAGGACAACGAACGCTGGCTGGTGGAACTGAACCAGGAATCGGTGCCACGCCTGCGGGTCAATCCGCAGTACGCCGGCTTCGTCCGCCGCGCCGACACCAGCGCCGACAACACCTTCATGCGCAACCAGTTGCAGGAAGCCCGCTGGTTCATCAAGAGCCTGCAGAGCCGCAACGAAACCCTGATGAAGGTCGCCACCCAGATCGTCGAGCACCAGCGCGGCTTCCTGGAGTACGGCGACGAGGCGATGAAGCCGTTGGTCCTGCACGACATCGCCGAGGCGGTGGGCATGCACGAGTCGACGATTTCCCGGGTGACCACGCAGAAATTCATGCATACCCCCCGCGGTATCTATGAACTGAAATATTTTTTCTCCAGCCACGTCAGCACCTCCGAAGGCGGCGAATGCTCGTCCACGGCGATCCGCGCGATCATCAAAAAACTGGTTGCAGCGGAAAATCAGAAAAAGCCGTTGAGTGACAGCAAGATCGCTGGTTTACTGGAGGCACAAGGCATTCAGGTGGCCCGTCGTACCGTCGCCAAATACCGTGAGTCCCTGGGGATTGCCCCCTCCAGCGAACGGAAGCGATTGATGTAGACAGGGCCCCGTTACAGCGTCTGGGCTGCTTTCTAAAACTCGCCGAGCGGCGATCAGGCAAGGCAAAAACAGGCGAGGAAGCGGAGTTGACTGTTGTCAATGAGCATTCCGAGCCTGTTTTTAACGCAGCATGATCGTCGCGCAGGCCGTTTTAGGATGCAGCACTGTGGTAGGCATAAGCCTGCCGCTCTATGCACTGGCAACGAAGGAGAAGCTGTATGCAAGTCAATATCAGTGGACACCAACTGGAAGTGACCGAACCCCTGCGTGCTTACATCGGCGAGAAGCTCGACCGACTGGAGCGTCATTTCGACAAGATCACCAACGTACAGGTGACCATGGCTGTCGAAAAACTGAAGCAGAAAATCGAAGCCACCTTGCATATCCACGGCGGTGAAGTGGTCGCCAACGCCGAGCATGACGACATGTATGCAGCGATCGACCTGCTCACCGACAAGCTGGACCGACAACTGAAAAAGCATAAGGAAAAGAACCTGCACCTGCTCCAAGGTACAGGTCGCTGACACCCATCCATGATCCGACTTGAAAGTATCCTGACCCCCGGCCGTTCCCTGGTGAACGTGCCGGGCGGCAGTAAAAAGAAAGCCCTCGAGCAAATTGCCAACCTGATCAGCCACGAAGTCCCTTACCTGGCCATGCAGGATGTCTTCGACAGCCTGATCGCGCGGGAAAAACTCGGCTCGACCGGTTTCGGCAATGGCATCGCTATCCCCCACTGCCGCCTGAAGGGTTGCGTGGCGCCCATCAGCGCCCTGATGCACCTCGACGCCCCCATCGATTTCGACGCCATCGACGGCGCGCCGGTTGACCTGCTGTTCGTCCTGCTGGTCCCGGAGGCTGCCACCGATGCCCACCTGGAACTGCTTCGACAGATTGCCAGCATGCTCGACCGCAAGGACGTGCGTGACAAGCTGCGCGGAGCCACTTCCAACCAGGCCCTGTATCAGGTGGTCCTGGACGAGCAGAGCGGTCACTGACCATGCGCTTGATCATCGTCAGCGGCCGTTCCGGCTCAGGTAAAAGTACCGCCCTCGATGTCCTCGAGGACAACGGCTACTACTGCATCGACAACCTGCCGGCCGGTCTGCTGCCGGAGCTGGCCGAACGCGCCCTGATCCATACCGAGCTGGCGCAGCCGCTGGTCGCCGTGTCCATCGACGCGCGCAACCTGCCCAGCCACCTGTCGCGCTTCCCGGAACTGCTCGATGAAGTGCGCAGCCGGCATATCCACTGCGATGTCCTGTACCTGGACGCCGACGAGGAAACCCTGCTCAAGCGCTTTTCCGAAACCCGTCGACGCCATCCGCTGAGCAATGCCAATCGTTCCCTGGCCGAGGCCATCCGCGACGAAAGCAACCTGCTGGGGCCGATCTCGGACCTCGCCGACCTCAAGGTCAATACCACCCACCTGAACCTCTATCAGTTGCGCGACACCCTCAAGCTGCGCCTGCTGAACCAGCCGGAACCGGGTACCGCCTTCCTCATCGAGTCGTTCGGCTTCAAGCGTGGGATGCCGGTGGATGCCGACCTGGTGTTCGACGTACGTTGCCTGCCCAACCCTTACTGGAAGCCGGAACTGCGCGAGCAGTCCGGGCTCGACCAGCCGGTGGCCGAATACCTGGCCGCACAGCCGGACGTCGAGGAGATGTACCAGGATATTTCCAGTTATTTGCTCAAATGGTTGCCGCGTTTTGCCGCCAGCAACCGGGCTTATGTCACTATTGCCATCGGCTGTACGGGGGGGCATCACCGCTCCGTCTACCTGACCGAACGCTTGGGCAAAGCCCTGCAACAATCCCTGAAGAACGTCCAGGTCCGCCACCGCGACCTTAGCTGAAAGGACCACCACCGCGATGCCCGCTCTGGAAATTGAAATCATCAACAAACTGGGCCTGCACGCCCGTGCTTCGGCTAAATTCGTCGGTGTTGCCGGCCAGTTCCCCTGCCAGATCCGCGCCGGGCGCACACCGGAAAGCATGGTCGACGGCAAGAGCATCATGGCCATGATGATGCTGGCTGCCGGCAAGGGCACCAAGATTCATCTGAAGACCGAAGGCGAGCAGGAAGACGACGCCATGGCCGCGCTGGTCAAGCTGATCAACAACTATTTCGACGAAGGCGAATAGAGCCGGCAGGACATCCAGGTCCTGCGGCGCCTATCCAGACGCCATCGCCGGCAAGCCTGCTCCTACAGGAAATCGCGTCGTACAGGGAACCTGTGCACGACAAAAGAACCGTGTGGGAGCCGGCTGGCCGGCGATGGACGTTAACGATAACGCTGAAATCCCGTCCCCCTTCTATATGCCTCCCGCCAACCAGCCCAACAGCCGGGCAACGAGCAACACCATCCCTGCCAGCAACAACAGCCAACCGACCCCCTGGCGAAATAATCGCCCTCTGCTCATTGCCACGATTTCAATCCCCATCATCGGCGTTGATTCTTGTTCTGAAGGTACGACTTACGCCAAGGCAGCGAGATACCGGCGCTCGACTTCAGGCCAGTTGATCACGTTGTAGAAGGCATTGATGTATTCCGGGCGACGGTTCTGGTACAGCAGGTAATAAGCGTGCTCCCAGACATCCAGGCCGAGGATCGGGGTATTGCCGCTCATCAGCGGGCTGTCCTGGTTACCGCTGCTTTCCACCACCAGGGTTTTCTGCGGGGTCACGCTCAGCCAGGCCCAGCCACTGCCGAAACGGGTCAATGCGGCCTTGGTAAAGGCCTCTTTGAACGCATCGAAACCGCCCAGTTGCGCATCGATCGCCTGGCCCAGCGCCGCCTCCGGGGCACCACCGCCCAGCGGGCTCATCACCGCCCAGAACAATGAATGGTTGGCATGGCCGCCGCCGTGGTTGATCACCGCCGGGCGCAGTTTTTCCGGCAGTTGCTGGACCGCAGCCACCAGTTTCTCCACCGACCAGTCAGCCCACTCCGAACCTTCGACCGCCACGTTCAGGTTGGTGATGTAGGTCTGGTGGTGTTTGCTGTAGTGGATTTCCATGGTTTTCGCATCGATATGCGGTTCCAGGGCATCGTAGTCATAGGGCAACGCAGGCAAGCTAAAGGTCATTTCAATGAGCTCCGTATTGGGCGCGCGGCGACGCCGAGGCACCTGACGCACGCGATCCTGAAGAGGTCGCCTGGCTGTACAGCAGGCGACTGGTACGTGGGTATTCGCCGTACTCGCTGATAAAGGCGAGCAACTCGACGTAGGTCTTGCTGCTCTGGTGCAACGCGGCTTCGCGCAAGGCCGGCGAGAGACGCGGGTCCTGCAGGGTCTGCAACAAGTGCTGGTGAATCGCGCACAGGTACTCGACGCTCTCTTCCGGCTGATTGAGCCGCAGGTGCAGGTCCGCCAGGTTGTGATGGGAAATCACACAGGCCGCCACCGCTTGCTCCGGGTCCGGCCAGCGCTCGAACAGCACCTGCGCCAGTGCCAGCGCTTGCAGGTAATACTCACGGGCATCGACCAGCTCACCGAGGTCAAAATAGCGGTTGGCCCTTTCGATCGTGCGTTTCCAATGTTCCATGACGAACCTCCAGGCAATGCAGTGGGTTAGAGTCCGCCGGCCGTGAGCTTTTCCGGATCCAGCAAGGTTTCCAGTTGGCTGCGCGACAGTTCGGTATGTTCAAGAGCGACATCGATGATCGGGCGCCCTTGCTGGTAAGCCTTCTTGGCGATTTCCGCAGCCTTCTGGTAACCGATGATCGGGTTGAGCGCCGTCACCAGGATCGGGTTGCGCGACAACGCTTCCTTGAGCTTGGCTTCGTTGACCTTGAAGCTGGCAATGGCCTTGTCCGCCAGCAGGCGGCTGGCGTTGGCCAGCAACTCGATGCTGCTCAGCAGGTTCTGGGCGATCAGTGGCAACATCACATTGAGCTCGAAATTACCCGACTGGCCGGCGACGGTGATCGCGCTGTCGTTGCCGATCACTTGGGCGGCGACCATCGCGGTGGCTTCCGGAATCACCGGGTTGACCTTGCCCGGCATGATCGACGAACCCGGTTGCAAGGCTTCCAGCTCGATCTCGCCCAGGCCGGCCAGGGGGCCGGAGTTCATCCAGCGCAGGTCGTTGGCGATTTTCATCAGTGACACTGCCGTGGCCTTGAGCTGGCCGGAAACCGAAACCGCCGTGTCCTGGGAGCCGATCAGGGCAAAAAGGTCTTTGCCCGGCGTGAACGGCACCCCGGTCAGAACACTCAACTGCCGACTGAAACCGGCCGCGAACTGCGGATGCGCATTGATCCCGGTGCCCACCGCGGTACCGCCCTGGGCCAGGGACTGCAGGCTCGGCAGCAGCCCTTGCAGGTGCTCGACATTGGCCTTGAGTTGCTGCGCCCAGCCGTTGAGCACCTGGCTCATGCGCACCGGCATGGCGTCCATCAGATGGGTGCGGCCGGTCTTGATAAACGGATGCACCTGTTCGGCCTTGGCCTCGGTAACCTGGATCAGATGCCGCAGCGCCGGCAACAGATGCTCATGCAACGCCAGGGCGGCACTGACATGGATGGTGGTAGGAATGATGTCGTTGCTGCTCTGCCCGCAATTGACGTGGTCATTCGGGTTGACCGGCTCGCCCAGCAGGCGGCTGGCGAGGGTCGCGATCACCTCGTTGGCGTTCATGTTGGAACTGGTGCCGGAACCGGTCTGGAAGATATCCACCGGAAAATGCAGCATGAAATCGCCTTCCAGCAAACCCTGGCAGGCATCCACAATGGCTTTGCCCTGGGCCGCACCCAATTGCTGCAACTCGACGTTGATCTGGGCCGCGGCGGCCTTGGCAAGGATCAAGGCGCGGATGAACTGGCGAGGCATGCGCTGCTGACTGATGGGGAAGTTATCCACCGCCCGCTGGGTTTGCGCGCCATACAAGGCCTCCATCGGGACCTGCAGTTCGCCCATGCTGTCGCGTTCGATACGGGTATTACTCATCGGGAAATCCTTGCACCAATTCGTTGAGGGGAATGGAAGGCAGCAGCGAACAGGTCGCCAGTTGCCAGGCAAAATTTTGCCAGCGCCGCTGGCGGCAGCCGCACAAGGCCTGTCGCTCGAGGTCACGCAACGGCCGCCAGGCCTGGTCCAGGCAGAGCCCGCGCCAATGCCAGGGCAAGGCAATATCGGTGGCGGTATCGAGCAGCAAACGGAAGGAGGTTTCAGCGATGGTCCAGGCCGGCATGGACGTGCAACAGGCCAGGTAACGGCCTTCGGCAAAGTAATGTTCGATCAGCCGGGGCTCATCCGGCGCCAGGCCACAACGGATCTGGCGGCTCATCCAGCGCCAGCTTTCCAGGTAGGGTTGCTCATGCAAGGCAGGACTCATGACCCAGGCTCATTCGATAATGAGATTTATTATTATATGATATTGAGAATCAAGACAAGCTTTGCGTCAGCCATAAAAAAAGCGTGTCACCCCATTGGATGACACGCTTTTTGGGTAACCGATACGCTGGATCAGCTACCGGCGACCGTCATCCGCTCGATCAGCACCGAACCCGTACGGATATTGCTACGCAGTTCAAGATCGCTGCCAACGGCGACGATCTGCTTGAACATGTCACGCATGTTGCCGGCAATGGTCACTTCCTGCACCGGGAACTGGATCTCACCGTTTTCCACCCAGAAACCCGCCGCGCCCCGGGAATAATCCCCGGTGACCATGTTCAAGCCATGGCCCATCAACTCGGTCACCAACAAGCCGCGGCCCATGCGTCGGATCAGTGCGTCCTGGTCTTCCACGCCATGGGTAACGAACAGGTTGTGCACGCCACCGGCGTTGGCCGTGCTCGGCAGACCCAGCTTGCGACCCGAATAGGTCCCCAGGATGTAGGAGACCAGGGTGCCATTTTCGACGAACGGCTTGGCATAGGTCGCCAGGCCATCGCCATCAAAGGCCGAACTGCCCATGGCCTGCATCAGGTGCGGACGCTCGTCGAGGGTCAACCACTCGGGGAACAGCCGCTCGCCCATCGCCCCTTCGAGGAACGACGACTTGCGGTACAGGTTGCCGCCGGAAATCGCTGAAAGGAAGCTGCCGAACAGACCACCGGCCAACTCCGCCGAGAACAGCACCGGCACTTCGCAGGTCGGCACCGGACGCGCGCCCAGACGGCTGGCCGCCCGTTGCGCGGCCTTGCGGCCAATACTCGCGGCATCCGCGAGCAATTCGCCCTGGCGGTTGACGTCATACCAGTAATCACGCTGCATCTGACCGTCGCCTTCGGCGATCATCACACAACTGAGGCTATGTCGGGTCGACGCCGAACCGCCGATAAAGCCGTGGCTGTTGCCGTAGATCCGACATCCCTGGGAAGTGCTCAGGGTGGTGCCGTCGGCATTCTTGATCCGGCTGTCGGCATCAAAAGCCGCCGCCTCGCAGATCAGCGCACGCTCGATGGCCTGTTCAGGCGTAATGTCCCAGGCATGGAACAGGTCGAAATCCTTGAGCTCCTTGGCCATCAGGGCGGCGTCGGCCAGGCCTGAGTGCTCGTCTTCCGAGGTGTGCTTGGCGATGGCCAGGGCCGCCGCCACGGTTTCACGGATGGCGTCGGGACCACTGGCCGAAGTGCTGGCCGAGCCTTTGCGCTGCCCTACATACAAGGTGATGCCGAAGCCCTGGTCACGGTTGAACTCGACGGTTTCCACTTCCCGCTGGCGTACCGAAGTCGACAGCCCCTGCTCCAGGGATACCGCCACTTCACAGGCACTGGCGCCCTGGCGTTTGGCTTCGGCGAGAATCTGCTCGACCTGCTCCTGCAGGACCGGCAACGCCTGCGGGCCGACGCTTTGTGCTGAACTCATGGCTTTCTCCAATCAAATTCTGCTTTCGGTCAAGGTCTTCGAGCGACCGGGCCGGACAAGCGGCCCCCGACTGGTTATCATGGCGGCGTTTCTTTGCGGACTGCCACCATGGTTGATTCTTACGACGACTCCCTCGATGGGGAGAAAAGCAAAACCCAGGTCAAACGCGAGCTGCATGCTCTGGTTGATCTCGGCGAGCGACTGACAACACTCAAGCCCGACTTGGTGGCAAAACTGCCACTGACCGACGGCTTGCGCCGTGCCCTGGCCGAAGCGCCGAAGCACACCGCGAATATCGCGCGTAAACGGCATATCCAGTTCATCGGCAGGCTGATGCGCGATCAGGACACTGACGCCATTCTGGTTCTGCTCGATCAACTCGACGCCTCCACCCGGCAATACAACGAACGTTTCCACAATCTCGAACGCTGGCGCGATCGCCTGATCGCAGGCGCCGACGATGTACTGGAAAAATTCGTCGCCGACTACCCGGACGCTGATCGCCAACAACTGCGTTCCCTGATCCGCCAGGCTCAACATGAGCTTGCGCAGAACAAGGCGCCGGCTTCCAGCCGTAAAATCTTCAAGTACATCCGTGAGCTGGACGACGCTCAACGCGGTCTGCGTTGATCTTCGCCCCGGGTGAGCCCCTCTGGGGGCTCATCCGACGCTCCACCTCTTCCTACGACCCCGTGCCACCCACGGTGATCGCGTCGATCTTCAAGGTCGGCTGACCGACACCCACCGGTACCGATTGCCCATCCTTGCCGCAGGTGCCCACGCCGCTGTCCAGCGCCAGGTCGTTACCGACCATCGACACCCGACTCATGGCTTCCGGACCGTTGCCGATCAGCGTCGCGCCCTTGACCGGTGCGGTGATCTTGCCGTCTTCGATCAGGTAGGCTTCGCTGGTGGAGAACACGAACTTGCCGCTGGTGATATCAACCTGGCCGCCACCGAGGTTGGCACAGTAGATACCGCGTTTCACCGAGGCGATGATTTCCGCCGGATCGCTTTCGCCGCCGAGCATGTAGGTGTTGGTCATGCGCGGCATCGGCAGGTGCGCGTAGGATTCACGACGACCGTTGCCGGTGCGCGCCACGCCCATCAGCCGGGCATTGAGCTTGTCCTGCATATAACCTTTGAGCACGCCGTTTTCGATCAGCGTGGTGCACTCGGTCGGCGTGCCTTCGTCGTCGACGCTCAGGGAACCACGACGGCCCGCCAGGGTGCCGTCATCGACGATGGTGCAGAGTTTCGACGCGACCATCTCGCCCATCCGCCCGCTGTAGGCCGAACTACCCTTGCGGTTGAAGTCGCCTTCCAGGCCGTGGCCGACTGCTTCGTGCAGCAGCACCCCGGACCAGCCGGAGCCGAGCACCACCGGCAAGGTGCCGGCTGGCGCGGGAATCGCTTCGAGGTTGACCAGCGCCTGGCGCAAGGCTTCACGGGCATAACCCATGGCCCGGTCTTCAGTGAGGAAATAACGATAGTCGGTACGCCCGCCGCCGCCGTGGCCGCCGCGTTCGCGACGACCGTTCTGCTCGACGATCACGCTGACATTGAAGCGCACCAGCGGCCGTACATCCGCCGCCAGGCCGCCATCGGTGGAGGCCACGAGAATCCGCTCCCAGACCCCGGCCATGCTCACCGAGACCTGCTGGATCCGCGGATCCAGGGCCCGGGTGGCGATGTCGACGCGCTTGAGCAGCTCGACTTTCTCGGCACGGCTCATGACGTCCAGCGGGTTGTCCGGCGCATACAACTGCGTCACTTGCGGACTGCTGAATACCTGCACCTTGCCATGCTGCCCGGCCCGGGAAATCGAGCGTGCGGCACGCGCCGCCGAGCCCAGGGCTTCGAGGGTGATCGCGTTGCTATAGGCAAAACCGGTTTTTTCACCGGACTGGGCGCGTACGCCGACACCCTGGTCAAGGTTGAAACTGCCTTCCTTGACGATGCCGTCTTCCAGGGCCCAGGACTCGGAGATCTGCCCCTGGAAATACAGGTCGGCGGCGTCGATGCCCGGCCCGGCCAGGTCGCCCAGCACCGCTTGCAGACTTTCAATGGTCACGCCACCCGGCGCCAACAGGTGTTCGCTGACTGAGGACAACAACTCGCTCATGGTTTTGCGCCTTAATTCGTCATTCCGATACAGGCCGCTGCGCGCCCTGCGAGAAAAAGCGCCGATGGCTCGCCACCGGCATCCGCGCCCGGATGGACGCCTGTTCATTACTGTCGCGTTCGGCCAGCAACACCGCTTCGCCTTGATCCTGTTCTGCGACGATACGCCCCCACGGGTCGACAATCGCCCCATGGCCGAAGGTTTCTCGCGGCCCCGGATGCACGCCGCCCTGGGCCGCCGCCAGCAGGTAACACTGGGTCTCGATGGCCCGGGCGCGAATCAGCACCTCCCAATGCGCGGCGCCGGTCACGGCGGTAAAGGCCGAGGGCGCGGTAATCAATTCGGCACCGGCCTTGCGCAATTCACTGTAGAGCTCGGGAAAGCGCAGGTCGTAACACACACTCAAACCCAGGCGCCCGACCGGGGTATCGGCCACCACCACCTGGCTGCCATAAGCATAGTCATCGGATTCGCGATAACGCCCGCGAGTGTCCGCCACATCCACATCGAACAAATGCAGCTTGTCGTAACGCGCCACTGTCTCGCCCTGCTCATCGATCAGCAGCGAGCAGGCATTGGCCTTGGCACGCGGTTGGTCGACGGGGGGTAACGGCAAGGTGCCCGCCACTATCCATAACTTGAGGTCGCGGGCGGCCTGTTTCAACCATGGCAGGATAGGTCCTTCACCCAGGGCTTCGGCGCGGCCGATTTCAGCGATGTCGCGACGGCCCATGGCGGCGAAGTTTTCCGGCAGCACGGCCAGCCGCGCCCCGCCTTCGGCCGCACGCTCCAGCAGCGCGCGCGCCTGGGCCAGGTTGGCCAGGACATCGCTCTGGCTGACCATTTGAATGACGGAAAAGGTCATGGCGCACTCCTTCAAAGACATGGCGCCATGCTACCCCATCTTCAGAGACATTGTTCATTGGCGCCGGTCCATGGGGAGCGATCACGTCCATGCACTACACTGACACCGGTAGTTAACGGCAATGCGCGATGACGCGGCCGTTATCCACTGTCAGGAGGCACTGCCATGTCAACGTTCCTTGAGCGAAAGCTTGCCCGCCGCTTTCGCACCTACGACCTCGATAACGATGGTTTTATCCAACGCGAAGACTTCGATCTCGGCATCACCCGACTCGCTGCGGCCTTCAACCACAGCCAGCAATCCCTGGCACTCAAGCGGCTACGCACGCTGAGCCTGAACCTGTGGACTCATCTGGAGGAGCTGGCCGATAGCGATGGCGATGGCCGAATCAGCGAAGCCGAGTACCGGCGCGCTTTTGCCACCGGGCTGCTGGAATCACCCGAAACGTTCCAGCAAAGCTACCGGCCCTATCTCGATGCGCTCATGGAGGTCATCGATACCGACCAGGATGGTCAGATCAGCCGAGACGAATACGTACGCTGGACCGGAGCCCTGATGAATCTTGCCGAGCCCGACGCGCGTGAAGCTTTTGCTCGCCTGGACACCAACTGCGATGGACTGATCGGACGCACGCAGCTACTCGATGCCATCCAGGCCTACTATTTCGATGACCGCCCGCGTTCGACTGGCACCTGGTTGCTCGGCCCCCTTGAGGCGGATTGAGCCGGTCACACCGGGCTCGCACCGCTTCAAGCTTTACTTCGATTTATCAAACGGCTTGTCGAAGGTGATCTTCGGTTCTTTCCAGGGGCCGGTGACGCTGTATTTGACGCTGGCGAAACGGGCCACACGGTCGCCGATCAGCTTGTCGATCAGGAACAGCGCGCCGCCGATGGCCGGCGCGCCGACGATCAAGGCGGCAATCGGCAGGTTGTTGGTCACCGGCAAGGTCACCAGCAACTTGGCATCGACCCGGTCGGCGACCATGTCGAGGGTGCCGTTGAGCTCCAGGTTGCTCGACGGGCCGGTCAGGGTGATCGGCTTGCGCGTCACATAGACGCCATCACTGGCCACCAGCAGGCCCTTGACCCGGTCGTAGCTCAGGCCTTTGCCCAGCAGGTCGGAAAAGTCCAGGCGCAGGCGACGGCCGATAGAGTTGAAGTTCAACAGGCCGAATACCCGCAGGGCCTGGGCACCGCCGTCGGCCTCGACGAACTGGCCCTTGTTCAGGGTCGCATCGAGACTGCCCGAGAAACGCTTGGGACCGACCCACGCCGGCGACCCTGGCCAACGGCCATCGACGTCAAGGTTGAATTCCTCACTGGTCACGGTCGGGGCATAACTCCAGGCCTTGAGCACGTCCGCCAGGTTCTTGCCTTCCAGGCGCCCGTTGAACCAGCTGCCGCTGCTGCCGGGAACCCCTTCCCAACCGCCGGAGCCACGCAGTTGCAGGCCCTTGAGACCAAGGTTGAGGTCATCAAGCTTGATCCCCTTGGGGGTCGGACGCGCCTTGAGCGACCAGGCCCCCACCAGGTCGTTGCCCTGGAACAGTTGCTCGATGCTCACGTCCACTGCCGGAATCTGCCGAGGATCGACCGAAGCCAAGGGGTCTGGCGCATTCTCATCCGCCACCACACTCGGGTCCGGCGCCGGCAAGCGAACATAGGCCAGCTTGACCCCAATCGGCACGCCCTTGGCATCCGGCAAGGTCACGCTGCCCTTGGCCTGCTGGCTGTCGATCTGCAAGCCCCAGGCATTGGCGCTGCGGGCCATCAGCAAACTCACCTGATCGAACTGGGTACCGAAAGCGCTGAGCTTGCCGACCTTGAAATCCGCGCGGCTGAGCAGCTGCTTGGCGCTGCCGCCCGGGTCCTGGCCGGCATAACGGTCGGCGACGGCTTTCCAGGGTTCCAGATCCAGTTCCGACAAGACCCCGCGAATCCGCAGGCCCTGGGTCGTCGGCAGTTGCGCATCACCCTCGCCGAGGAACAGTTCGCCACGGCCCTCGCCAAACTTGCCGCTCGGGGCGGCAAAGGTGAAGTTGGCCAGGGTGCCGTAATCGAACCAGTAACGCCGCTCGGCGCCTTGCAGGGTCATGCGGAACACGCTGTCACGGCCCTCGCTGGCCGGCATGCCGAACGGCGCCGGCAAATCGACGGCAACGCCCTTGAGGTTGGAGTTGATCATCAACTGGCTGTCGGGACCGTCCAGGTTCAGTTGCAACTGGTAAGGCAGGTCGCCGGACACCGGCAGCGGCTGGTTGACACCCAGCCAATCGCTGAGTTTCTTGATCGCCACCTGCCCCTTGGCCACGACCCGGGTATTGAGACTGCCCGGCTTGCCGTCGGCAAAAATCTGCGCGGTGATGGGCCGATCGAATGCCTGGGCACTGATGTTATCGGCGCTCAGGCCCTTGGCGCTGTCGAAGCGGAAACTGCCTTTGAGCTGGCTCAGTTCCAGGGCCGGATCAGGCAGTTTGAGCGTGGCCTTGTCGGTCTTGAAATCCACCAGGATCTTCGGCTCCTCGGCCTTGACCAGCGGTACATCGAGACTCACCTTGCCCGACAGGTCACCCGTGGCCTGCCAGCCGGCAAACGTCGCGCCCGTGCCGATCGGTGCTTCCTGGAGAATCTTCAGGCCGTCACCCAAGCCACCGGCAAAGTTGCCGTCGAGCAGCAAATGGCTGTGCTGCCCACTGGGCACATGGGGAATATTGACCACGATGTCGTGGACCTGGGTGTCGAGCAGTTGGCCTTCGCTGGCCTTGATCCGCACCCCGCTGTCCTCGATAAAGACATCGCCCTTGACCTTGCTGACATGGGGCCAGCCCGGCTGGAACGCCAGTTCGGCATCATGGACCTTGAAGAACAGGCTGATATTGCGCGCCGCGGCCGAGGCATCGTGGTTCAGCGAACCCTGGTACTGGAAGAACCCCTGGTCCACCGCGCCATGCAGGATCGAATTACGCAGCCATTCATCCAGCGCCGGGCTCAACACCGCCGGCAGGTATTTGGAGGTGAAGCGACCCTCACCATCCACCAGGCCGACCCGCAGGTCCATGTAGTCTTCGGTGCCCGGGGCAAAGTGCAGGCGGATCAGGAAGTCGGCGGCGATCTTGCCTTCTTCACCGAGCACCTTGATGTACGGCGCGATCAGGGTGAAACCTTCCGAGTCCAGGCGCCAGGTCAGGCGCGCATTGGCTTGCAGGTACTGCCAGGGGTTGTTGAAGATCGGGTACAGGTGCAGGGAGAAATCCTTGCTGTCCATACGCAACTCGCCCTGGCCGAGGTCGCCGCTGATGCTGCCGCTGACGTTACGCGCCGCCGGGGCGTCATGGTAGGCGTCGAAACCGACTCGCTCCAGGTTCGCGGCAAAACTGAGTTTTTGATCACCGCTGACCTGGGGCCGGTAATCCAGCAGCACGTTGCGCAGGACGCCGGTGACTTTCAGGTGGTCGATGGCGGTGGCCAGACCCTCGGGCAAGGGCGCCAGGGCATCAAGCAAGGGGGTGATCGGGGTCAGGTCGAGGCGGTCGGCCTGCAGGTGCCAGCGTTCCGGGTCCTTGTCGGTGGCGGCCAGTTGCTGCAACTGCACGTGGCTTTCCCAGCGGGTCTTCCCCAGGTTCATCGCCAGGGAGTTGAGTTGTACGTCAAAACCCTGTCCGGTGTGCTGGATATAGGCGTTGAGGGCCAGGTTATCGATACTTGCCGGCTGGCGCTGGGCATAAGCGCCCTGGAACTGTGGCGCATTGAGGCGGACCACGGCGCTCTGCACGGTGCCCTCGCCCCAGTTCAGCCAGAACTCACCACCGGCCTTGAGCGTGGCGATTTTCCATTGTCCGATCAGGCGGGCCGGCAACCAGCGCGCCCAGTCGCTCTGCGGCAAGCTCAGGTAGGCTTTTGCCGTGCCGTTGCGCCAGTCGCTGGCGTGCAGGCGGGTTTGCAGGTTCAGGGCCAGGGGCTGGCCGTCAGGCAAATTCAGGCGCAGGTCGAGGCGCTGGCGAGAAACCCCGCTTTGCAGGTTGAGACCGACGTAAGTCAGGGTCAGCGGTGACTCGCCGAAAGGCTGCAAGGTCAACTGGCTGTCGAGCACCGAAAGCTGCTTGACCATCTGCAGGCGGGTCAGCAACTGTCCGGGGTCCAGCGGCTGGTCACCCTGGACCGGCAAACCCTGGAGGGCCCAGTGGCCATCCTGGTCTTCTTTCAGGCTCAGTTGCAGGCCGTCCAGCTCAAGATGGGCAATCCGCACTTCGCGGGCCCGCAGGCTGGCCCAGAGGTCGGGAACCACCTGGACCTTGTCGAGCAACAGCGCCGAGGCGCCCTCGCCGACCCTCACATCATGGGCCAGCAACACCGGGGCCAGCCCGTGCCAGCGCCCTTCGAGGCTGCCGATGGACAGCGGCAGCCCCACGGCGGCCTGGGCCTTGCTTTCAATATCGGCGCGATACTCGGCCACCAGCGGCACCAGTTGCCGACCCAGGCTGACATACAACGCCAGCAGCACCAGCAATAACGCACAGAGGCCCATGCTCCAACGGGTCAGGCCGGCAACAAAGCGTGTCAGACGCTCCATGTCAGTGCCCCCTCAGGCAAGGTTCAATACACAGGTCGACGCAAGACCGCGATTGCAGGTTCTCAGTACAGGAAATCAGAGCAGCACCACGTCATATTGTTCCTGGGAATACATGGTCTCGACCTGGAAACGAATGGTGCGGCCAATAAAGCCTTCCAACTCGGCGACATTGCCGGACTCTTCGTCCAGCAAGCGGTCGACCACCTTCTGGTTGGCCAACACTCTATAACCTTCGGCCTGGTAGGCGCGGGCCTCACGCAAGATTTCACGAAAAATCTCGTAGCAAACCGTTTCCGGGGTCTTCAGCTTGCCGCGGCCCTGGCAACTGCTGCACGGCTCGCACAGCACCTGTTCGAGGCTTTCGCGGGTGCGCTTGCGGGTCATCTGCACCAGGCCCAATTCGGTGATGCCGATGATGTTGGTCTTGGCGTGATCGCGCTCCAGCTGTTTTTCCAGGGTCCGCAGGACCTGGCGCTGGTGCTCCTCGTCTTCCATGTCGATGAAGTCGATGATGATGATCCCGCCGAGGTTGCGCAGGCGCAGTTGCCGGGCAATCGCGGTGGCCGCTTCGAGGTTGGTCTTGAAGATGGTTTCTTCGAGGTTGCGATGACCGACGAAGGCCCCGGTGTTGACATCGATGGTGCTCATGGCCTCGGCCGGGTCGACCACCAGGTAGCCGCCGGACTTGAGTGGCACCTTGCGTTCCAGGGCCTTCTGGATCTCGTCCTCGACGCCATAGAGGTCGAAGATCGGCCGCTCGCCGGGGTAATGCTCCAGGCGATCGGCGATTTCCGGCATCAATTCGGCAACGAACTGTGTGGTCTTCTGGAAGGTTTCCCGCGAGTCGATGCGAATTTTCTCGATCTTCGGGCTGACCAGGTCGCGCAGGGTACGCAGGGCCAGGCCCAGGTCCTCATAGATCACGCTGGGGGCACCGATGGTCTTGATCTGCGCGCCGATCTGGTCCCAGAGACGCCGCAGGTAGCGGATGTCCATCATGATCTCGTCGGCACCGGCGCCCTCGGCCGCAGTGCGCAGGATAAAGCCGCCGGCCTCGGTGATACCTTCACGGGCCACGCAATCGCTGACCACCTGCTTGAGGCGCTCGCGCTCGGCTTCGTCCTCGATCTTCAGGGAAATGCCAACGTGGGCGGTACGCGGCATGTACACCAGGTAGCGGGAAGGGATCGACAGTTGTGTGGTCAGGCGTGCGCCCTTGGTGCCGATGGGGTCCTTGGTGACTTGCACCACCAGGCTCTGCCCTTCGTGCACCAGGGCGCTGATGCTTTCCACCGCCGGCCCTTCGCGCATGGAGATTTCCGAGGCGTGGATAAACGCCGCCCGGTCCAGGCCGATATCGACGAAGGCCGCCTGCATGCCCGGCAACACCCGCACCACCTTGCCCTTGTAGATATTGCCGACAATCCCGCGTTTCTGCGTACGCTCGACATGAACCTCTTGCAACACGCCGTTCTCTACCACCGCCACGCGCGATTCCATCGGCGTGATGTTGATCAGGATCTCTTCACTCATGGCTGGGTCTCGTTCAGGCGTTTTCACAATAAAATTGCCATATCGCGGGTGTGCGGCAATCAGCGCACGACAAGGTTTTGCCAACAGGGTATGCCGAAATGCCCGAGCAGTTCTGCGGTTTCGCACACGGGCAGGCCGACAACGGCGGAATAGCTGCCATTCAAGCTGACCACGAAGACTGCCGCCAGGCCTTGAATAGCATAGGCGCCCGCCTTGTCCCGTGGCTCGCCGCTGGACCAGTAGAGGTGGGCTTCCTGGGATTGTATTGCACGAAATTTCACCAAACTGCGCACCACTCGGGATTCGCAGCGCTCACCGTCGAGCACGGCAATGGCGGTCAGCACTTCGTGTTCGCGGTCGGACAAGGCCTGCAACATGGCCAAGGCATCGGCTTCATCCACTGGCTTGCCGAGAATTCGCCCGTCCAGGACTACCGCGGTGTCGGCCCCCAACACGCAGGTACCGGCCGCGGCCTGCCCGGCGCCGAGGCGAGCACGACCGGCAGCGGCCTTGCCACGCGCCAGACGCTCGACATAAGCCGGCGGGCTTTCATCGGGCAACGGGGTTTCGTCGATCTCGGCACTGATGACGCTGAACGACACGCCGATCTGTGTCAGCAGTTCACGTCGACGCGGTGAGCCGGAAGCCAGGTAGAGCGAGGTCATCGAGACATCTCCGTGTCAGGGCTCTGCAGCAGGATCGTCGCCCACCTGCAAATGGCAGGCGACTTCCCGTCAGTTGATTTTGAAACGGCGGCGTAACCCGCGCAGGCCGAAGCTGACCCAAGGCCAGAGCAACGCACTGACCAGGGCCGGCAGCACCAGCGCCAGGGTCGGTTGACGGTTGCCGGTCAAGGCGCTGAGCCAGAGTTGCACCAACTGCGCCAGGCCGAAGATCACCAGCAGCACCAGGCTCTGTTGCCACATCGGGAACATCCGCAGGCGTTGTTGCAGCGACAGCACGAGGAACGTGATCAGGGTCAGGATCAGCGCGTTCTGTCCCAGCAGGGTGCCGTAGAGCACATCTTCGGCCAGGCCCAGCAGGAACGCGGTAACCATGCCGATCTTGTGCGGCAGGTACAACGCCCAGAACGCCAGCAACAGCGCCAGCCACAGCGGACGCAGGATCTCCATGAACTGCGGCAATGGTGAAACGCTGAGCAACAGGCCGATGGCGAAGGTCAGCCAGACGATCCAGCCATTGCGGGAAAAGGTACCAGCCATTATTCCTCCGTCCGGGGGGCTGCCCGTGTCGCTGCCGGCGGTTTGCTGGCAGCGGGTTTGGCAGGGGGCTTGACGGCATGGGCCGCCGGCTTGGCCGGGGTTGCCGGTGCCGCGACCGGTGCAGCAGGTGCGGTCGGCTTGGCAGGCGTCGCGGGCGCCACTTTGGGCACGGTGGCCGGAACCACCGGCGCACCTTCACCACCCTGGCGATCGGCTTCCTGGGCCTGGGCGGCTTCGTTGGCACGCTCTTCCGGGGTGCGACCGTCACTGAACACCAGCAACAGGTAACGGCTGCGGTTCAACGCGGCGGTCGGCACGGCGCGGACAATGGCGAAAGGCTGGCCGGAATCGTGAATCACTTCCTTGACCGTCGCCACCGGGTAACCCGCCGGGAAACGCTGACCCAGGCCGGAGCTGACCAGCAGGTCGCCTTCCTTGATGTCGGCGGTGTCGGCGACGTGGCGCAACTCCAGACGCTCGGGATTGCCGGTACCGCTGGCAATCGCCCGCAGACCGTTGCGGTTGACCTGCACCGGAATGCTGTGGGTGGTGTCGGTAAGCAGCAGCACACGCGAGGTGTAAGGCATCAACTCGACCACCTGGCCCATCAGGCCACGGGCATCGAGCACCGGTTGACCGAGGACCACACCGTCACGCTCACCCTTGTTGATGATGATGCGATGGGTGAAGGGATTGGGGTCCATGCCGATCAGCTCGGCCACTTCGACCTTCTCGTTGACCAGCGCCGAGGAGTTGAGCAACTCGCGCAGGCGAACGTTCTGCTCGGTCAAGGCCGCAAGTTTTTGCAGGCGTCCTTGCAGCAGCAGGTTTTCGGTCTGGAGTTTTTCGTTTTCGGCGACCAGTTCGGTACGACTGCCGAACTGACTGGCCACGCCTTGCCACAAGCGTTGCGGCAGGTCGGTGATCCAGTACGACTCCATCAGCACCAGCGACATCTGGCTGCGCACCGGTTTGAGCAGCGTGAAACGGGCATCGACCACCATCAGCGCGACCGATAGCACGACCAGCACCAGCAAGCGCACGCCCAATGAGGGGCCTTTGGCAAAAAGCGGTTTAATAGGCCGCTCCTCCCAGGCAATGAGTCATTTTATTCATACGGCATCACACCGGCCTGGATGAAGATTGACAGAAGATAAACGCAACAGGCAGCACTGCAAAGTGCTGCCTGCGCGCGGAACAGCATAGAGCTTCTCAGCGAACTTACTCGCTGGAAAGCAGATCCATGGTGTGCTTATCCATCATTTCCAGGGCACGACCGCCGCCACGGGCGACACAGGTCAGCGGATCTTCGGCAACGATCACCGGCAGGCCGGTTTCCTGGGCCAGCAGCTTGTCGAGGTCACGCAGCAATGCGCCACCACCGGTCAGCACCAGGCCGCGCTCGGCGATGTCCGAAGCCAGCTCCGGAGGCGATTGCTCCAGGGCGCTTTTCACCGCCTGGACGATAGTCGCCAGGGACTCCTGCAGAGCTTCCAGCACTTCGTTGGAATTCAGGGTGAAGGCACGTGGCACGCCCTCGGCCAGGTTACGGCCGCGGACGTCGACTTCACGGACTTCGCCGCCCGGGTAGGCGGTACCGATTTCCTGCTTGATGCGCTCGGCGGTGGATTCACCGATCAGGCTGCCGTAGTTGCGACGCACGTAGGTGATGATCGCTTCGTCGAAGCGGTCGCCGCCGACACGGACGGATTCGGCATAGACCACGCCGTTCAGGGAGATCAGGGCGATTTCAGTGGTACCACCACCGATATCGACCACCATCGAACCGCGGGCTTCTTCCACCGGCAGGCCGGCACCGATAGCGGCGGCCATCGGCTCTTCGATCAGGAACACTTCACGGGCACCGGCACCAAGGGCCGATTCACGGATGGCACGACGCTCGACCTGGGTCGATTTGCACGGTACGCAGATCAGCACCCGAGGGCTGGGCTGCAGGAAGCTGTTTTCATGCACCTTGTTGATGAAGTACTGCAGCATCTTTTCGCAGACGCTGAAGTCGGCGATCACGCCGTCTTTCATCGGACGAATGGCAGCAATGTTGCCTGGCGTACGGCCGAGCATGCGCTTGGCCTCGGTGCCGACGGCGACGACGCTCTTCTGGTTGCCATGGGTGCGAATCGCAACAACCGATGGCTCATTCAGGACGATACCGCGCTCGCGCACGTAGATAAGGGTGTTGGCTGTGCCCAGGTCGATGGAGAGATCGCTGGAAAACATGCCACGCAGTTTCTTGAACATTGGAAAGGGACCCTGGGCAACGCGTGGGTAAAAAAGTGCGGCAGACTCTAACAACGACGGGGATTTTGGGCAAGGCGCCAATATGTTAAATTAGGCGTTTTTCCGAGCACCATCCCATACAATCGCGGCCATGTGACCGTAAAAATGCGGTAGTGTTCCGACAATCGTAAGTCGCGCCCGCACTTATTGACACTCTTTATTGTGTCTTGCCTAACCGAACGGGCTCCTTCCGTCCGGTTTTCCACTGGAGATCCCCATGGCGCTTGAACGCTCCGACGTGGAAAAAATCGCTCACCTGGCCCGCCTGGGCCTGGTCGAAGCCGATCTTCCACGCACCACCGAGGCCCTGAACAGCATTCTGGGCCTGGTCGACCTGATGCAGGCTGTCGATACCCGCGGTATCGAACCCCTCGCCCACCCTCTGGAAGCGAATCAGCGCCTGCGCGCCGACGCCGTGACCGAGCGAAATCACCGCGAGGCTTATCAGTCCATCGCGCCAGCGGTCGAAAACGGCCTGTACCTGGTTCCGAAAGTCATCGACTAAAGGGAAAGAGCCTGCAATGCATCAGATGACCCTGGCCGAGATCGCCCGTGGCCTCGCCGACAAGAAATTCTCCTCCGAAGAGCTGACCCGGACCCTGCTGGCGCGTGTCGCCCAGCTCGACCCGCAGCTCAACAGTTTTATCAGCCTTACCGAGGACCTGGCCCTGAGCCAGGCCAAAGCTGCCGACGTGCGGCGTGCCGCCGGCGAGAACGGCGCCCTGCTGGGCGCGCCGATCGCCCACAAGGACCTGTTCTGCACCCAGGGTGTGCGCACCAGTTGCGGCTCGAAGATGCTCGACAACTTCAAGGCCCCCTACGACGCCACCGTGGTCGCCAAGCTCGCGGCCGCCGGCACCGTGACCCTGGGCAAGACCAACATGGACGAATTCGCCATGGGCTCGGGTAACGAATCGAGCTATTACGGCCCAGCGAAAAACCCGTGGAACCTGGAACACGTCCCGGGCGGCTCGTCCGGCGGTTCGGCGGCGGCAGTTGCCGCACGCCTGCTGCCGGCGGCCACCGGCACCGACACCGGCGGTTCGATCCGCCAGCCGGCGGCGCTGACCAACCTCACCGGACTGAAACCGACCTACGGCCGTGTTTCGCGCTGGGGCATGATCGCCTACGCCTCCAGCCTCGACCAGGCTGGCCCGCTGGCACGCACCGCCGAAGACTGCGCCCTGCTGCTGCAAGGCATGGCCGGCTTCGACCCACAGGACTCCACCAGCATCGACGAGCCGGTCCCGGATTACTCCGCCAGCCTGGGCACCTCGATCCAGGGCCTGCGCATCGGCGTGCCGAAGGAATACTTCGGTGCCGGCCTCGACCCACGTATCGCCGAACTGATCCAGGCCAGCATCAAGGAGCTTGAAAAACTCGGCGCGATCATCAAGGAAATCAGCCTGCCGAACATGCAGCACGCGATTCCCGCTTACTACGTGATCGCCCCGGCGGAAGCCTCGTCGAACCTGTCGCGTTTTGATGGCGTGCGTTTCGGCTATCGCTGCGAAAACCCGGTAGACCTCACCGACCTGTACAAGCGTTCCCGTGGCGAAGGCTTCGGTGCGGAAGTCCAGCGCCGTATCCTGGTTGGTGCCTACGCGCTGTCGGCCGGCTACTACGACGCCTACTACCTGCAGGCGCAGAAGATCCGTCGCCTGATCAAGAACGACTTCATGGCGGCCTTCAACGACGTCGACGTCATCCTCGGCCCGACCACGCCAAACCCGGCGTGGAAGATCGGCGCCAAGAGCAGCGACCCGGTCGCGGCCTACCTGGAAGACGTCTACACCATCACCGCCAACCTTGCGGGCCTGCCGGGCCTGTCGATGCCGGCCGGTTTCGTCGACGGCCTGCCGGTAGGCGTTCAACTGCTGGCCCCGTATTTCCAGGAAGGCCGTCTGCTCAACGTTGCGCACCAGTATCAGTTGAACACCGACTGGCACACCCGCACACCTGAAGGCTTCTGAGGAGAAACACATGCAATGGGAAGTCGTGATCGGGCTGGAGATTCATACCCAGCTCGCCACCCAATCGAAGATTTTCTCCGGTAGTGCCACCACCTTCGGTTCCGAACCGAACACCCAGGCGAGCCTGGTTGACCTGGGCATGCCCGGTGTCCTGCCGGTGCTGAACCAGGAAGCGGTACGCATGGCGGTGAAGTTCGGCCTCGCCATCGACGCCGAGATCGGCCAACACAACGTGTTCGCCCGCAAGAACTACTTCTACCCGGACCTGCCCAAGGGCTACCAGATCAGCCAGATGGAACTGCCGATCGTCGGTAAGGGCCACCTGGACATCACCCTCGAAGACGGTACGGTCAAGCGCGTCGGGATTACCCGTGCGCACCTGGAAGAAGACGCCGGCAAGAGCCTGCATGAAGAGTTCAACGGTTTCACCGGCGTCGACCTGAACCGTGCCGGCACCCCGCTGCTGGAAATCGTTTCCGAACCGGACATGCGCAGCGCCAAGGAAGCCGTGGCCTACGTCAAGGCGATCCACGCGCTGGTGCGTTACCTGGGCATCTGCGACGGCAACATGGCCGAAGGCTCGCTGCGTTGCGACTGCAACGTCTCGGTGCGGCCCAAGGGCCAGGTCGAGTTCGGCACCCGCTGCGAGATCAAGAACGTCAACTCGTTCCGCTTTATCGAGAAGGCGATCAACACCGAGATCCAGCGCCAGATCGAGCTGATCGAAGACGGCGGCAAGGTCATCCAGCAGACCCGCCTGTACGATCCGAACAAGGACGAAACCCGCGCCATGCGCAGCAAGGAGGAAGCCAACGACTACCGTTACTTCCCCGATCCCGACCTACTGCCGGTGGTGATCGAGGATGCCTTCCTCGATGAAGTCCGTGCACAGTTGCCGGAACTGCCACCGCAGAAACGCGAGCGCTTCCAGGAGCAGTTCGGGCTTTCGGTCTATGATGCCAGCGTACTGGCCTCGAGCCGTGAGCAGGCGGACTACTTCGAAAAAGTCGTGAGCATCGGTGGCGACGCCAAGCTGGCGGCCAACTGGGTCATGGTTGAGCTGGGCAGCCTGCTGAACAAGCTGGGCGTGGACATCGACCAGGCTCCGGTCAGCGCCGAGCAACTGGGCGGTATGTTGCTGCGAATCAAGGACAACACCATCTCCGGCAAGATCGCCAAGATGGTTTTCGAAGCCATGGCCAACGGCGAAGGCAGCGCGGACGAAGTGATCGAGACCCGTGGCTTGAAGCAGGTCACGGACAGCGGCGCCATCGAGAAGGTCCTGGACGAAGTGCTGGCGGCCAACGCCGAGCAGGTCGAACAGTATCGGGCGTCGGATGAAGCCAAGCGCGGCAAGATGTTCGGCTTCTTTGTCGGCCAGGCAATGAAGGCCTCGAAGGGCAAGGCCAACCCGCAGCAAGTCAACGAACTGCTGAAAAGCAAGCTCGAAGGCTGATCGCAACTGCCAAGGCGGTCACGCCCCTCCCAGTGGGAGCCGGCTTGCTGGCGATGAACGATAACGCGGTGCACCCGAAACACCGCGTTGTTCCTGCGAATCGCCAGCAAGCCGGCTCCTACAGGGGTTTGGCCGCTACCTTTTACAGTGGGGACTCAAGATGAAGCGTCTGCTCGCCGCCCTTGCCCTCCTCAGCCTCCTGGCTGGCTGCGCCACCCACGACATCGACCCGCGCGGCTACGACGAAACCGGCATGGCTTCGTATTACGGCGCTCAACACCAGGGCAAACGCACCGCCAGCGGCGAACCCTTCGACCCGCACGCAATGACTGCGGCCCATCGCCAACTGCCCTTCGGCACCCGGGTGAAAGTCACCAACCTGGCCAACGACAAATCGGTCATAGTACGCATCAATGATCGCGGCCCGCACACCCGTGGGCGGCTGATCGATCTTTCACGCGAAGCGGCCGCCCAACTGGGCATGCTGCAAAACGGCACCGCCCGCGTACGCATCCAAAGCCTCGACGACTGACCGCTGGAGCCCCCGCCATTTTCGGATTGACCACCCTTCCCTGGCTAAGCCTGATGCAACTGAGCGGCGGCCTCTTGCTGTTGATCCTCGGCGCCGAACTGCTGGTGCGCGCCGCCGTGCGCCTGGCCGCGAGCCTCGGCGTGCGGCCGCTGCTGATCGGCCTCACCGTCGTCGCCTTCGGCAGCAGCGCGCCACAGTTGGCGGTCAGCGTGCAGGCGGCTGCGGCCGAGAACGCCGATATCGCGGTAGGCAGCGTGATCGGCGGCAATATCTTCAATACCCTGGTCACCCTGGGTTTCTCGGCGCTGATCATCCCGTTGCGGGTCTCGCGCCAGCTGATCCGCCTGGACATCCCACTGATGATCCTCGCCAGCCTGCTGGTGTTCGGCCTGGCGTTCAAAGAAGAACTGGGGCGCCTCGACGGCCTGGTGATGCTGATCGCCTTTGCGTTGTACCTCGGCCTGCTGCTGCGCCAGTCCCGGCACCATGGCCATGCCTCGCCACACACCCCCGTTGCCCTGCGCAAACCCGCCCCCTGGCTGAGCAGCCTGGCCTGGATGGTCCTCGGCCTGGGCCTGCTGGTGATCGCCGGGCACCTGCTGCTGGACGCCGCCGTGGACGTGGCCACCGAGCTGGGCCTGTCGGAACGCATCATCGGCCTGACCGTGGTCGCGGTCGGCACCTCATTGCCGCAACTGGCCACCTCACTGATCGCCGCGGTACGTGGCCAACGGGATATTGCCGTGGGTAATGTGATCGGCGGCAACCTGTTCAACCTGCTGGGCGTACTCGGCGTCACCGCACTGATCGCCCCGGCGCCGCTGTCCGTGTCGCCCAACGCCCTGGCCTTCGACCTGCCGGTGATGCTCGGGGTGGCGCTGCTGTGCTGGCCGGTGTTCTATTCCGGCTACCGCATCACCCGCGCCGAGGGCCTGTTGTTCCTGGGTTTGTACCTGGCCTACGGCCTGCACGTGGTGTGGTTCACCACCGGTATGCCGATGGCGGACAAACTGGAACGCCTGATGCTGTTTTTCATCCTGCCGGCGCTCTGTGGGTTCCTGCTGTTCAGTACATTCAGGGCCTGGCGTCGCCAACATTCATAGGAGCTGCTGCAATGACCGATCAGAAGAAAGCCGGTGTCGAGATGCGTCGTCAGGTCATGGGCGATGTGTTCGTCGACCGCGCCCTGGGTAATGCCACCGAATTCAGCCAACCGTTGCAGGACTTCGTCAACGAACACGCCTGGGGCAGCGTCTGGACCCGCGAAGGATTGCCGTTGAAAACCCGCAGCCTGATCACCCTCGCCGCCCTGACCGCGCTCAAGTGTCCGCAGGAACTCAAAGGCCACGTGCGCGGCGCCTTGAACAATGGCTGCACGGTGGAAGAGATTCGCGAGGCGCTGCTGCATTGCGCGGTGTATGCCGGCGTGCCAGCCGCCATCGACGCCTTCCGTGCGGCGCAGGAAGTCATCGACGCCTACCAGAAAGCCGACTGACGCCCCGCCCGCCCCACACCGTAGGAGCGAGCTTGCTCGCGATGAGGCCCTCAAGCCTTGCAGCGTCCTGCCGGACGCCATCGCCAGCAAGCCGGCTCCTACAGGTTTTGGGCTCGTCGATCATGTGCGGCGAAACACGGACTTGCTCGCGATAACAGGGGCTCAGCGGATTCGGGATCCGTCAGATCCAGCCGCCCCACTGCAACACGAAGATCCCGATATTGGTGGTGATCGCCGCCATCAGGGTGGTGATCACGATAATCGCCGCCGCCAGTTCGTGGTTGCCATTGGCCGAACGGGCCATGACATAGCTGGCCGCCGCCGTCGGGCTGCCGAAGTAAAGGAACAGGATCCCCAACTCCGCCCCACGAAAGCCGCAGAGCCAGGCGCCCAGGGTGGCGATGATCGGCATGCCGACCATTTTCACCAGGCTGGCACTCAAGGCCATGTCGCCGCTTTTGCGCAAGGCCGCCAGGGACAAGGTGCCACCGATGCAGATCAGCGCCAGCGGCAAGGTCATCTGCGCCAGGTAATTACCGGAAGTTTCCAGCCAGCCGGGCAGGCTTATCTGCCAGTACGCAAAGGGCGCCGCCGCAATCACGCTGATAATCAGCGGGTTGCTCAGCACACTCTTGAAGATGCTCCAGGGATCGGACTTGATCACCGGGCTGTAGACCGCCAGGACAATGGTCGACAAGGTGTTGTAGAAGAGAATGACCAGCGCCGCGAGAATCGCCCCGAGGGAAATCCCGTAGGCGCCGTACATGCTCGCGGCCAGCGCCAGGCCGATGACCCCGTTGTTACCGCGAAAGGCGCCCTGGGTATAGATCCCGCGATCCTCCAGCGGACAACGCCAGATCGCCCAGCCCCAGGCCACGGCAAACCCCGCCAGCGTGGCCACGCTGAAGTACGCCAGGACCTTGGGCTGCAAGGCGGCATGCAGGTCGGCGTGCAGTATCCCGAGAAACAACAGTGCCGGCATGGTGACGTTGAACACCAATGCCGAGGCCGTGTGGATAAAGTTGTCGTTGATCCAACCGATGCGCTTGAGCACCACACCGAGGAACAGCATGGCAAACACCGGCGCGGTAATGGTCAGCGTCGCGAGAAAGATGGCCAGCATGTCGAGCCCCCGTTGGCGATCAAGCGAACTGCGCGCGCATCCAGGCCTGGTAGTCGGCCACCTCGGCATCGCCTTCGCGCGGTGCCCAGTCGGCCAGCTCGCCCTCACCCACCGGGCGATACGGGCCGGCCTTGCATTCGAACATCACGGTGTCGGCTTCCAGCACCACCAGGCCATGGAACACGCCGGCCGGCAGGTCCACCGCCGGGCATTCACCACCCGCCTGCAGGACACGGCTGATCACCACCTGCCCGGCTTCATCAAAGACCAACAGGCCGAGACTGCCCTTGAGCACCAGCAAGGTTTCCGCCTTGTCCGCACTCAAATGCCGATGGGGCGGAACATAAGTACCCAACTGCAGGCCAACGGCCAGGCGATGGCAAGGCTCATCCATCTGGTGAAAATTGTGGTGGGTACGCCCACGCGGACTCGCCGCCGACTTTTCGGCCAGGTCGGCGAACAAGGCCTGATCAAGAAAGCTGGGCGTGCCCATTCCTTACATCCCCTTGACGGCGTAGATACCGGCGGCGTTGCGCCAGTAACCTTTGTAATCCATACCGTAGCCGAAGATGTAGCGATCGATGCACGGCAGGCCGACGTAGTCCGCCTTGAGGTCCGGGCGGGCCTTGCGGTCGTGATCCTTGTCGATCAGCACGGCGGTGTGCACGCGGCGTGCGCCGGCGTGTTTGCAGAAATCGATGATTGCGCCCAGGGTATGCCCTTCGTCGAGGATGTCATCGATGATCAGCACATCGCGGTCGATGAACGACACTTCCGGCTTGGCTTTCCAGAACAGCTCGCCGCCGCTGGTTTCGTTGCGATAGCGGGTCGCGTGCAGGTACGAGGCTTCCAGCGGGAAGTTCAGGTGGGTCATCAGCTTGCCGCAGAAGATCAGACCGCCGTTCATGACGCAAAACACCACCGGGTTGCTCTCGGCCAGTTCGGCGTTGATCTGCGCGCCGACACGGGCGATGGCCGCTTCGACTTCGTCGTTGCTGTACAGGCAGTCGGCTTCGCGCATGACTTGACGGATATGCTCGAGATCAGCGGACATGGCGTTCTCCAATGGGGGCTTGTGCAAGAAAAGCGGGCAAAGGTACGCACCCGGCGCGACCAGATCAAGGGTTTCTGGACTAACGTACTGCTGGTCTATAGGACAACAACCGCGGATAGATTAATCTAAGCCGTTTTTTGCCCGCCGTCGGAGCCTATTCCCATGCCCATCCGTGAGATCCGCCACCCGCTGATCCGCCACAAGCTCGGCCTGATGCGCCGCGCTGACATTAGCACGAAGAACTTCCGTGAGCTCGCTCAGGAAGTCGGAGCGTTGCTGACCTACGAGGCGACCAAGGACCTGCCCCTGGAAACCTACGATATCGAGGGCTGGTGCGGCACTGTCCAGGTCGAGAAGATCGCTGGCAAGAAGATTACCGTGGTGCCGATCCTGCGCGCCGGCATCGGCATGCTCGAAGGTGTACTCAGCCTGATCCCGGGCGCCAAGGTCAGCGCCGTGGGCGTGGCCCGCAACGAGGAAACCCTCGAAGCCCACACCTACCTGGAAAAACTGGTCCCGGAAATCGACGAACGCCTGGCGATGATCATCGACCCGATGCTCGCCACCGGCGGTTCGATGGTCGCGACCATCGACCTGCTGAAGAAAGCCGGCTGCAAGGACATCCGCGCGATGGTCCTGGTGGCGGCACCGGAAGGTATCGCCGCCGTCGAGAAAGCGCACCCGGACGTCACCATCTACACCGCGTCCATCGACGAGAAGCTCAACGAACACGGCTACATCATTCCGGGCCTGGGCGATGCCGGTGACAAGATCTTCGGCACCAAACAGAAGGACGGCTGATATGCAGGATGAGTTCAACGACCCGCTCTGGCGCACGGTGCTGTCGGGCGCGCAAATGCTCTTCGTGGCCTTTGGCGCCCTGGTGTTGATGCCGCTGATTACCGGCCTCGACCCGAACGTCGCGCTGTTCACCGCGGGCCTGGGGACTCTCCTGTTCCAAGTGGTCACCGGGCGTCAGGTGCCGGTGTTCCTGGCCTCGAGCTTTGCCTTTATCACCCCGATCATTCTCGCCAAGGGCCAGTTCGGCCTCGCGGCGACCATGGGCGGGGTGATGGCGGCCGGTTTCGTCTACACCTTCCTGGGCCTGGCGGTGAAGATCAAGGGCACCGGTTTTATCGACCGGCTGCTGCCGCCGGTGGTGATCGGGCCGGTGATTATCTCCATCGGCCTGGCCATGGCGCCGATTGCCGCGAACATGGCGATGGGCAAGGCCGGTGATGGTTCCGAGCTGATTCACTATCAGACCGCCATGCTGATCTCCATGCCGGCGCTGCTGACCACCCTGATCGTGGCCGTGTTCGGCAAGGGCATTTTCCGCCTGGTGCCGATCATCTCCGGGGTCCTCGTAGGGTTTGCCATGTCGTTCTATTTCGGCGTGGTCGACACGGCGAAGATCGCCGCCGCCCCCTGGTTCGCCCTGCCGCATTTCACCGCGCCGGAGTTCAACTGGCAGGCGATCCTGTTCATTGTCCCGGTGGCGCTGGCGCCGGCCATCGAGCATATCGGCGGGGTGATCGCGGTGGGTAGCGTGACCGGTCGCGATTACCTGAAGAAGCCGGGGTTGCATCGCACCTTGCTGGGTGACGGTATCGCCACCACGGCGGCCGGCCTGTTCGGTGGCCCGCCCAACACCACTTATGCCGAAGTGACCGGCGCGGTGATGCTGACCAAGAACTACAACCCGAAAATCATGACCTGGGCGGCGGTTTTCGCCATCAGCCTGGCGTTTATAGGCAAGTTCGGCGCGCTGTTGCAGAGCATTCCGGTGCCGGTGATGGGCGGGATTCTGTGCCTGCTGTTCGGCTCGATTGCCGCGGTGGGGATGAACACCCTGATCCGCCACAAGATCGACCTGGGCGAGGCGCGCAACCTGGTGATCGTCTCGGTGACCCTGGTGTTCGGCATCGGCGGTGTGCTGGTGGGCACCGGTACCGGGCCGGATGACTTCGGGCTCAAGGGCATCGCGCTGTGCGCCGTTGTGGCGATTGCGTTGAACCTGTTGTTGCCGGGTAATGACGGCTGGAAGAACAAGAAGGCCGACGAGCCGTTGTTGTAAGGCTGGTCGGTAATGTAGGAACCGACTTGCTGGCGATGACGGTGGTGAATCCAACATCGCCATCGCTGGCAAGC
>NZ_JACAOS010000001.1:0-113299 GCF_013386165.1 Pseudomonas gingeri | reverse complement strand
TGGTGAATCCAACATCGCCATCGCTGGCAAGCCAGCGTCGACCAGCTGTTCCTACAAGGCCAACGGCGCCCGCTCACAGAGGGTGTTCAACGCCGCCGCCCACTGCGGCTCATCGTTCAGGCACGGCACCAGCACCAACTCCTCGCCCCCCGCTGCAACAAACTGCTCGCGTCCGCGATCACCGATCTCCTCCAGCGTCTCGATGCAGTCGGCGACAAACGCCGGGCACATCACCAACAACTTCTTCACCCCGGCCTTCGCCAACTCATCCAAGCGCGCCTCGGTATAGGGTTCGATCCACTTCGCCCGTCCCAGCCGCGACTGGAACGACACCGACCACTGCCCCTCAGCCAAGCCCATGCGTTCGGCAAACGCCGACGCCGTGCGCAGGCACTGGGCCCGGTAGCAGGTGGCGAGCACCGCCGGCGAGGCGTTCTTGCAGCAATCGGCATCCTTGAAGCAATGACTGCCGGTGGGATCGAGCTTGGTCAGGTGCCGCTCCGGCAAACCATGGAAGCTCAGCAGCAAATGATCGAAACCCTGGGCCAAATGTGGCTTGGCACTGGCCACCAGGGCGCCGAGGTATTCCGGCTGATCGTAGAACGGCTGCAGGATGGAGAACTGCATATCCAGCTTGCGCGCCCTGACCACCCGCCGGGCTTCCTCGATCACCGTGGTCACGGTGCTGTCGGCAAATTGTGGATACAGCGGCGCCAAAGTCACCTTGCGGATACCTTGCCCGGCCAGACGCGTCAGCACCGTCTCGATCGACGGCTCGCCGTAACGCATCGCCAGTTCCACCGGGCCCTTGGTCCACTGGGTGGTCATCTGCTGCTGCAAACGACGACTGAGCACCACCAGCGGCGAGCCCTCCTCCCACCAGATCGAGGCATAGGCATGGGCCGACTGCTCAGGGCGCTTGATCAGGATCAGCGACACCAGTAACCGGCGGACCGGCCAGGGCAGGTCGATCACATAGGGGTCCATCAGGAATTGGTTGAGGTAGCTGCGCACGTCCGCTACCGAAGTGGAAGCCGGAGAACCCAGGTTGACCAGAAGCAAGGCGTGATCGGTCATGCAACGTCCTATTTCAGAGGCGGCCCGAGAGATCGTCGAGGGCCGCGGGCAGATCGTTAAACTGAAAAACAAATCCTGCCGCCAACAGCCGGGCCGGCGTCGCGCGCTGGCCACCAAGCAGCAGCAAGGACAGCTCGCCCAGACCCAGGCGCAGGACAAAGGCCGGCAGCGGCAGCAGCGCCGGGCGATGCAGAACCTTGCCCAGCGCCCTGGCAAATGCCTGGTTGCGCACCGGCTTTGGCGCGCAGGCATTATAGGGACCGCTGGCATCGCTACGGTGTAGAAGAAAATCAATCAGGGCGATTTGATCGCGCACATGAATCCAGGGCATCCACTGCCGACCGTTGCCAATCGGGCCGCCCAGCGCCAGTTTGAACGGCAGTAGCAGGCGCGACAAAAAGCCGCCCTCGGCCGCCAGCACCAAGCCGGTTCGCAGCCGTACCACACGAATACCCAGGGCCTCGGCGCGCTGCGCGGTTTCTTCCCAGGCAATGCACAACTGGCTGGCAAAGTCCTCGCTCACCGGCGGCGATGCCTCGGTCAGCTCACGCTCGCCACCGTCGCCGTACCAGCCAATCGCCGAGCCGGAAATCAGCACCGCCGGACGCTGCTCGCGCCCTTCCAGCCAGGTCAGCAGGGTTTCGGTCAACTGGATCCGGCTGCTCCAGAGCAGGGCCTTGCGCTTGTGGGTCCAGAGCCGGTCGGCAATCGGTGCGCCGGCCAGGTTGATCACCGCATCCAGCGGCTCGCCGGCCAAGTCCTCAAGATGCCGGATACCCCGGACCTGGGCACCACACAAACGCGCCACATGCTCGGGTTGGCGACTCCAGACCGTCAGACGATGTCCCTGCTCCAGCCAATACGCGCACAGCTGGCGTCCGATCAAACCAGTACCGCCGGTCAGCAATATGTGCATGATTCCTTCCTCGCGTAACGTTTTGTCGAGACCGTTAGTCTATTTTTATAAGCAGGGCTCTTTTGTTTTATTTCTCGACCGATATTTGTTTTAACAATAGGACAGAGTGAATTGACAGGTAGGTCGAAACTTATACCAAAAAACAGGATTGTACAGGTTTTGCTGACGGCGTAGTCTGTGCTGACAGGTAACGAGGCCCACCCATGACTGTACCTATCGCAATAATCGGTGCCGGCATCGCCGGACTCTCGGCCGCCCGGGCATTGCACGATGCCGGGCATTCCATCGAACTCTTCGACAAGAGCCGCGGCAGCGGCGGGCGCATGTCCAGCAAGCGCAGCGACGCCGGCGCGCTGGACCTGGGTGCGCAGTACTTCACCGCCCGCGACCGCCGCTTCGTCAAGGAAGTCCAGCGCTGGCAAGGCGAAGGCTGGGTCGCCGAATGGGACCCACAGCTCTACAACTTCCAGAACGGCCAATTGAGCCTGTCGCCGGACGAGCAGACCCGCTGGGTCGGCACGCCGCGCATGAGCGCCATTACCCGTGGCCTGCTGGGCCGGCTCCAGACCCATTTCAGTTGCCGGATCACCGAGGTGTTTCGCGGTGAACGGCATTGGCACCTGCAGGACGCCGAAGGCTACACCCACGGCCCGTTCAGCCAGGTGATCATCGCCACGCCCGCGCCCCAGGCCACCGCATTGCTGGCCGCCGCGCCGAAACTCGCCGGGGCCGCCGCCGGTGTGCAGATGGAGCCGACCTGGGCCATCGCCCTGGCCTTCGACACGCCACTGGAGACGCCGATGGAAGGCTGCTTCGTGCAGGACAGCCCGCTCGACTGGCTGGCCCGCAACCGCAGCAAGCCGGCGCGCGACAGCCACCTCGACACCTGGGTCCTGCACGCCACCAGCGCCTGGAGCAAACAGCACCTGGACCTGTCCAAGGAAGCCGTGATCGAGCAGTTGCACGGCGCCTTTGCCGAGTTGCTGCACGCCAGCATGCCGGCCCCGGTCTTCACCCTCGCCCACCGCTGGCTCTACGCCCGCCCGGCCGGCGCACGGGAATGGGGGGCACTCGCCGATGTCGACCTGGGCCTCTACGTGTGTGGCGACTGGTGCCTGTCCGGACGCGTCGAAGGCGCCTGGCTGAGCGGCCAGGAAGCGGCACGGCGACTGATGGAGCACCTGGGTTGAACCGCATCAACCCGAGCAAGCTGCTGCTGTCGAAATGGACGGCAGCCCGCCCACAGAACCGGGAAAAACATTTCCTGGTCACCGAGCTGTTCCGCGACGAACAAGGCACCGTGCTCGAAGTCGAACTGCAAGCGGTGCTGAGCCAACGCAACCAGCGCCTCTGCTGGACCCATCTGAAAGATGCCGAAACCTGGCGAATGGGCTGGTGCTGAGCAGCCCTCCGGACAAACCTGTACAAATAATTTGACTTGTACAACTCTGAACCTATGATGAACCCTAGTTGTACAAGCATTCTTGCCTGTACAAGTATTTCTTCGAGGTTCCCATGCCCGTCGCCACCGACTTGCCGCGCAAGCCCAGAATCGCCGTCAGCGCCTGCTTGATGGGCATCGAGGTTCGTTACAACGGCGGGCACAAGGAGTCACGGTTGTGCAGCCGCTCCCTCAGCGAACATTTCGATTTCATTCCGCTGTGCCCGGAAGCCGCCATTGGCCTGGGCATCCCCCGCGAACCGATTCGCCTGGTGGGTGATCCGCAACAACCCCGTGCCGTCGGCAGCGTGCACGCCGAGACCGATGTGACCCAGCCGCTGGCCGACTACGGCCAGCGGATGGCCGCTGAACTCACGGATATCTGCGGCTACATCTTCATGCAGAAGTCACCGTCCTGTGGCCTGGAGCGGGTCAAGGTCTACCAGGACAACGGCAGGCCCGCCGAAGACGGGCGCGGCATCTACGCCCAGGCGTTTTGCGCAAAGCATCCCGACTTGCCGGTGGAAGAGGACGGCCGGCTGAACGATGCGGTGTTGCGGGAAAACTTCCTGACCCGGGTCTTCGCCTACGCGGCCTGGCAGGCGCTGTGCCAGGCCGGCCTCAGCCGGCGCAGCCTCACCGAGTTCCACGCCCGCTACAAATACCTGCTGATGGCCCACAACCCGTTGCAGTACAAGGTACTCGGCCATCTGCTGGGCAGCATGGGCAAGGCCGATGCCGAGACCATCGGCCCGCGCTATTTCAGCCAACTGATGGCCGCGCTGAAAAAATGCGCGACCCGCCGCACCCACACCAATGTCCTGCAGCACCTCAGCGGCTACCTGAAACAGACCCTCAGCGCCGATGACAAACAGGAAATGCTCCAGGTCATTGGCCAGTACCACCAGGGCATCGTGCCGCTGGTGGTACCGCTGACCCTGCTCAAGCACCACTTCCGCCAACACCCCGATCCCTACATTGCCCGCCAGGTGTACCTGCAACCACACCCGGAAAACCTCAGCCTGCGAAATGCCATCTGACATGACCGACCACTCGAAAGCCCCCCTCGATTACGCCAGCGCGATGGAGCAGGGCTGGCTGCCCATTCGCGAAGTGGCCCGCCAGACCGGCGTCAACGCCGTGACCCTGCGCGCCTGGGAGCGCCGTTATGGCCTGGTGGTGCCGCACCGCACCGCCAAGGGCCATCGGCTGTTTTCCAACGAACACGTGCAACGTATCCAGGCCATCCTGACCTGGCTCAATCGCGGGGTTGCGGTCAGCCAGATCAAGCAATTGCTCGACACCGGCCCGACCTCCGTGGAGCCCGTCGCCAACGACTGGCAGGCCTTGCGCCAGGATCTGCTGCGGGCCATCAGCCAGTTGGCCGAACGTCAGGTCGATGACCGCTTCAACCAGGCCATGTCGCTGTACCCGCCCCGCACCCTCTGCGCGCAACTGCTGATGCCGCTGCTGGCAGAACTCGAACAACGTTGGCAGGGCCAGTTCGGCGGACAGATGGAGCGGGCGTTCTTCTACTCCTGGCTGCGCAGCAAGCTGGGCGCGCGGATCTACCACAACAACCGACAGCTCAAGGGTGCTCCCGTGTTGCTGGTCAACCATTCGGACCTGCCCCTGGAACCCCACCTGTGGCTGACCGCCTGGCTGGTGAGCAGCGCCGATTGCCCGGTGGAAGTCTTCGACTGGCCCCTGCCGGCCGGCGAGCTGGCCCTGGCCAGCGAGTACCTGAAAAGCCGCGCCGTGGTGCTGTATTCGAGCAAGGCCATGAACCTGACGGTCCTGCCCAAGTTGCTCGGCAGCCTGCATTGCCCGCTCGTCGTCGCCGGACCAACGGTATGCATCCATTTCGCCGAGTTGTCCGTAAGTACCCAGGAGAGCGCTGAGATGACCCTCGCCGAAGACCCCTTGTCGGCCTATCAGGGCCTGACCCGGCTCGGACTCATCTAGCGCTCTCGCCAATGACTCAAGGAACAATTATGCAACTGCTCTGGCTGCGCACCGACCTGCGCCTGCATGACAACACTGCCCTGGCCGCTGCGGCCGGTAACGGGCCGACGGTCGCCGTCTACCTGCTGACACCCGGACAATGGCAACTGCACGACGATGCCCCCTGCAAGGTCGATTTCTGGCTGCGCAACCTGCGGGAACTGAGCACCGCCTTGGCGGCGCTGAATATCCCGCTACTGATTCGCCACGCCGACACCTGGGAGCAGGTGCCCGAAGTGTTGGGCACCTTGTGCCAGTCGCTGAAAATCGCCGCCGTGCACGTCAACGAGGAATACGGCGTTAATGAAAGCCGCCGCGATCAGGCGGTAGCACGGGCGCTTGAAGCCCAGGGCGTGAGTTTCCACAGCCACCTGGATCAACTGTTCTTCAAACCCGGCAGCGTGCTGACCCGCACCGGCACCTACTTCCAGGTCTTCAGCCAGTTCCGCAAAGTCTGCTACAGCCGCCTGCACAGCGCCTTGCCACGCCTGGTCAGTACGCCCAAGGCCCAGGCGGCGCTGGCCTTCGGCGCCGATCCGTTGCCGAGCGCCGTCGAGGGTTTTGCGCCCCCCAGCCAGACCCTGCGCGACCTCTGGCCCGCTGGCGAGGAAGAAGCCCGGCAACGCCTGGCCACCTTCGCCGAGCAGCAGATCGACTATTACCAGAGCGAACGGGATTTCCCCGCCAAGCCCGGCACCAGCCAACTCTCCGCCTATCTCGCGGCCGGCGTGATCTCCCCTCGCCAGTGCCTGCATGCGGCCCTGCAAAGCAACCAGGGCGAATTCGAAAGCGGCAGTGTCGGCGCCGTCACCTGGATCAACGAACTGCTCTGGCGTGAGTTCTACAAACACATCCTGGTGGGCTATCCACGGGTCTCCAAACAGCGCGCCTTCCGCCCGGAAACCGAAGCCCTGGCCTGGCGCCAGGCCCCGCAGGAGCTGGCGGCCTGGCAGGAAGCGCGCACCGGCCTGCCGATCATCGACGCGGCCATGCGCCAATTGCTCGAAACCGGCTGGATGCACAACCGCCTGCGAATGGTGGTGGCAATGTTCCTGACCAAGAACCTGCTGATCGACTGGCGCGAAGGCGAGCGCTTCTTCATGCGCCACCTGATCGACGGCGACCTGGCCGCCAACAACGGTGGCTGGCAATGGAGCGCGTCCACCGGCACCGATGCGGCGCCCTACTTCCGGATTTTCAACCCGTTGAGCCAATCGGAGAAATTCGACCGCGAAGGGCTGTTCATCAAACACTGGCTACCGGAACTGGCCGGCCAGGACAAAAAGGCTGTGCATAACCCGGCCGCCCTCGGCGGCCTGTTTGGCCTGGCGAATTATCCACAGCCCATGGTCGACCTCGGCAGCAGCCGCGAACGCGCCCTCGCCGCCTTCAGGAACCTGCCACAACGGCTGGAAAGTGGAGGCGCCCATGACTGAGTTCCTGCACCATTTCGCCCGGCAATTCGTCCTGCTGGACAAGGACAACCTGCACCGCCTCGGCGACCTCTACAGCGATGAAGTGCTGTTCACCGACCCGCTGCACGAAATCAGCGGCGTTGTGGACCTGCAACGCTATTTCGCCCAGATGTACGCCTCGATCAGCGAGCTGCAATACAACATTCACGGCCTCGATCACGTTCGTGAAGGCGAAGGCTACCTACGCTGGCATATGAGCTATCGTCATCCGAGACTGGCCAGAGGAAGGCCTATTCACGTCGACGGCTGTTCGCATCTGTTGTGGTTCGACAAGGTCTATCGGCATCGCGACTACTTCGATGCCGGGGCCCTGCTGTATGACCATGTGCCGCTGCTGGGGCATGCCACGGCCTGGTTGAAAAGGAGATTGGGATGAGCATTACACCTCCACGACGTGTCTGGCTCACCGGCGCCAGCAGCGGCATCGGCGCCGCCATCGCTGAAGTCCTGCTCAAGGCCGGGATGCACCTGGCCGTCAGCGCCCGCAGTGTCGAACCGCTGCAAGCCCTCGACAAACGTTATCCCGACCAGGTCCTGCTGGTGCCCGGCGACCTGACCGACAGCCAGCAGGTCCGCGAAATCGGCGAACGCATCACTCACGTCTGGGGCTCCCTGGACACGGTGATTATCAACGCTGGCACCTGTGAATATGTCGATGCCCAGGCCTTCGACGCCTCGGTCATCGAGCGGGTGGTGCGCACCAACCTGCTGGCCAGCAGTTACTGCATCGAAGCCGCCTTGCCGTTGCTGCGCGCCGGCGACCAGCCGCATCTGGTGGGCATCGCCAGTTCGGTCACCTTCCTGCCGCTGCCACGGGCCGAAGCCTATGGCGCGTCGAAGGCCGGGATGCGTTATCTGTTCGAGTCCCTGCGCATCGACCTGGCCCACGAAGGTATCGCCGTGACCCTGGTCAGCCCCGGTTTCGTCGACACCCCGCTGACCCAGAAAAACGACTTCCCCATGCCGCTGAGCTGGTCAGCAGAAAAAGCCGCCGGCCATATCTGCGAAAAGCTCAAGCGCCGGCCCCTGGAAATTGCCTTTCCGGCGCTGTTCATGGCCGGCCTCTGGCCCCTCTCGCGCCTGCCCAAACGGCTGCAACTGGCCATCGGCAAACGCATGGCCCGCACTAGCACCCCAGACCAGGGTCAGCCATGAAAATTGCCCTGATCGGTAGCGGTATCTCGGGGTTGACCTGTGGCTATCTGTTGAGCCGCCAGCACGACATCACCCTGTTCGAAGCCGCCGACTGGATCGGCGGCCACACCCATACCGTGGATGTGACAGTCAATGGCCGCAGCTATGCCGTGGACACCGGTTTCATCGTGTTCAACGACTGGACCTACCCGAACTTCATCCGCCTGCTGAGCAGCCTGGGCGTGGGCTATAAAGCCACCGAAATGAGTTTCTCGGTACGCGACCCGGCCGCGAACCTGGAATACAACGGCAACAACCTCAACAGCCTCTTCGCCCAGCGACGCAACCTCTGGTCACCGGGGTTCTGGGGCATGCTGCGGGACATCCTGCGCTTCAATCGCCAGGCCCTCGATGACCTTGAGCAGCAACGCATCGCCAGCGACACCACCCTGGGCGACTACCTGCGCAAGGGCCACTACGGCCAGCGGTTTATCCAGCACTACATCGTGCCCATGGGCGCGGCGATCTGGTCGATGTCCCTGGCCGACATGCTCGGTTTCCCGCTGCAACTGTTCGTGCGCTTCTTCAAGAACCATGGCCTGCTGTCGGTGAGCAATCGCCCGCAATGGAGGGTGATCGAAGGCGGTTCGCGGCAGTACATCGAGCCGCTGGTCGCCGGATTTCGCCAGCACATCCGCCTCAACTGCCCGGTGAGCCGGGTCGAGCGCGATGAGCACGGCGTGACGATCCACAGTGCCGCCGGCAGCGAGCGCTTCGACAAAGTGATCTTCGCTTGCCACAGCGACCAGGCGCTGCGCCTGCTCGCCGCCCCCAGCGAAGCCGAACGGCAGATCCTCGGTGCCCTGCCCTACGCGGAAAACGAGGTGGTGCTGCACACCGACACCCGCCTGCTGCCGGACCGCCCGCTGGCCTGGGCCAGCTGGAACTATCGCCTCGGTGGCGAAGGCCAGCGCCTGGCCGCCGTCACCTACAACATGAATATCCTGCAGGGCATCGAGAGCGATACTACCTTCTGCGTCAGCCTCAACCAGGGCGCGGAAATCAATCCGCTGAAGATCCTCGCCCGCTACACCTATGCCCATCCGCAGTACAGCCTGGCCGCCGTCGCCGCGCAGAATCGTTGGGAAGAATTATATGGCACTCAACATACCTATTATTGCGGCGCCTATTGGGCCAATGGCTTCCACGAAGACGGTGTGACCAGTGCCCTGCGGGTCGGCGCCGCCTTTGGTGAACAGCTGTGAACAGCGCCCTGTACAGCGGCTGGATCAGCCACCGGCGCTTTTCACCGCGGCCCCATGCGTTCCGTTACCGGATCGGCCTGCTGTACCTGGACCTCGACGAACAGGACGCCGTGCTCGGGCTCTCGCCCCTGGCCGGCAGCGGGCGCCTGGCGCCCTTCGCCTTTCGCGAAAGCGATTACCTGCGCACCTTCACCGGCCAGGGCATGCGCCTGATCGATGCGGTTCGCCAGCAGGTCGGCGCCGCCCTGGGGCAAACCCCGCAAGGCCCGATCCGCTTGCTGACCCAGGCGCGCAGCTGGGGCCTGGCGTTCAACCCGGTGAGTTTCTTCTACTGCCATGACCTCGACGGGAAACTGCTGGCGATTCTCTGCGAAGTCACCAACACCCCGTGGGGCGAGCACTACCACTATGTGCTGCCCGCCGAAGGCGGCGGCCACCAGCACGTCAGCGTGGCCAAGGGTTTCCATGTCTCGCCGTTCCTGCCCCGGGACCTGGAATACCGCATGAGCTTCAGTCCACCCGCCGAACGACTCGGTGTGCACATGGCCGACTGGCAGGGCGAGTCGAAGGTCTTTGACGCGACCCTCAGCCTGCACCGCGAAGTCCTCGACCGCGCCAGCCTGCACCGTTACCTGCGGCGCTTTCCCTGGATGACCGCGAAGACTTGCCTGGCGATCTACTGGCAAGCCCTGCGCCTGTTTCTCAAACGCACACCGATCTTTTCCCACCAGGCCGCCGACGGCGCTTTCAGCCTTGCCGCCACGCAAACCGAGGAGCGACACCATGAGTAACGCCATGAAAAGTTCTAGCCTGGTGGCCAGGGCCAATCGATTCAGTGCCAACAGCCTGTCCAGCGCAGTCTTGCGCCGGGGCGTGCTGCGCCAACTGAGCCAACTGCGCCACGGCCAGTTGCTGATGGTCGAAGACGGCGAGCGGCAAGTGTTCGGCCAGCCCGATGCCAGCCGCCAAGGCGAGATCCATATCCACGACCCGGCAGTCTGGGGCATGGTCGCCGGCAACGGTTCCATCGGTGCCGGTGAGGCATTTATCCATGGCTACTGGAGCAGCCCGGACCTGACCGCGGTGGTCCGGGTGTTTGTCAGCAACCTGGACGTGCTCGACGCCATGGAAAGTGGCCTGGCACGACTCGGGCGGCCGTTCATCCAGGGCCTGCACTGGCTCAACCGCAATACCCGCAAGGGTTCGCGGAAAAACATCGAGGCCCATTACGACCTCGGCAACGAGCTGTTCGAACAATTCCTCGACCCGACCATGATGTATTCCGCCGCACAGTTCCTCAGGGCCGACGACAGCCTGGAACAGGCCCAGTTGAACAAACTGGAACGGATCTGCCAGAAACTCGCCCTGCAACCGAGCGACCACCTGCTGGAAATCGGCACCGGCTGGGGCAGCATGGCGATCTATGCCGCACAGCACTATGGCTGCAAGGTGACCACCACCACCTTGTCCCGGGAACAGTTCGCCTATACCCGGCAACGTATCGACAGCCTGGGCCTGCAAGAGCAGGTCACCCTGCTGCTGGAAGACTACCGCGACCTCACCGGCCAGTACGACAAGCTGGTCTCCATCGAGATGATCGAAGCAGTTGGCCACCAGTTCCTGCCCAGTTATTTCAAGCAGTGTGCGCACCTGCTCAAGAGCAACGGCCTGATGCTGCTGCAGGCCATCACCATCCGCGAACAACGCTATGAACAGGCGAAGAACCAGGTCGACTTTATCCAGCGCTATATCTTCCCCGGCGGCGCCTTGCCCAGCGTGCAGAAGATGCTCGAAGTGGTCAGCCGCGAAACCGATATGAACCTGCTGCACATGGAGGACTTCGGCCTGCACTACGCGCGCACCCTGCGCCTGTGGCACGAGAACTTCCGCCGCGCCCACGGTCGCCTCGGCGAACTGGGCTACGACGACTATTTCCTGCGGTTGTGGGAGTTCTACCTGTGCTACTGCGAAGGCGGCTTCCTCGAACGCACCATCGGCACCGCCCAGTTGCTGCTGGCCAGGCCGACAGCCCGGACGCAGCCGTTGCTCGGGCACTTCGACAGCTAAACGCCGTACAGCTTCCCGAGCGCCGGCCCGGATGCCCTAAAGCTGACGCAGTTGCTCACGGACCACGACTTCGCGCTCCACGGCATTGAAAAACAGCTGGCGCGCCATGCCCAGGCTGATTTCGCTGCGCCAGATCCGGAACACCTCCAAGGCTCGCCCGGGTTGGCCTTGGCGGATGCGTTCAAAGCGCTCCTGCTCGGCCCGGGCCTGCGCCTTGACCCCGACAAAACGCTCGGCCCAGCGTTTCAGATGGGCGCCATGGGATTGTGGCTTGCCGTCCTTGCCCAAGACGCCGCGCATCACGAACAACTCCTCCGCGGTGGCTTTATCGGGATAGTGGAAATGTGCCACCCAGATATTCTTGCCAGTCGCCTTGTCACGCACCACATATTCCTGGAGAAAATCATCTTTCCCCAGTTTTGTGCGCGGCCCGTTGCGAAAGATCTCGACCTCGCTGTGCTCCTTGAGAAACAGCAGCCGTTCGGTGTCCGGCGCACTCGATTTGGTCACGGCAATGCGCGCCAGCAACCCCTCATGCCTGACGGTCCCGGCCTGGAGACGCAATTCCGAGGCCTGAACCTTGCCAGCGGAGATTTCGCTTTGCGCCACGGAACTGCTCGACTCAGCCAGCGCACGGTCGATTTGCCCGGCCAGCGCCTCCAGCTCCCGCGCCCGGACTTCGAGCACATCCTGCAGATAGACCGGGTCCTTGGCGACAGGGATCTGCCGCTTGGCCATCTCGACCTCTCGGACAGCCAGGCGGATTTGGCTCTCGGCCATCTGCACCAGACGCTTGAGGCCCGGCTGCGGCTGGGGTTTGGGTAAGGGGGCGGCCGCCGGCTTGGGCAACGGCTGCCAGTAGCCATCCCCTTCTTCGACAAAGGAGTCCATCGGTTGGCCGGTCTGGGGATCCCTCAACTCGACGACCTCATGGCCATCATGAGGCGTGTCTCGAACATAACCGTAATAGTTTTGCTTGCGCCGGGTACGGATGAGTTTGCGGCGGGCTCCGGCAGGTGCCGGCGGCACGTCGGGTTCTTCCTGCGCAGGCGCCTGCGCCTCGATGCGCTCGACCAGGCTGCGCTCGGCCTCCTGCTGCAACTCGACCAGGCGCCGGGCAAATAGATCGCCCCAGACCAAACGGCTACCTTGCGCCAACAAACCGCTCTTGTACTCGACCATGGCCAGTGCTTCGTTGTATTGACTGATGCAGGTGTTGAGCACCTCCATGTCCGCCTCGGCGGACAGCGGCGAAGCGGATCGCTCATCCAGAATGGACTGGGAGGCCAAGGCATTGCGCAGATCGTCGAGTTTTGTCCAGATATCGCTCTCGAGTTGCCGCGCATCCAGTTCCTTGAAGCAATACAGCGCGAGCCGGCACGCCCTGATGGCTTTCAAGCCACGCACATTGCTCCCCTCGCCCCTCATATCGTGGATGGCCTGGTAATCCGTCAACTCCTGATTGCGATAACTACCCAGCTCGGTAAACGCCTGCTTCTCTCGCTCTGCCCAGTCGATATACAGGTCCGAAGCACGGTTTTCTCGTTGCTGTATCTGTAGCATTTCCGGCAAGACCCGGCCCGAATCATCCTCATAGGACAAGCGCTCCATGACCCGATGGAAACGCAGTTCGATGATCTTTATCGCGTCCAGGGCAAGTTGCATCCCCATGACAAACCGATGCAAGGTGTCAAAGAGTGCCCCCTTGTATCCCCGCACAAATACCGCCTCGTTCATCCGCAGCGCACTGATCTGTTGCTCGTAACCCTCGATAAAAATTTTTACCCGGTCGCCGACCCGCTCCATTCGGGCGAACCACTGCTGGGTGGTATAGCGATCAGGATTGCGTTCCATCGTCGTCAAAGCCTGCTGCTCGGGAAACAACGCTTGTGCCCGCTCCCGCTGCACCGCATCGAGCCGGTCATGCTCTGCCATGAAGCGCTCACGAACCGAGTCCCTCTGTTCCTGCTCCCGACGTTTCTCCTCAAGCAGGGCGGCTCTTCTCTTCCCGACGCTCGCTCCCGGGCGCCCCGACCCGCCGCGCAGACGCAGCTTCAAGTCCGGCGTCCATTTCCCCGTGCCATCGTTTTTCAGGTAGAAGCCTTCGCTACGAGCGTCCGGCCCGATCACCTGAACATTGCCCTCGCTATCCACCTTCACAGCAAACAGCCAGCCGCCGAAGTAGGCGGCCAAGCGGTTTGACTCCTTCAATCGGATCAGCCCCTTCTGGTCGCCGGACGCGATGACCTCCCCCAGGGTCTGCGGCTCGGGCCAGGGATAGGGGTAAATCTTCAAGGTGAACGAACTGACCGTTGGACGCGAGGTGAGCGTGCCGGGTGCCACGGGGTTATCCAGTTTCATCGACAACGGCCTGTCCGGCCCTTCGCTGATCGTTGCCCGGGTCGGCGAGCGCTGGCCCTCCTCTATCGGGATCCGCTGCGGTGTCTTGGCCCGCGCCTGCCGATGGGTCAAGCGATGCCCGAGAATAAAGGCAATGTTCACCAGTACATCGGCCCAGGCACTAGCCTTGGCCCCGGGGTCCTTTTCCTGCAGTCGCCGAAAGTCGCTATCGACACTGGCGACCACGGCGAAAATCCAGCCGGCCACCGCCGCCGGACCGCGGATAAACATCAGCCCCACATTGAACAGTTGCCAGGCGCCCTCCTTCAGGGTATTCCAACGCAATTCGGCATTGGACACCGATTGCCGGTCCGCCAGGGCGATCAGGGTGCTGGCCATCGAGACGAACAGGTGATGCAGATAATCGCCCTGGACCACCGCGTCATCCAGCGTGGCCGGCGCCACCGACAGTAACGCGGCAAAATCGTCCTCGAACGAACGTCGCAGATGGGGCTCGGCAAAACCGCCATTGGCATAGGTGCGCCGGGCCTGATCGCTCAACCAGGTCAGAATGCTGTCCTGCACTGCGCCGGGTTGCTTGAGTGCCTCGAACAGGGCCGTCAACGTCGGGTATTGCAGCAGCGGCTCGACGGCAGGCGTGGGACGGCTGTCATTGTCGTGGGGACAGAAGTTCTTGCCCGGTGCCGACTGGAACTTCTGGAAGGCCGCCGCCTGTGGACCGGCCTTGGCGAGCAGGGGCCGATAGAGAATGAATGGACCCTGGTGAAGGTCCCTCGGCCCGATAATGAACATGGATGCCACGACGTCCGCAGTCGCGCCGGTTTCGGCCTTGAAGGCCAGGGGGCGCAGGACAATCTCCTGGCCCGCCACCTGGCGCTTCGCCGCCTCGGGCTGCAATAGCGCTTCAACCGTGCGGTATCCCGACTCGTCGAAGTTCGCTTCGCCGCGGATCTTCAGCTCCAGCGCCGCCATGGGCAACTGCACCCGCAGTTGCTCGGTGAAGAGTTTTTCCCGACGCAGGGCCTCGTCGGTGTCGTCGATCAGCTTGGCCCGCAATGCATCCAGATAGGTCTTGCCGATGTCCACGGCAGTGACCAGCCCCCTGACATAGTCCGGAGTCAGCCATTCCGGCAGCGGCTTTTCCACGCCACAGTGGCGAATACTGATGGCCATGTCCGCATGCCGAAAGCCCCCGAGATTCTCCAGGGCAAAGTCCATCAGGCTCATCCGCACTTTTTCCACCATCCCCGGCGCCCATCCCCCGCCTCCGCCCCCGGTAATGGCCACCGCGATGGGCTTGTCGAGTACCAGACGAATATCATCGGGGTTGGCGATATCGGTGGTTTGCGGGTGGTCCTCAGCCATCTTCTTGAGCAGCGCCTTGGTGGCAAAGTCCGGCAGATCACCGACGTCATCGAGAAAGGCCTGGCCGCCCGACGCGCGCTGCACATCGGCCAGTTTTTCCAGCAGGGCACGGTAGGCGCCGATGTCTTCGCTCGACGCCCCCAGCAACCAGTGCGGCAAGCCGTCACTGAGCGCCGCCAGCGCTTCGGGCAACTCAACCACCACATGGGGCGCTGCCTGCACCGGTGTAAAAAACCAGCCATCGGGACGGGTAATCCCATCGAGCCGGTGCTGGTAGTCCTCAAGCGTCCACTCGGCGTGGAGCCCGATCAACGAAATTTCCTGAAGCTGGTTTTCCAGCAGGGTCTCGGCAAGGCTGGCGAAAGCCTGTTCCAACTGCAGGTCCGGGTCACCCTGCTGCCAGAGCAGGTGCTGGCGATACTCGATATTCCGACCGTTGGCCCGAGGCCCCATGAACAGGGGCACCAGTTGCCCAAGATCGGTGGTATCGGCCCTGAAGAGACCTTTGGCCAGGCTGAGCACCAGCGGCGTCGGTTCGATCCCCCGCTCCTTGCGGCGGGCCACCAGCACGGGCAAGGCTTCAGGATAAGCGCCGCCCCAGGTGTCCTTGCTCACCGCCCGGACCCCATAGAGGGCAAGCTGCTGCTCGGGCTGTTGCAGATCGATCGACAGAAAGGCTCGATGCTGTTCACGATCGGCGGACAGTATCCGCACCAGTATCGTGCTTAGCCGACGAAGACGGCTGGCGCCTTGCCCATCTTCCGCGTTCCAGTGGTCGACCAATGCCTGTTGATAGAGTTGCAGCAGGATATCGCCCCACGACCCCAGAACAGTCTGGATGGCCGATGCATCCACTATCAGCCGCTCGCCGGGCAAACTGTCGAGCTTGATCTCCAGCACATGCTCGGCGGTAAAGACCGGCGCGACCCCGATCATGAAATGCTCGAGCACAAGGTCGATCACGGCACGGTATTGATACCCCCCCGAGAACCTTTTTCCATCGCGCTCCAGCCATTGAAGCTTGCCGACATACAGACGCGAGGCATTGCGCTGCGGGTCCCAACTGCGAAAAAAATAGCCCTGGATGGCCGACAAGGCCACTTCCCGCAACGTCGGCGGGTGAGCGAAAAGCGCCTTGGCCGCCTCGATTTCGTGTAGCAACGACGGGCGAAGCGGCGTGCTGGTATCAGTCATGTCTGACTCCCTTCAAATAGGACAAATGAGCCTGGGCTCCAGCGCAACCAACCGGAACCGAGCACAGAGAGGGGAGTAGACAAAGAAACAGGGCAGCACAGGGTGATATCCGGCTATCGCCAGGCGGTTTATTCAGGCATACGGACTCACGGCACTGGCATACACTGGCGCCCATGACGACTATCCCCCTGACCGACCTCACCGAACCTGCGATCAGTTGCTCTTCCTGCGCGGCCTGCTGCTGCCGCCTGGAGGTCATGTTGATCACGGATACCGGGGTCCCCGAGCGCTACATCGATATCGACGACTGGGGCGGCGAGGTGATGTTGCGCCTGGACGACGGCTGGTGCGCGGCGCTGGATCGCGACAGCATGCGCTGCACCATCTACGAGAAACGTCCGCTGATCTGCCGGGAATTTGAAACCGGTTCACCGGACTGCCTGGAAGAGCGCCGCGGAATCGCCACCGCCTATCGCTGAATCGCAGGACCGAATCAGGGCGATTTCATCCCCGAGTCAAAGACACGTCTCATATCTCCAGTGAACCCGCTCAATCCAAACTTGGGACCACATGTCACAAGTAGCGGGCAACTCAATGTTGCCCCCGGATCCTGAGATCACTGACTCATGAAAACCCTCGACCCTCCCTGTATTTCTCCACCCTGTGCAACGGATAACGGCCCGGTGCCGACCGACACCGCGTCGCTTCAGTCCCAGCAGTTGCTGTTGCTCAATAGCGCCAATGCGCAAGTGGCCGCCCTGCTCGATGAGTTGCCTCGCCCGGCCATGCCCGAAGTGACTCCGGCGACGGACACGCTTGGGCAGATACGCCAACTGCAACAGGATTACCTGGCACAGCTGGAGCAGTTCTGGACCCAAGCCCATGGCACCACCGACGGTTTACCCGCCGATCAATGGCTGGCACTGAGCCTGGAGACGCAACTGCGCAGTGAGGCGCAACTGCTCAGCATCGATGGGACCCTGGATATCGAAGACCGGCAACTGATCGATCAGGTACTGAGCCTGCCCACACGGGAACAACGGGAAAGCGCCCTGCCAGTAGCGCCCTGCGTCCATCGACCCGGGGTGTACGGCATTGCCTTCCTGGGAGCCCACTCCCCAGACACCAGCCCATGGCCTGGCGCCTTCGTGATCACCCGCCGCGACGGCGCGCCTCTACCGGACAGCGATCCCGACCCGAAGCAGTTCAAGGGCAAGAAAGCGGTCGAGACCCACAGTGATCTCGGACCGGTCGTGCTCTACACCCTGGAATATGGTTTCGAAGCCTTTGCCTCCCTCAAGATCCTGCACAGGACACTGCTGGTGCGAGTCGGGAAAAAAATCGCGGACCGTTTCAGCGCCAGCGATGACAAGCACGAAAACCTGTTCGCCTGGCAGGTCCGGTTACTGCGCGACACCCAGCAAAGGAGGCTGAACGATGAGTTTGCCGCCTCCCCGGCGGACACCTCGAAGGCCATGCTGAAACGCCTCGAAGCCGCCGCAGACCTGCGGCGCATCCTGGATATCGGCGCACGCCTGAATCGGCGCTCGCAAGCCTTGCAATACCGGGTCTGGCGACAAGTCTTCAAGGAGGCCAACAGGCAGGACTGGCAACGCTACAGGCTGGTCGCCGGCCAAGTGCAGGCCGGCCGCCTGGCGCTGGCCCTGGCATTGATCAATGCGCTGCCGCCAAACTCGCCCAACGACAGCGTCGACAGGCTGCTCATCCCGGACCAGGCCGCACTGGATGCCATCGTCCAGGCACTGAGCGAGGAGCCGTCGGTTTCGACCACCGCGCAACGGGCACAAACGATCCGCGATACCTGGCAATACGCCAATGCCGCCTGCCTGCAACTGGCGCTCCTGGACGCCACGCTCCATGGCCGAATCCCTGAGCGCCAGCAACAGTGGATCGAGGTGCTGCTCGACTACCCGGACCCGGCCACTCGTCCCAAGCTCGGCACACACGCCATCATCGCCAATGCGCTGGGCTTATGGGTGCCTCCCGAGAATGGCCAGAGCACGTTGCATATCATTGGCGGCGGCGTGCTCGCGATCACCAGCGCGGATCCGGACGACCCTAGTGTGCTGCTGCATACCCCGGACTCAGCCGATGGCATCGACCTCAAGGTACTGAGCCAACGCGCTGACCTGGACCACTATTTCCAGGAACCGCCGTGGCGGGACTATGTTGCCGCGCGACTGAGAAAATCGACTACGCCCACCCTGGAGTCGCCGCCCCCGGGGAACGCCGCTCACATCCAGCTGATCCCGATGCCGGGCAACGTGCAGCAGTGCCTCTACGAAATACAACGCGACGCGCTGATCGAGCAGGCCCGCCGGCGTCTCCCCGGCAAGACCGCCAGTGACCGGCAATCACTCTTCGAGCAGTGGGCGTTTGGCACCGTCGTCGCTCAGAAGAGCGCAGGCTTGATCAGCACCTTCCTGCCCGCAAAGGATTGGCTGCCACGCATCAGGGCGAGCGGAGAAATAGACATTGCCACGCTGTCGGGCACCGCCAACACCGACACCCGGCCACCCACGAGTACGGACATTGCCACCCTGGTCAGCCAGACGGGGGCCGACGGCAAGACCTTGCTGACGGCCGGCCCGCGACTGCAAGCGCTCCCTCCAGTCAGGCTACGGTTGTTGGGCGGGGCGCCGACGGGGCCATTCATCGGCGGGCAATTGCCGCCTGTCGTGTCACTGCGACTTTCAACCATCGCCAACCTGGTTCGCCTGGGGTCCTGGAACCCAATGGTCATGGACGTCATTGTGCCCCTCATGCCCTGCCTGGCAGAGTGGCCGCCAGGCAGCAGCCTGGTGATTATCGACGCCAGCGAACCGGGATTTGGCTGGTCAGTACGCTACCGCAGTGGTCTGCGCGAAGACACCTATGGATACCGGGTAAACCCGGAGTTGTTCGGCGCCCTCCATGATGTGCTGCTCTACCGATACAGTCCGAATCACTATCGCGTCTGGCTCAATGGCCGACCGCTGGACGTCCCCGCCGGTGAAGACAGCTTCTTTTATGCCGTGGCCCTGTCACTGAACCAGGACCAGGACCAGAACAACAGCAGGTTCACGGTCGAGAGACTGCGTAATGCCGCCGCCGATCATATCGAACGCAATCCGGATATCGTGCCCTTCGTGATCTCGGAGCATCTACCGCTCTATTCCAAGGCACTTGAACGTTGCCTGGAGCTGAGTGCCTGGCTGGGCGAAGGCGGCTATCGCGAGTTGACCGCCATCCTCAAAGGGGGCCCCAATCCGTACGGTCTCTTTCAGCCGGCCATCCGTTACCTGGAAACGATCTTGCCGTCCCATTCATCGAGGATCAGCGCCGCCGTCGATGATGCGTTCAATTCCATTCAAGAGCGCCATAACCTGCGCCCGCTGCCCGCCGAAATACGCCAGGTCATTGATCGCTATATTGACGCCGCCCCTCGTCCGGAACTGTCCTTGTGGGTCGACGAACCGAAACGCCGGGCGCTGCTGGAAACGCTGCTGGCTGGACCCTCACAAGCGGCAGACCTCGATTTTCTAGTTCACCGTACCTTCATTTTCAATAACAACATCCGGCAGATCCTGCTGGAGTATGGGGTGACGGCCACCCAACTACGCCTGTATGCACTCCAGCACGTGGGCAATCAGATCAGCGCACGGCGTGACTTGCTAAGAAGCGTGCTCGGTCGCGTCCCTGCGCTGCTTGAGCGGGTCGATATCCTTTTCAGTTCAGCGACCTTGACCCCGCCCCTGGAAGAGGGGCTCAACATCCATCAAATCGCCCATGTGCTAAACGATCCGAACATCTCGACGGACAGACTACGATTGATCGCCCGCTGCGCGGATGCCGGCATCATCCGCATCAACCTGCTGGAGAACGCCGACGGGATAAAGTCCTTGGCTGATGACGTGGTGTCCCGACTCCTCGACCATCAGCAGAACCTGCTGGCGTTGGCCAGGCAAATGGGCTTCCAGGAAATCGCGCCCCTGCTTTTACCCTTCAAGAGCGATCCCCCTTCATGGAGCCGACATCAATTCCAGTCGACCGTTTTGGCCAATGCCAGGCTCCGGCTTCTGCTCGATACCCCCGAGCTGTTTGCCTCCCTCAGGAAGCGATCGGGGCGAGTCGTCGACAAGATGTGGACCCAACTGACCAGCAACACCCATGACAATGCCAGGATTCGACATGCACTCACCAACCCGCGCCGCACGCTCAGCAGTCTGTCCCAACTGAGCAGGGTGCTGCACTCAGCGCTTCCGAACACGCAAGAGGCCAGACCGTCGACGCGGCCGCAACCGGCCTGGCTGAGGGGATATGAGATGCCGAGCCCATCGACGCTGGAACGGTCTGAACCGGATGCGCGAGGCCTGTATCGCACGCCGAGCGACAGGACGTACATCCTCTACGAAGGTCTGCGTTACGAAGTCCGGGCCTTCCGCGACCGCTTTCGAATCATCCATGCCAGCGAAGGTTTCAGGCGTTCGACCTATGAAGTGCAGCGTCGCGCCGACGGTTCGTGGCAACTCATCGACACCCCGGGTCTGGGCGGCGATGTGCGCCGGCCCTATCCCTCCATGGCCGAGCAATCCCAAACCCAACGCAACGCCTTCACCACCTTGGGCCAGGCCGCACAACAGGAGTGGCAAAGGCTCGGAGCCGACTCCTCGAGGGCCGGCCAGGTCCCCGATCTCAACGCCATCGAATCCAGTGCCGATGGCTACACGATGGAACTGATCAGCCCGGACGGTGCCCCACGCCAACACCTGGCCCTGGATAAATCCAGCGCGCTGGCCAAGCTTTCGACACGTATTCGCAGCACCCTCGACACGCTCCACCGACACTTCGAGTTCCAGGGCGGTCAGATGCAGCCGCGCCCGGGCGTCACCCACCACGAGATGGTCCATGGCCTGGCGCAACTCGATGGCCTGAACAGCCTGAATACCGGCTTCGCGCTGTTGCTGCTCAATAGCGGCAGAGGCCATGGCTTGTCGGCGGAACTGTCCAGTGCGGTCCAGGTGCAGTTCTACACCCAACTGGCCCAGGTGGTGGTCGGCGTCGCCTGCGATAGCAAAGTACTCGCCCAGGCGATTTACCTCGGCCTGAAGGATGCCGGGCACCTCGGCGCCGATAGCATCAGCCTGCTGGACAAGGCCGGTCGAGGTATCCACCTGGCCGGCAAAACGCTGACCCTGGGTGGATTGTTGGCCGCCGGCAATGCCTTGCTGGTCCTGGCCAGCCTGGGGGTGGACAGCTACCTGCTGGCCCATGCCGAGAGCACCGAGGAAAAAGCCACCTACGGTACCCACGTCGGGCTCGATACACTCGCGCTGGGCACGGTGCTGGCCGGGTTTGCCGAGGGCGCCGAGTTCCTCGGGCCGCTGTCGATACCGCTGGCAGGCCTGGGCCTGGGCGTCAGCAGCCTGGTGTCGGTGTTTGTTGCCAAGGCCCAACAGGTCCTGAGCACGGGCGAGCAATTCACCCGGGAGATCCAGGCCTATCGCAGCGGTTATGTCGAAGATCCGGAAACCCATGGGCTACGCCTAGACGGTCCCGTGGTGGTGACCCATCTGGATCAGCGCAACGGCCAGGTCTACCTGGGCAGCCCGAAGATCTACGCTGTCGACAATTCAGCTTCGGGCGATCCGCGGGTGCTGCTGGATGAACACCTGGCGATTGATCTCGGCCTGGTCCTGGAACTTCCCGGGCAGAGACCGTTGCCCGTTTCGGAGAACATCCGCGTCCTGCATCTGCCGGTCACGGCCGAGCACACCTATCTGCCGCAATATGGCTGGCTGCTGGGCGCAACTCAGCGCAATGACGCAGAACTGCAGGTGTTCAAGGCGCTTGAGCAAAAGACCCAAGGCCAGTTCATCGAAGCCGAATGGGTCGCGGTGTTCCAGAAGGTCGTGGACAGGCTGGAGCCTCGCTACCACCCCACGCGTATCCGCGTCAGCCTGGGACAGAGCGCACCGCCGTTGATCATCGGCGACTTGACGCAAGGGGGTCAGTATCTGCGCTACGACATCGAAGGCCAGGGCAGCCAATATGACCTCTACCTGAGTGACGGCGCGACGATCAATCTGTCCAACTGCGCCAGCTCACAGCCCTCCACCTGGGTGCTGCACACCGATCACCTGAGTCGCCCGGACGACCTCCAGCTTGAGCCCGGCCGGCTGACGGTGGGCGGCGTTGTGGTGCAGGTCGAGGGCAAGGAGATCCTGTATGCGGTCAACAAACTCGACGAGGCCTACCGACTGGATCTTGCCGACGGGCGCTGCACGCTGGTGACACTGAGCGCACGGGACCACGAGAGCATGAGTACGCTGGTGCAACGCCTGCAAGCACTGCAAAGCCGTCAGCAACTGGGTGCATCGGTGCTGATCGAGGACCTGTCGGTGCCCGACTGTCCGGGGCGGGGCATTTACTATCGACCCGCCGATGGCAGCTTTGCGGCCATTCCCGTGGACGGGGAGGATCACGGCGAGGAGCTGTATCAGATCCCGACATCACCCGAAATGCTGGTGATCGCCCCCAGCCCGCAGCGCGAGAAGGTCCAGGAGGCCGCCGCGACACTGACCGCACTGAGGGACTATCTGAACGCCGAGTATCGGAAGTTCGGCGGGCGCTCGGCGGGGTTCTGGAGTGCCCAGCCCGCCGACGGCTTGCCAGGCAACGAGCAGTGCTACGGCGATTATCTGCGTGCGCAATACCGGCTGGAAGTTCAGCGCGCACGCTTGCGGGGCGGCTACTCGGACGCCGTGTACTCAATGCTGCTGCAACTGCTGCCCTGGCACGAGCGCGACCCATCGACCCCGGGGCCGCGCCAGGTGCAGGTGCACCGCTTGAGCATCAACGGCTATCCGTCCGATGACATCCTGGTACTCGGCGATCCCCATCAGGGCACGCTGCTGATGCACGTGCCAGCATCCACCTCGGCATTGAGCGAGTTCAGTGGCACCCGCGAGCTCAAGGCCTGTGTGCAAAGGTTGGCCGCCGCAGACCCGACGCGCCAGGCGCTACAGGAACACTTCCCCCAGCGCTGTCGTGCCAGTAATCACAGTGCCCTCTGGGGCTACACCGGAACGGACGAGGCGCTGGAAAAACTCGGGGACAACGGCGATTGGAGCTGGGTCCAGATCGACCGCTACCCCATTGATGAAGACGATGTGTTCGCCGCATTGGCCAGCCTCAAACGCCAAAGCGAAGGTGGCTGACAACCCGCACAACTCACAGGGGATTCGCCGAGCTACGTCGACGTTTACCCTGTGAAGCTTTGCACCACCCCCGGCTTCTGCCAGAGCATTGGCAGGATTTTCCTGAAATGATCGGGATCGCCACTGGTCCAGAATTGCGCCCCGCGCGCCGGCCCGGCGGACAGCAGGTCGCGGGCCTCCAGCAAGCGCTGGAGTTGCCGGGCCACGGCGGCACCGGTATCGATCAGGTGGATGGAGGCCGGAATCATCTCCAGCAGCAGCGCCTTGAGGAAGGGATAGTGGGTGCAGCCGAGGATAATGGTGTCGCAACCCGCCGCCAGCAAAGGGTCGACATAGTGGCGTAGCAACTGGCGCAAGGCCTCGCTGTGCAGGTCGCCGTCTTCGATCATTTCCACCAGGCCAGGACAAGGTTGGGTGATCACCCGCACATCGTTGGCAAAGCGGTCGAGCAAGGCGGCGAACTTGGCGCTTTGCAAGGTCCCGGTGGTGGCCAGCACCCCGACCACACCACTGCGGGTGGCCGCCGCTGCGGGTTTGACCGCCGGTTCCATGCCCACCAGCGGCCAGTCCGGGTAACGCTGACGCAAATCGGCGGCACCGGCCACCGTCGCAGTATTGCAGGCAATCACCAGCGCCTTGGCGCCCTGCTCACGAAAGAACTCGGCGATCACCGCGCAACGTTGGCGAATGTATTCCGGGCTTTTTTCGCCATAGGGGATATGCCCGCAGTCGGCGACATACAGCAGCGACTCATTGGGCAACAGGGCCTGGATTTCCTTGAGCACCGACAAGCCGCCGACGCCAGAGTCGAATACCGCGACCGGAGCCTCACGCATCGCCGTCACCACAGACGCTGCACTGCGGATCGCGCTTGACCCGCAACTCGCGAAATTTCGTGCCCAGGGCATCGATCAGCAGCAGGCGTCCCACCAGCGGCTCGCCGAAACCGGCCAGCAGTTTCAAGGCTTCCAGGGCTTGCAGGCTACCGACCAGGCCCACCAGCGGGCCGACGACGCCGGCTTCACTGCAGGTCAGTTCGGCCTCGCCGCCATGCCCGTACAAGCAGTGGTAGCAAGGGCTTTCGGGACGGCGCGGGTCGAACACCGAGAGTTGGCCTTCGAGGCGAATCGCCGCGCCGCTCACCAGCGGCTTGCCAGCGGCGACACAGGCGGCGTTGACCGCCTCGCGGGTGGCGAAGTTGTCGCAGCAATCGAGCACCAGATCCACCGCCGCCACCGCGACACCCAGGGAATCGCCGTCGAGGGCCTGGCGATGGGCGACCAGGGTCACTTCAGGGTTGATCGCCGCCAGCCGCCGCAACGCCGAGTCGACCTTGGTCGCGCCGATGCTGGCGGTGTCGTGGATGATCTGGCGTTGCAGGTTGGTCAGTTCGACCGTGTCGAAGTCCGCCAGGTGCAGCTCGCCGACCCCGGCGGCCGCCAGGTAAAGCGCCACCGGAGCGCCGAGGCCGCCGAGGCCGACGATCAGCACCCGGCTGTTTTTCAGACGCAACTGGCCGTCGATATCGACCTGTTGCAACAGGATCTGCCGGCTATAGCGCAACAGCTCCTGGTCACTCAGCACGATAGGCGCCCCAGACTGATGCGTTGATGGCCGCCCAGGTCAGTACGGCTGTGGACATCGCTGAAACCCTGCGCCGAGAGCAGCTCGCGGACGGCTTCGGCCTGATCGTAACCGTGTTCGAGCATCAACCAGCCGTCGGCCAGCAGATGCTGGGGCGCCTGGGCGATGATCAGGCGCAGGTCGTCCAGACCATCGGCACCGGCGACCAGGGCGCTGGCCGGTTCGAAACGCACATCGCCCTGGGCCAGGTGCGGGTCGCTCGAAGCAATGTACGGCGGGTTGCTGATGATCAGTTGGAAACGCTGACCGTCCAGGGCACTGAACCAATGGCTGTTCAACACCGTGGCGTTGTTCAGGCCCAGGCGCTGGCGATTGCGTTCGGCCAGGGCCACGGCTTCCGGCACGCGGTCCACGGCGGTCACTTGCCAGGCCGGACGCTCGTTGGCCAGGGCCAGGGCAATCGCGCCGCTGCCGGTGCCCAGGTCGAGCACCGGCGCCGGGGTGGCGGGCAGCAACTCAAGGGCGGCTTCCACCAGCAATTCGGTGTCAGGACGCGGAATCAGGGTATGCGGCGCCACTTCCAGGTCCAGCTTCCAGAACCCCTGCTGGCCGAGAATATAGGCCACCGGCTCGCCGCCACGGCGACGTAGCAGGAAGTCGGAAAAGGCCAGCGCGGCTTCGCTGCTGACAATCTTTTCCGGCCAGGTGTGCAGGTAGCTGCGGGACTTGCCCAGGGCGGCGGCCAACAGCAGTTCGGCGTCCAGGCGCGCGGTCGGCGAATCAGGCAGGTCGGCGGCGCGTAACAGACTGGCAATAATGGTCATTCAATCACCCAAGGCGGCCAGTTGATCGGCCTGATATTCGGCCAACAGCGGTTCGATAACGGCTTCCACGCCCCCGGCCAGCACTTCATCCAGGGAATACAGGGTCAGGTTGACACGGTGGTCGGTGACCCGGCCCTGGGGAAAGTTGTAGGTACGGATACGTTCGGAGCGGTCGCCCGAGCCGACCAGCAGCTTGCGCTCGCTGGCGATGGCATTGGCCGCGGCGCTGGTCTGCTGGTCGTTGAGCTTGGCCGACAACCAGGACATGGCCCGTGCACGGTTCTTGTGCTGGGAGCGTTCCTCCTGGCACTCGACCACAATCCCCGAAGGCAAGTGGGTAATGCGGATCGCCGAGTCGGTCTTGTTGACGTGCTGGCCACCGGCGCCGGAGGAGCGGTAGGTGTCGACGCGCAGGTCCGCCGGGTTGATCTCGATGGCTTCCTGTTCGTCCGGCTCGGGCAATACCGCGACGGTGCAGGCCGAGGTGTGGATACGGCCCTGGGATTCGGTGGCCGGCACGCGCTGGACGCGGTGGGCACCGGATTCGAATTTCAGCTTGCCGTAGACGTTGTCGCCTTCGACCCGGGCAATGACTTCTTTATAGCCGCCATGCTCACCGACGTTTTCCGAGAGGATCTCCACACGCCAGCCACGCCGCTCGGCATACCGCGAGTACATGCGGAACAGGTCGCCGGAGAAGATCGCCGCTTCGTCGCCGCCGGTGCCGGCGCGGATTTCGAGGAACACGTTGCGACCGTCGTTGGGGTCCTTGGGCAGCAACATGCGTTGCAGGTTGCCCTCCAGCTCGATCAGTTGTTCCTTGGCCTCGCGGACTTCCTCGACAGCCATTTCGCGCATGTCAGGGTCGTTGTCCTTGAGCAGCGCCTGGGCGCCTTCCAGGTCCGACTGCACCTTCAACACCAGTATGTAGGCGGCGACAATCGGCTCGACTTCGGCGTACTCCTTGGAATAGGCGCGGAACTTGTTCTGATCGGAAATGACTTCGCCATCGCCAAGCAAGGCGGTCAGTTCCTCGAAACGGTCCTGGAGGATGTCCAGCTTATTGAGCAGTGACGCTTTCATTGCGGTTTCTTATCCGAAAAGCTATCCGATGAGCCCTCACCGAGGGCAAAGAGTTCCTGGGCCATGGCCAGCGCATCGAGGCGGCCTTCGGCGGACAACTTTTTCAGTTGCACGCTGGGCGCATGCATCAATTTGTTGGTCAGGCCGCGGGCCAGTTGCATCAGCACCTCTTCGGCGCTGCTGCCGTTGGCCAGCAGACGCTGGGCCTTTTGCAGTTCTTCGTCGCGCAGGCGTTCGCTTTGCTGGCGATAGGCGCGCAACACGTCCACCGCGGCCAGCTCGCGCAGGCGCGCCATGAAATCGTCGACGCCGCCGCTCACCAGTTCTTCGGCGGCTTGCGCGGCGCCCTGGCGGCTCTTGAGGTTTTCGGCGACCACTTCGTGGAGATCGTCGACGCTATAGAGGTAAACGTCGTCCAACTCGCCGACTTCCGGCTCGATATCCCGAGGTACGGCGATATCCACCATGAAGATCGGCTTGTGCTTGCGCAGTTTCAAGGCACTTTCCACCGCGCCCTTGCCGAGGATCGGCAACTGGCTGGCGGTGGAGCTGATGACGATGTCGCTGTGCACCAGTTCCTGGGGGATATCGGCCAGCAGCACCGCATGGGCACCGAACTCTTCGGCGAGGATCTTGGCCCGCTCCAGGGTCCGGTTGGCCACCACGATACGCTTGACGCCCTGCTCGTGCAGGTGGCGGGCAACCAGGGTGATGGTTTCGCCGGCACCGATCAGCAACGCGCTGCTGCGTTGCAGATCGCTGAAAATCTGTTTCGCCAGGCTGACGGCGGCAAAGGCCACCGAGACCGGGTTCTCGCCGATGGCGGTGTCGGTGCGCACCTGCTTGGCGGCACTGAAGGTGGCCTGGAACAAACGCCCGAGCAGCGGACCGATGGTCCCCGCCTCCCGCGCCACGGCATAGGCCGACTTCATCTGGCCGAGAATCTGCGGCTCGCCCAACACCAGCGAGTCCAGGCCCGAAGCGACGCGCATCATATGACGAACGGCGGCATCGTCTTCGTGGACATAGGCACAGGCCCGCAGCTCTTCAAGACTCAGGTGGTGATAATCCGCCAGCCAGCGCAAGACCGAGTCCGCGGTAATGTGCTCCTGCTCGATATACAGTTCACTGCGGTTGCAGGTGGAGAGGATCGCGGCTTCACGGCTGTCGGTGAGGCGACACAGCTGCTGCAGGGCCTCCACCAATTGCTCGGGGGTAAAAGCCACGCGCTCGCGCACGTCTACGGACGCCGTCTTGTGGTTGATGCCGAGTGCGAGGAAGGCCATTCAGGGTCGCTGATGATGTCGATAAGCCGACAATTGTCCACCTTCGACTGATTCAGAACAACCATTGCCGACTATTGTCCTAATGTAACGTTGCTATAAGTGTCTGGTGAGCGTCTCGGGTATGGTTCTGCCCGCCGCTTGTGTCATGATGCCCCGACCCGCAGGTAAGTCGTCCTTCTCCTATATGAATAGATCCTCCGCGTTGCTCCTCGCTTTTGTCTTCCTCAGCGGCTGCCAAGCCTTGGCACCCGTGTCGCCGGGGCGTACGCCGCTGGCTGAAGACACCACTCCGGCCCCGGAAAAGCCCAAGGTCTACAGCTCGTTCACCGAAGATACGGTGTTCAGCCTGTTGAGCGCGGAGCTGGCCGGGCAGCGAAATCGTTTCGATATCGCGCTGGACAACTACGTGACCCAGGCGATCAATACCCAGGATCCGGGGATTTCCGAGCGGGCCTTCCGGATTGCCGAGTACCTGGGCGCCGACCAGGCCGCCCTCGACACCTCGCTGATCTGGGCGAAAAACGCTCCGGACGACCTCGAGGCGCAACGCGCGGCGGCTATCCAGCTGGCCCGCAGCGGGCGTTATGACGACTCCATGGTCTATATGGAGAAGGTCCTGCAAGGCAAGGGCGACACCCATTTCGACTTTCTTGCCCTGTCAGCCGCCGACACCGACCAGGACACCCGCAACGGACTGAAGAAAAGTTTCGACCGTTTGCTGGTCAAGCATCCGAAGAACAGCCAGCTGATTTTCGGCAAGGCCTTGTTGCTGCAACAGGACGGCGACACCCAGGGCGCCTTGACGCTGCTGGAGAAAAATCCGCCGGAAGACGGCGAGATCGCACCGATCCTGCTGCGCGCGCGCCTGCTGCAAGCACTGAACCGCGGCAAGGAAGCCTTGCCGATCCTGGAAAAAAGCATCAAGCAGTACCCGGACGACAAGCGCCTGCGCCTGACCTACGCCCGTACGCTGGTGGAACAGGACCGCATGGCCGACGCCAAGACCCAGTTCTCCAGCCTGGTGCAGCAATACCCGGAAGATGACGAACTGCGTTTCTCCCTGGCGCTGGTTTGCCTTGAGGCCAAGGCCTGGGATGAAGCCAAGGGCTATCTGGATCAACTGATCACCCGTGACAGCCATGTCGATTCGGCGCACCTGAACCTAGGCCGCATCGCCGAAGAGCACAACGACCTGCAAACCGCCCTGGAAGAGTACAGCCAGGTCGGACCGGGCAACGACTATCTGCCGGCACAACTGCGCCAGACCGATATCCTGGTCACCACCGGGCGCGGCGACGAGGCTTCGAGCAAACTCAAGACGGCCCGTGACGAGCAGCCGGACTACGCGATCCAGCTCTACCTGATCGAAGCCGAGATTCTGTCCGCCAACCATCAGGGCGATCGCGCCTGGAGCGTTCTGCAGCAAGCCCTGTTGCAGTACCCCGACGACCTGAACCTGCTTTACACCCGCGCCATGCAGGCGGAAAAGCGTGACGACCTGGCGCAAATGGAGAAAGACCTGCGCGCCATCCTCAAGCGCGAGCCCGACAATGCCATGGCGCTGAACGCCCTCGGCTACACCCTGTCGGACCGCACGACCCGCTACGCCGAGGCCAAGGAGCTGATCGAGAAGGCTCACCAGCTGAACCCGGAAGATCCGGCCGTGCTCGACAGCCTTGGCTGGGTGAATTTCCGCCTGGGCAACCTCGACGAAGCCGAACGCCTGCTGCGCCAAGCCCTGGAGCGTTTCCCCGACCAGGAAGTCGCCGCGCACCTGGGCGAAGTCCTGTGGGCCAACGGCAAGCAGCGCGAAGCCAGGCAAATCTGGGGCAAGTTCCTCAAGGATCAGCCCGACAGCCCACTTCTGCGCAGCACCATCAAGCGCCTGACCGGTTCCGAGACTCTTTAAGCTTATGTTTTTGCGCCACCTCGTTGTTTTCAGCCTGATCGCCCTGCTCGCCGGTTGTGCGGGCTTCGGCGCCCGTGAGTCGGTCGAAGGTCACGGTGACCCGGCCCTGTGGGCCAAACACAAACAGCAATTGAGCAGCCTCGACGGCTGGCAGATCAATGGCAAGGTCGGTATCCGCGCGCCGCAGGATTCCGGCAGCGGCACCCTGTTCTGGCTGCAACGCCAGGATTACTACGATATCCGCCTGTCCGGCCCGCTGGGTCGCGGCGCGGCGCGCCTGACCGGACGTCCCGGCCAGGTCAGCCTGGAAGTCGCCAACCAGGGCCGCTACACCGCGCCCACCCCCGAAGCCCTGCTCAAGGAACAAATGGGCTGGGAGTTGCCGGTGTCGCATCTGGTCTGGTGGGTCCGTGGCCTGCCCGCGCCAGACAGCAAAAGCCGCCTGAGCCTGGACAACGACAGCCGCCTGGCCTCCCTCGAACAGGACGGCTGGCAGGTCGAGTACCTGAGCTACAGCGAGCAGAACGGTTACTGGTTGCCCGAGCGCGTCAAGCTGCACGGTCGCGACCTCGACGTGACCCTGGTGATCAAGGACTGGCAGCCGCGCCAGCTGGGCCAGTGACATGAGCACTGCCCGCCTGACGCTGCCGTCGCCGGCCAAGCTCAATCTGATGCTGCACATCCTCGGTCGCCGTGAAGACGGTTATCACGAGCTGCAAACGCTGTTTCAGTTTCTCGACTATGGCGATGAACTGAGTTTCGCCCTGCGTGACGATGGCGTGATCCAGTTGCACACCGAATTCGAAGGCGTACCCCACGACAGCAACCTGATCGTGCGCGCCGCGAAAAAACTCCAGGAACAATCGGGCAGCGCCTTGGGCGTGGATATCTGGATCGAGAAAATCCTGCCCATGGGCGGCGGCATCGGCGGCGGCAGCTCGAATGCCGCGACCACCCTGCTCGGCCTCAATCACCTCTGGCAACTGGGCTGGGACGAGGATCGCCTGGCCGTCCTGGGCCTGACACTGGGCGCCGACGTGCCGGTTTTCGTCCGTGGGCACGCGGCTTTTGCCGAGGGCGTGGGGGAAAAACTCACCCCGGTAGACCCCGAAGAACCGTGGTATGTCGTGCTCGTCCCGCAAGTCTCTGTAAGTACAGCAGAAATTTTTTCCGATCCGCTGTTGACACGTGACTCCGCGCCCATTAAAGTGCGCCCCGTTCCCAAGGGAAACAGTCGTAATGACTGCTTGCCGGTTGTCGCAAGGCGTTATCCAGAGGTACGTAACGCTTTGAATTTGTTAGGTAAATTTACCGAAGCAAAGCTAACCGGCACTGGAAGTTGTGTGTTTGGGGCCTTCCCAAACAAAGCTGAAGCTGATAAAGTCTCGGCCCTTCTTACAGAGACCCAAACAGGGTTTGTGGCAAAGGGAAGCAACGTTTCGATGTTGCATCGCACGCTACAGAGTCTGCTCTAGGAATCGAGTACTGGGTACTCGTTGCAACAGATACAGGGGCGTCGCCAAGCGGTAAGGCAGCAGGTTTTGATCCTGCCATGCGTTGGTTCGAATCCAGCCGCCCCTGCCATTTTCCTATACTCATCCAGGTTACCCTCAGCCTTCAGGTACTGCGCGTGTCCAAGATGATGGTCTTTACGGGGAACGCTAACCCCGATCTGGCTCGGCGTGTTGTACGTCAGCTGCATATCCCTCTCGGTGACATCTCTGTCGGTAAGTTCTCCGACGGCGAAATTACTGCCGAGATCAATGAAAACGTCCGCGGTAAAGACGTCTTCATTATTCAGCCGACTTGCGCTCCGACCAACGATAACCTGATGGAACTCGTCGTGATGGCTGATGCCTTCCGCCGTTCCTCAGCCACTCGAATCACTGCGGTGATCCCTTACTTTGGTTATGCCCGTCAGGATCGCCGTCCGCGTTCCGCGCGTGTGGCTATCAGCGCGAAAGTCGTTGCTGACATGCTCACCGTCGTCGGCATCGACCGTGTTCTCACGGTTGACCTGCACGCAGACCAGATTCAGGGTTTCTTCGATATTCCGGTAGATAACATCTACGGCTCCCCCGTTCTGGTGGATGACATCGAAGATCAACGCTTCGAAAATCTGATGATTGTGTCTCCGGACATTGGTGGCGTCGTGCGTGCACGTGCGGTTGCCAAGTCCCTGGGCGTGGATCTGGGCATCATCGACAAACGTCGTGAGAAGGCCAACCACTCCGAAGTGATGCACATCATCGGTGATGTCGAAGGCCGCACCTGTATTCTCGTCGATGACATGGTCGATACCGCCGGCACCTTGTGCCACGCGGCGAAAGCCCTCAAGGAACATGGCGCTGCCAAGGTCTTTGCCTACTGCACACACCCTGTGCTGTCGGGTCGCGCGATCGAGAATATTGAAAATTCCGTGCTGGACGAGCTGGTGGTGACTAACACCATCCCGCTGTCCGCTGCAGCACAAGCCTGTGCGCGTATCCGTCAACTGGATATCGCACCGGTAGTCGCCGAAGCGGTTCGCCGCATCAGCAACGAAGAATCGATCAGCGCGATGTTCCGCTAAGGGCCCTGCCCTATCGGATCTCTCGCTGACGAAAAGCGCCCCGCCCCAACACCTGTTGGGGCGGGGCTTTTTTGCCCATACCGCCTTTAGCGCTGGTCGCAAACGCTGGGGCGGATGTGGTTAATTTGGAGAGTCAACATGAACGATTTTACCCTGAATGCTGAAGTGCGTTCCGACCTGGGGAAAGGTGCGAGCCGCCGCCTGCGTCGTCTCGCAAGCCTGGTTCCAGCTGTAGTTTACGGTGGCGAAAAAGCCCCTGAATCCATCAGCATGCTGGCCAAAGAAGTTGCCAAACTGCTCGAAAACGAAGCGGCTTACAGCCACATCATCGAGCTGAACGTTGGCGGCACCAAGCAGAACGTCATCATCAAAGCTCTGCAACGTCACCCGGCTAAAGGCCACGTGCTGCACGCTGACTTCGTCCGCGTTGTTGCCGGTCAGAAACTGTCGGCTCACGTACCTGTGCACTTCATCAACGAAGCAGCAGCAGTCAAGAAAGGCGGCGAGATTTCCCACGTTGTGGCCGAAGTCGAAGTCACCTGCCTGCCAAAAGACCTGCCTGAATTCATCGAAGTCGACCTGGCTAATGCCGAAGTCGGTTCGATCATTCACCTGTCGGACCTCAAAGCTCCGAAAGGCGTTGAGTTCGTCGCACTGGCCCACGGTAACGACCTGGCTGTTGCCAACGTTCACGCGCCACGTGTTGCACCAGAAGCCGCTGCCGAGTAATTTTTTACTCCGCAACGTCGGAGTCATGGAAACATCGCGAGCTGGCAAGTAGCGAGTAAAGCGGGCGGGGTCGCGAAGTTTGCATCATGAAAATGAGCATGTTTCGTCCACGTTCGCCGCTATGCTGATTAGCCGCGATGTTATCCACAACTCCTAGGAAGGGCCCCTGTCGTGACTGCCATCAAACTGATCGTTGGCCTGGGAAATCCAGGCACCGAATACGAACAGACCCGGCATAACGCGGGGGCCCTTTTTGTTGAGCGCATCGCCCACGCCCAAGGTGTCAACCTGGTGGCCGATCGCAAATATTTCGGCCTGACCGGGCGCTTCAGTCACCAGGGTCAGGATGTTCGTCTGTTGATTCCCACCACCTACATGAACCGTAGCGGCCAGGCCGTCTCGGCATTGGCTGGATTCTTCCGCATTACGCCTGAAGAAATCCTGGTGGCCCACGACGAGCTGGACTTGCCTCCCGGCGTCGCCAAGCTCAAACAGGGCGGCGGACACGGCGGGCACAACGGTCTGCGTGACATCATCGCGCAGCTCGGCAACCAGAATACCTTTCACCGCTTGCGGCTTGGCATTGGCCACCCGGGCGTTGCCAGTATGGTTTCAAATTTCGTCCTGGGTCGTGCGCCACGCGCCGAACAGGAAAAGCTCGATGCCAGCATCGATTTTGCCCTCGGCGTGCTGCCGGATATCCTCGCCGGGGAATGGAACCGCGCGATGAAAAACCTGCACAGCCAGAAGGCCTGACTCTTACCCGAGGGGAAACACCATGGGATTCAACTGCGGCATCGTCGGCCTGCCCAACGTCGGCAAATCCACCCTGTTCAACGCCCTGACCAAATCCGGTATTGCAGCGGAGAACTTCCCCTTCTGCACCATCGAGCCGAACAGCGGTATCGTGCCGATGCCCGACCCGCGCCTGCAGGCCCTGGCCGAGATCGTCAATCCCAAGCGCATCCTGCCGACCACCATGGAATTCGTCGACATCGCCGGCTTGGTGGCGGGCGCCTCGAAGGGTGAAGGCCTGGGCAACAAGTTCCTCGCCAACATCCGCGAGACCGATGCCATCGCCCACGTGGTCCGCTGCTTTGAAGACGAGAACGTGATTCACGTCTCCAACAGCGTCGACCCCAAGCGCGACATCGAGATCATCGACCTGGAGCTGATCTTCGCCGACCTCGACAGCTGCGAGAAGCAACTGCAGAAAGTTGCGCGTAACGCCAAGGGCGGTGACAAGGACGCCGTGGTGCAAAAGGGCCTGCTGGAGCAGCTGATCGCCCACTTCACCGAAGGCAAGCCGGCGCGCAGCCTGATGAAGAACATGAGCACCGACGAAAAGGCGGTGATCAAGGGCTTCCACCTGCTGACCACCAAGCCGGTGATGTACATCGCCAACGTGGCTGAAGACGGCTTCGAGAACAACCCGCACCTGGACGTGGTTCGGGCCATTGCCGAAGAAGAAGGCGCGGTGGTGGTACCGGTGTGCAACAAGATCGAAGCGGAAATCGCCGAGCTCGACGACGGTGAAGAGAAGGACATGTTCCTCGAGGCCCTGGGCCTGGAAGAGCCTGGCCTGAACCGTGTGATCCGTGCCGGCTACGAAATGCTCCACCTGCAGACCTACTTCACCGCTGGCGTTGAAGAAGTGCGGGCCTGGACCGTCAAAGTCGGCGCCACCGCGCCACAAGCGGCCGGCGTGATCCACACCGACTTCGAGAAAGGCTTTATCCGCGCCGAAGTGATCGCCTACAACGACTTCATCCAGTACAAGGGTGAGGCCGGGACCAAGGAAGCCGGTAAATGGCGTCTGGAAGGCAAGGAATACATCGTTAAAGACGGCGATGTGATGCACTTCCGTTTTAACGTGTAAGCGAAGAGCCGGATTCCGGCGGACGCTAACGGAAACTGAACCCCCGTACTCACGCAGTGATACGGGGGTTTTCTTATCCAGTAGCCCTCACTGTGATTCATTGTGACCCGAGTTTTAACTGGGTAAGGAACCGGTCATGTTCAAGCCAGGCCCGCTCACGATCCGACTCGACCCTTGAGTAACGTGCGGTAATGCGCCCAGCTCAATTCGCGACGCAGTGCGTCGTATTTTGGAAAGGCCAGAAAAAATCCACGTATATGACGCAGATTTGTCGCGTCAAAGCCCTTGCCGAGCTCAGCGCTCAGCACCTTGGCCAAGGTCAACAGCAGCTTCTTGCCATAGACCGCACGCGTCTCGCCACCCGGTTCGAACTCGACGATGTAACGGCCGATCTCCCGGCAGGTTTCTACCTGCAACACATCAACGACAATCCATCGATGTAGATGCGAGTGCGCAGAGTCTCTAGCTCTGGCGATTCCTGCATTTTCTCGTTCTCCAGAAATGAAAAAACCGGCTAGTGCCGGCTTTTTCCCCCTCCAACCAGATGGTCAAGCCACGCCGGTCGTGAGGGTTAGTTGTTGAGTGGATTATTGAGTAATAGCCCATGTGATGCAACTGATCAGCAGATGCTAGACATCAGGGAAAATCTGCTTGGCCTCCTGCTCCACGAGGGTCCTGACTGGCCAGCAAACGGTAGTAGTACCGCGTACCGTTTTGTCGCTCCAACAGCGTGGCTGAAGTTCCAGTCACAGGATGCGCCACTTCAACCCAATGGATGGTCGCCTAATACAGGTGAAGCACCCTGGGGTGAGGATGAGCCCTCAAGCAGAGCATCCACCACAGCCCGCGCCATTTCTACCGAGTGGAGCATGCCCCAGAACAAAGAGCGCTCCACCGGATTCGTATGCAAGCTGATTTCGTCACCGTTCAGTTCGGCCGCTTCGAGCAATTTCGAAACGTATATCAGCGCATCCTGAGCCTTGACGCCAGGCTGGATGGCAAAAATCGTGGGCCTGAGAGGGTCAGCGTAATTGACGGTTTTGGATACGGTTAAAGCGAGGGTATCAAGCAGTCTGGCTGTATCGGACTGTACCGATTTTACGGGGCCGTTGGTGCCATCAACACCACCACGGAGGAGGGCCCTTTCATCGCCCGGCTTCGAGCCTTTGGAGGTGCAAGGTGGGTCAGGGGTGATTTTCTTGGTCACAGGTAAAACTCCTACGTAAGAAATACCTCAAGGAGTTCGTACATTTTCGTGTCCAGCGAAAAGGTGGCGAACTGTACGCAGGTGGACAACCGGGAACGTAGGACCCGGCACACCCCTCAAGGATGTCCCGCGCACAGTCCGCCATAAAGCGAACACAAGAATACCGCATGAACGGCACTGTGCGACTACGTTTGAAAACCACGGGTGTCCAGCCCGATCGCTGATTTTGCAGCGACGGTCAAAATCTAATTGTCGTACTTAGCCGGTGCAACTGGAAAAACGTGTGCAAATGTATGCTTCTCCAGGCGTACATATTCGACGTAAAAATCACCTCCCCCCGGATGGGTTGAGCTGTAATGAGCTTTAACGTACGACAGTGAGCTGTAATGAGCCATAACAACCAAAAATGAGCCATAACCGGCTATGATGAGCTGTAAATGAGCCGTAATAGGGGAATACCATGGCTGACACGTCCCATCATCTTCTAGCCGCCTTGGCTCAGCGTGCACGAAACGGTCAACCCTGGGCCAGCTCAACCGAACTACAGAGCGAAGTTTCCGCGAGTTTAGCCACTGTAAAACGGCACCTTGAGGCACTGGTCGATTCCGGCGAGGTGATTCAGGAAGGTAGGACGCGCTCGACACGCTACAAACTTGCCAGTATCAACGACGTCGAAAGTGCCCCTAGCCACCTCACCACCGGTACAGGCCTTACGTGGTCCGGCCAGAGCCGGTCTCTGCGGGAAACTTTGGAAAAGCCACTAGGCACGCGAAATGCCGTGACCTACCAACGCACCTTCGTGGACAACTACGTCCCCAATCAGACCTCGCTGCTGCCAACATCACTCGCCACAACCCTGATGGAAGAAGGACGCATGCGCGGCCAACAGCCTGCAGGCACCTATGCCCGCAAAGTACTGGAGCCCCTGCTTATCGACCTGTCCTGGTCCTCTTCGCGCCTGGAGGGTAACCGCTACTCATTGCTCGCCACAGAGGAGCTGTTCAAGAGTGGCGCCAGCGGCGGCGATCTGGATGCCGTCATGCTGCTCAACCACAAGGCCGCCATCGAGTTCATGGTCGACGCCGTCCCCACCTACGGCCTGACCACTCCCGTGATCCAGAACCTGCACGCACTGCTGATGCAGGACCTGCTGGCCGACCCCGGTGGCCTCGGCACCATTCGCCAGAAAGTCGTCAATATCAGCGATACCACCTACCTACCCAGCCAGGTTCCGTCCCTGCTCGGCGAAATGCTCGAATCCATCCTGGAAAAGGCCAGGCTGATCAAGAACCCGGTCGAGTCCGCCTTCTTCCTGTGGGTCAACCTGGCCTATCTGCAACCCTTCGACGACGGCAACAAACGCACGAGCCGCCTGGCGGCCAACGTGCCCTTGATGCTGTACAACAGCGCACCGTTATCCTTTCTGGATGTGGATGTTCAGGATTATGCCTACGCCATGATGGGCGTCTACGAGCACCTGGATGTGTCGCTGGCTGCGGACCTGTTCGAATGGGCCTATCGTCGCTCGATCAGGAAATACGAAGTGACCCTGGAGGCCATGGGCAAGCCTGATCCCGTTCGAGTGCAATTCAGGGAAGCGCTGAACGAGTCCATTGGCGCCATTGTGCGTGATGGCAAAGGCTACGAAGAAGCCATCGCCAGCTTGTCGCTGGCCCCGGATCAAGTCCAGTTGTTACGCCCATTGCTACTAGGCGAACTCAAGTTGCTGGAGGCTTTCAACTGCGCGCGCTACCGATTGACGATGAGGCAGACCGAGAGCTGGATCAATGCCGGCCGCCCCTTGTAGAGGTGAGCCTGCGTGCAAGTGAGATCCGCCAGTAGCTCGAACCGCACCTAAAGCGCGATCTACACAGCCAGCCCACTCAAGCCAACGCCACTTCCACCCGGTTACGCCCAGCCGACTTGCCCTCGTAAAGCGCGCGATCCGCCCGGGCAATGGCGTTGCTGAGCGCTTCCTGAGCACGGTATTGCGTGATGCCGATGGACAGCGTCACGCTGACTTTATGGCCGTCACTGTCAATCACCAAGGCCTGGATCGCATTGCGTATGCGCTCCGCGCTTGCCGACGCCTGCTCAAGATCGGTTTCCGGCAAGACCGCCAGAAACTCTTCACCGCCCCAGCGACCAATAAAATCCTGTTCACGCATGGAGTGCTTGAGCACGAGGCTCACGGCATCCAGCACCCGGTCACCAATATCATGACCGTGCTGATCGTTGACGTGCTTGAAGTGATCGATGTCCATCAACATCAAGGTCAGGTTGCTGGGGCATCGATGGTGCCGCGCCAGCTCCTTCTCGGTCAGTGCAATCATGTGCCGGCGATTGAACAGGCCCGTCAACGAGTCTGTCGTTGCCATCCGCGCCAGGCTCCTGTGGGCACGAGTGACCGTGACCACATAGAACAGCGCCAGATAGCTGAACATGCAGAACACCACGGTCAGGTTGAACACATGCACGCCCAACAGGGCATTGGAGGAAATGGGCTGCAGAGGCGGGACGTACCACATGAGCACATCCAGCCCCACATAGTAGGCCCACAGGCAAGCGGCAAGGATCCAGGCGCTACGGGCGCGCATGGTCACGAACAGGGCCGGAATGAACATCAGCAGAAAATAGTGGAAGCCGCTTTCCCAGCCGATCAGCACCGTTCCCAACCCGGCGTGCACCAGCACTTCGGTACGGATCAGCAGGATCGCCAGCCGATTGCGGCGCTGACTGAATGCGCGATAGGCGTAGACATACATCGCCACGCTGATCACGTTCACCCAGGCCAGGATGGGGGAACCCAGCATGAGGAAAATAAACAGAAACGCGATATCCACGGTGCCAGCCAACTGGCAGCAACGCATGGACAGCTGCCAGAACTCAGGACGCGCGTAACTCTTGTGCGAGTTTTCTGGGGATATCCCTGGCATCGAACCACCTCAAGTGCCGGCTGTGAATCCCGGTTTTGACTTAGGTTGACTACCTGATAACCGGCAGTTGAGCAACGCCTGGAGTGTAGTAAATCGCCGGGGGATCAGCCAGCCAAAAATGGCACAATGCCTCTATGACTTGAAGCGCCCCACCAGCCCATTCAGTTCATTCGAAAGGTGCGAAAGCCGGCCCGAGTCCTCTTGCGCAGAACTGGCCAGGCTTTCGACCAGTTGCGCCTCGTCGTAGATCTGCTGGATATGCCGATTGATCTCCTCGGCCACGCTGTGCTGCTCTTCCGCCGCCGCCGATATCTGCAGGTTCTGATCGCGAATTTCATTGACCGACAGCTGGATGCCTTCAAAGCTGTCACGGGCACTCTCGATCGAAGACACACTGGCACGCGACAGGTCCAGGCAGCTTTCCATCTTCTGCGACACCTCCACGGTCTTGCTGCCGAGCGCATTGAGTAGCTGGTCGATTTCCCCGGTGGAGTCGGACGTGCGCTTGGCCAGGGCCCTGACCTCATCCGCGACCACGGCAAACCCCCGGCCCTGGTCACCCGCCCTCGCCGCCTCGATGGCCGCGTTCAGTGCCAGCAAATTGGTCTGCTCGGCGATGGCGCGGATGGTGCCCAGAATCTGGTTGATGTTGCGGCTACCCTCCTCCAGTTCCACCATGGCCTGGGAAGACTCGGTCAAGCGACGCCCCAGGCGGCCGACGTTCTGGGTGGTCAATTCGATCTGCTGTTTGCCTTCGGCCACACGCTGGTGCCCGCTCTCGGCGGAGTTGGCTGCCGCACTACAGGAACGGGCCACTTCGTTGGCGGTCGCGACCATTTCGTTGAAGGCCGTGGACACCAACTCCACCGCCTCACGCTGACGACCGGCCGCCTGGTTCATGTTGTTCGCCACCTCACTGTTGACCCGTGAGGCATCCTGCAAGTTGGTCGAGGCGGCGCCGATCCGTTGTATCAACTGGCGTATCGCGGCGAGGAATTTGTTGAACCAGCCGGCAAGCTCAGCGGTTTCGTCCTTGCCCTGTACCTCGAGATCGCGGCGCAGATCGCCCTCGCCCTCGGCAATCGATTGCAACCCCGTGCTGACCTGCCCGATGGGCTTGACGATCACCCTGGCAAACGCCGCAGCGAGCAGCGCCAGGAGCAACACCAGCACCACCACGATCACCACCGTCAGGTAGGTCATGCGGGTGGCCGCGCCCATGACTTCGCTGTACTCGATCAGACCGACATAACGCCAACCCAGGCCAGGCGATGTCCAGACATTGGCCATGTACCTGACCCCGTTGATTTCCACTTCGGTGGAGCCCTGGGCGGTAGCGGCCAGCTTGGCGTAGGGCTCACCCAGGTCCTTGAGGGGTTTGAAGTTGTGCCCGGCATCGCGCGGGTCGACCAACACGGTGCCGTCTTCTATCAGCATCACGTAGCCGCTTTCGCCAAGCTTGATGCTCTTGACCAGTTCGGTGAGGTTCTTCAGCGAAACGCTGACGACAAATACGCCCTTGGCCTTGCCCGCGTCATCGAGCAATGCCTTGGCGCTACCGACCAGCGCCACGGCGTCCTTGTCATAGTAGTAAGCCGGCGTGCGCACGGCTTTGCCGGGGCTGGCCATGGCGGCTTTGTACCAGGGGCGCGAGCGCGGGTCGTAGCTCGACAGTTGCGGGTCATCCGGCCATTTGGCGTAGCTGCCATCTTCCAGGCCGATGGACAGGATGGCGGCGGCCGGGTGCGTCGAACCATAACGCGCGAAAGCATCGATGACCTGCCGGGCAGCCGGCGGCATCGGCTGGCTGGCGGCACCGGCGGTTTCGTAGTGCTTGAGGCTCACAACATTTTTGTATACAGGATCATCAGACATTTGATCGACATTTTGCTGCGTACCGTCGAAAAATTGCCGTATGTTGCCGTCGATCTGGCGTATTTCACGGGTGCTGCCATCGATAAACTGATCGACCGCCTGAGTCCGTATATTCATCACCGAAATCACCGCCACCAGACTCACGGGTATGAAAGCGACCAATACAAAGGCGAGGATGAGCTTGTTTTTTATTTTCATGGTAACGATCACCAGACGCAGAAATGAGGTGCGAATGGCGAGACTACACGGACAAATAGCGATTTGCCACTGAGCCTTTTGCGGCTGAATACAAGTCATATTCGCCGATTTTTTGTATACAATAAAATCAATGAGCGTTCTGATTTACGCCACAGACACAACGTTGGATCGATACCGGCCGCTCCCTTGCAGAGCGGCCCGGTTCTTAAAGGCTCAAGCCTTTCTGGTCTTCGGCAGCAACACCGCCAACACCCCGAACAACGGCAGGAACGAACACATCGTGTAGACGAACTCGATGCCGTGAATGTCCGCCAGATGCCCCAGCAACGCCGCGCCGATCCCACCAAAGCCGAACATCAAACCGAAGAACACCCCGGCGATCATCCCGACATTGCCCGGCACCAGTTCCTGGGCGAACACCACGATGGCCGAGAAGGCCGACGCCAGGATAAAGCCGATCACCACGCTCAGCACCGTGGTCCAGAACAGGTCCACATAGGGCAGCATCAAGGTGAACGGCGCCACGCCCAGGATCGAGAACCAGATCACCGCCTTGCGCCCGATCTTGTCGCCAATCGGCCCACCGGCAAAGGTCCCCGCCGCTACCGCGCCGAGAAACAGGAACAGGTGCAGTTGCGAACTGGCCACTGACAGATGGAATTTCTCGATCAGGTAAAAGGTGAAGTAGCTGGTGAAGCTGGCCATATAGAAATACTTGGAGAACACCAGCAACCCGAGCACCACCAGCGCCCCCAGGACCCGGTTCTTCGACAGACCATGAGTGGCCTTCTGGCCCTGCTTGAGCTTGAACAGGTTCAGGTGCGCGCGGTACCAGCGACTGATCCCGTACAGCACGCCCAGGGCGAACAACGCGAACAGGCCGAACCAGGCGACATTGCCCTGGCCGAACGGAATGATGATCGCCGCCGCCAGCAGCGGGCCGAACGCGGAACCGGCGTTACCGCCCACCTGGAAACTCGACTGCGCCAGCCCATAACGCCCGCCCGAGGCCAATCGGGCGACCCGCGAAGCCTCCGGGTGAAAGGTCGAGGAACCCACGCCGATCAAGGCCGACGCCAGCAGGATCAGAGGAAAGCTGCCCACCTGGGACAGCATCAGAATCCCGATCAGCGTGCTGATCATCCCGATCGGTAGCAGCAGGGGCTTGGGATGACGGTCGGTATAAAAGCCGACCCAGGGCTGCAGCAGGGATGCCGTCACCTGGAACGTCAGGGTAATCAGCCCGACCTGGGTGAAGGTCAGGCCATAGTTGGCCTTGAGCATTGGGTAGATCGAGGGCAAGACCGACTGGATCAGATCATTGATTAAATGCGCCAGCGCCACGGCACCGATGATGCGCATCACCAATGGACTGGTTTGGGGGGACGCGGACGCCGAGGTCGAGCCATCAGAGGTTTGAGTAAGGGCCATTAAATTATTCCGTAACACGGATGGATGCACAGTTGCAGGTACGGCAATGTGCCATTTTTCGGTGCAACCACGCCAGATGCTTGTCGAGCTAACGATCGACTTTTTCTCGATGGAATGACTGATAGCGTAACGCCATTGGTCTGAATCTTGCGTACTCTGAGTGCTTACAGCACGCCCCCTTACAAAGGGGACCGAGAATGGGAAGTTTCGCTACAAAGGCCGACCCACAACGCCTCACTGCCGGACTTCCGAAGTATCTAACGATGGCACCCGTTACGATCGCACCAAAATCGTGCGCGGCGCCTTGAGGAGTAGTCGACCATGCACGCTTTTTTATCACCGGGGATTCGACTGCTGGGCCACTTCGGGTTCGCCCGCAAGTTTCAGGTACTGTTCCTGCTGTTCATCGTGCCACTGATGGGCAGCCTGTACCTGATCGGCCAGGATTATCGCAGCAAGCTTTCACTGATCACGGAAGAGCGGGCCGGCGTCAATCAACTGCTGTCCCTGGACTCCCTGGACAACCTGCTGGCTGCCCAGCGTGACCGTGCCGCCCGTTGGCGCGCCACGGAAACCAACCGCCAGCCGACACCGGCCACCCTGGCAGCCATGGCGCTGCTGGACAAGGCGCAGCCGGACATCGACCAAGCCGTCGAGGCGTTGGGTAAAACCCTGCAAAGCGAAGGAGCCGATGCCGACACCCTGAAACGCTACCAGATTCTCCAAACCGCCCTGACCGGCCTCGACTCCGCCAGCCTGAGCAAGGTCGGCTGGTGGCCGGACGGTTACGATCGCTTCACCAGCGCCTTGAGTGCACTGCAAGCGCTGCGCGAACAGATCGCCATGGACAGTCGCCTGATCCTCGCACCCTGGATGGAAACCTACCTGTTGACACAAATCGCCACCCAGCACGCGCCCGACCTGATCGAACGGGTCGGCCGGTTGGCCAGTGTCGGCCAGGCTTCCGTGGTCTCGGGCCAGTTCAGCCTGCAAAGCCGCCTGCAATTGAAGGACCTGCGGGGTCGTATCGGCGATGCGCGGGACCAGTTGACCAAGACCGGCAACCTGCTGGAAAGCCGTCTGCCGCCAGAGCTGCAGAGCTGGGCCGAGCGTTACCATGCCAGCCTGAAACACCTCGACGACGGCCTCAAGACCCTCGACGATGGCATGTTCGGCGGCAGCATCACCCTCAAGCCCGAGGGTTTCGAACAGACCCTGGACAAGATGCTTGGCGAACTCGCCAGCTTGCGCCAGGACAGCCTCACGTCCCTGGACAACCGCCTGGACTATTACCACGGTGCGGCCATCCGCCAGTTCAGCCTGTTGGCGGCGATCTTCGGTTGCCTGCTGCTGGCGGCGTTGTATCTGTTCGTCTGCCTGCAAGCGTCGATCCGCCGCAGCGCCAGCGGCATCACCCTGCTGGCCGAATCCCTGCGCGACGGTAACCTCTGCCTGCAAGTGCCGGTGGAAGGCCGTGACGAACTCGCGGCCATCAGCACCGCGCTGAACGTCGCCGTGGTGCAACTGCGCACCAGCCTGCAGGGGGTCGACCATGAGACCCTGCAACTGAGCGCGGCCGTGCGCACCCTCAACACCCACTCCAGCGGCGCCCTCAGCGAGGTCGAGACGCAGCAGGCGCAAATCAGCCAGATCGCCGCGGCGGCCACGCAACTGGCGGCCACCTCCCAGGGTGTGGCGCAGAGTTGCGAACAGGCTTCCGGCAGCGCCCAGAACACCCAGCGCATCGCCTCGGACAGCAGCCGCGACAGCCAGCGCACCACGGCCAGCATCCAGCAGTTGAATCAGCGGCTGAATGAAACGGCGGCGGCACTGGGCCGGGTCAGCGAACAAGGTCAGCAGATCCAGTTGGTGGTCGACACCATTCGTGGCGTGGCCGAGCAAACCAACCTGCTGGCCCTGAACGCCGCTATCGAAGCCGCACGGGCCGGTGAGCAAGGCCGTGGCTTTGCGGTGGTGGCGGATGAGGTACGTAGCCTGTCACAGCGTACACAATCGTCCACCGCCCAGATCGCCAGCACGGTCGACAGCCTGCGGTCCACGGTCAGCCAGGCGGTGACCTTGATGGAAGCGGCTTGCATCCAGGCCGAGACCGACGCCCAATCGGTCACCGGGCTGGGTCAGCGGCTGGTGGAAATCGCCGGTGCCGTGCAGACCGTTACCGACACCCTGGCGCAGATCGCCACGGCGGTGGACGAACAGGCGAGCACGGCGGACGAGGTCAGCGGCAATATCCAGCAGATCGATCAGGCGGCGGTACGGCTGCTGGAAGGGGCTCGCGCGGTCAACCGGGCGGCGGACAGCCTGAGCGAAGGCAGCAAGGCCCTGAGCGACAATACCGGGCGTTTCCGCCTGAGTTGAGAGGGGTGAGGCCCACGGTTTTTGCCGTCGGGCCTTAAGCTTTTGATAGCGTAGAGAAAATTTTCAGATATTTGCTTGACACAATATCGTTCCAAGCGAATAATGCGCGCCACTTGGCTACATAGCTCAGTTGGTTAGAGCATAGCATTCATAATGCTGGGGTCCGGGGTTCAAGTCCCTGTGTAGCCACCAAGTACTAAAAACGGCTTACCGAAAGGTAGGCCGTTTTTTTATGCGTCGAGAAAAGTGGGCTGGATCGGCAGCAACAAACGCTTTCGATTTGGCCGGTGATTTTCAGGGGCCAGCAAGACGGCTCGCTTTCCATTGAGTGAAATTTCCTAGAAACTTCTGAACCGTTGCGCCCCCCTATTTCGCTGGCTAGTCTTGAACCGTCACTGCCAAATCAGTGATCGGGTTTAGCAGCCTGGAATCTTAAACATTGGGCGCACAGCGCCACCCAAATCGGGCGCTATTTTTTTGCCTCCGCTTTATGGTGGCTGTGCGCAGGGCACCTTCGGGTGCGCCGGGTTTCTCCAATGTTCCGGTCTGCTAACCTGCGTACAGCTGCCACCCACCTTCGTTTAGCAGCGATAGCCGGCAGCTCCATCTAACATTGGGGATGCAAACTATGTTCAAGGTCACGCCTAATCCGCCGTACTCAACGCCAGTCGAAAACATCGATCCGCAAGCTGCTGATCGAGCCTTGGCTCACTACCTCACACCAAAAGACGACACAGCGAAACCTGACAGTACCAAAGCTCCACGTAAACCCATCTCTGCGACTCAGACCCGAGAAGACGCACTCGTCAGCGCCAGCTCAATCCTGGACTCCGCCGCTGCCACAGCCTATGAAAATGCCGACAACCTGACCGGAGCAAACCGCAAGGTCGCGATGGGCATCGTGCATCTGATCGAGCTGGCGCAACGGCAGGTGGATTCGGTCATAGAGGCAGAACCGGCTGGAGTCCCAGGCTAGCCGAAACAGCGGTCATAGGAAGGGGAGCCAATCAACTCCCCTTCCCTTCAGTAGTCTGCTTCAAAGGTCTGCTTTACGACCCCATCTAGACCCACCCACCATCCACGATAAAGTTCTGCGCCGAACACATCTCCGACACGTCGGAGGCGAGAAACAACGCCATATTGGCGATATGTTCCGGCAGCACACTGCCCGGCAGACACTGGCTGCGGCTGATCAACTGCCTGGCCTCGTCGTCGACCCACATGACCAGTTGCTTTTCCGTCATGACCCAGCCGGGCACCAGGGTGTTGACCCGGATACGGCTGGGGCCCAACTCCCGTGCCAGCGCCCGGGTCATGCCATGGGCCGCGGCCTTGCTGGCGGCGTATACCGGGTAGCCCGCTGACGCCATCATCCAGCCGACCGAGCCCAGATTGATGATTGCCCCGCCGCCGGCGCGCTTCATCATCGGCACCACCGCCTTGGCGGCGAAGTAGGCGTGCTTGAGGTTGACGGCGATCAGCCTGTCGAACATTTCCGAATCGACTTCCTCCAGGGTGTGACGCATGTCGTTCGCCGCGTTGTTCACCAGCACGGTGATCGGCCCCAGCCTGTGCTCAAAATGCCCTATCGCCGCTTTGTAAGCGATGTCATCGGTGATGTCGCAATTTACAAACTCAACGACATGCCCCCGGGAACTCAACAGCGCCGCCAGCCGCTCGCCCTGAGCTTGCGCGCGGTCGACAAAGGCAACCTTGGCGCCTTGCTCCGCAAAGGCGCGCACCATGAATTCGCCGATGCCCGAAGCACCTCCGGAAATCAATATAGTCTTACCCTTGAGGTCGGGATAAACAGCCTGCTCAGTACTCATATAACGGTCGCCTCACCAAATTAGTCTTATTTTATTTTACGAAACCGGCGTTAAAGACTATAAATCCTCTATCTAATCGACAAAATATCGCACATTAGTAGAACTATTCAATTTAAAACAACAAAAGGAAGTTCGACCATGAAGCACCCTCGGCACCTGCTTTCCGGCCTGGCGCTGTCCATGCTGATCGCCAGCGGCGGCGCCCACGCCGCCGGCCTGTCCAGCGAGCAAAAACCTTTCGGCAAAACCAATGACGGCACTGCCGTCGAACAGTACGTGTTGCGTAACAGCCATGGCATGCAAGCCACCGTGATCACCTACGGTGGCGTGCTGCAGTCCCTTAAGGTGCCGGACAAAAACGGCAAGTTCGATGACGTGGTGCTGGGCTTCGATGACGTGCAGGGCTATCAGAGCGGCACTGCATTTTTTGGTGCAACCATCGGGCGCTTCGGCAATCGCCTGGCCGGCGGTGCCTTTGAACTCGACGGCAAGCACTACCAGGTGCCGCTCAACGATGGCCCCAACTCGCTGCATGGCGGCGCCCAGGGTTTCGACAAGCATGTGTGGCAAGCCAAGCAGGTCAAAGGCAAGGACTCGGTCGGCGTGACCCTCACCTACCTGTCCAAGGACGGTGAGATGGGTTTCCCCGGCAACCTGAAAACCGAGGTCACCTACAGCCTCAACGACAAAAACGAACTGCACATCGACTACAAGGCCAGCACCGACAAACCGACGGTGCTCAACCTCACCAACCACAGTTACTTCAACCTTGCCGGTGCGGGTAACGACGACATCCTCAAACACGTCGCCACCTTGCATGCCAGCCACTACACCCCGGTGAATGCCACCTTGATTCCAACCGGCGAACTCGCCCCGGTCAAAGGTACGCCGATGGATTTCCTCAAGCCCACCGCCATCGGCCAGCACATCAAGGATGATCACCCGCAACTCAAATTCGCCGAGCCCAAACAAGGCGGGTTTGACTTCAACTGGGCACTGGACACCCAGGGCGATATCAAGCGGCTCGCCGCCGAAGTGCACGACCCGGCATCCGGCCGGCGTTTGCAGCTCTACACCAGCGAGCCTGGCGTGCAGTTCTATACCAGCAACTTTCTCGACGGCACGGTGAAGGGCAAGGCTGGCAAGACTTACCAGCACTGGAGCGGCTTTACCTTGGAGACCCAGCACTTTCCGGATGCGCCGAACCAGCCCGGTTTTGCTTCGACTCGTCTGAACCCGGGCCAGACCTATACGCAGCACACCGTCTTCAAGTTCTCTGCCGATTAACGGTTGGAACCGGCTTGGTGGGAGGTGGGCTGGCCCGCCTCCCACACGTCGATCTTCGCGGGGACGGGACTTCAGCGTTGTTTCATGCGGTCAATCACCACGGCCAGCAGCAGGATCGAACCCCGGATCACGTACTGGTAGAAGGTGTCGATATTCTTCAGGTTCATCGCATTTTCGATAATCGCCAGAATCAGCACCCCGGCGATCACATGGCGAATCATGCCCACCCCGCCACTCAGCGACACACCGCCCAGCACGCAGGCGGAAATCACCGTCAGCTCGAAGCCCTGACCGATCATCGGTTGGCCGGAGGTCATGCGCGAGGCCAGGATCACCCCGGCCAGGGCGCCAATCACACCATGTACGGCGAAGATCAGGATCTTGGTCCGGTCGACATTCACCCCCGCGAGCAACGCGGCTTCCGGGTTGCCACCAATGGCCATGGTATTGCGCCCATAGGTGGTGTAGTTGAGCAGCCAGCCGAAAAACACGAAGCAGACGATGGTGATCAGGATCGGTACCGGTACGCCCAACAACTGGCCGTTACCGAAGATAAAGAACGGATCCTGGGACACACCGACCGCTTTACCGTTGGCGAAGATATACGCCAGGCCACGGACGATCTGCATGGTTGCCAGCGTGGTAATCAGCGCGTTGACCCGCAGCTTGGCGATCACAATCCCGTTGATCAGCCCAACAATCAGCCCCATCAACAAAGCCGCGCCGATGCCCAGCATCACACTGTCGGTATCGCGCATCACAATCGCCGCCACCACCCCGGCGCAGGCAATCACCGAGCCCACGGACAAGTCGAAGTGCCCCGACGCCAGACAGAACAGCATGGTGCAGGCGGCGATGCCCACGGTGGAAATCGCCAGCCCGAGCCCGCGCATATTCAGCGGCGAGAGAAAGTTATCGATCAGCAAGGCGCAGAGTAAAAAGAGGCTCAGCGCCGCCAGCAGCATGGCCCAGTTGTCGAGCAATGCGCGCAGGTCCAGGGGTTTGCGTGCCGTCGGCAGCGCGTTGTGTTGAGTGGTCATGGTCATCTCTCAGTTCACCGAGCCGCGCGGCAAGGCCAGCTGCAGCAAGTTGGATTCAGTGGCGTGTTCACGGTCTTTTTCGCCGCGCAGGGCGCCTTCGCACAGCACCAGGATACGGTCGGAGATGCCCATCACTTCCATCAGGTCGCTGGACACCACAATCACCGCGATGCCCTGGGTCGCGAGGTTATGAATGATCTGGTAGATCTCGGCCTTGGCGCCGATATCGATACCCCGGGTGGGCTCATCGAGCAGCAGTACTTTCATCGGCATCGACAGCCAACGCCCCAGAATCGCCTTCTGCTGATTGCCGCCGGACAGGTACATGATCTTCTGCGCCGCGTTCGGGGTTTTGACTTTCATGGCGTTGATTTGCTGGTCGGCATTGCCCTTTTCCCAGCCATCGCGTAGCAGCCAGCCGAAGGTGGAATGAGCGCCCCGCGCGCTGATATTGATATTCTCGGCGACGCTGGACAGCGCAATGATGCCCTCCTTCTTGCGGTCTTCCGGGCACAGCAGCACACCGGCGGCAATGGCATCGCGCGGTGATCGCAGTTGCAAGGGTTCCCCGCAGAGTTCCAGGTGCCCGGCGCTGGCGCGCTGCAGTCCGCTGAGCAGGCGAAACAACTCAGTACGCCCCGCCCCGACCAGCCCGAACAGACCAAGAATCTCACCCTTATGCACCTGGAAGCTGACCGGTTCACGCAAGCCTGGGCCCAGCAGGCCATCGACCTTGAGTGCAACCTCCCCCTGTTCACGTCGGCGATAGTCGTAGATGTCCTGGATATCGCGGCCGACCATGCAGGTCACCAACTGGTCGTGGGTCAGCACGCTCATGTCGTCAAAGGTACGCACGTAACGGCCGTCCTTGAACACGGTGACGGCATTGCAGATACGGAATACCTCTTCCATGCGATGGGACACGTAGAGCACCACTTTGCCCTCGTCACGCAGGCGCGTGATGATTGCCATCAGCCGGTCAATTTCCCTTGCCGACAGGCTACTGGTGGGCTCATCGAAGGCAATCACATGGGCGCCGCGGGACAGTGCCTTGGCGATCTCCACCAGTTGGCGCTGGCCGAGAGACAGGCGCCCGAGCTTTTCCTCGGGGTCGATTTCATCGGCGAGGCCCTTGAGGCAAGCCAACGCCTGCTGGCGCAGCAAACCGCGATTGAGCACCCCCAAGCGCGAGGGCAAATGCCCAAGAAAGAGGTTTTCGGCGACGGTCATTTCCGGCACCAGATGCAGTTCCTGATGAATCACCGCGACACCGCTGGCAATACTGTCGGCCGCAGATTTAAAGGCCATGGTCTGCTCGCCGATCTGCAGCGTGCCGCTGCTCGGAATGTAGGCACCGCCGAGAATCTTCAGCAGCGTCGACTTGCCTGCGCCGTTCTCGCCCATCAAGGCGTGCACCTGCCCCGGGTAGACGCTGAAGCTGATGCCGTCCAGCGCCTTGACCCCGGGAAAGGTTTTCCCGATGCCGTTGAAGCACAAACTCGCTGCGGTATCGTGTGTCTGTAATTGCCCGTGCATAACCACCTCGTCACCGGGATCAGGCGGCCCCGTTGCGGCGGCCGCCGAGGGAAAAACTCAGTTCCACAAACCGATTTTTTCCAGCTCCTGCTTGAAGTTCTCGCGGGTGATCAGCGTGACTTCGTCCATGGCGGTGTACTTCGGCGGCTCCTTGCCGGTGGTGGTCCAGTCGAACATCATCTTCGCGGTGTTGTAGCCCTCGATGTGCGGGCTGGGCAACATCGAGCCGAAGAAGCCGCTGTTGGGTTTCTTCAGTTCACCGATGGCGTCGGTGCCATTGATGCCGATGCCGATGACATTGGCCGCGGCAAAACCTGCGCTTTCGGTCGCGCGCACGCCGCCCAGCACCGTGTTGTCGTTCATGCCGCCGATGATCAGGTTTTTTGCACCGCGGGGCAGCTTGACCAGGGCCGAATTGGTGGCGTCCATGCTGCCGGGCACATCGAGGGTCTTGGCAGCGGTGAAGAGGATATGATCCTTGGGAATGCCGGCCTCCTCCAGGGACTTGACCGAACCGTCGGTGCGTTTTTTACCGGTGTCGAGTTCGTTGAAGGTATTGATCACCGCATAGGTGTCCTTCCAATCCCAGCCACGTTTTTTCGCTTCGCTCGCCATGGCGGCGCCCTGCTTCTGGCCCACTTCAAAAGCCGCCATGCCCAGGTACGGCACGTCCTCCATGAAGTTGCCCTTGGCATCGACGAAACGGTCATCCACCGCAATCACTTTCAGGCCGTTGGCCTTGGCCTTGGCCACGATGGCCGGGCCGAGGGAGACGTCCGGCGGGCAGATCACAAAACCCTCGGCACCGTTGGCGGCGAGGCTGTCGATGGCCGACAGGGTTTTCTCGCCATCGGGCACGGCGATCTTGATCACGGTGAACCCGTGTTCCTTGCCGGCTTTTTCAGCAAAGGCCCATTCGGTCTGGAACCACGGTTCTTCGGCCTGTTTGACCAGAAAACCAATCTTCACTTCTTCAGCGGCCAGCAACAGGCCGCTCAAGCTCAGCGCCGACACAGCCACAGCGGCGCAGCACAGGGAACGGATACCACGACGACGATTCATACGAGTGACTCCTTGTTGTTGTTTTCAAGTCTTGGGGTAACGGCGATCAATGACTGGCAGCTTCCTGGTTTTTTATTGTCCTCAGGAGCGCCCTACAACGGCTCGCGGGATGGCGTGCCATCCACCAACCGCTGAATACCCAACGGGTTGGCGTTTTTCAATGCGTCGGGCAGCAGGCTATCGGGGTAATTCTGGAAGCACACCGGGCGCAGAAAGCGATCGATGGCCAGGGTGCCGACCGAAGTACCACGGGCGTCCGAAGTCGCCGGGTACGGCCCGCCGTGGACCATCGAATCGCACACTTCCACACCGGTGGGATAGCCGTTGAGCAGAATCCGTCCGACTTTCTGCTCCAGCAGCGGCGTGAGTTCGGCGAACTGTTGCAGGTCGCTCGGATCGCCAATGAGGGTCGCCGTGAGTTGCCCGTGCAGCCCTTGCAAGGCGGCGTTGAGTTGCGCCTGATCGGCGACTTCGACAAACACGGTCGTCGGGCCGAACACTTCCTCCTGCAGCACTTCATCGCCGTCAATCAGCAAGCGGCTATCGGCCTTGAACAGCTGCGGCTGCGCCTGATTGCCGGCTTGAGCGTTGCCCGCCAGATGTTGAATCCCAGGGTGTGCCAACAGTTTTTCCAGGCCTTTGCCATAGCTGCTCAAGGTGCCGGGGTTGAGCATGGTTTGCGCCGGTTGATCGCCGATCAACTGGGCGACCTGCCGGGTGAAGGCGCTGAAGTCTGGCGATGCGATACCAATCACCAGGCCGGGGTTGGTGCAGAACTGGCCACAGCCTTGCACCACCGAGGCGGTGAGGTCGCGGGCGATGGTCTCGGCCCGTGTCTGGAGCGCCTGGGGCAGAACAATCACGGGGTTGATGCTCGACATTTCGGCAAACACCGGGATCGGCTGCGGGCGTGCCGCCGCCATATCACACAAGGCGCGACCGCCTTTGAGCGAGCCGGTGAAGCCGACGGCCTGGATCGCCGGGTGCTTGACCAGCGCCTCACCGACACCGCCGCCGAAAATCATGTTGAACACCCCCGCCGGCATCTCGGTGGCCTCTGCAGCACGAATGATTGCATCGGCGACGCGCTCAGCCGTCACCATATGCCCGCTGTGGGCCTTGAACACCACCGGGCAGCCTGCCGCCAGCGCCGCAGCGGTATCGCCGCCCGCCGTGGAAAATGCCAAGGGGAAGTTGCTCGCACCAAACACCGCCACGGGGCCGAGGCCAATGCGGTATTGGCGCAGGTCCGCACGCGGCAGGGGTTGGCGATCGGGCAAGGCTGTGTCGATACGCGCGCCGTAGAAATCGCCACGACGCAGCACGGTTGCGAACAGGCGCATCTGGCCGCTGGTACGCCCGCGCTCGCCCTTGATACGAGCGGCGGGCAACGCGGTTTCACGGCAGACCCACTCAACGAAATCATCACCGAGGGCATCCAGTTCATCGGCCACCGCGTCGAGGAACTGCGCGCGACGCGACGCACTCAACGCGCGGTACGCCGGGTAAGCCGCGGCGGCGGCCTGGGCGGCGGCGTCAACTTCCTCGGGCGTAGCCTGGTAGAAATGCTGGGTCAACGCTTCGCCGGTGCTGGCATCGACACTGTGCAAAGTGACGCTACCTTTGGCGCTGCGCTGGCCACCGATGTAGTTGTGACCAAGGAACGGGGTCATGTTGACCTCCTTAAAGGGTGATGACATTGCCGGGTTCGAATACCGCATCGACTTTGCCGACCGCATTGGTCAACGGCGCGCCAAACTCCGCCTGGCTGATCTCGAACACATCGCCCGGTTGGGTACGCATACCGTCGGCGAATGACAGCGTGGCGGTGCCGAAGAAATGAATGTGTACATCGCCAGGCGTCAGGAACTGGCTGTATTTGAAATGGTGGTATTCGAGGTTTTCCAGGCTGTGGCACATATTGGCTTCGCCACTGAGGAATTCCTTTTCCCAGACCACCTGGCCCTCGCGCAGGATGCGGCTGGTACCCGCCAGGTGCTGGGGCAACTCGCCCACACGCAACTCAGGACCATAGCTGCAACTGCGCAGTTTGGAGTGGGCCAGGTACAGGTAGTTTTTGCGTTCCATCACGTGGTCGGAGAACTCGTTGCCCACGGCGAAACCCAGGCGATAGGGCTTGCGGTCGTGTCCGATCACGTAGAGGCCGCCGATCTCCGGCTCTTCGCCAGCGTCCTCTGCAAACGGCGGCACCGGGAATGCTGCGCCCGGGCGCACGACGATGCTGCCGTCCCCTTTGTAAAACCATTCTGGTTGTACGCCCGCTTGGCCGGCGGCTGGCTTGCCGCCCTCCACGCCCCATTTGAAAATACGCATGCTGTCGGTCACGGTGCTGTCGTCAGCGACCTGCTGGTGCATCTTGTCCCGCGCCGAGGCGCTGCCCAGGTGAGTCAGCCCGGTGCCGCTGATCAGCATGTGGGCCGGGTCCGGGTGGTCGAGTGGCGGCAGGATTTTCAGGTCGGCCAGCAATGCGCCGTAGTCGTGGCTGTCGCCCAGGCCCAGGCTGTTCACTTGCTGCGCCAGGCCTGTACCGGCTTCGATGGCGGCCAGCGCCAACTCACGCACGCTGCGGGCCGTCAGTACTTCGCGCAGCTTGCTGCCTTCTACAACGCCGACACGGCGCTCACCGTTGGATAACTCGAACTGAACTAAACGCATGAAGTTTCTCCTGGATCAGGGATGAATAGCGCCACGCGCACTGGCGGCGAATGAGTCGGCGGGCAGCACATGCTTGAGCTCCAGCAGGCGATAGACCACGCCGGTCAGCAGCAGCCCGACCACCATCACCCCGGACAGGAAGTACAAACCCGAGGCCAGGTTGCCGGTGTATTCCTTGAGCGCACCGATCACGAACGGGCCGATATAGCCGCCGAGGTTGCCCACCGAGTTGATCAACGCAATCCCCGCCGCCGCACTGGCGCCGGCGAAGAACCGTCCGGGCAAGGTCCAGAACACCGCCGTGCAGGAAAACAGTGCAAACGCTGCCAGGCACAGCGCGGCCATTTGCAGCACCGGCACGCTCAGCCAGGCGCTGAGGAACAGGCCGATGGCGCCCAGCACGTAGAGCACCGCCAGGTGGCCGTAGCGATCATTCAACCGGTCGGAACTGCGCGGGATGATCAGCAGCCCGATGATCCCGAAGATGTAAGGCACGGCCGACACAAAGCCGGTGACCAAATCACTGCCGCCGAACTGCTTGATCAAGGTCGGCAGCCACAGGCCCAGGCCGTAGATGCTCAAGGTCACCGGCAGGTAGAACAGCGCCAGCAGCAACACACGCTTGTCTTTAAGGGCATGCAGCGGGTTGCCGTGGCGGGTCTGGCCGTAGGCTTGCAGGTCTTTATTCAGTTCACCGGTGAGCCAGGTTTTCTCGTCCTCGCTCATCCATTTGACCTGCTTGGGACCGTCCGGCAGGTAGCGCAGCACCGGCCAGGTCAGCAGCAGCGCCGGGGTACCGATGACGATGAACAACCATTGCCAGCCGTGCAGGCCAAGGATGCCGTCCATACCCAGCAAACCGCCGGATACGGGGCCGGTGATCATCATCGCGATGGGCTGGGAGAGGATGAACAGCCCCAGGATCTTGCCGCGATGGCGCACCGGGAACCATTGGGTGATGTAGTACAGAACGCCCGGGAAAAACCCGGCTTCCGCCGCGCCGAGCAGAAAGCGCATCCCATAGAAGCTGTGCGGCCCCTGCACGAATGCCATGCCGAGGGTGATGGCACCCCAGGTCAGCATGATGCGTGCAAACCAGCGCCGCGCGCCGAAGCGGTCAAGCATCAGGTTGCTGGGGATCTCGAAAAGAAAGTAGCCAATAAAGAACAGCCCTGCCCCCAGGCCATACGCCGCGTCACCGATGCCGACATCAGCGCCCATGTGCAGCTTGGCGAAACCCACTGCCGAGCGATCCACGTAGGCGATCAGGTACAGCAGGATCAGGAAGGGAATCAGTTTCAACGTGATGCGCCGTATAAGCCGCAGTTCCTGGCTCATGGGGTCGATCTCCGATTGTTGTTTTTATAGAAGCTCGGGGGCCACCTCTCGCGAAAATCCGCCAGGGTTATGCCTCAGTTAAGATCGACTATATAGTATGACTATTTCAAAAACAACACTTCCAAAACGCCGATTTAGCGCTTATGTTTAGCTGAATATAGAAAATATAGTCGTACAATAAGAGAAGCCATCATGCCTGACAAAAAGCCCAGCCTCCGCTCCGCCCAGTGGTTTGGTACCGCCGACAAGAACGGCTTCATGTACCGCAGCTGGATGAAGAATCAGGGCATTGCCGACCATCAGTTCCATGGCAAGCCGATCATCGGTATCTGCAACACCTGGTCGGAGCTGACCCCCTGCAACGCGCATTTCCGCCAGATCGCCGAGCACGTCAAACGTGGGGTGATCGAGGCCGGTGGCTTCCCTGTGGAATTCCCGGTGTTCTCCAACGGTGAATCGAACCTGCGCCCCACCGCCATGCTCACCCGCAACCTGGCGAGCATGGATGTGGAAGAAGCCATTCGCGGCAACCCCATCGACGGCGTCGTGCTGCTGACCGGTTGCGACAAGACCACCCCGGCACTGTTGATGGGCGCGGCCAGTTGCGACGTACCGGCCATCGTGGTCACCGGCGGGCCGATGCTCAACGGCAAGCACAAGGGCCAGGACATCGGCTCGGGCACCGTGGTGTGGCAGCTCAGCGAACAGGTCAAGGCCGGCACCATCACCCTGGATGACTTCCTCGCGGCCGAGGGCGGCATGTCGCGTTCGGCGGGTACCTGCAACACCATGGGCACCGCGTCGACCATGGCCTGCATGGCCGAAGCACTCGGCACTTCCCTGCCCCACAACGCGGCGATCCCGGCGGTGGATGCGCGGCGCTATGTGCTCGCCCACATGTCCGGCATGCGTGCGGTGGAGATGGTCCGCGAAGATTTGAAGCTGTCGAAAATCCTGACCAAGGAAGCCTTTGAAAACGCGATCCGCGTGAATGCGGCCATCGGTGGTTCGACCAACGCAGTGATCCATCTGAAAGCCATCGCCGGGCGTATCGGCGTCGAGCTCGACCTGGACGACTGGACCCGTATGGGCCGCGGCATGCCGACCATCGTCGACCTGCAACCGTCAGGGCGTTTCCTGATGGAAGAGTTCTACTATGCTGGCGGCCTGCCCGCCGTGCTGCGTCGTCTCGGCGAAGCCAACCTGATCCCACACCCCAACGCCTTGACGGTCAACGGCAAGTCCCTGGGCGAGAACACCAAGGACTCGCCGATCTACGGCCAGGACGAAGTGATCCGCACCCTCGACAACCCGATCCGCGCCGATGGGGGTATCTGCGTACTGCGTGGCAACCTGGCGCCGCTGGGCGCCGTGCTCAAGCCCTCGGCGGCCAGCCCGGAGCTGATGCAGCATCGTGGGCGTGCGGTGGTGTTCGAGAACTTCGACCTGTACAAAGCGCGCATCAATGACCCGGAACTGGACGTGGATGCCAACTCGATCCTGGTCATGAAAAACTGTGGGCCCAAGGGTTACCCAGGCATGGCCGAAGTCGGCAACATGGGCTTGCCGGCCAAATTGCTCGCCCAGGGCGTGACCGACATGGTGCGAATTTCCGATGCGCGCATGAGCGGCACGGCGTACGGCACCGTGGTCTTGCACGTGGCGCCGGAAGCCGCTGCCGGCGGGCCGTTGGCCACGGTGCAGGAAGGTGACTGGATCGAACTCGACTGCGCCAGTGGTCGCCTGCACCTGGACATCAGCGACGCAGAATTGGCGGCCCGCATGGCAGACCTGAAACCGCCACAGAACCTGATCGTCGGCGGCTACCGTCAGTTGTATATCGACCATGTTTTGCAAGCGGACCAGGGCTGCGACTTTGACTTCCTGGTGGGTTGCCGTGGGGCCGAAGTCCCCCGTCATTCCCACTAATTGGGATGTTATGATGCCGCCTATTTAGCCAGAGCATCTCTCCCGTTATGGATCACCTGCCGCCCAAGCCGCGCAAGAGCATGCATGCCCAGATCGTTCAGGACTTGGGCATGCACATCGTTTCCGGTCGCTTCAAACCCGAAGAACGACTGCCCATGGAAGCCACGCTCTGCGAGGAATACAAGGTCAGCCGCTCGGTGTTGCGCGAGGCGACGCGGGTGCTCAGCGCCAAGGGCCTGGTGTATTCCAAGCCACGGGTGGGCGCGGTGGTGCGGCCACGCGTGAAGTGGCACCTGCTCGACCCGGACGTGCTGTCCTGGTTGATGCAGTCCACCCCCCATAGCGAGTTCTTCAACACCCTGGCCGGCGTGCGGCGCATCCTCGAACCGGAAATCGCCGCCATGGCCGCGACCACCGCCACCGATGAAGACATCGCCACCATCGAAAAAGCCTACCTGGGCATGGAAACCGCCAAGACCCACGAAGACCTGCTGCAGGCCGACCTGGACTTCCACCACGCGATTGCCGATGCCACCCGCAACGATTTGCTCGCCTACATGTGCAACATGCTGTCGCTGCCGTTGCGCGAATCGATCAACATCACCAACCGCCGCCCGGATATCCAGGGCCTGAGCCTGCCCCGGCACAAGGCGATCCTCACCGCGATCCAGAACCGTGATGCCCTCGGCGCGCGGCATGCCTCGCTGGTGCAACTGGATGACACGCGGGTGGCGCTGGATACGGTGATGAACGTGTTGACCCCGCTGTAAACACACCCATATTTTTGGCTTTTCCGCAGGCGCGGGATCAACGCCCCCGCAACGGCCGGTGCGCAGCTTGATCGGCTGTCGCACAGCGCACGTCCAACCCTGATGAAAGACACCTCGCAGCCACGTAAAAGGCGGACGAAGAAACGATATCCTGACCGATGCGTTAGCATTTAAAACCCACGCAATAAGGTGAAGGAACCGGTTACGCTGTTAGCCCCGTGACCAACCACGAGGAGCGAAATACACAAACATTTGTACTTATCGATGAAATACACCTTGTTACATATTGACAGGCAAAATTTTACGCCTAGAATCGACGTCATAAATGTGCCTTCGGAGGGATTCGAAGGGGATAAAATAAAGGAATATACGCATGCTTGGAAATCCTCGGCTGCACCGTATTACAGCATGTAATACTTCCAGATTACGCGTCCTTACAACAATAATCGCTCGTCACCTCTCTTTCTCACCGCTTCGCGGTGCGACTTCTACTGCCCTTCTTTTCCCTGAATCTTCTTCGACCTTTACACCTTAGAAAGTGCTATTACGCAATCGCTAACGTTCATGCTGCCCGGCTTTCCATAGGCCGTTGTCAGCCTGTTCATTATTTTCGAAATGATCACTTCGATCGTTGCATGGCGAAGTTCGCCCTGAAAAAAGTGCTCTTGAATAAATGGAATTACAGTTCTCACTCAAGGAGTGGCTTGGCCATGTTTAAAAGTCGCAAGCGCATCGCACTCGATGACCCCAGTCTGGAACGTGTGAAGTTGACACCGCAGATGCTCGACTACGATAAGTTCGCCAGTCGTGGTCGCTCCCAGTACTTGCCCTATGTCATGGGTTTCAATGCCGCCAACTACCGTTCGACATCGATCAATACCGATCGACTCGGCTTTCGTCTCGCCCATGATGCTGAAGGCCGACCGATCAGTGTCGGCAGCCTGGAGGCCCGCGCGCCGCAGGCCGTCAACTTGCTGGTCGGGGCCTCGTCAGCCTTGGGCTACGGGGCGTCCAGCGATGCCGCCACGGTGGCGAGCCGCCTTGCCGCGCAAGATCCCGACGCTACACCATGGCTGAATTTCGCAGGACATTGCTTCAATTCAACCCAGGAACTGATGCTGTTCACGCTGCATCTGCACCGCTTGCCCAAAGTGCGCAAGATCGTGGTCATGGGCGGCTTCAACACGCTGGTCATGGCACGCCTTCCCGAGTTCATCCGCAGTGATCTACCGCCGTTCTACTTCTGCGGCGACTACTATGAAAAGTTTGATGAAATCGCTGATGAGAATGGCGCTGAACTGCCGCCCGTCAAACTTCCAAAGTGGCCCACTGAAACCACCTCAGTGCCTCCGATTGCACAAACAGTGGCCCGCGCAGCCGAAGAAACCCTTAATTGCCTACGCACGTGGAAACGACTGGCGGATTCCTTGGGCGCGGAACTTTGCTTTTTAATGCAGCCCTTGGCGACCTGGGTCAGAACGCCCTGCACCGAAGAGCAAAAACTCTTCGACGAGCTTGACCGAATTTCCCGATTGGGCACTTGGCAATACTTGTATGGCGATATATCGGACCCCGCCGCCGCGGACCACTACGCCGACAAGCTGGCCAGTGGCTGCCATGCGATGGGTATTCGTTTTGGCAATCTAGTCGATGATTTGCGTCAACGTCCGGCCGATGAGTGGTTATTTGTCGACCGCGCGCACTACACCGACCTTGGCAATGAAGTCGTGGCACGCGCCATTCATCGAAACCTGCAATAAGGATTAAGGAGGCTTTATGTTCAAGCGAATTCGCAAGGCACTTGGCGGGCTGTTCAAGAAGAAGAAAAAAGCCAAGAAGAAAAACAATTCCTCCATCTATCCAATGTACTGATGAAGACTAATCGGCAGATTTTTTCCAGCTTCCTCGGAGCCCAGGCAGGGGAGGAAGCCAGGCGTCTGTTTACGCCGGCATCCCTGCGCACTTGCCTCGAAACGGTGCCTGGAGCGGACCTGGCAGACGCCGACTTCAGCCGCGGAGCGGTCCTGGCCGGACTGCCGGGCGTTGCATTCGAACGACTCAGGCCCGTGCGTGAGGGACTGCGCAGGTTGGCGCGAGCGATCGAGGCTGACGAGGCGGATTCCCGTGCACTACGCGCCAAGGCAGCCCTTGAGTCGGCGCCATTGCTGATCGGCAGCCAGTACCTGATTCATGGGCTGTGTGGCAGCTGGAACAACGAAGCGCGCTACGCGATGGCCACCCTGAGAATCCACGCAATGGATGTCGGTGTCGGCCAGCCGGCCGCCAGTCGCATCCAACGCTACCAGGAGTTGCTGCGTCAGCATGGGCTGGCGGATGTCGGTGAAGACCTCCTGCGGGCAGGGGCCGACCCGAGGATCTCGGATGGGGCCTTCAACTTTGCCTCGACACTGGCCATGCTGGGGCACTTCCCGGAATCACTGATGGCGCAGATCCTGGGTGCCAACCTGTACCTGCGTCATTGCGGGCTGCTGCCCACGTTCGAGTTCATCGCTCACGATGAGCCGTCCGCCCGTCAATTCCTCGATCTGCGTTGCGACCCGGCCGGGGGAACCGATGACCTCGCCGTGCTCGCGGAAACAGCAGTGCGCGAATTCCTCCTGCACGCGGGGGAGTCTGGCAACGCAGGCGTACGTGAAGGCTACCTGTGGGCGCGTTGGCAAGCCGAGGCGACGAGCGAGGCACTGCTTGAAGTGCTTGAGCGCTGGCTTGATCCAAGGGAAGCGGCGCGTCATCTGATCAGCCGCCGTCGGCTGGATGCTTGCCAGTACCATGACAAGACGCAACTGAACAAAGTGCCGATGAAGCCTTTGCTGGAGGTCGATGACTCCTTGGCCTTCCTCGACCACCTTGCTGCCAGCACCTATGTGAGACCGGGCAAGCCGGAGTCGAGTCCGCTGCTCACCAGCCTGATTTCACCGCGGGGCAAGATGTTCCGCATCTTCAGCCGCGACGACATCGTCATTCTTCACCGCTGGATCGCCGGCCTGCCCTACGCCGAGGCGCCCCTGCAACCCGCCGCCTGCCAGATCTGGAAGGACGACGGCAGGCTCGTTGGGGCTATCCGGGAGGACATCGAGGCACCGACTCTGGTGACCGGTCTCAGCCCGCGACAAGCCTACCCGAGATTGCTGCGGGTAGAGCTTACGCCAGCAGAAGAATCCTACAGTGAACACTACGTAATGCGCTGGCTGATCAGGGCCTCGCGCGGGGTCGCCAACGGGCGTTGCCCATTGCCGGAACAATGGGCTCCCGGTGTTCTGCAATCGTGGTTGCAAGGCCAGCACGTAGCGTCCAACCAATCACTGGAACAGGACGAAGAGCTGCCATCCCGGGAGGACGTGGTGGCCGATATCCTCTCCCTGGCGCCACTGACGATGATCGACGGTGCCTGGCTGGCCGGGTTCGCCCATCCGGCGGTGGCCTCCACGGCCTACGGCAGCCGACTGTTCGAAACGCTTTTCGATGAACTGGGCAACGGTATCGAGGCTCAGAACCATCCCGTCATCTACCGCCATCTGCTCAAGGCGATACATGGCGAGTTGCCAGCCACTGCCGACCCTGGCTACGCCAATGCAGCCTGCTTCAACGATGAAGACTTCGAACTGCCGGTGTTCTGGTTATCGATCAGGCGATATTCGCAAACCTACTGCCCGGAGATCCTCGGGCTGAACCTGGCGATGGAGCTGTCCGGTGTGGGTGGCGGCTATCGACGGACCCACAAGGCCTTGGTTGCCTATGGCTACCCAACGATGTTCGTTGATCTGCACAACTCCATCGACAACATCTCCACCGGGCACACGGCGTGGGCTGCCGCGAGTCTGGATGCCTACCTCAGCGCATTTCCTCGCAATGATCGGGACCAAATGTGGGCGCGGGTCCGTACCGGATTCGTCGCGCTCAATCCACCCAGGGAGCAAACCATGCTGGACAAGTTTCGCAAGAAAGTGAGGGAGCTGCTATGACGTACACCCTTGGCATCTCCGCCTTCTATCACGACAGCGCGGCCACTTTGGTGGTGGACGGAAAGATCGTTGCCGCCGCCCAGGAAGAACGCTTCAGCCGGATCCGCCATGACCCCGGCTTTCCACGCCAGGCCATCGAGTACGTCCTGAAGCACGCGGGCATCAAATTGACCGACGTCGACCATGTTGCCTATTACGAAGATCCGGCGCTCAAGTTCCGGCGCGTGCTCTCGACTGCCGCCGTGGCGGGACTTTCAGCCGTGCGCACCTATGCGCCGGCACTGGGCGACTGGCTGTCGACCAAGCGGCGGATGGACCGTGAGGTCGTGCGTCATCTGAAAGCGATGGGGGACCGGGACGGGCGCCAGGTCGAAGTGCATGGCCACCACGAATCCCACGCCTCTTCGGCGTTCTTTCCCAGTCCATTTGAGAGCGCTGCGATCCTGTGCATCGACAGTGTCGGCGAATGGGCGACGACCACGCTCTGGCACGGCAAGGCAGACGGCATCAAGCTGGTCGCGGAGTTGTCCTTCCCTCATTCGCTGGGCCTGCTCTATTCGGCGTTCACTTATTTCTGCGGTTTCAAGGTGGACTCCGGTGAATACAAGCTGATGGGGCTCGCGCCCTATGGCAAGACGACCTACGTCGACACGATTCTCGCGAACCTGATCGACGTGAAGCCCGATGGCAGTTTCAGGCTCGACTGGACCCAGTTCGAGTTCATCAAGGGCGAAGTGATGACAGGCAAGGCCTTCGAGCGGTTGTTCGGTGGGCCACGACGCTTGTCCGAAGCGCCACTGACCGAGCGCGAGTTCGACCTCGCGGCATCGGTGCAGAAGGTCACGGAAATCGTGGTGTCGCGCCTGGCCAGGACCGCCCGTGAACTGACCGGCGAGACAACGCTGTGCATGGCCGGAGGCGTTGCCCTCAACTGCGTGGCCAATGGCGTGATCTCCCGCGAACGAACCTTCGACAGGCTGTGGATTCAACCGGCGGCGGGCGATGCCGGCGGCTCACTGGGCGCCGCGCTGCTGACCGACCGCAAATACCGCGGAGTGACCCGTCGCGAACTACCCGTCGGCGTCCTCGATGGCATGAGCGGAGCCTTGCTCGGCCCGGAATACAGCGAGGAGCAGATCAGGGACGAACTGGAAGCCTGCGGCGCGGTTTTCCATCGGCTTTCCCAGGAGGAAGTCGATCACCGGGTAATCGCCAGCATCGAAAACGGTGGGGTGATCGGCTGGTTCCAGGGGCGGATGGAGTTCGGCCCACGTTCGCTGGGCGGCCGTTCGATCCTCGGCGATCCACGCCGCGCGGACACCCAGACGACCATGAACCTGCGCATCAAGTTTCGCGAATCCTTCCGCCCCTTCGCGCCCGTGGTGCTTGAGGAGGAAGCGTCGGACTACTTCGATATCGTCGAGGAAAGCCCCTACATGCTGGTGGTCTCGCCGGTGGCCGAAGCCATTCGCAGGGTGATCCCACAGGAGCAGGCACAGTTGACCGGCATCGACCTGCTCAAGGTGGCGCGCAGCAATCTGCCGGCGATTACCCATGTGGACTTCTCGGCCAGGGTGCAGACCGTGGACCGGGAGCGCAACCCGCGGTTCCGCGCGCTGCTTGAGCGCTTCTACGAGCGTTCCGGGTGTCCCGTACTGGTCAACACCTCGTTCAACGTACGGGGCGAGCCCATCGTGAACACGCCGTTCGAAGCCTATCGCTGTTTCATGCGGACCAACATCGATGTGCTGGCAATCGGCGATTTTTACCTGGACAAGTCGGAGCAACCCCAGTTCGAGGAAGCCGTCGACTGGCGCGAGACCGTGCCGTTGGACTGATGGACTGATCATTTCATTCACTAGGGAAGGTGCACCATGGATTACGTTCTGCTCTACCTGATCCTGCCGCTGGGGATGTTTATCCGTCGAACCCGCGCGTTCGCCCACCGGCCAGACCCCAAGGTCAGCTCATACCTGAACCGCAAATCATGAGCATCATGGCCATGGACGTTCAGCAGGCTTCGATAGTCCAGATCATGGTCATCGACAAGCCCGACCTGACAGGGCTGGAGGATTGTCGCGCCAGGTTGGCCGAATTACCGCACCGCGCCGACAGGGTCGGGGAAATCGGCAGAGAGTGGCTCAGCACGGTGCTGGGCAACGACACCCTCGAGGCGATCCGTGCGTTCCCCGCCAGCCCGCACAAGGCGCTGCTGCTGCGGGGCATCTCGCTGTCCACGGAGGTCGCAACGCCGTGCAATGGTTTCCTGCCCAATGCCGAGTGCATCCTCGACTTCGACCTGCTGCAGTTCGGCATGTTGCAGTTGCTCGGTGTCAGGCCCCATGCGGTCGAGTACGAGAACCTCGGCAAGCTGGTCAGGAACGTGGTGCCGGTGCCCGAGGCCGCGGGCACCACGAGTTCCTGGGGCGCGGACGTGGAGTTTTTCTGGCACACCGACAACCCCAACTGGCCCTTCGACCACCTGGGCCGTGATGCCACGGTATCCGTACCGAACTTCCTGGCCTTTGCTGCCGTACGCAACGCCGAGAGTGCCTCCACCGACATCGTCTGTGTGGATCACGTTGTCTCACTGCTGCCCGCCTGGGCCACGGCCCAGTTGCAAAGACCGGCCTACACCTTCGGTGCGCCGGCGTCCAACGAGGGCTTCGACGGCCAGCAGAAGGTGCTGCCGATCCTGGAGCAGAGCGATAACGGTTATTGCCTGCGCTTCGACGACGGCATCGTGACCGCGCTCGACCCGGACAGCCAAGAGGCCCTCGGGCTTCTGCGCCAATGCCTGCGCAATACCCAAGGTATAGAGGTGGTGCTGCAGCCGGGTGATTTTTTCATTTTCAAGAACGCCCGCGTGCTGCATCGACGCAAGGCGTTCCAACCTATGCCCGACAGCAAGGCCCGCTGGCTGCGCAGGGTGTATTGCAACTGAGCCTTTTCTCTTCAAGCCCCATCACGATAAATAGGGAATTCACGCATGAACAAGCGTATTGCAGTAATCGGTGGTCGCCCCTCGCCTATTCACGGTGCCAAGGAACTGGGCATCGATGTAGTGCTGGTGCATCAGGAGGGTGACTACGAGCCGGAGATCGTCGCCCATTGCGAACAGGTGGTGCATGCCCGGATCGACGACGCCGAGGCGATCATCAAGGCACTCGAACCCCTGCATCGTGAACGTCCATTCGATCGCATCATCACCACCACCGAAGTGGCGGGCGAATCGACGGGCAAGGTGGTCGACCATTTCGGCCTCATCGGGGTTTCCTACAAGACCGCGCGCCTGCTCAAGGACAAGGTGGCGATGCGCGAGCTGCTGGCCAAGCACGATCTGAGTCCGGTTGCCTATCGCCATGTCACCAGCGCGCAGATCGCCGTCGCGTTCGTCAAGGAGCATGGCAAATCGGTGCTCAAGCCGGCCGAAGGCGTCGCCAGCCTGCATATCCATCCCTGCGATGACGAAGCCTCCGCCACCCTGGCCTGGCAAGCGCTGCTGGACGCCGACGTCAAGCACATCATCATCGAGGAATACCTGGAGGGGCCGGTCGTCAGCGTGGACTCCTTCTCCTTCAAGCGCCGCCACCTGCCGATCGGCTACTCCCAGTACCGCATGAACGACAAGTATGTCGAGTGGGAAGTCAGCACGCCAAGCACCGACGCCAAGAAATGGCTGAAAGAGCTGAAGGAAATGACCTGCCGCCTGCTCGACGCCGTGGAGCTGGAGGAAGGCCCTTCCCACAGCGAGTTCGTGCTGACGCCAAAAGGCCCTCGGGTGCTCGAATCCCACGCACGCCTGGCAGGTTCCGGTGCCCCGGAATTGGTAAGACGCGCATTCGGCCTCGACCTGAACCGGATGTTCCTGACCGTGCCCCTGGGTATCGACACCCTGCCGCAAGTGTCGCCAGAGCCGATAGCCGGGGCGGCGATCCAGTTCTTCGTCCCGACACCTGGCCAAGTGAAGAAGGTCGAGCTCGACCTCAAGCCTGACGTCGACGTGCGTCACACCCCGCAGGGCGAGAAGCCGTTGGTGTTCCTGCCGTTCCTGTTCGAGCTGGGCCAGGCCGAGCGCGCCGTGGTCATCCAGAAGCACGAGGGCGATCAGATCCCGCCACTCGACACCGTTGCCGACTGCGTCTCGGGGTATGTCCTGGCAACAGGCGTCTCCCGTGAGGACGCCGTGCGGATCGGCGACGAACTGGTGGAGGCCGTTCACTTCATCGTGGAGCCCAAGGCATGAGCTACCTGCTCTGCTTGCATCGTTGGGTCGGCTCCCAAGCCCTCTACGACCGATACGAGTTGCCTGCAGGGATGATGATTCGGGCGATCTGTACGCCCGAGTCCATCGCGTCGCTGCCGAGCGAGCGCCTGGCGTCGAGTTCGACGCTGGCCTCGCTGGACGATACCGGGGCGGTCATGGCCGAGGTCGAACGCCTGGTCGAGCGGCACGGCGTGCCGGCGCTGGTGGTCGCCCTCAATGAAGGCGACCTGCTCAATGCCGCGTCGATTCGCGAGCGATGGAAGGTGCCGGGAGACCGTGTGGCCTGGACCGAGCGGTTTCGCGACAAGCTCACCATGCTGGACATCGCGGGTCGGCAGTCGTCGATCAGCGTGCTGCCGGCGGTGAACGCCGATTCCCGCCAAGCCGTGGAGCAACTGGCGACCGAGCATGGTTATCCACTGGTGCTCAAACCACGTTACGGCACGGCAAGTCGTGGCGTGAGTATCCTGCGCGGCCCCGGGGATCTGGACCTGTTGCAGCAGGCCGTGGAGCCGATGATGGTCCAGGTCTACTGCGCCGCCCCCATCCTGCACGTAGATGGCTGGTGGGATGGGCAGCGGATCGTGGTGGTCACCGCGTCGCGCTATGTGAACAGTTGCGCCGATTTCGGCCCGGACAGCCCGCTGGGCAGTATCGAACTGGAGGAAGGCGAGGACGAGCAGCGAATTGCGCGACGCGTCGAGCAGTTGCTGGCGGCCTTCGCGCCGGAACGGGAAATCGTCTTCCATCTCGAACTGTTCGACCAGGGTGACGAGTTGCTGTTCCTGGAGATTGGTGCACGGGTCGGCGGTGCCGAAATTCCGTTCCTCTGGCGGGAGGTGAGGGATATCGACCTCCTGGGGATCGCCTGGGAGTTGCAGACAGAGGCATCCACCCGCTACAGGGACTTTGCGCGCAGCCGCAGTAATGAGGGCCGGCCCTTGCACCGCGAGCGAGGAGCCTGGGTAATCGCCCGGCTCGGCAGCTCGCCACGCGATGGCCTGGGGACCCTGTACTGGGCCCAACCGCAGGACCTTGAGCACTCCGCCAGCGGTGTCTATGAAGGGTCCCGGACCCGCCTGCGCCTGCGCAGCTTCGATGGCCCCGCGCTGGAACACGATGTCGGAAAGGTCTTCGAACAGTTATCCGAGTTATGGAGCGTTCAATCATGAAAACAGCCGTTGTAACCGATGCCAGCACTGGCATTGACGAGGCATGCGGCCGTACCCCGGCCATTCATGGCAGGCGCGAACAGCGACCGGTCGCCTATTTCCCTGTAAACGAAGGAGCACGCTGATGGTTGCGCCGGAAAACCTGGCCGGTGTGGCCATCATCGCACTGGGCATGGTGCTGACACCTGGGCCGAACATGATCTACCTGACCTCGCGGGTGATTTCCCAAGGGCGACTGGCGGGGATGATTTCCCTGGCAGGTGTGGCCCTGGGCTTCGTGTGCTACCTGGTGGCTTCGGGACTGGGCCTGGCGGCCTTGTTCAAGGCTGTGCCAGTGGCCTACGACGTCGTCAAGATCGCGGGCGCGTTCTACCTGGGCTACCTGGCCTGGAACATGCTCAAGCCCAGGGGCGCCTCCCCCTTCGAGGCACGCGAGCTACCACCTCACTCGCCGAAGCGGCTGTTCACCATGGGCCTGGTAACGAACCTGCTGAATCCGAAGATTGCACTCATGTATTCCGCGCTGATTCCCCAGTTCATCGACCCTTCCGCGGGATCGACCTTACAACAGTTCATTCAGCTGGGGCTGGTACAGATCGTCATTGCCATCACCGTGAACGGCATCATCGTCCTGGCCGCCTCCCGGGTCAGCAGCTACCTGACCAAACGCCCCACTGCCATGCGCACCCAGCGCTGGCTTTCCGGGACGGTACTCGGTTTGTTTGCGGTCGATATCCTGTTTCGCAAGCCGATGGTCTGATAGAGCATCCTGTACTTGATCGAGCAATAACTTTCTCTATTTTTACCGTGCAAGATGCCTCGTTATTAGTAATAAGAAGCCCCAGGCACTCGCCATGTTCTGGGGTGCTTCATTTATAAATAATCGCGGGAGGGGCTGCATAAGAAACTGCAGTTCCGACAACAACCACAGTTTTCATTCAAAACATTTAAAATCTTACTGGTATGCCAGGCGGGGCCTCATACTCGTCCTTGCTCACCTGCACCTGCACGCCAGGATCAAAATCAAGTTAAACACTGTACAAAAAACGCCACACAACCCCGACATGATGCCGATAAAGCTGACAAAGTGCTGGTGTTAACCTCTGATTAGCTTCGGGACTATCCCGCAGCCGGCCCTGCTGAATGGTCAAATAATTCAGAAATTACAAACGACAACCTGCGCCTCTCGTTCCGACTCACGCAGGCTTTCCCAGTATTCCGGAGGTAACGATGTCTATCGGTGCAATCTCAGCTTCGATTTCAACCCCCACTACCGCCACCACTCAGGCCGCGACCCAGTCTGCGACGCAATCCGCGACTGCCAGCACGACCACTAGCGGCACCAGCGCCACCCACAAGCACCATCACCGCCACGCCGAACAAAGCAGCACTAGCAGCGATAGCGACAGCACAAGCGCATCTGCCAAGCCGTCTGTAAGCGGCACCGGGCAGAGCATCGGCCAGACCATCAGCGTCACTGCATAAGTACGATTGAAGTCAGCCAAAACAACAAACCCCGCTTCGGCGGGGTTTGTTGTTTATACGCTGGGACCTACGCCATTAAACACGTCGCGGTGCCCCACAGAGACCTAACGCATCGGAACCGGTTGTGGCTGGTAGTAGCCCGGCGGTGGAGGCGGTGGGGGTGCCTGATAGTAAACCGGCTGCGGTTGCTGGACGTACACCGGCTGCGGCTGAACGTAAACCGGCTGCTGGACGTAAACCGGCTGCTGGACGGGCTGGGAGTTGGCAACAACCGCCCCCACTACCGCAGCGCCGACCACGCCACCCAACAGGGCCGGCCCCCAACCATATCCACCACGGGCCTCAGCCTGCCCCGCAACGGCGAGCACGCCGAGAAGCAAGACGGCTATTTTCACTCTTGAGCGCTGACTACTCACGATAAGTCCTCATTACGTAACGAACCGGCACTTTAATAAAATTCCGGGAATACTTATCAGACCGTTATTTTTGGAAAATCGTCACACGCCAAAGTAAATACTAGGTAAAGCATGTATCCAACTTGTTACCTGAAACTTTTACTTTCTCCTGGCCATTTCAAAAAAAGCAAAAAACACCCAGTAAATGAATTGATCTCGCCGTCCAAACTCCAACTTCTGACAATCTTCCGTGTAGATAAAACGATACTTTGCATGAACATCATGCCCTGAATATTGAATGCACCACGGTGGCGGCGACGTGTCTATGCCCTGGCGACCACCCTTTTGACCCTGTTTTAACGCAATGGCGACCGGCAGGGGACGAAGCCACAGCGGGACAGACGTCCAGCGCCAAGTCATTCATAGAGACGTCTCTTTCCCATGAAAAATGTCTGCTACTGTCAGCAGAATCAGGTATGGATGACCCTCGATGGAAACTCAGAACACTGCTCTGCTGAAAGACCTGCTGTCCGCGCGGCGCAGTGTCAGATCCTTCAGTGAGAAACCACTGAGCCTGACCGCCCTGGAGGCGTTTTTGTATGCCGGACAGGGCCGTACCTCCACGGACGGCAAGCGAACCGCCCCCTCGGCACATGCACTGCATCCACTCGCGCTGAGGGTAGTTGTGCGCCAAGTCGAAGGGCTCGTACCCGGGGTATACCTATACGACTCACAGACAGGGCAACTCGCGCGCATTGGCGATCCGATCGATAAGGGCGTGCTGAACTCAGCGGCCTTGGGTGATGAATCCTGGTTGGAAGACGCTCCCGCCGTCATCGCCATCGTCGCCGAACGAGCGGTGGCCATTGATCATTTCGCCCAGCAACAAACCGACGGACTGAGGGGAGCACGCTACGTTGATTTCGAAGCGGGGGCGGTTGTTCAAAATATGTATTTGGCTGTGACCGCAGCAGGTCTGGGCGGCGTGGTCGTGATGGGCTTTGATGACCTCAAGATGAAAGACGCCTGGCGGCTTGAACAACCCTTTTTTCCGGTCGCCGTTTTCTGCGTGGGGCATCCTCTCAACTAGAACGACGGCACACGGATAGCAGCCGCACCCTGCACGGCCTTTTTGCCGACGAAACAAAACAGGCCCCGTTTTCAGGTGGGACCTGTGGCATCAAGAACCTGTCAATGATCCACAAGCGCCTAACGTGCCGGAACCGGTTGTGGCGCGTAGTAGTAGCCCGGTGGCGGAGCCTGGTAGTAGACCGGCGGTGGAGCCTGGTAGTACACCGGCTGCGGCTGGACGTAAACCGGCTGTTGAACGTAGACCGGAGGCTGGGAGTTGGCCACGACCGAGCCCACTACGAGACCGCCGACCACTGCGCCCAACAGGGCTGGACCGCCCCAACCCCATCCCCCACCGTAACCGTGGCCATAACCGTGACCCCAACCGTATCCGTAGCCACGGGCCTCAGCCTGTCCTGCCATGGCGAGTACGCCAAGGAGCAAGACCGCTACTTTCATCTTTGAGAGTCGACTAATCATGATAAGTCCTCTTTTTTTGCGCTGAACCGGAATTAATAATATCTCCGGACATACCTTTCAGACAGCCCTTTTTGATAATTTCATGATGTACCAAAGTAAAGTCTAGGTAAATCATGTACCCAACTTGTCACCTGAAACCAATGCTGAAATAAATACCTGCCTTTGGCGCTTTTTTATAAAGACGAAAAGAATCCAATAAAGCTATTGATCCAGCTATTCCGATATAAACTTCCATTCCGCCTCCGTGAATATAAAGCGTTATTCGATATGACAATCAACACGTTATATCGACTGCTCCTGAGTGATGGGATCTGCCTATCCCCTGGCCCTTCAACGGCAGACAAGGCCGAGAGTTATGCGCGCATTGTGTAGGTGGCCGACCTGATGAAGGACGCGGGCCTGACCCACGCAGGCGTCTACCGGCACTTTGGCTCTCGCGAGGCACTGGTGGCCGAAGCCGTCAAGCATGCCCTGCACGATGGCAGCCAGGCCGTGGTGCCCATCGCCAACAGCACGCTGGACCACACCGCCGAGTTGTCCGCGCTGGTCGGTGCCGTGTCGCTAGCCCGTGCGGTAAACGACGAAAAGCTCTCCGAGGAAATTCTCAAATCGGTCGCTGACGAATTGAAAGCGCAATTGGGGTGAGGTCGCTGCCGGGTGGTTGTAGTGCCTTCCTTGATATGAAACGCTATCAACCAATGCCTTTTCGAACTCACCTCAATGTCACGCTCCCAACGTCTCCTGACCTTGATCCAGATTTTACGGCGCCACCGTTTTCCGGTTGCCGGCGCCATGCTGGCCCAGGAACTGGGGATCACCTTGCGCAGCCTCTACAGGGATATCGGAACCCTGAAGGAACAAGGTGCAAACATTGAAGGGGCCGCGGGGCTGGGTTTTGTATTGCGCCCTGGCTTCATGCTTCCGCCACTGATGTTTTCAGAAGATGAGATAGAAGCCCTCGTCCTCGGTTCACGTTGGGTAGCCGAGCGGGCAGATGAACGTTTGGGGCTGGCGGCACGTAATGCTCTGGATAAAATTTCTGCTGTCCTGCCACCTGGACTGAAGGACGAACTGGACGCCTCTGCGCTGCTGATCGGGCCCAGCGCCTCGCCTTTACCGGTCGACGTCGTGCAACCACTGATTCGCCAGGCGATCAGGGCAGAACTGAAGGTGGACATCGTCTACCTGGATTTGAAGGGTGAGCAGTCCTGCCGAACCATCTGGCCCTTTGCACTGGGTTATTTTGATGATGCCCGTGTGCTGGTGGCCTGGTGCGAACTGCGTGACGGCTTCCGGCACTTTCGCAGTGAACGGATTACCGACTTCAAGATGGCTCAGGAACGCTATCCACGCCGACGCCAGGCACTGCTGAAGGCTTGGCGTCTCCAGGAAGGGATCAGTCCTCAATAGGCGATCACTGCTGACAAAAATGGGTAGGGGCATCCGTAGGATAGGAGGCGCTAGCAAGCACGGTGCTGCTAGCGTCACTTCCATCCCCGGCCAGGAGCCACCCATGATCACGCCCAACTTTTTTATCTTGTATGTAGACAGCCCGGAGTCCAGCGCACGTTTCTATGCCGACTTGTTGGGTCGCGCACCGGTAGAGGCTTCGGCTACGTTTGCGCTGTTCGCTTTGGACTCAGGGTTCATGCTGGGCCTTTGGTCGAAGCACAGGGTAGAACCAGCGGTGGCCGACATCGGGGTTGCAGGCGAAGTGGCGTTCAGCATCGCGGAAAAAGCCCTGGTTGATTCAACCTGGCAAGCCTGGGTTGCCAAGGGGCTGACCGTTCTCCAGGCACCGGTAGAGATGGATTTCGGCTTTACCTTTGTCGCGCTTGATCCGGACGGTCATCGGCTGCGGGTGTTCGCCTCGTCGGACGCCTGATTGACGTCCGGGGTAAGCCAAGGAGCCGGATCCCGCGCCTCGTCAGTTCTCTTCTTCAAGCTGCAACAGCGCGCTCAAGATCTGGCGTTTCCTGATCAGGCGCTGCTCACGGCCATTCACCAACACCTCCGCCGCGTGGGTGCGGCTATTGTAGTTGGAGGACATGGAGGCACCGTACGCCCCGGCGGTATGGAAAACCAGGTAATCGCCGACCTCGGCAGCAGGCAGCAAACGGGACTCGACGATGCCCCCTTCGGCCTGGGTGAAGACATCGCCGGACTCGCAAAGAGGTCCGGCCACAACCGTCGCTCGCTGGGGCAAGGACTCGTCGCGCAGGGTCAGTAATGAGATCTCGTGATAACTGCCATACAGCGATGGGCGCATCAGGTCATTGAAGCCGGCATCAACCAGGGTGAAATGGTTGCCGCCCATGGGTTTGGTGGCGCGCACCTCCGATACCAGCACACCCGCCTCTGCCACCAGAAAGCGTCCCGGCTCGATTTCCAGGCGGATCGAATGGCCCAGATGGCGTTCGATCTGCTTCCTGGCGTGATCCCACTGAACAAAGTAGTGATCGACGTCGACCGGCTGTTCGCCCGCCCGGTAGGGCACCGACAAACCGCCACCGGCTGAAATGGCCTCGATATCCTGGTCCAGGCCCACCACCAATTCCGCCATGGTGCTGCACACTTGCTGCAGATGCTGGTAATCCACCCCGGAACCGATGTGCATGTGCAGCCCCACCAGGTGCAGGCCGTAGTCGCGAACCAGCGTCAGGGCTTCCTGCAGTTGGCTATGCCAGATCCCGTGCTTGCTGTTTTCGCCTCCGGTATTGGTCTTGCGACTGTGCCCGTGGCCAAAGCCCGGGTTGACCCGTAGCCACACGCGGTGGCCGGGGGAAAGCGGCCCCAGTTGATGCAGCATGTCGATTGAGCCGACATTGACCTCGACCTGCGCTTCGACCACGCGCTGCAAGGTTGCTCGATCAAACACATCGGCCGTGAACACGACACCTGCCGCGCCCTGCGCAGAATCGGTGGTGAATCCGGCCAGCAGCGCACGCTCGATCTCACCCAGGGAAACGGCATCCACCTTCGCCCCAGCCTCGCGCATCAAACGCAGGATATGCAGGTTGGAGCAGGCTTTCTGGGCAAAACGCACCGTATCGAATGCGCCCAGTTGCTGGATGCGTTCTTGAATCACTTGGCCGTCATACACCCACAAAGGGGTGCCATGTTGTTCGGTCAGTTGCAGTAGCAGGTTATCCGCGAGGGTTTTCATATCAGCAGGTCTCAGGCAGGCCATGCACGCGCAGCAAAGGGGCTATCGCGCAGTTGGCGGCATGATGGAGAAAGAAGAGCCAGTCATAAAATATCAATATTCAACAAGATCATTCATTTATGATATGGACTTCAAAACCGCTGAGCCCAGGCCCATGTCCGCCACGTTGCGCCATATAGAAGTGTTCAGAGCCGTCATGACCACCGGCAGCGTGACCGAAGCCGCCGCCATGCTGCATACCTCGCAGCCGACGGTCAGTCGTGAGCTGGCGCGTTTTGAACAACTGACTCAACTCCAACTATTTGATCGCGTGCGCGGCCGCCTGCGACCGACGGCACAGGCCCTCTCGCTATTCGAGGAAGTACAACGGGCCTATTTCGGCTTGGGTCGGATTCTCAATACGGCGGCGTCATTGCGCGAGTTCGAGCAGGGTCAGTTGTCCGTTGCCTGCCTGCCGGTGTTCTCGCAATCGCTGTTGCCCAAGGCGTGCCAGCGTTTCGTGACGCAGTTCCCTAAAGCGAGCATGACCATCACGCCGCAGGAATCGCCTTTGCTGGAGGAGTGGCTGTCGGCCCAGCGTTACGACCTGGGGCTGACCGAAGTGGCGAATGCGCCACCGGGGACAGAGCTGTCGCCCTTGATGACCGTGGATGAAGTCTGTGTCTTGCCGACTGGCCATCCGCTGCTGGAAAAGCCGGTTCTGGCACCTGAGGACTTTGCCTCGAAACCCTTCATCAGCTTGTCCAGCCTCGATAGCTACCGGCAGCAGATAGACGAGATTTTCCGGCAGGCTCAGGTCGAACGGCACAGGGTGCTGGAAACCCACAGTGCGGCGTCGGTCTGTGCCATGGTGCGCGAGCGCGTCGGCCTGGCCATCGTCAACCCGCTGACGGCCCTGGACTTCGTCGGCCAGGGCCTGGAGATCCGCCCGTTCAGCGTCTCGATACCCTTTACCGTCAGCCTGATCAAACCTTTGCACCGTCCGGCTTCCAGGCTGGTCAGCCGGTTTGAGGAGGCGTTGCGGGAACAGGCGTCGGCGATTGAAGCTCGACTGGCGGCGATCAGTGCTCATTCAAGTGTGAACTTGTAGACTTCAGGCGTTAACTCTCTGACTGGCTACAAGGACTTACCAACGTGTTCGACGAGCTGATAACGCAAGTAATTTTTCACGCCATTTGCTTTCCCGTCGGCTGGCCTATTGTGAAACTGCTCACACGAGGCAAATACCCAATCAAGGGCTCCTGGTTCGCCGAAACGCCAGAAGCCCAGTGGACAGCTGGGGTAGGACTTGCTGTTTTGGTAATCGCCATGATGGCGACCCTGAAACAGTTGGCGTTCCCATAGCCGGCAGAGCCTGTCGTCAACCCGAAATGTTAGCCATGTTCAGCGCTGACTCGATATGTTCCTCTCTATGACTCAAATGTCAGAGATGAAAAGCCTGCCGACCCACCAACAGCCATTTGCCGTGCTGTTTCTGCCAGACCTGGAAGTTTTCAATTTCGGTGGGAATCAGCTCGCTGCCCTTGATCGCTTGTCCCGAAAAGTGATGGCGGACGAAAGCCACATCACCTGACAGGGTAATGGTCTGGTTCTGCATCTCCAGTGTCTTGAACGCGCTTTTCCCCGTTTCAATATCGCCGATAAAGTCTTTCTTGCCCTGTACCTTCCCGCTGGAATGCCCATAGGTCAGGTTCTCGCCGGTCAGCGCTTTCAGCTCAGGAATGTTCCTGTTCAACATGGCCTGGGTCAGATGGTCCACCGCGGCGGCAACCTCCTTCTCCCCTGATGATGGAGCCGCAGCGACGTAGCCACTGAAGAGGCACAGGAAACCAATCAGCACTTTGATCTTTTTCACGAGGTATTTCCTTGTTGTTATGGGGACTGGAGATAGAAGAACCCGGCCCCGGCGTGAGCAGGCAGCACCAGGGATCGCGATGAACACCTGGGGACCCGTGCAGCGCCTGGACCGTTCTCGTTGCCGACCATATCGTCAGTCATCGTACAACACAATAGGCATTTACCGGACGGACGACGGCGCTACCGAGGCCATGCCGTCGAGAGCCAGGACGGTACTGCCAGCCCCTCCCTCAAAGGGGAAAACCAACCTCGACGCTTCGACGAAGCAGCTCATTGGCCTGTTTCAGATTGCCGGGTTGGCTCGAGTGAACGATCCAGATATCCATATTGAGCGAAAAGTCATCCAGGCTGATGACCGAGAGTTCGTCGACATACGGGCTGGCTTGCAGAAGATGCCGAGGAATCAACCCAAGCCCCAGGCCGGCGGCGATCATCCGCATCTGGATCGCCGCGCCGTGGGTGTCCACGCCGAGCTTAAGTCGTCGTCCTTGCCCACCCATGGCAGCCTCCAGCGCCGCCCGGTAACCGCAGCCCACCGGATTGAGGATCCACTCCTGACCGCACAGGTTATTTATGTGGGTCGAAGCGTCCACGATAGGGTGCTGTTTACTCTGAACCACGAGGATCTCGAGGGTGGTGATTTTCTGGCCACTCATCCCTTGCGGCAGGCTACTCGGAGCCGGCTGCATAAGCGTCGCCGCGTCCAGTTCACCACGAGCCATCAGTTGCTCGAGCTCGGAGCTCCAGCCAGTGACCAACTGCATTTCCAGGTTTGGGAAGGCGCGCTTCATCGCCGTCACCATCTCGAACACCACCGCGTCGGCGACGACCTGGGTGAACCCCACGCGGAACCTGCCGCTGGGTCCCGCGTCTTCCCGAGCGATACTCAACAGGCAATCCGCCTCCCTCAGTAATCCCGACGCATGCCGGTAAATCCGCTGGCCCATGGCGGTCGGGACCGGTGGTCGGCTGGTCCGGTCGAACAGCGTGACGCCCAGAGACTGCTCCAGGTGCTGAATCCGCCGCGACACCGCAGACTGCGTCAGGCAAAGGGTCTCGGCGGCCCGGGTCAGGGAAGCGCACTCGACCACGGCGGCAAAGGCTTTGAGGTCCTCGAATAGCATGCTGATTACTCATGATAATTTTAAAAATTATGCGCTTGATGAATCTAGATTTCGAGCTTAGCTTCATGGCACGTGCCGTTGAACGTCTGGCCGTTTCCCTCACCGCCCCAAAAGGATCGCCCCATGCCTTTAGTCAGAATCGACGTGGCTGCAGACACCGCCCCTGAAACCGTCGCCACCATCAGCGATGTGGTTTACCAGGCCATGGTCAGTACGGCCAATGTCCCCGAACACGACAAATTTCAGATCATCAATCGCCATGCCCGGGATGAACTGGTCTACCCCGCCGCCGGTTACCTCGGCATCACCTACACGCCGAACATCGTCTTTATTCAGGTCACCTGGAATGCCGGACGCACGGTTGAGGTCAAAAAGGCCTTCTACCAGGCAATCGCCGAGGGTATTCATACCCGGACCGGGCTGCGCAAAGAGGACATCTGGATCAGTCTGGTCGATGTAAAACGGGAGGACTGGTCGTTCGGCAATGGGGAGATGCAGTACGCGCCGACGGAATGAGATGACATTTTAAATATTGGGGTGGCGCACTCAATACGGCGCCACTTTGGCGGCTACACTACAAGGCACGGGCGCCTATCATTCGTTCAATTGATAGTAACCATCAAGGAATGCAAGTTCTGTTTTTCTGTCAAAGGAGGAGGATAGCGTCATGCCAAACCGACTTCAGAAGGAAAACGCGCGATGAGAATTTCTACCTTGCTGGCTCTTGTCGCCGTATTGACCGGCGGTTTCGTCGCCACTGCCCCTGCCTATGCAGCCGGCGATCAGTCCTGCCATTTCCTGCCGGTGGCCGACAGCGCCGCCAGCCTGAAACACAGCCAATCAGTGGGCGTGCTCTACAGTGAAAACACCGTCGGTACACTCCAGTACCTTGAGCGCTACCACAGCGTCGCGTTGAGCGGCGCGAAGAATGCGGCGCTGGACCCTCGTATCAGTGACGCCTTCGTCAACAGCTCCGATCCGAAGTTGGCCATTGACTGGCTGATGGGTTCGCTACAGCAACACTTCGCCTCGGTGACCGTCTACGACAACCTTGATGCACTGGTAAAGGCCCGTCCTGATGTGGTGGTGATGCTCGACACCTACAGCCGCCTGGTGACCAAACGCAACAACCAGTTCGAAGCGAGTTTCGTCGCAACGTTCTACGACTCGAACCTGCAATATATCGGCAAGGCCGAAGGCTTCGGTGGCAAGGAGCTGCCTTCGATCTGGGTCCACGGCAAGGCCGCGCCTGAGATTGCCGCGCAAATCAACCAGCAACGCGAGTTGCAGGTCGATGCCTTGAAGCAGTTCGATACCTCGCTCAAAGCACTGGTCACCTCGGGTGAAACCGACCGGGTCGCCACCAACTGATTTTTGCCGCACATCCTCAGGGGAGCCAAGCTCCCCTGTTCTTTTTCCCCTCCCTCTGACACTCGCGGAACATCAGCCGCCAACAGCACGTCATAAGATATTGAAGTCAGCGCAAATGACTTCAAACACGACACGAGAAAACATTAAGATTCGCATTTGTGAATATGAACAATAGTGAGTTGAAACAAATTTTCAATCGCCCCGATTATTTAAATAGCCTGTGTATCCCCTGCAACTTTTCAGTATGCTTTATTCCTTGAACACGCCTGTTTCAAGGCGAACGCCAATGATTGCCAATCACCTGAACCCCGGCACTTAGTTAGCCGGCAAGCCTTGAATGCCGCGTGCCGAAAGTCATGTGCAAATAGTGGAAGACGTGTCTGATGAACGCTGAAAAGTTCTCCGATGAACACGAGGACGAACGCTACAGTCCTGCCGAACGTGCAGCAGCGGCGTCCCGTTGCACCTGGGTCAGTGTGGCCGTCAATCTGGCGCTGTCGTGCATTCAAATCCTCGTCGGCATCCTGTCGAAATCCCAAGGCCTGATCGCCGACGGTATTCATTCCCTGTCGGACTTGATTGCTGACTTTGTGGTGCTGTTCGCTGGCCATAAAAGCAAACAGGACGCCGATGAAGGCCATCCCTATGGGCACCTGCGCTTTGAAACCGCGGCGTCGATGATCCTCGGGTTACTGCTGCTGGCCGTGGGCATCGGCATGATCGGTTCGGCCGTGCTCAAGCTGCAAACCCCGGAATCCATCCAGAAGGTCCATATCACCGCACTCTGGGTGGCGGGCGCCGCGCTGCTGACCAAGGAGCTGCTGTTCCGCTACATGCTGGCCGTGGCGAAGAAGGTGAAGTCGAGCCTGTTGATTGCCAATGCCTGGCATGCCCGCTCGGATGCAGCCTCGTCGCTGGTAGTCGGGGTCGGTATTGTCGGCAACCTGGTCGGCTATCCGATTCTCGACCCGATTGCCGCACTGGTGGTCGGCGGCATGATTGCCAGGATGGGCTGGTCGTTCGGCTGGAACGCCTTGAATGACCTGATGGACAGCGCCGCCGATGAAGAAGAAGTGGCCTCCATTCGCACCACGCTATTGGACACCCCCGGCATCAAGGGCGTGCACGATGTGCGCACACGAAAAATGGGCGACATGCTCACGGTTGATGCGCACATCGAAGTGGAGGCTTCGATGTCCGTTGAAGAGGGTCATGCGATTGCCGTGGCCGCCCGTGAAAATGTCATGCTGCGCCATCGGGTCCTGAACCTGATGACCCACATTGACCCCTGGCATCGGCCGGACCTGGACCATCTCGCCCCCTCCCGATCCGGAGCCTGAAACCAGGGCTCCCAAGGCCTGAAGCACTCGACGCGGCTTCGGGCCTTTTAACGACTGTTCTTCAAACTCTTGCGCGTCTCGTGCCGCTCCAGCGCCAGTTCGATCAGGCGACTCACCAGCTCGCTGTAGCTCATCCCGGCAGCCTGCCAGAGCTTGGGGTACATGCTGATGCGGGTAAAACCGGGCAGCGAGTTGACCTCGTTGATCAGCACTTCACCGTCAGCGGTCAGAAACACATCGACCCGCGCCAACCCGGCACACCCCAGGACCTGGAAAGCCTCGATGGCGTTGGCGCGAATCCGCTCACTGTCCTCTTCGCTGATTGCCGCCGGCACCACGACTTCGGCGGCCTGCTCGTCAATGTATTTGCTGTCGTAGGAGTAGAAGCCGCTGCGCACGACGATCTCGCCACAACCGCTGGCAATCGGCTGGTCGTTGCCAAGGATCGCGCACTCGATCTCCCGTCCGCTGACCGCCGACTCGATCAGGACCTTTTCGTCGAAACTCAGTGCCAGGGCCAAGGCTGTCAGGTACTCCTCGGCGGTCTCCACCTTGCTCACGCCCACCGACGAACCCTGGTTCGCTGGTTTGATGAACATCGGCAAGCCCAGCTTCGCCTGGGCGGCCTCGAAGCCGAGCCGCGCGGCGGTGACACGGTTCACGGTGATAAAGGGTGTCACCGCCAGCCCGGCATCACGCAGCAGGCGCTTGCTCACGTCCTTGTCCATGCACACCGCCGAGCCGAGCACATCGGAGCCGACAAAAGGCAGGTCGGTCATGCGCAACAAGCCTTGCAGGCAACCGTCTTCGCCAAGGGTGCCGTGGACGATGGGGAAGATCACATCGACCTGCTCCAGCAACGCCTGGTTGCTGGTGTCCACCAACTGCTGGCTGGACTTGCCGGGGACCACCGCCAGTTCGCGATTGGATTGGTTCAAGGCGATAAGCGCCGGGTTTTCGGCATTGATCAGGTAGTTGGAGCTGTCGTTGAGGTGCCAGTGGCCCTGCTTGTCGATACCGATCAGGATCGGTTCGAAACGCTCACGATCCAGTGCATCGACCACATTGCGCGCCGATTGCAGCGACACCTCGTGCTCGGCGCCCAGCCCACCGAAAATAATCCCGACTCGCAACTTGCCCATCTTCCGACCTCGTTTCCAAATCTGTGTTTCAGGGGGATTCCCTTTGTTGTGCGCAGACTATTCGCAAGGCGCTGATTTGGCATCCCCTGATTTGTGATTTTTGCACGCGGCTTCCTTGCAGGAGCCGGCAAGCCGGCTCCTGCTGGCCCCTCATTATTCGTCTCGCCAACGCACATCCACCGTCTGGCCGGCCTTGCCATTCAGAACAACGCTCTGCCGGTCCTCGCGGCCATTAAGACGGCTGACAATCTCGTATTTGCCCGCTGGCAGTTTGACGTAGACCATCGGCCCGACCTGAGTCAGCGACAGCACCGACTCTCCACCGGCCTTTTGGATCGTGATGTCCACATCGGGCATGTACTCACCCTTGGGCCCGATGACCGAAACGATATGCAGGTTGTAACCGTGGGTATGCAGCAATGCCTGAGTCTCATCCTGACCGATACCACCGGTCAGGTAAGGCACGCCGTTCTGGGTTTGAGGCGATAACTGCACCGCCTCCTGGTTGATCGGTTCACTCTCACCCGTCGCCCGAACCGTCGGCGACACGCCCAACAGCACAAGGCCTGGCAAGGTACAGAACAAAAGAACACGAACGGAGATCATGATGAACACTCCCTGGCTCCGGTGGAGCCCGAGTCTCATCGTTCACGCTGGGCTGTCGCCCGGTTTCATTCGACAGTCGGGTGCGGGTCTCTGGATGGCGAGCGAGCTGCGCGGATGAGCGGGGGTTGATTTCACTTCACTTCGCAGCGACTGCACCTTTAAGTCTAGTGCTGACCCACAGCGCGCTTAGATCAATATCAAGTCAGAAGAGGAGCGGATAGGACTGGCGGTTTCCAGACCTGCCCATGAACACGCCCGATGGACGACATCGGGCGTAGGTCAGGCCAACGGGGGACTCAAGCGGCGCCGAGCACACTCAGGTCCAGGCGCCCTTCGCGCAACGGCGGGCACCAGTAATAACCACCGGTAATCGGCCGGCTGAAGCGATACAAGCCGTCGACGATGCCATCGTCCAAACCGCTCATACGCCGCAGTTGCGCCTCGAAGGCGTCGAAGGAATGACCGAACGCCAGAAACATCAGGCCGGCGCCCTGCTCGTTCGCCCAGGGCATCGAGCGGCGGACCACGAAGGCCTCCGGAGCGAAGCTCTCCTGGGCGGTGCGTTTGACGTGGGCGGACTCCGGCGCGTCGTCCAGCTCCTCATTGTCACTCTTGCGCCGCCCCATGATGTTGTCCTGCTCGTGGGCAGGCAGCGCGGCGAAACCATCCAGGTCATGCTGCCACTGCTGGATCGCGGCAAAGCTGCCACCGTCCGCGGCGATCCCGGCCTCGACCGCGGCTTCGTCCACCGGGTTCTCGGTGCCGTCTTCATAACCGGTCAGGTCGTGGCCGCTCTTGTGCCGGAAGGCCTCGGTCATCTGCACCCGCTTCAGCGCCGGTGCCAACGCCTGCTCCAGCGCACGACTGCGGTGCAGCAACTCGCCACGGTCTTCGCCATGCAACCAGCACCACAGGGCATGCTGGGTCGACGGGTTATCCACACCCGCCCCAGTGATGCCGGGAAAGGCCCGCAGCCCCTCGACATGACCACCCAGCGCCTGCACCAGCGACTCGCCAAAACCGACCACGGTGTGCTTTACGTCAACCAGCCGGGCAAGATTGTCGAGTGCAGCCGGCAATGCTTCGGCGGATTCAAGGGCAAAAAACAGGTGGCGTGCCTGCAAGGGCACAGGCTTGGCAAGGATGCCGGGCTGGTAGTGACTCATGGGAACTCCTTCAGGAAAGCGCGGAGTTTACCTTTGTTGCGCCCGCTACGCTTGCGACCGAACCGAGAGCACCGTCAAAGCCTGTGGGTCATGTAACGACCACGCCCGGTTTTCTTGGCCTGGTACATGACCCGGTCCGCGGTCAGCAGCAGTGCATCGGCGGAACTTTCACCACTGCCCAGGGCAATACCGATCGAGACCCCCACCCGGCAAACCGTACCGGCAATGAGAAAAGGCGTACTCAGCGCCGCGATACACTTGGTGGCCACGGTACTCACGGTTTCTTCGGAGTCGGCCCCAAGATCGCTCAGCAGGATGACGAACTCATCACCACCGATACGCGCCAGGGTATCGCTCAGCCGTACCACCGCACCAAAGCGCTTGGCCACCTGACGCAACACCTCATCACCGGCATCGTGCCCGAGGGTGTCATTGATCCGTTTGAAGCCATCGAGGTCCATGAACAACAAGCCGACCTGCGTCCCTTTTCGCTGGGCCTGGGCCAACACCTGGCGCAGACGGCCAGAGAGGTGATGGCGGTTGGGCAAGCCGGTCAGCGTGTCGTGATGAGCGATCTTCTCCAGTTCCGCGCGTTTCTCGTTGAGCTTGAACAACAAGCGATTGAACGCGGAGATCAAGTGGCCGACTTCATCGTTGCGTACCACCGGCAAGGGCGCATGGGGCAGTTCGTCACGGGTCATGCAGTCCGCCTGCGCGGCAGCATGGAACAGCGGGCGAAAGACAAAATACAGCACGATGGAGCAGATAATGCCGAACAGGAAAATCGAGGAGAGCGCACCTCTGATCAAGAAACCCTGGGTTCGCTCAACGGTTGAAAACGCCTCGTGACCCGGCAGGCTGGCGACAATGAACCAGCCCGTGCTAGGCACGGAGGCCATGGCGCGGACCTCTTCCTTGCCATCGATGCCGACCGTTATCCCGGTACCACGAAAACCCGCCATGGCCCGGTCCTGCAAGACATTGAGGCCGGGAGGCGAGATCGACTTGAAGCCGATCCCCTGCGGCGAGGATTCGATCTGCAAGCGGCTCTGCGGAAAAATCAGCTGGAACTCGCCGGTGCTCGTTCCCCCACGGCTCTGCAACAAGGAATCCAGAAACCCGGGAGCCGAGAGCGACATCATGCCGACAAGAACGCCCTGTACCTTGCCCTCGGCATTGCTGACCGGCGCGGAGATCGGTAGCACCGGCTCTGCGTTTACCCCACTCTCGATCGGTTGGCCGACAAAGGACTTACCGGCCAACCCGGCTTGGATGTAATCACGGCCCGCATAATCGGTCTCGGATGCCGCCCCTTGATCGGGGTAGCCCGCCACCCGCTTGCCACTGGCGTCGACGATAAAGACATCAATCGAGAGCAAGGTCTGGTAGGGCGAGCGATCTTTCAGCCAGTCCCGCAGTTGTTCAGGCCGTGCCAGCAAGTCGAGGGGCACGCTGGCCGCGAGGCGCTCGATCAAGAGCCTGCGCCGAACAATCTTGCTATCGACATCGTGCGCGACATAAGTCGCCAGCGCCAGTTGCTGGCCTTCCACGACGCTGCTCAGATCCTCGCGCAGGAAGTGGGTCAAGACGTAATAACGCACGATAGCGCCAGAAACCACAATGCACAGCGCCAACACCAGCAGCCGGGTCAATACGCTGTGGTAGATTCGGGCGAAGATCAACGCTGCATGATGTTTTTTTGACATTATCGAAGTGTAACCGACGAGATTGCACTTTTCGCTATTTTCCCCAACGCTGCGCAAATACCAGCGCCAAGCCTTGCCCAGGCCGGATCGCGCCTGGCCATTACGCACTGAACTTCTCTGATCAGGAACTGGACCATGTCAGACACCCGAAACGCCTCATTCGAAGCCATCGCCCAGGAGCTCGGCTATAGCTTCGACGGTGAAATGAAGATCGGCGGCAACTATGTGCCGGCGGTGCAGAACGATCTTGAAGTGTATGTCAGCGGGCAAATTCCGCGTGTCGAGAATACCGTGATGGTGACAGGCCGAGTCGGCGCTGAAACCACACTGGAACGGGCACGGCACGGCGCGCAGATCAGTACTATGCGCGCCCTGGCGATTTTGCGACAGATGTTCGATGGCGACTTGGGACGGATCAGGAAAGTCTTGCGCATCAATGTCTATGTGCAGAGCGCGGCGGACTTCACGCAACAGAGTGAAGTCGCCGACGGGGCGTCCGAAGTGCTGTATTCGGTGTTCGGCGAAGCCGGGGTGCATACACGCACCTCGGTCGGGGTCTACCAACTGCCGAAAAACGCCTCGGTCGAGGTGGATATGGTGGTGGCGCTCAATGAGTCAGCTGGTTGGCAAACTGCCCGACCGCATTGACCACCTTCTGCGCGCCGTCCTGGATCTCGACGATCACCGTACCGGCCTCCGCCGCCAGCGCAAGACCTTCCTCGGCCTGGGTCTTGCCGCTGTTCATCAGCGACACGGCATCGCGCGCCATGTCCTGGTTCTGCCGCACCACGCCGACGATCTCGTCGGTGGCCTGGCTGGTACGCGACGCCAACTGCCGCACTTCGTCCGCCACCACCGCAAACCCGCGACCTTGTTCGCCCGCGCGCGCCGCCTCGATGGCCGCGTTGAGCGCCAGCAGGTTGGTCTGCTCGGCAATACCACTGATGGTCTTGACGATGGTACCGATCACCTGGGACTGAGCATTCAAGGCTTCGATGCCGTCACTGGCGGTCTGCATGTGTGCCGCCAGGTCGCGCATCACTTCCACGGCCTGGGTCACCACGGTGGTCCCGCGCTGGGCGGTGCTGTCAGTCTGCAACGAGGTGCTGTAGGCAATGTTCGCGGCCTCGGCCACGGCCTTCTCCCGGCTCACCTGGTCGGTGATCACGGTGGCGAACTTGACCACTTTGTAGAGCTTTTCGTTGGCATCGAGTACCGGGTTATAAGACGCTTCCAACCAGACCTCGCGACCACGGCTGTCGACCCGCTTGAAGCGGCCGGCGACGAACTCACCGGCATTCAGGCGCTTCCAGAACGCCTGGTATTCAGCGCTGTTGTATTCCGCCGGCTCGCAGAACATGCGGTGATGCTTGCCCTGGATCTGCGCCAGGTTGTAACCCAGGCCATTGAGGAAACGGTCGTTGGCGGTAATGACTTCACCGGCCAGGTTGAACTCGATCACCGCGGTGGAACGTAACAGCGCGCCGATCAGGTTCTCGTGCTCGCGGGACGCTTCGATCGTACGGGTCAGGTCGCTGGAATAGATCGAGAAGTGCTGGATACGCCCCTGGGAATCACGAATCGGCTGCAGGATCGAGCGCAGCCAGGCTTCCTGACCGTTACCGCGCAACAAGCGCACCGCACCGCAGAAATGCTCGCCACGGGTCAGTGCGTTCTTGAAGCGCTGGTGAAAATCCGAATGTTTGAGGTAGTCCGGTACGAATTCTTCAAGGCGGCGCCCCACCAGCGAACCGCTTGGATAGAGCATTTCATCGCTGAAGTTCTGATTGGCAAATTCAATGCGACCATCGGGATCCAGGGTCAGCACGAGCATTTCCATCTCAAGGCTGTCCTTGACTTGCTGAAGGCTGGAGAGTTCTTCGCGAAGAGCCGACAGCTCCTGCTTCAAGCGTTTGTTAAACATGGAAGGCACCGATGGGCAAATGAAAGCGCGGGTAGTCAGTCATTGGCATCGGCTCGGGTGGTTTTTTCTGAAGGAAGATTCCGGGTTATTTCCAGCGAGCCGCCGACTGACAATTCGACTGAATTTTTCTCGCGCCCAGGGATCACTTTAGAACGACAAGGAAGCATCCCAGGGAGGATTCTCAGGTTTATGAACACGGCAAAGCTTTTTGTTATCGACTACACCCTTCATGGCATTCCCAAGTCCTTCGTGATTCGCTCGGAGCACATGGACAATGCCGAGGCCTGGCACTGGGCAAGTTGTGATGCCGGCGTGGGCCGTATCGGCAAGTTCGGTCGAGAACGGGTGAAGAAAACCAGCAAGCCCATGGCCGAGAAATTCGGTATCGACACGGTGAGCTGGCGCCAGGCCTGAAGCCGTTCCAATGAGTGGCCAGGCGGCGCATTGCCCCTGGCCACGCGCTTATTCCGGCTTGAGCAACGCCTCATAATCCGGGCTGATTTCCGCCAGGATCATCAACGCCGCCGCCCCCAGCGCCACCGCGTCGTGGCCGGCGGTGCCGAGTTGCAGTCGCGGGTACTCGCGGTCGCGACGACGGCTGATGGAGCGGCTCAAGGGTTCCAGGCTGTCCACCAGCCGACCCAGGATCGCGGGCGGTAAAAAACCACTGATGAGGATGGTCTGCGGATCGAGCAGCGACTCGAGGATGTTGATCGCCTGGCGCAAGGCCGGCACCGCTTCGTCGAGCCAGGCCTGGACACCGGCGGCAAAGCGCGGCTCGCTCATGTCCCAGGCGCTGATGTCCTGGTCGGCGCCCTGCCCCAGATGCTCGAGCAAGGCGGCGATGGAAATGTAACGCTCCAGGCAACCATGGTTGCCGCAATGACAGACCTTGCCGCCGGGCACCACGGTCATGTGGCCGATTTCCCCGGCGTTGTGCCAGTGCCCGGAATACAGGCGATTACCCAGGTACAAGCCGGCGCCCAGGCCGCTGCCGATAAACAGGTGGATGAAGTCTTGCAGGTCGCTGGCAATCCCGTGCAGTCGCTCGCCCATGGTCGCCGCCGTGGCGTCGTTTTCCAGAAGAACCGGAAGGCCCACGGCTTGCTGCAGGCGCAGGGCGATATCGGGCTCGTCCCAACCGGACATCGCCGTCGGCCCCACCGCCGTCATGCCCTCGACACTGAAAGGCCCCGGCAAGGCCACGCCGACGCCGAGAAAGCGACCGTGGGGCAGCTGCTCGCGGAACGCCTTGACCGTTTCAAGGATCAGCGGTAACGCCTCCTCGAAGCCGGGGTAGTTCACCGCCAGGGTGACCTGGGCGCGGGTGTTACCCAACAGGTCGAGCATCACGCCGATGATCGAGTGCTGCGCCACGTGAAAACCGATGGAATAACCGCCCTCGGGGTTGATCGACAATGGCACTGGCGGCTGGCCGCGACCGATTTTCTCGGCCGCATGCACCAGCAGCATCCCCTCCTCCTGCAACTCGGTGACGATGTTCGACACCGTCTGCGCCGTCAGCGACGTCAGCCGCGTCAGGTCGGCCCGGGTCAGGCGGCCGCCCAGGCGAATGGCTTCGAGGATCACCCGGCGGTTATGCAGGCGGGCGTGTTCAGCGTTGGTGCCGGTGGTCACCGTGCGGGTGTTCTGGAGACTTTTCATCGGTGAATGATCGGTGCTGCCAATTAATTAAATCAAGTTGAATTAATACTCATGACGTGCTTTTCTATTCGTCAGGTCGCCGCGGTCCCAGGCGCCCGGAACCCATAACAATAACGATACCGAGTCGATGCAAGGCGTCGCCGGCACGCAGCACCTTCGCTACCTGCCCGCCACCTTCGGTCACTCACGCAAGAGGACGTCACACCATGAGCACCTCCAATCCCCCCGGACAGAGCGCGTCCGGCAGCAAACGCAAGATCGGCCTGTTTCCCGCCACGGCCATCAACATGAGCCAGATGTGCGGCGTCGGCCCATTCATCACCATTCCCACCATGATCGTCATCATGGGCGGCCCGCAGGCTTACCTGGGCTGGATCCTCGGTGCGCTGCTGGCCCTGTGCGACGGCCTGGTCTGGGCCGAGCTCGGCGCCTCGCTGCCCGGTGCCGGCGGTACCTACGTCTACCTGCGTGAAGCCTTTGGCAAGCGTACCGGCAAGCTGCTGCCGTTCCTGTTCGTGTGGACCGCGATGCTGTTTATCCCGCTGATCATGTCCACCGGGATCATCGGCTTCGTGCAGTACCTGACCTGGTTCTGGCCGGACATGAGCCAGACCACCGGCAACCTCATCGGCCTGGTGCTGATCTGGCTGATCATTGTGCTGCTCTGGCGCAAGATCGAGTCCATCGCCCGCCTGAGCATCGTGCTCTGGGTGATCATGCTGGCGAGCATCGCGGCGCTGATCGCCGCGGCCTTTTCGCACTTTCATCCGGAACTGGCCTTCAGCTTTCCCGAAGGAGCCTTCAACCTGGGCGACAGCAGCTTCTGGCTCGGCATGGCCGGCGGCCTGACCATCGGCATCTACGACTACCTGGGCTACAACACCTCGGCCTACCTGGCGGGGGAAGTCGAACAACCGGGTCGGGTGATTCCCAAGTCGATCATCTGGTCGGTGCTCGGCATGCTGGTGGTCTACCTGTTGATGCAGGTCGGGGTGCTCGGCGTGGTGGACTGGCACCGCATGCTCGACCAGAAGTCGGCGGCCTATAACTCCGTGGCTTCGGTGCTGCTGAGTGAAACCTGGGGCGACACCGCCGCCGCCGTGGTCACCGTGCTGATCCTGATCACCGCCGTGGCCTCGGTGTTCGCCGGCCTGCTCGGGGGTTCGCGGGTGCCATTCGAAGCGGCGAAGGACAAGGTATTCTTCAATGCCTTCAGCGTCACCCATCCCAAGCACGACTTTCCGGTCTACGGCATCCTGAGCATGGGCGTGCTGACCTCCGGCGGTTTCATGATCGGTCGCCTGACCGACCTCACCACCCTGATCCAGTTGCTGACCACGGTGATGATCCTGGTGCAGTCGGTGGCGCAGATCATTTCGTTGTTCGTGCTGCGCAAGACCAAGCCGCACCTGAGCCGTCCCTACACCATGTGGCTGTATCCGATACCGGCGGTGATCGCCCTGCTGGGCTGGGTCTACATTTACCTGGCGTCCAACCACAACGCCCCTGGCGCCTATCCGATCCAGTGGTCGCTGGTGTGGGTCGCAGCCGGCTGCGTGGCCTACCTGTTCTGGGCGCGGGTACAACAACTCTGGCCCTTCAACAAGACAAGCGATACCCATGACGCACGAACCGCTGAATAACCCGGGCGCTGCGGCGCCCACCCAAGGTGTGCTGCTGGCGATCGACGTCGGCGGCACCAAGACCCAGATCGCCTGCTACGACCCGGTCAGCCAGCATCTGCGCACACGCCGACTGACCACCCATGCCGACGGCGCCCGTGGCGTGCCGGCCCTCGAGCGCATCATTGCGGCGGCACGTGCTTGCGTCGCTGACTTCGGTGGCTCGCGGGTGGCCAGTGTGGCCGCGGTGTTCCCCGGTGTAGTGCGCGGTCGCAGCCTGCTGATGGCACCGAACACCCCGGGCTTCGAAGACCTCGACCTGCCGTCGCTGTTGGGCGAAGGCCTGGGCACCCAGGCCGTGCTGCTCGACAACGACGTCAAGGCCGGCGCCCTGGCCGAAGCCCGTTGGGGCGCGCTGGTGGGAATCGACAACGCCATCTACCTCAACCTGGGCACCGGGTTGGCGGCGGCGGCCATCGCCAATGGCCGCCTGATACGCGGCCAGAACGGCGCGGCCATGGAAATCGGCTACATGCTCGAGCCCTTTCTTGATCCGATGTACCCGGAACTGTGGCGGACCCACGCGCAAGGCGCCGCGCCACTGGAGGAGTTTTTCTCCGGCGCTGCGCTGACCCGCCTGGCCACGGAGATGCTCGGCCAGGGCCATCGGGCCCTGGACTTGTTTACCAGCCGTGACCTGACGGTACGCCAGGTGCTGGAACGGCGTATCGCCGGCATGGCGGTGCAGGTCAGCAACCTCGCCGTGGCCCTCGACGTCGAGCGCATCGCCATCGGTGGCGGGCTGTTCCATCAGGCCTCGACCCTGGCGCCGGCGCTGAAACAACTGATCGGCCAGGCGGTGCCCTTCCCCCCGGAGATTGTCGCCGCCCACTTCACCCATGACGCGCCGCTGTGGGGCGCCTTGAGCATGGCCATGGACGCCGCCGGCCTGAGCTTCATTCCCGGCGATCTTCTTTGTGTACCCGACAGCCCGCAGGGCTGACGGACATCCAGGTATTTAGTTATGTCACTGATGCTCCAGGAAACCCTGTCGATACCCGATGTCGTGCAACGCATGCTCGACGATGACCGTGCCATCGCGGCGCTGGCCGAGCAATTGGCCACCGCACCGCCGGAGCTGATCATCAGCGTCGCCCGTGGCAGTTCGGATCACGCGGCCGCCTACTTCGGCTACGTCATGATGAGCCAGGTCGGGATTCCCTGGCTGTCGATTCCCCTGTCGCTGGTGAGCCTGCAACAGCCGCCGCTGCGCCTGAAGCACTGTTGGGTCGCCGCCCTGTCGCAATCGGGCAAAAGCCCCGACCTGATCGCCAGCGTGAACTACCTGAAACAGCGCGGCGCGCGCGTGGCGGCCTTCGTCAATACCGCCGAGTCGCCGCTGGCCGCCGCCAGTGACGCCGAGGTGCTGCTGCCGGCCGGGCTGGAACAAAGCGTGGCCGCGACCAAAAGTTATGTCGCCATGTTGATGGCCGGGGTGCAGACCGTGGCAGCACTGGCCGCCAGGCTGGGGCAGGACAACGGCCTCGGTGTCGCCCTGCAGGCATTGCCCGCCGCCCTGACGCAAGCGGTCGACGAGGACTGGTCGCTGGCCCTTGAGGTCTTGCAGTCGGTGGACAAGATGGTGGTGATCGGACGCGGCCCGGCGTTGCCCATCGCCCAGGAGGCGGCGCTGAAACTCAAGGAAACCTCGGGCATCCAGGCCGAAGCCTTTTCCAGCGCCGAGGTCCGCCACGGGCCGATGGAGATTATCGAGGCGGGTTACCCGGTCCTGCTCTTCGCCCCGTCTGGCCCTGAGCAGGCCGGTACCCTGGCATTCGCCGAGGACATGCGCCGGCGCGGCGCCCAGGTTTTGCTGGTCGCACCACCGGGCACGCCCGGCGCGAACTTGACCAGCGTCGCGACAGCCCATCCGTTACTGGAACCGTTCAGCATGATCCAGGGCTTTTACCTGATGGCGGCCAAGCTGGCCGTGCTGCGTGGGCGCAATCCCGATCAGCCACGGTTTCTCAAGAAGGTGACCGAGACGCGGTGACTGCGCAAAATCGACACGGACAGGCTCAGGCGTCGGAAACGCACGAGGCATTGGCTGTTGCTGATGAGCGCAGGCCGAAAAACAACGCGGTCAGGGCTCCGACACTCCCCATCACCGCGCAATAGCCGACACTGACCCACGGGCTCCAGGGCATCAGACCGATCAGCAACAGCGGTGTGGTGCTGGCCCAGAGGGCGTAGGCAATGTTGTAGGTAAAGGAAATGCCGGAGACCCGGATCCGCGCCGGGAACAACGCCACCATCACCGAGGGAACCGCCCCCACGACACCGCAGCTCAGGCCTGCCAGGGCATAGGCCAGGCCAATCCATTCAGCCCCCTGGATCAGGCAGGTGTAGAGCAAGCCGATCCCGAGCGGCAGCAAGGCGCTATAGAACAGCACCGCGCGCCAGGCACCGATGCGATCCACCAAACGCCCGGCCAGGACACAACCAATGTTCAGGAACACGATCCCCAGGCTGCTCAGGGCGAACGTGTGGCTGGCACTCATGCCGAAGGTTTTCTGCATCACGGTCGGGGTCACCACCACCAGCACCACCACCGCCGAGGTCAGGACACAGGTCAGCAGCATCGCCGGCAGAATCGTCCGACGATGACTACGCAACACCGCCTGCAGCGGCACCGTCTCGCCTTCTTCCCGCCGCGCCTGGAGGGCCATGAACACCGGCGTCTCACTGAGCCAGCGGCGTAGCCAGACGCCGATCACGCCAAACACACCGCCCAGCAGGAAGGGAAAGCGCCAGGCGAAATCGAGGATTTCGCCGGGGCTATAGATCCTCGCCAGGGCGGTCGCGGTCAAGGCGCCCAGCAGATAACCGAAGGTCAGCCCCGCCTGCAGGACGCCCAAGGCGTAACCACGGTGACCAGCCGGCGCGTGCTCGGCGACGAAGACCCAGGCACTCGGCACCTCGCCTCCCACCGCCGCGCCCTGCAATACCCGCAGCAGCAACAACAGCAGGGGCGCCCAGTAACCGATCTGGGCATACGTCGGCATGACCCCGATCAGCAGGCACGGCAGGGCCATCATCAGGATGCTCAGGCTGAAGACCCGCTTGCGCCCCAGGCGGTCGGCGAAGTGCGCCATCAGGATGCCGCCCAGCGGGCGCGCCAGATAACCGGTGACAAAAATGCCGAAGCTTTGCAGTACGCGCAGCCATTCGGGCATTTGCGGGGGGAAGAACAGCTCACTGAGGGTCAGCGCAAAAAACATGAAAATGATGAAATCGTAGATTTCCAGCGCACCGCCCAATGCCGCCAGGCCCAGGGTCTTGTAGTCGGACCGGGCAAATCGACGGCTGTGTGGAATGTGATCGGCAGTCATGAAAACACTCTGGCAATGTATTCAGGTACAGCATCGGCCGGTTCTGCAGCCGCTGCGAAAAATCGCAGGATACCTGAGTTTGCCAAGGGCATAGGGCCGACATCGTCGGTGTCCACTAAAGGCAATATCACTCTGCTACTAAAGAGAACCGGAAAATGCCACAGGATTGATTTATCGTGGACACCTGCCCGTGTGTTGCGCCCCCAGCGCCGCGCCTGTGGCTCCCCTAATAAGATCAAGAACAAGAGGACCTTCCCATGGCCGCTGCTATTGAAGCCAGCCGCTACGCCCGCTTTGCCCTGCGCTGCTCGAACTGGGCCGAGCGCTGGTTTCCCGACTCCTGGGTATTTGCCGCCCTGGCGGTGATCGTCGTTGCCCTCGCCACCCTGGCCATCGGCGCCAAGCCGAGCGAAGCCGCGATGGCCTTCGGCGACGGTTTCTGGAGCCTGATTCCCTTCACCATGCAGATGGCCTTCGTGGTGATCGGCGGTTATGTGGTTGCCAGCTCGCCTCCGGCGGTGAAGCTGATCGACCGCCTCGCCCGTATCCCGAAGAATGGCCGCTCGGCAGTGGCCTGGGTCGCGCTGATTTCCATGGTCGCCTCGCTGCTGAACTGGGGCCTGTCCCTGGTCTTCGGCGGTTTGCTGGTTCGCGCCCTCGCGCGTCGCACCGACCTGCGCATGGATTACCGCGCCGCCGGTGCCGCGGCCTACCTGGGCCTGGGTGCCGTCTGGGCCCTGGGACTGTCCTCGTCCGCCGCCCAGCTGCAGGCCAACCCGGCCAGCCTGCCGCCGTCGATCCTGTCGATCACCGGGGTGATCCCCTTCACCCAGACCATCTTTCTCTGGCAGTCCGGCGTGCTCTTGCTGGCACTGATCGTGGTCTCGCTGGTGATCGCCTACGCCACCGCTCCGGGGCCCGATTCGGCCCGGGATGCCAAGGCCTGCGGCGTCGATCCGAGCTTCAACCTGCCGCCGTTGAGCCAGCGCTCACGGCCCGGCGAGTGGCTGGAATACAGCCCGCTGCTGACCATCCTGTTGGCCTTGCTGGCCGCCGGCTGGCTGTTCCACGAGTTCTCGACCAAACCGGCGATCAGCGCCATTTCCGGCCTGAACACCTACAACTTCCTGTTCCTGATGGCCGGTGCGTTGCTGCATTGGCGTCCGCGCAGCTTCCTCGATGCCGTGGCCCGTGCGGTGCCGACCACCACCGGTGTGCTGATCCAGTTTCCCTTGTACGGTTCCATCGCCGCGCTGATGACCACGGTCAAGGGCGCTGATGCCCTGACGTTGGCCCACCACATCTCGACCTTCTTTACCCAGATCGCCTCCCATGACACCTACGCGTTGCTGATGGGGGTGTACTCGGCGGTACTGGGCTTCTTCATTCCTTCCGGTGGCGGCAAGTGGATCATCGAAGCACCCTATGTGATGCAGGTGGCCAATGACCTGAAATACCACCTGGGCTGGGCGGTGCAGATCTACAACGCCGCCGAGGCGCTGCCGAACCTGATCAATCCCTTCTACATGCTGCCGCTGCTCGGCGTGCTGGGTTTGAAGGCACGGGACCTGATCGGTTTCTCCTTCGTGCAACTGCTGGTGCATGCACCGTTGGTACTGTTCCTGCTCTGGGCCCTGGGGACCACCCTGGCCTACAACGGGCCGGTGATGCCATAACCTCGAGGCCTGCAAACCGAGGCAAGAGCGCCGTTATCCGCGCGCTTGTCTCGGCTCGCCACAGCCTGAAAATCATAAAAAAATTTCAATCGTCAAAAACGACGACGCGAATCGCCACAATGCTGAATTGTTGCTGAACGAGCCCACAAGAAGGCAAATTCTTCGGGTCAATGATTAGCATCATGTATTAGGCTATCCGTACAAAGCAGCACGTCCGTACCATCTATTTTTTCCGAGCGTGCCCTGCCCCACCCGTCGTGCTGCAAGGTGGATGAATCATGAACCATTGGAAAGAAGAGCAACTGCAGCGTCTGGGTTCAATACAAGACGAGCAGGAATTGCTCGAGCTCTTGCCCAGCCTGATCTGGCAGTTGGGTTATGCCTACTATCGCTATATCAAATTGAGCCAAGGGGCCGCGCCCTGGATAAGGAACAATTATCCCGAGGAGTGGAACCGCTACTACCAGGAGCACAACCTCCAGGAGATCGACCCGGTACTGACCTGCACCCGGCATTCGCACCTGCCCGTGCTCTGGTCTGCGGAGACCGTTGCCAAGGCACCCGCGTTCTGGGCCAAAAAGCAATCGTTTGGCATGCGCTACGGCTGGTCCCAGGCGGTTCAGCATATCCAGGGTCACCAGAGCATCCTATGCGTTTCCCGCCCCGAGGGTGAAATCGACCACCACGAGTTCCAGCACAAGGCCGGACATATCCTGTGGCTGTGCAATGTCCTGCACGCAGCGGCCACCCGCGAGCGCCTCGCGACATCCTCCCCTCCTTCCCTGTCCCCCCGGGAAGTCGAAGTACTGAAGTGGTCGGGCGCCGGTAAAACCGCACCGGAAATCGCCCTCCTGCTTGAACTCAACGTGCGCACCGTGAACTTCCATATCGCCAACGCGATTACCAAGACCGGCACCACCAATAAAGTCGCGGCGATGGTCGCGGCCATTCAATCCGGGGCCCTGTAGGGTCCACGGAAAAAGCTGACGCTTCGGTAAAATTACCTGGCGCAAACCCTGCCTCATCCCCTCGACAATGGGCATACTGCCCGGCGGCAGAATGGATCTGTCGCTGTTCCGTCATATTGCGTTGCTAAGTTGCGATGCGAAATATTTTGATACGTCAAACCCAGCCAGCAGGAACCCAGGATGAGTGACGAGAAAGACCTCGACCAGTCGCAAGCGCCCGAAACCGATCACCCCACCGACACCAGTCGCCGCCGCTTTCTCGGTGGCGTGGCGGTGCTGGGCGTTGGCGCGACGCTGACCGCCTGCGGTTCCCCAAGCGAACCCGGCAAGCCGGATGCCCGCGAGCTGTCGGGCGCCGAGTTGGACAAGGCGCTGCACGACCAGGTGAAAACCGTGGTGGTGATCTACGCCGAGAACCGCAGCTTCAACAACCTGTTCGCCGAGTTCCCCGGGCTCGAGAAGCCCTTGTCGGCCCTGGCGCCTGCGGATTACCAGCAACATGATCGCGACGGCAGCCTGCTGCAGACGCTGCCACCGGCCTGGGGCGGTGTCCTGCAGATCGGCCCGCAAAGCGTCGACGGCGTGACCTATCCGGCAGAAACCCAGTTCCAGCAAAACCTGCCCAACGCGCCGTATGCCCTCAAGGGCCCGAACGGCGAAGACCTGCCCCTGAGCCTGGTCACCCGCGACCTGTGGCACGTGTTCTACCAGAACCAGATGCAGATCAACGGCGGCAAGAACGACCAGTTCGTCGCCTGGGCCGACTCCGGCGGCCTGACCATGGGTCACTACGCCCAGAACCGTTATTCGCTGCGCCTGTGGGACGTGGCAAAGGAATTCGTGCTCTGCGACAACTTCTTCCAGGGTGCCTTCGGCGGTTCGTTCCTCAACCACCAATACCTGATCAGCGCGGCGGTGCCCTTCTACCCGGACGCCGCCAATTCGGTGGCCAAGCCGCAGATCGCCACGCTGCAAAGCGATAACCCGTTGGACACGCGCCTCAAGCCGTTGGAAAAATCCCCGGCCAGCGCCATGACCGGCGCGCCGCAATTCGGTCCCAGCGCCCTGACTCCGGATGGCTATGCGGTCAACACCATGGCGCCGCCCTACTGGCCGACCTGGATCCGCGACACCGATCACCCCGACTACGCCAAGCCGGGCTTGCCCACTGTGCTGGTGCCCCAGGGCCACGAACACATCGGCGACAAGCTGTCGAAGAAAAACGTCGACTGGGCCTGGTACGCCGGTGCCTGGCAAACCACCCTGGACCAGTTCAAGGACTCGGGCGGCATTCCGAAGATCCCGAACTTCCAGTACCACCACCAGCCGTTCAACTACTTCAAGCAGCAAGGGCCGGAGAATCAAGCCGAGCGTACCAAGCGCCTGCGCGATGGTGGGCTGGGTGAAGACCCGAGCAGCAACAAGTTCCTCGCCGATGCTCAGGCCGGCAAGTTGCCCGCAGTCACCTTCTACAAACCCCAGGGCAACCTGAACATGCACGCCGGTTACGCCGACGTGGCGTCCGGCGACCGGCATATCGACCGCATCCTGAAAGTGCTGCAAGAAAGCCCGCAGTGGAAAAACATGGTGGTGGTCGTCACCGTCGATGAAAACGGCGGCTGGTGGGACCACGTGGCGCCGCCGCAAGGCGATCGCTGGGGCCCGGGCACACGGATTCCGGCCCTGGTGGTCTCGCCCTTCGCCCGCAAGGGCACGGTGGATCACACGGTGTATGACACCGCCTCGATCCTGCGCTTGATCACCCGGGTGTTCCAGTTGGAGAAACTCGACGGGATCAAGCAACGCGATGATGCGATGACGTCCCGTGGTCAGAAACCGATGGGCGATCTGACCAACGCATTGCGCTTCACGGCCTGACGGATATCGCTTCCACCTCGCTCCCCCCACGGGGAGCGAGCCCTCCTTCGGATCGGTCCGACAGCTAATTGCGACAAGCCTTCCTACTTGCGTCAAACCGCGAAAAAAACACCGACTACCGGCTTTTCTAGTGGCCGAACCTGATCCAGTATGGCGCTGCCTCCGCATTGATGAGGCCAACGCTGAAAAGGATCTGAGCATGTCAAAAATCGCTGTATTGACGAGTACCTTAGCGGCGCTCACCCTGAGCACCCTCGCCCACGCCGATGTCGAAATGAAACTGGGCAGCCGGGAACGTGTCACCCAACTCTTCGCCTACCCCAACAACTGCAATGTCATCTGCTATCGCCACTGGACCCTGGAACAGACCGCCGAGCATTACCTGAACCAGAGCGTGCAGCGTGACGGCTATACCAGCGCCAAGGTGACGGTAAAGGACGATGCCGGCCAACTCTATGCGCACTTCAGCGGCGTGCCGAAAGGTTATGACAAACCCCTGGAGCAACTGCTCAATGCCGGCGAGCTGGCCTACAAGGGTGCCTCCAAACTGAATGTCGACGGTAAATGGGCCTACAACTGGTACCTGTTCCTGCCGCTGGGCCTGGCCCTGGATAACCGCAAGAGCGTCGAATTGCTGCATTTCCCACCGGATTACTCACTGACCCAGGCCCAGGACTACCTGGAATCGGCGACCACCGACCGCTGGGCCGAGTTGCTGACCGACAACGGCATCCCCAAGGACCAGACGCCGGGTTACCAGACCATCGTCGACATCGCACCGATTGCCGCGCCGTCCAACGCCGGCAGCACCCTGGAAACGGTCTACAGCTACTTCACCGACTACCAGACCACCATGGTCAAGGAAGTCAGCATTACCGCCAAGGGCACGGCATTGCCGATGGTGGCCTTCGGTGCGCCGGTGCGGAACTGGATCAAGCAGCAATACGGCGCAACCGTCGGCGTGTTGCAGCTGGGTGAAATCAGCCCGACAAAAGGCAGCGTGACGGTGCCGGTACTGGGCTCCAACCACCCGAGCTACATCTGGTACGCGGCGGACCCGGCCAGCTACGGCGGCGACCAGGCAAAAGCCGATGCCGCGGGCTTGAAGGTGATGGGACAGGACTTGAGTGCTGCCTGCTGGCAGGCCGGCATGGGCCAGAAGCCGAGCGGCGATCCGGCGGCGTTGCTGAAAAGCTGTACCGACAACTGGCAGGTGACCAACACGCAGAAAACTTGCGTGCTGTTCTATGAGTCGGTGCGCAAGTTGTCTGAAGCCGATGCCGAGAAGAAGTGCACGACCACGGACGTCAAGACCCAGCTCGATCAGTTGAAGAAACCGGCGCCTGCGCCGATGACCGCACTGCCGGTCATCTGACGAACCAGGCGGGTGTCGGGCGCAGAACCTGTGCTCGACACAATCCTGTAGGAGCCGGCTTGCCGGTGATGGCGTCCGGACAGGCGCCGCAAGGCTCAAGGGCCCCATCGCCGGCAAGCCGGCTCCTACAAGGTTTGCGCCTCAGGGGGCATCCATCGGGCGCAACCGGTATTGCGGCGGCAACTGCTCAATCCCGCTGATGGTGGCGTTCAGGCTCTTCCAACGCCCATCCTTGATCCCGTAGATGCAGCCGTGGATCGACAGGCTCTGCCCACGATGCCAGGCGTTCTGCACAATGGTGGTATGGCCGACGTTGGCCACCTGCTGGATCACGTTCAGCTCGCACAGGCGGTCGACCCGTTCCTCTTCAGTGGGCAACTTTGCCAGCACTTCACGGTTCTCGTAGTACAGGTCGCGAATCGAACGCAACCAGCCATCGATCAGGCCAAACTGGCGATCCTGCATCGACGCCCGGACCCCGCCACAGCCGTAGTGGCCGGTGACCAGGATGTGCTTGACCTTGAGCACATCCACCGCGTACTGGATCACCGACAGGCAATTGAGGTCGGTGTGCAGCACCACGTTGGCCACGTTGCGGTGCACAAACAGATCGCCCGGCAGCATGCCGACGATTTCGTTGGCCGGCACCCGCGCATCGGAACAGCCGATCCAGAGAAACTCCGGAGTCTGCTGACGCGCCAGCTTGGCGAAGAACTCCGGGTCTTCTTCCTTGATCGCAGCAGCCCAGCGCTCGTTGTTATCAATCAGATCCTGTAGTTCGTTCATGCTCTGCCGCCTCAAGATAGTCCGAAGCTATGACACCCGACCCCGGGCTGGGGTCACGTGGAAAATCCTCAGTCAACCAACGTACACGCCATCACCACCGCATCCTCGCGCCCACCCACCGCCGGGTAGTAATCGCGACGACGCCCGACTTCATTGAAACCATAGCGCTCATACAGGCGGAAGGCCGCACGATTGCTGTCGCGCACCTCCAGGAAACACTCCCGGGCCTCGGCCGCATGGGCTCGCGACATCAGGTGCTCAAGCAGGCGCAAGCCCAGGCCACGGCCCTGGCTTTCGGGCTTGACCGTGATATTGAGCAGGTGCGCCTCATCGAGAATGATCTGCACCACGCCATGCCCGACCTGCTGGCTGCCTTCGAACATCAGCCAGATCTGGTACTTGCCCAGGCCATCGAGGAAAATCCCGCGGGTCCAGGGATGGCTGAACGCCGCGTATTCGATCTTCAGGACCGCATCCAGGTCCGCCTCGGTCATCGGGCGAAAACTTACCGCATCACTCATCGTTACTTTTCCATCGCGCCATCAGCCGGCGCATGGCTTGCCAGACATCAGCCTTGCGCTGTGGCTCATCCATCAATAATTCCAGACCGGGCAGCGCCCAGGCCGATCCCAGGCCTTCGACCTGCAGTTCACGGTTATACGACTCGGCATTCGCTTCACCGGCAAAACGCACTGCCGGCAGACCGATCAGCCACAGGCAGGCGCACTCGCCTTCTTCCCGACGGGCCTGGACGAAGCCCTGGACAAAATCCCGTGCGGCGTCCGGGCCCTGGTCGAGGTTGCCACGCACCAGCAGCGGCCAGCGCACCGGCTCGCCGACGATCTGCGGGCTGTCCGGCAGCCCGGCGGCGCGCAGCAGGTCCTTGAGCAGCAGGTAGGCCGGGTCGCGGCTCTGGAACGCTTCGCCTGTGGGTAACTCCACCAGCACCAGGCAACGCCCGGCGCGCAACAGTTGCAGGGCGAAACGCGGCGGCGGGACCTGAGCTACCTTGACCGGGGCCGGCGTCTCTTCAGAGACAACCGCCGGCTTGCTTTGCGCCCGCGGGCTCGACGACGGTCGTGGCACTTCGATCTTCGGCCGTTCGGCGGGCCTGGCCACCGGCTCGGCGGCCTCGCGCGCTTGCGGCACAGGGGCCTGGACCTCGACCAACGGCGCCAGCTCGACAAACAACTCCGGCCGCGACGGCGCGGCGAACGGCAGTTCGGTGCGGGGCAGCCAGTGGACCACCTGCATGGCGGTCAGATAAGCGCGGCGGCGGGACTCGATAAGCAAAGGTCGGCCATCTGTGGATAAGTTGAAAGCAGGGATTCTACCGCCCTTCGGCGAAGATCGCCCGCAGTTGATCGCAAGAACGCCAAGCCTCTGATCAGCTGGGGATAAATCAGACGCCGCATGCAGTACAATCGCTGCTTTTAATTTGCCAACCAGCCGGCCTCTCCCATGATCGAACCCAAGCGCGTCTTGCGCGCCCTCGCCGAGCACTGGGCCCTTCTGGAGCCTCTGTGCGAACACTTCGACCAAGGCACCCTGAGCCTCGGTGAACTGCGCCAGCAACTGGCTGCCCAGCAGCTGGACAGCACGCCCCAGGACATCACCAGCCTGCTGGACGTGTGGATTCGCCTCGACATCCTGGTCCCCGTGGCGAAAAGCCCGAACCGTTTCGAGCTCAACGCCCAGATCCACGACTTCCTCGCCTACCTGCGCCGCGAGCACCGCCTGGGCCTGTGCCTGGAGATCGAAGCCTACCTGCGCCACCTCGAGCGCCTGGCCGGCTATATCCAGGACGCCTTCGACATCCGCGACGGCAACGACCTGGCCCGCCAGCTGCGCCTGCTCGACATGCGCGTACGCGATGTACTGAAAAAGCTCGCCAACGACGAACAGGCCCTGGTGGCGGTCGCCGAACGGGCCAAGACCAGCGACCGGCAGATTCCCCTGCGCCAGCGTTACGCCGAAGTCCTCGCGACCTGGGACGAATACGTCGAACCGATGATCCAGCTGGTGAACGCCGACGGCGCCTTCGAACAAGGCGTGCGCAAGGTCGAGAACGTGCTGCTGCGCATGCTCAGTGAACAGCAGCGCCTCGGCCACCTGGTGGACGATGACATGCTGCTGCGCACCCACGCGCGCATCCTCGAGATGCAGACCAGCGCCCAGTTGACCCTGCGCCACGCCCGCGAACTGCTGCTGCCGCTGCGTGAAGAAGCCCGCCGGCACAACGCCGTGACCCGTGGCGCCGCCCTGGCCCTGTCGGTGATCCGGCGCAAGGGCCTGGACGCCGTACCGCAAGCGGCGATGCCGATGTTCACCCGTCCGCAAAGCACCTTTCTCGGCAGCTCCGGCCAGGTCGAGGCCTATGTCTACGCCCTGGCCCGTTTCGAAGCCAAGCCGTCGCGTTTCCCCAAGGCCCACAAGTCGTCCAGCGGCGGCGAGTCGCCACGGGCGCCGCGCACGGTCAAGGAAATGCTCGAACGCTGCAACGACGCCCTGCCGATGCCGGACCTGATGAGCTGGCTGCTGGAGCAGGAGCCGGAAGGCGCCACCGACGAATTGCTCTACTGGTTCTCGCGCCTGTCGCGGGAAAAACGTTTCCAGCGCGAGCGCCTCGAACGCCGCGACTACCACACACAGGAGCACCAGGTCAGCCTGCGCTCCTTCGCCCTGCTCTCGCGTGCTGAAGAAGCCGGCGAGAATTCCGCGAGCACTCCCCATGCATCTTGATCTTTCCGAACTGTCCCAGCTGGCACCGATCTTTCGCGAGCTGTTCAAGGGTTATCACGTCAGCCGCCGCGACCCGGAGCTGTACGCCCAACTGTCCAACTGCCAGGACCAGTACCGCACGCTGTTCAAGGCCCTGGGTTTCGAACTGGTTTGCGACACCCGGGGTTTCTACTACTTCGTCCCGGACAACGCCGCCGCCCAGGTGAACAAGACCGCCCAGCGCCTGGCGCTGTTCACCTTCATCCTGGTGGAACACCTGGCCGACCAGGGCCGCGACCCGATTGCCGTGCTCGATGGCGGCAGCCTCGGGCGTGACGAACTGCCGTCGCTGCTGGAGAAGTACCGCGACCTGTTCGTCCAGGCCGAAGTCACCACCCAGGAGGAGCTGGAAGAGAAGATCATGCGCCGCATGACCCAGCTCGGTTTTGCCCTCGAGGAACCCGGTATCTACCGTTTCCTGCCGCCGATGCACCGCTTCCTCGATGTCTGCCTGTCGGTCCAGCAGGACCGTGACATGGCCGCCAGCCTGCACAGCGTGCTGCCGTTGCCGACGCCCGTGCTGGTGGATGACGACAGCGACGAAAAACTGCTGGAAACCGATGACCCGCTGGACCTCAGCGAATTCGTCGAGCCCACCGAAGAAAGTGAAGAAGACGCGCTGGCCCGGGCCATTGCCGCCGAGCAACAGGAGATGGACGCATGAGCCAGGAACGCTACGGTATTCGCCGCTTCGCCCTGCTGAACACGGCCGGCTACAGCCTCGGCCTGTTTCCCCTGGAACATCCGCTGTCGGTCTACGGCGCGAACAACCTGGGTAAATCGGCCTCGATCAACGCCTTGCAGTTCCCGATCCTGGCGCGCATGTCGGACATGAGCTTCGGCAAGTACAGCCTGGAACAATCACGGCGGTTCTACTTCGCCACCGACACCAGCTACATCCTCGTCGAAGTCGCGCTGCCCCACGGCCCCCACGTCATCGGCGTGGTCGGACGCGGCCCCGGCGGCGGTTTCGGCCACCAGTTCTTCGCCTATGCCGGACGCCTGGACCTGGCCCACTACCAGAAAGACGACACCTGCCTGCGTCAGAAGGAGCTGTTCAACAACCTCGAGCGCAACGGCCTGAAAGCCTACGAGCTCAAGCCCGATGAACTGCGGCGCCTGCTGGTCGGCGGTCACACCTCGATTCCCCTGGACCTGACGCTGATCCCGCTGCGCTCCACCAGTGAACAGAGCCTGAAAACCTTCCGCGCTTTGTTCATCAACCTGCTGCACATGCGCGAGATCACTGCGGCCAAGCTCAAGCAGCTGTTCCTCGATGCTTTCGAGCACAGTCTGCGTTCCGGCAGCGTCGACTATATCGCCGCCTGCGAAGAAGCCTTCCGCGATGTGCGACGCATGGAGCAGGACTACAACGCCATGGTCGCCGCCGGTCCCCTGGTCGAGGCGCTGGCCTCCGGGGTACGCCAACGCGAAGTGCTGCGCGGCAAGCTGCACCGTATCTCGCCGCTGCTGGACTCGTTGCTCGGCACCTGGTCGGACTACGCCGGTGCGCGCAAGGAAGAGCTGCTGATCCAGTCCGAGCATTACCGCAATGAACAGGACGCCCTGCAGAACGACCAGCGCAGCAGCACCCAGGAGCTGATGCGCCTGGAACGGGCGGTCAGCGATCTGCAACGCTGGCTCGGCGAGCTGTCGGTGCTCAAGCATCGCTTCGCCCTGGTCACTGATGTGAAGGTGCTGGAACAGCAACTGCTGGCGGCCAAGGATGCCCACGACGAACTCGCCGGCGCCCTGGCCCAGTCCCGGCAGTTCAGTGCCGAGGACCTGGAAGAGCGCCTGCGCGACCTGGAAAAACGCCTGAAGTCGGTGAAACAGCAACTCGATCACGCCGACAACAACAGCTATGCACGGCTGCGCGAAGAGTTCTCGCAGCAGGATGTCGAGCGCCTGATGCGCCTGTTCAACAGCGCCCTGTTCAGCTTGCCCCTGGGCGAACACGGGATTGCCCTGGACGAGGAAGGTGAGTGGGTCAAATCCATGGAACTGATCCTCGACGGTTTCAAGGGCGAGCGCTTCGAAGTGCCGGGCCTGTCCATCGACCTGTCCCATATCGAGCCACCGGCGCTGCAAGCCCTGGTGGATCGCGCCGCGTTGCGCGACCAGAAGGAGCGCCTGGAGAAAGAGCTCAAGCAGGCGAAAACCCAACAGGCCGTTGCCGCCGACCGGGCCGCGAGCAAGACCCAGACCGAAGCGCTGTACCAGCAGGTGCTGGATGCGCAGAAAGCCCTGGAAGACTTCCGTCGCGCCCAGACCCTGGGCGCCGAGGAAAGCGACAAGCTGGAGCAGTTGGCACAGCTGGAAGCCGCCCAGGATGAACTCAAGCGTTCCAGCGACGCTTTCACCGAACGTGTCCAGCAACTGTCGGCCAAACTGCAACTGGTGGGCCGGCAGATCGGTGACATGGAAGCCAAGCAGCGCACCCTCGACGACGCCCTGCGCCGTCGCCAGTTGCTGCCGGCCGACCTGCCGTTCGGCACGCCGTTCATGGACCCGATCGACGACTCCATGGACAACCTGTTGCCGCTGCTCAACGACTACCAGGACAGCTGGCAGGGCTTGCAGCGGGTCGACGGGCAGATCGACGCGCTCTACGCCCAGGTACGTCTCAAGGGCGTGGCCAAGTTCGACAGCGAGGACGACGTCGAACGCCGCCTGCAACTGCTGATCAACGCCTATGACCACCGCACCGATGAAGCCCTGACCCTGGGCAAGGCCCGCCGCGCGGCGGTGACCGATATCGCCCGGACCCTGCGCAATATCCGCAGCGACTACGACAGCCTGGAACACCAGTTGGCGCTGTTCAACCGCGAGATCAACAAGCGCCAGGTGTCCAACCTGCAAAGTTTCCGCATCGTCCTGGCGCCGAACAAGGACGCCCTCAAGCACATCGACCAGATCATCCACAGTGCCGGCCAGTACGAAGAAGGCGAGACGCTGTCGGTATTCGACCTGAGCCAGAGTGCCGAGCAGGACAACAAGAACGAAGAGGCCAAGGAATACCTGGCGCGACTGGTGGCGGCGAACCACAACCAGTTGGGCTTGAAGGACCTGTTCGAGCTGGCGTTCGAGATCACCAAGGTCAACGGCCAGCCGGTGATCCACACCGACATCGACGGCGCGGCGTCCAACGGCACGACCATGACCATCAAGGCGCTGACCAACATGTACCTGTTGCTGCACCTGATGGATCGTGACCAGGCCGGGCGCGTGCGTCTGCCGTACTACCTCGACGAGGCGGCGGACATCGACGAACGCAACCAGGCGGCGCTGCTGGAGACCAGCCTGCAACTGGGCTTCGTACCGATCCTGGCGAGCGTGAAACCCCAGGTCTCGGCGCACGTGGCCATCGACCTGGAAGGTGGCAGCGGGCCGAACGGGATCTATATCGACGAAGCGGACTGGAAGTACATCCGCCGGCACGATGAGGTTCGCGCACCACGCTTGAGTGAAGCGGCGGAACCGGAGCTGGACGAGGTCTGATTCAAGAAGCCGGAAAGCAAAAGGCCGCGATCATTGATCGCGGCCTTTTCATTCCCGGTATCGGTTACTTGCCGAGACTGATCTTCGGCGCCCAGGTCAGCCACTCATCCTCGAACTTGTCGAACAACGGGAAGGTCTGCAGCGGTCGCGCCGCCACACCCATGCGCTCGCCATCCGGCGTCGCGAAGGCGATCCCGCCCTGGATCAGCGTCTCCAGCGACTCGGTCCGTACCGTCGCGCCCTTGAACAAGCCGAAGTCGACACCGAACCCACTGGTGTTCCAGAAACGGCTGCCACCGCGCACCAACGGCGCATAACGTGGCTCGATCAGGATATGGATCAATACCCGATCCGCCGTGGCTCCCAACTCATACCCCGTGACCTTGCCCACCGTCACCTCGCGGTAAGTCACCGGTACGCCTTCCTTCAGCGAACCGCGCCGCGCGGCGCTCAGGGTCAGGCTCAAGCCGGCCTGGGGCACGGCCGCATCCGGCGGGTCCTTGAGCGCGACAAAATCCTTCTGCACGCCGAGCTTCTTCGTCGCCGGCTGCACTTCGAGGTACTGGCCGGTGACCAGGGTTTCCAGGTTGGCGGTCTTGATCAGACCCAACTCCGGCTTCACCACCCAGAACTGACTGCCAACCCGGGCGATACGCTCCGGCACTTCGGTGATCCGCGCCGAGAGCAGCACCGACTGCAAGTCATCGCTCAGGTCGACGCTTTCAATCTTGCCCACATCCAAACCTTTGAAGCGGATCGGCGTGCCACTGCGCAAGCCGTCGGCACGGTCGACCCGAATGGTGATCAGGGTGCCTTGCTGCTGTGCATCATCATGGTTGGGGAACAGACGGAAACGCGGAATACGTTTCTGCAGCGGCGCTTTATCCTGTGGCGTTTCGAAGGCGATGCCGCCGGCCATCAGGCTTTGCAGCGATTCGCTTTTCACCTGGATACCGCCGGTCAGGCCACCGCTCAGGGTGATGCCACTGGCATTCCAGAAGCGACTCGAGGCGTTGACCAGGTTTTCGTATTCCTTCTCGATATGGACGCCGATAATCACTTGCTTGCGGGTACGGGAGAACTGGTAGCTCTGCACCGAGCCGACCCGCACCTGGCGATAGAGCACCGGGCTGCCGACGTCCAGGGAACCGAGGTTGTCGGTGAACAACACCATGTGCAGCCCCGGCGAGCGCAGGTCGAGGGGCGGCGCCTTGGCCCGGGCCTCGAACTCGCGTTGCGGGTGACCGCCTTTGTCGCCAGGACGAATGGCAATGTAGTTACCTTTGACCAGGGCTTCGATGCCCGTGATACCGGCCAGGGAAATCGACGGCTTGACCACCCAGAACTGGGTGCCGTCCACCAGGTAGTCTTCCGCCAGCGGGTCGAGGGTCAGCTCGGCGTTGGCGCTGGACAGGTCGGGATCGATCTTCAGGGTTTTCAGACTGCCGACCTGGATGCCTTTGTACATCACTGGCGTACGCCCGGCCTGCAAGCCTTCGAAGTCGCTGAGTTTCACCTTGACCCGGATCCCCGCCTGGGCGGCGTCGAAGTCCTCGTAAAGGCGGAACGGCAGGCTCGGATCGGTGGGCGGGCTGTCTTTGCGATTCTCCGGCGTGGCGAAGGCGATCCCCCCGGCGACGATGCTCGCCAGGGACTCGCTACGTACTTTCACCCCGGACAGGTTGGCGTCGATGCTGATGCCACTGGCGTTCCAGAAACGTGTGTGTTTGCGCACCAGGTTGGCGTAGGTCGGTTCGATAAAGACCTTGAGCTCGACCATGTTCTGGTCAGCGGACAGTGCATAACTTTTGATCTGGCCAACCTGGATCTGCTTGTAGAACACCGGGCTGCCCCGGTTCAACGAGCCCAGGCGGTCGGCCTTGATGGTGATGTGCAGGCCCGGCTTGAGGTCCGACAGCGGCGGCTCCTGGTTCAAGGCCTTGAACTTGCGCTCCGGCTCGCCATCCCCGGGGCTGACCGCGATGTAGTTGCCGGACACCAGGGTATCCAGGCCGGTAATCCCTGCCAGGGTCACGCTGGGCTTGACCAGCCAGAAGCGAGTATTGGTGCGCAGGGACGACTCGACGTCCTTGTTCATCTCAATGGTGGCGAGCACACCTTTGGTGTTGCCTTCGACATCCAGGCTCAGGGCCTTGACCTTGCCGATGGGCATGCCCTTGTAGACGATCTCGGTCTTGTTGGCCTGGATGCCCTCGCCGCTTTCGAAGCGCACCTGGATTTCGATGCCGGTCTGGTTGTAGGCACGCCAGCCGAGCCAGCCGCCAATGATCAGGGCAATCAACGGCAGGACCCAGACGGCCGACCAGGTCGAGGCCGGACGGGTTTTGGCTTTTGGCAAATCACTCATGGTCGTCGTCCGACTCCGTGTTGTCCCAGATGAGTCGGGGATCGAAAGTTACTGCGGCAAGCATCGTCAATATCACCACACTGGCAAAGGCTATTGCGCCGAAATTGGCTTCGACGCTGGCAATTCTGCCAAAGTTCACCACCGCCACCAGGATGGCGATCACAAAGATATCCAACATTGACCAACGGCCAATGAACTCGATGAAACGGTACATGATGATCCGCTGCCGGGCCGACAGCGGCTGGCGGCGCTGCACCGAGAACAACAACAGGGCAATGCCCACCAACTTGAACGTCGGCACCAGGATACTGGCGACAAACACCACCGCGGCGATGGGAAACATGCCGTGCTGCACCAGGGTGATGACCCCGGACATGATGGTACTCGGGTCACCCTTGCCCAGGGAGCTGACGGTCATGATCGGCAGCATATTGGCCGGAATGTAGAGAATCGCCGAGGTCAGCAGCAGCGCCCAGGTCCGCATCAGGCTGTTGGGACGCCGAGGGTGCACCCAGGCACCGCAACGGGTACAGACCTGCTCGTCGCTGTCTTCTTCCTGCCGGTTCAGCTCGTGGCATTCCGTGCAGATCAGGATGCCTGCATCAATCGCCCGCATGTTCGTCCTCTCCCGATAATGCCTGCCAGATCTGGTGGGGCGACATGACCACCTCCAGCAGCACTTGGACCAGCAGTAAAGCGACAAAACAGGCCAAGCCCAATCCGAGGCTCAGCTCCGCCAGGTCGGCCAGTTTGACAATCGCCACCAGCACACCCATGAGATAGACCTCGAGCATGCCCCAATCGCGCAGGTGGTGGTAAATGCGGTACAGCAACAAGCCGTAGCTACGCCCGATATTCCAGCGAATGCTCAACAGCACGGCCAACTGGCAGAGCAACTTGAGCAGGGGAACCCCCATGCTGCACAGGAACACCACCACGGCGACGCCGGACATGCCGGTATGGTACAAGCCCAGTACGCCGCTCCAGACCGTGTCGTCGGAACTGCGGCCCAGAAGATTGAGCTGCATGATCGGTAAAAAGTTCGCCGGGACATAGAGCAGGAGTGCGGCGATCACCAGGGCCAGGCTGCGTTCGACGACATTGTGACGATGGGCGTAGAGTTCATAGCCACAACGTGGGCACTGGGCTTTCTCGCCGAGGCCCAACTCGGGCTTGCGCATCAGCAGGTCGCATTCGTGACAGGCCACCAGCTCGTCCAGGGGCAGCTCCGAGACCTGGGGGGTGTCAACCGGATCCGGCATAAGTAGGGGCTCAGGCTCTGTAGAAGATTGCGCCTATTCTAGTGCTCCAGCCCGAAAATAACTGTGCAAATTTGTCGGGGAGCGGTCGCTCTTTGGTCAGGGATTGGTCTGGAAACCCGCAGAGACAATCGATTACCCGGCGAAGCCCTACCAACCAAACTTGAGCTCTACCCCCAGATAGTTGCTGTCATGCCCACCCGCATTGCGCAGGCTCTGGCCGATCTGGTAGTGCACGGCTTCGATGGCGCCTGTCAGGTTGGCGCTAAAGGCATAGTCGGTGCGCATCTGTCCGTAGGCACCCGTCCAGCGATTACCTTGTCCCGCAGTACCTGAAACCGGCAGGTTGGGCTGCACGTACACCGCGTCCTCCGTGGTTTGCCGCCATAGCAGGCCGACAGCGGTCATGACACTCAACTTGCTGATGGGGGTAACGGTGATCGAGGGTTTGACGTGAATCAGGTTGGCGTAACCGGTGTAACCCGCCAACGAAAAGTAGTAGCCGTTGGGGAACAGCGGGTTGAAGGTGCCCAGGGTCTGGTCTCCCGGATGGGAGTCACCTGAGGCGATATCCATTTGAATCCCGACCCGAGGTCGCCAGGGCAAGGTGCTCAAGGTGTAGCCGGCCCGCGAGCCGGCGGCCCATGCACGAATGGTCTTCGCTCCCACCGAGCCGGATTGGCCCATGCCTTCGATATCCCAATCAAAACCTGCTGCGGCCCCGGCAAACCGGGCGTCGAACACATTTCGGTGCTCGTTGCCGCTGGCATCCAGGTAGCGGGCGGCATCGTGCTCATAGAGTGCGTAGTAGGCCGATAACTCGTTCCCTCCCCAGACCAGACGTTCGGCACGAAGCATATGAAACTGAAAGGTGCTGTCAGATTTATCGTCAAAAGGACGATCATCGAAGTACTGCACAGGTCTGCTGACGAAACCACTGAAGCGCCAGGTCCCGGTTTCCCAGTTGGCCCATGCCGCGTCGAAGGACTGGCGAACGTTCGGGCCGTCGCGAGAAGACACGAAACGCTGCAAGTCGAAGGCAAAATCCTGTCGGCCAACTCGGGCTTTCAGGGTATTGCTATCGAACTTTCGGGTGTACTCCAAAAACGCCAGACGCAAGTCGGCTCGGTCCTGATCGGCGGACGACAGGGTCGTTTTGTCATACGCCCTGGCGTCTTCCAACTGGGTAAAGAGTCGCCAGTGCTCGTTAAAGTGCAGATCGGCATGGACTTGAAACCGTTGCAACAGATAACTATCCCGGGCAACGCCCTTGCTACCAAACCCGCTCGCGTCGTTTGACTCGAAACGCTCCCTGAGCGTGGCCCCGAGCGACAGGTAAGTCGCAGGGTTGTAGGAGGACAGCGAGATATATTTAAGGCTGTCCAGCGGCTCGGTGTGCAGTTGTAGATTGACCAGCGCTGACCAGTCCTCCTGCCAACGATTGGCTTTGATTGCAGGTCGCGACGGGCTTGCCTCGACAGGTGTGTTCAGCGCGGACGTTGCGTCGGTATTGCTCTGCTCCTCAGGCGTGGCGAGAGCAATGGGTGCGACCAAAGGCAATACCAGCAACAAGCAGCGACTGGCGACGCGGTAATAAAGCGTTTTCGGGGGATTGACCATCTGGATTGTTCTCGTAGAGGCCGTTGACGCAGGCACACCGGTAATCGCTGCCTGCGCCTTGAACGTGCCCCCTGGGTTAGCCCGCAGCAGACAGTTGATGGATTTCCGCTACATAACCGCCTGGGAACATCACCACTGCCGCCGTCCGGGCACCCGTCGTGAAGGGTTCGACGATCACGGTCGCGTCGGCGGCCTTGGCCTTGGCCAGGGTGTCCTGGAGGTTGCCAACCTCATAACCGGTGGTCTCATGACCGAAGGGGTAAGGCAGGTGACCATCGGTGACCAGCACGGTCATCTTGCCAAAGTCGGATTCGATTCTGACCCGGCGGTAGGTGTCCGCAGGCCTGCCGATCTCCACCCCTGGCGCGTTATTGACGTCACTGACGACCTTGCCCCGGGAGAACGTCGTGAACGCTTTGATATAGGCCGAGGCACGCTGCGCCGAGACATAAATCCGATTCTCGGGAACGGTCTGGAATGGCGCATAACTAGGTGGAGTGTTATGCCAGTAAAGCTGCATGTTCACGCCGCCTGGCCATTGGATGACGACATCACGTCCAATCGGATCGGGAAAAGCCGCCACGATCACATCCGCACCGGCCTTTTTCGCCTCGCTGATCGCCTTGTCGAGATCCTTGACCAGGTAGCCCGAGCGCTCGGCACCAAAGGGTGTCGGCACAGGGGTTTTGAAGCCGAACAGCGACACCGTGCCGACCGGCGTCTGCAGCAGTTGCGAGGTGGTGCTGCTGGGCGTCGGCGTGACCGTTGCAACGACCTGCGGAGTGCTTGTGCCGCCAAACGTCGCCAGGAAGCTGTGGACGAATCGGTCAACGTCCGTCGGCGCCACATAGACATGCGAAGTGTCGTATTGGGGAGCTACTGCGACACTCGAAGGGCCGGACGCGGCAAACGCTGCGCTGGGGGCAACGACAGCTGCCAGTGGCCCAGCCAGCCCGAACAAGGCAGTTGAAATAACAAGGAATCCTGTACGCATGCGTCTCTCCTGAAAGATAGGCAGCCTCTACTGCCGATGTGCGCAGTAAGTCAGGAAAAACAGTGGGTTGCTTGTACACCTGTGCTACGTCTCAAGGCCCCGGCAGGAACATCTCCTTGTGGTGCACACGCCGACTTGTAGGAGCGAGCTTGCTCGCGATGGGGCCCTTGAACCTTGCAGTGCTCTCCCTGCCGCTATCGCGAGCAAGCTCGCTCCTACATGGGAGGCGTGGTGTTCTTTTGGTTTTTCAGGCGCAAAAACAAAACCCCAATCGCTTTCGC